>NZ_QPHL01000009.1 GCF_003335675.1 Winogradskyella sp. KYW1333 | reverse complement strand
GGACGGAACTTTCAACGGCAACAAAATGCCAACATCGGACTATTGGTTCAGGGTTAAACTCCAAGATGGAAGAACCTTTTCAAGTCACTTTACATTGAAGCGATAAAAAATATGTAACTTAGTTATGCCAAACTATCGTACTTGAAACAGATTCAATACATAATGATTTTGCTTTTGTTTGGTGTATCTATCCCTCTATTTGCGCAAGATGTTACACTTTTTCAACAATTTAATGGAAGGTATGATTATACAGCAATTGGAAACACATTAAACGTATTTGAAAATGGCCCAGGAACTCCATGTACCATTCAATCTTCATCGTCTGCAAGCCTAAACTTATTAACAAATCAAAATATTGTAGCAGCTTATTTATATTGGGCTGGCTCTGGTACTGGCGATTTCAATATTTTGTTAAATGGTGAAGCGATAACAGCAGAACGTACCTTCAGTGACGCTTTGGATGAAAACCGAATCTTTTTTGCTGCTTTTGCCAATATTACGGAAGTAATTATTTCACAAGGAAACTCAAATTACACTGTATCAGATTTTGATCTTTCTAGTATAATTTCACCCTATTGTCCTACAGGAACAAATTTCGGTGGGTGGGCAATTACTATCATTTATGAAGACCAAAATTTACCTTTAAATCAGCTAAATGTTTATGATGGTTTACAGAGTGTACCAACCATCCTAAATATAACATTAGACAATCTTAATGTACTAGATAATGAAGACGCAAAAATTGGATTTATTGCATGGGAAGGTGATCGTTCAATAGCGGTTAATGAACAACTCACAATCAATGATAATGTAATTAGCAACTTACCTTTAAATCCGGCTAATAATGCATTCAATGGCACAAATTCTTTTACAGGTGCAACGGACCTCTATAATATGGATATTGATGTTTATAATATCCAAGACAACATTTCTATAGGAGATACTTCTGCATCAATAACCCTTACATCTGGGCAAGATTTTGTTATGATAAATAATATTATCACTGTCCTCAATAGTCAACTACCTGATGCTACATTGATTATAGATGGTAACATAGTACAATGCGGTAATAATAGTGTAGAATTATTTTATACTGTAAATAATTTTAATAGTACGGCGATTCTACCAGCTAATACTCCCATTGCATTTTATCTAGATGGTTTATTAATTGGACAAAGTCAAACAGTAAATGACATTCAAATAAATGAAAGTGAAAGTAACTCTACAATAATAACAATACCTGAAGGAACTGATTCGGATTTAACCATAGTAGGCATTGTTGATGATGATGGCACTATGAATGGCACAATTACCGAAACTAATGAGGACAATAACATCACATTTGAGGATGTTGAATTACTCATTATTCCCGATATAATTGAATTACCTGAGTTAATTGAATGCAATGAAGGCTTTGAAATTTCAACCTTTAACTTATTTGAAGCACTGGAATCATTGGACTATAATGAGGAGGACGTTTCTTTTTTCACTGAATTAGATGATTTAGAAAATCAATCCAATGAAATTCTTATTCCTACCAATTATAATAATGTCTCAGCTCCTGATGTCATCTATGTAAGGCTATCTAGTCCTCCATGTTATGAGGTTTATCAATTCAATTTGAATATCGAAAATTGTCCGCCAACAATACCAAATGGATTTTCACCTAATGACGACAATGCCAATGATTGGTTTAATATACAAGGGCTATATGATATATTTACTGAACATGAACTCTTGATATTTAATAGATATGGTGATCTAATCTTCAAAGGTAATAATGACAAACTATGGTCTGGCGTTGTAAATAAGGGTATAAATGCGAACGGAAATATTGTACCCGTTGGCACCTACTATTATGTTCTCAATTTAAATGACCCAAATTTTGAATCTATTGTAGGTTGGGTCTATGTCAACTATTAAAACGAATAAGAATTTTTAAGATACTTTTTCCTTATTTAAATTATAAAATTGAAATAAACAGACTATTTGGCTAATAATTTCTCCCTATTTAGTGCAATATGTTAACATTTTATGTATTTCGTCGTATTTATTTGTATTTTATCTAGTTTATATCTAATTTTCCGCCTAATTAAAGGTAAAATTAAGTTTGGGACCCAAATTAATCTAATTACACTTTTAGCTTAACCGAAATATATGGACCGCATTAACCGCATTATCCTTATCTTTTTATGTACTATAAGTACAGTAAATTTTGCTCAACAAATAACTGTAGACAATTCTGTTTCACCACAAAGTTTAGTTGAAAATACTCTTATTCAAGGTTGTGTCGAGGTTTCTAATATATCATCTTCAATAAATGGAAGTGTTTCAGGTATAGGAAGCTATGGTTATTTTGAACGGGCCGGATCTTCTTTTCCATTTGAAAATGGCATTGTACTTACAACAGGTAATGCACTTTCCGCAGGAAATGGGCAAAATAATGCAGTACTTAATGAAGGTGATGATGCATGGACAACAGATATGGATCTTGAAACAGCATTAGGTATTACAGGCACATTAAATGCAACTTCAATTGAATTTGATTTTGTTTCAATATCAAATCAAATTCAATTTAATTTTATACTTGCCTCAGAAGAATACTTTGGTAATTTCCCGTGTCAATATTCGGATGGTTTTGCACTTTTGATTAGAGAAGCTGGTAGTGTGAATCCTTACACCAATATTGCATTAGTTCCTGATACATCTACTCCTATAAATACAAATACTGTACATGATCAGATCGTTGGTTTTTGTGATGCCTCAAATGATCAATACTTTGAAGGTTATAATCTTGGAGACACTAACTATAACGGAAGAACAACTGTATTAACCGCAACTGCTTCTATAGAGCCTAATATTCAATATCAGATTAAACTTGTAATTGCAGATCAAACTGATGAAAATTATGACTCTGCAGTTTTTATCGAAGGAAGTAGTTTTAATGCATCTGTTGATTTAGGTGATGATATTGAAACATGTGCTAGTAGTATATTATTAAATGGAGACATTCAAAACTCTCAGGCAACCTATAATTGGTTTTTTAATAATGCGCTTATCCCTGGTGCTAACTCAACAACATTTGAAGCTGTTCAATCAGGTAATTACCGTGTAGAAATTGAAATACCACTTCCAAATGGTGTTTGTATCATTGAAAATGATATCAATATAACATTAAGTAATACGCAGTCTTCTGAGCCAATTTCAAATTATGAAATTTGTGATGACATAAGCAATGATGGGATAGAAACTTTTGATTTAAACACAAAAGATTCTGAAGTTTTTGGATCAGTTCCTGCCGGAAACTACAGCATATCATATTACCTTTCTATTGCTGATGCCGAAAATGGAAATAATGCAATTTCAGGATTAATTCAAAATTCATCAAATCCTCAATCAATTTTTGTGAGGATTGAAGATGTTGATAATGGTTGTCTTGCTTTCTCTGGTTTTAATTTGGTAGTCAATGAATTGCCAAACATAGTTGACCCTACTCCTTTAGATGTTTGTGACGACCAGACTTCAGATGGATATACCACAATTGAATTAAGCATCAAAGACAATGAAATTACGAATGGTCAAAATAATTTAATAGTTACTTATCATAGTAATGCCAATGATGCTTCAAATGGAATTAATCCATTACCTATGCCATACGTTAATACAAATACGAATGAAACAGTTTATGTTAGTGTACAAAATCCTCAAACAGGTTGTTTAAGTACAACTTCTTTAGACATAAGTGTATTAGATAATCCTGTTATTAATACTGACGATCACTACATTGATGCATGCGATCCAGATCATGATGGGTTTTCGGAATTTGACTTAACTACAATAATTCCTGAAGTATTGGAAGGATTGACTGATGTCACTGTTACATTTTATGAAACTTATGATGACGCAATATCTGGAATAAACCCAATAAACAATAGTACTAATTATGATAATATAGATCAAAATGTTCAGATTGTTTTTATTAGAGTAGAAAGCAATGCTAGAGGTTGTGCTTCAATAACTCCAATAGAATTACACACCAATTTATTATTAACCAGAACGAATATTAGAGATTTCTCTCAATGTGATATAGGCAATGATGATTTAGAAGAATTTAATCTTATTAATATTGCAAATGGAATAATTAATGATTTGGAAGGTGTTTCAATTGAATTTTATGAATCTGAGTACGACAGGGATAATTTAATTAATTCTTTAGACCAAACAATACCTTATACACCATCTAATGTTCCACAGACTTTATATTTAAATTTAGAAAATTCAAATTGTCAAGAAATTGCCGAAATATCATTAATATTAGTTGAAGTTCAGGAATTTGATCCTATTGATAATCAAATTGTTTGTGATGAAGACCAAGACGGTTTTACTACAATTGACTTATCTCAATTTGACAATCAAGTAACTCAAGGTCAACCTAATTTTGGTGTAACTTATTACTTATCTCAAAGTGATGCAATATCCAATACTAATCCTTTACCAAACTTTTATACAAATACTGCGAATCCCTTTACGATTTATCCTAGGATTCAATCCTTGGATACGGGATGTCATGATATTAATAATTTCGAAATCACAATATTGGAAGCTCCTGTAACCAGCACTCCATCTTCAATTATTATATGCGATGATGACCAGGACGCATTTTCAATTATTAATTTAACCAATATAATTTCTGAAGTTGTAAGCGACACCAATGACCGAACAATCAGTTTTCATAATAGTCAACAAAATGCGGATAACGGAACAAATTCAATTAGCAATACTGTATCATACAATGCAGAAACAGAATCAATATTTGTAAGAGTTGAAAATACAATTACAGGTTGTCATTCAGTTGAGACGCTGTCAATAATTGTAAATACTCCTCCGGTTTTTAACCCAATTAATAATTATAAGATTTGTGAAGAAAGTAGTGATGGAATAGGCGATTTTATTTTTAATACAAGGGATACAGAAATCCTAAATGGGCAAACCGGTAAACAAGTTTTATATTATCTAAATCAGAATGATGCAGATAATCGTGTTAATGCAATTAACAAAAATTCAATCTATCAAAATACAAGCAACCCACAAACAATTTTTGCTAGAGTAGAAAACCTAACTGATCAAGATTGTTATGGTACTACAAGTTTTATAATCGAGGTAGGAACTAATCCTACTTACAATATACCTACAGATTGGTTTGTATGTGATGACATATCAAATGATGGATCTGAAACTTTCGATTTCTCTATTAAAATCAATGAAATTACTCAAGGTATTCCAGATAATTTAAATGTTACTTTTTATACTACTCAATTTAACGCTGAAAACGGAATAAATCCATTACCAGAACAATTCACAAATACAACTAATCCGCAACAGATTTATGTTCAAATAGATAATGGTACAATTTGTAATTCTATCACATCATTTGAAGTAAATGTGATTCAAGTACCTCAGGTCAGTCCTTCGCAACCTATTGTACAATGTGACGCAGATTATGATGGGTCTACCACTTTTGATTTGACAATTGCTGAATTTGATATACTAGATGTTAGACAAGATAATATTGAAATATCATATTTTAGATCATTAACCGATGTTGAAAATCATACTAATGCAATTGTAGATCCTGAAAATTTCACGAATAATAACAATCCGCAAACTATTTACTTAAAGGTTACGAATACAATCTCAAATTGTTTCGTAGCAGTACCTGTAGAATTAATTGTTTACCTCCCACCTGTAATAAATGATTTTCAGGTATATGACATTTGTGAAAATAACACTAATAGTTTTGATCTAAATGAGATAAACTCTGTTATTACTGATTCTAACTTCAATGTAGAGTTTAGTTACTATTCCAATGCAATTGATGCCGAATCAGAATCAAATCCGCTAGATACAAATTATGTTTATCAATCTAACTTTGATACAATATTTGCTAGAGCTGCATTTACAACAACACATTGTTATGCCATTTATGAGTTTAATTTAAACGTTAACCCTTCACCTACAGTTAATCATCTTAATGACTTGGTTGCATGTGATGATGATTTTGATGGACTATTAGATTTTGACCTCACTCTTCAAAATAACGATATACTTGGTCTACTTAATCCTTCTCAATATACCATAAGTTATTTTAATACCGAAGATGATGCTAATGGTAATACCTCATTTGTGGATACCGATTATATTGCGTTCGACGGTGAAGTAATCTATGTAAGGCTTGAAAATAACAATACAGGGTGTTTTACTATTGATCAATTCTCTGTTGAAATAAATCCTCTACCAGTAATAGATATTCCAGACCAAGTAATTTGTTTGGATGATCTTCCACTAATTGTATCAGCAAATACAAACGTTGGAAATGATCAATATTTATGGTCAACAGGAGAAACCACTCCAGAAATACAGATTGATAATATTGGCACGTATTGGGTAACAGTAACTACTGCCTTTGGTTGTGAAAACACACAAGTTTTTAATGTGTCTGAATCTGAAGCTGCCAATATTGAATTTACTGAAACTGTTGATTTCTCAGACCCTAATAACATTACAATTACCGTAAGTGGTATTGGAGATTATTTATATCAGTTAGATGATTTTGAGCCACAAGAATCGAACATTTTTGAAAATGTTGGGTTAGGTTATCATACCATTACTGTAATAGATCTTAACGGTTGTTCTGAAGTAACCGAAGAAGTTATTGTCATAGATACACCAAAACACATGACACCAAATAACGATGGTGATTTTGACACATGGCATATTGTTGGTATTGAAACATTACCTGGAAGTACAGTTAACATTTTTGACCGCTACGGTAAAGTTCTCAAACAACTAGGATCAAGCACTCCAGGATGGGACGGAACTTATAACGGAAATAAAATGCCTTCAAGTGACTATTGGTATATAGCTGATGTTGTACAAGACGGTGTAACCTTTCAAATTAAAGGACATTTTGCGCTTAGACGATAATTGATTTAGAGTCTTCTTTATCGTAACTTTGCGCTATGCGTTTCACAATTGAATCAGAATTTAAACCAACTGGAGATCAGCCCGAAGCTATTAAACAATTGGCTAATGGAATTAACCAAAATGAAAAATACCAAACATTACTCGGTGTAACAGGTTCTGGTAAAACTTTTACCGTTGCAAATGTTATTGAAGAGGTACAAAGACCTACATTAGTTCTGGCGCACAATAAAACATTGGCAGCACAATTATATTCGGAGTTTAAACAGTTTTTTCCAAATAATGCTGTAGAATACTTTGTTTCTTATTATGACTATTACCAACCCGAAGCATATATTCCTGTTTCCGGTGTTTATATAGAAAAAGATCTTTCTATTAATGAAGAGATCGAGAAAATGAGATTAAGCACTACTTCTTCACTCCTATCTGGACGTAGAGATGTATTGGTTGTTGCTTCTGTATCATGTCTTTATGGCATTGGAAATCCAGTTGAATTTCAAAAAAATGTTATTACTATAAAACGTGATCAGGTCATCTCAAGAACAAAATTACTTCACCAACTTGTACAAAGTTTATATTCTCGTACAGAAGCAGATTTTAAAAATGGAAACTTTAGAATTAAAGGAGATACAGTAGACGTGTTTCCAGGTTATTCTAATAATGCGTTTAGAATTCACTTTTTTGGAGATGAAATAGAAGAAATTGAAGCATTTGATGTTTTAACTAATGAGGTGATTGAGCGTTATGATAGACTAAACATATATCCAGCAAATATGTTTGTAACCTCGCCAGATGTTTTGCAAAATGCGATTATTGAAATTCAAGACGATCTAGTAAAACAGCACGATTATTTTAAAGACATAGGTAAACATCTTGAAGCAAAACGTTTAAAAGAACGTACGGAATTTGATCTAGAAATGATTAGAGAATTAGGGTACTGTTCGGGTATCGAGAATTATTCAAGATACCTAGATGGAAGAGCTCCAGGAACTCGCCCATTTTGCTTATTGGATTATTTTCCTGATGATTATTTAATGGTTGTAGACGAGAGCCATGTTACAATTTCACAAGTGCATGCCATGTATGGTGGAGACAGAAGTCGCAAAGAAAACTTAGTAGAATATGGCTTTAGACTGCCTGCTGCAATGGACAACAGACCATTGAAATTTGAAGAATTTGAAGCATTGCAAAATCAAGTTATTTATGTAAGTGCTACACCTGCTGATTATGAAATGCAAAAGACTGGCGGAGTTTATGTAGAACAGGTAATCAGACCTACAGGACTATTAGATCCTATTATTGAAGTCCGACCAAGTTTAAATCAAATTGATGATTTAATTGAGGAAATACAGAACCGTGTTGATAAAGACGAACGTACTCTGGTAACTACCCTTACAAAACGAATGGCAGAAGAGCTTGTTAAATATTTAACTAGAATATCTATAAGATGTCGCTACATACATAGCGATGTTGACACTTTAGAACGAGTAGAAATAATGCAAGATTTACGAAAAGGATTATTTGATGTCTTAGTTGGTGTTAATCTACTTAGAGAAGGTCTTGATTTACCTGAGGTTTCATTAGTTGCAATTTTAGATGCTGATAAAGAGGGGTTTTTGCGTTCAAATAGATCATTAACACAAACCGTTGGTAGAGCCGCCAGAAATTTAAATGGAATGGCAATTATGTATGCTGATAAAATTACGAATAGCATGCAAAAAACAATTGATGAAACCAATTATAGAAGAGAAAAACAAATTGCCTATAATACTGCGAATAATATCGCTCCTAAGGCATTAAACAAAAGTTTGGATAGTGCTCTTGCCAAAAATTCGGTAAGTACATATAAAACCGAATTAGATTTGAAATTAGCGTCAGAACCAGAAAGTGAATATTTAACTAAGAGTCAGTTAGAAAAAAAAATAAGGGAAAAACGTAGGCTAATGGAACAAGCTGCAAAAGCGCTTGATTTTATGGAGGCAGCGCATTTCAGAGATGAAATTACGGCTTATCAGGAAAAACTTGAAAAATTAAAGATTAAATAAAATCTTAATTATACTGCACCTTAAACAAATCTATTAAAAAGTCTGGTGGTACAATCTTGTTTGGGAAACTATCCATTAAATCCAATACTCTATTAATTGATTCATGGCTTAATCCCATGCGAAGACCAAAATTATGAATCTTTACCAATTGTTTGTTAGAAATTTTATGGTCTAGGTTCATTAATAAAACGAGTCTGTGAAATTGCACGATACGTTCACTATGAGATTTAAGATGAACATAAGTAACAGGATGTTGAAATAAATATTCAAAATCTTCTTTTGAAATATCTAGTTGCCGAGCTATACTTAGCAAAAAGTTATATTCAATAGTCTTTATATTGTCGTCCTTCTGAGCGAATGCAATCATCTCAGAAAGTAGGCTTAATTTTTCAGCTCGGTTAATCATTGTAGAGAGATTATATTAACAGGGTAAAGTTAAGGAGGTAAGAAAATTTGTTGTCGTGGATATAGTGTATCTTGTCGAAAAATTACGTGTACTTAGTCGTGTTTTTTACACGTTCATCATTTTAAATCCTAACTATAGCATGCCATTCAAGCGTTTTTTAATGTTTTTTTCTTTAGTTTTTTTGATGAAAATTAATGGTCAAAGTACTGCTTCTAAACAAGTTATCACCTTTACAATTGAAGCACCTCAACTAGATACTGCTAAAAAAATCTGGTTGTATCTAGCAAAAGATTATGAAAATTCTAAAAAAGCATATCCAGTCATTTACATGCACGATACTCAAAATTTATTTAATATTAAAACTTTATGTTTTGGAGAATGGCGAGTAGATGAATACCTAGATTCATTTACCACCAATAAAAGTACAAGCCTAGGCATAAATCATGTTGGGGAAAAGCGAATTGATGAATTGACACCTTATTCACATGAAAAGTATAGCGGTGGGAAGGGAGACTACTATTTATCGTTTATAAAAAAAATATTGAAACTACATATTCACCAAAATTATAGAATACTTTCACAGCCTAACCATACTAATTTGTTTGATTTATCTCTAGGAGGTTTGATTTCATTTTATGCAGTTATAAAATATCCCGAATCATTTAGTAAAGCAGGTATATTTTCATCGGTATTTTGGACTAACCTAGAAGTTTTTGAACTCGTTGAAAATTTAGATATCTCAAATAACATTATTACAAATTGTGAGCATAATGAAAAGTTTTGGCCCTAACATTTCAGAGAGGCATACCAATCGCTTGATAAAACTAATTAAAAATTAAAATTAATGACTAATAATGACATTTTTAAAAAACTTAGAGTAGCACACAAATTGAGAGATGATGATATTGTGAAAATTTTGGCTTTGGTTGATTTTAGAATATCAAAAAGTGAATTAAATGCATTCTTCAGAAGAGAAGATCATCCAAAATATATGGAATGTGGCGACCAAATATTAAGAAATTTTCTTAATGGATTAATCATTCATTTAAGGGGGCCAATGCCAAAAAAGCAAAAAAAGTAACCTGAAATTATGAAGTTCATAAAAATGGACTTTGAATTTTTTAATTAAGAAACTAGCATCTACATTGTAGGACCTTTAAACGGTTCAATGTATGTTTGAAACAACTAGTAATATTTCTTCAAAGCGGACTTTTACATCTCAGGAAATTGAGATTTTAAATGATGTTTATAAACCGCTCACTGCAAGGCAACGCATTGAGAAATTGTACCATGATTTTCAAATAACAGATGTAATGCTCACTAGCTCATTTGCAGCAACTTCAGCATTTCTTTTAAAACTGGTTTCTGATGTTAACCTCAAACAAGAAGTATTTTTTATTGATACTGGTTATCATTTTGAAGAAACTTTGAATTACAAAAAAACACTAGAGGAGAAATACAACTTAAATATTACTTCTATTTCGGCAATAAAAGAAGAACATGTCTTTACTACCAAAGATCAAACTTGGAGCAAAAATCCGGACTTTTGTTGTTCAATTAACAAAGTAAGGCCTCTTGATCGTATCAAAGCACAATATAATATTTGGATGTCAGGATTAATGGAATGGCAAAGTGACCATAGATCAAGCTTAAATATTTTTGAACAACGCGGAAATATATTAAAGTTTTATCCCCTTTTAGATATTTCCAAGGAACTACGGGATGCATATATTCAAGAACATCAATTGCCATTTCATCCATTAGTTGCAAAGGGATATCAGTCCATTGGTTGTACACATTGTACCGTTCCTGGTGAAGACAGAAGTGGACGATGGAACAATAACCCAAAGACCGAATGTGGTTTACATTTATAAAAAAAGCGCCTCAAATAAGGCGCTTCTTTAAATTTTACTAATTATTAATAGTTTGTATTAATTATTTTCACCGGTACCTTAAAAGACCTATTCTTACCAATTGCCTCTTTAGATAACTTCTTATAGTTTAAGCGATATTTAATGTAATTCTCTACATTTTCGTGAGTTGTATCAACATTTAATACAACCATTTCATTGTCTTCATTAATAACTAAATCTACAATGGCATAAACTTCAGAACTAATCTGTAAGTCAGGGTTCTTTAGCAATTCACCTACAGTTTGAGTAACTGTTTTTGGCTCAACTTTTTTGGTGGGGTTTGTACTTGCTGAAAGTACAGAGCTAAACGTAATTGCTACGGCTAGCACAAACATTTTTAATGCTTTCATAATTTTTCGTTTTTGTAAGATTGATACCTAATAGACTGCAAAAATTATATTATGTTACACATATTAACAGTGTTTAACTTTGATTAGCAGAACATTAACATTAGAGCAAAAAAAAGCACCTACTAAATAGGTGCTCAATATTTATAATTAAAATAGCTTTATGACAGGACTTCTTGAACTTTATCTGCAGCTTCTTGAAACTCAGTAGCACTCAAAACGTCTAAACCAGAATTATCAATCAGTTCTTTCGCAATATCTGCATTAGTACCTTGCAGTCTAACAATAATAGGCACATTGATATTTCCTAAATTTTTATATGCATCTATAACGCCTTGTGCTACTCTATCACAACGCACAATGCCTCCAAATATGTTTATTAAAATGGCTTTTACATTAGGATCTTTTAAAATAATCTTAAATGCCGCTTCAACTCTAGATGCGTCTGCAGTTCCCCCAACATCAAGAAAGTTTGCTGGCTCACCACCAGAATGCTTAATCAAATCCATTGTCGCCATTGCAAGACCAGCACCATTAACCATACATCCTACATTACCATCTAAGTCAACATAGTTTAATCCTAAAGAACCAGCTTCAACTTCAATCGGATTTTCTTCACGTAAATCTCTTAATTCAGCTAAATCTCTATGTCTGTACAAAGCATTCTCATCTAAAGTAACTTTAGAATCTACAGCCAAAATCTTGTCATCACTTGTCTTAAGGACAGGGTTTATCTCAAACAAAGAAGCATCAGACTTAACATAAGCGGTATATAAAGCGGTAACAAATTTTGTCATTTCTTTAAATGCTGTACCTGATAATCCTAAATTAAACGCAACACGCCTTGCCTGAAATGGTAGAATTCCTACTGCAGGATCAATTTCTTCCGTGAAAATTAAATGAGGTGTTTCCTCTGCAACCTGTTCAATATCCATTCCTCCTTCTGTGGAATACATTATCATATTTCTACCAACTCCACGATTCAAAAGAACTGACATATAATATTCTTCTGGTTCGCTATCACCAGGATAGTACACGTCTTCTGCAACAAGAACCTGATGAACCTTTTTACCTTCAGCAGATGTCTGAGGAGTAACTAAATTCATACCTATAATATTACCTGCTATTTCTTCTACTTCTTGTAAATTTTTAGCAAGTTTTACTCCACCGCCTTTACCACGTCCACCTGCATGAACTTGGGCTTTTATTACATGCCATGAAGTTCCTGTTTCTTTGGTTAATTGTTTTGCAACATCAACTGCCTCATTAGCGCTATGTGCTACTATACCTCGTTGTATACGTACACCAAAACTATTTAGTAATTCTTTTCCTTGATATTCGTGTAAATTCATTTGTTATCAGAAATTTATTTCGAGGCACAAAAATAAGGAACCTAAAACGTTTCTCAAATTAATTTACCTAATGATTAGTCTAGGATTTTAAAATGAATTTTTATCTATGGAATACAACAAAATAGAATGTTATATAATTAACAAAATGTTTAAATAGTGATATTTATAATCACTTTTATGTGTTTAATTAATCTATAAAATATATTTGAAAAAAACACTTTTTATGTCTGAACAACTTTTAAAAATAGCTTCTAAATTCGGGAGTCCGCTCTATGTATATGATTCAGAAACTATCATTAATCAATATAATAGACTTACTAAGGCATTTAGTAAAGTAAAAAATCTTAAGGTAAACTATGCAGTAAAAGCACTTTCAAATATATCTATATTAAAATTATTTAAATCACTAGGATCTGGTTTAGACACTGTTTCAATACAAGAGGTACAACTTGGACTAAAAGCAGGTTTCAATCCAGAAGATATAATTTATACACCCAATGGTGTTTCCTTAGAGGAAATAGAAAATGTTGCGAAACTAGGTGTTCAGATTAATATAGATAACTTATCTATTCTAGAGCAATTTGGAACTAAGCATCCAAACATACCTGTCTGCATCAGAATTAATCCTCATGTTATGGCCGGAGGCAATACCAATATTTCTGTAGGACATATTGATAGTAAATTTGGCATTTCAATTCATCAAATCCCCTTACTATTGCGTATTGTTGAAAATACCAAGATGAATATTAATGGTATTCACATGCATACAGGTAGCGACATACTAGATATTGATGTGTTCTTATATGCTAGTGAAATTTTATTTGAAACTGCAAAGCAATTCAAAAACTTAGAGTTTATAGATTTTGGATCTGGTTTTAAAGTACCTTATAAAGAAGGTGATATTGAAACCAACATTGAAGAACTTGGTAAAAAGCTGACTCATAGATTTAATGAATTTTGTAAAACCTATGGTAAAGAATTAACCTTGGCTTTTGAGCCAGGAAAGTTCCTAGTAAGTCAATCTGGTGTATTTTTAGCAAAAGTAAATGTCGTAAAACAAACAACCTCAACTGTTTTCGCTCAAATAGACTCTGGCTTTAACCATCTCATTAGACCGATGCTTTATGGTTCTCAACATGAAATTATTAATATTACTAATCCAAGCGGAAGGGAGCGTTTCTACTCTATTGTAGGTTACATTTGTGAAACTGATACGTTTGCGAACAACAGACGCATCAATGAAATTAAAGAAGGTGATATTCTTTGTTTCAAAAATGCTGGTGCATATTGTTTTACAATGGCAAGTAATTATAACTCGCGCTATAGACCTGCAGAAGTACTAATACATAATGGTAAACCTAATCTTATTAGAAAACGTGAAACTTTCGAGGACATTCTACAGAATCAAGTAGAAATTTCAATATAAAGGGTTACTATTAGCAAGTTTTATATTCCATTTCTTCGGATTTTTAAAATAATATAAACCTAAATATATTTAATCGTTTCCTTTGTAGTACGACCTTCTTCATTAGCTTTAAATTTCAAATCCTGCTAGGTAGGACTATTAGTTGTCCAATAAAACCTGAAACCCAAGACGTCAGCTATTCTTGCTGTATTGTACCTGTAGTAAATTCCTCTGAATATTTAGGGATTTCATAATAGGGTAATTGCTCTTCTGATTGACAAAGCAAAAAATTACTAAAACCTTACATGATAAAAACGAATATACTTTTCATGTTCTAATCTTTAAAATTTGATGATTTAGGCACTGGATTCACACCATACTTATCATACAAATAAACCAAGGACGTCATTGTTGCTGCGCCCAATTCTAATTCTCGTTTATTAACATGCTCAAACGTATCGTTTGATGCATGATGATGATCAAAATAGCGTTGAGAATCTGGTCTTAAACCAGCCAAAACATTAGATTCTGATCGCAACGGACCAATATCTGCACCACTACCACCTAATTCAAAATAATGGATAAGATATGGTTTAAATAATGGTTTCCAGTCGAGGATTTGACTATAATTGGCTTCATTTGTAGTAAAAGAAAATCCACGTGGCGTAAATCCTCCAGCATCACTTTCTAATGCAAAAATGTGATTCTCCCCTTTTTCCTTTGCAACTTCAGCATACTTTCTTGCTCCTCTTAAACCATTTTCTTCATTCATAAACAAAACAACCCTTATACTTCTTTTTGGTGTAATCCCACTTTCCTTCATTAATCTAAGCACATCCATTGACTGCACAACACCTGCACCATCATCGTGAGTTCCGTCTCCTAAATCCCAAGAATCTAAATGACCTCCAACCAAAATTATTTCATTTGGAAATTCAGAGCCTGTAATTTCACCTATAACATTGTATGACAAAACATCTTCAAATTGTTGGCAACTTTGCTCTAGGAAAAACTCAAGATTAGGATTCTTTTTAAGCGTCTCACTTAACTTAACCGCATCGTTAGTACTTATAGCAGCAGAAGGTATTCTTTGAGCTACTGGTAAATCACCATAACTCATACTACCTGTATGAGGGTAATCATCTTGTCTAGAACTCAAGGAGCGTACAATAGTGCCAACAGCACCATACTTTGCTGCCTCAGCCGCTCCTCTATAGCGTTCTGAAGAACAACCTCCATATGCTTGAAACGTATTAATTAACTCTGGTTGTAGGGCTCTATTAATAAAAACGATTTTACCCTCTATCTTTTCTTCGCCCAAGCCAGCTATATCCTTGTATGTGCTTACCTCAATAACTTGTGCTTTTGTCCCACCATCTGGTGTTGCTATTGAACCTCCCAAAGCACAGATATTTACTTTATGAAATCCATCAGATGATTCGAAATAAGCCATTTCTTTCTCTCCTCTCACCCACTTTGGAACCATTACTGGTTGTAGCCATACTTTATCTAATCCTAATTTCTCAAGTTCGGATTTAGTGTACTGTACAGCCAATTCGGCATTGGTAGAGCCAGATAATCGCCCTCCAATGGTATTAGATAAATAGTCTAACCACTGATAACTGTGGCCATTAGTAAGGGAGGTTGTATAAATTGTTTTGAGGACATCTTCATCTGTCTGACCGAATCCAAATGTCAATGCACCACTGATGAATAGTATTAATAGTTTAATTTTCATTTTCTAATTCTTGTTTATATAGACCAATATTTGCCTTTTCTTTGGCAGGTAATTCTGGTTCTTTAATATCCGCGTATTGTTTTAATGTATCATATAGAATTTTAGCCACAATATATCTTGCTGCTGGTTTATCATCTGCAGGTATATTAAACCATGGTGCATGTACTTTTGAGCTTCTATTTAAAACCTCTTCATAGCACATTTGATATTTATCCCACAGCTTTCGTTCCTTTAAATCATCTGAAGAAAATTTCCATTGCTTATCTGGCCTATTTAGTCTCCTTAAAAGTCTATTTTTTTGTTCGTCTTTGGATAGATTTAAAAAGAATTTGAAAATAATTGTTCCATTGTCGGCAATGTGTTTTTCAAATGCATTAATTTCTTCAAATCGTCGATCCCAAAATGCATCATTTACATCTTCTACAGAATCTATACCTGGCATATTTTCATACATCAAATAATTTGGATGTACCCTAGTTACCAAAACATTTTCATAATGCGTTCGATTAAAAATGCCAAATTTACCTCTAGCTGGTAAGGCAATATAATGCCTCCATAAATAGTCGTGCTTTAATTCTAAATCTGTAGGCTTTTTGAAACTATGGGCAACTATTCCTCTAACATTAAATTCTTTAAATACTTCTCGAATTAGACTATCCTTTCCAGCAGTATCCATGCCTTGAATACAAAACAGAACTGAATATTTTCCATACGCATACATCGCGTTTTGGATTTCGGCCAAATCCTTACTAACGTCCCGAAGTGCAGCTTTTAACTCTTTTTTATTTGATTGGATATCTACAGTAGTTGGCAGATCTTTAATGTTGATTTTAGAGGTAATTCTAAAATCATCTGTTTTGATAGTCTTCATAATTTAATTCTATCCTCTAAATATAATGAACATTTTGTAGATTTAGGGCTGGTAATATGATCTGTCCTAAACTTTGAATTACAAGTCCTTTTTATTTGCTGCAATATTAATTTTTTCTCAATTTTCATTTTCTCAAGATTTAATTTCTGACCCTAGTCTTGATGAGAATATTATTAAAAAAGCAAGTGTTGTTTCAACACATCCTTTTGGAATATTTTTTTCAAGGTGGCAAGGTAATTTTCAAACTAAACCTCTTGGAGATCAAAATATGAGTGTAAACTTAGAAAGTGGTAATGTATGGTCTCCTCTTGTGACTGCTTATATTCCAAACAACTCTGAAGATCGAAATTTTGTTAGTCAATATCCTTGGCACAATAGAGAATTCCGTGTCGATGTGGACACATTAGACGCCCAGACTTTGGAGGTACAAAATGATGGTGTAATAAAAGGTTTGCGCATTAATCTTAACCTACCTATCAATTCTAAAAGTGAGTTGAAAGTTGGTATTCGTTCATTTTTACTAACTGGAGGTAAATTTCCATTTTCTATTCTTACTAGTGATGATACTATCGAATATTTTCATGAAAATATTGCTGGTGGAGAAGACCCTTTTGACAGACAACTTTACCCCTTGAATGAGGCCCAAATAAGATATAAAGACAGAAATAATAGAGTCATGAATATTAACAAAGGTGACTTTATCTTGAGTGGATTTGAATTGAGTTACTATCGTTATCCAAAAGAAATATTGAAAGGTTTTGATTTTAATTATGGTGCCCACATTGGTATCAATACGACAAAGTATAATGCCTCCTTAGACCTAGGTGCCTCACTCAATATTATGAAAGGATTTCAATTAAAAAATAAGCGCTCATTTGATATTGGATTGAGTATAGGGAGTACTAAAAACAATCTTGTAGATTTTCAAGATGATAATATGGATTTTAGTAATAACACCTTCTTAGGGTATCTAGAAACAATAATTCAATATAGTTTTCTATCTAAAAGCAAAAAAGTCCGTCATAGCTTCGGTGCAGACTTCTATGTGCAAACTAGTTTGAACAAAAAAAGTGAATTTGATTATCTTATTCCAACTAAAAATGTAACCTCATTTAAGTCATGGAATTCTGGAACATCTAATCTTTACAATAAGAATAATTATTGGACTTTGATGTATTCATTCACAAGAAAAATGACTACCACATTCTACATTCAACAAGACTTTACCGTCAATAACAACCCAGATATTCAAACTGGAATATCAGTCTCATTTGGGATATAGTTTTATTTTGATGCAAAAGACTTAACATCTGATTCGCTAACTTCCTTACCTCCTAGAATAATTAATCGTTCAACAACATTTCGCAACTCTCTAATATTTCCTGTCCAGTCATAGTTTTGCAATAACTTAAGGGCTTCGGCAGAAAACGATTTCTTCACCGTTCCTTGCTCCTTCGAAATTTTATCAGTAAAATAATCTACCAATAATGGTATATCTTCTCTCCTATCATTTAGAGCTGGAACCTTTATTAAAATTACAGCCAATCTATGATACAAATCTTCTCTAAATTTACCCTCTTCTATTTCCTTTTTTAAGTTTTTATTAGTTGCCGCAACAACTCTAACATTTACTTTAATGTCTTTATCGCTACCAACACGTTGAATGCGACTTTCTTGTAAGGCTCGCAGTACTTTAGCCTGAGCAGAAAGACTCATGTCACCAATTTCGTCAAGAAAAATAGTACCGCCATTTGCTGCTTCAAACTTACCAGCTCTATCTTTGTTTGCAGAGGTAAAAGCACCTTTAACATGACCAAACAATTCGCTTTCAATTAATTCTGAAGGGATTGCTGCACAATTAACCTCAATCATTGGACCTTTAGAGCGGTCACTCTTTTGATGAAGCCAATGAGCAACAAGTTCTTTACCTGTACCATTTGGTCCTGTAATTAAAACTCTGGCATCTGTTGGTGCAACTTTATCAATCATTTCTTTGATATTTTCAATTGCATTACTTTCACCAATCATTTCGTAGTTTTTACTTACTTTTTTCTTAAGCCTTTTATTTTCTACAACGAGCTCTTTTCTATCTAAGGCAATCCTTACCGTATTTAAAAGCCTATTTAAATCCGGAGGCTTGGAAATATAATCGAATGCACCTAAACGCATTGTATTTACAGCGGTATCTAAATCGCCATGACCGGAGATCATAACAACTGGCGTTTCTGGCTTTATTTTCTTAATGGCTTCAAAACCTCAACACCATCCATTTTAGGCATTTTTATATCGCATAGTACCAAATCAAAATCATCCTTCTTAATCTTTTCAATTCCGGCTAAACCATCCTCAGCTTCATCAACCGTATAGGTATCATTTTCTTCAGATAGTATTTTGACTAATACTCTTCTAATTGCCGATTCATCTTCTATTATTAAAATTTTTGGCATATCTATAATTTAAATTTAATTCCTGTTCTTAAATAAAACGCATTTAATTCGTTTAATCCAAATATTTCATCTCTATCGCTATTTCGTAGTACATTGTTTAACCTAAAGGTATATCCTGAATACACATAAGCAACTAAATGTTTGGTAAAACAATATTCATACCCAAGTCCTGCAACTGCAACAGAAAGTGATATGTTATTAACCTTTTGCCCATCAACATCAATAGGTTTTTGAATGTTAGCAAAATATCCATCTAGTGTGGCAAATACTTGTAACATACTTTTATCGCTGAAAAAATACTTTAAGTTTGATTTTGGTATACCTGCATTATAAGACCATTTTTCATTTACTCTTCTATAATAACTAATAAATGGAAGTGGATAAGGCACACCAGCAGTAGTATTATACGTTATACCTAAAATAAATCTATAAGGTTTATCAATATCAGTTGCATTAGTTCTATCTCTTATTGCAAAGATCCCACCATTTAAAAACAGGTCGTCTGAAGTCATTGAGTTGGTCAATGTGGACGCAATTCTTGGGTTAATATTTATTCCAACTCTCCAATCATTTTTAACTTTAATTGTATATCCAAGACTAAAATCAATAATATGCAAAGTTTCCAAAGACCCAGTATCAAAAGGATATTCTTCTTCAAGATTTAAAATTATTCTATTATACTCTCCGCCGATAATTAAATAGTCTTTATCTTTTAGTTTAATCGGGAAATTTAAAGATGCCCTTAGTCTGGTATATTGATCTTCAGATTTACTACTAGGTATAAACGAATATTCTAACCTGACCAAATCAGTTAATTGGGCCTGCACAAAATGCATACAGCAAAATCCAAAGAAGAATTGCAAAATTATACATTTTGGAAGCCAAATTTTCATTTAATATTTATTTGTTTTTAATATGTATATCTCTTTGAGGAAATGGAATGGTAATATTATTTTCTCTAAATAAACGATCAATTTCAAATCTTATATCACTTTTAGGAAATGTGGCTTTAAAACTATCATTTAAAGTAAAAATCAACTTAAAATTTAATGAGCTGTCACCAAACTCAGTAAATACAACAAGTGGTTCAGGCACTTTAATTACATCAGGATGATTATTTGCTGCTTCTAAAAGTAGTTTTTTTACCAATTGCACATTACTACCGTATGCTACTCCAACTTGAACATTTTCTCTAGTAAGCGTTCCATTTTGTGTCCAGTTAAACAGTGAGTTTGTTAAATACAAATGATTTGGTATTACCAGAACTTTATTGTCAATTGTAACAGCTCTTGTTGTTCTAAGTTTAATTTCTTCTACTCGTCCTACCTTACCATCTAATTCTATTATATCACCAACATGAACGGATTGATCTAACAAAATAAATATACCTGAAATTATATCTTGAAAAAGTGTTTGTAATGCAAGCCCAACACCAATCAATAATGCGGCTGAAGCAGCAAAAACGCCTGTCACATTAAAGCCTATGGTATTAAGTGTAATTAATAGGAAAACAAGGTATACTATCCACTTACCATATGAAAAAACTGTATTAAATTTTGCCTTATCCTCTTTTGGTAAGTTTCTAGTTAGAATTCTTTTAATAATTTTTAATACTATCCAAGTAAGAATTATTACTAGAATTACAAACAACAATCCCTTTACACTGATGGATATATCATCAGAGAATGACAATTTATAATTAAGTATTTCTTTTATTCTAGACATCTAATATTTTAGCCATTTAAACAATTCCTTATAGGTTGCTTTTTTACCATACATTAAAATACCAACTCTATAAATTTTAGCCGCAAACCATACCGCGAAAATAAATGTACCAATTAATAACAACAGTGATAGTCCCTGTTGCCATAGTGGAACTCCAAAAGGTATGCGCATTAGCATTACTACTGGAGATGTTAATGGTATAAAAGAAAACACCGTTGATACAGTTCCGTGAGGATCTTCAATCACAGTAAAAACACCAACATAGACTGCCAAAATTAACGGCATCAAAATAGGCAACATAAATTGTTGCGTATCCGTTTCATTATCAACGGCCGCACCAATCGCAGCATAAAGTGAACTATATAAAAGATAACCACCAATAAAAAAGAAAATAAAGGCAACTACTAAATTACCTATAGGTAAATTATTTATAGCCGTTATTATATTTTCTGCCATGGCTTGCACTTCATCCGACCCTTGCGCAGACATCGCTTGATTAACTATTTCCTGTTGTGGTGTATTAACTTGGGCCATATCAATACCAAAGATGGCTGAGACTATTGTAAGCATGACACCTCCTAAAATTACCCAAATAGCAAATTGTGTTACACCTGCCAATGAGGTACCTATAATTTTACCCATCATTAATTGAATAGGCTTAACGGAAGATATAATAACTTCAATGATTCTACTGGTTTTTTCTTCAATAACGCTGCGCATAATCATATTGCCGTAAATAATTATAAACATAAACAATAAATAACCTGCAATACCACCAAATGCCAGTTTAATAATGTTATCAATTTTAGAACTTTTCTCACCATCAAAACTTTCTTGTGCAATATCAATACTTGTTTTAGAGGCGTCTATTTGCTCAAGTGAAACACCATCTTTTTGCAATTTCATCTCTTGCAACCTCTTCTCAACTTTTCTCTCTAATCCTGATATGATGGTTAAGGAAGGTGATTCTTCTGAATAAAATTTTATATTCTTACCAACATCATCTAATGATGTCACATTACCAATGTGCAGTAAACCATAGTCTTCTTTCTCCTTAACTATTTCCTTTGCGTCATCTAAATTTAATCCAGTTAGTTTTAAATAGGTTGTATTGTCAGTGCTTTCAAAAATATCTATTAAATATCCGGTTTCATCCAAGACTGAAATGGTTCGTTTTTTATCACTATTAATTTGGGATAAATAAGAAACCAATGCAATTAGGGCAATCATTATCAATGGACTCAAAAAGGTCATGATTATGAATGATTTGTTTTTAACCTTGGTTAAATATTCACGCTTTATTATGAGGGGTAAATGATTCATGTTAATTATTTTGTACGGTTTGGATAAAAATATCATTTGCCGTAGGTATTACCTCAACAAAATGGTGCACCTCAGCCTTAGAGGTTAAAAATGATAATAAGTCGTTTGGCGAAGTAGATTCGTTTATTTTAATGTTCAATTTAATATCATCATTAAGGTTTTTAAACGTCGCAGGTAAAACCTCAAATGAATTTTTAATTTCAGAAAGCACAGACTCACTTTTTGATGATTGCAGACCTATCTCAAAAGTGTTTGTTTTAAAGTTGCGCTTTATATCATTGAGCTTACCATCTAATATTTTATTGGATTTGTGCAACAAGGCAATATGGTCACACAATTCTTCAACGGATTCCATTCTGTGCGTAGAAAAAATTACGGTTGCGCCTTCGTCTCTTAACTTTAGGATTTCGTCTTTAATTAAATTGGCATTTATAGGATCAAATCCAGAAAAAGGCTCATCAAAAATCAATAATTTAGGTCGATGTAAAACTGTAACAATAAATTGAATTTTCTGGGCTTGACCTTTACTTAGCTCCTGGATCTTTTTATTCCACCAATCACCAATTTCCAGTTTCTCAAACCAATATTTCAATCTATTCTTGGCCTCGGATTTTGACATGCCTTTTAATTGGGCTAGGTAAAGTGCTTGTTCTCCAACTTTCATAGATTTATACAAACCCCTTTCCTCTGGAAGGTATCCGATATCTTTTATATGCTCTGGTTTTAAAGATTGACCATCTAAATAAACATGCCCTTCATCTGGCATGGTTATTTGATTAATAATTCTGATAAGTGTTGTTTTACCAGCTCCATTTGGACCTAATAATCCAAATATACTGCCCATTGGTACACCAATAGACACTTGATTTAGTGCTTTGAATTTTCCGAAATTTTTTGAGACGGAATCAGCAACTAATAAATTGTTCATTTAGTCTGGAGTTTATATTTAGGTTAGAAAGTAAATATATTAAATGTTAAAGAGTTTTGCATTATTAATTTAATACTAATTGATATAGAATTACTTAATCTCAAATGTGCAAACTCCATAAAAAACAAAACCCACCCTTATAACTAAATAAGGATGGGAAAAAATTGCTATGAAAAAGAAAAATTACCGCTAATTAGCATTAGCGATAATTCAAAGATAGTATTTTTTATTAAACAAGGTAATTTTACGAGAACATATCTTTTACCTTTTCAAAAAAAGATTTGTCAGAACTTTCTGGTTTAGGTTCAAAATGCTCATCATTCTTCATTTCTTCAAAAAATTCTTTTTGTTTTTTACTCAAAGTCTTTGGTGTCCAAACATTTATATGAACCAATAAATCGCCTTTACCATAACCATTAATACTTGGAATACCCTTACCTCTGAGCCTTAATATTTTTCCAGATTGAACTCCTGCATCTATTTTTATTCTAACCTTGCCTGTAACGGTATCTATTTCCTTTGATGTACCCAAAACAGCATCAGGTAAACTTACATACATATCGTAATGTAAATTATCACCCTCACGCTTCAAGGTAGGATGATCTTCCTCTTGAATTAAAACTAATAAATCACCTGAAATTCCATTACCAGGTGCATCATTACCTTTTCCGGTAACCTTAAGTTGCATACCATCTACAACACCTGTAGGAATTTTTACAGAAACTGTTTCTTCAGTAACTTTTAAACCTTGTGCATCAGCATCTGCAGGCTTTTTATCTATCACCTGACCAGCACCACCACAGGTTTGACAAGCACTTGCTGTTTGCATACGCCCAAGAATAGTATTGGTGACTCTTGTTACTTGGCCAGTACCGTTACATGTTCCACAAGTTTTATAGGTTGTACCAGGCGCCTGCTTTTTACGCTTTACTTTTATCTTCTTCTCAACACCATTTGCTACCTCTTCCAAAGAAAGTTTAACTCTTATACGTAAATTACTGCCTTTAACCACACGTTGTCTTCCACCGCCACCAAAGCCACTAAATCCGCCACCGAAAGCACCACCAAATATATCGCCAAATTGACTGAATATGTCATCCATATTCATACCGCCACCACCAAAGCCGCCTGCGCCTTCAAATGCCTGATGACCAAACTGATCGTAACGTGCTTTTTTATCTGAGTTACTCAATACCTCATAGGCCTCAGCTGCTTTCTTAAACTTCTCTTCAGCTTCCTTATCGTCCGGATTTTTATCTGGATGATATTTTAAAGCCATTTTACGATAAGCTTTTTTTATTTCTGATTCAGAAGCACCTTTGCTTATGCCTAAAATGTCGTAATAATCTTCTTTCATACTAATTACCCTAAATAATTGGGTTGTTTTTTATTCCCGTATTTTTTGGAAACATGTTGAATTTATTGCCCTATAACCACTTTTGGGAAGCGAATTACTTTGTCACCTAACTTATAACCACGTTCAATGACATCGATAATTTTCCCTTTTAAATCATCACTCGGAGCTGGAATTTGTGTCACTGCCTCATGATCATCCGCATTAAACGTGTCCCCTTGCTTAACTTCAATTTTAGATAAACCTTTTTGCTCTAAAGTAGTCACCAACTTATTGTAAATAAGCAATACTCCTTTTCTCAACTCTTCAGCTTCTTTGTCTTCTTCTATATGCATTAAGGCACGCTCAAAATCATCTAAAACCGGCAACATAGCTGTCATTACATCTTGCCCTGCAGTTTTAAATAACTCTATACGCTCTTTATTGGTACGCTTTTTATAGTTTTCAAACTCTGCGAACAAACGCATAAATTTATCCTTCTCTTCGGCCAATTGATCTTGCAATTGTTCCTCTGGAGTTTTAGTTTCTTTTTCTTGGGTTTTCACTTCAGTCTCTGCAGTTGCAGTTGCAGCTTCGTCTATTTGTGGTTCTTTAGCTTTTTTATTCTTATCTTTTTTACTCATTTTGAGTTCAATTTTTAAATCTTCGATTTAGTTGTGGCAAAAGTACTGCCATTCTAATAATAATGTCAAAATGTCATTAACATTTTTTTATAATTCTTAGTGTATAGATATAGCTACCTTTGTAATTTCAAATAAAACACCTAAAACATTAACATGAAAACATCATTTATTAAAATTTTCGCGGTTTTAGCATTAATTAGTTTTACTAGTTGTGGTAATGACAAAGCGAAAGAAGCTGAAACAAAAGCTACTGAAGAAGCTGCTGTGGCAGAACAAACTGCTATAACCTTTAATGCCAATACTGAAAACTCCATGATTGAATGGAAAGGGTTTAAGCCAACAGGCTCTCATACAGGAACAATTTCGATTTCTGAAGGTTCTGTAAGTGTAAACGAAGGTAATATTGAAAGTGGAAACTTTACAATTGAAATGGGCAGTATAGTGGTTACCGATATACCAGTAGAGGAAGAAGGAAATGCTAAATTAAGAGGCCATCTTACTAGCGCTGACTTTTTTGATGTTGAAAAATTCCCAACTGCTAAATTTGAAGTAACAGGCATCTCTGTAGTTGAAGGAAAAACAATGCTTTCAGGAAACTTAACCATGAAAGAAAAAACTAATAATATTAGTATTCCTGTGAGTACATCTATAGAAGGTGATACAATGAAATTAACAAGTGAAACATTTACCATTGATCGTTCTAAGTGGAATGTTCAATATGGTTCTAAATCTTTCTTTGATAATTTAGGTGATAAATTTATCAATGATGCCATTGAGTTAAAGGTAACTTTAGTTGCTAATAAAGCTTAATTAAAAAACTATTGTCATACAAAAAGCACTTACCAAAAAGTAAGTGCTTTTCTCTTTCATAGCAATTTCGCCGGCAATAGGCTATGGTAGTTTAGCTTAATAATCATTAAAAACAAACAGTGTTAGGCACTGCCACTAACATAGGGTAAAGCGAATAACGTCTAAAGGCTTATATTGCTTATATTTATAAATAAATAGCGCAACTCGCCTTACCCGTCTAGCCGTTGTGGTGCATTTAAGAAAAAACGAAACAAATGAAAAGAACGCTTGAAGAACAACGAATAGAATTTTCAAATCAAAAATTTCTCGCTACCCCTTTAGCAGGACTAATTGTCTGGACAATTATTGGAATTACTGGTGTGTTTTTCTCTGATTTTGTATCGGTATGGTCAATTTTTATTGGAACAGGAAGTATAGTTTATTTAGGATTATTCCTATCAAAATATACAGGTGAAAATTTTCTAGATAAAACTAAGCCTAAAAACGAATTTGATACACTTTTTCTCTTTACTGCTGGACAAGCCATTCTTGTGTATTCAATAGCTATTCCGTTTTTTCTTGTGGATTATTCTTCCTTACCAATGACAGTAGGAATTTTAACTGGATTAATGTGGATACCATTTTCTTGGATTATAAAACATTGGAGTGGCATTTTTCACGCATTGACAAGAACAATTTTGGTTCTTATTCTTTGGTATATACTGCCTGAATATAGATTTACCGCCATTCCGTTTGGAATCGTTTTGATTTATATAATCACATTAATAATTTTAAAAAAGAGGAAGAAAACTGGATAAAAACGACACCACAACACGATGTATAATGCATATCCTTCGGGATACGCACCATACAAAAACGTTGGCAAACATTTTGAAAAAACATTGCTCTATTGAACAAACCATATAAAAACCTTACCAATTAATAAAAGATGAATTTACGGAATCAATTAAAATCAAACAAAACAACATTTTTAAGGATATTTATTATTTCAACATTTTTTATTGGATGTGTTTTATTACTTAATAAATGGAAAGGAATCCCTATAGGCTCCATGACAAGAGATATAACTACTACCGCTGGAGTTGAGATATATGTGGGGTTTTTTTCTCAGGTGGGATTTTTTTTCTGGATCGCAGCGGCAACACTTTGTATGTTTACTTCCTTTATAAATCATAAAAGTCGAGGCAATATAATTTTTACAGAGTTTCTGTTTTTATTTGGACTCTTGACATTACTACTCTGTTTAGATGATATGTTTTTGTTACACGAATCAGTATTCCCATACATTTTTGGTATACCGCAAAAAGGAGTCTTTATGGTTTATGGAATTTTAATTTTTTTTATTCTTTTAAGGTATTACCAAATAATATTAAAAACAAACTACATCATTCTAGCAATGTCCTTTATTTTCTTTGCCATCTCGATTTCTCTAGATGTAATTCACCCACCAAATTTAAATCCATACCTAATGGAAGATAGTGTAAAAATGTTTGGTATAGTAAGCTGGTTTTTTTATTTCTACAGTAATGCAACATCTATAGTCTCTAACCTAACCACAGCAATTAACAGCAAATAAGAATAGTACTATTTAAATCATCTCAAAAAGGTTTAAAAAAAATAAAAAAAGAAAGAGAAAAAATAGATGTAATAATTACTGAAATAATAAAACTGTGCCTAACAATGCCTGTAAGTAATTGCTTGTTCTCGCCTACTTCTAAAAATCCTTGCGGATTTTCAGTTTGGTGTGTACTTGCAAAATTATGTGCTAAACCACGCAACTACTCATAGCCGAGACCGTTATATGCAAGCCTATAAAAAATCTGGTTTCATCCATAACATAATGAATTGTTGACAAAACAAATTTTAACAATTGAGTAATTCTATTTATTAATTGATGTTTGTATTTTTGTTTAAAATTTATTAAATATATTTAAACGGAATGCATAGGATAGCGTATATAGAAAAAGAGGTCCAAAACTTAAAAAGGGAGTTGCAAAACCACATTTTATATAAAAATTTAAATACTATTGAAGACATAAAGGTATTTATGGAAAATCACGTCTATGCTGTTTGGGACTTTATGTCATTATTAAAATCACTTCAAATTGCGTTGACAAATGTTGAAGTTCCTTGGACACCTGTGAAAAACCCAACTATTTCAAGATTCATAAATGAAATTGTACATGGAGAAGAAAGTGATATCAATGAATTAGGGGAACCAAAAAGTCATTTTGAAATGTATTTGGATGCTATGAAGCAAATCAATGCAGACACAAATGAAGTTAATCGTTTCATAAAGTTGATGGAAGCAGGTTACCCTCTGAACTATTCCTTAAATGAGACTGCAATTGACGAAAGAGTGAAAGACTTCGTAAAATTCACCTTTTCTGTAATAAACACTAATAAACCTTACCTTGTTGCTTCTGCATTTACATTCGGACGTGAAGACCTTATACCCGATATGTTCATTGAAATTATCAAAAAGGCTGATTCCGAAAACTTAAAATACAACAAACTAACCTACTATCTTCAAAGGCACATCGAGTTAGATGGGGACGAACACGGTCCGTTATCCCTTGAAATGATTTCTGAATTATGTGGTAATGATAGTACAAAATGGGCGGAAGCTTTAGTAGTTGCAAAACAATCTTTAGAAAAGAGAATTTCTCTTTGGGATGCAATCAATGACATCATTCAAAAGAAAAAGCTAGCATATAACACCGTGTATAATTAATTACTAGATCACGGCCGACTTACGAAAATTAGGCTGGAATTTCCAACTTGGTGTGTACTTGTAAAGTTAAGTGCTAACCCATGCAACTACTCATAGCCGAGACTATTGTGCGTAATAAAATCAACCTATATAATATAAACAACATATTTCTCTTTAGGGAGATTATGTTGCAGGGTAACAGATAGACTAGTTTTAATACATTGTCATAATAAAATATCAATAAGTGCAGGTTTTAAATTAGCATACTTAAAATAAAAGCCTTTTGCTTTAATTTTATCAGAACTAACACGTTGACTTTCAAAAAGGAGCATATGCATCTCACCAAGAATTAGCTTCATTAATGGTTTTGGAATATTTGGCATTATCAGCGGTCTGTGCAATACTTTTGCCACGGTCTTAGTAAGTTCGGAATTTGTAACTGCATTTGGTGCAACTCCATTATAAACACCTTCTAATTTATGTGCTACCACATGAAGAAAAATATTCGCTAAATCTGTAACATGTATCCAACTTTGCCATTGTTTACCATTTCCAAAGGCTGCACCTGCACCAAACTTAATTGGTTTTATAATTTCAGGCAAAGCACCACCTTGTCGAGCCAAAACTAATCCAATTCTAATTTTGGCTACCTTACAACCTAACTCTTTAAAACCGTCTATTGCATCTTCCCATTGTGCAACAACCATTCCTAAGAATGAATCTGAGTTTTGGTCGTATGCTTCATCATAATAATTGGTAAAACTCGAAGGATAAATTCCAATTGCACTTGCAGAGACCACATGTTTTATATTATAATTATACAACCTTATAGTATCTTGAAGCAACTGAGCAGTTTTGGTGCGACTTTCTAAGATTTCTTTTTTGTTTGATTTTGTCCATCGTTTAGAAATAGATGCACCCACCAAATTTATGATGGTTGAAACACCATCGAAGCACGAGTGGTCAATTTCATTATTGTTTGGATTCCAAAAAAAGCCTTTGTAATTAGATTCAGTTACTAGCTTTGATTTTGAAGTCGTTAAATAATGTACATTAAATCCCTTATCATGACATTGTTTTACAATCTCCCTACCAATTAAACCTGTAGCGCCTGTAATTAAGACTGTCATTCTACTTTTTTACAAAGATACTAAAGGCTCAACCTACAAGAACAGACTTTAAATTGGATTTAACGTTTAATTGCTCTAACATTTAACTCATTTCATATCGTTGAATGCTTCGTTGCTCTCAGCATTTCCCTCTTACCAGGAGGTCCAGGCAATCTTTCAACCTCAAAACCAACGGCTTGCATAGCTCGCCTAACGCTACCTTTTGCAGAGTAGGTAACTAATACACCATTTAATTTTAGTGCCTTGTACATTATTTCAAAGATTTCTTCGGACCATAAATCTGGTTGAACACGAGCACCGAAGGCATCAAAATAAACAATGTTATATTTACTAATATCGCTGATATCCTTAAAGAATTTTTGCTGCTTCTCTAATTTGAAATCTGGCGAAATATATGTAGGTTTTTCCCATTCTATATTATGCATCTCAAAAAACATGGATGCATGATCCTTTGAAATCAATTCTCCGTAATTGAGTTGCTCAATCTCTTTCGCTAAAACAGGATAAGCCTCTACTCCAACATAATCAATATTAAGGCTCTGTTTTTCACCTTCAATTAATGTCAAAAATGAATTTAATCCTGTACCAAACCCAATCTCTAATATTGAAATAGGTTTAGCCTCGAGTTTGTTCTGAGAATAAAAAAGCAAACCATGTTTAAGAAAAACATGGTTTGCTTCGTTTATCGCGCCATGAATGGAATGATATTGTTCATTCCAATCTTCAATTTGTATGGTTTTAGAACCGTCTGCCGTTGTTATTATATTCCTTTTCAAACCTACTGTATCAATAATTTTTTGATCTTAGGTATCGGTCCCATACATTCTGTTTTATGACATGCCAAACAATTATTAATGGCATGGTTAAAACGCTCCTTTAATTCTACATTAGATAAGGTGTCTGCAACAGATTTTTGAGCTTCAATAAAAACATTGATAAAGCTATTCCAAACTGGTGTTCGACCATGTCCGTTGCTCATTTCTGCTGAATGCAGTTTCATTAAATCTAAAGGCATAACAACTGGTGTTTTGCCTTTAATAATTTGTTGCTTTAACTGCACATTATAGGCATACATAGCATTCATGAAATTAGCCATTTCAGAAGGCCTATAAATTTCGTATTCTACAGTTTCCTTTTTTGGTTGCACCTCAACTTTTTCTTTGTTTTTACAACTCGATGCAAGAATTACAACCAGTAGAAAAACAACTAGAAATCTATTGTTGTAAAAGGACACCATCAGCTTCAAAATGATATTCTAACTTAGGCTCTGTAATAGCCTCAATCTTCTCTTTAGACTTACCCGCATCCTCAGCATAATGTCTTAATTCATCAACAGAAGTTTCAGCAACATAGGCTTTACCATTTATAATCACATCACCTTCTGCATTTAATGGCATGAAAAAACCATAGTCTTTAAATTTTACCATAACAGTTTTATCACCACCAGCATCTAAGGTCATCCAACATCCTTTTTTAGAACATACCTCAACAATTTTCCCTTTCATTTTAGCATTTACTGTATCACCTGCTTTTAAGCCTTTATAATGTTCCATCATGCGTTCAGTAGATAGTGCATCTACATCATTAATTTCCATTCCGAAAGAAGCATATGCCAATTCATCTTTTACAACCTCTACTTCGCTCTCTGTAGTCTTAGTTTCATTTTTACATGAAACAATCATTAAACCTATTACGAAAATCCAGATTAATTTTTTCATTTTATAAAAATTTTTATTGATTTATTGTCGCGTGGCAAATTTACGAAATTAAAGGATATATTACCTTTTTTTAAAGGTATTGATTGCGTATTTTTGCACCATAAATCGAACGTTTTTATGGCTATTACATATTCTGAAGAAATACAGTTAGAAAGAGCTAAAACAACTAAAATCGATAGTGTTGATTTTAATAATTTAGCATTCGGTAAAATATTTTCTGATCACATGTTTGTATGCGATTTTGAGGATGGTAAGTGGCAAACACCTAAGATTTTGCCATACCAACCGATTACATTACAACCTTCTTCAAAGATATTTCATTATGGCCAGTCCATTTTTGAGGGTATGAAAGCCTACAAGGATGAGAATGGTGGTGTATTCCTTTTCAGACCAATTGATAATTGCAAGCGATTAAATATTTCTGCAAAGCGCCTTGCTATGCCAGAAATACCAGAAGACTATTTTATGAATGGTTTAAAAGAATTGCTTAAAATTGAAAAGGATTGGATCCCAACTTCTGAAGGTAGTGCACTCTATATAAGACCTTTTATGTTTGCTACAAGTGAAGGATTCCATGCCTCTCCGGCAGATTCTTACAAATTAGTTATTGCATTTGCGCCATCTGGTCCATATTTTTCAGGAGATGTTAAAGTATTGATAGAAGAAAAATATTCTCGATCTGCCAATGGCGGTGTTGGTTTTGCAAAAGCAGGTGGTAATTATGCAGGTCAGTTCTATCCAACTCAATTAGCTAAAGAAAAAGGATATCAGCAAGTTATTTGGACTGATGATAATACGCATGAGTATATTGAAGAAGCTGGTGCTATGAATATTTTTGTACGTATAAAGGATACTTTATTAACCGTCCCAACTAGCGACAGAATATTAGATGGTATTACAAGAAAAAGCATCCTTAAAATTGCTGAAGATGAAGGTATTAAAACCGAGGTACGCAAGATAAAAGTATCTGAACTCATTGAGGCCTCTGAAAATGGTAGCCTTAAGGAATTATTTGGTGCTGGTACTGCCGCGGTTGTATCACCAATTTCTGGTTTTGGTTTTAAAGGCAAAAACTATGTATTACCTAAATTAGAAGAGACCTTTGGAGCTAGACTTAAGAAGCGAATTACGGATATCCAGACTAATAAAGCTGAAGACCCATTTGGTTGGCGTATTAAGGTTTGTTAAGACTAGTTTTATCTGTCTAAAATTTCTTTTATGTGTGGCTTGAAGTAATTTGGGCCTTTTAAAACTTTGCCATCCTCGCGGTAAATAGGCTCTCCATTATCACCAAGTTTGCTCATATTGCTACGCTGAATTTCTTCAAAGACCTCTTCAATTTTATATTGTAGTCCATGTTCTATAATGGTACCACACAAAATATAAAGCATATCACCTAGAGCATCCGCAACCTCAACCAAATCATTGTCATTAGCTGCTTCAAGATACTCTTCATTCTCTTCACGCATTAATTTATAACGAAGCATATTTTTTTCTATTCCCAAGTTAGCTTTAGGTGTTTCTCTATGGCCAATTTTAAAGGCCGTATGAAAGGCTTTAACAGCATTGATTTTATCTTGCATTGTCACTAGTTTATAAATTCAGTAATTATTATTTTTGCATAAAAATAAGCAGATGTTTAGTACTGGTCAATTGATTTTTGGAATATTATTTTTTATTGTATTTGTAATTGTTATCGCTTACCAGTATCGCAAGGATTTACCACTTCATAAAAGATACTATAAAGGTACTGTTTGGATCTTAATAGCCTTTATTGGCTTTATCGCTCTTATCGCTACAGTAAAGTTTATGTTTATGTAGTATAGAAATAATTAGATATAAAAAAAGCAGTTGTTTTCACAACTGCTTTTTTTATAAGAATTGAATCATTAATTCACATCTGGTAAATGATTGTATGTCTTGCTGTATTCTAACATTTGTTCTGGGAACCCTTTTGGTTGAATTACTTTTATAGCAGTAATCTCGCCTGCATCGTTGGTTTCAGGTACTAGAACCGGATTTACAAATCCACTATATGGTGCAGATGTAAATTGCTTATTTCGCTCAAGCACCTCAGCATGTATGTCTCGATCTACTTTAACGCCATAGCCTTCAACTAATGCTTCACAGGCTTCGTAATCACCCTCAGATTTAATACGCTGTGTTTCTCTTAATAACTGGCCAAATAATTCATGTAACTTATCATAATCATTAATATTGTAATAGGTCTTTCCATCTCTTGTTACCTTTTCAATGATATTTTCTTTTTTACCTTGTTCATAAACCCAAGCAGATACCCATTGTCTATTTCTCATATGAGCCTCTTCAACATCATCACCAAGGTTTAATCTAATAAGTTGTGTCATTAAGCCATTTCTGATATAACCGTCAAAAGCTGCCATACCAACTTCTTTCCAATTTTCAACAAGACCTAATTCTTCTAATTTAGAATCATATAAGTAATATAAACCAACTAAGTCGGCTCTACCCTCTTCTAATGTAGAAGCATAATTTTTTAGAGTCTCTTTTGTTTCACCAACACCTGGGTTTAATTGTCCCGAGGCATGTCCAATTACTTCATGCAATGCAGTGTGTAGTTTGTCTGCCAGTTGCCCGTGAGCTTCTTCTAATTTTAATTCTTCCTCATCATGAACAAACTCTTTTAAACGTCCTGAACTTCCTGAATTATTATATGCGTCAATAATGTTACCTAATGAAACAGATTTACTGCCAACTTCCTTTCTAATCCAATTCGCATTAGGTAGATTAACACCTATTGGTGTACTAGGAGATGCATCTCCCGCTTCTCCAGCCACAGTAACTACCTTATATGTTACACCAACAACATTTTTCTTTTTATGATCATCTATTAATGGTGAATTATCTTCAAACCATTGCGCATTTTCTGATAAAACCGCCATTTTTTGTGACATATCGAAGTCATTAATTTGCACTATAGTTTCATAAGAACCGCGATATCCTAATGGATCATTATATACCTCAATGAAACTATTAATGTAATCTACATTACCATCGGTTGCAGCCGTCCAAGCAACATTATAATCATCCCAAGTTTGAAGATCTCCTGTCATATAATACTTTATAAGTAAATCTATGGCATTTCCTTGTGCCTCATTTTCTGCTACCTCTCGAGCTTTACCTAACCATTCAATAATTTTGTCAATTGCCTGCCCATAAAGGCCTTCAGATTTATATACTCGCTCCTTTAGCACTCCATCTTCCTTAACTAATTGAGAATTTAAACCATATGATAATGGTCTGTTTGGATTAGTTGATGTCTTTGCCTTATAGAAATTAATGACATCTTCGTTTGTTACATCAGGACCATAAAAATTGACTGCAGAAAGAGCTACGTTATCAACGCCTTTTGACTGATTAACTTTTTTAGAATCTTTATCATTGAAAATCACATCGAGAGCTTCTCCTTCTAGTTTTGTATTAGTTGCAAGAAATAGTTCATTTAAATATTCTTTTGAAAAATCTGGTTTTAACTTATCATTTGAATAATGATGGTGAATTCCATTACTAAACCAAACACGCTTCAGGTAAATCTCAAAATTTTTCCAGTCATCAGTTGTTTTATCACCAGTATACTCCTTATATACATTTTCTAATGCACGTCTAATCTTAAGATTATGTCTGTAATTTTGATCCCACATAATGTCTCTACCTGCAAGACCTGCCTCAGTTAAATAGTATACTAATTTTTGTTCCTTCAACGTAAGATTTTGCCATCCAGGGATTTTATAACGTAGAATTTTAATATCAGCAAATTGCTCTACATTATAATCAAATTTTGTATCGGTTTCTTTAAAAGTTGATTCTTTTGTATCGTCCTTACACGCAACTATAACTAGTGCTAAAAGACAATATTTTAATATTGATTTAATTTTCATGAGTTAGTTGATTTTAGGTTTCCTGCAAAGGTAATACTTAAATGACATATCATAAAATTACTATCTTTGAGAAACAACTAAACTATATCAATCAATGAAAGCTTTTAAGTACATCTTATTATTGCTACTTGTATTTATTATCGGATTTTCAATTTACGTAGCTGTTCAGCCAAATGAATTTAGTTTTGATAGAAGCAGAACTATAAATGCACCGGCATCCTTATTGTATCAAAAAGTAAATGACTATAAAGAATGGCCTTCATTTTCACCCTGGATTGAACAAGAACCTGAAGCTAGCTTAACATATAGCGATAAAACAATTGGTGAAGGTGCCTTTTACTCCTGGAAAGGTGAAATCCTCGGAGAAGGTAAAATGACTACGAAAAGCACAGAAGTAAATAAGTCAATTAAACAATTAATAGAATTTACAGCACCATTTGAGGCACATTCCGATATTAATTGGACATTTGAACCAAGTGATGAAGGTACTACAGTAACTTGGGCCATGGAGGGCAAACAAGATTTTGTTTCTAAGCTGTTTACTACAATTATGGGTTCTATTGAAACTGAAACAGGGCCAAATTTTGAACGTGGTTTATTTAAATTGGATAGTTTAATAACTGAAGATATGGCGCGCTACAATATTGAAATCAACGGTATTTCTGAATATGGCGGAAGCTTCTACTTGTTTAAAACTACGAATGCAAAATCTACAAATATCAGTGCCAAAATGGGAGAAAACTTTGGTGCTGTAATGCAATTTATGGGAAGTAATGGTATTGTACCTTATGGAATGCCAATGACAGTCTATAACACAATGGAAGAGAACAATGTAATTATGAGCAATGGCCTACCAGTCAATGAAAGACATTCCATACCTGATGGATCTGATATTTCAATTGGATATATTCCAAAAACTAAAGTGCTAAAGACAACACTTTTGGGTAATTATAACTATCTTTCTAAAGCTTGGGAAGCTACTATGGATCATATAAAGGAAAATAATTTAGTTCAATCCGAATTGAAACCGTTCGAAATATATGTAACCGATCCTGGTAATTTTCCTAACCCAGCGGATTGGAAAACAGAAATCTATATTCCACTAGAAGAATAAATGAAACATATATTACTAGTTTTTTTTGGTGGAGGCATTGGAAGTGTCTTAAGATATTTAATTGGCAAATGGCTCAACAGTTCAAGTGATGGTGTACCATACGGTACTTTTATGGCAAACATTTTGGGTAGTTTATTAATTGGTGTGATATTAGGACTAGCAAGCAAAAATAATAGCCTTACTCAAAGTCAGACACTTCTATTAGCAACAGGATTTTGTGGTGGATTTACGACCTTTTCAACCTTTGCCTACGAAAACCATGTGTTTCTAAAATCAGGAGATTTTACCAGTTTTGCTTTATATACTATTGGAAGCTTTATTATAGGATTTCTAGCAGTGTTCTTAGGTATTTTTCTTGTGAAATAAATTAAGACTATTTAAACTTTTTCATTCCTGCCTCAATTTCAATATTTAAATAATTTATTCTCGGAACTATAGGGCAAGAATACTTCTCATTGTATACACAAAGTGGGTTATAAGCCTTATTAAAGTTAATTACAATAGTATCACCTTTAGGAATTCTAAGATCAATATATCGTCCACCTCCATATGAAGTAACACCATTGGTATTATCTAAAAATGGTAGGAACAAATAATCCTCATAGCCTTTTGTTTGCATGTTTTCTTCACCTTGATAAATGTTTAATTGATAAGGATTGTCCTTTATTTGAAATTTTAAAATCCCATAAACGCGCTCCTTTGATAAACGATCATCAGTAGTTTTCATGTTAAACCATTCTGAATCTGGAGTTCGTTCAAGATACGCACTAACCACAAATAGAGAATCCTCCTTAAAAAAATCTAACCCTTTAAAATTTTTTAAATCATCTGGTTTTAGCGGTGATACAGATGCATCTTTATAAATCGCATTCTTTTCTCTTTGCCATTCTGTTTCACCTTTAAGACTCTGCTTTTTTTCAGAACAACCAAATACTATAAAAACACCAATTGAAAGAAATATGTATTTCATTGAAAGCATAAATTCTATGAGTCAAAAATACAAATTATCAATTTTTATTGTAGTGTTAATTCTAACAATAAATCAAAATCGTCGGACCTTTTATTTTTATAATAACAAACTAGATGAAAAATCTCTATCTAAATTATATCCAATCTTTTAAAGGATTACCAAAAGAGATATGGCACAGGCGCTATCAAGCTAACTCAAGATAATGAAGTAGTTCGAGTTGGTGGCATAAAATATACCATTAAAGACGGCATCATTTATGATGCAAAAGAACTTCTTAAAGAGGCAAAAGAGATGGTTGATGCGGAAAAAGCGAAAACAAACTGGTACTTAAAACAACCAGGAGTAAAAAATTAATTTACGATATTATTGGTTTAATCTCACTGTGCTTAACTACATGAGATAGCACGATCTGTGTTTTAGTTTCACCGTAAATAATAAGTTGATCAATAAAGGACTCAAGGTGTTCTTGATTTTTTAACACTACTTCCATCACAATATTTTCATTACCGGTAATCCTGTAACAGTTAACTACTTCATCGTATGTTTTAACCTTTTCTAAAAAAGGCTTTAGCATTCCCATAAAAGCTCTAAGAGTTATTAAAGCCTTAAGTTGATAGCCTGATTTAAACGGAGATACAAATGTTTTATACCCTTCAATTATTTCTGCATCTTCCATTTTTTTTATACGTTCACTTACAGCAGGTGAAGACATACCTACTCTTCTACCAATTTCAGAATTTGACATTCTTGCATTTTCTTGAAGGCACTTTAATATCATTGAATTAACAGTATCCATAATTATTTAAATATTTATGAAATATTAATATATTTTTTAAAGTAAAAATACACTTTAAATTTAAAATTTAAATTAAACTATTATTATTAGTCCGTAATTTCGTGATAATTGCTATTACAAATGAATTACAACCTACCATCCCATTTATCTGATTTGCCTATCTATAGAAAGGCTATGGATATTATCATGCTATCTCGTAGCATTTCTACATATATAAACCATGATTTATCGTATTTAAACGCTGATGGTACTGAAGATTCTAATATTTATTTTTCTGGAGATATTGTACAGCAATCGTCTAGTCTTGCTCCGGAAATTATAAATGCAGAACGTGAGCGTCATTCTGATAAAAAACATAAACACTTAGAAAGTTTGGATAAATTGACTTATAAGTTGTACAGTAATTGTAAGCGATTAGAAAGTTCTAAAAGTAATGGTAGGGACTATTTACCAATCTTGCGTGGAGAACTTAAAAAATTCAGAAAGTTACAACGTAGTTGGATGCTGACTTTATAATTTAGTCGATTCCTACATATTTCTCCTGTACTGACCTCCTACTTCAAATAATGCCGAAGTAATCTGACCTAAAGAACACACCTTGCACGCTTCCATTAAAGCTTCAAATATATTCTTATTGTTTATCGCCTTATGCTGTAAATCCTTTAATAATTCATCTGTTTCATTTGCACGATGAAGATTCTTTAATGTTTGAATCTGGAATTCTTTTTCCTCCTCAGTTGCCCTAATTACTTCTGCTGGCTGAACTGTTGGCGATCCTTTGCTGCTCAAAAATGTATTAACTCCAATAATTGGAAATTGACCATTGTGCTTTAAAGTTTCATAGTATAGGCTTTCTTCTTGAATTTTTGAGCGTTGATACATGGTTTCCATAGCACCTAATACACCACCACGCTCTGTAATCCTATCAAATTCAGTCAATACTGCTTCCTCTACCAAATCTGTTAATTCTTCAATAATAAATGAACCTTGAATAGGATTTTCATTCTTTGCTAATCCTAGCTCCTTATTTATTATTAGTTGAATTGCCATTGCACGTCTAACAGACTCTTCAGTTGGTGTTGTTATGGCCTCGTCATAAGCATTTGTGTGCAATGAGTTACAGTTATCATAAATAGCATAAAGTGCTTGAAGCGTTGTTCTTATATCATTAAAATCAATCTCTTGAGCATGCAAACTACGGCCAGAAGTTTGAATATGATATTTTAACATTTGTGCCCTAGGGTTGGCGCCATATTTATATTTAAGTGCCTTTGCCCAAATGCGCCTCGCTACTCTCCCAATTACGGCATATTCTGGATCGATACCATTTGAGAAAAAGAAGGATAAATTAGGTCCGAATTTATTAATATCCATAGCTCTACTCAAGTAGTATTCTACATAAGTAAATCCATTAGAAAGTGTAAGGGCCAACTGAGTTATAGGGTTCGCGCCAGCCTCAGCTATATGGTATCCAGAAATAGACACTGAGTAGAAATTCCTAACATTGTTATTTATGAAATACTCTTGGACATCACCCATTAATCTAAGGGCAAATTCAGTAGAAAAAATACAGGTATTCTGAGCCTGATCTTCTTTTAAGATATCTGCCTGAACCGTACCTCTTACTTGGGCAATTGTCTTGACTTTAATACTTTCATATACATCTTGTGGTAAAACTTGATCACCCGTAACACCTAAAAGCATTAGACCTAAGCCATCATTGCCTTTTGGCAAATCACCGTTATATTTCGGTCTTACTTTACCCTGATATATAGTTTCAATTTTCTTCTTGATTTCTTTTTCTAAACCATTTTCCTTTATGTAAATTTCACATTGTTGATCTATGGCGGCATTCATAAAAAATCCCAGCAACATAGGTGCAGGACCATTTATAGTCATACTTACCGATGTCATAGAGTCTGCTAAATTGAAACCTGAGTAAAGTTTTTTAGCATCGTCCAAACAACAAATACTTACACCTGCATTACCAATTTTACCATAAATATCAGGTCTGTAGTCTGGGTCGTTTCCATAGAGTGTTACACTATCAAAAGCTGTAGATAATCGCTTTGCTGGCATTCCTAAGCTTACGTAGTGAAACCTTCTATTGGTGCGTTCTGGTCCACCTTCTCCAGCAAACATACGTGTTGGATCTTCACCTGTTCTTTTAAATGGATACAAACCAGAAGTATAAGGGAATTCACCTGGAACATTCTCTTGTAAACTCCATTTTAATATATCACCCCAGGCTGAATACTTTGGCAATGCCACTTTTGGAATATCAGTATGAGACAATGACTTGGTATGTGTTTCAATTTTAATTTCTTTATCTCTTACTTTGAAGGCATAAGTTGGTACTTTGTATTTGTTCACCTTTTTATCCCAACCTGTTATTATCTCCCAATTATAAGGATCTAAATCCATCTTAACACGATCAAACTCATCAACCAATAATTTTACAAAATCTTCATTCTCATCATATGCACCAATTATTTCCAAACCAGATTTGTTTAAATTTGGAACATTATCAGTAACAGATTCTATGGTTTTAAATATACCGTATAGCTTCTGAGCTACTATTATCTGGGAATTTGCTTTGTCATCATAAGCTCTATTATTTTCAGCAATTTCAGACAAATATCTAGTACGAGCTGGTGGGATAACAAAAATCTTTTCGCTCATTTCTCTTGAAATCTCAAAAGTAGATTTCAAATCTGCCTGAGTTTTTTCAACAATCTCATCCATTATCGCTTTGTAAAGCGTATTCATTCCCGGATCATTGAATTGGGAAGCTATTGTACCAAATACAGGCATCGTATCAGGATCAGCATACCATAGATTATGATTACGCATATATTGCTTTTTCACATCTCGTAAGGCATCTAAAGCTCCTCTTTTGTCGAATTTATTTATAGCTACTAAGTCGGCAAAATCTAGCATATCTATTTTTTCCAATTGCGTAGCAGCACCAAATTCTGGAGTCATTACATATAAAGACACATCACTGTGCTCTAATATCTCAGTATCTGATTGTCCGATACCTGAAGTCTCCAAAATTATTAAATCATACTCGGCCGCTTTTAAAACTTCAACAGCCTCATTTACATATTTAGATAGTGCCAAGTTAGATTGTCTTGTTGCCAAACTCCTCATGTATACTCTCGGTGAGTTTATGGCATTCATACGAATTCTGTCACCTAATAATGCACCACCAGTTTTACGTTTAGAAGGGTCAACAGAAATTAAACCAACTGTTTTTTTAGGAAAATCAATTAAAAAGCGTCTTACCAGCTCATCAACTAAAGATGATTTTCCAGCTCCACCAGTTCCTGTTATACCAAGTACAGGAGTTTTAGAATCTTTATTTTTATTATGAATTCTTTCTAATGCATCCTTTGCAACATCAGGAAAATTTTCTGCCGAAGAAATCACACGAGCAATTGACTTTGGGTCTTTTTCATGCAATATATTAACTTCACCGTTTAGAGAATCACCAATAGCAAAGTCAGCCTTTTGAACAAGATCATTAATCATTCCTTGTAAGCCCATTTCCCTACCATCATCTGGAGAATATATTCTGGTTATACCATAGGCCATTAAATCTTTAATCTCCTCAGGCAGTATTACCCCACCTCCTCCTCCAAAGATTTTAATATGACCTGCACCTTTCTCTTGCAACAGATCATACATGTATTTAAAATACTCATTGTGGCCTCCTTGATAAGATGTCATGGCAATAGCATTTGCATCTTCTTGTATTGCAGTATTTACCACCTCCTCAACACTTCGGTCATGGCCTAAATGAATCACTTCAACACCAGTTGCCTGGATTATTCTGCGCATGATATTTATAGAGGCATCATGGCCATCAAAAAGGGATGCCGCAGTAACAATTCTTACTTTATTTTTTGGCTTATAAGGAGCAACTTGTTCCATTCGTAAAAAAATGACTTATTTGAATAGCAAATTTACGGAATATTCAAAAAAATACATTAAAAATTATCAATAATCTAAAATTGAATATTTATCTTCTTATGGTTGTATTTTAACTAATTTTGAATCGTCAGATTGAACTATTTTATGAATAAAATAACGCTATTAATTCACTGTAAGGATCAACCCAATATTATTGCGTCAGTCACTAATTTCATGGCGAAAAATGATGGGAATATTGTCTATATAGATCAGCATGTAGATAGAGAGCAAGACATATTTTTTATGAGGTTAGAATGTGAGTTTATTTCAGACTCATTTTCGATAGAAGAATTTAAATATTCATTCAGCAAATCGTTAGCTGAAAAATTCAATCTTAAATGGCGTATCTATTCTGCGGAGCGCAAACCTAAAATGGCGTTGTTTGTTTCTAAATATGATCATTGTCTATATGATATTCTGGGACGTTACAACTCTGGTGAATTATTTTTAGAGATTCCATTTATATTAAGCAATCATGATGATTTAAGACCAATTGCCGAAAGTTTTAATATTCCATATTATCATGTACCTGTTACCAAGGACAATAAACATACTGCTGAACAGAAACAATTAGAATTGTTAGAACAATACAATATTGATTTTATAGTGCTCGCGCGTTATATGCAAATTGTGTCTAACTTTTTAATCAACAAATTCCCTAATAAAATTATTAACATTCACCATTCATTTTTACCAGCGTTTGTTGGAGCAAAACCTTACCATTCGGCTTTTAAAAGAGGGGTGAAAATTATTGGCGCTACCAGTCATTACATTACAGAAGAATTAGATGCTGGCCCAATAATTGAACAAGATGTCACCCATGTTTCTCACACACATTCAATTGACGACCTTATTGCTAAAGGTAGAGATTTAGAAAAAATCGTATTATCTAATGCAATTAAACTTCATGCTAATAGAAAAGTAATGGTATTCAATAATAAAACAGTGATTTTTTCTTAGTTCACTGAATATTTCCTATAATTCAAAATTGTCACCTTGTTTTGCAAAATTAAATCCAAGGTTTTGGATACTATCTTTTAAGGGGTGATTATCTTTAATAGTTGGATTGGTATGATTAAAATGAATAAAATAAATTTTTGCTTTTGTTTCCCTCGATTCATTTTGAAAAAGACTGGTTGTCTGTGTTGTGAATGGATGTGGTATTTTACTCATATCTCTTTCTAACTCACCATCTCTAAAGAACGAAGCGTCTAAAAATGCATAATCTACTTTTTTTACTTCCTCAATAATCGATCTTTCCCAAGTTTCCCATTTATCAATATCAGGAATATATAGTGCCGATTTATTATTGCCATCAATTTTGTAACCAACCGTTTCAGAATACTCATCTCTATGTGGTACTAAAAACGGTGTGACTTTGAGTGAATTTTCGAGGTGAATTGTTGTATCATTTTCGAGTTGGTTAATCTTAATATTATTTAACTTTACTAATTGACCCCAAGGACCATTTTTTTCTAAATAAGTTTTCATTCGTGGCATGGCGAAAACCGGAATGTTCTTTCCGCCAAGCGCTTCTCTTCCCAAATGAATTAAGCCGGTATAATGTCCTATGTGCGCGTGGGTTAAAAAGATTCCATCTATAATTCGATCTGTTTGTACATGGTCTCTCAACACTTTAGTCTGCTCAACAATGTCTGGTGTCGCATCAAAAAGCCATTTACTTTTACTATTTGTATCGATTAAACCCAGACAAGAAACCATTTTTTTGGTTTCTTCATTATCATAATACGCCTTACAGCAACTTTTAAAACAGTTTAGTTGAGGATAACCTGCATCTTGAGCAATACCCAATACCGTAATATATTGATTTAAAGAATTACCTTTAATTTTGACTGAATTATTGGTTTTATCATTTTCACAATTAAAAACAAACAAAAAACAACATATTAAAGTCCTAGCAAACACATTCATCATTTATTATCTAAGTTTTGTTAAAGATATAAAACCTAAATCCATGAAAAGGCAAATAATGCTACTACTATCTATTTTCACTCTTGTTTCTTGTGCAGAATAACAAGAAGTCGTGAATCAGCTTCCACAATCTGATGGTATCTCAAGTAATACAGATATAGCATCTGGATTAAGAGAAGCATTAAATAATATAATTGATAAACAAGTGACCAAATTAACGCTGAAAGATGGCTTCTATAGGAATGATTTGATTAAAATATTATTACCTGAAAAACTTCATAAAGTAGATACTGCTTTGAGAACAATTGGCTTTGGTAATCTTGCTTGATAAGGTTTGAAAGTTATAAACAGAGTCGCTGAAGATACTGTAAAAGAAGTGATACTAATATTTGTCAATGCTGTAAAAGACATAACTTTTTAATGATGCCAAAATATTTTACTTGGAGAAGATAATACAGCGACACAATACTTAAATAGAAAAACTATTACTTGTACCTGTGTATCCGGGTGTAGCGCTAGTCAAATTTTCCTGTAATACGCAATTATCTTCTACTTTGGCAAGTATATTGTCTCCAACCTTTTTACCATTAGGACCTGTAACTTCCCAATTTCCTATCCAAAAATCAAACTCAGAATGTTTTTCGGTACAACAAGCGCAGGACTTACCCCGACCAAATCGAAAATTAATAGTAATCAGAACAATTAAAATTGATGTAAAATTCCTTATGATTAATAAAGTTTACTATAAGTTATTAAACTACATTTAATTATATGCTAATATTTGCATAACATTCTTAAGAATAAAATTTTAGATCTTTGTACAGTAAAAGATGAGTTAGATAAGTCTTTTAGAGATTAGTATAGTTAGCTAAAAAGTCGATACGGTTTGTATCGACTTTTTATTTTTTCTCAAAAATCAACTAAGAATTTATTGTGATAAAATTTCTTGCATCTGCCTTTGTAATTCACTTGCTTTTTCTGCTGATGCTTTTGCAAAGTCTCGATCCTGGGACGCATAAATAATACCTCGCGAAGAATTAATTAGCAATCCTACTTGATCATTCATGCCATATTTACAAACATCTTGTAAATTACCTCCTTGAGCACCAACTCCAGGAACAAGTATAAAACTATCTGGAATAATTTTGCGTATATCACCTAAATATTCCGTTTTTGTTGCTCCAACTACATACATTAAGTTTTGAGAATTAGTCCAAGTTTTTGAAGTTTCCAAAACTTGTTTGTACAATTCTTTTCCTTCCATAATTTCAGTTTGAAAATCGAATGCACCTTTATTAGAAGTAAGTGCAAGTAGAATCGTATGTTTATTTTTAAATGCTAAAAATGGTTCGACAGAATCCTTGCCCATGTAAGGTGCAACGGTAACACTATCAAATCCTAGATCCTCAAAAAAAGCCTTGGCATACATTGTACTCGTATTACCAATATCTCCACGTTTAGCATCACCAATGGTGTATATTTCTGGAAAGTTAGTATTCAAATAATTGATCGTCTTTTCTAAAGCTTTCCAACCATTTAGACCATACGCCTCATAAAATGCCGTATTAGGCTTGTAGGCAACACACAACTGATGTGTCGCATCTATTATAGCTTTATTAAATGCAAATATTGGATCATCTTCCGCCAATAAATGCTTTGGAATTTTATTCAAATCCACGTCTAACCCTATACATAGGAAAGATCTTTTTTTGTGGATTTGTTCAATTAATTGAGTAGTTGTCATATATTAAAAAAGCCTCTCACGGAGGCTTAAAATTAAATTACATCACCACTAGCTTTTAATAGCTCAGTATTTTCAGCTAGCATTAATTCGTCTATAATTTTCTGAATATCTCCATTAATAATGTTCGAAAGATCATATAAGGTTAACCCAATTCTGTGGTCAGTAACACGTCCTTGTGGATAATTATAAGTTCTAATTTTAGCACTCCTATCACCAGAACTCACCATACTTTTACGTTTTTCTGAATCAGCTTTTCTCTGCTTCTCTAATTCTAAATCATAAAGTCTAGTTCTGAGTACCTTCAATGCTTTTTCGAGGTTTTTATGTGATGATTTTTGGTCTTGGCAACTTACAATCATACCAGTAGGTTCATGGTGAAGCTTTATGGCAGAATATGTTGTATTAACAGATTGACCTCCAGGTCCAGTAGAAGTTGTACGTTCAATTCTAACCTCAGTCATATCCAATTCAAAATCTATATCCTCAGCTTCAGGTAATACCATAACCGTCGCTGCACTAGTATGAACTCGTCCTTGTGTTTCAGTTTGAGGAACCCTCTGCACACGATGTACTCCGGCTTCAAATTTTAAGGTGCCATAAACATCCTCACCAGAAACTTCAAATATAATTTCTTTAAATCCACCTGATGTTCCGTCACTTTGACTCACCACATCAACTTTCCAACCTTTATCACTGCAGTATTTAGAGTACATCCTGAATAAATCTCCTGCAAAAATACTTGCCTCATCACCACCAGTACCAGCCCTTACCTCAACAACTACATTTTTAGCATCGTCAGGATCCTTTGGTATCAGCAAAAATCTTATCTCTTCCTCAATCTCTGGTAATGCTTCTTTGGCTTCTTCTAATTGCATTTTAGCCATTTCTACCATTTCCTCATCAGAACCATCAGCAATAATCTCCTCGGCTTCTGAGATATTGCCCAATATCTCTTTATAAACAAAACCCTTATCTACTATTTTTTTTAAGTCTTTGTATTCCTTATTAAGCTTGACATACCGCTTTTGATCTGCGATAATATCTGGCTGGATTATAAGGTCATTTACCTCATCAAATCGCTGCTTTACAATTTGGATTTTCTCTAACATCTATCTAGTACAATTGAATTTCAAAAATACGATAATTTATGAATTTTTCGCCTTGTAATTAAAGGACATATTAATAGTAAAAAATAAAACACTATAATCTTACGTTTAAATCATTATATGCATCGTTTCCTGGCTATACTTGCATTTTACAAACCGTTTGTAGTTTGGTCTTTTGTAGTTAATGCCTTAATCGGATTTTTAAATCCGCATTTGGTTCCTGCAATTGTTACTAAATTATTTTTAACGGTTTTTGCATGGTACTATGTAAGTGAAACTCCTAACAAAAGAAAACTAATATTTTTTAGAAATTTAGGAATATCACCATTCCGATTATTTTCTATAGTATTTATGGTAGACTGCATCTTAACCATCATCTTCCTTACCGTTTTTAGTGAGTTTACTTAATTAAAAATAAAATTTGAATTAGATAATGTAGAACTTTACTTTAAAAAGAAACGAATTTTAAGTGGTATTTATCTCAAAGCTGAAAGTGGTTTGGTCACCACCATTCTGGGAGCTAATGGCTGCGGTAAGAGTAGTTTACTGCGTATAGCATTTGGTGATTTAAAACCAAAGTATAAACTTATAAGGATTAATGGTAAGCCTTTACTGAAACCACTTTACAAAACTGGATATGCCAAATTTTTACCGCAATACAATTTTATTCCGAATGGAATGAAACTTAGTTTTGTCCTAAAAGCTTATGATCTTAGTTGGGAAAAGTTCATAAAGAACTTTGACGAATTTGAAATTCTAAAAAATTCAAAAATCAATAATCTATCCGGTGGTCAAAGACGTATTATCGAAACTTATATTATCTTAAAATCTAAAAGCCAAATCGTGTTATTGGATGAACCTTTTTCGCAGATGTCATCTTTGCAAGTTGAGCGAATAAAAAAGTTAATCAATAAGGAGAAAAAAGATAAAATAGTCATTCTAACTGATCATATGTACAAGCACATCATTGATGTTTCTGATTCAATCTATCTGCTTAAAAATGGTGCAACAATGCAGATTAAGAAATTAACTGATTTAGAAGACTACAGTTACTTAAATGAAGGTAGTGTCAGTTAGTACTTTTATTATTACTTACAAACTCATCTAAATCAATAACTACACCAATACCAAGTAATTGCTTCCATTGTAATCTAGGACCTTCAACAACAATATCCTCATTTGTAATCTCATTACGAACAATTTCTGTTTTAATGTCATCGTCATATCTCAGATGAGACCCAAACATTGCACTTATATATTTGTTCACCTTAAAATCAAAGTTAACTTCCCATTCTAAATCAATATTCCCAAAACTATTAAGGTAATCTGTATAAAGACGCAGTAAACTATTAACCTTAATATTCTCCATAATCTCCTCTTTATACTGATTAGTTATTAAAATACCCAACTCAGTCCTTACTCTATCACCTTTATTCAAAAGATTACCCTCCATATCATAAATTGCTGGATTTACTCCAAAAGCACCCGAATTAGCCAAATTTTCATCTAAAACAAAGGTGTTTTTCATTGTAAATGGAGATACATAAAGTGACAATTTCTCTATTGCCTTACCATATTCAAATCCAGCTCCCAAAAACAAATAACCAGGTGCCATAAATCGTGAAATAGGATCTTCATCTGGATCATTAAATCCATTTGCAAACTGTGTATTAAAACTAAATCTAATGGAATAAAACCAGTTGCTATCAGGTCTTGATTGAAAGCCAACATTTGAAATTATTGAAATAGCATCATCAGTTTTTCTAAAGGCTTCATCTTCTTGTTTATTGATACCATACCTCAACAACAAAGATGAATTCCAGAAGAACTTGTCATTTTTAAAATTAGCCTCAGCTTTACCGTTGAAAATTGCAGAGATTGAATTTGCACCACCTGCATTCCAATTAGTAAAAGATACTTGATTGACATATAAACCTATTTCCTCATTTAAAGTCCAGCCTTGGTCTTCCTTTTCAACGGGATTTAAAAATAATGAGACAGGTTGAGAATTTATTAAGTTGGTAGAGATACTAAGGATAAATAATAAAATTAAATATCTGTTGTCCTTCATTTGTTTAATACTCAAAGGTTCCGTACTCGCTTTGTATGGTAAGTTGTTTCTTATTTGACGTCTCCACTCTTCCTATAATTTTGGCATCAACGTTAAATGATTTGGAAATTGCAATAATATCCTCAGCAATTGAAGGTTTTATATAAAGTTCAAGTCTGTGTCCACAGTTAAAAACCTGGTACATTTCTTTCCAATCTGTTTTGGATTGTTCTTGTATCAATTTAAATAAAGGTGGCACTTTAAATAAATTGTCCTTTATGATATGGAGATTGTCTATAAAATGTAAGATTTTAGTTTGTGCCCCTCCACTGCAATGAATCATACCATGTATAGTTTTACTACTATATTTGTTTAAAATACTTTTAACGATTGGCGCATAGGTCCTAGTTGGTGATAATACTAATTTTCCTGCATCAATTGGTGAATTATCAATGTTATCAGTAAGTTTTGTGTTACCAGAATAAATTAATTCTTCTGGAACTGCACTATCAAAACTTTCAGGATATTTCTCTGCCAAATATTTTGAGAATACATCATGTCTAGCAGAGGTCAATCCGTTACTTCCCATTCCACCATTGTATTCTGTTTCATAAGTGGCTTGCCCAAAAGATTCTAATCCAACAATAACATCTCCTTCTGAAATATTTGCATTATCGATAACGTCTGCTCTTTTCATACGAGCCGTTACCGTAGAATCTACAATAATAGTTCTAACCAAATCACCTACATCAGCTGTTTCACCACCTGTTGAATGAATAGTCACTCCAAAAGACTCTAAATGTTCAATTAATTCTTCTGTACCATTTATAATTGCAGAAATAACCTCTCCAGGTATTAGATTTTTATTCCTACCTATTGTTGAAGAGAGCATAATATTATCAGTAGCACCAACGCACAATAAGTCGTCAATATTCATAATTAGGGCATCCTGTGCAATTCCCTTCCATACTGATATATCTCCAGTTTCTTTCCAATACAAATATGCCAAAGAAGATTTTGTTCCTGCGCCATCTGCATGCATTATTAAACAATAATTATCATCATTGGTTAAGTAATCTGGAACTATCTTACAAAAAGCCTTTGGAAATAAACCCTTATCAATATTTTTTATGGCATTATGTACGTCTTCCTTTGATGCCGAAACACCTCTTTGTGCATATCTTTTACTAACCGAATTACTCATGAAGAAATAAAAAGTTTAAGGTTATGCAAAAGTAATAATAGATATTAATTATCTCGTATAATTGGGTTTGAATTCTTTATTGTTTTCACCTCTTTTTGAATCTTCTCTTTTTGATTCGTACCACCAAAATAATAATTGACTCCAATACCCAAACGCATAAATTTATCATTTTTACCATCAAACACTAATACCTCTGTATCGTCATCAAAACCGTAATTATATTCATAGAAAATTTTAAAACCTAATTTTTCAACAATTAGTGCTTCAAAACCAAATCCAACTTGAGCTTTCATCGCACTGACATCGGTTTCGGAATCCATACTCATACCAAAACCACCATAAATTAAAGGCGTAAACATTTCATTTGGTATAAATAAATACTCTAAGTTAAAATCCACAGAAAGTAAACTCTGATCTATATCGTTATAAGAAAAATTAAATCCATTTGCAGTTATTCCTGCAAATATAGAGGGTGAAAGTGCGCGTTTATAGCCAGCTCTATAATAGAACCCAATAGAAGTATCTTCATAATCACCAAAAAGCGTTGAACCTCCAATACCTACATCAACGACATTAGTTCCTCTTAAATTGTAAAAATCTAATTTTTGGAATTCTTTTTGGTCGTCAGAGGATTGTTCTTCGTCTTCTTGTCCTAAAATGGAATTGATACTTAATACAGAAAATAAAATACTAAAAAAAAGTAGTCTAAATTTGGTATTCATAGTTCTTCATTGATTAATTATACTGTTGGTTAAGGAGAGGCTTAGGACTGACGCAATATAGAAAAATAATCTTCAAATTAACAGAATATTCTTAATCACAGGGCATAAAAAAAGATAAAACCAAGTATTGATTTTATCTTTTTTTATCTAAATAAGACTAAGTAAACTTTATTGTCTTTTTAAATTTTTAAGATTCAGCCTGTAGCTTAGTCTGTGTATTTACAACATCTTCATTTGTGATGTCATTCAAATCTCCAGAGTTATCTTGAGAAAGTATTAAGGTTGCACCAACTAGTATAGCTACGCTTAAGAATAACTTCTTCATATTTAATAAGTATTGATTAATAGCACTACAAACTTACTAAATATTCTGTCGTCAAAACTGATAGGAATCAGTTTTTTATTGATAAATGACTACCTTTTCGATTATTAGCCTTTGAAATCGATAAACGACATAAAAATGACACAACTATTACAAAAATATACGATGAGTTACCTACAAAATAGAGTGAAAACCCAATCAAACAGGACTATTTCTGTTCAAAACAATTAATTAATTTATAAACAAAAGCTCTCTATACTTAGTTAAAGGCCATAACTCATCGTCAATCATCAACTCTAATTTATCACTATGGTAACGTATTTTTTCAAAGAATGGTTTTACCTTCTCACAATACCCTTTGGCTTTTTTATTGACGTCAATCTGTTTATTATATAATTTACGAGCTTCAATCATGTCAGTAACCAATGAATTTATAGCTTCAATATGACCTGATATTTCCTCAATTAATGTCAATTGTTCTTGAGCAAGACTTTTAAATTTATCACCATAAATATTCTTTAGCCCAGTAACATTTTCAATTAATATATTTTGATAACGAACAGCGGTAGGCACAACGTGATTCCTAGCAATATCACCAAGAACTCTACTTTCAATCTGAATTCTTAAAATGTATTCCTCTATTTCTATTTCATAACGAGCTTCAGATTCTATTTTATTCATAACACTGAGATTTTCAAAAAGATCTATTGATGATTTTGCAATCTTAATCTTTAAGGCTTCTGGAGTTGTTTTATTGTTACTCAAACCTCTTTTTTTGGCCTCTTTTTCCCACGCATTACTATATCCGTTCCCTTCAAACAAAATAGTCTTAGAGTCCTTGATATATTCTCGTAACACATTGAATATTGCATCATCCTTTTTCATAGACTTTTTATCTATCAAATCATCTACCTCGATCTTAAAATCAATAAGCTGCTTGGCTACAATAGAGTTTAAAACTATCATAGGGTTAGCACAATTTGCAGAAGAGCCCACAGCCCTAAACTCAAATTTATTTCCAGTAAAAGCGAAGGGTGATGTTCTATTTCTGTCAGTATTATCTAATAATATTTCAGGGATTTTGCCTACAACATTCAGTTTTAAATCCGTCTTTTCTTTTGGAGATAATTTTCCCTTGGTCACTGACTCAAGTTCTTGCAATACATTTGTTAATTGTTCACCAATAAAAACAGATATAATTGCTGGTGGTGCCTCGTTAGCACCTAATCTATGATCGTTACTTGCAGATGCGATAGCAGCCCTAAGCAATTCCTCATACGCTAAAACTGCCTTTATGGTACTAATAAAAAAGGTTAAAAACTGAAGATTACTCATTGGTGTTTTTCCTGGAGATAAAAGGTTAACGCCAGTATCAGTACTTAAACTCCAATTATTATGTTTACCTGACCCATTTACTCCTGCAAAAGGTTTTTCGTGCATTAATACAAGAAAATTGTGGCGCTTTGCCACTTTTTGCATTATATCCATTAACAAGGAATTGTGGTCTACAGCTAAATTTGCTTCCTCGTAAATTGGAGCCAATTCAAATTGATTTGGAGCTACTTCATTATGCCTTGTTTTTGCAGGAATACCTAATAGCATGCACTCATGCTCTAAATCTCTCATAAAAGCCATTGCTCGTGCTGGTATGGTACCAAAATAATGATCATCTAACTGTTGACCCTTGGCAGGTGAATGCCCAAGTAATGTTCTACCGGTTAATACAATATCTGGACGTGATGCTGCCAATGCATTATCAATTAAAAAATATTCTTGCTCCCAACCCAATGAAGCACTAACCTTTCTTACATTCTTATCAAAATATTTACATACAGCAGTTGCAGCACTATCAACAGATTGTAGCGCCCTTAGCAATGGTGTTTTATAGTCTAAGGCTTCACCTGTATATGCAACAAACACCGTAGGAATACATAAAGTTGTGCCATAGATAAAAGCTGGCGATGTTGGATCCCATGCAGTATAACCCCTAGCTTCAAAAGTATTTCTGATACCACCATGAGGGAAACTTGATGCATCTGGTTCTTGCTGCACTAATTGACTACCATCAAATCGTTCAATAGCTAATCCACCCTCAATTGTTTCAAAAAAAGCATCATGCTTTTCAGCAGTCGCACCTGTCAATGGCTGGAACCAATGGGTATAATGGGTTGCGCCTTTTGAAATGGCCCATTCTTTCATGCCGGTAGAAATATGCTCTGCAGTAACCCTATCTATTTTAGCACCCTTTTCAACAGCTTGTAATATTCCGTTCAATGCATGTTTACTTAAATACTGACGCATTGCTGTTTCATTAAACACATTTGAACCAAAAATTTCAGATCTTCTGTAATCTTCATTTATGGTTAATGGCGTTCTTTTTAGAGATTCCTTTAAAGCGTAAAATCTTAGTGTTGACATTTTGATAATATTTTAGGTCAAAAATAAGAATATTATAATTTTTACCACACTAACCCTTAAAAAAATAGGGTTATCAACAATTATTAATAATATTTGATCTAAAACACCCTATTTTTTTTGACTAAATAAAAAAAATAATAATATTTGCATCGTCAAATTATAAATAGTTTAATGATGAGTAAATCTAAATTGGAGTACATATGGCTAGATGGTTATAGTCCAACTCAAAACATGAGAAGTAAAACTAAAGTTGAAGAAAATTTTAGTGGAAAATTAGAAGATTGTCCTTTATGGTCATTTGATGGTTCTTCAACAAGACAAGCGGAAGGTGGATCTTCTGATTGTTTATTAAAACCGGTTGCTATATATCCTGATCCACAAAGAAAAGATGGTTATTTAGTAATGACGGAAGTTTTAAATGCAGATGGAACACCACATGAATCAAATGGTAGAGCTACAATTGATGATGATGATAACGATTTCTGGTTTGGTTTTGAGCAAGAGTACTTTATTATGGATCGCAAAACACAGTTACCTATAGGTTTCCCTGTAGGCGGCTATCCAGCACCTCAAGGAATGTACTATTGTTCTGTAGGTGGTAGAAATACTCATGGTAGAGAATTAGTTGAACGTCATGCTGATTATTGTATTGAAGCAGGATTGAATTTTGAAGGAATAAATCAAGAAGTTGCTTTAGGCCAATGGGAATTCCAATTATTTGCTAAAGGAGCAAAAAAAGCTGGTGACGAAATTTGGGTTGCTCGCTATCTGTTAGATCGTTTAACTGAAGAATATGGTTGGTATATTGAATATCATCCAAAACCATTAGGTAAAGAGATGGATTGGAATGGTTCTGGTATGCACGCTAACTTCTCAAATTCTGTTTTAAGAACTTGCGGTAGTAAAGAAACTTACGAGAAAATATGTGAAGCATTTAGACCGGTGGTTGAAGAACATATTGCTGTTTACGGTGAGGACAACGACCAACGTTTAACAGGTGAACACGAAACTCAAGCTATCGACGAATTTAGTTTTGGTGTTTCCGACAGAGGTGCTTCAATTCGTATCCCTATCATTACTGTTGAAAAAGGATGGAAAGGATGGTTAGAAGACAGAAGACCAGCTTCTAATGCTGACCCATACAAAGTAGCAGGTAGGATTATAAAAACTGTAAAAAGTGCAGATATATAGATGTATACACTATCAACAAACAATTAAAAGTCCGCAACTGCGGGCTTTTTTATTTTAGTGCTAAGAAAATAAACAGAAGGTAAGCACCAAAGATAAGAATTCCTTTAAGCCTTCCTATTTGATAACGTTCAGGAATTAATATGAGTGGAACCAGAATAAACGCGAATCCAATCATCCAAAAAATATTGGTTGAGAGTATTTCTGGTGTATCTGGATTTACTGTTATAGGTTTAATAATTGCTGTCAGCCCTAAAACAGATGCTATATTGAAAATATTTGAGCCAATTAAATTACCCAATGATATGGCCTTTTCATTTTTAAGCGCAGCTATAACAGAGGCTGCCAATTCTGGTACACTTGTACCAATAGCTATTACAGTAACCGATATAGCATAATCACTGATACCAACTGCTTCCGCCAACTGTATTGCACCTTTAACCAGCCACTCAGAACCATAAAATAATCCTGTAGATCCAATAAGCAACCAAATAATAATTTTAAAATTAGAAACTTCCGCCAATGCATCATCTACCTCTTCTAATTCAATATTTGCGGACTTTGTAGAGCTCCTTATCAGAATATACAAGAATACAATTAAGGCTACAAACAACAATAATCCTTCTAATGTAGTTAGTACATTATCATCTTTTAAAAAGAAATAGAGTGCAAAGGACACTACCATCATCATGGGCCAATTATACCGATAGAAATCTCTATCAACTGACAATGGTGAAATTATCGCAGTAATACCCAAAACAAGACCAATATTAGCAATATTAGAACCAATCACATTACCAAGTGAAATATCTGAAATTCCATCAAAGGCAGCCTGTAAACTTACTAAGAGTTCAGGAGCGGAGGTCGCAAACGAAACAACCGTCATTCCGATTACAAGTTTTGATATTCTAAGTTTAAATGAAAGACCAACGGATGCTCTAACTAAAAAATCTCCACCTACAACCAACAACGCAAGTCCTGCAATAACAAGGAAAATACTCATTTAATTCATTAATTATTTAACCCTCTATTCTATGGATTTGCGAAGATAACATTTGTAATTCATTCTATCACAAAACTAAATATTTCGTTAAATAACTATTAATTAGTTTTTATAAAGATAGTTGCTATTAAATATAGAATTATTGGAAACAAACTAATTGTAAGGCCAAAAAATTACAAGAACCATCAATAAAATAAAGGAAAAGCCAAACTTAATTTATAGAAATTGGCTTTTTAAATATTCTAGTTAATTATTAGTTTTTTGGTATATATCCGATTACCCTGCTTCAATTTAATAATATAAATACCTGACGAAACGTTTAGATCGACATAATTACCTGTACAATAATATTCACTAAGTAACTTGCCATCAATTGTATAAAGATCTATTTGCGTCTCTTTATTTAATCCTTTGATTTGAAAGTGTCCATTTGATGGATTTGGGTAGATTGTCAAATCATTAGAAACTATCTCTTCAATTGACAAAGTTTGATCCCAATTTTCCCCAACATTATTACCCCAAATATACTCAACCAATTCTGGCTGGTCAATAAATGGATTTCTATTGTATTGCCAATTATATACCAAATTATTTCTATTCATTTCATAATCGTCTGGCGGGTCATTTCTATGCCAATCTAATAAGGTGTCTAAATCACCTATCTGACCAACTGCACTTGGAAAACCATTTACAACTTCTAAACCATTATACCGTATCTCTAAATAAAGTACACCCCTTGCCACATCACCACGGAAACTACCAAGTGTGCCTGAAGGTCCAATATATTGTCCATAATGCTGATTCCCTCTAGAACTGTTTTCAGCAGCATCGGCTGCCCTTAATGCATGTGCGTCAGAATTTGCATGGCGCAAAGAATCCGCTTTAGTCTCCCAAAAAATATTGATGCCATCAGCAATTTCATCATCTTCAATATTATTAAAACCGCCTAGAGATCTAGGAAAAGTATGTTCCCTATTCCATTTACCTGCATTTGAACTTGTCGTTTGTAAATCTAATTTTGCCCTTCCTTCTTCTGAATAAACCAACCAAACCTGATTACTATTTTCTGGATTTTGATCTGCCTCCTTCAAAATATCAAAAACATCTGCATATGTTTGGGCTCTCACTACACTAGGATTAGCGATTATATTTTGAAGTGCTTGACGTAAGGCCACACCAGACAAACCATCTAAAGAGTTATAATATCCTGTAGGCTGAGTACTTGTAACCTGTCCAAAAGTCGGATTTACGGGTGTTCCCCAAGGCGCCATGGTAAAATCATTATCCACTACCCTAACCTCTACTTTATTATTGAATGGAACAATTGGTTCAATTAAATTAATAAAACTGATTTCTAATACTTCATCACCTTCATCATCTGTATCATCAACTAATAAAATTGTAGTACTTATTGAATTCTGTCCGTTGGCAATAGTCAAACTAGTGCTTCCTGCATAATCTGAAGTATTAAATCCAAAATTATTTAATGTTATATCAAAGTTTAAGTCTGAGGTAACATTAACTTCACTTGTGAAGGTTATCTCCAAGGAAGCACCTTCATCAATTTGAATATCACTCACAGAAATAGTTATAGGATTAATGGGGTTACCTGAACCATCATTTAATCTCCTTGGTGTGGGAGTTGCAGTAAAATAAGACCCATCATTATTTCTTTGAATGGAATTAGCACTTCCGCTCGAGCCTTCATTTATTTGAGTAATAGAAGCAAAATTTGGGTCATCATTAAAAATATCAATCAAACCAAGATCATCTGGATCACTAGTATCATAAATTAAAACATCAATCAAGTTTGTAATATTAGCCATAGTACCTTCTGGAAATGCGGTTGGTGAATCCTGGTAAATAGCCACGGCATCTGCACCATTTTGAATTAGATTCTCTGATATTAACAGCTGAGGGAATGGTCCTACACCAGCACTACCGATGACTAACAAACCATTGTTGTCGGTTGTATAACCATTAAGATCAATAACTAAATAACTAGAATCATTACCACTAGTAGATCCATTAAAAAAAACTAGAATATAACCATCTGTAGAAAAATTTGGTGTCTGAGATTTTATTTCCACAAATTCTGCTGTATCTGTACTTGGATTATCAGAATCTAGTTCATTTATCACTAATACTTGAGCACTCAGTGTGCAAAAAACAAAAAATAATAATGAGCTAACTAATATTTTCATTCTTTAATTTTTTTATAAAGATAATCTTATAAAATTGACCTAATGTTAAATTTTTAATTTGATGGTGTAATAGAAAAGTTAAGTAAATTATTTAATGATATTTACTAGATCAACTTTTGTAAAAAATAACGAAATGTGTATTTTTTGCGTTTTTTTAAACCAATTGCCTCTACGATTTTTAAAATAGCTCGAAAAACCCCCTATAATTATTTCATTTTTAAACATAAAATATATTTTAATATTACATATAGTAACTTATTTGTAGATAGTTATCATAATTTTATAACTATATCAATTAATATACTTACAAAAGTAAATTCAACTTCGCAGATTTATAACAAATTGTTTGGAGAATTATTTATCGAGGATATATATTGAGAACTCAATCAAACAAAAACACATAATATTAACCTCTAAACCAAAGTAATTATGATGACATTAGCCAAACTGATCATAGATATTATTTTTTCAATGATCTAATTTAAAATTCAGCCAGTCAACCAATCAAAAAAAGTAAAACCTAGTTCTAGAATAAGTTTTACTATTTTTGTTTTAAAGCGCATTACAATATTAAATCTTCGCTTTAAAATTCATGAAAAAAATATTCTTCAAGACCTTAGCCAAACTAAATAAATCTATTCTGCCTTCATACAGCAAAAAACAACTGGACTTAAGCAAGGCCTCTAAATTTCAATTAGCAATTATAGCTTGGCGTGCCTTTATTACAAAGAATGCATTATAATAAAAAAGACCACCAAAAGGTAGTCTATTTCAAAAACTCAATTTGATCAATTGCAATAGCGCGGTATTTATATTGATTCATTTTAAATTCCTTGTAACAGAACCCATAGGTAAAGAACTAAGGTTTTGTCCAAATGCACGAACTGCTGACGCTGTATCGTTACCAGTTATTTCAACTAGTGGTTTCAATACAAAAGGTCCAGCAGAATCTTATGGAACTGGCTCAACTGAAATTACTTCTGTACGACATCTAACATCTAAAAGGAATGTTTCACCTTATGGTTCATTTTCAAAAAAGTTTTCACAAGCTACTAGTTGTCTAGCAGATAGTCTGCTATATGGCGTAACTTCAAATACGGTATTAAATGCTGTAAACGCTCCTGTACACAATCCTGAACCACCTATTACCCATCCTTCATATATATGATCTGTACCTAAAGCTTCTAATCCATCGAGATTTAAGATCAATTCTGAGGTAGAAGGAATTCCATTGTCATTGTCGCTACTGCAGGATACAGAAAAGAACTGTATGCCATTAATCCTAAAACTGTTTTTTTAATCATTACTCGTTATTTTAAATTAATGGTGTAAAATTATAGTACAACAACGCGCCTAAAAGTTAGAACCCTAACAGTTACAGTTTTTTTTATTTCAATAATCTTTTTTTAAATGAATTTTGTGATAGATTAAATTTAATATCACCGTAGAATTGAAACTCTTCTAATAGTCCAAAAAATGGAGTTTATCAATTTGATTTATAATTTGTTAAAGTTATAAATTTAAATAACTTTATATCGCTATTAACTAACACAATTATGAAAAAATATTATTCTTTTTTTCTATTAGCATGCATTGTTATTTCTCTAAAAGCCCAAGAAAATTTGCAATCCAGAGAAATTGAATATCCATTCGCCGCCCCGAAAAGTGAGGTAAATAGAGATGTTTTTGGAAGTAAGGACGACAGAAAAGAAGTTAAAGATGCTGAGGGTTATGAGGATTTTGTGAGAGCTACAGCTGTAATGATTAGAAGGCCAGAAAAAGTGGCGAAAAAATCTGGACACAAGAGTTTGGCAAAATATCTGAAAAAAGCTAGAAAAGGAAGACTCTAAAAAATGACTAACTCTGAATCCATTTGAAAAATGTTTAACAAGATTTCATCCTTTTTATTCTTTACTTTACTCTGTGTGGTTGTCAGTACATCGCAACTTAATGCACAGAACAATCAGTACCTCATTTTTGAAGACGAAACTTTAGTGAAAGGAGATTCTTGCCTATCCAACAGAAGTGATTACAGCAAATTTAGGCTGGACTATGTTAACGATTCTACATTAGTGAAAAATCTTCAGATAATAGTTGGAGCCAATTACAAAAGTGAATATTTTTCTAGCGTCGAACAGTTCAATATTTTTGATTTTAAGTTTTGGTTACTTTCTAATGATAGCTATAAATCCAATGGAGACCTAGAACTAAAAATTACATACAGGGTCAAAAACAAGCTCATGGAACAGGTATTTTCCATCTGTCTTACATATGTTGACCCCAATCCTATTGATAGAGGCGCCAACACACCAGACTTTGTTAAACTACCAATTTATTTTGGTACGGACAGAAACTATATCAAATCAAAAGATTTAAATGATACTTTTGGAATTAAACGTTCTAAACTCAAATATGGCATTGTGGAAGTCAGCATTCCACACGACCATAGAGTTGGTGAAATTGAAAGTCCTGCAATTTGGAAGTTCGAATTTACAGAGGACCCTAAAAAGCACATGATGCTTCAAAAGATCTCGCTATTAGAAAAGAATGAATTTTTCGATAAGCTTTCAAAAGATATTGAAGAATCCGAAAAGAAGAGTACCTTTTTATTTGTGCATGGCTACAATACATCATTCAGTGAAGCCGCGAAGCGCACAGCTCAAATTTCTTATGATTTAAAATTTGATGGTAAAGCAGTATTTTATAGTTGGCCATCACAAGCATCGACATTCAGATATGGAAAGGACGAAGAAAATATTGCTTGGTCCCAATCAAATATGCAACGATTTTTAGAGGATTACCTATCTAAATCACAAGCAGAAGAAATCTATCTTGTAGCTCATAGCATGGGTAACAGAGGGTTAACCCATGCTATCGTTCAGGTAATGAAAAATCACCCTGATTTACGTAATAAAATAAAAGAAATCATTCTAGCAGCACCAGATATTGATGCTGATGTTTTTAAAAATGAGATTGCACCGCAAATGGTTGCTGAAACTAAAAAACCAATTACACTATACGTTTCGGCAGACGACTTAGCCTTAAAGGCCTCAAAACTTCTACATGGTAATCCCAGAGCTGGAGATGCTGGCGAAAAAATGGTTATTGTTGATGGTGTTGAAACTATTGACGCCTCTGGTATAGACACTAGTTTTTTAAGTCATTCTTACTTTGCCGACACAAATTCAATAATTTCAGATATATTCGACATTATACAATCAGGACAACGCGCACTAGATAGAAAGCGTTTATCCTTAATAAAACTCAAAAACAATATTTTTTACTGGAAAGTGAAACAGTAAGAAGAACTTAAATTAGTTATTATGAAAATTAAGCACCTCAAAACAATCAGCATACTAATCATTCTGTTGTCTTCATGTTTATCCTATGCACAAAAACGCTATAGAATTACCTATGACTATGTAACTGATAAAATTGACTACTTACATGTCGATAAAAACAACAAGGTTATTGACACTTTGGATAAACCTAAAATTAAACGGAATAGTCTAATCGAGTTAAAATTATCCAATGTTAATCCATTTGCTGTTCAAGTAGAAACTGATGTGCAAGAAGAAGATCTTATAAATACCGGACAAGGCTTTAATTTTAGTTCGTTATTAGGAAGTATTAATTCCTTTACTGGTGACAACATAGACCTAAACACTTCAAATCTACCTGACTCAAATTTGTTTAAATCCGAAAGAGGCTCCAGAGGAAGTAGTTCTGCCCAAAGTAGTTTAGATGATTTGAACAATCAAATAACCAATGTAGCCGCTTTAAAATCAACTTTAATTTCTAACCTTTTAAATCCAAATTTAGATAAGGAAACTATTATAGAAAATTTAATTAAAACTGCAGACGCAGAATTAGATGCGCGGCTCCCAAGTGCTCAAGACAATTTTTTCGTGTACTTGGCAAAAGTTGAAAAATCAATTAATGATAGTAAATCTCAACTTGAAAGTAACATTAATGTTTTGTCTCAAGAGATTGAAAATACAAGTGCCTCAAAAGATGGAGTGGTTTCTAGAGGTGAATTAGTGTCGCGAAATATTGCCATGGCCGACCTACAACGCTTAATGACAAATCTCAATAGTTCTACAGGAAAAAGTCTTCAAAATTTAGATGAGCTACGTTCGCTTTATACGATTCTAGAGGCATCAAACTTTGAGCAAACCTACGATTACGAATTATCCGCAGATAAGGTGAATATAGAGCTCAAATTTGTTCAAAGCGATTTCTCAAATGATATTGATAATGATGACAATGCCACAATCCTAAAAACTAGAAATATTAAAATGTTTTCGAAAGGTGGTTTCAAAATAAACACGAGTGTTGCAATGACTCTCAATAATTTTGGAAGCAATTCTAACGATTATTTTATTGATGAGTCTGGTGTTATTGGGGCAGATAACAACGACTTTTTTGTTCCTAACCTAAGTACCATGATTAATTTTTACCCGTTTATGGGAGAAAACTTTAATGTTGGTGGTAGCTTTGGATTATCCATACCAATTTCCGGTGACAATAGTATTTCTGGTGTTAACTTCTTGTTAGGACCATCACTATTTTTTGGCAGTAAAAGTAGATTAGCCCTTTCTGGTGGTGTTGCTTATGGACCAGTTAAACGCCTAACTAACGGATTAGAAGTTGGCGATAGCACAAGCTTTACGAGTATAGATAACTTTACCAAAAATGTCTATGACTTTGGCTACTACTTCGGAATTTCTTTTAGCCTTTTTGATCTTAATTAATATTTATCTGCCATGAAAAAAATAACATTACTTATTTTCTTTTTAGCTTTCAGTATAAGCGTTCAGGCAGAAAAACATGCGCTCATCATTGCCGTTGGTGATTATCCCGTAAAAACAGGATGGTCATCCATTAGTTCTGCTAATGACGTACCCTTAATTAAAACAACCTTGTTAAATCAAGATTTTAAAGAAGAAAATATAACCGTTCTTAAAAATGAAATGGCTACTAGAGCAGGAATTTTGAATGCCATTAAAACACTTCAAGCCAAATTAAAACCTGGAGATATTGTGGTCATTCACTACTCGGGACATGGACAACAAATCTATGATGACAATAATGAAGAAATTGATGACAAAGACGAATCCATTGTGCCTTATGATGCTTTAGTACGATTTATTCCGAACAAATACGAAGGCCAAAATCACATTAGAGATGATGAGTTGGGAAATATCATTGCGACTTTTAGAAATATTTTAGGTAATGAGGGTCAACTGTTAATGTTATTAGATAGTTGCCATTCTGGTTCTGCGACTCGTGGTGGTAAAGCACGTGGTGGCGAAGCCACTTTTGCCCCACCAGGTTGGACTCCAAACTCAGAGCAGAATAACAACGGTAGTGGATTATTAGAACCTGTAAAGGCTGGTCCAAATGCTGCTCCTTTTGTAATGCTGTCTGGCGCTTCTGCAGACGAACTTAATTACGAATATGAAGGCTATGGCTCACTGAGCTTTGCATTTTCAAAAGCTATGAACGATTTAGGATCTGATGTCACCTACAGAAAACTCTTTTCTGCTATATCAGCTAATATGAATGTCATTTCACCGAACCAAACACCAACGGCAGAAGGTGATTTAGATTATAAACTGTTTGGTGGAGCGTACGTAAAGCAACAACCTTATTATCCTATTTCTAAAATATCTAGAGCAGACATTATAAAAATTAATGCTGGAAAACTTCAAAGCTTATTCGATGGAACCACAGTCAATATATTACCAGCCGGAACATCCAAAGTAGAGGATAAAGACATTATTGCAAAAGGCGCAATAACAAGAGCACGTTTTAATGAGTCAATCATAAAACTAGATACACCACTTAAAACAACAAATGAGAAGGAATTCTGGGTGTTTGTGGACGAACCAACTTATGGAGATATTTCTCTTAACATTTATTTTGACGAATCTGTAAAATCCAATGCCACTAAAAAGGTTATTGAAACCTTTTTAGTTGAGAAAAAAATAGGACAAATTGTGGAGTCTGCTACAGAAGCAAAATTGATTATTGCCGAAGAAAAAGGTACTATTTCTATTCTTACGGTAAGTGGTCAAGACACCCAACTTATTAGTGATGAGTCTATTTTTAGTCAACCTAAAATAGACGGCAAATATGATTACGATGAAATTACAACTACCCTATTCAATTATGCACAAGGATCTTATTTAAAGGACCTCAATCTTAAGAATTATGATTATGAGTTTGAGTTTCGTTTATTACCTGGAAAATATAATGCCGAAATTGACGAAATAGAACTTTTAGAAGAAGACGCATTCATTGATGAAGCGGGCAAATTTAAAGTAAATACAGAAGATGATGTGGTATTTCTAGAAGTCACTAATAAAAGTGATAAACCACTTTACTTTAGTATTATAGAAATTAATTCTAAAGGTGAAATTGCCACATTTCTGCCAAATGATGATTGCACACTAAATGACAATGAAAGACGTATTATGCCTGGTAAAACCATGGTATTTGAAAACTGTTATTTTCAATTTGGTGATCCATACGAAACACTAATTCTTAAAGGATTTGCAACACCCAAACCAATCAATTTTAAATCAACCGTACAATCTAGAGGCGAAAAAGCCGATACTCGCGGTGCAGGAGATAATAATCCTTTAGAAGATTTTGTGGGTGAAACCTATACACAAACTAGAGGAAGAACAGCCAATAGCAGATCAAGCGGAGGCAAAATTGATGGTTATAGTACAGAATTTGTATATGAGATTGTAAAAAGTAAGGGGTAATTTAATGTAGAAATAAAATATACAAATCATGAAATTCTTAATTGTTATAATCCTTTCAATTCCTCTTCTTTTTAGTTCTGACAGAACTTATGAATATGGTGGAAACCTAGGAGTTCGAAAAAAGAATCCCATTAACATTCATGTTATTTCCATAGGAATTAATAAAATTACACCTTATGGCAATTTCAAATGAATTAATGCTTCACGAAGCACTTCGAAATGCCATTTTAAAATACAAGAATGAAATTAATGATAATCCAAAATTTTGGGCTGCATTCTCAATTTTTGGTGTTCCATATTAATAATAACACTATTGAAATCTCAGTTTATACTTAAATCATTGGTCATTTTAATAATTATCTGCTCTTACGCTTCATTATTTGCCCAACCCAATAAAGAACTTCAGCAACAATTTAGGACTCAACTTTTTAAAATTGATAGTTTAGCCAAAAGTGGCAACCTCACCAGTGCTATTATTGAAGCAGAAGATGCCAAAGACTTTGCTTTTAAGAATTTTAAAGATAGTTACGATAATCAACGTATGATTCTCTTTAAACTGAACTTTTATTATCGGGTTTCGAGAGACAAGGAAAATGAGTTAAAAACTAACATTGAATTAGGAAAACTGCGCAAGAATGAACTTGAATTGGAAAGTGAATCCTTTAAAACATCACTTAAAACTTTAATTGAGTTTTATAAGGCTACAAAAAACCCAAGAGAGGTAGTTCCAACATTTAGCGACGTTAACACGAGATTAGTCAACCACACCAACGATGTACTAGGTAGTAGACTTAATGATGAGAAAGAGTCTTTTTTAAACAAAAATATTATTCCTTATTTCCATTTATTTCAATCGTTTGGGTTTAAAACTAAATACAGATATGGTAGCTTTAATAATCTGTTGGTTGATAATACTTTACTAATAAAAGGAGCATTATTGAACACATCAAAGGATATACTTAATAAACTAAGAGCTCTTGAAAAACCAGAAATTACAAATTTGATTAATGCCTATGTAAATGAAAAGGAATTTATTGCCCAACAACTCAGTATATCAGAATCACAACGTGTGCCAGATTTTGGAATAAGATATGACAGATTAGGTGGTTTAGAGTCTGAAATACTGTACTTATACCATCAGAATATTAATGACAATCGTAAAAGGTCTATTAATTGGAGACGCACTGCTTTAAAAGAAGATGAAATTTCAGTTGAATTCAGTCATTTTAGATATTTTGATCAAACTTGGACAGACAGTATTATTTATGTGGCTCAACTCTTTAAAAAAGAATGGCAACATCCAAAGATATTATCCTTATTTGAAGAAAAAGAACTAAGAGCAATTTTGAGCAAAGGGATTAATACTTCAAATGAAATATCTAGAGGTTCAAAAGCTAAACAAGTCAATGCTTCAAGCTATGATAAGAACTTGTATAATCTTATCATTAAACCTATTGAAACCGAATTAAAGAACAACAAAAAGGTTTACATATCAGCTGATGGCATGCTTCATCAAGTAGCATTTGCAGCGCTAATGGATGCTTCAAACAAAAGGCTCATAGAGCTGTTTGATTTAGAACAAGTAAGTAGTTCTAAAGTAATTACCTTAAGACGACAACAACCCAAAAAGAATTCAGTCTTATTAATTGGTGGAATAAATTATGATTTTAATACTGAAGGCAAAAACATCTTATACAATAGCCAAGTGTCATTTTTAGATCTTGTTTCTGACGAAAGCACCGCATTAAATAGATCTTGGCAATATCTTCAAGGTACAGCTGATGAAATTAAAAATATTGAAACTATTTTGGCCTCCAAAACTACCAAAACCACAACGCTTAATAATGATGAAGCTTCAGAGACTCAATTTAAGAGTTTGAACGGTAAGAGTCCAGATGTTATACACATTGCAACGCATGGTTTTTTCTTTAAAAACGATAAAGCTAAAGACAACAATGATATCGAATTTAAAAATGCCGACAATCCATTATTACGTTCTGGCCTATTGCTTGCTCATGCCAATTATGCATGGCAAAATGGTAACAATCCATATGAGCGCAATGATGGCATTTTAACAGCTTTAGAAATATCCAATTTAGACTTATCTAAGACGGATTTGGTTGTATTATCGGCTTGTGAAACTGGGCTTGGAGATATTGAAGGTAGCGAAGGTGTTTATGGTTTGCAACGTGCTCTAAAAATGGCAGGGGTAAAAAATATAATGATGAGTCTTTGGGAAGTACCAGATAAAGAAACTGCTGAATTTATGGAACTGTTTTACAGTAATTGGCTCAGTGGAAAAAACATAAGAGAAGCGTTTAGAAATACTCAATTAGAAATGTCAGACAAATACAAAGACAACCCTGAAAAATGGGCCGCTTTTGTTTTAGTTGAATAATAAATGAAAAAAATATTACACACCTTCCTAGCTATTTGCTTTTCAATTTTGGCATTTTCGCAGCCTTCTGAAGATTATAATGCCTGGCAAACCTACTTTCAAAATGGTACTAATTATTATAACTACCAAGAATTAGATAAGGCTGCTAATGCCTTCAATAATGCATTTAATATTGCAGAAGAAATTTTTGAGGTGGTATCTAATGAGTTTATGTCAACGGCATACTCTTATGCTGTTATTCTAGTACAACTTGAACAGAATGACCTTGCTCAAGAACCGATGGAAAAAGCCATCATTGGTTTAAAGGCTTTATATGGAGAAACAAATGAACAATATGCTGGTGCACTTACCATTTTAGCTAATATTTATATCGCCAAAAAAGACTACAAACTGGCTGAGGCAAAATATATAGAATCCAACGATTTACTCAAAATTGTATACGGTGAAGACCATATGATGTATGGTATTGGTCTAACTAATTTAGCTGGATTATATAGAGAAACAGGAAACTTTAAAAAAGCGCTCAACACCTTAAATGAAGGACTAGATATTTTAAAAAATGACCCTTATTTTGATAAAGGGTCTTACAACAAACTCAGGTACAATAATCTTCCTAGCATTTATCAAGGTTTAGGAAGACTTGAGGATGCACTGGAAATTGAAAAAGAAAGCCTTGATTATATTAAAAGAAATTATGGCGTATTTAACTCTAATTACGCCAATATTCTAACAAGTATAGGTGGTATATATGTTAATCTTGGGTATTTTAATAAAGCAGAAAAAGTCTTATTAGAGGCTGCAGATATTTTTGAAGAACTCAATGACTCTACAAATGATAAAGCTCTTGGTAATACTTACATGTTTCTGGTGGCTTGCTATACAGAAACATCAGACTATAAAAAAGCATTTTACTATGCTAGTAAGGGAATTGAGCTTACGGAATTAAACGAAACTAATCTAAAAGTTAGCTCAATACAGTACTATGAAATTTTAAGTAACCTGAGTTGGAAACTTCAAAACTACGAACAAGTTGAGGAATATCTAAAAATTGCAATACAACTCACCAAATCGTCTGCAGGAGACAATGCACCAACACTCCCAGTATTGATATCTAGATTAAGTATGTGTTATCTCAATATGGATAAAATAGAAGAAGCAGAAAAATTTGCAAAGCTAGCATTTAATAAGTCAAAGGCCTTAAACCTAACTATAAAAAACAATAGCTACAGAGAATGTTTAGATAATCTTAGTGCAATTCTTGTTGAACAAAAAAAATATAAACAGGCTATTAAAAATATAGAAAGCACACTTAGAGAAGAAGACAAAAATTATCCTAATTATTGGCATAAACAGATAGATCTAGCCAATGTATATCTTATGGATCATCAATGTAAAAAAGCTTCCACTCTTTTGGATGCAGCCATAAAGAGAATAAAAACTTTATATGGTAAAGAAAACCCAGATTATATTGATGCGCTTAATAGCTTAATAATTGCTCAAAAGTGCGAAAAACAATATGGAGAGGTCATTATAAATGTAAAACAAGCAAATGAATTAACGAAGCAGCAACTTGTAAAACAATTTAGTTTTAGTACTAATGATTTAAAACGCATATTTCTTGCTGAGATTGAAGCATCATTTAATATTTATGAATCCATCAATTTTGACAATCCACAAGAAGAACTTACCACAATTAACCTTGAAAACAAATACATATTAAAAGGTCTACTATTAAATCAAGCAAAGAATGTTACCCAAAAACTAAAAGCACTTAATGAACCAGACATTAACAAACTCATTAATGATTATATAGATAATAAACAGTTTTTACAAAGTGTTGAAGACAAAAACAATGAGAAGTTTGACACACTAAAAGAGGAATTAAAAAAAACTGTTGACCACCTCGAAATCCAATTAGTTCAATTGTATAATGACCGCTTTAAAGAACCCATTAATTTTAAAAAAAAATGGACCAAGGTTAGAGACCAATTAAAAGCAGACGAGGTTGCCATTGAATTTTCGAGATTTAATTATATCACGCATGAGGTAACGGACAGCACCTATTACGTCGCATACATTATTAAAAAGGATTCCAAACAACCAAAAGTTATTTCACTCTTTGAGGAATCAACATTGCAAAAACTCTTTTCAAATTCTTCAAATCCAAAAAAACTCTATAATACCAGAGGTTCGAAAGCAAGATCAACGAATCAGACATCAAATACTTCAGAGCTCTATCAACTGATATGGAAACCCTTAGAACTAGAATTAAATCATATAACAAATGTATATTTTGCACCAACTGGCTTATTACATAATGTTTCATTTTCTTCTTTAAGAAACAATAATAATTGGTTAGTTAATAAGTATAACCTAATTCAATTAAGTAGCACCTACGATATAACTTCTAATCTCAACACTCTTAAACCAGACAATGTATTATTAGTTGGAGGGATCACTTACGATTATGAAATAAAAGAAGAAGTGATTAGTGAAAAAGCAAGAGAACCTCAGCCTCTAGATTTAATAGAACTGAATAGATCGAAAAAAAATAACACATGGAATTATTTACCAGGTACTCTAAGTGAAGTGGAAAGTATCGATAGGTTGTTGCTCAATAAAAATGTTGACAAAAACATGTTGACAGGTACTAATGCTAATGAAACGTATTTTAAAAGGCTAAGTGGAAAAAGTCCTAAAGTATTGCATATTGCTACACATGGATTTTTCTTTGAAAACAATGATAAAAAAGCATCACCACTAAAATCTAAAACGAGCATTAAATATAAAACAGATTACAACCCCTTAAATAGAACAGGTTTATTATTTAGTGGTGCAAACTATGCATGGATAAATGGTAGTAATCCACCAAACGAAAAAGAAAACGGTATCATTACGGCAGAAGAAATATCTACTTTAGATTTTTCTAAAACCGATATTGTGGTGCTTTCCGCTTGTGAAACTGGACTAGGAGATATCGAAGGTAGCGAAGGGGTTTATGGCTTGCAACGCGCTTTTAAAATGGCTGGTGTAGATATGTTAATGATGAGCCTTTGGGAAGTACCTGATAAAGAAACTGCGGAGTTTATGACCTCATTTTATGGGAATTGGCTAGGTGGGCAAAATATTAGAGAAGCCTTTAGAAATACCCAATTAAAAATGTCAGACAAATACAAAGACAACCCTGAAAAATGGGCCGCTTTTGTTTTGTTTTAGTAATTGAAATAGAAAAGTCGTAATTTGGAAAAGTTATGAAACACATAATACTATATCTTCTATTAGTTATTTCCGCTTTGAGTTATGCTCAAGATGGTTCACGTGGATCTAAACCAAATACTATTACCAAAACATCTGAAGGTACAAAGCGTGCTATTGTCATTGGAGTTTCTAATTATAATGCCGATGACTTGAAATTAAAGTTTGCCGATAATGATGCTGCGCTTTTTAAAAATTATCTAACCGATATTGAAGGTTTAGAAAATAACAATATCTGTCTACTCATCAATAAGGACGCGGTCGCACTAAACATTGTACAAGAATTAAAAAAGCAGTTTAATCTTGCAAAAGATGGCGATGTTTTATACATCTATTTTGCTGGCCATGGTGATGTAGTTGAAGATTTTGGTGAAAAGGAAGGCTTTTTACTTGCAGCAGATGCTAATACTAATCAAGAATATTACTCTGGTGGTGTAGTACCCTTGGCACTTCTAAATAAAGCTATTGATAACCTTACATTAAAAGGTGTTAATGTAGTCCTCATTTTAGACGCTTGCCGATCTGGTTTTGTATTTGAAAAAGGCACAAAAAAAAATATGGGAACCTTACAGGCCATGTTTGAGAATTCTACCAAAATACTAAGTTGTGGTGCAGATGAATTATCTTATGAAAGTGCAGATTTAAAACATGGGTATTTTACCTATTATTTAGTCAAAGGACTATCTGGCTTAGCAGATGACGATGCAGACAAAAATATTATTTATAGAGAACTTGATGATTATTTATATGACAACGTAAATACTACCGTTGTAAAAAAACACAATAAGAGACAAACACCAATTCTGCGCACAAAAAATGATAGAGCTATAATGAAAGTTATCTCTAACGATGCTACAATAATCAACTTTGAAGACATTGCTTCTACAATTGAAAACACGAAACAACTCGCTGCTAGAGGAATTACAAAAACAGATTTAAAAAACAAATCAAACGGTGAGACTATTTCGAGATTTAATGCTGCAATACAACGTAATTCCTACTATGGCAAATCATCAAGTGCATATGAAATATACAAATCTGTTTTAAACGATAACACTATTTCTGAGGGTATTAAAAGTAAAATGCAAAGCATTTTATTAAAAACTTTATCTAATGAAGCCCAATCTTTAATAAATCTATACATTGAAGGTTCTACCTATTTACCTCCTAGTAAAGAATTTGTTCGACAATCTAAACATCTCGATATCTGTTTAGAGTTAATGGGAGAAGATATTTTTCTGTACAATCGAGTTAAAGCGAGTCAGATGCTTTTAGAGGCATATGCTATTATTAGAAGTAATAATCATGTGAGATTTGAAGCGGCTAAAAGGAAACTTAATTCAGCAATTCAATTAGAACCAAGAGCAGCTTACATTCATAATGCCTTAGGTTTGGTTTACAATAACCAAAGAAAATACGACAGTGCGTTTTATCACTTTAAAAAAGCTAAAAGTTTAATCCAAACATGGCAAAGTCCAGACGTGAATATAAGCGATAATTTTGTTGATCAATATAAGTTCGATGAAGCCACAGCCTACCTTGATAATTCGCTCGGTAAAAACGGAAATGAAGCCAATCTAAAGTTAGGCGAAATTAATATGTTACAAGGCAACTATCAACTTGCTGAGTCATACTTTCAAAAAGCTTTAAAAACAGATCCTAACAATGTTTTGGCGCAACAAAAAATGAGTGAATTACAACGCTTAAAAGGAAATGCAAAAGCAGCAATAGAATGGTATCAAAAAGCCTTAAAGACTGATTCTTCTGATGCAATAACATCGATGGGATTATTGAATTACATCAAACTAAATAACATTGAAAATGAACAGGCTGAAAAACTATTGCTTAATGCTTTAGATAATAACCCAGAAAGTTCAACTGCCTACTCTGAATATGCAGATTTTATTCGTTTAAAATATAAACGATTAACTCGGTTAAGAATTGCAGATTCACTCTATGACAAAGCAATTAAACTTAATCCATATAATATTGAAGCATATTCTGGAAAAGCATGGTTAAAATCACAAATGAGAAAACCACTTGAAGCGCAAAATACTCTAGAAGCATGTTTAGCTGCCAATCCCAATGACGCTAATGCATTTCTCTTATTTGGCCAGTATTTAGAACTAAAGTCAAATAATACAGTTGAAGCTGTAGCAATGTATAAAAAAGCCATTGAAACAAACGATAAGTCTATTAATGCATACACTTCTATTGTAAGACTATATAATGAACAAGGTGAAGTCCAAAAATCAATTGACCTATTGCAAACTGCCATTAAGAACAATTCTAAGGCACCAGATTTTTGGTATTTGTTAGGCCAAACATATTTTAAAACTAAGAATTATAATAGGGCTATCGATGCATTTGAAAAGGCAGTTACTATTGACAAGTCTTTTGTAAAAGGAAATAAAAGTTTAGGTTTTAGCCAGGTTGAAATAAATCAGACCGAAAAAGCTGCTTCTAATTTAATTAGCGCTTCTCAAAATGCTGCGAACAGCAATACAACAAAAGAAATTGTTGAATTTTTACATACAGTAGCGAAAGATAAAAGTAAATTTGGCACGCCAGAAGAAGTCACAAAACTTTATAAACTCGCATACGACATTGACAGTAAAGGCAATACAGCTCTTATTTATGCTAATCATTTGTACTTAAATAATAATCCTGAAGAAGCATTAAAAGTTGCTTTACCAAGTATTAGCAAAGCCAATTCCAAATCGCTCAATGCAGATATATTACGTGTTTTAACTAAAGCCAGTATTGACCTGAACAATAAAGAGAATGCGAACTACTATTATAATTATTTGACTAAAATTGATAAAACCACAGATTACTTATTGGCTTCAGTTTATCTAAAATTTAACGGCAAGTTTTCTGAAAGTGAAGCCATGCGGAGAAAAGTGAATCAAAATCTATTTAGGTCTAACAAGCTTAAAGAATTGTATAGTAGCAACACTATAGAAACGTATATTTTAAATTAATTCAAAAACCAATCCCACTCTAAGTTTTCCGCTCTAGATGTTGGTCGTTGTTTATTATTGGTGAGTTCCTTTACCTTGTTATAGACGTAATCTTTTAATTCTGAAATTGGAATTCCTTGTTCTCCTCTCCAAGTATCGTAACCTAAATCATTCAGTGCACTTAAAAAACTATAAGTAAATACACCATTTTCCCATTTTTCATCTTCATAGGCAAATTCAGACCCACCAGCCGCTGAAATCACATATGCACCATTACCTCTATCAATATCGAAAAATAGAGTTTGCATTAAGTTGAATGATTCTTCATTTTTGGCAGTTTTACTTTTTGCCTTACTTCCCTTTGCACCTTCTGGTATGCGACTTACAACTTTAGTGTTTAAACCAGAACTATTGTTACTGGCATCTAGCTCTCCACTATGACATGCATCTAATAATAACAACTTGCGCCTTGCAGGAATATCTGTCAATAAATCTTGAATTTCTGAATAAGATAAACCATGTTCTTCTGGAGTATCAAAATTTATATTGTGGGTAGCGAAAAAGAACTCGTTATCCTTACCAATTAGACCATGTCCAGAAAACGAAACAATAACTGTATCATCTATATCTGTAGATCGTAACAGCGTTTTCAACTCTTGCACAGACTTTTTATTTACTTGATCATTAAGTAACGTCTTAACAACAATGTTGTTTTCGTATTTTGAATTTAATACCTCACTTATTCTGGCAACATCTTTATCTGCATATTTCAGATTCATGGTGCTATCTTGGTAATTTGACACACCAATACCAATGTAATACAATTTGGACTGCGATCTTTTTATAGTACTTGTTACTTCAAAAGAAATAGGCTCGGATTCAGTACCGGAATCATCTTTCGATATTATTGAAACTCTATTAATACCGCTATTGAGCTCAATAGTTTCCTTTAGAATAGATTCGTTTTTAAGTAAGCGTTTATTTGTCGGCACACCATTGATGTAAACAATTAACTCTGAAGATTTTGAAGTGTTTTCTATGTTTAAATCTATTTGCCTTTGGTCTGTAAGAATAGATATTTCTTGTCGATTTAATAGTTTTAATTTTGGCCTTTCTAAATTAAAAATATCCGTATTCTCTTGATACCCATTCCTTACAAGGCGTTTTAAATAGGCATTTTTATATAAGTCATAAAACTTAGGTGAGGCAAAGCCAAGACGTTTCATGATAATATCAGGACGATTAAGAAACATTTCATAATCTATCAATGGTAATGCTCTTCCGTCTTTGACAAAATGAAATTTTCTTATATCGCTTTTGTTTGCTTTAAAATAACCCTCTGGTGTAATCCATGCTAAACTTATTTCGTCTTCTTTCTCAAAGATTTTACATGAGACTTCTAATTTCAGGGTGTTGAGATTTACAACACTTATTTCAGAATCTTTAGATAGAATATAAAGCAAATCCTTAATTTGTTGCATTCGAATAATTTCAGAATCCGAAATTTGCTCGATTTGTTTTGGTGAACTATTGTTTTTATCCCAAAAGACTAAGGCACCATTATATGTACCTGCAACAAGTAGATCCTTTTCTTTTATAAAAACTGAAGTACTTAAGGAGCGTCTTGCATAATAGGACTTTATCTTTTCTACGGTTTCACCACTTCTGTTATAGTGTAATAAAAACTCATAGTCAGTAAATACGTAACTATTCTCATCTACCTCATCGTCAAAATCCGTAGTTATCTCTTTAATCTTTTTTAAACCATTTATATCATAAAATACAGTCTTTATGTCCAATTGCATAATGTCTGAATGAGAGTTCAGAACAACTTGCAGTGCATCATCTGCAAAACGCGCTTTCTTTATTTTAAAATCGACTTTCTTACTGACTAATAGTCTATTTTTTACATCAATGAGATAAACCGTCTGATTTTCTGTAAGTTGAGATGAATTATAGTAAAGCACATAATTTTTATCTTTTGACCATACTCTTGAGCTAGGTCTTTCGTTAAAATCAATGCGTACAGTTTTACTCTTCCATAGTACAGAATCAGTTTTTTGTGCACTCACAATTCTAAAATTATAATCTTTTGAACCGTATTTATCACTATCTGTATCTAAGGACACTATTTCATCATCTTCTAAAAGCGTATTTGCAGTAAAACTTGGTAGTTGCTGTTCTAATTCTAATTTTTTTAAATCAATTAACCATTGACCGCCATAAAGAAGTTTTCCATTACTACTGATATTTAAATCATGTTCTTGAGTATAATTTGGTTTATGACTACTCCATCCAACTTCTGCATCTAACGTCTTATTATATGTATAAAAAGAATCTAAACCATAATAATTAATACCTTCAAAAGTTTTGAATAATCCATTCTTATAACCATCAATCTTATATGATTCCTCTATTTTATTATCCTTAAAATTATAGCTTGTTATTTGGAGGCTATCGCCATAGCTATTGGCTTTATCTACAATAATATCTGCTTTATCACCTAATACCAAAACGTCTTTAATTAGGGAATTTTCTTGAGTCGTTGATATATCTGTGAATGTATTGGACACAACATTATATAATTGCAGCCTACTCTCATCTTTAAGAATTATGCTACTATCATTAACAGGAATTGCATATTGATATTCTTGTATTGATGGTAAGTCTGAGGTTAAACCATTGTCAGGACTGAAAATTTTGAAACCTTCAAAATTAGATTCTGTAATACTATGATTTGGTGCAACATTTACACTTCTTAAAGCAAGCAAAACATTGTCGCTATCTGGTATACCTTCAAAAGCAGTCACATCTGTCCGATAATAGGACTCATTAGATAAATCTTTAATTAGATTAACCGATAGGTCATCCGTGTTAATCCTCCAGAATTTTGCAAAGCCGTCACTACAAACCCATTCATTTGGCTTGGTTTTAAGATTATGGCATTTAGCACTTAATGCATTAAAGTCTGAGTCTTCATATAAAGCGACCTTAACTATTCCGGTTGAAATATCAAGGACTTTTAATTTAAATTCATCGAAAGCTTTACCTTGATGTTGCTCAAAAAATAAGACCTTTTCACCATTATTATCTAGCATTGGATTTACCGTTTGAGGCAACTCAATGTCGTATAACTTTTTCTTATCTAAAGTAGACCACAACTCAAAGTTTGTCGGTTTATATACTTCTTCTTTTACAAGAAGTTTGTTACCTTTTTGACTATAATCTACCGCATACACCTTTGTTTTATTATCCATTATTCGCACCTCTGACGGGTTGAATAAGGTATCTATAGTACTTACCTTTTTCACTTCAGAATAAACAGCTTCATCCTTTAACTGAAATTTATAAATCCCGTTTTTAACAGTACCATAACCGTAGCCTTTATTCCCATATATTAAAACTGTATTACCATCCACTTTTTCAAAACCATCAATAACAGAAAAAGGTGTAAGATTAGACCAAATTCGTTGTAGGGTCTTTTTAGTATTAAAATTTTCTTGAATGATCTCTGCGTCATAATGTCTCCATACCGTATTATTTTCAATGACACCATTGACATTTAAACTTTCAGGAAGAATCTCAACGTCACTCAATGTTGAAGTATCATATATTTTAAAAAACTCTTTGCGAGATAAGGACGAGGAACTAACCTGAGCTTCGTCTTGCTTTAATATTAAATAATTATCATCATCAGAAAAATAAATATCATGTGTTTTATACTTAATTTTCTTAGAGGTAATTGAATCTAAACTTGGTAAATCTCTAAGTTCTAAAATATGATCATGCGGATCATCCTTCCCAAAATATTTTTGATAAATAATAGCAACCTTATTACGACTATTGTTGACTTTAATCTTTCGTATTGTTCCGCTAGATGCAACCGCGATACGATTTGGTAACGACTCTAATTTACCTGTTAATGGTGACTTGTTAACATTACCGTAATCATCCTTAAAGTCAAAGAACTCATTATAACCAACAACAGCTATAGAAGGGTTTTCTTCATTAAATGAAGCGTATATATTTCCTGAAAATTTATTAATTACTTTTTTCTGAGCACGATTAAGAAAGTAAATGGAATCTTCTGGATACTCAAAAAAATTCTGATAGTATTTTTGCTTTGTTTTTGTCTTAATTACAATAAGCGGTTGTGGAGTATTTAAATATTCAAAACTGCTTATATACTTAGAATTATCTGTTATTAACGTTACAGAATCTTTTGGTTCTAAAGTTTCATAGTCCACAAAATAGAGTCTAGTATCATTTGCATAAACAATCTCACCATTTGTTGAACTGAAGTAAAGATCATTTATAACATACTGTGTTTCTAAAAATGTCTTTTGAGCATTTAATTTCACACATAGTATTAATAGTATAAATGCTACAAAATTGGTTCTGAACATGGTATTTAGTTTTTACAAATCCCATAAGTTTCACAGAGGGCATCTTCAATCTCTGTGCTAGTTAGACCAACAGCTTTTAAATCCTTTATTAGGTCGCTGTAACTAGATTTTAAGGCTTCATATTCTGATCTATCAATCAATGTAAATGTAAAAAATGGAATATTCTTTAGGCTAGGAAATTCTGAGGGTGAAACACTCCATTCAAACTCAATATTATCAGAAAAAATAGGATTGTCTTTATATACTATAAATTCGTTACCATTAGTAGCGAATTTATAGACAGTCTCGGAATCTTTGGCTCTAATAAAAACAAAATATTTTGAAGCATCGGCTTCAGTTTTCCATCTAAATGTAATTTTAGAGCTCGCAATTTTTGTACTATCCATAGGTGATTCTATCAAAACATCACCTCTAAAAACACCACCAATTATTGTTTTATTAGAATTCCTTTTTAATAATTCATCCCAAATGAGTTTAAAGTATTTAGAGGTCAATGACTTTTGATCATCAAGCGCTTTATACTTTAGGATATTCTTATATGAATAAGTCCCTGCATTCTTAATATTAAATGCTTCACCTTGAGAGTTTATGAGCATTACCTCCGAAGATGTAGACATGTAAATTGAACTTTTTGCACTTATATAATCGCCCTTACTAAGTGGTCGCTTATTTCCATTATCATTTAATAATATCCCAGGTTTAGTCTTATACACACAAAGACTATCTTGGGCATGGAGTAGAGCGGTACTCAGGGCTAATAAGATTATAACAATCGACTTTCCCATTTAAACTTTTTATTGAGATACTTAACCAAGTATTCATAATAATCTATCATTTCAATCCCTATTATAGATAATAAGATAACAGGCACTACACTAAGATATATATTGGCTTGTAGCAATGCTAATCCCAAATAAACCAACACTATAGAAAGTATGAGCTGAATTAATTTTTCTGAGACATCAAAAACAAAACTACTTTTTATGTAAAGCTTTATACTTAAAAGTATGGTAAGAAAGCAAACTATAAATGACAATAAATACGTTGAAAATTTTGAAACCCTATAGATCATATTTCCTTTAGACAACATGTTTAAAATATTCGCATGCACAATAACACCAAAAGTATCAGGAACTGCCCTACCAACCCACTCAGAATTTAATGGTGTAAAATGTTTGTCTTCTATGTCAAAACTTTCATTACCATCTCCTAAATAGCCTAGTATTACAACAGCATCTTTGAAGGCCCGAATTTTTTCTTTATTTATGACCTCTTCAATATCAAAGCATAAGAAAATATCTTTATTTCCGATATAGTTTATTGGAAGCTGATTTTTTAATTCTTTTTTAACATAAGTCTCATTTAAATATCCTGCTTTTAAAGCCAGTTGTGTTGCAAATGCATACTCATCATTATTATGGCCTTTTACACCAAGAAAATTCCGAATCACAGAATTTTGACCTTCTAAATCTAAGTTAATGTAACCTTTTGTCTCTCCATAAAACTGAAAATATTCATGATTGTTAACTACAGAATCATTTTCATGAAAGTAAGCTGTTACAAGTGACTTAGCTGATACAAGGGAAGACTTCAAAAGGGAATCTATAAATTCTGATTTTCTATCCTCAAATATGATATCTAAACCTATAACACTTGGTCTCTGTGTGTTAATTTTATCGATAGCTTGAGCAATTTGAAAACGATTGGCGTGTTTTATATTTACTAAGACTATTTTATTATTTCTCTCTTCATTATTCATACGTTCAGAATAATATATATCCGTAAACTTAAAATCTTTAAAAGCTTTCTCAAAAGGATCTAAAATAGACAAATTCACAAATGCAAAATATAAAATACTAGCTATAATAAATGTCAATATGGTACAGAAAAATGCATCTCTCAAAAGAATTTTATCTGTTTTAATTCTCATTAAATTAGTTTGTTATTTTCTCAATTGCTGAAGCTCCATCAGAAATGATCGCGTCTTTATTATCACTCAGCATACTTGGAAGTTTATTAATATACTTACTCCTGTTACCCTCATACTCCTCTAACCTAACATTTATTTTAACTACACCATAATTATCATTATCGTCTAATTGAGTAGTGATTGGAATATCGTAATACCAAGGTGATAATAACGGCGTATTAATGAGGTTGTCAACACCATATTTAAGATTTTTAAAATCATATTCCTGCTCTATCAAAGTTGCGCTTTTTGGTGTACCATCTTCACCTCTCCATTGTCCCTCAATTGCAATTGAAATCCTTGCATTAAGGTTCTCATCAGCATATACTTTCGTTTTAGAAAAGAACACTCTAAGTTCATTAAAACTCAATCTTGTTACTCCTGGATTCTGTGGATCGCTAATTAATTCTACAACTGCATAAAAATTCAATAAATCATCTTGTTCGAGCCTTATAACGTCCTGAACATTCAAGGCCATATTATTACCTCTGGATTTTGGCATTGCATTAATTTCATCTTTAACTAACGTTGTTATTTGAGCTTTCTTCTCAGGGCTGTTAGGTTTTGAATATTTTTTAATATGAATTTCTTTATAGGTCTTCTCAACCTCCCCCAAATCTGTATTATAATAATTATTTATTGATATGGACTGTGAATATTTACTAACTAGAGATTCTGAGGTTTTTTCTGCTAAATACGAAGCGCCAAAAAACACTCCTTGAAGAACAGTTTCTGCAAGACCACCTCTTGTATCCGCTCTTTTCATAACTACAACAAACTCTTCCTCAGATTCTATGTTAGATCTATGATGCACCTTACACGAGCACATTAAGACAACAAGTAATACTGGTAATAATTTTTTCATCTTAAGAACTTTAGGTGGTAATTTATAAATTTAATTTAGATTTTCTTTGAGATGAAGGTTCATTCTACTTTTTCATTTGGAGATTTCTTAGATTTTAAAGACTTGGAATATCAACTTTAATCAAGAATCTCATATATCAAAGGAATTTAGTTAAGATGACGATTTGCTTACAATTAAACACTTTTCTAATGATGAAAAATCATCAAAGGTAAAATCATATTTTTACTGATATTTGTTTTACTGGCATCACTGAATAATCTATTGAATAAGCCCTTAAATTGACCAACTAAGGTTATTATATGAGCATCTTGAGCGAGTTCTTCATCTACCAAAATATGAGATAAAGGAATGTTTGATACTGTCCTATAAGTAAACTTATTTTCATGAATCAATTCTAAAAGCAAGTCTTTATCTAGTTGTATTTTGGATTGGACATTTTCATTAGTAGAAACTATCCTAACCACATTAATATTAGCATCGAGCTTTTGAATTAACTCAGTAATATCAAAAACAGTTTTATGATCTGCATAATCATCAACATCAAGAGCCAATAAAAATCGCTTAGGCTTTTTGTATTGATAGCCTTCTGGAATTACTAATGTATTACAATTTATAAAACGTAATACTTTTAAAGCATTACTTCCCATTATGGCTTCTCGTAAATTAGAGGCCCCATTAGTACCCATTACTACAAAATCAATATTCTCCTTTTTGATAGTTTGCTTAATGGCGTCTATAAATAAATCATAATCAACAATTGATTTAAATCTGTGTAATCGCTCGTTAGCATTTAGTTTCAATCCTTCAACAATAGATGTTAAACGTTGCTTATTTTCAGCTATCAAAACTTCATAAAGACTCTCTCTAGGCCTACTAGCCATTAAATCGTCCGTAGCATAACTCAAAGAACTCTGTACATTAAGTACAAAAAAGTCACAATATTCATTTTGAAATAATTGCAATCCATAATTCATGGCGTTAATTGAGTTCTTTGAAAAATCGGTAAGTAGAAGTATTTTTTTCATCCTAGTTTCATTTTCTATTAATGTATAAAAATTGTTTCAATACTATAATGATAATTATCATTCCCAAATTATTTTATTTTTAAAAATCGTTAACACTCAAACAGTATTTCATGTTTAAAAATATTTAAAACTGATTTATGTCAGTAAAAATTTAATCTAGAGTGAGTATCTTAAGACAAATAATTTTTACGTCATGATTAAAAGTATAGACAAAGATCAATGTACAGATATTTTAAAGAACAATTATCTAGGATATCTTTCATATGTAAGCAATAATTCTCCTTATACAATACCTATTACCTATTACTTTAATGAAAAAGAGAACTATATCATCTTCTATTCCGGCTTAGGACATAAGATTAACTCTATGCGTAAAAATATTTCCATCTCATTAGCAGTGGCAGATATTTTTGCGGCTAAAAAATGGCAATCTGTTTTAGCTCATGGTAAATATGACGAAATTAGTGGAGGAACAGCCAAACTTTACCTGCATGAATTTTCATTAGGTATCAAAAGTATAATTCTACGCAAGGAACATAAGGATATGGATTATATAAGTGATTTTTCAAGCAAAATCTACAATCAGGACATACCAATAGTATTCTTAATAAGGATTGATGAGATGACAGGCAAAATGAGATCTTAAAATAGAAAATCTGTTATAAGTAAAAAAGCAAGCCCATTTTTAGCTTGCTTTTTTTTCATTTGTGACCTCGACAGGATTCAAACCTGTAACCTTCTGAGCCGTAATCAGATGCGCTATTCAGTTGCGCCACGAGGCCTTTTTAAGTGGGTGCAAATATAATACAATTCTTAAAAATCAACCAAACTATTTATTTGAAAAACCAAAATGATTACTTTTGATTTATGATTGAAAAAAATATTTTAGAAAAGTTTGATTATCTGTTTGATAAAGAACTTATAGACATTTTAGCAAAGAAGGCTAGTTTGTATAGATTTAATAAGGGTGATATTATTATTGATTTAGGGCAAAATATTGAATTTGTACCTCTAATTATTGAAGGCAATATTAAAGTTTTATCTGAAGATAATCGCGGCCATGAATTACTTTTATATTTATTAGAATCTGGTGATACATGTGCGATGTCATTAACGTGTTGTATGTCTAAAAATATAAGTAAAGTAAGAGCTATAGCGGAGCAAGATGTTGTCTTGGCATCAATTCCAAAAGAGGACATGGAGGAGTTATTTAACACTAATAAAAACTGGAGAAATTATATATTGCAAAGCTATCAGTTTAGGTTCAATGAAATGCTAGAAGCTATTGATACTTTAGCTTTTATGCAAATGGATGAGAGGCTTTTTAAGTACCTTACGGATCAGGTTAAGTTAACCGCAGATACAAATCTCCAAATCACACACCAGGAAATCGCTGAAGATCTTCATACATCTAGAGTAGTTGTTTCACGCCTATTAAAAAAACTTGAAAAAGAAAACAAAATTGAATTAGGAAGAAATAAAATTATAGTTATAGACTTTTAGTAACTTTTATAGCAATCAACAAAATAATAGAATTCTATTTTAGCTAAATAATTAATTTATGCGTTATATTTTAGATTTTTGGGCTATGCTGGGCACTTTGTGGTGTTTGTCCTGGAGCAATGTATATCTTAGTTGGTACAGGAGTATTCTCTATACTCTTTGTAATTACAGGTGCACACTATTAGAAACATATGCATATGGCGTGTTTAAAGACAAACTACCTCATTAAATGGATGTAACAGAAATACTAGGTTATCTTGGTGCTGTTATAGTTGGATTAGTTCTTGGTTTAATTGGTGGAGGCGGTTCAATTCTAACGGTTCCGATTTTGGTTTATTTAATTGGTTTAAATCCTATTGTTGCAACTGCTTACTCGTTGTTTGTTGTAGGGGTAACATCTTGCATTGGTACCTTTCAGAATATTAAAAAAGGCAGAGTAGATTTTAAAACAGCAATTATATTTTCAATCCCGGCCTTTATAGCCGTTTTTCTAACAAGACGCTTTCTAGTTCCAATGATACCTACTGAGGTATTTTCAGTTGGTGAGTTTACTGTAACTAATAATATCTTCATTATGGTATTTTTTGCCATTATTATGTTACTGGCTAGTATTTCCATGATTAGAAATAGAAAAGATAAAGTTGAAGAATCAAGCCATCAAAATATCCAATTTAATTATCCTCTTATTGCTTTAGAGGGCATCGGAGTTGGTATACTTACGGGTATCGTGGGTGCAGGTGGAGGGTTTTTAATTATTCCCGCTCTTGTGATTTTAGCAAAACTACCTATGAAAACTGCCGTTGGCACCTCACTTTTAATTATTGCGATAAAATCCTTGATTGGATTTCTTGGCGATATTGCCAACTTAGAAATAGATTGGAATTTTCTATTAATTTTTACCTTTCTTTCAATAGTAGGAATAATTATTGGAGTTTGGTTGTCAAAATTTATTAGTGGTAAAAAACTAAAAAGGGGATTTGGCTATTTTACTCTCTTTATGGCCATCTATATTATCTACAAAGAGTTATTTTAAACCAATGTGATAAAAATCACTTTACAAAAAACTAAGTTTCATAACTTTGTATCACTTGAAAAAAACTAATTATGAAAATTGAACAATTATATACAGGATGTTTAGCACAAGGTGCATACTATATTGAGTCAGCTGGTGAGGTTGCTATAATTGATCCATTACGAGAAACGCAACAATATGTTGAAAAAGCAAAGAAAAACAACGCCAAAATAAAATATATTCTAGAAACGCATTTTCATGCGGATTTTGTCTCTGGCCATGTAGATTTGGCAAATAAAACTAATGCCACCATTGTTTTTGGTCCAGCAGCGCAAACAGATTATGACATTCATGTTGCAAGAGATGGAGAAGAATTAAAATTAGGTAACCTAACTATTAAAGTATTACATACTCCAGGCCATACATTAGAATCGGTTACGTATTTACTCAAAGACGAAAACGGAAAAGATCATGCAATTTTCTCGGGAGACACTTTATTTTTAGGTGATGTTGGTAGACCAGACTTAGCTATAAAATCAGATTTAACAAAGGAAGATTTAGCCGCAATGCTGTTTGATTCATTGCGAAACAAAATAATGACCTTAGCAGATGATGTTATTGTTTACCCTGCGCATGGAGCAGGTTCTGCATGTGGGAAAAATCTTAGTAAAGAAACTGTAGGTGTATTAGGCGAACAAAAGAAAACAAATTATGCCTTACGCGCAGACATGTCAAAAGCAGAATTTGTTAAGGAGGTTTTAGATGGCATTGCTCCTCCTCCTCAGTATTTTGCTAAAAATGCTATGATGAACAAAATGGGATATGATACTTTTGACACCATATTACAAACTGGTGATACACCATTGTCTCCTGAAGATTTTGAAGCATTGGCGAATCATGAATCCGCATTAATTTTAGATGTTAGACGCGAATCAGAATATATTAAAGGTCATATTCCAAATTCTATTTTTATTGGATTGCATGGCCAGTTTGCACCTTGGGTAGGAGCGCTAATTACGGATATAAAACAACCTATCTTACTAGTTGTTCCTGAAGGTAAATCTGCTGAAGCTGTAACAAGATTATCAAGAGTAGGTTACGACAATACATTAGGTTATCTAGAAGGTGGCATTGAGGCTTGGAAAAATGCTGGCAAAGATGTTGAAACTTTAGATTCAATTTCAGCAATAGAATTTGCGGACAAGGCAAAGGCTTCTGAAATAAATATTTTAGATGTTAGAAAGCCAGGCGAATACCAATCTATGCACCTAGAAAATGCGCAGCATTTTGCTTTAGATTTTATTAATCAACAAATGAATGAAGTTGATAAAAACAAAACATATTATATACATTGTGCTGGTGGATACAGATCTGTAATTGCGGCCTCAATATTAAAAGCTAGGGGTTTTAACAATCTCATTGATGTGGCTGGAGGTTTTGGAGCAATTAAGAAAACTGATTTACCCACAACCGATTTTATTTGCCCAACTACACTGTAAAACAATAAATTATGAAAAAAAACATGAGCAACGCTGATAAGGGCATACGTACTTTAATTGCTGTAGTTATTGCAGTATTATATTATATGGATGTTATTGAAGGGACTTTAGCCTATATTTTAATGGCAGTTGCGATTGTTTTCTTAATTACAAGTCTAGTCAACTTCTGTCCACTTTATAGAGTATTTGGCATAAGTACTTGCAAAATAAAAAACGAATAGGTATGGAAGCGACGACAATAAAAATTCAAAATTTAAAGTGTCATGGTTGTGCGAATACAATCGTAACACAACTGTCTAAATTAGATGGTATTAGTGAGGTTGCTGTAAACAATGATACAGATGAGGTAAGTTTTAGTTATAATTCTGACAATGACATATTAAATGCAACCAAAAAGCTTTCAGATTTGGGTTATCCAATTGAGGGTGAAGCTAATACATTACCTACTAAGGCCAAATCTTTTGTTAGCTGTGCTGTAGGAAGAGTGAAAAAATAAAAACCACATAAAAGCGGTTTTTTATACTATTTCTGCACTTAAGCCTGCCTCTAAGAGCTTTGAACACCTAGGTTCTAAATCTTCATAAGGACCTGTTTTTACAGTGCATTTACCTTTGTAATGAACAATTATAGAACATTGTTCAGCTTGCTCTGGTGTATGATCACAAGCATAAATTAAGGTATCTATTACATGGTCGAAAGTATTAACATCGTCATTAAATAATATGATTTCGTTCTGCTTTACAACCTCTTCCTTAAGGAGTAATTCTTCGGATTGTTTTTCTTTAGGACTCATAACAATACTAATTTATAAATTTTAACGATATCCAATCACCTCTTTCAATTATTTCGTCCAATTTTAACATATACTCTTTGCATTTCTTCTCAATTAAAAGAATATCATTTTTATAGAAACCACTTAAAAAAAGAAAACCGTCTTTATTCAGACATCTCGCATAAGCAGGAATATCACTTAGTAGAATATTTCTATTAATATTTGCAATGACAACATCATAACTTTGATCTTTGAGTAGAGATACATCGCCTTCATAAACAGAAATATGTTCACATTTATTTCTGTCCACATTCTCTAAACTGTTTATGTAGCACCAATTGTCAATATCGATAGCATCTAGTGAGATTGCCCCAACTTTTTCTGCAAGAATAGCCAGAACTCCCGTACCACAGCCCATATCCAAAACAGATTTACCCTTAAAATCGTTTTTTAGAATATGTTGAATCATCATGTGTGTAGTTTCGTGATGACCAGTTCCAAAACTCATTTTTGGTTCTATAATTAAGTCATATTTAGTATCTGGCTTGTCATGAAATGGCGCCCTAATAGTAACCAAATCATCTACTACAATGGGTTTAAAATTGTTTTCCCACTCAGCATTCCAATTTGTTTGTTCAATTTCATTAAAGCTGTAGGTAATCGCAAATTGAGAAGATTTCAAGATGTTTATACCATCAAGAATAAATGCATTCCAATCCTCTTTTTGAATATAAGCGGTTAGACCTTCATTATTTTCAACAAAACTTTCAAAACCAGCATATCCTAATTCTGCAATTAAAATCTCTGTTGCCGGCTGTAAAGGATTCATCTTAAATTCATACCCTATGTAAATGGGAGCCGCCACTGCTATATAGCATTAACAATTGCAAAAAAGTCTTCTGCTTTTAAAGATGCTCCTCCGATTAATCCACCATCAACATCTGGCTTAGAAAAAATTTCTTTAGCATTATTTGGTTTTACACTACCTCCATATAAAATAGAAACCGAATCGGCAACCTCTTGCCCGTATTTACCTTCTAAAGTTTTACGAATAAATGCATGCATATCTTGAGCTTGTTCTGGTGTAGCAGTTTCTCCTGTACCAATAGCCCAAACCGGTTCGTATGCCAAAATGATGTTTTTAAATGCACTCTCATCTAAATGAAACAATGCATTCTTAATTTGACTTTCTACAACCGCTTCCTCATTTCCAGCTTTACGATCAGTAAGCTCTTCACCAAAACAAAAAATCATATTCATATCATAAGATAATCCTGCATCAATTTTTTTGGCTAACGCTTCATCCGTTTCGTTGTAATAAGCGCGTCTTTCACTATGTCCAAGTATCACTGTTTGTATACCTATACTTTTAAGCATCCCTGCACTGATTTCACCAGTATATGCACCATTCTCAGCAAAATGCATGTTCTGTGCTATAACTTCAATATCATGTTGTCTCGTAGCTTCAAATGCATGCCACAAATTCGTAAAGGTTGGTGCAATCAAAACCTCAGCATTAGAAGTTTTAGATTGTTTTTTTAATTCTACAATTAACGATTCTGTTTGTATAAGGCCATTGTTCATTTTCCAATTACCTGCAACTATTTGTCTTCTCATGATATTATGAATTGAATTTTATTTTGAATTTAGATTACAAAAATAAGGTATTAATGAGGAAACATCCTTGATATGTGTCATGTAATTGCCTAATATAACTTCACCCTTGGATCTAACCAAGCATATATGACATCTACTAGAATATTTATGGTAATAAACACAATAGCTATAACAAGTACTGCACCCATAATGACTGGTAAATCTAGTGTATTTAATGCATTTACTATTTCTTTACCCAGACCATTCCAACCAAATATGTATTCTACAAATACCGCTCCGGCCAACATGGAAGCAAACCAACCAGAAATTGCAGTCACAACAGGATTTAAAGCGTTTTTTACTGCATGATTTTTAATAACTTGGAATTCACTTAGTCCTTTTGCTCTTGCAGTTCTAATAAAGTCCTGACCTAACACATCAAGTAATGAATTTCTCATTAATTGAATGACCACTGCCAATGGCCGAATTCCTAAAACGATTGCTGGTAAAATTAAATTTTTCCATTGAATGGTCATCTTTTCGCCAAAGTCATCCAACTCATACAAGCTACCTGTCATCTCTAAATTTGTGTAGTCGTGAAGCACAAAACCAAATAGCCATGCAAATAATATTGCGCTAAAAAATGAAGGCACACTCATACCTAGAGTACTTAATACCTGAATTAATTTATCTATCCATTTATCCTTAAACAAAGCAGAAACAATACCAAGGGCAATCCCTAAGAATATTGCAATTACTATGGCAGAAAAAGCTAAAACGAATGTATTAGGAATAGTCTCACCAATTACCTGAGTTACCTTTTTTCCTTGTTTTGTGAATGATTCCCTCAAATAAGGAAACTTTAATACGGTCGTTGTTTTACCTATAGTCCATAAATCAGTGGAGGTGTATTTATTTGGACCTAAAAATGTGTAATCCTCAGGATTATTAGAGTGAAAAGATATTGGAGATAAATCGTTGAGATAATTTAAATATTGCTTTCCCAAAGGTTTATCAAAACCATACTTTTTTTTAACAGCTTCAACTTGATCGGCTGTTTGGTTTTGTCCTAACATCATTTTTGCAGGATCACCAGGTAAAATGGTAAACAAAAAGAAAATTACTGTAATGACACCTACTAAGGTGATAAATGCATACAGTAATTTATTTAAGAGATATTTTATCAAACTTAAAGTTGTATATCTTCAATATCATTCCAATGTGCCTTATTGACAACCGTCCCTTTGTTTAAAATTACCACTCCTGGATTCGCACGAACAATAGTCTTAATTACCTTTTCATCACAGAGGTAAAAATTAAAATTAAGATTGTAATCTGATTTCACCTTTTGTTTTTCAGCTTCTCCAGATGATGTTAAACCTATTACAGTAAAACCAGCATTTATTGCACTATCCGTAAAGCCTTTTAGTTTTATTAACCCATCTTCTTCTGATGAAGAAATATTATACATGGCAACAACCACCAATTTTTCTTTATCTAAGTAATATGAGGTTAAGTCTTCATCATCTGATTCTATTGAAAAATCTTGAATTGGCGGTATGTATCCTTCATCTACAGTTTCAGTTTCAACACCTACGTATACTCCATCAACTGTTGGATAACTACCATTAGTCACAAACTCCTGTTCTTCCCCATTAACATTAAATGTCCATGTGTATTCTAAATCCGGTTTTGGTGCATCTTCAGGTATAATCATCTGTTCTTTGATATTTTTCCCTATGGCGTATGCTCTAAAGTCAATTGATGGCAAATGCATTAATACATGATATCCAAACCAAAGTGAAACAATAAAACTTAATATTGCAAGAACAGTATTTGGCAATGATTTAAATAATGGTTTAATATGTTTTATACCATATACTAAAATCAAAATAAACACTAGCAGTATAACATCTTTGGTGAAACTCTCCCATGGTGTTAACTTTAACGCATCTCCAAAACAACCGCAATCTTTAACTTTATCAAAATAGGCCGAGTAAAAGGTTAGGAATGTAAAAAACACTATCATAGCCAATAAACTATAAACAGTGAATTTTGGTTTATATCCAATAAGAAGAAAAACACCAATTACTACCTCAAACACAACAATAAAAACTGAAAATATCAAGGTATATGGAATTAAAAACTCCAAGTTTAAAACATCTGCGCCAAAATATTCTTGTAGCTTATACGAAAAACCTAAAGGATCATTAAGTTTTATAAAACCAGAGATAACAAATAAAATGCCAACAAATATTCTGCTAATATGTACTAGATATTTCATAAATACTTTTTAAAGTTAAGACTTAGATTCTCCTAGATGAATCATTGCAAACACAGCATAATTAATCATGTCCTGATAATTTGCATCAATACCTTCACTAACTATAGTTTTACCTGCATTATCCTCAATCTGTTTAACGCGTAATAATTTTTGCAATATTAAATCTGTTAAGGAACTCACTCTCATATCTCTCCAAGCTTCTCCATAATCATGATTTTTATCTAACATTAGTTGCTTGGTTAACCGTATTTTTTCATCATATAAATCTACAGCTTCAGTCGTCTCCATATCCGGTTGCTCTACAACTCCTTTGTCTAGTTGTATTAGTGCCATTATGCAATAATTAATTATACCGATAAACTCACTCGCCTCTCCCTCATCTACCTTTCTAACAGCATTTTGCTGCAGACTTCTTATACGTTGTGCTTTTATAAAAATTTGATCGGTCAATGAAGGTAATCTCAAAATACGCCAAGCACTACCATAATCACTCATCTTATTCTTAAAAAGGGTTCTACATTGTTCAATTACGGCGTCGTATTGTTTGAAAGTGTTTTGCATTTAATTCAATAATAATTTCCGTAAATTTCGCATAAATAAATTAGAAGTTCAAAGTTTGACCTTTAAAGTTTTTAGCTAAGTTTTAAAATTTAATATGACCATAAATTGTAAAGGCAGGTTGCTTGATTTAAACTCACCAAAGGTAATGGGAATACTCAATGTTACACCAGATTCATTCTACGATGGTGGTAAATATAAAGATGAGCTTGAAATTTTGAATCAAGTAGAGACCATGTTAAATGATGGCGCGACAATTATAGATGTAGGTGGCTACAGTTCTAGACCAGGCGGTAAAGAAATTAAAATTAATGAGGAAATTAGCAGGGTTGTACCTGTGGTTGAATTAATATTAAATAAATTTCCTGAAACGTTAATCTCTATTGATACCTTTAGAAGTAAAGTTGCACAAAAAAGTATTGTAGCAGGTGCTTCAATTGTAAACGACATTTCGGCCGGACATCTTGATAGCGATATGTTGTCAACCGTTGGAAAATTGGGAGTCCCTTATATTATGATGCATATGCGTGGTAATCCCAAAACAATGCAAAACCAAACACAATATGAAGATTTGGTTAAGGAAGTTAACTCTTATTTTGCTGAACGAATTTCCATTGCCCATGAACACAAGATTATTGATATTATAATAGATCCAGGATTTGGTTTTGCAAAAACATTAGAACAAAACTTTGAACTTTTGAACAAATTCGAATTACTTCAAATTGTTGGCAAACCTATTTTAGCCGGTGTGTCTCGCAAATCTATGATATACAAAACCTTAGATACATCAAGCGAAAAAGCATTAAATGGCACAACCGCACTTAACATGTTGGCACTTCAAAAAGGAGCTAAAATTCTACGCGTACATGATGTTAAAGAAGCTATGGAATGTGTTACATTGTTTAATAAATTACACACTAACTAAATGAAAAGGCATTTCTATTATTTAATATTATTATTTGCTCTTAGTTGTAATAATGAACGTGTATTACAGCTTCCAGAAATTGAAAATGCTAAAATATCAGAGGTTCTTGATGTATCACCTGCTTATTTATTTTATGATGAAAGTCTAAACGATATTTCATTTTCTACTTCTTTAGATCCAAACACAACATTATCCTTAGATAATATAGAACAATCATTAGAAACCATAATACGAGAATGTGGTAAGGACGAAAAAAAATTTCTTGTTTTAAACCCTAACTTGAGTTTTCAAAATTACATTAGCTTAAAAAACGTATTAAGACCTTTAGAAAATAGAATCTTAAATAACGAATTCATTTATTAACATAAATTCTTAAATTAGCAAAAAGCACAAAACTTGGACGATTTACAACTTTGGGATTTTAGATTTATTGATTTTGTAGATATCTTCCTCGTAGCTATACTTCTCTACTATATTTATAAACTAGTAAAAGGCACAGTTGCAGTAAATATATTTATTGGCATACTGGTTATATACCTCGCTTGGCGTCTTACGGACTACCTTCAAATGTATATGCTATATAGCATTTTTGACGGATTTATGAAGGTTGGTATAATTGCACTAATAGTGGTATTTCAGCCTGAGATTAGAAAATTTCTATTACTTGTGGGCTCGACAAATATTGGTGGTAAAAAAAGTATTTTCAAAAATTTTAAGTTTCTAAAAAACGAAGATCAAACCACGACAGATGTTGATGCAATTATCAATGCTTGCAGCAAAATGGGAGCTTCAAACACTGGTGCGTTGATTGTAATTGAGCGAAACAACAACTTAGATTTTTTAACTACTACAGGTGATGAAATGAATATATTAGTATCGCAACCAATAATAGAAAGTATTTTCTTTAAAAATAGTCCGCTTCATGATGGAGCAATAATCGTAGATAAAAATGTAGTTAAAGCAACACGTGTTATACTCCCTGTTAATAATGAAAAGAATATTCCAGCTCGATTTGGATTAAGGCACAGGGCGGCAATAGGCATAACTGAAAAAACAGATGCCATTGCTATAGCCGTAAGTGAAGAAACTGGCCAAATCTCTTATATAAAAAATGGTGAATTTATGATGTACAAGGACACACACGATCTAACAGAAAAAATCAAGAAAGACTTAGCCTAGTGCAATGTAAAAATTGTCATACAGAACTACAAAAACAAGACGACTTCTGCAGTTCATGTGGAGGACGAGTTATTAGAAATCGTCTTACATTTCGCAATTTGTTTGAGCATTTAAGCGAGACATTTTTTAATTATGACAATAAGCTACTTAGAACAGTTATAGATTTATTCAAAAGACCAGAGGATGTAATTGTAGGTTATATCGAAGGTGTTAGAAAGAAGTACGTAAATCCAATTAGTCTATTCGGGTTAGCACTTACCGTTACTGGATTATACATGATTATTATCAACAAGTTTTTTCCAGAAATGATTGATTTTTCAAATTTAGCAATTGAAGGTCAGGAAGAAATGCAACGCAAGAATATGCAATTTATTCAAGAGTATCAATCAATCATTATGATGCTCTATGTTCCAATTTATGCTTTAATGGCCAGGCTTGTTTTCTTTGACAAAAAAAGATTTAATTACACAGAGCTTCTAGTAGTTTTTATGTATATACAAGCACAGATTTCTATTGTCAGTGCTTTACTTACTATTGCAATTGGCCTAATAGGTTATTCAAGCAGCATGGTAGGTGTGTTTATGTTGATTTTAATGATCATTTACACAGCCTATGCTCTAAAACGAATATATAAATTTAACTTTTTTGAAATCATTGTAAGAACTTTGTTATTTGGTGTTGTGCTAGCCATAACATTTGTGATACTTATAGTTGTTGTTTTTATTTTCATGTATCTCAACGGTGATGTACAAGAGATGATAGAAGCACAAAGAGCCACAAAAGAAGCCACTCAAGGTTCTGGTTAAAACACTTCTGATTTCAAAAACTGAACTTCATAAAGATTCTTGTAGTAGCCATTTTTCTTTTTGAGTAAAGATTGATGAGTGCCCATTTCTACGATTTGACCAGCATCCATTACAATGATTTTATCAGCTTGTTGAATTGTAGCGAGTCTATGGGCTATAATTATAGACGTTCTACCCGAAGTAATTTTATCCGTTGCATCCTGTATCAATTGTTCAGAATAAGAATCAACTGAAGATGTTGCCTCGTCTAAAATTAAGATACTAGGATTTGTAACATAAGCCCTAAGAAATGATATTAGCTGCCTCTGACCAGAAGAGAGCATTACACCACGTTCCTTAACGTTATAGTGATAACCACCAGGTAAGCTAGAAATAAACTGATGTATACCAATAGCTTTAGCTGCAGTTACAACATCCTCTTCTGTGATGTATTCGTTGTTTAGTGTAATGTTTTTTAAAATGGTATCTGCAAATAAAAAGACATCTTGTAATACAACAGCAATCTGATTTCTCAGTGAATTCAATGTCATATTCTTAATGTCAGTACTGTCAATTTTAATTACTCCAGAATCAATCTCATAAAATCGGTTAAGCAGATTTATTATAGTTGACTTTCCTGCACCTGTGGCTCCTACTATGGCAACCGTTTCTCCAGCTTCGACACTAAAGGAAACACCTTTTAAAACTTCTTCATCTTTAATATAAGAGAATCGTACATTCTCAAATTCTAAATTGCCTTTAAAGTGGTTCGCAATTTGGGTTCCTGTATCGTCAATATTAGAATCTGTATCCAATACTTTAAATACACGATCTGCTGCTACCATACCCATTTGCAACGTATTAAATTTATTAGCTATTTGATACAATGGTCTAAATAGCATTGGTATAAACATGGTAAATGCTATTAAATCACCAAGTGTGGTACCTGGCAATGTAGCAACAACTCCATAACCTCCAATCAAAATAACCAAGGCCATAGTTACTGACGATACAAATTCTGCAACCGGGAAAAATATAGAGTTGTACCAAACGGTTTTTAACCATCCTTTTTTATGACGTTCGTTTATGGCTTTAAATTTTCTGTATTCTATTGTTTCACGAGTGAATAGTTGGACTATTTTCATTCCTGTGACACGTTCTTGTACGAAGGAATTTAAATTTGAAACCTCAGTACGTACATCTTCAAACGCACGCTTCATATATTTTTGAAAGATCTTTGTAGCAAACACTATAATTGGCATTGCTAAAAATACAATAAGGCTCAATTTTAGATTAATGAAGGCCATAAAACCAGCAACAACGGCCATCTTTAAGATATCACTAAATATCATGAACAGTCCTTGCCCAAAAATATCGGCAATACGCTCCATATCAGTTACTGCACGTGTAATTAAAACTCCCACTGACGACTTATCAAAATAGGTCATTTTAAACTTAAGCATGTGCTTAAAAAGTTTTACCCTTATATCCCTTACAACAGACTGACCTAGCCAACTTGCATAGTATATGAATAGCAATTGAGAGACAACCTCAAATATTAATAATACCAGCATTATTAGCATGTAAAAAACAAATCCATCGTATTCCTTATTCGCTATTTTTACATCAATGACTTCTTTTAACACATAAGGTCTAAACGCACCGAAAACGGCCAATCCAATAACACAAATAAGGGAAATAATAAATACTGTACGATAAGGTCTTATGTACTGTAACAATCGCTTAAATAACGAAACATCAAATATTTTCTTTCCTTCTTCTGCCATATTATGCCGAAACTAAACCGGAATCTCTTTTCTAAATATCTTCAGGATATTTAATATCCACTAAACTTAATCCTTGTGCTGGCACCGAATATCCTGCCTCACTTCTATCTTTAGAAGTAATAATCTTATGCAATTCATTAGGCGTCATTTTTCCTAGACCAATATTCACCATAGTACCAACTATTGCTCTTACCATATTTCTCAAAAATCGATCTGCAGAAATCACAAATAGAAGTTCGTTGTTCTTTTCTTGCCAGTGAGCTTCCTTAATATCACAATTATACGTTTTTACATCTGTATTTGACTTAGAAAAGCATTGAAAATCCTTATACTTAAATAAGATTTTGCAAGCATCATTCATTTTGCTTACATCCAGTGGTTTTTGCAATTGATAAGAAAAATCAAAATTAAATACATTTTTATGTGTTGAGATTCTGTAATGATAAGTCCTACTCATTGCATCAAAACGAGCATGCGCATCATTTTTCACCTTCTTTATTTCAGATATAGCTATATCTTTTGGTAAGAAAGAGTTCAATTTATAAACTAATTCAAGTGAATCTAATTTACCTTCATAATCAAAATGGGCAAACATTTTTGAGGCATGCACACCAGTATCAGTTCTACCTGCACCAACAATTGGAATTTTATCATTTAACAAAGTAGATAATGCTTTCTCTATCACCTCCTGCACAGTAATTACATTAGGTTGATTTTGCCAGCCATGATAGGCCTTGCCATTGTACGATAGTTCTATAAAATATCTCAAAAGATTACCTATTTTTGCTATATAATTCACAAAGATAAACAGATTTAAGAGTTATAATCACAATATTATCTTAATGCAAAAAATCCTCCTTCTCTCAGATACTCATAGTTATATAGACGATAATATTATTAAACATGTTAAGCAAGCTGATGAGGTATGGCATGCAGGTGATATTGGTGATTTGGATGTAACTGACACAATAAAAAACCTCAAACCTCTTAGAGCTGTATACGGTAATATAGACGATTCAAAAGCAAGAGCAGAATTTCCATTGCATAACAGGTTTAAATGCGAAGAATTAGACATTTGGATAACACATATTGGAGGATACCCACCGAAATATAATAATAGAATACGTGAAGAATTAAAGAACAATCCTCCAGATATTTTTATTTGTGGCCATTCTCATATTTTAAAAGTAATGCCTGATAAAAAGTTGAACTTATTACATATAAACCCTGGAGCAATTGGTAAACATGGTTTTCATAAAGCCCGAACAATGTTAAGATTTACTATCAATGGAAGTAGCATAAACAATTTGGAAATTATAGAGTACAAAAGATAGAAAATGAAAAACCCAGACGACAGCGTCTGGGTTTTTCGCACTAATACTACTAAGATTTTAGGTTCTATCGTAATCTGTCTACAGATTTTACAAGATCTTCGTCCTTTTTTATAGCCTTGTTAGCCAAGGCTAAACACACAATAGAAAAAACTGGAAGAAGAATCCCAATACCTTTCTCAGAAACGTTAGTTTCTCCAGATAAATTTAGAGATTGAGTTACAAAGATTCCTAGTAAAATAAAGTTTAATATTATATTAAGTCGACCCAAGACAAACTGAGTCTTCCTTTTCTTAAAACTAAAAACCGATATTAAAGATAACAAAGCAGAGCCAATAAATAGGGCTAAATACAAATAATTATCTAAAGCAAATACTCCTACGCCCTCGTTATTTGTCCATAAACGAAATACAAAAATAAGACCAGCAGATATTATGGCTGTCAGAAATAAATATAGTGTCTGTATTCTCTGAATCATATCTTTTATTAAAAAAGCTTTGCAAAATTAGTAGTTTATTTTTTAAAAAGATAGAATTTAATTTAAAATAAAATTGTATTATTGCAATAGAAAGTAAAGACACGACGAGATGTCGCTTTCCAATCTTCCGAATTAATTTCACTTTTTTTCTTTTTATTTCATTTAGAAAATCTTGAGTTAATAATATCGAAACTATAATACTTTATATTACATATACGAATGTTTGAAATTTCACAGTTAAAAGCTAAGAAGCTACCTGAATTGCAGGATATAGCCAAGCAACTAAACGTACCCAAATTTAGAAGTTTAAAAAAACTAGATTTAGTTTATCAAATCCTAGATTACCAAGCAGCAAATCCTGCCGCAGTAAAAGAAAAAGTTGACGTAAAACCACGATCTGATTCTAAACAAAACAATCAGAGACAAAAACGTAGTAGAGTTCAGCGTCAACCTCAGGATAATAAAGGGCAACAACAACAGTCCAGCAACAATCCAAAACTTCAGGAGGAAAAAAATACCCCAGACAACAAGCAGAACAAACAACAAGATCACAAGGGTAAGGATAAAAATGAGGATAAGCCTAAAGATCGTAATGATGACAAAAAAAGATCTAATAACGATAATAGACAGCAACATCGCTCTAAAGATCAAAACCGAAACAACAATAATAAAAACAACGGCAATAAGGATAACAGAAACCGTTATCGAGAGCCTGATTTTGAGTTTGACGCAATTATTGAAAGTGAAGGTGTCTTAGACATAATGCAGGATGGTTATGGGTTTTTAAGATCATCAGACTATAATTACCTTACTTCACCAGATGATATTTATGTTTCACAATCTCAAATAAGATTGTTTGGATTAAAAACAGGTGATACTGTACTTGGACATGTAAGACCGCCCAAAGAAGGCGAAAAATATTTTCCATTAATTAAGGTAAGTAAAATTAATGGTCAAAATCCACAAGTTGTAAGAGACCGTGTGGCATTTGAACATTTAACACCATTATTCCCACAAGAAAAATTTAATATAGCGGAGCGTCAATCCACAATTTCTACAAGGATTATGGATTTGTTCTCTCCTATAGGCAAGGGCCAACGTGGTATGATTGTTTCTCAACCAAAAACAGGTAAAACAATGTTACTTAAAGATGTTGCAAATGCAATTGCAGCCAATCACCCTGAAGTATATCAAATGATATTACTTATTGATGAGCGACCTGAAGAGGTAACAGATATGCAGAGAAACGTTCGTGGAGAAGTAATTGCATCAACGTTTGACAAGGAAGCACATGAACATGTTAAAATTGCAAATATTGTTTTAGAGAAAGCTAAGCGTTTAGTAGAATGCGGACATGATGTTGTTATTTTACTAGATTCAATTACAAGATTGGCACGTGCTTATAATACCGTACAACCTGCATCTGGAAAAATTTTATCAGGTGGTGTAGATGCTAATGCACTTCATAAACCAAAACGTTTTTTCGGTGCTGCAAGAAATATTGAAAATGGAGGATCATTGACAATTATTGCTACGGCACTTACGGAAACTGGATCTAAAATGGACGAAGTTATTTTTGAAGAATTTAAAGGTACGGGTAACATGGAGTTACAATTAGATAGAAAGATATCTAATAGACGTATTTTCCCTGCAATCGACTTGACTAGTTCAAGCACAAGACGTGATGATCTATTATTAGATGATAATACAATTCAAAGAATGTGGGTAATGAGAAAATATCTTGCAGATATGAATCCTGTTGAAGCAATGGAGTTTATTAATGATCGATTCAAACAAACTAGAAATAATGAAGAATTCCTAATTTCAATGAATGGTTAGGTAATTCAATTATAAAAAGCAAAACCTCAAGAAATTCTTGAGGTTTTTTATTTATGTAAAGATTTATATATAGTAGCAAAAAAAAGCCTTTCAGATAATGAAAGGCTTTGAATTTTTTATTTAAGTCTGATTACAACGCTGCTACGTGCTTTGTTAAATTAGCTTTTAAGTTTCCTGCCTTGTTTGAGTGGATTACGTTTTTCTTCGCCAATTTATCAATCATACTAATAACAGAAGGTAACATTTTTTGAGCTTCTTTAGCATCAGTTATTTCACGTAATTTCTTAATTGCATTACGTGTAGTCTTGTGCTGATATCTATTAAGCACTCTTCTTTTTTCGTTACTTCTTATTCTTTTTAAAGCTGACTTATGATTTGCCATTTTATTTTTCTTATTAAAAGTTGTAGCCCGTAGGGGAATCGAACCCCTCTTACCAGGATGAAAACCTGGCGTCCTAGCCGATAGACGAACGGGCCATTTAGTTATTTCATCATTAAATGAACTTGCAAAGTTTCCATTGCGGATGCAAAAATACAACTATTTTTAAATGTTGCAACTACTAATAAATTTTTTTTGATTTTTTTTAGTAAGCCTTTGCAAAAAGAACACGCTTATTAGATGGTTTACCACTGTAAACACAAGAGCCTTCCTCCTCTACACTGTCAATTGGTATACACCTAATTGTTGCTTTGGTAAGATCTTTAATTTTCTGCTCTGTTTCTGCAGAACCATCCCAATGTGCAGAAATAAAACCTGTTTTATTTTCTAAAACTTTTTTGAAACTTTCAAAATCATCAACATCCGTAATATGAGAATTCCTAAATTCCAAAGCTTTATTAAACAAGTTTTCTTGGATCTCCTTTAATAAATCTTCAACCACAACGGACAACCTATCTAGAATTACCGTTTGTTTCGATAAATTGTCACGTCTTGCTATTTCTACGGTCTCATCTTCCAAATCCTTAGGACCTATAGCTATACGCAATGGTACGCCTTGTAATTCGTGTTGTGCAAACTTTGCTCCTGGTCTCAACGTATCTCTTTTGTCAAATTTTACAGAAATTCCACGCTCCTTTAAATTGTCAATAATCTCATCAGATAGTTCAGCTATCTTGTCAAATTGCTCTTCATTTCTATAAATAGGCACAATTACTACTTGATATGGTGCCAAGTTTGGTGGTAATACCAGTCCCTTATCATCACTATGAGTCATAATTAACGCACCCATTAAGCGTGTTGAAACACCCCAAGATGTTGCCCAAACGAAATCTTGCTTACCCTCTTTATTGGTGAATTTAACATCAAATGCTTTTGCAAAGTTCTGGCCTAAAAAATGCGAAGTACCTGCTTGAAGCGCCTTACCATCTTGCATCAGTGCTTCAATGCACATGGTCTCTTCAGCACCTGCAAATCTTTCACTTTCCGTTTTTAAACCTTGTATTACAGGAATTGCCATGAAATTTTCTGCAAATGTTGCGTAAACATTATTAATAAGTTTAGTCTCTTCCCAAGCCTCTTCCTTAGTTGCATGTGCTGTGTGGCCCTCCTGCCATAAAAATTCTGCAGTTCTTAAAAACAATCTTGTACGCATTTCCCATCGCACAACATTGGCCCACTGATTTACAAGTATTGGCAAATCACGATAAGACTGTATCCATCCCTTATAAGTATTCCAAATAATTGCCTCACTCGTTGGGCGTACAACTAACTCCTCTTCTAATCGTGCTTCAGGATCAACTCTTAATTTCCCTTCATTATCTGGATCATTTTGTAACCTATAATGAGTAACAACAGCACATTCTTTGGCAAATCCTTCTGCATTCTTCTCTTCTGCCTCAAATAAACTTTTAGGTACAAAAAGTGGAAAATAAGCATTGACATGTCCTGTTTCCTTGAACATTTTATCTAATTCCGCTTGCATTTTCTCCCAAATAGCATAGCCATATGGTTTTATAACCATACACCCTCTGACTGCAGAATTCTCAGCCAAATCAGCTTTTACAACTAATTCATTATACCATTTTGAATAATCCTCAGCTCTACTCGTAAGATTTTTACTCATTTTCAGTGTTTTGGCACAGATATTGTGTTTATGTTAAATAAAAAAATAGTTCAGCAAAACTAACTATTTTTACTATGTTCAACAATAAAATAAAAGAGATATGCAATTTAAACCCATTACAAGCCAAAAATTGCCGTTTTATGTTGCTCTCGGTTTAATGGCCGTGCTAACTTCATGTGGCTCATACCAATATGCAGGATATGACAATGATGGTATTTACTCTACCAATGAAACCAATGAAAATATTGTTGAACAAACAGTTGCAACTACATCAACTGACGATTCAAATTACTACAAAAATTATTTTGCTGAAAATAAAGCACAATTAGATGCTTATCAGTCAGAAGATGAAATTTTTATTGATGTAGACTCTTATTCAAGTAATTATACTGAAAAAGCGCAAGATTCTTTAGAACAAGGACAACCTTATGGGGGTTGGGGACAAGATAATAGCACAGTGACTATAAATGTAATTGATAATGGTTTTTGGGGTTGGAATGATCCTTGGTTATGGGGTCCTGGATGGGGCTGGAATAGCTGGGCCTATGGTTACCCAAACAGATGGGGTTGGAATCGCTGGGGCTGGGGATACCCTTACGGATACGGTTGGAATACTGGATGGAATGTCGGATGGGGTTGGAACGCAGGCTTTGCATGGGGCTGGACTGGATATGGTTGGGGTCCTGGATATAATTATTGGGGCTGGAACAATAATTACTATCGTAATTCAAACAGATATGCCTATAATTCGGGTAGACGAGGCTCATCTTTATATAATAGAAACTTAAATGGTTTAGGTCGAAGTAATGCTGCTGTATCACGTAGAAATTATTCTACAAGTAGGTTATCTAATGCTGTCACAAATACAAGAAGAGTACGAACTTCTAATAATTCGATAAGTCGATCTAACAATGCTGTTAGAACTAGTAATGGTGTAAGATCCAACAATGGTGCTAGAGTGACTAGACCAAGCAGAACGGTGAGAAATTCTAATTCAAATCGCACAAGATCAAACACATCTTCAAGAAGTTCAAGGCCATCAGGAACTGTAAGGTCTTCAGGAAGTTCGAGATCAACTGGTAGTGTTAGATCATCTAGTGGTTCATCATCGAGATCTTCTGGAAGCATAAGATCTTCTGGTGGATCAAGAAGAGGTGGCAGAGGTTAAAATTTATAATTAATACCGAATTTAATAATTAAGAACTTATGAAAAAAATTCTTATGCTTAGCATAGGCTTAATAAGCACGTCTTTAATCTTAGCACAAGATATTACTGATGCTGTGAGATATTCAATGGATGAAATACAAGGTACTGCCAGATTTAGAGCAATGAGTGGCGCCTTTGGAGCTCTTGGTGGAGATATGTCTAGCGTCAATATAAATCCTGCAGGTTCCGCAATATTTAATAATAGCCATGCATCGCTTACTTTGGGATACTTTGATGAAAATAGTGATGTGACTTATTTCAATTCAACAAGAAATGCGTCTAATTCAAACTTTGATTTAAATCAACTTGGAGCAGCATTTGTTTTTAGAAATATGAATCCTAATTCTCCTTGGAGTAAATTCACAATGAGTATAGCCTATGATAGATCAGCAAATTACGATAGAGACTGGTTAGCTATTGGAACAAATCCAAACACCAGCATTAGTGAATATTTCTACGCCTATGCAGAAGGATTAAGATTAGATGAAATATCAGCATTCCCAGGTGAGACAATTTCAGAGGCTTATAATGATATAGGTTCCATTTACGGATTTGGTCATCAACAAGCTTTCTTAGGATTTGAAGGATATATAATTGATCCGGTTGAAGACACTGATGATAATACGCAATACATCAGAAATATAAATGGAACTAACTTTAATCAACAATACTCTTTCGCAAGTAGAGGTTATAATGGCAAATTAGCTTTTAATTTAGCTTCAAGTTATGAAGACAAATTGTTTTTTGGATTAAATCTCAATGCACATTTCATTGATTACGAAAGAAGTACATTTCTTCGAGAATCAAATTCTAACATCTCCTCTAATGTGAGTCAAGTGGATTTTGAAAACAATCTATTAACTACAGGTAGTGGATTCTCATTTCAATTAGGTGGTATAGCAAAACTAACAGAAGAATTTAGAGTTGGTCTATCATATAATTCTCCTACTTGGTATAGAATCAATGAAGAAACATCTCAATATTTAGCTTCAACAAGATCTGAAAACGGTTCTGATATTAACCAAGTAATTAATCCTAATGTTATTAATATATTTCCGGAATATAAATTACAAACCCCTTCAAAAATAACGGGTAGTTTAGCATATGTTTTTGGTAAACAAGGATTATTAAGCTTTGACTATTCAATTAAAGATTATGCAAATGCAGAATTTAGGCCAACATCTGATGTTTTCTTCTCTGCATTAAACAATGACATAAGTGATGCATTAGACACAACAACTTCGTATAGAATTGGAGGCGAATATCGTCACAAACAATTTAGTTTTAGGGGAGGATATAGGTTCGAAGAAAGCCCATATCAAGATGATACTTTTTTTGGGGATTTAACTGGGTATTCCTTAGGTCTGGGATATAGCTTTGGCAATTTAAGTGCGGATATAGCATTTAGTCAATCAGAAAGAGATATAAATTACCAATTGTATAATGCAGGGTTAACAGATTCTGCACTTATTCAGTCACGTTTTACTGATGTGGTTCTTACATTCGCATTCAACATTTAGGAGAATAAAATTTTATATAATAAAAGCCTGAACATATGTTCAGGCTTTTTTATTTATACTAAATCTTATCTTATCGTTTCAATGTAAAATGGGCTTTCAGTTCCTTCCTTTGGTTTGTTATCGGCTCGTCGTACTCTACGGTGAACCAGTAATCGCTACTCGGCATGCTGTTC
>NZ_QPHL01000008.1 GCF_003335675.1 Winogradskyella sp. KYW1333 | reverse complement strand
AACCTCTGCCCAAGTCCCTGAGAAGATGAGCTATCAAGCAGTGGTTAGAGATGCATCAGGAGCCTTAGTAAGTGAACAACTTGTCGGTATTGAAATAGAAATATTGTACTCGCAATATGGAGGAACAGCATATATTGAAACACATTTTGTAAATACTAACGCAAACGGGTTAGTCACTTTAGAGATAGGCACAGGTGGCACAGGAAATGTTTTTAATGACTTCTCTGCTATTCAATGGGATACTATTGATGGAATTTGGATATATACTAAAATAGACCCATTAGGTGGAGTAAATTACACGATAACAAACATTAGCCAGTTATTAAGTGTTCCATATGCATTGTATGCAAAAAATAGTGCAACAACACCTAATTTAGAAGCGGTACTGGCTGAAAACAATTCAGCCAACAACCAACAGATAAAAGACTTACAAGACCCGACAGATGCTCAGGATGCAGTGACAAAAAATTATACTTATTCCAAAGCAGAGGTCGATGCACTTTTAGCTAATCTACAAAGTCAGATAGATGATTTGGAATCTGACAATAGTTCAGGCACAGTAACAGACCAAGACGGCAACACATACGATTATCTCACCTACGGAGACCAAGTTTGGACGGTTGAAAATGCAACAATGGTAACCTATAGAGATGGCACCCCGATACCACAAGTTACAAATAATAACGAATGGGCAAACTTAACTACAGGTGCTTGGTCGTATTATAATAATGACCCAACAAAGCCAAGACTTTATAACTTGTATGCTGTTATGGGTATTCATGACAATGACCCAAATACACCATACAAAGAATTTGCACCAGAGGGCTGGCATGTGCCCACAGATGCTGAGTGGACAACCTTAGAAAACCACCTTATAGCCAATGGCTATAATTATGACGGTACTACCACAGAAAACAAAATAGCTAAGGCGATGGCATCGACTACAGGCTGGGATAATTCAACAATTACAGGAGTACCAGGCAACGACCAAAGTTTAAACAACAGCAGCGGCTTTAACGCCTTCCCTGAGGGTAAGCGTTACAGCAATGGTTCGTTCGACAGTGAGGGTATCATTGCGTTCTTTTGGAGTTCCACTGAGTACAATACAAATTACGCTTGGAACCGCAACTTGAGCGCCAATTTCAGTATCTTTTACAGGTTCAACTCCTACTTCGTGCACTACGGCTTTTCAGTGCGTTTTGTTAGGGATTAAAAATCTTGACTAAAATAAAATATTTATGAAAATTAAAAATCAAGGTTTTAAGTCTGTACAACCTCTATATATGTTTCTCGCTATTTTAATAGTACTTAGTGTGGTATGTAATTTTTTGTTAGCTAACGAGGGGAGTATTAGGTCTAGTAAAGGTCATATTTTGGTTATTACAATGATGTTTATCCCTACCATATCATATGTTATCACTAAAGTTATATTTAAAAATAAAGTTGATAATATTCGCTTTAAGATAAAGCGCTTGACTTATGCCTTACAAGCTTATACCTTACCTTTTATCTATGTGACCGTTGCATATTTTATTGTATGGCTATGTGGTTTTTATAATGATACTTTTGGCTGGTTACTTCTCTTATCGGGAATCCTAGCAACCTTAATAAACGTGTTGGTGGTCATTGGAGAAGAAATAGGCTGGCGTGGTTTTTTATTGAATGAATTATCTAAAAGAATTTCCCCTTTGAAAGCTGCAATAATTGTAGGTTTTATTTGGTCTACTTGGCATATTCCAGGATTAATTTTTACCGATTACTCCTCAACATCTAATTTGTTGATAGGTATTCCTTCTTTTATAATTTCACTGACCATGTTGAGCATACCGATGGCTTTCTACGTATTTAAATCAAAAAGTATAATTCCTGCAATATTAATGCATGCCAGTCATAATGCCCTTATTCAAACCCTATATGAACCCATGTCAGTACAAACACCTTATAGTGATTTATTAAAAGATGAAACAGGTTTAATATTCATGCTTGTAAGTGTAACCGTTGGAGTGTATTTTGGGTTTAAACTTAAAGAAATTAACATTAAAAATTTAGTATCATGAAACAAGCTATAATTTATCTAGCAGCTCATTTATTTTTTATCAATATGTTATGTGCTCAAAGTGAAACTTTAATAGTTTTTAGACATGCTGATGATTTCAATTCATTTGACGACTGGAATATTGGCCCATATAGCTATACACTGCCAGATAATTCTTCAGTTGAATTACCATGGATACGTCTAAACGTGGCAGGTTTAGAAAGAGCTGATTTAATAGGTCAAAACTTTGCTACTTGGCTCAGTAACGATTTAAATGCCCTTCCTTTAGGCCATGTCATAACGCGAGATCCTGTATCTACAGAAAGTACACAAAACCCATTTTCAACCATTTGGCCAACCATTGATCAAAGTGTCAATACATACGTGACAGATTTACCAGTATCTGTGACTTTGTTTAATGATTTAAATACCATTTTAGATGATATTGATAATAATGGAACGAGTGCATTATTCCCCGAACAGAATTATTCTACACTCGTATGTATGACCTGGCAAAATTTATGGGGTTTTGACAATAATGGTACTGATACCTTTGATCCAGGTTTATTTTTAGGAAGTATAGCACCTACAACGTCATTCATTGATAATCTTGGAAAACCATCAAAAGCAGAGCGTATGTATGTGTTTAAAAATTTTAACAACACCAACAATCGTTTTGACAGTTTATCAGTTTATGATATTCAAGACAATGGTACATTATCATTTGTTGGGAGTGACAACACATTAAGTAATGAGGACTTATCAGAAAACTCGCAATTAACAATTACCTATCCCAACCCTACAACAGATGTGGTTGTATTGGCATTAACAGATGCGAATTTAGTTGGTATGAGCTATGCCATGTATGATTTGCAAGGCAAAGTGGTTGCAAAAGGCTTAGTCACCCAAAATAACACACAAATAGGGATGCAACAATTGGCCCTTGGCACATACATCCTTAAAGTAAACCAAAACAATAAAGCATTAAAAACATTTAAAATCATTAAAAAATGAAAAAGCTATACACATTTTTAGCAGCAATATTGTTAACTGCAACTACCTCTGCCCAAGTCCCTGAGAAGATGAGCTATCAAGCGGTTGTAAGAGACACTGGTGATAATTTAATTAGCAACCAACCTGTAGGAATGCAAATAAGTATTTTACAAGGGTCTGCTTCTGGTACAGCTGTTTATGAGGAAACACAAACACCTACTACCAATACTAACGGATTGGTTAGTTTAGAAATTGGTTCAGGAACTGTAGTAAGTGGAGATTTTACAACTATTGATTGGGCGAACGACACCTATTTTATAAAAACAGAGACCGACCCCACAGGAGGAACCAGTTACACTATAACAGGGACTAGCCAGTTGTTGAGTGTACCTTATGCTTTGCATGCCAAAACTGTAACAAAACCAATATACAATGTAAACACTTTTTACGCAGAGTTAGGTGGTTACGTTATGGAAATTAATTCAGATGGTTCTCACGGTTTGGTGGTTGCAATGCAAGACCAAGGATCTTCAAATTGGTATGAAGCTAATGACTTATCAAGCAATCCCTCTAATCACGATATTGACGGTGCTAAATTTAAAGATTGGAGGCTGCCTACCAAAAGAGAATTAAACCTTATGTATGTTGTTTATACTAATGGAAATGGAGCAAACTTATTACCTACTTACTACTGGAGTTCTTCGGAGAGCGATGTATATGTCGCGTGGGAGCAGTATTTTAACAATGGTAATCAGAGCCTCGTCAATACGCTCGCCACGAACAATGTTCGTGTAGTTCGGGCTTTTTAATTATTTATAAATTTAATTTAATACCGCGTTAGCGGTCTATTTTATTTTTTAAATATGGCATTACAGACAGAGCTGAATAATTATTTATTCAAACTTATCTCTTTCTAGTTTTCCAAAATTATCTTTGGGATTGAGCCACGGATTATTCTTCGAGATAATATACTTTTTATTCCCCTTTTTTTCTGTTGTCAGAGGAACTTGTATAATTTTATTTAATATGAGATTTTTAAGATATCGTATCACTTATTATATTTTTTATTTATTGTAAATTAAATCAAAAAATTATTCCCTAAAATAAAATTTATTTTAGGGAATAATGCCGTGGAGGAGAAGGGAGTGAAGTCGAACTTTTTTGGAGAGGATTTGGATGTTTTTAATTAATTCTTTTAATTTTAATAATTCCATATCATCTGCTTCTCCTCTAAACTCTTTTGGAACCACAAAGGTTATCTGCTTGTCATAATATTCTGTATCAAGCCAAACATTAGGACTATCATCTACAATATGAATAGAGTTGTACGTTTTAGCCCATTCAGATTTAAACATTTTGTAATATGTGTTGTTTTTTTGTTTGCAGTCTTGTCTTGTTAAAATTTTTAATGCATGAATGCCTAGATCATTACAAATACGATTTGCATAGTCTTTCTTAGCTGTTGTATATACAATAATATGCGTGTAAAAATGATTTAAAAAGTCTATAAATTCTTCTACAAATGGTCGTTTATAAACTTTTAAATATTGGCTGTGCTCAAATAATAATTCTGTCTTTTCAGTTGGGGCATAAGAGCCGTATATCAGTGTGTGGTCTAAATCAAGTAAACAAAGTTTATTTCTTCCCAAAATTATGTTTTGTACGGTTTTATGTATTGATAGTTAATTTGTGTTGTTGGTATTATATCTGTTCCTTGAAGAGGTTCTAAACTTTCGGCAAGAGCAATACCATTCAAGTAATTAGTAGTTCCATAAACACTTTTTGATAGGTGCATAATAGAATTTTTAACAAAAGTTTTTGGTGTATGCCTATGATTTTGCTTGTTTACCTCTTTGATGATCTTAAAACGCCTTGGAATTTCTCTATAGACAGTCATTAGGCTTTCATTAAGTTCAACAAACATTTTAAAGTAAACACGAAAAAGAAATAACAAATCATTTTCGTCATTTTTTGAGTATTTAAAAGTATAATTTCCTTTATTTGGGATGTCTGTAAAGTAATTTTGGTATACCTGCAACAATCTATCTGGCGGTAAATTATAGGCGTCTCTTCTTTTATTTCTATACAGTAATGGCTGTTTACTTTTTACTAAATCTACGAGTTCTTTTTGTATATTTTCAAATACATTCATGGTCTAGTGTTTCTAAATATTTATATATGATGACCATTGAGAGTGTACGCAATTTAATACTAGATAACAGTTGTTTTAAAACCTCTTTTTGTGATAGTGATTCTATGGTGTAAAGCGATGATATATCGCTCATAAAACTACTTGTATTAGGCGCAGCCAACCCTTTACTATCATATAAGTTTAGTTGAGTGCTTAACGCAGCGTATTGTTTTTTTAATTTTTCACTTTTTTTTAAAATAAGGGCTATTATTTGACTTAAAGTATCAAGTGCTTTGAAACCTTTATCACCATATTGGTTAATCATTGAAATTATATCAGCCATGGCTCTGTTACCAGACCATTTAATAGCTGGTGATGTCATTTGCCCAATAGATATTTTTTGCCCAAAAACAAATAAATCTGCACGGTCCTCTATATTTGATTCATAGATTTGATTAACTATAGCACTAATCATTTTATTTTCTTTTAATGAATGCATTATTACAGAGCCCTGATTACTTTCAAGAGCCTTTTGTAAAGCTCTAAAGAAATTTAAATAATTAGAATTTTTTACTAACGTTTGATTGGCGTGCTGTATTGTGCCATTTTGATGATATAGATGGTGAGAATATTGAAAACCAATGTTAGTCTTTAAATTGTAATTATTAGTGTCTGATGAATTTTGTAACCAAACTTTAAAGTAGACAAAGTTTAGGGGAAATACCAAACTTTCACGATCTAATAATGTACTATCTGGTGTATAGCTCATAGGCTTGTTATCTCTTCTAAATGCTCATATATCATAACCATAGCTAGGGTATCTAGCTCGCAATATTTTAACAATCCTATTTCTAATTTTGTACGCTCATCTTCTGTCATATCTGTGTATTGGCTAAGCCCGTATGCGGTAAGTGCAGCACCTCCGTTATTAATCTCATCAATATCACTTTTTCTCTCTACTTCTACATCCCAATCTTCAAATGGTTTGTCTAAGTTTTTGTATGGGTCTACCACCTCATTATCTTCCATTTTTAACCAAACATAGTTTGGGGAGAAGTTCTTGGAAGACATATTAATATCAGAGATTTTACGACTATATTTTTCTCTAATAAAAGAGGATGTTTTAAAAATTGCAGGCAGAACCTCTTTAATGGAATTACTGCCTTTAGTGTATGGGTTATAGTAATAGGCCTTTATGACTTCACATAAATCTACCATACCCCGGCTTGGCCTCCAAAGTTCTCCTTTGTAATCTTTTGCAGATGGTGGTGTTGTTAAGGATTTGATAAAGCTAATGAGCTGGTGTTTGTCTGGCTCATTTGAATTTTCTAACTGTCTTTTTACTTGATTTAGTGTTGAATTTTCATAGGGAGAATATTGAAATACCGTGCCCTTATTTTGACTCAGTGCCTTTTGTAGTGCTCTTACAAACTTAAAATTTGGGAATTCACCAGGTACTAAATTGATATACTCATTGGCATGCTCTACCATACCTCCCTTTTCATTTACAACATGATGCGAGAATTGAAAAACAACTTTTTCATAGGGAGCTTGCCCACTATGAAATGGCAAGGCCACAGTTGAAGCTTCAAAATCAATAAAATTTAAAGGATACTCCCATGAATCTATCTCTTGTTTAAGTTTCTCTTTTAAAAATTCAAAAGGTTTACCTGTATTGCTTATGGCCATTTCCTTTTGCAATTTTTGCCGCTCGTAGAGGCTCCAGCCATTAAGAACTTGTTTGGATTCACTTTTGGGCATTAATTGTATATCATCTACATCCTCTAATTTTAAAACCCCTAATTCATTAAAAAACTTGAGTTTTGTTGGGTGTAACCTGGAAATTTCAAAAACAGTAGGGTCTTTAAAATCTTCCTCTTTCATTCCCAAATGCTTGCTAAAGCACTCATTATATCCAGACTTTTTATCTTTTGAGCTGGTGTCTGTTTTAAACTCACATTTTTTACAAGCAGCAAAATCTAAATCAAAACCAAAATAACGATCTTCTTGATAGGCTTTAGACAGCATCTTGATGGTCTCCTGGAAGTTATACTCATTTAAAATTCGGTGTTCTCCAGTTTCTATCTTTTTTATAATTGGGGTTACATCTTTTAATGACAAAACAGAATCTTGAGGCAAATTAAGAGTAGAAATATCATTTTCTATAATTTCAACTCCAGTTCTATTGCTACTATTTTTTTTAATACGAAACGTTTGGTTTAATGCATCAGTAGCAGCCTTTTTATCTTGGTCTGCAAGCATCAAAAAGGGAGTCACCTTAAAGGAGGGTTTTGCTTTTTCGATAACATATTTCTGAAAAGCAACATCAAACAGGTAGTAGTTCCAGTTGGAGTTATAGGAAACATCTTTCTTTTTGTGATTTTCTATGAAGGACTTTGCTTTGACTTCTATAAGGTTAATTTGATTCCCTTTTTTTTCAAGAATATCTACCCGTATAAAGAGGTTTTTATACCTAAAGGCTGCTTCAAAAATGACTATATTTTCTTGCAACAGCAATGAATTTGTCTGAGCTACTTTTGCATTGTAATCATAATCCTCACCTTTTACATCATCAATTAATTTACCATTTGGGTAATGTAATCGTGCTAGTTCCTCTACCTGGAAGCCTCCAGATGCTAGAGCTTGCAAAAAAGGGTCATTTTGCTTTTGATTGGCATATTGTTCTTTTTTAGTGTAGTATAATTTGTTTGGGCATTCTAAACCCAATTTGTAGCGTGATTTTGTTAAGTATCTCATATATTATTTTTTACAAGACAAACATAAATGCCTAGCATGACAAATTATGTCAACTTCTTATCTTTCTATTCAGAATGGAGCTACATAAGTAAAATATTTTATGAAGGGACTGAATTGAAATTTGAACCTTTAGAAACAGATCAAAAAAACATGAGAAATTTAAATTAATTAACTTATGATTATAATAAGAGCAACTATTTATGTAATTTACTATTTAAACAATTAAATCAAATATTTTATGTACAATGAAGAAGTAAATCAGGCAAAAAAAACACTAAAAAAAATGGTTATTATGTAGACCATTTATACAATATAGATGAATTTAGGAGTGAATTATCTGAAGGTAAATTATTGAGTGACGAAGAACTTTACAGATTAGTTGAACAGACATTTATTAATATTGATCATATAATATGGGATGAAATTAAGGATCAAATTGAAATTCATTTTGATGAATAAAAAATTGTTTAAGTCAATTGTTTTAATAATTGGACCTGTAGAAACAGATCAAAAAAACAAACATGAGAAATTTAAGTTAATTAATTAAAAATTTTGTTTTTATATCTCTTAAATCATAAGAAAGATTTAAACTAAATGTATAATAATATTTCATAATTGCGGCATTTTAATTACTCTATCCCAAACCTTTGACACCGTTTTTGCTCATAATTAATGCATAGGCATTTTCAATATCAAATGGTGGCAAATCTGGATCTACAACCTCGTCCTCTTCTATATCATTAAAGTAATATTTTCCTTTATGTTTTAAACGATTTAAAATAAACCATTTGCCAGTACTATCTTTTTCATAAAAACCTATAACATAACTTCCATCATACAGGCCTAATATTTTTTTCATACCCTTATGGTTTTCTATTGTGGTATCTACCATGATAGCTGTAAAAATTGTAAATAATATAATGCCCACAAAACAAAATAATATAAAACATAAAGCTATTAATCCGGTATCATAATTTTTTAATTCAGAAAATATATTTCCCGTAATAATATTAATTAGATTTTTTAAAGTTGAATAAGAATCATTAAAATACCCTGGATATACATCGCTATATAAGTTCTTTAGTTGTGTTGTAATTATAAATAAAAAGCAAATGATTATAAAAAACACTTTTAAAGATTGATTTAACAATCTATAAATTTGATTAAATAATATGGGCGAGATAAAAACTAAAAAGTGTAAACTGTAAAATGAAAATATTAAAAAAGTGATTAGTTTCAAATCAATAATTAAAAACTCTTGAAATGGTAGACCAAGAGTTAGAAGTAAAATCAGAAATTCAACAAAATCAAAATCTGCAATGGTGCCACTTTTAATTAATTTTATATCATTGCTGTTATGCTGTTTTTCAATTATATCATACTCATACAAACGGTTATATAAAAACCTTAAAAATTCATTAAAAATTATAAATAGTATTATTCCATAAAGAAGGTCATTGTGATAATAAACCAGTATTAATGCAAAACATATTTTTAAAACAGAAACATAATTAAATCCAAATTCTTTTAAATTAAGATTTAAAAATTGCCAAAAAACTTTTTTACCTCTAAAGAAGGCAACTATTTGAACCAACACAACTAATGATAAAAATATGAAGCCAGACCAATGTCCAAGGTCAGTAAAAAGGTGCAAAAAACTAAAAAAAGCAATTATTATTTGAGTGAAGATAATTCTCAAATATGTATTTGTTTTAGATATATTATCAAATTGGTAATACTTTTCCCAGGTCATATTTTCTTCTATAAATTAAACATTTTTTAGTTCATTTTTTGCAGGAGGCAAAATCCATGAATCCTTTAAATATTTTGTTAATATTTCTTTACTTGGTTGAAAACCACTTCACTTAAAAAAAATACTACATCTTGAATAAGTGATTTTTAAGGCTGATTTTATTAATTTTTACCTATTTTTCAAATAAAATATTTGCTAATCTTTTAGCTTCTTCAAAATTTTCGGTTTCATTTTTATTTTTCCAATTACTATTATCATTTAAAAAGTAGAAATTATGAAAAGCAAACAAAGCTCTTTCAACTTTAGTTGGATTTTTCTCTTTAAACTCTGCTTCTGCTTTATGAATAAAACTTTTTATAATTTGTGTGTAACTATAATCTTTTAAAAGCAAATCAATTGTATTGTACCCTAGTGCTCCAGCTATTTTTGAATCAATAATTATTAATGGGTTATAACTATTTACACTCCAAAAGTAAGAATGTTTAGAGGCATATGATGGACCTATACCTCTAATACTATTAAACATTTTAATACTACTTGTTTTACCTTCTTTTGCGAGTTTAATTCCATCTAAATATTTTTGAAAAGTATTTTTATTCATTTCAAGTTCTTCTCTTGGACTTTCTTTCCCATTTGTTTTTGAATAAAACATTCTTCCTGATGGACCACCCCAGGAATAAATTAAATCGACAACCTGTAAAATCGTTTGTTTAGATAGTTTATTGCTTTTCGTCAATTTATAAATTTCTGCTGTACAAGAATTAATATCATTATCAAATTTGATATACTCTCTTAAATTCTTATTCGTATATACTTTACCTCTCCCAACAGTATCATTCCAATTTGAAAGCCAGAAGTCATAATCTATTTTTGGTAATTTCATTTTATTTGTATTCAATTTTTAATGGTGCAACTAATAATGAAATCAATTATAAAGCTATCTTTCCTCAGCTTAAAATTTCTTAATTGCAACCATCGGATTTAATCAAACATCAAACTAATACCGGCATCTTTAGATAGATTCCAATTCCCTAAGTTTTGTTTGAAAGCTTTAGCCTCTTTAAACATACTTTCCATATTACTTGCATCCCAATTCCCAATGTCTTGGTTAAATGACTCAGCAAAACAAAACATTCTTTTCATATTAACACTAATTACATCCTAATTTCCGATGTCTTGGTTGAAAGCGTCAGCCTTACTGAACAGAAAATTCATATCCGTAACTTCTTCAGATGTGTCCCATTTGGATATATGACCATATTTAGATTCTGCTAACTTTTCCTCATTAATCCATTCATTTACTGCTTGTCTTACTGTTTCGTTGTTAAAATTTACTTTATTCATAATATTATTTAAATTAAATTCCAATTCGCCTAGGTGCAAGATTATTCCATTCCTTAGTAAATTCAGGTCTTTCTATAATTCCTATAACCTGGATTTTTGTTACCGGAAGTCTTCTAACTCTTTCGAATTTTCTGACATCTTCATAATTAACTTTCACCTTAACTATTTTATGTGAAAAAGTTCCACTTTCACCTTTATTCATTTCATCACCAGTTAAGATTGGCTCAACATAAAAATTCTCACGCCATATATCTCTATTATGAAATCTGAAATTAATAGTTTGATTGACTTCATAATCTTCATGAAAATTAGGAAAAAAGTAAGCATAAAAAAAACTATCATAAGTCTCATAATAATGTGAATTAAAGATGATTTGTTTTATAATTTTTACTGATTTATAAAACCAATTACCAGTATTAACTTTAATTCTATATTGTTTTCGAAGGTCTTTATTAATGTTGTAATGAGAAGTGATTTTTTTCCAAAAAAGATTTTCTAAAGATTTTTTATCAGGTAATTTTGAGCCCCTTGAAGATTTCCCTATATGATTGGATATTTGTGTCTGAAACTCTAATACCAGTTCATCAGATAAAAATTTATTATCTGCAAATGAATTAAAATCAAAATTATCAAGATTCTTATAAATAAAATCTTTATTAAATTTTTGATTATAATAAATCCAATGTTGATTGTACTGCCCAATTTTCTTAATTAATAGGTTAATCACATCTTGTCCTAAAATCTGATATTTTGCTGCGGAAATTAACATATCTTCATTCCAATCTGTTCTTTCAAAAATTTTTAAAATTAAATCTTCTTTAAACTTATTGTTGCTTAAAATGTTTATCCAATTTTGGGTATTTTGATTAATATTTTCAAAACATAATTCTACAATTCTTGGGGTGATTTTTTGTATTGAACTGATAGATTGCCAATTTAGGTTTGACTTATTATCAATTATAAAATCTTCATTCAATTTTTGGTAGGCTGATATCTCTTCCCAATCTATTCTTTCTATGAATTCTTTTAAAAATTTAACTGTAAAATCTTGATATCGCGAAAGCAACTTCCAATTAAGTTTATTATCATATTTAATTATAAAATCTTCTGATAAATAATTTTTTGAAATTTCATCCCAAAAATCATTTGAAATTTGATTTTCACCTAATTGACTAATTATCTCTTCTAAATAATAATTATTCAGATTCTGGACAGTAATAATTCTACGCAAAATGAAGTCATCTTGATGAAAATCTTTCAGTAATTGATCAATTATGGAACCTGTGAGAAGTTGGTAGTTAATCAAATGTAATTTAAAAAAATTATCCCACCCTTTTAAAATTAAATTTTCATCAAGGAGACAATTTTTAACTAATACATCAAAATCAAATTTTAATAAATTCTTTTCAATAAAGTTGTATTCAAAATTATAGTGACATCTTATCCTTGACCAATTGATTTTATCGGAATATTCTTTAATAATTTCCGATGTTAAATTAATATTCTCTGATATTTTGTCCCATTCATATTTGTCGAAACTATCTATTTCATAATATTTAGTCTTAAGCTGCGCATTAAACTTTTTAACCTCCATGTATTTAGAATTAAGTTATTTCTAAGACAATTTTTAGTGAATTTATGAAAAGATATGTCAAAAAATTATAATTCATTATTTGCAAGTGGCAAAGTTCCCGTATATTTTAGATATTTTGTTAACATTTCTTTTTCTAAAAGTTCAGGTGTATAATCGTTATGATTCGCAGAAATTAAAAAACAATGAATTGTTAATTTAGAATATTCAATTGTTTCTCTGTATGCATCGGGTTCATATTTACGCCTGCCTTGTTCTTTTAATTTATACTTAGGTCCATACTTAAATGAAAAATAATTTTCCCCATCTCTTTCATCCTCACAAAATCTGTAGGGTGTCCATCTTGATTTTCTTTTATCAAATGTGCCTGAATTAAAAACTATATCGTTTTTTTTATTTCTTTTAAATTTACCTGTCATGCCAATATATAGTAAATCATCGATTGAGCCAAAAGCACTTTTCCAAACTAAATAAACTCCACTCGCGTTAGGCCATTTTATCTTCTCTGTCTTACAACGAATTTCTTCAAAATTATTATCAATCTCAAACTCTTTAATCAATTTACTATAAAAATTCATAAACGTGTTTTCCATAATTTATCTTTTTATGATTTAATTACAAAATAAGACACCAAGTGTGACAAATTATGTCAATACATTGATTTTGTTTAGATTTGAGTGTCAAAATTAAAAATCACTCCAACTATGTCGAGTAACAATTTTCCTGCTCTAAATCGTATTGCCTTACTACGTGATTATGGATTAAAAAGGTATCGAAGCAAAAAAGAATATTTAGAATACCTAGAACAACATGACTATATAATATCATCTAGAACACTCAATAGAGATTTTGAGTTTTTGAGAGAAATAGGTTTTGAGATAGATTATAATTCTTACTATAAAAAGTTTATTATACATGATACTTTTGTTGATAAAGACAATTTATTTGATAGAGCTTTACAACAAGAATATTTAAATAAATTTAAAGACAACTATAAAGAACGTTATTCTAAGTATGTTATGGATAATGAGTCAGCCTTTGAAAATATAGAAGTTATTAAACATATTTTTAAAGCTCTAGATGACACTTTAATTATAAATTTTAAATATGAGAAGTATCAGGGAAATTCTGAAAACAGACACATTTTCCCCCTTCGTTTAAAAGTGAGTAAAAATAGGTGGTATATCATTGGTTATGATCTCACAAAAAAAGCATTGCGTATCTTTGGTTTAGATAGAATTAATAAAATTGAACTTGGTAATACATTCCAAATTAAAAAAATTCCAGAAGATATTTTTGAAGATTTAGAACTGCAAAAGTACTATTTGGGTGTAACAAAATGTATTATACCCAAAGAACAGAAAACACTAATAACTCTTGGTGTTTCTGATTTTTTAATAGAATACTGGAAAACCAGGCCCTTACATTTCACTCAAAACATTACGGGCAAAAAAAATGGATTACTTAATGAAGTTCAGTTTTTACTGGTGCCAAATATTGATCTTGTAAAATTAATAGCCTCAGAATTAGGCGAAATTAATATCATTAAACCTTTATACCTTAAAAAATTAATACAAACTGATTTTCTAAATAAACTCTAGTATTGACATGATATGGCAATCCATAGGTTGATATTGCATAAAAATTAAATTATGCTTTGTATACTATATTATTTTGCTTTCGGATTTTTCTTGTTTGTAATTGTGGATTCAATAACAAAATTTAACTCTAATAACACGGAGTCTTTACATTTCTTTGAAAGTTTGGTGTATGTATTATTATGGCCCTTAGTTGTGTATTGGTTTTTTAGATATTTAAATGGATATGAGGATGAAAATTCTTAATTTTATTGAAAGGAGTAAACTCACAAGATTTACTTAGGTAAAAAATATTTGAAATAAAAAACATATGAAAATCAAAACAATTTCAGCAGCAAAAGAAACATACTACGAATTAACGCACGAGGCCATAATCGAAATTGATGGTGATGTTTTAAACATAAGAGTACACCAATCTTCAGAATTTACAAATGTTTTTATTTATGTGGAAAATAATTGGAGAAATATAGATGATATTGAACGTACAGATTTGATTGAAAAATTAGAGCGAGTGTTAATGACCGACATACGAGATATTGCTGTTACAGATGGCGAAGAGTTTGAGATGGAATAGATGTTTTTCAGGATTATTAAAAAAATAATATTCCCTAAAATAAAATTTATTTTAGGGAATAATGCCGTGGAGGAGAAGGGCGTAAAGTCGAACTATTTTGGGGAGGATTTGGAACTAATACAACACTAATTTCTTTAATTTAAGCGCAATATTTCTTATATTTGTAATGTATCAGGAACGCAAGTCGCGTACCAACCGAGCACAACAGCCACGGTGGTCAAGTATACGGACAGTTCAGTCAAAATAAATGAACATCCACATAACATATTGTGATTCTGGTGCATTAATTTTTTAAATAAATGCATTATGAAAAAACTATTTAAAACATCTCAAGAAATTATTGATTGGCTTAATAATGGGTTTAAACAAGATTCATTACAAAGTGAAATTAAAAAAGTTACAGCCATGCTTATAATGGAGCAAAAGCAATTAAGGAAAATTTATGACTCCGAATTATGTACAGAGAATGATCAATACAATAAATCTCTTTTACAGGACTCCATTGAATCATTGAGACAAAGACAGGAAAGACTAAAAACTGACCTTTTAAAAACGATTAAACATGGAAATAAGAAATTATAGTTAAATCCTTGGCTTCATTATAAAAATTAAAAAACAGATAAGAAATATTATGGAATATATTTTAATAGATAGAGCAGGAGATGCAAAAATTATTGCAGACTATAAAAAGCGATTAGAAACCTATACACTCAATACGCTTGTAAAAGCTTATAATAAAGAGGTCAAGTGCGGTATTGTTGGAGTACATAGGCAAGCACTATATCTCTCTGCCCTAAGGCAGGAGTTTCAAGACCGTTTAAAAGAAAGCCCAATATACATACTAGAACATATTTTAGGCCTAGTTGGACCTATTGAATTAGTTAATGGGAATATTAGAATTATAGACTGATTAAATAAATAAAATGAATATTATATGAAACCAAATTTAGATACTATAATTGAATTTGATGTTGAAAATGCATTCCCTGAATTTTTAGAATCAAGGACAAAAAAAATAACGGTAAGTATTGAAAGGGAAACTAAAAGCTATTATGTGATTTCAAATAATAACTGTTGTGAGATAGAAAAAAAAGAAGTAGAAGAATTGCTCAACATACTCAATACTTTAAATATTGCTATGTTACCCAAATTTGGGATGGGAGTAGATGGAGTAACATACACTATGAGGGTGGTAAATGGATTTAATTCTGTAACTTTTAAGTGGTGGTCTGATACTCAAGGCAAACAATGGAATGAGTTAATAAAACTGCGAAAATTATTATATAAATTAAAATTTAAGAACTTTAAAAAATAAACACTTTATTGTGGGTTGTTTTAGTTAAATTGAAAAACGAATGATACATTTTTTCGGATATTTTAAAGAAACCAACCATATTGGAATTAGTTCTGTAGGGTTTGAAAAGGCAGCTATATTTTTAAGAAATAGAGATTTTAGGGTTGTTGAGCTTTTTGGGTTAAAGAAAAATGAAGAGGTGAACTTGCTTTATGAAGATGAGGAGCCTTTATGGATAACACAAGATCATCATTCGGAGATACATTCTTTACTTTCAGAGAACTGGTATACTCCATATACTCATGTCAAGATTGAATTGGCTGATGGAGGTGATATCAATTACAGTGCTGCCTCATTATATGTTAAATATCCAGATGGTGAGGATATTAAATCAAAAACCATAATGCTATTGGAAACTATGGGGTATTATGCTGCTGAAATGATTTTTGATTTTTGTGCTGAAAATCCAGACATGCATCTTTTAGAGTTTGTTATAGGAATGGAGCCAGAAGATATTACAGACGAATTCGACAGAATGAAATCTCATACGGAGTACATTAATAACGAGGAATATCTTAAAAATTAAGGTTTAATTTATTTTAGGGAATAATGCCGTGTAGGAAAAGGGAGTGAAGTCGAACTATTTTGGGGAGGATTTAATTGAACTAAATCAAATTTAATTCTCATTTCTTCCAAGTACCACCGTATTTATAAGCGCTGTTATTAATTTTAACTTTAAGTAAGCAGTCTTCGCACACAAACACCCATTCCTTAGGGTTTTTGTATTGTATCCTGTACATTGTTGGAAAATCTACTTTACAGACGTTACAGTACTTAATGCGTTGTTTCATGGGGCTGGGATTTTAAATTAAATAATTTAACCTACCATCCCGTTCACAAATACCTCAACAAACTCTTTCATTTTACTAATGATACGTTCTCCAATAGATCTGGCTTGTAATACACTTGGTTTGTTATCTAAGCATCTGTAAACTTCGTCTCTAATAGGTTCTTGACCACTAAAAATATAGGCATCAATTAAGGCCTTAAATTGTGCTTTATCTAAATTTTCATCATCACACAACTTACCAAGTGCTAATACCTTTTGATCTTGCCAGTATTGCTCAAATTCATCATCAATTGAATCAACATCACTAATTAGTGGTAAATTTTCTTCAATAAATTTTTCTATTAATTCGCGTTTACTTCTTAGCATTACATCACCACCAAGTAGATCCATAATAGCTTTTTTCTGCGCTTTAACATCTGATGTTTTTGCGTCTTTAAGCTGGGCTAATAATTTTAAAATGTAAGCCACATTAATAAGGTCGCGGTGTATCAATTCTAATTCAAAATCAATATCATCTAGGATAGAGGTTTTCTGAGTAGCATTGTCTTGCTTTATACGATCGTGAAGATCTAGATATTTACTCTTGTAGTCTTCGTACTCCTGTTCATCAATGGTAAGATCATCCCAGTTAAAATCGGTATACGATTGTAATACATTAACAGTACGCATTAACCTCCTAAAGGCTTGTACAAACTGTGCATCTTCTTCTTCACTTGGAAAATCATCTACACTTTTGTAAGTGGGAGCAATGGCTCGTAAATTAGTAAGTGCCTCATCGAATTTTTTGGCAATTGCCTCGTATGGTGGCATCAGCACCGTTTCTAAGGCTTCTTTATTTGAAAACAAGGTAATGGCCTCATCTGTTGCTTTTTTAAGGTTTCTAAATGCTAGTATGTTGCCTTGTGATTTCTGCTCTCCCAATATTCTATTGGTTCTGGAAAAGGCCTGTATTAAGCCATGTTGTCTTAAGTTCTTATCAACATACAAGGTGTTTACTTTTTTAGCATCAAAGCCCGTCAGCATCATATTAACAACCAACACAATATCTAATCTATCCTTTTCATCATTGAACGTCGCTTTTTCTCGTTCCTTAAGTCGTTTACTGATGTCCTTAAAGTAGTTTTCAAACTGTTGAGCATCTTTGGTAGAAAACCTGGTGTTGTACATAACATTATAATCGCCAATAAACTCCTCTAATTTATCTCGAGTATGACTGGATACATATTTTGCCTTAGGTTCTGCCGTCATTGGCAAGTCATCACCTGGCAAATAATCTTGTGCATCGTAGTCGTCTTCGTTAGCACCATAAGTAAAAATAGTAGCAATGCGTAAATTGTGCAGCCCCTCTTCCTTTTTTTTCTTAAATAGCTCGTAATATTTAATAACATTATCAATGCTACTTATTGCAAATAAAGCAGAGTAGTTTTTATTGAAAGTTTTATGAGAATGGTAAGCGATGATGTAATCTACAATTTTTTCCAATCGTTTGGGAGCATCAAAAACTTCTTTTTTATCAATTGCTTCAACCTCAATATCTATAAAGGTGTTGCTTTTGTTTTTGTATTTACCCACATATTCAATACCAAATTTCAGTACATTTTGATCTCGAATGGCATCTGTAATCACGTATTTGTGTAGGCAATTGCCAAATAAATCTTTGGTAGTACGTTTTCCTAATTCGTTCTTGGAAGCATTGTCTGCAAAAATAGGGGTTCCTGTAAATCCAAAAAGTTGGCTGTTGGCAAAGAATTCTGTAATTCTACCATGGGTTTCACCAAATTGACTTCGATGACATTCATCAAATATGAAAACGAGTTTTTTGTTTTGCAAATGGGATAATCTATTCTCATAATGTGCTTTTGAAACCGCATTGTTTAACTTTTGAATAGTCGTTAAAACTAACTTGGTATCATCGGTTAGTTGTTTGACTAATGAATGTGTATTATCGGTAACATCCACGCTATCTTTTTTGAAGGCGTTAAACTCCTTCATGGTTTGGTAATCTAAATCCTTACGGTCTACCACAAATACGACTTTATGTACTCCTGGTAAATCCATAACTACTTGACTTGCCTTAAACGAGGTTAGAGTTTTACCTGAGCCTGTCGTATGCCATATATACCCATTATCATTGGAAGTCGAAACTTGCTTAATAATGGCTTCTGAAGCGTAGTATTGATAAGGACGCAAAATCATCATATTTTTATGCGCCTCATTCATTACCACATATTGAGCAATCATTTTACCCAAATGATCTGGATTTAAAAAGGTGTCTGCAAATTGGGTAAGCTCAGTAATGTTTTTATTGTTACTATCTGCCCAAAAGAAGGTTTGCTTCACTGATTGTAGTTTATTATTTGCCAGGTATTTGGTGTTAACCCCATTACTAATCACAAATAATTGTACGTATTGAAATAAGCCATGATTAGACCAAAACGAATGCCTTTGATAGCGGTTAATTTGATTAAAAGCTTCTTTAATTTCGGTGCCTCTACGTTTTAGCTCTATTTGCACCAGTGGCAACCCATTAACTAAGAGCGTTACATCATATCTATTTTTAAAGCTACCTTCTTGAGTTACCTGATTGGTGACCTGAAAAAGGTTTTTGTTCCAATTTTCAGAGTCGTAAAAACGCACATAGATAATATCTCCGTTTTCTCTTGTAAAACTAAAACGATCTCTAAGAGTTTTAGCTTTTTCAAAGACATTGCCTTTTGCTAAATGGTTGAGTATCCCATCAAATTCTTTATCGGTGAAGCTTGTTTTATTAAAAGCTTCGAGTTGAGATTTTAAGTTAGAAACCAATGCACCACCATCTAGTACTTTGGCAGCGGCATAGCCCAAGCCAATCAATTGTTGGATTAAATTATATTCTAATATAGCTTCTGGTTGTTTAGTCATAAAAGCAAATCAACTACGAAAATTGTTAACCTAGAACTAGATCAAAGGATATCATTATTTGATATCAAATTCAATATCTTCTTCTACCATTTTGGTAACATCCAATGTGGGTAACAAATATTTATTGAACTCTGTTCCTTCTGTTTTAGCATGTAATACTCCTCTAACAGAGCTAATTGAAATCATTGTTATATGAGTTATGAAACCTTTTGGGAAAATGATTTTTAAATCATCACAATATCTATCAAATGAATCATCTGAAATATTAAAATGACAACTTACTTGTAGTTTTAAAAATGCTTTTTTCTTTTGTTCAAAGATGGTGGTAACATAAACAGCAATAACTTTTTGCTCTTTATTAAATTTAAATTCTAGGCCTGTTTTTAATTCTGTTTTTGCTTTTGGAGTATAGTAATCCTCTAAAGTAGCAAATTGTTCAGTTTTAAGACCCACTAATGCAAATCCTATCTTATTATCTCCCATTATGATGCTAATTGATAATTTGATTCACTCTCGACAATTAGTTTAGGTTTAGAATTAAAAACCTCTTTAAACTCTTGTCTAAAAAATGAAGATCCTTGATCGGTAATAAGTTTACTTATTGACACATCAAAATTGAAAAAATATTCTAACGAAAACTCTTCAATTTTATTTTCATAATAACTTGCTAGAATAGGAATATCAAGTGCTTGTTGCAGTTTTACTTGTGTTTCTAAAGTTAGATTTTCTTTACCCTTAACAATTTTATTTACTTGTTGAGCCGACACATTCAATTCCTTAGCTAATCTCCTTTGAGACCAACCTAAATCATCTAATTTAGTAAGGACCTTTAAAGCAATTTCTTGAGATTCTCTTAATCTTGCTCGATTTTTAATGCGTTCTTTATTTCTTGAAACTGTAGCTGTTTTTTCTTTAGAAATTAAGCTTTTAAATTTTTCGCTATTTGTCATTGGTTTCAATTTCTGTTCTAAATTCATAAAACGATTCAAGATCTATTACTCCACGTTCTTGCAAAAAAGCTTTAACCTTTTCAATTTTTTTCATTTCCTCTCTGGTATCATGATGATCTTTATTTTTACGGCTCATTTTAATAGCACCTCCCGTAATTAAAAAACAATCATTATCAATTTTAATTGCATACAATCTTAAACCATCGTATTTAGAAGTTTTACCTTTACGTAATGATAGTAATTTAAATCCCGTCTCATTGTTGTCTAATTGCTTGAAGTAAATATCAAGTGGTTCATTTTCTTCTGTTAAGTCATTTAAAAAGTCATCTATCAATTCGGCATCTCTTAGCCTATCTCGAACGAACTTATTAATGTTTTCAACATTATTTTGTTTTGCATATTGTCTCAGATAACTAACATCTGTCCACAATTCAAGTAACCTGTTATATTCGCAATCATCGTATTCTTGACTACCTTCTTTCTTATAGGCAATGGAACATAATTTCTTTGCAAATATATCAACAATTTTCATAAAAATCAACTTACAGGTTTACTTTTAATATAATTTTCATACAAACATTTGCTGCGACAGCCCTTTTTTAAAGGTTTGGGTTTGGGTTATTTGATTATTTACTGCTTCTATTTTGGTATCGATACTCGATAAGTACCTAGCGATTTTTTGTTGTTCTTCAATTGATGGAAACTTAAATTCAAAGTCACATAAATCATCAAAATTTAAACTATCACGAACACTACCAGAACAACCAACCTTGATTAAATGCTTAAAACGATGAGTGTTATATAAATTTTCAAAGAATATCTTATTCAAACCATTCTTAAGAGAAAAGATAACGTACATAGGGCTTACAATACCTTGTTCAAAGTTTATTAAACGAGCAATAGAGCCAACATTTATACGAGAAGGGTTGTATGCTATATCATCTCTATCAACAATTTTATAATTGGAAACATCTTTACTTGCAACTTCATATCCATCAAATTGCTCCTCTTGACTTATAAAGCCCTTCTTATTACTCACACTTAATACTAATTCAACACTCAAGTCTTTATTACGAGTAGATTTATGAATTAAATACTCCCCCAATCGTTTTTCCTCCCAATCTGGGTAGGAATTTCCGTTTTCGTCTTTGAAGCGGAGCTGGCCAGAGAAGAGTTGTTGCATTACGCCTTTTTTGTATTGCTCCAACAATGCCTTCTTTTTGGTGAGCTGCTGTATTTTTTCATCTACCGCACTTAAAAAGGAGGCTATTTTTTGTTGTTCGGGGAGGGATGGGTACACAATTTTTAATTTCCCGATTTCTTTAGTATTAATAACTACTTGGGTACTACCAGCAGTTACAGCACTAATTTGTTTTTGAACAGCAAAGGAGCTATAAACCAATTGAAAATATTCACTTTTCAATTCAGAATTAGTTCTTAAAATTACAATGTTTAGGCAGTTTGCAGTTGGAAAATCTTCAGGAACCCTACATATTTCTCCATTACCTCCATGCCTAGCTAACAAAAGGTCTCCTGGATAAATTTGAGATTTCTTGTTCTTATCGTGAAATGCTCTTGTAACGTACTTTTCTTCATCAAGCTCTATATGTACTCCTTTTAAATTACCAGTTCTAACAAGTAAAACACCTTCTTCACTAGTCGTGTAGTATGGCTCACAAGTTCCTACAAATCCAACTTTTAATTTTGATGCCAATTCATTTACATAGTTCCTTTCCCATTCCCCATCAAACTCATTGAAGCGGAGTTGAGGAACTAGTTTTTTGGTGGCGATATGTTCTTTGACCTCTTGCATATTATGCGGCTACAAACATTTGCTGCAACAGCCCTTTTTTAAAGGTTTGGGTTTGGGTTATTTGATTATTTACTGCTTCTATTTTGGTATCGATACTCGATAAGAAGCCGATTATTTTTTGTTGTTCTTCAACACAAGGAATTTCAACTTCTATTTTTTCGACATAACGGAAATAAAGATTTGAAACATTACCTCCTTCAACCATTCGAGCTAATTGCTTCTGAAGTCTTGCATTTATATAATATGTCATAAACAATCCATCTTCATCAGTATTGTAGACCGATATCATTTCTCCAATAGCAACATTTGGAAATGGCAAATAACTACAATTTGCAAAATCTAAAGGATCTTCTCCAACCCGCGGTACCAATACTTCTCCACCTTTACTTAGTTTTAAATCTTTAGGATCTACAATAGTATAAGATTTGATTTCTTTTATCTCTTCCTTGAAAGTGCTGTATAATTCTCCATAACGAACACAAGGTGTTGGAGCACCTTCAACTATTGAAGTTTTGGGAGCACCTTTACCATAATAGAAGAACCCGAAATCACCTAAGTTTCCTTTTCTTAATTCACCTTCATAAAGTCTTTTTTCATAAGAAAAGAGTTGTTGCATTACGCCTTTTTTGTATTGCTCCAACAATGCCTTCTTTTTGGTGAGCAGCTGGATTTTTTCATCTACCGCACTTAAAAAGGATGCTATTTTTTGTTGTTCGGGAAGGGATGGGAATGGTATCTTTATAAAACCAATATCACCTTGACTTAAACTTGCTTGGTTAGTAACTTTTGCCAAAGCAAGTTTTTGTTTAATATAAAAACTAGACAAACTGAAGCAACAAAAGAACAACGGGTCTATACTTTCAGTTTGAAATCTCACTCTAAACATATTCGATTCAAAACTTGTATTCAATCCAATAGGAAGTTTTGCTACAATAGATGTTTTCGCTACACCAGAAGGATTTATTGACACTCTATTGATTATGACATCGTTAAGACTTAGACTTTTTGCATTCTGTTTTAGTTTAACCTTCATCAATTCAGCAACATCTAATTCCACAGAAGATTTAAACAAATCATTTAATTGAACCAAGTAAAAATTGGATTCTTCAATACCAAAATCTGCTTTTTCTACGGTTTCACCATTTGCTATTTTTTCACTTAATAAATTTCTTAATCTATTATCACTCCAATCCCCTTCATACTCCTTGAATCGTAATTCGGGAACGAGTTGCTTATCAGTTTTGATATGTGTTGTTGCGGTACTCATAGTTGCACGAAGGATAGAACGGTTTGTTTGAGCTCATCCCGATTTTTATCGGGATAGCGAGTAGTGATAGCCTGACCCTCTGGGGCGTGCCCAAATAATATGTAATCTAATCTATCCATTAAAAAGGTGTGTCTATGCCTAGTTGGTTACAGTAATCGGCTATGGTGGCATCGGTAGTGGCCATGTCTGTATCTATGGCTTTGAGCTCTTGAGCAACGGCTGCCAGGTCTACAGGTTCTTCTTCTTCGAAGGTATCTACATAACGAGGTATGTTTAGGTTGTAGTCGTTTTCTGCCACTTCTTGCAGTGTGGCTACATAGCTGTACTTATCTGTTGTAGTGCGATTGGTGTAGGTATCAATAATAAGATTGATGTCTTCTTCTCGCAAGTAGTTTTGTGTTTTTACTTTCTCGAAATGTTGGCTAGCATCTATAAACAGGATGTTGTCTTTATTAACTCTCTCCTTTTTCAAGACCATAATACAGGTAGGTATACTGGTTCCGTAAAAGATGTTGGCTGGCAAACCAATTACGGCATCGAGGTAGTTGCGGTCTTCTATGAGGTACTTACGGATGTGTCCTTCGGCTGCTCCTCTAAACAATACGCCGTGAGGTAGAACGCAAGCCATGGTTCCGTTATCGGCTAATTGATGAATCATGTGCTGCACAAAGGCAAAATCGGCTTTCGATTTTGGTGCTAGTCTACCATAAGCCGAAAAACGATCATCACTCATATGTAATGGGCTCGCACTCCACTTCGCTGAGAATGGCGGATTAGCCACTACAGCATCAAAACGCATATCCTCATGCTGTGGTTTTTCTAGTGTATCTTCGTTTTTAATATCGAAGCGTTTGTAATGCACATCGTGCATAATCATATTCATTCGGCATAAGTTATAAGTCGTTGGGTTCATTTCTTGCCCAAAGAATTGTATGCCCTTATTATCTACTTCTTTAGCTACACGCAACAATAACGAACCTGATCCACAGGTAGGATCGTAAACCGATTTTATTTTGTCTTTGCCATGCGCTACCAGTTTTGCCAGTACTTTAGATACTTGTTGTGGTGTATAGAATTCTCCTGCCTTTTTTCCTGCTCCAGAAGCAAATTGCCCAATGAGGTACTCGTATGCATCACCTAGTAAATCACTTTCGGTATTAGCGATGTCAAAATCAATTTCATCTAAATGCGAGAGTACTTTTACAATGAGTTCGTTTTTATCATTCTCTGATTTACCGAGCTTTGAACTGGTTAAATCTAAATCCTCAAACAGGTTACCAAAGTCTTCTTCGCTTTCAGAACCCATCGTGCTTTGCTCAATGTGTGTGAGCACTTTGGCTAAATCGCCCAATATAAATTGATGCACACCACCTGCGTTGCCGCGTCTTGCTAGTTCTGAAAAGAGCTCGGACGGTAGCAGAAAATATCCTAGTTTATCTAATGCCGCATCTTTCATGGCCTCTAAATAGGCTGATTCTTGCGCGTGTCCTTCTAGTTCTCTAAACTTTAAATTATCGGGTTCTAAAATTTCGTTGGCATAGAGTTCCATTTTTTTACTTAAATATTTGTAAAAAATGAATCCTAATATGTAGTCTCTAAAATCGTCAGCATCCATCTTCCCTCTTAAGGTATTGGCGATGTTCCAGAGTTGTTGTTCTAATTGTTGTTTTTGTTCTGTCATTTATTTTTTTAATAATTGAGTTGGTCCCAAATTATAGTTTTGTTAAGTTTTTAGCATAGCAAAAACTTTATAACGTCTTTATTTTAAGTTATCTCCTTTTATAACGCTCATAGTTACTAAAATAGTGGGTTCAATATAACTAAAAACATCTTATTTTTCGATTACTTTTTAACTAAATCTTCTGCCAAATATCACCACTGCTATAATAGTAGTCATACCAACAGATGTCGGGGTTATTAAAGATTTCTTATTGTTTTCTTTTGGTCTTCCTGATCCAATTAATGACTCTGCAATTTTTAGTCGGCTTTTATATTTCTCAACTTCTACCAACAGTGCTATTACGCACAAAAAGAAGTTGATAAGTTCTATTTTTCCAGAAAAAATAGAATTTGATGGAAAAAAAATGTCGAACTGCAAGAATCAATGATGTGTTGAGGTATATCTTACAGATAGACAAGGAGTTAGATGAAAATTAAAAGGGACAAATCTCAAAAAACATGAGTTTGTCCCGTGTGGTGGAGTCGGAGAGAATCGAACTCTCGTCCAAACAAGTAACCAAATAGCTTTCTACACGCTTAGTCTATTCTTAGGTTTTCGACTTTAAGCTGGTTAAAGACAACCTACTTAAAACTTAGCTTCTAAATCTCGAAAAGGCATCAAAGCATTACCTAATCTTAGTTAATTTTTACGATGCCTCAAAAAAGAACGCCATTAACCAAGGCTTTCTGGAGACATTTAGCTTGCTCACCTTGTGAGCCTAGGCCAATCTTACTATAATTCAGATTATGCAGCTAAAGCGTAGTTATTCTCGCCGTTTAAAATTTGGTCTAGCCTTTAACGTGTTTCAATGCCATTACACGACGTGCTTACCATTTAATTCATCTCGCTGTCAAAACCAGTCGACCCCAAATGATAATCTTAAAAAAGGATGGCGAAGTTACAAAAAAAGTTGTGTAACGGCTTAAATCCAAGTATTTTTGAGCAAAAATTATTCCAAATCTATTCCCTGACAATTATGTTAGGTTTTAAAATATTAAGTATGAAATTTGCCATCATAAAAGAACGTAAAAACCCGCCTGATAGACGTGTTGTTTTTTCTCCTGAAACACTAGATGAGGCAAGAAAACGATTTCCTGAGGCTGAGTTTGTTATTGAATCTTCGGATATTAGAGTATTTTCAGATGAGGAATATAGAAAATACGGTTTCGAAGTTACCAATGATGTTTCTGATGCAGATGTTATGATAGGTGTAAAAGAAGTGCCTTTAGATTTTTTAGTTGCTAATAAAGACTACTTTTTCTTTTCGCATACCATTAAAAAGCAACCTTATAATAGAAAATTATTAAAGGCAATTTTGAATAATAATATACGGTTGTATGATCACGAGACAATTGTTGGGTCAAATGGTTATAGATTAATAGGCTTTGGTCGTTATGCTGGTTTGGTTGGAGCTTATAATGGCATTAGGGCACTTGGAATTAGAGATGGTTTGTTCAACTTGCCTAAAGTAGAAACACTTGCAGATTTACATGAGGTAAAAGAGGTGTTGGATACGATTAAATTACCAAATATTAAAATCTTGTTGTCTGGTACAGGTAAAGTGGCAAAGGGAGCTAAAGAAATTCTTGATCATTTAGGGATTAAAGAAGTTAGTGATGCTTTATACTTAACCTGTGAATTTAAGGAGCCTGTTTATTGTAGAGTTGATGTATTGGAGTATGCCAAAAGATCTGATGGTAAAGTAGGTGATAGATTGGCATTTTATAAAGATCCGTCAGGCTATGAGAGTAACTTTATGCCTTATGCCAAACTAACCGATTTCTTTATAGCTGGTCATTTTTATGGCAATAATGCGCCTTATTTGTTTACTAGAGAGGATGCAAGGCACCCAGATTTTAGAATTAATCTAGTTGCTGATATTTCCTGTGATATTGATGGTCCTGTTGCCAGTACCATAAGATCATCAACCATTGAAGACCCATTTTATGGTTATGATCCAATTTCTGAAACTGAGGTTGCTTTTGATGCAAAGAGCGCAATTACTGTTATGGCTGTAGATAACCTACCTTGTGAATTGCCAAAGGATGCGAGTGAAGGATTTGGTAAAACATTTATTGAGCATGTTTTGCCTTCGTTTTTTGATAATGACGAAAATGAAATACTAAAACGTGCAAAAATTACTGAAAACGGTAAGCTGACAAAAAAATTTGGTTACCTACAAGATTTTGTAGAGGGTAAGGAATAACTATTTAACAGCTTTTTCTGCAGCTTATATTATTAGGGTTTCAGTCTTATTCTTTGAAGTGCTATTGAGGTATTTTAATAACCATTCTTATATATCTCAGAAGATAATATTAAAATATATAATATTGCTATTTTATGTTTTATCAGATCTACATATTGTCATACAAGACATATTATTGACTTTCATTTTCTTATTTTTATATTATTAATTCATATACTATGATTGGAATTCTTTTATCCATTGCCCAAATTACAGGTGGTATTTTATTAGGAATCGCAACTTTAGATCAATTGGACGGTGAGAGTAATTTTTTTAATAAAATTGCAGACGCTTTAGAGCCTTTTCAAACTGCTATTGGTGGTATTTTAATTATTTTACCCTTAATAACGTTTAGGAGTAGTTTTATCTACAGTACTTTAAGCCTATTAGGAGGTATATTATTACTTACCCATGTTTTTGGAAAAGTACCATCATTAGAGACTACATTGAGAAAACTATCTGATCAGTTAATGCCTTTCAAGGCTTTAATAGGGATTTCACTTTTGATTATTGGTTTATTACGATTGTTTTGATTTTTCTAACGTATATAACTAAATAAAAAAGTCTAAAAAGAGTTAACCAATTTTCTAATAGCCACAAGGTTAGTGAGTAATTTTTCTAGATTGTCTAAATGCAACATATTGGCTCCATCACTTTTTGCATTAGAAGGGTCAAAATGTGTTTCAATGAAAAGACCATCAACATTATTAACGACACCGGCTCTTGCAATAGTTTCAATCATTTCCGGTCTACCACCTGTGACACCAATGGACTGATTTGGTTGTTGTAACGAATGGGTAACATCTAATACTGTTGGTGCAAATTGTCGCATGGTAGGTATACCTCTGAAATCTACAATCATATCTTGGTAGCCAAACATGGTACCACGATCTGTAATCCATGCATTTTCATTTCCAGTATCTTTCACTTTTTGTACAGCGTGCTTCATGGCTTCTGGGCTCATAAACTGGCCCTTCTTAAGGTTGACAACCTTGCCTGTTTTTGCCGCTGCAACTACTAAATCAGTTTGTCTTACTAAGAATGCAGGAATTTGTAAAACATCAACATATTGCGCTGCTCTTGATGCATCAGATACTTCATGGATATCAGTAACAGTTGGAGTATCAAAAGTTTCCGATACTTTTCTTAATATTTTGAGTGCTTTTTCATCTCCAATACCAGTAAAGCTGTCAACACGACTACGATTAGCTTTTTTGAAACTACCCTTAAAAACATAAGGAATTTCAAGTTTGTCTGTAATAGAAATGACTTTTTCTGCAATACGTAACGCCATATCTTCTCCCTCAATAGCACAAGGACCACATAAAAGAAAGAAATTATTAGAATCTGAATGTTTTATTTTAGGAATTGTTATCAAAGCAACTGACTTAATATTAAGTTACAAAGATAATATTTTAATGCCTAAAACATTTTGAAGTTAAAATTGCTTCTGAATACTATTGCGTATCATCCATAGTGCCATTACAAAACTACCCGTAATAAATAGTCCAATACTTGTAAAAAATGAAGCTGTAGCTCCAAACCAGTTAACAATATTGAGTAATGCCAATCCATAGGCCAATATTAAGTATGAGGAGACACAAACAAAAATAATTCCTAAGGAGAAGTTGAGATTTCTGTTTGGTTTAATAAGTTGCCATATAAAAGGAATTCCAAATAATAAAATGGGATAAGCAGAAATCCCTTCTGTTCTATTGGTATATGTAAACCAATAAATTATTACCGAAATAAAATATAAATAAGGGATAAAACGAGTGTATTTACTAATTGCTTTCATCTGTGATAAATTGTTGAGAGTTCAGATATAAAATACTAAACATTAGTTATTGGTGTTAGGCAGGCTTTTTACTATTAATCAGATGAATAACGAAAGCTACGAATCCAAATTGCTTGTAAATGAAATAATAACATATAATTAACGATTTACAGCTAATTAGACTTACCTTTGCACGCTTAAAATCAGCATCAGTTATGACTAAGATTAAAAACATTGCAATTATAGCACACGTAGATCACGGTAAAACTACTTTGGTAGACAAGATAATGTACCATTGCCAACTGTTTCGCGAGAATGAAAACACAGGTGATTTAATTCTTGATAATAATGATTTAGAACGTGAAAGAGGAATCACAATAACTTCTAAAAACGTCTCAGTTGTTTATAAGGATACCAAGATAAATATTATCGATACGCCTGGTCACGCCGATTTTGGTGGTGAGGTAGAGCGTGTTTTAAATATGGCGGATGGTGTTTTACTGTTAGTTGATGCTTTTGAAGGGCCTATGCCACAGACAAGATTTGTACTTCAAAAGGCTATTGATTTAGGACTTAAGCCATGTGTAGTCATAAACAAGGTTGATAAAGAAAATTGTACTCCTGATGAAGTGCATGAAAAGGTGTTTGATTTAATGTTTGAACTTGGGGCAGAGGAATGGCAATTAGACTTCCCTACCGTTTATGGATCTGCGAAGCATAACTGGATGAGTGAAGATTGGCAACAGCCAACTGATAATATTGAGCCATTGTTAGATATGGTAATTGATCATATACCAGAACCTAAAATTTCTGAAGGCTCCACGCAAATGCTTATTACCTCTTTAGATTTTTCATCTTTTACAGGACGAATAGCTATTGGCAGATTGACTAGAGGTAGCTTAAAGGCCAATCAGCAAATTTCTTTAGTAAAGCGAGATGGTTCAATTGTTAAAAGTAAGATTAAGGAACTGCATACGTTCGAAGGATTAGGGCGTAAAAAAGTTGAAGAAGTTCAAGCTGGAGATATTTGTGCTATTGTAGGTTTAGAAGGATTTGAAATTGGAGATACTGTTGCGGATTTAGAGAATCCAGAAGGCTTAAAAACTATTGCCATTGATGAGCCAACTATGAGTATGCTATTCACCATTAATGATTCTCCATTTTTTGGCAAGGATGGTAAGTTTGTTACCTCTAGACATATTAAAGAACGCTTAACTAAAGAACTTGAGAAGAATTTAGCACTGCGCGTGGAAGAAACGGACAGTGCCGATAAGTTTATGGTTTTTGGTCGTGGTGTATTGCACTTATCGGTTTTAATTGAAACTATGCGTCGTGAAGGCTATGAGCTTCAAATAGGACAACCACAAGTTATCATTAAAGAAATTGATGGTGTAAAGTGCGAACCTTTTGAGGAAATGACTATAGATTTACCAGAAACGGTTTCAGGAAAAGCCATTGAAATGGTAACCATGCGTAAAGGTGAAATGCTGACTATGGAGGCCAAAGGCGATAGAATGGTGTGTGAATTTATAGTACCATCTCGTGGAATCATAGGATTGAGAAATCAGCTTTTAACAGCAACTGCAGGCGAAGCTATTATGGCACATAGATTTACGGAATATAGACCCTTAAAAGGTGGGATTCCAGAAAGACAAAATGGTTCTTTAGTATCCATGGAAAATGGTCAAGCAATTCCTTACTCTATAGATAAATTACAAGATCGTGGTAAGTTTTTTGTTAATCCAGGAGAAGATATTTATGAAGGTCAAGTAATAGGTGAAAACTCACGTGGAGACGATATGGTTGTTAATGTTACCAAAACCAAGAAATTGAGTAATGTAAGATCCGCTGGTGCAGATGATAAGGCTAAAATTGTACCTGCGATTAAATTTTCATTAGAGGAAGCTTTAGAATATATTCAGAAAGATGAATATGTTGAGGTAACACCAAATCACTTAAGATTACGTAAGATTTTATTAAAAGAAGTAGATCGTAAGCGTTCAAAAAATATTTAATCCATTTTATGGAGTTATTTGGTATCACTGTCACTGAATACATAGGCTATTTGGCCTCATTTATAGTTTTACTGTCGTTCACTATGAAAGAAGTTAAAAAGTTGAGAATAGTGAATATGACCGGTTGTATTTTGTTTATTCTTTATGGATTTTTAATGCCAAGCATACGGATAGGTCTTCCTATTATTATAGCTAATGCTGCTATTTTAACCGTTAATATTTATTATTTAACTACTAATAAAAAATAGAAGTTTTATATTTACAAAAACGAGTTAAATGTATTTTCTTTATTTCGATCCAGGTTTAGGGGCAATGATAATCCAAGCTATTGTGGCGGCTGTTGCAGGTATAGTTTTATTTTCTAAGAATTTGATGTATAAAATTAAACTGTTTCTGGGTTTAGCTAAGCCAATGGAAGATGATGTGTTTGATGATATTGATGTTAAAGATTCTGATGTAGACAATACAAAGTAAAGTGGATTCTAAAGAACTTCATTCTTCTTCATTTAGAGATCCTTCAGGTTACATTTTTTTAGATAATGGCGTAATAAAAAGGGTAATAAATACTATTTATTTTAATCAATATAAAGAACTTAAAAACTCTGGTTTTTATAAAAGTCTATTTCGAAACTCCTTATTGATTTCGCATAAAGAATTATCGATTTCAGAAAATGAAATTATAATTCAGCCAGAGCATATTCCATTTATAACTTATCCTTATGAATGGAGTTTTAACATGTACAAAGAGGCGGCACTTCTTACTCTGAAGATTCAGAAATATGCCTTGGAAAGAGGGTTTACACTCAAAGATGCTTCGGCCTTCAATATTACGTTTCTTAAAGGGAATGCCATATTTATTGATACTTTGAGTTTTGATTTTTATAAAGGAAATCAACCTTGGCGAGCTTACAAGCAGTTTATAACGCATTTTTTTGGACCTCTTGTGTTAGCGCATTATCATGGTGCAGATCAGTTAAAATTAATGAGCAATTTTATTGATGGAATACCAGTTACCTTAATTAGCTCAATGCTACCTAAAAGAACGAAGCTGAATCCTATCTTATTTAGTAATATCCATCTTTTGGCTAAGCTAGAAAGTAAACACAATACTGATTATGAAGGCGAGACTAAGGTTAAGGAATTGTCTAAAAAAGGATTACTCAATATTATTGAGAGCTTATATGGCTATATTAAAAACTTAAAGCTAAAAGGTCAAACCGAATGGTCTGATTATTACGATAAAACAAACTATTCAGACGAGGCATTTAAGCATAAATCTGCAATAATTAATAGCTGGATAAATAACTTGAATCCTACGAAGTTAATTGATATAGGAGGAAACGATGGGACATTTGTAAGGTTCATTGATTACAAAATTGAAGAAAACCTTGTATGTGATATTGATAACAATGCAGTAGATATCAATTATCTTACAATGAAGAAGAACAAAGAAAAGGACATTTTACCATTTGTTCTTGATGTACTAAATCCATCACCTGCAATTGGCTTGAACAATAAAGAACGAAGTTCGTTTTTAGAGCGAATTAAACAATATTCACCCGATGTTACTATGGCTTTAGCGGTTATTCATCATATGTCATTATCTGGTAATGTCCCTTTTATAGAATCCGCGAAGTTTTTTAGTATTTTTTCAAAGGATTTAATTATTGAGTTTCCAAATCGAAATGACTCTTGGGTTAAACGATTGTTAAGGGCCAAAGGAGAATTTGAATCGTATTTTGATTTTTACAACATTGCTAATTTTGAAAAATCATATTCTACATATTTTGATATTATCGAAAAGCTTGAAGTAAAGAGCTCTGAGCGGGTTATGTATTTAATGAAGATTAAAGCTTGAATAATCTAAAACAAAAAATACTTGCATTTATAGACAGTGAACATGAGTCACCAATCCTCGCATTTATTGCAATAGGAATTACTCCAATTCTCTTTTATGTTGCCAATAATTATTGGGCTTTAAATTCAATTTCACATCTGCTCTTTTTTTTAGCATGTTTAACCGTATTTTTGGTGGGCTTATACGTAGTTTATTATTTGTGTTTTAAAACCAATAAGAAATTACATAAACATGAGGGACACGCTTTATTTTGGTTTTTAGTTATAGGTGTTATTTTCTTTTTAACACATACTTATTTTAATTCTACCTTAAAACGTATTTTTTTATTGCTTGCACTTGTTGTATTGTGGAAATTAATACCCTTCAAACCTAGAAAACTTTATAAGAAAATCATAGTGATGCTATTGTTGTTTTCGGGTTTATCAATGTTAAGAATTCTTATACATGCTTATGAAGATATTAAGCCAGATACATGGATAAAACAACCTGATGAAATAGAAAATGTTAAATTTAAGAAAACACCCAACGTTTATATGATCCAACCAGACGGATATGTGTCTGAACAAATGTTTGCCTCTTCACCATATAGTGCAAAAAGTGATTTGTTTAGTTGGTTAGAGACTAATGGATATAAGGTTTATAATGGATTTAGAAGTAATTATCCTGCCAGTTTAACTTCAAATGCCTCGTTATTCGCAATGAAACAACATAAGTTCGCTGAAATGTTGTTTCCAAAAATTGAAATGGCAAATGGAAGAGAGATAATCTCAACCAATAATCCAGTGGTTTCCATTTTTAACAACAATGGATACCAGACACATTTTATCGCAGAAGATGAATATTTTCAACAAAACAAAAAGCAGAAGATTTACGATTATTATAACATTAAAAAGAGTGATTTTCCATATCTGACAACAGGAGGAAGCGAAGTTAGAGATGTTTATAAAGATTTTAAAAAAGTATTTAAGCCTGAAGATAGGAACCCCAAGTTCTTTTTTATAGAAAAATTATTACCCCATCATGTTGCTTTCTACAATACTGATGAATCAATCGATGCGGAAAGATTAAGGTATTTAAGCCGAATTGAGGAAGTTAATGTTTGGCTTAAGGATATTGTAACATATATTTCAGATAATGACGAAAATTCAATAATCATTATATTAGCTGACCATGGTGGTTGGGTTGGGTTAAGAAGTTTTAATGACCTATTTTCTAATGAGAAACCAGAACTAATAAAATCTATATTTTCAAACATAGCTGCCATAAAATGGAATGGAAATCTATCTGAGGGTTATGACAAAGATTTAAAATCTAATGTCAATATATTTAGAGTGCTTTTTGCAACATTAAGTGAAAATCCAAAGTACCTAGATAATTTGGAGGATGATTCTAGTTATAATCTTAAATTAAATAATTTAGGTTATAAAGATGTAATTAAATCAATTGACGGAAAAGGTAATGTGGTAAATATATTAGATTGAAAATTAAGCTTATTAAATTCATAACTAAATTATACTAGTAGAAAAATATACCAATGAAAAGGCTTCCGAATGGAATTCCTTTATTGAGAATTCTCAAGAAGGTACATTTTTGTTTAATCGAAATTTTATGGACTACCATAGCGATAGGTTTGTTGACTTTTCGTTAATGGTAAAAAAGGAAAATGACATAGTTGCTGTATTGCCGGCTAATAAAAGTACTGATGAACTTATTTCACACCAAGGTCTAACATATGGTGGATTAATCACAAGGAAAGACTTAGATGTTGAAAGTATCAAAGCTGTTGTAAATGCATTATTAACTTTTCTTAAGGATGCAGGTTTTAAGTTTATAGAAATCAGAGAATTACCAACATTTTACCAATGTGATTTATCCCATTATGTATTTAATGCATTGATAGATGATACTGCAACTATTATTGGTGCCAATAAGGTCTTAGCTATTGACTACAACAAGCCTTTAAGCATACATAAAACCAAATTAAAACATTATAGAAAAAATAAGGACAAAGGGTTTGAAATTAAGGAAGAGGACAATTTTGATGAATTTTGGAATCAGGTTCTGGTGCCACGATTAAAAGATAGACATAACACTAAACCTGTTCACACATTACAGGAGATTTCGTTATTAAAATCTAGATTTAATAATCAAATAAAGCAGTTTAATATCTATTTGAAAGGCCAAATATTGGCAGGTATTACTATTTTTGATAAAGGACAGATTGTGAAATCGCAATATGGAGCAACAACAGCTTTAGGTGAAACGGAGCGCGCATTGGAATACTTATTTATAGATCTAATTCATAAATACAAAGCTGAAGGGAAAAGTTTTTTTTCAATGGGAACAATAATGGATAAATCATATCCAGAAGGATATAATATAGGCTTGATGAGACAAAAAATAGAACTAGGTTGCAATGAGTATAAGCAGAATATTTTAAGAATTTTTTTAGTATGATACCCTTTCTAGACCTACATAAAATAAACGACAGATTTAGAAATCAGTTTCATGAAATCTTAAGTGAAAGTCTAAAGGAATCACAATTTATTTTAGGAAAAAGCGTGACAAAATTCGAAAACGAATTTAGTGATTATTGTGGCGCAAAGTATTGTGTTGGTACAGGAAATGGTTTAGATGCTCTAACCTTAATATTGAAGGGATATATAGAGTTAGGTCAATTAAATGAAGGTGATAAAGTACTTGTGCCAGCTAATACATTTATCGCTACCATTCTTTCCGTAATCCATTCAGGTCTAATTCCCGTATTTTCAGAGCCAGATAGAGATAGTTATAATATTTCATCTAAAGCGATAAAGTCAATCTTAAACGAAGAAATAAAAGCTATTATAGTTGTTCATTTATATGGTCAATTAGCTGATGTAGAAACCATTAAGAAAATGGTTGACAAAAAGAATATTTTGTTAATAGAAGATGCTGCACAAGCTCATGGTGCCTCATGTGAAATGGGTAGGGCTGGTAACCTAGCTGATGCTGGTGCATTTAGTTTTTATCCAAGTAAGAACCTCGGTGCACTTGGTGATGGCGGAGCAGTTGTGACTAATGACTTACAACTAATAAATGTTGTGAGGAAGTTGTCCAATTATGGTAGTGAGAAAAAGTATCAGAATAAAATCGTTGGCTTTAATAGCAGGCTTGACGGATTACAGGCATCATTCTTATCAATAAAATTAAAATCTCTAAATAAGGATAATGAAAGAAGGCAAGAAATTGCTAAAATGTATTTAAGAGAAATTAAAAATTCAAAGATTAAACTACCTAGCTATAATAATAGTAACGATCATGTTTTTTATGCCTTTGTGGTAGAAGTGGAAGACAGAGTTCAATTTTCACAATATTTGGATAGAAATGAAATAGGTTGGTTGGTTCATTACCCAATTCCACCTCATAAACAAGAAGCATTGAAAGTTTATTCCAAATTAAATTTGCCAATTACTGAGAAGATTCATCAAAGAGTGATAAGTTTGCCGATAAGTCCCATTATGACCAATGCGGAAGTAAAAAGCGTTATTGACGCCCTAAACACGTATTAATTGAAGAAATTTTTCGATTATATAAATACAGAAGTCTTAAATAAGGCAGCTAGCCTTAACACGGCTAATATTAGTGTTAAGATTATTGCCGGAATTTTAGTCTCAAAATTTATCGCAGTTTTTATTGGAGCTGAGGGAATGGCTCTTATCGGTAACTTGAGGAATTTTCTTAGCGCAGTTCAATCTGTTGCAATTGCAGGTCTCTACAAAGGGGTAGTAAAGTTTATAGATAAGTTTAAGAATAATTCTATTGAGCTTGGTAAAACATTATCTACGGTATTTTACTTAGGCTTTTTCGCTTCAATGCTTTTGGCATTTTTATGTTATTATAATGCCGAATATATTAATAGCTTAATATTTCAAGGTAATTACAAGTACACCTACGTCATAGAGATACTTGCAATTGTATTGCCATTTTATGCATTAAACATGTTTGTGTTTGCCATAATGAATGGTTTTTCGAAGTATAAAATTCTATTCATAATCAATATTATTGGGCAAGTTCTTGGTCTTTTAGTAACTATTTTATTGATATGGCAAGATAATATTGATGGGGCTTTGGTGGCTGTGGTTATTGCACCAGCGTTAAACCTTTTAATTTCTATTGTAGGTATACTATACAGGAAGAACTTAATGAACTATCTAAAAATATCCGATTTTAGTTTTTCAGTATTAAACAATCTAAGCCCATATATGATTATGGCATTGGTTTCTTCAATAGCCATTCCTATTGTCTTAATTATTATTAGAAATTATTTAATTACAGAAATTGGATTAAAAGAAGCAGGCTATTGGCAGGCAATGAATCGTGTTTCTGATTATTATTTGATGTTTATTAATTCATTGATGGTACTGTATATATTACCAAGATTTGCTGAAATAAATACAAAGAAAGAATTTAGAAAAGAGGTGTTTAGTTTTTATAAAACCATAATGCCAATTTTTGCCCTAATTCTATTGGTTATATATTTGAGTAGGTCCTTATTAGTAAGTCTTTTATTTACGCAAGATTTTCAACCCGTAGAAGAATTATTCGGTTACCAAATTTTGGGTGATTTTATGAGGGTTTTATCCATGGTTATAGCTTATCAATTCTTAGCGAAAAAAATGTTTGCACATTTCATTGTCCTTGAAATATTTTTGTTTGTAATCATTTATTTTACCAGTATCTATTTTATTGATCTCTATGGTTTAAAAGGTGCCGTAATGGGTCATTGTTTAAGTTATATTATGCATTTCGGAATAATATTACTAATTTTTGGTAGTTCTTTGTTCGGTGTACTTTCGGATGAAGACGTAAAAGAAAGCTAAATTAGAAATATTGAAACTCCCAGGCTTTATCAAAAATAATATTGTTTTAAAGATAACCTCTTTAAACGCCGTTGTAATTTTTATAAGGCTTATTGTCTCGGTTTTTATACAAAGGTTGTTGGCTGTTACAGTTGGTGAAGCAGGTATTGCCAATATTGGACAAATTAGAAATATACTTGCAATGCTGTCGAGTACTTCAACACTTGGCACCTTTAGTGGTATTGTAAAGTATGTTTCAGAATTTAAAGATAATCGATCTGAACTTACCAAAGTCTTTTCAAACGCTACAGTATTTCTAATCATTGGGTCAGTAATTTCTTTTTTGGTTTTATTTAATGGAGCAGAATATTTTACACGATATGTATTTGATTCAATTGAATATTCATATGTGTTTAAACTTTTGGCGATTATAGTTCCCTTTATTGCTTTTAGTAGAATTATAAGCGGTGTTGTCAGTGGATTGTCTGATTATAAAAAGTATGCAAAAATTGAGCTGATAAGTTATTTATTAGCTTCATTAGTGTTAGTAATTGGGCTTTATACCAATAATCTAGATGGTGTTATAATTGCTATTGCTATTGCTCCAATCATACAATTAGTAACGTTGATATTAATATTTGGTAAAACTCTAAATCGTTACGTGAAATTTAAGAATTTCAAGCTCAATTTAGGTTACAGAAATAGTCTTTTAGCATTTACTTTAATGTCTTTTGTCTCGGCTTTTCTCATAAACTTTATTGAGTTAGAAATTAGGACCATTGTAACTGAAGATATAAATATTAATGAAGCAGGTTACTGGACAGCTATAAACTTTATCTCAAAGAACTATATGGTTTTTGCGACAGGTTTATTTACACTATATGTTTTACCAAGATTCGCAAGTATATATAATCGTGTAGATTTTAATAAAGAGGTGATTAATATTTATAAGACCATATTGCCAATTTTCTTTGTTGGTATGGTATTGGTATATCTGTTACGCAATTATATTATTGAATTGATTTATCCAAATTTCTTAGGAATGGAACCCTTGTTTAAATGGCAACTTTTGGGTGATTTTATACGATTGTGTGCTTTGGTTTTAGCTTATCAATTTTTGGCTAAGAAATTGGTGAAAAGCTTTGTGATTACAGAGTTAATTTCTTTGGTTTTATTTTATGTGCTTACCAAGATATTTATTGACATTTATGGTACGGAAGGAGTTGTAATTGCTCATTTTGTGAGGTATATAATATATCTAATCGTTGTGATTATTTTTGTTCAGATATACTACAAGAGACAGTCTAAGATTGATGCTTTATAGCATTAGACCAAATTTTAAGATATTGCTTGGCACAATCAATATAATTGTGATGTTGATCTACAAATATTCTTGCATTCTCCGAAATCTTTTCAATTTCGTCAGGATTGTTAATTAACCACTCTAATTTAGAGGCAATACTTTGTTCATCTGGTAAGGCATTAATTGCTATCGTATCTTTTTCTACATCAAAATAGTCTTCCCATTCTTTTTCTGCACCTGTAAAAACCACTTTTCCTTTTGCCATGGCTTCAAGAGCGTTGAAGCCTTGATCATAAGCATATACTTGATCTAATAGGATATGTGCTCTATCAAAGCTTTCAATATAATTTTTATAAGGAAGATTTCTAGTCACAATTATTTCAACTTGATCCCTAAATTTGGCTCTTATGAGATTCAAAGCTTTATCAAAAATATCATTACCTTTTTTGTAATAATTGTAAGTATTTATGCCATGAAAAATGACGATTTTGCCATTAATTTTAGGTTTGGAATACTTAAGTTTAGAGGTATTAATCGTGTGAGGAATCATGCCTAAATACTTTTTGTATCCAATTAAAGGAAGGTGATAGTCTAAATCATTTGAGATAACTCCCTTAATATGTTTAAAAATATGTTTATGCAAGTTTATATGTTCTTCAGTTATGTAACTTAATGCAGGTGAAAAGTCCTTTTTATTTCCTTTATTTTCGAAGTAAGGGGTAAGAATTGAATACCTAAATTGTTTGTCATAAGCATACTTTACACTGGGATAGTCTAATCCGCACGATAATAGAAATACTTCCTCATTCCAATCTTTTAACCAATCGAATATTTCTTTTTGGTGATGTCTCTTAAAATCAAATGGTGCTTCATTGATGAGTTGCACAATGTCAAAACCTGAAAGTTGTTTTTTCTTATTCTTAATTTGTTTTTTTATGCTGTGGGCAGAAATATCAAACCCAAGTACTTTAATTAATAAATTTCTGAGCTTTTTAAGTGGATAAGATGTGTAAGGATCTTTAATTTCAATATCCACATCAACTTTTTTGAATCCGTCTCTCATACTCACTACTATGGCCTCATGGCCAAGTTTTTCAAGACCTTTTTTAATATTCCATTGGGCTCTATTGTATTCTCCAAAAAGTAAAACTTTCATTTAATATCTTTACCATCAAATTAATATGCAAAGTAATCATAAAAAAAGAATATGTATTATCACTCGTTCACTAAGTGAAGGTGGTGCAGATAGAGTAGCTTCCTTACAAACTTTTATGTTAGAAAGTTTGGGTTACAAAGTATTTATCGTAACTGTTTTAAATAGTATTTCCTATCCTTACAAAGGAACTTTATTCAATCTTGGCGAAATTAAAGAGAAAAATAATACCATTTTTGGTAGACTTAATCGTCTATTGCTGTTAAGGAAATTCTTGAAAGCAAATGAAATAGACTTTGTTATAGATCATAGAGTTAGGATAAAACCATTTTCTGAATATATTATCTCTGCTTTTATTTACCCAAAAAATACAATTTACATAGTTCACAATCACGCAATAAATCTGTATTTTCCTCCATTTAAATGGTTAACTAAAATTGTTTATAAAAAATCTAACGCCATTGTATCAGTTTCGGATAAAATTGAAAAATTAATATTCAAAAAATATAGATTTAAGAATATTACAACTATTTACAATCCGGTTGATTTTAACTATATTGATAGATATAAGGATGAACCTGTAAACCTGAGTACTCCCTTTGTGTTTTGGTACGGAAGATTTGAGGATGAGCAAAAAAACTTATCACTCTTATTAGATGCTTATCATAAATCAAATTTAAGCTCGCGTGGAATTAAGTTAGTGCTAATGGGCAACGGTAAGGATAAGGATAAAATATTATCTAAAATGGAGAAATTAGGAATTACAGAATCAGTAATTTTACTTCCATTTTCAAGTAATCCTTTTAATCATATTTATAACTCAAAATTTACTGTGTTAAGTAGTCGCTATGAGGGATTTCCTATGACAGTTTTGGAGTCATTGGCCTGTGGAAAACCTGTGGTAAGTGTAAAATATGATAATTATGAAGATGGTGTATTATTAGATAGATATAATGGTATTCTGGTCGAAAATCACAATTCAAAAGCATTAGCAGAAGGATTGGATTTACTTGTAGAGGATGAAAAGTTATATCTTAGCTGTTGTGATAAAGCAAGGAGCAGTGTTGAGTCATTTTCAATGGAAGCGATAGCATTGAAGTGGCAGAATTTAATTGAATCTTAAATATGAATTCGAAAATAGAAGACGTAGAAATAATTGAAATTCCTAGAGTTCATGATGAAAGAGGGCTTTTAGCTGTTATTGAAGGTAATACCATTCCTTTCGATATTAAACGGGTTTACTATTTGTATGATGTGCCTTCCGATGCTTTTCGTGGCGGTCATGCACACAAAGAATTAAATCAACTTATTATTCCGCTCTCTGGTAGTTTTGATGTGCATATAAAGGATGGTGACAATACAAGAATTATAAACCTAAATAAACCTCATAAAGGCTTATTTATTGTTCCTGGAATATGGCGAGAAATAGATAATTTTTCTTCTGGTTGTGTTTGCTTGGTATTGGCTTCTGCAGAGTACAATGAAGAAGATTACATAAGAAAATATAGTGATTTCCTAGCCTTTAAAAATTCTTAAATACAAACTGTTTTTAATAATAACAGGTCTTATCTTATTAAGTAGTTTAAGTAGACTAGAAGGTGTGCCTAATAATAGTTTCTGTTTCATATTGAGATTTTCAAAACCAATAGTTTTTAGAGTATCCTTATAGATTTTATTTTCACCATTTATTTTTGTTCTCAATGCGAGACCATACCTTTTCAAATCTAAATAGGCTTTAAGGCTACTGTTTTTTTGTTCATATTCTTTAAAGGATTCGAACAAAATAAATCTAGCGTCATTATCTTCAATTTTACCTAAACTATTTTTAATTGATTTGTTATAAATCATTGTCTGTTTTGGATGAAAAACTATAGGTTCTTTAAATGCTATTCTTATCCATAGATCTAAATCTTCACCGGTTGGATAAGCAGTATTAAACATACCATAGGACATAAATTTATTTTTTTCTATTACTGTTGCCGATGTCCAAACAACAGTTTCTTTAAGACTTGCTTCAAAAAAATCTTCAAGAATAATGGGTTTGTTCGTATTAATTTGAATATTAAGCTTAGCTGGTGCTGTAAATGCATTGCTGTGCTTTATAAAATAATTATTGGCGTAAATTCCACTTTTGGGAAATGTTCTAATACTTTCATCCAAGCATTCGAGGTGGTTTGGTTTCCATATGTCGTCCGCATCTAAAAATGCAAGGTATTGTCCTTTTGAAAGAGAGGCGGCTTTATTTCTGGCTTTGCTCGCACCTTGATTATCCTGATGAAATAATGTGATTTTGTCAGAATTAAATCCTTCAACGATTTGTACACTCTTATCAGTTGACCCATCATTAACAATCACAATTTCATAATCATTGAATCTTTGATTCAAAGCACTTTCCAAACATTCGTTAATGTAGTCTTCCTTATTATAAAGTGGTATGATTACTGAAAAAAAAGGCATTCTAAAAATTTGAAATTAAATGATTGGCAATGGTTTTTGAGGATATCAAATTTTTATCTGTGACCCCTCCCTTTAACATAACTGTATTATAAAGTAAATTAATAAATCTATCAATTTCAATTATATTAGGTTCATTTAAAATGGCCAATTTTATTAATTCACTAAGTTCACACTTGTTGTTAAGTTTAAAACACACTTTCTTATTATCGTAGAATGCATTTCCCAGAACGATGACAGGTTTGTATCTTGAAATTGCTTCAATACCAACCGTAGAATTATTAACTATCACAACACTTGCACTGTCTAGTGCTTTGTTTAAAGTTGAAGTATTATCAATACAAATATTATGAGTATTTATATATTCATATAATTCATTATCATATTTACCAATGTAAAGCGGATGTTCTCTAAGAATTAATTTGAATTTATCAGGTAGATGCTCAAATAGGTCCTTTACAATTTCTAGATGTGAATTATAATTAGGACTGTGATAAATCATATTAACATCGAGAGGAATTTGCATAGGGAAAAGAATATAATTCATATTCTTAATATCGATTTTTGATTTTTTGCTTGAGTTTTTCTTTCTATATGAATTTATGTCTGTAAATTTTAAATCTGGAGGATAAATCACGGTGTTTTCAAATAACGTCATCAATAGAATATCAAGACCACGATAAATTGGTGATCTGTTGTACTTTATTGCTTTTTGTTGATTCGGATTATTATGTTCAGTGATTGTGCGCATTAATTCAGTATTTTTTCTAATACTCAAATTTGCATTTACTCCTTGGTCATCAAAAAAGGTTGTTTTAAATGGTCCTTGTTCTATAAAGAAAACTTTTATTTTTTTTTGTTTAGCTACTTCAACTGCTATTTCAATACATAAGCGAGAATCACCTAGAGTTAAAAGATAATTTGGTATAATTTTATTAAACATAGCCTCAAAAATATCAATATAAGCCATAGCTTGTAAACATAAGGCATCAACCGGTGCCTGCTTATTTAGTTTTAGGTGGAATTCAATATGTTTTTCAATATCTATTCCCTTATATGCTTTAGATTGCAGTTGTTTCTCGTACTTCCTTCTATTTGTAAATATTTTAAACCATGCCTTGAAATTAATCCAAGTGCTATATTTAAATCTTAAAATATTATAGAGATAACCGCCAAAGTGAATACTTAATGTTTTAAACTTAACGGAGTGATCTGTATTTGTTTTGATCCACTCTCTAATATCAAGAAAAAATCTTGAATGTTTATCAAAATAACCTATACAGATTACATTCATCTTTTGATTTTAATTTTTCCTTTGTACAACTTCAAACACCTTATTCTCATCACATTTAAGTGTTTTGCTTGGATATTTTAAAAGGAGGGCATAATCATGTGTTGCCATTAATATAGTATTGCCATTTTTGTTTATGTCTTGCAATACTTCCATAACTTCAATACTGGTCTGAGGATCTAAATTACCAGTTGGTTCATCAGCTAAAATAAGTTCTGGGTCGTTAAGTAAGGCTCGTGCAATGGCAATTCTTTGTTGTTCACCACCAGATAATTCGTGTGGAAACTTGAAGCCTTTTGTCTTCATACCAACTTTATCCAAAACACTTTCAATACGTTCCTTAATTTTTTCTTTTTCTTTCCAGCCCGTGGCTTTTAAAACAAATTCCAGATTTCCGTTAATTGTTCTATCAGGTAAAAGTTTAAAATCCTGAAAAACTATACCAAGCTTACGTCTTAAAAATGGAATATCTTTTTCCTTCATTGACCTTAAATTAAAGTCAACAACAGAACCTACACCCTCAGTAAGTTCCAAATCGCCATAAAGTGTTTTCATAAAACTACTTTTGCCACTTCCAGTTTTACCAATTAGATACACAAAATCACCTTTTTGCATTTCAAAATTGACATTAGACAGTACCATGCTTTCACCTTGGTAAATTGTGGCATCTTTAAGTTGTAAGACCGTTTCGGACATAAATGGCTTGAAATTTGTTTAGTGTAAAAGTATTATTAATAAAATCAATTATCAAGTAAGATAAAATACAATAACGGTAATTTGAATTTTTTAATATGCCAGTTTAACATTTAATAAGTTAGTTTATAATTATAATAGAATTCTACCGTTATAGGTTTTGTATTAAATTATATTTATTCATCATAAATTATTAATCAAAAAACGAAATCAATGCTATTATCAATTAGACAATTATTTATTGTTTTTTTTGCATTTTCAATCTATGGTTTTGCTCAAAAATCAGCAATATATACGAGTGATTTACAAGATTATCAGAAGGCACTTACACTTTTCAACAATAAGCAGTATAAAGTGGCGCAGTCATTATTTGATGACATAATACATAACACTGATGACGTTGTTTTACAATCTGACTGTTCTTATTATATAGCTAATTGTGCAGTAAGGTTAAATCAACAAAATGCATATGATTTAATCACAGAATTTGTTGAAGAATATCCAACTAGTACAAAGAAAAACACTGCGTTTCTAGACGTGGCTGATTATTATTTTGAAAACTCAAAATTCGCTTATGCTCGCAAATGGTACGAGAAGGTTGATCAACTAAGCATTGCAAGATCTGAACGAAACAGGTACTATTTCAATTATGGATATTGCCTTTATTCAACTGGCAGCAGAAAACAAGCTATAAAATATTTAAATAGAGTTGTTGACTCCAAGGAATATGGTTCACAAGCCAAATATTACATAGGTTATATGGCCTATGAAGGTAATGATTACGATACTGCAAATGAGTATTTTGATCAGGTTAACGATAGTGAAAAGTACAAGGAGAAGCTATCTTACTATCAAGCAGATTTAAATTTTAAGCTAGGTAAGTTTGAACAGGCTATAGAGCTCGCAACAGAACAACTGCCAAACAGCAACTCTAATGAGAAGTCTGAACTATCTAAAATAATAGGTGAGAGTTATTTTAGTCTTGAAAAATATCTTGAAGCTATTCCTTACCTCAAAGCCTACGAAGGAAAAAGAGGGCGTTGGAATAATACTGACTATTACCAATTAGGATATGCATATTATAAGCAGAACGACTTTGAAAGTGCAATTTCTGAATTCAATAAAATAATAGATGGCAATAATTCGGTTGCACAAAATGCCTATTATCATTTAGGTGAAAGTTATATCAACTTAGATAAAAAACCAGAAGCGCTAAATGCATTTAGAAATGCATCACAAATGGACTTTGACTTAAAAATTCAGGAAGATGCTTGGCTAAATTATGCCAAGATTAGTTATGAAATTGGGAATCCGTATCAGTCTGTTCCACAGGTATTGTCTGGATATATAGAAAAGTATCCTAAAACGCTTTATAAAGAAGAAATTGAAACGTTATTAATTGATTCTTTCATCACATCAAAAAACTACAAAGAGGCTCTAGAATTGCTTAAGGGCAAAAATAGTTATGAGAATAAGTTGGCTTATCAAAAAGTGGCTTTTTTCCGTGGCATTGAATTATATAATGAAACTAGATACAATGAAGCATTGGATATGTTTAATAATTCACTGAAGGAACCAAGAGATCCTCAATTTTTTGCTAAGGCTACGTTTTGGAGAGCAGAATCAGAATATAACCTAGCAAATTTTAATGACGCTTTAATTGGTTTCAAACAATTTGCTGGTATGGATGAAGCATCGTCATTACCTGAGAACGAAAACCTTAATTATAATCTGGCTTATACATATTTCAAATTGAAAGATTATAACAAGGCTTCTAATTATTTTAATAGATTCATTAATTCAAGTTCAGATGATAGGTTAAGACGCAATGATGCCTATTTGAGATTGGCAGATGGATACTTTGTTTCAAGCAAATACCAAAATGCTATTAATGCTTATGATAAGGCAATACAAATCAATAAAATTGAAACAGATTATGCCTCTTTTCAAAAAGCAATGAGTCATGGGTATTTAGGAAAAAGTAAAACCAAAATAAATGAGTTAAAGTCTTTCATAAATAGCTATTCAAAATCTGCACTTAGAGATGACGCCATGTACGATTTGGCTAATACCTATATTAAGTCTGGTAATACCGAAGCGGCCATGCGCATGTATGATCAATTGAACTCAGAATATAGACGAAGTGCTTTTACTTCTAAAGCACTATTAAGACAAGGGTTGGTGTATTACAATGCTAATGATAATGAGCGAGCGCTTAACAAATTTAAAAGGGTAGCAACCGACTTTCCTGGTTCTGGTGAGGCAGTGCAAGCGGTTTCTACTGCTCGTTTAATTTATATTGATTTGGGCAGAGTAGATGAATATGCAAATTGGGTTCGCTCTTTAGATTACGTTGAGGTAACTGATGTGGAGTTAGATAATACAATGTATTTGGCAGCAGAAAAGCCATATCTAGAAAATAATACTGATAATGCAATCAGACAATTTAATAAATACTTAAATCAGTTTCCTAACGGGATTCATGCTTTAAAGTCGCACTTCTATCTGGCTCAATTATATTATCAAAAAGATACATTTGAAAATGCAGAACCACATTATACTTATGTTGTTGATTTCTCAAAAAGTGAATACACTGAGCAAGCGACAGTAAAATTATGTGAGATATACTTGAAAAATTCAAATTGGAGTAAGGCTATTCTTGTTTTGGAACGTCTGGAAAATGAGGCAGACTATCCACAAAATATACTTTATGCACAGTCTAATTTAATGAATGCTTATTATCAAATAGAAGAGTATGGTAAGGCAGAAAACTATGCTGATATGGTATTATTGAAACATCGATTGGACAATAAAATAAAAAGTGATGCGAAACTCATAATTGCTAGATCAGCGATTAAAATCGGTAATGAGGAAAAAGCGAGGGAAGCATATGCTCAAGTACAAAAAATTGCAAGCGGAAGTGTAGCTGCTGAAGCACTCTATTACAATGCCTATTTTAAACACAAGGATGGAAGTTTTGAAGCTTCAAATACAATAATTCAAAAATTGGCAAAAGATTTTAGTAGCTATAAGTACTATAGTGCAAAAGGGTTGGTCGTTATGGCAAAAAATTACTATGCATTGAACGATGCTTTTCAGGCAACTTATATTTTAGAAAGTGTAATCTCTAATTTCACAGAATTTGAAGATGTTACAGAGGAGGCCAGAGTAGAGCTAAATAGAATTAAAACTGAAGAAGCAAAAACAAATTCATCAATCGACGCAGACGGAAATTAAGATTGAAATTTCTGTTGAATCAAAATCAAAGTTTTAAAAATGAAAATCAAGTTTATAATATTTATATTTTCTATTACATTAGGTTCTTCAGGTCTCTTTGCACAAGAGCGTAAAAAGGACACTATTGATGACCAAGTTGTTAATGTTATTAGACCATATCAACCAACAATATCAGATGCCTTTAAAATTAAAGATACACCTAAGCTTAGTGATTTTAACACAGTGAAGAAAAAGGATGTAAAATATAATATATTCTCAATTCCTGTGGCCTCTACATTTACGCCAGCAAAAGGAAAGGCAGCAATTGTAGATAAAGCTAAACCTGAAAAATTATACGATAATTATGCATCTTTAGGAGTTGGTACTTATACAACTGTTTTAGGTGAAGTCTATTTAAACCATGAATTAAATAGTAGTGAAAATGTGGGTGGTTATTTTAGTCATCATTCTTCTCAAGGGGGTATTGAAAATCTATTATTAGATGATGACTTTGCAAAAACTTCAATAAATGCGCATTATTCGCAAAAATTAAGAGATTTCTCTTGGAAGATAGATGGTGGATTTGATGTGCAATCTTATAATTGGTATGGTTTACCACAAAATTATTTTGGCACTACAGAGGCTAATTCTTTAGATCCTGGCCATTCATTTAGTGGGTTTAATATCGGTGGGAAATTAAATTTTGAGGATGCCATTATTAATAATGGTAGTATAAGATTTAGACGTTTTACCGATAATCAAGATTCTGGGGAGAATAGATTTATTGCAAAGACTAGTTTTGATGTGCCGATACAAGATGAGCAAATTTCTGCAGAGTTTTATATTGATTATATCGGTGGAAGTTTTGATAACACTTATACTACTGATGATGAGTTGCGTTATGGGAATACAACATTTGGTTTGTCGCCTTCTTATCAAATAAAAGAAGATGATCTTACAGTTGATTTAGGTGTGAGTTTAGTTTATTTAAATGATAATGAGTTTGACGATAACAAGTTTTTTATCTACCCAAATATTGAAGCATCCTATAGATTGGTTGACGAGATTTTAATTTCCTATGGTGGAATTAAAGGAGGGTTAATTCAAAATTCATATTGCGATTTTGCCAATGAAAATCCATTTGTTTCACCAACATTATTGGTGACACCAACCGATCAACGTTACAATGCCTTCATTGGTTTAAAAGGTAAGTTGTCTAATAATGTTAGTTACAATATAAAGGGGAATTATTTAGCTGAAGAGAACAAAGCTTTGTTTAAAGCAAATGATGCTCAGACGTTTGCCACAAGAGCTTACCAATATGGCAATTCATTTGGAGTAGTTTATGATGATGTAACAACTTTTTCTGTTGCTGGTGAATTAAATATTGATGTTAATAGAAATTTCACATTGGGTATTAAGGGAGAATACTTTTATTATTCATTAGACAATCAGGAAGAGGCCTGGAACTTACCAGACATAACCGGTTCTATATTTATGGATGTTCAAATTTCTGAAAAGTGGTATGCTGGTGCAAGTGCCTTTTATGTCGGAGAACGAAAAGACCAATTATTATTGGTAGGTACATTGGTACAGCCGGTTACGACACCAATTACTGTGGACGGCTATTTTGATGCAAATGCTCAATTGGGTTACAAAATCAATGATCAATTATCTGTTTTTGCCAAGGTGAATAACATTGCAAATCAAGATTATCATAGGTATTTAAACTTCCCGGTTCAAGGTATTCAGGCATTGGCTGGTGCTACTTATCAATTTGACTTCTAAAGATTAATTATAAAGTAATACTTTTTGGACTGGCCATCATTAAGAGCAAAACTTGACAATAAAGAATTTAAAAAAGAAGATTTGCAAGCAATTGTTAAATATTACAACTCTAATTGCGCCAAATAATCAAAATGATCGCCATCCATTATTTTAGTACATTTTAAACCAACCATATTACTGGCATTATTTAAAGTATCATAATCTAAGTAAAGCCATTTCATTGGTAATTCTTCTTCATCCTTATAGCGAATAAAATAGTCGAGTTCACCGTAATAATTTTTGTTTAGTTCAATCCATTTACCTCCATTATCATCATGGTACATGTAAGATATATCTGATGAATCAACTAGGATTTTACCGCCTGTATTAAGCAATGATTTTAAATGATTTAAATGGTTGAAGACTTGAGAAAGTTCTTTAAAAATCCCAGTGCCATTCATTAGTAGTAAGATAGTGTCAAAGGTTTCACTCTCTTTTAATAAGGATTTTAATTCAACATTTTTCACACCTCTATTTATTGCCACTTCAACTGCACCTTCAGAAATATCTATTCCTTTTACATTAAGTCCTTTTTGTTGAAGCCATAAAGAGTGACTGCCAGTACCACAACCTACATCCAATATTTTCCCGCTAGCAAGTTTAAGTGCCTCTTGTTCTAGTTTAGGCATTTCATTAAAGTCTCTAAATAAATAAGGTAGTGGTAGTATATCCTCATCTGAGATACTTGTCCAAGTAATAATATCTTCAGTATACTTACCATTGTGATAATCTAGTAATGCTATTCCAAATAGATCTTTATTCATTTTTTAGGAAAACAGTATGGTTCATTTTTTCTGAATAACTTTAATTAAATTTGTGCTATGCAAGACCAAATCGAAAAGCTTCCAAGACTGGCCAAAGATAAGCATAACGAAAACAAATCTTTTTTTAAGAAATTAAAGAAGAAACCACCAAAGCAACTCGACTATTTAATGCAAGAATTGCATGTTGATGAGTTTGAGCATACCGATTGTCTAGAATGTGCAAATTGTTGCAAAACCACAGGGCCGTTATTTACGGACAAGGATATTCAGCGCATTTCAAAACATTTTAAATTAAAGGAGCAAAAGTTTATTGAAACTTATTTGAAGATTGATGAAGAAAATGATTATGTTTTGCAATCTGTTCCTTGCATATTCTTAGGAACAGATAACTACTGTTCCATTTACGAAGTTAGACCAAAGGCTTGTCGTGAATTTCCGCACACAGATAGAAAGAAGTTTCATCAGATTTCTAATCTTACGTTAAATAATGTTGCCATTTGCCCTGCAGCGTATAATATTGTTGAAGAAATGAAGAAGCGTATAAAAATTTAAATCTATGGTATTGGAATAATTTTTGATTCTCTGAACATTAAAAACTATGAAAAAATATATCCTTTTAGTCTTATTTTTTTTGAGCTCTGTTGGCCAAATAACTGCCCAGCAGTGGATGAGGTCTTTAGAAATTGCACGGAAATTGGCATTGGTTCAAAATAAGATGGTCTTAATGGTATGGGAAGAGTCTACTTATTATGATTATCCTGTGGTTGTTCAGGATAATAGAGGTAGATATTTAGTTATACCAAATCTATTTTCAGATGAAAAATTGAGCCCTTTAATTTGGGAGAATTTTGTTCCTGTAATAGTGAATGAGGATGAATATACTGATTTATATTTAAAAATAAAAGGCAAAAGAAAACAAAGCTATATAGATAAATTTAACGATGACTCAATTAAAATCATGGATATAAATGGTAATATTCTTAATGTTAATAAATACACAGAAGAGCTTCAGGATATTACAAAATTAATAGATGGCTACGCGTTAAACACCCAGTTTATATCAAATGAACTGACTAATTATTACAAGCAACAATCATTTTATTCTGCTTACTTTTTAGCATCAAAATACCTTGAATTAACGCTGTATACAAGAGAAGATATACGATCTAATATTGTTGATTTATTTAATATTTATTTAAAAGAAGCAATACAGTTTGCTCAAAATGCTAAATCGGATAGTAAGGCTTCTTTGTTGTATCGTTGCGAATTATTAAACATTCAGCAATATTTATATTTAGAACATCCTAAAAAAGTATTGCGGATGCTAAAGAAGCTCGAGAAAAGTGAGGTCACAGAAAATAATGAGGCCTTATTGGCTTTCCTTTATTATACAGCAAATAAATGCCTAAAGGATGATGAAGATGCTGAGGTATGGAAAAGTAAAGTTTCTTCATTAAATTTGAAAAAAGCAGAAAATATCATAAATCTAAATCTCTAAGTTATTGGAAACAATAATAAATTATTTTGAAACTATACCATCTTCACACAGAAGTATAATTTTGGTTGGTGGATTAGCCTTCTTCTGGATCTTAGAAAGTGGTGTCCCCTTATTTAAATTTCGTTATAGGAAATGGCAACACGCAATACCAAATTTGTTTTTCACTTTGACTACTGTGATTATAAATTTCAGTTTGGCTTGGTTACTACTAGGTACTGCAGATTGGGTAGTTGTAAACAACTTTGGAATCTTAAATTGGATTCCTGAAATACCATTATGGTTATATGCATTATTGGGCGTGTTACTCTTAGATTTTTTCGGTGCATACTTAGCACATTATGTGGAGCATAAGGTAAAACCATTATGGATGGTTCACTTGGTGCATCATACAGATCATAAGGTTGATACAACCACTGCAAATAGACATCATCCTATTGAAAGCGTTATTAGATTTACGTTCACGTTGTTTGGTGTATTTGTCGTAGGAACACCAATAGCATTGGTGTTTTTATACCAATCAATGTCTTTGGTCTTTACTCAGTTTACACATGCCAATATTAAAATGTCAAAGGGTTTTGATAAGGTATTAAGCTATGTGATTGTGTCTCCAGATATGCACAAAACACATCATCATTATCGCTTACCATATACAGATTCTAATTATGGCAACATTTTTAGTATTTGGGATCGGTTATTTGGTACTTACTTGTATTTAGATAGAGAAAAACTGGTTTATGGTGTAGATGTTTTTCCGGACGAAGCTAAGAATAGTAATATCAAAGATCTTCTAAAACAACCATTTCAGAAGTACGAGAAACCGACGCTTTATACAGATGTTGAGGAATAGTTGTTTTCTCATTACCTTTTGCGTTTTTATGAATTGTACAAAACATCCTGAAATTGATATTCAAGGCCATAGAGGTTGGCGCGGTTTGTATCCAGAAAATTCAATACCAGCTTTTAAAGAGGCTATTGAATTGGGCGTTAATACCTTAGAATTAGATATAGTCGTGTCTAAAGATAAAAAGGTTGTTGTCTCACATGAGCCATTTATGAATCCTCTTATTTGTTCAGATCCTAAAGATGACGAAATCCTAAATGATAAAGCCTTGGGCTACAACCTCTATAATATGGATTATACACAGATTAAGGAATATGATTGTGGTACAAAGTTTCATCCTGGTTTTCCGGACCAGGCTAAAATTAAAATCAATAAACCACTATTGAGTGATGTCTTTAAACTAGTAAAATCTTATAATTCTGAGGTCAAATTTAATATCGAAATTAAATCTAAAGTCGCATATTATGGTGAGTATACACCATATCCAAAAGAATACGTTTCAATTGTTTTGGAGCTATTAAAGAAATCAGGATTAATGACCAGAGTCAATTTGCAATCCTTTGATTTAAATATACTGGAAGAAATTAAGGTTCAGTACCCGAATATGGTGGTTGCTTTGCTTGTGGATGAAGATGAAATTATCAAAGATAAATTATCAAAGTTGTCTTATAAACCAGAAATTCTTAGCCCATACTACAAACTGTTAAATCCAAAAAATGTATCAAAGTTTAAATCAGTAGGTTTTGATATTATTCCTTGGACAATTAACCAAGAAGAAGATTTGAAATACATGATTGAGTTAAAAGTGGATGGCATTATAACAGATTATCCAGATCGACTGATGAAAATCATTAACGCTCAAAGTTATTAACAGGGTTATTAACAAATTTGGTTGTTCTTCTATAATTTTTGTATTTGACAGGTTTTTTTTTTCAATTAATCTGAATAAAACTATGTTTGGAGCGGATTGATTAATTACTGTTGAGTGAACTATAATGTTTAACTTAATAGGTTACCTTGAAAAATTTAATACGAATTTGCATCGTAGTAGCACTCGTTTTTTTATTGAGCTTTACACTTCAGGCTCAAGAAAATTACGTTAAGCTAGAGAAAAATAGAAATATCCAGGCAAAAAATTTAATTCACGAGTTAAATGCAACTAAGGATACTTTATTACTTAGAAGTAATAAAAAAATTAACTCTCTATATTCCATTAATAAAGATTATTCAAGAGAATTAGATTTTTACATCAATGATACCATCTACAGACTTCCATTGAACAAATTTAGTGTTGGTAAGCATGTAATGGTTACAGTACAATCACCTAAACGATTTGTATTTGTTGTAAAAATTTTGAAAGAATTTCCCAAAACAGAACCAGTAAATTTAATTACTGAGAAACGTATTGTGGCAACTGAGGTAGTCAAAACAATATCCGTCAATAATGACTAATCATAGATCAGATACCTCGATCTTTTCTTTTTATATTTTTTAAGACCCTGTTTCCAAGTAGATTTAATTTTAGCTTCACTAATACCAGACTCTATTTGTTTTTGTAGTTTTTCTGTCCCTGCATGTTTAGTAAAGTTATCGGTTACGAAAAACTTAGTTTTGTCCATGGAATTATTGTAAGCGTCCATGATGTATTCTAAGGAGAAAAGTCTATCAGCTTTGACATGAACCAAGTCCTTACCATAGCAAATCTTACCTTTGTGTTTTGGATATTTTGCACCAAAATTTGAAATTGGTGTGTAACTAAATTGATAATGATTGCTATCTAAATTTGGTGCACCGTAACGTTGAAATTGAAATTCTGTTCCTCTACCAGCATTAATTGTTGTACCCTCAAATAAACCCAAACTAGGATATAGTTTTATTGCATGGTCGTTAGGTAAATTAGGCGAAGGACGTATGGGTAAACTGTATGCGCTATCATGGGAGTAATTCTTTATATTAATTACTTTAATATCGCATGTAATACCATTGGCTAACCAGCCTTCACCATTAATCATTTGGGCATATTCTCCAATAGTCATTCCATGAATTAAGGGAATAGGGTGCATGCCTAAAAAGCTACTATGTTCTTTTTCCAATACTGGTCCATCAACATAATTGCCATTTGGATTGGGACGATCTAAGATTAAAACTGGAATTCCATTTTCGGCACAGGCCTCCATGATATAATGCAATGTTGAAATGTAAGTGTAAAACCTAACGCCAACATCTTGTATGTCAAAAATCAAAAGATCTAAATCTATTAACTGTGAATAGGTTGGTTTTTTATGTTTTCCATGAAGAGAAAAAATAGGCAATCCTGTTTTTGTATCTAATCCGTCTTTTACCAATTCACCTGCATCTGAAGTGCCTCTAAAACCATGTTCAGGTGTAAATACTTTTTTAACATCAATTTCTAGACTTAAGAGAGAATCAACTAAATGTGTATAGCTAAGAATGGTTTTTTCAAAACCAGTTTCATTAGTTTCGGGATCTACCCAAAAAACTGAATCCTCGTCTTTATGAAAAATGACACTGGTTTGATTGGCAACAATCCCAATTCGCTTTCCTTCAATAATAGGTAAATATAAATCGGTTCTATTTGCACCGACAATTATAGTAGAGTCTCTTTGCTTAGAATAAGAATTCGTTTCTGTCAAACCAGAATTATTCTTCATTTTATTACTGCAAGAAATGGCTACAATAACAAATAATAAAACTGTATTTTTGATTACTTTAAAATGCATATGTAGGTTTGAATTTCGAGTTGTTTATAGCCAAACGTATAATTGGCAATAAAACGTATAAAAGTAGTGTTTCAGCACCAATAATTAAAATTGGTATTGCGGCCATTGCTATAGGCATAATTGTGATGTTAATAGCCATTGCGACTGGTTTAGGTCTACAACAGAAAATTAGAGATAAGGTCGTTGCATTTAATGGTCACATAGAAATTACCAATTACGACACTAATGCTTCTGACGAATCTCAGATACCAATTTCATTGAATCAAGACTTTTATCCAGAGTTTAAATCCATTGAAGGAATAAGTCATGTGCAAGGTGTAGCAACAAAATTTGCAGTTATAAGAACGGAAACTGATTTTGAGGGTGTTGTTGTTAAAGGGGTAGGCGCTGATTATGATTGGCAATATTTCAAGGAGTTTTTGATTGAAGGTAGGCTTCCGGATTTTACTGGTATGCGAAACGAGGAAATATTAATCTCACAATACTTAGCAAATAGATTAGGCTTCAAAGTTGGAGACAAATTTCAAACTCTTTTTGGTGAAAACCTCAATAAACTGCCGCGTACAATCAATTACGAAATTGTCGGTATTTATAATTCAGGTTTCCAAGAATTAGATGAGAAGTTTTGTATTGCTGATATACGGCACATACAGAGGCTTAATAAATGGGATGCCAATCAAGTTGGTAATTTTGAAGTATTCATAGAAGATTACGGCTTGTTAGAAGATAAAACAAAAGCGGTTTATCAAGAAATTCCTTCCTTGTTAAATGCAACTGCTGTAGACCAAAAATATTACACGGTTTTTGAGTGGATTAAAATTTTTGATAATAATACATATGGGATTATTGTGATAATGATAATTGTAGCTGGCATTAACATGATTACGGCCTTGCTGGTATTAATTCTTGAGCGTACTACGATGATTGGTATTTTGAAAGCTTTAGGTTCTTCTAATTGGAGTATTAGAAAAGTGTTCCTTTACAATGCATCTTATTTGATTAGTCTTGGATTGATATGGGGTAATTTGATTGGTTTAGGGCTTTTAATGGTCCAAAAGTATTTTCAACTTTTCCCTCTAGATCCAGATACCTACTATGTTACTGAAGCACCTGTTTACTTAAGCTTTAATTATGTATTGTATCTCAATCTGGGAACGTTTATTGCGTGTTTGTTAATGTTAATGATACCGTCAATAATAATTGCTAAAATATCGCCCATTAAAGCTATCAGGTTTGATTAATTGTAAATTAAAAACATAACCAAGTTTTAACTATTAACTTCTCATATTTACCTTAAATTTGCACCGCAAAAGAAAATTATGGATTACGTTGAAAATATATTAGGAACCATTGGTAACACACCACTTGTTAAGATGAACAAATTGGTAGAGGAGTTGCCCTGTCTGGTTTTAGCAAAATATGAAACATTTAATCCTGGCAATTCTGTAAAAGACAGAATGGCATTACAGATGATTGAAGATGCCGAAGCTGATGGAAGATTAAAACCTGGCGGAACTATTATTGAAGGTACTTCGGGTAATACAGGAATGGGATTAGCCTTGGCTGCAATCGTTAAAGGCTACAAATGTATTTTCGTAATTAGTGACAAACAGTCTAAAGAAAAAATGGATGTTCTTAAAGCGGTAGGTGCAGAGGTTATTGTTTGCCCTACTGATGTGGAACCTGATGATCCAAGGAGTTATTATTCTGTATCTAAACGTTTGGGTGAAGAAACGCCTAACTCGTGGTATGTAAATCAATATGATAACCCAAGTAATTGCAAAGCTCATTTTAAATCTACTGGTCCAGAAATTTGGGAACAGACTGATGGTAAGGTTACTCATTTCGTTGTAGGTGTCGGTACAGGAGGAACAATTTCTGGTGTTGGCAGTTATTTAAAAATGAAGAATCCAAACATAAAAGTTTGGGGTGTTGATACTTATGGGTCGGTATTTAAAAAATATCATGAAACGGGTATTTTTGATGAGAACGAAATTTACCCTTATGTTACAGAAGGTATTGGCGAAGATATACTGCCGGCGAATGTAAATTTTGAAATCATAGATGGGTTTACAAAGGTTACGGATAAGGATGCGGCAGTCTATACACAGAGATTAGCAAAGGAGGAAGGGATGTTTTTAGGTAATTCAGCAGGAGCAGCCATCAAAGGTGTATTGCAACTTAAAGAGCATTTTAATCCAGAAGATGTAGTAGTGGTTTTATTTCACGATCATGGTAGTCGTTATGTTGGTAAGATGTTTAATGACGACTGGATGAGCGAAATGGGTTATATCGAATAAATCTAAATTCTATTCGGTCTCATAGTAATAATTTTTGCGCCAAACTTCTCGCACGATTTGTCCATCGTTATTTATGTATTCAAGTGTGAGAATTCCATTATAAATATTAAAATTTGCGGTTAATATTGCACCAATAGAATTTTCAAAATTTAGGTCATAACTGGGTGTGCTAATAAAAAAATGACCTGTGGATTCTGTTTCACCAGATAATCTATAACGACCGACTAAGTCTTCAAAATTGTTATCTTCAGAGAATACGAGAAACTCATCACCAATTTCCACTGGTAAACCATTAGCGAATGTGCGTCCTTCAATTTGCCATTCTCCAATAAAATCTGCAATGGCGGAGTATTCCGTGTCGTCATCATTATTACAACTTATGAATGAAATGAGCGCCATAATTGTTATTAGCAGATGCTTCATAGTTCGATTTTTAGTTAAAATTATGGAAAAACTATCGAATTATCAAGTCAGGTATTTTATTGATTTAGCCTAAACTGTATAAATTTAATTTATCATCTTTTTTTCTTTCAATTCAAATATCTATTTTCGATTTATGCAAGAAGACTTTCTTCATTACATTTGGAAATACAAGGCCTTTGATTCTGCAAATTTAAATACTACTGATGGGCAACCTGTTGTCATTAAGCATCTTGGACAGTACAATTTTAATTCTGGTCCTGATTTTTTTAATTCTCAACTTATAATTGCTAAACAATTCTGGGCTGGCAATGTTGAAATTCATTTAAAATCTTCCGATTGGTATGTACATAATCACGAACGTGATCAAGCGTATGACAATGTTATTCTCCATGTAGTTTGGGAGCATGATAGTGATATCTTCAGAAAAGACAATTCCGTAATCCCTACACTGGAGCTAAAACCGCATGTAGATGTAAGTTTATTATATAATTATAAGAGTTTGATCAAATCAAAATCGTGGATAAACTGCGAAAAAGATTTCGGAGATGTTGATGATTTCACACTCAATAATTGGTTAGAAAGACTTTATTTTGAAAGACTTCAACGAAAATCTAACAGCATAATTGAGCTACTTAGGCAATCTCAAAACAACTGGGAATCTGTACTATTCAAGTTATTGTTGAAAAACTTTGGACTTAATGTCAATTCGGAGGCATTGTTAAGTTTAGGCAAATCAATTGATTATTCGATAATAAGAAAAGTGAGGTATAATTCCCAAGATTTTGAGGCTGTGTTATTTGGTCAAGCAGGATTATTAGAAGTTGATTCAGAAGAATGCTATGTTGTTAATCTAAAGGAACGATATACTTTTTTAAAGCATAAATATCAACTAACCAATCAAGGAGTAATTCCTTTACAGTTTTTTAGACTAAGACCTCCAAATTTTCCGACAATAAGATTATCACAATTGGTAAATCTATATTATATAGAAGACAACCTCTTTTCAAAAATTATAAGTTTACAGAAAAAAGATGACTTTTATGGCTTATTCAAAGTGGGTGTAACCGATTATTGGAAGAGTCATTATACCTTTTCAAAAGAATCTAAAAGTAGTAACAAATTGTTAACTAAATCATTCATTGATCTATTAATAATCAATACCATAATTCCTATAAAATTTGCCTATGCTAATTCACAAGGAAAATTTCTTGAAGAAGAACTGTTGTCAATAATAAAATCACTTGATGTAGAAAAGAATAGCGTGGTTGATAATTTTTTTAAATTAAGAGCGTTTGACAATAATGCTTGTAATTCCCAATCTTTGTTGCAATTAAAGCAGGAATATTGTGATAAAAATAAATGCTTGCAATGTGCCATAGGAAACAACCTAATCACTAAAAATTAAGTAAATTGCAATATGAATATATTTTATGCATTACTGCTTTATTTTCAAAAACATGGCTACTATGTTTGTCAACGTATTGCCGACCGATTAGGTATAAGAGCTAAGATTGTAAGAACGTCTTTTATGTACCTTACATTTGTTACTGTAGGTTTTGGTTTTGCATTATATTTGTTTTTAGCTTTTTGGATGAGAATTAAGGATATTATTTATACAAAACGGTCGTCGGTATTTGATTTATAATTATGCACAATCCTTTACTTAAACTTTTTAGATCTAAAATATATACAGCACTTTTATTATTAATACTTGTGCTTTTTATTGGTATTTTAGGATTTAGAATAATTGCAGATTACACTTGGATTGATGCAATTTACATGACTGTTATAACCATTACAACAGTTGGTTTTGAGGAGGTTAATCCATTGGATAATACAGCCAAAATCTTTACTGTATTTTTAATACTTTCAAGTGTTGTAATTGTAGGATATGCAATATCAATTATTACAGAATATATTCTTAGTAGAAACAATTTAGAGGACATAAAACAAAGAAAGATGCAAAAGGAAATTGAAGCAATGAAAAACCACATTATTATCTGTGGATTTGGTCGCAATGGAAAACAAGCTGCCCGTAAGTTGAGAACTTACAATAAGCCTTTTGTAATAATAGAAAAGGAAAAGGAGATTATTGAGCGCCTACAAGAGGAAAATGTACCATTTGTTTTAGGAAATGCTAATGAAGATGAAACGCTGATTGAAGCTGGAATAGAACGAGCAAGTACATTAATATCTGCTTTGCCTAGTGATGCTGATAATCTTTTTGTTGTATTATCTGCCAGACAGATAAATAGTAAGATGACAATTATTAGTAGAGCCTCTCAAGAAACTTCATATAATAAATTAAAATTGGCAGGTGCAAACAACGTTATACTACCAGATAAAATTGGTGGAGACCATATGGCGTCACTTGTTGTTATACCAGATTTAATTGAATTTATTGATAATTTAGGTATAGTAGGAGAAAGAAATATCAATGTTGAAGAAGTAAAGGTGGAACAACTTTATAATACTAAGAATATTAAAACTATTAGACAGCTAGATTTGCGTAAATTGACAGGTTGCAATGTAATAGGCTTTAAAGACCCGGATGGCGAATATATGGTTAATCCAGGAGCAGACACTAAACTAGTCCCTGGGTCTAAAATTGTTGTACTAGGAAGACCTGAACAAATACAAAGTCTAAATTCTCAATACAATATAGCTTAGATTTTAAACTCATTTTAACGTGCCTGGCTTTAAAAATTCGTTTTTTTTTAGCATCTTGTCAACCTTAAATTACAACAACTAACTAATATCTCTATTTATGAAGAAATATCTTCTAACAATTTCTGCTTTTATATTACCCTTATTAAATTATGCTCAAGATGCTGAAAAGGGGCTCGATCAAAAAATAGATGAAGCTTTTCAACCAGTTGCTGATGGTTTTTTTGATGCTATTTTCTTTCCAGTATACAAGAGCGAAACTATGGAAATACCATTTGTTCTCTTATTATTAGTTGGTAGTGCTTTGTTTTTTACTTTATATTTCAAATTTCCAAATATCAGACATTTTTTTACAGCTATTAATGTTGTAAGAGGAAAGTATGATGACGTTGATCACGCTATTGTTGAGACAGCTTATGGTGATTCTACACCAGGAGGTGATTCTATTGAAACAATCAGGGATGAGAGTGAAGAAGGAGAAGTAAGTCATTTTCAAGCATTAGCAACAGCAGTTTCAGGAACAGTAGGGAATGGAAATATTGCAGGTGTTGCATTGGCTATTGCACTTGGTGGACCAGGGGCTACATTCTGGATGATTGTTTGTGGACTACTTGGAATGTCAACAAAATTTGTAGAATGTACATTGGGTGTTCAGTTTAGAGATGTAGGTGAAGATGGAGTGGTTTATGGTGGTCCTATGTATTATATAAGCAAAGGATTAAAGTCTAAAGGGTTCAAAACATTAGGAAAAGTAGCAGCTGCAATTTTTGCAGTATTCTGTATTGGTGGTTCTTTTGGTGGTGGTAATGCAGCACAATCTAACCAAGCAACAATAGTAATTAAAGAATTATTTAATTGGGAAAGTACGGCTGCAGGTGCAATTGTAGGTATAGTTTTAGCAATTTTGGTTGGAATTATTATCATTGGTGGTATAAGACGTATAGCTCAAGTAACAGAAAAAGTTGTTCCATTTATGGCAGTTATGTATGTTGCTGCATGTTTCTATATCATTTTAAGTAACTTTAGTTTAATCGATGATGCTATCGGTTTAATTGTAAAAGAAGCGTTTAATCCAACTGCATTTGGAGTTGGTGGATTAATAGGTGTTTTATTAGTTGGATTTCAAAGAGCAGCATTTTCTAACGAAGCAGGTGCCGGTTCGGCATCAATCGCTCATTCAGCGGTAAAAACAAAATATTCTGCTTCTGAAGGTTTAGTTGCGCTATTAGAACCATTTATTGATACAGTATTGATTTGTACAATGACTGCTTTGGTAATAGTTATCTTTAATTTTGGTGGTTTCTTTGAATATGGTGGCGATGGTTCAGGTGTTGTCTTTATTGATGGTGTTGGTTATGAGGGGGCAGGAATTACATCTAAGGCATTTGCTCAATATATACCTTATTCAAATATATTCTTAACTATAGCAGTTGTATTATTTGCTGTGTCAACAATGATTTCCTGGTCATATTACGGCTTGCAATCTTGGAAATTCTTGTTCGGTAGAGGAAAGATAGCAGATATGGTTTACAAAATTTTATTCTTAATTTTTGTAGTAATTGGTGCAGCAGCAAGTATGGGATCAATTTGGAAATTCTCAGATGCAATGATATTTGCCATGATTTTTCCTAATATGATTGGTTTATTCTTTTTGTTTCCTATCGTTAGAAAACAACTAACGAGATATCTTGATGCTATTAAGGCTAAAAAAGAGTAGATTGTTATTAAAATAAATATATGAAATCCCATTTCCAGTTTTCAAACCAACAGCGAAATGGGATTTTTTTATTGCTATTTATTATTATAGTAATTCAATGTGTTTATATGTTTGTGGATTTTGGTAATGAAAATAATTACTCTAATAATTCCCATATTGAGGAGCTCAGAAAAGAAATAGATTCCCTGCGCGCAGCTGAAATTGAGAACAATAAACCAAAGATTTATCCATTCAATCCAAATTATATAACCGATTATAAAGGGTATACTCTAGGGATGAGCAATGAAGAAATTGATAGACTTCATCAATTTAGATCAAATAAGCAATGGGTCAACTCTGCAAAAGACTTTCAAAAAGTAACTCAGGTTTCCGATTCTCTTTTATCAATAATTTCACCATATTTTAAGTTTCCGGAATGGGTAGCCAATCCAAAGTCAAAAACAAGTTTTACCAATTACAATTCTAATGTAATCAAGTCTTTTGTTCAAAAGCAAGATCTTAATAAAGCTTCTGAAACTAGTTTAAAGAAAGTATATGGTATTGGTGAAAAATTAGCTGGACGTATAGTTCAATACCGCAATAGATTAACAGGTGGTTTCCATTCCATGGTAGAATTATCTGAGGTTTATGGTTTAACACCAGTGGTTATTGATAATGTCAAAAAAGAGTTTGCAGTGAAATCACCTAGAGAAATAAAAATATACAATCTAAATACTGCTACAAGAGATGAATTGGTACTTATCAAATACATTGACTATGAGGTTGCGAATAATATAATTGAAGAACGAACCCTAAGAGAGGGCTTCAATTCTTTAGAAGAATTAACAAAAGTTGAAGATTTCCCAATAAATAAATATGAGATAATTAAGTTATATTTGCATCTTTAAAAATTGCGAAAAATGACAACCTTATATTTTACTGAAGAACATAATTTATTTAGAGAAAGCCTAAAGGGTTTTTTACATAAAGAAGTTGTTCCTCATATTGAAAAATGGGAGGAGCAAGGGAATTTAGATAGATTTATTTGGAAGAAATTCGGTGAAATGGGTTACTTTGGTTTAGCCTATCCTGAAGCCTATGGTGGGTTAGATTTGGACTTGTTCTACACAATTATTTTACTGGAAGAATTACAAAAAATTAATTCTGGTGGATTTGCAGCGGCCATTTGGGCTCATGCCTATTTAGCAATGATGCATATTAATAAAGAAGGTGATGACGCTATAAAAGAGAAGTACCTAACATCTAGTATTTCAGGTGATAAGGTAGGATGCTTATGTATTACAGAACCTTTTGGAGGGAGTGATGTCGCAGGTATGCGAACTACAGCAGTAAAAAAAAGCGATAAATATGTTCTAAACGGATCAAAGACTTTTATAACTAACGGAGTTTACAGTGACTATCTCGTAGTTGCGGCAAAAACGAGTCCGGAATTAGGAAATAAAGGAATTAGCATATTTGTAATGGATAGAGAAACACCCGGTGTTTCTGCCACTAAATTAGATAAGCTCGGTTGGCGAGCTTCTGATACTGGTGAGATTGCTTTTGACAATGTTGAAATTCCTGCTTCCAATTTAATGGGAGAAGAAAATCAAGGGTTTGGTTATATAATGCAACATTTTGCGTTAGAACGTTTAATAATGGGTGTGAATGCACATGCTAGAGCGGAGTATGCTTTAGGGTATGCGAAGCAATATATGAGTGAGCGAACCGCTTTTGGTAAAACCATAGATAGATTTCAGTCTTTAAGACATACTTATGCAGAATGTGAGACACAAATGGAAATTTGTAAGCAATTCAATTATTATGTAGCCAAACGGATGGATATAGGAGACTATGTTGTTAAAGAAGCTACGATGTCTAAGTTACAATCAACTAAAATGGCAGATGATGTTATTTATCAATGTCTACAATTCTTGGGTGGATATGGTTATATGGAAGAATATCCAATGGCAAGATTAGCAAGAGATAGTCGTTTAGGACCAATTGGTGGAGGTACTTCAGAGATACTCAAAGAAATCATTGCAAAAATGAGTATTGATAATAAAGACTATAAACCAGCTACATAATTTATTAGTACATTTTATTAGTCTTTTACTCAAATGTCTTATGATTAATAACCTACAGTTAAAATTGTTTTTCTGCATTTTTTTCTTGATTGCATTAAATGCAAATGCACAGATCGAGTTAAAAAACAAAGTAGTAGATTTTACATCGCTTTTACCATTAGAAAATGCTAGTATTTATATTCAAAATACTACTATAGGTACTGTAAGCAATTCTGATGGAAGATTCTTATTGCTAGTGCCAAATGAGTTTAAGAAAGACACTCTGGTAATCTCATCTATTGGTTTTAAGACATATAAGGTTCAAGCAGAAGAATTCGATAATACCCTTGATATCTTTTTAGAGGAAGACGTCGCAACCTTAGATGAGGTGGTAGTATTGGCTGAACCGAGACCAACAACCGGGAATGGTATTGTTTTAAAAGCGCTAGAAAAATTAGAAATTAATCTTCCAGATTCATCCTACATCCAAAAAGGATTTCTTCGTCACAAGGAACGAAATAAAGTAGAGTTTAAATGGCTTATTGAAAGTGCGATTACACTATACGATTCAGGATATACGGTCTCGTCCAATAAACATTTAAAAATTAATGTAGACCAAGTACGTAAAAGCTACGACTTACGTGATATAGATAGTATCTTTTCTTATGTGTCGTATAGTAATCAAAAAAATTCAGGCCAGAGACTAAAGGTTAATGATGTCAATAGAGATGATCTTTCTACGGATCAATTAATCCAAGCTATAAAATGGAATGACACTAGAGTAAATGGATTACAAAATTTATTCAAAGGGAAATTAAATTTGCTTCGAAATTCAAAAAATGAAAATGCTCTATTTGGAGAAGAGGTTCTACAAAAACATCAGTTCAAACTCGATACAATTTTGGTAGATAATGAACGCAAGATTTACAAGATAAAGATTGAAAAAAGTTTTGATTTTGTAGGACTCCAAACCAAAGGGATTTATAATGAAGGCTATATCGCTAATGGTTGGCTGTATATTTACTACGATAATTATGCGATAAAGAGAATTGAGTACGATTTAATTGCGGCTTCAGATGCTCAAAAAATTAGAAGTAAAAGACTTTTTGATACACAGGTAAATCATAAACTGATAATTAATTACATGGAGTATGAAGATAAAATGTATCCAAACTATATTTATTATGAAACGCCAAAATTGGTAACTGTAGGTTTAAAGTCAAATACAGAAATGACCGAGAGTCAGAAGAATCGTTATAATAAAAATGAAAGGTTTTATTATACCGTACAAGAAGTATTGTTTTCTGAAATTATCATGGACCATGAAACGGTGCAATTAGAATTACAAAAAGATTGGGACACTGATATCTTTTCACTTAAACCTTACAATAAAGACTTTTGGCAAAATTACAATGTCCTTTTAGAAAGTGAAGAGGATGAGAAGTTGATAAAAGACTTAACTAGAAAAGCGTCCTTATTTAAAGAATAAATTTATTCTAGAAATTAAAAATCACTTTATATTTGTAGCGTAAAATTTAAAAGAGAGGAGGTTAAGACCTATGTTGAGAATTCAAGTAAACGAAAAAGAAAATATAGAGAGGGCTTTAAAACGTTTAAAGCGCAAGTTTGATAAAACTGGTACCAAGCGTCAGCTTCAGTCAAGAAAACATTATACGAAGCCTTCAGAAGTAATGAGAAGACAGCTTCAAAACGCAGAACACATCCAAACCTTAAAAGATCAAGAGGCATTTTAGACTTATTCAATGTATTTATTAAATCCTGCGAAATGCAGGATTTTTTCTTTATAAATATTTGCTTCTAATTGGTTATATTTAATCACCTACAAATTGGTATGAGTTTAAAATCGTTTTCTGATTATATGTTGCTTGAGAAAAATTATTCTCAACATACTGTGTTGGCTTATATTAGAGATATTGAGTCACTTGAAGAATATTTGAATGGACACTATGATGTTAATGATATAAATGACGTTGAATATTCTCTCATAAGACAGTGGATTATAGAATTAGTGAATAAGGGAATTTCCAATCGGAGTATCAATAGGAAAGTATCATCCCTTAATGCTTATTACAAGTTTTTACAAAAAACTCAGATAATTGAAAATAATCCGTTAAAGAAGCATAAGGCATTAAAAGTTGGTAAGAAAGTCAATTTACCATTTTCACAAGAAGAACTTAGGGAGGTTCTTGATAATACAATTGAAGTCAATGATTTTGAAAGTGCCAGAGACAGTCTCATTGTTGAATTGTTCTACTCAACGGGGATAAGAAGAATTGAGCTTGTAAACTTAAATTTAAAGGATGTAAATTTTTCTCAAAAGCAATTAAAAGTACTCGGTAAACGCAATAAGGAGAGGTATATCCCAATTATTGATTCGCTTTTACAGTCTTTTGATACTTACATTATATATCGTAATCAACTTCCTACTATTATAGATAAGGAGGTCCTTTTTTTAACAAAAAAGGGTATTAAAATTTACGAAATGCTTGTTTACAGAATAATAAATAAGTATTTTAGTATAGCATCTTCAAAAGCAAAATGTAGCCCACATGTACTAAGACATTCTTTTGCTACTCACTTATTAAATGAAGGTGCAGATTTAAATGCAGTAAAAGAACTTCTTGGACACACTAGTTTGGCAGCTACACAAGTTTATACTCATAATAGTATAGCTGAGTTAAAAAAGGTCTATGCCAAATCTCATCCGAGAAATAAAAAATAATTCTGCATTTAAGAAAATAGCAGGTGATGAATTTTTAGGATTTTTCACTATTGTATAATTTAAAACTACGCCTATGAAAGTAAACACTCAATCTGTAAACTTTACTGCGGATCGTAAACTAATTGATTTCATACAAAAACGTATGGATAAATTAGACATATTTTATGATAAAATAATATCTTCGGATGTGTATTTAAAAATCGAAAATACAAGTGATAAAGAAAACAAAGTGTTTGAAGCGAAGGTAAGTGTTCCGGGAGACAGCTTCATAGTTAAAAAACAATGTAAGTCATTTGAAGAAGGGGCCGATATTGCCGTTGCATCTTTAGAAAGACAGATAAAAAAGAGAAAGCAAAAATTGAGAACTCATAGTTGAGTAAAATTTTTTTAAAATTGTTTTGAATAAAAAAAATAAACACTACATTTGCAGTCCGTTAGAAATAGCGGACTTTTTTATGGTCTTAAAAGGGCATTTTAAAGTAAGAAAAAGCCGATATAGCTCAGCTGGCTAGAGCAGCTGATTTGTAATCAGCAGGTCGTGGGTTCGAGTCCCTCTATCGGCTCTTAAGGAGTTAAAAACCAGTTCTTTAAAATATTGAAAACACAAAGGGAAGATACTCAAGCGGCCAACGAGGACAGACTGTAAATCTGTTGGTTTTCACCTTCGCAGGTTCGAATCCTGCTCTTCCCACAAATAATTTAAATTCATTAATTTTGAATTATTTGAATTCATTTTCAATCAGGATTTTCGAGAAAACCGATGAAATTTTGATTAAATCGAGCAAGGTTTAAGGCTTGCAAAAAGCGGGAGTAGCTCAGTTGGTAGAGCGTCAGCCTTCCAAGCTGAATGTCGCCGGTTCGAACCCGGTCTCCCGCTCAAAAAAAATTCCTGCGAAGGCAGGAATCTCATTAGATTAATGAGGAAGTAAACACTTTACGCCGGTGTAGCTCAGGGGTAGAGCGTTTCCTTGGTAAGGAAGAGGTCACGAGTTCAAATCTCGTCATTGGCTCTTTTTTCTAAGATAAATTTAGAATTAAAATTGAACACTAATATTAAATAAGATTAAATAAATTAAACATGGCAAAGGCAACTTTCGATCGTTCAAAACCACATTTAAACATTGGTACAATTGGACACGTAGATCACGGTAAAACAACTTTAACTGCTGCTATTACTAAAGTATTAGCTGATGCAGGTTTATCTGAAGCAAAAGATTTCGATCAAATCGACAACGCACCAGAAGAAAAAGAAAGAGGTATTACAATTAATACTTCTCATGTAGAGTATCAAACAGCAAATCGTCACTATGCACACGTTGACTGTCCAGGTCACGCGGATTACGTTAAGAATATGGTAACTGGTGCTGCCCAAATGGACGGTGCTATTTTAGTTGTTGCTGCAACAGATGGTCCAATGCCACAAACTCGTGAGCACATTTTACTAGGTCGTCAGGTAGGTATTCCACGTATCGTTGTTTTCTTAAACAAAGTTGATATGGTTGATGATGAGGAGCTTTTAGAATTAGTAGATATGGAAGTTAGAGATTTATTAAATTTCTACGAGTACGATGGTGACAATGGTCCTGTTGTATCTGGTTCTGCTTTAGGAGCACTTAATGGTGAGCAGAAATGGGTAGACACTGTAATGGAATTAATGGAAGCGGTTGACTCTTGGATTGAAGAGCCAGTACGTGACATGGACAAGCCATTCTTAATGCCAATTGAAGATGTATTCTCAATTACTGGTCGTGGTACTGTTGCAACAGGTCGTATCGAAACTGGTGTAGCTAACACAGGTGATCCTGTTGAGATCATTGGTATGGGTGCTGAGAAATTAACTTCAACAATTACAGGTATTGAGATGTTCCGTCAAATCCTTGATAGAGGAGAGGCTGGAGATAACGCTGGTATTTTATTGAGAGGTATAGAAAAAACTCAGATTTCTAGAGGTATGGTGATTACTAAGCCTGGATCTGTAACACCACACTCTAAGTTTAAGGCTGAGGTTTATATCCTTAAGAAAGAAGAAGGTGGTCGTCATACACCATTCCATAACAATTATCGTCCACAGTTCTACGTACGTACGACTGATGTAACTGGAAACATTGCGCTTCCAAGTGGTGTAGAAATGGTAATGCCTGGTGATAACTTAACAATTACAGTTGAGTTAATCCAACCAATTGCAATGAACGTAGGTTTACGTTTCGCTATCCGTGAAGGTGGTAGAACAGTTGGTGCTGGTCAGGTAACTGAAATTTTAGACTAAACACTATACAGTTAAATAGTAAATTAAGGTGTCCTGTAATCAGGACGCCTTGATTATTATTTACGGGTTTAGCTCAGTTGGTAGAGCACTGGTCTCCAAAACCAGGTGTCGTGAGTTCGAGTCTCGCAACCCGTGCTAAGCAGAATTCAGTCATAATTATGACTACTAAATAAATAACAAATGGGAGGAATAGTAACGTATATAAAGGAATCATTTGAGGAATTAAAGAATAATGTGTCTTGGACACCTTGGCCTGAAGCTCAAAGATTAACAGTTTTAGTAGCTGTGTTTTCTATTATTTTTTCATTAGCCATTTGGGGTGTAGATACTGTTTTTAGTAGAGCAGTAAAGGCATATTTTCAATTTATAAACTAACAATATATACACTAAGAGAATGTCAGAGAAAAAATGGTATGTTGTTAGAGCTGTAAGCGGTCAAGAAAATAAAATCAAGACCTATATAGAAAATGAAATTTCTAGATTAGGTTTAGAGGATTATGTTGATCAGGTTTTAGTACCAACGGAAAAAGTGATTCAGATTCGTAACGGGAAAAAAATAAACAAAGAAAAAGTTTATTTTCCAGGTTACATTATGATACAGGCTAACCTAAGTGGTGAAATTCCTCACATTATTAAGTCCATTACAAATGTAATTGGGTTTTTAGGAGAAACTAAGGGTGGAGATCCTGTACCATTAAGACAATCTGAAGTTAACAGAATGTTAGGTAAAGTAGATGAGTTAGCAATAGAAGCAGATGCTTTAGTTGCAATTCCATTTACAAAAGGAGAAACCGTAAAAGTAATCGATGGTCCTTTCAATGGATTTGATGGTACTATCGAAAAGATTAATGAAGAAAAGCGTAAGCTTGAGGTAATGGTGAAGATTTTCGGTAGAAAAACACCACTAGAATTGAGCTATATGCAAGTAGAAAAGTTATAATAATTGTTACAATAAAGATAGCGTAAAGTCTTGCTTCCAATTAAGATTAAGCGCACTAAACATTTAAAAATGGCAAAAGAATTAGACAAAGTAGTTAAGCTACAAGTTCGGGGAGGTGCTGCGAATCCATCGCCACCGGTTGGACCCGCTTTAGGTGCTGCTGGAGTTAATATCATGGAGTTCTGTAAGCAGTTTAATGCTAGAACTCAAGATAAACCAGGTAAAGTTTTACCTGTGGTCATTTCTGTTTACAAAGACAAATCATTTGAATTTGTAATCAAGACACCACCAGCTGCAGTACAGTTATTAGAAGCGGCCAAAGTAAAGAAAGGATCTGGAGAACCAAACCGACGTAAAGTAGCAAAAGTAACTTGGGATCAAGTTAGAGCTATTGCAGAAGATAAGATGGTAGATTTAAATGCCTTCGAAATCGGTTCGGCAATGAAGATGGTAGCTGGTACAGCTAGATCTATGGGAATCACTGTTAAAGGAGGTGAGGCTCCAAACTAAAATTTTTGAAATGGCAAGATTAACAAAAAAGCAAAAAGAAGCGAGAGCAAAGGTTGATAAGAATAAACTTTACTCTTTAGAAGAAGCTTCAGCTTTACTTAAAGAAATTACATACACAAAGTTTGATGCATCAGTAGATTTAGCTGTAAGATTGGGTGTGGATCCACGTAAAGCCAATCAAATGGTACGTGGCGTGGTTTCTTTACCACATGGTACAGGTAAAGATATGAAGGTACTTGCATTAGTAACTCCAGATAAAGAAGCAGAAGCTAAAGAAGCCGGTGCTGATTATGTTGGGTTAGATGAATACTTACAAAAAATAAAAGATGGTTGGACAGATGTTGACGTTATCGTAACTATGCCAAGCATTATGGGTAAGTTAGGACCATTAGGTAGAGTATTAGGGCCAAGAGGTCTTATGCCAAATCCAAAAACAGGGACGGTTACTATGGATGTAGCTAGAGCTGTAAGTGAAGTTAAAGCTGGTAAGATTGATTTCAAAGTTGATAAAACAGGAATTGTACATGCTCCAATTGGAAAGGCATCTTTTAGTGCTGAAAAATTGGTAGGTAATGCAAATGAACTTTTAACAACTTTAATGAAGTTAAAACCAACAGCATCAAAAGGTACTTACATGAAGAGTATTTACATGTCAAGTACTATGAGTCCAAGTATAGCAATTGATACAAAAATAGGATAGTAGTTAAACTTAGAATATTATGACAAGAGAAGAAAAATCCCAAGTAATTGATGAGTTGACTGCTCAATTAGCTGAAAACACAAATATCTATTTAACTGATATTTCTGGATTGGATGCAGCAACAACTTCAAACTTAAGAAGAGCTTGTTTTAAATCAAATGTAAAACTAGCTGTAGTAAAAAATACATTATTAGAAAAGGCTATGGAGGCCTCTGATAAAGATTTCGGTGAATTACCAACAACTTTAAAAGGAAATACCTCTGTAATGTATTCAGAAGCTGGTAATGCACCAGCAAAGGTTATCAAGGCATTTCGTAAGAAATCTGAGAAGCCTCTATTAAAAGGTGCTTTCATTGAAGAAGCAGTTTATATTGGTGATGATTTACTAGATACATTAGTAGATATTAAGTCGCGTGAAGAATTAATTGGCGAGATCGTTACACTGTTACAATCTCCTGCTAAAAATGTTATTTCAGCGCTTAAGTCTAGTGGAGGAACTATCGCTGGTATAGTAAAAACCCTATCTGAGAGAGAAGGTTAAAAAAGAACACACAAAAATTATATAAAAAACACACACATTAAACAATAGAAAAATGGCAGATTTAAAAGATTTCGCAGAACAATTAGTTAATTTAACTGTAAAAGAAGTTAACGAATTAGCTACAATATTAAAAGAAGAGTATGGTATCGAGCCTGCTGCTGCTGCAGTTGCAGTTGCTGCTGGTGGTGCTGCTGCAGGTGGTGGTGACGCTGCTGAAGAGCAAACTGAATTCGACGTAATATTAAAAGCAGCTGGTGGTTCTAAATTGGCAGTAGTTAAATTAGTTAAGGAATTAACTGGTTTAGGATTAAAAGACGCTAAAGGTTTAGTTGACGATGCACCAAGTACAATTAAAGAAGCTGTTTCTAAAGACGAAGCAGAAGGCTTAAAATCTTCTTTAGAAGAAGCAGGAGCTGAGGTTGAGCTTAAGTAAGCTTACCTTAACCTACAACATATGGTTTAGGTCTGGAGTCGCCCTCTAAGACCTAAACCCTTTTGTGTATATAAAGGATATGCACATAATTTAGTTTTTATTTAATAAAAATCTCGTTCATCAATGTTAGCAAAAAAGGCTGAAAGAATTAATTTCTCTTCTATTGTAAATAGAACAGATTACCCAGACTTTTTGGATATCCAAATTAAATCCTTCCAGGATTTTTTCCAATTAGAAACAAAGTCAGAAGAAAGAGGAAACGAAGGGTTGTACAATACCTTCATGGAGAACTTCCCAATTACAGACACACGTAATCAATTCGTTTTAGAATTTTTAGATTACTTTATTGATCCACCTCGATATACGATCGAAGAATGTATTGAAAGAGGATTAACATACAGTGTGCCTTTAAAAGCAAGATTGAAATTATATTGTACCGATCCAGAGCACGAAGATTTCGAAACTATTGTACAGGATGTATATTTAGGTACTATTCCTTACATGACTCCAAGTGGTACTTTTTGTATCAATGGTGCTGAGCGTGTAGTTGTATCTCAGTTACACCGTTCACCTGGTGTTTTCTTTAGTCAATCATTTCATGCTAATGGTACAAAGTTGTATTCTGCAAGAGTTATTCCTTTCAAAGGGTCTTGGATAGAATTTGCTACAGATATCAATAGTGTAATGTATGCTTACATTGACAGAAAGAAAAAGTTACCTGTTACAACATTATTCCGTGCAATTGGTTTTGAGCGCGATAAAGATATTTTAGAAATATTTGATCTAGCAGAAGAAGTAAAAGTTTCTAAATCTGGATTAAAAAAAGTAATTGGTCGCAAACTTGCAGCACGCGTTCTTAACACATGGCACGAAGATTTTGTTGATGAGGATACAGGTGAAGTTGTATCTATAGAACGTAACGAGATTGTATTAGACCGTGACACTATTGTAGATAAAGAAAATATTGAAGAAATTCTTGAGGCTCAAGTAAAAACAATTCTTTTACACAAAGAAAGTGCGCAACAAGGAGATTACGCAATTATTCATAATACATTACAGAAAGACCCAACAAACTCTGAAAAAGAAGCTGTTGAGCACATTTATCGACAATTACGTAATGCAGAACCGCCGGATGAGGAAACTGCACGTGGTATAATTGACAAATTATTCTTCTCTGATCAACGTTACTCTTTAGGTGAAGTAGGGCGTTACAGAATGAATAAAAAATTAGGTTTAGATATCGGAATGGATAAGCAAGTACTTACCAAAGAGGATATTATTACCATTATAAAATATTTAATTGAGCTAATAAACTCTAAAGCAGAGATTGATGATATCGATCACTTATCTAACCGTCGTGTACGTACAGTTGGTGAACAATTATCATCTCAATTTGGTGTTGGTTTAGCAAGAATGGCACGTACGATTCGTGAAAGAATGAATGTTCGTGATAACGAAGTGTTTACTCCAATCGATTTGATTAATGCAAAGACGTTGTCTTCTGTAATTAATTCGTTCTTTGGTACAAACCAGTTATCTCAGTTTATGGATCAAACTAACCCATTAGCAGAGATTACTCACAAACGTCGTTTATCAGCATTAGGACCTGGTGGTCTGTCTAGAGAAAGAGCTGGTTTCGAGGTTCGTGATGTTCACTACACACATTATGGACGATTATGTCCAATTGAAACACCAGAAGGACCAAACATTGGTTTGATTTCTTCACTTTCAGTATTTGCTAAGGTTAATTCAATGGGATTCATTGAAACACCGTACAGAAAAGTTGAAAAAGGGGTTGTTGATATTAAAAATGCACCAACATATTTGAGTGCAGAGGAAGAGGAAGAGCAAATGATTGCTCAAGCAACTGTAGAAGTTGATGGAAAAGGTAAGATTCAACATGATAAAGTAATTGCACGTCAAGAAGGTGATTTCCCAGTGATTGATCCAATGAATGTTAATTACACAGATGTTGCACCTAATCAAATCGCTTCAATTTCGGCTTCATTGATTCCATTCTTGGAGCATGATGATGCAAACCGCGCATTGATGGGGTCTAACATGATGCGTCAGGCCGTACCATTATTACGTCCTGAATCACCAATAGTTGGTACGGGATTAGAACGTCAAGTAGCATCAGATTCTAGAGTTTTAATAAATGCTGAAGGAGATGGAGTGGTTGAATATGTAGATGCAGATAAGATTGTAATTAAATACAAGCGTACTGAAGAAGAAGCTATGGTTAGCTTCGATAGCGATGTCAAAGAATATCCATTAGTAAAATTTAGAAAAACTAATCAGGGAACTTCAATAAACTTAAAACCTATCGTCCAGAAAGGTGATAAAGTAACTAAAGGTCAAGTACTTTGTGAGGGTTATGCAACTCAAAATGGAGAACTTGCTCTAGGTAGAAATATGAAGGTAGCGTTCATGCCTTGGAAAGGTTATAACTTCGAGGATGCAATTGTAATTTCAGAAAAAGTTGTTCGTGACGATATCTTTACTTCAATTCATATTGATGAATATTCCTTAGAAGTTAGAGATACTAAATTAGGTAACGAGGAACTTACAAACGACATACCAAATGTTTCAGAAGAAGCAACAAAAGATCTTGATGAAAATGGTATGATTCGTATTGGTGCTGAAATTAAGCCAGGTGATATTTTAATTGGTAAGATTACACCGAAAGGAGAATCTGACCCAACACCAGAAGAGAAACTATTAAGAGCAATCTTTGGTGATAAAGCTGGTGATGTTAAGGATGCTTCTCTTAAAGCTTCTCCATCATTAAATGGTGTTGTAATAGATAAAAAGTTATTCGCGAGAGCGGTAAAAGATAAGCGTAAGAGAGCTCAAGATAAAGAAGATATCGAGAAGTTAGAAGACGCTTATGATAACAGATTTGATGATCTTAAAAATATCTTAGTTGAAAAACTATTTGCAATTGTGAATGGTAAAACAGCTCAAGGTATTTATAATGATTTAGGAGAAGAAATCATTCCAAAAGGTAAGAAGTACACTTTAAAAATGTTAAATGCAGTTGATGATTATACGCATTTAACTTCTGGAAAGTGGACTACTGATAACCATACTAATGAATTGGTAGCTGATTTAATCCACAATTATAAGATTAAAGAAAATGACCTTCAGGGTTCATTGAGACGTGAGAAGTTTACAATTTCTGTTGGTGACGAATTACCTTCAGGTATTATTAAACTAGCTAAAGTTTACATTGCTAAAAAGCGTAAACTTAAAGTTGGTGATAAGATGGCAGGTCGTCACGGAAATAAAGGTATTGTTGCACGTATTGTACGTCAGGAAGATATGCCTTTCTTAGAGGATGGAACTCCTGTTGATATTGTATTGAATCCACTTGGTGTACCTTCTCGAATGAATATCGGTCAGATTTATGAAACTGTATTAGGTTGGGCAGGTCAAAACTTAGGTCGTAAATATGCGACTCCAATTTTTGATGGTGCAACTTTAGATCAGATAAATGAGTTTACCGATGAAGCTGGAGTACCTAGATTTGGACACACACATCTTTACGATGGTGGTACTGGAGAAAGATTTGACCAAGCTGCAACAGTTGGTGTGATTTATATGATCAAATTAGGTCACATGATTGATGATAAGATGCACGCACGTTCAATCGGACCATACTCATTAATTACACAACAGCCATTAGGTGGTAAAGCACAATTTGGTGGTCAGCGTTTTGGTGAGATGGAAGTATGGGCACTTGAGGCTTATGGAGCATCTAGTACATTGCGTGAAATCTTAACTGTTAAATCAGATGACGTTATAGGTAGAGCAAAAACTTATGAGGCAATCGTTAAGGGTGAGCCAATGCCAGAACCAGGACTACCAGAATCTTTCAACGTGCTTATGCACGAATTGAAAGGATTAGGATTAGATATTAGATTAGAAGAGTAAAACTTAGGTGTATAACTTCAGTCTGAAAAAGATTGAAGTTATGTGCTGAATACCATAAATAAAAATGGCAAGAAAACAAGATAAGAATACAGTACAGAAGTTTAACAAAATTTCTATTGGTTTAGCATCACCTGAGTCTGTTTTAGCAGCATCTCGTGGTGAGGTATTAAAGCCAGAAACTATTAATTATCGAACTCACAAACCAGAACGCGATGGTTTGTTCTGTGAGCGTATATTTGGTCCTGTAAAGGATTATGAGTGTGCTTGCGGTAAATATAAAAGAATACGTTACAAGGGTATTATTTGTGACCGTTGTGGTGTAGAAGTTACTGAAAAGAAAGTGCGTAGAGATAGAGTAGGACACATAAACCTTGTGGTACCTGTTGCACACATCTGGTACTTCCGTTCTTTACCAAATAAAATAGGATACCTCTTAGGATTACCATCTAAGAAATTAGATATGATAATCTATTACGAGCGTTATGTGGTTATTCAACCAGGTACTGCTGTAAATGCTGAAGGTGAGCCTGTACAAAAAATGGATTTCTTAACAGAAGAAGAGTATTTAAATATTCTAGAAAACCTACCGCAAGAAAACCAATATTTAGAAGACTCAGATCCAAACAAATTTATTGCTAAGATGGGTGCGGAGTGCCTGATTGATTTATTAGCAAGAATTGATTTAGATGAATTATCATACGATTTAAGACATAAGGCTAACAATGAAACGTCTAAACAACGTAAAACTGAGGCTTTAAAACGTTTGCAAGTTGTTGAAGCTTTTAGAGATTCAAATAAAAATAGAGAGAACAGACCAGAGTGGATGATTATGAAGGCTGTTCCTGTAATTCCACCAGAATTAAGGCCTTTAGTTCCTCTAGATGGTGGTCGTTTTGCGACTTCAGATTTAAATGATCTTTACCGTCGCGTAATAATCCGTAACAATCGTCTTAAGAGACTTGTAGAGATTAAAGCACCAGAGGTAATCTTACGTAATGAAAAGCGTATGTTGCAAGAATCTGTAGATTCCTTATTTGATAACACACGTAAGTCGTCAGCAGTAAAAACGGATTCTAATAGACCATTAAAATCATTATCAGATTCGCTTAAAGGCAAGCAAGGACGTTTCCGTCAAAACTTATTGGGTAAGCGTGTTGATTATTCTGCACGTTCGGTTATTGTTGTTGGACCAGAATTAAAATTATTTGAATGTGGATTGCCAAAGAATATGGCAGCAGAATTATACAAGCCTTTCATCATTAGAAAATTAATTGAAAGAGGTATTGTAAAAACTGTAAAATCTGCAAAGAAAATTATAGATAGAAAAGAGCCTGTAGTTTGGGATATCTTAGAAAATGTTCTTAAGGGGCATCCAGTATTACTAAACCGTGCTCCAACGTTACACAGACTTGGTATTCAAGCATTCCAGCCAAAACTTATCGAGGGTAAAGCGATTCAGTTACACCCATTAGTGTGTACTGCATTTAATGCTGATTTCGATGGTGATCAGATGGCTGTGCATTTACCTTTAGGGCCAGAGGCAATATTAGAAGCACAACTTTTAATGCTAGCGTCTCATAATATATTGAATCCAGCCAATGGTTCTCCTGTAACGGTACCTTCTCAGGATATGGTACTTGGTCTTTATTATATGACCAAGTTACGTAAGACAGATAAGGACTATACTGTAAAAGGTGAAGGCTTAACGTTCTACTCGCCAGAAGAAGTAACTATTGCTTACAATGAGAAGAAGGTAGACTTAAATGCTGGTATTAAGGTAAGAACTAAGGATTTTAACGAAGAGGGTGAATTAACAACTCAAATAATTGAGACTACAGTGGGTAGAGTGCTTTTCAATGAAAAAGTACCTGAAGCTGCAGGTTATATAAATGAGGTATTGACCAAGAAATCCTTAAGAGATATTATTCATGGTATATTAAAGGTGACTTCTGTTCCAGAGACGGCAGAGTTCCTAGATGAAATCAAAACATTAGGATATAAGTTTGCATTCCAAGGTGGATTGTCATTTAGTTTAGGTGATATTATTATTCCTCAGGAAAAGCATTCTATGATCGACGCTGCAAATAAGCAGGTTGATGGTATTATGGGTAACTACAATATGGGTCTTATTACCAATAACGAACGTTATAACCAAGTTATTGATATCTGGACTTCTACTAACGCTGAATTAACGGAGCTCTCTATGAAGCGTATCCGTGAAGATCAACAAGGATTTAACTCAGTATTTATGATGTTAGATTCTGGTGCTCGTGGTTCTAAAGAGCAGATTCGTCAGTTAACAGGTATGCGTGGATTAATGGCAAAACCTAAAAAATCTAATGCAGGTGGTGGTGAGATTATTGAGAATCCGATTCTTTCAAATTTTAAAGAAGGACTATCGATTTTAGAATACTTTATCTCTACTCATGGTGCGCGTAAAGGACTTGCTGATACGGCTCTTAAAACGGCTGATGCTGGTTATCTAACACGTCGTTTGGTAGATGTATCTCAAGATGTAATAGTTTATGAGGAAGATTGTGGTACATTAAGAGGTATAGAGGTTTCTCCACTTAAGAAGAACGAAGAAGTTGTTGAAAAACTAGAAGAAAGAATTGTAGGTAGAACATCATTAAATGATGTATTCGATCCTATGACAGAAGAACTTCTTGTTGAAGCTGGTGGACATATTGATGATGTAATTGCAAAGCGAATTGGTGACTCAGCTATAGAATCTATAGAGGTTCGTTCACCATTAACATGTGAAGCTAAAAAAGGTATTTGTGTTAAATGTTACGGACGAAATCTGGCAACCGGTAAGATGGTTCAACGAGGCGAAGCTGTAGGTGTTGTTGCGGCACAATCAATTGGTGAGCCAGGTACACAACTTACGCTACGTACATTCCATGTAGGCGGTATTGCAGGTAACATTTCTGAAGAGAACAAATTAACTGTTAAGTTTGATGGAGTTGCTGAAATTGAAGATTTAAAAACGGTTAAATCTAAAGATAATGAAGGTAATGATGTAGATGTAGTAATCTCCAGAACTTCAGAGTTAAAGTTAGTAGACGCTAAAACAGGAATCGTTTTAAGTACTAATAATATTCCTTACGGTTCACACTTATTTGTTAAGCCAGGTAAGAAAGTGAAGAAAGGTGATGTAATTTGTCAATGGGATCCTTACAATGGAGTAATTATTTCGGAATTTGCTGGTAAAGTGAAGTATGAAAACATTGAGCAAGGTGTAACTTATCAAGTTGAGATTGACGAACAAACAGGTTTCCAAGAAAAGGTAATTTCAGAATCTAGAAATAAGAAGTTGATCCCAACATTATTAATCGAGGATTCTAAAGGCGAGACTATCCGTTCATATAACTTACCAGTAGGTGCGCACATTATGATTGATGATGGAGATAAGATTGAAATCGGTAAGATTTTAGTTAAGATACCACGTAAGTCTGCTAAGGCAGGTGATATTACTGGTGGTCTTCCTCGTGTAACTGAATTGTTCGAAGCACGTAACCCATCTAATCCTGCTGTTGTAAGTGAGATTGATGGTGTTGTGTCATTCGGAAAGATTAAGCGTGGTAACCGTGAGATAATAATAGAATCTAAATTAGGAGAGATTAAAAAGTACTTAGTTAAATTATCTAATCAAATCCTTGTACAGGAGAATGATTATGTAAAAGCTGGTATGCCATTATCTGATGGTTCTGTAACACCTAATGACATTTTAAATATTAAAGGTCCGTCTGCAGTACAACAATACTTGGTAAATGAAGTACAAGAAGTATATCGTTTACAAGGTGTGAAGATTAACGATAAACATTTTGAAGTTGTTGTTAGACAGATGATGCGTAAGGTTAAGATTATAGATTCTGGTGACACTATTTTCTTAGAAAACCAATTAGTTCACAAATCAGATTTCATTGAAGAAAATGATAAGATTTTTGGGATGAAGGTGGTTGAGGAAGCAGGTGATTCTGAGAACTTAAAATCTGGACAAATTGTAACTGTAAGACAATTACGAGATGAAAATTCAATCTTAAGAAGAGAGGATAAGAATCTTGTTACTGCTAGAGATGCACAACCTGCAACTGCTACACCAATCTTACAAGGAATTACAAGAGCATCATTGCAGACTAAATCGTTTATATCGGCAGCTTCGTTCCAGGAAACTACAAAAGTTCTTAACGAAGCAGCTGTAAATGGTAAAGTTGATACATTAGAAGGACTCAAAGAAAACGTTATTGTTGGTCACAGAATACCAGCAGGAACAGGTGTTAGAGATTATGATAGTATCATTGTAGGCTCTAAAGAAGAGTTTGATGAAATGATGAAAGCTAAAGAAGAAATGAACTTCAACTAGTAAATAAGATTCCTGCGAAGGCAGGATTATACTATACAAAAGCCTTCATTCTATTTTGGATTGGAGGCTTTTTTAATAAATAAAAAAATAACTATAGATATAATCAAGATGGCAGACGAAAAAAAGAATCCTAAAAAAGGACAAATTAATATTGAGCTAGACGAGAAAGTAGCAGAAGGGATTTATTCTAACTTGGCTATAATCAACCATTCGGTTTCAGAATTTGTGGTTGATTTTGTGAGTATAATGCCTGGTTCTCCAAAAAGTAAAGTAAAGTCTAGAATTATATTAACGCCACAACATGCGAAACGGTTGGTTAAGGCTTTAGGTGATAATGTGGCCAGGTTTGAAAAGGCACATGGTGAAATTAAGGATTACGAACAACCGCCAATCCCACTGAATTTCGGACCAACAGGTCAGGCTTAAACTTAATTGAATCAAGGTTTCTCGATATGTTGCCACGTAGCAAATGCCAATTTTATTGAATTTTGGACCAACGGATCAGGTTTAAATCGAATTGATTTAATATAGCTCAACATGTGCCCATACAGGAAAAGCTAATTTCATTGAATTCCGAACCAAAAGCATGAGTATAAATGCAAACCATAAAAAATGAAATACCCTCTAAAAAGCAATATAGAGTATCATTTTTTAGATGTTCAGTATCGAAAAGTTATGCAACTTCTTTTTCCTTTTGTTTTAAATAATATTGTAATGCTCCAGAAGGACATCTTTTTATTTGTTTGATAATTTTTTTGGTTTTTGCGCCATCTAAATCAATCCATGGAATAACGGAATGTCTAAATACTTCAGAAAGCTGTTTGGCACATAATTCGGCGTTGATACAACATCGTGGTTCGTAGGTTACAGTAATTTTATCATTACTGAAAACATTGTTATTTGTTTCCATAATAAGTAGATCAATTTGGGGTTAATCTTAAATGATTTTAAAAAAACCACTAGTAAATATACAACAAAATACCGTTTAATAACAAATATTATCGTTGAAATACAAAATTAAATACTGGTTTATGTGAAAAGAGTAACGAAATTAATCAAACTCAGAAGTCATATGAAAGGTTATACTTGGGTATTTTTGCTGTGTCATTTGTAATGAGAACATAGAATCTGCCAAAAATACCAATTGCCCTTGTTTGTCTTTTGCTAAATACCGTTGTTTCACTCTTAAAAACTCTTTAAACTCCTCATTTTTTTCGTCATCGGTTTGCACCCAACAAGCTTTATGAACATTTAAGTTTTCGTAAGTACATTTTGCACCATACTCGTGTTCTAGCCTATATTGAATTACTTCATATTGTAAGGCACCAACCGTACCAATAACTTTTCTACCATTATAATCTAATGTAAACAACTGCGCTACACCTTCATCCATAAGCTGATCAATTCCTTTATACAATTGCTTTGCCTTCATAGGATCTGCATTATTAATATATCTAAAATGTTCTGGTGAAAAGCTTGGGATTCCCTTATAGTTAATTATCTCACCCTCAGTAAGAGTATCTCCAATTTTAAAATTTCCAGTATCTTGTAAACCAACTATATCACCAGGGTAGGAGATATCGACAATCTCTTTTTTCTCTGCAAAAAAAGCATTGGGGCTTGAAAATTTCAATTTCTTATTATGTCTAACATGTAAATAAGGCGTATTACGCTTAAACTCACCCGAAACAATCTTTACAAAGGCCAAACGATTTCTATGGTTGGGATCCATATTGGCATGTATTTTAAAAACAAAACCAGTAAATTTATTTTCGTCTGGCTTTACCAATCGTTCCTCACTATGTTTCGCTCTTGGTTTTGGTGCAATCTCAACAAAGCAATCAAGTAATTCCCTAACACCAAAATTATTTAATGCTGATCCAAAAAATACGGGTTGCATATGGCCATTGAGATAATCGTCCTTGTTAAATGCGGGATAAATACCTAAAACCAATTCTACCTCCTCACGCAAAGTGTTTGCGGCAGATTCGCCTACTAGTTTTTCTAGCTTTTCAGATTTTAAATCAGAGATTTCTACTGTATCATTAATATGTTGTTTGCTGTCATCTGTAAAAAGATTGACATTCTTTTCCCAAATATTATAGATTCCCTTAAAGTCGTAGCCCATTCCTATTGGGAAACTTAGAGGAGTTACTTTTAGCCCTAATTTCTGTTCTACTTCATCTAAGAGGTCAAAGGCATCCTTACCCTCACGATCTAGCTTATTAATAAAAACAATCATTGGGATATTGCGCATTCTACAAACTTCAACTAACTTTTCAGTTTGTTCCTCAACTCCTTTCGCTACATCTATAACCACAATAACACTATCAACGGCCGTTAGAGTTCTAAATGTATCTTCGGCAAAATCCTTGTGACCAGGTGTGTCTAATATATTTATTTTAATCCCATTATACTCAAATGCTAAAACAGAGGTAGCAACAGAGATGCCACGCTGGCGTTCAATCTCCATAAAATCGCTCGTAGCACCTTTTTTAATCTTGTTGCTTTTTACGGCACCTGCTTCTTGGATGGCTCCACCAAATAAGAGCAGTTTTTCCGTTAGTGTGGTTTTACCAGCATCTGGGTGTGAAATAATTCCAAATGTGCGACGTCTATTAATTTCTGATTGAAAACTCATAGTTGTTTTTAAGGAAGTGCAAAATTAAAATAAACTTCAAGAAAAATGAGATAAGATGATATAAAATAAATATAACCTTTAATCAGATTTTATGTTTTTCAACCAATTTTTAGGAACGTAATCGAAATTATTATGTCTATATTATTGGTTTACTGTACTTTTTCCAAAATTATTATTGTAAGTTTATTTTGTTAAGCAATGCATAAAAATTTGTCCCAAATAACTATAAATAGCCTATATCTTTCTAAAGTGGATTCAATTATATCTTCTTAGGCCAGTTCTGGCTTTATGTTGTTATTAGACATGTTTTAAAAATTAAAGCTTAGTTTAAGCTCCTTGACATTAATTTTCTTGCTAAAAAAATATGTGCATTTTAACCAGTCAATATGCATATCCGACGAATGGTTAAAAACATTTATTTTAATTAAAAATATACATTAACTATATAATAATATGAAAATCTCTACTCGATTCTCGTTAACTAATTTATTGTTAATATTTAGTTTATTCATTTTTGGAGGACTTCAAAGTTACTCCCAGTGTTCTATAACAGATATTAGCTCAAATAATGAATCAATTTGCAATGATAATGGAACACCAACCGTTACTACAGATGACACTTTTACTGCAGATATTACGGTAATATTTTCAGATGCACTTACGACAGGTACATTAGATTTAACTGGTGATGGTACGGCTTCGGTTTCCGTATCTGGGTTAACTTCACCTCACACATTTGTTGGAGTAACTTTACCTGCAAATGGAAGCGATATATCCTTAACAGCAACCTTTTCAGACGATGTTACATGTATATTCACAAATAATACAGTCACTACAGCCCCATTTGAGTGTAGTGATGATGTGTGTCCGGATATTATACCACCTGGCAATCCAACCGCGCCATTGACAAGTGCGGAGGTAACTTTTGATATTGATAATCCAGGGGATAATTCACTGCCTGCTACCT
>NZ_QPHL01000007.1 GCF_003335675.1 Winogradskyella sp. KYW1333 | reverse complement strand
ATATATTTGACCGCTACGGCAAACTTCTGAAGCAGATCAGCCCTACGGGATCCGGATGGGACGGGACCTACAACGGGAACAGCATGCCGAGTAACGATTACTGGTTCACCGTAGAGTACGACGAGCCGATAACAAACCAAAGGAAGGAACTGAAAGCCCATTTTACCTTGAAACGATAATAAAGAGATGAATTTGAAAAAGTATAGTTTAATAACATTTATAGCCTTAATAGTTAATTTTAGTTTTGGGCAAGAGGGTATTCCTATTTATTCGGATTATTTGACTGACAATTATTATTTAATTCATCCATCAATGGCTGGTGTAGCTAATTGTGCAAAAATTAGAATGACTGCAAGGCAACAATGGTTTGGTATTGATGATGCTCCTAGCCTACAAACAATAAGTGCGAATGGAAGAGTTGGAGAATCGCCTGTTGGAATTGGAGGTGTTGTTTTTAATGATTCAAATGGGTATCATTCTACAGTAGGCGGTTATGCTACATTTGCTTATCACTTAATGTTTTCAAGAAATGAGATTGATTTAAATATGCTTTCATTTGGATTAAGTGCTGGATTTTTGCAGTATAAGTTAGATGAAACAGATTTTTTAGCACCAGGAGAATTTGATCAGTTAATCGCAGGAATTGAACAAAGTGCAACAAACTTCAATATTGACTTTGGGTTTTCATATCAATTCCTAGATTTTTACGCACATTTCACTGCGAAGAACATTCTTAAAAATGAAGGAATAAACTTCAATGAACAAGGATTTGAATTTGATAATTTAAGAACCTATTTATTTTCTACAGGATATGTTTTTAGTAAATATGGTAGTGATTGGAGTTATGAGCCATCTGTAATGTTAATGCATAGAGATGCGACTGAGGAAACGACTATTGATATAAACGCTAAGGTTTATAGAGAAATGGACTTTGGTAAAGTTTGGGGAGGATTATCATACAGACGTAGTTTAGATGGAGCTGAATTTGTTGACGGTTCTGGAATTAGTAATCAAAAATTACAATATTTTACGCCGTTCATTGGAGTTGATTATAATCAATTCGTTTTTGCATATACCTATTCTTATCAAGCAAATACAATTAATTTTAATACAGGTGGTTTCCACCAAATTACTCTAGGATATAATTTTAATTGTAGACGTGAGAAATACGAGTGTAACTGTCCAGCTGTAAATTAATAAATAAAAAAAGGCTCAAAAAATTTCAACCTTTCTTATTACCAAATAGAATCCTCAGTCTTATTATGAAATTTAATTAATTTATTATCCCGTTTTCTAATCCATTTTTTGATTCGGTGGATTTATTGAAATAATAGATACTACAGACATAATGTGTTACAAAGCAGATGACAGTTACACTGAAATATATTTAAATAACAAAAAAATTAGTGACTAAAACTCAAAAATATTGAAGAAGGTCTAAAGGATGGTAATTTTGCAAGAGTTCATAAAAGTTATTTAGTCAATATCAATGAAATTGTAAAATACGTGAAAGGAGAAGGAGGAAGTGCTATGTTAAGTAATGGAAAAGAGCTTATGGTATTGGCTTCTAGAAAATCTGAATTGTTATCTTATTTTAAATAATTATGCCAATTATAAAACAAGTAAGAGGAATAAATCCTCAAATACCAGAAGATTGTTTCGTCGCAGAGAATGCAACAATTGTAGGAGAAGTCATAATGGGGAAAAAATGCAGTGTATGGTTTAATGCTGTAATTAGAGGAGATGTGCATTTTATAAGAATGGGTAATAAAGTTAATGTACAGGATGGTGCTGTGATACATGCCACATACCAGAAATCTCCGACGACGATTGGTAATAATGTTTCCATAGGGCATAATGCAATTGTGCATGGATGTACTATACATGATAATGTTCTTGTGGGTATGGGTAGTATAATAATGGATGAATGTATTGTAGAAAGTAACTGTATAATTGCTGCAGGCGCTGTTGTAACCCAGAATACAATTGTTGAGTCTGGAAGTATCTATGCAGGTGTACCAGCTAAAAAGGTTAAAGATATAAGTGTTGAGTTAATTTCTGGTGAAATAGACAGAATTGCGAATAATTATGTGAAGTATTCAAGTTGGTTTAAAACCGATTCTTGAGAATCTCAGTCAATTCCTCAATACTTTGGATGGAATTTAGTTTTTCATTATTTAATATAGGAGTTAACAGTTTATTCATAAGTTTTAATACAGAAGGATATTCAACTCTAATATTTGGATAGATGGCTTCAAATTCATCTTTATGGTAAAAGATCAAATAAGGGTTACTTTCATCTCTAAAATTTTTCCATGTATTTTTTTCAGAAAAGGCATTGTAAGTTAGGGTGCATAAACTGTAAGGATAGGTTTTTTGGACTTAATAGTTTGTGTCCTGCATCAAATAGGGCATTTAACTTAGCTGAATTGACATTATATATAAAAATGAACTTCACTATATTAATACATGACAGAACATATTCCTTACTAAAATTCTAAAAACGAAGTATCAAACCTATTATTAAGAATTGAGTTGAGTACTACAATATCTCTATTAGAATACAATTTTATTAAAGGCTTAGTCATATTGGAGTTTAGTAAGTCATTTGCCTTTAATATAGCTTGAGTTTGCTTGGCAACTGCTAGCCCAGAATCTATAATAGTTACCTTTTTAGGCAACATCTTTTCCAAAATTGGAATTAAATATGGATAATGTGTGCAACCTAAAACTAAATAATCTATATCTGCTTTGATCATTGGGTCAATATAGTTTTTTAATAAAGCCAGCATCTTTTTTGAATTTAATTGACCTGTTTCAATTAAAGGAACAATGCCTTCACCAACTTGTTCAATGACTTTTATACCACTAGCATATAAGTCCGTGGTCTTATGAAATAATTGACTACTCAAAGTACCTCTTGTAGCCAGGATACCGACTACTTTAGTCCTAGTCTTTAAGGCTGCTGGTTTAATTGCAGGTTCAATTCCTATAAAAGGCACTTCATATTTTTCTCTTAAATAGGATATGGCATTTGTTGTAGCAGTGTTGCATGCAACTACAATAATTTTACATCCTTCGTCAAGCAATAATTCTGTATTTTTGATACTTAGGTGAACAATTTCATCCTTTGTTTTATTACCATAAGGCGCATGTTTACTGTCTGCCAAATAAATAAAGTGTTCAGCCGGTAGTAGGCTATGTATCTCCTTAAAAATAGAAGTTCCTCCAATGCCAGAATCGAATATTCCTATGGGTTTATTACTCATTATCACAAAAATAAAAAGTCGCTTATTAAATAAGCGACTTTAATAATATTTATTTGAGTCTGAATTATAATCCTAATTCAGCCTTTACGTCTGCCATTAAATTTTTTCCCTTAGCAACAATTAATCCTCCTGCCTCAAGCACATATTCAATATTTTGTGCAGTAGCAACTTTTTCAATTGCACTCTTCGCTTTTTCTGTAATTGGCTTTAATAGATCAAATTCCTTTTTTTGCAGGTCTTGTTGAGCTTGTTGCTGGTATTGACCTAAGCTTTGCTTCATTTCCTCAACTTCTTGCATACGCTTTTGATTCTCTTCTTGTGTCTGGCTTGGTGCTTCAGCATCGTACTGCTTTAATTTTGTCTCAAGTTCTTTAATAGAGCCTTCTATTGTTTGTTGATAGGTTTTCCCAAGTTTTTCAATTTCCGCTTGTGCAGCTTTATACTCAGGCATAGCTTTTATTAGTTCTTGTGTGTCAATATGTGCAATACTACTTTGTGCAGCTGTAAAACTAGTAGCTCCTATAAAAAGTGCTGTTGCAAATAATAAAGTTTTTAAATGTTTCATTTTTTCTAAGTTGTATTTGTGTGTTATAATTAATTATTTCCTTCCTCTTTCTTAGCTTTTGCTATAGAATCTCTCTTTTTTAGTTGTTTCTCTCGTTCTTCACGAGCTTTTTTACGCTCTTCGATTATTTGTTTTTTTCTATCTTCTAATGCTTTCTTTCTGGCCTCTCTTTCCTTTAATTTTTCCTGACGCTTTTCTTCTAAAATCTCAGCTTGTGTTTTAGGCTTTGTTGTTTTACTTGAGTCTTTTTTTGGTTCAGCTTCAGGTTTATTGGTTTCTATTTTATCCTTACTTTTTTCTTTTGCAACCTCTCCTACAACTGCTCCTTCTTTAGTTTTAGTTTTGGCTTCTGTTTCTTTCTTAATTGTTTCTGTCTTAGCTTCAGTCTCTGCTCCAGTATTATTCGGAGCATTTCTTGCCTCAAGAACCTTTCTACGTCTTTCCTCTGCCTCACGCTTTTTTGCTTCCCTTGTTTCTTGCTGTTGCTTTCTTCTTTCTTCAAGAGCTTTTTCTCTTTCAGCGCGTTTAGCCGCTAATTCAGCTTCACGAGTTGCTTTGCGTTCTTCTAAGGCTTTCTGACGTTCATCCTTTTCTGAATCTACAATTGGTACAACTTCTTCCTCTTCTAATTCCTTTCTTTCTTTTTTGCTTCTCGCTTGAGTCCTCTTAGATGTTCTAGTAATAGTTCTTAGAACTTGCTCACTAATGTCATATCGTTCAGCTGAATAAAGCATAACAACGTCAGCAGATTTATCAAAAACAAAATCATATTTCTTTGTTGAAGCTATCTCTTGTACAGCTGAAAAAATTTGATCTTGAATAGGAGCAATTAATTGTCTTTTTTGAATCATTAAATCTCCATTAGGACCAAAACGTTTTTGTTGATAATCTAAAATCTCAGCTTCTTCAAAAGATATGTCTTCCATTCGTTCTTCATAGAGCTCCTTGGTTAAAAGAACACTTTCATTTTCAAGTTCTTTCTTCTTCTGCTCAATGGCGCTAAGCTGTTTTTCAATTTCAGATTTCCATTGCAATACTTTCTTGTCTAATTGCGTAGTAGCTTCTTGATATTCAGGGACATTTTGTAAAATGTATTCAGTATCTATATAACCAATCCTAACACCACGTTGTGCCATAGCACTAAAGCTCATTAACCCAGTAATTGCCAGTAAAAAAAGAACTTTAAATTTCATCATGAGTATGTTTTTATTAAGAGTCTTTAATGGTGTGACCAAATGTTTCACTTGTTTTGAGTATTACTTTACTTCAAATTAACGAAATATATTCTTAAAAATTTTAACACCATGATGAAATCCTTATATAGCTTTCAGAAAATATCGTGCCAAACTTAAAATTGTTGTCCGATAATGAAATGAGTTTCCCATCCATTTTTAACAGTTTGACCTGGTAATGGATCGAAACCATGACCAAAATCTATACCCAATAATCCAAAGGCTGGCATAAATATTCTTAAACCAACACCTGCAGATCTATTGAGATCAAACGGATTGAAATCTCTAAAGCTATTAACAGATGCTCCAGCTTCTAGAAAAGTTAAAGCATAAATTTTAGCTTGTGCACCCAAAGTTACAGGATACCTCAATTCTAATGAAAACTTATTATATATTGATCCACCATCTTGAGTAGATAGCGATTGATTTGGATAACCACGTAACTGAATTATTTCTCTTCCATCTAATGAAAAGTTTCCTAGACCATCACCACCAAGGAAGAATCTTTCGAAAGGTATAACACCTCTATCATTGTTATATGCGCCTAAAAAACCAAATTCTACACTCGGTCTTAAAACGAGCTTTTTAGTTAATTCGGTATACCAATCTGCTTTAAACTTTATTTTGTAAAATTCTAACCAATTAAAGCGTTCTTGGTCAATTTCACCAATGCGCTCCAAATCATCTGGATCAGTTGGATCTAGCGATTCCCTTTCATCAGCTAAGGCTTCATAATCAACACCATTAACCAAGGAATATGGAAAAGTAGCTTTTGCTGATATAGAGAAGTTTGATCCGCCGGTTGGATATATAGGGTCGTTGTAAAGGTTATTTCTACTTAAACCAATGGTATAAGATAAATTATTTGAGGTTCCGTTTCCAAATGTAAAGAGCCCTGTATTATAATTATTAAGATCATAATGCTGAAAACTAATTGCTTGAGAAAGCAAAAAGAAATCATCTGGTTTCTTTAATCTGGTAGATGCACCAAACGTTATACCTGTAATATTAAAACTTCTACTTTTATCTGCTCTTCTACTTTGAGGATCAAATAAAAATTGTCTAGAATAGGATAATGAAGTTGAAAGTTGGAATGGTTTTTTACCACCTAACCATGGTTCACTAAAAGAAAAACTATAAGTCTGAAAGAACTGACTAGCCTGAAGCCTTAATGCTAAACTTTGACCATCACCTCTAGGTACTGGCTTATATGCTTCCTTTTTAAATATGTCTTTTATTGCAAAGTTGTTAAAAGATAAACCTAGTGTTCCGATAAAGCCACCACCACCGTAACCACCTTGTAATTGAATCTGGCTAGAGCCTTGCTCTACAACTGAATACTCAACATCGAGAGTTCCATCAACAGGGTTTGGGTTTTTGATATTTGGAGCAATTTGCTGAGCGTCAAAAAAGCCTAATTGACCAAGCTCTCTAATAGTTCTAATAATTTTCGCCTTACTATACAATTGTCCTGGACGAGTTCTAATTTCTCTATAAATAACATGGTCGTTAGTAACATCATTTCCAACTACAGTTACATTATTAAAATAGGCTGGTTTACCCTCTGAAATTCTTATCTCCATATCAATAACATTGCCTTCTGCACTAACTTCTACGGGATTAATAGTAGAAAACATGTATCCGAAGTTTTGATATGCATTTGTTAAATCATTGGCATCAGGATTATTTGGATCTGCTATACGCTCTCTTAATTCAACACCATTATAAGTGTCTCCTGGTTTAATTTTTAAGATACTTGATAAATAGCTATCTGAATAAACCGTATTACCTACAAAATCTATTTTACCAAAGGTGTATTTTTCACCTTCCTCAACATTAATATTTAAACTTATGGTGTTGTCATTGTTGTAAATAATTGAATCTGATACTACCCTGGCATCTCTATATCCTTTAGCTTTATAATAATCTACAACACTTACAAGGTCGGTTTTATAGTCTTCCTCAATGTACTTAGATCTTTTAAGAATACGAATTGGATTTTTCTGCTTCGTATTTTTCATTGCTTTACGAAGCTTTTTCCCTTTAATTTTTTCATTGCCGATAAAAGATATGTCCTTAATCTTAACCTTTTCACCTTTATCTATCTTAATAAGCATATTAACACGCTCCTTCTTAACTGAATCTATTACCTCAGAAGTGACTATGTTTATTTTAGCATTAAGAAATCCTTTCTTTTGGTATTTATTGGAAAGATAATTACGCGTATTAGCTATTAAATTTTCAGTAACCTTAACCCCAGATTGAAGATTGTTTTCTTGGATGATTTCATCTTTTTTTCCTTTTTTTACCCCAGATATCGTAAGGTCCAATAATTCTGGTAAATCCATAAGGTTAATCTCTAGATTTGCAGTATTCCCATCAATGTTAGTTATGTATATATCTATACTGCTAAATAGGTTAGATTTCCACAATGTTTTTACAGCATTTGCTATTTTCTCGCCACCTATTTGAATTTCTTCATTTTTTCTGAGTTTAGAATAAGCTATAATTGTTTGTGGACTAAAATTAGTATTTCCAGTAACTGCAATTTCTTTAATTAAATACTTAGCGCCTTCAACCTGAGCATTAATAGTTATCGTTGCAATAAAGAACAATACTATGGTTAAAAACGTTGTAAAGGAGATTAGTACTCTATTAAGGGGTAAGTTGTTCGCTTGTTTTTCCAAATCTTCGTTCTCTATTTTGATAATTTATGAGGGCCTCATACAGATTTTCTTTTTTAAAATCTGGCCATAAAATATCTGTAAAATATAATTCTGCATAGGCGATTTGCCAAAGCAAAAAATTACTAATTCGTTGTTCTCCACTTGTTCTAATTAGTAGGTCAACGTCTGGTAAATTTTGCGTGTAAAGATGCTTATTTATAATGGATTCATCAATACTTTCAGAGGAAATTATATTATTTTTAACTTTAACTGATAATTCCTTAATGACATTAACAATTTCTTCCCGAGAACCATAGCTTAACGCTAAAGTTAATGTCATATTCGTATTATTTTTCGTTTTTTCTATAACATCTAATAGTTCAGAATGTGCCTTTTTAGGTAAATCTTTTAAGCAACCAATAGCAGAAAGTCTAATATCATTCTCTTGTAAAGTTTTAATCTCTTTTTTTAAAGACCTGACCAACAACTTCATTAAAGTTTGCACTTCTAATTTTGGTCTATTCCAGTTTTCTGTTGAAAACGCATAAAGGGTGAGGTTTTTTATACCAAGTTCAGCACTAGCTTCTACTGTTTCCCTTACAGCTTTTGTTCCGTTTTCATGACCAATGACACGCACTAATCCTTTCTGTTTTGCCCAGCGTCCATTACCGTCCATTATTATGGCAACATGGTTAGGTAGTTTGTTTTTGTTTATTTGGTCTTTTAAGCTCATTTAAAAATTACAATAGCAAGGTCTTCTTCCAAAGGTGTAAGTTAGTGTAAATCCTGTAAATACATACCAATCATTACTATTAGTATTTCCAAAACTAAATCGTTCTCTAAATTCTGCATCTGGAACGCTTCCATCAATCTCGTCAGTAAAGGTATATCTTGCGCCAATTTCTGCTGCTAGGACCAAATGATTTGAGATGTTAGTTTTATAGCCTAAAACCATTGGTATTCCATAGGCCCAACTAGAAGTGTTTTCAGATGTTATAATGCCGTTTTCATCAAAATAGAAATTATCATGATTTGTTGTAGTTATACCAGTATATAAATATGGTGTACCTTGTATGCCTACCTCATGAAGATCAAAATCCCAAAAGGTAAACTCCATACCCACAGAAATTTCTAATATATCGTTACTAAAACTATAGCCTCTTTCTACTCGCCTAGGATCACTAGATTTAGTATCAAGCCCTTCTAATTCGCTAAAAATAATTGACGCTCTAAAGGAATGTCTGGAGCTTCTATTCCATTTAAAAATAGCACCTAATGCAGGTTGATTTGGAGAAATGTAATTGGTAGCTCCAACATCACCTATAAAATTACTTCCGCCAGCAAAAATACCAACTTCATAAATCTGAGCGTCTATTGTTTGGCTTATGAAAATACTCAATATAACTAGGAAAAAATACCTCATAAAATTCTCAAAGTTTGCAAATATAATAATTATGATGAGCCTTTAACAATTTGAATTAAATTGTCTTAGAGATAAACAGATTAAATGGGTATTTATTGTTTAGTTTCTACGATCTTCTCCCCAGAGTAATTTTTTTCTTAATGTATCTAAAAATGACTCATCAATCAATTCTACCATTCTTATTACAAAGTCAGCTTTTTTAATAATCACCTTAGTGCTGTTTGGTAAAGTAATGATCCGGGAATCTAGTGACAAGAGAAACTGGTCCTCTCTACCGTCAACTTTAAACTTCACTGACGTGTTATCTGGTATTATTAGAGGCCTGGCACTGAGGTTATGCGGTGCAATAGGCGTTAATACAAAGTTGTTAGCATCCGGTGTAATAACAGGTCCTCCACAACTTAATGAATAACCTGTCGAACCTGTAGGTGTGGAAAGTATAAGGCCGTCCGCCCAATATGAGGTTAAATATTCATTATTAAGGTGAGTTTCAACAGTAATCATTGAGGTTGTATTCTTCCTACTTATGGCAATTTCGTTTAGTGCGAAGTTCGTGTTTTCAATATCCTCATTCATTGGACTAGTTGTAACACTTAACAATGAACGCTCTGATATTTTATAGGCACCTTTGAATATTTCATTCAAGGCATTTGAGATTTCATCTGTTTGTATTGTTGCCAGAAATCCTAAGCGCCCAGTATTTATACCTACAATCGGAATCCCTAAATCTCTTACAAAAGTTATTGCTCTTAGAATTGTACCGTCTCCTCCAATACTAATTAATAGATTAAAGGAATCGTCCAGGGTATTGAAAAGATTTACAGATGAATTCTCTTGAATAGAATCAGTTTGCTTGCTTAAAAAACCTGATTCTACAAAGACATCTACGTTATGTTCTAAGAGTATTGTTAGAAGAAAATTAAAGGCCTCTTGGTTGGATTCCTTCGCATAATTTTGACCATAAACAGCAATTTTCATAGCAATTACATGTTTAAATATTTATCAAGATATTGTGAGCGTTCTTTCAAACTATTTAGATAAGTGTCATCTTCATGACCCGAAACTATATTGTAACTGTAACGTCTAAACGTCTGAATAACTTCATTGAGACTAGCGTTGGTAATCTTTAACGTAACCTTGACGAGATCTCCATCCATTTTTGAAATAAAGGCACCGAGTAATTTTGCATCATTAGATTCAACAATCTGGCTAATTTCACTGAAAGAATAGTCATTAATACCCTTTTCAACAATTATTATTCCGCCTGGCTCAGAAAAAAATGGAGTTTCATTAAATAAGTGAATAATATCATTTAGTTCATAATAACCAATATAGGTATTATCCATCCTTAACACAGGCATTATGTTAGAATCGTTTTGTGCAAAAGCCTCTAAAACATCAAGCCAATTTGTGGTGTCTCTAACGTAGAAGCCCTCTACAGCATAATTACAATCGCTTATAGAACTTGCACCATCAAAACAGTGCGCGTCTGTTTCAGAAATACAACCCATATAAATTCCATCTTTGTGAATTGGAACATGCGAATAAGTCAGATTATTAAATAGTAATTGTAAATCACTTATTTTATCTGTTATACAGAGTGGTTTAATATCATTTATTATGTATTGCTGTAATTGCATTATGGGACCATTAATTAGGTGCAAATTAATCAAAAATAACCACAAAAAGCGTCATGTACTTCGTATTTTTGTGTTTCAAAAAATTGAGATCAAATGACCAAGTTAAGTGTTAATGTTAATAAGATTGCCACACTAAGAAACAGTAGAGGAGGTGACCTACCAAATGTTGTTCAGTTCGCAAAGGATGTTCAAATATTCGGAGCAGAAGGGGTTACGATACATCCGAGACCTGATGAAAGACATATTAGATATCAAGACGCATACGATTTAAAACCAGTAGTACATACAGAATATAATATTGAAGGTAATCCAATACCCAAGTTTATTGATCTGGTTTTAGACATAAAACCAACTCAAGTGACTTTAGTCCCAGATGCTGAGGATGCAATAACATCAAATGCTGGTTGGGACACCATAAAGCACAAAGATTTTTTAGTTGATGTAATTAAGGAATTTAAGAGCAATGGTATAAGAACCTCCATTTTTGTAGATCCAGAACTGAACCAGATTGAAGGTGCAAAAGAAACGGGTACAGATAGAATAGAATTATATACAGAGGCATTTGCACATCAATTTAAACTTGGGAATAAAGAAGGTATTAAACCTTATATGGAATGTGCTGGTTTAGCAAATTCGTTAGAATTAGGCATTAATGCTGGACATGATTTATCATTGGATAATATAAAATTCTTTAAGGAAAATATTATAGGACTCCTTGAGGTGTCAATCGGGCACGCATTGGTATCGGAAAGTCTTTATCTTGGAGTTGAAAATGTAATTCAAATGTATTTGCACAGACTACAATGATTCTACATTCTAATGTTATTGGCGAAGGTAATCCCTTCATAATATTGCACGGATTTTTAGGTATGGGTGATAATTGGAAAACCCTAGCCAGAAAGTTTTCAGAATCAAATTTCCAAGTTCATTTAGTAGATCAGAGAAATCATGGTCGTAGTTTCCATTCAGATGAATTTGACTATGAGCTTCTAGCAGAAGACTTAAAGAATTATTGCGAAAGCAAACGAATGTCTGAGATTATTTTGTTAGGTCATTCAATGGGAGGAAAAACAGCCATGTTATTTGCTTCAAAACACCCGGATTTAGTAAAAAAATTAATTGTTGCAGATATTTCACCAAGATATTACCCTGTACATCATAATATTATTTTAGAAGGGTTAAGCCAATTAGATTTTTCATTCGTCAAAACGAGACTTGAAGCAGACCGGGTGTTAGAGGAATATGTTCCGCAAATCGGAGTTAGGCAATTTTTGCTGAAAAATCTCTATTGGGTACATAAAGGTGAACTAGGATTGAGAATAAACCTTAAAGTTTTAAAAGAAAATGTATCTGAGGTTGGTGAGGCTTTACCTCCACATGCTATTTTTGAGAAAGACACCTTGTTTTTGAGAGGAGATCGTTCCGAATATATCATGGAAAACGATGAGATGTTAATTAAAAGACAGTTCCCAAATTCTCAAATTATTACAATCAATAACTCTGGTCATTGGTTGCATGCTGAAAATCCTCAGGAATTTTATGTAACTGTGGTAAATTTCCTTTTAATTAATTAGCGATTAAAAGATTTTTCATGAAACAATTGACACTAATCATTTTACTTTCTTTAGGTATTCATTATTTAGATACACAGTAAGATGGACCGTATAAAGAATATTATGACACTGGAGAACTTATGGTTGAAGGACAGTTTTTTACAGGAAAACGATCAGGCGATTGGACAAGTTATTACAAAAATGGAAAAGTGGAGGTTGGAAAAATAAAGACTTCAAATGAAAATATGGAATATGAAGCAAACAGAGTTTTAAATTTGCTGCCAAATATTCAACCTGTTATCCAAAGAGGTGTGCCAGTTGTAGTACCTTTGTCAATACCAATAGTATTTCAAATTCAATAATTATGAATATCATTATTAGACTTTTATTAAATGCCCTTGCTGTTTTTATTCTTGCTCATGTATTAGAAGGAGTTCGTGTGAATGGTTATTTAGGTGCAGTAATAGTAGCTATTGTCATTGCAGTATTAAATGTATTGGTTAAACCATTGCTTATTCTTTTAACCTTGCCAGTAACCATAATGACATTGGGTCTTTTCTTATTGGTTATAAATGCATTAATTATCCTATTAGCAGATAAATTAGTTGATGGTTTTGGCGTTTCAAGTTTTTTAACTGCTTTGTTGTTTAGTATCTTATTATCCATTCTTCAATCAATACTCCATTCAATTTTTAAAGAGAAGAAGAAACCATAACAAATCAACGGCTTAAAGTATTGTTGGGTTGTAAAAAATATTGTATTTTTGCAGCCCAAATTTAGTTACAATAATAATGAATATCACTAGAGAGAACATCGACCAGCTTAATGCGGTAGTAAAAGTAGATATCGCAAAAGAAGATTATAGCGATAAAGTTGAAAAAATATTAACTGATTACCGTAAATCTGCTAATATACCTGGGTTTAGAAAAGGACATGTGCCAATGAGCTTAGTTAAAAAGCAATATGGTAAAGCAGTTCTTGTTGATGAGGTAAATAAATTATTACAAGATGCAATCGGTAAGTATTTAGTTGAGGAAAAGTTAGACGTTTTAGGAAACCCTTTACCAAAACCTCAAGACAATTTAGATTGGGATTCTGATGCATTTTCATTTGAGTTTGAACTTGGTTTGGCTCCAGAATTTGACGTTAAGTTAAAGGGTAAAAAAGCAATAACACGTTATAACATAGTTGCAGATGATAAAATGATTGACAATCAGGTTGATCACATCAGAAAACAATATGGAAAATTAATTTCAGAAACTGAGATAGCTAAGGAATCTGAAGTGACAGGTAAATTTACCAGCGAAGAAAATGGTATTGAAAATGTTGCTACATTTACTTTAGACAAATTAAAAGGAAAAACAAATCCTAAGAAGTTCATTGGTGCAAAAGTTGGTGAAGTGATTAGCTTAAAGACTAAAGGATTATTTAATGATGTTCACGATTTATTGACTTTCTTAAAAGTTTCTCACGATGATGCTCATAATTTAAATGTGGAAGTAGATTTTGAAGTTAGCGAAATAAACTCAAGAGAATTAGCCGATTTGGATCAAGAGTTGTTTGATAAACTTTTTGGAAAAGCTGTGGTGACTACTGTAACTGAATTGAAAGAAAAGATAAAAAAAGACTCTGAAAAGCAATTTGAACAACAAGGAGATCAAAAATTATTAAATGATGTTACCGAGTATTTGGTAGACAATACAAAGTTTGATTTACCTGCAACATTTTTGCAAAAATGGATGCAGACTGCTGGAGAAGAGCCAATGACTGAGGAGCAAGCTCAAGAAGAATACAAGAAGTCTGAGAAAAGTATGCGATATCAATTAATTGAAGGTAAATTAATTAATGAGTATGATTTACAAGTTCAATTTGAAGATTTAAAAGCCTACGCACTAGAAATGATCAAAGGACAAATGGCTCAATTTGGTCAAATGAATCCTTCGGAAAAGGAATTAGAGGATATTGCAGCTCGCATATTATCTAAGCAAGATGAGGTAAAGAGACTTTCTGAACAGTTAATGAGTCAGAAATTATTAGACTTGTATAAAAAAGAAGCAAATCTTAAAACCAAAGAAATCACTTATGATGATTTTGTAAAAGAATTTTACAGTTAATCAGTCTGTAAAAATATTAGTATCTTTAAAGCGTAAAACTGAAAAGTTTTACGCTTTTTTTTTAAATCAAAAAACAATTTAAAATATATGAACTACGGTAAGGAATTTAAAAAATTCGCTATTAAAGACCAAGGTGTAAGCAGTACATATTATGATAGTGTAATAACCAGTATGTATCCTACAAATTTAACTCCTAACATTATAGAAGAGCGTCAGATGAATGCTGTTGCTATGGATGTTTTTTCAAGGTTAATGATGGATCGTATAATCTTTTTAGGAACTGGTGTAAATGACCAAGTAGCTAATATTATCCAGGCTCAGTTGTTATTCTTGCAAAGTGTGGATGCTTCAAAAGATGTTCAAATTTATATCAATTCACCAGGAGGCAGTGTTTATGCTGGATTAGGTATATATGACACAATGCAATTTATTAAACCAGACGTTGCTACTATTTGTACTGGTATTGCAGCTTCGATGGCGGCAGTATTACTATGTGCTGGAGAAAAAGGAAAAAGATCAGCTCTTAAGCACTCAAGAGTAATGATTCATCAACCGATGAGTGGTACCCAAGGTCAAGTATCTGATATGGAGATTGCTGTAAGGGAAACCATAAAGGTTAAAGAAGAACTTTATAACATTATTTCAAGTCATTCAGGTAAACCATATGAGCAAGTGGAGAAAGACTCAGATAGAGATTACTGGATGAAATCCAGTGAGGCATTAGAATACGGAATGATTGATGAGGTTTTAGAACGCAAGTAGTCCTTGTTGTTGAAGACTATATCTACAAATTAGAATTAATATTATGGCCAAAGAAGAATTAGAATGTTCGTTTTGCGGAAGGAAGAAGCCAGAGACAAATTTGCTTATAGCAGGACTTGATGCGCATATTTGCGATCGGTGTATCGAGCAAGCCCATGGAATTGTAATAGAAGAATCTAAGCAAGGTGGTAATTCAGAATTAAGTGCTGAATTGATGCTTCGAAAGCCTAAAGAAATAAAGGTATTCTTAGATGATTACATTATTGGGCAAGAGTATACAAAAAGAGTAATGTCTGTTGCAGTATATAATCATTATAAGCGATTGTTGCAACCACCATCTGATGATGAAATAGAAATACAAAAGAGTAACATCATAATGGTTGGTCAAACAGGTACTGGTAAAACTTTGATGGCAAAAACCATAGCCAGAATGTTGAATGTGCCTTTGGCTATAGTTGATGCAACAGTTCTTACTGAAGCTGGTTATGTTGGAGAAGACGTGGAGAGTATATTAACAAGATTACTTCAATCTGCAGATTATAACCTTGAAAAAGCGCAACGTGGAATTGTATTTATTGATGAAATTGATAAAATTGCGCGTAAAAGCGACAATCCATCTATTACTAGGGATGTTTCTGGTGAGGGTGTACAACAAGCCTTATTAAAATTATTAGAAGGAACTGTTGTTAATGTGCCACCAAAAGGAGGTCGTAAACATCCAGATCAAAAATTTATTGAAGTAAACACCGAGCATATATTGTTTATAGCAGGTGGTGCCTTTGATGGTATTGAACGTATTATTACCAAAAGACTAAATATGCAGGCTATTGGCTACAGTTCAATTAATACAGATACTGTTGATAATGACAACATTCTTCAATATATAATTCCAAAGGATCTTAAAGATTTTGGGTTAATACCTGAAATCATTGGAAGGCTACCTGTTTTGACTCATATGGATCCCTTAGATGCTAATACTTTGAGAGCTATTTTAACGGAGCCCAAAAACGCGATAATCAAACAGTATAAGAAACTGTTTGCAATGGACGAAGTTGACCTTAGTATTACTGAAGGTGCGCTTAACTATATTGTGGAAAAAGCAATTGAATATAAACTTGGTGCTCGTGGTCTTAGATCTTTATGTGAAGAAATATTAACTGAGGCAATGTTTGACTTACCAGGTTCAGGAGAGACAAAATTGAATGTTACCAAAACATATGCTGAAGATAGACTTTCTAAATCTACATTGAAAAAACTGAAGGCAGTCTCTTAAGACGTTTAGTGCTACTAAAACAGAAACCACAAGATCTAAATTAGATTTTGTGGTTTTTATATTTAGTTAGGATTGATTAATAAAATATTGCATGCAATATTGTTCTGTTGAGGAGATAAAATCATTATTATTTCTCTTCGATACGAATATATAATCAAAAACAAAATTTTCTTAAAATCTTGATAATTATTGGATAAAATCAACTTAAAAATCGTTGATCAAAATATATTTTCAAATTTTAGCGTTGAATGAATCGAAGTGATAACTAATTAATTTGAGATTTTAACTGTACTGTTTCAGTGAAAGCTACATCTCGATTATTTTCATTTGACTGGAATCTAACGAAAGAATCTTTATAGCCATCTTTAATGGCTCTTAGATTGTAGACTTCATATGGTCTAATTTGAAATTCGTAAATGCCATTTCGATCTGTTATTTTTCGCTCAATTTCGTTGCCATATGCATCATAAAGCACAACAATAGAATTTATTAATTTTTCGTCGTTTTCTGCAACAATCACTCCTCTTAAAGTTTGGAGAATTTCCTTAGCATTAAATCTATACATATTAAAACGTCTTGCATTATTATCCTTATCTGAGGAAAACACACCATTTTCGTTATCTATGAAAGTAAATGCTATTTCATCTTTCTGAGAATTAACGTCTGGTCCTAAACTTCTAGGTTCAGAATAATTAAGATTTCTATAATTATTCGCCACAAAAATATCAAACCCACCTACACTATTGTGGCCTTTGGAGGAGAAAAAAAGTTCAGATTCGTTATTAACCGTGTAAGGATATTTTTCGTCAGCAGATGTATTAATTGTACGACCTAAATTAATAGGCTCACTCAACGAACCATCCTTTCTTATGTAAGCCTTATAAAGGTCGTATCCACCAAAACCACCTTCTCTATTGGAAGAAAAGTATAAAAATTTACCATCAGATGTTGCATGAGGGTTTTCAATAGAGTGACTAACGCTATTTATTTCAAGGCGTTTATGATTAATCCAATTACCGTATGAGTCTTTTTCTAAATTAGCGACATATAATTGAAAATTGAAAGGATTTTCTTTTGAATTTCTTGTGTAATATACTGTGTGTTGATCAGGGGAAAATGCTACTTGTCCTTCACTATTTTTTGTATTCAAGATTCTACTAAACAATATAGGCGTGGTAAAGTCATTTTTCTTTTCATTAAATTCTGTACAAAACAGATTTGAGATTGGTTCACCAGTAGATTTATCTATTTTACCACCTAATGCTCCTATTTTTTTGGAAGACACTATAACTAACTTATTCCTAAAAACAGCAGCTGGTATTTCGGAATACTTTGAATTTATTTTAGTTACATTTATCGTAAATAGATAACCACTTTTATTACTACCATCATTTTTAAGTATTTTTTTATTATCAGAAAAAAAGATTCCAATAGCTAAAAATAATAATGCAGTTATTGAGGATAAAACTTTCATTTGAGGTTAGGAATTAATTAATTACAGATAAAATTGATAAAAAACTTTATTTAATTCAAAAAATTTAGTTGAATAAACTAATTATAAAGATTAATGGTAAGTAAATTCCTTTTTAAAAATTATTATTTGCAGTAAATAATGTTTAACAATTCATTAATAAAAACGCGATCGTTCGATAATCGAGGCACTTTATGTTGCCCTCCAAGTTTGTTTTTTTCTTTTAACCAATCATAAAATAAATTGGTTCTCGCAGAATGGATTACCGGTTTGTTGAGAGTCATGTTATTATAGCGCTTCGCTTCATAATCTGAATTCAATGCCTTTAAAGCGTTATCAAATAATTCTTCGAAATAAGACATATTTTCTGGAGGTGTCTTAAATTCTATAATCCATTCATGGGCACCCTTTTCTTTTCCTTTCATAAATATTGGAGCGGCAGTGTAATCTACAATTTCTGAATTGGTCCGTTTGCAGACCTTTTTAAGAGCATCTTCTGCATTCTCTATTATTAATTCTTCACCAAATGCATTAATATGATGTTTAGTTCTTCCAGAAACTTTTATTCTGTGTGGTTTTAAACTCACAAACCTTATTGTATCCCCAATTCTATAACGCCATAAACCAGCATTAGTAGTAATAAGGAGCGCATAGTTTGTATTAAGTTTTACATCACTTAGTGGGATGACTTCTTGTTCACTAGTGCCATAGCTGTCCATTGGGATAAATTCATAAAATATTCCATAATCCAACATTAGTAATAAGTCACCAGTATAGTTTTGATCTTGTATAGCAAAGAAACCTTCAGATGCGTTGTAGATTTCGTAATATTTAAATTTCTTAGAAGGCAGCATGGCCCTATATTGTTCTATGTAAGGATTGAAACTTACGCCACCATGGAAATAAACCTCTAAATTTGGCCAAACATCAAACAAACTATCCTTTCCTGTTTTGTCCAATACATTGTTTAACAATACTAGCATCCACGATGGTACACCTGCAAGACTAGTAACATTTTCATTTATTGTTTCTTCTACTATAGCAGTCATTTTAGTTTCCCATTCACTCATAAGCGAGACTTTACTGCTAGGAGTACTGCTAAATTCTGCCCAAAAAGGCATATTATCAATAAGAATTGCACTCAGATCTCCAAATACTGTTCCATTTTCTTTATACAATTCTTTGCTGCCGCCCAATCTTAAACTCTTACCAGTAAATAATTGAGCATCTTCATTATTATTTAAATACATACAAAGCAAATCCTTACTTGCGGCATAATGGCAATCTTCAAGGGATTCATTACTTACAGGTATAAATTTACTTTTAGCATTGGTTGTTCCACTGGATTTTGCAAACCATTTTATAGGCCTTGGCCAAAATATATTTTGTTCACCTTGTCTAGATCGTTCAATTAAGGGTTGAAGGGTTTCATAATTAATTATCGGGAGACGTTCACTGAATTCTTTGTAGGTTTTTATAGACGCAAAATCATACTTTTTCCCATATTCTGTATCCTTAGAAAATTTTAATAGGCTAAAAAGAAGCTCATTTTGTACTTCATTAGGATATTTTAAAAACAAATCAATCTGATGAAATCGTTTTTTTAGAAACCATGAAGCAATAGAATTTACAATAGGAATTGGCATGGATTGATTATCTTTACTCGCAAAGCGAAATATAATTAGTTTTAACTAAAATATTATTATTAAATCTATTTCTTCAAAATTCTTTATGCTAATCTTATTAAGGCATAGATGCTAAAAATAATAAATTTCTTTTATGATTTACAGAGGTGTTCTTACTAAAATGCAAACTGAGTTTTTAGAACCAATTCAATATTATTTGGTCTTTGAGAATGACTTCATTCATATGAATCAATTATTGAATAAAAGTGTATCCATAAAACTTGTTGGTAGTCAATGTTTAAGTTGTGGTCTTGATAGGCCAATATACAGGCAAGGATTTTGTAGAACATGTTTTTTTGATAAACCAATTGCTGGTGATTGGATAATGCGCCCGGAATTAAGTACTGCTCATTTAGATAAAGAAGATCGCGATTTAGAATATGAGAAAAAAGTGCAATTACAACCCCATATTGTATACCTGGCTAACTCCAGTAACGTTAAGGTTGGTGTTACGAGGAAAAGTCAGGTTCCGACTAGGTGGATAGATCAAGGTGCCCACGAAGCTATTGAAATAGTTGAAGTTCCTAACAGATACCTTGCAGGTATTACGGAAGTTGCTCTAAAAGAGCATGTTGCTGATAAAACAAATTGGAGAAATATGTTGAAAAATGACGTGAAAGATGCAGATTTAATTGAATGGCGAAATAAGCTTAAGAAGTATATTCCTGACGAAGCTAAAGATTACTTTATCGAGAATAATTCCGAGACACATTTACATTTTCCAGTTGGACAATATCCTGAAAAACCAAAGAGCTTAAATCTGAATAAAGCCATTGAATTCGAAGGCAAATTAGTTGGTGTCAAAGGACAATATTTAATTTTTGAAGACAATACCGTTTTTAATGTTAGAGCGAATGAAGGTCTAGTGATTGAGTTGAGTATGTAACTTGTTTATTATTATGGTATTAGTTTTCAGTTCAAATTTATATTATTTAAAAGTACTAGGACAGGGTTTTTAATAGCAATGATTTATAAGATGCTGACAGATGATTATAAAACAGATAGAACATTCATCATTGTTATAAAGAAGGGCCAATTGCCCCATCAGAATTAAAAGCAGAATATAAAGTGAAAAATTTAGATTTTAATAAAACACAAGCCTGGATTGAATAAAACTTATTGAATATAGCTTCATCTTTCCTATGATTAAAAAGTCAAAAATGGTTTGGTTTGAGCAAATTTTGATAAAAAAAAGAGCAACTGTTAAGTTGCTCTTTCAATTTATATAAATCTAAAATTATATGTTTTCTTGATCTCTTAGGCCCTGAATATATTCAGCTTTTTGGATTTCTCTTCTTCTCTTAACTGAAGGTTTTGTAAAATAACGAGACTCTTTCAAATTATTCATAATCTGAACGTTTCTATGCTTACGCTTATAACGCTTGAGTGCTCTTTCGATATTCTCTCCTTCTTTAATTTCAATCTTTATCATCTAATGATATTTTATTGTGTTTCTAATAATGGACGGCAAATATATGCCAACTATTTGAAAATAAAAAATTAATTATCCCAAATAGGTCTTTAAAATTTTACTCTTACTGGCATGTCTTAATCTTCTAATGCCCTTTTCTCTGATTTGTCTTACGCGTTCTCTTGTTAAATCATAAATTCCACCAATCTCTTCTAGCGTCATAGCAGGTTGATCTCCAATACCAAAATTTAATCTTATGATATCACTTTCCTTTTGCGTTAGCGTATCTAGAGCTCTTTCAATCTCTATGTTTAAGGAAGCTTTCATCAATGATTTGTCTGGGTTGGGTGATTCGCTAGCGCTGACTACGTCGTATAAACTAAAGTCTTCGCCTTGTTTTAATGGGGCATCCATAGATAAATGACGGCCCGAATTTTTCATGGATTGTTTTACCTCTCTCACACTAATTTCTAACTCTCGAGCAATTTCCTCAGCATTTGGAGGGCGTTGATGTATTTGTTCTAAATGAGAAAATGTTTTATTGATTTTATTGATAGTTCCGATTTTATTGAGTGGTAATCGAACAATTCTAGATTGCTCAGCTAATGCTTGAAGAATAGCTTGTCTTATCCACCAAACTGCATATGAGATAAATTTAAAGCCTCTGGTTTCATCAAATCTTTTAGCGGCTTTAACCAAACCAGCATTTCCTTCATTAATTAAGTCTGGTAATTTTAATCCTTGGTTTTGGTATTGCTTCGCTACAGAAACTACAAATCTCAAGTTAGCAGTGGTCAATTTTTCTAAAGCTTGCTGATCCCCTTTCCTTATTCTTTGTGCTAATTCTACCTCTTCATCTGCAGTAATCAAAGGAATTTTACTAATGTCTTGTAGATATTTGTCTAAAGATTTGTCTTCTCTATTGGTTACCTGCTTGGTAATTTTTAATTGCCTCATGGAATTAGTTTAAAATTAATCAACCCCCAACATAACTTTATAATTAAGAAAAGCAAGAAAAATATGAATTATTAACAGAAATTGGCAAAAAATGAATCTTTTTTGTCTAAAATCAATCATTTTTAGTCGAATCAGGAACTTTTCTGGCTTCTCTTACTTTACTCTTCTTTTTTTCGAAAATATCGTATAGTACATTTTCCCCGCCCTTTTTTAACAGCATCTTCAGATGAATTTGTTTTGGTAATTGTGGTGTTTATTTTTGTTTTATTTTCATGCTAATATTTTACCATCCGTTGTATTGACTATGGTTTTACTTATATTAAGAAGTTACTTTTTTATTATTCTATAATTTGATCGGTATAATTAGTCACAGTGCTCAATCAATGGTTTTTTACTTGAGTACTTCTTAATGAATTTTATATTAAAGTTACCGTTAAAGTAATTCAATTTCTTCATTTAATTTTAGCTTAAATCGTCTTCTAAACATATACACTCCTAAATAAAGAAATGGGGTATCAAATAAGGCAACGAGCACTTTAAATAGAAAACCAGCGATTAACAAACCCGTGAACTTATCCCATTCAATTTTGCCGAAAATACATAGTAAAAGTAGGACCGTAGCAGTATCGACAAATTGGGATAAAAATGTTGAGAAATTATTACGTAACCAAAGGTGTTTTCCTTTGGTTAGATTTTTCCAGAAATGGTAAATATGAATATCTACAAATTGAGCTAATAGATAGGCCATCATACTTGCAAAAACTGCAATTGCTGTACTTCCAAAAACTGTAGAAAACATATTGTCTTGCACAGGTGACCATGGCGTAGCAGGAACCGCATTTGAAGTATATATAATAAGCATTGAAAAAAAGGAAGCGAAAATGCCTGCGACTACAACATCGTTTGCTCTTTTTTTACCATAAATTTCACTAATTAAATCTGTAATTAAAAAAGTAATAGGGTAAGGCAATATGCCAACCGAAATTTCAAATAGTTTACTCCCAAAAATTTCAATGTCTATAGGGTACCAATAAAAAAACTTTTGAAAAATTAAATTAGATACAACAAGCGAGGTTATAAAAAGGCCACCTAATAGTAGGTATATGCGTTGAGCTAAAAGTTTGTCCTTTAATTCCATTTAAAATTGTAGATAAAATGTTGACTCAAAGATAATCTTTTAATATATCTTTTAGTTAATTTGCTTTCTCCATGATATTAGCGAAGACAGTTTACATAGCACTAGGTAGTAATAAGGGTTTGAAATTGCTAAATCTGCAATCTGCCATTGATGCTATTTTTAAAACTGTTGGTACTATTGAAAAAATATCGAAAGTATATAATACACCTGCTTTTGGATTTGAAGGTGAAGATTTTCATAATGCTTGCATTATGGTTAATACCGAATTGAAACCAAAAAAGCTATTAAAGTATCTTTTGAAGATTGAAAAGGATTTAGGCCGCATGAAGTCAAGCTCTGAAGGTTATGAATCACGTGAAATTGATTTGGATATATTGTTTTATGAAGATGAAATAGTTGAGCAAAAGAGTCTTGTAATTCCTCATCCAGAATTACATCATCGTAGATTTGTGCTGGAACCTTTGATGGATATTGCAAAAGATGTAGCGCATCCAAAATTGAATAAAACAGTTTCAGAATTGTTAGGGGAATGCTCAGATAATTCAAAAATTGAACCTATTAATAAATGGTTAAAAAATCCAAAAAAGGCCTACAGCTTTAGTGATTTTAACTTTATTGCAATAGAAGGGAATATTGGTGCAGGGAAAACGAGCTTAGCTAAAAAGATTTCAAAAGATTTTAATGCTAAGTTAATTTTAGAACGTTTTGCAGATAATCCGTTCTTGCCGAAATTCTATAAAGAACCAGAGCGTTACGCCTTTACGCTAGAGATGTCTTTTTTAGCGGATCGTTATCAGCAAATAAGTGATGATTTATCGCAATTGGATTTATTTAAGGATTTTATGGTAAGTGATTATGACGTCCATAAATCGCTCATTTTTTCAAAAATAACCTTGCCCGAAGATGAGTTTAGGCTATATCGAAAATTGTTCTATCAGGTTTATAAAGACATCGCAAGACCAGATTTATATGTCTATCTCTACCAAAACACAGAGCGATTACAAAAAAATATAAAAAAACGCGGACGTAAGTATGAGAAAGAAATACAAGATGAATACCTAGAGAAAATTAACTCAGGATATTTAAGTTTCTTGCGGAACCAAACAGAATTAAACGTAAAAATCATAGATATTTCAGATCGTGATTTTGTAAAGAATCGTGAAGACTACTTATGGTTGTTGAATGAAATTAATGGCTAGAACAATTCGTATAAAACAGTTTTAATTATTCCTTTATTAGTGCCTAATTTTATTTCATTCAGTAGTATTTCCTTTTTCACTTTGAGATTAAAAGGCGTTGCCAGTAAATCTACACCACTATTATATTTTAGGCGAATTCCTTGACCAGAAATAACATCTTTGTTAACAGTGAATTCACCGATTGGAATATGCTCAGTAAGTACAATATATTTATAGTTTGATAGCTTTCTTACAATTCGAATTATTTCATTATTTGATAAATGCTGAAGGACTTGCCTCAGGATAATACAATCTGCTTTTGGTAATTCATCTTGGGAAATATCTAAACAATAAAACTCTAAATTATCTGCCTTAAATAATGCTTTGTTTCTTTTGATTAGGTTTTCTACAATATCAATAGCAATGAATGATTCAGTAAATTCAACAAGTTGCTTTCCAACATTAAAATCACCACATCCAAGGTCGCAAACAATTAGGTTTTGATTATGCAATTCAAAAAACGTTCTAATCGCGTCAATGTAAGGTTGAACAATTTGTAAATCATGCGAACCATATCCAGAATAAAAATCAAACTCTTCTCCGCCCCAAAAATGCTTATCATAAATCTGAGTCATGGTATCTCTTGTTGGCCAAGCTTGTTTTGATGAAGATATCATTTAGTGTCTTTAAGGCATTCAAAATATCTTAAAAGTGAATGTGTAATCATTAATACAATTAGTGTCACAATCAATACATATATAATATTCCAGTAAAGAATGGATGCTTCTGGACTAACGAGATATCCGGTAGCACTTGAGCTAAAATCAAAATTAAAATTTCCAGATAGTAGAAATGCAATACCAAACCACAAAATTGAAACTATGGTCAAGACCAACATAAGAATACGGATAAATTTTCCGACCATGGATTTGCTAGCCTTAAAACCTTTGTTAAAGCTATAGACTGCGAGTTGAATAGATATGAAACCAAACCAAATGATGAGGTTACCTGCTGGGATTCCTAGTAAGGCATAGGCCAAGATTGATAATCCCGTAGAAAATAGAATTACAATTATACCTATTACGACTAACGAAATTGGAAATATTTTTTTGTTTGTTATATTCAAGATTTTAAACTTTTAATTTTAGAAAACACATCCCATATTACCACACCAGCGCTTACAGAGATATTTAGGGAATGCTTGGTGCCATATTGAGGGATTTCAATCACAACATCACTATTGTCAACCACATCTTGCTGTACACCTTTAACTTCGTTTCCAAAAACAAAGGCATATTTAGTATTTAGTTGAGGTTCAAAAGTATTGAGAAATGTGGCGTTTTCTGCTTGTTCAATTGAGCATATAATGACGCCTTCAGATTTTAACTTGTCAATTACATTAATTGTGTTTTCATGGTATTCCCAACTTACAGATTCTGTGCTTCCTAAAGCCGTTTTTCTAATATCGTTATGTGGTGGTTGGGCTGTTATTCCACAGAGATAAATTTTCTCAATTAAAAAGGCATCACTGGTTCTAAACACCGAACCAATATTATTTAAACTTCTAATATTATCAAGAATTATTATAATAGGTGACTTGTCAGCTTGTTTAAATTCTGAAATATCTAATCGGTCTAATTCTTCGTTTTTTAACTTTCGCATGTTGAAATCTTGGTCTAATTGTAGATAACTTATAGCTTTTTTACTTTATATAACTAAGCTATTTGGCTAAATTAGCACACTTACATTTTAGACAAAAATACACAAAACTCTTGGCTAAAAAGGCAAAAAAAGAAACACCATTAATGAAGCAATACAATGCTATTAAAGCAAAGTATCCCGATGCTTTATTGTTGTTTAGAGTTGGTGATTTCTATGAAACCTTTGGTGGTGATGCCATAAAAGCATCTAAGATTTTAGATATAATTCTAACAAAGCGAGGCGCAGGTAGCGAAAGTGAAACAGAACTGGCAGGATTTCCACACCATTCGTTAAATACGTATTTGCCAAAGTTGGTGAGAGCAGGTGAACGTGTAGCGATTTGCGATCAATTAGAAGACCCTAAGCAAACCAAAAAAATTGTAAAACGCGGTGTAACGGAATTGGTAACACCTGGTGTAGCGTTGAATGATGATATACTGCACTCAAAATCAAACAACTTTTTATGTGCGGTCCATTTTGATAAAAAACATATTGGTGTTTCCTTCTTAGATATTTCTACTGGAGAATTTTTAACATCTCAAGGTGATTTAGAATATGTAGATAAGTTACTCCAGAATTTTAGTCCTAGTGAAGTTTTAATATCCAAACAATGTAGAACGGAGTTTATTAAAACTTTTGGAAATGACTTCCATACATTTTATATGGAAGATTGGGTATTTCAAGCCGATTATGCTCACCAAACCTTAACCAAACATTTTAATACTACTACTCTAAAAGGCTTTGGGATTGAAGATTTATATGAGGGTATTATAGCTTCTGGTGTGGTGCTACATTATTTATATGAAACTCGGCATAACAGGTTAGAGCATATTGCGGCCATATCAAGGATTGCAACTGATGATTATGTGTGGATGGATAAGTTCACTATTAGAAATTTAGAGTTGTACCATTCCACAAATGCAAATGCAGTTACACTTATTAACGTTATTGACAAGACCATTTCTGCGATGGGAGGGCGAACTTTAAAACGATGGTTAGCCTTACCGCTAAAGCATGCAGATAAGATAAAGCAACGACATGAGATTGTAAAGTTTTTCCTAGATAATGAAGCGGTTCTTCAAAAAATACAAGCGCAAATAAAGCATATTGGTGATGTAGAACGTCTTATCTCAAAAATTGCAACGACTAGAGTGAGTCCTCGCGAAGTGATTCATTTAAAGAATTCATTGGAAGCAATTGTGCCGATAAAATCTTTGGCAGAAACTTGTGAAAATGAAGCTCTAAAAGTCATTGGTGAGAATCTAAATAATTGTGATTTAATAAGGGATAAGATAAAGCAAACACTTAATGAAGAAGCTCCAGTCAATGTATTGAAGGGTAATACAATTGCTGAAGGTTATTCTCAAGAATTAGATGAGCTAAGAGGATTGTCAAAGTCAGGTAAGGATTACCTAGATGCTATGCTAAAACGTGAAAGTGAATGTACAGGAATTCCATCGCTAAAAATAGCGTCTAACAATGTATTCGGCTATTATATAGAAGTTAGGAATACACATAAAGATAAGGTACCAGAGGAATGGATTAGAAAACAAACCCTGGTTAATGCGGAGCGTTATATTACTGAAGAATTAAAGGAATATGAAGCTAAGATTCTCGGTGCAGAAGAGCGTATTTTAGCCATTGAACAACAACTGTTTTCTGAGCTAGTGCTTTGGATGCACCAATTCATTATTCAGGTGCAACAAAATGCACAACTGATAGGTCAATTAGATTGTTTATGTGGCTTTGCAAGTTTGGCAAAATCCAATAAATATAATTACCCACAGATTGATGAGAGCTTTGAATTAGATATCAAAGATGGTCGTCACCCAGTTATTGAAAAGCAACTACCACTTGGTGAGCCCTATATTGCAAATGATGTTTATCTCGATAGAGAGTCACAACAAATCATTATGATAACTGGACCTAATATGTCTGGTAAGTCAGCTATATTGAGACAAACAGCTTTGATAGTATTGCTGGCTCAAATAGGAAGTTTTGTCCCGGCAAAAGAAGCGAGAATAGGCTTGGTAGATAAAATATTTACGCGTGTTGGTGCTAGCGATAATATCTCAATGGGCGAATCTACCTTTATGGTTGAGATGAATGAAACGGCATCTATTCTAAACAACATTTCTGAACGAAGCTTGGTGCTTCTAGACGAAATTGGTCGTGGCACAAGCACTTACGATGGTATTTCTATAGCTTGGGCCATTAGTGAGTATCTACATGAGCATCCTGCAAGACCAAAAACCTTGTTTGCAACGCATTACCACGAGCTTAACGAAATGACTGAGACCTTTGGTAGGATTAAAAACTTTAATGTTGCGATTAAGGAGCTAAAGGACAATGTTCTATTTGTGCGGAAACTGGTTGAAGGAGGTAGTGAACATAGTTTTGGAATTCATGTAGCTAAGATGGCTGGTATGCCACAACAGGTTATTCGTCGTGCAAATAAGATATTATCAAAATTAGAAAAGTCCCATTCTAGCGAAGAATTAACGGATACGGTAAAATCGCTTAAAGATGATATGCAGTTGAGCTTCTTTAACCTAGATGATCCATTGTTAGAAGAAATTAAAGACGAAATATTACATACAGATATTAATACCTTGACTCCTGTTGAGGCTTTAATGAAGCTTAATGAGATAAAGCGTATGCTGATTAAGAAAAAACAAGCCTAATTTAATTTCTATTTATTTTAAAAAAAGACTTTGCTTTTCTAAGAAATATTTTAAATTTGCATCCGCTTTTATAGCGAATATGTTCTTTAAAAAGACTACGCGAAAGTAGCTCAGGGGTAGAGCATCACCTTGCCAAGGTGAGGGTCGCGGGTTCAAATCCCGTCTTTCGCTCTATACAATATATACCAATATGGTTACAGTTCGTAACCTTGATGCTGAAGTGGTGGAATTGGTAGACACGTTGGACTTAAAATCCAATGGCCATTATGGCCGTGCGGGTTCAAGTCCCGCCTTCAGTACAGATGAAAACCGTAATTACTTTATTTACAAAGTGTTACGGTTTTTCTATTAATGATTTGTCAACATTTAGACAACAAGTGACAAAAAAGCATCATTTTTTAGATATTTCATTACAAAAAACAATAAACAAGAATAGTACGATTGGAAATAAAGATATAAAAAAAGAGCATTGGTAAATCTGACAAAACCAACACTCTTTAGTGCTTCACAATCAATCAGCTACTATGAGATAGCTAAATCGAAATTAATTATTATCCATAGCCTTAACCTTTCTAAAAAGACGAATAACATTTATATAACGTTGAATATACATTTACTGTCGTTCAATGGGAATTGCCGTCATGTACTTCACTACGTTCTTAGGCTCATTAAGATGGTTCGATAATAAGTCAAGTTTTTGTGCCTAGAAAAACTGTAATTAATATATTTATATGGTGTTAGTTTTTTTTTATTATTTACTAAACATATTCTAAGCCGTTCTAAAAAAGTAATGTTTTTAATATTTTTCTCACACGTTGAAGTCTCTCGTCATGCATAAATATAAAAAAAGAGCGTCACTACGGACGCTCTTTTAACCTTATGATAAAATTAGTACTTGGGCTAAAGGTTAAATCATTTTTACTTGAACTTAACACAAATGTAATCTAGTCCTTTTTTTAAATCGTTGAATAGTGGTTTTAAGCCTTTGAATAAACATTAACTGTCGATTAATGGTTATTACTCATTATGCTTTAAGATATTTAATACATAACTATGCTGAGTAGGTAAACCTAACAGGCGCTTTCAACTGCTTGTCTTAGTTTAAGCGATAATTTCATTCATGGCTTAGTTCGGATGAGCAATCTGAAAAAATTGATTAATCAAAAAAGAGCGTTATCTTAAAAAAGACGTGTAGCAATTTAAACGACCTGAATTACGGATAACTGTCGGTAAATGGTGATTTTTTAGAACGAGTAATAATTATGTGTAGTTTAAGGTAATCTACCAAATATTTAATAAGGCTTTTTTGTATTTTCAACTCATAACTATTTTCAATATTATTTGTTGTAAACTAAAATGTTTAAATATCTTTAAGGAGTTTTTTCTAGTTAAACTATTTCTTTTTACAACCAAAATTTTCCAACGATACAATTACAAGATTTATGAGATTGAAGCATACCATATTAGCAACTATAGCAGTATCAATTATCAATATATCCTGTAAGGATTCAACTAAAAGAGAAATTTCAATGGATGAAAAAGTGCTATCTAAAACCTATCAAGGTGAATCTATAACGCATGATTTTGACGCGGAAATAGATGCTTTAATAAGTCAAATGACATTAGAGGAAAAAACGGGAATGCTACATGGTACAAGTATGTTTTCCACAGCTGGTGTAGAACGCTTAGGAGTACCTGAATTGAAAATGGCAGATGGTCCATTAGGTGTACGTGAAGAGATTTCAAGAGATTCTTGGGCGCCTGCCGGATTAGATAATGATTTTGCCACATACTATCCTGCTGGAGGTGGACTTTCTGCTACATGGAATACTGAACTGGCCTATACATTTGGATTTAGTGTCGGTGAAGAAACTCGTGCCAGAGATAAGGACGTGTTGTTATCTCCTGCTATTAATATTATTAGAACGCCTTTAGGTGGTAGAACCTATGAATACTTTACAGAAGATCCGTTTCTGAATAAAAAACTCACGGTTCCCTTTGTGGTTGGTATGCAAGAAAATGATGTTGCAGTGTGCGTAAAACACTATGCGACAAACAATCAAGAAACCAATAGGGATTTCGTAAATGTACAGATTGATGAACGTACACTACGTGAAATATATCTACCTGCTTTTAAGGATGCCGTAGTGGAAGCGAAGGCCTATAGTATGATGGGAGCATACAATAAATTTAGGGGAGAATACTTGTGTGAGAATGGCTACATGCTAAATGATGTTTTAAGAGATGAGTGGGGATTTGAAGGTATTGTCATTTCAGATTGGAATGCTGTACATACTTCGGTTAATTCATTGAGAAGTGGTTTAGATATTGAGATGGGAACTCCAAAACCATTTAATGAGTTTTATTTAGCAGATCCACTGATAGATTCTATTAAAGTAGGTAAAATCTCTGAAGATGAAATAGATATTCACTTAAAACGTATCATGCAATTAATGTATACAGTAAAAAGAATGGGAGCTAATGACCGCAAAAAAGGTATCATTAACACAGAAGCTCATTTTAAGGACGCTTATGATATTGCTTCAGAATCTATAGTTCTATTAAAAAACAGTAATGAACTTTTACCAATAGATGCTTCCAGAATTAAATCCGTTGCTGTAATTGGCAATAATGCAAAAAAGAAAAATGCTCTTGGTGGTTTCGGTGCAGGTGTAAAAACAAAGCGTGAAGTTACGCCATTGGAAGGATTACAAAATAGACTTCCAGAATCAGTAACAATTAATTATGCTGAGGGTTATCAGGAAAGATATGCTCCGAAAAAGGAATCTGTTTTTGGAGATGTTACACAAGAAAGAGTTGACACCATAGATGAGTTAGATCCGAAGATGCTTCAAGATGCTATTGATACTGCGAAATATTCGGATATTACAATAATATTTGCAGGTTCTAATAGGGATTTTGAAACTGAAGCTTCAGATAGAGCAGACCTAGAGCTTCCATTCGGTCAAGTAGAACTTATTAAAGAGGTGCTTAAGGTAAATCCTAATACGATTGTGGTTATGATAGGTGGTGCACCTTTTGATTTAGGGGCCATAAAAGAAAAGTCAAAAGCATTGGTATGGAGCTGGTTTAATGGTTCTGAAGGGGGTAATGCATTGGCGGATGTGCTTTTAGGCGATGTTAATCCTTCAGGTAAATTACCATGGACAATGCCAAAAGCTCTAAACGATTCTCCAGCCCATGCAACTAATAGTTTTCCTGGCGACAAATCTGTAACCTATGAGGAAGGATTATTGGTGGGTTATCGTTGGTTTGATACAAAAAATGTAGAGCCATTATATCCATTTGGTTATGGACTTTCTTATACGTCTTTCAGCATTAAAAATACTAAAACAGATAAGAATGAGTATTCTAATGATGATACAATTTTAATTTCCTTAGAGGTTGAAAATACTGGAGAAATGGATGGAAAAGAGATTGTGCAGTTATATGTTAGTAAATCAAATTCTGAAGTTGAAAGAGCTGAAAAGGAATTAAAAGGATTTATAAAGGTGATGGTAACCTCCGGAGAAAGTAAAAAGGTTACTTTAGAATTACCAGTTAAAGAATTAGCGTACTATGATGTTTCTCAAAAAGCTTGGACAGTAGAACCAGGTAGTTATAGTTTGAGAATTGGAAATTCATCACGGAATATTACATCAGAAGTTACCATAAATGTGAAATAATCTATTTTGATTTCTTCAATCCTTTATTTTAAGTTTTTTAATTGGCCAAGTATTGTCCTTATTCTGTTTGGCAATTAAGTAATCAAATATGAATTTTGATTTAATTCTAGGAGGTTTGCCTAAGAAGTTCTTTTCTAAGGTAACATGATTTGGTTTTCTTTTTTCCACAGTCGAAAAATTGATTTTAAATTAGAAATCTATCCTAATATAAACTATCATAATGGTCATGCTTTATATTTCAAAATATTCAATAAAAATGTCATTATGTTGTCATTTAATCTATATAAAAATTAGTCATATTCAATAAGATAAAAATTGTTTAACCACTACATATGGGGTAAAAAACCATATAAATGCTTATCTTTTAGCCTTAATAAAACAAAACACAAATGTTGTGGTACTTTCAATTATTTTTTTCAAATGATAATTTTTAGAAATTTAATTTGTCTATTATTTGTTTTCCTTGGTTCCTTTCTTCAGTCTCAAGAAATTCCTCCAATAAATGTTTTTACGCCACAAGATTATCGAGCTGAAGATCAGAATTGGTCAATCTCACATGATGACAATAACTTTATTTATGTTGCTAATAATGGAGGTCTGTTAGAATACAATGGTGCCTCATGGCGGGTATATAAATCACCAAATGATGTGATTCTCAGAACCGTAAAAAGTGTTGGAGATAACATATATACAGGTGGATATATGGATTTTGGTTATTGGCAAAGAAATGAATATGGAGAACTATTTTATTCGTCTTTAGTCCATGAAAATAATTTAAATATGTTGGAGGATGAAGAGATTTGGGGCATTATTACCGTAGAAGATTTTATTCTTTTTCAGTCTTTTGAAAGAATATATATCTACAGTACCGAAAATAAAAAGTTTAGTATTATAAATTCTGACCTTAGGATCAATAAAATCTTTGAAGTAAATGGTATGGTCTATTTTCAAAAGCGAGGTGTGGGTTTATTTAAATTAGAGAATGGAAAGGAGTCTAAATTTATTGACTTTGAAGATATTAATGGTATTCAAGTAAATAATATGTTCAGTTTTGAAGATGATTTAGTTCTCATATCTCAGGAAAGAGGTTTTTATAAGGTTAGAAATAAAAGCCTTGAAAAATGGTCCATTAATGCTGACAACATAATTTTAAATGAAAGTATTTATAGTAGTATTAGGCTTAAAGACGGCAGTTTTCTTTTGGGTACAATATCCAATGGTTTAATAAACATTGATACTAATGGAAATTTAGTATTCTCTATTAATCGAGAAATTGGCTTAAGTAATAATACAGTTCTATCTATTAACGAAGATTCCTATGGTAATGTATGGCTCGGATTAGATAATGGCATTAACGTAATTAATCTGAATTCTCCATACCGAGTTTTTCAAGACAAGTTGGGTATTTTGGGAACAGTTTATGTTACAAAAAAAATTGGAAACACACTCTACCTAGGGACAAATCAAGGACTATTTTATAGAGACTTCAATAGAGATAAAGGTTTTACTTTTATTAAAGGAACAAACGGTCAGGTTTGGAGCTTGGAGGTTATAGACGGCACTTTTTTTTGCGGTCATGATAAGGGAACCTTTATTATAGAAGATAATCGTTCAACCCTAATTTCAGAAGAAATAGGGACTTGGAATATCAAACAAATTGAGAATAATCCAAATTTGATAATCACCGGTAATTATAAAGGTCTTCATGTATTAGAAAAGACAATTAAGGGATGGAGAAAAAGAAATAAAATTCAAGGTTTTGATATTTCCAGTAGATATTTAGAGTTTACATCACCAAGAGAGATTTTAGTTAGCCATGAATACAAAGGAATATATAGGTTAATTATTGATGAAGAATATAGGAATGTTATAAAATCGTCACAAATTTCAAAATTAATGGGATCCAAGTCTGGTATTTCACAATACAATAATGATATTTTGTATTGCAATCAAGACGGTGTTTTTAAATATAACAAAGTTAGTTTCACTTTTAATAGAGATAGTTTGTTCAGTTCTGTTTTGAGTGGCAATCAATATCTTTCCGGAAAACTAATTTATGATTCTGATGATAAGAGACTTTGGGGATTTCCCAAGAACGAGATTGTTTATATAGAACCTGGAAAACTTACTTCTAATCCCAAAATAGAAGCATTACCTATTTCTAGTAATATCAGAAAGGGTAAACCTGGTTATGATAACCTGTTGTATTTGGATAACAAAAGATATTTAATTGGTACAACTGTTGGGTATCTAATTATAGATTTAGCCAAATTTAAAAAAGAAGAGAAAGAGATATTCTTAAATGGTGTATCGTATAATTCAATTCGTAATGAATCTATATCATTAGCTACAAATACTTCTGTAAGCTTAAAAACTGAAGAGAATAACTTACGCTTTAATTATAGTGTAGCGAGTTATAATGCATTATCATCTAATAAGTATCAATATAGATTATTGGGTATCTATGATGAATGGAGTAAATGGTCTTCTAGCCCAGAGGTTGTATTTGAGAATCTTCCTCATGGTGAGTACACTTTTGAAGCGAGAGCAATAACCGATGGAGTAACTTCTAAGAATAGAATAAGTTATAGTTTTTCTATTGAAAAGCCATGGTATATTAAACCATTAGCCCTAATTATTTATGTGATTTTAGCTATGGTGTCTATCTACCTTATTCATTATCTCAATAAGAGATATTACAAAAGGCAAAAAGAGACTTTACTTAAGAAAAAGGCACAAGAACTTGAACTTGAGCAGTTAGAAAATCAAAGACAATTAATTCAATTTAAGAATAAGAATCTTCAATTGGATATTGAAAACAAAAACAGGGAATTGGGTATGGCTACTATGAACCTTGTTAAACGTAATGAACTACTTAATAATATTAAAGAAGAATTAACAAGGGCACAATCCACTAACGACATTAAAAGTGTAATTAAGGTAATCAACTCAAGTCTAAACAGTACTGGAGATTGGAAATTATTTGAAGAAGCGTTTAATAATGTCGATAAAGACTTTATGAAAAGAATTAAAGCATTACACCCTGCAATTACACCGAATGATTTGCGTCTTTGTGCATATTTACGACTCAACTTATCATCAAAAGAAATTGCTCCACTTTTAAATATTTCACATAAAAGTGTTGAGGTAAAACGCTATCGTTTACGAAAAAAAATGGGACTTGAGCACGACCAAAGCCTATCTAATTACATTATAGAGCTTTAACACTCCTATACATCCTTTAAAAATACCTATACAAAAACTATACATCGGTGTTAAAACCACTGTATTAAAGGAATTCTATTAATTAAATGTTAAATTCAAAATTCCTTATTTTATTGGCTAAATATTGAATTTACCTTAAAAATAGGCCTTAATTATTGCCTTGTATATTTATTGTATAGCCAATTATTAATGATTTCTTAACAACTTGTTTTAAGTTGCAATAAATCAAAATAATTATGCGTAATCAATTTTTAACTTTAATCGTAATGCTAATGACAGGTTCAATCGCCAGTCAAAACATTAGCATTTCAGGAATAGTTACAGAAGCCTCTTCAGGCCAACCCTTACCAGGCGTAAATGTTATTATCAAAAACACTGCAAAAGGCGCTTCAACTGATTTTGACGGAAAATTTACTCTGGACGATGTTCCTCTAAATTCTATTGTCGTTATTTCTTACATAGGGTATCAATCTCAAGAAATAATAGTGGAAAATGAACAACCGTTAACAATTCAACTTCAAGAAGATGCTGAAGCACTAAGTGAAGTTATAGTTATTGGTTATGGGACACAAAAAAAGAAAGAAGTTACAGGTGCAGTTAGTGTACTAGACTCAAAGGCAATCGAAAAACTTAATCCTGTTAGGGTTGAGCAAGCAATACAAGGTCAAGTGGCTGGTGTAAATGTTACTTCTAACTCTGGTTCGCCAGGTAGTGGTCTTAATATAAGAATTCGCGGTATTACTACAAATGGTAATAACGCACCTTTAATTTTGGTAGATGGGAATAGAATTACAGATTTATCTGTTTTAAATCCAAATGATATTAAAACGATAAATGTACTTAAAGATGCAACGGCTGGTATTTATGGTGTACAGGCAGCAAATGGTGTTATTTTAATTACAACTAAATCTGGTCGCACTAATTCCGAATTGAATTTTCAAATAGATACATATTCTGGTTTCCAAGTCACAAGTAAGAAGATGGATCTATTAAACGCAAGAGATTTTGCTATATATGTAAATGACGCAGCTGACGCTACTGAATTTTTTGTATATCCAGATAGCGGTACAGACTGGCAAGATGAAGTTTTTGAGGTTGCACCTATAACTGATTTTAGTTTAAATGTTAGTGGAGGTACTGAAAAATCAGCATTCTCTGCTGGTGTGTCATACCTAAATCAAGATGGTATTGTTGGTGGTGAAAAAAATAACTATGAAAGATTAACAGGTAGAATAAATTATCAGTATGATATTTTAGATAATTTAAAATTAACAGCTAATACTTTATTAACGAAGTCAGAAAAAAATAATCTAGCGGAAGGTGGTATCGGAGCAGTATTATATAATGCAGTTAATATAAATCCAACGATGCCAGTTAGAGATGAAAATGGTGTATTTGCCTTCGCTAACGATATTTCTCAGATTGAAATTATTAATCCTGTTGCTCAAATAGCTGATTCCTATAATACAAGCAAAGTGGAACGCTATAGTGGTGTGATCGGATTAGATTACACATTCTGGGAAAACTTTACTGTTACTTCTAGATTTCAAGGAAACCATGCCAATGTTCGTGATGATGTATTTAGGCCAGAAGTTTATTACGGTAATGGTAAAGGAGCTAATACGGTAAGTTCACTATCGGCCTTAGAAGACGATGTTGTTTTCAATGAAGTTGTTGATTTTGGTGCAGATTATACAGATTTCACATGGGATAATTTAATCACATATACTAATACCTTTAATGACAAACATGATTTAACGGTGTTATTAGGAACCTCTTTATATAGAACTAAAGGACGATTTTACGGTGATATTGGCCGTACCGAGATAGGTACTAATGAACCAGGACAGTCTATTTATGACGATGGAATGGTTAGACAACCAAGATTTACTGAGGCAGCCTTAGAAAACGGAGCTGATTGGTTTGATGCTCGTCTTTCATCACTTTTCACAAGAATACAGTATAATTATAAGGGCAAGTATTTATTGTCTGCTGTATTAAGAAGAGACGTTTCTTCTCAATTCTCGTCTCAAGATGGGAATAATGTTGGTTACTTCCCTTCAGGATCTATTGGATGGAATATTTCTGACGAGGCTTTTATGAAAGAAGTTAATTGGATTAACAACTTAAAATTAAGAGCTAGTTACGGTGTCATTGGAAATGACCGTATACCAGCTTTTGCCTTTGTTACAAGGTTAGATGGGCAAGCAACAATTGACGTTGGATCAGATGATTTATTATTTGGATTAGCACCTGGTAGACCAGGAAATCCAGATTTAAAATGGGAAGAACAAGAAACTGCAAATATTGGTCTAGACCTTCGCTTCTGGGATAATAAAATTAATATCACTGCAGATGCCTATAGAAAACAAACAAAAGACTTGTTATTAACACCTCAAGCTTCAGGTATTACTGGTGTAGGTGCACCAGCAACAGGACCATCTGTTGTTAATGCTGGTACTGTTCGTAATACTGGTTTTGAATTTGCAATTGGATATAACGATAATTTTTCTGATGATTTTAAATTCAATCTAAATTTTAATTTTACAACAATTGATAATGAGGTTATTTCACTTAATGGCAGAACAACACCAGTGGGTGGAGAATACGGAGTAGGTATTAATCAAACAGGTATTACTCGTATGGTTCCTGGACTTCCTTTAGGTCATTATTATGGTTATGCTACGGATGGTATTTACCAGACACAAGCGGAAATTGATGCGTTAAATGCTACTGCACCTTCAGGCTCTTACAGTACCATTGGAGATGTAGCACCTGGTGATTTAAAGTTTGTTGATACAAATGGAGATGGAGAGATTACAGCTGATGATAGGACCAATATTGGAAACCCAATACCAGATGCAACATTTGGCTTAAATATTGGCTTTTCTTATAAAAACATAGATTTTAGTGCGAACGCCTTTGCATCGATTGGTAATGATATGATTAGAGACTATGAGCGCAAGGATTTATACGCAAATAGAGGTACATATATGCTAGAAAGATGGCAAGGTACAGGTACTAGTAATTCTGTACCAAGGGCTGTTTCTGGTGCCAACGTAAATACTGATGTATTTAATGATTTTCATGTTGAAGATGCATCATTTTTACGTTTACAGAATGTGCAGATAGGTTATACATTTGGAGAAAAATTAGTTAACTCCTTAGGTGTAAATAGCTTTAGAGTCTATGTGTCTGGTAATAATTTATTTACCATCTCTGACTATTTTGGGTTTGACCCATCTGCTAATACCGGTGCTCCTCTTGGAGGAGGAATTGATAAAGGATTTTATCCGGTTGCCGCATCTTATCTTTTAGGAATTAATTTAAACTTTTAATTTGTTATGAAAAGAACGTTAATAATTTTATTTGGTCTCGCTTTACTCTATGTTGTAGGTTGTAGTGATGACTTTGTTGAAGTGGAACCAGATGGTTTTAATGATACTGATTTCTTCAATAATCAAGAAGAATATGAAAGTGCTCTTGTAGGCGCATATGACATGCTTCAATCAACATTTTGGAATGTGCTTACAGGTATTGTTGCTTCACCAGACTATGCGGCCGGAGGTGATGCGTTTAATTACGATCAGCCTACCCTGCAAAATATCAATTTAATGATACACACTCCGGCTGATGAAAATCAATTGAGAAGTATTTGGGGGTTAATGTACGCCGGTTTAAATAGAGCTAATTTTATCCTTGAGTTCAAGGGAAAAACAGATTTTGCTGGTAAAGAGGAGCTTATTGCAGAGACTTACTTTTTAAGAGCATATTACACTTTTGAATTGGTAAAGTACTTTGGTAATGTGCCATTAAAACTTGAAGAGCGTAATGGTGTTATGAGAATTGCGGATGAGCGAATTTTTCCAGAAGAAGAATTTGGTTTGGAAAGAGTTGCAGATATAGCAACTGCATATAGTTTAATTGAGGAAGATTTAAAAGAAGCTATGCCCAATTTACCGGTTTCTCAAGATTTTCCATATGAAGCTACTAGGAGTGCAGCACAAGCATTATTAGGTAAAGTTTATTTATATCACGGTTCTTTCGACCAATCAAAATTTGCTAACGCAGCAACAGAACTAAACCAAGTAATCGCGAGCAATCAGTTTTCTTTAACACACGGAGATAACTACGCTAAACTTTTTGAAGGCGAAGGTGAAAATAGTACAGAAGCAGTTTTCGAGATTCAGTATACTGGTGTAGAACCAGCAGGTTGGGGGTGTATAGAATGTAGTCAAGGCACTTATTTCCCTCAATTTTGTGGACCTCGTTCACCTTGGAGTAATAGTGAGTTTTCTTCAGGTTGGGGTTTCTGCTTACCGTCAGTAGAATTATTTGATTTATTTGAAGAGGGTGATGCAAGACGTGACGTTACATTTTTTGATTTGAGAGAGGATCAAGACAGTTATTCACAAGGTAGAGATGATACCGGGTTGTTTAATAGAAAATATATGCCAAGAAAAGATGCGGATGGAGTTGGTTCAGATCCATTAAATTATTCACAAAACTATAGAGCTATAAGATATGCAGATGTATTATTAATGGCGGCTGAGGCAGAAATCCAAAGTGGAGGCGCTAATGCAGTAAGTTATTTAAACGAAGTAAGAGCAAGAGCTTATGGGGATAACAGCCATGACTTTGATACTTCTGAAGGTACGCTTTTAGACGCTATTTATATAGAAAGAAGAAAAGAATTAGGTGGTGAAGGCCATGGATTCTTTGATTTGGTTCGAACAGGTAGAGCAGCTTCTATGATAGAAGGCTTTACACCAAATAAAAATGAAGTTTTCCCAATTCCATTAATTGAGCTACAGTTAGCCAATGCAGAAGATCGTTGGGGAAATCCTGGTTATTAAAAATAAGTTATTAAAATAAAAACAAATAAAATGAAACTATTAAAAAAAGGAGCTTTTAAAATTATAGCATTATTGTTGTTAATAAGCACGCCATATTCTTGTTACGAAGACGAGGAGGATTTAAATATAATCGCAGGTTTAGATTTTACAGTGGCTACATTAAACGCTGAAGGAAATGAAACAGGTGTAATTCCAGTAACAAGCCCTCCCGATGGCAGAATGTTATTCACGATAGATTTTGGTAATTCGAATGATGATTCAGATGTGTTTCAAACAAGCGGACCAATGGTAATTTATAACTACCCTTTAGAAACGGCTACATACACAATTACTGTAACAGCTTCTCTTCCAGGAAGAGACAGCGTAACTATTACAAAAGAGCATACTGTTATTTATATTACAGAACCGGAACCAACACCAGATTCCCCTATTGCAGGAACATGGAAATTTGCACCTGAGGCAGGTGCTTTTGGGGTCGGCCCAGGATTGAATGATGTTTCATGGTTTTCAAGCTCGGTAGATGATATTACAACAAGAGCATGTCTGTTTGATGATGAATATGTATTCGGTGAGGATGGTACATTTCAAAATGTTTTAGGTAATGATACTTGGTTAGAAGGTTGGCAAGGCACCACTCCAGATGCATGTGGTACCCCGGTATTTCCTCATGACGGATCAGCTTCAGCTACTTATAATTATAATGCGGCAATGGGAACGTTAACTATAGATGGTACAGGCGCATTTATGGGGCTAGCTAAAGTTATCAATGGTGCAGAATTGAGTGCACCTGGAGAAGCTCCAACATCAATAACTTATCAAGCAGAACTCTCTGCAGATGGCAATACATTGGACTTAGACATCCAAGTAGCTGGAGATGGATGGTGGTCTTTCAAATTTCAAAAGAATGCTGTTGCGCCACCACCGCAACCATCTGCCCTTGATGGAGTATGGAAAATGGCACCAGAGCCAGGAGCATTTTTTGTTGGTCCTGGTTTTAACAGTAGCGAATGGTTTTCAAGTTCAGCAGATGACGTAACAACTAGAGC
>NZ_QPHL01000006.1 GCF_003335675.1 Winogradskyella sp. KYW1333 | reverse complement strand
CCCAGCTCGCGTGCCACTTTAATGGGCGAACAGCCCAACCCTTGGGACCTTCTCCAGCCCCAGGATGTGACGAGCCGACATCGAGGTGCCAACCCCCCCCGTCGATGTGAGCTCTTGGGGGAGATCAGCCTGTTATCCCCGGAGTACCTTTTATCCTTTGAGCGATGGCCCTTCCATGCGGAACCACCGGATCACTATGCTCTACTTTCGTACCTGATCGACCTGTATGTCTCTCAGTCAAGCTCCCTTATGCCATTGCACTCTACGCACGGTTACCAAGCGTGCTGAGGGAACCTTTAGAAGCCTCCGTTACTCTTTTGGAGGCGACCACCCCAGTCAAACTACCCACCAAGCACTGTCCGTCGCTAGACGTTAGACTCTAGATAAGCAAAGGGTGGTATTTCAACAATGACTCCACAACGCCTGGCGACGCCGCTTCAAAGTCTCCCACCTATCCTACACATTACTTATCCAAAGCCAATACTAAGCTATAGTAAAGGTTCACGGGGTCTTTTCGTCCCACTGCGGGTAATCGGCATCTTCACCGATACTACAATTTCACCGAGCTCATGGCTGAGACAGTATCCAAATCGTTACACCATTCGTGCAGGTCGGAACTTACCCGACAAGGAATTTCGCTACCTTAGGACCGTTATAGTTACGGCCGCCGTTTACTGGGGCTTCATTTCAGACCTTCGAGGTAAACCTCTAAGCCCTCCACTTAACCTTCCAGCACCGGGCAGGTGTCAGGCCCTATACGTCATCTTTCGATTTAGCAGAGCCCTGTGTTTTTGATAAACAGTCGCTTGGATCTTTTCACTGCGGCCTGTATTACTACAGGCGACGCTTCTCCCGAAGTTACGCGTCTATTTTGCCTAGTTCCTTAGCCATGAATCTCTCGAGCACCTTAGAATTCTCATCCCAACTACCTGTGTCGGTTTGCGGTACGGGCTGCTTCACTTGCTTTTCTTGGAAGTCGCTTCTCTGGATTATCACCTTGGCCGTAGCCTCAGTGTACTATCGGGGCGTTACCGCTCCCTTCAACGAACTATTCCGTCAGTTCGCACCAAATATACGCCTCCGTCACTTTTAGCGTGAGCAGGTACGGGAATATTAACCCGTTGTCCATCCACTACCCCTTTCGGGTTCGCGTTAGGTCCCGACTAACCCTCAGCTGATTAGCATAGCTGAGGAAACCTTAGTCTTTCGGTGTGCGGGTTTCTCGCCCGCATTATCGTTACTTATGCCTACATTTTCTTTTGTAGCTTCTCCAGCATACCTCGCAGTACACCTTCGACGACACTACAATGCTCCCCTACCACTTTTAAAAGTCCATAGCTTCGGTAGTATGTTTATGCCCGATTATTATCCATGCCGAACCGCTCGACTAGTGAGCTGTTACGCACTCTTTAAATGAATGGCTGCTTCCAAGCCAACATCCTAGCTGTCTAAGCAGTTCAACCTCGTTTATTCAACTTAACATACATTTGGGGACCTTAGCTGATGGTCTGGGTTCTTTCCCTCTCGGACATGGACCTTAGCACCCATGCCCTCACTGCCGGTCATCATTTTATAGCATTCGGAGTTTGTCAGGAATTGGTAGGCGGTGAAGCCCCCGCATCCAATCAGTAGCTCTACCTCTATAAAACTAAACCGACGCTGCACCTAAATGCATTTCGGGGAGTACGAGCTATTTCCGAGTTTGATTGGCCTTTCACCCCTACCCACAGGTCATCCGAAGACTTTTCAACGTCAACCGGTTCGGGCCTCCACTGTGTGTTACCACAGCTTCACCCTGCCCATGGGTAGATCACACGGTTTCGCGTCTACCACTACTAACTTAAGCGCCCTGTTCAGACTCGCTTTCGCTACGGATCCGTACCTTAAGTACTTAACCTTGCTAGCAACGGTAACTCGTAGGCTCATTATGCAAAAGGCACGCCGTCACCACGAATGGCTCCGACCGCTTGTAAGCGTATGGTTTCAGGTTCTATTTCACTCCCTTATTCAGGGTTCTTTTCACCTTTCCCTCACGGTACTAGTTCACTATCGGTCTCTCAGGAGTATTTAGCCTTATGGGATGGTCCCCACAGATTCATACAGGGTTACACGTGCCCCGCACTACTCAGGATACTGCTATGGTCAATGATCTTTACCTTTACGGGGCTATCACCCTCTATGGCCGCTCTTTCCAAAGCGTTCTAGTTCATTACACGACCAACGACGCAGTCCTACAACCCCAGAATTGCCGTAACAATACTGGTTTGGGCTAATCCGATTTCGCTCGCCGCTACTATCGGAATCACTTTTGTTTTCTTCTCCTCCGGGTACTTAGATGTTTCAGTTCTCCGGGTTCGCCTCCTTACGGATGACATGTCTTCAACATGCCGGGTTGCCCCATTCGGATATCTGCGGATCAAATTGTATGTGCCAATCCCCGCAGCTTTTCGCAGCTTATCACGTCCTTCATCGCCTCTGAGAGCCTAGGCATTCCCCATACGCTCTTATTTAGCTTATTGTACTTTTGTCTTTTTAATGAGTTACAATTATTGCTCGTTACAATAATTTTGTTTTATTAAATATTTCTATCTAATTATCATGTATCTTTTTTCAATATGTCAATGAACTTATACGGCCAGTGCCGTCAGTGGAGAATACCGGAGTCGAACCGGTGACCTCCTGCGTGCAAGGCAGGCGCTCTAGCCAGCTGAGCTAATTCCCCATCTAGAACTCAGAACTTGAATTCAGAATTTCGAACCTTGAATCCCAGCTTCCAGAATTTCCTTTAATCAGTAGTCTCAGGCAGACTCGAACTGCCGACCTCTACATTATCAGTGTAGCGCTCTAACCAGCTGAGCTATGAGACTCTACTTAATTATTGATATTTTAAATTGACAGCAAAAAGAACAAACTATCCCTTTCCTTTCTTCGTTATCAGTCGTCTTTCTCTAGAAAGGAGGTGTTCCAGCCGCACCTTCCGGTACGGCTACCTTGTTACGACTTAGCCCTAGTTACCGATTTTACCCTAGGCCGCTCCTTGCGGTGACGGACTTCAGGCACTCCCAGCTTCCATGGCTTGACGGGCGGTGTGTACAAGGCCCGGGAACGTATTCACCGGATCATGGCTGATATCCGATTACTAGCGATTCCAGCTTCACGGAGTCGAGTTGCAGACTCCGATCCGAACTGTGATATGGTTTGTAGATTCGCTCCTTCTCGCGAAGTGGCTGCTCATTGTCCATACCATTGTAGCACGTGTGTAGCCCAGGACGTAAGGGCCGTGATGATTTGACGTCATCCCCACCTTCCTCGCGGTTTGCACCGGCAGTCTTGCTAGAGTTCCCATCTTTACATGCTGGCAACTAACAACAGGGGTTGCGCTCGTTATAGGACTTAACCTGACACCTCACGGCACGAGCTGACGACAACCATGCAGCACCTTGTAGATGGTCCGAAGAAATAGCTGTCTCCAGCTAATGCAATCTACATTTAAGCCCTGGTAAGGTTCCTCGCGTATCATCGAATTAAACCACATGCTCCACCGCTTGTGCGGGCCCCCGTCAATTCCTTTGAGTTTCATTCTTGCGAACGTACTCCCCAGGTGGGTCACTTATCACTTTCGCTTAGCCACTCAGACCGAAGTCCGAACAGCTAGTGACCATCGTTTACGGCGTGGACTACCGGGGTATCTAATCCCGTTCGCTCCCCACGCTTTCGTCCATCAGTGTCAATATATTGTTAGTGATCTGCCTTCGCAATCGGTATTCTATGTAATATCTATGCATTTCACCGCTACACTACATATTCTAACCACTTCACAATAATTCAAGACCGGCAGTATCAAAGGCAGTTCTACAGTTGAGCTGCAGGATTTCACCTCTGACTGACCAATCCACCTACGGACCCTTTAAACCCAATGATTCCGGATAACGCTTGCATCCTCCGTATTACCGCGGCTGCTGGCACGGAGTTAGCCGATGCTTATTCTTACAGTACCGTCAGCTCTCCACACGTGGAAAGGTTTCTTCCTGTACAAAAGCAGTTTACAACCCATAGGGCAGTCTTCCTGCACGCGGCATGGCTGGATCAGGCTTCCGCCCATTGTCCAATATTCCTCACTGCTGCCTCCCGTAGGAGTCTGGTCCGTGTCTCAGTACCAGTGTGGGGGATCCCCCTCTCAGGGCCCCTATCTATCGTTGCCTAGGTGTGCCGTTACCACACCTACTAGCTAATAGAACGCATACTCATCTCCTACCGCCGAAACTTTAATTATAAACCGATGCCGGTTTATAATGCCATGGGGTATTAATCTTCATTTCTAAAGGCTATCCCCCTGTAAGAGGTAGATTGTATACGCGTTACGCACCCGTGCGCCACTCGTCAGCGGAAAAGCAAGCTTTTCCCTGTTACCGTTCGACTTGCATGTGTTAGGCCTGCCGCTAGCGTTCATCCTGAGCCAGGATCAAACTCTTCATCGTTAAATCTTAAATATTTATTCAACGACCGATTCAGAATTTCCAAAGTACTCATGATGGTTCGTTCTCTTGTCGACCAAAACCGTTTCCGGTCCCAATCTTACGCTGTCAATTCAATATGTTAATGAACTTTTTCTGTTCCCTAAAACTGCCCTTCGGCGTTTAAGCGGGTGCAAATATAAA
>NZ_QPHL01000005.1 GCF_003335675.1 Winogradskyella sp. KYW1333 | reverse complement strand
AAGGGTACCACCATCGCTGGTAGCGGCACGGTAACCCGTACCTGCGGTTATAACCGTACTGGCATCAGCCACAATATTATAATTGGTATAGTTACCCGTTGTTTTATCAAAGGGTGCAAAGGCGCGTACGTCCCCAGAGGCTAAAAGATTAGTATTGGCAGCATCATTGGCAAAAGCACCAAAGGTCTGCCCGCTCAGCGGTGCAGTGATCAGATCATTATCGTTGCTGTTACCATCATTGGTATAGGCATTGACCGCGCGATTGTATGCCACTGTACCGGAAATATTACCATTAAGAATTAAGCTTGAATAGCTCGTTGATGTAGAATTAAGAGTAACTGTTGCGGCGGTTAATGTTACACCGTTTTCAATAGTTAAACTAGCACCATCATTGATAGTCAAAGAACTACTCGTAGTATTATTACTTAATGTAGCGTTTCCAGAATTAATAATTAATTCATCATTTATAGTTGATGTGCCACTAGGGTCATTAGGGCTCCAACTACCATCATAGGTATATACAACTGGTGGGGGTTCTGTAAATGCTCCCGTAAAGATCCCTCTCCCATAAGTTGATGCAATAACAATATTGTTGGTATCATCATTGTCAATGGCCCAATAATCGAATGCCGTAACGCTAACATCACTCATACCATTGTAAGATTGCACCCAATTTGGACTAGTTGCATAAAAGTTGTCAGTAGACCAAACCCCTAATTGTGTAGCAATAATAACCTCATCGCTGTTCAATGGATTTTGTAGTATGTCTCTAACGGGTATATCTGGCAAATCCCCTTCTTTACTTACCCAATTTGCGCCTGCATCCGATGAATACCAAACACTAGTTACACCATAATTATGAATGGTAACAAAAATATCATTTAAGGTGTCTCCAAACCGCACAGACGATATAGACCCTATAAATGGGGTTGTAATAGCACTAAAAGTAGCGCTGTTATCCGTGACATTAGTAAGCCTGAGCAACTCTCCGTTTTTAAGGCCAACGTACCAAACATTAGTTTCAAAAGGTGAAGCCCTAAACGCAGAAGGCTCCGCCGTTAAATCAGAATCTGTTAAACTTCCATTAGATCCATTAACTACGTTTATAGATTTAATAGCATTTTGAGAACTATTAGAATTATTTGAAAGAAGTCTATTGGCCTCACTATCAAAATCCATTTGGTTTACAAAATCTCCCCTAGATTGGTCGCTAGATAATGTGGTTGCACCACCTTGAATACGCGGAATACCATTCCAAGGCAAGTTAAACCTATAGATGACATTATAGACATATGTAGTAATCATATACTCACCATCTTTATCAATAAACGTGTAAAAGCCATCGCCATCACTGGATTCTTCAGAACTATTTATACCCGTTGCAATATTGCGAAAGGCTTGAGTGCCATTATCTTGTGAGCCAGCAGAGAAAATACCATCAGTATCGCCGTTACCATCTGGTCCCACACCTGCCTTAACAAACTGTGTAACATTATAGTTGTTATTTCTAACAGATATATTAGATCCAGCATTAGCAGAATAATACATACCACCGTCTGTGCCAAAGACCATTTTAGACGAAGCGCTATTACCAAAAGCTATGGCATGCTGATCGGCGTGCACATATTGGTAACCAAAACCACCATACCAGTGTGATAATTGGGACCAGGAGCCACCGCCGTTGGTAGATTTAAACAAGTCAATACCACCTACATATACAATATCATCATCTGTAGGATCAGCTTCTATTACTAAATCATAAAATGCCTGTCCACGACAAAAGTCATTAGATGCTATACCGGGATCGGCATCATTGGGTAGTGTTTTTGAAGTTATAGTGTTGAATGCATCTGTTGTTTCATAAATATGAACAGGGGAAGTGACACCTTGAGTTAATGCATAAAGTTTATTACTATTTGAGGCCGAAGGTTCTAATTCTACGCGGTTAGAGTCGGTCAGGGGAGAAGCATTAGCTTCTGTCCAAGTTGCCCCATTGGTTGTGCTGTATACGTGTCCACGTCCTTCACCAAAAGCATTGCCTATTGTACCCAACCATAAGGTATTGTCTGCACTAATCTCAAAATCATTTGGTATAAAGTAATAGATTTTACCATTAACACTGTGACTCATATTAGCTTGCTCTATTCTAGACCAATTAGTGCCTCCATCAATAGAACGATAAATACCTGCTGTTTGCAGACCTAACCAATTGTTAGGTCCTGTAGCATCACCATAAATATAGGCACCAACACCAACAAAAAGTTCTGTAGTGCCATTATTATCCCAGGCAATAACATCATTGACATAGAATAAACCTGAAAGGAACAAATTAGATGCGCTGTAATTAAAAGTGGCATCCCCTGCAGCAGGAATATTTAGAGGTGTCCACGTGGTACCACCATCAATACTTTTATACACACCATTACCAACTACATCACCACCAGTATATTGCTCTCCTGTACCTACATACCAAATATTAGAATTATTAGGGTCTACAGTAATAGAAGATACGGCCAGGTTTCCTGGCACATTATCTACACGAGCCCATTGCGAGCCGCTATTAGAAATATCTGTATTTTTCCACAAGCCTCCACTAACACCACCTGCAAAGACGGTATTGTTACTACTATCATTAGGGTCAAATAAAATAGCACGTGTTCTACCCCCAACGTTGTTTGGCCCCCTTTCTTCCCATGCATTAGTATCGTCACCAATAGATCTATTTAGGAGTCGTTCTTGTTTTAGCTCTTCTCTTAATAAGGTGAGTTTGCCATCATCTAATCTTCCTGTAAACGGATTGATGGTTAATTCCCACAGTTGTTCAAAATACTTGTTGGGAGGTAAACCTTTTAATTTTCGCTCCTTTTTACTCCAATTATCTGAGGCCTTAAACGGACTATCTTCAATATATTGAAGATGTTTTGTTCTCAAATCTTCAATGCTTGGTTCAGTAGTTTTGACCACAACTAATAAGGTAGCAGTTATAGCAATAATAACAACAGTTAGTAATCTTAGCTTCATAACGCAAAAATAGGATAAAACTATTAGAAGGAAAGTTAATAAAAAAGCTGCTTATGTATATATGAAGTGTTAAGGCGTTATAATAATTTTCTTCACAATATTTTGCTGTTGGTTATGGATTACTGCGATATACACACCATTTTGTAGTGTACTAATGTCCATATACTGCGACGTACTGTAAGTATTTAGAAGTGTAGAGGTAACCTCTCTTCCCTGCAGGTTGTACAAGGTAGCTTTTGTATCGCGGAGCACAATGCCGTTTATAACCAGTTGTTTATTGGTAGTATCAGTAAA
>NZ_QPHL01000004.1 GCF_003335675.1 Winogradskyella sp. KYW1333 | reverse complement strand
ATCGCCTTCGATTGGGTTGGACTCAGTATCTGCATCCGCTTGGGAGAGATAGTAATCCACGTTTACCTGAGGGTTGCCACCCGTAATATCATCGAGGAGCTGGTTGATATTGAAAACGGTAAAGCCTTCCGGTATGCCATCCTCATCGCACTGCAACACAGAAACATCATTGGCTTCTGGGATTTCGTTAACTCGGATTGTAAAGGTTGTAAATCCAATACATCCAGTATCATTATCTTGAATTCTTACAAATATATCTCTTGGAGTCAGTACTGTATTTGAATATAATGTTGGTAGGGCCGCATTAGCGTTTTCCGCGTCTGATAAACTTAAATAGTAACTAATGTCATAGTTTACGGAACCAATATTTTCTGTTATTTCTTGAGATTTAATATTGAAATCGAAAGTAGCTAATCCATTAGTTTCATCACCATCAGAATCATCATCACATATTTCAAAATTTGTAGGCTGACTGAAATTTGTTAAAGCAGTAACAAATATGTCAAACTCGTTTAGAATAAAACAATTTGTAATTGTATTTTCTATTCTAATAAAAATGGTTTGAGTAACGGGAAAACTGTTGAATATATTACCCAAGGGATTAACGTTAATATTAGCATCATTCTCAGAGTTATGATAACTGACGGCTACATCACTCTCACCATTGATAATATCTTGAGTCAGTTGAGTGAGATCAATTTCTGTAATAAAATCATCATAGGGTGCTTGACTATCGCAAATATCTAAATCTGGTAACTCAGTCACGAATGGACTATTTAATAATGGATTTGATGGATTATCAGGAAAGGTAGCAGTGCCTGTCCATTCTAATGAAAATGGACTATTACCTATAGGTCTATCTATAACAATAAAATAACTTTCCCCTGCTAATGCATCAATGGCACTCACAAAACTATTACCATTTGGACCTGGTCCTTCAGAGGTGTCAGTTTCAGTAGTGTTTAATCCTGTAAGATTATTTCCTTGATTTGCGGCCGTAGGATTAGTTGTGGAGCATCTAATGGCTTGACCAATGTTACCACATGTAACATTAGGTCCAAAAATAAAAAAGTCATAATCTTCATTGATACTGGTGCTTCCCGGTGTTAATGTAAATGCCAAGGTTCCAGAATTGGCAATGTTAACTTGTAACCATATACTATTATTCTCTTGACTTGCACATGTGTTTGAACCGGATAATTCTTGTGTGCCTATACCACTCACGTCCAGGCTAAGACTTGAGTTTCCACAAATTGTAATAACATTTTGACAATCATTTGGGTCTTGCCCAAATGAATAAAAATTAGTAATTAAAACTAAAAGCACTAATAATTTTGATATAGTCTGATTTGTACTAAGAATCATCTTTTAAGGGTAAAGTGACTTGAAAAGGTTCTTCCATCTTGGAGTTTAACCCTGAACCAATAGTCCGATGTTGGCATTTTGTTGCCGTTGAAAGTTCCGTCC
>NZ_QPHL01000003.1 GCF_003335675.1 Winogradskyella sp. KYW1333 | reverse complement strand
ATGGACTCTGAGGCTCCTGTATTTGATTCAGAAGCCTATGATTTGACTGTTCAATGTAACTCCAGCATAAATACCGATCAATTAAATGACTGGTTATCTACAAATGGCAGTGCTTCTGCTATTGATAATTGCGGGCAAATAACATGGACAAATAATTTTAATGGATTAACTTACACATGTGGTAATTCAGGATATGCTGATGTTACTTTTACAGCTTCAGATCAGTGTGGTAATTCTATCAATACAACTGCAAGATTCACCATAGAAGATACTGTTGGTCCAACAATAAATGGATTTCCAAGCACACCTAATTTTAACCCTGACTGTATCAATATTCCTATTCTTCGTTTTACTTCATTCTCTGAAATATCTGGAGACGGCGACAATTCTACATATTTAGAGGGTGAAATTTTCAAATTCCCTCAAGTTAGTGAGGAAATAGATGCAATTTTAACCATTGAAGAAATTGTTAACGCATCAATCCCAGTACTTGATGACAATTCAATTGGACCGAACTCTTTTAAACCTCAAACAGCCTTTTCTTTGAGTAATGTTGGAGATAGAGCCTATGTACAATATAAAATAGATTTTGTAGAAACGAATACGAATACACCTGTTATAATACCTGAATTCTATAGTAATTTTAACGATATTGACGGCTTGCCTAATTACACAGAGGTTAACTGGGCACCTTTAGACTCAGATTACACATTTAATAACCCTACTTCGTTATCGTTTACAGATGAAGACCCATGGGTTGTTGCAACAGGTGGAATAGTTGATATTCCTAATTCACCTAGTACAAATGCTCTGGCTAATTTCAGTTCTAGAAATTTGAATACATCTTCAATTTCTTTTAGAGTTGGAGTTGTCGCGTTAACAAGTAATCCTAGTGGAAATCCTAGATGGCATAGTATTGATTTTGCCTGTGTCTCAAATTATGAAAATTCAACTACAATTACAGATGAAATTACAATAGAATGTAGTGATTTAGAGGACGCGGAAACTTTAACATCTACTGATGATTGTAGTAATAGTTCAGTAGAATTTACTGAAACTAGAATTGATGGTTCTTGTGACTATCAATATACATTAAAGCGTGAGTGGACTGCAACCGATGAATGTGGGAATGAAACAAAACGTATTTTAAATTTAAATGTTATCGATACTACTGCGCCTACATTCACGGTTCCTGCTGATATTACAGTAGAATGTGACGTGGACGTTAACAATCTGTCTATTACAGGTGACGTAA
>NZ_QPHL01000002.1 GCF_003335675.1 Winogradskyella sp. KYW1333 | reverse complement strand
AACCTCTCTTCCCTGCAGGTTGTACAAGGTAGCTTTTGTATCGCGGAGCACAATGCCGTTTATAACCAGTTGTTTATTGGTAGTATCAGTAAATATAGTAATACGTGATAGCGGGTTGTCTGCAGTACTCAGTGCATTGTCCGTAAACCTGAGGTAAAAGCGCCCGGTGCCAGTAAGCTGCGATGTGGGTGTAAACACATAATCAGTGTTGGTTAATAGGGTAGAGGTATTGCTGCTGGTATCCTCTAAATATACCGCTACAGTCTCGGGGATATTGAGATCTGCAATACTAAACCTAAGCTGTTCGCCTGCATTGGCATTAACGCCCAACGGTATGCTAATATCCGACACATCACTACTGCCCAGTGCCTGCAGTGCTATGGCCTCTCCGGTACTATCCCCAACCAAGTGCGAGTATAGGGCAAAGCTAGGAGCACTACCACCCCACAATACGGCGTCATACCCGTGGTCAAGACCTTGTGAGGCATTATCATTAAAGTAGAATTCTGTAGTGTAGCTCTTGTTGGCAGTACTGATGTTTAGCTTTAAAAACGTTAGTGCCTCGTTAGTGTCTCGTCCTGCAATAAAATCATCCGCATTACCGGTTGTTCTCATCTCTGGTGTAAACTCTAGATTATAAGCACTGACATCGTTACCATCTGCCGCCACAAAGAAGCCTTGGCCAGGGGCCAAAAGTCTTGAGCCCACATTGGCCAGTGTAATAACATCCCAACCATCAGCCACATCACCGTCATACCCGTAAATACCAGAGGCCCCTTCTAGAATATCTAAATTGGTAACGCCAGAGGCCACTTCATGACTCAGAAAGGCAGAAAGGTCTACGTAAGATGTGTAAGGGTTACCAACAAGATTCCAATCGGCAAACGCTGGCCCGGAGTCTTGTAAATCTATGGCAACGGTGCCTGTCTCTACAGTACCGGTAAAAGTAAGGGTACCACCATCGCTGGTAGCGGCACGGTAACCCGTACCTGCGGTTATAACCGTACTGGCATCAGCCACAATATTATAATTGGTATAGTT
>NZ_QPHL01000017.1 GCF_003335675.1 Winogradskyella sp. KYW1333 | reverse complement strand
TTTACTGATACTACCAATAAACAACTGGTTATAAACGGCATTGTGCTCCGCGATACAAAAGCTACCTTGTACAACCTGCAGGGAAGAGAGGTTGCCTCTACTCTTTTAAATACCTACAGTACGTCGCAGTATATGGACATTAGTACACTACAAAATGGTGTGTATATCGCAGTAATCCATAACCAACAGCAAAATGTTGTGAAGAAAATTGTGGTAAAATAACTAGTACAAAATTTTAAATATTATTCTTAAAAAGAGTAATATTGTTAAAGTTATTTAATTAAATCTGATGAAAAAAATCTATCTACTACTAGCAGTCTTATTTATACAATCCAATGTTTTTTCACAAATGGAAGAGGACGGATGGTATTTAAGTTTTGGTGTCAATGCTATAAACAATCTCGGTACACAATCACCGATTAATAGTCCAGACGATTGGTATTTTAATTCTGTTCCAGCTACGCTCAGTGCAGAATTTAATTGGGCAGGTAATTTTTCCATAGAGCCATCCTTATCGTACAATCAAATTAAATCGGGTAAGTCTTTAGATGGTGGACAATTAGATAAAGACTATGATTACATTGCCTTAGATACGCATGTAAAGTATTATTTTGGTAAATTTCTATTGCCAAAATCTAATAGAATAGAATTGTATGCCAATGCTGGTTTAGGCTTTTTTCATATCGACGAAACAAATATATCGGCAAATCTTGGTGGTGGCATTTTATTTTGGTTGTCAGACAAAAAAAATATAGCCCTTAGAGCACAAACCATAAGCAAATTTGCCTTTAATCATCCAAAAAGTGGTTTTGACAATAACCATTTCTTATACAATCTACAGTTAGTATTTAAGATGAACTAAAGGAGCATTTTAAAAGTTATACAACTTAAAACCTTACCATTAAAAAAAACAAAAATCTCATCTAAAAGGTGAGATTTTTTGTTTGATAGCAAGTTAAAACGCTGATTATACTATGTTATCAATTTAAATTAATGCGCCTATGAGTTTTATTGGATTACAATGTGTACACCAAATTAGATTGTATAGTATTTCTTTTATTTACGCGACCAATAGATTATAGCTGTGTAAACATATTATTAAGGCTATATTAATTATTAAATTTTAGCTATCTATTTTGTTATGATTTATAATAAAATTATATATTTGACAACCTTATGATTATTTAACCCTTTATCTACATCTTCTTAATCTCAGAAACTATAGAATAATTAGTAGCATGAGATACATTTACGCATTTATAATTACACTTTTTATTGGCAATTTAGGGTTTGGACAGGCAACTGATTTATTCATTTCAGAATATGGAGAAGGTTCGTCTGGTAATTCCAAATATATAGAAATTTATAACGGTACTGGTACTACTGTCAATTTAGCTAACTATGAATTACAAAGAGTAACAAACGGTGGTAGTTTTCCGGAAGCAACGCTAAGTCTTAGTGGTAATTTAGTGAATGGAGCAACCTATGTCGTGGCAAATAATAGCACAGATACGCCAGGCGCTGACTTGTACAATTCATTTTGTGGCTGGAATGGCGATGATGCTGTCGCATTAGCCACATCATCTGGTACACTATTAGATGTTATTGGTGACGAAAACACACATTCAGATCCAGGATCCTCTTGGCAAGTAGGTACTTCAGGCTCTACAAAAGACCACAGGTTAGTTAGAAAAAGCTCAATATGTTCTCCAAATTCTGACGCTTCCCAATCATTGGGTACTTCTGATGCTCTTTCTGAGTGGACATATGCTTCTTACTCTACTGGTTCGGCTCAAGCAGGCCATACAGCAGATTGTTCTGGTGGTTCACCAATCACTTCTGTAGAATTTGCTTCGGCTTCAGCATCTGTGTCTGAAGGTGTAGGAACAACCGATTTAACTTTTTCGATTACAAATCCTGACGGCACCAATGCTACCTCTTTTGATGTAGAATTAACTACAGGTGACAGTACAGATATTAACGGTTACACAACACAAACTGTAACCTTTGCTGCTGGGTCTTCAACCGACGAAACTTTAACTATAACAGTTACTGATGACACTATTTTTGAAGGTGATGAAACCTTAACGTTCACTATTACAGGTGTTACTGGTGGAAATAATGCTACGCTGGGAACTCAGTCAACGTTTGACTTAACAATAGAAGAAAATGATCCAAATCCAGCAGTGGCTTTTTGGCACGAGCCTTTCAACAATAACAATCTTTATACAGTAACTGCTGGTGGTGAGGGCAATGATGGAACTGAAGATTATTTTCAGATTACTGATGGCTCAAACATCAATGAATCCTACACAAATATAGACGGAACTTTCCACGCTTCTCAAGACATAGATGATGGAGGATGGACAAATAGTGATTCTCCAAGCCAGCTAACTTGGACAGAGATTGATGTTAGTGAATTTACTACATTGTCCTTTAAAGGATCTTTTGCTTCTAATGGTGGTGGTATTGATAACACAGACTTTGTCTTGGTTGAGTATCAAATTGATAGTGGTGGCTGGGTAAATTTATTAGCTTTTGAAAATACAGGAGGTTTTAATAACAATTTTTTTGAGGATACTGATTTTGATGGTACAGGAGATGGACTAGAACTTTCAGGTACATTTCAAGAGTTTGAAAAATCAATTCCAGTTGGTTCTATTTTAGACTTAAGAATCACAGTTTCCGTAAATTCTGGTGGTGAAGATTTGGCTTTTGACAACTTTAAAGTTAATGGTATCTACAATGGTTATGCATATTCTAACGGTTCTTGGTATCCTGCGGATCCTGATGGAACTACTGCTGCATCAGACGCCATTGTAACAGATGGTACAGCCGTTTTATCTACCAATGCGTCATTAAATCAGGTGATCATTAAATCAGGAGCAAGTTTAACGATAAATCAAGGGGTTACCTTGACTGCTAATACCTTAGATTTAGAATCAACCTCATCTTCCTATGCTAGTTTAATTAATAATGGTACAATTACTGGTACAATAACCTACAACCGCTATACCAACACTATTGGTTCTGGCTCCACAGGGGGTAATGATTTAATTTCCTCGCCTTTTAGCGGTCAAACATTTGGTGCTTTTGCTACGGCAAATGATGGCGTGTTATCCGCATCGGGTACGCTACGCGCCTTTGCGCCTTTTAATACAGGCTCGGGTAATTATGAAAATTATGATACCAGTACAGATAATGCTACGGAAATTGAAGCTGGTACCGGTTACAGGGCCGCTACAGATAGCGGGGAGTCATTGGCTTTTAGTGGTACCTTAAATAGTGGGGATATTACTGTTTCACTATCTGACGGAGCCAGCAGTTATTGGAACCTTATAGGTAATGTATATCCTAGTTATTTAGATTTAGGTGACTTTTTAGCTACTAATGATAATACAATAATCCAAGATGCATTTTATGGTATTTATGGTTATGATGCTAATGCTAGTGATGGCAGTGTATTTACTATTTGGGATTTGAATACGGATGGTGACTTTCTTATTGCTCCTGGACAGGGCTTTTTTGTTGCAGCCCCATCGGGTGGTGGCACATCTGTGACATTTACAGAAAGTATGAGGCGTACAGGAGTTGCTGATGATTTTATAGTTGGTAGAGGCCATAATAATACTGGGGTAACACGTGCAGGAATTAGTCTAAATACTGCATCTAAATCTTATGTAACCAATTTTTATTTTAGGGATATTAACACATTAGGATTAGATCCTGGTTACGACACAGGCGCCTTTGACCAAGAATCAGATGGTTTGTTTTCTAATTTAGTGGCAGACGATATTGGTATTGCCTTGGTAAACCAATCACTACCACTGGAAAGTTTATCTAATGTTTCTATACCGTTAGTTGTAAACGCCACTGCAGGAGAACAACTTAATTTTAGTTTAGATTCTAATACAAGCTTACCAGCCAATATAGAGGTCTATCTTGAAGATATATTAACTGGTACGTCTACATTATTAAACACCAGCGATTATATATTTACACCAACATCTAATCTTTCAGGGCCAGGACGTTTTTATGTTGTGTTTTCTGATAATGCATTGGGTGTGAACGAGGACAGTTTAAATAATATAAATATATATGCTTTAGAACGAGAACTGTTTATTAAAGGGCAACTTGCACATAATACCAATGCAACTTTATTTGATATGCAGGGCAGGGCTGTTTTAACAGTAAGTTTAGATACTGAGAGCCAAATCAATACTATTGATATAAGTGGGCTATCAAATGGCATCTATATCGTTCAGTTGTCGGATATAGAATACAGTAAATCTAAAAAAGTAATACTTAAATAAAAGTAAAACAATTTTCAGTTATATTTTGGGACTTATGGATAAAGAAAAACAAATAACACGAAAAGAGGCACTAAAAAAAATGGGGAAATATGCAGCAATTACCGCGGTAGGTACATTTATGATCCTAAATCCCCAAAAGGCACAAGCAGATTCGCCACCTGATGCAGGGGGTAATCCTTTTGATTAAAGACTATTCTAAAATAACATCTTATTATTTTTTAATTTGAAGAGCAGATCTTAAAATCTGCTCTTTTTTATGTTTAGTAATTAACTAACATCGTATAAGTTTTTTTTACAAATTAGATTTACATAAAATACCATGTAATAGCTAACCTGACAGCATTTAAGTTTTCAACACGAAAACGTTTGCGTATTTTGAAAATATATAATTTAATACTAATTTTAAAACTTATTAGTACAAATCTATGATAAGCTTATGAGAAAATTTTACTTATGTTTTACGGTTTTAATCGGCACAATATTTACTTTAAATGCTCAACAAAATGTATTCAGTCGAAGTGATGCGGGAACCGGAAATTTTGGTGATGCATTTTTACCTTGGTACTATCAAGCATCAAATAATAACCTAGGCGATCCTGATAATGGGAATACTGTCCGCAATTTTGTTAAAATAGGACATAACAATAATACAACCATGACAACCAATGGTCGTTATTATATTGTGAATACTTTAGATTTTGAAGCCGCAGCCACTTCTGCGAGAACCATCAACAATTCTGGTGGTGGTTTGTCAGCTTCAGGTGGAATATATAATGCCTCATCAGCAACACACGTATTTGATACTCCTATAGGTATTGATGGAAGTACGGTTCAAATTCATTCTAATTCAACTGGTGGAATGACCTTTAACAACGATATATTCATTAACGCCAATACAGTACAGTTTGGAAATACTGGAACTGGTGTTATCACTGTAAACGGAACAATGCAAGGTACAGGTAATGTAGAAAAGATTGGTACAAATAACCTAATCGTAACAGGCTCTCATACGTATAGTGGATCTACAACAATAAATGCTGGTCGATTAATACTTCAAGGAGATGTTGCAAATAGTGTGTTTACTGTAAGAAATGGAGCGACCTTAGAAATCGATAACTCTGTTACCGTTAGTGGCATTACCGTTGAAGGCGGAGGAGCTTTAATCGTAAATTCAGGGAACACCTTAACCACTACAACTGGAATAATCTTAACATCTGAATCCACACGCTATCCAAGCCTTATCCTTGACGGCACAATTTCAAGTTCCTTACGGTATGATCGCCATGTTAATGATAATGATGCGGTAAATGGTAATGACTTAATCAGTGCACCCTTAACAGGCCAAGCATTTAACGTGTTTATAGATAACAACACTAATATTTTAGCGAACCCAAGTGGTACTGACGTGTTGTTTGGACCATTCGATAATGATGACGCTATTAACCCGTTTGTTCTTTGGGATGAAGAAAATACAACCACCTTAACAGCCGGGATTGGCTATAGAACAGGATTAGATCCTACATCTATATCAGACCTAGTATCCTTTGAAGGTACAGCAAATTCATCGGATGTTCTTGTGGCCATCGATCAAGGAACTGCTAGTATTTTAAATTTGGTGGGTAACCCTTTTCCTTCATATTTAGATGCGCAAGCCTTTTTAACAGAAAACGCAGGCGTTCTAGAATCAACAGCTCAAGTGATCTATGGTTATAACGACAGTACAGATGGCACATCATCTGACGACTATACCATAATCAGTACCTTGGAGAATAATACTTTAAACATTGCGCCAGGACAAGCCTTCTTTGTAGCTTCAAATAGTGCAGGTGGAGATATCGAGTTTACAACGAGCTCACCAGACATGAGAATCACCTCAGACCAAGATGATTTTATTGCAGGACGAAATGCAGCGTCAACTATAACGAATGTAAACATCAGCTTAACCAATGCCAGTGATGATTTTATCACTAAAGTATTCTTTACTCCATCTTCTGGTTTAGGATTAGATCCAGGTTATGATGCTAGTTTAATTGGAGGTGTAGCACCCGAATTTGCGTTATTCTCACATTTAGTACAAGACAATATGAATGTACCTTTTGCAACTCAAGCTCTTGGCGAAAATGATTATAATAATACAACTGTGGCTTTAGGAGTCAATGCCAATTTGGGTGAACAATTGACATTTAGTATTGCTGACAATACATTACCAGCATCTATAGAAATATATTTAGATGATACAGAAAACAGTACATCTACCCTGCTTAATTCGGGCGATTATGTCTTAACACCGGTTACAAGTTTGTCTGGAACAGGACGATTCTATCTTAGGTTTTCAAACAATGCATTAACTACAACTGAGCAGCGTCTAGATCATGTGACGGTTTACACCAATCAATCCACCCGAACCATTAATATTTCTGGACAGCTTGATGAAGGTACCATTGCTATGGTATATGATGTCCAAGGAAGGAAAATCATTACACAAAAACTTTCTTCTGAGTCAATATTACAACGCATAAACTCAGATGATTTAAGCACAGGCGTTTACATCGTAAAACTTTATACTAAAACTAAAAGCAAATCCGTAAAGCTCGTTATTAGATAAACAGCTGAAAAATAATTATTTTAATTTGAACTCAAAATTTATATTTATGAAAAACCTCTACTTATGTTTTACAATTTTAACTTGTAGCTTGTTTACTTTAAATGCTCAAGCGAACTACTCAGGAAATGGAAATACTGGTTTTGGCGGGCCTGTTGGACCTGCAACTATGACAATAAGCGACGATGGTACTACGATTACTGTGAGTTTTACTAAAGGTGGAGGCGATTTTAACGATACTATGGTGATGTATATTTCTAACGGTAATTCGGGTAGGTCTACTATTGATGGTAACGTCAATGATACCGCTGATTCCAATAGAAGAGCTATCTCAAACACTGGGTCAGGTGATATATCATTTCCTACAGGCTTTGAGGCAACACATGGTATAGCAATTAATACTGTATTTGGAGGATTATGGGAAATACCTTCAAGTGGATCAATTGGAGATAATGGCCTAAATTATATTGATGCTGTAGGTGGCCCTGCATTAAGTACTGATGCATCTTTTTCATTCACCTTTGACTGGACTGAAATAGGATTGACTAATTTAGATGGTTTTGAATTTGTCATTACCTACGGTAACCCAAATGATAATGGCTCTAATATGTTTTCTTCAGATGAGGCATTTGGAGATGGTGTTGGCTCGGGTAATCCTGGAACAGCAGCTTTTTCATTTTCAGGATCAAGGAATTACGAAAATATATTATCAACGTCAGAAAATACTTTAGATAATATGACGATCTTTATCAATCAATCAAGCAGAGAACTCATTATTTCTGGACAACTGGAAAAAGGTACTGTAGCTAGAGTGTATGATATTCAAGGTAGATTGGTTTACAATACAATTTTAAATTCAAGTTTAAATACCAAAACTATTAGTTTGAAAACGGTAAGTTCGGGAATTTATATTGTTAAATTAAGTCATAATAAAAACTATAAAACTGAGAAAGTAATATTAAATTAACATAAACCTAAGAGCAACTTCTAGAGTATTAAATAATTGAAAAAAATACGTTTTTTTATAACTTTTAAAAATATTTAATTATCAAATGAGTAAGCAAACCCATACAGATAAAATCAACCGCAAAGAGGCCATAAAGAAAATGGGGAAGTATGCAGCACTTACAGCTGTGGGTACTTTTGTGATTTTAAATCCACTTAAAGCACAATCGTCTTCTCCACCAGATGCAGGTGGAAATCCATTTGATTAATATAACTATTGATAAATTTTGAATGGTACACTGGCCCCAAAATTAAGTATATGTATTGGAAAACACTGGGTTCTTTGGTACGAAAAGTCTAACACTTACAGTGTCGTTGACACCCAATTTAAGGAAACACTTGATAGATATTTTAGATCTACATCACCAATAGACTTTCAAAAAATAATACATAATGGTCACACGCAAAGTGATCAAGATGCTACACTAAAGAAGATTAAAGACTATCTCACAGCCTGTAATTTTAATGCAACCTCTAAGCGACTCTTGCACATAAAACGAGATTGTAGTTATAGAAATATTAAAGTTAATTATGTTATAAATAGTGTTTCAATTACAGTCTATTATGATTCTGAGAGGGTAAAAAGCTTGGTTCACCCCCAAATAGAAAATTTTAAGGTAGATGAGTCTGAAGGGGCTAAGGTTATTTTTGATATCTACCTGGCAGACAATAAACTCTATCTTTTTAAAAATGAGGTGTGCCTTGTTGAAAGACCTAAGTATGAATTTCATTTTATAAGCGGCAAATTTGTAATGCACATTATAAATGAAATTCATCATAAAAAAGAATCGGATTGGATAGGGACATTTCATGGATCTACAGTGACAGACAACCAAACATCGATACTGTTTATTGGTAATTCAGGAAGCGGAAAAAGTACAATTAGCAGTTTATTGGTAGCTAATGGATATTATTTGTTAGCTGACGATGTTTCACCTATGCTTGCAGATAATAAAGCTATATATTATAATCCCAACGGTATTTCAATTAAAGAGGGTGCAGCAAACGTATTAAGGCCAATTATTAAAGATTTTGATACGATACCTGTTGTAGATTTTAATAGATCTAAAGGTCCACTGAGATATCACAGCTGTCCGAAACCACCTAAAAACTATTATCCTTGTAAATCTGTTATTCTTGTGAACTACAAAAAAGATACAGAATCAGAATTAAAGGAGATATCTATTGATGAAATTTTACAAACTTTAATACCAGAATCTTGGTTTTCGCATAATGAGAAAAATGCACAATCTTTTTTAAACTGGTTAAGTGCTACGAAGTTTTACAAATTGACATACAGTGAAAATAATACTATGTTAGACCTAATTTCAGAGGTGTTTAATACGCAAGCTAATTATTAGCCTACAACATTAGTATATTTACAAACCAAATGGCTAATGTACTGCACACATACAGACTGATTTCTAATATTTTGAGCTATAGTTCTGAAGATGAACTTTTAAAACATGTTTTAGAGCATAAGTCAACAGATTTTGACTCACTTGTTAAAGTAGGTAGTGCACAACTAGTTTTACCCGCTATTTATTGCCGTTTAAAACATAAAAAATTACTTAATCGGCTACCGGAGGACTTACAATTCTATCTCAATGAAATAGCATGTCTCAATCGAAACAGAAATGAGGCCATCTTGAAGCAATCCTCCGAATTGGTCAAAATTTTTGATGCTCATAATGTCAATTATTGTTTTCTTAAAGGTACTGCACTTCTAGTTGGGAATTATTTTGAAGATATTGCAGAGCGTATGATAGGGGATATTGATATCGCCGTAGATAAAAAACAGCTCAATATGGTATTTGAACTGCTTCAAAATAACGGATACCAGGCTACAGAACAAACCTTTGGTAGTACCTTTGTAGAGCATAAGCATTTACCACGGTTAAAAACAACTCATTATATTGCTGCTGTTGAACTTCATAGAAAGCTTTTTATTAATTATACTTTTGAAGGTTTAAGCACTTCTGATATTCTAAATACAAAAACTACTCATAATGGTTTTTGTATCCCCTCTTCTAATACCCTTTTTAACCATTGTATTTTGAATTTTCAAAAAAATGATATGGGTGATATTTATAAAACATTAAATTTTAGATGTAGTTACGATATTGAGGTTTTAAAATTAAAATCTCTGAATCTCAAAAACGAAAAGCGTAACAGATATATCCAATCTTATCTAAAATTACATACCCTATTTTTTAAGACAAAATTCCCTGGATCTGGGCATATATCAAATTGGCAGAAAAAATATTTCTTTTTTCTTCTTAAAAATAATAAATTGTATAAATACAGGTTGAAATTTCTAAATAGATACAACTATGTGAAAATTTTATTTTCCAAACTTTACCTTTTTTTTACTAAGTATGAATATAGACTTAATGCTTGGAACGACAGACACCGTATTTTTAGTCTATTGCGTAAAAAGTTTTTATAACTAATATTAGAAGTTTGTTAATAAAGTTTATTTTTACATGTAATTTAATACCAATTGAAAATGAGATATATTATTCTTGCCTTATTTATTTGTTATAGCTTAAGTGGTTTTAGCCAAAGAGGCGAAAAGGAATGGTTTCTGAGTGCAGGATTAAACGCTATAAACAGTCAGGGCACCAAATCACCACTAAATGGTATTGGTGACTGGGCCAATGGTCTTCCTTTCTCATTAGCTGGCGAACTAATGTGGGATTCAGGATTGGCAGTAGAACAATCTATTACCTTTAATAAGTTTGCTGAAGGCGATGAAATTGATGGCCAACTCCTCACTGAAGACTATACGTATACGTCCTTTGATTCACACGTAAAATATTATTTTGGCAATAAAATTTTCCCAAACTCTACATGGGTAGATTTCTATGCTAATGCTGGTGTAGGATTTTTTAGTATTGAAAACACTAATGTTTCATTCAATATTGGCGGGGGTATTTTGTTTTGGTTAAATAGAAGAGAGACCATAGGAATAAGGGCTCAGGTTATTGGTAAAATGGCGTTAGATCATGCGCAGAGTGGTTTAGATAACAACCATTTCCAGACCCATATACAGGCCTTTATTGCTTTATAAAAGCACTACTATGTTATAAATAGAAAAGTCTCCTAATATGGAGACTTTTGTTATTTTATTTCTGAACAATCTTTTAATATCCTTCTGTTAAAAGATTATCAAAATACTCAATTGTATGTTTTAGCCCTTCCTTTAGTTGTACTGTGGGCTCCCATCCAATTAATTCCTTGTAAGCTAAACTTATATCTGGTTGACGTTGCATTGGATCATCTTGAGGTAAGGGTTTAAATGTAAGTTTTGATTTTGAGCCGGTTAAATCAATAACCTCTTGAGCCAATTGAAGCATTGTAAACTCATTTGGATTTCCAATATTAACTGGTCCTATAAACCCATCTCTAGAATTCATCATCCTCACAGTACCTTCAACCAAATCATCTACATACTGAAAGCTTCTTGTCTGCAATCCATCACCAAATATTGTGATATCTTCATCTTTTAATGCTTGTACAATAAAATTGGAAACTACCCTTCCATCATTAGGATGCATCCTTGGTCCATAGGTGTTAAAAATCCTAATGATTTTAATTTTTACTTGATTTTGAATATGGTAATCCATAAATAAAGTCTCAGCACAGCGTTTACCCTCATCATAGCACGACCTCAATCCAATTGGATTCACATTACCCCAATACGATTCTTTTTGAGGATGAACAGTTGGGTCTCCATATACCTCGCTCGTAGATGCTTGTAATATTTTTGCCTTAACACGTTTAGCAAGACCTAGCATATTAATAGCTCCCATTACAGATGTCTTTGTAGTTTTTATAGGATTGTATTGATAATGAATTGGTGAAGCGGGACACGCAAAATTATAGATTTCATCAATCTCAATCATATATGGATTAGTAATATCATGTCTTACCAATTCAAAATAATGATGATCCATTAAATGTTCTATATTACGCTTTGAGCCAGTAAAATAATTATCTAAACAAATAACTTCATTGCCGTCATTCAGCAATCGTTCACAAAGATGAGATCCAACAAATCCGGCACCACCTGTTACTAAAATTCTTTTCATTTTAATATTATAATAGTGCTTAAAAATAAGGTTTATTTATTTTTTAACTGTTTTAACAGATGAAAACTTTGTATATAATAGAGGTAATTAGATTACAACTTTATAATTGGAATATAGTTTCATAGCAATCTGTTTCACATAAAATTACTCTTGCATCCTAGGCGATCCGTTCTCAAAATACTTCAAAAGAAAAAATGCTCAAGCGAGAACTCAGAACAACCTCCCCAACACGGGCGAGGATTGCTGCGCATCCCTTGCGCTCCATGTTGAAAATACTTCAAAAGAAAAAATGCTCAAGCGAGCTTGGCATTTTTTATTTTGAAGTATTTATCTGTGACCACGGTAGGATTCAAACCTACGACCGCTGGAGCCGAAATCCAGTGCTCTATTCAGCTGAGCTACGTGGCCTAAATTTATATTAATGAGTTAGCTTAGCTTTTACTATAGTCGAAATGGTTTTACCATCAGCACGACCAGCCAATTCTTTGTTTACAATTCCCATTACTTTACCCATATCCTTCATTCCTTGTGCCCCAATTTTATCAATAGTCATTACTACTATTCTCTCTATTTCTTCCTCACTTAAAGCTTCTGGTAAAAATTGGCTTATAACTTCTGCTTGGTCTATTTCTGGCAATGCCAAATCCTTTCTATCTTGTTCAAGATAAATTGCCGCACTATCCTTACGCTGTTTTACGAGCTTTTGTAATAGCTTCAACTCTTGCGCTTCGGTTAATTCCTGACTACCTCCCGATGATGTTTGTTCTAATAATATCGCAGATTTAATAGCTCTTAGTGCCGCTAGAGCTGTCTGATCTTTCTCTTTCATTGCCTTTTTCATAGCAGTCATGACATCGTCTTGTAAACTCATAATTTTAAAACGTTTTGGAATACGAAGATACTAAAGATTTAGCTTCTTTTCTGCTACTATATTATTTAAAAATATAATGAAAAAACCCAAAAAGCTGAGGGACTTTTTGGGCTAGACTTAGGTGCGTTAACACATTAATCTGATTTGCTATTAATCGACGTTATCGTGCAGGAATGAATTATTACTTCTTAACTGAATTTCATCGTTATCGTCTGTCCCGATAGACATTCTAGAAGTATTATCTTCAGAAGAATGTTGCACATCTTCTAAATTCACACCCTGTCTTTTATAAGCAGGCTCTTTTTCAATTTCATCTATTTTTGCATTGTTGAATTTATAATTAAAATCTTTCATTTTACGTCTGCGCTCATCAGCGCGTGCTTTTATAAGTTCAGAAATTGGACTATTCATTGGATCAATCTCCTCCTCAATAACTTCTTCTGATTCTTCAACAGGCAAAACTTTCTTCTCAAAAACAACCTCTTCCTTAACTTCAGCAGTTTTAGTCTCAGTATTCATAGAAGACTCAAATGTTTCAAAATCATCTAATGCATAGCGTTTCTCGCCATCTTCATTAACTTCAGTAACAGATATTAATTCAACAGGTTCGTTTACATCAATTTCCTTTACCTCATCATCTAAACTAAATAAAATTGTCTCCTCTTTAGATCCAGGTTCATCTATTTTATCTGGTTGATTAGAAGATAACGGTAAATCAAAAGTTAAAGTTATTTGCTCCTCTTGCTCTTCAATTATTTCCTCAGAAATATTTTCTATTGGAGTAATGATAAAATCTTCTTCTTCATTTACAACCGGTTTTTTATCCAACACTTTTTCATATACAACATTCATCTTTTTTAATAAATCTGTTGTTGGAATTATATCCATATTTAGATCCTCAGCACCAAAAGCATTATTTTCTACTTCATCCTCATCTATAAGCGTGTGACGAACAATTGGAGTTGTAGCATCTTCCTCCAAAACTATATCAGGTGTTATGATGGCTGGTTCCTTTTCAGATGTACTTATTTCTTCGATAGGTGTTTCCTCAAGAGCATGAATTACTTTTTTTACCTCTGTATTCGAAATTTCATTTTGTTGATCAATATTAAATCCTGTCGCAATTATTGTAACAGAAATAGATTCTTGTAATGATTCGTCTTCACCAACGCCCATAATAATATTTGCACCATGTCCAGCTTCGTTCTGAATATGGTCATTGATCTCTCCTATTTCATCTATTGTGATTTCTTGAGATCCAGAAACAATAAGTAATAATACATTTTTCGCTCCTGTAATTTTATTGTCATTCAATAATGGAGAATCTAACGCCTTCATTATGGCTTCTTGTGCTCTTGTTTGACCTGAAGCAGCAGCTGATCCCATAATTGCTGTACCACTATTACTTAAAACGGTTTTAGCATCACGTAAATCTATATTTTGTGTATAATGATGCGTTATTACCTCTGCAATACCTCTTGAAGCAGTTGACAATACTTCATCCGCTTTAGAGAAACCAGCTTTGAAACCTAAATTCCCATAAACCTCACGTAACTTATTATTATTTATTACAACTAAGGAATCAACATGCTGTCTCAAATTTTCAATCCCTCTTTGAGCCTGCTCATTACGCATTTTACCTTCAAACTGAAATGGCATTGTAACGATACCTACAGTTAAGATATCTAATTCTTTAGCCATTTTTGCTATGATTGGTGCGGCACCAGTTCCAGTTCCACCTCCCATTCCGGCTGTTATAAATACCATTTTGGTATTTGTATCTAACATTCTACGAATGTCCTCAAGACTTTCTACTGCAGCCTGTTCTCCTACATCTGGATTTGCTCCTGCTCCTAATCCTTCGGTTAAGTTTACTCCGAGTTGAATTTTATTTGGAACGCCACTATTTTGTAGTGCTTGTGCATCTGTATTACAGATAACGAAATCTACCCCTTTGATTCCTTGCTGAAACATGTGATTAATGGCATTGCTACCACCTCCACCAACACCAATTACTTTAATAACGTTGGATTGATGTTTAGGTAAATCAAATGAGATATTTCCAAATTCGTTGCTATTAGTCATATTACTTGTGATTATGGGATTTTATATGATGATTAATTAATTATTATTATTATTCTGCGTTATCTAAAAACTCTTTAACACGGTCGGTTAACTTATCTAAAAACGAACGTCTTTCTTTAACAACTCCTTCTTTAGATGCTAATGTTTCATTTTCAGTTGCTTGTTCTGATTCCTCAGATAGTAAGACATCAATTTCTTCATTATCTTCTGCTTGTTTACGCTCCTGACGTTTAATGCCGTCCATCACTAAACCAACAGCAGTAGCAAACAAAGGACTAGCTATATCATCGTCGCTATCTCCTGCTAAATGCTCGTTAGGATAACCTATTCTGGTATCCATACCGGTTATATATTCTACTAATTGCTTTAAATGTTTTAACTGACTTCCACCACCTGTTAAAACAATTCCTGCAATCAATTTTTTCTTCTGTTCTTCGTGACCGTAATTTTTGATTTCAACATAAACTTGCTCTATAATCTCTACGACTCGTGCGTGTATGATTTTAGACAAATTTTTAAGTGTTATTTCCTTCGGTTCTCTTCCTCTTAGTCCCGGTATTGAAACAATTTCATTATCCTTATTTTCTCCTGGCCATGCAGAACCAAATTTCATTTTCAAAAGTTCTGCTTGTTTTTCAATTATTGAACAGCCTTCTTTTATATCTTCAGTAATCACATTACCTCCAAAAGGAATTACCGCTGTATGTCTAATTATACCATCTTTAAAGACTGCAAGGTCTGTAGTACCACCTCCAATATCAATTAAAGCAACACCAGCTTCTTTTTCTTCTTGACTCAATACTGCATTTGCAGAAGCTAAAGGCTCAAGAGTAATCCCCTCTAGCTGTAACCCAGAACTTTTAATACATCTTCCAATGTTTCTTATTGATGAAACCTGACCAACAACTACATGAAAGTTGGCTTCTAATCTCCCACCATACATTCCGATAGGTTCTTTTATTTCCGCTTGACCATCAACTTTGAATTCTTGTGGCAGTACATGAATTATTTCTTCTCCAGGCAACATTACCAATTTGTGAACTTGATTTATTAATCGATCAATATCAGCTTCATCAATTACAACCTCTGAATTTGCACGTGTGATGTAATCACTATGTTGTAAACTTCGTATATGCTGACCAGCGATTCCTACCGTTACATCAGCAATCTTCTCACCTGCCGCAACCTCAGCCTCTTGCGTTGCCTGTTGTATAGATTGTATTGTTTGTGTAATGTTGTTAACTACTCCACGATGAACACCTAGGCTCTTGGATTTTCCTACACCGAGAATTTCAAGCTTACCATATTCATTTTTGCGACCAATCATGGCCACAATTTTTGTAGTTCCAATATCTAATCCTACCGCTATGTTATGATTTTCCATAGTTTACTTTTTGGTACAAATCACCTGTTTATCAAATTTTAGATCAACCCGTGTATAAGTTTCTAATATTTTATCCTTAAATGCCTTCTGGTAAAAGGCCTTAAAATTGTTTATTTTCTTATCAAGCTTTTTCAATGTTCCTAAATGAACAGTAAAATCACTTTTGCGGATTCTAAAATCTATAGTGTTGTCATCATTCTGACGAATCTCAATGACATGTTTTTTTAAAAATTCATCTTGATCAACAGCACTTGCAAATTCATAAACTGTCTCAAGACTATTTTTGTTAACGTTTCCAGTAACTAAAGGAACTCTCGCCGTATAATTACTTGATAAAGGCATATAAGAACCATCATCATCGATGTAATACGATGCATTTGAGCTTACTCTTGCAATAGGTCGTTTCTGTTCAATTTCCGTGTAAAGCTCACCCTCTACTGACATAAACACTTCTGCTTTTTTAATCATCGAATTAGAATTAAGGGCTACTTCCAATTCATTCAAATCTATAATATCTTTAGGTTGTTCCGTAAGTGGCCGTTGATTTTGTATTAACAATTTACTAACAGTTTGGTCAGTGATGAATAATTTATTTTCACCAATAAATACAGGTGCTTTTAAATCTACTTTTCTGACACTATTTCTTTGATTAGAAAACGCAAAAAGAAAACCTACCAATAAGATTAAACCAATAATTTTTATATCGTTATATTTAATTCGCAATTGAAAGAGCTTCTTTTATTCGTTCTACTTCTTCGCCTATATCACCAGCACCTATTGTTAATACAATTTGAGCATTTGAATTTTTTATTTCACTGATCAACTCAGACTTCTGAATCAATCTTTTATTTGGGTTCTTAATTTTGCTTAAAAGCCAGTTCGAGCTTATGCCTTCTACTGGTACCTCACGTGCAGGATATATATCTAATAAAATAATCTCATCAAATTTTGAAAGACTCTGCGCAAACTCATCTGCAAAGTCTTTGGTTCTGCTAAACAAGTGAGGTTGAAAAACCGCTAATACTTCTTTACTAGGATACATTTCCCGAACCGCATCATAAACTGCATTTATCTCTTCAGGATGATGGGCATAATCATCAATAAATACAAATCTATCAGTTTTGATTTGGTAGGTAAATCTGCGTTTAACACCCTTATAAGATGCTAAACCCTTGGCGAGCTGGTCGAGAGGGCACCCGTATTCGACAGCCATCGCCAAGGCTATTATTGCATTCGACAGATTATGTCTACCAGGTAGGCTAAGCCTGAAATCTTTATAAGTTTGGAGAGGTGTTTTAAAATCGAAAACATAACTCCCAGTATTTATTTTTACGTTTTGTGCAGCATAATCCGAAGAGTCTTCAATTCCGTACGTTAATCCATTTAGTGGTAAACCATTTTTTACAAGTAGTTTACCATTTGGTTTAATACAATTAGTGAAGTCTTTAAATGACTTTTTTAATTCTGATGCATCTCCATAAATATCCAAATGATCAGCATCCATTGAAGTGATGCAAGCCAAATCTGGAGATAATGTCAAAAACGATCTATCAAACTCATCTGCCTCAACAACGGTTATTTCCGTTCCGTTTAGAATTAGATTTGAATTATAATTTTCACTTATTCCACCAAGAAAGGCTGTAACTGGAGCTCCACAATAGTTAAGTAAATGACCCAACATACTCGTTGTAGTAGTCTTACCATGAGTACCTGCAACCGCCAAACAGTAGGTTTGTTGTGTTATTGCTCCTAAGATTTCGGATCGCTTATATACCTTAAAATCATTATCATTAAAAAACATCAATTCAGAATGTGTTCTTGGTACTGCTGGCGTGTAAACAACCACAGTCTGTTCCTGGTTTTTATACTTACTATCTATTGCGCTTACATCTTCATTGAAGTGTATCTCAATACCTAGTTGCTGGAGTGTTTTTGTTAATGCCGTTTCAGTTCTATCATAACCAGCGACTTGCTTTCCATTTGCTACAAAATAACGTGCAATGGCACTCATACCAATTCCTCCAATACCTATAAAATACACATTATGTATGTTACTCAAATTCATGCCGTATCTAATAGCTTTTCAATTTCATCGACAATTTCATTAGTTGCATTTGAATGCGACAACTTCTTAATATTTGAACTCAACTCATACCTCCTATTATCATTAGAAATTAATTCTGAAAATTCGTTTTGAAATTTAGCATCCAAGTCCCTTTCAATAATTAATATTGCTGCATTTTTTTCCTCAATTGCCTTTGCATTTTTTGTCTGGTGATCTTCTGCCACATTGGGAGAGGGCACAAAAATTACCGGTTTACCCACCACGCACATTTCGGATACAGAAATAGCACCAGCTCTAGAAATAATAACATCTGCCGCACCATAAGCCATTTGCATTTGGTTTAAAAACGCATGAACTTGAATATGATCCAATTTGTTGTAAATCTTATATTGATTGTAATACAACTTACCACATTGCCATATTACTTGAACATTTTGATCTTCAAAAAATTCTATATTATGCTCAATAAGTTGATTAATTCTCCGTGCGCCCAAACTACCACCCAAAACAAGCAGCGTATGCTTATTATGCCTCAATTTAAAGGCGTCTTTTGCCTCTATTGAATTATTCTGAAGCTCAAGTAAGTCTTTTCTAATTGGATTGCCGGTTAGTTTTAGTTTGTCTTTTGGGAAAAATCGCTCTAACCCTTCATATGCGACACAAATTTTATCAACCTTCTTAGCCAAAAGTCGATTCGTAATTCCAGGAAAAGAATTTTGCTCTTGAATGAGACTAGGTATCTTCTTAGCTGTTGCAACTTTCAATAATGGCCCACTTGCAAATCCTCCAGTACCAATAACAACACTGGGTTTAAAAGTTTTTAGAATTTTCATTGAACGAAGCAAACTAGCAATAAGCTTAAAAGGAAAGATTAAATTCTTCATAGTAAGTTTTCTTTGGATTCCAGAGATCCAAAGTCCTTCAATTTTATAACCAGCTTGTGGTACTTTATCCATTTCCATTCTATCGGATGCACCCACAAACAAAAATTCAGCATCTGGATAGCGTTCCTTTAATTCATTAGCGATAGCAATGGCAGGATAAATATGTCCTCCTGTACCTCCACCTGATAATATGAATCTATAGTTCCCCATTATATCACCTCGCTTAAAATATCTAAAGGATTATCGTTTTCCGTTTCTTCCTTGCTCTTTATTTCTTGTCTTTTAGCGCTAACGCTGAGAATTATTCCGATTGCCAAACATGTCATCCAAATAGAAGTACCTCCACTACTTATTAAAGGAAGTGTTTGCCCTGTAACTGGAAATAACTCCACAGCAACGGCCATATTAATTAATGCTTGAAATACAATTGGCAATCCAACTCCTAGAACTAAAAGTTTACCAAAAATGGTATCAGCTTTTTGAGATACAATTACAATTCTAAATAATAACCAGCTATAAAGTACCAATAAGAATAGGCCACCCAATAAGCCGTATTCTTCAATGATTATTGCAAAAATGAAATCCGAAGATGATTGTGGCAAAAAGTTTTTTTGCCTACTTTTTCCAGGACCAACTCCTTGAATACCTCCTGAAGCAATTGCAATTTTAGCTTTTTCAATTTGATAATCTGCCTCAGTATCCTCACCATTAGCAAAGCTCTCAATCCTGCTCATCCAAGTATCCACTCGATTTGGCATAGCCCCAGGAAAAGCCTTTGCCACCAGAACAAACATTGTAAGCGCCAAAATTCCAGTTCCAATTATTATCAATAAGTATTTTACTGGGTAACCGCCTATAAATGCTAACATCATAATCATTGTAAATATGATAGCTGTTGTCGAAAAATTTGCAGGAAGTATTAATATAAGTATTATAAATACTGGTGCCCAAAGAGGAATTATAGTTTCATTAAATGAAACAACCTTATCCTTTATTTTAGACAGGTAACGTGCTACATAAACCATTAACACAACAGCTGCTAGTGTGGATGTCTGAAAGGACATATTCACAATGGGTATTTTTATCCATCTACTTGCATTTGCACCATTTATTGTTGTTCCCTGTAATAAGGTGACCAAAAGCAATACAAATACAATTGGCAATATTATCATTGACAATCCTTTAAAGTACCTATATGGAACCTTATGAACTCCATAAATAATAGAAAATCCAAGAAATAAATGCATAAAATGCTTAACAAAAAAAGAAAAGGTATTACCTGCACCATGAGTGTAAGCCAAATTACTGGCTGCACTGTATACAGGTAAAAAAGAAAAAATAGCCAACAACGTTGCAATCGCCCAGATCGCTCTATCCCCTTTTATTTGTGTTAATAATTTCTGCATGCCTAACCTTAAGTAACCAAATGAGTCCCTAATTCAAATGGTCATTAATATTTATAAATTACGTACTGCGTACTTAAATTGACGTCCTCTATCCTCATAATTTTCAAATAAATCAAAACTTGCACATGCTGGAGACAATAAAACATTATCACCTGCCTCTGTAACCTTATATGCAATTTTAACCGCCTCACTCATAAATTGAGTTTCAACAATTATATCTACCATATTTCCAAAAGCCTCAAACAGCTTTGAATTGTCTACACCTAAACAAATGATAGCTTTAACTTTTTCATTGACAAATGGAAACAACTCCTTATAATCATTGCCTTTATCTACACCTCCAACAATCCAAACCGTAGGAGCATCCATACTCTCCAATGCAAAATATGTTGCATTTACATTTGTTGCCTTGGAGTCATTTATGTATTGTACCTTATTTATTTTTAGCACATGCTCTAACCTGTGCTCAACACCTTGAAAATTTTCTAGGCTCTCCCTGATTGTTTGTTTTCTGATTTTTAATAAATGTGCAACAGTAGATGCTGCCATTGCATTTTTAATGTTGTGTTTTCCCTCTAGTGTAATGTTTTTTGTAGGCATAATTAGCTTGTTGTTATCTATTATTATCGTTATCTCATTGTTATTGTAATAAGCACCTTCTTTTATCTCATTTTTCAATGAAAAAGGCAATAATTTTGATTGAATTGAATGTTCTTGCAACCATTCAGTAATGATTGGATCATCAGCATCATAGATGAAATAATCTTTAGAAGTTTGATTTTCTACTATTCTGAATTTTGATGCGATATAATTTTCGAATTTATAATCGTACCGATCTAGATGATCTGATGTTATATTAGTTAGAACCGCAATTTTTGGTTGAAATTGAGAAATATCATCAAGTTGAAAACTACTTACCTCAAGCACATAGTTTTGATGATTTTCCTTTAACAATTGCTTCGCAAAACTATCACCAATATTACCAGCTAAACCAACATCTAGGTCTTGGCTTAAAATATGATGTGTTAAGGTTGCAGTTGTGGTTTTACCATTACTACCAGTAATAGCTACCAATGTTGCATCAGTATATCTTGAAGCAAATTCAATCTCAGAAACCACTTGGATATTAGCAGTTCTGATTTTTTTAATCAGTTCTACCTTATCAGGTATTCCTGGGCTTTTCATTACAAGATCCGCATTCAGAATTTTTAATTCTGTATGCTTCTTTTCTTCAAATTCAATCTCATTATTTAAAAGAACGTCCTTATATTTTTTCTTAATTATTCCCTTATCAGAAACAAAAACTTCAAATCCTTTTTCTTTTCCCAGAAGCGCAGTACCAACTCCACTTTCTCCACCACCAAGAATTACCAACCTCTTCATTATCTTATCTTCAATGTGACTATAGAAATAATAGCCAAGAGTATTCCTATAATCCAAAATCGTGTAACAATTTTACTCTCGTGATATCCTGATTTTTGATAATGATGGTGCAGAGGTGACATCTTAAATATTCGCCTACCTTCTCCGTATTTTTTCCGTGTATATTTAAAGTAGCTTACCTGCATTACAACAGATAAATTCTCAGCGAGGAAAATGCCACATAAAACAGGTATTAACCATTCCTTTCTAACAGCAATGGCAATGACAGCTATTATACCGCCAATAGTTAAACTTCCCGTATCTCCCATGAAAACTTCAGCTGGATAAGCATTGTACCATAAAAAGCCTACCAAAGCTCCAACAAAGGCCGCGATGTAAATAGTGATCTCCTCTACATGAGGTATATACATTATGTTTAAGTATTCTGAAAAGATAATGTTACCTGAAACCCATGCAAAAATTCCAAGAGTCAATACAATTATAGCTGAAGAACCTGCTGCTAAACCATCTATTCCATCGGTTAAATTTGCACCATTGGATACAGCAGTAATTATAAAAATACTAACCAAAATGAATATGATCCAGGCATATTTTTCTAATTCTGGACTTATCCATGTTATTAAACTAGAATAGTCAAATTCATTTCCTTTAACGAATGGGATTGTTGTTTTAGTAGATTTTTCTTCAGTTTCAAAAAGCTTGGTTGCAGGTAAATCTGGATTTTCTGCCAGTAATACCTTTTGTTGTTCAATTGGAAGCTTTTCCTTAATGGTAACATCTTCGTGAAAATAAAGTGTTACACCTACTATTATCCCTAACCCTACTTGGCCTAAGACTTTAAATCTTCCCTTTAGACCTTCCTTATCATTTTTAAATTTTTTAATGTAATCATCAATAAAACCAATGGTTCCCATCCAAATTGTTGTAACAATGAGTAATATGACGTAAATATTCTCAAGTCGCGCTAATAGTAAAACCGGAATAAGGGTTGCCAGAATAATTATGATACCACCCATTGTTGGTGTACCGGCTTTTTCTGCCTGACCTTCTAATCCCAAATCTCTAATGGTTTCACCAACCTGTTGTCTTTGTAAGAACCTAATTATTCGCTTACCAAAAATTGTAGAAATAAGTAGTGATAAAATAATTGCCATTGCTGCTCTAAAAGTCAAGAAACCAAACAAGGTTGCACCTGGAAATTGGAATTGTTGTTCTAAATATTCAAATAAGTAATACAGCATCTACTTTTGCAATTGTTTTAATAGTTCTTGGACTGTTTTATAATCATCAAAATCAAATCGTTGACCCTTTATTTCTTGATAGGTTTCATGTCCCTTTCCAGCAACCAGGATTATATCTTTTGATGTTGCCATTTGGCAAGCTGTCTTAATAGCTTGCTTTCTATCTGTTATTGATAAAGTCTTTTTGAAATTTTGAGGCTCAACACCTTTTTCCATATCTGCTATTATGGCATCAGGATCTTCACTTCTAGGGTTGTCACTAGTAAAAATTACCTTGGTACTCAAGGCTGAGGCAATATGAGCCATTTTTGGCCTTTTGGTTTTATCCCTATCACCACCACAACCTACAACAGTAATTAACTCCTCATTTTTGGTCCTTATACTGTTTATAGTTCCAAGCACGTTTTTCAACGCATCAGGAGTATGTGCATAATCCACAATTGCTGTAATTCTATCTTCAGAAATAAAGTACTGAAAACGACCGCTTACATTTTCCAGCTCACTTATAAGTCTTAATATCTCATTATTTTCAAGCCCTAGAAGTTCAGCTGTACCGTATATTGCCAATATGTTATATGCATTAAAATCCCCTATTAACTTGGTCCATAATTCATTATCGTTTAGCTTTAGTAGCAAACCACTAAAATCATTCTCAAGAATTTGAGCTCTGTAATCAGCATAGTTTTTCAACGCATAAGTGAATTTTTTAGCTTGGGTATTCTGAAGCATTACCAATCCATTCTTGTCATCAATATTGGAAAGTGCAAATGCAGTCTTTGGCAATAAATCAAAAAATGTCTTTTTAACATTCCTATACGCAGCAAACGACTTATGATAATCTAAGTGATCATGGGAAAGATTAGTGAAAATACCACCAGCAAAACTTAACCCTTCTATTCTACTTTGATGAATGCCATGAGAGCTTGCCTCCATGAAGCAATATTCTACACCTTCGTCATTCATTAACTTTAAATACTTATTTATACTCAAGGAATCTGGTGTAGTATGAGCAGTTTTATATTCTTTGTTATCTACCATTATCTTAACCGTAGACAACAATCCAACTTTATAACCAGCTTTTTTAAATAATTGATATAAAAGACTTGATACTGTTGTTTTACCATTTGTACCCGTTACTCCTACAAGTTTTAAGTTTTGAGAAGGATGCTCGTAAAAGTTTGCTGCCATAAAGGCTAATGCCTGATTTGAATTAGCAACCTCCACATAAGTTATTTCTTCATTTAATTGATCTGGTAATTCTTCGCAAACAATTGCAATTGCGCCATACTCAATAGCTTTAGTTATATAATCATGTCCATCGGAAATAACTCCTTTTATAGCTACAAATACATCATTGTTAGAAATTTGACGTGAATCGAATTGAATCTTTTCAATGCCAATACCAGTACTACCTAATACGGCATTTAAAGTGACCTTATATAATATGTCTTTTAAAACATTCATGATGCCTCGAGAACAATAGTTTGATTTGGCTTTAATTTTTGATGCTTATCGATTGACTGCTTTCTAACAACTCCACTGCCATTTAATTTTACATTTACCTGAAGATTCTCTAATAAAGCAACAGCATCCATTGCTGGCATTCCCACAACATATGGCATTAACTGTTTGTACTTATTAGCCATGTCGTTATAGTGACCAAAATCTTCATTGACAACATCATTTTTGAAATCTAGAGATTGAACCTCCTCAATTATTGGAGTATCAGTATAAATTTTTTGTGCAATTCGTTTAAAGACAGGACCAGACACGTCCGCACCATAATACCCAACACTTTTATCTGGCTCATGTATAACAACAATACACGAATACTTAGGATTGTCGGCAGGAAAAAATCCAGCAAACGAGGATATATAATTTAATTTGTCCTTGGTTGCATAATCTTTTTGACATGTCCCTGTTTTACCGGCCATTGAGAAGTTATCTGAGTAAAGACGATGTCCTGTTCCATGCTTTTTCTCAACGACATTTTTCAAAAGTGCTTGTAGCTTTTTAACGGTTGGCTCTGAGCATATTTTTGGATTGATTATCTCTTTTTCAAAAGGCACAATTACCTTGTCAAACTTTCTTACTTCTTTTAAAAATCTTGGTTTAACCATTACCCCATCATTTGCAATAGCGTTGTAAAACGTCAATGTTTGCAATGGCGTAAAGGAGACACCATAACCATAGGCCATCCATTGTAAGGCTATACCACTCCACCGGCCATTTTTAATTCTAGGATCGGGTATTATAGGGCTTGGCTCACCGATAATTGGTAACGCCAAACTATCATTCAAATTCATTGAATATAACCTATCAACAAACTTTGAAGGATTTTTTCGATAGGCGTTATCTATCGCCTTAACAATTCCTGTATTTGAAGAAACTTCAAATGCCTCAGCTACTGTAATTTTTCCATAACCACCATTTCTTGAATCTCTTACCTTATTTCCATAGAAGGAAAGAATACCTTTTTCCGTATCAACAACATCACTGGTATCAATCAACTTGTCCTCCAATCCTGAGGCCAATGCCATTAGCTTAAATGTAGAACCTGGTTCATGGCTTTCACCAACGGCATAGTTTAATCTTTCATAGTAGAAACCATTTTTATTTCTACCTAAATTAGATATCGCCTTAATTTCACCTGTCTTAACATCCATAACAACGACACAACCATGGTCTGCCTTATAATATTCTAATTGACCAAGCAAGGCATGATGTGCTATGTCTTGAATGTTTACATCTATAGTAGTATATACATCATATCCATCTTTTGGTTCTATCTGATTAAAATCTGCAATTGGTTTCCACTGGCCATTACCTATTTTCTGCTTTAAACGCTTGCCGTTTTCACCTCTTAAATACTTTATTCCAAAAGCACCATCAATACCAACTCTAGTTGCATAACCATTTTCGTCAATTTTTTCATAACCAATAGACCGCTCGGCGATTCTACCCATTGGATGTTCACGTTTGGTCTTTTGACTAAATACAAATCCACCTCTGATTGCTCCAAGATTCAACAAAGGAAATTCCCTGAATCTTATAAAATCTGAATAGGATAAATCTCTTGCCAACAAAACATATTGGTTGTCGGTTTCTCTTGCCTTTCTCAATTTGCTTTGAAAACTAGAGGCCGATTCACCCGTGAACGCCTGGAGAGAATCACATAAAGGCCTGATATATGCCTCGAAATTTTTATTAGATGAAGTCACTGGATCAATCCCAACATCGTATTTCGGAATTGAAGTTGCTAATAAACTACCATCAGCAGAATACACGTTACCTCTATTTGCAGGTATCTCAAAATCTTTTACTGTTCTCTTCTCCGCTAACTCCCTGTATCCGTCACCTTGAATAAACTGAATACTGCATAACTTAAACACAACAGCAAGCGCAAAAACAAATAACGATCCCGAAACAAAGTATAATCTATTTAATATGTTAGTTTCTGTAGTTGCCAATATCTAATTACTCACTTTGTGATTTAACTTTTATTTTTTTTGGTGGTATTTCAGAAATTTCAATACCCTTATCTGCCACTTTATTGATAATGGTTGATTCCATCTTCAAGCGCATTAATTTTGAACGCCCATCAACAAATGCAGACCTTAATTCTTTCACTTCATTTGTCAATCTTGCAATATCATGTACTTTTTTATCGGCACTATGAGAACTTGCAATCATTACAACTGCTAGTACAGAAACAAAAATGATAATGCGCCAATTTTTGAACGAATCATCACTTATGAGAAATTTGCCACGTAATATGCTATAGATATTTTTCTTCATATTTTTTCAGCTATCCTCAATTTTGCGCTTCTAGCTCTGCTATTAATTTTAATTTCTTCTTGTGATGGTATAATTAAACCACCAACTTTTTTTAGAGGCACCTCATAATTTCCGAATACATCGCGTTCTGGTTCTCCCTCAAACAAACCATTTCTAATAAATCTTTTAACCAATCTATCCTCTAAAGAGTGATAAGAAATAAAAGCAAGCCTACCTCCTTTTTTTAATATTTCAGGCATTTGTAGAAGTAGTTCCTTTAATACTTCTATTTCTTGATTGACTTCTATTCTAATTGCCTGATAAATCTGCGCCAATACCTTATTTTCTTTTTTGTGATTTAAAAACCTTTTTAGAATAACTTTTAATTGCTTACTAGTTTTAATCTCCTCTTTCTTCCTTTCCGAAACAATTTCTCTTGCTATTGCCGGTGCTTGCCTCAACTCACCGTACTGATAAAAAACTTGCTTTAGTTTCTCTTCATCATAGGTGTTGATCACTTCAAATGCAGACAAAGCATTTTGTTGATTCATTCTCATGTCCAAATCAGCTTCAAATCGGGTTGAAAAACCACGTTCAGCTACGTCAAACTGATGAGATGAAACACCGAAATCGGCTAGCACACCATCTACTTCCTTAACTCCGTAAAACCTTAAGAACCTTTTTATAAATCTGAAGTTCTCATTAATGAGAACGAACCTGTTATCATCAATAGAATTTGCTAAGGCATCCTTATCCTGATCAAATGCAAACAACTTCCCATCTTTGCCTAATCTTGATAGTAATTCTTTGCTATGACCACCTCCACCGAAAGTGACATCTACATAAATACCATCTGGTTTAATATTTAAACCATCAACCGTTTCTTTGAGTAATACTGCATTATGATAGGCCATTGTCATTCTCATCTTGACCCATTACCTCCTCAGCTAAATCTGCAAAATCTGATGTAGCATCATCGATTGCTGTTTCGTATTTGTCTTTATCCCAAATTTCAATAATGTTAACAGCAGATGCTAATACCACATTTTTGGTTATACCAGAAAAGTTTATTAAATCTTTAGGGATGAGAAGACGTCCAGCATTATCCACCTCTACCATTTTTACTCCTGCAGTGAATCGTCTTATAAAATCATTATTCTTTTTCTTGAAGCGATTTAGCTTGTTCACTTTATCCATTAGCAAATTCCATTCAGCCATTGGATAAAGTTCTAAGCATGTTTGAAAAACTGCACGCTTCAAAACAAAACCATCCTGCAATGCAGATGAAAGCTGCTTTTTTAATACAGCCGGTATCATCAACCTTCCCTTGGTATCTGCTTTACACTCGTATGTTCCTATGAATGATTTCAATTTATTAGTAATCCGAATTTTAACGATTGAATTTCAAATATATTGAAAAAAACACCACATTTTACCACATAATCCCACATTTGTTGATAAGTTTTATTTTTAATCGATAAAAAGTTTCGTGCAATACAGTTATATCAACAGGTTGAGTAATAATTTTCATGTGGTAATTATCAACACTCTATGAATAAGATTAGGTTTCCTAAAAAATTGATATTTTATGCCTAAAGATTAATTTCAAAAGGATTTAGTTATATTTGTTTTTAACACGAAAGCACTAACATTATAAATGGCACACCTTTTAAAAAAAGAGAAGGATTATAGTTATATTGAAGTAGGAGAAGGCACACCAATTATAGTGCTCCATGGATTAATGGGAGGACTTAGTAATTTTGATGCAGTAACTAATTATTTTGGCTCAAATGGCTACAAAGTAATTATACCAGAATTACCTATTTATACCATGTCCTTAGTTAAAACCAATGTAAAAAGTTTTGCTAATTACCTGAAAGATTTTATTGATTTCAAAGGATTTGACGAAGTCATTTTGTTAGGAAATTCCCTTGGCGGTCATATAGGATTATACCACACGAAAATGTACCCTAAAAAAGTTAAAGGACTTGTAATCACCGGTAGTTCAGGGCTTTATGAAAGTGCTATGGGGAGTGGTTATACCAAGCGTAGTGACTATGAAGTCATCAAAAAGAAAGCACAAGACGTATTTTACGACCCAGAAGTTGCAACCAAAGAAATTGTTGATGAGGTTTATGCAACTGTAAATAATAGAAATAAATTGGTTAAAACCTTGGCTATCGCTAAAAGTGCCATAAGACATAATATGGCTGGTGATCTTCCAAAAATGCACACTCCAACATGTATAATTTGGGGTAAAAACGACACGGTTACACCTCCTGAGGTGGCGGTAGAGTTTCATAACCTCCTGCCAGATTCTGATTTATATTGGATTAATAAGTGCGGGCATGCCGCCATGATGGAGCATCCAGAAGAGTTCAATAAAATCCTAAACAACTGGTTAGAAAGTCGCCAATTCTAACATTTAACTATAAATATTCCTATCTACAAGGAACTAACGATGAAAATAAAATCAGCTGATTTTGTAGTGAGTAATTCTGATGTGGCTAAATGTCCAAAACAGCCATTACCAGAATATGCTTTTATAGGACGCAGTAATGTTGGGAAATCCTCATTAATTAATATGTTGACTAACCGTAAGAGTTTAGCCAAGATTTCTGGGCGTCCCGGAAAAACTCAACTTATTAATCATTTTATAATAAATAATAATTGGTTTTTGGTAGATCTTCCTGGCTATGGCTATGCAAGAGTTTCAAAAACTTCAAAGAAGAAATTTCAAAAGTTTATTACCAATTATTTTGAACAAAGGACACAACTTGTCTCCGCATTTGTATTGGTTGATATAAGACATAAACCACAGCCTATAGACCTAGAATTTATGCAATATTTAGGTGAAAGTGGTATCCCATTTGGAATTATTTTTACCAAAGTAGACAAATTGAAACCAAAGGCTATGGATAGGCACGTACAAGAATATTGTGAGGAACTTTTGAAAACCTGGGAAGAATTACCTCCTTATTTTATAACATCATCAAGTAAAAAAATTGGCCAAGAAGAGGTTCTGAGTTTTATTGAAGAAACAAATAATGAAATTGAAGCCTTAAGAAACAATTAATGATTAGGTCTTAACATCTAAAGCATCTCTGAAAGCGTTTCCAACCAACATAAATGCCATAACCAAAAGCATAATGCATATTCCTGGTATAAGAGCTAAATAAGGTTGCCCTAGAATTATATAATTATAATGATCTTTAATCATAGCTCCCCAACTAGCCATTGGTGGTTGTGCACCAATACCTAAAAAACTCAACCCACTTTCAATTAAAATAGCTGCCGCGAAATTAGCTGCTGAAATAACAATTAAAGGGCCAAAAATATTGGGCAATATGTGTTTGGTGATAATTCGATAATCCTTGTATCCCAATGCCCTTGCCGCTGTAACGTATTGCATTTCCTTAGCACTTATAATTTGCCCTCTAACCACTCTTGCAACCTCAACCCACATGGTTAATCCTACAGCAATAAAAACTTGCCAGAATCCTTTACCTAGTGCCAAAGTAATGGCTATAACTAATAAAAGGGTTGGTATAGACCATGTTACATTTATTATCCACATTATCACAGCATCAATTTTTCCCCCATAATAACCCGCGAGACTACCCATAATTAATCCTACAATTAAAGAAATTAAGACTGCTACAAATCCAATGAAAAAGGAGATCCTAGAACCAATCAGAATCCTACTCAAATAATCTCTACCATACTTGTCTGTACCAAAAATAAATGTTCTTGTATCGATATATTTTTGATAATCATTATTTGGAAAATTACTTAAACCTATTTGCTTTTCAATTCCTTCCACTCCGTTAACAGCATATTCCATGTAGGATAACATACCTTCTTTTATACTATATGATGATACGGGGATTTCGGTATCTAAATTATCAACACCAAAAAACAGTTTTGAAAAAAAACTTTGATTGGATGTTTGTCCAGAGGGAATAGTTAGCATTTGAACTTGAAAACCAGGTGTCTTGGAATGAATAGATAAATGCATCTGATTAGCATTTATAGAAGTATCAGGTGCAAATACATAGGCGAAAACAGATATTAGACCTATTAATCCAATTAGCACTATACTAAAAACGCCCCAAAAGTTTCTTTTAAACTTTTGAAGCGCTAAACTTGTTAGTGAATTTTTTTCTATTTTCATTTAGTGATTTAATTCTTCACAGAAGTGGCAACTTTATTCTTAATAGCGTAAGTCATCTTTAAATCATTCAAAACATTTAATGCCTCTTCAATATAAACATCTCTAGATAAATTTGTATGCCAACGTTTACGTTTTTCCTTCAAAATCGTGTCTTGATCCATTAATTTTACCTCATATGGCAACGAGTTAAAAGTAAGGTCAGTTTTATATTCAGACAATTGTTCAAAACGTTTAGCTTCTTGCTCATTGAGCTCCATCTCCTCTCTATACTTTTCATAATTCAAAGAATAGATTTCGCGGTCCCTAATCTTTTTAACCCATTGTGCATTAGCATCAATTAGCTTAAGCTGCTCATTCGCCGCCATTCTAGCTTTACTTTTACTTATTGTTGTATCATAGTCAAAGTAATTACCCCAAACTTGATAATCAACTGCATCAATCTTATCCCATGGTAACGGGTTCTCTTGATCCTTCTCACCAATATTAATATAGCTATAACGGTCTGGAACAACAACATCACTTTTAACACCTTCTAATTGGGTTGAACCTCCATTTATTCTGTAGAATTTCTGTGTAGTAAATTTTAGTGCACCCATATCTCCATTAGAATTATTTCGCACCATTCTATTTAAATCTAATACATTCTGAACGGTTCCTTTTCCATAAGTCTGCTTGCTTCCAATAACAATACCACGCTTATAATCTTGCATAGCTGCGGCTAATATCTCAGAAGCCGATGCTGAAAGCTCATTTACTAAAACTACTAATGGCCCATCCCAAACAATTGCTCTGTCTCTGTCTCTAAGCACCTCTTTTGGCTCTCCAGTAGTTTTAACTTGAACTACTGGCCCATCTTCAATAAATAAACCTACAATATCAACAACGGTTTGTAATGATCCACCTCCATTATTTCTTAGATCCAATACCAAACCTTCCATCCCAGCTTCCTTAAGGCGAATAATTTCTTGTTTAATATCTGAAGCTGCGTTGCGATTGTCATAACTTTGAAAATCAACATAAAATTTAGGTAAATTAATTACACCAAATGTTTTGCCATCTTTCTCAACGGTTGAAGATTTTGCATAAGTTTCCTCTAATTCCACAATATCTCTCGTTATAGAAATATCCTCTATTGTACCATCAACCTTTTTAAGAGTTAGCGTAACAACTGTACCTTTTGGGCCTTTAATAAATTTGATAGCATCGTCTAATCTCATGCCAACTACATTCACCCCCTCCTCTTCATCTTCTTGCTTCACTTTAAGTATATGATCTCCAACTTCTAATTCATTTGCTCTCCATGCTGGACCACCACTAATTATTTCATTCACTACTATAGCATCCATCTTTTTTTGCAGTCTTGCACCTATGCCTTCAAAGTTACCTGACATGGCAACATCAAAACGATCTTTATCTTCTGGTGCAAAATAAAATGTATGAGGATCAAATTCTTCAACAACTGCATTAATGTAAACAGCAAACCAATCTTTTCGTTGTCTATCATCAATAAAGTCATATAATTCATCTAGCGAGCGCTTAGTAGTCTCACGGGCCTCTTTTTCAAGCTCTGCCATTGACTTTTTTTCTTTCGTTTGCAATTTTTCGTTCTTAGCTGAAAAAACGATTTCAGGCAATTCTACAGCTGTAATTTCAGTATCACGTTGAGAAACGGTTTCATCATAATTTGCAATTGTGGAGAACTTAAGTTGTTGTCTCCAACGTTCTTTCATTTCTTTTTTGTTCTTAACATACGATAATGTTTCATATTCAGAAGTATAAGTTTCGTCTTTGCTGAAATCAAATGGAACCTCTAAAATCTCTTCATATAACTTTTCAGATTCTTCGATACGTTCAAGTAATCTTTGATGAGTTATATTGAAAAACGACACATCATAGTTTCTTAATTGATCATCTATTTGATCTTTATAAACTTCAAACTCTTCAATATCTGAGGCATAGAAATAACGTTTGAATGGATCTAATTGCGATAGATAGTCTTCAAATACATTGGCCGAAAAATCGTCATTTAACTCCTGAGGATCAAAATGTCCTTGATCTAAAACGTAGGTTATTAACTGAATTAATAATTTGTCTTTATCAGGGTTATCAAATGTCTTGCTAGTGAAGCTACAAGATGCAAATGCTATTAATAGTGCTAACAGAAAAAACTTATAATTCCCTCTCATAATCTCTTTATTTTTTTGCTATTAATTACTGTATCAAAAGTTCACTAAAATAGTGAGAAAAAATCGTGCCATAAAAAAACAAGGCACTAATTTTTTGTTAAAGATGCACACCGTGAAGGATTGTAAACCTTTTTAGTATTTTTACATCAATAATAAAAACAAGGATTACAATGTCTCAACGCCCTTTAATTTTAGTCACAAATGATGATGGTATCACTGCACCTGGATTGCGTACTTTAGTTAAAATTATGAATGGAATCGGAGATGTTGTTGTTGTTGCACCAGATAGCCCTCAAAGTGCAATGGGACATGCAATTACTATTAATTCTACATTACATATTGAAAAGGTTACAATTGATGGAAACCAACCTGAGTATAGTTGCTCTGGCACCCCTGCAGACTGTGTGAAATTAGCTGTAAATGAAATTTTAGACCGAAAACCAGATATTTGTGTATCTGGTATTAACCATGGCTCTAATTCTTCAATCAATGTAATATACTCTGGCACCATGAGTGCAGCCTTAGAAGCCGGAATAGAAAGTATACCTGCCATTGGTTTTTCACTTCTAGATTACAATTGGAGTGCCAACTTTGAGCCAAGCGAATCATTTGTTGAAACTATTACGAGAGAGGTCTTAAAACACGGACTACCAGATGGTGTTGTCTTAAATGTGAATATTCCAAAACTTCAAAAAAAGGAAATAAAAGGAATTAAAGTATGTAGGCAAGCACGAGCAAATTGGAAGGAAGAATTTGATAAACGCACAAATCCTATGGGTCGCGAATACTATTGGCTAACGGGAAAATTTGTAAACATGGATCATGGTGAAGATACAGATGAATGGGCTTTAGCAAATGGATATATTTCAGTTGTACCAGTTCAATTTGATCTTACAGCACATCATACCATTCAACGCTTAAATACATGGCAACTCAATAAAGAAGACAACTAATAAGTTTTTAGCATGAAGTACTATATAGTTGCAGGTGAGGCCTCGGGAGATTTACACGGATCTAATCTCATGAAAGCACTCTATAAGCAAGATGAAAAAGCAGACATAAGATTTTGGGGTGGCGATTTAATGCAATCAGTTGGTGGAACTTTGGTTAAGCATTATAAGGAACGTCAATTTATGGGTTTTGCTGAAGTGATTATTAATCTCAGAAAAATTCTAGGCCTTATAAAGTTTTGCAAAACGGATATAGCTTCATTTAAACCTGATGTAATAGTATTCATTGATAATTCTGGTTTTAATCTACGTATTGCAAAATGGGCAAAGCAACAAGGATTTAAAACGCATTATTATATTTCTCCTCAAGTTTGGGCATCTAGAGTCAAACGAGTTGAAAAAATTAAAAGAGATGTAGATGCCATGTACTGCATCCTTCCATTTGAAAAGGAGTTTTACGAAAAGTACAGCTATAAAGTTAATTTTGTTGGGCACCCCTTAATAGATGGAATAACCGATAGACCACATGTAAACGAAAACGAGTTTAGAAAATCAAATAATCTAAGTAGCAAACCAATTATTGCATTGTTACCTGGTAGCAGAAAACAAGAAATTACCAAAATGCTTGGAGTGATGTTAAGTTTGGTTAATGACTTCGAAGATTATCAATTTGTTATAGCCGGTGCACCAAGTCAAGATTATGAATTTTACAAGCAATTCATAAAACAAGATAATGTTAGTTTTATATCTAATAAAACATATGATTTGTTAAGCATATCTAATGCTGCACTTGTAACATCTGGCACTGCCACATTAGAAACAGCATTGTATAAGGTGCCTCAAGTAGTATGTTATAAAGCAAATCCAATATCCTATCATATTGCAAAACAAATAATAACATTAAAGTATATTTCGTTAGTGAATTTAATAATGGACAGAGAAGTTGTTACGGAACTAATACAAGGGGATTTAAATAAAGAGCAATTGACAAAGGAGCTTAAGGCAATTTTAAATTTTGAAAAGCGTGAACAACTATATTTGGATTATTATGAGCTAGAGCAGAAACTCGGTGGAAAAGGTGCTAGTGACAAGGCTGCCAAATTAATTTATGAAGCAATTTCTTAGTATGAAACAACTACTACTTATTATCCTTATGGCTTTGTGCCTGAGTAGCTGTAAGTCAAAAAAGAAATATACAGCCTCTAAAACATCAACTAAAATTATAAATGTTACTACTACCAACAAGCCTACTAAAGAAGCCAATGCCATTGTAAAATACGCTAAGTCATTTAATGGCACACGTTATAAATATGGAGGTACAACAAAACGAGGTATGGACTGCTCTGGTTTAATCTATACCAGCTTTAAGCAACATGAAATTGATTTACCTAGAACTACTAGTGATTTAAAATCTGCAGGTGATTGGATAGATCTTAAAGAGGTTAATGTTGGTGACCTTGTGTTTTTTGCCACCAAGAAAAATTCTCGAAAAGTAAATCATGTTGGTATTGTTACTGAAGTGCGTACTGGTAATGTTGAGTTTATACATGCTTCTAGCAGTAAGGGCGTAATGGTTTCTTCTCTAGCAGAACGCTATTGGTATTTTGCCTTTGTACAGGCGAGACGCGTATTATAATACTTTTCTTATTTTAGAGCTTCATTTCAATGAATCTCCTCAATTTCAATATCATTAAACTTACGTTTTGTCTAATTCTTGGCATAGTACTAGCACATTATTTGAAACTAAATCAAAATCTGATTTTACTTACTACAACTGTATTATTAGTTGCAATTGGGATAATACTGTTAATACTAAAAAATAAAATTGACAGACTACCTTTTTTTGGCGCTCTCACTTATCTATGTATGATTGGTATTGGTATTAATGCCTATAACTTACAAGATCAAAAAACTAAAACCTCTCACTATAGCCATAAAATACTAGAAGATAAAAACAACATATTCATTTTCAAAGTTGTTGGGCGACTTAAGTCAGACGCCTATAACGATAAGTATATCGTAAAAATAAAGTCGATCAATAATCAGGAGTCATCTGGGAAAATACTAATTAATATAAAACATGACAGTCTAAAAAGCACACTAGGTATTGACGATATTGTATTTGCCTCAACAATTGTTAATGATATTCAGAAACCATTAAATCCGTATCAATTTGATTACAGGAAATATTTAGAGCTAAAACAAGTTTACCATCAATTGTATTTAAATTCAGACGCTCTTAAGATTATAACTAATAATAAAACCACTATCTACGGATATGCTGATAAATTGAGAGTGGCAATTAATAAAAACCTGATTGAAGCTGGTTTTAAGAATGATGTTTTAGGTATCATTAATGCGCTTTTATTAGGTCAAAGACAATCTATAGACAAGAGTATTTATAATAGTTATGTCAACTCAGGGACAATACATATTTTAGCAGTCTCCGGCTTACATGTTGGTATCCTATTATGGATACTTAACTTCATTCTTAGACCATTTTTATATCTTAGAAATGGCAGGATATTAAGGCCTTTGATTATCATTATTCTATTATGGTCATTTGCAGTTATTGCCGGTTTATCACCCTCAGTTACAAGAGCAGTTACTATGTTTAGCATTATTAGTATTGCTATGCATTACAAACGACCAACAAATATTTACAACACGCTCTTCATCTCGGCATTTTTAATATTATTATTTAAACCTATATTTTTGTTCGAAGTTGGTTTTCAATTAAGCTATTTGGCAGTTTTTGGAATTGTCAGTTTCCAACCCATATTATATAAACTATGGAAACCAAAGTTTTTAATTCCTGACAAACTATGGCAAATATTCACGGTAACATTAGCAGCCCAAATTGGAGTTGTTCCAATTAGTCTGTTTTATTTTCATCAATTTCCTGGTCTATTTTTCATTTCTAATCTTGTAGTTATTCCATTTTTAAGTCTAATACTTGGGTTTGGTTTATTTGTTATCATTATGGCATTACTAGATGGGTTGAATAAGACTATTGTTGATGTTTATAGTTTCATAATTGAGTTATTAAATGATTTTATTAGTTGGATTGCACAATTTGAATCTTTTCTATTAAAAGATATTCCTTTTACTATTTTTCAGGTATTGTTGGCTTATTTAATTGTTGTAGGAGCTATACAAACCTATAAGAAGCGTGTTTTTAAATGGCTAGCTATTTGTTTTATAGGAGTTATTGGATTTCAGGTCATACAATTAAATACCAAACATCATTCATTAAGTGATGTATTTATCGTTTTTAATAAAAGTAGATTTACAATGATTGGACAAAAACTAAATAGTCAATTAATAGTCCATCACAATTTAAACTCTGAAAAAAGGAAATATGATAATGTTATATCAAATTATAAGATCGGTGAATCTATTTCTGAAGTTGTTGAGGATAGCATTCAATATTTATATAATTTCCAAAACAATAAAATCTTAGTAATTGACAGTCTTGGAGTATACAAAAATTTGAGTTTTAAACCAGATATGATACTATTGAGAAACTCACCAAAAATTAACCTAAACAGACTAATTGACAACATCAACCCCAAACTTATTATTGCTGACGCAAGTAATTTTAAATCTTATGTATTTCGCTGGAAAAGTACATGTGAAGACAAAAAAATCCCTTTCCATTATACCAATGAAAAGGGAGCTTTAATTTTAAAATAAAATATACTTATTGCGCCTTAAACGATGGTTTAAAGGCTCTGTAATAATCGTTAAATGCTTCTTGAGTTGTCATTTCCTTATGCTTATCTTCTCCAAACAATTTTAGGTATAACTCTAATTGCTGTGGTTTTAAATACCCAGTAACCGGTGTTAAATAATTAGCCTCTTCATCAAAAAACAACATTGAAGGATATCCACTTACCTTTAAAAATTTAGCAAACTGGTGCACTCCGTTACGTCTATTGATCTTTGCTGGATCAAAATTGGGATTACTAAATGTTTGTTCCTTAAAATTAACTGTAGAATTGCCTTCAGCATCAAATTTAACGGCATAGTAGTTTTCATTTACATAATCAATCACATCAGGATTATGAAATGTATTTTTATCCAATAATTTACATGGCCCACACCAATTGGTGTAAACATCCATAAATATCTTTTTGGGTTCTTTTTTCTGTAATTCTAATGCCTCCTCAATGGTAATCCAATTAATTTCACCTTTGGTCTCTGTAGCAGTATTTTGTGCGGACACCAATGACCCAAACATTAAGAAAGCAATTATGTATTGTAGCCTTTTCATATTTCGATTTGTTGCAATATTCGTTTCGAACTTACAAAAAATGCTCCAATACAGGAGCATTTTAAGTTTTTTTAACGGTTATACATTAACGTACACCGTGCATTAATCGTTTTAATAATGGATGTAACGCAAAAGATACTAGACCCAATACAATAGGTACAATTGTAAAGATTAAAAAGAAATATGACAAACCGCTTTCGTTTGTTATTTTCTCTATATCACCCCCTACATAATGCGCCATTTTGTTTCCAATTGCAATTGCCAAATAGTACACACCAAACATAAATGCTACCATTCTCGCTGGCACAAGTTTACTCAGGTAAGACAATCCCATTGGTGACAAACATAATTCACCAAGTGTGTGGAATAAATAAGCTAAAACTAACCACATCATACTCAATTTAGCAGTAGATGCACCTAGAGGCACATTTCTTGTTGCAAATGCCAGAAAACCAAATCCTATGGCCATTATTATTAATCCCAAACCATATTTTACGGAAGCTGGTGGATTGTATTTGCTATCCCACCATTTCGTGAATAATGGTGCAAAAATTATTATAAATAATGAGTTTAAAATGGCGAACCATGTTACAGGTACTTCTGTCTCAGTTGCCTGATATTCGGTATATAATTTAAAAATAACAATAGCCCAAACTATTAAGAAACTGATTCCTAAAACAATATTAGAAAAACTAATTCTATTAAATGTCTGTCTAAAGAGACTTAATAAAACATAAGTAATTATGGCTAATGGCACAACTGTAACTATTAAATCTACAACTTTAAAAGTTGTTGCGGCACTACCGACCAATAATCTATCCGTAAAATCTCTTGTGTAAAGTGGTAATGAACCTGCTGCTTGCTCAAACGCTGCCCAGAAGAAAATAGTGAATATACAGAAGATAGTAAAAGCAATCATTCTGTCTCTCACAACTTTTTCATATCTAGGTATTCTCACAATAAGTATAACAATAAAGAGAAGTGCAGCTAGCAAGGCAAAAAACAGAGAATCTGTCATCCCAGCAATATCAAAACTAAGCACATTAATGTTACCTATTTTACTTAATGGATCATTAACAATAAATATCAATGCGGAAAGAACAAAAATGGTAATTAAAACATAGTCTATCGTTACAAACTTATTAAGCTTACCACTGATTTTTTCTTTCGTGTCATCTAGATTATCGGTTAGGGTATCAATTATGCCTTTATCTTCGTCTTTAGGCTTTGCTCCAACATCACCGAATAGCGGTTGGGCATAATAAAATTGAACCATACCTAAAAACATAAAAATACCGGCTAAACCAAATCCATAACTCCAACCAACTTTTTCACCAACCCAGCCACAAAGCATTATTCCAATGAATGCTCCTGCATTTACACCCATATAAAAAATGTTGTACGCACCATCTTTTTTATCGTCGTGCCCCTCATACATTTTTGAAATTATTGAGGTCATATTAGGCTTAAAAAAACCATTTCCTAATATTAAAAGCGCTATACCAATATAGAGAAAAGTAGGTGTTTCTACAGCCATGGATGCATGTCCTAAAGTCATTAGAAGTGCACCTATAACAACTGCAAGTCTGTACCCAATCTTATTGTCAGCTAACCACCCACCAACTATCGGTGTAAGGTATACAAACATGGCATAAGTACCTAAAAGCGACAAAGCCGCAGATTTATCCCAGCCCCAACCAGGATTATCTCCAGTAACCACTCCGGTTAGAAAAATAACAAGGATTGCACGCATTCCGTAATACGAAAAACGCTCCCACATTTCAGTAAAGAATAAAACAAACAGACCTGCTGGATGTCCCATTACCTTTGTCGCGAAAAAATTTTCGGATGAAGTACTCATAAAATAGATTGTTTAGTTAGTTAAGAAAAACCCTTTTGCAATACTATTGAATAAGGGTTTGTTATTTTAATATTTAGTTATTGATGTCTGGATCTGCAAGCTCATATTTCTCAGCTTCAAGCATTTCGTGCTCATCATCTTCAGCACCATGTGTAAGGCTTTCTAATTTATTTCTGAACACCATTACTAATAATCCGAATATAACGCAGAATACTGCAATTCCCGTAAAAATTGTGAATTCACCTAATTTTTCAGAAGCCTCACCTAGTAGTCCAGCTAATTTATTTCCGAATCCTGTCATTGCAAAATAAACACCCATCATTAACGAAGCATACTTTATAGGTGCCAATTTTGTTATATAGGATAATGCGACTGGAGATATACATAGTTCACCAATAGTATGGAATAAATACGCAAGTACTAACCAATACATAGCAGATGCCCCTGAATTCTCATATTGACCTGCAGCTGCTGTCATAAAAAAGAATCCTGTACCCATTATAATCAGACCTACGATCATTTTAAATAATCCCGTAGATAGTTTTCCTTTTAATTTTCTACTAGCCCAATACCCAGCAACTGAAGTACCTAAAAAGATAATAAACATAGCATTAAGTGATTGGAACCAAGATGCTGGTACTTCCCAACCCATTAGCATACGATTGGTTTTTTCTGATGCGTAGATATTCATTAATCCACCTGCTTGCTCAAAAGCACCCCAAAATACTATTACAAGTAAGAACGATATAAAAAGTACAATTACTCTATCCTTTTCTATTTTAGTAAGAGGTTTATCCATTGCCTCTTTTTCTACTTTGTTCTCAGAAGCACCAAGGAAATTACCTACTTGTGTTAAATATTTCATACCAGCTAAATACTGAATTAATCCAGCTGCCATTCCGATTCCCGCAAGTCCAAATCCATAATGCCAACCGTGTACTTCTCCAACATATCCAACAATTAAACTTGATAAAAACGCACCTACATTAATACCTATATAGAAAATTGTGAACCCCTTATCTCTTCTGATATCACCTTGTTTATAAAGACCACCAACCATAGTTGAGATATTAGGTTTTAACATACCAACACCAGCTATGATTAAACCTAAACCAGAATAAAAGGCCCAAAGTTGCTCAACAGCCAAAATACTGTGACCTGCAACTAATAAAATTCCACCATATAGTACTGATTTCTTCTGACCTAAAAATTTATCCGCTATCCAACCACCTGGAATAGATGCTACATAAACTAACATGGTATACCATCCATAAAGCGCCAATGCTTCACCGTTTGTCCACCCTAATCCTGCATTATCACCAGTTGATTGCGCCACTAAATACAATACGAGTATTGCTCGCATTCCATAATAGGAGAAACGTTCCCACATTTCGGTAAAAAATAAAACGAATAATCCCACTGGATGCCCAAATAGCTCTTTTTGGTATGGTTGTTTAATTAATGTTGACATATTATATTATTTAATTTAGTTAGTTATTAGTTATCCTTTAATATTCAAAGACTCTTGCTCCTTCTCCACTCTAGTTTCACGCTTATCACCCAAAGTTTCATGGATGAAGTTTGTCATTTTTTTATAAAGATGTAGTCTTGTATTTCCGCCGTAAATACCATGATTTTTATCTGGATAAATCATCCATTCAAATTGTTTATCTGCTTGTATTAGAGCCTCAACCATTCTCATTGTATTCTGCATATGTACATTATCATCACCTGTTCCATGTATTAACAAGAAATCACCCTTCAATTTATCAACATGGTTAATTGGAGAATTTTCGTCATAACCACTAGGATTTTCTTGTGGTGTCGTCATATACCGTTCTGTATAAATTGTATCATAAAACCTCCAACTTGTGACAGGTGCAACAGCTATTGCCATATTGAAGACATCATTTCCTTTGAAAAGTGCATTGCTACTCATAAAACCACCATAACTCCATCCCCAAATTCCGATTCTAGATTCATCAATATAAGGTAATTCTCCTAGTTTCTTTGCAACAGCTATTTGATCTTCCACTTCGTATTTACCCAGTTCATTTTGAGTTACCTTTTTAAACTCTGCGCCTTTAAAACCTGTTCCCCTTCCATCTACGCAAACAACCACATATCCATCTTGAGCAAGCATTTGATACCAATAATCGTTAGTTCCGTTCCAGCGATTTGCAACAGACTGAGATCCAGGACCAGAATACTGATACATAAAAAGTGGGTATGTTTTACTATCATCAAAATCTGCGGGTTTAATCATCCACATATTGAGATCATTACCATTCACATTTATTGTCGAGAACTCCTTTTTAGAGGTCTTATAGTCACCTATTTTTTGAGCAAGCTTATCATTATCCTTAATGCTTTTTACCACTTCACCAGATTTTGCAATGTTCAATGTGTATTCAGGTGGTGTGGTAGCACTTGAATGTGTGTTGATAAAATAAGTGAAATCAGCACTGAATGAGGCACTGTTAGAACCAGTAGTTTTGGTTAGTCGTTTTTTACTCTTGCCATTAAGTTTAATTGAATAAACATCTCTATTTATAGATCCATTTTCAGTGGACTGAAAATAAATGGTATTTGCCTTTTCATTAAAACCATAATAATTGGTTACTTCCCAATTACCATTCGTTACTTGATTTATTAACTCTCCCTCTCTAGAATAATGGTAAATATGATTAAAACCATCATTCTCACTAGTCCAAATAAAACTATTATCCTTTAAAAAGGTGAGATCAAATGTCACATCAATATATGCTTTGTCTTTTTCTGCCAGCACTAATTTGGATACTTTAGAACTCGTATTAATCATCCAAAGATCAAGTTCGTTTTGGTGTCGGTTCATGTATTGAGCACTCAAAACATTGGCGTCATTAGTCCATTGAAGCCTTGGTATGTAAAAATCATTATAAGATTTATCTACCTTTATTTCGCTTAATTTTTTAGTGTTTAGGTTATAAAGAAGTAAGGACACAATAGAATTGGTTTCACCAGCCTTAGGATACTTAAATACTTGTTGTGTCTGGTATAAATCAGAACCATAAACATCCATTGAAAATTCAGGTACGCTTGTTTCGTCAAATCTTATAAATGCTATTTGATTGCTGTCTTTGTTCCAATCAAAAGCTCTAACGAAACTAAATTCTTCCTCATATACCCAATCTGTTATTCCATTGATAATTTTATTCTTTTCGCCATCAAAGGTTATTTGCTCCACCTTACCAGTTGTAAGATCCTTCACATACAGGTTATTTTTATATCCATATGCAATTTTTGAAGCATCAGGTGATAATGTTGGCTCTTGAACAAATTCCTCTGAAACTTTTATCAAAGACTTATCGTTTATATCATATACATAATATTCACCTAATCTTGAGCGTCTAAAAACAGGCACTTCGTTTGTAGTTAATATTACTTTAGACTCGTCTAGGCTAAAGGTATAATCAAAAAAACCTTCAATATCTTCTATTTCTTCAGAAGACACTAAGGTTATTTCTTTTTGCAAGGTTTTATAATCGTAAATATCTATGGTTGAGTTTCTTGTCTGTCTATCAAAATTCAAAATTGAATATTGCTTTCCGTTTTTCATAGAATGAAGGGCTTGCATTCCCTCTGTTCTAAATGTGCCACTCCATATTTCTTCAAGTGTTATTTGTTTATTTTGACAGTAAATTAAAGAAGTAGTAAGAAAGCCAATAATAGCTAGAGCATATTTCAAATTCATATATACAATTTACAAAATAACGATGTCAAGTTTACTAAAAATTATGCAAAAAACCGCCTTTATTAAGAGTAAATACGCAATAATGGAAGTAAAAACACATGTTTTATGGTAATCCTCAGTATCTTTGTGTTTTTCAAAAATTAATGGATTATGCCTAATAGGATAGCAGGCTTTTCAAAGCTTTCAAAAACAGAAAAGATTGAATGGCTTCTAAATACATATTTCACCAATATTGAAGCATCGAGAGATCTTATAAAACAATATTGGAATACCAATAAGAAATTACAAAAGCTTCATGACGAGTTTATTGAAAATACAATAACCAATTATTACTTACCTCTAGGAATTGCGCCGAATTTCTCTATCAATGATTCATTATATGCCATACCTATGGCTATTGAAGAAAGTTCAGTTGTTGCAGCAGCCAGTAAATCTGCTAAATTTTGGTTGGAGCGAGGCGGGTTTAAAACAAAAGTTATTTCTACTGTCAAAATAGGGCAAGTACATTTTATTTACAATGGTGATTTTGATAAGCTTAGTTCTTTTTTTGATAGTGTTAAGCCAAAACTAATTGAATCTACCAAAGACATAACAAAAAACATGGAGCGACGTGGTGGTGGCATATTAGATATTGAGTTGAGAAATAAAACTACAGACATTGATAATTACTATCAATTACATGCTACATTTGAAACTCTTGATGCGATGGGTGCTAATTTCATTAATTCTTGCTTAGAGCAATTTGCAAGTACGTTGAAAGATGAGGCGTTGATCTATGATGATTTTAGTGAAGAAGAAAAATCTATTGATATTGTTATGAGCATCTTATCTAACTATGTTCCAAATTGTTTAGTTAGAGCAGAGGTTTCGTGTGCTATTGACGATTTAAAAAGTAAGGATATACCAAATCCAGAAATTTTTGTGAGCAAATTCAAACAAGCCGTTAATATCGCAGAAGTAGAACCATACAGAGCAGTAACACATAACAAGGGAATAATGAATGGTATAGATGCGGTTGTTTTAGCTACTGGCAATGACTTTAGAGCGGTTGAAGCAGGTGTTCATGCATATGCAACAAGAGAAGGTAAGTACTCAAGCCTAACACATTGTACCATTGATGATGGCGTTTTTAAATTTTGGCTTGAGATACCACTTGCCTTAGGAACCGTTGGTGGGCTAACCAGTTTACATCCTTTAGTAAAATTCTCTTTACAAATGCTTAAAAATCCAACAGCAAAAGAACTAATGCAAATAGTAGCCGTAGCTGGATTAGCTCAAAATTTTGCTGCTGTTAAATCCTTGACAACAACAGGAATTCAGCAAGGCCACATGAAAATGCATTTAATGAATATTTTAAATCAATTTGAAGCAACTTCAGAAGAGAAAACTAATTTGATAGAACACTTTAAAACAAATACCGTTACTCACAGTGCTGTTGTAGAGGCTATAGAAAATCTTAGACGTTAATTTGAAAACTTTTAGAAGCAACGGCAAATTATTACTTACAGCAGAATATGCTGTACTTGATGGCGCCATAGCTTTGGCAGTCCCAACTAAATATGGCCAGAGTCTAGAGATTACTGAAAACAATACTAACAACATTATCTGGAAGAGTTTTAATGAATTGAATGAGGTCTGGTATGAAGACAGTTTTGTTTTAAATAAAGGGATTGAATATTATAACGAAGACGCTAAAAATCCAATTTCAGATCGATTACTTCAAATATTAAAAGCAGTTCAAAAGCTTAATCCAGTTTTTGTTAAAAACAATCTTGGATATAATATAACAACAAAACAAGATTTCAATAGATTATGGGGACTAGGAACCTCATCTACACTAATAAATAATATTGCTAATTGGGCTAATGTAAATGCGTACAAATTATTGGAATTAACCTTTGGTGGTAGCGGTTATGACGTTGCATGTGCTCAGAATAACAGTCCAATTACCTATCAATTGAATTCTAAATTCGATCCTAAAGTTGAATCTGTACATTTTAGACCATCCTTTTCTGATAATCTTTATTTTGTTTACTTAGAACAGAAACAGGATAGCAGAGATGGTATTGCCAAATACAAAAGCAAGGGCGAATTGAATTATTCAGTTTTAAATGAGATTAACTTAATTACTGAAAAAATTATTGATGCTGTTACAATTGAGGAATTCAATCAGCTTTTAAATCTGCATGAGGGTATTATATCAAAGCTTATTGATGCAGAACCAATAAAAACACGCTTATTCAGTGACTACAATGGTAATGTTAAAAGCCTTGGTGCTTGGGGTGGGGATTTTATATTAGCCACATCTCTGACAGATCCTACCAAATACTTTAATTCAAAAGGTTTTGGCACGATAATACCGTATTCGAAAATGGTAAAATAAAAAAGCCTCACATTACTGTAAGGCTTAATATTTAAATTTACTAAATACTTTTAATATACTGTTTTAGCTCTATTGTCTTCAATATCTGCTGCATTTTCTAATGCTTTATATACCTTAGACTGAACCGTATTTCTAATCTCGTTATTTAACCTATTAATGATAGCATTATAGTTATCTAATGTGGTAGCATCATTAATTTTAGTTACCTCAACAACGTAAACACCTCTATCACCATTAATTGGTTTAGAAGTTCCTCCTTCTGCAATACCAAATGCTGCGCCAACCACTTTTGGTTCAACACCTGCGCCAGATAAAGTAGTATTTTTAATTGTAAGGGCCGCAGCAGTACGTGGGCTTTGCCCTTGGTTTGAAGCTATTTCATTAACCGTGGTTGCTGTGATTTTCTCACGAATCAATAGTGCTTTCTTTTGTTTTCTGATTTCGGGTAAGGCTGTAATTGAAGCATCTTCAACACTCATTAATCCTTCTTCGTTCTTCTCAACTAATTTTACCACTACAAATCCAAATCCAGAAATTGGGAAATTTTTATAATCATTTACATCTGTATCCTCCTCAAATGCCCATCTTACAATTTCCCTTTGGCTACCCAAACCAGGAATATTTTCATCTAATTCCTTAAAGGTAATTGGCTTCACCGTTAATTCACGCTCTTTAGCTAGCTCGTTAAAATCAGCTTCCTTGGCGGCAATTTCAAATTTAGACATCTTGTTAAATACGTCTTGAAGCGTTTGCTCTGATGGTTCAATTTTATCAGCTATAGTTGCTAATTTATATGTCTTGTTTAAAGATTTTTGTTCTAACACTTCAATGACGTGATAACCAAATGACGTACCAACAACATCAACATCACCAACCTTATTATCAAAAGCATATGCTTTAAATTCTGGAGCCATACCTGCATTATATGCAAACTCTATTTCTCCATCTTGCTCATTACTTACTTTATCAGAGGATAACTCTAGCAAATCTATAAACCTTTTACGTCCAGTTTTAATCTCAGCTAGGATACTATCAGCTGTTTTCTTAGCCTCTTCTGGTGTTTTTGTAACTGAAGCATCTGCTCTCTGTCCACCAACATAAGGAATTAATATATGGCGCACTTTAACAGAATCTGGTAATTGCTTTACTTCTACTAATTTTGATAACTTGTAATATTCTCCATCTTTGTAAGGACCATAATAATCACCTACCTTTAATTTCATTAGACTGTCCTTAGCAACACCTGGCAACTGTGCTTCTCTTAAGAATGCATCACTGTATTTAATATCTGAATAATAATTAACGAATTCCTCAATATCATTAGCATTATCAAAACCTGGTATTGTGTCAGTGTTTTTACTGCTATCGTTGTATTCTAATCTGTCAGATTTAAGACCAAGTAAATCTACTTTGATTTTATCCTCGTCTGCAGTTGATGCTTCTTCCTTAAACTCAACATAAACAAGTTCTCTACTAGCATCAACTTTAAACTCATCCTCATTATCCTTAATGTACTCTTTTACGTCTGATTTTGAAACTTTAACCAAACTATCTGCAATACTCATGTAAGGTATTTGCACATAACGAACATCTACTGTTTTGGCATCACCAAAATAATCATCCTCTGCTTCAGTAATTGTTGTACCGATACCTGCCTTAATTAAATTGTAATATGATTGCTGTACAGCATTTGAAGCTATAGTTTGCTCATTATTAGCCCAGCTTTCATAATTAACCATGAAATTACCTAATGGAGCAGTTTCACCATTAAGATCTTTAAGGTTTGCAATAAATGCATTCAAACGATTTACATCAAACTGACCATTTTCATCTTGGAATTCTGGATATGATGAGAAACTAGTTTTTAACAAATCTCTCATTTCATCTATCTCAACAACTAATCCTAATTCTTCGAATTCTGTTTCTAATAAAATTTTACGTAATTCTTGGTTGTAGATTGCGTTCATTGCCTGAGTAGATGTTTGTCTACCTCCAGACCTGTCTTGATAATTTTTAACTTTCTGTTGAAAGTCTGTTCTATTAATATTCTTGCCATTAATGGTTGCAATAACATCTTGATTTCCTCCTGATAATGCATCCGAATTTTTGAATAAATCACCAATTACAAAGGCAAATAATGCCATTGCTATTACAAGGATTAAAACGAGTGAACGTTGTCTAATTTTATTTAAAACTGCCATAGTCTCTTAATTTGCTATAAATAAGTCTGCGAAAATAGCATTTTCTAGTAAATAATAAAAGGAGAATTCTAGTTTTTACACCAGTTGACTGGATTTATTCTGCATCTATAATTTTAAGTAAAACCACATCAATTTTTGTACTCGATACTTCCTCAATCGTAAATTGGAAATTATCGATTTGAACATTATCTTTTTCTTGTGGAATTTCTTGTGCCACGTGCACAATCAAACCTCCTATGGTTTCATAATTTTCACTCTCAGGTAGATTTAACTTATAAGTCTCGTTTACGTAGTCTACCTCTAACCTTGCAGAAAATCTAAAGTGTGAGTAATCAATTTGCTCTTCAGTCAATTCTATTGTATCATGTTCATCTTCAATTTCTCCAAATAATTCTTCAATGATATCCTCAACAGTCATAATACCACTAGTACCTCCATATTCATCAATTACAACGGTCATACTCCTACTTTTTTTAATTAGAATATTTAGTACATCTTTTATTAAAATAGTCTCAGGTACAAAGCTTACGGGAATAATGATTGAACCTATATCTTTTGGTTTTTTAAACAATTCAAAAGCATGGACATAACCCAATATATCATCAATATTATCCTTGTACACGATAATCTTAGTTCTTCCTGTTTCAATAAAAAGATTAGTAAGATTTTCAATGGACTCATTAATATCTACCGCTGTAATCTCAGTTCTTGGTATCATTACTTCACGAGCCTTAACTTCTGAAAACTCGAGTGCATTCTGAAAGATTTGTATTTCGCTATCAACCTCTTCATGGTCTTCAACAGCTTCCATTTGTTCGCTAATATAATTACCAAGCTCAATCTTAGTCATAGGAAGTACCACATCCTCACCTTTTGTTTTGAAAACATGCTTTAAAATTATATCTGATAGCCAAATGACAAAATCTGATATTAAGGAGAAAATCACATAAAAAACATACATAGGAAATGCTAAAACTTTCAATAGGGTATTAGCATAAATCTGAAAGAAAACCTTAGGAAGAAACTCAGCGGTTATTAAAATAACTAAAGTAGAGATAACCGTTTGGGTGAATAACTGCAGATCCACAAGTAAATACTCCAGTATCAAACTATCATTTGGCAACATTGACTGAAACCACCTTACCAAAACATCACCCATTTTTAAACCATATATAACCAATGCTATGTTGTTGCCGATTAGCATAGTGGCGATATATTTTGATGGTTTTGCTGTAAGTTTAGTTAAAACCCTGCCTAAGAAATCTCCTTGTTTTTTCTCTAACTCTATATGGATTTTGTTAGAGGACACGTAGGCAATTTCCATACCTGAAAAGAATGCTGACAGTAGTAAAGAAATTACAATTATGACTATATCAGTAGTCATCAATTATTGTTTGTTTCGATCCTCGAATTTTTTCCTGAACTTCTTTCTAAAAAAGAACATAAAAACAGCTAATCCAGTAAAAAGGAAGCTTAAATAAGCACTATTTCTATCGTTACTCCATTCAGAAATACCCTTGTAAAGAAATAGAAACGCAATTACCAAATATGCGTATTGGAAAAATTTTAATAATTTCATTATTTAAGAAAATCGATTATAGAACAAAGATAGTCAATTATCAATTTCAAAATCACCACCCATTTCTAACATCTGAAAATTCTTAAAATCTTTGTCAGAATCAAAACCATTTCCATGTAAAGGTCCATATGTAAAAGGCTGGTTTGTAAAAACCCACTCTAACTTTTCATTGTAATAAAGCTGGTCAGTCAACAAGGTATCTTTTTCATGTGTAGCTATAATCACATTATCCCTAAGATCTATAATATCAGTATCGTTGTAGATGATTGCATAGTCAGCAAAAATTTTTGTTTGCTTATTATCTTCGCCATACACAATGAGCTCTATACCTTCTGGGAATTCAGAAAATGAGAAATTTCTGTTGGAATAATCTAGCATTTTGGAACTTAAAAGATTTGCCAAGAGCTTAACAGAGTCACTATCATACTCTGAGTATTTTAAATCTATGTTCTCAGCTTCACCTACAGGCTGATTTTGAAGCACACCTACTTTTTGTACTTCATCAAAATTATTTTTACATGAAAAAAACAAAGTCACAGCAATTGCTATGACTAAGTTCATGAATATATATATTTTATTTGATTTCATTAAATGTTTGGCACCTTTACAGAACGCCCAATCCAACAACCTATTTGTATAGTTTGACCTGCATTACCTTTTGTAAAGATATCTGCTGTAGACGGTGCACTAGCTCTATAACTTGTTGCAGTTTGTGACGCCGCTTTTCTTAAACGCCCATCTACACGTCCAGCTTTTTCAGCCGTACTTGCTGCTAACCAAAATACTGCTCTTTTACTAAAGTTGTCCGTACCACAGTTATTAGCACTCTTAGCATACATATTTGCGATTTTCAAATATGGTGAACCATCAGAAGGATTAAGTTTTATCGACTCCATAAAGTATTGTCTTGCTCTACTATAACTTCCTTTCTTTCTGAAATCATCAGCTAATTTCTTATAAAGCTTTGCTTTTCTAAGTTTGTCTGTCTCTAACTGAATAGTTTGATCAAAATACTTTTGCTCATTAGTGAGTAAGTAAAGGTAAAATGCAGTATCTGCATTTGGCTCAATACTATTTTTCTGTTCAACTAACTTCAAAAATAATGGATCATCCTTACAACCTTTAGTAAACATTCTGTTCATTGCACGTTGTAACCAAATCGTATTGTTTTTATTTTCTTCAAAGTCTTTTTGATATAACGGAATTAATACTTCACAGTTTGCCCTTTGACCTAACTTGGTATCCATACTAGAAGTTACTTTTTCAAATGCTCCAAGGTTAGCCTCATAATTCTTCTTGTATCTACCTTCCTTTTTTGTTAATATAGCCCCACCATCTTCTTTTTGAACAAGCTTATTTAATTTCTCAGTATAGCTTTTTTCAAGTTTCTCAATAACTTCAATTACATCATCATACTTATCGAACATTTGTTGTGCCGACTTCTTTTTAGCGTCGTATAAATCTACTATTAAGGAGAAGTAAGTATATAACCCCTGTGCACTTTTAAAGTTTGTAACATCCTTAGTGTACGCAACATCAAACATGTTATAAATTTTATCTGCCGAAGCATTAAGCTCTTTTCTATACTTATAAGTTAACTGAGCTTTGTCAGACTCAACTTCACCAACTGGATATTTAGATGCAAAGTTCTCTCTTGCCTGATCCCAAAGTAAAATTAAATCATTAATATGTGCTACTTGCTCTGCACCAGAAGAATTACTAATCTTATGTTTTAAAATCTTCTCTCCATGAGCATATATGGCCCTGTTGAATTTTGGACATTTGTTGCGAACAATAGTCCAAGGTCCATATGCATCATCATATTTCTTACTCTTAACATAACTATCAAATATTGATAGATTGTTCATACACTCTTCGTCTTGTTGAGCCACACATAAGTTGAAGCCCATAAAAAGGGCAATCATCAATAATGTAATTCTCGTCTTCATCTTTATTATTTATTGTTAGTTATACTTTCTTTGTTGAAACCATCTTGAGTTCAAAGATAAACTTACATTGAAATTTATAAAATTCTCTTGAATTAAGTTTTCATTTGTAGTACCACGCTGACCCAATTCTATGCCTAAATTAGCATTTGAAAATAAACTTCTGTCGCCAACTGGTAAACCTAAACCAAAAGATATGCCAAACTCTTTGATCGACTGATCTTTTATTACTAAACCTGTGTTTGCAAAGTTAATACCTGCACGATAAACGACACGCTTAAAATAGCCAGAGAACGCGTCATAGTTAGGAATATAGAATCCTCCAAACGCTACTCCCGATGAGTTTTCATAGCTAGAAATATCACTACCAAATATTGGATTTGAAAAATTACTAGTGTTTCTGTAGGTATATTCACCACCAACAAACCACTTTTGTGGTTTTCCAATACCAGCACCAATTGATATCCTCGAAGGAATGGTAACTTTTGTTTGTTTTAATCCTTGCGACTCCAAATCATCATCTAAAGTATTTCTTATTAGCTCACTACCACTAAATGAATCAAACAACAAGGTAGAAAATGACCTTTCGTTATTTGATGTTAATTCACTTTCAGGAGAATAAGTTGCTGTTGTAGAAAGTTCTAGTTTACTATTCAACATTGTTTTAAATGACAATCCAAAATTTAAATTCAATCCACTAACATCAGAACGCGTATTCTGTCTTGTTTGATACTGAACTATCTCGCCCTCTGATGTATACTCAAAAGCTAATGCAGAGTTTTCAATAGTTCCAAAATTATAATTTAAATCTACACCAATGCCTAATGATTTTGACAATTGATATCCAAATCCGGCAAAAACTCTATTTGTACCACCCTCTCCATTAAATCTATAAATAAGGTCTCCATCGTCGTTGATATCATCTATCTTATACCCCACAGATGTGTATGGCAAAAGACCAAATCCAAATCCTAACTTTCTTCCTAATGGTACCGAAAGTGCAAGATAATCGAAAATAGCAGAGTTAGTTTTTACATCAGAATTATCTCCTATTAAACCTACTTCAGATACTGTACCAGCAACTGTGAACTTTACAGGCCTACTTTCTCCATCGAAAGGATAAGCATCTACGTTTTTACTAACATAAGATGCAGGATTTTTCAAATTAACATGGATACTGTCTAAGTACACACTGATTCCTCCCATACTTCTGTTTTCTACAGTTCCTTTAAATTTTAAACTTCCAATACCGTAAAAAGAATAAGGTGAAGCCGTTCCTTGCTGAGCAAAAGAACAAGAACTAATAATTGTAATTGCTATTACAATAAGTCGTTTTATCATTATTTTGTGTTATAGTCTAGGAGGAAATTCAACCCTTCCAATAGAAAATTTGAATTCGCAAATATGCTATTTTTTAATTGGTTTGACAAAAAATTGGCATCACCTCCTGTTAAAATAACTGTTAAATCTTGATGATTTTCTTTGTAATACTCAACTAGACCATCAATTTCCTTTAAAACACCAATTATAACACCAGAATGAATTGAATCTTCTGTAGAGTCACCAATAATTGATTTTGGTTGGCTTGTTACTAATAACGGTAGATTTGCGGTTAAATTATTTAATGCTTTATATCTTAATGTAACACCAGGAGATATAGCACCTCCCAAGTATTCATTTTTATTAGTTTTAAAATCATAAGTAATACAGGTACCAGCATCAATAATTAAAACATTTCTATCTGGAAATTGGTCCACTGAAGCACTAACCAATGCAATTCTGTCTACTCCCAAGGTTTTTGGGGTCTTATATGAATTCTTAAATGGTACTTTGAGCTCATGACTTAATTCTAAAACTTCTAAATCTTCTTCAATAGTTTCCAATTGTTTCTTAGAAAGGCGACCTACAGAAGAAACGATGGCTCTTTTAATAGTTGGATACTTTTTTTTAAGGTTTTTGTATTGCTTTTTAAACTCAGGCAATTCAAAACTAGTTTTGCATTCTAAATTATTTCGCTTATAAACAGCGAATTTCACATAAGTATTTCCAACATCTACTATTAGATTCATATAAGGAATGTATCAGGCAAATTTATAAAATCAATTTTTACATTTTTCTTTTTGTGAATAATAAAATTGAATATATATTTGCATCCGCTTCAATAAGCTACTGGTGCCTTAGCTCAGTTGGTAGAGCAAAGGACTGAAAATCCTTGTGTCCCTGGTTCGATTCCTGGAGGCACCACCATCAAAAAACCGATTCAATTGAATCGGTTTTTTTGGTTTTATAAATTTGTAAACATCTCTATTCACCTTTTAATATTGAAAAACTATTTAGCGACGTGATCAGCTAATTTTTGGCAGTATTTACCAAATCTTAAATCAGGTTTTAATTAGAATTAATCAATTATAACCTTTTTAATTTTGGAATATTCCCCAGCATTGACTTTAACAATATAAATGCCTTGTTTTAAGAAGTTAACGTCTATCTCATTATATATAATAGAGGTATTCAACTCTTTATTTAAGACCATTCTTCCCTGCAAATCATAAATGCTTAAATCGGTCTTATGGTCCAATACGCCTTTAATAACCAATGATTTAGATTTTGGAATGCAGTAGATATTAATTCTGTTTAAAATTGCATCTGAATCTGATAAAGTATTTGTTTGAAAATGTAAAAAATATCTACCTAGACCAGTGATTGAATTATCTATGTAAGAAGCATAATTTCCAGTACTTAAAGAGGTAAAAGTATTTTCTATTGTATCCTCTAAATAAACATAAATATTATTTGGCAGACTACTAGTCTCGTCTAAACTAATCACAATTGATTGTCCGTTAGTAGCTTTAATCCCCAATGGTACAACAACATCATACACATCGTTAAATGAAAGGGCCTGATTATACAATTTTAAATTAGAATCACCTTCAATAACGTTGGTGAAAATATCGTAATTATCTGAGTCAAAAACCGCTGTATCATAACCGTAATCTAATCCTGACGTTGCATTTGACCTAAAATATAAATTGGTTTTAAAATCACCCTCATTACTGTTTAGCTTAAGAATCGCACTGAATGAGGTCTCATTTCGCCCTACTATAAAGTCATCTGATGACCCAACTCTTCTCATTGACGGCTCAAAAGTCACAGAAGGAGAAGGATCTGCACCATTTAGAGCAAGTTTAGTTTTTACAAAAAATGCTTGGCCTGGTGCGATTTGATTACCATTGTTACCATCCCAGACTGTCCATCCATCACTGACATCACCATCAAAACCATAAATAGCTACATAGCCAGTTTCTAAAACTCCATCACTAATTAATTGAGAATGAAATGTGTCAAAATCTACATATGATGGGTATGGGTTACCAATCAAATTCCAAGACCCACTGTTAACATCTGCTCCTACTGGTATATTAATTGATTTTGGTCTATTTAAAGGCTGACCGGTAAAAGTTAAATTAGTATTAGGTGTATTTGTAGCTATTCTAAATCCTTGGCCAGAGTTCAATTTTAACTCAGTGTCTGAATCGTAGTTTTCATAATTACCAGAATCGTTATTAAATGGTGCAATAGCATAAACCGTAGGATTTGAACCTTGAGAAAGTATTAATCCTGAATTATCATTTGTAAAATCAGCTAAATTTTGCCCATTTAAAGGTGGGGAAATTAAATCATTATCATTTGCCAAAACATCATTAGTGTATGAATTTACGTGTCGTTCATATTTAACCACACCTGAAAGACCACCATTTAAAATCAAACTAGAAAAAGAGCTAGAGGTTGACTCAAGTATTAATCCGTTATTAGCATCATTTGTTGTTAAATTTACACCAGAATTTATGATTAATCCTGCGCCAGGTTCAATTGTAACCGCATTACAAGATGTATTACTATCTATTATTGCACTTCCTGATTGGATTATAATTGAAGCATCTGTTTTAAAACCATTTGGATTTGCCGGAGACCAGGAACCATCAAATACGTAAGTGATTCCCTCATCAACTATACCATCACAATTATTATCTCTACCATCAGCAATTTCACTTGCATCAGGATTAATAGCATTAATATCATCATCACAATCTCCTATAGGTAAAACTGTAGCGGTGAATCCTGCACCTGGATTAGAACAGCTCAAGGTTTTTGAATTGGCATAATTATCAGAATCCCCATCAAAATAAAATGTCTTAACGGCATCTTCTATCTGAGTGCCAGAAATAGCAGAGTCATAAACAGCAACAGCATCCATTTTTCCTTTAAAAAAATTATCATCAGTATTACCAAAACTATCTGCACCACCAATTTTAGCGCCTATTCCACTCCCATTATGATTTCCTACAGATGTCGGAACCGTTGTTGTAGAGGCGGCAATTACTCCGTCAATATACAAGGATAAATTATTGTTACCACCATCATAAATAAATGCTACATGATGCCACTCACCATCATCAGATAAAGGAGAACTTATTAATGCGGGATCAGTCCCTTGAGCATTCACTGTTAATTGTAGATCAGAACCATTTAATCTAAGTGCTATTCCCTTTGTTGAACCACCTTCATCAAAGATATTTTGTATTCCAGAATGGCTTGCGGGTTTTATCCAAGCGGAAAAACTTTTTTCACTAAATGGGGCCCTAAGAAAAGTTCCAGGATTGCCATTATCCGAATATTCTATACTTGAATTACCATCAAATACAAACGATCTATCTCCTTCTTTAAAATCTGTGGTACTATATTCCATCTCACCAACAGTAACAAATGCATTATTTGAATTTATGGAATCATCTGTTCCAAAAGTGAGATCAAAGTTCCAAAAAGCGTCTGGTGAACCTATGGCACCACAAGATGTCATAATTACAACTGGACTTGGTAAAGGAGTTATAATTCCAGGCGTGTCAATCACTAAATCTCCATCTATAACCGATGTTGAAGTACTGCTTCTATACATTGGTAATGGTGCGTTTGTATTGACTAAATGATCTCTCATTTCACTAATCATATCATTAGCTATATCAATTATAATTTGGTCAGCACTTGGCAATAGGTTGGTTGTTTCATTTAAGTCAGTAGCTAGATTATATAATTCATATTCACTGTTTTCATAAAAATGCATTAGTTTATAATCTCCCTTTCTAACGACAGTTACAGGTCTGGAATCACGTTTGGTATCTATTAAATATCCTGGATGGTGCCAAAACAAAGCTTCCCTTGGCATTGAAGCACCATTTGTTAACATTTGCCACTGGCTTTCGCCGTCTATATTATATTCACTAGGCAGAGTACCTCCAGCAGCTTCATTGGCCCCTGTAAAAGATGAAAAAGTACCAATATCACTTGGTAATGTTCCGCCTGCAGCTTCTACAAATGTTGGATACAAATCAAAGGCAACTACGGGTGTAAGATTTACAGTACCCTTGTTCATTAGCCATGGTGCCTCAGACCAGGCAAATGTAACTGAACGAATACCACCTTCATAATATTCTCCCTTCATTCCCCTCAAAGGAGTTTGTCCTTGCTTTGCAGCAGACCTTTTAATTGCATCTCCATTGTCAGAAACAAAATAAACTAAAGTATTTGCAGACAATTTATTACCGGGATTTCTCGGGTCATCTGTTGTTTTTAAATAATCTACAAGCCTGCCAATAGCTTGATCCATATGTTCAGCTAGAGCTGCTTGTCCTGGGTGACTTTCATGATTAAATAGCCCTTCGAAATCATCATCATTACCCAAGATATCATCTGGTCCATTTGCTTTGTCCTCATATTTAGCCCTATAATCAGGTCTTGCATCAGTTGGATTAAATGGTCCGTGAATTGCAAAATTGCTGAAATGCATGAAAAATGGTTCGTCATTGTGATTATCCATAAATTCAAAAGCTGCTTCCACCATCGCATCAGTAACGTGCTTGGCAGTACCCGTTAAATCTACACCATAGCCAATTGAAAGATTATTATTCGAATAGGGATCCGCATATTGGTCAAGTTCAGGACCAATTTGATCACCAAAGTAATAAGGTTCAGTCAATGAACGTGCAAAATATCCTCCTGTTCCTCCTTGACTACCAGGTCCGCCATCAGTACCCCCACCAAAATTATAATCAAAACCTTGATCTGTAGGCGCATTATTCGAAGTATTTACGTCTTCATACTCTCCCACATGGTATTTTCCAAAATGTGCTGTTTTATAGCCAGCTGTAATTTTTAATGTTTCAGCTAGAGTTATTGCACTTTTAGGTATTTCATCTATATTATCGTTTGATGCTAATCCCATGTAGGGACCAATTAAATTTGAATTTGAAGCTGTATTACCGCGGTTTAAATCATATACAGTAAATACATTATTATGAGGTCTTGCAGCATATTGACCGCTCAAAATAGCTGCTCTTGTTGGAGCGCAATTGGCCCCATTAACATATCCATTGGGAAATGCTATGCCTTGAGAGGCTAATAAATCAATATTAGGAGTTTCAAAAAAATCACTAGGATTATTGTTTGTTAAAGCACTGTTGCTAACTTGATTCCACCCCATATCATCAGCAATTATTAAAACAATATTAGGTTTTGGATCAGTTTGAGAAAAGCAAGTAAAATTATAAATAAATAATATTAAAATAAGTAGGAATTTTTTCATAAGGTTAGTGAAATTACAAAATTTTAACATGCGAATATAACGTATTTCACCGTATTAATATGCTTTTAAGCGATTATTTTATTTTTTAATGTAATTTACATCGCTAAAAATCATTTTCCTGTGCGAAAAAACAATTATTGAAAGTTAATTAGTTTTTAATTATCTCTTAATCACTCTTTTTGTAATAGTACGACCATCAACAAACATTTTAATAAAATAATTCCCACTTTCTAGATCTTCTAAATAGACTGTAATAGCCTCATTCTCATTAAAAGTTTTAGCGTAAACCATTTGTCCAAGAATATTAAAATTATCTATAAATGGATTAGGGCAACTATTGCCATTTACTTAGGTTGTTCGACTACTGCTTACCTGATTCCAGCCTATATCATCAGCTATAATTAAAACAATATGGTTCTGCCTTTGAAAATAAATTGCCCAGGGAAAGTAAGCATATAGTCAATAAAACTGTAAACTTCTGTTTCATGATTTAGTTGGTATAGAATATTACGGTAGATAAACAAAATTTTAATTGGCTAGTAAATACGTAACCCTACTGATCTTTTTTATAATTTTTTAGTATTTCATCTGTTTTATTTGCATTTAATCGATATAAAATATATATTTACAGCCTTATTACAAACCTTATGATTAAAATTGATGCTTTAACCGGGTATCTGTTACTTTTTGTTGTTGCCCTAAATTTGACAATACAAGCGCAAGACTTAAAGATTCAGCATATTCAAGATGACATTGACGAAACTGGAGGTACCAATACAGTATTTACCTCAGTCTCCTCTACCAGTAATGCGTTTGCGCTACCTCTAAATAACAGAAAAACTCATGCCGGATCAAGTACAAATACGGGTACTTTAAATGGTGACGACATGTCTGGTTCACGTAGATTAACAGATGTTAACACACTGACTTATTACAGAGAACCTAGTTCGAGTAGCCTACAAATGAGATTTAATACTGCCATTTGGGAATATACTGGTGTAATAGGAGGACCTAATGAATTTATTGTTAGAGGCCGTTATACAATAGACTTAAATGGTACGACAAACAGTACAACCCAAGCTTTAGCCGGAATCACAGACGCTAATAACTGTATTCCGTTCATAACTGGTATTATTACCGATGCATCAAGTGAGGGTAGTGATTCTGGAACGGCAATAGCATATCTTGAAGATGACACAACCCTGCGCGTACAAAAAGGAAGTAACGGGAATAATGTCTCTTTATACATTACACTGGTGGAATTCACAGGCGCTAATTGGCGTGTTCATCATGGGGACTCTGGAGAAACAGAACCTCTATCCTTATCGGGTAAAGAATCCGATACAGGACGAGTCATTATAAGAGCTAATTCTGATGGAACAGGGGCTATATCAGGTGTTAGTACCTGGAATAACGCTTTGATTTTCTCCCAATCTAGGTCCGACAATACTACAAATGGAACTTATGATTCAATTGCAGACAATTGGCCAATCTTTGAACCGACAACAGCTTCTGACTTTTCTAATATTTATGTAGATTGGACCTTTAACGGAGACCATGACTCAGAGGCTATTAGCAGACATTTTATTCATGTCCTTGAGCATTCAGAAATGAATGTTACGCGATTTACAAGCACCAGTAATACCGCTGGCGAAAGCACAATCGATGTTACCTCTACAGGTTTAAGTACAGACTTGAGCCAGTCCATGGTATTAGGAGTTTCAACCTCTTCGGGCACAACGGCGGATTATGGTAAAGGTTGGAGAAACTACTACTTAAATTCAGATACAGAGATAGCACATTGGTCTCACAAGGCTGGAAATACCATGTCACACAATTTACAAGTTGTAGATTTTAGTGGTATAAAATTTAATCCGGGTGGTATTGATTCCAATCCCTTAATATGGTTAAAAGCAGACGAAGGTGTTGAAGAAGGGCCAGGAGATTTAGCTGAGGATAATGATGCTGTTTCTAAATGGAAGGGGAATATCTCTATAAATAATTATGCAGAATATACAGGGATAGGTAGTCCAACCGAACCTGTATTTAGGGACAGTGAAATTAATTTTAATCCAGTAGTTTATTTTGATGGCTCAGCAGATAGCGGTTTTACTATGAGTACTAATATTAACGGTAGTGAAACAATGACCATCTTCGCAGTGGCGCAAGGCACATATCCCGGTAGTGGGCAAAAACATTTGATTAATCTTGCTCGGAACACAAATAACTACCTGAGTATAGAAAAGAAAACAAACACTGATGAGTTAAGATTTAGATACAGAAACAATAATTCAGGGCCTGAAGACATCAAGTTAGGGAGTGGTGAAATTGTGGAGCAAGAACCATTTCTTGTTCAATATCAACATGAAGCTGGACCAGGCGGAGGTCCTTTTTTCAATCAAATTTTTTGTAAAGGTGCAAATATTACAGATACAGATACCACTCCTGCCGATATTTTATCTGGTCGATCATTAACAGTTGGCATAGGAAGAGATCCTAACAAAACGTCAAGAACATGGCAAGGAGGCATTGCTGAGCTTATTGTTTATGATGAAAAAATTACAGGATTAGATAGAAAGCGAGTACAATCGTACCTCGCCCTGAAATATGGAATCACCTTAGAAGGAAAAGAATATTTATTTGGAGATATTGAAGTTTGGGATATGGATCCTGATGATGGTTACAACAACGATATTTCGGGTATAGGGCGCGATGATGATTCTGGGTTAAACCAAAAACAATCGAAGACCATAAATACAGATGACGATATTACAATAGGCATTAAAGAAATCGCAACAAATAATAAATCAAATTCAAATAACTTTTTAAAAAATGAATCATTCTTAGTCTGGGGAAATAACAATGGTAATTTAACCTTTGACGGTGCCAACAATATTACAAAAGATTTTGGACTAGGCACAAGTACAGTAACAAATGTCACGGCAAAACGCATTGAAAGAATTTGGAAAATAAAGGCTACAGACACTATACCTACGGTAAAACTATCAATACCAAAATCTATGGTTTCTTCAACAAATCCTGGTGATGTAGATGAATATATTATGATTGTTGCTGATAATGATAGTTTTACAACCAATGTTACCTCTGCCACAATGAAACTAGTTGGTGATGATCTCGAAGCCAATTTTTACTTTGAAGGCACAAAATATATAACCTTTGGTTCTTCTGAAATTTCTGCCGAACTTTCTAGAGCCGCAAGTTTTGATAGATCTGATAGTTATATTTCTGCTGGTGATGTCAATGATTTAAATAATAAAAGCTTTTCGTTAAGCGCATGGATAAAAAGAAATACTGGTGACGGAAAATTTGACGTGATATCTAAAAGAAATTATTTTAATGAAGATATAACAGTTAACGGAGATGGTACCATAACCGAAAATAAAAAGGGATTTTATACAATTGGATATGCATTTAGGATTAACAAAAACGGTAATTTAAGATTGGTTTGGAGAGATCCTGACGATTCTTCAAACAATACACTAGAGACTACAAATAATATCCCTGAAAATGAGTGGCATCATGTATGTGCAACATACGATAAAGACAGTGATTCTGGAACAGGATTAGGGACTACAAAACTTTATATTGATGGAATACTTGTCGATTCAGAGGACACAAACGACCCCATAAATTTTGACAATGATTCACATTTTGTGATTGGCGCTGCAAATCATCAAGACAGACAACAAAGATTTAATGGAAGTGTTGATGAGGTTAGGGTATGGAATATTTGCCTGACTGCTAACCAGATACGCTACATGATGAATCAAGAAATTGAAAAAAACGGTGTTCTTACAAATGGGAAAGTACTTCCTGAAACCACAACTTTAAATGATATTGATGATATAAACTGGGACACAGGCTTAGAGGCGTATTATCCAATGAGCAGATTAGTGTTTGGCAGTGTAAAAGATGAATCTAACAATCGTAATGATGCCAGCATGTTTAATTACGATTTATTAGAAACCCAAACGGCACCACTACCGTATGAAACAACTCAAGACGGACCTTGGGACGATAGTGATACTTGGCTTAATGGCCAAGTTCAATATTTACCAGGTATTGTATCTTACGTATATTCAAATTTAGCAGATGGAGATCCTAATAAATTGACTATGGATTACAATATTGTTAAAATCAATAACAACGTTACGCTGGATAATAGTGATCCCGATTACATACCAAGTACCGAAGAACAAAATAGAAAGGTGTTGGGTCTTATTATAAATTCAGGTGCAGACTTACAAGTAAACGGAGACACTGATGCCATAAATAAAGCAGATAAGGGTAACGGGCTTACTATATCTCATTACTTAAAGGTAGATGGAAATATAGATTTAGAGGGAGAATCGCAACTCATACAAACAGAAAATAGCGACTTAGACACTTCGAGTATTGGAACCTTAGAAAGAGACCAACAAGGTACAAAAGATAGGTATACATATAATTATTGGTCATCACCAGTAGGAAAAATAAACACCTCAGTAAATAACCAATCTTTCATTTTAGGTAATGATAACGTATTAAAAAACGGTACAGACCCTTCAAACCCAAATGATATAGTTTTTATAGATTTTAATGGTTCCCCTAATGGAAACATCTCCGGATCGCAACTTTCAATTGCATCACGATGGATATGGAAATATGCTAATAATGTCAGTAATAATTATTCGGAGTGGGAACCAATTGGAAGCACTAACAGTATAGATGTAGGAGAAGGCTTTACCATGAAAGGCGTAGAAGATACAGGAGGATTGATCACTACCGAACAGAATTATACGTTTTATGGAAAACCAAACAATGGTGACTTTTCCCTTACCATAAACGCAGGTAATCAATATTTAATAGGTAATCCGTATCCTTCTGCCATCGACGCAGATGAATTTATTAAAGACAATATAAGTAGTTCTGATACTGCCGGAGCAAATAATTCGGTCAACGTTATTAACGGAGCACTATATTTCTGGGATCATTTTGCTGTTAGTTCACACGCATTAGCAGATTATCAAGGTGGTTATGCAATATACACACTAATGGGAGGTGTAGTCGCAGTGAACAATGACACAAGAATAGATGCTACAGGTGCATTAGGCACCAAACAACCCTCACGTTATATTCCGGTTGGACAAGGATTTTTTGTATCCGCTACTTTAGATTCAGATTTAGTAGGAGAACCTAACGATCCTGATATTGATAATGCTGTCGTTGGAGGAAATATTCAATTTAAAAACAGTCAGCGTATTTTCAAGACTGAACATGATAATACGGAATCTATTTTCATGAGAAAGAGTAATGACAACAGTAAGAGTACATCTCAGGACTCAGATTTAAGAGAAAAAATAAGATTATTATTTACGTCACCCGAAGGATTCCATCGTCAATTATTGGCAGGCGTCGATACCTCTGCATCAGATGGTTTTGATATAGGCTATGACGGCCTGATGTCTGAAAATAATATTGAAGATATGTTTTGGGTTTTAAACAATAGTAAATTAGTTGTCCAAGCTGTTAATGATTTTGACGAAGATCAAATTTTACCATTAGGATTAAAAACTAATAGTGATGGAACAGTTAAAATTAAAATTGATGAATTAGAAAATATTGATTTATCCAAGAATATTTATCTGCATGATAAAATACTAAACATTTATCACGACCTTAAAGAAAGTGACTATGAAGTTTTTTTAGTAGCTGGTGAGTATTTAGACAGGTTTGAAGTAGTTTTTGATATAAATAATGTCTTGTCAATAAACGACAATGATCTAATTGATTTAGATGTGATATTCTCTGATAATGATGATAGTATTATTATTAACAACCCAAAATCAAACTTCATTAATAACTTTAAATTATATAATTTAATTGGGCAGTCAATTTTATTTTCCGAAATTAACTCAACACATAATTTTATAGAATATAAAACCAATAATATCCAAAGAGGCATTTATATTATTACGGTTAAGACCAATAATGGCATCATTTCTAAAAAATTAATAATTAAATAAGTTGTAATACGTTGTTGAACTTAACTCAATTAATTAGCAAAGAAGAAAGTTTCAGCATTTAAATCGGAACAACTAACTTCGAATGCAAGTGTGTCTAAATCAGCATCTAATTTAGCAAAAGCTTCTTTATTATGCCATTCCAATGAAACTTTTGAATCTAAAGAGTTGTTGACTTTAAGTTGTCCCAAAAAAGCTGGGTGTGTATTTCGGAGTCTAATTAATTCTAATTGATTCAAGACGGATTCCCTTTGCAAAGCATCAATAATATTTTCATTTGGAAGTGTGGTTCTATTAATTTCCTTATGTCCTCCATTACCTGCCTTATCTACCGCTTCATAATCATTCTTACCTTCAAATATATCTAAATACCATATCTGAGGTATACCCGGCATAAACAACTGAATTGCTCTAGCCAATAGCATTTTTCTAGAATCTTCCCCTAGAGCACTAAAATAAGTTGCATTAATTTGGTAGTAGGAAATCTTTTTACCATCTGGTCCATACAGGTTTTTAACCTTTCCTCCTCTACAAATAATCAAATCCATTAAGGACTCAATCTCAGAATCTTGTAATAGGCCTTCATAATAACATTCATCAATTTTCTTCCCCTTTAAATCCAAGACTGGAATTCCGTCATGACAACCCAACATGTTTATCACATTATATCCATTGTTAACAATCTCATCTATCCATTTCAATAATGGTTTGTTTGTTTTACATTCTATGGTATGAATTAATAATCCAGGTAGAAAAAAATCATAACTCTGAAATCCTCTATCAGCTACTTCTTTATGTAGTTTTGATCCATATTCAGCATGGATTTCTGGTAATATGGTCAAATTATTGCTATCGGCTATTTTCTTAATTCGATCTAAATAGTGCCATGTTCCTGGATTATTAAAGAAATTTGTTTCACCAACAGCTTTATGCAAATATGCAAATGCGTCTAATCTCAATATTTTACAACCAAACATTTTTAATTTTGCCAAAGTTTCTTCATAAAACTGCCATACAAGTTCTGACTTAGCATTAACATCCATTTGACCTAGGTAACTCCTGTTTTTAATTAGTATTTGAACTACTGGAAGTTTGAATTTTTCAAACTCACCAAAATCGATATTTTCTAAATCTTCAGAATGCTTAAGACTTTTATTAACGAGATGACATATAGATTTTACGGCATCCTGAGTTAACCCATCAATTTGAATTAAATCATCATATTTTAAAGGATTATATGATACTTTTTGATAGAATGTATTCCAGTATGGTTGCTCAGTACCATCAGGAAAAACCACGTTTAATACCGGAAGACCTGACTTTCTCATAAACAACTTGTCCAAATACTCTTTATTTGGGATGACAACACCATCTTCATTCATTGCACCATGGTCTTGCCAAAACACATTCCAATTAATAAAAAAGTCCTTATATTTTGACTGCGTACCATTTTTCAATAAATCTTTAAACTGTGGAGAAGCAACAGAAAGGTGATTTAATACTATGTCAAACTTTAAATCAATGTTGAGTTCTTTTAGGCTCTCAAGATCCTCTTCGGTCACAAGGTCTTTATTTAAATTATAATCTATAATTGAAAACCCTGTATCTAAATCACTATTGAAAAAAGTAGGCAAAACATAAAACAATGAAAAAACATCTTTAAACTCAGGTAGCTTCAACATTTTCACAATATCATTAAGAGTTTCACCAATACTGTCTGGATATGCATTAAGCATTACACCATTAAAATGAGACACTTCATTCGTTTGGTTTTCTATGTTATTCATAATACTTAAGTTAGATTAAATCATAAATTTACAATTGATAACAATGGTATTGCACAAAATTTAGATAAAACTATTTTAATTTTTAGCGAAAAGCATTTCGTTCTTTTATTATTAATTACCTTATGCAATTGACGATGCCTTAAATCGTTTTTTTATATATTGTTAAGCAATAATACTAACTAACTTATATATAAATGCTCTCAATTATCTCCTTTATTGGATTCACAGCACTTGTTGCTGTAATTGCATGGTATGCAACACGAAAAACAGATGAAACCTCAGCTGACGGATTTTACCTTGGCGGAAGAAGTCTTGGTGCATTAACGATTGCAGGTTCTCTTTTACTTACTAATCTCTCCGCTGAACAAATTGTTGGACTTAATGGACAAGCTTTCTCTGAAGGAATTTTAGTCATGGCATGGGAAACACTAGCAGCAATTGCGATTATTGCTACTGCAATTTTTCTATTACCAAAATACATGAGTTCAGGTATCACTACGATTCCAGAATTCATTGAAGGGCGTTTTGACCAACAAACAAGAGCTATAATGGCTGTCTTATTTTTAATTGCATTTGGAATTGTTTTATTACCTACAATTTTATATTCCGGATCATTAGCGTTTAGTACCATGTTTGACTTGCCTGAGTTATTTGGTATGTCGCAGTCTGCGGTTATTTGGCTATGCGTTTGGAGCATTGGTATCATAGGAATTATATATGCCATCTTTGGTGGATTAAAAGCAGTTGCAGTCTCAGATTTGATAAATGCTATAGGATTAATGATAGGTGGACTTCTAATACCCTTTTTTGGATTAAGTGTTATTGGTGATGGTAATGTAATGAATGGTCTTAATACACTATGGAATAGTAATCCTGAAAAATTTAATGCCGTAGGTGATGTAACTTCCTCAATTCCTTTTGGAACAATTTTCACTGGTATGATGATAGCACAGGTTTATTATTGGGGAACTAACCAATCTATATTACAACGTGTGTTTGGTGCTAAGAATTTAGCAGAAGGACAAAAAGGTATGATAGCTGCTGCATTTGTAAAATTTTTAATTCCTGTAATTGTTGTATTGCCAGGAATAATTGCATGGCACGTTTTTGAAGGAAATCTAGAAAATGCAGATCAAGCATATCCTGCATTAGTTAAAAAAGTTTTACCGACAGCATTTATTGGCTTCTTTGCTGCAGTATTATTTGGCGCAGTATTGAGTTCATTCAACAGTTTACTAAATAGCAGTGCAACACTTTTTGGTTCCGATTTATACAAACAAAATTTTAATAAGAATTCAACAGAAAAACAATCAGTAAAAGCTGGAAAAATTGCCGGTCTAATTCTCGCACTAATAAGCATGAGTATTGCACCATTTATAGCTAATGCACCAGATGGTCTATTTAGTTATATACAGCAAGCTTTAGGAAGTTTAAGTGTTCCTATTTTAGCAGTAGTTTTAACCGGAATTATTTCTAAAAGAGTACCTGCAACCGGTGCAAAAACCGTACTAATTGCTGGTGTTTTAATGTACTTATTTAGTTTACTTTATTTAGGACCTAATACCATTGAAGCCGCAGTTTCAGAAGCAACAGCTAATGATATTTCTAACACTAACGAAATAGCAATTATAAAAGCTAAAGCTTATCCGCATTTCTTACATATTATGGGAATATTATTTGTTATTAATATGCTCATTATGTTAATTTTTAGACTTATAAAGCCTAAAAAAGACGAAGAAATTTATATTCCTCAAGTGACAGAAGTTATTGACACAACACCTTGGAAATATACATTACCAGTAGGATTGTTTATTGTTATACTAGTTTTAGCCACTTACGTCATATTTTAAAAATGTCCATTTTAAGTATTTATTTATGAAAAAATCTTGGTGGAAGGAGGGTATCGTATATCAAATTTACCCACGATCTTATAAGGATACTTCAGGAAATGGCATTGGTGATATTTACGGTATCATCGAAAAATTGGACTACATAAAATCACTTGGAGTAGATATTATTTGGCTATGCCCTGTTTACGAATCACCAAATGACGATAATGGTTATGATATTTCAAATTACAGAGCTATATCAGAGGATTTTGGTGGATCAGATGCCTTTGATAAATTATTAGAAGGTATGCATGACCGAGGACTAAAACTGGTCATGGACCTGGTTCTTAATCACAGTTCAGACGAACATGAATGGTTTAAAGAATCTAGAAAATCAAAAGACAATCCCTATCGCGATTATTACTTTTGGAAACCGGCTAAAAATGATAAAGAACCAAATAATTGGGTTTCATTTTTTAGTGGATCTGCTTGGCTAAAGGATGATATTACAGAGGAATACTTTTTACATCTATTTACCAAAAAACAGCCCGATTTAAATTGGGAAAATCCTAAGGTAAGAGAAGAAATACATGATATTGTAGAATTCTGGTGTAAAAAAGGAGTAGATGGTTTTAGGATGGATGTGATATCGCTTATATCTAAACAACTTGATTTTCCAGATACCGAAGATCCAAAAGACTACGGTAGAGCCATAAAAAACTATTATGCTAATGGCCCACGTATTCATGAATACCTTAATGAGCTCAACAAAAAAGTATTGTCTAAATATGATATTATGACTGTTGGCGAAGGCCCAGGAATCGACTTGAGTAATGGGTTAGATTACGTGCATGAAGATAGAGATGAGCTCAACATGATTTTTCATTTTGACCATATGTTTATAGATAATGGTGCAGGAGGTAAATACGACCCAATAGATGTACCACTTCCTAAGTTTAAAAAAGTATTTAATGATTGGGACGAAAAGCTAAAGGGCAAAGGATGGGGAAGTATCTTTTTGGGTAATCATGATTTCTCAAGAATGGTATCTCGTTTTGGTAACGACAATGCAGAACATCATTCGAATTCGGCAAAATTACTTGCTATGCTATTACTTACCATGCGTGGAACGACATACATCTATCAAGGTGATGAAATCGGTATGACAAATGTCGCTTACCCAACTATAGACTACTATAATGATGTTGAAACTTTAGGCAGTTGGAACGAAGCCATTAAGAGAGGTGAAAACATGGCAGAATTTATAAAACTAGTTCATAAGCAAAGCCGAGATAATGCCAGAACACCAATGCAATGGAACAATAAAATCAATTCTGGCTTTTCAGAAGGCAAACCCTGGCTAAATGTGAATCAAAATTATGACAATATAAATGTTGAAAGACAGCAAGAGGATCCCAGTTCCATTTTGAATTTTTACAGAAAAATGATTGCAATTAGAAAGGCTAACAATGTATTAGTTTATGGTGATTATTTGTGCCTAAATGAAGCAGATGAGAATCTGTTTGTATACAAACGTTGGGGTAATTCGGATTCCTATATCGTTCTCTTAAATTTTAGCAATGAAACTCAAACGACAGAACACGTTGATGCAGATATTAAAGCATCACATTTAGTTATTTCAAATTATAACAACAATCACTCTTTTAATAATCTAAGACCCTGGGAGGCTCAACTTCGTCACTATTTAATCTAGCTCTTTCACTTTAATATTTCTATACCAAACTTTGTCACCATGATCTTGTAAGGCAATATGACCTGTTCGGTATTTACCGAACCCTTCCCATGCTGTAAACTTCGAATTGGCTATCATTTCGTCCCATTTTTCACCATGTAATGGAAAAGTCATGACTTGAGTACCATTCATTGATATTTTGGCAATATTTGCATCTTGACTAACTTCGATTACACAGAGATTCCATTCACCAGCAGGATTAATAAGTTCTGGCGGACATCCTATCATATCATATAAAGAACCAGCTTTGTGTGTACCATTTGCAACAAATGAATCGGGATGACGTTCATTATCTAAAACTTGAATTTCAGGACCGGTCATATAGGCCTCAGGATATTTATCATCTTCATGAACTCCCCAAAAAATACCACTATTTCCACCTTCTGAAACCTTCCACTCTATGGATAGAATAAAGTTGGTAAACTGATCTTTAGAGATAATATCCTTATTACTCCCACCTCCGGGTGTAAAAGCTAAATTACCATCTTCAATGGACCATTGCGGATAAATACTATCCTGCCTGTAACCTCTAAATGCATCAGTCGAGGTTCCATCGAAAAGTACTTTCCACTGCACTTCACTCAATTTAGAAGTTTCTTGCTGAGTTTTATTCTCTTCTTTAATCTCTATTTCCTTTTCGCTTTTACAATTCATAAGTACTAATACAAGGGATAAGAGGTGTATAATTGTTTTAATTCTCATATTTTTTAAGTTAATCCTAATATTTCTCTTAATTGATTTTCGTCTTTATCATCACCTCCAGCAAAATCATCAAATGATTTTGTTGTAGCCTCAATAATATGATCTTTAATAAATTTAACGCCTTCTCTTGCTCCTTGCTCAGGACTTTTTATAACACATTCCCATTCTAATACGGCCCAGACGTCACATCCATATTCTGTCAATTTTGAAAATACAGATTTAAAATCTATCTGACCATCACCTGGAGAGCGATATCTACCAGCCCGATCTTTCCAATCGTTGTAACCACCAAAAGCTCCTTTTTTACCTGTTGGCTTAAACTCTGAATCTTTAACATGAAAGGCTTTAATAAATTCGTGATAATGATCTATATATTTTATATAATCTAGTTGTTGTAGAACAAAATGGGAAGGATCGTATAAGATACTCACACTCTCATGATTACCTGTCGCTTCTAAAAAACGTTCAAAAGTATCCCCGTCATGTATATCCTCAACAGGGTGTACTTCATAACATGCGGCAACTCCATTTTCTTTAAAAATATCTAAAATTGGCAACCATCTATTGGCTAATTCTTTAAATCCTAAGTCTATTAATCCTGCTGGTTGTTGTGGCCATGGATGCATAACTGGCCAAAGTAATGAACCAGAGAATGTTGCATGCGATGTTAAGCCTAATTTATTGCTAACAACTGCAGCCTTTTTCATTTGATCTGTAGCCCATGCTGTACGCTCTTTGTACTTACCCTTTAAATTTTTAGGTGCAAAAACATCAAACATAATATCATGTGCAGGATGAACCGCAACCAATTGACCTTGAATATGCGTACTTAATTCTGTTATTTCTAATCCATAACTATTAATTCTGCCTTTAAATTCATCACAATATGTATCACTGTCTGCGGCAATATCTAAATCAATAATATGCTTATCTAATGTGGGAATTTGTATACCTTTATAACCCAAATCACTTGCCCATTTACATAAACCATCTAAGGTGTTAAAGGGTGGATTCTCGTCCATGAATTGAGCTAAAAAAATTGCGGGTCCTTTTATTGTTTTCATTATCTAATATTCTTTTATCAATCTTTTAGGCAGTATCAATATTTACCCAAACATTTCCTTGCTTATGAGATTCAACTGCTTTCTCAATAAAATTCATCCCGCGTAAACCATCAATGATTGTAGGGTATTCACCATGGTCATAATCTTCATTTCTAATCGCTTTGGCAACACCTTTGTATATATTACCCATTGAATCAAAAATACCTTCTGGGTGTCCAGGTGGTAATTTTGTACCATCTAAAGAAAGATCGCTATTATAGATATGGCCAGGCTTTAAGACTCGCATAGGGTGACCATCTTCCAATAAATAGAGGTAGTTTGGATTTTCTTGTTCCCATTTTAGGCCAGCTTTGTCGCCATATATTTGAACTTTGAAATTATTCTCTTCGCCTGTTGCAATTTGACTTGCCCTAATCACTCCTTTTACATTATTCTCACATCTTATGAGTACAGTACCATCAATATCCATTTGGTTATCCTCATATAAATAGTTCAAATCCGCTAAAATTGAATTAACTCTTAATCCAGACATATATTCTACCATGTCGAACGCATGAGTGCCGATATCTCCAATACAACAACTTATACCTGATTTTTCAGGATCCAGTCTCCAAGTAGACTTACGTTTTTCCTTATCATGAATTATAGGATTTATCCATCCTTGATAATATTGTGCGTCTATTTTTTGAATCCTTCCAATATCGCCGTTTGCAATCATGTGGCGCATTTGCCTTACCATAGGATATCCTGTATAAGTATAGGTAACTGCAAATACAGTATTTGCCATTTTTAGAGTTTCATGAAGAATCTTAGCTTCTTCATAAGTAGTTGTCATTGGTTTTTCACAAATAACATTGAATCCATTTTCAAGAAGTTTCTTGGCCATTGGGAAATGGAGAAAATTAGGTGTGAGAATTGAGACAACTTCAATCCGTTTATGCTTTGGCAGTTTTAATTCCTCTTTAATTAAAGTGTCTAAATCTTTGTATACCTGGTCAGTTGGAATTCCAATTTCTCTAGCAAAATTAAAACTTTCCTCAAGCTCAATATTAAACACACCACCAACCAACTGAAACTTATCATACATTGATGAGGCAACACGATGCAAAACACCAATTAAGGAATCTCCTCCTCCTCCTAAAATACCAAGTCTAATTTTATTACTCATTAAATTTATGAATCTTTATATTCTACGTTTTCATTTTTAAATAATAGCGCAAATAATAGTAGGACTACTGCCGCAAATATTGATGGGAACACCCAGATATCTTTCCAGCTATGCAACCCCTCACCAATTAGATTTTGATCAACAATTTGGCCAGCCACCCAAAAACCAACTAACATTCCGACACCATAAGTAGCTAAGGTTATTAATCCCTGAGCCGCACTTTTAACTTTTTCACCTGCTTTAGAGTCCGTATAAATCTGACCAGACACAAAGAAAAAATCATAACATATACCATGCAATGCAATACCTATAATTATCATGAAAAATAGTTCTCCCGCATTACCGAAAGCAAAAAGTAAATACCTAATTGTCCACGCTAACATTCCCAATAAAATGGTTTTCTTGAAGCCGTATTTCTTAAAAAAGAATGGTAGAAGTAGCATAAATAAAACTTCTGACATTTGACCTAATGATGCCCAAGCTGTTGAATTTTCCACCTTATATTCTGTTAAGTAAGGACTAATATTTTGATAATAAAATGCCAAAGGAATACATATTAACACAGAAGCCAAGAAGAAAATCAAGAAGTTTCTATCCTTGAGAAGATTCAATGCATCTAATCCTAAAATATCCGAAATTTTCACTTCCTCTTCTTTACCTCTATTCGGTGGTGTCTTAGGCAAGGTAAAACTGAATAAGCCTAATATTGCCGATGCAATAGCAACCATTAAAAAGGTATTTGACAACATTCCTTTACCAATATTTTCAATTGAGTCCCATTTAAACACAAAACTAATAACAAGTCCAGCTACGATCCACCCAACTGTTCCCCATACTCTTACCATCGGGAACTGTTTTGCAGGATCGTCCATTTGATTAAAAGAAACTGAATTGACTAAGGCTAATGTTGGCATATAGGCAATCATATAACCTAAGACGTAAGGATAGAATACATTAAAATCAGTAGATTGAGACATTAAATACATCAACACTGCTCCTATTAAATGTAATATCCCTAAAATCTTTTCTGCATTAAAAAATCGGTCAGCAATTAAGCCTATTATAAAAGGGGCAATAATCGCACCCCACGATTGAGTAGAATATGCTATTGCTGTCTCCGCACCAGATGCACTTAAATTGTTTCCCAGGAAAGACCCCATTGTAACAAACCAGCCTCCCCAAATAAAGAATTCAAGGAACATCATGATTGATAATTTAGTAGATGTGATTGATTTCATAATGGTTAGTTTAATGTTTTTGATGCGCTAACTAATAAATCTTTGGTAGCTAATATACCGTCTTCCTCTGGCAGACCTCCTTCAAACTCAACACCAATATAACCAGTATAACCGGCATCTTTTACGATTTGCAATATCCTAGGATAATCGAGAGTAGTTTCATTTCCATCTTCATCAAAAGCATAAGACTTAGCACTTACTGCCTTCGCCATCGGCATTAACAATTCCATGCCTTTATATTTATCTGCATACTCTTCTTCACATTCTCCCCATTTTTCACCATCTTTTCTTTTAATACACCAGTTTCCAAAGTCTGGAAGGGTACCACAATTATCCATATCAACAGCTTTTAAGGCTGCAACTAATTTGTCTGCATCAGATGACAACCATCCATGATTTTCGCACAACACATTAACATTTTTTGTTGCTGCGTATACTGATAGCTTTTTCAAACCATCAACCACAGCATCATGCCATATTTCTGGATCGTTGGTTCCAAATGTATTGACTCGGATTGAATGACAACCTAAAGTTGCAGCAACATCAACCCATTTTTTATGTAATTCAACCGCCTCATCACGCTTTGCTTCATCAGGATCGGCTAGATCACCTTCATTATCAACCATAATTAAAATATTTTTTTGGTTGTATTTTTTACTTTCCTCTGCCAATTTAACCACTAAAGCGTCTATCCCATGCTCGTCATAAAAAGGCTTGTATAATTGACTGACATACTCTAAGCCATTAAAACCGAGAGAGTCTGATATTTTAGCAAAATCAAATGGATCCATACCGTGAAATCTAATATTTTTATTCAAAGACCATTGGGCCAAGGACAATTTAAAAAATGGTTGATCTTTCATTTCGTTCGATACTTCATCTTGCTTTAATTCTTCTTTTTTATCGTCTTTACAGCTTTGAGTATAAAGCAGTAAAACAATAATTGGAATGCTTAATAATCGTTTCATGAATTTAAAATAGTTAGTAATTAAAATGTAATTTAATTAATAAAATAGCTACTCTTGTTTACTTTTATTCAGTGAAAGAATTTATACAAATGAACTAGGTTTCTGGATATGCTGACAATAATTTGCCAACTAGGTTTTGCTTTCGATATTCATTTGGCGAACACTTCTCATGCTTCTTAAATACCGTTGAAAAATATTGACTCGTAGCAAATCCACAGATATATGCAACTTCACTTACTGTTAAATTGCGTTTATCTAAAAGAATCTTTTTTGACATCTCAAGCCTTCTCATAGTCAAATATCGCATAGGTGTGAGATTAGTTAGTTGCTTGCAATGGTGCGTAAATCTTGTCAAACCAACACCAGCACTTTTTGACATTCGCTCGATAGTCCAATCTTCTGACAAACTCTTGTCAAGTTCTTTCAAAAAATACTGAACACTTCTAGAGCTATCTGTTAGAGATTCATTTAATACAATATCTTCTGTCTTTAGCAGGTCTAAAATTAAAATAAGTAGATAATTTACTAAGTTTCTTATTCTAGAGGCATTACTTCCATTTCTATCCGTGTTTACTACATCATTGATTCCCTTAAAACAATTTCTAATCTTATTATTCGTTTTTAAAATAGATTCTTCATTTTGTCTTAAAAATATAGTCAACTGTTTTAAATCCTCCTTAGTCAAGGTTATCCAATCTGGCCAAACCCATTCCTGATGTGGTCGCCTAACCCCTAAATCAATAATTACCCAGTAAAACTTTCCCATTCCAATATTTGGATTTCCAACTTTATGAGCTTCCCATGGCCTTGTAATCGTCAAATGATTGGGTGTTAAAAGGACCTCTTTATTTTCTTGCGAATATGGCATTGTACCAGATTCCAAAAAATGAAACTCAATACCTTCATTTCTGTGCCAATCCAAACCCCAATCTTGTGGTTCATTAGCATCCCAATAGCCTATACTATTTAGACCCAAAGTATTGTCATCTAATCGATTCCCAGGATAAGTGTGACGTGCCAATGCCTTAAATTTTAATTTATTCCTTTTAAAGGCATCAATTAAAGGGAGGCATGTGTCTGCATGATAGACTACGCCATCTGCTCTAAATGGTTCAATCTTATGTATGTTTATTTTCACTGAAATATTTTAAACAAATATAACTTCTAAATTGGCTAATTTTCTTTTTTCAAAAAATATTTTTGATTTTTACTGTGCATTCCACAAAATTATTAAGCTATTTTTATGAATTCAATTTATGGACTAAACCAACACTATGAATAACAACAATAAAAAAAATACAACTCAGTACGATGCTATAGTTGTAGGTACAGGAATTTCTGGAGGCTGGGCTGCGAAAGAATTATGTGAAAAAGGGCTTAAGACGTTGGTTCTTGAACGCGGTAGAATGGTAAAACATATTGAAGACTATCCAACAGCCAATTTAGATCCCTGGGATTTACCTAATGGTGATATCCCTACTCAAAAGGATATTAAAAGACAAGAAAAGCAACATAGAACAGGTTATACAACGCGACCATCTCGTAAACACTTCTTTGTTGACGACGTTGACCATCCTTATAACGAAGACAAGCGTTTTGATTGGATGAGAGGTTATCATGTAGGTGGCCGATCATTGATGTGGGGAAGACAAAGTTATAGACTTAGTGATATTGACTTTTCTGCAAATGCGAAAGATGGCAACGGTGTAGATTGGCCAATACGATACAAAGACTTAGAAAAGTGGTATGATTATGTTGAAGAATATATTGGTGTAAGTGGTGAAAACTTAGGATTGGAACAGCTTCCAGACGGAAAATTCTTAAAACCTATGGAACTTAATTGCGTCGAGACACACTTAAAGGACAACATCTCTGAAAATTATGAAGACCGTGTTCTCACTATTGGACGCACTGCACATATTACCGAAGGAACTAAACCTGGTCAAGGCAGAATGAATTGTCAATACAGAAATAGATGTATGAGGGGTTGTCCTTTTGGAGCATACTTTAGTAGCAATTCCTCGACGTTACCTGCGGCAGAAGCAACCGGTAATATGACCCTTAGGCCAAATTCCATTGTTCATGAAATCATTTATGATGATACTACTAAAAAAGCTACTGGTGTAAAAGTTATAGACACTGAAACCAATGAAGCAATTGAATTTAAGGCGAAAGTAATATTCTTATGTGCTTCTGCAATTGCTTCTACTTATATTTTGATGAACTCTAAATCTGATAGGTTCCCAAATGGCTTAGGTAATGATTCTGGCGAACTAGGCCATAATTTAATGGATCATCATTTTAAGGCTGGAGCATACGGGAAATTTGATGGTTTCCATGATAAATATTATTCCGGGAGAAGACCAAATGGTATTTACATTCCAAGATTTAGAAATTTAGGTGGTGAAACAGATTCCAACGAATTTATAAGAGGGTATGGGTATCAAGGTGGTGCTAGCCGTCAAGACTGGTCGGATACAGTTAGAGAATTGAGCTATGGCAAAGAACTAAAAGAAGCTATTTTAAAACCTGGAGGTTGGACTATGGGTCTAACAGGTTTTGGCGAGACTTTACCATATCACGAAAACAGAATGTACTTGGATTATGACAAAAAAGATAAATGGGGGCTACCTACTGTAACCTTTGATGCTGAGTTTAAGGAGAATGAATTAAAAATGCGTGAAGACATGATAGCTCAAGCGATGCAAATGTTAGAGAAAGCTGGTTTTAAGGATATTGAACCAATGGACTCAATTGGTGCACCTGGATTAGGAATTCATGAAATGGGAACCGCAAGAATGGGAAGAGACCCTAAAACATCGGTCTTGAACAAATATAATCAGGTTCATTCAGTAAAAAATGTTTTTGTAACTGATGGTGCTGCAATGACCTCAGCAGGTTGCCAAAACCCTTCATTGACTTATATGGCACTAACTGCTAGAGCAGCAGAACACGCTGCAAACGAATTTAAAAAAGGAAATCTCTAAAAATTAAAACATGAAAAGACGAGAAGTCATAAAGGGATTAGGACTATCATTCGGAGCAATGCTCCTTGCTCCTAGCGCAATGAGCCTTTTACATAGTTGCACAAAAGAAACTGGTCCAATCTGGGAACCAGTGTTTTTTAGTAAAAATCAAGTGCAATTTCTTAATAAAATTACAGATATAATTTTACCAAAAACTTCAGATACGCCTAGTGCAACAGAAGTAAATGTCCCTCAATTTATAGACAAATTTGCTAATGAGGTTATGGAGGCTGAGCAACAGGATATTCTTAAGCAAGGGTTTTCAAATTTCTGTAATAAACTTCTGAAATCAAGCGAAAAGGAAGATCTTGATGATATTCAAATAGAAGGGATAGAACCTTTATTAGCTGAAGCTTTAAAGAAAACCAAGGAAGAAGACAAAATGCTATGGGAAACCTACAACGAATCAGTTAAAAACGAATCTTCAATTTCAGATGAAGTTGCCAATTACGTTGCTCTGAGTAACATAAGAGGGTTATGTATATTCGCTTATAAAAGTACAGAGTATATTGGAGAGGAAGTATTGGTATATAGACCTGTACCTGGCAAACAAGAAGGGTGCATTGATTTGAGTGAAACTGGAGGAAAAGCTTATTCACTTAATTAGGTTTAATTTGATTCATGCATAAGCTATCAAAATATTGCATTGGTTTAATTGTCTTCATATTTCTATATCAGTCATGTGATAATAATTCTTCTGAGCAAGAAAACTGGGTTAATTTATTGTCAAAAAATAACTTAGATGATTGGGTTGTAAAAATTAAAGGACATCCTATTGGTTATAATTTCAATTCTACTTTCAAAGTTGAAGACTCTATTTTAAAAGTAGATTACTCCAAGTACAATGACTCTTTTAATAACACCTTTGGTCATATCTACTACAAAAAGCCTTTTTCGAATTATAAATTGCGATTAGATTATAGATTTTTAGACAATCAAGTCGCTGACGGTGAAGCATGGGCCTATAAAAATAGTGGTGTAATGATTCATTGTGAAGATCCTAATAGCATAGGATTAGATCAAGGTTTTCCTGTATCAATTGAAGTTCAACTACTTGGTGGTGACGGAATAAAAGAAAGGCCTACTGCAAATCTATGCACACCTGGAACACATGTTGAAATGAATAATCAATTGGTAACCGATCATTGCATAAATTCAAGCTCAGAGACTATCCATGACACACAATGGGTGCATTTAGAAATTGAAGTTAACAATGATTCTATTATTAAACACTTTATAAATGGCGTGAAGGTTATGGAATATACCAAACCTATATATGGAGGTGAGTATTCCTCAGAATTCACAATGGCACTAAAGGGGCAACCTGTAAAATCAGGGTATATTTCTTTACAGAGTGAGAGCCACCCTGTAGAATTTAAAAATATAGAAATCCTTGAACTTTTAAATTAATAAATTAACAGATAGATATTTAATTCATATTTTTTTCGCAGATCTTCTTAAAAAGAATTAATTATTTAAACCAGGTGATACCTTAATATTTTGTAATTGCCAAACTTTTAAACTGAATAAGCAAGCCATACAACCTATTTAAGGGTAGTTTTTTTTATTTGCATATTTTTATTTTTATTTTAATGTCTTAACATAATTTATTAAAATGTGTTAGCCTTTATTATTCCTGTTCAAAGTAAAGCAACGACTCCTGATTGGCATGAGTTCTCTTGCCTTTTAAATAGATGTATTAATTCTATTTGTAATCAAAATAATACAAATTTCAAGGTCATTGTTGCATGTCATGAAATACCAGAAACAAATTTCAAAAATGATTATAGAGTTGAATTTTTACAAATGAAATTTTCTCCACCTATTTTAACTCATCTAAATCAAGAAAATTTAATAGTTAAAAGAGCCGACAAATCAAAAAAGTTAAAAGTGGCTTCAGAACATGCATTGAAAATGGGCTTTCCATATGTAATGACAGTTGATTCTGATGATTGTATTAGTAATAAAATATGTGATTTCGTTTGTAAAAATGCCGACGATTCCGTAAAAGGATGGTATATTAATAAAGGATATCTATATACTGAAGGTAAAAAATACTCATTTTTAAATTTAAAAAATTTTAATGAAGTTTGTGGATCTTGTATAATTATTAAGCCAGATTTAATTGAATTATTGATTGATGACTTGTTATATTTTAATCATGAAAGAACTATTGTTAATAATGAGAAATTAAAACCGTTACCATTTCCGGGTGCTGTTTATAGTATGCTAAATGGAAACAACATTCGTTTAGATAAAAAAGAACTTAAAAAAAGAACAGAATTTAATCTCTTTAAGATTAGAGACATTAAAACAATTATCAGAAGGCTTAAAAAATATAGAATAATGCCGATTAAAATTATAAAAAGTGAATTCTCTATTTAAATAACCTGATTTAACATATCAGATTTGAGGTATTAATTATCATCTAACCAATTTTTACTTCGGTTTACAGCTTTGTGCCAAAGTTTAATGAGCTTTAATTGGCCTTCCTTATTTGTTTGAGGTTTAAAGGTCTTATCTTTTTCCCAATATTCACTGAGTGCATCTTTACTCTTAAACACACCAACAGCCAATCCTGCTAAATATGCTGCACCTAAAGCTGTTGTTTCTAAATTAGTAGGTCTTACAACATCACAATCAAAAATATCGGATTGTATTTGTAACAATAAATTATTTGCAGTTGCACCACCATCAACTCGTAATTCTGTAATGTGCATGTTAGAGTCACTTTCCATAGCTTTTACAATATCGTAAACTTGAAGTGCAATTCCTTCTAATGTTGCTCTAGCAATATGACCTTTAGTGGTTCCTCTAGAAATTCCCATGATACTACCTCTAGCATAAGGATCCCAATATGGTGCTCCCAAACCTGTAAAAGCCGGAACGACCACAACATTATCACTATCTGGCACAGAACTAGCCAAAGTTTCAATTTCACTTGCATCATTAATGAGGTTAATCCCATCTCGCAACCATTGTACAGCTGCTCCACCAACAAATACACTTCCTTCCAAAGCATACTGTGTCTTGCCATTAATTTGCCAAGCAATCGTAGATAAAAGATTGTTTTGTGATTTAACAGGTTTTTTACCAGTATTCATTAATAGAAAGCAACCTGTACCATAGGTGTTTTTAACCATACCTTTCTTTGTACAGAGCTGTCCAAATAATGCGGCTTGTTGATCACCAGCAATACCGCATATCGGGATTTTATAGTCAAATAATTCTGTATGTCCATAAACCTCTGAAGAGGACTTTACCTCTGGTAAAATAGCTTTTGGAATATCAAACAAATTGAGAAGTTCAGTATCCCATTTCAGGATATGGATATTAAATAACATTGTCCTTGAAGCATTACTAACATCAGTAACAAATACTTTGCCTTTAGTCAATTTATAAATCAACCAAGTATCAACAGTGCCAAAGCACAGTTTCCCGTTCTTTGCAAGATCATTTGCACCCGCAACATTGTGCAAAATCCATCTTAACTTTGTCGCAGAGAAATAAGCATCAATTATCAATCCTGTTTTTTCTTGAATCAATTCTTCTTGACCAGTAGATTTGAGCTCATCACAATAGGATGCCGTTCTTCTATCCTGCCATACTATTGCATTATAAATGGGCTCACCTGTATCCTTATGCCAAACAATCGTAGTTTCTCTTTGGTTAGTGATACCTATTCCTACAACATCATTCGCTGATATACCTTTTGTAAATACTTCATTAATAGTCTTGATCTGTGATTGCCATATAGCTTCGGGATCATGTTCAACCCAACCATTTTTTGGGAATAGCTGTTCAAAATCTTGTTGTGCAGTTGCTATAGGCTTACCTTTAGAATTATATGCAATAGTTCTGCTTGATGTTGTCCCTTGATCTAATGCTAAAATGATTTTTTTCGACATATTCGCTTAAATTAAGTAACCCTTAGCAAGAGTTGTAAATTTTTCAACTTGATTTTGTTTCCAGTCTCCAGTTTTATTCAATTCTTTCTGAAGTATAGAAGCAACTTTTTCTGCAATATCAATTGATCCCTGTGCATCTAAGAATAACAACCTAAATCGTCTTGCCAAGACATCTTCAACAGTTCTGGCCATTTCAAATCTAGCAGCCCAAATAACTTGACCTACAGTGTATTCATAATTATGATGTAATTTATTCTTATAACTTGCATCCGTTTCTATAAACTTCATTAATTGTTTTGCATCACTACCATATACCCTATAAACTCCATTTAATCCTAATTTTTCATTAGTAGAAATATTACCATGAATAGAAAGTGATTTCGTCTTAGTTGAGCTCTTTTTTAAATTATGGGATTCAATAGCATCGTTAACTACATCTTCACTCATTTCTCTGTATGTAGTCCACTTACCACCGACTATTGTAATTAAGCCACTCTCTGAGTGGATAATTTTATGACCTCTAGAAATCTCTTTGGTATTACTTTTATCTCCTTCTGGTGCCACTAATGGTCTTAAACCTGCAAAAACCGATTTTATATCATTTCTTGTTGGTGCTTTAGTAAAATATTGAGTTGCTGTTTCGAGTATAAAATCTATTTCTTCCGCTAGAGGTTTAGGCTCATAGCTAGGTTTGTCAATTGGTGTATCTGTAGTACCTAATACTACTTTATTATACCATGGAATTACAAACAACACACGACCATCACTGGTTTTAGGAACCATCAATGCCGTTTCACCCTCTAAAAAAGATCTATCCAATACTAAGTGAATACCTTGGCTGGGTACAATCTTGAGACTCTTCTTTTTTCGTCCTGCTAGTTTTAAAATCTTATTAGCAAACACACCTGTTGCATTAATCACAACATCAGCATTAATATTTAATTCCTCGTCAGTTTCTGTGTCTAAAACAGTAACACCTGAAACCTTTTTATCATAGTCTTTTAAAATATCATTAACCCTAAAATGATTTAAGGCTACTGCACCTTGCTCAATAGCTGTTTGTGCTAGGTTAAGTGCAAGTCGTGCATCATCAAATTGACCATCTAAATAGGTCACACCACCATTAAGCCCTTTAGGTATGAGGTTCTTAATTTTCTGACTGGCTTTCTTAGCAGAAATAATTCTAGAACCACCTAATGAAAGTCTAGCAGACAACCAATCATAAATAGTTAAACCAAAACCATAATAATATTTAAACCACCATTTATAACTTGGTATAAGAAAGGTCTGACGTTTAAACAAGTGATTGGCATTTTTCTCCAACAGTCCTCTTTCACGTAATGCTTCAATAACTAATTTTATATTACCTTGGGCGAGATAGCGCACTCCACCGTGAACTAACTTTGTACTTCTACTAGAAGTACCCTTCGCAAAATCATGAGCTTCAAACAATGCTACTTTAAATCCTCTTGAGGCTGCATCTACCGCGATTCCCAATCCACTAGCACCACCACCAATTACAACAATATTAAATTTTGAAGTCGTCTTTAGTTGCTTAATCTGTTCTTTTCTGTTGAACATTAATTACATCTCCTTTAAATATTCATTATACATAGCAATTGGAAAAAGTGCAGTCCACCACAAAAATCTTTTTTTTCTAGCATACCATAAGATACCAAATCTGACGCATAGTTTTTCCCAGAATGTCCATGTTGCCTCAAAAACGATCGCTACATTCTTACAGGCTTTTTTCGTAATGGATTTGGATAAGTCATCTTTTCCATATGCCGTAAGTCCTCTCAAAACCATATAACTTGTTAGTGCCCAATCGCCTCCCAACCAATAATTTCCCCAACTCATTAATAATGAACTAGTACTTGGAGCAACTGAAGCTAATGCGATATTCTTTGCAAATTCTCGTCTTTTCATATTTCATAAATAATCTGTTCTACTTTACCCTTAATTTAAATATAGAAATTAATAAGGCAATTAATGTTATACTTAATAAAAATACAAAGCTCATTTTAAGTGTGAAACTATCTGATATGTAACCAATAATTATTGGACCCAACAAAAAGCCTAAAAATCCAACACCAGTCACAAAAGATATACTTTTTGAAGCTGCAATCCCTTTAGTTGTTCCCGCCATTCTAATTAATTCAGGAATAATAACAGAAAGACCCAAACCAATTATGCCAAATCCTAAAAGGCTAAAAATAAAACTACTTGTTAGTATAAATAAATAACCTATTACTGCCATTAAACACCCTAAGAAAACGATTTTTGAAGACCCTATTTTAGCACTTATGCCATCTCCGAAGAAACGACCAACTGTCATCATAATCGAAAAAATAGTAAATCCAAAACCAGCATAATTATCTGAAGAAATCTCAACTACATCTATTAAATATATTGAACTCCAATGCTCTATAGCCCCTTCATTACCCATGGTAGCCATTGCCAAAAAAGCCAGTATAAATAATGGTTTGAATTTTTTTAACTGAAATTTACCTTTCTTTTTCTCAACCTCAACTTCTGTTTCCTTAATTTTTAGATATTGATGTGACAAAAAAAGATTAGTAGTAATCACTATGAATGCCATTAGTGCAATATGATAAAAAGGAATTTTAAACACACTCATTAAACCAGTTCCAACCAAAGCACCAATTGCACCACCAAGGCTAAAAAAACCATGTGCGGCAGACATAATATTAACCCTGTCTCTTTTCTCCATTTCTGAAACCAAGGTATTCATAGCTATGTCCGTTAATCCTGAAAAAATTCCAACTAAAAATAATGAGCCACATAACGCCTCATAAGATGGCATAATAAGCGGTCCAATAAATGCAATACTGAATACACAGACACCGACAATAGTTGATCTGCCTAGACCAAATTTCTTGGTTATAATTGGAACAATTGGAATAAAAAACAACAGTCCAAGTGCTAAACAAAAAAGAGCAAAACCAATTTCTGAATCCGAGAGTTGTAATTTTTCTTTAACTCTTGGGATATATAAAACCCAAGTACCAATCATAATGTTTAAAGAACTAAAAACCCAAACTACTGAGAAGTATCGCCAATTTGAAAGAATTAATCGTAATGAATACATTTAAAACATCTTAAAATTTAAAAAGGCTGTCCGGTTCTGTGAGTTGGTTCAATTCGTTAACCAATGTCTCATCCAATAATTTAAGTCCGTATTGATATGAAGCATTCATCCAACCAAATCCCTCTTGGGTTATATATTCAAAATCTGTCCCAACATTACCATATTCTGCAAATACTTTATGCGTGGCTTCTACAACGTCATATTTTTCTGGAATGGTACCATTATAATCCACAGCATTCTTTGTAATCATAAACAACCAACGATAGACTAGTTCTTTTAATTCATTTTCAAAGCCATAGTTTTTTAATCCTCCCCAAATTAGCATTTGATGTGGTGCCCAGCCGTTTGGATAATCCCATTGTCGTTGAATAACATCTTTAGGTAGATTGGTATCCATGTTTCTAGATGTACCTACAATCCCACCTTTCTCCTTTAATTGCGTTATTAAAGTTTTTACTAGTTTATCGGCTTCTCTTGAATCTACCAAACCAGCCCAAAGCGGGAAATAATTTGAAGCACTTTCAAATTGAGTCTGACTTTTTGTTTTAAAATTATAGTCAAAATACTGAGCATGCTCTTTATTCCACATTAATTCTTGCATTCGTTCATCTCTTTTATGCATTACTTGAATCCAATATGTACTGTGATATCCTTCAAACTCACCATCAAAATAATTTTCTACTAAATGTGCAAAGTCAGATTCGTATTTGTACAATAGACTATTTAAATCAACTGTATTCAAATCTGCACAGACATCATCTAATCTCCAAGACGTATCATGACCAGATTCTCGTAAACTTCTATCGTGAACAAAATAACGATCTAATTCTTCATTGATAATTTCTCCATTTTGGTACATTTTTGCGAATTCTCTTATAGAAATTCCCTCTTTTTCTGCATACTTTTTCAATTCCATATCAAAATGTCCTTCCTCACATTCTGGTGGCATACCAATTCCTTCAGCTCTATATCGATTTAGTCCATTTGGAGTGAGTCTTTTTCCCTGAACCATCCAAACGGTCTCATATTCTTGAATTGCTGTTTTTAAATGACTCGCAAGCCAGCATTTATCTTTAGTTACTTCAAAGATTTCGGAAATTAAACTACTGTAAAATGGAGGTTGTGTTCTAGTTAGGTAATAACTTCTATTTGCATTTAATATTTTGCCATAGTTCTCAATTTGATACTGAAAATTATCTGCCATAGCTTTTGCTAAATCTACTTTACCATCACATAACAGACCAACAGTTTCAAAATAGCTATCCCATCCATACATTTCATTAAACCTGCCACCAGGAACAACAAATGGAACACCTTTTACCTCATTATTTTCAACCTCAAGTTTTAGGCTTAAAATTCCAGGTTGATTATTTATAGATTTCACATATTCTGCTGTAATTTCAGTTGGAAGCTTTACTGCTTTTATTGGCAATTCCTTTTCTAGAGTATTGTAATAATCAAAAGCTAAACTATCACCATTTGGTACATATACTGGAAGGATTTCAGCAGTTAGGCTTTCATTTTTTGAATCTGAAATAAGCCCTTCAATCCCAGATTTATCCATTCGTCTAGTTAAGCCTTTCCAATAAAAATCTCGTATCATACGAGAAATTCTTTTGGTGGGTAATTCATCAATAAATTCTCGATTTATAACAGCCTCAGATTTACCTTGTTGTTTTTGAATTACAAGTTCTTGTAACAAATTAGAAAGCTGATAAGTCCCCTTGATTATTAATTTTTCACCGCCATTTGACAACAATTCAAATTGCTTTGGTCCATTGTCTTCAATGGTGATTTTTTTATCACCATCAGTATCTTCTTGTTCTAGAAGTTTTGATAATATATCATCAATATCAACTATCATGATTGTCTTGTTTTTTAATAAGACGTTTAATTATTAAAACTGAAACAACCAATAAGGCGATTGGTATAATTAAGAAATAAAAGGCATTTACACCTCCAATATGTTCAAACAATGTACCTACTATTCTAGACCCTAAAGTGCCACCTAAGGCAGAAAAAATTATAATAAGCCCTGACATTGGAGAGTGAAGTCGTTTTGGTAAATGACTTAATACTGTTGAATTTAACAAAGGATAAATTGGCGCAATAAAAAGACCAATTAAGGGTAAAATCAATCCTAATAATGGTACATCACCTAACCCATTTAAAACTACCGCATTACCCTCTATCTTGAGCTGTGGTAAAACACTTAATAATATTACTACCGAAATTATAGAACATACTATAACTATTTTTTCCCAGGCAATTGATTTAGAAACCCAGCCTGCAATGAATCTCCCTAGTGCTAAAGAAATGGCAAGGATGGATGCCATCTGTACACTTAATACCTCAGAAAAAGAAAATATTTTTTCATTAAATCTCGGAAGCCATGTCATTATTCCTTGTTCTATCATCACAAAAAAGAAGGCAGAAAAAATAAAAACTAATACTAAGGGCATCACCAACAAACCCGCTGAACTTTTTATATCATCTATCACACGTTTACCAGAAGTTTCTATTGGTATATTAATCTTAGAAAAAAGCAGTAACACAAATGAAAGTGCTATTATTACGCATAATACCGGATAAACCTGTAGCCATGCATCAGGATCAGTATCACTATAAAAAGCTGGGAATAAAAAGTAAGCACTAGCTATACCAACCATAAAGAATCCTTCTACAGAACTCATTAATGAAGAATGTTCCTTTGGAGTATCTGTTACAACACCAATAAGGCTATACACAGATAATTTTATTAGTGCAAAACTGACACCAACGGTTAGAAACAAAACTTTAGCAGTATCGAAGGTGTTTCCGTAATACATACCTAAACAACCAAAAAAAACTATTACCAATGCAACAAGCATTGCACGTTTATAGCCAAATCTTGGTAAAAATGATGCCACTAAAAATGAGACAAATGCAATTGGTAAATCTTTAAATGCTTCTAATAGTGATGCATCCGATTCAACTACTCCATAAACATTTATAGATTTAGAAATTACAATTCCAACACTATTAAGTAAAATGGCAAATACAAAGTAATTGAGGTATATTGATAGTTTAATGCTAAAATTCTTCATAACTCAAATCCTTTAATTTTCTTCAATATCTACTTCATCAACAGAGGTATTAGGTTCGTTAAGTCGCAAAGCCAGTACAGCTGCTATAACAAAGAAAACTCCGGCAAATATAATAGCATTTGTTGCTACACCGCCTAAAAGATACTTGTAGATTGGCCCAAATGATAAGGTTTGTATTCCCATAGGAATTACTATCATCATGTTTAAAATTCCCATATAAACCCCACGTCTCTCTTGAGAGACAACCTTTGAGACCATAGTATAAGGTATTCCCATCATTGCTGCCCAACCTATACCAAATAAGACCATTGGAATCAATACCATATTTGGATCTTGGATATTAGGAATTGAGAATAAAGCTATTGCCGTTCCCACCAAACTTAATGCATATACTTTTTTACCACCAAACTTCATTGTTAAAGGAACCAATGCTAATGCAACCAACATTGTAACTACGTTATATGTTGTATTCATTTTTGCCGCTTGCGCTGCAGCCTCAGATGTAGAATAGTTTAAAGTTTGTCTAAATAATGGTGTTATGAATTGCCAATAAATAAATAGCGCATACCATTGAAAAAGATATACACCTGCTATCTTCCACATGAATTTTGGCATGTCCTTAATGGCATCAATAATTTCAGTAAATGGTTCTTTTACTCTATGCGCAAAACCAAGACTTTTACTATGATTTATGTCCGCAAGTTCTTTTTCTGTTGGCGGAATTTCTGGTGTTTTTAGTACGGACCATAGAATTGTAGTTATGGACAGAATCCCACCTATATAAAATGAATAATACAACCATTGCGGTATTTTACCTGCAACTTCTAAATCTCCACCAAACCACTTTTGGAATAATATAATTGATCCATTAGCTAAGAGAATACCAGCACCCACAAATAAACTTTGCATTTGATACCCAAGACTTAATTGCTTCTCTGGTAATTTATCTCCAACAAAAGCACGATATGGTTCCATTGCCATATTATTACCTACATCCAATAGCCATAATAATCCTACAGCAAACCATAGCACTGGACTATTTGGGAATGCAAATAAACAAAGACTGCCTATAAGTGCTCCAATAAGAAAATAAGGTTTACGTCTTCCCCAACGTGGCGACCACGTTTTATCTGACATTGCACCTATTATTGGCTGCACAATTAATCCTGTTACTGGACCAGCTATATTTAAAATTGGCAACATATCTTCAGGTGCACCGAGATATAAAAAAATTGGATTTATTGCTGTTTGTTGGAGTCCAAAACTATACTGAATGCCGAGAAATCCAACATTCATATTAAAGATTTGCCAAAAAGACAATCTTGGTTTGGTTAGTTTCATATTGTTTTTATTAGTTAGTTTCTTAATTAAAACATTATCTACAAAAGAAGTGTATTTGATAGCTGAATAAAACTTTCAAATAATTGTTCCAAATAGATAATACAAAAGAAATTAACTACTTGAAAACTTCATTTTTAACGAGCATATTAGCATATTTGCTTTGCTCATTGATAATATTATGTTCTATTTCTAGAACCTTTTCATTGAAATCATTCATAATATCTCTTGCACGTTTTACTCTATTGGATTTTGTGTCTATGAATGAGTTTTCAATAAAAACTTTATAAGTAGTATTTTTAAGGAGCATAGTATAGGTGCCCTCAACAATACAAAAATCAAAACGGCTAGAGTCTATTGTTTCACATCCAATAGAATTATTTTCGTAATGCACTAAGGGTTTATTAATATGACCCTTATTGCTTAAAAATGAACTTAAATGTTTGTCTAAAAGCTTTAAATCAACTTCAGATGATCCAACATTGGCGATATCCTTAAGCCTTTGATTATGATTATCTTTTGGTGGTAAAAAAAAATAGTCATCACCATGAAAAAGATAACCTTTTAATCCCAAGCTGTTTTCGATGTCAAGTAATAGAGCGTATGCCAAAGACGTTTTACCACTGCCAGATTCCCCACCAATGGCAATACAAATGCGTTGACCCGATAAAAGCTGTGATCTTAGTGTATCAATTATTTTATTATTAGTTTGTTTAAAACCGGAATGATATGCAAGCTTATCACCTATCATACTATTTATTCAAAGTTCATTTTAAGATTGTTAACTACAAAATTGCCAATATTTCTTCCTTGAATTAATCCTTCATCTATTGCCGCTCTATAGTGAATACCGCCATATAACCTACTAACCGCTGCCTCTTCAGCTGCTAGATTAAAAGATTTAAAAGAGCGTACTGGAAGTCCGTATGGCACTTCTGTATCATCATCAAAAGCAAAATTATCTCCAAAAATGGCTGTAAGTGCCGTAGATGCTGCTCCAGAAACAACGGAGTGTCCACTCGTATATTCTGGGAATGGTGGTGTTTGTAAAATTGGCAACCAATCCGGATCTAAATGCTGATTTATAAGTGTTTCTGGTCTTATAAGATTGCTTCTGTATTTTTCATCCCAACAACTTATAAATGCATCTGCGATAGCTATTGAAGTCTTAGCATAAGCATTTACAGTTTGTGCTGCATTTGAATTAGTGTTTCTCGAGGCTATCTTAACTATACCAATCCAATGCGCGCCTGGCGATATTTTCTTGGTTGCGAACATAAAATGTCCGCGTGTAACAGACACAAAAGGATTACAATCCCAAAACTGTGCAATTTTAATTTCTTCTGAGTCATCCCCTTTTTTTGTTATCTCCATACTGACATCATAAACATCCATGAGTTCTTCATGAAATTTAGAACCTTCTTCTAAAGAAAATTCAGGATGTTTATTTGGTTTAAACTGAGCTGCAGAATCTAATACAAAGGTTCTGATTTTATTCCAGTGTGGCTCAATACCATCCATATATGAAGGTGGAGTTGGTTGCCATCTAGATGGATCGTCTGTATCAACCGTGAACTTCGGCATCGTTCTAGTTTGATTATAATTATCATTATCCATCCACTGTTTAATATGATTTATTACTTCAAAAGCGTAGGTTTTTGCTGAGTTGAATTCAGGTTCATTTTTTTCCTTCCAATCCGCATAAAGACTGTCCTGTAATACCTCCATTTTCTCTTCAGAAAAAATAAGTGATTTACTCAATTCCATATGCGCAATTATTGCCGCTAATTCTAGATTAATATTCATTGAACTGTCTGGTAACGGAATTGCTGAAAGTTCCTTTATCTTGCCTTCTAAAGATTCCATTTCTTGAGTTTTCTGAGCCAAAATTTCGTAAGCCGCAATATTTGGATAAACAAATACTCTACTGGCTACTGGTGGTGAAAATATATCATGGATTTGTATTTCCATCACTTTGTCTACCGATGCATGAAAAACCTCTGGTGATATTTCGATCGGTTCCACTGGTTTACTGCAACTTGTTATCGCAAATACAATACTCAAAATGTATATATAATGCTTAAATCTATTCATTTCTCAATCCTTCTTTTTGTTGTTTTGTCTTATACGACCTACCATTATTTGAAATAATTAAATATTGGTTTTCTTTTAGTTTAATAATTCTTCTACCTCTTATAGCTTTAGGCAATTTGAGGCTTTCATAAGTAATATTATCGATATCGCTAAAGTTAAGTATCCCTCCTGAATTTGAAGAGGATTCACCTAACTCTGTTACATAGCTTTTATGATTACCTGTAAATATAAGATTACCATTATCAATTATCATATCTTCTAAAGTACTTAATTGTGCTTGTTTTGGTAAAGGAAGGGGCGAAAAAGTAAATCCATCATTTAAATATAACATTGATCTTAATTCATAAATGTACTTGATGTTTATAATTTCATCTTCAGCCTTTTCTGTTAGATCGCCTATGCCCGAAACGTTTACGAATGAATTATAGTCTGTGTATTTTTTTCTTAGATAAGGCATTTGCTCTACCAATTTATCTTTAGAGGCAAAGGGTACATATGTACCAAAGAAATCATAAAATATAAGTTGATCTAATTTTTCATTTTCATCGAAGTCATCTAAGTACATTATTACTGGCCTTTCTTTTGAGGCCTTCCACTTAAAATTAAGCCCAACATTACCACCTATGATGTCTAGATTTCCATCATTATTGAGATCCATAATTTCTATGGAATTCCACATACCATTTGTCTCACCCATTCCAAAATCTCTAGTCTTATCAATAAATTTACCATCATCTGTAAATGACATGATTGTTATTGGCATCCAATCTCCTGCAAGAACTAGCTCTACTAAACCATCATTATTTAAGTCTGCCCATTTGGAATCAGTTATCATTCCGAAGCGTGCTTTAGCATAAATTTCAAAAATATTATTTCCTTTGTTTTTTAATATATAACTCTGCGGCGCTAACCCATAAGCCCCTGGTACAGACCTATTACCTATAAATAAGTCTAACAATCCATCATTATCAAAATCATAGCTAGATACTGAACTCCCATTGGTTCGTATCATTCTAGATTCTAGCTTAGAGAAATTACCCTTACCATCATTTATATAAACCCTGTCTTCTAGTAAAGGATGGCCACTTGGGTAGTCATTTCCTCCACTTAAAGCATAGATATCAAGATCACCATCGCTATCAATATCTAATGAAATGGCATCCGTATCTTCATATTTTGAATCTAAATTAAATACATCGGTAATGCTTTTTTCAAAACTCCCATCTTTATTCATAAAAAACAATGCTGGCTTTTGATTTCGCCCACCACCAATAAATAAATCTTCAAGTTCGTCTCCATTAAAGTCTGCATGTACAGCAGAAGGCCCTTCCTTTGATAAATTTTCAGGCGCAAGTGCGTCCTGTTCGTAGTCTAAGAATACATTCTCAAAATGCCTAAAGGCAAATTCCTCATAGTTAGTTTTAGACAGGGAATTATAATCATTATCCTTTGTGTTTTCTTTCTCAATAGTTACTCGGGTATTAATTTCAATAGAGGTATTTAAACTTTTAGTTCCATCTAACCAAACTACTTTTACAGAATCGACTTGTTCTTTTTGTCCTAAACCAAAATGAACGTCATTTGTTGAGCTAGACAGATATCCTTTTACTGAAATCTGCTCTTTAAAATAAACCTCATTTCCTGCATAGACATATACCTTGGAACCGTTGGTATTAATTTCATTTTCACCTTTACGAAGTTTAACCTTAATATAGTTATTCTCACTAGTATTTTCTAGAAGTGTAACATTTTCATTGATATTATTGACTACTATGTCTAAATCACCATCATTATCCAAGTCTGAATATGCTGCACCATTTGAGTAAGTTCCTTTATTCTTTGAATCAACAAGTACAGATTCAAAAGAAAGATTACCCTTATTGGTAAATAGTTTATTAGGTAAATTTTGAGTTGGCATTAAATCAATGAGTTTTAACTCCAAACTATCCTGCTTCGTTTCGTTATAATTTGCGAAATCTACAGTACTCAAATATTTAATATAGTCTAAATCATTGGGTCTTTTATAAATACCATTTGTAACAAAAATGTCATTCAACCCATCATTATTATAATCTAGTAACAACGGTGACCAACTCCAGTCAGTAGCATGTGTTTCTGTTATTAATGCTGCATCTACAAAATAATCTCCTTGATTTAATTGCAAGTGGTTTCTCGCATATTGTTGTTGAAAGCCAAATGAGTTTTTTATCTGGTTGATTTTATCTGAATCTTCTCCTCCAGATTTTAAAAATATCTCAGAATCATAAGGCATCATATCTAAGCTGTAAATGTCTAACTTACCGTTATTATTAATATCGGCAATATCAACACCCATGGTAAACCTTGTCGTATGGTTGAAATATTCTGTGCTAGATTCCTTGAAGGTTTTATCTCCATTATTAATATAGAGGTAATCATTCTCATGAAAATCATTACCTACATAAATATCCATGAAACCATCATTATTGACATCTGATGTCGCCAATGCCAATCCATATCCTAAAGCACTACTATAAATGTTTGCTTCTTCAGTAACATCAACAAACTTTGACTTGCCATTAACAATGATGTTTTCGAAAAACCGATCCCCTGAAAGCTCATCCTTAGTTGTTCTTGTATTAGAATTTGCATAAGAATAAACAGTGTGAATGGAATGATTCATCAAATACATATCCATATCACCATCATTATCATAGTCAAAAAAAGATGCTTGAGTAGAAAATCCAGAAAAATTCAATCCATATTTTTCTCCTTGTTCCTCAAATTTATTATTTCCCTTATTTATATATAACTCATTTGATGAATTAAGTGTTTTGTATTTTCCAACTTTACACACGTAAATATCCAAAAGACCATCATTATTTACATCACTCATAGTTACTCCTGTAGACCATGAGCTATTTTGGCTTATACCAGCTTCTTCTGATATATCCTTGAACTTAAGACTACCTAAATTGAGATAAAGTTTATCTGGTTTTTGATTTGCGGTTAAATATATATCGTCTAAACCGTCGTTATTAATATCACCTATAGCAACACCACCACCATTATAATAATAAAGAAACTCAATTATATTTAAATCTCCTGTATCTTTTAAATCATTAGAAAATATAAGACCAGAAACTTCGAAAGGGATGTTGTTAAAGGGAGCTTTAGCATTAGTATCTTTAACATTGCCATCTACACCTTCATCTGCACAAGCAAAAATTAATAGAAATATTAAACCTATTTTCTTTTTCATATTAATACTTATATACTTCTAGAGTATCATTATTCTTAGTGACAAAGATTTTATCTCCAAGAATTTCAATATCCCTAATTTCGCCATTTATCTTTATGCCCTTGCCTGTTTTATGGTTCTTGAAATTATTATTACCTAAGTTCTCTAAGTAGTTTCCATAAGAGGCATCATACCTTCCAAACTCAGGCATTACTCCATTAAGATTTCCGCCCAATAGTATATCTAAATCACCATCTTTGTCAAAATCTGAGGTTGCTATTGCGTAAATTGGCGTAAACTGAATCTCCTTAGGTAAGTCTTTAATTTCAAATTTAAAATCACCTTCATTAATCAATAGTATTGTTTTTAAATTATTTACTTCAATAATAGTACTAGTGTTCAACTGTGATTCGGTAAAAATATCATAGATATCTGCATCCTTAAAAGATTCGTAATCTGGATATTTTTTACTTAAATATTTTAATTGATCAACTAAATTATGTCTTAATGCATATGGATATTGCCTTCCATTCTCAGCAGTAAACGTAAGAATAGGGTCTACATAGCTGTTACCATCAAAATCATTTGCATATAATTTAATAGGATTACTGGAAGAAGCTCTAAACCTGCTATTAAGACCATGGTTACCGACTATTAAATCTTCATCGCCATCGCCATCCAAATCGGCCTTTTCAACGGTATTGTACCAGCCTTTTAAATTTGATAATTTATTGTTTTCAATTTCTTTATATGTGCCATTAGTATTTTTGAAAACCCTCACTCCCATAAATTCACCAACAACAACCAAGTCTTGTAGATTGTCATTATCAATATCCATAAATTGAGCATCAGTAATCATACCTAAGGTCAAGAATTCTGATGCTAATTCAGCAGATTTTTCTACAAAGTTACCAGTACCATCATTTATCAATAAATAACCTGAAGCCGGATCTCCGTAATTTTTTGGGATTGAACGTTCTCCTACAAATAAATCTAAATCCTTATCACCATCTATATCTGCAACTGTAACTGTGCTGCTACTGTGATACCCATTCTGAGTAGGTAATATTTGTTCTGAAACAGTAAAGTTTCCTTTTCCATCATTTATATAAAGTTTGTCTAAATAATTTGAGCTGAATTTTGAAAATTCTATACTACCACTACATACATAAAGGTCTAGGTCACCATCAGCATCAGCATCAAAGAATATACTTTCTCCATCCTCAGAGGCTTTATTAGTATTAAAAACAGAATTATTGCCTTCTAAAAAGCGATTATTCTTATTAATAAATAATTTACCAGAATTGCCTTTCGATCCACCAATAAACAGATCTTCATTGCCATCTCCATTAACATCTCCAAATGTCATTTTTGGTCCTTCTGTACTCCTCATAAATGGCATCAAGCGCTCTATGTTGAAGTCTACGTAATTATTTTCTTTATGCTTATAATTTATGGTTTCTAAATCCTTAATGAATAATCCTTCAGGCTCTTCTTCAGAATTTTCTCGGTTTTCCAGAGCATCTTTTTCATCTAATATTATAGTAGTATCCACTTCGGTAATAGGTAACTCAGTAATTTTGCCCGATGGCCAGGAAACAGCAAGAGTTAAATTCTCCGTCTCCTTAAATCCAAAATTAGGTCGTTTATCCATGGAAGACTGAAACCCTCTAACCGGTTGTTGCTCTAAATAATATGTATTTGTAGTGCTTTTCAATTTCAACTTAGCACCAATAGCATCCCTATTTAGCCCTTCACCTTTTAAGATCACTTTTAAATAATGGCTATCTGAATCATTTAATTGATTATCATAGACAAAGAGTGGCATATTTACATTATTAACCACTACATCTAAATCTCCATCATTATCCAAATCACCATAGGCAGAACCATTTGAAAATCCTTCAGTATCAAGTCCATTTTCAGTTCTCTTGAATTTTAAGTCACCAGTGTTGATATAAGAATGATTCTTAACCTTGTTTGAAGGGATAATATCAATTAACTTTTTATAATTAACCTGATTATCTTTTATGATTGACTCTATTACTTCTTGATTAGAAATATATTTTAAATAGTCCTGATTAGTTAAGTCTTGATAAATTCCATTTGCTATAAATAAGTCCTTTAAACCATCATTATCCATGTCAAAAAATAACGCTCCCCAGCTCCAATCTGATGCCTCTACTCCACTGAATCTACCAACTTCTGTAAACGTTAAATCACTATTGTTTAATTGTAACATATTACGCGTAAACTGATGGTAGTAATCATTTTTTACGTTGTATTGGTATTTATTCCAATCTTCAAAAGTAGTTACGGTTTTTAACCGATCATATTCACTTGGTAACATTTCTGTAATAAAAATATCATTGTAACCATCATTATTAATATCTGCGGCATCTGCTCCCATGGAAGCACCACTTATTGAATTAATGGATGACGTTAGACATTCTTTAAAGGTTCCGTCTTGGTTATTGATATATAAATAATCCCTTTCGAAAAAGTCATTAGACACATAAATATCCTGCCAACCATCATTATTCATATCACCTACTGTAACTCCTAAACCAAATCCAATAACACTGCCATATATACCAGCTTTTTCACTTACATCTATAAAAAGACCATCTTTGTTTTCAAATAATTTGTCACCACCTAGTACATCTCGTTTTGGGCGTTCGTTTTTAGTAAGATTAAAACTACCAATTGCCTGATATGAATTATTTAATAGATAGACATCCAAATCGCCATCATTGTCATAATCAAAAAATGAAGCATGTGTTGAAAATCCCTTATCATCTAATCCTAGGTCACTTGCTCTTTCTGTAAATGTAAGATCACCATTATTTATAAAAAACTCGTTTTGTTTATTATCTCCCTTAACATCACCTGAATTACAAACATATATATCCAAATATCCGTCGGCATTAATATCTACCATTGAAACACCAGTAGACCATGCTTTTGTCCCTGCAACATTTGCTTTTTCAGAGATGTCTTCAAATTTAAATCCCCCTTTATTTAAATAAAGTTTATTTTCCTTTAGATTAGATGTTAAATAAATGTCTTGCAACCCATCGTTATTTATATCACCTAGGGCAACACCTCCACCATTATAAAAATTTCGGTATTTATAGACATTAAAATCATCTGTAGATACCAAATCGTTAATGAAATTAATTCCTGTGGTTTCGGTACTTAGTAATTTAAATTGTGGTGAATCCACATTAGCTATAATTTCTTCATTCATATCCTTACAAGAAAAAGCCAACAGTAAAACAAAAATGAAATGAGTATACTTGTTCATTATTACTTTCTTAATTTATTATATCTATACTCCATATCTTCAATAACTACTGAGACATCTTGATCAGATTCTTGTTTTAGTCTAATTTGTCTGTTGCCATCTACCTTAACTAAAATATCTTTAACCTTAATAAAATCATTTCCAGGATACCACTTTAACAAGGTATCTTTTACTTTGGGTAACAATTGATCAGCTTGTAAATCTTTATTCCAAGGTGCCCAAGCAACATGTGAGAACTTAACATCCATGGCAATAATCTCCTCTTCTTTATTGAATTTCGCATAAAATAACATTCTTATTTTCCCTTTTACATCAGCAGTATCCTTTGGGTGCAATATAGCCTGCACATAATTATTGCTTGGACCATGAGTGAATATTTTCTTTCTATTATATTCCCAACAAACATTATAAAACTCTGTCTTAGTCTGACCAAACTCAAAACTGTAGAATATTGAATCATTTCGAACACCGCTTGCCAGTTCATCTTCAACGAGTGAAGCATATTCTGATTGACATGCTACTAAAAAAATAATTGAAAAAAGTAATGCTGACTTACAAACTCTTAACCTCATTTATTAAAATTTTAATTTTTTACTTTATAAAATTGTAAACTATCATTATTTATCGATGCAATCAACATGATTTCATCCTTTAAATTTTCAACATGAAAGTCTCTAATCTGACCATCAATTTTTAGAGAAATCACCTTATTAAAATTGTTGCTTGAGTTTCCATAGAGCAACCAACCTTTTGAAGCATCATCTATACCAAACTGAGGTTTAATTAAGAATTGATTTCCACCAAATAATATATCTAAAACTCCATCTTTATCAACATCTATTGTCTCAATGGCTGACACATTAGAGTATTGAATTTCATTAGGTAACTTTTGGCTTACAAATGTCTTATTTTTATTTAAAAAAATTGCTGTATTTAGCATTTTAACATCTAAAATTATTGCCTTTTTTAACTGATCTTTTGAAAAAATAGATTTAATAGTTGCATCTGAATAATCTTTGTAATACAATAGCTTTTGCTTAAGACCTGCTAACTGTGCAACTAACTCGTCTCTATCTACTATGGGGTAGTAATCATCATCTCGTTTTTGACAAATTATTTGCTCAATTGTACCATTATTATCAAAATCTGACAAATACATTCTCATACCTGGTTTATAGAATGAATTTTCTCCTTTATTACCTGCTATAATATCTACTTTACCGTCATTATCTATATCCTTAACCTCTATGGTTTTCCAAAGTCCTGAAGTATCTGATAGTCCATAGGCTTCAGTCTCATTGACCAACTGGCCATTATTATTGATGAAAATTGAAATTGGCATCCACTCTCCTGAAATGATTAAATCTTTGACACCATCACTGTTGATATCTGCCCAATGCGAATCTGTAATCAAACCAATATCCTTGAGACCTTCTAGTTGTTGGACTTCAAAATCATTATTACCCTTATTTTCTAATATATATCCAGATGTTGGAGTTCCATAAATATTTACCTTAAATCGTTCGCCAATAAACAAATCATTATCACCGTCACCATCATAATCAGAAACTGAAACTGTAGAGGTACTAATTGATCCAGGAAATTTTAAGGATTCTAAGTTTATTTTCAAATGACCATTCCCATCATTTATATATAACCTATCGTTAAGTGCATAATCAAATTTAGAAAACGATTTTCCACCACTTGTAACATATAAGTCTAGATCGCCATCATTATCACTATCAAAAAATACGGCGTCAGTATCTTCAGAATTTATATTAAGCTGAAAAGGTTTTATGATTTGATCATAACTACCATTATCACGTGACAAATATAATGTCCCAACTTGCCCCTTTGCACCACCGATGTAAAAGTCTGTGATATTATCCTTATTGATATCTGCACTAGCGATTTTAGGCCCTTCATTATTACACATTTCTGGTAATAATTGTTCTTTATTAAAATCAACTGCATTGTTTTCCCTATGTTTAAATTGGAAAAGACTTTCAATTGAACGAATTGAATTTTTATAATCAACTATGCCACTAGTTTTTACAAATGAAGTCTCTTCATTCTGGTCATATAAATAAGAATCATTTGTTTTAAGATTTAATTTTTTACTTCTAAATCCATTTGGCCAAGTAATAATAAGGCTATCAATTGTATCATAAGTACTTGTTCCAAATTGTAATTGGTATGAGATTGAACTCTGGAATCCTCGTGAAGGAAAATTTTCTAAACTACCGTATTTATTACCCCCATAATAGATTTCCACTTTTGCACCAATGGCAAATGTATTTTTATCCGCTCCTTTTAATCCTATAGTAATACTTTTGTTAGAAGAAGTATCTATTGTATTTTCATATGTAAAGGCCGGCATATTTACATTATTGACAACCAAATCTAGATCTCCATCATTATCTATATCACCATATGCACTACCATTACTGAAACTAGGAGTGTCAAACCCCCATTGCGACGTCATCTCTACAAACTGAAACTCACCTTCATTTTTAAATGATGCATTTGGAACTGCTTGAGATGGCATCAAATCCACCAATTTATTCATAATCTCACCATCAGTCTTAATCATATCCCTAATCTTATCTTCATTAGCCATATAGATTAAATAGTCTCTATCTAAAAGATCCTTATAGATACCGTTACTGATAAAAATATCCTTTAACCCATCATTATCAGCATCGAATAATAATGAGGCCCAACTCCATTCTGAAGCTGCAACATTTGACAACCTGCTAATCTCAAAAAAACTATTGTTTCCCATATTTCTATGAAGCGCATTTCTTGAAAATTGTTGATGGTAGCCTTTATTTTTAGCCATATCATACTTATTCCAAGATTCAAACAAAGTTTTTGTGCGTTGTCGTTCAATAGTTCTTGGTAACATTTCTGTTACCATAATATCGGTATATGAGTCATTATTTAAGTCTGCCGCATCAGCTCCCATTGAACCCATAGAAATAGAACCAAACTGTTGAGTCAAATCTTCTTTAAATGTACCATCTTGATTATTTATGTAGAGATAGTCACGTTCAAAAAAGTCATTAGAAATAAATATATCTGGCCAAGTATCATTATTATAATCGCTTATGGTTATACCCAAGCCGAAACCAATAGCACTAGAATATATATTAGATTCTTCAGTAACATCAACAAAATTATTATTGTCATTTCTCAATAACTTGTTACCTGATTCGGTTGGTGTATTTCTTTGATCTTTTACAAAATCAAAATTACCAACGGCCTTTATCGAATTATTTAATAAATAAACATCTAAATCACCATCCTTATCATAATCAAAAAAATTTGCCTGTACACTTAGACCAACTATATCAAGACCATAATCTTTTGATTTTTCTGTAAAGGTTAAATCACCATTATTAATAAATAACTCATTGTGTCTATTTGAATTATCACTTGGTGGGCCAGCTTTACAAACATAAATATCAAGCAAACCATCATTATTAATATCTATAAATGATACACCAGATGACCAAACACCTTCACTAGAAACTCCTGCTTTAGAAGTTATATCTTCAAATTGCCAGTTGCCTTTATTTAAATATAATTGATTATCTACTAGATTACCTGTGAAGTAAATATCTAATAATCCATCGTTATTGATATCACCTAACGCAACACCGCCACCATTAAAAAAATTTCTATAAGTATATGGGTTTAATGATTCTGTATATTCTAGTGCATTATTAAATGTTATCCCTGTTGTGGCACTGTCCTTTAATTGAAATAAATTAGGGGATTCCTCTTTATCGGAGTTGCATGAATACGAAATAACTGCAACAAATAAGAGAATAAACAAGTTTTTCATTTAAGTGTAAAAATAATGCATAAAAAAAGGGTACTTAAAAGTACCCCTTTTTACTCAAATAAAATACTTAAAAATTAAATTAATAACCTGGGTTTTGAGTTAATGAACCACCACTAGCATTAATTTGTTCTTGTGGAATAGGGAATACTGTTCTGTAAGCATCACTATTAGTTTTTTGCCACCAAGATTCACCCCATTTTCCAAATCTTATTCTATCCGTTCTTCTACTAGACTCTTGGAACATCTCTTTACCTCTTTCATCAAAGAATCCATCAGCATCAATAGTTGTTAATGCAGAAAGTCCCGCTCTAGCTCTAATAGTATTCACATCAGTTAATGCCATATTCCAATTTCCTGCTGCTCTAGCCATAGCTTCGCCCCTCATTAAGTACACATCACCTAAACGTACGATTGGATAATCATTGTTCATATCTGGTCTACCAAATAATTGGAAATGAAACTTTTTAGCTCTTACACCACTTTGTCTTTCTGCGTTTGGTTCTAACTCGTTGATTGCTGGTGTATAGTCTACTACAATACTTGGATCATCTGCAGCATAATCAAGTAATGCTGACCCATCAAAATCAGTCTGAGGACCTGCTAAAAAGTTAGCATCCTTTCTTAAGTCACCATTGTCATAGCTATTGTAAAATTCTTCTAAAACTTGATAACCATTCCAAGGCTGCGCATCTAGAGCAAAAGTTTGCTGAGAACTATAATGTAAGTTCATTTGTGAAAAATTCATTCCACCTGCATTTGCTTGATCATAATAGATAGACCAAATCATTTCTGGGTTGAACTGATTATTTGGTGCAAAAACTGCTGCATAACCAACATCTTCAGCAGGATCATCCTCCACATTTGGTCGTTTTGCTAAATTCGGAACAAAACATCCTGAATCACACAACTGATAAGGACCATTATCTATAATATAACTAGCTGCATCAGCTGCCTCTTGGTATTTTGCAGTTCCAGTATAAACTTCTGCATTTAGGTATAGCTTTGCTAGTAAACCTAATGCCGCAAATTGATTTACGATGTATGGCTCAGATCCAGTACCTAAGTCGCTACCTGATAAATCCATGCCCGCAGTTACTTCAGTAATACCCAAAGCATCTAACAATTCTCCTTCAACGAAATTAAAAACTTCTGTTCTTGAAGCTTGAGGTGCATCCCCAGTAGAAGAAGTTATAATTTTAACTCTTCCATATAAATCTAATAATCTCCAATAAAAGAATGCTCTTATTGTTTTAGCTTGAGCTGCCTCACCAGGAGATAAAGCAGACTCTAAAGCAATGTTAGCTTCTGCAATCCCACCATAAGCATCAACCCAGGTTCCATTTAAAGGTCCATTAGATGAATTGACTGTATGTCTGTGCATATCTAACCATATACCACCATCAAACCAGTCACCACCTTTCTGACCAATACACATTTCATCAGATGAAACAGTTTGAACAGAATAATAACTACCATGACCAGCAGAGCCATTTCTTAATCGCCCATAAGCTGCTGCAAGTGCACTTGAAGGAAACACCCCGCCAGCAGTTTCACCAGAAACATCTGGCACACCATCATCAGAAAATTCAGTTGTTAACTCATCCTCTAATGTTTCTTCTAGATCTGTACAAGTGTAAAACATCATAGATATTACACTTAGAAATAATAAGGTTTTTTTCATTTTTTTCATTTTCAATTTTTATTAAAATTTAACATTAAGTCCTAGTGTAAAGGTACTAGAATTAAAATAATTATAACGTCTGTCTACACCAGGAGCTAATACGTTTGCTCCACCTAATCCATCTCCATTTGCTACTGAACCTCTATCTTGGAAAGATGGTTCTGGATCAGCACCAGTATAATCGGTTATGGTAAATAAATTCTGAGCTGTTAAAGATACACGTGCGCTTTTGATAAAAGAATCTTTAATATCAAAATTGTATCCAACAGTTAAATTGTCTAATCTAAAGAAATCAGCTTTCTCAACATAATAAGAACTGAATTGTGCAGTTCTAATATCGTCTCTTGCTAACTCTGTATTCACATAATTATAAGATGATTGAGAACCAATTCTAGGCTCATAAAATGCTCTAAAGGTATTAACTAAACTGTGACCAAATGCACCTCTAAAAAATGCATTCACATCCCAATTTCCGAATTGAACTCTATGTGACCATCCAAGTTCAAATTCTGGGAATCCCTGTCCAAGCTTTTTAAAATCACCGTCCTCAGCTAATGCTGAACCTTGATCTGTTAGTAATACACCGTCTCCATTTATATCAGCAAGTATAGGAGAACCATTAGCATCCACATCACCCGTGAATACAGGCCCCCATATTTGACCGACTTCTTCACCTTCTCTTACCAAAATTACGTTAGTATCGTTTTGACCTGGAGCTCCAAGGTTAGCAATTGTTCTATCACCACCTGCATTCTTTTCTAATACAGTTTCATAAGTTGAAAGTACTAAGCCCATGTTATAATTGACTTTATCATTTCTTAAAATGTCGTAGTTTACAGCCAGCTCAACACCTTTGGTATTCAATTCACCTGCATTTTGAAATTGTGATGTAAAACCACTGTTTGCAGCAGCATCAATTGCAACATTAGATATAAAGTCAACAATGTCTCTATCATAAATATCTAGTGTTGCCGATAACCTATCCATTACTAATTCAATACCGAAGTTAAGCTCTCTCTTTTCTTCCCATTTTAAATCTGGATTAGCTAATCTTGTTCCAATTCCAGTAGAAGAAGATCCAAATCCACCAGCACCATTAATTACATTGTATGTAGTTTGTGACAATCCAACACCTGGAGGAATTGCTCCTGTTACACCGTATCCTAAACGTGCCTTCAATAAAGAAATGTTGTCCCATTTAAGGTAATTATTTAAATCAGCACCTACTGCAACTGATGGGAAAGTACCCCACTGATTATCTGCACCAAAACGGCTTGATCCTTCTCTTCTTAAGGAAGCACTCAAATAAATAGCATCATCAAAAGTGAAATTACCTCTTAAGAAAAATGCAATGATTCTGTCGTCATCATTTCTTCCACTATTAGCAATTACTCTACCAGCTTCATTTAAATCCTGAGAAACCTCAATTGCATTGCTAAAGTCAAAATCTACACCCGGAGGGAAATCTCCTACTTGTAAATAATATTCATTGAAATCACTCTCTTGCCAAGAATAACCTCCATCTAATTTCATTCTAAAGAAATCACCAAATGATTTATTGTAGGTTCCAAATAATTCGAGCGTTCTTGTTTGAGCTTCACTCGTATAGAAATCAGCTCGCCCCTTTCTAAATGGACTTACTGCACCTCCTCTAAAGAAAGAGGTTGTTGGGTAATATTGATTATTATTGGTTTTAGTAATTTGATTACCCAAATTTAAAGTAGCAGTTAAATCATCGCTGAATGAATACCTAAAGTCAGCATTATAATTGATTGTAGTTTGTGTTCCTTCATTTCTGTTTTGCTCAGCAATAGAAACCGGATTAAAACTATCGAATAAACCAAGTGTTTCAAAGTACCCTCCAAACTGTTCAGAGTTAAAAGGGAATGGAGCATCAGATCCTAATACCGGAGCAGTTGGATTATACACAATTGCATAACGTAACGCTTCGTTAAATCCAAAATCACTTTCTCTTTGTGTAAATGCAGAATTAAAGTTAATTCTAAGTTTATCATCAAATAAAGTACCTGTAAAGTTTCCTCTAATATTCAATTGCTCGAAACCAGAATTAAGTAAAATACCTTCAGTATCTCTGTAATTAACTGCAACCCTGTAGTTAGAGTTTTCTGATCCGCCAGTAGCGGCAATATTATGGACTTGAGAGAATGCAGAACGTGTTACTTCATCAATCCAGTCAGTATCAGCACCTAAATCTGTTCCTCCTGTTGCCAAGAATTGACTTCTGTTCATAATTTCCACCTGGTTTACAGCATTTGAAACACCATATTGTCCATTATACTCAACACTGAACGGTTGATTACTTCTGCCTGATTTAGTCGTTACAAGTATTACACCACTTGAAGCTCTAGAACCATATATAGCTGCTGCAGAACCATCTTTTAAAACAGTAATATTTTTAATATCACTAGGATCAACATTATTCAATGATTGCCCTAATACACCATCAATAACAACAAGCGGTTCTGTATTACCACCAACTGTAGATAAACCTCTCAGTCTAATTACACCATTATCATTTGGATTACCGCCTTTGTTGTAAATGGAAAGTCCTGCGACCTTACCTTGCAAAAGTTGTGATGCATTATTAATAACACCTTGATTAAATTCTTCTTCACCAACGCTTGTTACAGCTGTGGTAATTTCCTTTCTCACTTGATTTCCATATCCAACAACAACCACTGCGTCTAATTGAGCTATATCTTCTTCAAGAGTTACGTCAATTGTTGAGCGTCCGTCAACAGCCACCTCTTGAGTTTTATAACCCAGGTAACTGAAAACAAGAACAGCGTCTGTTGCAACATTGTCTAAGGAATACGTACCATCAAGATCCGATTGAACACCATTGGAGGTGCCTTTAACAATAACATTAACTCCAGGTAATGTACCTGAGGCATCTGAGACTGTACCCGTTACTGTTTGGGAGTATAATAAGCCCCCTAAAACAAAGAAAAAACTACATAAAATTTTCCTTAATAGATTTTGTGTCATACTTAGTTTAGTTTAGTTAGTATATTTATTCGTGCTGTTATGAAATTAACAAAATAATGTTAATTAATTATTATTAAAACAACTAAAATCACCTTTTTTTAAGAGAACTACAAAAAAAACTTAATAAAAAGTTAAAAAAAACTACGAAAAGGTTTTCGTAAATGGTTAAATAATTTATATTAATCTTTGCAGCATGAACTAATTATAATGAGAAATCTATTTAAAGATAAATGAAAAAAATTACCTTGAAAGAAATTGCTCAGACTCTTGGAATTTCAATATCTACAGTTTCTAAAGCCTTAAAAGATTATCCAGACGTTAGTCTAAGTACAAAACAAAAAGTTGTTGACTTGGCAGAATCATTAAATTTCAGCCCCAATTCTTTTGCCCAAAGCTTAAGGAGTAAAGAATCTAAAACTATTGGGGTAGTTGTGCCAAATATGGTTCATTATTATTTTTCTAGCATCTTAGATGCTATTTTGAAAGAATCTAATAAAAAGGGGTACATGGTTATCATTATGCAATCTAATGAAGACCACAAACTCGAAGAAAAACAAATTAATCTTTTATTAAATAAAGGAGTGGATGGCATATTAATTTCAATGGCTAATGGCTCAATAAATTTTGAATACTTACAAAGAGTCTTAGATTTTGGAATTCCATTAGTGCTTTTTGATAAAATTACCAAACTCCTAAAATGCTCTAAGGTTATTATTAATGATAATAAAGCATCGTATGATGTCGTCACATATTTAATTAAAAATGGATGTAAACGCATTGCCTATTTCAGAGGTGATTTAAATCCACAGAATTCTATTGACCGTTTTTTGGGATATAAAAAAGCCTTAGAGGATAATGGAATACAATTTGACTCATCTCTAGTTTACTTAAGTCCTAAAGCAAATTTTGAAGAAGGTTATGCAAATGCAAAAAAATTGATTGAGGAAGATCAAATTGACGTTGATGCTATTTATACTTTTACAGATTTAACTGCAATAGGTGCAATTACCTATTTAAATGAGAAAAACATTAAAATACCTGATGAAATTGCAGTTTTCGGATTCAGTAATTGGTTCATGTCTTCTGTTATAACACCTACTCTATCGACAGTTGAACAAAATGCATATAAAACTGGAGAAAAGGCTATTGAATTATTGTTTAAAGAAATTGATAGTAAACAAAAAGGAGAGCCATCTAAAGAGCGAACTATTACAATTGACACTGAACTTGTGATTCGCAATTCAACTTAATAATTCAGGAAACCATCAAATTTTCAATTTCGTTCTGATTTAATTTAGGATTAGCACCATTCTTAGAAGCAACCAATGCACCTATGGCACAAGACCTGTTTAAAATATCTTGTTCATTTAATTTATTTATAATACCATCTACAAAGGATGCTAAAAAGGAATCACCTGCACCAACTGTGTCCTTAACCTTAATTTTATAACCAAAATTTCTAAAACTTTTGTCGTCCTTATAATATATAGCACCTTTTTCTCCTAATGTCACACAAATATGTTTTGTGTCAGTTTGCTTGGAGATATGGGCACATAGTTTTTTTATTGAATTTGAACTAAAGTTGTAATATTTAGAAATCTCAATTAATTCCTCTTCATTAAATTTTATGAGATCTGCATATTTCATTAATTCTATTATGCATTCCATATTATAATGTGGCTTCCTTAAATTAACGTCAAACACTTTAAAGCTGGCAACTGAAATTAATTTCAAAAGTGTGGAATAAGTGGTCTGCATACGAGACGCTAAGCTTCCGTAAATAAATACTTCTGCTTCTTCAGTAATTTTTTTTAGCTTATTAGTGTGTTCAATAAAATCCCATGCGCATGGCTGTTCAATAGTATATGTTGCTGAACCACTTTTGTCTAGAGTAACAACGACCTCACTTGTTTTATAATTATTAGTTGTTTGAATTCCTTCTATATTAACATTGGTGTCCTTCAAATTTCTGATCAACTCTCTTCCAAGATCATCGTTACCAACATTACTAATTATGGTTGAATTATTATTTAAAGAACTCAACCTTAATGCAACATTTAATGGTGCACCACCAATTTTTTTCCCATCAGGAAAAACGTCCCACAACACTTCGCCAAAACAAACGATTTTAGACACTACAACTAAAAATTTAATTCACTGATTACAATATTCTTTATAATAAAATAAGAATCTTCACTGATTATAGAAATTTGATCCAAAGGATTATTTGGAAAAAATAATTCGGTCATTACAATTTCTCCATCATTAACAAATAGCTCTACTGACGTTTTATCCAATAAAATTTGAAACTTAGCATCATTGATCATATCAGACAATTTAACTTTTGAAATGTTTGGAGCAAATTTCTCAGAAAAATCAACTTTACCTGATTTTGTTCTATCTAAATAAATTGTCTTTGAATTATTATTTAATCCAATGATAAGCGAATCACCATTTCCATTGTTGAATATTATTTGATATTTGTTTTCCTTTAAGTTTTTAAAATTAAATTCTAAGTTTAATTTATTGAAATCTATTTCTGCTGTTTCAATGACCTTTGATAATTCTTCTGGTTCAATGCTATCCTTTTCAATAGTCTTAGATTTAAAATCATTTAATTCCTTTACAGGTATACTTTTTAGAATATATTCGTTATTTTTTTTTATAAGGTTTAATTCTCTTGGGACAGTCATAGTACTACGCCATTTGTAAGTTGGCACATCTCTAGCATAGTCCCAATTAGACATCCAACCAATAAATAACTTTCTTCCATCAGTATCAGAAATATTAGACCATGTTACTCCAGCATAATTGTCACGACCATAATCTAACCAAACAGCTTTATTCTCATCGAGTTGCTTTGAGAATCTGTCATCAATTGTAAACTCATGACCATCAAAATCTCCAATAAAATATTGTGTTGCACTTCCTCCATTCGGTCCAGAAGGATTAATACTTACAAGTAATGCCCATTTATATTCCTCGCTATCTTTAACTTTTACCGGAAAAAGATCTGGACATTCCCATACACCGCCATGATCTCCGTTATCTTCTCCAAATTCAGATTCAAACTTCCATTCTTTTAAATTAGCAGAACTATAAATCATGATTTTATTTCCAGCGGCTAAAGACATTATCCATTTTGAATTATGATTGTCCCAAAATACTTTTGGATCTCTAAAATCCTTAATACCAGGATTTTTTATAACAGGGTTTTCACTGTATTTAGTCCAAGTCATTCCTTCATCCAAAGAATAGGCAATACCTTGAGTTTGAAAATCTATATCACCCCTTTTCTCGCCTTCCATATTATGATATGTATAGATTGCCACAACAGGTACTTTCCCATCTTTTGAAAATCCTGAAGTGTTATTATAATCTACAACAGCACTACCAGAAAAAATTAGTCCTATTTCATCTGGATAAAGTGCTATCGGTTGCTCTTCAAAATTTATGAGATCCTCACTTATTGCATGTCCCCAATGCATTGGACCCCAAACATTGCCATCTGGATAATGTTGAAAGTACAGATGATATTTACCATTGAGATAGAACATTCCGTTTGGATCGTTCATCCAGTTATTCTTTGGTGTAAAGTGAAAAAGAGGTCTGTACTTTAATTCATCTTCAGTAAAATTTTCTGCTACCTCGATCTCTTCTGAATATGATTGTTTATCATTCTTGCAATTGAGATATATCATTAAAGTAGCTACCAGAACTAGTCTAGTGATTATTTTAATATTGAATTTATTTATCATCCCTAATAAGTTTTTTACTCAATTCTTCCAGTGATATTCCCTTGGTTTCTGGCATCATAAAAATCACAAACAACAACTGAAATACCATCATCATAGCAAATACCAGAAATACAGTACCAGGTCCTATAGTAGAAAATAAAACAGGTACTAAAGAAGGTATTATTGCTGCCAAGATCCAATGTGTTGAAGTTCCGAATGATTGTCCACTAGCACGTAAATGATTTGGAAAAATTTCAGAGATATATACCCAAATGATTGCCCCTTGACCAATCGCATGAGATGCTATAAATAAAAATAGAAAAATGGGGACTGCTAACCCTTCCCAATTTTGATAAAAAGCTATTGAAACAAGACTCAATGAAATAATGTATCCAATAGAACCTATATACATTAAAACTTTTCGTCCGAGCCTATCTATTAGGAATACACCAAATAAAGTAAAAATTAGATTGGTTACACCTATACCAATACTACTCAATAAAGCGGTACTTTCTCCAAGACCAGCTTCTTCAAAAATTCTTGGTGCATAGTAAAGAAAAGCATTTATCCCAGAAAACTGATTAAATATGGCAATTAAAAATGCAAGTAGTAGAGGAAAGCGATACTTCTTCATGAATATATTTTCATTAGTCTTCTGATTGCTAGATTCATGTCTAACAGATTCTATAAGGGCATTGGCGTCACCTTGTGGATCAATCAACTCCAAAACCTGTTTTGCTTCATTTTCTCTCCCCTTTGATATTAACCAACGCGGACTTCTTGGCACAATAAATATCAACAAAGTATAAACTAACGCTGGGAAGGCCTCGACTCCAATCATCCAACGCCATGCATTGTCACCAACATTTCTTAATAAGTAATTGGATAAAAACGCAATTAAAATTCCAAAAACAATATTGAATTGATATAAGGCAACAAGCTTACCTCTATTTTTTGCTGGTGAAATTTCAGATACATAAGCAGGTGCCGCGATTGTAGACGCACCCACTCCTATTCCTCCTAAAAATCTAAAAAAGGCAAAACTATAAGGATCATTTACTAAGGCTGATCCTAATGCAGAAATTAAATAAAACATACCAATCCAAATTAGTGTGGTTTTACGCCCTAATCTGTTTGTTGGTATACCACCAAAAATTGCCCCAAACACACTTCCCCACAAGGCCATTGCCATTACAACAGAACCATGAAATGCATCAGATGATCCCCATAGGGCTTGTAATTTTTTATCTGCTCCAGAAATTACAACGGTATCAAATCCAAATAAAAAACCAGCAAGAGCAGCGGTTACTGACCACAATAAAATTCGCTTATTCATAAATAAATACTCTATTTCAAAGCATTAAATTATAAATCTTTATTGAGGTATAAATCAAATTTTGTAAAAACACCAATTTTCAGACCCGAAATCGATTTCGGAAGAAATTGCTCAAGGATTTTTAATAGTTCATAAAAAAATATTTAATTATTAACTCATTTGAACATCATATAATTATTGACTTATATACCTGATTAACAGTATTTTAAATAACTCTAAAGTACTCTGACTTTAGCTACAAACTAGAATTGCTTAATCTAAGGGAAAAGTGCAAAAAGTAATTTAGTGTACTGTAAACACATTATGCATACCAGATTCTTATGAGTCAATTAAATAAACATAGTAGTAGACTTACTCAAGACGATTCGCAACCAGCTTCACAAGCAATGCTCTATGCCGTTGGATTCAACGATGAAGATATGCAAAAAGCCCAAGTAGGTATTGCAAGTACAGGTTATGATGGCAATCCTTGTAATATGCATTTAAATAGCTTAAAAGACGAGGTTAAAATTGAATGTAGCATTGCCAATATGGTAGGTCTAGGATTTAATACTATTGGAGTGTCAGACGGTATTTCAATGGGAACTTCAGGGATGAATTATTCATTGGTTTCACGAGATATAATTGCAGATTCAATTGAAACCGTAATGAATGCTCAAAGTTACGATGCACTTATTGCCATTGTAGGATGTGATAAAAACATGCCAGGTGCAGTAATATCTATGCTACGTCTAAACAGACCATCAATTATGATGTATGGTGGCACAATAGCTTCTGGAAATTACAAAGGAAGAAAACTAAATATTGTCTCTGCGTTTGAGGCCTTAGGACAAAAAGTTGCTGGTGAAATTGATGAAACTGAATATCGAGAAATTATAAAAAGAGCCATTCCTGGAGCTGGAGCTTGTGGCGGAATGTATACTGCGAATACAATGGCATCTGCGATTGAATGTATGGGTTTTGCCTTACCATATAATTCATCGATTCCGGCAGAAAACCCAAATAAACTTTCTGAAGCTGAAAGGCATGCAAGAGCCATCAGAAACTTACTTGAAAAGGATATAAAACCCTTAGATATAATCTCAAAAAAATCTATAGAAAATGCTATTGCGTTGGTGAACGCACTTGGTGGCTCCACAAATGCAGTATTGCACTTTTTAGCGATAGCACATGCGGCCGATATTGATTTTAGTTTAGATCATTTTCAACGTGTCAGTGACAGAACACCACTAATTGCAGACTTGAAACCTTCTGGTAAATACCTCATGGAAGATGTTCATACCGTAGGTGGAACACCTGCAATTATGAAATACTTGCTAGAAAAAGGCTATTTGCACGGTGACTGTTTAACTGTTACCGGAAAAACACTGGCAGAAAACTTAGCTGAAGTCGAGGCTATTGAATTTGAAGATCAAGATGTTGTTTTTCCGACAGACAAAGCCTTAAAATCATCTGGAAATATTCAAATTCTTTATGGCAATTTAGCTTCAGAAGGTGCTGTAGCAAAAATTTCAGGGAAAGAAGGTTTGCTTTTTGAAGGTAAAGCAGTGGTTTATGATAGTGAACAAGAAGCCAATACTGGAATTTCGAATGGTGAAGTTAGTAAAGGTAATGTAGTCGTTATAAGATATGTTGGACCAAAAGGAGGTCCTGGAATGCCAGAAATGTTAAAGCCTACTTCACTTATAATGGGAGCAGGCCTAGGTAAATCTGTAGCTTTAATTACCGATGGAAGGTTCTCTGGCGGAACGCATGGTTTTGTAGTTGGTCATATAACTCCTGAAGCGCAATTAGGTGGAAACATTGCACTTATTGAAACTGGTGATAAAATAAGAATAAGTGCTGAAAGCAACTCTATAAACGTTATTCTCCCTGAAGAAGAGTTAGCCAAACGAAAACAAAAATGGATGGCGCCAAAACCAAAACATAAAAAGGGAATTTTACACAAATACTCAAAAATTGTAGCCTCAGCCTCTAAAGGTTGTGTAACTGATGAATTTTAAAACAATAGTTATCTAGCTTAACTCTAGAATACCGAAACGAATACTATGAAAGAAACGCAAACTCTAAAAAACAAAGCACAAAAGGATGATGCTTCTGTTCGTATAACAGGGAGCGAAGCCATTGTTAAATGCTTGTTAGAAGAAAATGTGAAAACTGTTTATGGTTATCCAGGTGGTGCCATCATGCCTTTATATGACGAGTTTTATAAATACCAGGATAAGATCCATCATGTATTAACTAGACATGAGCAAGGTGCTACACACGCAGCTCAAGGGTATGCCAGAATTTCTGGAGATGTTGGTGTTGCCATTGCAACTTCCGGTCCTGGAGCAACAAATTTAATTACTGGTATTGCAGATGCTCAAATTGATTCTACACCTTTAGTTTGTATTACAGGCCAAGTACCATCTCATCTTTTAGGAAGTGATGCGTTTCAAGAAACAGATATTGTTGGTATATCTACACCAGTAACTAAATGGAATCATCAAATAACAAAAGCATCTGAAATCCCAGAAGTTTTAGCAAAGGCATTTTACATTGCGAAGAGTGGCAGACCTGGTCCTGTTTTAATTGATATAACAAAAGACGCTCAGTTTGAAGAGTTTGATTTTAATTATGAAAAATGTAAAGGTATTAGAAGTTACAAACCCGTACCTAAAACTGATGAAAACTCGCTTGTTGAGGCTGCAAAATTGATTAATGAGGCAAAAAAACCATTAATAGTTTGGGGTCAAGGTGTCATTCTAGGAAAAGCAGAAAAAGAATTTAAAGCTGTTATTGAAAAGGCAGGAATACCATCTGCTTGGACCATTTTAGGCGTTTCGGCTATACCTACATCTCATCCATTAAATGTTGGAATGGTTGGTATGCATGGAAACTATGCACCAAATGTACTCACTAACGAATGTGATGTTCTTATCGCAATAGGTATGCGATTTGACGATCGTGTTACTGGTAATTTAGCGACATATGCTAAACAGGCTAAAATTATTCATTTTGAAATTGACCCTGCTGAAGTTGATAAAAATGTAAAGACCGATGTAGCTGTTTTAGGAGATGCAAAAGACAGTCTTGAAAAATTACTTCCACTTCTAAAGGAAAACACTCATATAGAGTGGTATCAGAAATTTAAAGATCTTTATAAGATTGAATTTGAAAAAGTAATTAAGAAAGATTTATACCCTACCAAGGAAGGTCTTACCATGGGTGAAGTATTAAAAGAAATTAATACGCAAACCAAAGGACAGGCTGCTATAGTCAGCGATGTTGGCCAGCACCAAATGGTCGCTTGTCGTTATGCGGAGTTTAATCAAACCAAAAGTAACATCACCTCAGGTGGACTTGGCACCATGGGCTTTGGTCTACCTGCTGCAATTGGTGCTAAAATGGCTGCTCCAGAAAGAGAAGTTATTTCAATCTGTGGCGATGGCGGATACCAAATGACCATACAAGAGTTGGGCACCATCTTTCAACAAAAAGTTGCTGTTAAGGTTGTAGTTCTAAACAATGATTTCTTAGGTATGGTAAGACAATGGCAACAGTTATTTTTCGATAAACGGTATGCATCTACAGAAATGGTCAATCCAGACTTTGTTGCTATTGCAAAAGGATATTATCTAAATGCAAAACGGGTTACAAAACGTGAAGAACTTGCAGGTGCTGTTGCAGAAATGGTAGCCAGTAAAGAACCATATTTCCTAGAAGTATGCGTGGAAAAAGAGGATAATGTGTTTCCAATGATACCATCAGGTGCAACAGTTTCAGATATAAGATTAGCATAATTATGGATAAAGAAATAAAACATTTTACAGTATCAATTTATACTGAAAATAATATTGGATTGCTGAATAGGATTTCAGCAATATTCCAAAGAAGACATATCAATGTAGAGAGTTTAAATACTTCTATATCAGAAATTGAAGGCGTGTCGAGATTTACTCTTGTAGTGGATATTACTGAAGATCAAATGAAAAAAATCATTGGGCAATTAGAGCGACAGGTCGAAGTAATAAAAGCATACTATCATACAGACGAAGAAACAATCTATCAAATATCTGCAATGTTTAAAATTAAATCTGATTTGTTGTTTGAAGAACGTCAGATTCAAAATATCATTAAAGAAAGTAACGCTAGAATTGTCACGGTAAACAAAGAGTTTTTTGTTCTAGAAAAATCAGGCAGAAAACAAGAAATAGATTTACTATATAGGGAGTTAAGTGCATTTGGTATCATGCAATTTATGCGCTCTGGACGTATAGCGGTTACAAAAAATCAAATGGAAATATCAAAAATGCTAGAAGCATTTCAACATTAAAACAAAAAGAAAATGTCAAATTATTTTAACACCTTACCACTAAGGAAACAATTAGAACAATTAGGAAAATGCCGTTTTATGGATGCTTCAGAATTTGAAGATGGCGTTGATGCATTAAAAGGTAAAAAAATCGTAATTATTGGTTGTGGAGCACAAGGTCTCAATCAGGGATTAAACATGAGAGATTCTGGATTGGATATTTCTTATGCATTAAGACCAGCTGCAATTAAAGAACAAAGGGCTTCTTATAAAAATGCAACCTCAAATGAGTTTAACGTAGGGACATATGAAGAATTAATCCCAACTGCAGATGTGGTACTTAATTTAACACCAGATAAGCAACATACAAACGTTGTAAAGTCTGTAATGCCACTTATGAAAAAAGGGGCGACATTAAGTTATTCTCATGGATTTAATATTGTTGAAGAAGGAATGAATATCCGTGAAGACCTTACGGTAATCATGGTTGCTCCTAAATGTCCAGGAACAGAAGTTAGAGAAGAATATAAGCGAGGATTTGGTGTGCCAACACTTACAGCGGTTCATCCAGAAAATGATCCAGAAGGAAAGGGCTGGACTCAAGCGAAGGCTTACGCTGTGGCAACAGGTGGTCATAGAGCTGGTGTATTAGAATCTTCATTTATTGCTGAAGTAAAATCAGATCTAATGGGTGAACAAACTATCTTATGTGGATTGTTACAAACAGGAGCTATTTTATCCTTTAATAAAATGGTAGAAGAAGGTATTGAACCTGGATATGCCGCAAAACTAATTCAATTTGGTTGGGAAACAATTACTGAAGCACTTAAACATGGAGGCATCACCAACATGATGGATAGATTATCTAATCCAGCTAAGATTAAAGCCTTTGAAATATCCGAAGAACTCAAGGGAATTATGCGTCCATTATTTGAAAAACATATGGATGACATTATCTCTGGTCATTTTTCAAAAACCATGATGGAAGATTGGGCTAATGATGATGTTAATTTATTAAAATGGCGCGAGGCAACAGGTGAAACAGCTTTCGAAAAAACTACTTTAACGTCAGATCACATTACAGAGCAAGAATATTTTGATAACGGCACCTTATTAGTGGCATTTGTTAAGTCTGGTGTAGAATTAGCATTTGAAACTATGGTAAGTGCAGGTATAATAGAAGATTCTGCTTACTATGAGTCACTACATGAATTACCATTAATTGCAAATACTATTGCACGTAAGAAACTATTCGAAATGAATCGTGTAATTTCTGATACTGCAGAGTATGGCTGTTATTTATTTGATCATGCTTGTAAACCATTATTAGCTGACTTTATGAAAACTGTTGATTTATCAGTAATAGGCAAACCATATTCAAATACAAACGCTATAGATAATGTAGAATTAATTGCTGTAAATGATGCAATCAGAAATCACCCTATTGAAGAAGTTGGTCAAAGATTACGTACAGCCATGACAGCAATGAAAGTTATTAAAACTACATCTGTTGAGGATTCCGTTTTAGCATAAATTGCTAAGATGTAATTACTGCATTTTGGATGAAACAAACCGACACAACATATAAACCCTCTTTAGAGGCTGTTGAAACAGCTGCTGAAAAACTACATGGTATTGCCAATGTAACTCCTCTAATGAAGAATGCAAGATATTCTAAGCATTTTGATGCTAATATCTATTTCAAGAGAGAAGATCTACAAGAAGTACGTTCATATAAAATCAGAGGTGCTTATAATAAAATTTCATCCTTGAGTAGTACTCAAATAGAAAATGAAATTGTTTGTGCCAGCGCTGGAAATCATGCTCAAGGCGTAGCGCTTTCATGTAAACTATTAAAAATAAAAGGCACAATTTTTATGCCTGCTCCAACACCTAACCAGAAAATTCAGCAGGTAAAAATGTTTGGTGAAGACTATATAAATGTGGTTTTAATTGGTGATACATTTGATGATGCCTATAACGCTGCAATTGAAGAATGTGAAAAATTGAATAAGACCTTTATTCATCCCTTCAACGATGAAAAGGTAATTGAAGGACAAGCCACGGTTGGTTTGGAGATAATAGATCAATTTAAATCACACCCAATCGATTATGTGTTGGTACCTATTGGTGGTGGTGGATTATCAGCTGGTTTATCTTCAGTATTTGCAGTGTTGTCGCCACAGACCAAAATTATTGGTGTTGAACCAAAGGGTGCTCCATCGATGCTAACATCAATAAAAAATAATAGAAATACAGAATTAAAATCAATTGAAAACTTTGTTGATGGAGCAGCTGTTAAACGAGTCGGTGATTTGAATTTTACTATCTGCAAAGAAACATTGCATGATGTTATAACGGTAGACGAAGGAAAAATTTGTCAAACCATATTAGATCTTTATAACAAAGATGCAATTGTTGTTGAACCAGCAGGTGCATTAAGCCTTTCAGGTTTAGAGCAATACAAGGAGTATATCAAAGGCAAAAATGTGGTTTGTATAATTAGTGGTAGTAACAATGATATTACAAGAACAGCAGAAATAAAGGAACGCGCCTTATTATATGCTAATCTTAAACACTATTTCATAATTAAATTCCCTCAGCGATCTGGAGCTTTACGCGAATTTGTTGCTGAAATTCTAGGACCAACAGATGATATTACTCATTTTGAATATACCAAAAAGACCAATCGTGAAAATGGCGCAGCTGTAGTTGGTTTGCAATTAAAATCTCCAGAGGATTTAAAACCATTGATTACAAAAATGAAGCTATATAATTTTTATGGAGACTATCTAAATGACAAACCTGACTTATTTCAATTTTTGGTGTAACTTAACATTTGATTAACCTATTGTATTTGAGCTTTATCGTAACTTCAACATTTTTAAATAAACTGTTATGACATCTTCTTTCATCGAAATTCCAGAAAAGTTTAGAATAAATAAATTAATTCATCAGACTACTTATCTTTTAAATGGAGAATTAGTAGAATGGGGAGGTGATACCTCCAATATTTACTCTACCATTTCTTCAACTGGAGACTATCAACCAACACTTTTAGGCAGTATTCCTGTATTAACTGAAAAAGAAGCGCTAATGGCATTGGATGCAGCTTCAGATGCTTATGGTAAAGGTAAAGGACTGTGGCCCACGATGAAGGTTGCCGACAGAATTTCATGTATGGAAAAATTTGTTCGGCAAATGAAGACTAAACGTAAGGAAGTGGTGAAATTACTTATGTGGGAAATTGGTAAAAATCTGCCTGATTCTGAAAAAGAATTTGATAGAACAGTTGAATATATTTATGATACTATTGAAGATTACAAACAGATGGATCGCAATAGTGCAAAGTTTCAAAAGCAAGGTGGCGTTCATGCACATATAAGAAGAGGTCCTCTTGGTGTAGTGCTTTGTTTAGGCCCTTATAATTATCCTTTAAATGAAACTTTTGCTTTACTCATTCCAGCATTAATGATGGGTAATACAGCAATTTTTAAGCCTGCAAAATATGGTGTGCTATTGTTAACACCTCTTATTGAGGCATTCCAAAATAGTTTTCCTAAAGGTGTAGTAAATATACTTTTTGGTAGAGGTCGCACTGTAGCAACACCAATAATGAAGGATGGTCGCGTTGATGTTTTAGCCTTAATTGGCCATAGTAATTCAGCTAATGCTTTACAAGATGTGCACCCCAAAAGCAATAGGTTAAGAATGGTATTGGGATTGGAGGCCAATAATCCCGCGATTATTTTACCAGATGCAGATCTCGGACTAGCTATTCAAGAGTGTATTAATGGAACGACATCATTTAATGGCCAGCGTTGTACAGCATTGAAAGTACTTTATGTTCATAAAGATATTGTTGATGAATTCAATAAGCGTTTTTCTGAAAAAATTGATAATTTAAAGTTTGGCAATCCCTGGGATGAAGGAGCTCAACTCACACCTCTTCCCGAGCCAAATAAACCTGCATACATTCAAGAATTAATTGATGATGCTATTGACAATGGTGCTCAAATAATTAATAACAAGGGGGGAGAAACAACAGAAAACTACATCTTCCCTGCTATTATGTACCCATCTAACAACGGAATGCGTGTTTGTCAAGAGGAACAGTTTGGACCAATAATTCCAATAATTCCTTTTAATGATATTGAGGAGCCATTGGACGACATGGCATCCTCAAACTATGGGCAACAAGTAAGCTTATTTGGAAAAGAGACCAAAACTCTCGCGCCATTAATAGACACCTTAGTTAATCTCGTTTGTCGTGTCAATTTAAACAGTTCTTGCCAAAGAGGACCAGATGTGTATCCTTTTACCGGTAGAAAAGATTCTGCTGTCGCAACCTTAAGTGTTCGTGATGCACTTAGATCATTTTCAATTAGAACATTTGTTGCATCTAAAGACAATGAATACAACAATGAAATACTTAAAGAGCTATTAGACTCAAAAGCATCAAACTTTGTGAGTACAGATTATATTCTTTAATCTATAGGTTATAATATGATTTTAACAATATTTATTATGAATAATTTACAAATTCATAATTTTAATTAAAATGTTTCTTTTAAGTATTGTCTTTAAAAATATAATATGTAGTTTAGTACTATGATTGTACAGTTCAATTTCAATAGAGACCGCATCCCCTTTAGGACTACTACTGCATTCCGCTGTCGCTAATATTCTGTTTAGCAACTCAATCCTCTATTAATAAATTATTTTTTATTGTGCACAATTCAAGTTTTACATATCAATCATTAATCACAATCATCTCGAAAGTTAACCATTTGTTGATTCGCCGTATTTTATCACGTCGCCCGTAAGGGTATGCATTCATTCTTGGAACTAAGGTGAGTCCGGTTTCGTTTTCAAAACAATAATTACAATAAATTCTTTAATTCAAATTCAATTACAATGCAAATTGTTATTGCAAACAAATCACATAGTATTTACGCAGAAATCATCTGTGAAACAATTGCTGAAGCTGCAAAGGTTAGAGGAACTGGTATTGCAAAGAGAAAACCTGAATACATTATCAAAAAAATTATTAACAGCAATGCTGTTATAGCATTAGATGACGAAAAATTTGCAGGATTCTGTTATATAGAATCCTGGGGGCATGGAAAATTTGTTGCAAACTCAGGCTTAATTGTACATCCAGATTACAGAAAAATAGGGCTGGCAAAAAAAATAAAAAAGGTAGTATTTCAACATTCAAGGAATAAATTCCCAGATTCAAAAGTATTTAGCATAACAACAGGTCTCGCGGTTATGAAAATGAATAGTGAACTTGGATATAAACCAGTTACTTTTTCAGAGCTTACAGATGATCAAAGTTTTTGGGATGGTTGTCAAACATGTAAAAACTACGACGTTTTACAACGTACCGAACAAAAAATGTGTCTATGTACTGGAATGCTATATGATCCAGCAAAAGAATTAAACGAAAAAGAACAAAAACATAATTACGATAAAAAAGTATGGACAAGATTAAAAAACATAAAACAGACCATCCTTTTAAAAAAAGATAAAAAATGAAAAAGTTAGTCATAGCATTTAGTGGTGGATTAGATACATCTTATTGCGCACTTAGTTTAAGTAAAGCTGGTTATGAAGTTCATGCAGTTTCAGTAAATACTGGTGGATTTACAGATGAAGAAATCAAGGAGATTGAATCTAATGCCTATAAAATGGGCGTTTCTACTTATACGAATATTGATGCCATTAAAACTTACTACAACAAGGTCATTAAATATTTAATTTTTGGCAATGTACTAAAGAATAATACGTATCCATTATCAGTTAGTGCAGAACGAATTATACAAGCCATCGAAATAATTGAATATGCTAAAAATATAGGTGCAGAATTCATTGCACACGGTAGTACAGGTGCTGGTAACGACCAAGTAAGATTTGATATGATCTTTCAAACCCTTGCTCCAAATATCAAAATCATAACGCCAATTAGAGACCAACAACTATCAAGACAAGAGGAAATTAAATATCTCATTGAAAATGGTATTGATATATCGTGGGAAAAGGCAAAATACTCTGTGAATAAGGGTCTCTGGGGTACTAGTGTTGGAGGTGCTGAAACTTTAACTTCAGAGCACCAATTACCAGATTCGGCCTATCCATCTCAACTTAAAAAGGAAGGTAAGGAAGAAGTAATATTAACTTTTGATAAAGGTGAATTAATCGCAATAAATGGAAATCAAAATGACTCTGAAAAAAATATTGAAATCCTAAATGATATTGCATCATCATACGCTATTGGGAGAGATATCCATGTAGGAGACACCATAGTTGGCATAAAAGGAAGAGTAGGTTTTGAAGCCTCTGCGGCTTTGATAATCATAAAGGCACATCATTTACTCGAGAAGCACACTCTTACAAAATGGCAGTTACAGCATAAAGATTATATATCTAATTTTTATGGAATGCACCTACACGAAGGGCAATATTTAGATCCTGTTATGAGAGATATGGAGGCAATGCTTCAGAGTAGTCAGAAAATGGTCTCTGGAGAGGTTAGCGCAACCTTAAAGCCATACCATTTTAGTTTGAATGGTATAAGATCAAAACATGACTTAATGAATACTAAATTTGGAAGTTATGGAGAAGAAAATAGCGGTTGGACAGCGGACGAAGCAAAAGGTTTTATAAAAATCAACGCAAATGCCAACAAAATTTATCAATTAACAAACTTGGAGTTATGATTAAAGCAGGTATTATAGGAGGAGCTGGTTACACAGCTGGAGAATTGATAAGGTTATTAATAAACCACAAGGAGGTAAAAATCGATTTTATCTATAGCACTTCCAACACTGGTAATTCTGTGTACCAAGTCCATCAAGATCTTGTTGGTTCTACAGAACTAAAATTTTCATCTGTAATTAATCTGGAAATTAATGTTTTGTTCTTGTGTTTGGGACATGGTAACTCCAAAGAGTTCTTATCAAAAACTGAATTCTCAAAACATACAAAAATTATTGATCTGAGTAATGATTTTAGACTTGAAAAAGACGAAGTTTTTCAAGGACAAACATTTGTATATGGATTACCAGAATTAAAAAAAGAGACCATAAAAAGCGCAACTAATATTGCTAATCCAGGCTGTTTTGCAACGGCAATTCAATTGGGACTTCTTCCATTAGCAAATTCAGGTTTATTACAATCAGACCTGCATGTTAATGCTGTTACTGGAGCTACTGGTGCTGGAACATCGTTATCAGCAACAACACATTTTACATGGAGAGACAATAATTTCTCATACTATAAACCTTTTACTCATCAGCACCTAGGTGAAATCAATCAAAACATAAAAAAGTTACAAAACAACTTTAAATCTGAAGTTTTATTTATGCCAAATAGAGGTAATTTTTCAAGGGGTATATATGCAACTTTATATACTGATTATACCGGAAGTATAGAGGAGGCATATAATCTTTACGAGTCATATTATGAAAGGGCACCATTCACGGTTATTTCTAACTCACCAATACATCTTAAACAAGTAGTAAACACTAATAAATGCATCATTCACTTGCATAAACACAACAATACGATCCTAATAAGTAGTGTGATAGACAATTTGCTTAAAGGTGCTTCTGGTCAGGCCATTCAAAATATGAATTTGATGTTTGGTTTTGACGAATCCGAAGGATTAAAACTAAAAGCTAATTATTTCTAAAGTTAAGAATTATGAAAATCGCAATAATAGGAACAGGAAATTTAGGTAAGTCCATAGCAAACGGACTTATTATCAATAATGCAATAACAACATTATACTTAACCAAAAGAAATTTAGACGAATTAAGTGAATTTAACGGTTACAAAAATGTAAGCCTGTCTTCGGACAATATTGAAGCTGTAAAGAATTCAGATATCTTGATTCTTGCAGTACAACCTGCACATTTAGAAAATATATTAGTTTCAATTAAGCCATTTTTAAATGAAAATCATGTAATTATTTCTACCATTACAGGATTTAGCATTTCCAAAATTGAAAATATAATTGGCGAGGACAATTTTATAATTAGAGCAATGCCAAATACAGCTATTGCCGTTGGTAAATCAATGACCTGTCTTTGCAGCAATGCAAAAGGAGAAAACCGTATTAAGGTTGCAATCTCTATATTTAATAGGCTTGGAAATTCAATTGTAATTCCAGAAGGTCAAATGCAAGCCGCAACAGTTGTATGTGCAAGCGGAATTGCTTTTTGGATGCGATTAATACGTGCCACTACCCAAGCAGCAATTCAATTAGGATTTGACGCTAAAGAAGCACAAGAATTAGCAATGTATACATCCGAAGGTGCTGCAAACTTGCTAATCACAAATGGGAATCACCCTGAAGAAGAGATAGACAAAGTTACAACTCCAATGGGTTGCACTATCGAAGGGTTAAATGAAATGGAACATAAAGGGTTAAGTTCTTCATTAATACAAGGAATGGTGGCTTCATTTAAGAAAATAAATACCATCAAAAAAGAACAAATATGAGTTTATTCGATGTATATCCATTGTACGACGTAACACCTATAAAGGCAAATGATGTTTTTGTTTATGGTGATGATGGTAAAAAGTATCTTGATTTATATGGAGGCCACGCCGTAATATCCATAGGTCATTCACACCCACAATATGTGAATTCAATCAAAAATCAAATTGAAAAAATTGGATTTTACAGCAATTCAGTGCAAAATCCATTACAAAATAAACTGTCTGAGAAACTAAATGAAATTTCAGGCTGTAAAGATTATCAATTATTCTTGTGTAATTCTGGTGCCGAAGCTAATGAGAATGCAATTAAACTAGCTTCTTTTCACAATAAGAAATCAAGATTACTAGCATTTAATAACTCATTTCACGGAAGAACGTCTGCTGCGGTTGCAGCAACTGATAACAAGAAAATAGTTGCGCCGGTAAATGCACAGCAACGTGTGGACTTTGTTGCACTTGATGAACTTGAAAAAGTTGAAGATATTTTAAAGGAAAATGAAACATGTGCAGTAATCATTGAATGTATCCAAGGTGTAGGTGGATTAGAACAGAGTTCAACAGATTTTTACCAAGGACTAGAAAAGCTATGTAAAAAATATAATACCTTGCTCATTGCAGACGAGGTACAGTCTGGTTTTGGAAGAACAGGTGATTTTTTTGCCTTTCAAGCACACAATATCCAACCAGATATTATATCTATAGCAAAGGGAATGGGTAACGGTTTTCCCGTAGGTGGTATTCTTATTCATCCAAAGATCGAAGCTTCTTATGGTTTATTAGGTACAACCTTTGGTGGTAATCATCTCGCATGTAGCGCAACATTGGCTGTTTTAGAGATACTTGAGAAAGAAAACCTAATGACAAATGCCTTAATAATTTCAAAACACCTTCAAAATGCAGTCATTAGTATACCTGAAGTAAAGAATGTAAAAGGGAGAGGATTAATGTTAGGGCTAGAATTTGATTTTCCAATTTCCGACTTAAGAAAAACACTTATTTATAAGCATCACATTTTTACTGGAAGTTCTAAAAACCCAAACCTTCTTAGAATATTACCTCCTTTGACCATAAAAAAAGAACATATAGACAGTTTAATTAATGCTTTGCAGAAAGAATTTAATTAATATGAAACACTATACACACATAAAAGACTTATCTGATCTAAAAACTACGATTAAGGATGCTATTTTATTGAAAATGGATCCATTCAAAAATCAAGACATTGGTAAAAATAAAACATTGATGATGTTGTTTTTCAATTCAAGTCTAAGAACAAGATTGAGTACCGAGAAAGCAGCTAAGAACCTTGGCATGTCAGTTATGACCTTAGATATAAACAATGTTTGGAAATTAGAATTTGAAGACGGCTCGGTGATGAATATGAATTCAACAGAACACATCAAGGAAGCAGCTCATGTTATTTCGCAATATGCAGATATAATTGCCATTAGAGCATTTCCAACTTTGACCGATAAAAATAAGGATGAATCAGAATTGATTTTGAAAAGTTTTATAAAATATGCAACCGTACCAATTATTAGTATGGAAAGTGCTACAGGCCATCCTCTTCAATCGCTAACTGATGCCATAACAATTTCAGAATTTACGGAAAAAAGAAAACCTAGAGTTGTTTTAACCTGGGCACCACATCCTAAAGCACTTCCACAAGCCGTAGCTAATTCATTTATTGAAACAATGCAATTAATGGATGTAGATTTTACAATTACTCACCCAAAGGGATACGAATTAAATCCTGAAACAGTAAAAGACTCAAATGTTACTTATAACCAAAATGAAGCATTAAAAGATGCAGATTTTGTTTATGCAAAAAACTGGAGCAGTTACACTAATTATGGTCAAATTCTAAATCAGGACACCAATTGGAAAATTACCAAAGAAAAGTTAGGCCAAGCAAAATTTATGCATTGCCTACCGGTTAGAAGAAACGTTGTGGTTGACGACGATGTATTGGATAGTGATCAATCTATTGTTATTCAACAAGCAAATAATAGAACATTTGCAGCACAAATTGTATTAAAAAATATCTTAGAGCAATTATAATGAAATCTCTTAAAGTCATAAAAATAGGTGGTAACATTATTGATGACCAAAAAAGTCTAGATGATTTCTTGGAGACTTTTACAAAAATTGAAGACCCAAAAATATTAGTACATGGTGGTGGGAAAATTGCCTCCGAAATGGCAAGAAGTTTAGATATTCCTGTAAAAATGTTTGAAGGTCGCAGAATTACAGATGAAGCCACTTTAGATATTATAACAATGGTCTTTGCTGGTAAAATAAATAAATCCATTGTCGCTAAGCTACAATCAACTAACTGCAATGCACTAGGTCTTACTGGTGCAGATGGCAATACAATCGAAGCTGACAAAAGACCTGTGTTAAAAATTGATTATGGTTATGTAGGTGATGTAAAAAAGGTGAATTTTGAGATAATTGAAACTCTAATAAGCAATTACGTCACTCCCGTATTTTGTGCAATAACACATAACAAGGAAGGGCAATTACTTAACACAAATGCAGATACAATTGCAACGGAAATTGCAATGGCTTTTGCCGATAGTTATAATGTGGAACTTTATTATTGTTTCGAAAAAAATGGTGCTTTAAAAGATATCAATGATGAAGATTCGGTAATTGAACAAATAGATACTATTTCATTCAAAAAGCTAGTATCCGAAGGTATAATTACTGATGGTATGCTACCAAAAATAAGTAATTGCATTAATGCCGTAAACCATAATATTGATAAGGTTTGCATAGGTAAACACGACAAATTATTTACAAACAAAAAAGGATATACAACCATTGTAAAATGATAAAGAAATTAATCCAAGACGCTAAAGAATTATTAAAAGACCTCATTGAAACTCCTTCATTCTCCTCTGAAGAAAAGGATACAGCGATTTTACTTGAAAAGTGGTTTAAAAACTACGATATTGCTTATAAGAGAACCAAAAACAATGTTTGGGCAACAAATAAATATTTTGATGAATCAAAACCAAACTTATTGCTTAATTCTCACCATGATACAGTAAAACCAAATAAAGGCTATACTAAAGATCCATTTAAAGCAATTGTAGAAGATGGTAAATTATTTGGTCTCGGAAGTAATGATGCAGGAGGATGCCTTGTTTCACTTTTAGCGTGTTTTACATACTTCTATTCTAAAAAGAACCTAAATTATAATATCATAATAGTGGCCTCTGCAGAAGAAGAAAGTAGTGGCCCAGATGGTTTAAATAGTATGTTATCTATTATTCCAGAAATTGATGTAGCCATTGTTGGTGAGCCTACCCAAATGCACTTGGCTATTGCAGAAAAGGGCCTTGTGGTTTTTGATGCTAAAGTAAAAGGTACACCGAGCCATGCAGCCCATCCAAATAAAAATAATGCAATTTATAATACAATTGACGTTTTAAATTGGTTTAAAGATTTTCAATTTGAAAGAAAATCACCAGTTCTAGGAAATGTGAAAATGACCGTTACCCAGATTAATGCTGGTCAACAACACAATGCAGTACCTTCGGAAGTTGATCTTGTAATAGATGTTAGAGTAAACGACAAATATAGCAATGAAGAAATCGCTAAAATTTTAAAGAAAAAATCACCTTGTGACAGTATTGAAGCAAGAAGTCTTAGATTAAACTCTTCATCTATACCCTTGAATCACGAATTAGTTAAAGCCGGAATTGAATTGGGTCGAGAAACCTATGGTTCACCAACATTATCGGACCAAGCAACCTTAAGTTGCCCATCTTTAAAACTTGGGCCTGGTGATAGTACAAGATCCCATACAGCAGATGAATTCATTTATTTAGAAGAAATTGAGGAAGGTGTTAAAATATATATAGGATTACTAAAACGAGTATTATGAAACTTTGGGATAAAGGATTTTCAATAGATAAAAAAATAGAAAACTTTACAGTTGGCAAGGACAGAATTATAGATCTGCACATTGCAAAATATGATATACAAGCCTCAATAGCCCATGCTATAATGCTAAATTCTATTGGTATTGTAAATGATTATGAATTAACTGCGTTGACAAATGAACTAAACAAGCTTTATCAAGACGCAGAAAAAGGTCAATTAATAATTGAAGAATCCTTTGAGGATATCCATTCTAAAATTGAGCACGAGCTCACTAAAAACTTAGGTGAAACAGGCAAAAAAATACATACTGCGAGATCTAGAAATGATCAAGTTTTAGTCGCTTTACAGTTATATTACAAAGACAGCCTGAATATCATTAATCAAAAAGTAAAATCTCTTTTTGATACATTAATTGTTTTAGCAGAAACTCATAAGTCTAAGTTATTACCTGGTTATACTCATTTACAAGTTGCAATGCCATCATCTTTCGGTTTATGGTTTTCAGCATATGCTGAGTTATTAATCGATGATGTTTATTTGCTTAATTCAGTAAAGAATATTGTAGACCAAAATCCTTTGGGTTCAGCAGCAGGCTATGGTAGCTCCTTTCCTATTGATAGAACTATTACTACAGATAAACTCCAATTTAAAACATTGAAGTATAATGTTGTGGCTGCTCAATTAAGCAGGGGTAAAAGTGAACGCTGTATGGCGAGTGCCCTTGGTAGCTTAAGTAATACACTTGGAAGATTTGCTATGGATGTTTGTTTATACATGAGCCAAAATTTCAATTTCATTAGTTTTCCAGATGAATTAACTACAGGAAGTAGTATTATGCCACATAAAAAGAATCCTGATGTGTTTGAACTTATTAGAGGGAAGTGTAATAAAATTCAAGCATTACATACCGAAATGTTGCTAATTACAAACAACTTACCAAGTGGTTATCACAGAGATTTTCAGCTACTTAAGGAAAATATGATCGATGCCATTGAAAGTATAAAAGATATATTGGATATTTTCAATTATTCTATAGCACAAGTCATTGTAAAAGACATAAACCTTAACGATGATAAATACAAATACCTATTTACTGTTGACAGCATAAACAATTTGGTAGTGGATGGAATGAGTTTTAGAGATGCCTACAAACAAATTGGAGATGAAGTACAATCTGGAAATTACAAACCAGATTTAGGTAAGGAACACTCCCATATCGGAAGTATACATAATTTGTGTTTAGAAGACATCAAAGCTAAATTTCCAAGTTAAAAAAAAGCATCTATCTCCAGATGCTTTTTGAACTCTACTAGTTATTTAATAGCCCTAACCCTAATAATTCTCTATCAGTTTGTTCTTTGTATTACTAATATAAGAATAATTACACTCTAGGTAAATCGCTATTATCCTTAAGTGGCAAATGCGACTCTCCCATTAAATATTTATCAATATGGTACGCCGCTTGCCTACCTTCCGAAATAGCCCAAACTATTAAAGACTGTCCTCTCCTCATATCTCCAGCAACGAATATTCCAGGTACATTAGTGGCATAATCCATTGTTGTAGCTTTAATATTTGTTCTAAAGTCCATATCTAACCCAAACTGATCAGCCAATGTTTTCTCCGCACCAGTAAATCCTAATGCTAATAGTGCTAAATCACATTCCCATTCCTTTTCAGTGCCTGGTAATTCTTTTAATTGAGGACGCTCACCTTCTTTAAAAATCCATTCTACCTCCACTGTTTTCAGTGCTTTTAAATTTCCATTTTCATCAGCAACAAATGCTTTTGTTGATACACTAAAAAAGCGTTCAACTCCTTCCTGATGTGAAGAGGAGGTTTTTAATCTCATTGGCCAATATGGCCAAGGTTGATGAGCAGGTCTACCCTCTGTTGGTTTGCTTAAAATCTCAAAATTGGTCACTTTATTCGCACCATGTCTGTTTGAAGTTCCTATGCAATCTGATCCAGTATCTCCACCTCCAATAACAATAACATTTTTATCCTTGGCAGAAATAACATCTTCAAAATCCCTCAAACCATCAACAAATTCATTATTCTTTTTCAAAAAATCCATGGCTTGTACAACACCGTTTAAATCTGCACCAGGAATTGGAATACTTCTTCTAACCGTTGCACCACCACATAGAATAATGGCATCAAATTCTTCTTTCAATTTATCTGCCTTAACATTCTCACCAACATATGCGTTTGTTTTAAAGACAATACCTTCTTCCTCAAGGACTTTGAGACGTCTATCAATAACATACTTCTCCATTTTAAAATCTGGAATTCCATATCTTAAAAGACCACCAATTCTAGCATCTCGCTCAAAAACCGTAACAGTATGACCAGCTCTATTTAATTGTTGTGCTGCCGCCAAACCAGCAGGACCAGATCCAATTACAGCAACTGATTTTCCTGTTCTTTTTTCTGGTGGATTTGCAACAATCCAACCTTCCTCAAAAGCAGTTTCAACAATATTCTTTTCGATATTCTCGATAGTCACAGGATCTTCATTTATGCCAAGTACACAAGCCTCTTCACAAGGAGCCGGACAAAGTCTTCCTGTAAATTCTGGAAAATTATTAGTCTTATGAAGTATTTCTGCTGCCTCTTTCCATTTACCTTTATAAACCTTGTCGTTAAAATCTGGTATAAGATTTCCCAATGGACAACCACTATGACAAAAAGGTATACCACAATCCATGCAACGCGCACCTTGATCCTTAAGCTTGTTTTCTTCTAAGGGAACTGTAAACTCTTTATAATTTTTAATTCGTTTTTTTGGTTCAATGTAACTTTCGTTCTGACGTTCAAACTCTAAAAATCCTGTTATCTTTCCCATCTTCTTACGCTAATTTTAATTGTTCTTCCTCTAATCTCAATAGTGCTTGCCTATACTCTTCTGGTAAGACTTTTTTAAACTTTAGCACATAGCTTTCCCATTCAGTTAAAATTTGTTTTGCCAACGGGCTACTTGTGGCTACAAAGTGATGTTCAATTAATACTTTTAACTGATTCTCATCCTCTTGTGAGGATATTGGATCTATATTTAAATCTGCACTATTACATTTTTTAATAAATGAATTATCATTGTCTAAAATATATGCAATTCCTCCACTCATACCTGCTCCAAAATTTCTACCTACATCTCCTAAAATCACAGCAATACCTCCTGTCATATACTCACAACCATGGTCTCCAATCCCTTCTACAACGGCGGAAGCGCCAGAATTTCTCACACAAAAACGCTCACCAGCTTTACCATTTATATAAACCTCACCAGAAGTAGCTCCATATAATGTAACATTACCAGTAATTATATTTTCTTGTGGCACAATGGTACATCCCTCAGGAACCTTTATGGTTAGTTTACCACCCGAAAGTCCTTTACCCAAATAATCATTTGTATTGCCGTGAACCGTCATACTTACACCCTTGGTTGTAAAAGCTCCAAAACTTTGGCCAGCTGAACCTTCAAAATCAATATTAATGGTATCATCAGGTAATCCTTGAGCTCCATAAATTTTTGAAATTTCATTACTCACAATTGCTCCAACAGCTCTATCGATATTAGTTATTGGTAATTTTAGATGTGTTCGTTGTCTTCTGAACAATGCCTGATGAGCTTTTTTAATAATTTGAAAGTCTAAATGCGTTTCTAGATTATGATCTTGCTGATTTGTGTTGTAAAGTTTAACATCCTCAGAAACCTCTACTCTATGAAGAATTGGAGTTAAATCTATACCAGATGCCTTATAATGTTCTATCGCTTTATTTCGATTTAATTTTTGAACCTGACCTACCATTTCATTGACGGTTCTAAATCCGAGCTTAGCCATAATTTCTCTCAACTCTTGAGCCACGAAATACATATAATTCACAACATGCTCGGGTCTTCCTTTGAACTTTTTACGCAATTCTGGATTTTGAGTCGCTATACCAACTGGGCAGGTATTTAAATGACAAACACGCATCATAATGCAACCCGAAGCGACTAATGGAGCCGTGGCAAATCCGAATTCTTCAGCTCCTAATAGACATGCAATAGCAACATCTCGACCAGTCTTCAATTGCCCATCGCATTCTAAAACAATTCTGTTTCTTAAATCATTCATTACCAAGGTTTGTTGCGCTTCTGCAATACCAAGTTCCCATGGTAAGCCTGCATGTCTTAATGACGTTAAAGGAGATGCTCCTGTACCACCATCAAATCCTGAAATTAAAACAACATCTGCTTTGGCTTTTGCAACACCTGCCGCAACAGTACCTACACCAACCTCTGAAACTAACTTTACATTAATTCTCGCCTCACGATTGGCTGATTTAACATCATAAATCAATTGTGATAAATCTTCAATTGAATAAATATCGTGATGTGGTGGTGGAGAAATTAATCCTACATACGGTGTAGAATTTCTTGTTTTGGCAATTTCAGGATTCACCTTAGGACCAGGTAACTGACCTCCTTCTCCAGGTTTTGCTCCTTGGGCTATTTTTATTTGAATCTCATTAGCGTTTGTCAAATAATTTGAAGTAACACCAAAACGTCCTGATGCAACCTGCTTTATTGCAGAATTACGCCAATCGCCTTGAGAACTCTTATAAAAACGTTCTTGATCTTCACCACCCTCACCAGAATTAGATTTCCCACCAATTCTATTCATTGCTACCGCTAAATTCTCATGAGCCTCTTTACTAATTGAACCATAAGACATTGCTCCTGTCTTGAAACGCTTTACAATTTCAGTCCATGACTCTACCTCTTCTAGAGGTATTGGATCGAATTTATCAAACTCAAACAAACCTCTTATTGTCATTAAACTCTTAGATTGGTTATTAACTAACTCAGAGTATTCCTTATAAGTTGATGCTTTATTAGTTCTAACAGATTCTTGTAATTTGGCAATAGTTAATGGATTGAACATATGTTTTTCTTGTCCACGTCTCCATCTATAATCTCCACCAACTTCTATATCTAAATTGGTTTGGTTTGGCCTAAATGCCTTACGATGACGTTTAACAATTTCTTGCTCAATTTCCCTTAAACCAATACCTTGAATACGTGTTGGTGTGTTTGGAAAATATTTATCAACTGTAGCTGTATTGATCCCTATACATTCAAAAAGTTGAGAAGCTCTGTACGAATTTAATGTTGAAATACCAATCTTATTCATCACCTTTAAAATACCCTTCCCAATGGCCTTATTGTAATTTTTTATTGCCGTTAGATATTCTAAATCTGTAACATCTTTAATGTTGATTTGTTTCTGTACTATTTCGTTAACTATGTATGGATTTACAGCACTTGCGCCAAACCCAAATAACAGGGCAAAATGATGAACTTCACGAGGTTCAGCAGATTCAATTATTAAACTAACCTGAGAACGTTTTTTTAACTTGTGCAAAGCATGGTTTACATATGAACATGCCAATAAGGCTGGAATTGGAGCATGGTTTTCATCGACATATCTATCTGAAAGGATTATAATATTTATGCCTTCATCAATGGCTTTTGATGCTTGATTCACAAGTTTTTCTAAAGCAACTTCTAATTCGTTTAATCCTCGATTAACTTCATATAACATTGAAATAGTTTCAACCTTGAAATCTGGATTAGAATCGTAATTTCTAATTTTATCTAAATCGTGTTTTGAAATAACAGGGTTTTGAATTTTTAGCTTTTTACAATGCTCATCATTTATGTCAAAAATATTAACGTCTCTTCCAAGTGTTAAACTTATATCTGTTATTAATTCTTCTCTAATACCATCCAATGGTGGATTAGTAACCTGTGCAAACAGTTGCTTAAAATAATTATATACCAATTGTGGTCGCTCTGATAAAACAGCAATAGGCGTATCACTACCCATTGAGCCAATAGGTTCCTTGCCCAATTGTGCCATTGGCCTGATAATAGTGTTTAAGTCCTCTTGAGTATACCCAAAAATTACTTCGCGTTTTTTAAGATCAATTTCATCATAAAGGATTGGCCCTTTTTTAGCGGAGAGGTCTCTTAAATGCACTAAATTTTTATCCAACCACTCTCGGTATGGATATTTATTGGCAATTTTCTCTTTAATTTCTTCATCATTAACTATTCGTCCTTCATTCATATCCACCAAGAACATTTTACCAGGTTCTAATCGACCATGAAATTCAACATTCTCTGGTTTTACATCTACAACACCAGTTTCAGAAGACATTATAACATTGCCATTTTTTGTAACGGTATATCGAGAAGGCCTTAATCCATTTCTATCTAAGACAGCACCAATATAATTACCATCTGTAAATGGTATGGAAGCAGGACCATCCCATGGCTCCATTAAACAGGAATTGTATTCATAAAAAGCTTTCTTAGCATCAGACATCTCAGGGTTTTTTTCCCATGCCTCTGGCACTAACATCATCATGGCCTCAGGTAAAGAACGTCCTGTCATTAGAAGTAATTCAACAACCATATCTAATGTTGCAGAATCAGATTTACCTTTTAAAACAGTTGGTATAATTTTCTTAATGTCATCACCAAATGCATCGCTTTTAATGATTTCTTCTCGTGAAAACATTCTAGAAACATTTCCTCTTAAGGTATTTATCTCACCATTGTGACATATATATCTAAAAGGCTGCGCCAAATCCCATGTTGGGAATGTATTTGTTGAAAAACGCTGGTGCACCAAAGCTAACCTCGTATCTAATGCCGAATTGAATAAATCTAGATAATACTCATTTATATGTTCTGGCTTAAGAAGACCTTTAAATATTATAATTTTTGTAGAGAGACTCGGTAAATAAAAATATTGAGCTTCTGATAATTTTGAATCGTATATGATATGTTCAGAAATTTTCCTTGCTGCAAATAATTTAAGATTAAAGTCCCTATCGGACATTTTTTCATCAGCTTTACCAATGAATATTTGCTTAATTGACGGCTCTGTAGTTTTAGCAATTTCACCAAGTATTTCACTATTAACCGGAACATCTCTCCAGCCAATTAATTCTAGACCCTGTGATTCAATTTCCTTTTCAAAAATATCAATACAATATTGCCTTTGGTTTTCTTTTCTGGGTAGAAAAACATTGGCTACAGCGTATTGACCAGTTTCAGGTAATTCAAACTCACAGAATATCTTAAAAAACTTGTGAGGAATATCTATTAATATACCAGCGCCATCACCTGTTATCCCATCAGAACTTACAGCACCACGATGCTCAAGTTTTACAAGTATTTCTAACGCTTTATGGATTATATCATTTGATCTTTTACCCGTTAAACTACATATAAATCCTGCACCACAATTATCGTGTTCAAATTCCGGTAAATAAAGTCCTTGTTTCTTCAGCATAATTCAAAATTTTAGAGGGTTTTTCACAACAATTCACTCCTCTAATATAGGCGCAGTTGTTCGATAAAAAAAAAAGTGAAAACACTTTTCCCATATCGATAATTGAAGAGATTTTAATTGATAAAATGATAAATTTTTGCCCGTATAATGCTAAATATTCAATCATGATTTTTTAATAAAACACAGCTAAATATTACGAAAACGATTGCGAAAATATTGTTTTATTATTAATTCAATATTAAATGAGAATAAATTTTAGAAATAATTGAAAATCCTAATTATCATTTCAATAAAAAAATCAATAAAAATTAGTTTACCCTTTATTTTTTAGGGGTAAAATATCTTATATTCGTAAAAATTAATTTTGTACCCCTTTTTTTTAGGGGTTATGTTTAAATATTATATAGTTTTGGCTCATCTAACTAATAAAAGATGAATTTTATGAAACGATTATTTACTTTAACATTACTTTTCACGGCATTAATAATTAATGCGCAAGAAACTGAAGAAAAGAAATTTACAATTAGCGGATCAGTTGATGCCTATTTTCAAACATATCTGACAGCATCCGACGACAGCAATCAATCTTTTGGAACTGCTTTTGCAGACCAAACTGGATTTGCATTGGGTATGGCCAATGTAATTTTCAGTTATGAAGGAAAAAAAGTTGGTGCAGTGGTTGATCTGGTCACTGGACCAAGAGGTGCAGGAGCTACATTCAATTCCGATATAATTGATGGTATTGTTAATCAAGCCTATGTATATTGGAATGTATCTGAAAATACTACTTTAACTTTTGGTAGATGGAATACATTTTTAGGATATGAGGTTATAGCGCCAGCAGCAAACTTTAATTACAGTTGTTCATATTTATTTTCTAACGGCCCATTTTCGCACATGGGTTTAAAGGCTGATTTCACATTGTCAGACGATATAAGCTTAATGTTAGCAATAACTAATCCGTGGGATACGAATAATGTGTCGGCTACAGGAGAATACGGTTTTGGTGCACAATTAGGTTTTTATGGACAATATCTTAATTTATATTATGACAGTGGAAATAATGGAGGTTTAGGATTCGAAATAGACTATACGGGAGGTTTTGATTTATCAGATAGTTTCTTTTTAGGAATTAATGGTGCATATAACGATAATGATGGTTCAGGTTTTTATGGCGCTGCTCTTTATCCACAGTTGGCAACTTCAGATGATTTTTCTATTGGTCTAAGAGGTGAATATTTTGGTTTGCACGGTGACGCAAATCCAGCTGAAGAAAGTGTTCTAGCACTCACTTTAACTGGGAGCTATGTAGTTGATAATTTAATCATTAAACCAGAAATTAGATTAGATTCTTGGAGTGAATCCATGCCATACTTAGATAGTGACGGGGATGCCACTGATAACCTAGCTGCATTTACTTTAGCCGCAATCTATACATTCTAAATACATATTTAGCACCTCCTAATATCTAAAGATTATTAGTAGGTGCTAGATTATCTAACTAAAAAAATTAAAAATTATGTCATTATTAAATATGCCCCTTATAATTCAAGATACTTCAGCTGTTGAAGGTGACATGGGAATGCTATGGATGTTATTATCTGGTATCCTAGTGTTTTTCATGCAAGCAGGATTTACGTTGGTTGAATCTGGTATGACTAGGTCAAAAAATGCAGTGAATATAGCAATGAAAAATGTGCTAGATATATGCGTTGGATCATTGACTTACTGGTTCATAGGTTATTCGTTAATGTATGGTGACACTTCAAATGGATGGTTCTTTTGGAGTGGGTTAATGCAAGGAGAAGGAGCAGACCTGTTCTTTCAAACAATGTTTGCAGCAACTGCGGCTACAATTGTATCAGGAGCAATTGCCGGTAGAACAAAATATACAACATATATTATATTTTCAATTGTTATGACTGCAATTATTTATCCTATTTCTGGTGGATGGCAGTGGCAAGGTTCAGGTTGGTTAACCGAACTAGGATTTATAGATTTTGCTGGATCATCAATTGTACACTCCGTTGGTGGCTGGGCTGCATTGATAGCTGCAATTATGGTAGGCCCAAGAATTGGAAAATTTGTTGATGGCAAAGTGTTACCGATTCCAGGTCATAATCAAATTTTAGCAACATTAGGAGTTTTTATCCTTTGGCTAGGATGGTTTGGATTCAATGGTGGTTCTCAACTAGCTTGGGGAGGAGATGATGCCGTTGGTGCTTCAACAGTGGTCTTAATAACCAATTTGGCTGCAGCAGCTGGAGCCTTAGGAGCGTTAGTTACAACTTGGATATGGTATGGTAAACCAAACTTATCCCAAACACTTAATGGTGCACTTGCTGGTCTTGTAAGTATAACTGCAGGGTGTGGAAATATGACAGACGGTGGTGCCGTTTTAGCAGGTCTTATTGGTGGTGTAATAGTGGTTTTCTCAATTGAGTTTATTGAAAAAAAGCTTAAAGTTGATGATGCTATAGGTGCTGTTTCAGTTCATGGTGTAGTAGGAGCCTGGGGAACATTAGTTATTGGTCTTTGGGGTGTTGATGGTGATACAGGCATTGGTTTACTTAACGGTGGTGGTGCTTCTCAATTAGGTTCTCAAGCCATAGGTGTTTTGGCATATGCGGCTTGGGCAATAGTCCTTTCAGCAATAGTCTTTTTTATACTTAAAAAGACTCTAGGACTACGCGTTACTGAGGAAGAAGAGATTCAAGGACTTGATATTTCTGAACATGGGTCAATTGCTTATCCAGGTAAAAGACAGAGAGAACTTGATAATGAATAAATCTAAACTTTACTAACTATACAAACTTAAAGGTGACTTAACTATATAAGTCATCTTTAAGTGTTTAAATAATTATCTAAATACTAACAAATAACAACATGAAAAAAATCGAAGCAATTATTAGAAAATCCAAGTTTTCTTCGGTAAAAGGAGCATTACACGATGTAGGTGTCAACTTCTTCTCTTATTGGGATGTAACTGGACTTGGAAACGAAAAAGAAGGACACGTTTACCGCGGTATTTCCTACAGCACAAGTGATATTCAAAGACGCTATTTATCAATAGTAGTTAATGATGATTTTGAGGATGTAACCATAAAAGCCATTTTAGAATCTGGTGCAACCGGAGATATAGGTGATGGAAAAATCTTCGTATCAAATATCGAGGAAGTCTATAGAATAAGAACAGGGGAAAAAGGAGGAAATACTTTAAAATAAAAAACATGGAATTATTAACTACAAATAATGTATGGATGATGATCTGTACTGCGCTAGTTTTCTTTATGCATTTAGGTTTTGCATTTCTGGAAATTGGACTGACACGTCAAAAAAATACGATTAACATTTTATTTAAAAATATATTTATAATTACAGTTGGCCTTTTGCTTTATTGTCTTGTTGGATTTAACTTAATGTATCCTGGGGATTTTAATGGGTTTTTAGGATTCGCAGGTTTTGGATTAGATGCACCATTAACAGATGCTGGTGCTCTAGATCTTGCATATAACGAAGGTTATACTTACTGGACTGATTTCTTATTTCAAGGAATGTTTGCCGCAACGGCAGCAACGATTGTTTCTGGAGCTGTTGCAGAACGTATTAAAATTGGTCCGTTTATGATTTTTACCGTGCTATATGTTGGTATTATTTATCCAATTGCCGGATCATGGAAATGGGGTGGTGGATTCTTAGACAGCATGGAGACTCCTTTTTATGATTTTGCAGGTTCAACATTAGTTCACTCAGTAGGTGGATGGGCAGCTGTTGTTGCAGTTTGTTTGCTTGGTGCCAGAATTGGCAAGTTTAAAGATGGAAAGCTTCAAGCAATACCAGGTCATAATATACCACTAGCAACAGCAGGTGTTTTGATTCTTTGGTTAGGCTGGTTTGGATTTAATGGTGGCTCAGTTTTATCAGCTGACCCTGAACTTACATCTTTAACTCTTGTAACAACTTGTTTAGCCGCAGCTGCAGGTGGTGTTGTTTCAGCATTAGTCTCTAGTGCTATGTTTAAAAACTTAGACTTAACTATGTTCTTAAATGGTATTCTAGGTGGTTTAGTTGGTATAACAGCAGGAGCTGATCAAATGAGTCCAACCGATGCCATTTTAATTGGAGCAGTTGCCGGCGCACTTATCGTATTTGCAGTTAGCTTTATTGACAGATTAAAATTAGATGATCCTGTTGGAGCAATTGCAGTACACTTAATATGTGGTATCTGGGGAACATTAGCTGTAGGTCTCTTTGGAAACCTGGCTAGTGGCGCACAATTTTTAAGTCAACTTATAGGTGTAGCTTCATACGCTGCCATTTGTATTGTATCATCTTTCATAATAATATTTATACTTAAGAAAACCGTTGGAATCAGAGTTTCTGAGCGCGAGGAGTTAGAGGGCTTAGACGGTCATGAACATGGTATGGATGCATACCCTGATTTTAGAATGAACGAACATTAAATATAAATTTTAGATTGATTGTTTAGATAATTAGTTGTTAGTTAAAAACCCTCTGAAATGTAATGTTTTTGGGGGTTTTTTAATTCACTATAGTCTTCTAATAAACAACATAAAAGCCTTATAGAAATCTATAAGGCTTTTTAGTTTTTATTGATTTTTATATGTTAAGCAGAATTTCTACTTGCATTAATATTCCCAAACAATGATCTAGTAACCATTTTTTCGAACACCCTTATTTCTTCCGCATTGTTAGACTTATCTTTCTCTAACTCTTGAATTTTCTTAAGGGCATACTGTTGTATGGTCAGCAAAGGTAAGACTATAGATTCTCTAACATCAATTGAAGCTTTAGAAACTGGTTCGTCTTCCATGAGTTCTTTTGAACCAGTAAGTTTTAATATCAAGCGCTTTGAGGTTAAATACTCCTCATAAATAAGATTCCAAAAATCACCATATTCTGGATCTTCAGACATGTATCTAGTTAAGTTGAAAAAGGACTTAGACAAAGACATCATACTATTTGCAATAAGTGCTCTAAAAAATCTAGATTCTTGATACAAGTGTTGTACTTTTTCAAACTCACCCTTCTCTTCATAATGCTTTAATGCTGTACCAACTCCAAAAAATCCAGGAACATTCTGTTTTAATTGACTCCAGGATCCCACGAACGGTATAGCACGTAAATCTGCAAAAACTAAACTGTCAGATTTACCTCTTTTTGAAGGCCTACTGCCAATATTGGTTTTAGCATAGTACTTCAAAGTACTCATTTGTTCAAGGTATGATAAAAATTTCGGGTGCTTTTTAAAATTGATATAGGTATCATAGCTTAGATTCGCCAAGTTATCCATAACCAATTTATCTTCTTTTAGCATCTCTAAATTCTTATCATTCAATCTATTTGAAATACCCGAACTTATCAATTGCTCCATATTATATTGAGAAGAATCAACAGTACCAAAATTAGAACTAATGGTCTGTCCTTGTATTGTAAGCTGAATTTCTTTGTCTTCTATGGTTGGTCCTAAAGATGCATAAAACTGGTGAGTCTTACCTCCTCCTCTTGCTGGTGGACCACCTCTACCATCAAAAAATATCACATCAATATCATATTTTCTTGATAATGCAGTTAATCTCTCTTTTGCTTTAAATATTGCCCAGTTAGCCATTAAATATCCACCATCTTTAGTACCATCACTGAAACCAAGCATAATTGTTTGCTTGTTTCCTCTTTCCTCAAGGTGTTTTCTGTAATTTGGATTTGTATATAACTCCTCCATTACTGCTGGCGAAGCTTCCAAATCCGTAACTGTTTCAAATAATGGAACTAAATCGGCCGTCAGATTGTCTCCAAAGGCAATTATCTTAAGCATTGCAAACAACTGAAGCACATTCATTGTTGTTTGATTATTACTTATGATGTATCTATTACATGCAATTTCACCATTTTTATCTTGTATGGTTTTCATGGCTCTAATTGTCTCAACAATATTAATTGCCATTTCATCCTTAAATTCAATATCATCTGCTATTAAACCTTTTATTTCAGACAGGTGCTTTAATTGTTTATCAAGCGAATAATCATGGAAGTCTTCAGGGAACAATTCAGTTTTATTTTCAATTAATTCCTTTACCAAAGCTCTAAACATGGCATCATGCACACGACTATCTTGTCTTATATCTAAACTTGCAAAATGATATCCAAAAAGAGTAGTTCTATTAATTAGAGTGGTTACTTTATCTACAAATAATGATTGATGTTCGTTTATTAGTACATCTCTAATATCATAAAGCTCTCGCCTAAATTCTATAAGTGAAATTCTAGTAGAATGGTCTTTATGTAATAATGTGTTATGAAGTCTATGATTTAAATCTATAATTCTTTCTCTAATTCCTTTAAAGGTTAGTCGCCTTCTCAAATACTTTACATCTTTAATGTAACTTTTAATTATAGATTCTTTTAATTTTCGCGCTACATTTAGCGTTATTTGAGGTGTCACAAACGGGTTGCCATCTCTATCTCCACCTGGCCAAAAACCAATATTTACAATTGAATTATCAATTTCTTTTTTTTCAAAAATATTTGTTTGAACATAATCATATATATCTCCAAATGAATGATAGAATACATTTTTTAAGTACCAAATAAGATTGACAGCTTCATCATAAGGTGTCGGCTTTTTATCTTTGAAAAAAGGAGTCTTACCCAACTGACCAAGTAAACTTCGAATTTCAGTAAGATTATCAACTTTAATAGCTTCAGCTAAATCTGTAATTATCCCTAAAACGGTGCCAGGATAAAATTGCGTTGGATGTGCTGTTAATACTATTCTAACTTTAAAAGCTTCTAAATACTCTTGCAATAATTCAATTTTATTTTCTGCTTGGGCGTTTTCTTTTAAACTTCTCAATGTCCCAATACCTTCCATATTGTTAACTACAGGAAAGGCCGCATCCTCTACTGCATCAAACAAAACCACTTGTCGTTCTATATATTGAATGAACCTGAACAATAGATTTATCTGACTCTGTGCAGATCTTCTTGCTTGATACTTCTTAAAAAACGTATTAACAATAATGGTAGGATCTTCATGATTGTCAAATCCTTTTTTACATGTTTCATAAAACAATGGCAGTAAAGCCACAGTTTTAGAGAGGGTGTCAAAAGGAAGGGTCATAAATATACTATTGTATATCTGATATTTAGATAAAACGTTTTGGTTAAAACGCTTCAGTTTTGGCTCTGTTGGCATAATTTAAATAATTGTTGATTGACCTAAATGAATATTCATGAAATTTAGATTTGTCTCCTTGGGATTAAAGATAAAATCTTCAATGAAATCACCAACAATTGAAGTTGTCACTTTATCTGACGCTGGATTAATATCTGGTGTTGAAATTTTAAGTTTTAAAGATTTTTCCACACCAGCTCTTATTAATTCTGCTTCTGTATTTAAATTAAAATGATCTAGCAACATTGCTGCGGATAAAATTGAGGCAATTGGATTCGCAATTCCTTTTCCCGTAGCTTGAGGGAAGGATCCGTGTATAGGTTCAAACATGGAATATTTGTCTCCAACAGATGCCGAAGCTAACAATCCTATTGAACCACCAATAACACTAGCTTCATCACTTATAATATCGCCAAACATATTCTCAGTTAAGATAACATCAAACTGCTTAGGGTTAAGAATCATTTGCATGGCCGCATTATCTACAAAAAGAAAATCTAAAGTTACCTGACTATACCCCTTTGCAACCTCTGTGACTACCCGCCTCCATAATCGAGAACTTTCTAGCACATTTGCCTTATCAACCAATGTAACTTTATGGTTTCTAGTTTGTGCAGATTTAAATGCCAAATGTGCAATACGCTCAATCTCTGGTCTTGAGTATTCACACAAATCTGACGCAATATTTCCATCATCACTAAGTTCTTTCTTTCCAAAATAAATTCCACCAGTTAATTCTCTATAAATAGAAATATCCGTGCCCTCAATTATTTCCTTTTTTAAGGGTGATTTATTTAATAAAGTTGGATACGCCTTAACTGGTCTAATATTTGCATAAAGCCCTAACTCTTTTCTCAATTTCAACAAACCCTGTTCTGGCCTAACTTTAGCTGAAGGATCATTGTCATATTTAGGATGACCTATGGCACCAAATAAAACCGCATCACTAGATTTACATAAATCTAATGTTTCTTTGGGTAAGGGATCGTTAAACTTGTCAATTGCAACAGCTCCTACATTCGCTTGAGTAAACTGAAAATTATGATTGTATTCTGAAGCAATAGCCTTTAATGCCTTAACCGCTTGGTTAGTTACTTCTGGCCCTATACCATCACCTGGTAATAATGCTATTTTTAATTTCATCTAATTCTTTAAAATATTTTTTGAGCTTCAAAAGCTTCAATTAATTCTTTATTATTAACAAGGTAATCAATGTCATCATAACCATTGATCATGCAAGTTTTCTTATATGGGTCTATTTCAAATTTTTCTGAAATATTTTTTCGTTCAATAGAAATTTTTTGCTCTTCAAGATTAACTTTAATAACTGTTTCTGGATTAGACTCAATTTCGTTTAAGATGTCACTCAAAAAAGGTTCAGAAACTTGAACAGGTAGTAGTCCGTTATTTAATGCGTTTCCCTTAAATATATCAGCAAAAAAACTAGAAACTACAACTTTAAAACCGTAACCAACAATGGCCCAAGCAGCATGTTCCCTGCTAGATCCGCATCCAAAATTATTTCCTGCGACTAAAATACTTCCTTTATAATCTGAATTGTTTAAAACAAAACTAGTATTTACAGAACCATCCTTTTTATACCTCCAGTCTCTAAAAACATTATCACCAAAACCCTTTTTATCAGTAGCTTTTAAAAATCGAGCAGGTATAATTTGATCAGTATCAACATTTTCTATATTCAACGGAATAGCTGTTGACCTAAGTGTTATAAACTTCTCCATTAATTTAAATGTTTTGTAATATCAATTATTCTTCCTTCAACAGCTGTAGCAGCTGCCACTAACGGACTGGCCAATATGGTTCTTGAACCTTGACCTTGTCTACCTTCAAAATTTCTATTAGAGGTTGACACGCAATATTCACCTTGAGGAATTTTATCATCATTCATAGCTAAGCATGCAGAACAACCAGGTTGTCGTAATTCAAAACCAGCATCATCAAAAATATCCTTTAGTCCTTCTTTAATTATTTGTGCTTCTACTTGTTTACTTCCTGGAACTAACCACGCAGTAACATTATCTGCTTTTCTCTTCCCTTTCACATAATTAGCGGCAACTCTAAAATCTTCAATTCTAGAATTTGTACAGCTACCAATAAACACATAGTTAATTGGTTTATCAATTAAACTCTCACCAGCTTCAAAATTCATATATTTCAATGACTTTTTAAAAGACAGGTTGTTTTCAACAGGTATATTACCATTGATTTTTATTCCCATTCCTGGATTAGTACCATAGGTTACCATAGGCTCTATATCCTCAGCATCAAAGAAATACTCTTTATCAAATTTTGCATCTTTATCTGTTGGTAGAGTTTTCCAATATTCTAATTTTTTGGTTAAATCATCATCTTTTGGTGCAAACTCTCTTCCTTTTACATATTCAAAGGTAATTTCATCTGGCGCAATCATTCCACCTCTTGCCCCCATTTCAATACTCATATTACAGACCGTCATTCTACCTTCCATACTCATTTCTTCAAACACGTTTCCCGCATATTCGCAGAAATAACCCGTACCAGAATTTGTGCCAAGTTTTGATATGATATAAAGGATTACATCCTTAGGAAGAACACCTGGCTTTAGCTTTCCATTTACAGAAACTCTAAGACTTTTAGGTTTAGTAAGCAACAAACATTGACTAGCAAATACTTGAGCTACTTGACTTGTACCAATACCAAAAGCAATGGCTCCAAATGCTCCATGAGTTGATGTGTGACTGTCTCCACATACCATTGTCATTCCTGGTTGCGTAATACCTAACTCCGGAGCCATTACATGCACTATTCCATTATATTTATGGCCTAACTCGTATAATGTAATATTATTGGCTTTACAGTTTTCTGAAAGTTGTTGTAATTGTTTCCTTGACAACTCATCTTTAACTGGTTTATCTTGATTCAGGGTTGGTGTATTATGGTCGGCAGTTGCAACTGTTTGGCTTGGCCTATAAATAGGAATTCCTCGCTCTTTCAATTCATTAAAAGCTTGAGGACTCGTAACTTCGTGTATTAAATGCTTATCTATGTATAAGATCTGAGGACCATTTTCAATATTACTTACAACATGAGCATCCCAGACTTTATCGAATAATGTTTTTCCCATAGCCTATGCCGATATTATTTCGTTATAAACTCTACTCGTTTCTATAATTTGATGAATATCATTGTCATCTATTTGTTTTTTTCTATCAGCAAAACTTAAAAAGTTACTATAAACCTCATCTAATTGAAGTTTTGTTAATTCGTAACCAACTTTTTTAGCTCTGTATGCTAAAGCAGCTCTCCCACTTCGTGCAGTAAGAACAATAGCAGAGTCAGTAACACCAACATCTTTAGGATCAATTATCTCGTAAGTCTCTCTATTTTTAATCACACCATCTTGATGTATACCAGAACTATGTGCAAAGGCATTAGCACCAACTATAGCCTTATTAGGTTGGGTATAAATACCCATATTATCACTCACCAATTGACTAATGCCATATAGCATTGATGTATTAATATTAGTATCAAGGTTAAGATATGGATGCTGTTTCAAAATCATAACTACTTCCTCCAAAGCAGTATTTCCAGCACGTTCACCAATACCATTTATAGTACATTCTATTTGCCTTGCACCATTAATAACACCTTCTATTGAGTTTGCAGTTGCCAATCCCAAATCATTATGACAATGACAAGACAAAATCGCCTTTTCAATCCCCTTTACATTCTCCATGAGGTACTTAATTTTCGCACCATACTCACTTGGTAAACAATAGCCCGTAGTATCAGGAATATTTAAAACAGTTGCACCTGCTTTTATGGCAACTTCACATACTCTAGCCAAGTATTCATTATCTGTTCTACCAGCATCCTCAGCATAGAACTCAACATCTTCAACAAAAGACTTGGCATATTTTACAGCAACATAAGCTCTTTCTAAAATATCCTCTTTTGTAGTTTTAAATTTGTGAAGAATATGTGACTCAGAAGTTCCAATTCCGGTATGGATTCGTGGCTTCTTAGCTTTTTTTAAAGCTTCAGCTGCTACTTTTATATCATTTTCAACAGACCTTGTTAAACCACATACTGTTGCATTTTTAACAATTTTGGAAATAGCCTCAACCGATTTAAAATCTCCTGGACTTGATACTGGAAATCCAGCTTCAATCACATCTACACCTAAAGCATCTAATTTTGACGCAATGACAACCTTCTGTTCAGTGTTTAGTTTGCAACCTGGTACTTGCTCTCCGTCTCGTAAGGTTGTATCAAATATTTGAATATTGTTTTTTGACATTTATCAAAATAAAGTTTAGTATTGTTATACGAATTTATACCTTGAAACTTAGTTTGTATATTCCATGCCTTTTGATTTTACGATGTTCAAACTCAATAAAGTATATTATATATATGATAATCAGTAACATAAGCCATATTTCAATTGATAACTAAAGGTCAAAAAGACAACTTATTTTCACTGGTAAAATCCTTGAACAAGTCCGAAAAAAGACAGTTCAAGCTTTATGTAGGTAGACTAGGTGTAAATACAGACTCAAAATTCTTAAATTTATTCAACTTTTTAGATAAGGCTAAAGTTTATGATGAAGCTGCTATAATTAAGACAGGGATTGTTAAAAAACAACAACTCCCCAATGTTAAAGCTCATCTCTATAAGCAAATATTAATTAGTTTAAAGCTAAACCCATCACATCAAAATGTTCGTTCTCAAATTAGAGAACAACTAGATTTTGCCTCAATTCTTTATCACAAAGGATTATACAAGCAAAGTCTAAAAATTTTAGATAAAGCCAAAGATTTGGCAATTTCAAACGAAGAAAAAAATATGGCATTTGAAATTGTTGAACTCGAAAAAATTATTGAAGCCCAGTACATTACACGAAGTATCAGTAATCGTGCAGATGAACTTGCTATACAAGCTAAAGAGTTAAGCTCATTAAATGTTATTGCTTCGAAATTATCAAACCTATCTCTTCAATTATATAGCATAATGCTAAAAACCGGCTATGTTAAAAATCAAGATGAAAGCCAAGTTGTTACAAAATATTTTAATGACAGGCTACCAAAGATTGATTTCAAAAAAATTGGCTTTAGAGAAAAACTATGGTTATATAAAGCACATCTATGGTACAGTTTTTTAATGCAAGACTTTTTAAGTTGTTATAAGTACTCATCTAAACTTGTCGATCTTTTTTATGACAACCCCAAAATGATAAACCTAAACCCTGTATTCTTTTTAAAGGGAAATAATTACCTCTTAGAGTCAATTTTCTATTTGAGAAATAAACCCAAGTTTGTAGAGAAATTAAATCACTTAAAAGAAACGGTTGATAATACAAAATTTATTAAAGATCAAAATGTTTCTACATTGGTTTTCTTGTATACTAATTTTCATAGTATAAACCAGCATTTTATTGATGGGAGTTTTGAAGATGGACTAGAACTTATTCCTAAAATAGAAAACCAGTTGTTAGAATACAGCAATCGTATTGACCCTCATCATCAAATGATATTTTACTACAAATTTGCTAGTTTAGAATTTGGAGCTGGCAACAATAAAGCTTGTATAAAACATCTTAATAAGATTATCACTAACAAATCTCTATCAATGCGCGAGGATTTACTCTGTTTTTCTAGAGTTTTGAATCTTGTTGCTCATTATGAAGCAGGCCTAGATTATCATTTAGATTCTTTGTTGAGAAGCACCTACAAGTTCTTGATTAAAATGAACGACTTACATGAAGTTCAAAAGGAAATGATAAAATTTATCAGAGGCTTACAAGATATTTATCCACACGATCTTAAGAACGCATTTAAAGATTTACTAGAAAGACTTAAGGTTTATGAAGACCATCCTTTTGAGCGCAGATCATTTCTTTATCTTGATATTATTTCTTGGTTAGAGAGTAAAATTGAGAATAAAACCGTTAGTGAGATCATTAAAAATAAATATTTGACAAAATACGCGCCTTGATTTTCACGAATTCATAAAAAAAGCATAAAAACCAAAATTAAATTTGGATTTTAAATTTCTGTGATGCAATATTTGTACTCATAAAGTTCAAAAACTTACTGAAATGTTATCAAGAAAGGTGGAGGGATTAGACCCGATGAAACCTTAGCAACCCTCAGATTTACTGAGAAGGTGCTAAATTCTACTTAAACGAGCAAGTCATTTTTTGCAAGTTTGGATAGATAACTAAAGACCAATTACTCATCTGCAATTGGCTTATTTCTTTATAACATTTTTCTATTAAGTACGCTTCACAAGAAGCTTATTTGGCTTTTGGTTTAATTATTTATTAACTCAAAAACTTAGAAAAATGAGTACACAAAAATTCGCAACCAATGCGTTGCATGCAGGACACGATGTTGAAAAAAATGGCGGAACAAGAGCTGTTCCAATTTATCAATCAACAGCATACGTGTTCAATGATTCAGATCATGCGGCTAATCTTTTCGCATTAGCCGAAACTGGTAATATTTATACCAGAATTAACAATCCAACAAATGATATTTTAGAACAGCGATTGGCTACGCTAGAAGGTGGGATTGCTGCAGTAACGACAGCCTCAGGCACTTCTGCAATTGCAACTAGTTTATTAACACTATTGAAAGCAGGTGACCATATTGTTGCATCGAACAGTCTTTATGGTGGCACCTATAATTTATTGAGTGTTACATTACCTAGACATGGTATAACCACTACATTTGTGGATCCATCTAATCCTGAAAACTTTAATAGAGCAGCTCAAGAAAATACAAGAGCTTTCTTCATTGAGTCATTAGGAAACCCAAAGCTAGATGTTCTTGATATTGAAGCTATAGCTAATGAAGCAAAAGCATATAAGGTGCCTTTAATCGTAGATAATACCGTTGCCACACCGTATCTACTAAATCCAATAGAATATGGCGCTAATATTGTAATCCATTCATTAACAAAATACATTAATGGTAATGGTACAGCGTTGGGAGGCGTAATTATTGATGCTGGTACTTTTGATTGGACTAATGGTAAATTCCCAGAATTCACAGAACCGTCTGCTGGTTACCATGGTCTAGTTTATAGTGAAGCTCTTGAAGCTGCAGCTTTTATTGCTAAGGTGAGAATTGAAGGGTTAAGAGATTATGGTGGTTCTTTAAGCCCGTTTAACGCATTTCAGATCATCCAAGGATTGGAGACTTTAGAATTACGAATTAAGAAACACAGTGAAAATGCACTAGAATTAGCAAAATGGTTGCAAGATCAACCTGAAGTTACTTGGGTAAACTATCCTGGACTAGAAACCAGCAATTACAAGGTCCTTGCTGACAAATATTTACCTGAAGGACAAAGCGGTATAGTAACCTTTGGAGTAGAAGGGGGTTATGACGCGGCGAAGATTATTGCAGACAAAACAAAACTGTTCTCTCTTTTAGCAAATATTGGCGATACCAAATCGCTAATAATACATCCTGCTAGCACAACACATCAACAACTTAGTGATGAGGCACAAGAGAGCACTGGTGTAACCAAAGATCTTATTCGACTTTCTGTTGGAATTGAAAATATCGAAGATTTAAAAGCCGATTTAAAAGAAGCCTTTGCCGTTGTGAAACAGCAAATAGCTCTTCAAAACTAGCCTTTAGTGTTGTTTAGTTGAAACAAATGCGCTTTTATTAGGGCATCTGTTATAATTTAAAAATCTAAAAGACAGAAAAATGAGTAATTTACAATTTAGTGTTTCAGGAGTTAGTACTTCAGAAACAAAATTCATAGGAAATACAAGACAATTTACATTAACAGTTGACGAACCAGAAGCCTTGGGTGGCACCGACGACTATCCAAATCCAGTTGAGTATATACTAGCAGGATTTGCTGGTTGTATAAACGTGGTTGGACATGTTGTTGCGAAAGAACTAGGATTTACCATCAATAATTTAAAGATTGAAGTTAATGGCGAATTAAACCCAAATCGGTTTTTGGGAAGCTCTAATGTAGAACGAGCAGGTTTTAAATCTATTAAACTTCATTTAATCCCTGATACAGATGCAGATATTGAAACTTTAACAAAATGGTTACAGATAGTTGAAGACCGTTGCCCTGTTAAGGATAATCTTCAAAATTCAACACCAATTTCAATTGCGGTAGAAAAAGAATATAATATTTCATAAATCTATAATGAGTAGATTAAAACATATCAAAATTTCAAATTTTAAAACCAATTCTGGTAAGACTTCGGAACTTTCCTTGTCTTACCAGACTTTTGGTATTGATTTAGGAAAAGCACCGATTGTTTTAGTAATTCACGCACTTACCGGAAACTCTACTGTTATTGGACCAAATGGCTGGTGGAATGACCTGATTGGTGCAGATAAGTGTATTGACACTAGTACTTATACCATTTTGGCGTTCAATATTCCCGGGAATGGTTTTGATACTTCGGCAAACGATTTAATCGATAATTATAAAGATTATAACGCTAGGGATATTGCCAAAATTTTTGCTTTTGGAATTGAGGAGCTTGGTATTGATTCTGTATTTTCTGTAATTGGCGGTTCCGTTGGTGGAGGCATTGCATGGGAATTAGCAACACTAAAACCAAATCTTATTAATAACCTTATTCCAATCGCAACTGATTGGAAATCTACAGATTGGCTAATTGCAAATTGCCATATTCAAGATGCTATTCTAAATAATTCTAGAAAACCTTTAGAAGATGCAAGGATGCATGCTATGACTCTTTATAGAACACCTGAATCCTTTACCAAAAAATTTGAGCGATCAAAGAGAAACTCAAATTTATTTAATGTAGAATCTTGGTTAAATCATCATGGAAAGAGACTAAGCGATAGATTTATACTTTCTGCATACAAAATGATGAATCATATATTAAGAACTATTGACATAACCGAAGGAAGAGGTAATTTTATTGAGGTTGCACGTCAGATATCATCAAACATCCATATTGTCACGATTAATTCAGATCTATTCTTCAAACCAGAAGAAAACTGGTCTGCTTTTGTTGATTTAAAAGGCGTAAAGAACAATGTGGCAATTCACGAAATTAAATCTATCCATGGGCATGATGCATTCTTAATTGAATTTGACCAATTGGAAAGATTCTTGAATCCAATATTTAAAGTTAACTCAAGTACCATTATCACTAAGTCGAAATGTGTTGCTTAAGTTAATGTGCTATTTATCTCAAAAACCCAGACAGTCTTGTTTAGGTTTTCCAGTTTAGAATCAAATTCTTAATTAATGTTTTATTTAATTCAATTACAAAATTTATTTTTAGTTTATATTTATTAGGTGCGTGCGAATTAAATATGAGTAAAAATGTTGTTATTATTGGTGGCGGAATTATAGGTTTATGTTCAGCCTATTTTCTACTTAAGGAAGGTTATCAGGTAACTGTTGTAGATCAATCAAATCTAAATTCCGGTACTTCTTACGTTAATGCAGGATACTTATCTCCTAGTCACATAATTCCATTATCCGCACCAGGTGTAATGAAAAAAGGATTAAAATGGATGTTTAATTCTTCAAGTCCTTTATATATAAAACCTCGATTAAATTTAGATTTTTTTAAATGGGCATGGGCCTTTAACAAATCATGCAATGCAGATCATGTTACAAGATCTGCTCCATTAATTAGAGATATTGCTGTTTTGAGTCAGAAGCTCTTTGATGAAATAAAATCAACTGAAAAATTTACGGCACATTACGAGAAGAAGGGTTTATTTATGCTTTGTCAAACTCAAAAAATGTTAGACGAAGAACTTAAGCTTGTAGCAATGGCAACAGTACTTGGATTAGAAGCTAAAGGAGTAACACCCTCAGAAATTAAAGAATTAGAACCTAATGTAGAAATTGATACCATCGGTGGTGCCTACTTTAAATGTGACCACCACACCACTCCTCATGAATTTATGAGAGACATGAAGGACTATTTACATAAAGCAGGGGTTACTTTTTACCTTAATGAAAAAGTTGAAGACTTAGTGGTTGAAAAACAAAACATAAAAGCTCTTAAAACTAATAAACAATCCTTAAATGTGGATGAAGTCGTTCTTGCTGCTGGCTCATGGAGTTCATTATTAAGTAAAAAATTAGGTTTAAAATTGCTCTTACAGGCGGGGAAAGGTTATCGTATAAATACAGAAAAACCTACAGGCATAACGATTCCAGCCATATTAACCGAAGCAAAAGCGGCTGTAACACCTATGAATGGGTTTACACGTTTCGCTGGTACAATGGAAATTGCAGGAATTAACCATAATATTAATAAAGTAAGAGTTGACGCTATTGCACATGCAGCTAAACGTTATTATCCAACTGTAGAATTAACTCATTCAGAAAAAGAAATGGCCGCATGTGGATTACGCCCTATTTCACCAGATGGATTACCCTATATTGGAAAATCAACAAGGTGCCCTAACCTTACTATAGCTGCTGGTCATGCCATGATGGGCTGGAGTATGAGTACTGCAACAGGTCTTTTAGTTTCAGAGATTATCTCAAATAAAAAGACATCCTTAAATATTGATGGCTTTCATCCAGACCGAAGATTCTAGTATTAAAGGTTATTTTTTAGATTTAAAATCATTTAAGATATTAGCCTAATTCTCGAAATTTTTTATTAATAATAAATATCCTTAAAATAATATTGAGATTACTATACGAATTAATGAAAGTTGATGTCCTATGAATAACAAATAACAGTTTATGATAAAGGCAATAGAAGTTGCAATAAATGGAGTGAAAAATAATGAAGGTGGCCCATTTGGATATATAGTTGTAAAAGATGGTGAAATAATTGGCAAGAGAAACTGCTCTAAAAGTTTTTAAAAATTGGGAAGATAAAGAAGACAAAATTGATTATTAGTTTATTGGCAAACAACTTGTTTTATGAATATTGATATTTTCTGTAATCTTTAAGAATTAACTTCGACAAAAAATACTATCTTGATTTTTTGTAAAAACCAATAATAAACTAATCAATGTCTAAAACATATTACGACCCTGCAGACCTCAGGAAATTCGGCAAAATCAATGACTGGAGCGAAGAACTTGGAAACAAATTCTTTGATTATTACGGTAAGGTATTTGAAGAAGGTGCATTAACTGCTAGAGAAAAATCATTAATTGCATTAGCAGTCGCACATACAGAGCAATGTCCTTATTGCATAGATGCTTATTCTAAAGATGGATTAGAACGTGGAATTACCAAAGAAGAAATGATGGAAGCCATACATGTAGGAGCTGCAATTAAAAGTGGTGCAACCTTAGTGCATGGTGTTCAGATGATGAATAAAGTGAATAAACTTGATGGATAGTATTAAATGACAAAAGTTAAAACCCAATCTCTTCATAAGCGAGAGAGTTTATTAGCTCAGAGCAAAAGACAGTTAGAAATTCTATCAAATGGAATTTTTCAGAATGGTGAGTTACCAAAATTTAAAGATAAAATTGCGGATACGAATCAATTTCCACTTAAGGCGAAAAAACTTGAAATATTACAGATTAATGTTGGTTATATGTGTAATCAAGTCTGCGAGCATTGTCATGTAGATGCTGGCCCTGACAGAAAGGAAATTATGACCAAAGAGACAATGATTCAATGTCTGGAAGTAATAAAAAATACGGAGGCACATACTTTAGATCTCACAGGTGGTGCACCTGAAATGAATCCTAATTTTAGATGGTTTGTTGAAGAAGCATCAAAAGCAGGTATTAAAGATTTTATAGTGCGATCAAATCTCACCATAATTAGAGCAAATAAAAAGTATTATGATTTACCAGAATTCTTCAAAAAACACAATGTTCACGTGGTGAGCTCCATGCCACATTGGACAAGAGGCAAAACCGACAAACAGCGTGGTGATGGTGTTTTTGACAAATCCATTAAAGCGTTACAGGAATTAAATGATATTGGTTATGGCATGCCCAATAGTAGCTTGAGGTTAGATTTAGTTTACAACCCATCTGGTGCATTTCTTCCTGGCAATCAGGCTTCGATGGAAAAGGATTTTAAAAAGGCATTACTAGAAGATTTTGGTATTCAATTTCATAATTTATTTGCTATTACAAATCTTCCGATAAGTAGATTCTTGGATTATTTAATTGCTTCAGAAAACTACGAAGACTACATGTATCAATTGGTAGATGCCTACAATCCTGATGCTGTAGCTAATGTTATGTGCACAAATACCTTATCAATAAGCTGGGATGGATATTTATACGATTGTGATTTTAACCAGATGTTAGAGTTACCTGTAAATAGCAAAGTAAAGCACATTTCTCAATACAATGAAGAGCTATTAGAAGGAAGAAATATTATTATTTCACAACATTGTTACGGCTGTACAGCGGGCGCTGGAAGCAGCTGCCAAGGAACCGTTGCTTAACATTATGAAAAATTCCCTATTAATCATATTCTCAATAGTTAACCTATTTTCTTTTTCTCAAGAAACTATAGCTGACGTATTAAAAAAATACAATAAAGAAAGTATCCCATATATTACTGCAAATGAATTGGCAACGCCACGTGTAGAAGCAGTATTATTAGATGCTCGAGAAATTGAAGAATATAAAGTTAGCCATCTCAAAAATGCTATCCATGTAGGCTATGATAATTTTAGTCTTATTGAAACTAAAAAATTTTTATCGGATAATGATGCCATGATAGTTGTGTATTGCTCCATAGGTGTAAGATCTGAAGACATTGCAGAAAAACTAAAGAAAGAGGGCCATAAAAATGTTTACAATTTGTTTGGCGGTATTTTTGAATGGAAAAACAATAACTTCACGGTTTATAATTCGAAAGAAGAAGCAACTGAAAATGTACATGCATTTTCAAAGGATTGGAGCAAATGGCTTTTAAAAGGTAAAAAGGTATATGACTAAAGCATTAGTAATAGTTTTTGTAAAAAATATAACTCTCGGTACTGTAAAAACAAGATTAGCAAAGACCATTGGAGACATTGGTGCTTTTGAAGTTTACTCAGAACTCGTAAAAGTTACAGAGAAAGCAACAAGAAACCTAAACTGTGACATTAAAATTTATTACTCTAGTTCTATAACAGAATCTCATTGGCCAAATGAAAACAAAACTGTTCAGCAAGGGGAAGATTTAGGCGAAAAAATGTATAATGCCTTCAATGATAGTTTTAATGCTGGTTATAAAAAAATAGTCTTAATTGGTTCTGACTTACCAACAATTACATCCTGTCATATTAAAGAGAGTATTAATTCACTTGATGATTCAGTTTCAGTATTCGGACCTGCAGAAGATGGTGGTTATTATTTAATTGGCCTTAGATCGATGGTGCCTGAAATATTTCAGAATAAACCATGGAGTCAAAATCATCTATTGAAGACAACGTTACAGGAGTTACAAAAATTAAACGTTTCAGTAAGTACCTTAGAAACATTAAATGACATTGATACTTATGAAGATTTAATTGCTTCAGATTTCTATAAATCAAACTTAGAATTACAAGAAAAAATACAACAGTTAAATGATTAAATACATAACTGAAAGCACAGAATATTTGCAGAGCAAAGGCTTTGACAAACCTGAAATTGGTATAATTTTAGGTACTGGACTTGGTCAACTCATAAACGAGGTTGAGATAATTGCAAAGGCCAGTTATAATCACATTCCAAACTTTCCTACCGCAACTGTAGAGTTTCATAAGGGAAAACTCATTTTCGGTAAATTAGCAGGCAAAAAGGTTGTTGTAATGCAAGGCCGTTTCCATGTTTACGAAGGCTATTCACTTCAAGATGTTACTTTCCCAGTTAGAATAATGGAAAAACTCGGAATAAAAACTCTTTTAGTTTCCAATGCTGCAGGTGCTATTAATTTAGATTTTAAGAAAGGCGAGCTAATGTTAATTGATGATCATATTAATTTGCAAGGTAGCTCTCCATTAGCCTTTAAAGGTGTATCAGAATTAGGTGAGCGTTTTACTGATATGAGCGCTCCTTATAATTCTGAGATAAATACAACAATAGAAGAAATTGCAAACACTAATAATATTAAACTACATAAAGGTGTATATGCAAGTGTTGTTGGACCGCAATTAGAAACCAGAGCTGAGTACAGAATGCTGAAGATTATTGGTGCAGATGCGGTAGGTATGAGTACAGTACCAGAAATAATAGTTGCAAATCATTTAGGTCTAAAAGCCTCGGCAATTTCAGTTTTAACAGACGAATGTGATCCTGATAATCTTAAACCTGTAAATATCACCGAAATCATAGAAATGGCAAACAAAGCCGAACCTAATATGATAACCCTATTTAAAGAATTAATAAAGACATTATAAATGAGTTATTTAGAAACCACACACGATGTATATAAGGAAGCTGCTTTAACGCCAGATGTTGGATTATGCTGTACCACAAATCCTATCTGGGAACTTCCAGGTTTAAAGATTCCTAGAATAATGCAAGAAATGAACTATGGTTGTGGCAGTACAGTGCATGCACGAGATTTAACCAACAATCCCAAAATGCTTTATGTTGGTGTTGGAGGTGGTATGGAACTTTTGCAGTTTGCATATTTCAACAGGCAGAAAGGTGGCGTTATTGGTATTGATGTGGTTGATGAAATGTTAGAGGCATCACGTAAAAATTTTAAGGAAGCTGAAGAACTAAATCCATGGTTTAAAAGTGATTTTGTTGAACTTAAAAAGGGTGATGCTATGAATCTTCCCGTAGAAGATAATAGCATAGATGTAGCAGCACAAAATTGCCTTTTCAATATCTTCAAAGCAGATGATCTTAAAAAAGCCATTGATGAGATGTACCGTGTACTTAAACCTCATGGCAGGTTAGTAATGAGCGACCCTACATGCGAACAACCGATGAATGATGCATTACGTAATGACGAGAGATTAAGAGCTTTGTGCCTCAGCGGTAGCTTGCCAATTGCAGAATATGTAAAAGCCCTTACTGATGCGGGATTTGGTACAATTGAAATAAGAGCCAGAAAACCTTATAGAATATTGGACCCTAAACACTATCCAACAGACGAATTAATATATATAGAATCCATAGAAGTTGCAGCTATAAAAGATCCTATGCCAGTGGATGGGCCTTGTGTTTTTACAGGAAAAGCCGCCATCTATTTTGGTGAAAATGATTATTTTGATGATAAGGCAGGCCACACATTACTCAAAAACCAACCTTTAGCAGTTTGCGATAAAACCGCAGGTGCATTGAAAGGGTTGGGTAGAGACGACGTCTACATTAGTGAATCAACATTTCACTACGATGGTGGTGGATGTTGCTAAACAAAATGGCATGACACTTATTAGAACTTTAATCCTTTTTGTTGCACTAGGTTTGTTTTCCTGTGGTACAAAAAAAGAAGTTGTTAAGAATACTTCACAAGATAAAGCTGTGATAGATTCATTGATTATTACGAAGGTACCTGATGCAACGATGCCACCTCCTCCACCTCCTCCTCCAATACCAGAAGAAGGCGAAATATTTGAAATGATTGAGGTTACTGATGATAAAGGAACTACAATAGCTGAAGCCGAAAGTTTAGATGAGGCAAAGGAACTTATGAAAGAAAAACAAAATGATTCTATTAATGATCTAAGTTTTCATCAAAATATTTCGAAACGATTTTATGAAAACCATGAAATCTGGGAGGCCCTATTAAAAAAATATGTAACAGAAGATGGTTCTGTTAATTACAAAGGATTTCAAAAAGACGCAAAAGGTTTAGCAGTTTATATAAAGATGCTAAAAATGGGTTTTTCTAAAATTAATGATTATTCCCAGGAAGAAAAATTAGCCTTTTGGATCAACGCCTATAATGCCTTAACTGTCGACTTGATTCTACGTAATTATCCTATCAAAAGCATTAAGGACATAAAAGATCCATGGGACCAGCGATTATGGAAATTTGGTGATAAGTGTTTAAATCTCAATGATATTGAACACAAAATATTGCGTAAGATGAATGAACCTAGAATCCACTTTGCCATTGTCTGTGCTTCAGAATCTTGCCCCAAACTTCAAAATGAAGCCTTCACAGCTTCAAACCTTGAAACGTTACTGACAAATTCAACCAAAGAATTTCTTAGTGATTCATCTAAGAACGAAATTTCTACTAACAGAATTAGACTCTCCAAAATATTTAAGTGGTTTGCTAAAGATTTCAAACAATACAGAAACCTAATTGATTTTCTGAATTTGTATTCTGAAGTTCAGATTTCTGACACTGCAAGTAAAAGTTTCAAGGACTATAATTGGGACTTGAATGAGTAAGATTTCAATTGTTATTCCTGTTCTTAATGAGGAAAAATTCATCGGGAAACTATTGCATCATATCGATGCCAATTCAAATAGCTCCAATATTTCAGATATAATTGTAGTAGATGGTGGCAGTACGGACAAAACAAAGGATATTGTTGCTTGCTTTGCTGATGTTCAACTTTTAAACTCAGAAAAAGGAAGAGCAAAACAAATGAATTTGGGTGCTAAAGCTTCGAATGGTGAGGTCTTATATTTTCTTCATGCTGATGCTTTACCTCCAAAGAATTTCGATATTTTAATTTTAGATGATATTTCTAAAGAAAATAAGGCTGGTTGCTTTAGAATGCAGTTTGATAGTAATCATTGGTGGTTAAGACTTGCCAGTTGGCTCACACAATTTAATTGGAGACCATGTCGTGGAGGCGATCAAAGTCAATTTATAACACGAGAACTATTCAAAGATATTGGTGGCTATGATGAAGATTACCTTATTTATGAGGACAATATTTTAATTAATGAACTATATGCCCGAAAACAATTTGTAGTTATAAATAGTAAAATAAGAACCTCAGCAAGACAATACAAAAAAGTTGGCATTTGGAAATTACAATATCACTTCTGGACCATTTATGTAAAACGTTGGTTGGGTGCTGATGCCAATGACATCTATCACTATTACAAAAATCATGTAAAATAATTACTTATTTCTGCCTCGCTCTTTAGGATACAAATAAGTAACAGGATCACTTTGAAAGACTTCTTTTGTATCAACATTCATAGCTGAAAGCCTCCCTGTAAAAGCGGCACCTGTATCAACATTCCACACATTAACAGCATTCATAGGTTCATGCTTATGATAATTCAATGTTGGAGTATGGCCAATATAAATTTCCGAGTAATGGGTTAATCTCTGAGGATATCTGTCAGATGTTTTAGAAATACGTTTATCCATTGTTAAAGCCATTTCCCATAGGGTTCTATCAAAGTAAAAATTTCTTATTTCATATTCTCGTTGTACGCCATGCATAGATGTAAACCCAGCATGTACATATAATCTATTTGCCTTGTCTAAATGAAAAAGTTCCATAGCTTGAAAGAACTGTAGATGTTGCTTTTTTTCTTCATACGTAAATTCAGAATAACTTTCAACAGTTTCTTTACCACCATGAGCTAACCACACTGGATTTGCCAATCCTTCCCTGAGCCAATCTTCACACCAAACATCGTGATTACCCTTAATAAAAACACACTCTACAGCATTAGACAACTCAATAAGATACTGAATAACTTGTGCAGATTCGCTCCAGCCATCAACATAATCACCAAGAAAAACAAGTTTATCTCCTGATTTAACTTTCAATTGTTCTAATAACTGAACAAGGGCCTTTAAACCACCGTGAATATCTCCAATAACTAAGTTTCGCATTTAATAGTTGTTTGAATATCCGTATTGAACTCTTATAACCTCCTGGGCTGGTTTATTCTGTGGTGTAAACATATTATTATCTGGACCACCGACTTTATTGTGAATATGAAACCATTTCCAAACAAATCCTCCAGCAAACCAGTCTTCATACCAAAATGTTTCAAATAGCGCTTTTGTGGTATTTACTTGAGCTTCAAGATTTACAGACCCTTCCCTATTAGAATAATCCCAAGGTTTTTCACCTGCATAATCTACACTGCGATAACCATACTCAGTAAAAAGTACTTTCTTTTTATAGGTACTTGATAATTTTAATATTTCAAATTTATGTTTTTGCCATCCAGCCAAACAATCTTCAAAACTCGGAGTCTTATGATCACTTACTGGAAAATAGGCATCAATACCAATAAAATCCAATTTATCCCAAAAAGGTGTTTTTCTATATTCATTCCAATTGGCAGCATAAGTTAACTTACCCTTGTAGACTGACCTAATCTTTTCTATTAGCGAGTACCAATATTCAGGTCTGTATTTTGTAAACAGTTCTAGTTCGGTACCAACACAAAGAATTTCTGCATTTACTTCTTCAGCAAGTTCTGCATATTCCATTAAAAAATTACTGTATGAATCCTCTAGTTCTTTCCAAGAGGTTTCAGATTGCATCATTATTTCTCCAGTAAATTTTCCACGACTAACCCATATTTGAGGTTTTATCATAATGGAAATATTTTTCTTCTGTAATTCGTATATGTATTGCTTTGCTCCTGCCCTAGTTTCACCATACCATTGTCTATCCGTATTATGTATAACCTTAGGTTGATCTAAATCTCTTATAAATCCAAATGGCATAACAGCAGCATAATTAGCATTTACCTCAACTACCGGTACTATATTAGTGCTATCTACAGCTGTATTCATAGCCACAAAACTTACGCCATTTATTTTCTCAGATTTATAAACACTAGCTGCACAGCCAAATATTAAAATGGAAAAAATCAAAGAAATTAAATGTTTCATAAAACTAAATAATGCCTAAATTTAAAGAAATTCAACTATGGCTGTTAAGGTTTTAACAAAACCTTCGACCTATTGTCTATACTAACAATCAATTTCAATATGGAACACGTCGTAATAATCGGCAATGGTATATCTGGTGTTACACTTGCAAGACACATCAGAAAACTATCGGATAAAAAAATTACCATTATCTCAGCAGAAGCAGAATATTTTTTCTCACGTACTGCTTTGATGTATGTTTATATGGGACATATGAAATTTGAACATACCCAACCTTACGAGGATTGGTTTTGGGATAAAAATCGTATTGATCTTAAACAAGGTTTTGTAGAATTCATTGACACTAACTCTAAAGTTCTTCATTTTTCTCATGGTGAAACATTGAACTATGACAAACTTGTAATTGCAACTGGAAGCAAACCAAATAAATTTGGGTGGCCAGGACAAGATTTGGAAGGTGTTATGGGAATGTACCACAAACAGGATTTAGAAAATCTTGAAAAATTTGCTCCTAATAATAAAGAGTGTAAACGTGCTGTAATTGTTGGTGGTGGTTTAATTGGTATTGAACTTGCAGAAATGTTAAATAGTCGTAGAATCCCTGTCACATTTCTTGTTAGAGAGTCTAGCTTTTGGAATGGTGTATTACCTGAAGGCGAAAGTGGAATAATTAATAGACACATAAGAAATCATCATATTGATTTACGTTTATCTACAAACCTTAAGGAAATTAAATCTGATGAAAACGGTAAAGTTATATCTGTAATCATCGAAGAAACTGGAGAAGAAATTGAATGCGATGTAGTTGGGTTAACTGCTGGAGTTTCTCCTAATATAGATTTTATAAAGGATTCTGAAATTGAAACTGGTCGAGGCGTTAAAGTAAATCGATATTTAGAAACAAATATTCCCAACGTTTACGCTATAGGAGATTGTGCGGAGCAACACGAAGCCATAGGAAATAGAAGGCCAATTGAAGCGGTTTGGTATACTGGTCGAATGATGGGTGAAGTACTTGCACAAACTATTTGTGGCAATCGCATAAAGTACAATCCAGGACACTGGTTTAACTCGGCTAAATTTTTAGATATAGAATACCAAACCTATGGCTGGGTACATGGCAAAAAAGGCAGACCTGAGAATGAAGCCCATTTTCATTGGAAACACGAAGATGACACTAAATGCATAACAGTAGCTTATGATAAGAACACAAATAAATTTCTAGGCATCAACACCTTTGGAATTAGGATGCGACATGAAACATTTGACACGTGGCTTACCGAAAAAAGAGATGTTGATTATGTAATTAATCATCTTGCTGAAGCAAATTTTGATCCTGAGTTTTATTCAAGATTTGAAAAACAAATAATTCAATCCTATAACAATCAACTACAAACTGCCTAGTAATGAGTAATAAATTAAATCATAGCATGTCATTGGCAACACCAGATGCTTTAAACATTACAACCAAACAGAAAATAGCTCTAGGTTTAGGACTAATTGGTCTATTTATTTTAACTCTTGCTCTATTCAATACAAGTTTTCCAAACAAAGGATTATTTCTAACATTTGCTTTGGGTCTAATTGTAATTGGAACGATTTTTTATTCTAGGGAAGCCTATTTAAACAAATTAGAAGGCATAAAAAATGATGGAGTATGGTTCAAATCAATTTCTTCAAGAGGATTTTGGGGCTGGTCGGTAGGGATTATTCTTACTGCCTTTTATATTGTTCTTTATTTCTATCCTCAATATTTAGGACTAGGAAAAGATGGTGTGGCGAATACAGGCTTAATCAGTTTATTTGACCCTCTTAGTCAATTGTTAAGTGGCAGAAATGCAAGCCAATGGTTTGTTTATGGTACACTTTACACAATTGCAATTTTAGCTTTTGGTTATAAGTTCATTTTAAAATACAGACATAATCGTTATCAACAAATTAGAACTGTATCGGTAATGTTTTTTCAATTAGGTTTTGCCTTTTTGATTCCGGAATTTATGTATATAATGAATAATGATTTACCATATTATGATCTTAAGAGCATCTGGCCACTTAACTATTATATTTTTGATGAATGGTCTGTAAAAGCCTTTTTATCTAATGGTAATACTGGATTAGCTCTTATATTATTCGGTGTTCTATCAATATTTGTAATTACACCCATTTTAACTTACAAATATGGGAAACGGTGGTATTGCTCATGGGTCTGTGGTTGTGGAGGTCTTGCTGAAACAGCGGGTGATTCTTTTAGGCATTTATCTTCAAAAAAATTGTCAGCATGGAAACTAGAACGTTGGTTAATTCACTTAGTACTTGTCTTTTCAGTTGTTATGACAACTGCAATGATCTATACATATTTAGGTTATAAGAGTAATGATTTTTGGTTAACAAGAGGTGTTTTCATTTCACTTGTGATAGGCTTTTTGACAATTATTTTCGCTGGTGTAATGATTTTTAAACGAAATGAACTTGGTAAGGATGCCAAATATGGTGCTATTGGGTTTTTTCTTGTAATTACTCTTCTTCTGATAATGCATTTCACAGGTACAACGGATCAACTTTTTTACATAAAATCCGGAAACTTAAGATCAGCTTATGGTATATATATTGGTTCTATTTTCTCAGGTGTAATCGGTACAGGTTTTTACCCAATTTTAGGAAGTAGAGCTTGGTGTCGTTTTGGTTGTCCTATGGCTGCTGTACTAGGATTTCAGCAACGCCTATTCTCAAAGTTTAGAATAACAACCAATGGTGGCCAATGTATTTCTTGTGGAAATTGCTCAAACAGTTGCGAAATGGGTATTGATGTAAGACATTATGCCCAAAAAGGTGAAAATATTGTGCGCTCAAGTTGTGTTGGTTGTGGCATTTGTGCTGCGGTTTGTCCAAGGGGTGTCCTAAAATTAGAAAATGATAGTATGAAAGGACGAATTAACCCTAATGAAATACTTCTAGGTAATGATGTTGATTTGAGGAAATTGGTAAATGAGAATTAAGAAGTTGTATTTTTGCAACTTCAAATTGAGGTAATGCCCATCATTAAAGTTATAATTCCTGCTTTTAACGAAGAGGATTCTATTAAACATGTCATAAACGATATCCCAGATATTGTAGATGAAGTTATTGTAGTAAGCAATAATTCTACAGACAATACAGAAAAGAATGCCAAAGGTTCAGGTGCCACAGTGTTGGTCGAAACACAAAAAGGGTATGGTTATGCTTGTCTCAAAGGCATGGATTACATTGCTCAACAAGAAAAAAAAGCAGGTATCATTGTTTTTTTAGATGGGGATTATAGTGATTATCCTGAAGAGCTAGTAAAAATTGTCAATCCGATTATAGAAGATAATGTGGATTTTGTAGTTGGTGCACGTGTAAAAGAACTACGAGAAAAAGGATCAATGACCTTACCTCAAATTTTTGGCAACTGGCTTGCAACGAGTTTAATGCGCTTATTTTTTAGATCAACCTTTACAGATTTAGGACCATTTCGTGCTATCAAGTATTCTAAATTATTAGATCTTAAAATGGAGGATAAAACTTATGGTTGGACAGTAGAAATGCAACTGAAAGCACTCAAACAAAAATTCACCTACAGAGAAATCCCTGTCAATTACAGAAACAGAATAGGTGTCTCAAAAGTTTCAGGTACCATAAAAGGTGCTATATTTGCAGGCGTAAAAATCCTTTGGTGGATTTTTAAATATAGTTTCAGGTGATTTATCTTCAGTATTTCATAATTGTAGTTTACACAATAGCAATAGTGCTTATTTTTATGTATGCACTCGCACAACTCAACTTGCTTTATAATTATTTAAGTTCAAAAAAGAAACGTGAAGAATGTGAAACTTTTGACCTGAATAATCCTAATGAAATTCCATATGTAACTATTCAACTACCGGTTTTTAATGAGATGTATGTTATGGAACGTCTTCTAGACAACATTGCTCTCATAGAATACCCTGAGAATAAATTAGAAATACAGGTTTTAGATGATTCTACTGATGAAACTATTCATACTACTAAAGCTCATGTTGAAAAATTAGCATCTACTGGACTTGATATCAAACACATCACCAGAACTGATAGAACTGGATTTAAAGCTGGCGCATTAAAGGAAGGGTTAAAAATTGCCAAAGGTGACTTTATAGCAATATTTGATGCAGACTTTTTACCTCAACCAAACTGGTTAAAACGCACCATTCCTTATTTTAAAGATGAAGAAATTGGCGTAGTACAAACGCGCTGGGGACACATTAACAGAAATTATTCTTTGTTAACCAAAATCCAAGCCTTTGCATTAGACGCACATTTTACCTTAGAACAGGTTGGTCGTAACTCAAAAGGACACTTTATCAATTTCAACGGAACAGCTGGTATTTGGAGAAAGACCTGCATAGAAGATGCAGGTAATTGGGAAGGAGACACATTGACTGAAGATTTAGATTTAAGTTATAGAGCACAACTTAAGAAGTGGAAATTTAAGTATTTAGAAGATGTAGAAACACCTGCAGAATTACCGATTGTAATAAGTGCCGCGCGTTCTCAACAGTTTAGATGGAATAAAGGAGGTGCAGAGAATTTCAGAAAAATGCTGTGGCGCGTAATTAAATCTAAAAATATTTCTACCAAAACTAAAATACACGGACTTCTTCATTTACTAAACAGTTCCATGTTTTTAAGCATTTTTGTGGTAGCAGTATTAAGTATACCTATGCTCTACATTAAAAATGAATATGCTCATCTCAGAGACTACTTCTACGTTATGAGTTTCTTTGTAATGAGTACTATTATCTTTTTTGTTTGCTATTGGTTTATGTACAGAAATATTTATGGTAGTGGATTTAAGAAATTCTTTGGATACACAGGCATGTTTTTCACTTTCTTTTCTATTGCCATGGGCTTCTCATTGCATAATTCCATTGCAGTACTTGAAGGTCATGCAGGCAAGAAGAGTGAGTTTGTACGCACACCTAAATTTAATATTAGAATGTTTAAAGATAATTGGAAAAACAATAAATACCTACGTAAAAAAGTATCTCCACACGTCATCATAGAAGGTCTTCTAATGCTGTATTTTGGATTTGGATTATACAGCGCTTTTATTGTTGGTGATCAGGGTGGTGACTTTGGACTATTTCCATTTCACCTGATGCTATTTATTGGGTTTGGGTATGTCTTTTTTAAATCTTTAGGTTCTAAAGTTTAGGCTCTATTCTCAAAAGCAATAACAATTCCTTTCTCTAAGTAATCTTTCAAACCTTTTAATAGAAGTGGCCAGCAAAAGGACGAGTGCTTAAAGTGATCATTGCATTCAGACCAATCTTTATGAAAAAATCTAATGTAGGTCCTATTTTCCTTTTCCTCTAAATTATAACCAAATGTTGTTGGATTCCAATCTTCATCTGATTCCGTCATTTTAAAATGAATGTGATCATTTTTCTTGCATGAACTAACCTCGGCATACCAGTTATACTTATCTGTAAAGTTATAATTGTATAATTCTCCAAGTTCTGGAATTCAACTGCATTTTAATGGCCACCACTTGACAAGATGCTCGGGCTGAGATATAGCATTATATACTGATTCGATGTCCTTAAGAAATAAAAAATTGTGGTGAATAGAATAACTCATAATTTAAGTATTGCTCTTAAAGTTAAAAATCTTTTTATAAAGGCATTAAATGTCGCGAAGCAAATAATTTTATCTTTGGCTATATGCTCGGAATAATCAATATAATTAAATACAAAAAGTTACCACTTGTTTTTATTATTTTGAGTTCCATATTGTATTTAATCTTTGCCTATGATTTAGCAAGAACCGATACTTTAAAACTCCCTCTGCTATATGTGGGTCTTTTTGTTTTTGCTTATCTCGTTATTAAGTCAAGTGGATTCTACTTTAGGATTCTAGTTATTGCTTCTGTTCTATTTAGACTTTTATTTCTATTTGCAATACCAAATCTTTCACAAGATTTTTATCGTTTTATTTGGGATGGTCAGATGATATTGTCTGGTTTAAATCCGTATTTAAGTACTCCTGATTATCAGATGGAATTAGGAGCTCTAACAAATTTTCCAAATCAACTAGAACTATATCATGGAATGGGAAGTCTAAGTGCTTCAAATTACACAAACTATCCACCATTAAACCAGCTATGCTTTGTCATTGCAAATTTGTTTCCTGGCCACAGTATTTTGAATTCGATTGTCGGTATGAGAATACTTATTATTGGTGCAGATTTAGGCACACTATATTTTGGTAAAAAACTCCTTGAGAAATTAAATATTCCATCCGGCAGAATCTTTTGGTACATACTTAACCCTTTTATAATTATAGAGCTAACAGGTAACCTTCATTTTGAAGGTGTAATGGTTTTCTTTTTCGTTTGGAGTCTGTACTTACTGCATTGCAGGAAGTGGTTAATATCCGCAATTATTTTGGCTTGTTCAATCTCCATAAAATTAATCCCAATAATGTTTTTACCATTATTTTTTAAATGGTTTAAAAAAGAAAATGGAAAGGTAAATTTTAAGAAATTGATAAAGTTTTACTCAGTTGTTGGAGTAACCCTAATTCTCTTCTTTATACCATTTTTTTCAATGGAATTTATTACTAATTACTCGAAAACCATTGGATTATGGTTCGGTAATTTTGAATTTAATGGTAGCATATATTATTTGGCCAGAGAAATTGGTTATGCCATTACTGGATATAATGAAATAGCAATAATTACTAAAATATTTCCACTGATATCCTTATCTATAATCCTTTACTTTTCCTTTTTCAGAGCAACACACACGATAACTGAATTGGCAACTTCAATGCTTTTGACACTTAGTTGTTATCTGTTTTTAAGTACTACAGTACATCCATGGTATTTAACAACACTAATCATACTTTCTATTTACGCTGCCTACAGATACGCTCTAATTTGGTCTGTTGTAATAATATTAAGCTATTTTGCTTATGCCGACATTGATTATACCGAAAATCTATGGGTATTAGCTTTTGAATACCTCATTGTGTTTTCTGTATTTATTTGGGAAGTCGTGCTGAAGAAAAAGATAAATATTTAATCCTCTAAATCTTCAGGTGGTTGTATGGCATCAGGATCATCTCCTTCAAAATCCTCATAATCATCTTCATCATAATTCTCCATAGTCACCGCTAATTTAGTACTTACTTTAACTAAATACTTTGTGTCTTCTGTGGTAACTTCAACAGCCTCAACAATTTCATTTTTGGCATTTCTAAATGAAATAATATGATTATCGTCATAGCCGTCGGGATACTTTTCTACTAACAATGCGAGTATCTCAGGTGTTAGCTTCTTGAAATCTACAATTACACGTTTAAGATTATCTTTCATCTTAGTTAGGGTTGATTAGTAATACTAAGATACAAATGAAATTAAAATAAATATTAATGAAATATTATATTAAAATTGGCTTCAAGACTATTGAATTGTTGTAATGTATAATATAACTTAAAGCATTTTAAGAGTATTAACCTCTTGTGTAGTTAAGTGTTTCCAATGCCCTCTAGGAATATCTTTTTTAGTTAAATGACCAATTGCAACACAATCAATTTTTACAATATCGTATTTAAGGTAATCGAAAATTGTTCTTAATATGGTGTTACCAGTATTTTTAATTTTTATGCCTATTTTATTTTTAGACTCACCTTGTATATAACTAACTTCTTCAACGGCAATGAGCTTTCCTTCAACCTTGAATCCCTCTTGAATTTTTTTAAGGTCTTCAAATTTTAGATTTTTATCTAGTTCTACTTGAAATAGTCGCGCAACACCTGTTTTAGAATTGGTAAACTTTTGAATCACCTCATCATCATTGGTAAACAAGAGTAAGCCTAAAGAATTTCTACCTAATCGGCCAATGGGTTTAATTTTAGCATTGGTTGCATTGGCAACTAAATCCATAACCGTTCTACCCTTTCCTTCTGCTGTAGTAGTAGCAAATCCTTTCGGTTTATTTAGAAGTACGTAAACTTTTGGCTCTGGACTAATACGCCTTCCATCAAACTTAACTTCATCACCAAGCTTCACTTTATAACCCATTTCGGTAATAATCTTCCCATTTACAGTGGCTAATCCTAAAGCAATATTTTCATCAGCTTCTCGCCTAGAACAAATTCCAGAATTTGCAATGTATTTATTCAAACGAATCTCATCTGGATTCGATGTTTTTTTCGGCTGAGATTTTTTATTAGAAAATCTGTTATCCTTAGCAAAACCCTTTGCATTACTTCTGGGAGGTTTTCTGCTTGAAGCTTTCCCTTTTCCTCTTCCATCTTGATTTCTGCTCATAACACTTAAATTTTAGGCTGCAAAGGTATAACAATACTTTACATTAACTATTTAATTTCTACAGTAGTTTGCCTATCTCTATTGACAGTTAATTTTGTTACATCGGGTCTAGAGTAATGGCCAACAACATCAAAATTTTGACGCTCTTCTAATACTCTATTAAAGTTAATAGATTGAATTATTAAACCCTCTTTATTGATTACTGGCTCCACAATCCATTCACCATCTGGTCCTGCAATACAACTGCCTCCATTAGCTAATATATCAGGCGCATTTTTTATAATTTCATTATAGAAAGGTGTGTTCTCAGGAAAATCCATTTTGTTCATTAAACTTGAAACCGAAACCACAAAAGAGCGTGACTCCCGTGCAATAAATCTTGTTATATCTTTTGTGTTATGATCACTGCCAGGCCATACGGCTATATGTAAATTTTCACCTTGACCGTACAATGCTGTTCTTGGTAAAGGCATCCAATTTTCCCAACAATTTAAACCACCTACTGTAAATGACTTTATAGGGTGAACTTGTAGCCCATTGCCATCACCAGGAGCCCAAGTTAAGCGTTCATCGTAAGTTGGCTGTAGCTTTCTATGTACAGATTTTATTTCACCCCTTTCATTTATATAGACCAATGATGCATAAATACTGTGCCCTCCTCTATCAGTAGGTCGCTCCATAATCCCTAAATAAATGGCTAAATTATTCGTTTTAGCCAATTTACATATTGAATTTAAATCCCCTTTTTCAATGCATATAGAATTGCTTACATAATGCGCATGAAGCGTCTTGTTAATATCTGTATTCCACTCTGCCCCTCCAGTAAGAGCCAACCAAAATGGATATCCTGGTAAAAGAGCTTCACCAAAAACTATAAGCTCTACATTTTCTCTAGTGGCATCAATTATAGACTGTTCAATTTTCTTTAATGTGGCATGTTTATCTAACCAGACTGGTGCGATTTGAGCCATTGCAATTTTTAAGTTATGCTCCATTATATACGATTTAAAACAATAGATATATCAATTAATAATATTGAAAATACACCAGCAACAATTATAAACTTAAGTACATTATGAAGAAGTAAATAGTGTGTCTTCTTTTCTGATTTCCATAAAACAAAAAGAAATACCAACAACAAAAATATACATAGATAAAAGAAATAATACATATGTCCTATTTCAAAATAAAGTATCAGAATTGTTGCTACAGTAATTGTTAATAGTGCTACAATACTTAGCATCAGTTTTGTTATTCGTTCTCCGTGTACAACAGGAACAGTACGGTAATTCAATGCCAAATCTCCTTTAATATTTTCCAAGTCTTTTATAAGCTCACGCATGGAAATCAGTAAAAACAAGAATATCGCATGACCGATGATTACCAGCTCAAAATTTCGATAGTAAATAAAAATAGCAAAAAATGGAGTCACCGTCAATACTGCCGAAACAATATTACCTGTTATTGGTTGTCTTTTTAAACGATGCGAATAGAACCATATAGCGAAGATGTATAGCACAAAGAAAACAACAGCCTTGAAAGATACATAGCTTGCAAAGACTATAGCTAAGAAATTTAGCACAAAATAAAATGAGAGTTTGGTGTTTTGACTAACTAATCTATCCAACATTGTTTTTTGCGGACGATTGATAAGGTCCTTTTCTGAATCGTAAAAATTATTAATGATATAACCAGCAGCTATTGTTGCCGAAGAAGCCAAAACAAGCATTAATAAATTAACATCTAACAAAACTGTTTTAACGGGTAGGTGGTTCGCAAAAATATATATGGAAGCCAAATATTGAGCGATAACAACAATAAGAATATTATATCCACGTACAACAGAAAATAAGCTGAAAAATTTAAGGAGTATATGTTTTTGCTGTCTTGAAAGCATGGATTTAGAAAATTAAATCCTGAAATAAGTTCAGGAAAATCTATATTAGAAGTTATATACAACCTCTAATTTCTGTCCTTTGAGTGCTTCCCTTGCTCTATCAATATTTTCGGTGAATCCTAGAATATATCCTCCTCCACCAGAGCCACAAAGTTTTAAATAATAATCATTAGTTTCAATCCCTTTCTTCCATAATTCATGGAATTGTTTAGGAATCATTGGCTTGAAATTATTAAGTACAATCTTAGATAATTGTTTTGTATTCTTAAATAATGATTTTATATCACCTTTTAAGAAATCATCCACACAGGCATCTGTGTGTTTGATAAATTGTTCTTTCAACATACTTCTAAAGCCTTCGTTCTTCATGTTTTCCATGAAAATTTTAACCATCGGAGCAGTTTCACCAACTATACCACTATCTAATAAGAAGACCGCACCTTTACCTTCAGATTTCTGAGATGGTATACCTGTAGCTTCAATATTATCCTTAGAATTTATTAAAATAGGCAAACTCAAATAACTATTTAATGGATCTAAACCGGAAGACTTACCATGGAAAAAAGATTCCATTGAAGAGAAAATGGTTTTAAGTTTCAACAACTTTTCTCTGGTCAAATTTTCTAATACAGTAATTTTATTCATTGCATATTTATCATAAATAGCTGCAACCAATGCACCACTACTACCAACACCATAACCTTGTGGAATTGATGAGTCAAAGTACATACCTGCATCTACATGCTTTTGCAAAGTGTCAAAATCAAAAGAAACCAAGTCTTCTTCAATGTTTCGCAAATAATCAACAAAGGCAATTAACCTTTTATTTGATTTTTTTGCTTCGTCTGAAGGGTTTTCGTCAACTTTAAGAGCTCCATTATAGAAATTATAAGGGATAGATAATCCTTTAGAATCTTTTATGATTCCGTATTCTCCAAATAATAGAATTTTAGAATAAAATAATGGTCCTTTCATAGTTTTTTAAGTTGCCAGGTTTGGCTACAACCGTTTTGCACCATTCCCAACGCTATCACAAATATAGTGACCGTTTTGGCAATATGCAACTAACTCACTCTTAATGAAGTCATAAACTTTTGATTCCTCAGCCTTGGGAAACAATACATGAACGTTAGCTCCAGCATCTAAAGTGAAGCAAATATTTGAATTGTTTTCTTCTCTAAACTTCCAAATTCGGTTTATGATTTCCAAAGTATTTGGCTTCATTAAAATGAAATATGGCATACTTGTCATCATCATTGCATGTAAGGTTAAGGCCTCACTTTCAACAATTTTTATAAACTCCTTCAAATCACCTGATGACAGTATATCCTTTAGTTTGTCCAAATTGTCATGTGCTTGTAAAAATCGCTCCTTAGCAAATGGATGACCGTACATAAGCTTATGTCCCAGAGTACTGCTAACTTGTTTTTCTCCTTTATCTACTAGTAAAATTGCATCTTGATAATCCTTAAAATTTGAGTGTATATCACCATCAAACCTAACTCCAAATAAATCTGAGCTTTCTGTACTCTTATTTTTACCCCAAACCACAAGTTCTCCTTCAATACTTCTACAAGCACTTCCTGATCCTAAACGCGCTAAAAAAGATGCCTTACGATTAAAGTAATCATCTGCATAATCTACACCCAAGTCTTCCTCAATACTCATTAAACAAAGTGCCAATGCACTCATACCTGAAGCAGAAGAAGCAATACCAGAACTATGAGGAAAAGTATTTGATGTTTCAATATTAAAGTGATAATCTCTTAAGAATGGGACATAGCTTTCAATACGTTCAAAAAAGGTTTGAATCTTAGGTTTAAAAGCTTCATTCTTCTCACCTTCGAAAAAAACTTCAAAACTAAATTCTGTACTTTTTTTCTTGGTATATGTTACTTCGGTTATAGTTTTACAATTTGATAGTGTAAAACTAATCGACGGATTCTCAGGAATTTGATTTTTGCGTTTTCCCCAATACTTCACCAAAGCTATGTTACTTGGAGACGACCATTTTACCGATCCTCTTTCTACTTTGGAGTTGTAGGATTTAAGAATAAAATCTTGATCTATCATTTAATTTTAATTCAGTTACAAAAATAGAGAAAATCTAGAGGTTTGGTCTATTTTCTTCTGTAATGCTTATCAATTTTAGCATAGTTTTATAATTCCTGGCTGTGACACCAATGGATAATTTATGCTCAAAGTAATTTAAATTTAGTTTTGCCATAACTGGTTGTACAATAAAAGTAGATACAGTCACCAATAATGAAATACTCCTCATTTTCGTAGGTCTTTTGACTAGCTTTGTTTACTGATTTTTTGTTTGGCACATGACTAAGTATTGCAAAATAACTGTTGATTTTTTATCTTCTGACAAGGGGCAATTCTCAAATATTGAATTTAGCTCCTGTTTTGTTCTTACCAATACAGAAACTTCAAAGCCAAAATGATTGAGAATCGAATTTTGAATTCTTCTCTCTAATTCTGTTTTTTTTGTTCATCAGATTGAAAAATAATATTGCCAGTTTGAAAGTAAGTCTTTACACCTTCAAGTCAAATATTAGCTAAAATATATATAAGTTCAGCCATAGGCACTTTTCTATAACCACCGACATTTATTCCTCTTAAAAGTGCGATATATGTTTTCATTATTTAGTAATTGATTGTGCCACAATATATGCTCCTGTCCAAGCATTTTGAAAATTGAAACCTCCAGTTACAGCATCTACATTTATTACCTCGCCTGCAAAGTAAAGATTCGGTATTAATTTACTTTCAAAGGATTTAAAGTTTATTTCCTTTAAATCTAATCCACCAGCTGTAACAAATTCTTCCTTAAAAGTGCTTTTCCCAGTTACATGAAAAACGGCTTGGGTTAGTTGTTGGGCCAATGAAACCAATTGAGATTTGTTGATTTCTGCCCATTTCATTTCGTCAGAAATACCAGAGGCAACAACCAATTTCTTCCAAAGTCGCTTTGGCAAATCAAATTGGGTAGTGTTTACAACTAATTTTTTTGCGAATAAAATCTTTGCTTTTTTTAAATCCTCAATACAAGTATCAGTATCTTTTTGAATAAAGTTTACTTTAATTTTAAAGTTATAATTTAATTCTGCAAGTTCTATAGCACCAAAGGCTGAAAGTTTTAAAATTGCTGGTGCGCTCATACCTACATGGGTAATCAATAATGGTCCATGAGAATTTAAGGTAGTTCCCAGTACTTTAACATCTACATTTTTTGCAACGACTCCTGGTATATTCTTAATTCGTTCATCATTAATATCAAAAGTAAATAGAGATGGAACTGGTTCTACTATAGAATGCCCAATCCCTTCTAATAAATTCCACATTTTAGGATTACTTCCAGTGGCAATCACAAGCTTATTACATGTAAATTGATCCTTGATGGTATGAATTAAAAAACCATCTTCAACTAATTCAAATGATTTTACAGCTTGATTATAACATATTTCAACACCGTGCTTATTACTCTCTTTTATAAAACAATCTATTATAGTTTGGGAAGAATTTGAAACAGGAAACATCCTGCCATCTTCTTCAATTTTTAATTCTACACCACGCTCTTGAAACCAAGAAATGGTATCACCTGTCATAAATGAATGAAACGGACCCAACAACTCTTTTTCGCCTCTAGGATAGTTCTTTACCAATTCAGATGGGACAAATTCTGCATGTGTTACATTACATCTTCCACCACCAGATATTTTAACCTTTTGCAATCCTTCTTTACCACGTTCTAAAATGGCAATAGACAATTGAGGAAACTTTTCTGCAATATTTATACCAGCAAAAAATCCTGCTGCACCACCACCAATAATTATAATATCTTTGTGTTTACTCAAAGTCTTAGATTGAAATTATAAAATTACTATGTTAATACCCAAAAGACTAATTTTTATTCTACTTATCACAATTGCTTGTACTTCGTTTGGGAAATTAGAATTACTTGGGGATTTACCAAATAGCCTCAAGGAAGTTTCAGCATCTGAAAAAATTCCAAATTCAAATTTAATTTGGGTTATAGAAGATTCTGGAAATGAGAATATACTATATGGCTTAGAAACAACAGGTGAAATATCTAAATATATAACATTAAATGAGGCTAAAAATATTGACTGGGAGGATATTACAGCCGATGAATATGGTAATATTTATATAGGTGATTTTGGAAACAATAATAAAAAACGTACCTATTTTCAAATTTATAAAGTCTACAATAAGGAATTAGAGAATAGCACCGCTAAAGCTCATACAATCCAATTTACTCTTCCAGCTGACACAAAGCCAAAAGATTTCGAGGCATTTTTTATACATAAAGACATCTTTTATTTATTCAGCAAAGAGCATAAGATTTTTAGTGTTTTTACCGTACCAAATGCTGTTGGTACTCATACAGCAACTTATATATCTTCTTTGGAACTCGAAGGTAAAGACACAAGGGTGACCTCAGCCGATATCAGTTTTGACGGCAAATCTGTAGTGTTATTAAACCATAAACGGCTATGGAAATTCACTGATTATGATGAGACCAACTTTTTCTCAGGTAAAAAAGAAAAACTACCCCTTAAGCATAATTCGCAAAAAGAAGGAATCTGCTTTAAAAATGACTCCATCTTAATAATAACTGACGAGCGCCATAGCACTGAAGGAGGTAATATTTACAGCTTTATTTTGAACTAAGCATTTTGACATAAATAGTCGAAAAAATATAACCCAAGTACTTCATCGATAAATCTCGTTAAACATCAAATATTATATAAATATATTGGGTATTTATAAAACTTTATAGAATTTTATGCCGCTATTTATCAATCCGTTATGTTCCTAAAAATTAGATTCACATTTTTATGTCTGCTTTTACTTTTCAGCCATAAAATTATCAACTCCCAGTCAATAAGCTTTAGTTCTTCAGGTTTAGTTGGAACCAACATAAATAACCCTACATCTTTGGATTTTGGTCCAAATGGAAAATTGTATGTGTCCCAACAAAATGGAACAATATGGGAGTATGATGTTGAAAGAGATAGTGCTTCGGCTGGAAATGGCACATATTCAATTACTAATACAAATCAAATAACATTAATAAAAAATAATACTCCAAATCATAACGATGATGGGACCAATAATTCAACTCAAGCAAGACAGATTACTGGAATACTAACAGCAGGTACAGCTTCTAATCCAATTTTATATATCACATCTTCGGATTCGCGCATAGGTGGTGGAGGCAGTGCTGGAAATGATGTAAATTTAGATACAAATTCAGGAGTTTTATCAAGACTTAGCTGGAATGGAAACGCTTGGGAAAAAGTTGATTTGGTGCGTGGACTTCCTAGGTGTGAAGAGAATCATTCCACGAACGGTTTAGATTTGTTTACAAGTGGCGGAAACACATATCTATTAATACAAGTAGGTGGAAATACTAATGAAGGGGCGCCTAGTAATAATTTTGCTGGTTCTACTGAATTTTATTTAAGTGGTGCTCTACTTATTGTTAACCTTACGCAACTAGAACAAATGGAGTCTAATAATGGTGGGCCTTACTTAGATCCTAGAACTGCCAACACCGCTTACATATATGATTTACCTTCACTTAACGATCCAGAGCGTCAGGATATTGATAATACACACCCAAGTTTTCCATATGATTCCTCACACCCAATGTATAATGCCACCATAGATTTAGGCGATCCTTTTGGAGGCAATAACGGACTTAATCAAACATTTTCAGAAAATGGTGGCCCAGTTCAAATTTTTTCGCCAGGTTACAGAAACGCGTATGATGTAGTTATAACGGAAGATGGTCGAATTTTTACTTATGATAATGGACCTAATGCAGGTTGGGGTGGAGCTCCATTGATATATGATAATAATGATACTCTTAAGGGTACCCAGAATTCAACCACATATAATTCAGGTTCTGGAGATTATGTAACGAATCAATTCAATATAGAAAATGGGACTACACAGGGTGATGCCTTACATTATGTTGGTACTATCAACGATGCTAATAACACATACTATGGTGGTCACCCGGTGCCAATAAGAGCATTTCCTGATAAAGCGGGAGTGTATAAATATCAATATAATGGTTCAAGTTGGGTGGAGAATGGCGCTTATGACTGGTCAAGTTTAATTTCTGGTGTAACTGGCTACTTTAATCCTACTGGATTTACAATGGTTGATTTTCCAAATGATCCAAGACAAGGTAATTATGACAGGTCACTGAATAGTGTAGATGTAAACATTCTTGATATTGTAAATTCGTCTACAAATGGAATTTGTGAATATACCGCCACAAATTTTGATGGCGCAATGCAAGGTGATATACTTTCAGCTTCATTTAATGGTAATATAAACAGATATGTATTTAATACAGATGGGACAACCTTGTTATCAAAAGACAATGGATTTCTAAATGGTTTCGGTAGCATCCCACTAGATTTAATAGCTTTAGGTGATTCACATACTTATGCAGGAACGATTTGGGTAGTAACTTATGGAGCTAATGATGTAACTGTTTTTGAACCTGTCGATTTTGGTGAATGCCCTCAACCCAATGATATAAATTATGTTGGTTCTGAGGACTACGATAATGATGGTTATATAAATGATGACGAAATTAGTAATGGAACAAATCATTGCTCAGCCGGCAGTCAACCAGATGACAATGATGCAGATTTTATTTCTGACTTGACTGATCCTGATGATGACAATGATGGAATTTTAGATGTTAATGATGCTTTCCCCATTGATGCTCAAAATGGTCTTGGTACTAATCTACCCCTTAACTATCCGTTTTGGAATAATGATCCTGGAACAGGCTTTTTTGGTTTAGGATTTACTGGTTTACAATTAAACCCATCTGGAGCTACAGATTATCTTAATCAATTTAATTCTGATAATTTGTCTTTTGGAGGTGCAGGAGGAAAAGCAACAGTAGATGAAGTCTCTTCGGGCACCTCATTGAATGAAACTAATAACCAAGAAAATGCATTTCAATTTGGAGTTAATTTAGATACCAATTCAAATCCATTTACTGTTTATTCAAAAATAGAAACTCCATTTAATGGTAGTGCTCCCTTGGCAGGTCAATCTTATGGAATTTATATCGGTAATGGAGATCAAGACAATTACCTCCAAGTTGCTATAATGGACGGAACTGTTAGTGGTGACTCTACTTATGGTTTTAAAGTTGTCTTAGAAGAAAATGGAGTTAGTACTTCTGCAACCTATGATGTTGCAAATCTACTTCAAGCCACTGGTGTAAATTTGTACATTTCCGTGAATCCCAGTACTAATTCAGCTCAAGTTTATTACTCTCTAAATAATGGTATAACAATATCTTCTTTGGGTTCAACAATAACATTACCTGCAAGCTTTTTAGATCCAAATGATAGTGTTGGTGTGGCAGTAGGAATTATTAGTACATCTGGTAGTTCAGAAAGTGAATATATAGCTACTTGGGATTTCATAAATGTTGTTGAAGATTCTGTAAATTCCTTAGAACCATTGCCAAATATGTTAGATTTTGGGCAATCAAATACCGGAGGTAGCATAAATGAATTAAATCTTTCCTTAAAGAATCTTGGAAATCCAAATAATGGAGCCATTGAGATTACGCAACTCAATTTTGTTGGTACAAACGCCGATCTATTTAATAGTAATTTAAGTTTACCCATACAAATTGGCCCGCAGGCTGACGCATTAATTCCAATAGCGTTCACTCCAGATAATAATGGAGGCACTAAAACCGCAACATTAGAGATTATACATAATGGTTCCAATAGTCCCTTATCTGTTTCTTTAACATCTGAAATAACTATTGAAGTACCTGTGGTAAGAATAAGTGCTGGTAGCCCAACAATAATTAACAGTACTGATGCTGGTCCAGATTGGGAGTCAAATCCTTCCGAAGGGGCTTACAATAGTGGCTCATATTCGGTAAACACTGGCAAAATTTTTGCTTCGAGTTTCCAATATTCAAATAGGGATAATTCTATTCCAGATTATATTGATGAGGTAACCTTTAATGGATTATTCAATAGTGAAAGATATGATTCTTCATCGGCCCCAGAAATGGAGTTCAGTATACCTGTTACAAATGGAAATTATACAGTTAATTTATATTCGGGTAACAGTTTTGAAGGCACAAATCAGACCGGGAATAGAATTTATGATATTTTTATTGAAGGTAATTTAGTTCAAGATAATATTGATTTAATAACTCGCTTTGGTCATCAAGTTGCTGGGATGCTGTCTTACCCAGCATCAGTAGATGATGGCATACTAAATATTTCTTTTGGTCATGAAGTAGAGAATCCTCTAATCAATGCCATTGAAGTTATTCAAGTTTCCCTAACTGGAAATCAACCACCAAACGCAGTGGCTTCCGCCAGCGTGTTAACTGGTGAGACTCCTCTCAACGTCGATTTTACTGGAACTGCATCAACAGATGACAATAATAGTATTGTAAGCTATAATTGGGATTTTGGAAATGGTGATAGTTCAAATATTGCAGACCCTAATTATACGTTTAATCAACCAGGAAGCTACCAAGTTACCTTAACAGTTACCGATGAAGAAGGTAACACAGATACAGAGAGTCTAAACATAAATGTAACCTCACCTGATATTTGTCAATGGAATCCTCTTGCAGACTCTGATTTAGAGAAAATTGAAGCACAAAGTGCTAAGATTGGTGACAAATTGTATGTTTTTGCAGGTTTTTTAGGTGGTTTACAAATTACTGGAGCAACTGAAATTTACGATTCTATTTCAAACACATGGAGTTATGGTGCACCAATGCCTGAACCCTTAACCCATGCTGGGATTGCTAAAGTAGGCACTGACATCTGGATTATTGGTGGTTTTATTGGCAGTCACCCAGGCGTTGCTACCGATAAGGTCCAAATCTATAATACTGTCTCCGATAGCTGGAGCTATGGCCCAGATCTACCAGCACCTAGAGCATCTGGGGCGAGTGCTTTCAATAATGGAAAAGTTCATTTTTTCGGTGGATTGATGCCTGATAGACAAACTGATGTAGGAGAACATTATATTTTTGACACAAATAATCCAGGATTGGGTTGGATTGCAGCAGCTCAACTTCCAGATCCAAGAAATCACCTCGGTGGTGCCAGTTTCAATAGTCTTGTATATGCGATTGGTGGACAGTTTGGGCATGATGTTAGTGTCGATGATCAAAAGTTTTTAGATGTTTACAATCCTACAACAGATAGTTGGACGCGCCTTGCTGACCTTCCTGCAAAAAGATCACATTTTGAACCTGGTACTATTGTACATAACGGGAAAATAATTATTGTTGGTGGTCGTAATGGTGAAAGTTTTTTCTATAATACTATTACTGAATATGACCCAATAACCGATATATGGTCAGAATTGTGTGAACTCCCAGAAAATTTATTAGCACCAGGTGCAAAAGTATTTGGAGACCGTTTAATCGTAGTTAATGGAGGATTAGATGGTATTAGTGAACCTGTAAGCTCAACAAGATGGATTTCTATAGAAGATCAGTTTCCGATATTGGAGATAGATCCTATTTCAGATCAGTCTAATGAAGTTGGTGAATCCATTAACTTAACCATATCTGCAAGTGGTGGTGATCCAGATGGGAATGTAACTTATACCATTAGTGGTCAACCTTTAGGCCTAAGTATTGAGCCAACGAATGGACAAATTATTGGAACAGTAGATGTATCAGCACTTAATGGAGGCCCAAACAATGATGGTACACATTTTGTAAATGTAATAGCTACTAAACCTTATTCAGAGGATACTAATCTGCAGTTCACTTGGACGGTTATTGGCAATGTTTGGAGCGATAAGGATGAAAATGAAAATTACACTGCTCGGCATGAATGCTCATTTGTTCAAGCTGGTGATAAGTTCTTCATGTTTGGTGGAAGGGAAAGTGCACGTACATTAGATATTTATGATTACGCAAATAATTCATGGAATTCACTTGTAAATTCAGCACCCTTTGAGTTTAACCATTTCCAAGCCATTGAATACCAAGGATTAATCTGGGTAATTGGTGCATTTAAGACCAATAACTATCCAAATGAAACACCAGCAGATTTTATTTGGTCATTTAACCCCGCAACTCAAGAATGGATTCAAGGTCCTGAAATTCCTTCGGGAAGAAAACGTGGATCAACAGGTTTGGCAGTATATAACGATAAATTCTACATTTTAGCTGGGAACACAAATGGACACTCTGGTGGATATGTTAATTGGTTTGATGAATATGATCCAAACACTGGAATATGGTCCCAACTAGCTGATGCTCCCAGACCACGTGATCATTTTCACATAGCAGTGATTAACAGTAAGCTTTACGCTGCCTCTGGTAGACTATCAGGGGGTGATGGTGGTGTGTTTGGTCCTGTATTATCGGAAGTTGATGTCTATGATTTTACTACCCAGACTTGGAGTACATTACCTCCTTCTCAAAATATCCCCACTCCTAGGGCTGCTGGCATTGTTGCAAACTTTGAGAATAGACTAATCATATCCGGTGGTGAAGTTCCTGGGAATTCCGAGGCATTAAATATAACAGAAATATATGACCCTTTAACTGAATCATGGATTAACGGTGACCCTTTAAATCATAAGAGGCATGGTACACAAGGAATTGTATCTGGTAATGGAATTTTTGTTGCAGGAGGATCTCCAAATCAGGGAGGAGGAAACCAAAAAAATATGGAATTCTATGGACAAGACAATCCTGTTGGTTCGCCTAGTATTAATAGTGAACTTACAAGCACAGAAAATGTGATTTTTGGAATTGGAGAGTCAAAAATTATAACATTGTCTAACATCAACGGAAATATTGGAAATATCTTAAAAGATGTTGTGCTGTCCGGTAGTGATGCAAGTGAATTCAGCATTTATTCAGGTAATATTCCTTTTAAACTAATAAAGTATAATTCGTCTCATGATATAATAATTAATTACACAGGTAATAGTTATGGTAAAAGTGCAGTCTTAACCATAACCTATAATAATTCAGAGACTTTGGTAATAAATTTAACTGTACCCACTTATGATATAATTTACGATGGTTCTTCTTGGAGCCCCTATGCACCTGATGATTCTACATCTACAGAAAATGCGCTTATATTGAGTGGTCAATATACGGTATCATCTGATATTGAATTAAATTTTATAAATATAGAAAACAATGCTTCTTTAATCATAGAAGCTGGTTATTCAGTTATTTCTCATGATAATATTCACATAAATGGAAATGGTTATATTGAACTTCGTTCCACAGAGTCAATGTTTTCTAGTTTAATTCCTCATGGCTCAATCGACGGGAATATAATCTACAAAAGACATGTCAATAGTAATAGTTCTTCCCAAGGTGGTATTGGATCTAATGATTTAATATCAGCTCCTTTAACAGGACAAACATTTAGTGAATTCATTATTGACAACCCAAATATCTTCAGCAATACAGATAATAGCCTTTATTTATTTGGACCTTTTAACAAATCAACAGGAAGTTACCAAATTTTTTCAAATACTGAATCAGCAACCTTGGATCCAGGGTTAGGATACAGAGCAGCATCTTCTGACACCGGAACTTTTTTATTCAATGGTATAGTGAATTTAGCCTCGGTTAATGTTCCAATTTATAATAGTGGACCAGCATATGAGGAATGGAATCTCATAGGTAACCCATATCCGTCCTATATCTCTTTAAGTGAATTTTTGAGTACTAATACTGGTCAATTAAATAATTCAGGCGCTGCGGTTTACGGTTATGATGGCGATGCCAGTGATGGTTGGACCATTTGGAACCAGGCATTTTCTGATTCAAATCCAGGAACGTTAATTGCTCCTGGGCAAGGCTTTTTTGTCTCTGCTAATGTGGGAGGAGGACAAATCAGTTTTAATCCAAGTATGCGAGCGATTGGTAATTCTAATGACTTCATAGTTGGAAGAAATAATTCAAGTTCAACTTTCAATCATTTAAAATTAAAAATTGATCAAAATGAAAACTCATACTATACAGACTTTTACTTTAATCCAAATGCAAATAGAGGACTTGACAAAGGGTATGACGCTGAACTTTGGGGTGGAATAGTTCCAAATTTTGCAATTTATTCATTTCTAGTAAATAGTAATTCAGGATTACCATTTGCCATTCAGTCTTTAAACGAATTTGATTATTCTGATGTCGTAATTCCTATTGGCGTTAATGCATCTTTAGGTGAAGAAATGATTATTAGTCTTGATGAAAACACCTTACCAGAAAATATTTCTATTTATATGGAAGATCATCTCACACAATCAAGTATATTATTGAATGATAGTGATTTTATTTTAACTCCTTCAGATGACTTAAGTGCTTACGGGCGGCTATATTTAAGATTTTTTGATAATTCACTCTCAAGTGAATACCCATCATTTGATTCATTAAATATTTTTACAGATTATATCAATAATACAATAAATATAAGTGGGAAATTGGAACACCGGTCAATTGCTAAACTTTATGATTTACAAGGTAGATTAGTTCAAACACATAATTTAGAATTAGGCCTATTAAATCAAAAGATAAATGTAAATGGATTAACCGGAGGTATTTATCTACTAATTATTGAAAATAGTTACGCACACAAAACGAAGAAAGTACTATTGAAATAATTTTTAGGGCTTACTGACCTGATTGGTATAAATTTTAAATTAAAACCCAAACCCTAATTTAAATGCAATCCGTAAACCATCATCGCTGTTGAAAGCAGACAAATTAGCATTTATCATACTATAAGCAGTTACAAATATGCCACCTCCAATTGATGTATTCCATTGATCTTCATTAAAACTAGGATCAGCTACCCTACTATCATCTATCCACACTCTACCATAATCAAACCCTCCAAAAAAACCTACGTTAAATGGTAAGAAATTAGATGACTTACGTCTTAAATTGAAACGCAAGTCAGTACTTTGTACGAAAGCACTTTTACCTGAGAATCTCTCTCTTCTATAACCTCTTAATCCCGTTTGATCTCCCAATACAGCAGCCTGATAAAATTCAAAATCGTCTCCAAGGTTAATATGGCTTCTTAGTTTAGTTGCCAGCACAACTTGACCTTCAGGTACTAGTTTGTAATCAAATGCTAATTCAGGGATCACATAACCAAAACCTTTTGTTGTATTTGTATTATTTCTATAACCAGCTTCAACACTAAACATCATTCCTAATGTTGGAAATGTCTTGTCATCCTTTACATCATAAGTATATTTTGCCTGTGCACCAAAAAATGCTTGCTGATCAAATAATTCATCGTTAGCAGGGAACTCAGTTTCTAAATAGCGCCCAGGAGTTCGTTCAATCTCATTTGACTCATATGCAATTCCTGCTTCAAAGGTCGATCCATATTGCCCTCTCCAAATCAATGAAGGAGTTGCACTGATTGTGCGGATTTTGACTCGGTTAAAATCAAAATCAATATTATCATTGTCAACCTCTGGGTTTGCAGTAGAATTTCCATAACCAAAATAATTAACGGCAAAATTTGGACTATTATAATGTACATTAAAAACCAGATTGGTTGTGCCGAATACGTTTGCCAACTCTCCTTTATAATTTAACACAAGCCCTTGAGTTGCGAAAAAGTAACTAGCTGCGATGGTGTGTTGTGATGAGAACGGATTTCTTTCAAAATTATAGTTTGTCAATTCATTTGTTACACCTAAACTAAAACCATCATCAGGGTTTGCACCAATAGTTGGAAGTATTTTGTTTGTACCATTTTTTAATTTCTTATAGTTATAGACATTGGTTTCATAATCATCAGTAAGTTTTCTGTTTCCTTTATTAGTTAGATAAGTATTCTTTTTTGTTTTATGTTCATAATACTTTAGTCTTTTACCATTTTTAATATCATAAGTATCATTATTTTGCCCACCTACTAAACGTACTTTAATTAACTGGTCACCTTCACCATAAACATTAAAAACATCATCGTCGTCTAAAGCATAAACCCAAATTTCCTTAGTATCCTCATTGGTATAGGTTCGCTCAAGTACCACATCCGCTTTTTCACCACCCTTAATACGGAACACAGATACTTTTGTCTTACCGTTTGGCAAACGTTCTATATCAAACCAATCATCCTTATTTGTGCCTTTTACAACTGCAAATTTATTTATCAGTTTATAATACCTGTCCGATATATCTTGTAAGTTACCTCGTCTGGCCTTCAATAATCTTTTAATTTCCTCTACATCTTCATCTCTAACCTCTTCAGGAATATTTAAAAATGCTTCTTCAATAATTTCATCAGTAATGTTCTCTTGGATATATTTTACTTGTGCATCCCAAATAGGTTTGTCAGATACCTCAATTAATGCCATATCAAGAGGATATGGTTCTACATTAATTTCTTTTTCATCTACTAAGACTTCATCATATTTTCTTAGAAGTCCTGCAGAAGGTAAAAGTCTTACAGCGAGACCCAATAAAAAACCGTCACTCATTTTAGAAAAGGCCTGATCTCTATCTCTTGGCATTGGCCTAAAGATTTTTTTTTCATCTTCTTTAAATTCAATCCATCGCCATTGATCTTGATGCCTATCCCAATCACCAATTAACATATCAAATAATCGTGCTTTTATATAGGATGCCTCATCAACAACAAAATCTTCGTCTTTTCTGATCTTATCTAGCATATCAACAGTACTTAAGAGTTTGTTCTGATATCCAAAACTAGCTATGTCATCATGCCCTTCTGAAGTGTGCTCCTCAATCATATACAACTCATTACCAAAATCACCATTATACTTTCCAAGTGCATTTTGTTTAGGCACATAATATAATACTGGATTTGTGTGGTAGATACCAACAGCATCCGATAAATCTCCAACGACAAAAGGCGCATAAGGATGTGACCCAGTGAACACATCCATAACTAATTTAGTTGTAAAATCCTCGTCTAATTTATCACCGATATACTTATCCTTAAACACAAGTGCTTGCAGATATTGAGCCGCTTGCTTTTCTAATGCACGCATAACATACTGAGCGCCATTTTTATCTTCTAACCTTAATGATTTTGATTGGTTTCCACCTCCTTTTCTTACTGGTTTCAGCCCTCCAAATAAGGTGTCTAAATTTACGGCTGGAGCTTTTACAGGTGTTGTAAATTGCTTTCTGAATCTTTCTCCCCATAAAAACTTATAAAAGCCTGATTTTTCAGCGTCTTCTATTTTATATATAGATGAAGTAACCGTTTCTGGAAACTTTGAAGGATAATTACTTATATCATATTTTATTGAATCATAAACTGAAGTCTTATAAACTGGAACATTAATATCTGTTTCATAAAACCTTACAAAAGAAGAGCCATCTGTAAACACATCTAATCTGGCATAACCATTCACTCCGTAGCTAAACTTTCCGTTACCTATTAAACGTGTTGCTGAAGTTTTAGAACCTGAACCGCTCACTATTTGTGGTATTCCACCTTCAATAATATATTGTAAGTTATGTTCGTGACCTGAAACAAAAACCACCTTGTCGTTATCTTGAGCCAAACTAACTACGCGGTTCTTTAATTCATTATACATCTTATTCTGAAGATCCACATTAATTACACCTCCTGTTTTTCTAGCAATATTTTTAATCGTACCAAAAACAGGTAATGGTTTCATATGGCTTGCAAAACTATATTGGCCTCCATGAGGACCATAAGTAAACATAGGGTGATGAATTGCTATTATTGTCGTTTTTCCGCGTGCTTTCTTTATTTCGCTTCTTAATTCATCTAAAAAATCAACTCTTGTTTTTATATCACACTCATCATTGATTGTTGGATAATTATCCCAATCTGCCACATACCAATGAGAATCTACAATTATAAGTACTATATCATCTGTGATATTAACCTTTTCGATAGGGCAACCATTTTCAGGCAAGAATGTATTTTTACCTAATTCGTCTTCCACAAATTTTTCTTGGCGTTTTAACCCCTTAATTCCACTATACCAATCATGATTTCCTGGAATAAAAACTGTTCTTCCCTTAAAATTTTTAGCGATATCCGTTTGAACCTTAAGTCTATGTTCCGCTAACTTTTTTTTATCTTTTTTATTGGTAAGCCCATTTGGATAAATATTATCACCTAAAAAAATCGCGGTACTATTAGAAGAGGCCTCACTTAAAGCAGCACCAAAATTAATAATTGCGGAATCTACTTGATTCATTTTAGAATTACCAGCATCACCCAATAAATAGAAAGAATGTCTTATCATTTTATCTTCAGGAAAATCAACAATTGTATTTTTTTCCACCTGCAATTTATGAGTTGCACATGCATTTACAATAAGACTAATTATTAATAAAAGAACAGTTTTACGTAAAAAATTCATGTGGGAGTATTGATTAGTTAATAATCCAAATATATTAAGTATTAACTTTTCTTACAAAATTTGAATGATAAGCGACAGAGTATCTATAAATTTTGGATTTTAACAGATAATATAATATTAGCCAAAGTATTTTGATTAATTACGAACTGCAAGACAACATAGAACAACCTACTTTATGCCTAGCCCATTCAGGTCGTTTTGCAAACCATTTTTCCTTGCTAGACTGTTCATCATATGGATGTTTTAATAGGTCAAAAAGTTCATGAATTAAGCCATAATCACCCTTGTCTGCATTATCAATAGCCAACTGTGCCATATAATTTCTGAGAACATACTTTGGGTTTACAAGATTCATGACTTTTTTTCGATCAATTTTTGTTAAAGATTCTAATTGCAATCGTTTATCGTATTCTAAGAACCAATTGTTCCAATGGCCTATAGCATCATCATTCAATTGATCTAAATTGTAAAAAGCATCTTTAATAATTGAAATACCATTCATTGGTTCTCCCATTTTATAATTAGACAATAATCTAAAGAAAATTGTCATATCGGTTTCTTCAGCTAGCAAACAATCTTCTAGCAAGGTTATAAGTTTTAAATCAGACTCTTTAATGGTCTGTAAACCGAGTTTAGAACACATCATTTCTAATGACTTCCTTTCAAAATCCGTCTGGTAACTTTTTAAAATAGATTCAAAGGGTTCTTCTTCTTCAACTAGAGGATACAAGGCATTTGCCAACTGCAAAAGATTCCATAAACCAATGTTTGGTTGATTACCAAATCTATAGCGTTTATTTTGTCTATCGGTAGTATTAGGTGTCCAGCCAAAATCAAAACCCTCAAGCCATCCGTAGGGTCCATAATCTATTGTAAGTCCTAAAATGGACATATTGTCCGTATTCATAACACCGTGCACGAAGCCTACGCGTTGCCAATGAATTATCATGTCTAATGTACGCAGTGTCACTTCTCTAAATAATTCTACATAAACAGCTTTACAAGGATTACCCAAGTGCGGAAAAAAATGTCTTATTGTATAATCAGTAAGTTTTTTTAAATTCTTAAAATCTTGTCTAGAGGCAAAAAGTTCAAAATTGCCAAATCGAATAAAAGTTGGTGCAACTCTGCAAACTATTGCACCCTTTTCGTATGCAGAATTTCCATCATAAAGCATATCCCTTAGCACATCATCACCAGAGAGCATTAGACTCAATGCACGGGTTGTAGGCACACCTAGATGATACATTGCCTCACTGCATAGATATTCACGTATAGAGGATCTTAAAACAGCCAAACCGTCACCTTGTCTAGAATAAGGTGTTTTACCTGCCCCTTTTAACTGAAATGCCCATTGATTATTATTATGATTTGCTTCAAAAAGATTAATAGCTCTGCCATCTCCTAGTTGTCCTGCCCAATTTCCAAATTGATGGCCTGCGTATGCCATGGCATATGGTTTGGTATTTGGATACACTGTGGTTCCTGAAAAGATTTCTAAAAATTCCTTCGAGGTTAAATCTTTAACTTCAAGCCCAATATCTTTGGCTAATTGCTTAGATAAATGAATTAAAACTGGGTTAGACGGTATTAAAGGCCTTACATAAGAATAACCAGCTTCAAATACTTGTCTTCTCGTATTCTCTGAATTATCATCCGGTGGTAATTCTTTGTTATATGTATCTAAAATATTTAAATGCATAATTTTAAAATGGCCAGTTTAAACCTAGCAAAACGAATCTTGTTCTATAAAATAGCTTTCATGGCTAAGTTACTAATTAGCCATTATATGGATAGCAAATAATTCTTAAATTAGCATTTTAGCGATAACACTATGGAAAATATCTTAACTGAAGTTGAAAAATATGTAGTACACTATCTTAATGAAAAACTAGATTCGAAATTTGTTTATCATAATTTAGCCCATACTCAAAGAGTGGTTGAAAAGATTAATGAGCTAACGCAAGAGGAAAGTGGTATCACGGATGATGAAAAACGTCAATTACTTGTTGCAGCTTGGTTTCATGATACTGGTTTTACAGAAACTATAGATGGACATGAAAAAGAAAGTGCAAAAATCGCTAGAGATTTCCTAAAACAAAATAATGTAGCAGATACTGAAATAGATAGAATTGCAGAAATTATTTGTGCTACAGAAATGACCTATGAACCAAAAACAAAATTAGAGGGTATTATAAGAGATGCGGATTCCGCTCATATTTCTAGTAAGAATTATGAGGATTATGCTTCACTATTAAGGAAAGAATGGGAGCTAACCTTAAATAAAAACCTAACAAAAGATGAATGGCTAATATCAAATATCGAATTTTTGACCAATCATACCTTTAACTCAGATATCGCTGCTAGTAAATGGGAAAAACGAAAAGGTAAAAATTTAGCAAATCTTTTACAGAGCTACAATAAAATTAAAATTGACACCGACAAAATCAAACACAAAAAAGCTGAATTACAGTTTAAAAAAGAGAAGTTAGATTTACCGGATCGTGGCGTTGAAACCATGTTTAGAGTAGCATTAAGAAATCATATTACATTAAGCGATATAGCAGATACAAAAGCTAATATATTATTATCCGTAAATGCAATTATAATTTCCGTTGCGCTTTCTAACTTGCTTCCTAAATTAGATAATCCATCTAATGATTATCTAATATATCCTACTTTGGTATTTATGGGCTTTACAGTAATTTGTATTGTACTTTCTGTATTAGCTACGCGCCCTAATGTAACTAAGGGTCAATTTACAAAGGAAGATGTTGCCAATAAAAAAGTTAATTTATTGTTTTTTGGAAATTTTCATCAAATGAAGCTCAATGAATTTGAGTGGGCAATGGAAGAAATGATGAAAGACAAAGATTACTTATACGGTTCTTTGACTAAAGATTTATATTTTTTAGGTTTAGTTCTTAACAGAAAATACAATTTATTACGAGTTACTTACAACGTCTTTGTTATTGGAATTGTGATTAGTGTAATAGCCTTTGGTGTTTCATTTATGTTATCAGAGACAGGCGTTAACTTAACTTCTTAGTTACTGATCTCCTTCATTAAATCATCATAAGTATAATACTCTTTGTCATTATTATCCTTATGATAAAGTACACTTACACGGATTGCCTTTAAACCTGTAACAGCCTGTAAATCCTGAAGCTCTAAAATTTCAATATCATTATCTAAGTAATTTTTAGATTGCAAAAACTTAACATACCTAAGGTATTCTTCTTCATCTTGTTTTTGAGAATAAACAATACTTATTTTTCCTTTTTGCGTAATACGCTCATTGGTTCCTTTTATAAATGCTTTATCTACACGTTTTTTTACTATTTCATATCTTGCATTATATGTACCATCTACATCAAATTGCTTTTCATCCATTCTAAAACTAATAGACAATGGTTGGTTAAATACCAAAATCATTGAAGCAACATCTAGTTTAATTGGAAAATCTGTTTGCATCTGATAGTATGAATTTTCCATTTCACACATAATCTGTAATTGCCATAATCTTAGGTTATATAAGTAAATTGGACTAAAACTGTCTTCTTTAGTTAAGGATTCACCTATATACATGTTATGCTCAACTCCATCTGTTTTAAAACGTTCAAAATAATGTGGGTACATTGCCTGCGCACTAATTTGCTTTTCGTCTAAAAGGGAAGCCATATTCTTGTTGATCGTAGCAATAGTCTCATCGTAATTTTTACGGTTTTGATATACCGTACCAACTTTACTATCAATTGAATTTAAATAGACCCGTATTTCTTCTTCAAGGTTCTTATTTGTCTTAAGGTGATTTAAGACAGGATTTAAATCCTGTTTTATAAAACCATTGATCTGTTGCTCACTATCCACTTGGAAATTATTGTCTAGCGATTCTAACCATTCATTTATCTGATATAAATACTGCTCGTAAATAGGTAGAGCTTCCTGATCTAAAGCATTTTTAATAATTGATTTCAGCGCGCTTAATTGAATTTTAAGATCGAGTTTAGTGGCGCTATTTCTGGCTTCAGAAGATCCCTTAATATCAATTTGACCAAACAAAGGGTAAATATCATTAAAGGCTATTTGATTAAAATTTGGTTCTTTTCCATTAAGATCATCCTTAATATATTTTCTCGCCTCCTGCTTAAATCTCCATTGTACACTTTGGTGTATCGATGTACACTCTTGCTGTATAATAGCGTCAACTAGGTTTTCCTCTTCATTTTTTGAACGCTCAACAGCAGAAACTATAAATGGCATTACGTCTACTAGTTTATTAGCATTTATACTGTTTAAAACCTGAGGTTTTTCAGAGACAATTTCCAAAATTCCCATTAAGCCATCTTCATTTGCAATAGGTGAAAATATGGCACTTTTTATCCCTTGCTCATGCAATACCCTAACATGCGGAGCACGACCTTTTGATTTGGAAAATGCTTTAACTATATCTGAAATTGAAAAGTACTTTTTCTCTTGCAACAATCTATCATAAGACCAGCGACATAAGGCATCAGAACAATTTGAAACTTCAAGATTATTAAGCAAAAAACTATCCATACCTGCTCCATATACGCGTTCAAAAGTATCATCCTCCTTATTATAAATGGAGAATCCAACCTTAATTTCTTTTAAACCCAAAAGTGAACGAAAGATTTCATGAAAATCCTCCATAAACCCATCATTTTTACGCTTGTCTTCTCCTATTAATGATGATTTTATATTTGAAATAGATTGATCGTCCGTTACATCAAAAATATTCGATATAACAAATCCTTTGAAATCATAACTGTTTGGTGGGAACTTTTCTTTCCATAAATCAATATTCTCAAAATTATCCAAAAGTTGTGCATAATCCTCGTCTGTAATTTTTGGTGCATTCTTTTTTGGAATAATTTCTATAAAATCCGCATTATATAGTATCTTATAATAGCGCATTACTCCATTTGCATCTGGTATTTCATAAAAAAATGGGCGTTTAAAATTGAGATTATAACCGTAACAAAAGTTTAAAATTACTGAACAGGCAATAATATATCTTTGGTCCTTTGGCATATTTTTGATCTGCAAATCAAAATCTTCACCAGCAGTTTTAAGTATATTTTTAAATCGAGTAGAAGAATTAAATATTACATCTAAAAAAGGGACTGATGCTGTTTTAATTTCATTATAAGAAAGGACCGGACTAAAAGCATCTTGCAATATTCCTTCAATTTCCTTTTCATGTTGCTGCAAAATTGTTAAATCACTAAAACCATCTCGCAATATTGGATAATCCTCAGCTATTTTTAATACTCTACTAGCATTTAATGCAATAAAATCATTATCTGCTTCAATTAAATTCTCATACTGAGTTAAATATTTGTTGAAGCTAACTTTAATAACTAATGGCGATTCTAAACCTTCATTAACATCCATAGTACTAATTCTTGTTGGTTGTATTTAACTAGTTAAACAATAGTCGTTTTGAATAGGACTATCTTACATCCATTTTGTTACATTACGTATATTTTAATAATGAAAACCACAATTTCTCATGAAACTTGTAAACAAAATAATGAATTTTAAATTTAATAAAAGTTCGTTTTAAACTTTATTCTAAGTGACAAAGCATATAAAGATAATCTATACTTAATTCCAACAGGATTTTATGTATTATTGTTAGATGGGTAATAAACTAATTTACGTAGACAACACTTCAATAGGTTCAAAACATGAAATGTTCAATACTTCATCATTGAAAATGTTCTCGGAAATATATGATGAAGTGACCTTTTACTCTTCTAAAACAGTCAAAATAAACATCTTTAACATCTTAAAAAAGATACCTGACAACATATCTTTCAAGTATTTACCCGTAATTAATGCTAAAAGAAGAATTAGCGGTTATTTATTTGCTGTAACAGCATTACTCACAAGTTGCTATATTTTAATTAAAACAAATAGAAATGATGTAATTTTTTTCAACTATACAGTTTTATGGGGGCTTTCAATACAATTATTTTTAAGCAAAATATTAAACCAGAAAGTAATTTTTATGTTTCACGGTGAACTTGAGTATTTATACGACTCTAAAAGTCCTTTGAATTCGCTTTCATCAAAAGCCTTACGCAAAATAAAAGAGAAAAATTTCACACCTCCTAAAAACGTATATTTCTGCGTATTAGGAGAAAGTATTCAAAGAAATTTAAAGAAGTACGTCTCTAATAACTTTTATCAAAAAACTATATTTTTTGAACATTCATATATTTTTAGAGAAAAGGTAAAATCAAAAAAAATTAATGATGGATTTCTTAGAATTGGAAATCTTGGAGAAATAAGAAGTGAAAAGCTGTTCATTGATAATTTAATTAAATTTTCAAAATTACTAGAATCCATAAAAAAAATTAAGTTCTATTCTATCGGACGAATATTCTACAACAAAGATTTATTGGAAAAAAATGGGATTAAAACAATTCCTGACTCTCATGTAAGAAGATTAAGTCGTTCTGAAATGAATAATTATATGTCAATGCTAGATTATGTCATATTTTTATATCCAAAAGATGGATATATCTTAAGGGCAAGCGGAGCAATATTTGATGCCATTGACAATGAAAAGCCTATACTAGCCATTAGAAATGAATATTTTAATTATTTGTTTTCAAAATACCAAGAGATAGGGTATCTTTTTGAAAACACAGAAGAAATATTTGAATATCTAAACAATATCAATCAGCAAAATACAAGTATAGACTATAAAAAGATTAAGCATCAACTGAGTCCAGAGATTATAGCGTTGCATTTTAAGAAAGAACTAGAAAAAATAAAGTTCTTATAATTAATTTTAATTAGTCAATTTTTTAACCCCTAATTCCTACACCCGACTATGAAATTACTATGAAAACAAATTTATTGTCTATTGACTTATGACTTAGTCATTTTTTTTAAACTTAAAGCAAAACCACCGCCTTCAGCCAATTGAACATCTAAACTAGACTGATTATTTAAATCTAGTTTTTCAATCAATATGTCAAGAGGATTATTATCCCAATGGGCTTTAGGACCGTCTTTATATAGGATTGCCTCATAATCTTGATTTTCATCTAAAAAATCAAAATCCAACTTAAAAGATACTGAATTTTCATCTGTTATTCCTCCGACAAACCAGTTGCCAGTGCCTTTTTCTTTTCTTGCAATAGTCACATAATCACCAACTTCACCATTCAAAACCGTAGATTTTTCCCAATCTACACCAACGTCTTTTATAAATTGTAATGGCTCGGGATTTGCCTCATAATGCTCAATTAAATCTGCCGCCATTTGTACCGGACTATATATCACAATATATAATGCTAATTGTTGTGCAAGCGTAGTATTTACTTGACTTTCTTCCTTGTACTCATCAAATTTAATATTGAATATTCCAGGTGTAAAATCAATAGGTCCTGCCAACATTCTTGTGAAGGCCACAGTAGGCAAATGACTAGGAGGGTTACCTTTTTCAATTGACCAGGCATTAAATTCTTGTCCACGCAGACCTTCTCTAGAAATGGCATTAGGATAGGTTCTTCTTAACCCTGTTGCCTTAATTGGCTCATGTGCATTAACCGCAACTTGATATTTTGCTGCTTTTTCAACAGCATTATTATAATGATTCACCATATACTGACCATGGTGATACTCACCATCTGGTAAAATTTTTCCAACGTACCCGGACTTGACAGCATGCATACCGTATTTCTGCATTAATGCATATGCAGTATCCATTTGCTTTGTATATGTCTCTGTTGCAGCGGATGTTTCATGATGCATAATAATTTCAACACCTTTTTCTCTCGCATAATTTGTTACTTCTTCAAAATCATAATCAGGATAAGGGGTCACAAAATCAAAAACACCTTCACGATCAGGAAAACCGATCCAACGCTCCCAACCAGTATTCCAACCTTCAACTAAAACGCCACCGATATTATTTTTTGCAGAAAAATCTATAAAGCGTTTTACATTTTCTGTTGTTGCACCATGCCTTCCATGAGCCTTACCAGTATCAACCCATTTACCATCAACTTGTTCCATACCATAATCCCATGATGATTTATTTAAGTGCATTTCCCACCAAACACCTGTATACTTCATTGGTTTAAACCAGGATACATCACCAATTTTATTTGGTTCATTAAGATTTACTATGAGATTTGATTCTATTAATCCAGCTGCATCTTCAGATATTTGCACTGTTCTCCAAGGTGTATTAAATGGTAAACTTCTTCTTACCTTATAATCTTTATTTTCACTACCAACTAGAATACTTTTAAACTTTAGGTTCTCCTTATCTACACCAAGTGTCATATCTGAATAATCGATCAAGGATGCCTCATGAAAACTTAGATGTAAGCCTTTATCTCCAATCAACGTAGTGGGTGTATTTACAGCATTATTAGGAATATAGGTTTGGGCAAGATTTGGATGATCGCGCTTACTAATTGCATCAATTTCAGAAAACATAGTCTCTGAATACAAATGCTCATAAATATCCCAATCTCCAGGAATCCAAAATGTTTTATAATCTTCGGTTAGATTAAACTCCGTTTGCTCCTCCTTAATTAAGGCTTCCGCCCAACCTTCTTGCTCTGGGAATTCATATCTAAATCCAATTCCATCATCATATACTCTAAAAACAACGTTAAGTTGTCTTTTTAAATCAGTTGTTTCTTGAAGTTTAATATCAAGTTGATTGTATTTATTTTTTACATCAATTTGTTCTCCCCAAGGCATCTGCCAAGTTTCATCAAATGAACTTATCTCAGCAGTCATTATTTTTAAATTAGAATCAATAGCTTCTGCATTTGTGAATTCAAATCCCAAATACGAGGTATCGATTACCACTCCATTATTGTACTTTACCGAATAATATGGTTGCCCTTTATCATTAATATTAAACTCAACTTTAACCTTTGATTCTGGAGAAGAAACTTCTATCATTTCATTATTATTTTCCGAACATCCTAATAATGACACAATTAAAACAAGTGTAAATAATTTAATTTTCATAGTTATATTTTTTCTAGTAACACAATATCAAATTCTGAATCAATCACAACGCGACCATCAACCACTTTGGTTTTTTTACCTGAGTACGCATCTCTTATGTTGTCCTCATCTTTAAACATTTTAGAGACGTCAATAGATTTTGCACCCTTATGAACATCTAACCCAATAACCACTAAATCTCTAAAACCACCTTTCTGATAAGTTCTATAAAAATAATAAGGTTGTGCAGTAATCATCTGATGCTTTCCAGCTCCAACAGCAGGATGGTTGGCTCTAAATTGACCTAATTTTTGCCAATGCTTTAAAATGCTCTTTCTAGCGTCATCTGTGGCAATTTCATCCCAATTCATTTTAGATCTTAATGTTGCATCTCCAACAGTTCCTTCAATAACCAAGGAGCGTGCTGATTCATCACCATAATACACTTGTGAGGCACCAGGTGAAAGCAATAGCTTGTTTGCTGTTTCGAATGGTTTTTTCCGGTCTGAATCGAATGGTTGACCATCATCATGGGAGCTTAAATAATTTAAAACACCATAACCTTTCAAGTCATTTTTAAGCTTTTGGTCATACTTTCTGAAAAGTGTTTCAGCTTGTAATTCTTTCGCGTTCCACTTAAATTCAAAGTTGATTTGTTGCGTAAACATATCATCATAATAGTTTACTTTTTTATCTCCAAAATCAAAGTATTTTCCTCCTGAAATTCCATAATTGTAAACTTCTCCAACCAGATAAAAGTCGTTGTTATCTATTACTTTATTTGGGTTATTTTTCTTGAATTCGGTGAAAGCGTAATCACACTCTTTCTTGAATTCTGACCATACGTATTCTTCAGTATGCTTTACCGTATCACAACGATATCCGTCGATTCCAAATTCCGTTATGTAATCAGTCAACCATTTCATAATGTAAAAACGAGGTGCTCTAGGATGTCCTGTTCGTTCAAAAAAAGAATCTAATTCCGCTACTTCTTGGTCATAGCGTCCTTCTGCTTTCCATTTTTCAACCAATTGAGGTGGTAATTCAACTTCCTCATTACTTTCAGTCTTAATGTCTGGTAGGTTCTTAACCAAAGTACATGTAATAGTATTTTCGTAATTATCATATTTACATTGCGGTTCTGTCCTTACCCAATCACTTGGCCAAACCGGATCTTTATGGGTGACAGGACCTATATGGTTTATAACTGCATCTAAGACAATTCTTATATCCTTTGCATGTGCTTCTTTAACCAACTCATGTAAATCTTCCTTTGTACCATAATTAGGGTCTATGCTGGTCCAGTCCTTAGTCCAATAACCATGAAAACCATATGACAACCCAGTTCCTTCATCTGTTGCTCCATGAATCTGCTCAACTATTGGTGTCATCCAGATGGCGTTAATACCTAAATCCGTGAAATATCCTTCCTTAACTTTTTGAGTAACACCTTTAATATCACCACCCTCAAAACCTCTAAGTTTACCAGGCTCTTTAGTTCTGTCAAAATTTATGTCATTCGATATATCACCATTATTAAAGCGATCTGTTAGCAAGAAATAGAGATTTGCCCCTTCCCAAACAAAAGGAGTGCTAGAAGTTGTTGTCTCTTCAACTTTATCTTGAGTTTGTTCTTGATTAGATGTGTTTTTGCATGTCATCACCGATAGACAAATAGCTACTGTTAAAATTATATATTTCATTTTTAATGGTTGATTTTTAAAATAAATGATTGTAATGGTTCAATGTCAATTCTAACTTCTGCTTTACCATTTATAACTTTTAAGGTTGAATTATATTGATCATAAAGTTGATCTTCTACCTTATATTCTCCATTGTCTAAACCTAGTTTTTCAATAAGTCCTTCAGGTAACTGAAGTTCAAACCCATACGTATTATCTACATTGAAATTAGAAATGACTATCAATTGTTCATCTTCATTCCATCTTACAAAAGACAATACTTTATCATTGTACCATTCTGTATTTTGCTGATTGTATAAATGAATATCTTGATAATTACCCATCAAGGCAGAACTATTAATTGTGAAATTGAGTAGTCTCTTGTAAAAATCCCGTAATTCTAACTCTGATTCTGTAGATTGACCGCCATCAAATTTCTTGTCATTTACCCAGCGAACCAAACTTGGAACAGACCCATAATCGAATATTGACGTGCGCGTAGGATCGCCAAAGCCTAAATCTTCTGCACCAGGTTCTCCAAACTCTTGAGCAAAATAAATCATTGTTGGTGAAGTCGAAGATGTGGCTGAGACTACCATTGCCGGCTTCCCTTTATTTGGGTCTCCGGCAAAATCTGGGCTCGCTATACGTTGTTCATCATGATTTTCTAAAAAATGAAGCATATGATGCTCTATATCGGATAATTCATCTAAAATTGGAGGGATATTATCTGTTTTACCATATCCTTGCATGACATGCTTTAGTGTATCATAGAGTTGAACTTTATCATAGAGATAGTCCATTTTTCCTTTTTTAATGTAATCTCTGTACAAATGCGGTTGATATACTTCAGCCAATAAGAAGGCTTCTGGATTCTTCATTTTTATATGCGAGTTCATATAACTCCAAAACTCAACTGGCACCATTTCTGCCATATCAAAACGGAATCCGTCCACACCTTTAGCCAACCAATACAATGCAATATCCTTAAATTTTATCCATGAATCTGGAACTGTTTTATCTTGCCAGAATTTGAAATGTGCTTCATAATCTTCATTTTCAAAACCAGTAGGAAGCTCATCGAAATCTTTTGAACCATCTGGACTTATACCATAATTAATCTTAACAGTTTCGTACCAATCATTGACATTAGGTTTTGATGCTCTAGAACCATTACCTGTCCATTTGGCTGGATTTTCGTCAAATTTACCATCAATCAAAGGGTGGCTTTCACCTCCTAATGGCTGATATCCATTTTGCCAATCTGGAACCTGAAAAGATTCACCAGGATTATAATAAAAATTGTTGTTTACAGAATAGGTTACGGACGTATCATCATCTTCACCAAAGTCTTTAATACCTTCAGGAAGGGTTAAACTTTTATAATTACGAGCAACATGGTTTGGTACAATATCAATAATGAGTTTAAGACCAACTTTATGTGTTCGTTCTATCAAAGCCTGGAATTCTTCCAAACGATTTTCAACATTATCAGCCAAATCTGGGTTAACATTATAATAGTCCTTAACTGCATATGGTGATCCTGCCCTACCTTTCACAACATCGGGATCATCATTTGAAATTCCATATTGAGTGTAATCTGTAATTATATCGTGATGGGGTACACCTGTGTACCATATATGAGTAATACCAAGTTCTTTAATTTCCTTTAGTGCTTTTTCGGTTAAATCACTGAACTTACCAACACCATTTTCCTCAATTGTTCCCCATGGTCTATTTGTGGTATTTGTATTCCCAAAAAGTCTTGTAAAAACTTGATAAATAACTACTTTTTTCTTCATGCTATTTTTAAGATGTTCTGTTTTAATCGTTTCTGATTTTTCTTGTTTTATGTCACTTTTACATCCCATGACACTAAAGATACTAATTGCAAATATGACAAGTTGATAGTGTTTCATTTATGGATTATTTTCTTAGTTTAATGCGTACTTTCTTCTCAGTATTTGTATCCCAATCAATACTTAATGTTAAGGTCTTATATTGAGAATTGTATGTTTCATTAACTTTCTCATTATTAATCTTAATACGTTTTGGTTTCTTTTCTATATTATGAATTGTAAAATCAATGGTTTTTGTCCTAGGTTTAAAATTCTTGCCATTATTAGCATTGAATTCAATTTCTAACCATGATTCCCTAATCTTTGCTTCAAAATGTAAAGTTTGATACGCTCCATTTTCGAAAGTATTTGTTGTAATACCATCATCCATATAAAGGTGACGTTGGGATTCTGAAACTGTAACATCATGATAATACTGCAATTGCAAATAACCGTCATCATAGGATTTTGTAGACTGTATTAGTTTTGCCAGTGGTATAAAAGATCCTCCTCGTACATAAACAGGAATAAAACTTTCACTTAACGTTACGCTCTTTTTTTGACCGCCTTCAATAACTTCATCAGTCTCAATATCAAACCACATAGAACCTTTTGGAAAATAAACCTCTTGAGTCTTCTTACCTGCCTCTAAAACTGGAGAAACAAGAATATCATTTCCCCATAAATACGCATCAGAATACTCTAATAAATCGGCATTATTAGGTTCCTCAAAAAACAAAGGACGCATTAATGGCCTACCCTTAAAATGATTCTCAACCATCAAATGGTAATTGTATGGCAACATCCTATATCGCATCTGAATTGCGAAATTTGCAAGTTTTTTAGCTTTTTCACTTCTATAAACAGGTTCACTGGCTAGGGTTTCATCCGCATGAGGTCTAAATATTGGTTGAAACACACCATACTGCAACCAACGCGCATAAAGCTCATCATCAAGGTTTGCGCCTGCAAATCCACCTAAATCACTATGCATGTATGCAATTCCTTGCATTCCCATTTGCAATGCAATTTCTGGTTGTGGCATAAGCCCTCCCCAACTTCTACTCACATCTCCTGTCCATGGTATCATTCCATAACGTTGCGACCCAGAATAACCGGCTCGCATTAATACAAATGGTCTTCGATTAGGATTTGATTCTAAACTTGCCTCATAGACCAGCTTTGCCCAATTATGACCATAAATATTATGAAGTTCATCTGCCGAACCTGTCTCAAAATTTACCCAATTGGGTAATTCCTCTGGTTCTCCAAGGTCACCCCAAAAGCCATTGACGCCATAGTCTGATAATTTATTATAAATATCTTTAAACCAACGTTCTCCTTTAGGTTTGAAGATGTCTATTATACCACCTTTACCAAAATAAAATTCAAAAACCGCAGGATTGCCAATGGAATCTTTAGCTAGTATATCTTCATTTACTGCCTCCTCCCAGCGCTTTGAAGTCTTAAGAACATAAGGCTCAGTTATTAACGTGGTTTCTACATTTTGAGATTTTAAAACATCTACCATTTTTGTTGGTTCTGGAAAAGAATCTCTATCAAATTCAAAGTTTCCTAGGGTACCTTGAATTTCCTTACCAAACCAATATAAATCTATAATTATGGCGTCTACTGGAATTTCATCTTCCTTAAACTTATCAATAGTTTCTAAAGTTTCTTTTTGAGAGTGGTAGCCAAAACGGCTTGAAAAATTACCAAGTACCCAACGTGGTAGCATTGGCTGTTTCCCAGTTAAATTTGTATAATTTTCTACTACATCATACCAGGTTTTACCTGCCACGATTTGATATGTCTTTCTTCCTGATAACGTTTCATAAGTGAGAGTGTTTTCTTTTTTACTATCTAGATCTAAATATCCAATTGTGGAATTATCAAAATGGAGCATATATTTCTTAGATGACAACACAATAGGTAGGGTGAAATTAAGTAATTCACTATAGGACTGATAACCATATTGTGCTCTATTGTAAAGTGGTAACCTATGCCCTCTTCGGTTCATGTCAAGTGCTCTAGAACCTCCACCATACAAGACCTCTTCTTCGGTAAGATTAAATTCAATTTTTTCAGATGTTTCGGCAATTATATGATCTTTAACTAACTCCATAGATTCATGAGGACTTTTATAATACCCTCTTCTCTCTGAAATCAAAGGATTATCGTTATAGGTATAGCTTATTTTGAAGGGTTCAGTAGTAACAATTACTGATAAGCCTTCAGTCCCATAAGTTATATCATTCCCAACATATTTGTAGTTTGTCTCAACTTTATTAGGTTGCAAAATTACAGCGTGAGAGTTTACATTGGTCTCTTCACCACTAGGTATAAAAGTGGTTTCTAATATCTCTGTTGAATAATATGTAAAGAGATATTTTCCATCATTTGTGGTAACTGAAAATATCCCGTTCTCTTCAGAATGTGACTGGTAAACTCTCTCAGAATTCTGAGAAAATAAACACGTTATGTCAGTTATAATGAATAAAAGACTAAGAAAAAGCTTTCTCATTTGTTTTTAATTTTAATTGTGAAACTTCGAATTGAATCCTATTTCACTTTTCGTTTATAAATCCTCACAAGTCCAAAACTGACTTGTGAGGATTTAAGGTTGCTATTAATCTGTCCTTTTTCCTAATAGGAAAGTCAATGGAATATCTAACCTCTGATTCCACGAGTTTTCTGAGTGGTTGGTACCTTCAAAAAACAGATTACGAGAATCAACGTCTGTATATCCCTTTAGTTTTAATATTCTATCCACTTCTGGTGCATACTGAGGATAATGTGCATCTAAAGTTTCATTGCCATAATCAAAGTAAATTTTATGCTTACCTGCCAATGGAAAATTTTGCTCCATATAACTAAAGATACCCTCAGGAAATGGGTTTTTATCAACTGGTAGTGCACCTACCCAATGCGTTGACAAACAAGCACCACCACCAAATATTTCTGGATATTCAGAAATTGCATACATAGTCATTAAGCCTCCCATACTTGAACCCATAATAAAAGTATTATCTCTGCCTTTATGCACTGAAAAAGAAGAATCGATTATTGGTTTTAATTCCTTAACAATAAATCTCAAGTAATTGTCTCCATTAAGCTTAAACTCTTTTGAACCCGATAAACTTTTTACTTGAACTCTTTCCTCTTCTGAGATAAATTCAAAAGTTTTTTGTGGAAATAAATCTTCCCAGCGTATTTCTGCAATGTTATGTATAGCAACAACAATAAAGTTCTCCGTCTTTTCTTCTTGCATCAATTTTGTGGCCCATTCATCTACTTTCCATTCTTGTTTATTCCAAGTTGAAGGACCATCAAATAACATTTGCCCGTCATGCATATAAAGCACATTGTATATTTTATTTGGTGAATAGTTTTCAGGTAACCAAACATCTACTGGTCTACTTTTTATGAAATTTGAAAGAAATGCTTCTAATCGGAGTATTTTTCCTGCACTCAATTTGACATTCAGCTCTACAAATTCTTTTGTCTCCAATTGTTTATTATTAGTTTCCTTGGTTGAGACACTATCAACTTGTTTATTCTTGCATGAAAATGGAAGAATTAATAGTAGACATATGATAGTGTAATATCGCAATGTTAGATTTTTGTTGTAAACAAATAACTTCCTACAGAATCTAAAACCAACTTATCTGACCAATTGATGGTCTCACCAGTAATAACATTCTTAAGGGTTTTGCCATTAAGCCCAAGCTCCTCAAATCTTGTTAGATCAAGTTCAAAGGAATCGTCGTTTTTATTAATTATGTGAACCAAAGTTTCACTATCATTATAACGCGCCAATACATATGTTTTATTCTCAGGGGCAAAATGCTTTGTTTCACCATTCTGCATGGCTTCACTATTTTTTCTGTAATTCAATATTTTTTTAAGGAAGCGTTGCATATCCTTTTGTTCAGCAGTCAATCCCTCTCCTGTAAATGCATTTACCGTGTCACCTTTCCATCCTCCAGGAAAATCGGTACGGATTAAACCATGATCACCAGGATTGGCAGTATCGTTCATTAGAATTTCAGTTCCATAATAAATTTGTGGTATCCTCGGCATCATTAACATGTAACTTAGTGCCATTTTAGTTTTTGTAGCGTCCTCACCAACCTCTGTATAAATTCTACTCTTGTCATGATTATCAAGAAAAACCATGATATCTTTTGGTGTAACATAAACGAAATCATTGGCCAGTCCTTCATATAGTTTCACCAACCCTTTATCCCATGATTCTTCTTCTTTTAAGCCATCAATAATTGCCTTTTGCATTGGGAAATCCATTGAAGATTTTAAGTTAGACTTATAACCATCTGCATTATCTTTACCATCTTGCCAATAGGCAACTAAAAGAGGGTTATAACTCCATTCTTCTCCTACTATTGAGAAATTTGGATACTCTTTCATAATCGCTCCTGCCCAATCACTCATAAAATCTTTATCTGGATAAGGATAAGTATCTTGACGAATACCACCTAATCCTAAAGTTTCAATCCACCAAATACTATTCTGAATAATATAATTTGCCATAAATGGATTACGCTGATTTAAATCTGGCATACCTTCTACAAACCAGCCATCTGTATTCCCTTTATGGTCAACATTTGAAGCATATAAATCTTGATTTGTAGTACGCCTATGATTAGAATACGTAGTAACCTCCCAATTCCAATTATCTATATGCTCTTCATAATTTTCTTGGAAATTAACCCAATCCTTAAAAGGTAAATCTTTCATCCACCAATGTTCTAAACCACAGTGATTTGCCACCTGGTCCATGATTAACTTCATACCTCTCTCCTTTAATTTAGAAGAAAATTCTTTGTATTCATCTAATGTACCTATTCGAGGATCTACTTTATGATAATCTGTAATCGCATAACCATGATATGAACCTTGCGGCATATCATTAATTAAAACTGGTGTTGGCCAAACCGCAGTGTATCCCAGTTCATGGATATAATCTATACTGTTAATCATACCTCTTAAATCTCCACCATGTCTTTCATAACCTTCAGATCTGTCAATATTAGTTTGTTTTAGACCCTCAATAATATCATTTGATGGGTCCCCATTTACAAAACGGTCTGGAGTAATAAGAAAAATTACATCAGAACTGTCAAAACCTAAGTAGTCTTCGGCGGACCTTTGTCGTTCTTTCAATTCATAAGTTTGTTTTAATTCTGAACCGTCATCTTGTTTAAAAACAATATTAAACTTACCAGACTTTGCACTCTTTGATAGCTCTAAATCTAAAAACAAATAATTAGGACTATCAGCTTTATTAACCTTTACTAAGTTTACTCCTTGATGCGAAATATCTACATGCGAAGAACCAATATTTGGATGTTTAACTAATAGCTGTAATTTTTGATTTTTTAAACCAATCCACCAATGAGGCGGTTCTACTTTATCAATTTCATTTGATTCAACAATTGTTGTCTTTAATGAATTAACTTCATCAGAATTTGAAACGCTCTCTTGACAAGACATCAGAACCATTAATATAAATACCGTTAGTATTCTAAATGCGTTTTTCATACGTCTAATTTTTTAAATAAATTTTTGAGGCGTAATAATTACAATTAAACAGTCACCAAATTATTCGGTGTTATTGTTACTTCCTTTTCATCCACTATAATTTGTAAATCTTCATCTCCTTCTAATTCAAAATGTGTTTCGTTTTGATTCACAATTACCTTTATTATTTGATTTCTAAAATTTACATTGAATGAATAGCCATCCCATTGCTCAGGGATTTTTGGTTCAAATGTCAGCTGATTATTTCTAACTCGCATACCTCCAAAACCTTCAACTATACTCATCCATGTACCAGCCATTGATGTAATATGTAGTCCTTCATGCACTTCATGATTATAATCATCTAAATCTAATCTTGATGTTCTTAAATAAAAGGTATATGCCTGTTCCATTCTATCTAATTTGGCCGCTTGGATACTATGTACACATGGTGACAAGGAACTCTCGTGCACAGTAAATGGTTCATAAAAATCAAAATGACGCCCTAATTCCTCTTTAGAAAAATGATCTTCAAAAAAATAAAATCCTTGCAAGGTATCTGCTTGTTTGATATATGGTGAACGCAATATTCTGTCCCAGGACCATTTTTGATTTATCGGTCGTTGCGACTTATCTAAATCAGCTACAGTTATCAATTCTTTATCTAAAAAACCATCTTGTTGAAGAAATACATTATGATCTTCTGAATAAGGGAAATACATATTATCAGCTACAGATTTCCATTCTGAAATTTCAGCTTTAGATAATTTTACTTTATTCAAAATCCTTGTGAAATCAGTGGTGAATTCTGATTCTATCTTTTCTATGTTTTCAACTGTATAATTTATACACCATTGGGCAATATAATTTGTATACCAGTTATTATTAACGTTATTCTCATACTCATTAGGACCGGTAACGCCAAGAATGACATACTTGTTTTTTTCTGCAGAATAAGTGGCTCTTTGATGCCAGAACCTTGCAATGCCAATAAGAACCTCTAGTCCCATTTCTGGAATATAACTGTAATCTCCTGTATATCTATGGTAGTTATAAATTGCAAAGGCTATTGCTCCATTTCTATGAATTTCCTCAAAAGTAATTTCCCATTCGTTGTGGCACTCCTCTCCATTCATGGTTACCATTGGGTATAATGCAGCACCATTACTAAAACCTAGTTTTTCTGCATTTTTAATGGCCTTTTCTAAATGTTTATATCTATACGTTAGTAAGTTTCTTGCAACGCTCTGATCTTTGGTAGACATATAAAAAGGAATGCAATAGGCTTCTGTATCCCAATAGGTGCTTCCTCCATATTTCTCACCAGTAAATCCTTTAGGTCCAATGTTAAGTTTTGGGTCAGTCCCTAAATATGTTTGATTTAAATGAAAAATATTAAATCGAATACCTTGCTGTGCCTTAACATCACCATTAATAGTAATATCAGCCATGTCCCAAATTTTAGCCCATGATTTCTTTTGATTACTTAGTAATTGTGAAAACCCAGCTTGAGTTGCTTTGGCCAAAGCAACTTTTGTCTCTGCAATTAAAGCATCTTTATCATGGTTTCTACCCGAAGTATAACCGCCAAATTTATGGATTGAAAACACTTCTTGTTGCTTAACTGAAATATTATAAATGAAACTGATCTTATTATCAGTCTCAATCACTTGTGGTTGCAAACCTGCGTTTTGATCGTTGACAAGACATTCTGATTGCATAAATGTACAGGTATGAAAGTTGGTTTTCATAGTCTGTGCTTCTATAAATGCCTGGTCGTTTTCAACCACTAAATTTGAAATATTCCAAAATTTATCATCCCAGTTTGAGTCTTCATTAGTAATTGCCCCATCTATATATGGTGTAATTACAAGATCTGCATCAATATTTAGTGGTGTTATTGAATATTCTATAGCTCCAATTTCATCCAATTCTAAACTTAAAAAGCGTTTTGTATTGACCTGAATCTCACCACCATTATGCAGGGTGTACTTAAAGCTTCTTAAGAGCAAACCTTCCTTCATATTCAATTCCCTTCTGAAATTTTCCACTTTTTTACAGGAATACAAATCGATTTGCTCACCATTGACATTAACATCAATTCCAATCCAACTAGGCGCATTTAAAACCTTTGCAAAATATTCTGGATAACCATTTTTCCACCAGCCTACACGTGTTTTGTCTGGATAGTAAACGCCGGCAATATAACTTCCTTGAAATGTTGGCCCAGAATAGTGTTCTTCAAAATTGGCACGTTGCCCCATGGCTCCATTACCAATACTGAATATACTTTCTGATGCTTTTACATTATCTGGATTGAATCCTTCTTCTATGATTGACCATTCGTTAGGTATGATATAATCTAAATTCATTTATATTTCTTTGAATGCTATAAAATGCATTCGATTTTAATTATTAATTAGTGTATTTATAAATTTTTCTGAAATCTCAGTAAAGTCTTTAAAGACATAATCTGCTTCTCCTAAAACCTCTTCGCTTCCAATACCTATTGAAATCATTTTCGCGGTATTTGCAGCTTGGACTCCTGCGACTGAATCTTCAAAAACAATACAGTTTTCTGGCTCTATATTTAAAAGTTTAGCAGCGATTAAAAAGACCTCTGGATCTGGTTTGGCCTTACTTACATCAGTACCATCTACAACGGCATCAAACATATCTTTTACATCAACTTTCTCTATTATATAACGTGCATTTTTACTTGCAGACCCTAATGCTATTCCTTGTTTTTTATTCTTAATAAATGTAAGCCTATCTTTCACTTCTGGTAATAACTCAGACTCATTCATTTTATTGATATAAGATAAATATTCATCATTTTTTGTTGCCATAAGTCGAGTAAACTCATCCTGAGGCAAGGTTTTATTTCCCCAAGATAAAATCTTTTCTAGAGACCTAACTCTGCTTACGCCTTTAAGTTGTTCGTTTTCTTTTTCTGTAAAATCAATACCCAAACTATTGGCCAATTCTTTCCAGGCCAAATAATGGTATTTTGCTGTGTCTACTATGACACCATCAAGATCGAATATGAATCCTTTTTTATTCATTTATAAACTTTTAATTTTCAACAACAGTATCATCAACATCCTTCACTCTAGAAACTAGAAGTGCAGCAATAATAAATGACACACCACTTAAAACCAATGCAAAAATTGGTCTGTCGTTGTATAGATATTTAACCATGGGTCCGCCAATAAGGGCATTCAGTATTTGTGGAAGAACAATGAAGAAATTAAATATTCCCATGTAAACTCCCATTTTTCTTGCTGGTATGGAGCCAGCTAATATAGCATATGGCATTGCAAGAATACTTGCCCAAGCTATACCAACTCCTACCATAGATAATATTAACCAATTTTTATCTGGTAATATATATAATGACAACAACCCTAAAGCACCTATGATTAGTGAATAGGAATGTGTTTTTTTACGGCTAATTTTTTTAGCAATTGCTGGCAGAAAGAATGCATATATGGCAGATACCAGATTATAAACACCAAATAATATCCCAACCCAATCACCAGCATCCTGAAATCCTTTACTATGGGTGTCGGTAATATCTAGTCCATAAATATGTGATGCAATTGCAGGTGTGGCAAAAACCCACATACCAAATAATCCAAACCAAGAAAAGAATTGAACCCAAGCCAATTGTTTCATGGTTTCTGGCATTTTGGCAAAATCTGAGAAAATATTTAAAAGACTAGACGATTCTTCTTCAACCTCCTCTTCTCTTTCTGAGGCATGAATTAATGCCATTTCTTCGGGTGAATATTCTTTAGTAGTAATAACTGTTACCAAAATACTGCCAATAAGTACAACTGCACCAATAAAAAATGATAATAATAAATTAAGAGGCACTTCACCAACCGATGCTTCATTTGTAACCCTAAACCAGTTGGTCAAAACATATGGTAGCCAAGAACCTATTACAGCTCCAATACCAATTAAAATTGTTTGAACGCTATAACCAAGTGTTCTTTGGTCTGAAGGTAACACATCTGCAACAAGAGCTCTAAATGGCTCCATAGCAATGTTAAATGAGGCATCCATTATCATTAACATACCTGCTCCAACCCATAAAGCTGGCATAAATGCAGTAAACATATCTGAATTTGGCATTAAGATGAGGCCAAGTGATGCTAGAATAGCACCGACTACGAAATATGGTCTTCTTCTACCTAGTTTTGTCCATGTTCTATCACTATAGTGACCGATTATGGGTTGAACAATTAATCCTGTTAAAGGTGCGACAATCCAAAACCATGAAAGTTCGTGAACATCGGCTCCGAAAATTTGAAGTATTCTACTCGCATTAGCATTTTGAAGGGCGAAACCCATCTGTACTCCTAGAAAACCGAAACTTAAATTCCAAATTTCCCAAAAGCTTAATCTACGCTTTTTCATTAATAGTATGTTTAACTTAATACTATTCTGACAAGCTATAACTCATCAAAACTTAAAAGAGAAGTGAAAATATAAGTTTTGATTCAGTTGGTAAATATAGTTATTTTTTTAAATTGACAATACCAATATTTTATTTCGTTGATTCTCTTTCAACAAGATCCGTAGTAATTATAACTGTTTGAAACTGTTCTTCAATATCTGTATTTTCAGATTCTAATTTATCAATTAAAAGGTGAGCAGCCTTCTCGCCCATTTGCTGTGCATGTTGGCTAACAGTTGTTAGACTTGGTGTTGCGTGTTTTGACAAAACACCATCCGTAAAACCAATTACCTGAACATTGTTTGGCACATCTAAACCAAGTTTACGCGCAACTTTCATAGCATATAAAGCATACAATTCATTAACGGCAAATACACCGTCAATCTTAGGGTTAGTTTTGAAAAGTTGTTCAATTTCCGATTCTAAAATTTCAAGATTTTCTTCATAGTCAGGTGTATCACCCATTTTTAGGATAAGATCCGCTTCGGGAGTAATATTGTGATCTTGAAGGGCATCTAAATAACCTTGTGTTCGTAACTTACCAACACTAACATAGTCTTTGGTTGTTATTAAGGCAATGTTTTCGCATTTATTCTCAATTAACTTTTCTACCGCTCTTTTAGCACCATTAAAGTCATTGACCACAACTTTATCACAATTTATATCAGATACCACACGATCAAACATTACTATAGGCATTCCCTGATTCATTGTTTCATTGAAATGATGGTAATCCTGAAGTTGTTGAGTTTCTTTAGAAATTGAAATGATAAAACCATCAATACTCCCATTCGCCAACATCTCCATATTAATAACTTCCTTTGAGAATGATTCATTAGAAAGTCCAATAATCACGTTATAACCTCTTTGGTTGGCCACGAGTTCTACACCTCGAATTACCTTTGAAAAGAAATGATGTACAATCTCAGGAATTATAATACCAATAGTATTTGTCTTTCTATTTTTAAGGCTTAATGCAATATTATTTGGTCTGTAATTATAGAGCTTAGCAAAAGCCTGGATTTTTTGCTTAGTATCTTCACTGATTTCCGGGCTATCCTTAAGTGCTTTTGACACTGTAGAAATAGAAACATCTAGTTCTCTTGCAATTTGTTTCAAGGTAATTTTCCTCCTCATAATTATGTAACATTATCGTACTCAAAGGCGAATATAATCTAAAATTAAATCTTAAAGCAGTTGACAGATTTTAAATTTAACATTGAATAATTGAGATATTATCATTTTTTCAATAAATTTCTAATAGAGTTAAACAGAATTAAAAAGTTTTTAACACTATAACGTTTTCGTAATACATGTCATGTTTTTTAACATCGCTACAACGGTAATTTTACATAGATTTAGCACGAGAAGTGAAAATATAAATCAATTAACTAAAGCAATTAATTTAAAAATACTGTATGAAAACAATCTTTAATGCTTTACTGTTTTGCCTTTTAATGGTGCCCACAATTTTTATGGCACAATCAACCGTTTCAGGTACAGTAACAGATGAAGCAAACGCAATGCCTTTACCTGGTGTAAATGTCATTATTAAAGGCACATCTAGGGGTACTTCCACAGATTTTGATGGAAACTACACTTTAGAGATTAATCAAGGAGAAACCATCGTGGTTTCTTATTTAGGTTATACAACACAAGAAATTGTTTACAACGGACAATCTAGAGTTGATGTTGCTCTCGTAGAAGATGCTGCTCAATTGGACGAAGTTGTACTTATCGGTTATGGTTCTACTACTAAACAAGATGCCACTGGTGCAGTCGAAAAAGTAGGCGATGAAGAGTTTAACCGTGGTGCAATCGTAGCGCCGCAACAACTTATTGCTGGTAAAGCTGCTGGTGTTCGTATAACAAGTGGTGGAGGTGCTGCAGGTGAAGGTGGAGAAATTAGAATTCGTGGTGGCGCATCTTTATCCGCTACTAACAATCCATTAATTGTCATCGACGGCCTTCCAATTGATCAACGTGGTGGATCACAAGGAAGTAGAAATGCTTTAAATGCAATTAACCCAGCAGACATTGAAGACTTTATTGTTTTAAAAGATGCATCTGCTACAGCAATTTATGGTTCTCGCGCTTCTAACGGTGTAATCCTAATTACAACTAAAAAGGGGACGACCAACCAGCCATTACAATTTGAATATAGTTTACAAGCTTCAACCAGAAGAATAACAAACAAGGTTGATGTTTTAAATGCAAGCCAATACAAACAACTGGCAGAAGACAATGGTGTAGATCCAGCCACTTTTGGTAATTCTGATACGGATTGGCAGGATAAAATATATACTACAGGTATTGGAGCAATTCATAATATAACAGCTTCAAAAGGTTACGAAAATTTTAACTTTAGAGTTAATTTTAACCATGTTTCTCAAGAAGGTCCGTTATTAGGAGATCTATATGAAAGAAACGGATTCAATACATCCTTTGTACATAGATTCCTGGATAATGATTTAAAGCTGACCCTTGTTGCAAAAGGAATTCAAGATGAATACAACTATGCAGATGGTGGCGCAATTGGACAGGCAGTAGCTTTTGATCCGACTCAATCTGTGTTCGATGAAAATGGTGATTACACTCAATTAGGAGCACCTTTGGCACCTGCAAACCCAATTTTCACATTAGAAAACACTAATGACAGACAAACTATAAAAAGAGTTATTTCTAACTTTAATGTTGATTATAGATTCTGGTTCTTAAAGGATTTAAAATTCAATCTTAACGCAGGTATAGATTATGCTGAAAATGATGGATATAGATTTGGACCTGCAAATCCAAATAATCCAGATGCATTTGCTTTTAGAGGTTTTTCAGACGGACTAAACAGAAACACAGCATTAGACTTTTTCTTTAACTACAAGAAAAATGTTGAATCTATAAACACAACGTTAGATATTACTGCTGGTCATGCTTTCCAAGAATTTTATATTCAGTCTAATATAGATAACACCTCTGGTCCTAATATAACAATTGATACTGACATTAATAGAAATGCTTTAGAATCTTATTTTGCCAGAGCAAGTTTCGATATAGCTGACAAGTATTTAATCTCAGCTAGTTTTAGACGTGATGGCTCATCAAGATTCAGTGACGATAATCGTTGGGGTTCTTTCCCAGGTGTTTCTTTAGGTTGGAAAGTTATGAATGAAGATTTTATGCAAGATTCATTCTTCTCTAACTTAAAAGTAAGAGCTGGTTGGGGTGTAACTGGTCAGCAAGAAATTGGACAGAATTACGGTTACTTAGGACTTTACACACCTTCTAGAAATAATTCAGCATTTATTCAGTTTGGTACTGATGTAAATGGCGAACCTATTTTTATTCAAACATTAAGACCGGAAGGATTTGATGAAAATTTAAAATGGGAAGAAACAACTCAGTATAATGTCGCTTTAGATTTTGGACTTTTCAATAATAGATTAACTGGTACAGTTGATGCTTATTATAGAGAAACTGAAGACCTTTTAGCTACTGTACCTGTTCCTGCAGGTTCTAACCTTACAGATTTAATCACAACAAATGTTGGTGCTATAACAAGTAAGGGTATTGAGTTTAGTTTAAATGGAATTATTGCTCAAAAGGATGACTTTGGTTGGGATACCAACTTTAATGTTACATTCCAGGAGCAAGAAATCACTAAGTTAAGCTTAAGTGATGATCCTAATTTCTTTATACAAACAGGAGGAATTTCAGGTGGTGTTGGTAACAATATTCAAATCTGGAAACCAGGATACGACCCTTCTACATTCTTTGTATTTAGACAAGTTTATGACAATGATGGAAACCCAATTGAGGGTGCATATGTTGATGTAAATGGTGACAACCAAATTACTGAAGCAGACAGACAAGCTTACAAAAAAGCTACACCTGATGCATTTATTGGATTTACTAATAACTTCCGTTATAAAAGTTTAGATTTAAATTTCACATTTAGAGGAAGTTTTGGAAACTACGTTTATAATAACGTCGCTTCAGACCGAGGTAACTTAAATGCTATTGTTGGGCAACCAGGTTATAATGCCAATGCACACAATAGTGTATTAGACACAAATTTCACAGGACAGAATTTATTCTCAGATGCATACATACAACGTGCCGATTTTGTGAGATTAGATAATATTTCTCTTGGATATACGCTTCCATTTGAAAAAGTTAAGTTAAGAGCATCATTAACAGCTACTAACCTATTTGTTATTACTGAATATGATGGTTTAGATCCAGAAATAGGAAACGGTATAGAAAACAATTTCTATCCACGTACTAGAGATGTTGTATTAGGATTAAATTTTACCTTTTAAAAAATGATGAATAATTATATAAACAACAGAGCTATGATGTTAAGAACAATTAAAAGTTTATTATTTATCATCACACTTGCATTCTTTATGCAATCGTGTGAAGATAGATTAGACTTACAGCCAGAAGATGAGCGTCTTACTGCCGATTCTGCGTTTGAAGATCCTGCTGCATATGAGCAGTTTCTAGCAAAAATTTATGCGGGTATATCTTTAAGTGGACAGCAAGGACCTGCAGGTGCGCCTGATCTCGCTGGTTTAGATGAAGGATTTTCCAACTATTTAAGATTATATTGGAAAATGCAAGAACTTACAACTGATGAGGCGATTATTGGTTGGAATGACGGTACAATTCAAGACTTACATGGTCAAGTATGGACGTCAGGTAATGAATTTATTAGAACAATGTATACAAGATTAATGTATCAAGTAACATTGTGTAATGAGTTCTTAAGACAAACTACGGATGATAAATTAGATAGCCGAGGGGTTGAAGCTAGTTTAAGAACAGAAATTCAAACCTATAGAGCCGAAGCTCGATTTATGAGGGCATTGACTTACTGGCACGCTATGGATTTATTTGCAAATCCACCATTTGTAACAGAAGATGATCCAACAGGAGCATTTTTACCTGAGCAGATTCAACGTGCTGATTTATTTGATTTTATCGAAACAGAATTATTAGATATTCTGGATGATATGGTTGCGCCACGTCAAAACGAATATGGTAGAGCAGATAGAGCTGCGGCTCAGATGGTTTTAGCAAAAATATACTTGAACGCCGAGGTTTACACTGGTGCATCTCGTTATGCTGACGTTATTACTCAAGTAAACAATATAATTGGTGAAGGATATACTATTCCTCAAATTCCATATTATCATTCATTCTTAGCAGATAATGATTCTAATGGTGCACAAGACGAGGTTATTTTCACCATTCCTTTTGATGGTTTAAGAACCCAAGCTTTTGGTGGTATGACGTTCTTAGTACATGCACCTGTTGGAGGAACAATGGATCCTGCTGACTTTGGTATTAATGGTGGTTGGTTTGGTGTAAGAACAACTCCAACCTTTGTGGATCAATTTAGTTTAGATGATTTTGATCCAGCTGTCGCTACAAGTGCCATCGGACCTTTGTCTGATTGGGGGCTTATTGGTAGTGGCACTCCTAATGGATGGGATGGCCCAGACATTCCGATGGCAGAGATTGATACTAACGTATACCAAGGGTACATTACTTTCATTGATGGAGAAATGAAGTTTAGATTTAACAATGATTGGTCTTTAAACTATGGTCTTGACCCAAGTAGCACAAATCCTAATGCGCTTTCTCAAGATGGGCCTAATATTCCCGTTATGGCAGGTACTTATAAAGTAACTCTTGATGTAAATACATTGATATATTCCATTGATTCTGTAGATGGACGTGAGTTATTATATACTGATGGTCAGAATAAAGATATCGAAGAAGTAGGTCCATTTAATCAAGGATATGCAGTTGCAAAATACAGAAATGTAGATGTAGACGGTAATCCTGGTTCGGACGCCTCTGGTGATCATACAGATATTGATTTCCCAATGTTTAGATTAGCTGATGCCTATTTAATGTATGCAGAAGCCGTCTTAAGAGGTGGTGGTGGTTCTACCAGTACTGCAGTTGATTATATCAACGAAATAAGACAACGTGCTTATGGAAATGCAGGTGGTAATATTTCTGAATCTGATTTAACTCTAGATTTCATTATTGATGAACGCTCAAGAGAACTATTCTTTGAAGCACATCGAAGAACTGATTTAATCAGATTTGGTGAGTTTTCAGACCAAGGTATTTGGCAATGGAAAGGTAATGTGCCTCAAGGAACTACTACTGACTCTTTTAGAGATCTTATGCCAATACCTGCAACAGACTTAGGTATTAATACCAATTTAACTCAAAACCCAGGATACTAATTAACACGATAAATAAAAATGAAAAAAATTTCAATTTTAGGCCTTTTCATCTTTGCCTTAATAAGCTTTAATAGTTGTGAAACGGAAGATGATGTAGTTTTTACAACAGATAATAATGGAGATTTGTCTTTTACAAATAACTTTTCTGCTGAATATCTATTGACACCCCAAACAGCAGCTAATTTAGCGGAGCGTTTCACTTGGGATAATGCTGATGTAGATGTCCCAACAAATATTACCTATCAATTACAGAAGTCTAATTCAGGGGATTTTACGGATTCTGAAACCATTGGTGCAACAACAGGTAATGAAATTTCAATTACCATAGGAGACATGCTTTCTTATGCTGCACAGCTTGGATTGGATTCAGACCCGAATACACCTGCACCAAGCACAGGTGAGGTTCACTTTAGACTGAGATCTTTTGTTGGAGATGGTGGATTAGAAAATTTTGGTGCATCACAAGTACTAAATTTAGTAATGTTAGAAGTAACTGGTGAAGAACAAGCTGTTTGTGATTTAGATCAATACTTCATGGTTGGAGCAGCAGTTAAATTTACAGGTTGGGATTGGGCAACACCTCAAAAAGCTGTCTGTACAGGAACAAATATATATACTGTAAATGTTGACTTAAGAAATAACGTTGATGGAGATGGTAATTTCAGATTCTTCACAACCGAAACGGATTGGGGATCTGGTATTAACTACCCAGGATTTATAGATCAAGGATACACAATAGACCCAATGTTTGAAGATGCTATGGATGGTGACAACAATTTCTTATTCACTGGGCCATCTGGTAAGTATTTCTTAACTGTGGATGCCTTAAATAAGACTATCACACTTGATGACCCAACACCACAGGGTAACTGTGACCTAGATCAAATGTGGGCTGTTGGCGCTGGTTTAACCGATGCAGGGTGGTCTTGGGACACTCCAGTACAATTAATGTGTGAAGGAGATGGTATATATTCTGGTTGGGTTAATTATCTGGCTGAAGGTGATGCTAACTTTAGATTCTTTACAACTGCTACAGATTGGGGTTCAGGATTAAATTACCCTCATTTTGAAGGTGAAGGTTATACAATCGATGTAAACTTTGAAAATGCACAAGATGGAGACTCTAACTTTAGATTTATTGGTACAACAGGGCAATACTACACTACAATAGATACCTTGAATAAAACAATTACTTTAGAGTAGTAGCCTAACAATCTAAATACAATTAATTTAAATTGATAAAGGCTATGTTTTTATGACATAGCCTTTTTAACTTTTATACTATGAATAAAAATCTCCAATATCAAATAACCTTTGTTTTCTTTTTTAGTATCTACTTAATAAGTGCACAAACTTTTACATGGAATCCTCAATTTTTTAATGAAGATGAGAGCGTTACCCTCACAGTTTCGAATTTTGATCCTTCCGCAGAATGGGGCGTTTCAGAAATTTACTTATGGGCTTGGCATATAGATAAAAACGGTACTCAATTTAATAACCCAACAGCAACAGGAAATGACTTTGGTAATTCTCCAGAAACTGCAAAATTCACCAATAATGGTGACGGTACATATACTTATGATTTTGGTCTACCAACTGATTTTTTCAATAATACTGATATAGCGACAATTGGTTTCCTAATAAAATCCCAAGATGGAAGTAATCAAAGCAGTGATAATTTTCAAGATGTAGGACGTGTAGTTATTGAAATTATCAATCCTTCAACTGATCAAGTTTTCATTAATTCAGGAGATAATTTATCCATATTATCATATATCAATTTTCAAGGTGCAACTACGGTGCAAGGCTCATTTGAAATTTACTTTAATGATATTTTAGTTGATACAGGTAATTGTGGATTCCCGAGTTGCAATGGCCAAATCACTAATATTACAGAATACGGAATTGTCAGAGTTGTAGGTAGGCCTCCTTCTCCTAATAATTCGGAATCTGGAGAAGCCACATTAGAGGTTTTTGTGATACCTACAGTAACGGAAGAAGCACTTCCTTCAGAACTATTAGATGGAATAAATTATGACGCTGATCATACTAAAGCCACTTTAGTTTTAACAGCTCCAGATAAAGATTTTATTCAAGTAGCTGGAAGCTGGAACAACTATACACCAGGTAATAGTGATGTGATGAAAAAAGATCCTTCCTCTGATAAATTTTGGTTGGAACTAAATGGGTTAACAGATGGACAAATAGAAACTTATCAATATTGGGTTTTTGACACAAGTCCTATAGCAAACTCCCCTAGTTTAGTTAAGGTTGCAGATCCTTATTCAACATTAGTTCTATCGCCTTTTGATGATCCATTTATTCTTAATAGTTCTTACCCGAATATTCCAACTTATCCAGAAGGACAAGAGCGAGAAGTCACTGTTTTACAGACTGGACAAACACCATACAATTGGCAGGTACCTAACTTTGTTAAGCCTAATGAAGAGGACTTGATTATTTATGAAGTTTTAGTAAGAGATTTTGATACTAACCGCAACTATCAAGATATTATAGATCGGATAGATTACTTTAAAAATTTAAATATTAATGCTATTGAATTAATGCCAGTTATGGAATTTGAAGGTAACGAAAGTTGGGGTTATAACACAGCATTCCATATGGCATTAGACAAATATTACGGTACACCAAATAAATTCAAGGAGCTTGTAGATGTATGCCATCAAAATGGTATAGCGATTATTTTAGATATTGCTTTTAACCATGCCTTTGGTAGAAATTCATTAGTACGTATGTGGATGGACGATCCAGATGGTGATGGTTGGGGTGGTCCTTCAACTGAAAATCCATACTTTAATATTTTTCCACAACATGCTTTTAGTGTAGGTAATGATTTTGATCACAGTTCTACCTTTACTAGAGACTATGTCAAACAAGTCATAGCATATTGGGTTGAAGAATATAAAATAGATGGATTCCGTTGGGACCTAACTAAAGGATTTACCCAAAACTGTGGTGACGGTACTTATGATGGTGATTTTGATTGTACTCAAAATTACCAGCAGGACAGAATTGACGTGCTCAAAGAATACATTGATCATATATGGGCTATTGATCCTGACCACTATTCTATTTTTGAGCACCTGGGAAGTGAAAATGAAGAAAAAGAGTGGGCAAACTACCGTTTGGCTGAAGGAAAAGGTGTAATGATGTGGGGGAAAATGACAGATCCTTATAATGAATTAACTATGGGTCAAAATGGAAATAAAAATATTGATGGTATTGGTCATGAATCGAGATCAACATTCAATGGCCCACGTGTTGTTGGCTACCCAGAGAGTCATGATGAAGAACGTCTAATGTATAAAAATTTGGCTTTTGGAAATACTAGTAATGGAAGTCATAATGTGCAAGATTTAAATACCGCCTTGTCACGGATGTCTGCACTAGGTGCTGTATCAGTAATGGTACCAGGACCAAAGATGATTTGGCATTTTGGAGAACGCGGTATGGAAAATTCAATTTTCACTTGTAATAATGGCACTACCAACTTCCCAGGTGATGATGGTGATGGTATTGGTGATTGTAAATTAGATACTAAGCCACAACCTCAATGGACAAATAACTGGCTTTCAGATGCCATTAGAGGTCAGATTTATGATGATTGGTCCAGACTGCATGCTTTAAAAATTAATATGCCTGTTTTTGAAGGCAATTACACAATTAATTCAGGAAGCTTCACTCCTCGTATTGATATTTTTGATACGAGTATCCCAACTTCAGAATTACGTAACGTTATCATTTTGGCAAACTTTGATTTAACATCTCAAAACATTAGCACAAGTTTCCCTGGAGGTGTTACTTCAACATGGTATGATTTAATGGATAACACAGGAAGTACAACAGTAGACAATTCAACAACGTCAATTTCAATTCCTGCAGGTCAATTTAGAATTCTTGGTAATCAACCTGTAGCTTCATTAAGTATTGACGATGAGTCATTTACAAAATTTAGTATTTACCCTAATCCTACAGCATCAGCTTTTAGTGTAAATATGAATGTATCCACGATTGAAATTTATGACTTATCAGGTAAAATGGTAAAGAAATTTAATGGTTCATTTACACGTACTGATATATTCGATATTTCTAATTTAAACAGTGGAATGTATATACTTAAAGTTGAAAATAGCAACAATCAATTAATGACAACTAAATTAGTAAAACTCTAATCTCCTTAATTTTATTGATTTTAAAAGGCTTCTATTTTAGAGGTCTTTTTTGTTTAAATTAGCGAAAGTACTAATCAAATAATTTTATAATTCATCATTTAATGCGTCACGCTACTTTCTGTATAATTCAATTATTTGTAGTATCATTTCTTGTTATTTCTTGTGCATCGTGTGAAAGTGAAAATCAAGAAGAGAATAATAACTCTGAGAATGATTCAATAGAATTTTATTTTGGCGCAGACCTCTCATATGTAAATGAATTGGAGGATTGTGGTGCAATCTATAAAGACCAAGATGGCGATGAAAAAGAAGTCTATTCTATATTTGAGCAAATGGGTGCTAATCTAGTTAGATTAAGATTATGGCACAATCCTGATTGGACATATTATTCTAATTATAGTGATGTAAAAAAAGCCATTCAACGTGCTAAAAACGCAAATATGAAAGTTTTACTAGATTTTCATTATAGTGATACTTGGGCAGATCCTTCTAGGCAATTAATCCCGCGAGCTTGGCAAAGTGAGGTTAATAATACTCAGGCTTTAGGTGAACTCCTGTATAATTATACATACAACACCTTAAATGAATTATCCCAGGAGGACTTGTTGCCAGATATTGTACAAGTTGGCAATGAAATTAATACGATGATTTTGCAGGAGGATGAAGAAAATGACCCTTTAGATTGGCAAAGAAATTCACACTTAATTAATAAAGGAATACAGGCCGTACGTGATATTTCTGGCGTAAGAAATAAGAACATCGAAGTGATGTTGCACATTGCACAGCCTGAAAATGGACTATGGTGGTTTGAGGAAGCTACGTCAAATGGTGTGTCAGATTTTGACTGGATTGGCCTATCGTACTATCCTATCTGGTCTCAATATGAACTAAATGAAGTACATATTCCTTTAAGCACTTTAATTAATACATATCATAAAAAATTAATGATTGTGGAGACGGCCTACCCCTTTACCTTAGACAATGCAGATAGTGCGAACAATATTTTGGGAGAAGATGCGCTAACAAATAACTTTCCTGCTTCAGGACAAGGACAACTAGATTATTTAAATCAGCTTTATAACATTGTTAAGACTGCTGGTGGTCAAGGATTGGTTTATTGGGAGCCAGCATGGGTTTCAACTAACTGTTTTACACAATGGGCTCAAGGTTCTCATTGGGATAATGCTACACTATTCGACCATTCGGGAAAGGCTACAGAAGGTATCAATTTTTATACTAACGCATTTGATGAATAAAGGGTCTTGCAATATTGATAGAACTACTTTTATATTGGTGATTATTATTTCACTAATTTCTTCTGTGGAAGTTTTCGGTCAAAATGTAGATGACTATAAATGGAAGAATCGAATTATACTTATAATTTCTAAAAATGAGGATTCAGAAATTTTCAATAAACAAATAAATACTTTAGAAAAGGACCTACAAGAATTAGTAGAACGCAAATTAATTTTATTTAAAATTACGCCTTCAAAATATCAACTGAATTCTAATAAATGGGAAACAAATACTGAGTTATACACCAAAAGGAGATTTGTTTGCCTTAATTGATGGCATGCCTATGCGACGCGTTGAATTAAAAAATAAAAAAGCCTCTCAAAAATGAGAAGCTTTTTCTAACTTGGTGCGGGCGGCGAGACTCGAACTCGCACACCTCGCGGCACTAGATCCTAAGTCTAGCGTGTCTACCAATTCCACCACGCCCGCAAATTAGGATTGCAAATATAAACAATACTTTCAATATTCAAATAGCTTTCAATTAAGAAAATATTGGTGCTGGATTTCTTATTTTTGTTATAAACCATAACAACAATTATGCAATCTATTCAATCATATATTTCGGACAACAAAGACCGTTTTTTAAATGAACTTATCGATTTATTGAAAATACCTTCAATTAGTGCAGATTCTGCATATAAAGATGATGTTTTGAAAACTGCTAGAGTTATAAAAACCAGTTTAGAAAAAGCTGGTTGTGACCATGTAGAAATTTGTGAAACCGACGGTTATCCTATCGTATATGGCGAAAAAATAATTGATAAGAATTTACCAACAGTACTTGTTTATGGTCATTATGATGTACAACCACCTGACCCTCTTGACCTTTGGAATTCACCACCATTTGAACCTGTAATTCAAAAAACAGAACTTCATCCTGAAGGTGCTATTTTTGCACGCGGTGCCAGTGATGATAAGGGACAAGTATATATGCATGTGAAAGCCATGGAATATATGACATCGCAAAATGAATTGCCATGTAATGTTAAGTTTATGATAGAAGGTGAAGAAGAAGTTGGTAGTGCCAATCTTGGGAAGTTTGTGGCTTCAAACAGAGAAAAACTAAAAAATGATGTCATTTTAATTTCTGATACCGGAATGATCGCTAAAAACATTCCATCTATTACAACAGGTCTTAGAGGTTTAAGTTATGTTGAAGTTGAAGTGACAGGTCCTAATAGAGATTTACATTCAGGCTTGTATGGTGGTGCTGTGGCAAACCCTATCAATATTTTAACCAAAATGATTGCTTCACTTCATGATGAAAATAATCATATAACAATACCAGGTTTTTATGATAAGGTAGAAAATCTATCTGATGAAGAACGCGCTGAAATGGCTAAGGCTCCTTTTTCACTAGATGCTTATAAAAAGGCTATAGATATTGATGCTGTTTATGGTGAGAAAGGATACACAACAAACGAACGAAACTCGATACGTCCTACGTTAGATGTAAATGGTATTTGGGGAGGTTATATTGGTGAAGGTGCTAAAACTGTTATTGCAAGTAAAGCCTATGCAAAAATCTCAATGCGTCTGGTACCACATCAAGATTGGGAAGAAATCACAGAACTTTTTAAATCGCATTTTGAAAATATTGCTCCAGCTGGTGTTAAGGTTAAGGTGACGCCACATCATGGTGGCCAAGGTTATGTCACTCCAACGAATTTTGATGGTTACAAAGCCGCTTCCATGGCATATGAAAAAACATTTAGTATGACACCAATCCCTGAGCGAAGTGGAGGGAGTATTCCAATTGTAGCCTTGTTTGAACAAGAACTTGGTAGCAAAACCATATTAATGGGATTTGGTTTAGACAGTGATGCCATACATTCGCCAAATGAACATTTTGGTATTGGAAATTACCTCAAAGGAATTGAAACCATTCCATGGTTCTACAAATATTACACTGAATTAAAAAGCTGATTTTACTCCTTAACTATTTTATAAGAGGAAGATTTTGATTCCGTATTAAAATTTATAAAGTAAACCCCTTTTGGCAAGGATGAGAAATCAACTGTGATATTGGGAAGACTAGAATTGATGACGTTTATCTCCTTACCAGAGATATCATTAATTGTAATTCTTAAATCTGCTTCAAAATAATTTTCAATCTTTAGTAGTGAAGTTACAGGATTTGGATAAACTCTTAATTCATTACTCGCAAATTCATCTGTTGACAATGCCGTAAATGAAACACACGGGCTAACTTCTGAGCAATCACCATTACTAACCTCAACTGAATAATTTCCATCTACAGTTGGTGAAAATGTTTGAGATGTCGCTCCGTTGATTGGTGAATCAGTATCACAGTTATACCACTGATATGATCCAGAGGATTCATTAGAAACTAGACTGGTTGGATTTTCAGTTACCGTATTATCAATTGCTATTAGATTTGCTTTAGTAGCAGTATAGGCCAATACCAACTTTGTAAGTTCGGTCATATACGGTAAATCAATATCTTCAGACCTGTCATTTGATGTATGGTAGTCTGGAGTTTGATCGTTTGTTTCCCAAGATTCACCCACTAAAACTGCCGAATAGCCTTGGTTCCAAAATCGAGAATGATCACTCGCCGTAGTCCCTGGATCTACAACAATTGGGTTTAGGTCAAAGGTATAACTGTTCAAAATATCAAGGAGATCGTCTTTAATAATAATAGAATTTGCCACGTTTCTTACATCAATATCAAAATCATTATCACCAAGCGTTCCTGGTGCATCACCGTCGTAACCAATCATATCCATATTAACTACGGCTAAGATATTATCTCTAGTATTTCCACCAGATTCATCTGCTGCTTGTTGTGCATAAAAGTTAGCACCTAACAAGCCTATTTCTTCTTCATCCCATAATGCATAAATGATTGTGTTATCAGTACATTGGCTTGATAAAATTCTTGCAATTTCAATAACTGCCGCAACACCTGTGGCATTATCATCTGCACAATAGGTCGTTACAGAATCATAATGTGCACATATCATATAAATGTTTTCAGGGTTTGTTGTACCCAATTGTGTTGCTATAACATTTTTTCCTGTAGAATTAAAATTTTGAATCTCAACGCTAAGGTTGGGTAATGCCTCAAGACGTTCCTGAATATATGTTGTTGCCAAGTCATTATTACTATGTACGCGATTCGTTATCGTCTGATTAGTTCCATTAATTATGGCAGCCTCTTCACCGCTCAATTCCTTAATCATAGCATCTAGGTTCGAGGTATTCACCTGATTCATTAAGTCTTGAATAGACTGCGACTGAGCTGAACTTACGCTTAATGTTAATACTATGATTAAAAGTATTGTTCTGTGCATAACTTATATTATTTTTATTGGCATCATTCAAATATAAGCATTTGATCAAATGAACTTATTGACCTTAAAAACTAAATTTCTTCCAAAAGTGTAACATTATCGCATTTTTAGCGTTCTAATATCCTATACATCAATCAAAATCATCATGCTCAAAAATTTCTTTATCCTTTGTTCAGGAGCGGATACCCAAATTTTAGAGGAATGCTCTAGTGGCGAACAAAATAAATATGCAGGTATTGGAGCTACAGTATTCTTTACAGCTTTAATGGCTGCAATCGCTGCGAGTTATGCCCTTTATACCGTATTTGATAATTTATTCACATCCATTTTCTTTGGTTTCATTTGGGGCCTTTTAATTTTTAATCTAGATCGGTATATCATATCGACGATTAAAAATCGTGATAGTGCCATAGATGAATTTCTTCAGGCCACCCCTAGGTTTCTCTTAGCTATTATTATAGCCGTTGTTATCTCCAAGCCTTTAGAATTGAAAATTTTCGAAAAAGAAATCAATCAGGTTTTGTTAGAACAAAAAAACGAATTGACACTGTCTAATCAAAATCAAATAGCTGAACAATACAATCCAAAAATTACAGATTTACAGAGTCAGATTAGTATGCTACAATCAGAAGTAGATACTAAAGAAACAGAAGTCAATGCTTTATATGACACATTCATTTCTGAGGCAGAAGGTACTGCTGGCACAATGTTATTGGGTAAAGGTCCTGTTTACAAAGAAAAACGTGAAAAGCATGATGCTGCACGAGTAGAATTACAGCAATTAAAAACTGATAATAAGGCCAAGATAACGGCTTTAGAAAGTGAAATACTTAGTTTACAAGGCGAATACAAGGCAAATGTTAGCGATTCGCAACCAATTATAGATAATTTTGATGGTTTAATGGCACGTGTCAATGCTTTAGGCGAATTACCATGGTTACCCTCATTTTTTATTTTCTTGCTGTTTTTAGCTATTGAAACCTCTCCCATTTTCGCCAAACTAATTTCATCAAAAGGTGAATATGACTTTAGGCTAGAAGATGTAGAGACTACCGTAAAAACTTGGACCATTCGAAAGGTTGCAGAACGTAAATTGCTTCTTAAAACCGATAATGATATTAACAACAAGGTATATACAGAAATCGCAGACGAGGAAGAGGTAACGAACTATAAGCGCAAAAAAGCGCGAGAACTTATGCAACTGCAAGCCGATTCATTTTTTAAAAATCAAAAATCTGCACTTTAAGTAATTAGTTGTTATTTTTAGGATTGAAATAAAACTTCAATCTTATGAAATTACTCTACAGTCTTCTTATTACATTATTATTTACAAGCTGTATTAGTGTAAAAGCTGATATCAACTCTACTGCTGAAGAATCTACAGACTATGAACTAGCCGAAGCCGGTATTAGACTTGTATTAGAGAAGCAAGTAACTGCATGGAATAAACATGATCTCGAAGGTTTTATGGATGGTTATTGGAAAAGCGACCAATTAAAGTTTTATGGTGCAAGTGGCTTAACATTAGGCTGGGATCAAACTTTAGCAAACTATAAAAAGAGATATCCAACAAAGCGTGAAACAGGAACTCTAAACTTTGTTATTAATGATATTTCTATAATTGAAGGCAATAACTATTGGGTAATGGGAGAGTACCATTTAAAGCGTGAAATAGGTGATGCAGAAGGCATATTCATAATAATTTTTAAACAAATAAATAGAGAATGGAAAATAGTTGCCGATATGTCTTGCTAAAAAATAAAGTGCAATAAAGCCACTTATCTGTCACCAAAAGCGGACTGTACTGCACTTTACATTTAAAAAGCTATAAATTAATTAGGCAGCAACAATAGAACCCGTAGGTAATGAAGCTGTATTTGTTTGTTCTTCAGATTTAAAATGATCGTATAATTCTTTACAACCTAAACCGATAATTGATAATTTTTTTGATCTATTAATGGATTCATTATGAAGTTTTGCGAGAGCCATGACACCTGCTCTATCAATACTTTCAATTTGCTCGATATTAATGATAACATCATCAAGCTTATGAAATATATTTGAGAAGTGAGTATTGAACGTCTTCAAACTTAATTTGTTTAAAGTCCCTTTGATTCTATAGCGGTTATTGTAACTAGTAATTTGTAAATCCATAATACATAATTGTTAATTCATTAATATTAATTTAGGGCTATTAATCAGTAAATTCGGTGCTAATAATCTTTCGAGGGAATACTTAAATATCGTAATAATTTAAAAAGGGAGTAGGATAAAATCGACAAACTGTAATATTGATTTGATTAGTTGAGTAAGCATACCGTTTTTGTCGATAAACTGCACATACAAGCAATTGATATTTTATGAAATATAATTACAAAATAACACTTTTTACTATCCTTGCCTTAATTACAATTTATGGTATCGCAACTGGCAAGTATTTGTTTTTAGTATTCATTTTTCCTTTAGGATTTTTGTTTAATAAAAAGACCAAGGATAAAGATTAATCTTATAAATTCTATATTTCAGTAAAAATATTTTTCAAAAACAAACAATTAATCTTTTAGTAAATTAACATTTCTATTTCCTGGATTATCCTCGTACCAATCTTTATGATTATTACCTCTAGAAGTAGCCCAATCATTAAAAAAGTTATTGGCATCATAAATTCTTACTGATTCCTTAGGTTCTTCGAAATCATGAATTATACTTAATGCCTAAGGATAACCAATATCGGATATATAATTACCATCAGCATCTACATGCATTCCACTAATTTCTACTAAATTTTGACCCAGATGAGTTGTTGTATTATAAGGACGGTGAATTTCATACTCTCTTACTTTATTAGCCATTAAAAATGGTTTGAATGGAGACTCACCGAGCTTCGCCGTGCTTGTATGTTCCAATAAATTATCTGAGTTCAATAATGCTATTTCTTTATGATTTAAAGCCACATGATTAAAGTCATAATCACCACCAGACGGCCACAAGTCTTCAAATACAAAACTACCCTTACCATATTTTCTAGGAGTAAAAACTTCATAAGCTGCATCAGGATCCTTTGGATAAGTATCATCATTATCAACAATACCATCACCATCAATATCAGTTTAATTGGGGTCATTTGAAAAAATTCTAAAAGTGGTTAAATCATTAATTGTTCTTCCAAAATCATTTTTGTTGTTTGCGTTAATGCCATATACATATTCCCAGCCACCTGTTACTGCATCCATTATGATTAAATCTGAACTCGAACCATTATTAGCCAACCATAAATCTTGATTAGAATCAAATGTCATAGAAGTGGGATAAAAAGGTAAATTATCCCCACAAATCCGAACACTATCATATTCATTATTCTCGTTTAATTATAGCCTATATAAACCTTAAAAAGAGCACGGAAATATTGTCCCATCTGTAACTCATCCAACGTATCCACTACCTACTATTGCAATTTTCATAATTAAATTATTTTATGATTAATTTTTAGACAAACTTAGATTCGATGAAACTTTTTGTTTGTCAAATTTCGACAGACAAACAATTAGTATAGACGAATGAGCATTTATATTTTGTTTTGTGAGAATAAATTAATGTTCATTTCACAAATCAATGCCGATAGCGTGTATTGAATAAAAATCCAGTTTTAAAACAATAAAGAAAAATATTACCTCAGTAAAGAAAGTTAGTAATATTAAAAAGCTTGGAAAATCTGAGGGTAGTAAAAACCAAATCTGGTCTGAAAGTTAAATACTCTTTATATAACAAATTAAACCAAAAAGGCTATAGATTTCTCTAAAGCCTCTTTTTTGCTATTAATACCATTCTCAGGAAAATAAGTTTAAATTTAAATGAAGTCTTATAATTATTTTCTGGTATTAGATGTTTGACCTTTACATATCGATGGTTTACCTTTAAGTGTCGACTAATGGTAATTCTACAGTAAATTTAATCGCTTCATTAACTCTGGTCGCTTAGAACGACTAACAGGAATTACGTCTTTTTTAATCAATACACTGTTATCCTCAATATCAATAATTTTATCTACATTAATTATGTAAGAACGATGTACTTTGAGAAATAGATTACCCGGTAACTTCTCCTCTATTTTTTTCAAAGAAGAATGAACAGTATAGTTTTTGTTTTCCGTTTTAACATGAATATAATCTCCTTTTGCCTCCACAAGATAAATACTTGTTACGTCTATTTTTATTAGACGCCTATCAATATTTACATAAAGGTCATTTCCAGAACTGGTTTCTACCTTTCCTGATGCAGTTTTGACTTTAATTGCGGATTTAATTGATTTTGCTTTTTCAATAGCCTTCATGAACCGGTCCAAGCCAACTGGTTTTATGAGATAATCTACAATACAATCATACTCAAAAGCTTGGATTGCAAAATTAGAATCAGACGTTGTTAGAATAATTTTTGGAGGATTTTTTAAAGAATCAATGAAATCAAAACCTGTAAAATCTGGCATATGAATATCTAAAAAAATAAGATCTACATCGTTTTGGTTTAAATACTTTATAGCTTGAATTGCATTAGGAAATTCTTCTAGAACAGTTAATTCTGTAATGTTAGTGCAAAGTTGCGATATGATAGCTCTTGCTGTAGCCTCATCATCAATAATAATAGAATTCATAAAGTTAAATTAAAGCGTCTCTAAAAAATCAGTTATAATTTGTAAAACATCCTCAAAATCCTTTTGTCCCACTGTTTTATTGTCAATTAAATTATTTTCGTAATTGACTGTAAGCCTATAACTTTTTGCAAGTCCCAAAATACTAATTTTATGTTTAATCTTATGCACTTTTTCGGCAGCCCGTTTATAATCTCCGACCTTTAGATAATTTAAATATTTTTTCTTTTCAGTTGGAAATTCATTTTTGATTATCTGTATGAGTTTTTGCTCAAATTCTTTATTTCCACCAGACATACTGCAGATATATGATAAATTAGGTTTTTCCATTTCTATTTTTTTATTGAAAAATGAAAAGTTGAGCCAATACCTAATTCACTTTCCAGCCAAATCTGCCCGTTGTGTAAACCAACTATTTTCTTGACCACAGATAAGCCTATACCTGTTGAATCATGTCTTGTTTCAAGCGAGTGAAATAATTTAAAAACTTTATCATGATATTTTTCATCAATTCCAATACCATTATCTGATACAGAGAACAGGTAGTGACTTGATGTTTCGTCAGTATTAATTTTTATTATACCTTCCTCCTTATCATTATATTTTATTGCATTACTTATTAAGTTTATAAAAACTTGTTGAATTTTGGTTTTATCTCCATTAATAATTGGAAGATCTTTACTAATATGGATTTTGATATGTTTTGGAATAAATAATATCTTTAGTACATCATCAACTAATTCTTGAGAACTAAAAATTTCGTTTTGCCTGTTAATCTCTGATACACTTGAATAATTAAGAACATCTGTTATCAATTGCTCCATTTTTTCGAGAGTGATTTCAATTAAGGATAAATTTTTAAGACTAGTTTCATCCAAATTATCATTATTATCTTCTTTTAACCAAGCAATAAGAGCATCAATACTTCTTAATGGAGATTTAAGATCATGAGACACTACATGTGCATATTCCTGAAGCTCATTATTACTATTAGTTAATTGTTTTAGCAACTCCTTATTTATAGCCTCTGCTTTTTCTCTTTTTCGTATATTCACAGCTGTTTCTAACTGTATTCCGACAATACTAGCTACACTTTCTAAAGTTTTTAAATGCTCAGAATTAAAATAGTTTTTATCTTCATATTCTGAATCGATAACACCGATTACTTTATTGTTTCTTATGATTGGCACAGTAATCTCAGACATTCTTAGTTTATCATCGGTTATATAATTTGGGTCTTTAGTTGTATCTCCTATTAATTCTGATTTCCCTGTAACAGCTACACGTCCAACTATTCCTTCTCCAATTGGTATAGTCAATTTATTAACTATATTTTTAGATTTATCTATTTTATTACCATATGCCGCAATTTGTTCTAAACAATTCTTTTCCCAATCAACAACATAGATAATACAATCACTGGATTCTAGATAATTTGCCAAAATATTAACAATTTCCCAAGCGATTTCATTTATATCAATTTTACCTAAAATTGAAGTGGTTAGATTATTTAACATCTTAAATATTAAAGACTTATTTCTTTCATCTGTAATATCCTCAATAAGTGCTATGTGGTAAGGTAAATTTCCTGGACCTTTAACACTAGTAACGATTGTTTTTGACCATATTTTAGAACCATCCTTTTTTAAATATCTTTTGTTTAAAGTAAAATTGTCCAATTCACCCTTTTCCATACGAGCTACATAACTCTGACTTTTAAGTCTATCTTCTTCCGTAGTAATGGATAAATAATGACTGCCTTCTAATTCTGATTGTTCATAATTAAGCATTTGAGCAAATGTTGAATTACATTTCAGAATAGTATCATTTCTACTGAGTACAATACCCATAGATGCATTTTCAAAAATAATATCCAATTGCTCTGTTTTTTGTTGTAACAAATCCAAATTACTCCTCGCTTCAGTTAGATCAAAATGAATACCTATAGATCCTACAACCTCACCTTTATCATTATAATTAGGTGCTCCACTAACCAACCATTGTTTCAATTCACCACTTTTTGTTGTAATCTCGATCTCAAAAGAATCTGATTTACCAGAATATCTCTTTTTAATCTTCTTAGCCATCTTAATTTTAGCCTCCTCATCTAAGAAAATATTCGAACACTTACGACCTAATAATTCATGCTCCTCATAGCCCGACATATCCTTAAAACTTTGATTTACCATCAATATTTCATCATTGTTATTAACCTCTATTAAACCTAAATTCATATTAGCAATGATACTGCTATACTTTTTTCTTTCATATTCAATTAAATTTTGGTATTTGTTTTCAGATGTTATATCTCGCACAATTCCTTGTGCTCCAACTGCTTTCCCATTTTCATAGATTGTACTTAAATTTATATGTACTAACTTATGCTCATTTGAATTTGTAATTATATTAATCTTCAAATCTTTTACAATTCCTTTTTTTAGTAGTGTTTTAAAAGTTGGTTTAACTAAGTGAGCATCACTAGGAGAGACTAATTCCAATAATTGACCCTCATCTTTTTTACTCCTAAATCCCAAAAGACTAACAGCACTTTGATTCATCTTGATAATGTTACCCCATAGATCCATAATAACGTAAGCATCTGCAATACTTTCAAAAACTCCCTGTAATTGTGAAGAGGTTTGTGAATATAGTCCTTCCAACTCCTTATATGAAGCCTCTAATAACTTATTAGCAGAATAAAGTTCAGCAGACTTTGCCTCTAGAATTTCTTCAGCTTGTTTCCTTGACCTCCGCTCACGCTGAAGTGCACGTTTTAGAATGTCTATTGTATTCTGGTCCATGCCTTCTTTTCAATGAAAAACCGTACTTCTGTACCTTTATCATTCAATTTTTCAAAGTCAATCTGTACTGGTACATCAAACAACTTAAAGGTTTCATGCATTAAGCCTTTACTAAGCATATATAAAGCTCTATCAGACCTGTAAACTATAGTCATTTTATCCTTACTATAATCTTCTACAACGAAAGTAGGTAATTCAGCATCAGGGTATATTTTTTTCACCTCTATGTGGATATGATTCTCAATAGAGGCCAATAGGGTCATTGGGTCAGCATAATGACTTATCAGGTCAGGGTAAGATTTTACTAAAGCATGAAACAAATGCTCAGCATAAACCAAAAGTAAATCATCAATTGACAGACTTGTATTATGGCTAAGATGAGTCATTAACTGTAACATCTCCCCAAAATCATACGTGCCCACTGCAGTATATGCCCCAGCAGATTTCAACTCAGACTGAGCGATAATTTTATCGACCATACCAATACCAAATTTCTTTTCAACGAGATCTAAAAATTCAGTAAATATTATACCTTTCATTATGTTTTAATCAATTCATTTATACTCCAATATGCCAATAATTTATCAATTTTAGAAACATATTCTTCATATTTTAAAGGTTTCGACACGTAACCTGCAATTCCAATTTTATAACACTCCAATAAATCACGTTGGTTGCTTGATGTAGTTACAATAATTATTGGTATATACTTGAGGTTCTCATCTGACTTAAGAATCTTTAAAAAATCAACGCCATTTATCTTAGGCATATTTAAATCTAACAAAATAATATCAGGTAAATTATCTTTATATTGTAACTTTTGCAACGCCTCTTCTCCATTATTTGCCTTTTCAATTTTATGATTGAGCCCAAGTGATTTTGTTGCTCTGTCTAGTTTCATAACTTCAATCATATCATCTTCTATTAGCAAGATATTTAAATTTTTCATAATAAACTGTTGAATTGGTTCATCTAATTTAACTTAAAGGAGTCAAATTACCATTAACATTCGATTATTGGATTTTTAGTGTCGTTGTATAGTAACCGGATGCCGATAAGTAATTACAAATAAAGACATTTTTATGGGGCTTTTGTTTCTGATTTACTAAGCAACTTTACTAACTTGAGAACAGATAATTGAATTTTCATTTTATTTAGTTCAAATTCTATTAAAACTTTTTTATTCAATATTGTTGTTTCGGAAGTTTTTATGCACTGTTCTAGTTGGTATATAAAATCTAAATGCCTTAAAATTTTAATTAATTTAGTACTTGAATGAAGATTTTGACTATAACATATTCTGTGATGGTTTTTGTCGCATTTTTCTATAAATCTTTTGATTTAATCACCTAACTGTACATCCTAATAAAAAAGCCTCTATTGCCAGTCATTTTAATTCATAAACGATATTATAACAAAAACAGATTTAGCTTTCTAGAGTTAAGAGATTAATTAATTTTCGTTAAACAAATCTAATGTTGAACTACCCCGATATTTGTAATTTTCGTTGAATCAACAATTGAAATCGTTATTTGTCAACTAACCTTCTTTTAAAAAATTTAGGTAAGTAAAATAAATTATCTCTATCCTTTTTGGAAAGCTTTTGTAAAATCATATCATAAGAATGATCAATTAAATCAAAGATGAGTTTCTGTGGTAGTTCTCCTGTATAAATGTATACACTATTCCACTGTTGTTTATGTATATGTTAGCCAGGTTTAATACTCTCAAATTCAGCTCTTAATTCTTGTGCATACTCCGGGTTGCATTTTAGATTAATAAAGGCCTCTCCCTTTTCCCATTTTAACAGTGACGCCAAAGCAAACATTTTATTACAGACTTTAAAAACTAGCACATCATCATCAAAAGGAAAGTGCTCAGTCACCTCCTTTTTTGCGATGCTATAATCTCTATAATCTTCTATATTCATTTTAGGAGTTTACTATCCTTATTTTCTATTTTTATAGCCGAATAGTCCAAGGTCCAACCAATGGTCTGTACCAAGTTTTCTATAAGTTGAATGGCTTCTAATGCTTCCTTTCTCGCAACATTGTAAAGACCACTTTCAGGTACTTTTTCTCTGATATGTTCCTTGGCCTGTGTATGCAATTCTGTTAGATCCGAAGCATTAAACTTATTGAACATACCATCCTTCTTATCATAATAATTTATATCACTTTCTATAGACAATACCTCTGGCTGAGGAAAGTGTGAAAGCACAACTGTTTTAGTCTTAGTATTAGTAGCCATTTTAACCTTGCTAAAATCAAAACCTACGTGTGCTTTTGCATTTATTACTACTAGTGCTTTCTTCTTACTAGAAATAAGTTTTAGAAACTTCTCTTTTACATCCTCGTAATGATAAATTTCTGCGAAATCACCTTCTACGGTAATAAATTTACAGACACGTTTTACTTTATCTAAGAGCAACAAAGATTGAGCGTTTGTTATGCGCTTTGACCGCCATTGCCTATAAATTGTAACAATGCCTAAGGTTACTAATATGCTAATGATTATTATTAAAAATGTTTCCATATATAATGATTAGGACACTTACTTTTAAGGTATCGTCACATTTGTTATTCTAAAATTTTATATAAGATAGGTTTGCTTGGAGAAGCGTCATTATCAAAAGGTGCAATTTGTAAATTAAGCATATAAATACCATCTTCTATCTTATTAGAAACGTAGATAAACTCAGTAATAGTGGCGTCTTTTCTTAACCTTCCATTAGTGTTCCAAAACACATTATGACCTCTCAATTCACCACCATTCTCTTCTTTATCTATACTTGGCAAATCAAAAAGTAGATGTTTAATTCCTTTACGCACCAAAAGTTTTATAGCATCTTCTTCAAAATAGGTCCAATTTGTATGTGAATATTGTTTAGATGTTTTTTCCCTAGTATTTGGTAAAGTTCTAACAATTATCGCATCACGCTTCTTATTGCCTATTGCAAATTGCAATTGCTTTGCTGAAATTACATAGTCCTCATCTTTTTTTTCTGGTGCTACGCTAATTAATTCAGCTAAAAAGAAGAATTGTTTTAAATGTTCATTTATTGAATATTTTTCTTTAGTAATATGCCCAACTGTCTCCGTATGAGTACCATGAGAATGAGGATTAAAAGTGATCGTATTAAAATTTACCGAAGCACCTTCTTCTACACTAATTGTGGTACCGTTATATATTTCTGGTGCTATTTTAGGTGGTCCAATATACCAGGCATTTACATTTTTATCACTTGATTGTATTGGTATAGAAATATCTAATGGTTGGGTTAGATCAATTTTCAGTTTTCTAGAGTTGAATAGTATTTGTGCAATCACGCTAAGTTTAATTTAAATAATTCTGATGAAATTCCATCACTCAGAAATTGTCCTTTTCGGGAGACACGTATATGCCCATCATCAATATACAACAAATGTTGATTTATAAAAATATCTGCTCGCTCAATTAAATAGTCTTTAAATAATTTTCCAAAATCTTCCTCGACCTTTTTTAATGAAACGCCCCAAATAGTCCGTAAACCGGTCATTATATATTCATTATAGCGATCAGTTAAGGTTAATATTTCAATTTCTATTGGAAGCTCATCCTTATTTAATGCGTTAATATATTTGGTGTTGTTTCTTACATTCCAACCTCGCTGAGTCCCATTAAAAGAGTGTGCCGACGGACCAATACCTAAATAAGATTTTCCCTGCCAATAGGCAGAGTTATTTTTACTGAAAAAACCTTCTTTCCCAAAATTTGACAATTCATAATGAACAAATCCCCTCTCTTCTAGTTTATCTTTTAATATCAAAAACTGTTGGTGTGCCTGTTCATCATCTACATCTTCAATTATTCCTTTCTCTATAAATGATGCTAATGCAGTTTTTGGCTCAACTGTGAGTGCATAGCTGGAGATATGAGATATTTCAAAATTTAGTGCTATTTCAATGTTCTTTATCCATTGCTCGTTCGTTGCACCTTGAATACCGTAAATTAAGTCTATAGAGATATTACTAAAATACTTTTTTGCCACTTCAATGCAGCTTCTTGCTTCATCGGCATTGTGTGCTCTATTCATTAGTTTAAGGTCTTTTTCGAAGAAAGATTGGATTCCAATGGACAACCTATTGATTGGGCTTTTTGATAATTCAATTATTCGATCTTCATGTAAATCATCAGGATTGGCTTCTAATGTAATTTCTGGGCATGAAATAACCTTATAATTTTCATAAACCGAATCAATTAATAATTGTAACTCCTCATTAGAAAGAATTGACGGTGTACCTCCACCAAAATAAATGGTCTCAATAGGTGTTTCCTTTAATTCATCCTTGCGCAGTTTTAGTTCTTTTATAAGTGCACTAATAAGTGTATTTTTCTTTTTTAATGACGTAGAAAAATGAAAATCGCAATAATAACATGCCTGCTTACAAAAGGGAATATGGATATAGATACCAGCCATTAAGTTAAATTAAACTTTATCGAGGATTGAATTGCGGTTTAAACCTTTTTTTAAAACAAGTCTTCTTTTGAACGCCAGATGAAATAAGTAATCAAAACAACCAAAAAAAGCGATAATAATAAACCAAACATATTTGTTCTTTTTCCCCTTAAATCTGGATAGGTAAAACTCTCTCGCGACAAAATATATAAACCCAATTCTAAGAATGAAAATTATTTTAGGTATTATTTGTAGTTCCAAAGAAATTATTTTATTCTATCACCATTTTGCTTTACAAAAGCAGACCATCCTGAATAGCTCTTACCAACACTAACTCTTCCTTGATTATAGAAATGACACACCGCAGCTGCCAACCCATCTGTTGAATCTAAGTTTTTTGGCAATTCCTTTAATTTCAATAAACTCTGTAGCATTTTAGCAACCTGTTCTTTACTCGCATTTCCATTGCCAGTGATTGCCATTTTAATTTTTTTTGGTGAATATTCAGTAATCGGAACTTCGCGTGATAAACCTGCTGCCATTGCAACACCTTGAGCCCTGCCTAGTTTTAGCATACTCTGTACATTTTTCCCAAAGAAAGGAGCTTCAATAGCAATCTCATCTGGATGATAGGTGTCAATTAATTCTACAGTACGCTCAAAAATCAATTTTAGTTTAAGGTAGTGGTCATCATATTTTTTTAGTTGAAGCTCATTGAGTTGCATAAATTGCATGGATTTACCAACCACCTTTATTAGACCAAATCCCATAATAGTGGTTCCTGGATCAATCCCTAATATTATTTTTTCTTTACCCATAGTTTCAATCGCAATATTGGCATCCACTTAATGACACGGACAGGCCAATAGATATATTCAAAATATCTCCATTAAATGCTCCTAGTCCGTCTAGTGCAGGATTGTAATCATCTAAAGACGTTAATCCATAGATATAGCTAATATCGGTATAAATTGATAATCGTTCCTTTATAGCATAATGAATTTCTAAACCTCCTAAAAGATTCAAATAAGTCTGTTTGTTATCGCCAAGAGTACCTAGTGGTTTTACAAAAGACAAACCTGGTCCGGCGTGTAAAATTGTTCGCATTAGTTGTGGCAAGAACCCTATCATATCTGAAGGATCAAACACAAATTGAGCATTAATCCTTGAATAATTTACTTTAAAATCTGGTACGTTATCATCGTTTTTAAAACGGTTAAAACCGAAATCTAGCCTCAATCCGTATTGATTTTTAAACATGTGTTGTATCCCTAAATTAACGGTAGGGAAATTTAAAAATTGGGCCTTTACTCCTTCTACAAATCCGTCTTCATTTGTACTATTAAATCCCAATGCAATAAGTGCTTTCCATTTACTCGTTTCCTTTAATTGCGCACTAGAGTTTAACACAACGACGATGAAACTAAAAAGCAGTAGGTATTTTTTTAAGTTATGGCGCATCTTTAAGTTTTTAGTTTACTTTGTAACATGGTTTACAACGTGCCTTACAAAACTAAGCAATTCTTATTTGTGCTTATTAAATTAAGTATTGTGGTAAGTGCTGGTTATTTTATCTACAGTAAACTCCTTTTAAATGAAAACCTCCTTTTTAGCACATATATTGCGTTTTTAATTGAAAATGATCCATTTTCGCTAAAAAATGTACTTTTTTTAGTCTTTTTAACCCTTTTTAATTGGTTTTTTGAAATTTTGAAATGGCAGAAACTAGTTCAGATTGTACAAAAAATTTCATTTAAAGATTCTCTAGAACAAAGTCTAGGTGGTTTAACTGCTTCATTAGTTACACCAAATAGAATTGGAGATTACGGTGCAAAAGTAATGTACTATACCAATAGGTTTAAGGGAAAAATTGTACTCTTAAACCTAGTTGGTAACATATCCCAAATGACTATTACAACGGTATTTGGGGTAATTGGATTAACCATATTTGTAAACTTTTACCAAGTAGACATAAATTATTATAGGGTAACAAGGTTTGTGTTTATCCTCTTAATAATAGCCATATTATCATTCTTTGGAGTAAAACACAGACGATTTAAAGTAAAGGGGCATTCTTATGTGGATCTTATAGATTTCATTAAAAGTATAACAATAAATGTTAAAGCAAAGACCTTGGTCTTTTCATTGATTAGATACCTTATATTTTCATTTCAATTTTATTTTTTCCTCAGTGTCTTTGGTGTTGCTATTGATTACCTAGATGCCATGGTGGTAATAACTAGTATGTATTTTTTGGCTTCAATTATTCCTTCTATCTCAATTTTTGATGTTGTTATAAAAGGTAGTGTAGCTGTTTTTCTGTTTAGTTTTTTAAAAATAAATGAACTAACAATTCTTACTATAATAACCTCCATGTGGTTACTGAATTTTGTGATACCTAGTGTTTTTGGTGGTTATTATATTTTAAATTTTAGACTTCCAAACGCAGAGTAATGACCATTTCAACTATTCTTATAATATGCACCATTTTTTACCTCCTCTTAATGGGTTTATTTGTTATTGGATTTGACAAGGTTGAAAGTTTTTCGCTCAGTGATTTACCTTCAAGAACTAAGTTTACTGTTGTTATTCCATTTAGGAATGAAGCTGAGAATTTGGAAGCTCTACTACTTTCAGTCTCAAATTTGAATTATCCAAAAACACATTATGAAATCATATTGGTAAATGATGATTCAACGGATACTTCAATTGATGCTATAGAATCATTCTTAAAAAAGCAAAAATCACCATTAAAAAATATTAGAATTATTGATAATTACAGACAATCCAATTCACCAAAAAAGGATGCTATTACTTTAGCGATAAATAATGCCAATTATGATTGGATTATTACCACAGATGCAGATTGTTTATTACCCTCCTATTGGCTAGATGCTTTTGATGAAAAAATTCAAACCAGTGATACTGTTGCAATTGTTGGTCCTGTAAACTTAATAACAACCTCATCGTTTCTCAATAGGTTTCAAACCTTAGAAATTCTCGCACTTCAAGGTGTAACACTAGGTAGCTTTGGTATTAGGTTTCCTTTTATGTGCAATGGTGCAAATTTTTGTTATAAAAAATCTGTTTTTAAAGACTGTAACGGTTTTGAGGGTAATAACAACATTGCGAGTGGAGATGATTTATTTCTTCTTGAAAAAATCCATAAACAATATAAAGCCAGAGTTCATTACCTAAAATCAGAAAAAGCAATTGTGCATACAAAAGGAGAAAGCAACCTAAATTCGCTTATTCAACAACGATTGAGATGGGCTTCTAAAACAAATAATTATTCAAATTGGTATTCCAAAATAACAGGCTTAATTGTTCTTCTTGGCAATTTGATTTTCAACATAATATTGGTTCTGCTTCTTTTAAATGCAATTAATATTAGGATTGCTACAGCTTTATTAGTAATAAAAATTAGTGTTGACTTTTTGTTACTCTTCAAATCCGCTCGGTTTTTTAAGCAAGAACATCAACTATCTGCTTTTATATTTTCAAGTTTACTTTATCCAATCTTTAATATTTATGTGGCCACACTTAGTTTTTTTAAACCTTACAAATGGAAAGGGAGAATATTTAAGAAATAACATATTGAATATTTTTGGTAGCTTTACTAAAACCAAATCATTCTAAAATGAGAAAAATACTGTTTCTACTGATCTTTCTTTTAGCCGTTCAATACAATTACAGTCAAAACACCTATACTATAAATGACCAACAATTAGAGCTTAAAACCGAAATAGATGGCAAATTAGACCTGCTTTGGAATACATTTAATGGCCAATACAGATACTTTGTAAGAACTGAAGATGGGCAAATACAAGAGCTTAAAAACACTAAAGGAACGGACAATAAATTCCAAGAAGAATACAAATCGCTTTTAAGCAAATTAACAAACGGACAATCAACTGAAAAACTTAAACTTACAATTTTTGATTTGAAAAAATTTCTAGACAATTACAATGCTTCTGCAGATAGTAGTTATACTTCTGTTCAAAAGGAAAGTAAAGTTAAAATTAGACTTGGTTTTTCAGGAGGAATTACTAACAATCCTTTTGTAGGAAATCCGGAAAATAAAATAGCGCCCTTGATAGGAACTGAGCTAGAAGTATTTGAAGAAAATAGTTTAATTAGACACTCAGGGTTTTTGCAAGTACGGTATGCATTTGAAAGCGATGAACTTCAATACAGTACTACAGAATTTTCTCTAGGTTATAGATATAGGTTTTTAAACAAATCTACTTTTTCCATTTATGGACAGGTAAAGTTTGCAACACTCAACTTTACTACTGCTACGGTTATCGGAAGTAATAATTCTGAATTAAATATAAATGTAACAGCTTTTGATATACCTCTAATATTTGGAATTGGATCTGATATCAAGGTAGGAGAAAACAGTTTTATAACCATTATTTATGGTGAGCTATTTGCTGCTTTTTTAGATAATCAAGGAAATTTTTCAACTGACATCTCAGTTGGTTATAAATTTAATCTTTAATGAATCTTCGGAATTTTAAGACGTCCAATCCTGTTTTTAACGGATACTTTTGGAAAGAAGATATATCGTCATCTAAAACAATGTCTGTTGCTGGTATTTTCATTAAATCCATGATTGGGATTATTATAATTGCTACAATTACGGCATACTTATGGAAGCTTAGCGAGGAAGGTATGAGAATGCGTTGGTTTACCTTAGGTGGTATGTTAGGCTCTGTTGTAATATGCATTGTTATTTCAGTTAGAAAGCATTGGGCTCATTTTTTAGTACCACTTTATGTTGTTGCTAAGGGTTTCTTTTTAGGAGGATTTTCGTCATATGCACATAAAAATTTTCCTGAATTACCTTATCAAGCCATCGGTGTTACTATTGTTACTTTTTTTGTAATGCTCATTCTCTATCAATTGCAGATAATTGTTGTGTCCAAAAAACTGAGAAGTGTAATTATAGCAGCAACTATAAGTATTATGGTCGTTTATTTGGTTTCATTCATTTTGAACTATTTTGGAATAAAGACATATATCTGGGGGACATCTTGGTTTGCCATAGCCTTTAATGTGGTCACTGCAATTGTTGCAACCTTTGCGCTACTTTTAGACTTTGATTATATAGAACGCTATAAAGGCAGAGCGCCAAAGTACAAAGAATGGTTGGCTACTTGGGGACTTTTTGCAACATTGATTTGGCTTTATATTGAAGTATTAAGACTAATGCAAAAATTAGCCATTAGGTTCTAATCTATCCTCACAACTATTGGAAATTCAAAGGAAGTTGTAACCTGTTGCCCTCGTTTGATTGCAGGATAAATTTTAGGAATGGTCTTTAAACTGTTGATTAAAAGACTATCAATATTTGGGATTTCGGTTTTAGTCTCTGGTTTATAAGTCATGGACTCCACATTTAGCTCACCATTTTTATCTATTACAATTTGAAGTTTTATCGTATCATTAACGTCATTAGTTACTATTAGGTTTTGATTACTTAGGTAACTATTTACATTACTGAGTAAAGTATTTTGGAAGCAGGTTTTACTCTCTTCCTTAGAAGTTAATGAATCACAACTACTAAAAGTTGGATATGTATCTACTTCATTCCAATAAAAAGTCTGCAACTCCTCATTCAATAAATCTTCAGAATACACCTTCTTTTTTTCAAAGTAATCACAGGATGTAGCAAACAATAAAATAAAAAGAAACATTAGTGATCTCATCGGTTCAGTTAAGATACCGAAAAGTACAATTTTTTGATAAAACAACTATATCAAAAAAAATGATATAATGTAACATTACTAAAGCCAATGCGTCATACCATTAAATTGAAATTATATTAATGGAATTATTTTTAGTCTTTATAGCACTAATGCTTATGCTACTTGGTATTATCGGTAGTTTTTTGCCAATATTACCTGGTCCGTTAACTAGTTGGGTTGGATTGTTGGTTTTACATTTTACCGATGGCATAGAATTGAGTCATACCTTTTTAATAACAACCCTTGCTATAGCCGTATTTATTTATATCCTAGATTATATGATACCTGCAATTGGTACAAAACGATTTGGGGGAAGTAGGTCTGGAATGATTGGAACAACGCTAGGTTTAATCGTTGGTTTACTTTCGCCAATTCCTTTTGGTATAATCATCGGACCATTTATTGGCGCCCTTATTGGTGAAATGATTCATAGGAATGATATAGAAAAGGCGCTTAAAGCAGCGTTTGGTTCCTTTATTGGATTTATCGCTTCTTCATTTTTAAAATTTATTGTAGCGTTAATATTTCTTGGTTTTTTTATCATCAAACTATCTAATCATAAGGGTGCGTGGTTCTAAGTAAACAGAGATACAAATAAAAAACCTGACAGCGAATACTATCAGGTTTATTTTCTTGCTATTAACTCAACAATGACTTAAGAGGGATTAATTAATCTTGTTGACTGGTGTAAATATATGTTAGATGATTATCTTTTTGTTGTGGTAAATCCACAAACTTGATGTGGTAAATCCGTAGTTTTCAGCATCTATAGTACTTACGGCTGTTAAACTAGATTGAGAAATCAGCTGTTTTTTAACTATTTACACTATAAATAACCTTTTTCTCGCGCTTCTTGGAGCAAAGTTTCGTCTTTGCCATCACTAGCAGAAAACAAAAGTTTAAGCTGTTTTTTGCGTTTTTCTATTGCACTTGTTGAAAGTGGGATATATTCACTAAGGCTTTTAGTTTTTACTCCTTGTGACAACAGATGCAATATCTTTCTATTGATATCATCTACATATATTTCACTAGAAATAGTCTTTTTAATATAATTACTTACCGTACTACTATAATAAGGCGGGAATCTTAATATTTGCTGAAAGGCATCAGCAAGTTCCATAGAGGTTAAATCACTTTTTATTAAAAATCCGTCAGGATTAATTTCTTTAATAATATTATGAATTCTAAAAGATTCATTAAACATAGTAAGGATGATTATTTTTGCTTCTGGTATAACTCTTTGTGCTAACAACGCTAAATCTTCTCCAGAGGCATATTTACCATCTTCGGAGGCAGGTAAACTAATATCAAAAAAGCAAACATCATATGGTGTGCCTTTTGATGCTCTATTAATCATCAGTTGAGCAGTATCACAATTGTTTGCCGTATCAATTAAAAGAGTTTGATCTTCCTCCTTAGTAGTCATTAAAACATTTTGATAACCTTCTATAATAATAGGATGATCATCTACCATTAAAATGTTTATATGTTTCATGTTGATTGATTTAAATAGGGAATCTTAACATTAACAACTGTACCATTTCCAACTTTAGACGAGAAATCAATTTCTCCTCCAATATTCTCAACTCTAGAAGTCATGTTTTTCAACCCTATTCCTTTGCGATTTTTTGAAGTATCAAATCCATCTCCATCGTCAATGATAGCTAAGCAAATTACATCTTTTTGGAGTGAAATACTAATTTTAATTTTCTTCGCATTGGCATGTTTGTAAACATTTTGCATAGATTCTTGTATAATCCTATATATGTTTATTTTAACTCTATTATTGACCGATTTCCAGTCTAATTCATCATCATGTTCAAATTCATATTTTAAACCATAGGCATTGGTTTGATTAGAGATTAACTCAGAAACAAGGTTTGTAAAACCAGATCCTGAAACAAAATCTGTATTTAACTCGTGTGAAATTTTTCTGATGTCTTCTTCAATGGTTTTAAGTTGAGTAATATATTCTGCTCTAGAATTCATTGCTTCTTTACCATCCTTAAAGTTTATGCTATCCAAACTTAACCTTGTTCCAAACAATCGCCCTAAAACACCATCATGTAATTCTTCTGAAATACGTTTTTTCTCTAATACCCTTGCCTGATCAACCTTATCTTGCTGTTCTCGCATAAGATTATAAATGTCCTCATTTGCTTTTGACTGAACCTGTATCAATTTTAGCTTTCTATTTTTGGCTCGTTGGGATATAACCAAATAGATTATTATGGCTGTTAAAAGTAGCCCAATGGACAATAGCAATAGATAAAGATTCTCTTTAGAGATTTGTTCGTTCTCTGCTTCCAGCTCATCTGTCTTATACTCAATTCTTGCAAATTTGTTTTGTGTTGCTCGCTCAATGCCCATTAAACTATCACTTAATCTAATGTGTTGTTCTAAATAGGAATTGCTTTCTTGACCTTTAGTTAGACGTGCAAGAATAAGCATGGACTCCAAATAAAAGTCGTTTATTGGTATTGCCTTAGCTAATTTATACGATTGTCTTGCGTACTTTAATGATGAATCGGCAATTTTATTGACTTCATAAAATCTTGCCAGATCTTGAGAAGCTACTAATTTTGTATAATCATCGCCAAGCCGTTCACTAATATTTAAAGCCTTCTTTAAATCATTTTCTACTTCATTATAGTCATATTTACCACCTAAAAACTTGGTGTATGCAAAATTACTCAACACTAATGCCTTGAAAGACATATCCTCATTCAATTGAGGGTTTTCAATGATTTCTTTAAATAATTTCAAAGCCTTAACATAATCTCCTTTTACACGATAGGTAAAGGCAATATTATTTAAAGATTCAATGGCACTCTGTCTACCATCATCTAAATTTTTGGTTAATTCGATTGCCTGATTATGGAATGCTATTGCTTCATCAAAGTTTTGAAGTTTTAATGAGACCAAGCCTAATAAATTTAGAATATTATACTTCCTAGAATCTATATTATCCAAATCTAGATTATTTAAAATACGTAATGCCTTTATAGCATTCTGTTCACTGCCTAAATAATCCTTTTCGTCATCTTGAATGGAAGCAATATTGTAAAGAGTATTAGCCTTATCATTAAGCAGATTCAAAGCATCAAAATACTTTAAAGCTTCTAGGTAATATTTATAAGATTCTGCTTTGTCTAATTTTATTTCATTGTTGAGGTAACCCAGGCCAGCATTAATATGGGCAATACCCAAGGAATCCTTAAGTTCTCTTGCCGTTTCTAAATTTATCAAGGAACTGGTTTCGTAAAGATCATATTCACCGGTTAGTAAATAGACAAACGCAAGTTTTCGTTCACTAATAAGCTTGGTAGTATCAGATCTAGTGCGTTGAGATAAATCAACAGCTCTCGTTCCATATTCAATACGAAGATCCTTAGTCAAGGTATTATCCTGAGATAAATCTCGCAATATATATATAGAATCTAAAAGTGTCTTATTTTCTTGAGCCAGCGAATAATTCGGAATCGCAAGTATGAAAAATAATAGGAGTATTATATACCTCAAAAGTAATTAATTTATTCACTCTCAAAGTTAAAATTTTTTTAGGTATAGAAAATTATAAATGTTGGTAATCTACAAAAGCACAAAAAGCCCATAATTCAATGAACTATAGGCTATTAAATATAGTAATTAAATCTACCCTTGAGTAGGTAGTTGAGTTTTCAGCTTTTTACCGCCTGCTAATAAATCAATCTTTGCAGGTTGATTCTTATCACTATTTTCTACAACCACGTCTTCAGATTGTACACCTGAAACGGTTAGCAAAGCAATAGCTACTACAGTCAAAGTAATTTTTAGAGTTTTCATAAACATCAATTTAGGATTCATTAAATAGTCAACACTAATAATTGCAACGATTATCGCAGCAATGAGGGAAGGGTATGGATAATTAACTATTGTAGGCTATGCCTAAATTGTACTAAATAAAACGAGGGAAGTTTTATGTAATAAGTTTAATGGATTGTTCCTTGGAAAGTGAAAATAGGGCTTCCAAGAGCTTCAAAGATACATGTTATTCTTAAATTTCCAAATATTTAGACGATAAAGTGAATTATTTAATCGTTTAAGAGCGTTAATTTCATTAATAAATCACCTTAAAAATCATTGAATTTTACCAGAGAAAGACTCTAAAACAAAAAAGCATCCCGATTTTCTATTAGAAAAAAGGAAAGCCTTTCATTGGTAAATATCCAATTTTATTGGATTTCTACAACGTCTCAGAATTAATCTGAGCACAACACAACATCTTAATATTGAAAAAACTTCTTTGGAGAAGCTTTTTGCGGTCTGGACGGGACTCGAACCCGCGACCCCCTGCGTGACAGGCAGATATTCTAACCAGCTGAACTACCAGACCGTTGCGTAATTGCGAGGGCAAATATACATTGCATTTTTAATTTCACAAACAAAAAAGAGAAAAATTAGGTATTTATCTAAACAAATTTTTGTCGCTCTATCATGTAGGTCGTAAGGATATTATTAAACCCTGAATTTATATCAGCCTCAACATATTTTATTCTGTATTGACCACATTTTAATTTTAGGTTATCAAAGTAGTCTGATACTGCCTTCTCATAATTAACTTTAACATTATCTGGATAGAGATTAATAAACTCTCCTGTTTCTATATCTATGAAACGCTTTGGTCCATTGTGAAAATTGAAAGTAAGTTCCTTTTCCTTATCAAAAACATGAAAAAGAACTACTTCATGCTTATTATGTTTTAAATGCCTTAGTGCCTCGAATAACTTTTCATCATCTTCTGATGTTTGAAACATGTCTGTAAAAACAAATATCAAAGATCTCCTATGAATTTTATCTGCAATTTGATGTAAATATTTGTACGTCTCCGTAGTTTGAGTCTTAGGCTTTACAACTACAGCTTCACTTAACTTTGTCAGCAACATTTGATGATGTCTTTCACTTCCCTTTTCTGGTGAATAAAAGTCATATTTATCACTAAATATACTTAATCCAACAGCGTCACGTTGTTTTTTAAGTATATTCATCAATGATGCACTGGCAAGTGCTGAAAATGCAATTTTATTAAGATTATCAATTGTCACCCCTGTCCATTCTGGATAATGCATTGAGCTGCTATTATCTACGATGAGATGGCATCTAAGATTTGTTTCCTCATCATAACGCTTAGTATATAATCGGTCTGTTTTTGCATATAATTTCCAATCAATGTGTTTAGTACTTTCTCCATGATTATAAATTTTATGTTCAGCAAATTCAGCAGAAAAACCATGAAACGGACTTTTATGCATCCCAGCAATAAAGCCTTCGACAACTTGTTTTGCAAGCAACTCTAGGTTTTTAAATCCACCGACTTTATTTAATTCTGATCTTAAATCCATATCGTACCGAAACTAAAAAAGGTTTGCCGTAAAGACAAACCTTTTTTAATTTCTTTTAGAGTATAGCTTATAATAATGCGTCTATAGCATCCGCATAAGCATTTTTGGGTGCTACACCTACCTGACGCCCTACAACTTCTCCGTTTTGAAAAACCAATACTGTTGGGATGTTTCTAACACCATATTTAGCAGCAAATTCCTGATTTGAATCTACATCTACTTTTCCAACAACAGCCTTACCTTCATATTCTTTACTTATCTCATCGATTATAGGTCCAACCATGCGACAAGGCCCACACCAAGCTGCCCAAAAATCTACCATTACTGGCTTATCACTTTTTAATACTGTTTCTTCAAACGTTGCATCTGTTATTTCTAATGCCATAATATTTATTTTAATGTTTTTTACATCCGTTTCTTATGCAATATTAGTCAAAAAAAATACCAAACCTTACATGGGCTGTATTTGTTTTGACAATGCAGCCATTGTTTGGTTTTATGCTAATTCAACTTATATTTTACATCACATTCTTCTAATTCATTCAGGAGTTCTTGTGAAATTTTCACCTTTTGCTTTCTGCTTGGCATAATCAATTTTAATTTTTCGGTGTTATCGTAAATTACGAAGTTCAAAGCATGCTTTCCGTCGTGCATATTAAACATCTCTTTCAAATCTGAAATTTTACCCTCACCTAAGTCATCTATACTTAGTTGAATTGATAACTTCTTCGCATATGTATCCATAACATCATGTAACAATTGAAAATTATTAAATTGTATTTGTGGATCATATTTCTTTCCTGTTTTTCTGTTTGTCCATCCCTCTTTTACAAATGAACGTACGTAGACAAATGAATTGATAACAAAAAAGTGTCTAAATTTTAAATAGTCCTCACCAAAAATCCTGAATTCATAACTATCTGCATAATCTTCTATTGTGAACAATGCCCAGCCTTTACCTTGTTTACTCACCCTATGCTGCACATCTGTAACCACACCTCCAAAAGTAATTTCTCGGTTTAAAATCGAATCTAAATCATTAAAAGCAGAGATATCACCATTACAAAATGTTTGCATTTCAATTTTAAAATCATCTAAGGGATGACCAGAAATATAAATACCCACTACCTCTTTCTCACGGGATAACTTTTCCATTGTTCCCCAATCCTCACTTGGTGGAACTTGTGGCTCCGCTATCTGTACATCACTCGAATCTCCAAACAAACTTACCTGAGCGGAGTTCTCATTTTCTTGGTACTTGGCTCCAAACCTTATGGCTTTCTCTAAAAAGGTAATACCATCTCCATCATGTGCAAAATACTGAGCACGATGGGTACCTTCGAAGCAATCAAATCCACCAGCATTTGCTAATCCTTCAAATGATTTCTTATTTGCAGACCTTAGATCAATGCGCTTCGCTAAATCGAAAATAGATCTAAAATTGCCGTCTTTTTTTCTATTCTCCACAATAGTTTTAACAGCACCATGACCTACACCCTTAATAGCACCCATTCCAAAGCGAACAGCATTATCCTGATTTACCGAAAACTTATAATAGCTTTCATTAACGCTTGGTCCCAAAACTGGTAACCGCATGCGCTTACATTCCTCCATAAAGAATGTCACAGACTTAATGTCATTCATATTGTTTGAGAGTACAGCTGCCATATATTCTGCAGGATAATGTGCTTTTAAATATGCTGTTTGATAGGCAATCCAAGCATAACAAGTCGAATGTGATTTATTAAAAGCATAACTAGCAAATGCCTCCCAATCTTTCCATATTTTTTCGAGCTTTTCCTTGTCCATACCTTTGGCTGCCGCCTGATCTATAAACTTTGGCTTCATTTTATCTAAAACCGCCTTTTGTTTCTTACCCATTGCTTTACGCAAAACATCAGCTTCACCTTTAGTAAAATCGGCTAGTTTTTGAGATAATAACATCACTTGCTCTTGATAGACAGTAATACCATATGTTTCCTTAAGATATTCCTCCATTTCAGGTAAATCATAAATGATTTCCTCCTTACCATGTTTCCGATTAATAAAACTAGGAATATACTCCATTGGTCCAGGACGATACAATGCATTCATAGCAATTAAATCATCAAAAACAGTTGGTTTAAGATGTTTCATGTGCTTCTGCATTCCAGGTGATTCGTATTGGAATATCCCTACAGTTTCACCTTTTTGGAAAAGTTCATATGTCTTTTCATCATCTAATGGGAAATTTTCAGGATCGAGAGTAATGCCATGCTTTGCTTTGACAATTTTTACGGTATCCTTTATTAATGTCAAGGTTTTTAAGCCTAAGAAATCCATTTTTAGAAGCCCTGCACTTTCTACTACAGAGTTATCATACTGGGTTACATATAGGTCAGAGTCTTTAGCCGTTGCAACAGGCACATAATTAGTAATATCGCCAGGAGTTATAATAACTCCACAGGCATGGATACCAGTATTTCTAACAGAACCTTCTAAAACTCTAGCCTGATTTACTGTTTCGGCTTGTAAATCTTCACCCTCTGAAATATTAAGAAGTTGATTAACCTTTAAAAGTTCCTCTTGCCTAAATTTTTGCGCTAACTCTTTTTCGCTTTTACCAAATATCTTGCCCAACTTTGACATGTTAGGTATTAACTTGGCAATATGGTCGGCCTCATTTAGTGGTAAATCTAAAACTCGAGCTGTATCCCTTATAGAAGACTTAGCAGCCATTGTTCCATAAGTAATGATTTGAGCTACTTGATTAGCACCATATTTATCGATTACATATTGCATCACCCGTCCTCGTCCTTCATCGTCAAAATCTATATCAATATCTGGCATGCTGACACGATCTGGATTTAGGAATCTCTCAAAAAGTAAGTCGTACTTTATTGGGTCAATATTTGTAATCCAGAGGCAATACGCAACAACAGATCCGGCAGCAGATCCTCGACCTGGGCCAACGGATACATCCATATTACGTGCTTCTCGAATAAAATCTTCAACTATTAAGAAATACCCAGGATATCCAGTATTTTCAATAACACTAAGTTCAAAGTCAATACGCTCTTTTATATCTAGGGTTAATTCGCCATAACGCTTTTTTGCACCTTCAAACGTTAAGTGCTTTAAATAAGCATTTTCACCTCTTTTACCTCCATCTTCTAAATCCAAAAAGTCTTTAAACTCCTCTGGAATATCGAATGCAGGAAGCAACACATCTCTTGCAAGTTGATATGGTTCAATTTTTTCTATAATCTCTTGAATATTGATTATTGCCTCCGGAATATCTCTAAACAGTGCCTTCATTTCTTCTGAAGACTTAAAATAATATTCTTGATTTGGCAATCCATAACGATAACCTCTACCTCTACCTATTGGCGTGTTTTGTTTTTCACCATCTTTTACACAAAGTAAAATATCATGGGCGTTAGCATTTTCCTGCTGAACGTAATAGGTGTTATTGGTTGCTACCAATTTTATATCATGCTTTTTAGAAAATTGCACGAGTATTTGGTTAACACGATTTTCATCTTCTTGATTGTGACGCATTAACTCAATGTATAAATCATCACCAAAAGTCTCTTTCCACCAAATGAGTGCTTCCTCAGCCTGATTTTCTCCTACATTCAACACTTTACTTGGCACCTCACCATAAAGGTTACCTGTAAGGCAGATTAAATCTGCTTTGTATTGTTCAATTAAGACTTTATCAATTCTCGGAACATAATAAAATCCATCTGTAAATGCCACAGAAGATAGTTTAGCAAGATTATGATAGCCATTTTTATTTTTAGCTAAAAGAACTATTTGATAGCCATTATCCTTTCTGGTTTTATCTTTATGATCTTCACAAACAAAAAACTCACAACCAACTATAGGCTTTATAGTTTTACCCTTTTTCTCTGTACCGTTTTCCTCTGCCGTTTTATGTTGTTGCCTGATACTTTTATTATGATTTGAGACAGCACTTACAAAATGGAATGCACCCATCATATTACCATGATCTGTCAAGGCAACTGCTGGCATTTCCTCTTTTGCAGATGCTTCAACCAAATCTTTAACACTAATCGTGGATTGCAGAATTGAAAATTGAGAATGATTATGAAGATGCACAAAATCAACATCTGCAAGTAATTGTTTTGTCTTCTGACTAGTTTCTACTGAAATTGTTTCAGATTGTTCTCTTTGTAATCTTTCATTAATCTTGGCACTTTCACGCTTTAAATTAATGTGTTTCAGACCAATTAATTGAATTGACTCTGGATTAACTTTAGAAAACGCTTCAAAATAATCTGGCTGAACATCTAGTTCTTCTTTTGTGTATTCTCTTCTTCGAATTAATTCGAGAAAACACCTTGTCGTAGCTTCTACATCAGCAGTAGCATTATGTGCCTCAGCAAAGGGTTGATGAAATAAATACTGGTGTAATTCAGTTAAAGTAGGTAACTTAAATTTTCCTCCTCTACCTCCTGGTATTTTACAAAGTAATGCTGTGTGTTCTGTACATGTATCTAAAACTGGTAACTCTTGAAGTGGATTAGCTACATTTTCCCTAAAAAACTCTGCTCCCATTATATTTAGATCGAATTTCACATTCTGACCTACAACAAACTTTGCACGATTTAACGCATCATTAAATTTATCCAATACTTCAATTAAAGAAACTCCCTGTTCTTGAGCTAACTCCGTAGATATACCATGAATCTTTTCTGCATCAAATGGAATATTAAATCCATTTGGTTGAATTAAATAATCCTGGTGCTCTATGCAATTCCCCATTGAGTCATGCAACTGCCACGCAATCTGGATAGCCCTAGGCCAATTATCCGTATCTGTTATGGGTGCATCCCAACGCTTTGGTAAACCTGTAGTTTCGGTGTCAAAAATTAAATACATAGAGCTCTCTTGACTTAAAAAATCAGAACTTTAAAATTAACAAATTATGGTACTCTAATAAAATGAAGTTATAAACAGTTGTAAACAAAAAACGCCACCTCTTCGATAGCGTTTTGAATAATATTTAATAATTTATTTATGTATCTATCTATATAATCTGAAATACCATCTCCGTCTGTATCCACAGCATCCAATGGGTTACCATATTGATTAGGATCAGCATTTTCATTTATAGTTAAAATACCATCGCCATCATCATCATTATCTAAATAGTCAACATTTCCATCTCCATCGTTATCATTACAATTAAGAGCATTAAAGATTAACTGGGTACTACTATCTCTAGACCCATAAGTATTTATTTCCTACAGAAGGTAAAATCTATATTGCTCGCAAAGGGCTACATAAGTTCCTCTTGTTGCGCCACTAAATTGTGATTCAGCCTCGAGTCTATTGGCGATAGTTTATTCACATGAAATTTGACAACCTCCTAAAGAATCTATAATTACCTGAATAGCACCATCTACATCACCACAATAATTTCGTTACGTATTCAATGCAACAGCATAGTTGTTAAATTCATTTGCTAATGTAGATTGGATTAATAAAATATAATTCTGGTGTAAAAGTCGCTTCATATGCTATTCTAGCTTGAACATCAGCTTGAACATCATCACAAGTTATCAGATCTGCTGGGAATGCACCAAACTCTAGTGGTACTTTGTAAAAAATTCCATTTGTATATCCAATTGAATTCAAACCGGATTCATCAAAAGCTAAAAATCTATATGTACCTGTAAAAGTTGCATTAACCAAGTCTATTTCATCTATTATAATCTCGCCAAGTTCAGGATAAACTGATACACTTTCATCTGGCCTATTATTTGTAGAAAACCTAGTATTAAAAGCGTCTCTGTAAACAGCTTCAATAGTGTTAACATCACCAACAATGTAAGTTCCTTCAGTTGCAGATGGTACTTTTAACTCTACTGTCTCGATATTGTTAGTTCCTACAATAGTTAAAAAACCATTTGTTTCAATACTAGCATAAAAATCTTTGGCTCTCCAAAGTTTATTTTCTCTATCACCTTGAAAAGCAGGAGTATTAAATTGTATTTCATCACCACAACCAAAAGCTAATAGACATAACAGAGATAAGAGAAGTGTTTTTTTCATTCTGAATTTCAAAATTTTCATCGATTCAAAAATAACGAATCAAGCCAGTCAAAAGTATAATATTTTTTAAAACTGACTAATATTCATTAAATCCTTGAAAATTAAAAAAATATATTATCTTTGCGCCCTCATTAATAACAGAGGTCGAGAACCTCACTAATTAATAATTATGCCTGTAAAAATCAGATTGCAAAGACACGGTAAAAAAGGAAAACCTTATTACTGGATTGTAGCGGCAGATGCTCGCGCAAAGAGAGATGGTAAATACCTGGAAAAATTAGGTGCTTACAATCCAAACACTAACCCAGCAACTATTGACTTGAATTTAGATAAGTCTGTAGAATGGTTACAGAATGGTGCGCAACCAACTGACACCGCTAGAGCTATTTTATCTTATAAAGGTGCTCTACTGAAAAATCACTTGGCTGGTGGTGTAAAAAAAGGTGCTTTAACGGAAGAACAAGCAGAGAAAAAATTCAATGCATGGTTAGAAGAAAAAGCAACGAAAGTTCAAGCTAAAGCAGATGGTTTATCTAAAGCAGACGCAGAGGCTAAAGCATTAGCTTTAGAAGCTGAGAAAGCTGTCAACGAAGCCAGAATTGCTGCTGCGGCACCAGTTGAAGAAGCAGAAGAGGCTGAAGTCGCTACTTCTGAAGAAACAACAGCTTCAAACGAAGAAGAATAAAAATTAAATTTTTATACTTTTAAACTCCGATAGAAACTATCGGAGTTTTTTATTTATTACTATCATGAAAAAGGATGAATGTTTCTATTTAGGTAAGATTGTAAAAAAATACAGTTTCAAGGGTGAACTATTGGCAAAATTAGATACTGATGAACCTGATTTATATAGTAATCTTGATGCCATATTCGTTGATTTACGCGGAAATATGGTTCCTTTTTTCATTGAACGGTCGCAATTACATAAATCTGATTTGCTTAGACTAAAATTTGAAGATGTTGACAGCGAAGCTGATGCCGATTCCCTTCTTAAATCAGATCTTTATTTACCATTAGATTTGTTACCTAAACTAGAAGATGACAAATTTTATTTCCATGAGGTTATTGGCTTTAGTATTAAGGACAAAAATTTTGGTGAAGTTGGTATTATAAAGAATATAAATGATTCTACAGCTCAGGCACTTTTTGAAATTGATAGTGATGGGACTGAAATCCTAATTCCTATGAACGACGAATTTATTGTTAAAGTTGACAGGAAAAACAAAACCATACATGTTAATACACCTGAAGGTTTAATAGATCTCTACCTTTAAAGGCAATATAAATAGATGTCAAAGCCATTTGAATTCAAACAATTTTCGGTAAACCAAGACAAATGTGCCATGAAAATTGGCACGGATGGTGTTTTACTTGGTTCATGGTCTCCTATCGACCATCAACCCTTTTCAATTTTAGATATAGGTTCGGGTACAGGAATCATTTCATTAATGCTCGCTCAAAGGAGTACCGCACAAATTATTGAAGCTATAGAAATTGATGGTGATGCTTATGAACAGTGCTCAGAAAATTTCGAGAATTCACCATGGAACAATCGTCTATTTTGCTACCACGCATCCCTATTAGAGTTTGTTGAGGAAGTAGATGAGCAATACAACTCCATAATATGTAATCCTCCTTTTTATTCTGAAAATTATAAGTCCAATAACAAAGCTCGCGATATTGCTAGATTTAATGACGCTATGCCATTTGAACACCTTGTTTATGGGATTTCAAAACTATTAAGTCCTGATGGCATTTTCTCAACAATAATACCTTACAAAGAAGAAAAAAACTTTATAGATTTAGCAAATCAAGCTCATCTGAAGCTGATAAAACTTACTAGAGTTAAAGGCACTGAAAATTCAGAAATTAAAAGAAGTTTAATGTCCTTTTCATTTCATTCTCACGAACCAGAAATATCAAATTTAATCATTGAAAATTCGCGTCATAATTATACAAAGGACTATATAAAATTAACCAAAAGTTTTTACTTGAAAATGTAAGACTTTAGGTTGGGCAATGAAAACGTTTTCGTTACTTTTGTCTTACAAATTTTATTGCAATTATGAAGCCAGATTTATTTGAAGCTCCAGATTATTATAATCTTGATGATCTTTTTACAGAAGAACATAAATTAGTACGAGATGCCGCTAGAGAATGGGTAAAACGAGATATCTCACCTATTATTGAAGATTACGCACAACGAGCGGAATTCCCAAAACAAATTATAAATGGATTGGCAGAAATTGGTGCGTTTGGACCTTATATTCCTGAAGAATATGGAGGTGCAGGATTGGACCAAATATCGTATGGGCTCATAATGCAAGAAATTGAGCGTGGTGATTCTGGTGTCAGAAGTACAGCCTCAGTACAATCTTCATTAGTTATGTACCCTATTTGGAAATACGGTACTGAAGAACAACGTCAAAAATATTTACCGAAATTAGCTTCTGGAGAATGGATGGGCTCGTTTGGTCTAACTGAACCTGACCATGGTAGCAATCCTGGCGGAATGACTACTAACTATAAAGACATGGGAGACCACTATCTTTTAAATGGTGCGAAACTTTGGATTAGTAATTCCCCGTTCTGTGATGTGGCTGTAGTTTGGGCAAAGAATGAAGAGGGTCGCATCCATGGACTTATTGTAGAACGTAGCATGGAAGGATTTTCTACACCTGAGACTCATAATAAATGGTCTTTAAGAGCTTCTGCTACAGGAGAGTTGATTTTTCAAGATGTTAAGGTGCCAAAGGAGAACTTACTTCCTAACAAGTCTGGTTTAGGTGCACCTTTAGGTTGTTTAGATTCTGCACGTTTTGGAATTGCTTGGGGAGCTATTGGCGCGGCCATGGATTGTTATGATACTGCATTGCGTTATTCTAAAGAACGTATTCAATTTGGTAAGCCAATTGGAGCATTTCAGTTGCAACAAAAAAAGCTTGCAGAAATGATTACCGAAATCACAAAAGCACAACTTCTTGCTTTTAGATTAGGTCAATTAAAAAATGAAAACAGAGCAACATCAGCTCAGATATCAATGGCAAAACGAAATAATGTTGAGATGGCAATTAAAATAGCTCGTGAAGCAAGGCAAATACTTGGTGGAATGGGCATAACAGGAGAATACAGTATAATGAGGCATATGATGAACTTAGAAAGTGTAATTACGTATGAAGGAACGCATGACATTCATCTACTTATTACTGGTTTAGATATAACGGGTTTAAACGCTTTTAAATAGAGAGCAAGCAGTCAATAAAAATAGAAAATGCCTTCACTCTATTGAGGCATGTTTGGTTTGAGTTTGTTGTATCTTTACAAGTATGAAAAGGGTATATCTACTGATCATATTTATTTGCTCATTTAGCTGTAATTCAGACGATAATGATTCTATTATACCCAAATCATTTAAAATTCTGTCCTTAGGAGATAGCTACACAAAAGGCCAAGGCGTATGTGATACATGCGGATACCCAGTGCAATTAAAAGATAGTTTAGTTACAAAGTTTAATGTGCAAGACACTTTTAACCTTAAGGTAATTGCTGAAACTGGATGGAATACTTCAAATTTGATAAGTGCAATAAATGAGGATAACCACTCAAATGACCATGACTTGGTAACACTATTAATTGGAGTCAACAATCAATTTCAAAACAGACCATTCACTTGGTTCGAAGAAGATTTCCCAGAGCTAGTAAATAAGGCTACAGAACTAGCCAAAGGCGAAAAAGAAAATGTAATTATAATATCAATTCCCGATTATGCCAATACAGGTTTTGGTCAAGTATTTGGAGGATCAACTATTACAGATGAATTAACAATTTACAACACATATATCGAGAATTTCTGTAATGAAAACAGCTACAACTTAGTTGATGCTCAAAATCTAATTTTTGAAGGTTTAACAAATCCTGAACTCATAGCACCAGACAATTTGCACCCTTCTGGATTTGCCTATTCTCAATTAGTTACTCAATTACTTCCCTTAGCATATGAAATACTAATGGAATAAATTGCTTAAATTCGATTTATATCTTCAAAACGTAGATTAAGTAAAGCTTATAAAATGGCAAAGTTTTACAGCAGATGATGGTACATTAAAAATTATAAGGGTATTATTAGAAGGCCCAACTCCTCTAATCTTTTATCAACTGAATGATAAATTAAATGCTCTAAGATTCAGGAGCCAGCTCTACCTCCAAACCTTCAGTTTCTGGAGTTATTGGTATTTGACATCCCAATCTGCTATTCTCTTTTACATAAAAAGCTTCAGATAACATTGCTTCTTCATCATCAGTCATTTCTGGTAAGTTCGTATCACTTAAAACATAACATTGACAAGAAGCACACATTACCATACCACCGCATACGCCAATTGTACCCTCAGGTGCAAGTTCATATGACCGAACGACTTCCATAAGATTCATGGCCATATCAGTTGGAGCAGCTATACTATGGGTTTCACCATCACGATCAATAATCGTTATTTTTACATCTTGCTGATTCACTAATCAATTGCTTTTACCACAGCCTTAGGCGCCTCTTTTCTAGTGCCATCAAATCCATCTATGCCAGTAACTGTAGTATATTTTAATACATTTTTCTTACCTGGATTAATAATTTGAAATGCCGCTTGACACATTAAAGTAGCTTCATGAAAACCACAAAGAATTAGTTTTAACTTTCCTGGATAGGTATTACCGTCTCCAATAGCAAAAATTCCTGGAATATTCGTTTGGTAATCTAAAGCATTATTCACTTTAATAGCATTCTTCTCTATCTCGAGTCCCCAATTTGCAATGGGTCCAAGTTTTGGAGACAAACCAAAGAGTGGCACGAAATGATCACATTCTATTTCAATTTCTTTTTCATTATGTTGTGCTTGTTTTACAACTACTGCATTTACTTTTTCATCACCAACAATACCGATTACTTCAGCAGGTGTTATTAAATTTATCTTTCCTGCATTCTTTAGTTCCTGCACTTTTTCTACTGAATCTAAGTGACCTCGAAACTCGTTGCGTCGATGTATAAGGGTAACCTCTGATGCAATATCACTTAAAAAGATACACCAGTCTAATGCTGAATCACCGCCACCAGCAATAACCACTTTTTTATTGCGATACACTTCTGGTTCTTTAATCATATAATCTACGCCTTTTTCTTCAAAATCAGTGATGTTATTGATTAAAGGCTTACGAGGTTCAAAACTTCCTAATCCACTTGCAATTGCTACCACAGGTGCTTTATGTTTTGTGCCTTTATTTGTAGTTACAATAAATGAACCGTCCTCTTGTTTTTCTATGGTGTCCGCTCGTTCGCCAAGTGTAAAACCAGGTTCAAATTGTTTACACTGCTCAAGAAGTTTAGCAGTTAAATCTCCAGCCAGAATCTCTGGATAGGCAGGAATATCATAAATCGGTTTTTTAGGATAAATTTCAGAGCATTGGCCACCTGGTTGAGGTAAAGCGTCAATTAGATGGCACTTTAATTTTAATAATCCGGCCTCAAAAACAGTGAATAAACCTGTGGGGCCTGCTCCTATAATAAGTATATCAGTTGTAATCATGAATTTAAAAATGGAAGCAACACAAATTATTGCAATATCATTAATGTGATGATAAACACATTACTATTCAACATTAATCACTCGTTCTATTTGTGGCGCGTACTTTTTAATGGTCATTTCTACGCCAGATTTTAATGTCATCTGATTGACACTACAAGATGTACAGGCTCCAACAAGCTGCACCTTAACCAACTTCTCATCATCTATTGACAATAAATTGATGTCTCCTCCATCACTCTGTAAAAAAGGGCGAATTTCCTCTAACGCTTTTTCAACATTTAATTTTAATTCTTCTGAGTTCATTTATTTCTTTTTAACAGCAGAACATCCTGCCATAGTTGTAATCTTAATTGCTTCAGTTGCTGGCAAATCCTCATTTCTATGTACTAACTGCTGTACTATTTCACGAGTAATGGCCTCAAATGCCTTTTCAATTGGCGTTGCTGTTTGTAATGCTGCTGGCCTTCCTAAGTCACCAGCCTCACGAATACTTTGCACAATTGGAACTTCCCCCAAAAACGGTACACTTAGGTCCTCTGCCAAATATTTTGCGCCTTCCTTACCAAATATATAATATTTATTCTCTGGTAGTTCTTCTGGAGTGAAGTAGGCCATATTTTCTATAATTCCTAAAACCGGTACATTAATATTTTCTTGTTGAAACATTGCCACACCTTTTTTTGCATCTGCAAGTGCAACATTCTGTGGTGTACTCACTACTACAGATCCAGTAATGGGCAGTGCTTGCATTATACTTAAATGAATATCACCAGTACCTGGAGGTAAATCTATAAGTAAAAAATCAAGTTGTCCCCAAGCAGCGTCAAAAATCATTTGATTTAATGCTTTTGAAGCCATTGGTCCTCTCCAGATAACTGCTTGATCTGGTTTAGTAAAAAATCCTATAGAAAGCACCTTTACACCATGATTTTCAATTGGTTTCATCTTTGACTTACCACCTACAGTTACTGATATTGGACGTTCTGAAGCCACATCGAACATTATAGGAATTGATGGACCATAAATGTCAGCATCTAACACACCTACTTTAAATCCCATTTTTACTAAAGTGACAGCAAGGTTTGCGGTAACCGTAGATTTACCAACACCACCTTTACCAGAAGCTACGGCAACGATGTTTTGTATGCCTGGAATTGGTTTACCTTTTATTTCGTTTACAGCCGCTTGCACTCGCGCATCTACCTTAACATTAACTTTTATTTTGGCTTTTTCATAAACCTCTCTATGAATGGTCTGTAGAATCTCAACCTCAGTTTTTTTCTTTGCCTGAAGACTTGGGTTTTTAATCGTTATATCAACTATTACCTCATCTGCAAATGTAACTACGTTTGTTACCGCACCACTATCAACCATATTCTCACCCTCACCAGGAGCTGTAATGGTTTTAAGTGCATTGAGTATATCTTGTTTGTTTAGTTTTACCATTATCTAGATTAATTCTAAATGCAAAGATACTGCTAAAAGTTCATATTCTGAAGCTCCAAAATTGAATTGGATAATAGTTGAATTTGATTTTATAATATACAGTATATCAGGGAAGTTCCTTGGAAGGATCCCAATAGATTTCTTCAAAATTCTGAATTTGATTATCAATGACAACAATACCTTCATTTTCGAGCAATTGTTGCATTAAATTCGTCCCTTCAAAGTGATGTTTACCTGTTAATAATCCTTTGCGATTAACCACTCTGTACGCTGGTACATCCTTAGTGTGTGAAGCATTCATAGCATAACCAACTATTCTAGCGCTTTTTGTTGCTCCAAGATACTTTGCAATAGCACCATAACTAGTAACCTTACCATATGGAATCAGTCTTACCACATCATAAACTTTCTCAAAAAAACCGAGTGTTTCAGGTTTCATTAGAGTTCTCTTAATATATTTATAAAAGTAATCAGTGCTACAAGACCTGTAATAATACCAATACTATAATTCATACTTTTCTGTGACGTAATCTTTTTGTCTTTTATTTTTTCAAAAAAGAAAATATAGAAATACAGCATCACAAAAGTACCCATTGCTGCTCCAGTTACATAGGTAATTATACTCAATCTTTCAAAATCCATAACACCAAAAGAAGCTAAGGTTATAGTCATATAAGCTTGATATGGAATTGGGAAAACATTTAATGAAGACAAAAACATACCATGAAAAAAACGGCTCTGCTTACTTTTAATATCAGGATTTAGTTTTTGCTCCTTTTGACTTTTAGCAATGATTAAAAAATATATAGTAATCAATACAAAAATTACAAAAGCTACCCGTTGGAGAATTTCAACAATATCAGATCTGTTAGAAAGGTATCTAGCAAATATTGCTGCTATATAAGTTTGAACAAATACAATAAGACATACGCCAGATGAAAATGTAATGCCTCTTCCAGGACCTTCTTTAAGGCTAATTCTAGCCGCTGTCATATTAAGTAATCCAGGAGGTATAACGCCAAGAAGCGCAACAAATAGTCCAAGAAAGAAAATTACTGTAATGCTCAAACCCTAGTTGATTTTGAATCTAATATACGTAATTGCTTTGTCTTGCTCTAAATACTGACTTTCATAAAACGTCTGAATATCGGTTACTTCTTTTGAGCTTCCCTCGAGTTTGTAAACATTATGGTTCGCATAAATCACTTCATAACCAACACCATGCAACAACCCAAGTGTATAACCATGCATAAATTCACTATCTGTTTTTAAATGCATTATTCCATTTGCTTTTAAAATTTTTCTATAACGCTCAATAAAAGCCAAATTGGTCATTCTATGCTTTGTACGCTTATATTTTATCTGTGGATCAGGGAAAGTTATCCAAATTTCATCAACCTCATTTTCTCCAAATACATATTCAACCAATTCTATTTGGGTTCTTATAAAAGCGACATTATATAAGTTTTCTTCTATTGCAGTTTTGGCACCACGCCAAAATCTTGCACCTTTAATATCTATACCAATATAGTTTATATTTGGATTACGCTCAGCCAAGCTTACAGTATACTCACCTTTGCCACATCCTAATTCTAATACAATTGGATTATTATTATTAAATACTTTCTCACGCCAATGGCCTTTCTTATCATAAGAGTTGTTCAAAAGTTCTTCACGTGTTGGCTGATAGACATTATGAAATGTCTCATTTTCTTTGAATCGTTTTAGCTTATTTTTACTACCCACTTTTTTTTATGCACTAGTTTAATAATGGCGTAAAATTAAGGAAACAATTTAGCTTTATCTTTGTTTTCAAAATTTAAACTCCTAGTTACTTTTTGGAAAATAGTGGCAAGAAAAAAATATTAGTAGCACCTCTAAATTGGGGTTTAGGACACGCCACAAGATGTATCCCAATAATCAATGCGCTTAAAACCCTATATTTTGACCCTGTTATTGCAAGCGATGGTAATGCATTAGCCTTATTGAAAAAGGAATTTCCGAGTCTAAGGTCTATTGAGTTACCATCATACAACATAAATTACCCTAATAAAGGTAGCAACTTCAGAGCGAAATTAATTAAGGATTCTCCTCATCTTATAAAGACTATTAAAAAAGAGAAAAAGGCCGTCAAAAGCATTGTAGAAAGAGAAACTATATCTGGGATTATCTCGGATAACAGATTTGGGGTAAGGCATAAAGCCATTCCCTCTGTTTTCATTACGCACCAATTAAAAGTACTAAGTGGCAATACCACTTGGTTAAGCACCAAATTACATCAAAAAATAATTTCAAAATTTGATGAATGTTGGGTGCCAGACCACAAAGGAGAACATAATCTAAGTGGGGATTTAGGGCAAGACAATGTAAAATCCACAAAAACTAAATACATAGGTCCACTAAGTCGATTTCAAAAACATAATTCGGAAATAAAATATGATCTGTTAGTTCTACTATCAGGACCTGAACCTCAGCGCACATTTTTAGAACAGAAACTCCTTAATGAACTTGAATATTTTAATGGTTCAGTATTGTTTGTGAAAGGATTAATTGAAACAACTCAGAAGAAACAGAATAATAACAACATAACTATTTACAATTATATGACAAGTGGCGAATTAGAAGAAGCCATTAATAAAAGTGAAATTGTTTTGAGCAGGTCTGGTTATACAACTATAATGGATTTAGCGAAACTAGAAAAGAAAGCCTTTTTTATTCCAACACCAGGTCAATTTGAACAAGAGTACTTAGCAAATAGGTTGAATGAACTCAAAATTATACCATGTTGTAGTCAAGATGATTTTAAAATAGAAATGCTAAACAATATTGAAGATTATTCAGGTTTTAAATCAAATCCTTTTCAAGTAGATTTTGAAAACCTATTCAGCCTTTTCTAGGGTAAAAGAAAACTCACTACCTACTTCAGCTTGGCTTTCAACATAGATTTTTTCTTCATGTGCCTCAATAATATGTTTCACGATCGAAAGCCCTAAACCAGAACCACCTTCATTTCTTGAACCGCTTTTATCAACTCTATAAAATCGTTCAAAAAGCCTTGAAAGATCTTTTTCATCGATTCCTTCTCCATTATCCGTCACTCTTACTATTACCTTATTTTTTATTAGGTTTTCTATACTGACTTCAGTGGTACCCTTTTCATTACCATATTTTATAGAGTTTACAATCAAATTTGTTAGCACTTGCTGAATCCTTTCTCGATCTGCATAAACCATGATTGGCTGGTTATAATCCATATCAAAAGTTAGGGTAATTTTCCTTTTTGAAGCCTTCATTTCAAACAAGTCAAAAACTCCCTTTACCAATTCTACAATGTCAAAATTTTCCTTGTTTAGACTAAGATCACCAACTTCTAATTTAGTAATCATATCCAAATCTTTAATTATATAAATTAATCGCTCAACACCTTTGCTTGCTCTGTTTAAATATTTTGTTCTGAGTTTCTCATCACCCATGGCACCATCTAATAAGGTTAAGATATAGCCCTGAACTGTGAACAATGGTGTTTTCATTTCATGGGAAATATTACCCATATATTCCTTTCGATATTCTTCCCTGACCTTAAGCGTTTCAATTTCTAATTTTTTATCTCGAGCGTACTTATCAATTTCTTTGGTAAGTGTTCCCATATCAGTAGTTATAGGCTGTTGTCTTAAGGATGCCGCTTCTAAAAGCGTTAAATCATCATAGATTTTCTTAACCCTTCTGTAAATAAAGCGTTCAACTCTATACTGAATAACAAAAAAACAAATGACATAGCATAGAGGTGCAAAGAAGATCACCTGCCAATTAAAATTATGGTAATACCATAAAAAAACACTCACAAGGAGTGTTGCAAATAGCGTTACATATAACGATGTTATTGTAGCGAACTTATAGGTTTTCTTAAAATTACTTTCTTGCATTAGTCAACAAACTTGTAACCAACACCTTTCACGGTTTTGAAAGACTTATCGCCAATTTTTTCACGGAGTTTTCTAATGTGTACGTCTATTGTTCGTCCACCAACAACAACTTCATTGCCCCATACTTTATCTAAAATCTCGTCGCGTTTAAATACTTTCCCAGGCTTGTTCACTAACAAAGATAACAATTCAAACTCTTTTCTAGGTAAAGTAATTTCTTCGCCCTTTTTGGTGATTTTATATTCATCCTTATAAATAATAAGATCACCAATTTTTACAATGCTATCAGCAGAACTATCAGATTCCTTGAGGCGTCTAAGTAGTGCTTTAACTTTACTAACTAACACTTTTGGTTTAATAGGCTTTGCGATATAATCGTCCGCACCAGCATCAAAACCAGCAACCTGAGAGTAATCCTCTCCTCTTGCAGTTAAAAAAGTAATTATTGTATCGTTTTGGTTTGGTAATTCCCTTATCTTTTCGCAAGCCTCAATGCCATCCATTTCTGGCATCATAACATCTAAAATTATAAGATGTGGTTTATGTTTTTTGGCTTTTTCAACAGCTTCAATACCATTTTTACCTATTATAATTTGATACCCTTGTGACGACAAGTTATATCTTACTATTTCTAAAATATCTGGTTCATCATCAACCAATAATATTTTAATATCCTTCTTTTTCACTCTAGAGCTAATGTATTAACGTTTCGTAAATATAAAATATATCTTTATTATGTTTATCATATGCTTTCAATTGATAACAATTACCTAACATTGGATTTTTAATTCTAATTTTTTTAAAAGTCTATTTAAAATCAATGTTATGATTTTGTAAAATCATTAATTGTTAATAAAAATCACTCCTTTTACTCATAAATAGTTCTTATATTTATAATCTAATTTTATTTTAACCAATTATGAAAAAACTTTACTTTTTACTTTTTAGTTTAATGCTAAGCAATTTGTCGTATGGGCAAACTGTCGCTTCTACAAGTTTTGAAGAGCCTGCCGCGGGTGCTCAATATGTCGATACTGGTGACGCTAGTATAGCTCACGATCTAATAAATAATGTTGGTGAGTCTGACGTAGATTATGTCCCTGGTGTTGGTGCAAGCGAAATAGGTTTCGATGCAAGTTATATTCCCTATGATACCCCTAGTGTTGGTCTTACAGATGGGGATTTTGTTGGTGTCTCTAGTTTCACCGGTACAGTAGGTAGTTATACCGACGGAAATCAAGGGTACCAGTTTAGTGACATCGATGGTATTATGGTTTTAGAATTTGACTCAGTTGATATGACAGCCTATACAGATATTTCGGTTAACATTGATTATTTTGTAGGTTCCACAGGTTGGGAGTCGGCTGATTTTATTAAAATATATGTTAGAGATTTAACTAATGGAACTGAAATAATTATATTAGATACAAATGGTTCCGATATCGATGATTTAAGTATTGAAGGTGCTTGGATAACAGGTTCTTCATCTGGTTTGTCTGATAATATTAATTTGCAACTAGTTGTGGAATTTTCAAGTAATTCTGGTAGTGAATCTCTCTTTTTAGATAATGTATTGTTTGTCTCTGGATCTGTACCTACCTCACCAACAATTACCGTAGGTAGTGATGTTTCTAATTTAGGGTATGAAGTAGGCAACGGCGTTTCATCAGTGGAAGGATCCTTCACTGTAGAAGGATCAGATCTGATAGATGACATTACAGTAGATCCGCCTGCGAACTATGAAATCTCTACGACAACAGGTGGTCCTTATGTTACCGCCCCTATAGTTTTACAGGAAAATGCAGGAGCTGTAAGTTCAATAATTTTTACAAGGTTAATTTCTGGTTTACCGGTTGGAAATTATATTGAAGATGTCGATGTTACTAGCACTGATGCAACACCTAGAACTGTTTCTTTAAATGGATCTGTTACAAATCCACCAACAAATGCGATGAGAATCAGCGGTGTATTCGATGCACAAGACGGAAGTAGCCCTAAAGGTATCGAATTAGAAGTGTTAAGTGATATACCAGATTTGAGTATTTTTGGTATTGGTGGTGCAAATAATGGTGGTGGTACAGATGGGCAAGAATTTACATTCCCTTCAGTAAGTGCATTGACTGGTGATTTAATTTATATTGTAAACTCAGGGCAATCAGTAGATTTTAATACATTCTTTGGCGTAAACTTATCACCTTATGAAACTACTGCTGCAAGCATAAATGGTGACGATGCAATAGAACTTTTTGAAAGTGGTCAAGTAATAGATGTATTTGGTATAATTGATTGTGATCCAAATGCTGGTTCATCACCATGTCCTGAATGGGAATACACAGATGGTTGGGCATATCGCAATACAGGTACAGGTCCAGACGGATCAACTTTTGTTCTTGCCAATTGGAGTTTTAGTGGTGTTGGTCAGTTGGATGGTACCTTAAACAATAACTCAACTAGTCCTTATCCTTCTGGAAATCTGTTGTCTGTTAACCAAGCGTTTAATATTGATTTTTCAATTTACCCTAACCCAACAAACACTGGTAATGTAACTATAACGTCTACCAATAATGATGTGATGGATATACAAGTGTTTGATGTTTTAGGTAAGCAGGTAATTAATCAAAGAATCACAAATAACAACCTCAATGTGTCTAGCCTAAAATCGGGGTTATACATTGTTAAGATAAATCAAAATAATACGTCAGTTACTAAAAAATTAGTTATTAAATAGTGGTATTGTTATAATGAAAAGCGCAACTTGATTGCTCAAGTTGCGCTTTTTTATTTTCCATACTTTTGCAATATGCTGTCAGAAAAGGATATTTTTAATATTAAAACTAATGACGAATTCGAGTCAATTGCACTCCGAGTTTTCAAGTTTCAATTTGAAAATAATGCTGTCTATAGATCCTTTTGTGACCTTCTCTTTAAGCATCCTTCTGATATTAATTCTATAGAAGAAATTCCCTTCTTACCTATTCAGTTTTTTAAATCTCACGAAGTCTTAAGTTCCACTCAGCCTCCTCAGAAAATCTTCACAAGTTCTGGTACAACAGGAAATGTAACTAGCAAACATTTTGTCACAGATTTACATATTTATGAGTCGAGTTTTAAAAACGGATTTGAGTATTTCTATGGTAATATTGATGACTATGCAATACTTGGGCTACTCCCATCTTATCTAGAAAGAGATGGCTCCTCCTTGATTTATATGGTTGATTATTTAATTCAAAAATCAAATCATCCTAAAAGCGGGTTTTATTTAAACAACCTTGGTGAATTAGCTGAAGCTATTCAATCTCTAGAGGCTCTAAATCAAAAAACTATTTTAGTTGGTGTATCTTTTGCCTTATTAGATTTTGTTGAGTCTCAAAGCATTAAATTAAAAAATACTATAGTAATGGAAACTGGTGGTATGAAAGGAAGAAGAAAAGAAATGATCCGCACTGAATTACATACTATCCTAAAAGAAGGATTTGGTATAGAGCACATACATAGTGAATATGGTATGACCGAGCTTTTAAGTCAGGCATATTCTAAAGGCAATGGTGTTTTTGAAAGCCCTCCTTGGATGAAAGTCCTTATTAGAGATACGGAAGATGCATTGACACTTCAAAAAACTAATAAATCAGGTGGAATAAACATTATTGATTTAGCCAATCTAAATTCGTGTTCCTTTATTGCAACACAAGATTTAGGAAAAGTGCATGACAATGGTGGTTTTGAAGTTATAGGCCGTTTTGATAATTCTGATATTCGTGGCTGCAATCTTATGGTTTTGTAAGGAATCGAAAACAAAAACGACTAATGAATTACTTATGAAAAAGAAAGATTTTTCATTAGTTGATTGATTGGTTAGTTAATGCCCGAATTTCATTCGGGCATTCTCTTTTTATATGACTTTTAGAATAAAGTTTGTTTTCTTTCCTCTACTTAAAATGATGTACTTATCGTTTATTAAGTCTTCTGAAGACAGCAGGTAATCATCTTTCACTTTAACTTTATTTACGGCTATAGCATTTTCTTTTAGTGCTCTTCGTGCTTCGCCATTTGAATTTAAGAAATTGGTTTTGGCAGCAAGTGCTCCTATCATATCTAAACCTTCATTAAACTCAGATTTTGTTAATTCGGCTTGTTTCACACCTTCAAATACATCTAAAAATGTCTTCTCATCTAAGGTTGTAATATCTTCTTTAAAAGATTTACTGAATAATATTTGAGATGCTTTTACAGCATTTTCAAATTCTTCCTGAGAATGTACCATAACCGTGATTTCTTCAGCTAGTTTCTTTTGTAAAAATCTCATATGAGGCATTTCAGAATGCTTCTTAATTAAAGCTTCAATTTCATTCTCAGATAAAAAAGTAAAGATTTTGATATACTTTTCTGCATCTTCGTCACTAGAGTTTAACCAATACTGGTAAAACTTGTACGGTGAAGTACGGTTGGCATCTAACCAAACATTTCCACCTTCTGATTTCCCAAATTTAGATCCATCGCTTTTTGTAATCAAAGGGCATGTTATGGCGTATCCTTTACCATTTCCTATTCGTCTTATTAACTCGGTACCTGTTGTAATATTTCCCCACTGATCACTTCCTCCCATTTGAATAGTACACTCCTGATTTCTATATAGATGAAGAAAATCATAGCCTTGCACCAACTGATAGGTACACTCGGTAAAACTCATTCCATCACTAGTATTTTCAGTAGAAATTCTGTTTTTTACTGAGTCCTTTGCCATCATATAATTTACAGTGATATGCTTACCAACATCTCTTATAAATCCAAGAAAGGAGAACTTCTTCATCCAGTCGTAATTATTTACAAGTTCCGCTGCATTAGGAGCATCACTTTCAAAATCTAAAAAATGAGATAGTTGTTTTTTAATAGCATCTTGATTATGGCGAAGCGTTTTTTCATCTAACAAGTTACGTTCACTTGATTTTCCAGAGGGATCTCCAATCATTCCGGTAGCACCACCCACTAAAGCTACGGGTTTGTGACCACAGCGCTGATAATGTGCCAAGAGCATAATTGGGACAAGGTTACCTATGTGCAAAGAATCGGCCGTAGGATCAAAACCAACATACGCACTTCTCATTGCTTCTGCGAGATGTTCTTCTACACCTGGCATACTATCATGTAGCATTCCTCTCCACTTTAATTCTTCTACAAAATTCTGTCCCATTCTATTATAGTTGTAATTAAATTTTAGCAAAGATATGTTTCCACTTTTAAAGACAAAAGACAATTCTAAAAAACGTAATTTTACATTATGATATTAGTTACTGGTGGTACAGGATTAGTTGGCTCGCATTTGTTATATAAATTGGTTAGCAATAATGAAAATGTGAGAGCAATTTATAGACGAGAAAAAACCTTAAAACGTGTAGAACACGTTTTCTCCTATTTTTCTGATGAACCTGAAACACTTTTTAAAAGAATTGATTGGGTTGAAGCTGATTTAAATGATATCCCAAAACTACAACACGCTTTTATTGGAATTACCCATGTTTACCATTGTGCGGCTCTTGTTTCTTTTGAACCAGACAAATATAAATTACTAAGAAAAATAAACATTAAAGGTACTGCCAATATAGTGAACTTATGCCTGAGTAATTCTGTGAAAAAATTATGCTATGTAAGTTCCATTGCTGCCATAGGACACACAGAAAACCCAAATGATTTAATTAATGAAACCACACCGTGGAATCCAGAAGAAGACAATAATGTTTACCGAATAACTAAATATGGTGCTGAACTTGAAGTATGGCGAGGCACACAGGAAGGACTGAATGCAGTAATTGTTAACCCAGGAGTGGTATTAGGTGCAGGATATTGGAACGGTGGTAGCAGTGGCAATTTATTTCAGCAAATCTATAACGGTATGTCTTTTTATGTAAAAGGTGTTGTTGGATATGTAGACGTTTTTGATGTTGTAAAAATAATGCACCAATTAATGAAAAGTAATATCACCAATGAAGGTTATATTGTCATTTCAGAAAACTTATCGTTTGAGTCATTTCAAAATAAAGTAGCTACATCTTTAAAAGTTAAAGCACCTAAAAAAGAAGCTAAAATATGGCTGCTCAATTTGATATGGCGAATGGACTGGTTACTCCATAAATTATTGGGGAAACGTAGAAGTTTAACTAAGCAAACTGCCAAATCTTTGACAAGTATTACTAAATACGACAATTCTAAGATTAAGGAAACTCTCAGTTTTAAATTTAAATCTATCGATGAGTCTATTAAAGAGGTTTGTAGTTTGTACCTGAAAGATTTAGAAGTCTGAGTTACTTTATTGTCGTAGAATCTTTCGATACTTTTTTCTGCTCTTTTTTTTCTGTATTAAGTGCTTTTAATGAATCTCTCTTTCGTTTCGCTTCAACTTGTTCCTGCTTTTGTAAGTCCTCAATCTCCTTCTTCTCTCTTTCTAATCGAGATTTTACTGATTCGACAATTAAGGCATAATCTTCTGTGTCAAAGGCATAATAATTATTACTCTGAGCAAATTGAATACTGTCTATCTCAAATTTAGTAAGCACATAATTTTGAGGCACCAGATTACGCTTTTCTAAAACTTTTCGATTAACACCTTTTGCCGCATTTATAATATAAAGGTCGTATATAATATCAGCCATCTTTTCTTTTGGGATAAGATTTGATGGTTTAGGTGGTCTATCTTTATTGTCACAAGACAAGAAAGTTACCATCGTTAATATTAATACAACTATCTTTTTTAACATACTATCTATTGAATGTAAGTCTCTGACCAGCTTTAACGTCTAGAACTTTAAAATTATTATAAACCAACTCTCCATTAACAAATGTATGTGTTACTCTACTTTTAAAGGTATTGCCCTCAAATGGAGACCAGCCACATTTGTAAAGTATATTACTCTTATTTACTGTCCAAGGGCTATTTAAATCTACAATTACCAAATCGGCAAAATAACCTTCTTTAACATATCCGCGTTTTTCAACGTCGAACAAAATAGCAGGATTATGGCAAGCTTTTTCAACAATCTTTTCTATGGAAATCTTATCCTTATGATGTGCTTCTAATAATGCTACAAGTGCGTGTTGAACTAAAGGCCCACCAGATGGTGCGCTTGTATATGGATTGTTCTTTTCTTCATTTGTATGAGGTGCATGATCCGTTGCCAGAACATCAATTCTATCATCCAACAATGCTTCCCACAATTTATCTCTATCCTTCGCTGTTTTTACAGCCGGATTCCACTTTATCCGACTTCCCTTAGTCTTGTAATCTTCATCAGAAAACCATAAATGATGAATGCAAACCTCAGCTGTTATCTTCTTATCTTTAAGTGGAATTTTATTCGTAAACAAACTGGTTTCCTTAGCTGTAGACAAATGAAATATGTGTAGCCTTGCTCCCGTTTTTTTCGCCAGCTCTATTGCTTTTGATGAGGATAAATAACAAGCTTCTTCACTTCGGATAATAGGATGTAATTCCATTGGAATATCATCTCCATATTCATCCGTATATTTTTCAAGGTTTTTTCTAATTGTAGCTTCATCTTCACAGTGTACTGAAATTACCATATCTGTACTTGAAAATATTTCTTCCAGAACTTCTGGATCATCAACTAGCATATTTCCTGTAGACGAACCCAAGAATAGTTTTAATCCTGCAACAGATTTTGGATCAACTTTTAAAATCTCATCCAAATTATCATTGGTGCCACCAAACATGAACGAATAATTAGCATACGAGGTCTTTTCTGCTATAGCAAACTTTTCCTCAAGTTTTTCAATCGTAGTGGTTTGAGGTTTGGTATTTGGCATTTCAATAAAAGAAGTAATCCCACCTGCGATTGCTGCTTTTGATTCTGACTCTATATTTGCCTTATGAGTTAATCCAGGCTCTCTAAAATGTACCTGATCATCAATTAAGCCAGGTAAAACATAATTTCCTTCCGCATCAATCACTATCATATCTGCAGATTTTACGCTTATTGATGAATCTATCGCTTCGATTCTGTTATTCTCAATGAGAATATCACCTTCAAATATTTTTCCTTCGTTAACAATTTTCGCGTTTTTTATGAGGGTATTTCGCTTCATGATATTATGACTTAGCAAATAAGCTTTTTAATTTTAAACTAATTACTCCAAACACAGCTTCAGATATAATACCTCTACTCATCTTAGATTTACCTTGTGTTCTATCTTTAAATATTACAGGTATTTCAGCAATTGTAAACCCTTTCTTGTAAGCTTTAAACTTCATTTCAATTTGGAATGCATAACCCACAAATTTTATTTTATTTAAGTCTATACTTTCTAGTGCTTCTCTCTTGTAACAAATAAAACCAGCCGTTGAATCATTTACATTCATTCCAGTTATCATCCTTACATATTTGGATGCACCGTAGGACAACAAAATCCTTGACATTGGCCAATTTACAACAGTAATCCCTTTTACATATCGAGAGCCGACTGACATATCAGCCCCATTTATAGCACAGGCTTCATACAATTTAATGAGATCATTAGGATTATGTGAAAAATCGGCATCCATTTCGAAAATGTAGCTATAAGAACGTTCTAAAGCCCATTTAAACCCATCAATATATGCAGATCCAAGACCTTTTTTCCCCTTACGCTCCAATAGAAATAAGGAATTTGAAAATTCTGCTTTTAGCTGCTTTACCTTTTTACCTGTGTAATCTGGTGACTTATCATCAACTACCAATATGTGATATGCCTTATCTTGAGAAAATATAGCTCTTATAATAGACTCTATATTTTCAATTTCATTATATGTAGGTATAATTACTAAAGCGTCAGACATTAATTCAATTATTTGAAGTCGTATTTTAAGTATTCTTAGATTTTGACAAAAGTAAAGTTTTTAATGGATTATATACTGGAATTTGTTTATTTGATTATTGCCTATTTTAATCTGATAAATGCCACATTTTCTTCATAATTTAGCTACATGAGAGAATTTATTACATATGAATGGTTTACAATTTTTATTGTTTTAGCCCTTGTTTCAGTTGTTATAGCCAAATCTCTTCACAGCATAAGATTTAATGATTTCCTTTATGTTGTGGGCAACTCAAAATACCTGAAAATCTATTCTAGGGATCAAAAATTCATTGATACTTTTGATGGGTTCTTATTTTTTAATTTAACAATTTGCCTCAGTATATTTACATACTTCTGCTATACTCAATTTGTTGAAACTATAGTATTTGATTTGAATTCCTTTTTGAAACTAAGCTTTGCAATTGCTACTATATTAATTATTAAGGTTCTGGTGGAACGTCTAGTTGCAAGCCTTTTTGAAATTGACAATATTATAGATGTTTATTTATTTCAGAAAACTACATTTAAAAATTATTCAGGGTTAATTTTATTAGTTGCCAACCTGTTTTTAATTTATACAAATAGCGTTCCAGAAATTATCATAATCTCAGTAATTTGCGTCATTTGCATATTGAATCTTATTGGATTCTACAGTTCATTTAAAACCTATCAAAACACAATAAATCTTAATTTATTCTATTTTTTGTTGTATCTTTGCGCTCTCGAAATTGGACCTTATATACTTTTGTATAAGATAATTAAGGACTATAACGTATAAAACAAAGAAAGACGTATGAAAGTGAAAACAATTTTAGTATCGCAACCAGAGCCTAAAATAGAGAACTCTCCATACTTTGATCTCCAAGAAAGACAAAAGGTAAAAGTAGATTTTAGACCTTTTATACATGTTGAAGGAGTATCTGCCAAAGATATAAGACAACAAAAAATTGACTTAAGCAAGTTTACTGCAATAATTCTTACTAGTAGAAATTCTGTTGATCATTTCTTTAGAGTTGCAGAAGAAATGCGCTTTAAGGTACCTGATTCTATGAAGTATTTCTGCCAATCAGAAGCAGTAGCTTATTACTTGCAAAAATATGTTGTTTATAGAAAACGTAAAATTTATGTTGGTAAACGTAATTTTGAAGATTTAACTCCATTAATCAAAAAATACAAAGAGGAAAAGTTTTTACTCCCTACAACTGACAAGCTAAAGCCAATAATCCCAGAAATTTTGGATAATCTTGAGGTGAACTGGATACAGGCCACTTTTTACAAAACCGTAATAAGTGATTTATCTGATTTAGCTGATGTATATTATGACATTTTAGTATTCTTTAGCCCATCCGGAATTGAATCACTTTTCCATAATTTTCCAGATTTCAAACAAAACGACACGCGCATAGCTGTATTTGGTAACACTACAGTAAAAGCGGTAGAGAAAAAAGGATTAAGAGTGGATATTGCTGCGCCGACACCAGAAACACCTTCAATGACCATGGCATTACAGAAATATATTGATTCTGTAAATAAGGGGAAATAGGAAGAATTTTTGCAACTAGAATAAATAGAGCTCAACTTTTGGTTGAGCTTTTTTGTTTTAAAACACAACTTGATAGGCTTTAATAGAATCACTAGAATCTCTGGATTCACCCGAATCAATTACGTAAACATTTTCCGCATTTTTCAAAATTTTGCTAAAACTTATAAATTCAGAATTGATAAAATCATCATATTCAATAATATTAGACTGTGGTAATTGATCTAATGAAACTATTTTGTTTCTGTATGAATAATGATAAAGAACTATTTTATCTTCTTTTTTTTCTGTATTGCCTCTATCAATTTGCTTAATCAACCTTCCAGTACTGTCAATTGTTAGTGCAGACTTACAATTCTCAGTTAAAACATCTTTGGGAAAGTTAAACGTTTTAACCCAAATTGAATCACTCATTTTCTTTTCTGATGTAATCATTTGCTCTTTTGATGAATCAAAGTTTAAATAGATTGTATATTTCTTTTTAAATTGAGAAAACGATAGTTGAAGAGAAGCTAATAATAGAACTAAGAAGAACTTATTTTTCATGTTAATTTGAATAATTTAAGTCTTGTTATCAGATCTAAAGATATAAATAATTTATTATCAAACAATTAACATATTAAAAAAGCGATTCTAAAGTATCGCTTTTTTAATTTTTAATATCTAGTTTAATGTGCATATCGTTGTGGGCCTCCACGTCTGATTTCTTCAGAAGCATAAGACTCAAACTTTTTAAAATTATGTCTAAACGAATTAGATAATTTAAATGCCATTTTATAATAAGCGTCATCATCATTCCATGTAGTTCTTGGGCTTAAAACCTCAGTTGGCACACCAGGACAGGATCTAGGTTGTGCAACACCAAATACTGAATGTATATGATAATCTTCATAAGTATAATTACCCAAATCCCCATTTAGGGCTGCAGTAATCATAGCACGTGTATATTTTAATTTCATTCTAGTCCCGACACCATATGGCCCTCCTGTCCATCCGGTATTTACCAACCAAACATTTACTCCTGCCTCTTTCATTTTTCTACTCAGCATGTCTGCATACTCTGTTGGATGCAGTGGCATAAATGGTGCTCCAAAACAAGCGGAAAAAGATGGTTGTGGCTCAACAACTCCTGCTTCAGTTCCAGCAACTTTAGCTGTATAACCAGAAATAAAGTGATAAGCTGCTTGAGCCGGAGTCAGCTTAGAAATTGGAGGCAACACTCCAAAAGCGTCTGCCGTTAAAAAGAATATATTCTTGGGATTAGCTGCAAAAGATGGTTGCTGTATATTGTCAATGTGATAAATCGGATAGCTGACGCGTGTATTCTGAGTAATTGTACTATCCATATAATCAACTTCACCATTTTCTTTAAAGATTACATTCTCTAAAATGGCTCCCGGTTTTATGGCTCTGTATATGTCTGGCTCCTTTTCCTCACTCAAATCAATAGCTTTCGCATAACACCCTCCTTCAAAATTAAAGATTGTGTTCTCTTCAGTCCAACCATGTTCATCATCTCCGATAAGCTTTCTATTTGGGTCTGTAGACAATGTGGTTTTACCGGTTCCTGATAAACCGAAGAAGATTGCTGTTTCACCATTTTCACCAACATTCGCAGAACAGTGCATCGGTAATACATTTTTCTCAACTGGTAAAATAAAATTCAATGCCGTAAAAATTCCTTTTTTCATCTCGCCAGTGTATGCTGAACCAGCCACTAGTGCAATTTTCTTTGTAAAATTAAGAATTGAAAAGTTTCCTTGTCTTAATCCATGTTGTTCAGGGTTTAGACACTCATAACCAGGTGCACATAATACGAACCATTCTTCTTCAAACCCATCGAGTTCTTCTGCTTCTGGACGCAAGAACATATTATAAATAAACATATTAGACCATGGATATTCTGTAACAGTTCTAACATTCATTTTATACTCTGGATCTGCACATACATATCCATCTCTAACAAAAAGCTCTTTCTTACATAGATATTGCTCTATTTCACTTTGTAAAAAATCAAAGTTTTCTGGTGAGATTGCTTTGTTAGAATCTCCCCACCATATTTTATCTTCAGTGTAATTGTCTTTTACCAAAAACCTGTCTTCTGGAGAACGGCCGGTAAACTTACCTGTATTTATTGCCAAAGTTCCATTATTGGTTTCACGTCCCATTCCTTTTTCGATGGTTATAGCCTGTAGATCTTTTGGTGAAAGTTGATAGTGAATTTGAGCATGTTTAATGCCATATTTATCTAACGAAATCGTTTTCGCTGATGAAGCATGGTTTGCCATAATTTTAGTATTGTTTAGGTCGCAAAATTATAATTTTATTTTATATTAATGGTCAAGAAACTCATTAATCGATCTTACTTTTTATTATACCAATTAACATAATTAGCCAAGCAGAAATTAAAAACAATCCTCCAATAGGTGTTACCATAGCTATGGTTTTAAAATCAAAACTTGTAAGTGTATTTGTTGCTAGACCATAAATTGATCCTGAAAAGAAAATTATACCACCTAACACCAAGTAGAAAATACTCTTTTTAATCTTTTCTTTTACAAAACCTGTACCTCCAATAATTAAAAGTAAAAAGGCGTGATACATTTGCTGCCTTACGCCAGTTTTAAAAGATTCTATTGCATTTTCATCAATCAATTTTTCTAATCCATGTGCCGCAAATGCTCCTAAAACAATTCCTAATAGCCCTAAAATTGATCCTGTAATTAAAATTGTTTTGTTCATAATTAAACTAGAATATTCATTTAAAATCCCTTTTGTATTTATTACATTCGTGTTATACAAAATTAGTCATATAAAGCCATTATGCGAAAAATTTTAATTATTGGTGCCGGTAAATCATCCTCTTATCTTATCAAATATTTAGTAGATAAATCTATTACTGAGAATCTTAAAATTACTATTGGAGATATTAATGTAGAGAATGCAACTAAATTATTGGAAAAGGACGCACAAAATGTTGAAGTTATTCACTTGGATGTATTCGATTCAAAATCACGGGAGGAAGCCATTAAAAGTGCTGATATTGTGATATCAATGTTACCAGCGCGAATGCATACCGAAGTCGCCAAAGACTGTATAACCTTCAAAAAACACATGGTAACCGCATCTTATGTTAGTAAGGAAATGGAAGCACTAGATACAGAGGCAAAAGCAAATGGTTTGATTTTTATGAATGAAATTGGTGTTGATCCTGGTATAGATCATATGAGTGCAATGCAGGTGATTGATCGCATTAGATATAAGGGAGGTAAAATAATTCTATTCGAATCATTTACTGGTGGACTGGTAGCACCCGAAAGTGATAACAATCTTTGGAATTATAAATTTACCTGGAACCCAAGAAATGTTGTTGTTGCTGGACAAGGTGGTGCCGCCAAATTTTTACAAGAAAACCAGTTTAAATATATCCCATACCACAGACTATTTAGACGCACTGAATTTCTGGAGGTAGAGGGATTTGGCAGATTTGAAGCCTACGCTAATAGAGATTCTCTAAAGTACCAACACTCTTATGGCCTTGATAATACTAAAACATTATATCGTGGCACAATGAGACGTGTAGGTTTCAGCAAAGCATGGCATGTATTTGTCCAGCTCGGTATGACAGATGATAGTTATACTATAGACGATAGTGCTAATATGACTTATCGTGATTATGTTAATTCATTTTTACCATACAGCCCAACAGATTCTGTAGAATTAAAATTTAGACATGCCTTAAAAATTGATCAAGACGATATTGTGTGGGATAAATTTTTAGAACTAGACTTGTTTAGTGCCACTAAAATGGTAGAATTAGAAAAAGCTACACCAGCTCAAATTCTTCAAAAAATATTAATGGATAGTTGGACATTGAGCCAAGATGATAAGGATATGATTGTAATGTATCATAAATTTGGCTATGTAATCAATGGTGAAAAACTTCAAATTGATTCTACTATGGTAGTTGTCGGAGAAGACCAAACTTATACCGCAATGGCAAAAACTGTTGGTCTACCTGTCGCAATTGCAACGTTAGGTATTCTGAATAAAAAAATCAGAACTCCAGGTGTACAAATTCCTATTTCGAAAGAAATATATACTCCAATTTTAGATGAGTTAAAGTCTTATGGCATTGTATTTAATGAGAAGAAAGTGCCCTACTTAGGTTATAATCCTTTAAATCTCGAATAATTATATTTTGAAATCCTTTTCTTATTTTTGACTTTCATTTTTAAACAATATTTGAAATGAAGGTTAACGATAAGGGTGTTTTTATAGACGGTATTGACAAAAAGATACTAAGAGCTCTAATGTCTGACGCCAGAACTCCTATTCTGGAAATAGCTAGAGGTGTTGGTATTTCTGGTGCCGCAATACACCAAAGACTCAAAAAACTTGAAAAATCCGGATTACTTGCTGGCTCTAAGTTTATAATTAATCCTAAAGTTCTAGGCTATACAACAATGGCGTTTGTCGGTGTTTATTTAGATAAAGCTGTGAGTAATCCTGATGCGGTAAAACAACTCCAAAAGGTACCTGAGGTTATAGAATGTCACTATACTACAGGAGAGTGGAGTATTTTTATTAAAATTTTATCTAAAAACAATGAACATTTAATGCATGTTTTAAACACGCAAATACAAATTATCACTGGGGTTTCAAGGACTGAAACTTTCATTTCTTTACAACAACAGATTGATAGACAGATAAAAATATAAAAAGCTCTGATTTCTCAGAGCTTTCATTTTTATTTATTGTTTAATCCCTACCACCAAAAACTTGCAACGCCCAATATAATAGTGAAGCTAATGCTCCAATTGCAGCTACTAGATACGTCCTTGCCGCCCACTTTAAAGCATCCTCCGCGCCTTCATATTCTTGCTGATTCAGCATATTTTTATTTTTTAGCCAAGCTAACGCTCTATTACTTGCATCATACTCAACTGGCAAAGTTATAAAGCTGAAAAGTGTAGCAAATCCCATAAATGCAAGCCCTGCTACAGCCACCCAATATCCTAATCCAACTCCGGCCGCGGCACCTAAAACCAAACCACCTATAACTAACCATTGCGACATACCAGATGTTACACTTACAATAGGCACCAAGGCTGAGCGCATGCCCAACGCACTATACGCTTGTGCATGTTGTACTGCATGTCCAACTTCATGCGCAGCAACAGCCGCAGCGGCAGCATTATGTTGGTTATAAACCGCTTCACTTAGGTTTACAGTTTTATTCTTTGGGTTATAATGATCTGTTAATTGTCCTCTTACAGAAATTACCTCAACATCATAAATACCATTATCGGCAAGCATTTTTTCAGCAATCTCTCTACCACTCATTCCATTTTGTAATTGTCTTTTAGAATAAAAAGCAAACTTCTGCTTCAGTTTATTGCTTACTAACCAACTGACTAATGCAATTGCTCCAATTAATATATAATATCCAAACATATTTTTAACTATTAGTTATTGTAAAATTACTAAATGAATAACAAAAAATAAGCCAAACTTGAGTTAAGAAAATTTGTCAGGTTCTTCTAGTAAAGCAACTACTCTTCTTGATTTACAGATACATGAATTACTTTAGAATCTTTTAAGACAATTATTAATTCTTGAGGCTCTTCATCAAAAAAACTTGGTGGTGTACCTAATTGATAAATTAAAATATTATTATCTGAAAATTCAGCAGTAACAGGTTCTCCTAAAATTTGAATTACCTCTTCTTTAGATTTATTGTCCAACAGATCTTGCTCAATAATGTTCTTTGCCATTTTGTAGCGTTTACCTGGATTGCTTCGCCATTGCTCTTGATCAAATCGTTCTTCAAAAAGCCAAACAAGGGACATACTAATAATAAATGCTAAAAAGAAAACCAATCCAATTTTATCGTTTCTTTTGAGCTTTATCATCATTCCTATTTTTCCGTCTATCCTACTATATTGACAATTTTTCCCGGTACAACAATCACCTTTTTTGGCGTACGCCCTTGAAGCTGTTCTTGTGTTTTTTTGTAAGCCATCACGGTCTTTTCAATTTCTTCCTTACTCATATCTAACGGTAATTCTAAAGTAAATCGCATTTTACCATTAAAAGAAATTGGATAGTTCTTACTACTCTCCACTAAGTGGCTCTCATCAAATTTTGGGAATGGTGCAGTAGAAATAGAATCTGAATTTCCCAGACGCTCCCAAAGTTCTTCAGCTATATGTGGTGCATAAGGTGAAATAAGAATTAATAATGGCTCAAGAATATCCTTACTAGTGCACTTTTGTGCTGTTAATTCATTTACAGCAATCATAAAAGTTGAAACTGATGTATTGAATGAGAAATTCTCAATATCCTCTTCAACCTTTTTAATAGTTTTATGCAAGGTCTTTAAATTATCCTTTGATGCCTCCGCGTCATTAACATTCAGTCCATCTTGCCCAACATAAAGTTTCCATAATTTCTTAAGAAAACTATGCACACCTGTAATACCAGCAGTATTCCATGGTTTGTATTGTTCTAATGGGCCAAGAAACATCTCATAAAGCCTTAAACTGTCTGCACCGTATTGCTCACAGATCTCATCTGGATTGACAACGTTGTATTTGGATTTTGACATTTTTTCTACATCGCGCCCTACTTTATAGACTCCATCTTCAAGAATAAATTCAGCATCTTTAAAATCTGGTCTCCAATTCTTGAATGCATCGATATCTAATTCGTCTGATGAGTTTATAAATGAAACATCAGCATGAATAAGTTGAACATCCTTACCGTCTATTAATCCTTTGGAATAAAATTTATTTGTGTTTTTGTTGCGATATACAAAAGCACTAGTACCCAATATCATACCTTGGTTGATGAGCTTTTTAGCAAATTCATCATGTAGTACATAGCCTTTATCAAACATAAATTTTTGCCAAAAACGAGAGTACAATAAATGCCCTGTGGCATGCTCGCTTCCACCTATATATAAATCTACTTGTTGCCAGTAGTTAATGGAATCCTTTGAAAATATCTTCTCATCGTTATGTGGATCCATATACCTATTAAAATACTGCGAACTTCCTGCCCATCCAGGCATGGTATTCAACTCTAAAGGAAAAACATTCTCATTATCGATTAACTCATTTGAGACTACTTCAGCCTTGAGGCTGTCCCATGCCCAAACTTTAGCATTACCTAAAGGTGGTTCACCTGTTTCTGTAGGTAGGTATTTTTCAACTTCAGGAAGCGTTAACGGTAAGTGCTTCGCATCAATCATTTGTGGCAACCCATTCTTGTAGTATACTGGGAATGGTTCGCCCCAATAACGTTGTCTTGAAAAAACTGCATCACGCAAACGGTAATTGGTTTTACCTTGACCTTGACCAATTTGTTCTAATTCATAAATAGCACGTTTGGTAGCCTTCTTATAATTTAAACCATCTAAGAAATCGCTATTACCGATTTTTACATTGTCCTTGGAAGCAAAAGCTTCTTCTGAAATATCAACACCATCAAAAATATTTGGAATTGGAATATTAAAATGTTTAGCAAAATCATAATCGCGTTGATCACCACAAGGAACTGCCATTACAGCTCCAGTACCATAACTAGCTAAGACATAATCACCAATCCAAATAGGAACTGGTACTTTAGTAAAAGGATGCTCTGCATAGACACCCGTGAACACGCCTGAAATAGTTTTAACATCTGCCATTCTATCACGCTCGGAACGTTTTGCTGTGGCTTCAACATAAGCTTTAACCTCAGCTTTTTGCTCCTGTGTTGTAATTTTTGAAACTAGCTCGTGTTCAGGTGCTAAAGTCATAAATGATACTCCAAAAATGGTATCTGGTCGTGTTGTAAAGACATCTATTTTCGCATCATAATCTTTCACATTAAATGTAACTGAAGCACCTACGGATTTACCAATCCAATTGCGTTGACTTTCTTTTAATGAGTCCGTCCAATCTATAGTTTCCAGTCCTTGAAGCAAACGTTCTGCATATGCAGATATTCGCATACTCCATTGCGTCATCTTTTTACGGATTACAGAATGACCACCACGTTCAGAAACTCCATTTATAATTTCATCATTAGCTAAAACTGTACCCAATGCAGGGCACCAGTTAACTTCGGTCTCAGCCAAATAGGTCAATCTATATTTTAATAGGATTTCTTCTTGCTGTTCAGACGAATAGTCTTTCCATTCTTCAGCTGTAAAGATTTCAATATCATCATCACAGGCAGCATTTATAGTTGCGTTACCTTCAGCCTCAAATATTTTAACCAAGGATACAATCTCTTCAGCCTTATCACTATTGTAGTTATACCAAGATTCAAACAATTGAATAAAAATCCATTGTGTCCATTTGTAGTACTTAGGATCTGAGGTACGTACTTCTCTACTCCAATCAAAAGAAAACCCAATTTGATCTAACTGTCTACGGTACGTTTTAATATTTGCTTCGGTCGTAACAGCAGGATGCTGACCTGTCTGTATGGCATATTGTTCTGCTGGTAACCCAAAACTATCATAGCCTTGTGGATGTAATACATTGAAGCCTTTATGACGCTTGTAACGCGCATAGATATCACTAGCTATGTAGCCTAGTGGATGTCCAACATGTAAACCTGCACCACTTGGATAAGGGAACATATCCAAAACGTAATATTTTGGTTTGTCTGAATTATTTTCAGTTTTAAAGGTTTGGTGATCCGACCAATACTTTTGCCACTTTTCCTCAATCTTGTTAAACTCGTATCTCATTACCAGAATTTCCTTGAAATAAGGTGCAAATTTAGTGGTATTACAACACAATTAAAAACTAAACGTTGTAATACTCTAGATAACTAAATTGTTTTTTATTTTTACAACATTAATCCGTTTTACATGGCCTCATCCTTTGACAAATACCAAAAGCGCAAACTTATCTCTTCTTATATCTCTGTGGTTATAAGTATTGCTTTGGTACTTTTTCTTTTAGGTTGCTTAGGTCTTTTAGTTATTAATGCCAAAAAAGTTGCTGATCACTTTAAGGAACAAGTGGTTGTGACCATTTACCTAAATGATACTGCAAAAGAGGTAGAAGTAAATCAATTAAAGAAAAGTTTGGCTATGGCAGACTACTCAAAAGAAGCACTTTATGTTTCTAAAGAAGAAGCTGCTGCTCTTATGAAAGCTGAAACGGGTGATGATTTTATGGATTTTGTGGGATATAATCCGCTTAAAAACTCGATTGATGTTTACTTAAAAGCAGATTTCGTTACTACGGAAAACCTTACGGAAATATCTGAGAACTTATCTAACAAATCTTTTATCGAAGAAATTCGTTATGATAATGACTTGGTTGAATTAATGAATGATAATGTTAAAAAGATAACGTTTTGGGTACTCATAATTAGTGGTGTTTTTACATTAATTGCAGTCCTCTTAATAAATAGTTCCATACGATTAGCTGTTTATTCTAAACGATTTATCATTAAGACAATGCAAATGGTTGGTGCCACTAAGAGTTTTATTAGAAGACCTTTTATTTGGAAGAGCGTACAACTTGGAATCATCGGTGCAGTTGTTGCATTAGCAGGGATGGCCGTAGTACTATATTATCTTGATTTAACTTTCCCGGAATTAGAATTGCTTAGAAATACAATCTTAATCATTGCACTTTTTATTGGTATATTTCTTTTGGGTGTTGTTATTACTTGGATAAGCACTTTTATTGCTACCCAACGCTTTCTTAATCTCAAGACAGACCAATTGTATTATTAAGTTTAGTGTAATAAATCAGACGACTTTCCGTTTTTATTGAAAACCACCAATCGTGAAAAAAATACTTTCTTCTATAATTAGATTATCGATTATTACCGTTTGTTTCTTATTGCTTAAGTCTTGCATTATTCAAAATCCTAAACCTGAAGACTGTGTAGTCGTTAAAGTAAAAGTTACCAATATTACGGAAGCTGGTGTAAAAGATATTGTATTCCATGACGATAGCACAGACTTCTATTATATTAACCGCGGCCTGGAAAGAGCATTAAATTTAGATTCTCTTAAGACAAAAGTTTTAAATAAAACTGTTACTTTGCACTTGGCTAAAGTATTGGGTGGCATGACATCCGAACATATTTCACAACTAGCCATTGAAGATGAAATTATCTTTACAGAATTTAATAACTAATGGGAGAACAAAAACGTAAGCAAGACTCTAAAGCAGAATTTATTTTTGGAAAGAAAAACTATAAGTGGCTTTTCATTGGGTTGGCATTTATTGCTTTAGGTTTTATCCTTATGGCAGGTGGAGGAAGTGATAATCCAAATGTTTTTGATCCATCAATTTTTAGTTGGAGACGGATTCGATTAGCACCAACCTTAGTGTTGATTGGTTTTGGCATGCAGGTTTACGCTATCCTTTTAAATCCTGACAAAAAGAAATCTAAAGGGAAGAAATAAAATCTTCTACCAGTTGCTCTAAGTATAGCTTTGTATTCTCTAAGGCATCATCTAAACTATTAGCCTTATCCATTATGGTGCTACTATAATTAATGCCCATTTCACTAATTTCATTTGAGTCTAGATCAGTACTACCACAAAAAGAAGCCACTTTAATATTGTGTTTTTGTGCCAATTTAATAATACCGCTCATTGCTTTACCTGATAATGTCTGGTCATCTAATCGGCCCTCGCCAGAAATTATCCAATCTGCACCTTCTACTTTCTTTTCAAAATCGGCAATCTGCATCATTAATTCAATCCCAGGAATTAGCTCTCCATTTAAAAAAGCGACGGTACCAGCTCCCATTCCGCCTGCCGCACCAGCGCCAATAATATCTTGAGTTTTTAACCCAAAGTGATGGTCTATTACAGAAGATACATTGTGTAACCCACTATCTAAGTCCATAATTTCAGAAAGGTTTGCGCCTTTTTGTTTTCCATAAATATAAGCTGCACCTTGTGGGCCATACAAAGGATTCTTTACATCGCATGCAATCTGAATTTTTACTTTGGCCAAGCGTTTTTCTACTTGAGAATCGTCAATTCTATTAACTTTTGCAAGGTTTCTACCAATTGGTGTGATTTGATTATTTCTTTCATCAAAAAACTGATAGCCTAATGCTGATGCCATACCAATGCCACAATCGTTCGTTGCACTACCACCAATACCCAAAATAATATGCTGAGCACCTTTATCTAAAGCATGAAGGATTAATTCTCCAGTTCCAAATGATGTGGTGCTCATGCAGTTTTGATCCTCTAGCTTCAATAATTTTAAACCCGAAGCTTCGGCCATTTCTATGAAAGCAGTTTTTGAAGCATCAGAAAATAGATATGAAGCTTCAATTGTTCTAAATAAGGGATCGCTAACCTTAGTCTTGATTGTCTGTCCTGATAAATAAAAATCAATAACTTCAATTGTGCCATCACCACCATCAGCCATGGGTAATCTGATAATTTCTGCATCAAAATGATTACGAAGGACTGGTTCTATTATGTTACAAAATTCTAAACCAGTTATTGAACCTTTATACTTATCTGGTGCTAATATTATACGCATATAGTTAACCCAAAATTATTGGTAAGAAATAACTAAATACTAATATCAATACAAAGAAACTAATCAATATGACACTCTCCTTTTGAACTAGTTCGTTAGCATTGAACGAATACTGTATTTCCAATTGCTTTGCAGGTGTTTTGCTTGTTAACTTGCTTACAATAACTGCCACAACTAATGCAATTGCAAATCCAGTAAGGTTATACCATATCCAAAATAAATCTGGAACATTTGTAATACCTGTATCCGCTAAAGCGCTATGAATAGATGCATTACCATTATAAAAACCGCCTTGATTAAACAAGTAGACTAAATCTGGTAAATACTTAAATACCAAATTAACAACTACCGAAGTTATGATAGCCACATTCATACCAATATGGTTGACCTTTCTAAAGAAAATTGCTAATATAAATGCCGCTAATATTGGTCCAAAAAACAATGAAGAAATAGCATTTATTAGTTCAATAACTGTACTCTGGCTATTACCGAATAAATAAGCTGCCAAAATACATACCGAACCCCAAAAAACAACCAATCCCTTAGATATAAACATGTAACGTTTACCTTCTAGTTTCTTTTCGCCACTATTGAAAAAATCTTCAATAGTCACAGCGCTTAATGAGTTAATAGTTGAGCTTAATGAAGACATTGCAGCAGACATTACTCCCACCATAAGAATTCCTATTAATCCATTTGGCAAATAATTGGTTATGAAAACAGGTATCATTAGATCTGGCTTAAACCCTGATTTAGCATATTCACCTGGATAGTGAATACGAGTCGTCTCTTGTATACTTTCATAAAACTCAGGAATGTTGCTTACTAAATAACCAATTATCAATCCCATTACACAATACACCAATACAACAGGGAATCGCAATAATCCGTTAGCCATTAATAGTTTCTTGATGGTACCTTCATCTCTTGCAGAAAGTAATCTCTGCGCTTGGGTTTGATCTGTACCATAATAAGATAGATACAAAAACAATCCACCTAAAAGCATAGGCCAAAAGCCATATTCGTCACCACTAAATATTCCGAAGTTATCAAAATCTATAACTTGTAACCTGTCAGTGTCAAAGCCAGTGAAAGTTCCTGTATCCTTAAGTAAAGAATACCCAACTATCAAACAAATAACTAAACCGGCAAAAAGAATTATCATTTGTATAGCATCACCCCAAACTACAGCCTTCATACCACCTTGATAGGAATAGGCTAAGGTTACAACACTAATAATGATCAAGGTATAATGAAAACTAATACCAACGACAGCTTGAATGATTAATGCCATGGTAAATACCATAACACCTGTACCTAATGCTCTACTAATCTGAAAAACAACACTTATTATTTTACGAGTAGATTTTGAAAATCGCTGTTCTAAATACTCATAAATACTAACTATTCCAGATTTGTATAACGGTGGAATTATGAAAAACATAATCCCAATCATTGCCAGAGGTACAGCGAACTCAAAAGTGAGCCATTTCATACCACCATTAGCCTTTAAACCAACAAAAGCTGGTGCCGAAATAAAACTTATAGCAGACAACTGTGTTGCCATGGTTGATAAGCTCAACGGAAACCAACCCAAACTTTTACCACCTAAGAAATAGTCTTTGGAATCTTTATTATCCTTAAAGAAATAGCCCATGGCAATAAAACCTATGAGATAAATAGCAATTATAGTATAGTCTAACCAATTCATAATAATTTATTATTCGTTTAATAAGTCTAATGTTAAGGCGGCACTCCATGAAAAATTCTTACCGCCATAAGCAGCGTTTTCAAACTGATCCTTTCGTGCATCAAAATATTCGTAAAAACCATGCTTCTCAATATATTTGATGGTTTCTTGTTTTAATCGTTCAGCCAATTCATAGTACTTATATCTTTTTAGCCCTTTATAAATCAACCAATTTAGGTTTATCCAAACTGGTCCTCTCCAATACTTTTTAGGCTTGAATTGCTCACTCTTTGGATCAAAAGAGGCACAAAAAAATAAATCTTCACTTCCAAAATTTTTCAACAACCTATGTGCCAATTTATTCGCTCTACCTGTATTGGGTATACCAGCAAAAAGCGGTGTAAATGACGAAGATGTAGTAAATGCAATCTGCTTTTGATTTCTTAAATCATAATACACATATGAGCCTAATTCTTCATTAAATAATTTTGCCTCAAAACTATCCTTAGCTTTATTTTGCCAGGACTTTAATACCTCAACCTTATCCTCATTGCCTCCGAGAATATGATATAATTCAATCAAGGCTTCATTAGATTTAATAAGAATGGCATTAAATAGAGGATCTTGAACTAAAAATGGAGATAACTCAGCGATTTTTGCATCATCATAATTATGTGCTTTTGCTATTTCTAATAAATGTAAATAGCAGTCGTATTCTCTATTAGTAGGCCTTTGAGAAGCATCAACATGAGTCGTATCTTTTCTTTCATATTTGTATTTAGGAGGATCCATTATCTTCCAAATTTCATCCCAAATAGGAGAATTGTCAGTGCCAGATTCCCAGTTGTGATAGATATATACTAGGCCTTCATCATGTGGATCTCTATACTTATAAAAATGCTCATGATTCTTAAATATCTTATCGATATTTCGTCTTATGAATTCTAACACATCCTGCTTATCTCTGGCTATATCATAGATTTCTTTTAAAACAAATCCCAATACTGGTGGTTGTGTAATTCCTGTGGTCTTTATAGTTTTTGGTGAAGAAGGATGTAAATCTGATCTGTGGTAATCTGGTCCAGGGAAATAGGTGTCACTTTCATTATGAAAAACTATATGTGGAATAAATCCATTTTCCCACTGGCCACTTAATAATGATTCAACTTCTCGCTTAGCCTTCTCAATATCGTAGTGTGCATAACCAATAGCTATAAATCCAGAGTCCCAGTGCCACTGGAATGGATATAATCCTTCGCACGGAATTGTAAATCCTTTTTCTTCATTAAAATTAGAATTAAGCACCTTTTTAGCGCCTTCAATTAGGTTGGTTTTATACATGAAAGAAAATTTGGATCCTGGTTGTTGGTTATATTAGTTAGTTCCTATAAAATTAAAATAAAAATTAGGATTAACGATTTTAGGATCATTTGCTTTGAAACTTGTTTCTAATTGATACTTTTGCTCCATGGAAGTAATTGATGCAATTATTTTAGGAATAATCCAAGGACTCACTGAGTTTCTACCTGTTTCCTCTAGTGGTCATTTAGAATTAGGAAAAGCTATATTGGGAGATAATTCAGTACCAAAAGAAAGTTTACTTTTTACAGTTGTACTTCATTTTGCAACAGCTCTCAGTACCATTGTAGTTTTTAGAAAGGATATTCTTAACATCATAAAAGGAATTTTAAAATTTGAATGGAACGAAGACATGAAGTTTCTATCAAAAATCGTGATTTCCATGATTCCAGCAACTATAATTGGCGTATTCTTCGAGGAAGAATTGGAACTATTATTTGGTGGGCAAATAGCGCTAGTTGGTTTTATGCTCATAATTACGGCCTTACTTCTATATTTAGCTGATAGAGCAAAAAACACTGAAAAAAGTGTTTCTTTTTCTAATGCTTTTGTAATTGGTGTATCACAGGCAATTGCCATTTTACCAGGTATTTCCCGATCTGGAGCAACAATTTCTACCTCAGTATTATTGGGTAATGACAAAACAAAGGCTGCACGTTTTTCGTTTTTAATGGTTGTTCCTTTAATTTTTGGGAAAATTGCAAAAGATGTCCTTAGCGGTGAATTAACCTATGAAAGTTCAAATTTCTTACCACTCAGCGTTGGATTTGTAGCCGCCTTTATTGCAGGATTATTTGCGTGTACCTGGATGATTGCCTTAGTGAAAAAAAGCAAGCTAACCTATTTTTCTATCTATTGCGCTATTGTTGGCCTAATTGCTATAATTTGGGCGGTGAGCCAATAAATCTAATTTCATTTAATGTATACTGCAGAAGATTTTAAGAATGGACAGGTGTTGTTAATAGACAAGCCTCTTGAATGGACTTCTTTTCAAGTAGTGAATAAATTAAGATGGGCAATTAGAAAGGCATTCAGCATAAAAAAGATTAAAGTTGGTCATGCTGGTACTTTAGATCCTTTAGCAACAGGTTTATTAGTTATTTGCACAGGTAAAATGACCAAGCAAATAAACATATTTCAAGGACAAGACAAAGAATATACAGGCACATTCACTATTGGAAGTACTACACCATCTTTTGATTTAGAAACCGAAATTGACAAAACCTATCCTACTGAACATATTACAGAAGAACTTATTCATACTACAACCAAAAAATTCTTAGGAATTATCAACCAATTCCCTCCAGTTTTTTCTGCTATTAAAAAGGATGGTAAACGATTATATGAATTTGCAAGAGCTGGTGAAAATGTTGAAATTAAATCTAGACAGGTTGAAATTAAAGTATTTGAGATAACAGAAATCGATGGTTTAAAATTACATTTCAGAGTAGTCTGTAGTAAAGGAACTTACATACGATCCTTAGCAAATGACTTTGGAAAAGCCATAGATTCTGGCGCACATTTATCTGAACTTAGGCGAACTCGCATTGGTGATTTTAAAGTTGAAAATGCTCTAACAATTGATGAATTTATTAATGAATTGCCTCTTCATCAATAAGTGCGCAAATACTATTCAAGAACCAACTAGCCTTAAATTTCGTATATTCAATTACGGTTGTATATAGTCATTATGAATTTAATCGATAAACATAAAGCTGCAATTATCACCTTCCTGTTATCAGGAATTGTGGTTTTAGGTTTGTTTACAATTCAATTAACGCAAAAAGGTACTCTAATATCAGAAAGCTATTATAAAATAGAACCTGAAACAGAAGAGGAAAAATTAATTGAGGAATTTGAGAAAATGAAAGGACCTTCAACCAATAAGGCTTTTAATGAAGATCAAGAATTCAAGCAGATGATGCGCAACTTTAAAACTTTAGCATCAAACGATTTTCAGCGAACCACCAAGGAACTTGACAATACTGATAATACCAAAGACTTAATTGAAGAAAGAAACATAAATAAGTCTATAAATGACAATAATGCTTATGCATTAAATAATGTAGAAACCGATTCTTATAAAGCATTACAGGAAAAACTGAACAAACGCCTCGAAAACCAAAAAATAGCTGATGAGCATGCCAATAGAAGAAGCACATTGACTTATTCGCTAAAGGGTCGTACTTTGGGTTATTATCAAATACCGAGATACCTTTGTGAAAGAGGTGGAAAAATTGTTGTTTCCATCAGAGTGGATGAAAAGGGTAATGTGTTTGATGCTTATATAAACGGATCTTCAAATTCAGAAAACCAATGCTTAATTTATCATGCCATTGACTATGCTAAGTCCGTACAATTTGACGCTTCAGATCGTACAGATCAATTGGGCACAATTACATTTTTATTTAAAGGGAAAAACTAATTTACTTAAGTAGATTTACCAAATCCTCAACTGTTGATTGGCCTTTGTCTTTATTATACCAACGCTGCAAATCTTCTTTAAATTCTGGCGTTAATTTACCGTGTTGTGCTTTATAATCTAAAACCATCTCAGTTGCTACTGTTGGTCGTGGTCCAAAGGTATTTACAACTTCATTAGAAGATATATCTATCATTATCAATTTTGGAATAGCACGTCCTCCATTTGTTAAAAATTCATTCATCAAATCATCGTTGTCATCACGCAAAACAATTCTATAGTCAATATTATCATTTAACTCTGCCACTTTATTAATTACAGGCATAATATGAGCAGCATCACCACACCAACTCTCTGTTATTACCAACCAAGTAACCTTTTTGTTATAAGACTCAATCTTCTCCTTGGTATTATCAGACAGTTTTACAGTTTTATCCCAACGCTTCATTCGTCTATCGTTAAGCATTGTATAATTAGCTAATGCTTCCGTTTTCTTGTTGCCAGTTGTTGAATTTACTGCAACAAGGTTTAAAACCAAATCTCTGTATTCGTTGTAGCTAATACTATTATTTAAGCTATCTTTAATTATATCGTTTATCATTAATTTATCTTGAACTTCCATAGTGTAAAATTAGGGTTATGTTGAAATTTATTTTGCAACAGTTGTTACATTAGTAGTAAAGAATTTAAAAACTTACAAAATGGAAAAACACAGATGCGGATGGTGTGTAGGCGACCCATTATATGAAAGATATCATGATGAGGAATGGGGTGTTCCTTTATATGATGAAAATAAGTTGTTTGAGTTTTTGATATTAGAAACTTTTCAAGCTGGATTAAGTTGGATAACCGTATTACGGAAACGTGAAAATTTTAGGAAAGCTTTTGACAATTTTGATTATAAAAAAATAGCAAATTACAAGCAATCAAAGATTGATGCATTACTTCAAGATGCAGGTATAATAAGAAATAAGCTGAAAGTAAAAGCAACGGTTACTAATGCGCAGGCTTTCATTAAAATTCAAAATGAATTTGGTTCATTTTCAGACTATATATGGGCTTTTGTTAATGGCAAACCAATAAAGAACAAACTTAAAGATCATCGAAATGCACCTGCAAATACTTCTCTAAGTAATATCATCAGTAAAGACTTAAAAAATCGTGATTTTAAGTTTGTTGGCACTACTGTGATTTATGCACACATGCAAGCCACTGGAATGGTAAACGACCATGAAATGTCGTGCTTCAGATATAACGAAGTCTAATAAACTACTTCAAAGATTTTAAAAATTCCGTTCTAGAAATATGCTTAGCACCTAAACTTTCGAGATGTTTAGTGTGTAATTGACAATCTATCAATTGGTACTCATTACTTTGAACCAAGGTTATAAATGCTGCTTTACTAGCATTACTAACTTTTGCAAACATACTTTCACCGCAAAAAACTTTGTTATCTAAGTCAATACCGTAAAGACCTCCTACCAATTCCGCATTCTCCCAAACCTCAACAGACTTTGCATAACCTAGCTCATGAAGTTTTATAAAAGCGTCAATCATATCCTCTGTAATCCATGTGCCTTCTTGCCCTTCACGCTTTGCCAATGCACAATTATTGATTACCTCAGTAAATGCCTTGTTATATGTCACCTTAAACTGTTTTTTACGCAAGACTTGTTTCATACTTTTAGATACCTTTAAATCATCTGGGAACAAAACATACCTAGGATCAGGAGACCACCAAAGAATTGGGTCATCTGCATCATACCAGGGAAAAATACCATGAGCATATGCATGAAGGAGTCGTTCTGAAGAAAGATCACCACCAACAGCAAGTAAGCCTTCTATAGAAGCCTCATTGACATCGGGAAATTCAATTTTTTGATTTAAAAAGTGCATTTTACTTGCTATAATACGGTTTTTTCATTGTTTTTGTTGTTAAATAAGGCCTTTGACTTTGATAGTAACTTAATTTTATTGATATTTGACCCGACCTTTATTTATAAATTTTTGTTCATCATTGCTTTTTTTTAAGTTTGTTTGTAAAGGTCAAAACCTAAAACCACAACATTAAGTCCTGACTAACCATCAGGACTTTTTTATTTTAAAAATAAAAAAGACTTGTTTAAAAAAACAAGTCTTCATTATTTATTACCTGGTATTTTTACTAAAACGGTAAATCATCGTGGTCTTCTTCATTTAAGTCTGTTATAGGCTCAAAAGCATCAGTTGGAGGAACAGGTGGCATATCTGCATTACCCGCTTCTTGTTGTAACGCCTCAATTCTCCATCCTTGTATAGAATTAAAATATTTAGTTTCTCCTTGTGGATTTACCCATTCTCTACCTCTTAAATTAATGCTGATTTTAACCTGTTGCCCGACTTGAAAATTGTTTAATAATTCCGACTTATCCTGAACAAACTCTATCATAATATGTTGTGGGTATTGCTCTTCTGTAGTTACGACAACCTCACGTTTTCTAAACCCATTACTACCAAAAGTCTGTGTCTCTCCAATCACCTTAATTCTTCCTTGTACTTCCATTTTTTACTTAATCTATGTTATTTTAATATTGATTTTTAATTGAGTTTACGAAAGTAATAACTTCCATGCACTTTCTACATCACCATAACTCAAATAATTTTGAGCCAATTTATGTTTTTTTCTGTGAGTGGTATTTTTTATATCTGGATAGCGTTCACTAATATGATTAATAAAACTATTAACCTCTTCTTTGCTTGGCAAGGCCTCCACATTTGCCAACATACCAAGATTATTTCCCGTTAAGATCATACTGTTTCTAACCTCTTCTGGCATAGCATCTACACCAATTCCCATTGTTTTTAATGGCTTGGGGATCTGAAAAAACCCCTTTTTTGCTCTACTGTAAAAACTTCCTCCTGCTCTAGCAACCAAGTCTAGCGCTTCTTGGTTAATTGAACCATCACCATTTAAAACTTCTTCTGCAACATGAAATTTCACAACTTCACAAATAATTAAATTACCTGCACCACCTTCCTTACCTAAATATACTATATCATTGACCTTACATTCTAACTGCACAGGAGATTCTGCAACTCTAAATGGTTTTACCTCTTCTGAAGGCAACATTGTTAATCCTGCTTTATCAAATTCATTGACATCTTCTGGATATTCTGTACTAGTCAGTGACATTTGATGTACCAAATCATAATTAACTACATTTATTACAACTTCTTTAACCTCTTCTGCATTGGTTAATGTGTGTTTAACCGTATTATCCCTAACTCGTCTTGCCGGAGAAAAAATTAAAATTGGTGGATTAGTACTAAATACATTAAAGTAACTAAAAGGTGATAAGTTAGGGTTTCCTTCAGCATCAATAGTACTCGCAAAGGCAATAGGTCTTGGAGCTACCGAACTCAACAAATAACTGTGTAATTTAGCTGTAGTAAGGTCTTTAGGGTTTATTGAAATCATATAGTACTCTGATTTTCAGCAAATATAAATATATTGAACCTCCGGCGAAAGTGTTTTATACAATAAGAGACACAATATTATTAACAGAAATCCATTATATTTAAAAATGAAATTGCACTAGCCAATGTTTAGTACTAACCGTAATATAATCCGTTGGATTATCATAGTTTCTTCTTTTATAATTATTTCTCTAATTCTTTGGAATACCTACACTTTCTTTCAAAAATTTAAGGCAGAAGAACGAGTGAAAATGAATACTTGGTCAGTTGCCCAAATTGACTTTATAAAAAACATAGACGATTTAGACAAGGATGTTAATAATGTAACCTCTCATGTCCTTACAGAAATGACAACGAGCACACCCATGTTAGTAATTGATGCAAATGGAGAGGTAAACAATTACATCAATATTGAAGAATCTAAACTGAACGACTCCTTAAAAGTTCAGAAAATAATTAAAAAGTTCTCTAATGAAAACCAACCTATTGAAGTTAGAGTTGGTAAAGAGACAATACAGACGATTTATTATGGTAACTCCCCATTACTAAATAAACTAAAATACTACCCTCTCGCACTCTTATTAATCATATTATTGTTTGCGGCGGTTGTGTATTTCTTTTACCGAAGTTCTAAGAATGCAGAACAAAATAAACTTTGGACAGGTATGGCAAAAGAAACGGCTCATCAAATTGGCACACCTTTATCTTCTCTTGTTGGTTGGGCCGAAATATTAAAATCTGAGAATGTTAAACAAGAATATATTACTGAAATTGAAAAGGATATCAGCCGATTGCAAACCATTACTGAACGATTTAGTAATATTGGTTCTGCACCCACATTAAAAAAGACAGATATAATTGAAGCCACAAATTCATCTTTTGATTACTTAAAAACACGCTCTTCTAAACTTGTGAATTTTGAAATTCAAAGTTTAGACAAAGAAGTTAACGTTAATTTAAATCCCCAACTCTATAGTTGGACCATTGAAAATCTTGTAAAAAATGCAATTGATGCCATGAAAGGAAAGGGAGATCTAAAACTGATGATTTCTCAGAATGAGAAGCAAGTATTTATTAATATATCTGATACTGGTAAAGGAATACTTAAGAATCATTTTCAGAAAATATTCGAGCCTGGTTACACCACAAAAAAGCGTGGTTGGGGTCTAGGTCTATCTCTAGCTAAACGTATTATTGAAGACTATCACAATGGAAAAATAAAAGTGCTTAAATCGGAGATTGGAAAAGGAACCACAATCCAAATTTCACTTAAGACTGTTTAGCCTATTTCATTATAATTTTTTGCAATTAAACTTGCGACCACTTCAAATTCTGTAGAAGATAATTTTTGCTTAGTTGTAAACCTTGCATTTTCCATATTGTGCAAAGGTATTAAATGCACATGAACATGTGGTACTTCTAATCCGATTACGGACATACCAACTCTTTCGCATGGCACAGCCTTTTCTATTGCAATAGCAACCTTTCTTGAAAATTCCATTAAACCCAAGTAGGTCTCCTTATCTAGATCAAAAATTTTATTGACTTCTTTCTTTGGAATACATAAAGTGTGTCCCTTGGTGTTCGGATTTATATCTAAAAAAGCATAAAACTCTTCAGTTTCTGCAACTTTATGTGAAGGGATTTCACCTTGTATAATCTTTGTAAATAATGTTGCCATATTATAAATATAAAAAGATTCCTTGATAAAGGAATCTTTTAATTCTAAATACGATTATTGTTTTGGAAATAGTCTTCTATCTTGAAATTTCTAAGATGTCAAACTTCATAATACCACTTGGTACTTTTATTTCAGCTACATCACCTACAGATTTACCCAAAAGGCCTTGTCCTATTGGAGAATTAACCGAAATTTTTCCAGCAGCTAAATCTGCCTCACTTTCTGCAACCAAAGTATAGGTCATTTCCATCCCATTAACTTGGTTCTTTATTTTCACTATAGAAAGGGCCAATACCTTAGAGGTATCTAATTGCGACTCATCAATTACTCTGGCATTAGCCAAAGTTTCTTCCATTTTAGAAATTTTCATCTCTAACATTCCTTGAGCCTCCTTGGCCGCATCATATTCAGCATTCTCACTTAAATCACCCTTATCTCTTGCCTCGGCAATTGCCTGAGACGCTTTAGGGCGTTCAACATCTTTGAGGTGGTTTAACTCCTCTCTCAATTTTTTTAATCCTTCTTCAGTATAATAAGATACTTTACTCATAATTCATTCGTTTTTGTATATACAAAAAGACGCCGAACCATGTTCAGCGTTAATACGACATCTTTTCAATAAGTTGTGTATGCAAATATATAAAATATTTACGGTATAGTTGAAATAATCGTAAATTGCCACATAAAATTCTATGATGAAAAAATTGTCTTTATTACTTGTTTTGTTACTTCTATTAGGATGTAATAAAAGTGATGACAACAACAATTGTAACTTTCTTCTTAATGTTGGAGTCAACTTAACAGTAAACATTAATTTACCTCAATTCAGTCAGCTTCAATTTGCTAATAATCCTGTAAGAGTAGAAGGCCAAGGTAATGAAGGACTTATTTTAATACGAGGCATCGGTGATAATATTTTAGCTTGGGATGGGGCAGATCCGAATCACTCACCAGGACCTTGTTCAGCTTTACAACTTAACGGTATAGATGCGGAATGTGGCTGTGATGACGGAAATATATATAATTTGGTTACTGGGCAATTAGTAAGCCAAACAAATCAACCCTGCACATTAAAGCCATACAGGGTTGAATCGTTGGGTAACAATACCTTTTTGGTAACCAACTAAAAGTTTAAGGTTATACCAAGTAAAAAGTTTGTAGTAGCCTGAGGATAAAATCCAGAGAAAAATCCTGTTGAAATACCTGTTGGGCTATTGGAATCCTCAAAGTCAAACGATCCAAAATAACCATTTGAAACATATTCTTCGTTAAGAATATTATTTACTAAACCTGTAAATACTACAGACTCAAAAATTGAATTTGTTTTTAGAGTGTATGTGATATTAAAATCGTTTACAAAAAAGCTATCAAGTTTTGATTCTGGGTTCTCTGTATTACCCATGTATTGGTCACCAACATATTTACTCAATAAAGACATTTGCAAATTTTCAATTGGCTGATATACAATTGCATTTGCCACAACCAAATCTGGCGAAAATGAAATATCTGTTTTTCCTAGGTTTTCTAATTCTCCATTAAGTGATACAATAGTTTCCGTATTTTTATTAGAGCTAATTGTCATGTTAGGTTGTATTGTTAGCTTGGATGATACAGGAATTATAGCTTCTAACTCCAACCCTAGTCGATAACTTTCACCACTATTTGTTCTTATTGGATTTCCAACATCATCTAATCGTCCAGATAAAACCAATTGCTCATTATAAAGCATATAATATGCATTTGCATTGAAGCTAAAATTACCCTTTCTATGTCTCCAACCAAGCTCAAAATCATTAAGCTGTTCAGGTTCAATATCATTATTAGACTCAAAATCGGTTCTATTAGGTTCTCTGTTAGCTCTAGCATAAGAAAAGTAGAAACTATCACTATTGTTTAAATCGTATGTGATCCCAGCCTTTGGATTAAAAAATGTAAAATCTTTATCTACTTCAAAAAGCACTAAATCTGAAGTTGTGCCATAAGTTTTATACGATACGTTTCTAACTTGCAAATCACCATAGAGACTAATTCTATCATTTAGCTTGTAATTGGCTTTTGTGAATACAGATAAATCGTTTTTTAAGCTATTACCATCATAATATCTATCTCTAATATCACTTTGACTTGCAAATTCTGCCCAAATAACTTCTCCAAAATGATCACCATCGTAATGACTTAAAGAGCCACCAAAAATCATATCCAAGTCATTATTTTTATAATTAGCACTTGCATTAATAACATAAAAATCATTGTCTAACCATCTACGACGTATTAGATCCGTAGTGTTTTGTATTTCTCCATTTACGGTTAATTCCTCAAAGCCATAAATTGAAAACTCATCATCTTCTCTAAACTGTTCAAAAAATCCTCTTCCATATGTATAATTTAATCCCACATTAGTGGACCAATAATTATTGTAGCGCTGATTCCAATGCAATTGGTAGTGATCTTGGCTATAATTATCTACTTCATTATCATAAAATTGGGTATTACCATCGTCATTCTCGTAAATACCTGCAAAATTAAAAGTTCTATTATCAGCCAATGTCTCTGCATCAATACCATACCATGCTTGATAGGTTACTTCATTTCCGCCAAAAACAATAGCTTTAATCAGTGTATTTTCATCTACATAAGCACCTTGCAAAAAATAAGATCTTAAGTCCGCAGAAGCTCTATCTATGTAACCATCTGATGAAATGTTAGATAACCGACCTGCAATTTCAAAATGGTCATTTATTAATCCAGTACTGAATTTTACAGTATGTTTTCTTGTATTAAAGCTTCCGAAAGAATTTGATATTTCGCCAGAGGGATTTTTGAAAATAGCATCTGTAAGCACATTAATGCTCGCACCAAATGCTCCAGATCCATTGGTTGAAGTCCCAACACCACGTTGTAACTGAAGACTTTCAATGGATGACGCAAAATCTCCTAAATTAACCCAAAACGTACCCAATGATTCAGCATCATTGTAAGGAATTCCATTTATCGTGATATTGGTAGATTGTGGACTTACACCTCTTACCCTTATACCTGTATAACCAACACCTGCACCAGCATCTGTAGTGGTAACGACAGAAGGTAAAAAATTTAATAAAATTGGAATGTCCTGCCCTAAATTTCGTTTAGTAATCTCTTTTTTTGAGACATTTGAATGTGTGATTGGTGATTTAGCATCTACACGTACGGATTTCACCAAAACCTCATCTAGTTTTTGAACCTTTGTAGAATCCTGTTGTTTTTCTTGGGCGAACATTGTCCCGAAGCAAAGACATAAAACAAATAGTAAATTCGGTTTGAGTTTCTGTGTCCTTTTTTTGAATAAATTTTTCATACGACTATAAATTATAATCGAATAAAAAGAGGTAATTATTCTTTATTTGTAATTTTTAATTTTGGATTTATTAAATACTTAAATCCTTGAAATTCCTTAGCAGCATTACCTGCTCAGGTTCAATGGGTATGATCTCAGCCACTTATTGGCACCCCTTTTTGAGAACGCTGCAAATATACTAACAAATGATATTTGAAAACTAATTAATTTAAATTAATTACTAGTCTAATTTAGGTGGTTTCCTATTAGCCTTCTTTTCAGAAATTTTTCGTTTAATTTCTAGTCTTTTACGCTTTGCGGATTTGGGAATCTTAGTTTGTTTTCTTTCTTTTTCTTGTTTTAAACCAAGCTCAATTAGGTTTAAAAATCTTTTAGTAACATCTATTTTATTTTTTAATTGACTTCTGTTTTGGCCTGAACTTAAAACTAAAATACCTGACTTATTTATTCTATTACTTAGAAAGGAAAGAAGTTTAATTTTTTCGTCTTCGCTTAAATGGCTAGAATTTAAAATATCAAAACTAAGAACAACCTTTGTTGCGACTTTATTAACATGTTGCCCTCCACTGCCTGAGCTTCGAACAGCCTTAAATGTTAACTCAGAAATTAAATTTTCCGCATCCACAATTAGTTAATTTGATGCATGTCTTTGAGTAGGTCGTTTACCGTTTTAACCGGATTAAAGGTTATAATTGGTACTTCAACAAAAATCGTGTTCCAAAAGGCCATACTACCGTTCCATAGGCCTGGTAGTTCTAATGCTTTTAAATCTTTACCAACCTTTGTTTTCATGGTAATAAAAGCAGCCTTATGATCTACAAAATCTTCAAGATTAAACTTTTCGCCTCTGTAGTTTCTAACACCACATACAAGATCTACTGGATTAAAATGGGTAGCATTCTTAAGTATATTTTTTTGCTCTTTGTTCTTTTGATTTATCTGAGCAGATTCAACAATTTGCAATGAGATATTAGAGTTTTGATCCTTAACCCAAAATGGTCCTCCTCCTGGTTCTCCTTCATTTTTTACCATACCACAAACCCTTACAGGACGGTTTAATTTTTCTCTTAAATATTCAATTTTATATTTTTCAGAATACTTTTCAAACTCCTCTGAAATTCTAACGTTAAGTTGTCTTGTTAGAAATTCTGCAATGGTTGTAAGATAATCTTCACTAATTTCATTGGCCTCTAAGTCCTTCAGATATTTATAGGCCTTTTCCTGGACATCTAGTAAAATACCTGCTAAAACCTTTTTGTACTTTGCTACTTCTTCTTTGTATTGTTTAACAACAACATTATCTATGTTTTTTACAAATATTATGTCTGCATCTAGTGTATCAAGGTTTTTAAGAAGGGCACCATGACCAGATGGTCTAAATAATAGTGTGCCATCATCTTCCCTAAATGGTTTATCATCTAATGTTACAGCAATGGTATCTGTTGATTCTTGCTGGTATGAAAAGGAAATATGAAATGTAATACCTGTTATTTTCTCAACGTATTCTTCAATATTTTTGAATTCCTCATCGAATCTGTCTTTATATTTTTCTGAAATCGTAAAGTGCAATCTAGCCTCATTTTTGTCAGATGCATATAAAGCACCTTCATACAAATGCTCTTCAAAAGCTGTTGATATATGATTGTTTTTATATTGATGAAATGGCAATAAGCCTTTTGGAGAATTACCAAAATTTAAGTGGTTCTCGTGCAACATTGTATTTACAAAATGACGTGCTTTTTCACCAGATGATAATGAAGGATAGTCTACTTCACTAGATTCAATTCTATCCATAACCATTTTATAAAATGGAAATTGTTCAAGACCAACTCTGAACAATGAAAAGTCCTTCAATTTATTCTTATTTATAAATGCATTCAAGGATTCCTTTTCAGAATCATATTCTTTTAAAAATTTAAAAAGAAACTTAAACATTCTAGTTGCAGCTCCAGACGCTGGCACAAATTTGATAAGGGATAAATTCTCTCTATTAGAATCGAACTTATAGATATGTGTTTTGATCGTATGATCATTTAACTTAATGATTCCATTATCTATTGTTGCGGCTTCAACAATTTGGGTAAAAGGAATTCCTGTTTTAAACAAGTTGATTTGTGATTGTACTTGTTCTATTGTTAATCCTTTTTCTTCGATTTGGTTAATATCGGATTCTGTAAAACTCATTTTGAATTCTTTAGTAGGTTATCTATATGTTTAATAGCTGATTTTAAACGTTCTTGCTTATTTCCCTTAAGTAAAACATATGGTTTGTTGTACTTAATAAGTGTTTCTTCAAATGCCTTAAACATGCGTTCTCTTTCATTGGGTTTATCTCTAAGGTCATCTGCTTCCCAAGGGGTGTCAATATAAGTTAAAAAATAAAGGTCGTATGAATTTTTTAGAGCATTGGTCTCTAAAATCGGGTCACAAGTACCTGAGTAATAGGCCTCGCTATAAACTTTAGTCTCAAGTAAGTCCGTATCACAAGTCAATATGGTTTCTGTTTTTTGTGCCAGTTCATTTTCAAGTTTCATCTGTCCAATCGCTATTGGCAATAGATCTTTTGGCTCGCAAGTTTTGCGTTCATTATTCCATTTATTCTGAAGATATTCTCTTGCATACTCAGGCACCCAAACAGAGTTGTAGTGCCTTGCTAGCTGTCTTGAAAGTGTAGTTTTTCCAGTGGATTCGGGCCCAAATAATACTACTTTTATACAATTTGAAGGTTGTTGTTTAAGTGCTTCTTCCATGCTAAATAGCCATAAATGGCAATAATTGTAAATCCTAAATACTGAAAACTAGTAAAAGTAAATCCTTTATATAGATACAAAGGTACAGATATGACATCTCCTATTATCCAAAATATCCAGTTTTCTATTTTGCGTCTTGCCATAAGCCACATACCAACAAAAAATATGGCAGTAGTCAATGTATCTACATATGCAACCCAACTTGTCCATTTATCAAAAGACTTGTATACAACAAAAACAAAAAACAAGGTTGCAATAAAAATGCCAATACTAATTTGTTTTTCCTTTTGGGTAGTAGTAGATATTGGTGTAACATGTGTTGCATCGACTTTTCGAGTCCATATATACCAACCATAAACACTCATAGCAAAATAGTACCCGTTGATCATCATATCGCCAAGCAATTCCCATTTAAACAGTAAATACACAAAAATCGCGGTACTTATCATACCTGTTGGAAATACTAAAATATTGTTTTGCTTGGAAAACCATACGGATAGAAACCCAAAGACTACGGCAACTATCTCTAATACAATATCCATAGTTTGATAGTCCGAATACTGACCAAAAAAGAAATCAAAAATCTGGTTCATAATCGCTTCGGTCTGTCTTTACAACTTTCATGTTTAATACGGCAATATCTATATCTAGAAAAGATTGTTTGATGGTTCTAGTTAAAAAAGTCATTAGAGCATCATAGTCTCCATAAATTTGTGTGCTTAATGGATTTTCAAGAACTTTAAATTCAGATTTTCTTAATTCTTTGATAAATTCGATAATATGAGATTCGTAATCATCTTTTAATGGCGTTAGAGTAAGCTCTACGGATATTTTCATTGAATTTATTAATTGGCAGTTATTTTAAATTCTGGCTTTAACAAATCCTCTAAAAAGGATTCGTCCTCTTCAAATGCTGTACCAACCACCACAATATCTGCTCCTGCACCATATGCGTTATTAAGGTCTTGTTTTGTTTTAATACCACCTCCTATAATCAAAGGAATATTTAATGATCCTTTTACTTTAGAAATTATATCAGAATCAATGGGCTGTATTGCTCCACTCCCTGCTTCTAAATAAATAAGTTTCATACCCAATAATTCTCCTGCTTTCGCAGTATCTCTTATAAGGTTGATATCAGCCCTTAGCATTGGCGTGGTCTTACTAACTTTCTCTACTGAGGTTTTCTTACCATTTTCAACAAGTAAATAACCAGTCGGTAGGATTTCTAAGTTGGTAGTTGATAATTTAGGTACAGCCTCAACATGCTTTCCTATTAAATAATCTGGGTTTCTCCCAGATATTAATGATAAAAACAGAATTCCATCTGCCTCAGGAGAAATTTGATTCGTATCTCCAGGGAATAATATTACGGGCAATTTTGTATGGGATTTAATTTCCAAAATCTGTTCATCAATATTAGTATCCACTTCACTTCCACCAACAAAAATATGAGTAGCAATGGATCTATTGACTTTACCTATAAATGAAGAAATATTCTTTATCTCCATTTTATCAGGATCAATTAAAACGGCCAATTGCGTTTTTGCAATCTGTGAGTTAATAATAATATCTTTATATACATTCTTCATTATGGTACCACATAGGCACAGGTAAAACCTTCAAACTCTAAAAAAGCAGTATTGTATCTGTACTTTTTATTATTATAATCTATCCAAGCTACTGTATTGCCATCATTAATCATAAATGGAATAACTAAAAAATGATCTTTAAATAGCATTCCAGGGGTTGCAAAAAGTTTATATAACGACTCTTTAATGCCCCAAATAACGGTTAATTTATTTATATAATCTTCAGCATGAGTCTCTAGATAATTAAATTCATAATCCACGAACTTTTTTGCAATGATTGAAATTTTTTCACGTTGCTTTTCAATGTCTATACCAACTTCCTTATCACTTACTATCACACCCGAAAATATAAATGAATGTGTAATTGAAATACATTTCCCATCCTTAAGATGGGGTTTACCATGTTCATCATAAAACAAATCCTGATCTGTATATCCAAATTCTCTAAGCAGGTGTCTTACACTTAGAAATCCGCGTTGATGTAATTCACTTTTCATACCCAAAACGCGTTCTAAACTATTTGGTTTTAAATCCAAAGGCTTCAATAGTTCATTATAAGACTCCTCAATCTTCCATATTTTAACAGTAGTTTGTGAGTTTACATCAATGGATTTATAAAGTGGCATTTAATATTCTAAATGGTAATGTTTATCTTTGCACAGCCTTAATCAGATTTGGCTTGTAATGAAGAACGAATTTAACCAATTACATGATAATCCCAAAGGTAGTTATTTAAAAAATGAAATATAAAATGAGTACAAAAATTGCTTACGTCCCTTACAAAGTAAAGGATATGTCTCTTGCTTCTTGGGGAAGAAAAGAGATTGAATTAGCAGAAGCAGAAATGCCAGGTCTAATGAGTCTTCGTGAAGAATATAAAGATGAACAACCACTTAAAGGTGCGCGTATTGCAGGCTGTTTGCATATGACTATTCAGACTGCCGTATTAATTGAAACTTTACAAGCACTTGGTGCAGAAGTTACTTGGAGCTCTTGTAATATATTCTCCACTCAAGATCAGGCTGCGGCGGCCATAGCTGAGGCTGGTACTGCTGTTTATGCTTGGAAAAATATGACTGAGGAAGAGTTTGACTGGTGTATAGAACAAACCTTATTTTTTGGTGAAGACAGAGAGCCATTAAACATGATTTTAGACGATGGTGGCGATTTGACTAATATGGTCTTAGATAAATATCCTGAATTAACATCAGGAATCAAAGGCCTTTCTGAAGAAACAACTACTGGTGTTCACAGATTATATGAGCGTGTTAAGAACGGAACATTATCAATGCCAGCAATTAATGTTAATGATTCTGTAACCAAATCTAAGTTTGATAATAAATACGGTTGTAAAGAGTCTGCTGTAGATGCTATACGCCGTGCTACAGATACTATGCTAGCTGGTAAACGTGTAACTGTTTGTGGTTATGGTGACGTTGGTAAAGGAACTGCAGCTTCTTTTAAAGGTGCTGGAAGTATTGTTACTGTTACTGAAATAGATCCAATTTGTGCTTTGCAAGCAGCAATGGACGGATTTGAGGTAAAACGTTTGGAAACTGTTGTTTCTAATTCTGATATTGTAATTACTACTACAGGTAATAAGGACATTGTAAGAGCAGAGCATTTTAAGGCCATGAAAGACAAAACCATAGTTTGTAATATTGGTCATTTTGACAATGAAATACAAATGGCTTGGTTAAACGAAAATTATGGTGATACCAAAAACACCATTAAACCTCAAGTTGATAAGTATACTATAGATGGTAAGGATGTCATTATCTTAGCAGAAGGTAGATTGGTAAACTTAGGTTGTGCTACAGGTCATCCAAGTTTTGTAATGAGTAACTCTTTTACAAACCAAACATTAGCACAGATTGAACTTTGGAACAATTCTGGAAACTACGAAAACAAGGTGTACATGTTACCTAAGCACCTAGATGAAAAGGTCGCGAAGTTGCACTTAGAAAAAATTGGTGTTGAATTAACTGAGCTTAAGGGCTACCAAGCAGATTATATTGGTGTTACGGTTGAAGGACCATATAAGCCAGAACACTATAGATACTAATTATTTTTATTATATAATTACAGTATTAAATATATTAAAAGGCCCTTTCATTTCTGAAAGGGTTTTTTTATTTTGAGTCTGAAAATGATCTATTCAAACGACAAAATAAAAGTCCCGAGATTTAGTGAAGAAGAAGGCTTCTATACCACAAGGAAGCGCTCTAAAATGATGAGCAAAATACATAGCAAGAATACCAAACCAGAATTAATTTTCAGAAAAGCTCTGTGGAAAAGAGGAATTCGTTATAGAGTTAACAATAAACAACTACCTGGCAAACCAGAGGTAATTATAAAAAAATACAAACTTGCAATTTTTATTGATGGAGAATACTGGCATGTTTACAATTGGAATGAGAGAAAACCCAAGTTAAAAACCAATCCTAGATTTTGGATTCCCAAGATTGAACGTAATATGCAACGTGATAAAGAAGTAAACCAGCAGTTGCAAAATATGGAATATACCATCTTTAGATTTTGGGTACACGAAATAAAAGACAATCTTAAAACATGAATCAGCAATGTTTTTAATGCACATAACAAATTCAAAATATGGACATAAACTCTAAGTTACCAAAGGTTGGCACAACAATTTTCACAGTAATGAGTGCCTTGGCTAATGAGCATAACGCTATTAATTTATCTCAAGGTTTTCCCAACTATCCTAGTTCACAGAAATTAAACGATCTTGTTAACAATGCCATGAATAATGGTTACAACCAATATGCACCAATGGCTGGTAATTTAGATTTAAGATTAGCTATTGCGCATAAGTATGAATTGCTATACAATAAAACCTATCATCCAGAGAATGAAATAACCGTAACAGCTGGTGCTACACAAGCCATCTACACAATAATCTCAGCCTTTATACACAGGGATGATGAGGTCATAATTTTTAAACCTGCATACGATTGTTATGAACCTGCAGTTAAAATCAATGGAGGAACACCTATATCTATTCAGTTATCAGTACCTAATTATAAAATTAATTGGGAAGAAGTATCATCAAAGATTACTTCTAAAACAAAAATGATACTAATTAATACACCTCATAACCCTACAGGTACCATTTGGTCTAAAGAAGATTTATTACAACTTCAAAAAGTGACTCAAAATACCAATATAATTGTACTAAGTGATGAGGTCTATGAACATATTGTTTTTGATGATGCTAAACATTACAGTGTTTGTTTATTTAATGATTTAAAACAACGCTCTTTTATAACAGCCTCTTTTGGAAAAACATTTCATAATACAGGATGGAAAATTGGGTACTGTTGTGCACCAAAATCATTAATGGAAGAATTTAGAAAAGTACATCAGTTTAATGTGTTTTCAGTTAATCATCCTGCACAAAAAGGAATTGCCGATTTTATGCAAGACCCAGAGACATATAATGGTCTTTCAGAATTTTTTCAGCGTAAACGTGATTTGTTTCTTAATTTGATTTCTGAATCTCGATTTAAATTTAGTCCTTCACAAGGCACCTATTTTCAGGTTTTAGATTATTCTGAAATCACTGATGAATACGACGTAGATTTCGCAAAACAATTAACCATAGATTATAAAATAGCTTCTATACCCTTGTCCGTTTTCAATAATGACAACAAGGATGATAAAGTTCTTCGTTTTTGCTTTGCCAAAACTGAGGAAACTTTGATTAAGGCAGCAGAAATTCTCAGTAAAATTTAGAGGAAATGCCAAAAAAGACATAAAAAGAATCTCAAAAAAATATAAAAAATTAAAAAGAAAGTTAAATTATCTACAATTGACGACCGTAAGTGGTTAAATAAAATTGATAAATTAGAAACAAAAGTTAACAAGTCCTATAGCAAAAAGTAACTATGCAAAACACTCTGAAAATAGCAATTATTCAATCTCATTTGGTTTGGGAAGACCCTGAAGAAAATCGAAAAAAGTTTACAGAGAAAATTAATTCTATATCAGATAATGTTGATATAATAGTGCTCCCGGAGATGTTTACTACTGGCTTTACAATGAATGCTCTTAAGGTGGCTGAAACTATGCAAGGTGAAACTATAAACTGGCTAAAAAACATTTCAAAAAATAAAGAAACTGCTATAATAGGGAGTTTAGTTATTTACGAAAACAACAACCACTACAATCGTTTAATATGTGCCCAACCGTCTGGTAAACTTATTAAATATGATAAAAGGCACACATTCACACTTGCAGGAGAGCACGAAGTATACACAGCCGGTACTGAAAAAGTAATCTTTAGTTATTTAGGTTGGAAAATTTGTCCCCTTATTTGTTACGATCTGCGTTTTCCCGTTTGGGCAAGAAATTCCGAGGATTATGATTTATTGTTATACGTTGCCAACTGGCCAAAACCTAGAATTAATGCGTGGGATGCATTACTAAAAGCAAGAGCCATAGAGAACATGAGTTATTGTATTGGTGTTAATAGAGTTGGCCTAGATGGACTTAATTATGAATATCCAGGTCATTCTGGTGTATATGATGTTTTGGGTCACCGCGTAGATAGTATAAAGGAAAATGAAGACAAGGTTGAGATTGTATCTCTAGAAAAATCAATGATTGGTAAATACAGGAATAAACTTAACTTTTTGAATGACAGGGATGAGTTTAATCTAAAAGTGTAAATTCAATAATAAAATCAAAACTTGCTCTAACCTCTTCCACATTTGCAGAAGGTGCATAGCTCACCCTTTCAGGTTGTATTCCCAGTAAATAATTCCCAGTATCATACTTACCATTTTCATTGGTGTCGTATATAACCCTTAAGGCATATTTGCGCGGTGCAATATCAGTGAAGTCTACCACAGGATTCTCAGTAGTATAGCGCTCATAAATTACAATACCTGTATCATTGACCAACTGTACAATAAGAGGAAACTTTGCGTTTCTTAATTGAACCCTTAAGTTCCCGTATTCAGATTTCATTTTTGTTCTGAATGAATAATTAAGTGTATCCTTAATAACACCTCCATAAAAGCCTTCAAATGTTTCTGGCAACATCGTAAAAACGTAACTCTGGCCTTCTTCTTTTTCTACCGGAAAAGTGTATTTATTATAAATAGAGTCGTATTCAACTTGAAAATCAATAAAAACAGAATCCTTGTTTATGAGACTGATTTTTGATTTGTCTAATTTTGTTATTGGGATATTTCCTTCGAGACTAAAATCCTGATCAAAATTAATAGTTCCAGAAACCAATGCTTTAATTTTTAAAGAGTCATCTTCCATAGCTCTAAACCTATGTTTAAAAGTATCAATGGATTTCTCATTTCTAACAATAAAATTTACTGTATCTACTTCGAATTTTGGATTGTACCAATAATAAAGGCTATCTGTTTGTTTATCCTTAGTTATTCTTGTTTCAAATCCTTCAGGTTTATCACCTAAAAGTTCAATTTGCATGGTTCTATAATCGCCTTCATATGGAAAAAGTATCCTTTTGTCTCCATCTTGCTTTGGCTTAAATGCCTTGAAATTTGGTTCTTCCTTAAATAATTTTAATCCGAACGTTGAATCTGTAGGCACTTCAATAAATCCTTCTTTAAAGGCAATTTTATCATCCTTTTGATCAAATAAAAAATTGCTGTTTTTATCCTTAATAGCGAATAGTTTGTATTTACCTTCTTTAATATTGTCTATGCTAAAAGTGGTTAAACTATCTAATGTATTTGTGATATATCTAGGTTTTTCCTTAAAAACAATAGAGTCTGTATAAGTAGAATCTACCTCATACAACATAACTGTTACAAAGGTATCCGGTTCCTCAGCAATAGCATCTTCTACATATCCTTTAACCGATAATGAATCTATGGTGTCTCCGGTGGAAAACACATATCTGTAATATGGATAAGGGTTTTCCTCATTATTATCTACAATACTCTCACCAAAATTAAACGCATAAGTTGTATTTGCCTCAAGGGTATCTTTAATTTTTATAGAGATATATTTACTTGCGCCTCCCATAGGAGTAATAGAAGGATCGGTATCCATTGGAGGAGAAATAATCAATTGCTTCCTAAGGTCCTTAATTTTAACATACTCATCGAAGTAGATGTTAATTTCATCTCCTTTAAAATTTGTTGAAAAATTCTCTGGCTCAGATTTTAAAATAACAGGTGGCTCAGTATCCTTATCACCACCAGTTGGCGTACCGCGATTAGCGCAACCTATCAAAATGCAAATCAAAAAAAGACCAATAAAAAATCTCCGTAAGTAAGAATACATTCAGTAAGAATTATTTAGAACAAAGAAACAATTTTAATAGTTAGAAACGAAAAAATTAATCTGCAATTGCCATTGTAACAAGACTTAACTTAATATTATCAATTTTTAACAAAACAGATGCACAGGATTCAATTGTTGCACCAGTTGTAATAATATCATCTACGATTAAAATATGCTTACCTTCTAATGAAGTTTTCTCCGAAATATCAAATAAAGTATTATCTGTATCAATACGTTTCAATCTATCTTTAAATACTTGTGTTTTAGTAGATTTAGTTTTAATCAATACTGTGTCATTATAGTCTGCTTGTAATGCTTTGGCAATTTCAATTCCGAATTTGGACACTTGGTTGAATCCTCTTTTTCTGAGTTTTGTTTTATACAAAGGCACTGGTACAACAACATCTATATTATTGTAGGCGCTTATAGTACTTAACTCCGCTCCAAGCCATTTACCAAAGAATTCACTAATATTTTCATGGCCTCGATACTTGAGATTGTGCAATAGTTGTTGTACAATTCCTTTTTTGGAAAAATGTAATAGAGATGTCGCATTTTCTAATTTCACTCTGCCATATAGATTTTTTTTTACGACCTCTGAATCTTCATAATGAAAATTAGTGACAGGTAGTTGATGCCTACAAGAAATACAGATTACGGATTCCTTGTCTTTTAAAACATTATTACATGCTTCACAGACTTCTGGAAAGAACAAGTTTAACAAATTTTTTACCACTTAATCGAATAAAATAAATTGGTCATTTAATTAGCTCTAATTTTGACTCAAATTAGCAATTAATTATGATAGTTAACCCTCAATTATTTAACTACAGATTAATCATAGGTTCTTTATTAGTCGTTTTAACCGCTTTAGGTATTTATAGCTTTACAAATTATAAATCCATTAAATCCTACGAAGAATTCCTAAAGCAAGAAAAGTTTTTGATAGAACAAGAACTAACAGAAATGTTAGAAAGTTATGACGAACTAAGCCAAGATTATAATCTTATGGCTTCTCAGCTCCAAGAAGCAAAATTAGAAACTAAGAATGCCTTAGATTCATTAAGATTATTAAAAAGTGATTTATCGATTATCACTAAGTTTAAGGAGCAACTTATAATTCTAAAATCTAAAAGTAAGGTACTTTTAAATACCATTGATTCTTTGAATATTGCAAATGAGCAACTTCAAAAGGAAAACCAAGATGCACTCTATACTATTGAGAAAAAGAGTTTTACAATCAATGATCTCACCGCTAAAAATAATCTTCTAAGTAAAGTCATTGATAATGCCGCAATACTTAAAGTAAGTGATGTCAAGGCAAAATCTTATAAATTAAGAGGTCCCAAAAAGAGATTTACAACCAAAGCAAGACGTGCAAATGCTATCGATGTTTGTGTATTGCTAGCAGAAAACCCATTGACTGAAAATGGGCAAAAGGATATTTTTATCCAGATTGTTAGCCCAGATGGTAATATAGTTGCAGATAAGGGAGAAGTTTTATTTGGAGAATTTTCTTTAATCTATAGCAAGAAAGAGGTTATAACCTATAATAATGAAAATCTAGAAATTTGTACAGCTATTATTGCAGATGAAGATGATAAACCTTTCCAAAAAGGAGACTATTTAATCAATGTTTTTCATAAGAATATGAAACTTGGAAGTACTACTGTAAATTTAAAGTAATTTCAATAACATAATTTTTTTAAAACCGGTCTATTAATTAGAGCGGTTTTTTATTTTTGTGCCATGGCAAACGACGATAAATTCAAAAAGGTAATCTCTCATGCAAAAGAGTATGGTTACGTATTTCAGAGTAGCGAGATTTATGATGGCCTAAGTGCCGTTTATGACTATGCACAAAATGGTGCTGAATTAAAAAATAACATTCGTAACTATTGGTGGAAGGCCATGGTACAAATGCACGAAAATATTGTTGGTATAGATGCTGCAATATTTATGCATCCCACCACTTGGAAAGCATCAGGACACGTTGATGCGTTTAATGACCCACTTATTGACAACAAAGATTCGAAAAAACGCTATAGAGCAGATGTTCTAGTAGAAGATTACTGTGCTAAAATAGAAGCAAAGATTAACAAGGAAGTTGCCAAGGCGGCAAAAAGATTTGGTGATGCTTTTAACAAAGAAGAATTTGTTTCTACAAATGGTCGTGTCTTAGGTTATCAAGAAAAAATAGATTCTACGCTCAAACGTCTGGGCAAGTCATTAGAAAATGAAGATTTGGCAGATGTAAAGGCACTTATTGAAGAACTTGAAATAGCAGACCCGTTGTCTGGAAGTCGTAATTGGACTGACGTAAAGCAGTTTAACTTAATGTTCGGCACCAAATTAGGTGCATCTGCAGATTCTGCTATGGATTTATACCTAAGACCAGAAACTGCTCAAGGTATTTTTGTCAATTTCTTGAATGTGCAAAAAACAGGTAGGATGAAAATTCCATTTGGTATAGCACAAACAGGTAAAGCTTTTAGGAATGAAATTGTTGCAAGACAATTTATTTTTAGAATGCGCGAGTTTGAACAAATGGAAATGCAATTTTTCATTAAACCAGGCACACAGAAGGAATGGTTTGAATATTGGAAAGAACATCGCTTAAAATGGCATAAATCATTGGGTATGGGAGATGATAATTATCGCTTCCACGATCATGAAAAATTAGCCCACTATGCTGATGCTGCAACAGATATTGAGTTTAACTTCCCTTTCGGGTTTAAAGAATTAGAAGGCATACATTCTCGTACAGACTTTGATTTAAGCCAACACGAAGAATATTCTGGTAAAAAACTACAATATTTTGATCATGAGGACAATGCAAGCTACACGCCTTATGTGTTAGAAACATCTATAGGTTTAGACCGTATGTTCCTTGCCGTATTCTCTAATTCGCTCCAAGAAGAAGAATTAGATAACGGTACAACTCGTACAGTATTGAAATTACCAGCAGTATTAGCACCAACAAAGGCTGCTATCCTTCCATTAGTGAAAAAGGATGGTTTGCCGGACATCGCGAAGCAAATTGTTGAGAATCTTAAGTGGGATTTTAATGTGGTTTACGATGAAAAAGATGCCGTTGGTAGACGCTACAGAAGACAAGATGCCGTTGGTACACCTTATTGTATTACCGTAGATCATGACACTTTAGAAGACAATACCGTAACTATACGCCATAGAGATACAATGGAGCAAAAAAGAGTGAAAATTGACGAGCTCAGAAGCATTATTAAAAAAGAAGTTGATGTTAGAGAGTGGTTAATGAGAATGAAATAGGTTAGAATAAAAACAAAGACCCCAAACAATTTGTTTTGGGTTTATAATTAAGCATTTTTAGTTAAAACCTGTAGCCAAAATTAACAGAGAATCTCACTTCAATATTGTCTAGGTAATCATCATCAAAATTTCCTAAATTCCTTGCAATATCACCATTGAGCATTAAGGTTATTTTATTGTTAAACACCCATTTATGCCCAATGCCAAATCCGGCAGAGGCACCGCCAATATCATAAATAAATTCTTCATTTACATCTGTTTCTGTAGCTATATCATAGTAATAATAATCATCCGTTGTAATTTCCCCAGTTCTTAATTTCAATTGTGGGTAGAAGAAAAAGCCATGATGATCTTTTTCCTTAGAAAAGTAAATTAAAAAAGCAGCCTCCAATGAAAATGCTGAGTTGTCTTCAATATAACCAGCATCGTAATATCCGTAGGTATCAAAAACATTAGCACCTATAAATAAGGATTGATTATTATCGAAAAGGCGCTCGTAATTTACTCCTAGAGTACCAGCTAAAACTAAGTCTAAGAGATTAACTGATATCTCATTCTTTGCTAAAGTATTAGAATTCTTATCCTCCTGTGCATTAGTATTTAATAGTACGAGGATGAACAAAACGATTGAAAGTAATTTTTTCATTAAATGATTAATTTAGATTTTCTTTACTTATAGACGGTAAACTAGTCAAATGGTTGCGTAAGAAATTATTTTTTTAGAAATATGCTTTCAGTTGCACAGTACCAGTATGAATAGTTTTAGACGTTTCGGTTTTTCTGCCAAAATAAGACAGATTTAAATCTAAAAACTTTGTTAGCTTCTTTTGAGCAAGCAAGTTCCAAGTAAAGTTTTTTCCGGGTTGAAGTCCTTCTAACATTTGGTAGGCAACTGGAGTGTTGGAGTTTCCTTCAAAATCGTTTTGAAAAAAGTTAAATTCTCCTGTGAGTGCAATTTTCTGAGTGTTATTATAGGTAAATGAAAGTCCATAATTGTTTTGAACTAAAGATTCTAAACTTCCTATTGTGTTAGATTTGGAGGTGTATTGATAAAATACATCAAACTGCGCATTTTCATTGAATAAATAAGAGAACTTTGGTTGAAATCGTTCTTCGTCTATATTGAAATTTCTATTTGCGAAATTTTCACTTAAACTTTCTTCAGTACCAAAACTACATTGGGCATTAATAAGCCAGTTAGTAGCAAATTTATGGTTAAAGTTTATTTGATGGTTAGTCAATTTATTTTCCTGAAAACCGATAGATAACAGATTACGACTTGTATTTGTTAAGAAAGTATATGAAGTTGTGTAGCGCTGTTTACCTCTATTATAAAACAGTACATTTCTTATACTGTTATTCAATGCCAATTCATTTTCTTCGTCCTCATTAAAAGGGTTTAGATTAAAGTTATTACCATCTCGTTTAACTTTTCTATCAATAAGAAAAGACGTTTGATTATAGAAATGTGAAAAGAATTTATCCCATTTATCCTTTGATGAACTTAACTTTTGAAAATTAAATGTAATTGTTTGGCTTAGTCTATTTTGGTGGGTTCTAACAAAAACCTGGTTTGGCAACAAAACCCTAATGTAATTACCTTGATCTTGAAACTGAGCAAGCTCAAATTCATTCAACTCTTGTATTCCATTTTCATTATAATCTATCCAAGTATATGCGCCTTGGCCTGCTTCTACCTCAACATATGTAAAATCTTGTTGTGGCAAGGTACCAGAGTTAGTTTCAAAATTTGTGTTCCAAATAACTATATTATTAAACAGTTTCTGATTGAAATTTAAACGGCTGTTTAAACTCTGCTCATTTTGCGAATCTGCAACATCAGCCTTTAAATCTCTATAATTAACAAACAACTGCAAATTGGTTGCTTTGTTCTGAATTAATCTAGATTTTAAATAATAGGTATTTGATCGATTAACGCGTTGAACCAAATTATCTCTTACACTATCATTTACACGATTAATATAGCCTAGTTCTACAAAGACTTTAGTGCTATCACCAATACCCACAAAAGCTTCGTACGAGTTAAATTTCTGACTCAGAGGTGTTAATGAATCTGTTGCAATTGCACGTTGTTCATTATCCTCTAGTGCTATTTTTGCACCAACCCATTTATTTTTTTTACCATATACCACACGATTAAATGATCTTAAAAAGGTAGAATTATTTATAGTGCTTTCACTATTTAGATAACTGGTATTTGAGAGAATTGAAAAATTGCCGAGTCTTAAATCAACTAATGCATTATGCCTGCTTCCAGTGAAATTATTGGAGTAATCCAAATACTCAAAATTATAAGTTACAACCCCTTTTTTGGAATGTGATAATTGTAAACCAGAAGTAAACAGAAGTTGATTACCGAAATTAAAATTTCCTTGGTCATTCCTATCATCTTCCAAATTCCAATCTCTATTAAATTCAGCTCTATATAATCGCTGTATGGTTCTAAAATCTTTTTGAATAAAATCTGCATCAATGAGTGCAGACAAATTCCATAAGCTATCGGACTTGACAATTTTCTGGTTTACTTTCAATTTACCCGCAAATCCATCGTTATCATTATCATCTAAGTTTGAAAATAAGTTGAGATCGTTTTTGCTTCCTGCTAATTCAAAAAACACATTGGTATTTTCGGAAGGTTTATAACTTCCATTTAACACTGCTATTTGCAATCGCTCTGGTGCAACTAATTGGACAATAGGCTCATAATTTCCTTGAGGCACTCCTGCCACTGGTGGAATATATTCAAAAATATTACTGACAGCATTATCATTACTTAGTATATAGTTACCTTGATTTTGACCAACTAAAGTAAAGCTGACACTAAACAACTCATCATCTGGGTCATTAGAGAAAACGAAAATTTCATCTGTTCCAATAAACTCTTTTCTATATAAAATTCTATTCTCGGAATAAGATTGAGGGCTTGCAGAAGATGCTGTCATTAAACTTCTGTTATCACCGGCATCTGCTAAAATTTGCGTTTGTTCCGTAGACAAGTTTTGTTGCAATGGTTGGTTTTTGGCATCACTTTCTGAGTAAATAGAAACATTTAGATTAAATTTTTCTGATTTATAGCCTCCTCCACCAAAAACTGTAAATCTGCTATAGTTGCGCTCACTAAATTGATAATCTACCGTAATTCGCATTTCTGAAGTTATAGGAAACGTAGCATTAAAAATAATTTCACCTGCATTGTAATCTATTATATAATCTCTATTTTCTCCACGCTCTAAGGGCACACCATTGACATAAACCGTTTCACTACCCGAAACTATTAATACAAACAACTCATTATTTGGACCTCTAAGTTTGTAAGGCCCTTGGTTTCCTTCTTGGGCTGTAAATTGGGTCGTGGTAAACTGCCCTCTTACTAGTGCTCCAGAAGCAAAGAAATTAGTCTTTTCGCTTAAATTGGCATTCACCAAAAGTCCTTGAACTCTTTTTGTAAAATTTACAAAATAGCTCTGGGTATTTACAAGGTCAATATCACCAGCTCTAATGTTCCAACTATCACTAAACAATTCAATAAATACTTGATCAAACTCATCTAATCTCTGAGAGTAACCACTCTCTTGCAAAGGTATATTCGCATCTTGTATTGAAGCCCTTAAGGACACCTTGTCACTTAGCTTTCCAGAAATCTGTAAGTCTAGTTCACTATTTAATACAGAATTTTGATTATTCCCAATTGTAACACCCCGAGATATACTACCAGAAGTAGTTAAGCCATCAAATGGTATAAATGTGTTTTTCCTTATAGTATTTTCAAGTTGATATAACTTCTGAAGGCTAGAACTTCTGTTTACGATTATATTGTCATCTAGTTGTTTATATACTTTGGTTATAAACTCTGGGTAACGTAAATAATCTACCTCAACAGTGTCAGTTGAAATTGTTTTTCTAAAGACTAATAATGATTTTACAAAATCAATATTATATAAACTAGAATCGATTATTTTACCGTTTTTATCCCTTACAATAAACCTCGAAGGATTAATACTTACGGAATCAATTTTAATAGAATCTTTAATTGCTATTCGTTTGGTCCTATAAGAACTTTGTTCTTCTTGAGAAAACCCCAAAAAAGAATATAGTAAAACAATAAAAACCAAAGCTCTTTTCATGTAGACTAATAACTGATTATAACTTAAAATATTTTATTGTTAAAATAGGCGCAAAATTATAGTGTAAAAGTAGGGTATTATTTAATTTCGCTTAAACCTAAGAATTCAATTATGAAAATCGCATCATATAATGTAAATGGAATTAGAGCAGCAATAAATAAAGGTTTTATTCAGTGGCTTGAAGCTACCCACCCAGATGTAATCTGTTTACAGGAAATTAAAGCCTTAGAGGAGCAATTAGATTTAAATCTATTCACTGAAATTGGATACAAATATAACTATTGGTTTAGTGCTCAAAAAAAGGGATATAGTGGTGTAGCATTACTTTGTAAAAAGGAACCTAACCATATAGAATTTGGTACTGGCATTGCATCAATGGATTTTGAGGGTCGTAACATTAGAGCAGATTACGACAATGTTTCAGTAATGAGCATGTATTTGCCATCAGGCACTAATAATGCACGATTAGAGCACAAATTTGAATACATGGATATGATCCATGAGTATCTAAATAAGCTTCAAAAGAAACGTCCAAATTTAGTTGTTTGTGGTGATTACAATATTTGTCACGAACCAATAGATATCCATAACCCAAAAATGAAAGGTGTTTCAGGATATTTGCCTGAAGAACGTGAGTGGCTAGGCAATTTTATTAATAGTGGATTTGTTGATAGTTTTAGGTTTTTACATCCTGAAAAACAAGAATTTTCTTGGTGGAGTTATCGCGCAAATGCTAGAGCAAACAATAAAGGATGGCGATTAGATTACGCAATGGTTAGTAAACCATTACAAGAAAATATAAAACGAAGCGTTATACTCACTGAAGCAGTTCATAGTGACCACTGCCCTATTCTTTTAGAATTGGATTTATAGTATAGTAATCATTAAAACCTTAAAAATGATAAAAAGAATTTCCTTATTAATAATCACCTTAGGCCTGTTTAGTTCATGCGTATCTAAAAAGATTTATACAAATTTAGAAGACAAATATGCCACACTTAAAAAAGAAAACAGAAGCTTAAATGATGAGGTTGAAAAACTTTCAGGCGAAAAATCAACTCTAAAAAACAACCTTGATAAACTTACTGCTACATATGACAAAGCCGTGGCAGAATTAAATCAATTGAGGTCAGAATTGGCTGCTTCTACATCAAATCTAGATAATCTTAAAGCCTCATATGATGCTTTAGAAAAAAATAGCTCTGCAGAAATTGCAAAGAATTCTAAAAAAAATAGAGAATTACTAGCGAAACTTGAAGCAAAAGAACAAGCTCTAGCAAGTGAAAGTGCAAGATTAGAAAAACTTAAAAGAGAACTTAAAGATAGATCTGAAAGAGTTGCGGAGTTAGAGAATGTAATTGCGATAAAAGATGCAAGTATGAAAGCCCTGAAAGATGCGATATCCACAGCCCTAACAAATTTTGAAGGCAAAGGTTTAACAGTTGAGCAACGTGATGGCAAAGTTTATGTTTCTATGGAGAATAAGTTGCTATTTCAATCTGGCAGTTGGTCTGTAGGATCTGAAGGCAGTAAAGCAGTAAAGCAATTAGCTAATGTACTTGCTGAAAATCCAGATATAGCAATATTAATTGAAGGTCATACAGATAATGTCCCTTATAAAGGAAATGCCCAGCTAAGTGGCAATTGGGACTTATCTACAAAACGTGCAACTGCCATTGTAAATATTCTGAGAGAAAACACATCAATTAATCCTGAAAATTTAACGGCAGCCGGTCGCGGTGAATATGCACCTATTGCCTCAAATGACACAACTGAGGGTAGAACAAAAAATAGAAGAATCGAGGTGATTTTAACGCCTAAGTTAGATGAAATTTCAAAACTGCTTAACGATATCTAAAAGCAAAACTTAACATAGATTTAGACCTTTCATGTTGCATTAACCTGAAAGGACTTCTTATTTTTACAAGAAATTACTGATTAAAAGAAAAATGAAATATACAACACTACCCAATACCGATATAAAAGTTAGTAAGATTTGTTTAGGAACTATGACATGGGGAAACCAAAACACTCAAGAAGAAGGATTCGCGCAGATGGATTTAGCATTAGACAAAGGTGTTAATTTCTTTGATGTAGCAGAATTATATCCTGTGCCTGCCACTGCAGAAACCTATGCAGAAACAGAACGTATTATCGGTAATTGGTTTGTTAAAACTGGTAATAGAGATAAGGTCGTTTTGGCGACTAAAATTGCTGGACCTGGCGATTATACAGCACATATTAGAACAACCGGATTTAGCAAAGACGCACTTAATGAAGCTGTTGACAACAGTTTAAAACGCTTAAAAACGGATTATATAGACTTATATCAATTACATTGGCCAGAACGCCATACTAAAACCTTTGGAGTTAGAGATTATACTCATAATCCTAATGACCCATGGGAAGATAATTTTAACGAGATTCTTCATAATCTAGACGAAATAATAAAATCAGGTAAAATAAGAGAAGTTGGTATTTCTAATGAAGGTGCTTGGGGCACAATGCGTTATTTAAATGAAGCAAAGAATAATAGTCTTCCTAAAATAATAACGATACAAAATGCCTACTCGTTATTATGCAGACCCTTTGAAGGTGATTTGGCTGAAATTGCACATAGAGAAAATATTGGCCTGCTTGCATATTCGCCAATGGCATTTGGTGTACTTTCTGGTAAGTATATTAAAGGTACTGCGGCAGATAATGCTAGGCTAAAGCTATTCCCAAGATTTGCACGCTACAGTAGTGAACAATCCACTGAGGCTACCAAACGCTATTTAAAAATAGCAGAAGAAAATGGTATGACATTGGCCCAAATGTCTTTGGCTTTTGTCAATGAACGACCATTTTTAACCAGTAATATTATTGGTGCAACCAACTTAGAACAGCTTGAAGAAAATATTGAGAGTATCAAAATTTCACTGTCAAAAGAAGTGTTGAGTGAAATCAATAAGGTACATGCTCAAATACCAAATCCAGCACCATAGCTCCGAGATTAAATAAAACAAAAAAAGCCCCTCCAAATTGGAAGGGCTATTTTTTTAATAGATATTACTTGATTTTGTTATTGTTTTTATCAAAAAAATGATATTCAAGATAAGTGTAAGCATCTCTAGGTAAAACTTTTACCCATTTTTTGTGTTCAAAAAACCATTTTGAACGCACTGATGGAAACCCTTTTGTTAAAAAGGCTGCTATAAAAGGATGTGCATTTAAGGTTACCTTATTATAGTCTCTTTTAAAAATCCGTTCTAGATCTTGATTAATTCTCTGTACCACTTTAATTGGTGCTTCGATTTCATCGCCACCTACGAGATTAGGATTTTCTTCTTTTGTTTTAATATTGCGCTCTGGCCTAACGCGTTGTCTGGTTATTTGCACTAATCCAAACTTACTCGGCGGCAATATTTTATGCTTTGCTTTGTCGTCTTTCATCTCATCTCTAAGATGATTGTAAAGTTTCTTTCTATTCTCTGCTCTACCCATATCGATAAAATCGATTACGATAATTCCTCCCATATCACGTAATCGTAATTGGCGGGCAATTTCAGTAGCAGAGATTAAATTTACTTCTAGAGCGGTGTCTTCTTGGTTTTTTTCTTTATTAGAACGGTTACCACTATTTACATCTATAACGTGCATAGCTTCTGTATGTTCTATTACCAAATAAGCTCCTTTTGCCATTGATACAGTACGGCCAAATGATGTTTTTATTTGACGCTCAATACCGTATTTTTCAAAAATTGGCACTCCAGTTTTATAATACTTTACAATAGACTCCTTATTCGGTGCAATTTGTTGCACGTAATCTTTTACTTGTATGTACAATGCTTCGTCATCTACAACAATACCAGAAAATGAATCATTAAATATATCTCTCAAAATAGAGGATGCTTTGTTCATTTCTCCCAATACTTTTGTAGGATGATGTGCTTTGTACAGTTTTTTACACATTGCTGTCCATCTACCCAGCAAATTCTGTAAATCATTATCTAGCTCGGCAACTTTTTTGCCTTCAGCTACTGTACGAATAATAACACCAAATCCCTTCGGAGTGATACTTTTTACAAGTCGCTTTAATCTATCTTTTTCTTCTTGAGATTCAATTTTTTGAGAAATTGAAATACGATTAGAAAAAGGGACTAAGACTATGTATCTACCAGCAATAGATAATTCTGAACTAATGCGTGGTCCTTTTGTAGAAATTGGTTCCTTTACTACTTGTACTAAAATTGATTGATTGGATTTAATAGCATCGGCAATTTTACCGTGCTTGTTTAAATCTTTTTCAAATGGAAAGTCTTTGAGTCTATAATCTCTTAATTTCCCTGTGCTTACACGTTTAATGAATTTTAAAAGAGAAGGCAACTGAGGCCCAAGATCATGATAGTGTAAAAAACCATCTTTTTCATAACCAACGTTTACAAACGCGGCATTTAGACCTGGTATAACCTTGCGAATCTTAGCAATAAAAATATCACCTACTGCAAAGTTATTGTCTTCTTCATCTTTATGTAATTCAATAAGTTTTCCATCTTTTAATAAGGCAAAATCAACAATATCAGAACTCGATCGTATGATTAATTCTTTATTCATAATGTTAATTTAAATCTAGCTCTTAATTGAGTTAGATGGATTTTACTAAATTTTTTGACACAGGATTTTAGTATCCAACAAACTTAAGAACACTCTATTAAATGCTTCTTAAATTCTATATCAAAGAACGTTTTTTTAAAACTGAAAAAAGTAGTTTAAAAACTACTTTTTTCAGTTTATTTCTTTTTGTGACGATTAGCGCGTCTACGTTTTTTACGCTTATGTGTCGCTACCTTGTGTCTTTTTCTCTTTTTACCACTTGGCATAGTTAATAATGCTTTTAGTTAATATTTTTTTTACTACCTATTTAGTTAACTTCAACATTAGATTTTACACCTTCTAAAAATACTTTAGCCGGTTTAAAAGCAGGTATGTTGTGAGCAGGTATTTTAATCGTAGTATTTTTCGAAATATTACGACCAGTTTTTTCAGCTCTAGTTTTAATTATAAAACTTCCGAAACCTCTTAAATACACATTATCGCCTCCTTCTAATGATGATTTTACTTCTTCCATAAAGGTTTCCACTGTAGCTTGAACATCTCCTTTTTCCATACCTAGCTTATCAGAAATTTTAGCTACCAAATCAGCTTTTGTCATTGTTGTTAGTTTTAGGGTTATTATAAATTCTAAGGGATGCAAATATAGGTAATTTAAATTCAATATTTCAAGCGTAATTAATTAAAATTTAACACTATAAAGATTTAATTTTGCAGAACCTGATTTTTAATAAATGAATTTTCAAAAACAAATAACTCACTGGTATTCAATACATAAACGAGATTTACCGTGGAGAACTACAAAAGACCCTTATAATATTTGGCTTTCGGAAATAATATTACAACAAACTCAAGTTAAACAAGGGTTGCCATATTATCTTTCATTTATCAGAGAATTTCCTACGGTATTTGACCTTGCAGACGCTACCGAAGAACAGGTATTGAAACTTTGGCAGGGATTGGGCTATTATTCTAGAGCAAGAAATTTACATACTACAGCTAAACATATTGCCTTTAATCTTAACGGTGTTTTCCCAGATAACTATAAAGATGTATTGTCTCTAAAGGGGGTTGGCGACTATACTGCAAGCGCCATTACATCGATTTGCTTTAATGAGGCTAATGCAGTTGTAGACGGAAATGTTTATCGTGTATTATCTAGATTCTATGGTATAGATACACCTATTAATAGTTCAAAAGGAATTAAAGAATTTAAGGAACTTGCTTCAACCCTAATTGACCATAAAGAACCAGGAAATTATAATCAAGCCATAATGGAATTTGGTGCAAGACAATGCAAACCAAAAAATCCAAATTGTAATTCATGCCCTGTTTCAGACAGTTGCTATGCTTATAAAAATAAATCAATAGATCAATTACCGGTAAAATTGAAGAAGACAAAAGTTAGTGCAAGGTATTTCAACTTCCTGGTTTGTATTGACAAGAAAAAGAATACTGTTATAGAAAAAAGAACAGGCAAGGGTATTTGGCAGAATCTATATCAGTTTCCACTTATAGAATCAAACCGAAGTCTAAAAGCAGAGGAATTTAACTTATTAAAATTGGAAAACACAATTCTTGAAAATTCTAATTTTGAATTTTCCCTTTATAATGAAACTGACAGAATTCACAAGTTATCTCATCAACATTTACACACCAAATTTTGGATTATTGAAGTAGATCTATTATCTCGAGACAACATTTCAATTGAAAAATTAAGATCATACCCTACACCTGTATTGATAAGTAACTTTATTGAAGAATTCAATTTTGACGCGGTTTAATAATCACAAAAAATTATTACCTTTAATAGAGTATTCAAAACTTTAACTTTGTAACAAAATATAATAGATATGTCAGGGACGTTAAATAAAGTAATGCTTATAGGGCATTTAGGAGATGAAGTGAAAATGCATTATTTCGATGATAAAAATTGCGTCGGTCGTTTTCCTTTGGCGACTAACGAAACATACACAAATAAAACTACTAATGAACGTGTTTCTAACACAGAGTGGCACAATATAGTAGTTAGAAATAAGGCTGCTGAAATTTGTGAAAAATACCTCACCAAGGGTGATAAAGTCTATATTGAGGGTAGAATTAAAACTAGAAAATGGACAGATGACAAAGGTATGGAACGCTATTCGACTGAAATTCAGTGTACGGATTTCACATTTTTAACAAATAAAAATGAACAACAATCACAACAGCCAAGTGTACCAACAACCAATATACAGACTCAACAGACTGAACAGAAAAGTGTTTTACCTGATGAGGATGATAATTTACCATTCTAAATAATTTAAATAAAACTAATTTGGACCCAGAACCCTCGGTTTTAATTTCAATTTTTCTAGCAATTAATATATCATATCTTACAAGTATTATTTTACTTGTTATTTTACTTGCTTGTTCGGCAATGGTTTCTGGAGCTGAAGTAGCTATATTCTCGTTAACAAAGTCTAATATTGATGAAGGTATAGAAAATAAGTCTGTAAAAATGCAGATTATTTCTGATCTCCTTAACAGACCAAAGAAATTACTTGCAACTATTTTAGTTGCAAATAACTTCATTAATATTGCCATTGTTTTATTGTTTGCATATATAGGCGAAACTATATTTAGTAATATCACTAACAGTATCGCAAGGTTTTTTTTGGAGGTAGTTTGCGCAACATTCTTAATCCTATTATTCGGAGAAATAATTCCGAAAATATATGCAAGTAGAAATAGTGTTCAGTTTTCTTCCTTTATGGCGAGACCATTAAAGATATTAGACTTTATTTTTTCTCCTATTAGCCTACCTATGAGGTATGTTACAATGAAAATTCAAAATACATTTGGTAAACAAAAATCCAATCTCAGTGTTGACCAGTTATCACAAGCATTAGAGCTCACAAATGATGAAGATACCACACAAGAAGAGCAAAAAATATTACAAGGTATTGTGTCTTTTGGAAATACAGACACAAAACAAGTAATGCGTCCGAGAATGGATTTATTTGCACTGGATATAAATACACCTTACGAAACCATTATTAAAGAAATAATAAACAACGGATATTCTAGAATACCTGTTTATGAGGAATCAATTGATACCATAAAAGGTGTGCTTTATGTTAAAGACCTGCTACCTCATCTCAATAAAAAGAAATTCAACTGGACCAAGATTTTAAGAGAACCATTTTTTGTGCCTGAGAACAAAAAACTCGATGACCTTATGGTAGAGTTTCAAACAAAAAAAGTTCATTTAGCCGTGGTGGTAGATGAGTATGGTGGTACATCTGGTTTGGTTTCTCTGGAAGATATCATTGAAGAAATAGTTGGAGATATCAGTGATGAGTATGATGATGAAGATTTAATTTACACCAAGCTCGATGACAATAACTATAGTTTTGAAGGTAAAACACCTCTAAAAGATGTCTATAAAATTGTAGGAATTGAAGAAGACATTGGTGACTTTGAATCTAAAAAAGGAGATGCCGAAACTTTAGCCGGTTTTGTTTTAGAGATTTCTGGTGGATTTCCTAGAATTGGAAGTAAACTAAATTTCAAAACTTACGTTTTTACTATAGAGGCTTTAGAACGAAAGCGCATTAAACAAATTAAACTAACCTTAATTAAACCTTTAGAATGAAAAAGGTAATTATACCATTAATAAGCCTTTTGCTTCTTGGTTGTAGTGATGATCCTCTACCGAGGCCAAAAGGTTATTTAAGATTAGAATATCCGGATGCCAAGTATAAAAAGACTTCTATTCCATTGCCGTTTACTTTTGACAAAAATCAAACGACATCTTCTGTTAAAAACATAAAATCTTCAGGTGAGGTCAAGGGAATTGATATCCAGTACCCTTCAATGAGAGCAACTATTTATCTTACCTACCAAAAAATAAGAAACAACAATTTGGATAGCCTTTTAAGAGATGCCCAAAACTTAACTCAAAAGCATACGATAAAGGCAGATGAAATAGCAAGCAATTTATTTGAAAACAAAGAATCCAATACATATGGCATGTTATATGAAATTGGTGGAGACGCAGCATCTCAATCACAGTTTTACCTTACCGATAGTATAAATCATTTTATTAGTGGTTCTCTTTACTTCTACGCAAAACCAAATTATGATTCTATTTACCCAGCATCTGAATATTTAAAAAGAGATATAAAGCGACTTATGGAGTCATTGAAGTGGAAGGAATAAATCCATTAAAGTTTAAACCAAAAAAAAGCAACCTCTTTTAAGGTTGCTTTTTTATTCTTCTATGTTGATAGATTAGAAGTTGTAACGAATACTTGCGTTAAACGTTCTTCCAATACCTAAGTAGTAACCAAATGCATTTCTTTGGTTGATATAGGCAGTGTTGAATAAGTTATAAACGTTAGCTCTAAATACCATTGGATTATCTCCTAATGAGAATCTATAAGTTAAACCAGCATCTGCTAAAGTATAAGCCGGTAATCTAACAGATTCGTACTTTTCACCTGCCAAAGCCGCATCTACAACATCCTCTACGTCTACAAATTCATACAGATCTGTAAAAATATTGTAATCCATGTCAACAGATAGTCCTTCGCAAACATCTGCTCTAAATCCAAGACCAAATGATGTTTGAGGAGCATTACCAACTTTTACATCTGTTAATTCAAGGTTCCCATCAGTAACTAAGAAATCGCCAGTATCATCATTTTGTAAAGTATATGGTGTATCACCTTCATACTTCCAATTACCTAATGACCCATAACCTCTTAAGCTCCAGCCTGCGGCAACTGGCCTGTATTCAAAATCAAATTCTACACCCTGGTGTATTTGAGTTACGTCTGTAAATCTGTAAACACCAAACTCATCTAACGGAAGGTTTGTTCCAAAACTTAAGAATCTGTTACCCCATTCTGTTCTGTAGGCATCAACGTTTATTCTTAAAACGTCGTTTTTGAAACGATAACCTGCTTCTAAACCTAATATTTCTTCATTATCTACTTCTGGATCTACTAATTCATTTGAATAACGGATATCAGCAAAAACATTGTCTAAAAATGGTTGACGAGAAAAAGTACCTGCGTTGGCAAATACTGAGTGCTTATCATCAACATTATAAGCCAAGCCTCCCTTAACTTGATAACCTACTTTACTTAGTTTATCGGATTTGCCCAAGCCTCCTTCACCTCTTCCAGAAAAGAATCCTTCTCTCTGATAAGATTGTGTAGACAATGCTGCTTGAACAAATGCAGAAAAATTATCATTTGAATACTCTGCTTGACCAAATCCACCAAGATAACTGATAACTTCTTCATAATTTCTGTCATATCTCTGGTCATTATCAGCAAAATCAAACAATGTAGTCCAAGGATTTGCCTCAAATGTTTCAGAAATTACGTAATCATCAGGACGATCAGTTCTAAAATTATCTACATAACCATTAAGCCCGAAAGTATCTACTAATTGTCTAAAGTGAATACCATTATATGTTCTAGCATCTAAACCTACATTAAATGACCAATTTTCATTAGTCTCAATATTTAGATTAGATAGTAATCCATACCAATTATGGTTATTCATTGAAGCTCTCCTTAAGTAAGAATCACCAAAGTTACCATTACCATTAGCATCTGCAGTAGCGATGTTATTATCTTCGATAGCGTCAAAGTTAATTTCTCTTTCATTAAGACCAAAAATACCTACATCTTGGTTTCTAATACGACCACGACCAAGGTTTCCAGTTCCGCCACCACGGCCCCAAGATGCGTAAAGTACAGTAGATAAATCTAAACCATCTTTAATTTTCCAGTCCCAGTTTAAGTTGGCAACTGGCTTGTGGTAAAAGTTACGTCTTTCAGTAAAACGCTCACCTTCGTAAAAACCAGAGTTATCATTAGCCTTTTCACCATATGCTTCATAGAATTCTAGATCTTCAGAGAAGTTTTGGTCGTGCCATTGTGGTGCACCAGTTAATAAAAAGTTGAATGTGTTATTTTCATTTGGCTTGTAACCAACAGATATCATATAGTTTTGTCCTTGACCAGCAGTACCAATTGAGTACTTTCTATGTGCTTGCCAGTGATCGACCAACACAGAAAACGCCCACCCTTTATCATTAACACCAGAATTGTAATTGATAGTTCCTTTCATGTAGCTGTCATTACCAGTTAAGAATCTCACAAATCCACCTTTTCTCTTTTCAGTTGTTTTAGAAACAATATTTACAGTACCACCAACAGATGAGATAGCAAGTTTAGAAGATCCTAAACCTCTTTGTACCTGTACTGCATTAGCAACATCTGACATACCAGACCAGTTAGACCAGTACATTCTACCGTCTTCCATACCATTAATTGGCTGACCATTTAATAAGTATGCAGTGTTTGTTTGGTCAAAACCTCTTAAGAAAATCTGGCTATCACCAAAACCACCTGCTTGGTTAGAAACATAAACAGAAGGTGTGTTTTTCATAGACTCACCAAATTCTACGTTACCTGTTGCCTTAAGCTGAATGTCTTTACCTCTAATTGTCGATACTGCCACTGGTGTTTTTCTACCTTCAGCTAAATCGATAATTCCAGTACCAACAACAACAACCTCATCTAAGGTATTGTCTAAATTCAATACAATTGAACCAAAATCTGTATCACCATTAAATGGAAGTGTTTTAGATTCAAATCCAACATAAGAAATTATAATTTCTCCAGATCCTGATTGAGCAGTAATTGTGAAATTACCCTCAAAGTCTGTAGTTGCACCATTTGAAGTTCCATTAACAATTACGTTAGCTCCTGGAAGGGGTGCATTCATCTCTCCGTCAATTACCTTACCGGTAAGAGTACTTTGAGCAAAAGCCACTGTAGCAAATAATGTTAGTACAGTCGCAAATAAATAAGAGTTAAATTTTTTCATATAAAATTTAAGTTAATTAGTTTCTTTTTAGTGTTGCAAAATTACATATAACGATAGTTATAACATTAACTAATTGTTAAAAATTTTAACACCACAAATTAATTATTGATTCAATAACTATTGTGCGCACTTAATTTAATTATTAGAAACTTTTTAACAGTTTTTAGGAATTATTTTTATAAAAATCAACAAGTTGTTGAGTTGACGCATCGTGAAGATTGGCAACTGCATCATTATTCAACTCCTTTAATATGGTTTTAGCAAGCTGTTTTCCTAATTCTACACCAAATTGATCATAGCTGTAAATATTCCAAATAATGCCTTGAACAAAGATTTTATGTTCATACATCGCTATTAATTTACCGAGACTTTCTGGCGTAAGTTCATTGATTAGTATAGAAGTCGTTGGTTTATTGCCTTCAAATATTTTAAATGGAAGTAGTTCTTTTATTTTATCATCAGGCAAACCTTGACCTTTTAATTCTGCCAATACTTCTTTTTCAGTTTTACCATTCATTAATGCTTCGGTCTGTGCAAAGTAATTTGACATAAGCTTATCATGGTGGTCTGAATTTCCGTGTAAGGATTTTACAAAGCCAATAAAATCAGCAGGAATTAGTTTTGTACCTTGATGTATTAATTGAAAAAATGCATGCTGAGAATTAGTGCCTGGTTCACCCCAAATTATAGTCCCTGTTTCATATGTTACAGGACTACCTGATCTATCAACACTTTTCCCATTACTCTCCATTATCCCTTGTTGTAAATAGGTAGCAAATTGATTTAAATATTGTGTGTAAGGAATTATTGCCTCACTTTCTGCATTGAAAAAATTATTATACCACACCGTTAGTAGAGCAGAGATAACAGGTATGTTCTGATTGAAATTCGCCGTTTTAAAATGAACATCCATTTTATGGGCACCATCTAAAAGGCTTTCATAATTCTCATAGCCTAGAGCTAAACTAATAGATAAACCAACTGCACTCCAAAGTGAAAAACGACCACCAACCCAATCTTTCATAGGAAAGATATTGTTTTCTTTTATTCCAAACGCCTTGACACTGTCTATGTTTGTAGAAACTGCAACAAAATGATTGGCCACTGCCTCTTGAGGTAAAGACTCTAAAAACCATGATCTAATTGAATTTGCATTTGATAAAGTCTCCTGAGTAGTAAATGTTTTTGAAACAATTACAAATAAAGTGGTTTCTGGATTTAGGGATTTTATAATTTCTTTGTGGTGATCTCCATCTACATTACTTACAAATTGGGTATTTAAATGATTTTTGTAATACTGTAAAGAATCTACAACCATAGCAGGTCCGAGATCAGATCCTCCAATACCAATATTTACTACGTCCGTAATCGCTTTACCGGTAAATCCTTTATGCTCTCCAGAGGACACAGAATTAGTAAACTCCTTAATTTTTTGCTTTATTTCAAAAACACCAGGAATTACATTAGACCCTTCTACAAGCGTTTCTGAATCTTTACTACTTCTTAAGGCAGTATGTAAAACAGCTCTACCCTCAGTTGCGTTAATAATATCTCCTCCAAAATATTTTGACATTGCATCTTTTAAGTCAACGTCATTTGCTAAATCGGTTAATAAATTTAAAGTTTCCTGAGTAATTCTATTTTTTGAAAAATCTACATAAAAATCTTCCCATTGAATCATTAAATCCTTTGCTCTATTGGGATCAGCCTCAAACAAATCTCTTAAATGTCTGTGTTCTATATTTTTAAAATGCGATTGTAGTTTATTCCATGACTTAGTAGAAGTCGGATTAGTTGATTTTAATGCCATTATTTATAAAATTGGATCTTCAGTAATTGTGGTTTCAACTTTCTTAGGTTCTGCTTCCAAGAAGAAAATATTATCCAATTGCTGTTTAATAGGTTTAATATGTCTTAAAAATCTTATTTTAAGACTATCTGATATCGGTTTTGCTTCAGGTAATTTTTGTTTAAAAGGATCTACTTGTCGTCCGTTTTTCCAGAAGCGGTAACAGACATGTGGACCACCTGTATTTCCAGTCATACCCACAAGACCAATGACATCGCCTTGTTTTACAAAATCACCTTTTTTTACTGTTTGCCTACTCATATGCAAGTATTGTGTGGTATAGGTGTCGTTATGGCGAATTTTAACGTACTTACCGTTACCGCCTCGTCTAGTAGATTCAATTACAGTTCCATTTGCTGTAGCCATAATTGGCGTTCCTACTGGTGCAGCAAAATCAGTACCCTTGTGAGGTCTTACTCTATTACCATAATACGCAATACGACGTTTGAGATTATAACGTGATGAGAGTCGACCGAATTTTACAGGCATTTTTAAAAAAGCACGTCTTAAATTTTTTGCCTTGTCATTAAAATAGTCTCTAATGCCTTTTATAGAATCCGTTAAAAATTCAAATGCATACAGTGAATCTCCTTTATGCTCAAAATAAGCAGCCTTCACATCATGCACTCCTGCATAAATAGAATCTGAAATATATTTATCTGTATAAATTACCTTAAATCGATCACCTTTTTGTAGCCTTCTAAAATCGATTGTCCAAGCGTAAATATCATCAGCCATTTTATATGCCAATACCTGGCTTATTCCTTTTTGATCAAGAGTTTCAGAGATATTATTCTCTATTACTCCAGTGGCCGTTTTCTCTACATATGTAATTGGTTTTTTACTAGTGTATGCTTCAATCGAATCCTTAAAATTAATTACAACGTAATCTTCAATATTAGGTTGATAAATAAATGTAGATGGTATTTCTAGACTATCTTTAGAACAAAGTAGCGTGTATGGCTTTCCAGGTATTAATCTCCTTGCAATATCAAAAGTATCCTTAGCTTTCTCTGCAATCTCAAAAATCTTAGGATAACCTATTTTATTACGTTCCATTATTTCACCAAAGCTGTCACCTTTTCTAATGGTATCACGTTTTACTACATAGTCATTAAGATTAAATCCGAACTCTAGGATTTTCTTTTCTTCAACTACCTCGGCAATATCCTCTTCAATTTCCTTTGCCGAATCATCATTCTTACAATTAATTAGAACTAATCCTATTCCGGCTAATGCTACTAATCGTTTAAACTGCATTAAGTACATTTATTTTATGTTGTTTCCCCAATTTTTTAATTCTTCCTCGGTCCATAAATCTGGGAAGAAAATTCTTCTCTGATATTTTGGATGCATATATTTCTTCCAATCACTACCACCCGTAGCCTCTCCATCACCCAATCCGCTTTCTATATAATGCTTCGCCGCGTTGTAATGAGCCATTACCCATGTGACGTTTACCGTATAATCAAAGTGCCTCATTGCTTTGACTAAATCATTATCGTTTTGGTCTGATTCTGGCAATTCCTTGAAACGTGTCCAAAGATTTTTAGTATTGTAATTTTCCATAAACCTTAAAAACTCGTCTTTATAACGCCGCTCAAAATTAATTAAAAGTGTGGATTTTTTACCTGTTTTATGATCTTTTCCTGCAGCTTGCCAATAAAGATGCTCAAAGGCGTGAGTATAAGGTGTATCTCTATTAATTGTAGATCTAAAACGGTAATCAATTAGATTGATTAATTCAGTAGACGCAAATTCAATAAATCTATATTGTGCACTTTGAAAGCCACTTGCAGGAGTAAGCGTATATCTAAACTTCATATACTGCCCTACTTCCATACCCTCTCTCATAATATTAAATGAGGTAGTAAGCATATCGAAATAACGACTGATTCGCATTATCTTATTTTCAAAAAAAGTAACATCCAAATTTTCTTTTTCTGCTACTTGTGAAATTTCCCAAAGAATCATTTTGAAAATAAGTTCATTAATCTGATGATATGCAATAAACACCATTTCATCAGGCAAAGTAGTTCTTTGAATCTGAAGGTTTAAAAGTGCATCCGTTTGTATATAGTCCCAATATGTAATCGGCTTGCTATATAGCAAGCCGTATAAATGATCATCTGTATCTTGATCTATTTTCTCGTACTTCTCTTGAAGTTTCTTTATAATATCGCTGTAATTGGGTTGGTCTTCCATAATTTAATCGTCAATTTCTAGCTGAAAAGAATGCTTTAGCCCTTTAAATGCTTCTAAATCTGCTCTTAAAGAACCTATGGCAAGGTCTGCCTTAATTTTTAAAGGAATCTTATTTTTATCTGAACTCACCCATAATGTCAAGCTTTCCTCCTCTTTAAAAACACGTCCTGCCATTACGTATGGTCTAAATTTTAAGGTTTTTACTTTCACTCTAGATCCATTAATCTCAATTTTAATGCTTTCCCTTCCTAAATATTTAAGTTTAAAACCATAATTCTCTTCATCAAAAAACATCGTAGTTTTAATTTCATCACCTTCTTTTAGCGCATCAATATCAATGTTATTTCTTAGATAATAATACATTGACACCATATCCTGCACATCACGTTCAGTGGTTATGGTTGTAACTTTTTTCCTTTTTTTATTATTGACAATTGCCTTTTGTTCTTGATGATTAAAGTTGATTTCGATATCCTTTGTATGACCACCTTCATCAATTTTTCTAATGAATTTGTAAGGAGCACCTGTATTTTTATCAAAATAACTCTCATAGCGATCCCTAACTTTAAAAAAAGCATTGATTAACCCAGTGGTTTTACCCTTACCAACAACATGGAACACAGGCTTACCCTTTAATACCTTTTCATCTATTTTCAAAGTTGCTTCACCAGCCTTTAACCAGCCACTATAACTCATCTTAAATTTAAACCATTCTCCTTTTTGGAAAGCAGTGTCCTTCTGGACTCCAGGCGTTCCCAGCCCAGCAAAAAATAATAATATTACAAAAATATATTTCATAACTCTTCTAATGTAAATGTAAATAATGTACCACATTAAATGTGTTACAATAATCTTAATAAATCTAAACTAGCTTCTAGTTTACATTTATGGCATTCACAATTACTATTCCAAAAGTATTAAATCATAAAAACACATCCCAAAAACGAACATGAAAATGAGTATATTATCTTAAAGAGTTCCTCTTTTTGCTTGTTCTCTCTCAATAGACTCAAAAAGTGCTTTAAAATTACCAGCTCCAAATCCTTTTGCACCCATACGCTGAATTATTTCGAAGAATAAGGTTGGTCTATCTTCCACAGGTTTTGTGAATATTTGCAACAGATACCCTTCTTCATCTGCATCAACTAAAATTGAAAGCTTTTGAAGTTGTTTTATATCTTCTTTCATCATTTCCATATGTACACCTAATCTTTCAGGTATCATATCATAATATGATTGTGGAGGTGGTGGTAAAAATTCTACACCACGTGCTTTCAGTTGAGCAACAGTTTTGATAATATCATCCGTTGCCACCGCAATATGCTGAACACCAGAATCTTCATAAAAATCAAGATACTCCTCAATCTGTGATTTTTTCGCTGCCTTAGCAGGTTCATTAATTGGAAACTTTATCCTGCCATTACCATTACTCATAACCTTGCTCATTAATGCCGAGTACTCGGTATGAATTTGCTTGTCGTCAAAAGATAAGAAGTTTACAAACCCCATAACATCCTCATACCATTTAACCCATTTATTCATTTGGCCCCAACCAACATTACCTACCATATGGTCAATATATTTTAGACCAACTGGTTCAGGATTATAATCACTTTTCCATTCTACAAAGCCCGGAATAAAAACACCATTATAGTTTTTACGTTCAACAAACATGTGAACAGTTTCTCCATATGTATATATTCCCGATCTTACAACTTCTCCATATTCATCCTTTTCTACTACAGGTTCCATGTAAGACGTAGCGCCTCGTTTTATTGTTTCCTCATACGATATACTTGCATCATCAACCCAAAGTGCAATTACTTTAACTCCATCACCGTGTTTTACAATATGATTATTTATTGAAGATTGACTATTTAGAGGTGTTGTAAGTACAAGTCTTATTTTATCTTGTTTTAAGACATAGCTCACGGAATCTTTAGATCCGGTTTCTAATCCTTTATAGGCATAAGACTGAAATCCAAATGCGGTTTTGTAAAAATGTGCTGATTGCTTTGCATTTCCAACATAAAACTCAACATAGTCCGTCCCTAAAAGAGGCATAAAATCTTGAGCCTCATCAAATATTTTTTCTAAGCCATAGTTAACGCTTTTAACTTCTTTTGCCATAATATTAATTAATTTCTTGTTCTATTTCTACTGATTTATCTTCAATTAAAGCATCTATATTCACCGAATCTTGTTCTTCTTCTAAATAGTATTCTTCCTTACTAGTTTCTGTTGAATCGATTTCGAATTCATAATCGTAATAACCATCTGAACCGGTATTATTTCGAATTTCATCAAAAATTTCCGAAGACAACATTGTCCCATAAAAAGCAATGATACCTATAGAAATTAAAACCACAAAGCCATTGATTACAATGCCTATTATATTTAAGATTTTTGCCGTGTTTACATTACTTGCAGATTGCTGTGAAAATGCTTCTGGGTTTTGTCTATACTCTTTTAAACTTCTATTTGCAGAAATCAAACCAACAATTGCCAACACCAATGGAATAATGGCCGTAATACCGTAACAACAACAACCAGCTATTCCTAAAACAAGTGATAAAATTCCGAGTACAAGTGCTAATGGATCTGCTGCTAACTTACTATTATTCATAAATGTTTAAATTGAATTTATTTATTCTAACCAAGACTTAAAGTAATCTTCATCGGCTATTTTTAGAGCTTCCTCAGTCACTTTTAATGGTTTAAAAGTATCTACCATAACAGCTAATTCATCAGTTTTTACTTTGCCAATACTTCTTTCCATCGCACCAGGATGGGGGCCATGCGGTATTCCTGCAGGATGCAATGAAATATGACCTACTTCTATATCGTTTCTACTCATAAAATCACCATCTACATAGTATAGTACCTCATCACTATCTATGTTGCTATGGTTATATGGTGCAGGAACCGCTAATGGATGATAGTCGTATAGCCTAGGCACAAAACTACAAACCACAAATGCATCTGTTTCAAAAGTTTGATGCACTGGTGGTGGTTGGTGTACTCTTCCGGTTATTGGTTCGAAATCATGAATTGAAAATGCATAAGGATAGTTATAACCATCATAACCTATCACATCAAATGGATGGGACGCATAAACCATTTCTATGATTTCATCTTGTTTTTTAATCTTAATTAAAAAATCACCTGATTCGTTATAAGTCTCTAGTTCTTGCGGCTGACGTAAATCTCTTTCACAAAATGGAGAATGCTCTAACAATTGACCAAACCAATTACGATAGCGCTTTGGTGTATAAATGGGCCTATAGGATTCTACAATAAACAATCTGTTGTCTTCTGTATCAAAATCCATTTTATAAATAATACCTCTCGGTACTAAAAGATAATCTCCATATTTAAAATCTAGATTACCCAACATGGTTCTTAATTTTCCAGTTCCTTTATGGACAAAAATGAGTTCGTCTGCATCTGTGTTTTTATAAAAATATTCTCTTGTAGATTCTTTAGGTGCAGCCAAAATAATGTTGCAGTCGCTATTGGTTAGAATAGTTTTTCTACTATCTAGATAATCATTCTCAGGTTTAACTTTGAATCCATGTAAACGATAAGATTGAATATTGTTGGCTTTAGCCACTTTTGGAGCTACACTGTATTGAGACCTAATTTCTTTTACCTGTGTTGGTCTTTGTTCGTGGTAACTGTTAGTGGACATTCCATCGAATCCTATGGTACCGAACAACTGCTCGTAATAATAGTCACCATTCGGTTTTTTAAATTGAGTATGTCTTTTTGGTGGAATTTTTCCAAGTTTATGATAAAACGGCATTTCTTTTAGTTTAAAAATTGAATTAATTATACACTGAAACGTGTAAACTATACAGACTTAAAGGTACAAAAAATGCATATCTATTCTGGGTTCCTTTTTATTAGGAAATGTAAGTGAAGTTTAATATCTGCCCAGAATACTATCATACTGATGTAAAGTTGAGAATTTTTAATTTTAAAACCAAAATCCAAGGTTAAAAAACCAATAAGAATTACCTGTTTCTGGTGAATAGGTGAATTTACCCTCTAATGGTCCTAAAAATGTCTCTAAGGAGTAGCCCAATGCATAACCAGTGTAATCTGGTGCAGACAACCAATTACCTGTTTCAAATAGTCTGTTTTCTACATTTCCATAATTTGCCGCCAATAATAAATGATGATTATTAAATAATTCATAATCTAAAGTAAAGATTGCCTTTACGAAGCTATCTCCTGTAATTTCAAAATAATCGTAACCATAAAACGAATAAATATTATTTATAAAGTTTCTACCGTAACCACCTAAGGCAAAATTAAGGGAATTGGTTGAATCGTCTCCTAGCTTAAAACCTCCCTGCGTTTCAACCTTAAATGCTACATTATTAGAAAAACTGAAAGCATAGCCAATATCAGCTTTGGTGATGGAAAAAGGTTCAAAATTTTTATTAAATCCAGAAGCTCCCAAATACCAATGAAAATCTCCATTAAAATAAAAACCACTTTTTGGAAAATATGGATTGTCATAATCGTCAAAAACTAAATTACCATAAAGGCTAAAGTAATCGGAGTTTTCAAAAGTGATTTCATCATCTTGATCTTCCTCTAAAAGTGTTTCTGAAGTAATTTTAAGACGTTTGTATTCACCTCCCAATCTCAATGCAAAATCTTTTCTAAATATAGTCTGTAAATAAACCTGATTGGTAAAATCATTTAAATCTATATCAATTTTATTCAGCGATTCTAATAATGGTGAATCATTGTCTAGTGCGAGACCTGGATTCACACCTTTGCTAAAGTGATTGAACCGCGATTTTAATCCAATACTGATATAAAAACCTTTATCAATGAAATAATCAAAATTATATCTAGAATTATCTCCTAAAATAAAATCTAATGAGGCTAAATCGTTTTTAAACAACAATCTTTGCTTGGTAATATTTGCCAGCGCTGCACTTTTATACAATCCATCATAGTGTACACCCAATTTCAAAAATGTTGTGTTATCTGATTCTTTAATATTACCAACCAATTTAAATGTCGAATCATTTTCAGTTGACTTAAGTTGATAACGAAATGTGTCAAAGTTATTTGTTGCTATAAGGTTATTAATTCCTTTTTTGAATTTTGAATAACTTATTTTTTCTTCACCCTTAAATTTCAACTTCCCAATTACATATGAACGGGTAAAACGATCCATACCATTTATGCTAACAGACTCTATTCTTAAACTGTCTAACAGAATTATTTGTGATCTTTGGTTGAAATTATCCTGATTATCTCTAACTTCTATTAACTCATTTAATTTTGCTTTGGCTGCTAATTCACCATTTTCAATAATATCTCTACCTTCATCAAATGAAATCACCGAGAAATCTGTTATGTCTGGTTTAATATAAATATCTGTTAATGGTGCCTTATTTTTCATCGCGTTGATGGTGCGAAAATTATTTATTTGTAGTAATATCTCAGGTGCCGATTTTAATGATTCTCTGTCTTTTAAAGCATCTTGTACATCCACACCAATGATAATATCCATTCCTCTTGCCCTTAGCTCTTCCACAGGGAAATTATTGGTAACACCTCCATCTATTAAAATTTGATCATCAATAACAACAGGTTCAAATAAGGATGGTAAAGCACCACTAGCTGTTACGGATTCTGCTAAACTTCCCCTATCCATTATAATTGATTCGCCAGTTTCAATATCTGTAGCAACACAAAAAAATGGAATAGGCAGTTGACTAAAATCATTTATTTCCTTAACAGGTAACATTAATTGATATAGTAGGTTATAGACGTTCTGACCTCTAGATAAAGCCGAAGGAAGACTAATTTTTAAATTTTCAAAGGGTAAGCTTACAGCATATTTTTCGGCATTCTCTCGTTCATAAAATGTTTTTGAAGACCTCTCAAATTCATCGTTAATTAATACATTAAAATCTTGACTATTAAAAAACGCTTCTAGCTGTTTGCCTGAGTAGCCTGTAGAATACAATGATCCTATAACTGCTCCCATACTTGTTCCAGCGATATAATCAACCTCTATACCTAAGCTATCAATCACTTTTAAAACTCCGATATGTGCAAATCCTTTAGCACCTCCACCACTTAGCACCAATCCCACTTTTAGCTCTTCCTTTTTTTGAGCAAATACAGAAGTATTAACTATTAATCCTAATAATAAAACTAGAATAACAATATGTTGCCCTACTATTTTCACTCTATTCTTTGTGATAATAATTGTAAATTTTATTTGCTCTTGAAACACCAACCACGTTTTCCAATTCATCTAATTTGGCATTTGCAATTCGTTTCACTGTTTTAAAGTGTTTCATTAAATCTATTATAGTTTGCTCACCAACACCTGAAATATTTTCAAGCTCTGTAGTTAGTGCGCTTTTACTCCTTCTGTTTCTATGATGTTCTATACCAAAACGGTGCGCCTCATTTCTTAATTGCTGAATAATTTTCAGTGTCTCGCTTTTCTTGTCTAAATATAGTGGAATTGGATCATCTGGATAGAATAATTCTTCTAAACGCTTGGCAATACCGATAATTGCAATTTTACCTCTTAAGCCCAATAAATCCAAACTTTTAAGGGCAGAAGACAACTGACCCTTTCCTCCATCAATTATTATCAATTGAGGCAATGGTGCGTCTTCTTCAAGAAGTCTTTTATATCTTCTGTGAACTACCTCTTCCATAGAGGCAAAATCATCTGAGCCCTCTACAGTCTTAATATTAAAATGCCTATAATCTTTCTTACTAGGTTTTCCATTTTTAAAAACAACACATGCGGCAACCGGATTTGTCCCCTGAATATTTGAATTATCAAAGCACTCAATATGTCTAGGTTCTTCAGATAATCTCAAATCAGCCTTCATCTGCGCCATTATTCTATTGGCATGTCTATCTGGATCAACTATTTTTATTTGCTTTAGCTTATCTATGCGATAGTACATGGCATTTCGTTTAGATAAATCAACTATACTCTTTTTATCACCAAGCTTTGGTATGGTTACTTTCACATCTTCACCCAAATCAACCATTGTTGATACATATATTTCTTTAGAGTTTGAATTGAACCTTTGTCTAATCTCAGTGATGGCAAGTTCTAGAAGCTCCTTATCAGATTCTTGTAATTTCTTTTTTAACTCAAGAGTGTGAGATCTTATTATTGATCCATAACTCAATTGTAAAAAATTAATATAAGCATACGTTTCATCACTAACAATGGAGAAAACATCAACATTGCTGATTTTAGGATTTACAACTGTAGATTTAGATTGATAGTTCTCTAAAATTTCTAGTTTTTCTTTGATTTTTTGTGCATCCTCAAATTCCATATTCTGTGCATGCACTCTCATCTGTTTCCTAAATTGTTGAAGTGAATCTTTAAAATTACCTTTCAGTATTTCTCTTATTGCTTTGATATTAGAATGGTACTCTTCCTCTGTTTCTTTTCCTTCACAGGCACCTTTGCAATTTCCTAAGTGAAACTCTAAACAGACTTTATATTTTCCGGCTTCAATTTTGGGTTCTGAAAGATGGTAATTACATGTTCTTAACTGATAAAGCCCCTTTATTAACCCTAACAGCGTCTTTACCGTTTTCATACTTGTATATGGACCAAAATATTCTGATCCATCTTTTATTACCCTTCTTGTAGGGAATATTCTTGGAAACCTTTCGTTTTTAACGCAAATCCAAGGATAAGATTTGTCATCCTTAAGCATTACATTGTACTTAGGTTGATATTTCTTGATTAGATTATTCTCTAATAACAATGCATCATTTTCAGTTTCAACGACGATATGCTTTATTGATTTAATATTTTTTACTAAAACCCTAGTTTTACCATACTCGTGGTTTTTGGTAAAATAACTACTAACCCTTTTTTTAATATTTTTAGCCTTGCCTACATAAATAAGATTCTCATCGTTATCAAAATATTGATAGACGCCAGGTTGGTGTGGTAAGGTTTTAATTTGAATTTCTAAAGCAGTATCTGACATTAATTCAAAGGTATAAAAAGTAAGTAGTAATGCGCACTTAAAGTTTATGAGTTGTTTAAATTTGATGAACTCCAAATACTTGATTAACTTTAGCCTTTTAAGCATTGCCAATGAATATCGTTATCCTTTCAAGAAACGAAAATCTGTACTCCACAAAGCGTCTTATTCAAGAAGGTGAAAATAGAGGTCATGATATTGAAATTATTGATCCTCTTAAATGCGATATTATAATTGAAAAAGAAAAACCTACTATTTATTACAGAGATCGTTATCTAGATTATGTAGATGCCATTATTCCAAGAATTGGTGCTTCAGTTACCTTTTTTGGATGTGCTGTTGTAAGACAATTTGAAATGATGAATGTATTTACAACAGTAACTTCTGACGCTATTCTGAGAAGTAGAGATAAACTCAAGAGTTTCCAAAGGTTATCTAAAGCTGGTATCGGTATGCCAAAGACTGTTTTTACAAATTACTCAAGAGATGTTGAGGAAGTATTAGACCATGTTGGTGGGCCACCAGTAATAATTAAGTTGCTTGAAGGAACCCAAGGATTGGGTGTGGTGTTGGCAGAATCAAGAAACGCGGCAGAATCAGTGCTTGAAGCATTTAATGGATTACAAGCTAGAGCGTTGGTACAAGAATATATCGAAGAAGCAAAAGGTGCTGATTTAAGAGCATTAATAGTAGATGGGCAAGTTATTGGTGCTATGAAGCGTCAAGGACGAGAAGGGGAATTTAGATCTAACCTACATAGAGGTGGTAGCGCTAATTATATTAAACTTACTGAAGACGAAATTAAGTTAGCCATAAAAGCATCTAGAGCTTTAAAACTTCCTGTCTGTGGTGTAGACATGTTGCAGTCCAAAAGAGGACCATTGATTATGGAGGTTAACTCTACGCCAGGTTTAGAAGGTATTGAAAAGGCAACACAAAAAAATATAGCAAGAGCAATAATCACTTTTATTGAAAGAAACAGAAAATGAGTGAAAAGGAAATACTCCATATTTTAGGTACAAAAGTTCCCTTAGGAGAAAGTGCAAAGGTGAGCTTTAATGTTGCAAAGTTACATACTCAAAATACCATTGATGTTCCTATAATAATAGAGAGGTCAAAAAAACCAGGGCCTACTGTTTTAATAACTGCCGGTATTCATGGTGATGAAGTTAATGGCGTAGAAATTGTTCGTCAAATCATTGCAAAGGGCATAAACAAACCAAAGAAAGGTACAATTATCTGTATTCCTGTGATAAACGTTTTTGGTTTTATACATATGGATCGAGAATTTCCTGATGGTCGCGATTTAAATCGGGTTTTCCCAGGTGGCAAAAATGGATCTTTGGCAAGTAGAGTTGCGAATAAACTAATGACCGAAATTGTTCCTCATGCAGATTTGATTTTAGACTTTCATACTGGTGGTGCAGATAGATTTAACGCTGCTCAAATAAGAATAGTAAAGAATGAAGTTGTTTTAGATGAATTAGCAGAAATATTTGGTGCTCCTATCATTTACTATTCAAAAAATTTAAATAAATCCTTTAGAAACACATGTTACAAACTAGGTATACCAATGCTCTTGTTTGAAGGTGGTAAATCATTTAACATAGATAAAACCATAACTAACACTGGTGTAAATGGAACAAAACGCGTATTAGATCATCTTGGAATGCTAAAAAGCAATTTTAAGGTTTCCAAACCAAAAAAGAGTTGTGTAAAAATTGTAGAAAGCAAATGGATACGCGCTAATCATTCAGGGATGTTTAAACCAAATAAATCTGTAAACACAATCATTAAAAAAGGAGATGTACTTGGGCATATAACTGACCCATATGGAAGCTTCAATCATTTTGTAAAAGCACCCAATAATGGTTATTTATTTAATGTTAATGAATCTCCAATAATTTATCAAGGTGATGCCATTTTTCATATATCTACAAAATTAGAGTGACTAAATCTGAAATTAGAAAAAAATATAAATCGCTTCGAAAATCCCTTTCAGAAAGTGAAATAGACAATAGAAGCTTAGCCATTTCCAATGAGCTTTTAAAACTTAGCATTTGGGGTAAATCCTTCTATCATATTTTTTTAACCATAGAAGAACAAAAAGAAGTTAACACCGAATATATTTTGAATATACTTTCTGGCAAGGATAAAAATATAGTTATTTCTCGAAGTAATTTTGAAGACTATTCTATGTCCCATTTTCTCCTTTCAGATAGCACTAAGCTTAAAAAAAACAAATACAATATTCCTGAGCCAATTGATGGAATAGAAATTTCTATTTCTAAAATTGATGTGGTATTTGTTCCGCTTCTCGCATTTGATATAAATGGCAACAGAGTTGGTTATGGTAAAGGCTTTTACGACCGTTTTTTAGAGGCTTGTAAATCAGATACCATTAAAATAGGTTTGTCGTTTTTTGAAGCCGAAACAGAATCCATTGATACTTCAAGAAATGATATTAAACTCGATTACGGTATTACACCCGCAAAAATCTATAAGTTTAATAATCCTGAAACTAATTCTTAGCGTTCTCTGCGGGCGATTTCATTGTACAAACTTCCCCAATTATTATTATTAAAATTATTTGGCAATCCTTGCGAAGTCAATAATGCATCTTGGTCAGTTTCATCATATTTCCATAGCCATGCGGCAAACGAAATATCCTTAGAAAAAATGATATTCAAGAATGGTTCAGGATCCATGAGAACTCCTGAGTTTACAGGCGCAACTTCACCTATAAATATTGGAAGATTAGCATCAATCAAACTATCAATTCTGTGACTTATATTTTCTTGCGTTTCTAATAACCACTTCTCATATGCATGAATATCAAATAATACATTTTGATTATTCGTCAAGAAATTTTGACCTTCACTCAGTAATACACTTTCATCTTGTCCTTGTTCTGCACAAGGAATTAAAATAATGTTATCGTTACCTGCATCTCTAATAACATTGTAAAGTTCATGCATAGTAGATGTCCATATTTCATCTGTATAACCATCTAAACGGTCAAACCTGTATGGTTCATTCCAGACTTCAATCCAAACATCGGGTTGATCCTTAAATTGTTCAGCCCAACTAGTTAATTTTAATTTAAAATCAGACCAGAATTCAGTCTGAGTTGGAAACTTGCCTGTAAATAAACTTTCTTGTTGTCCATTCCATCCAAAAGGACACAATATAGTAACTAAATTATTGGATCTATTATCATCTACAATTTCTTGCAAAGCGTATAAAAATTGACCATTAGAATCCTCAATTGGAAATCCCGTTAATGGGTTTTCACTAACATTACCAATAAACTCTCTTACTATATCCAAATTCCAAGAAACCATATCAGAGCTTCCTGTTGCGAAAGTATGTAGGGCAGTTGCACCTAATAATTGAACCGCTCTGCCATTCTTATGAATTTCATTTCCTAAAATTTCGAAAGTATTATCCCCATTATCATTACCATCTTCATTACTACAAGAAAATAAAGTAACACCTATGAAGAGTAAAATTTTTATCTGATATCTCATTAAAACTAGAAATCAACCCCTAAATCATTTGAGTCTTTAAAAGCTCTTTTATTAAATACTATTAAAATACCAATACCCGTACTAATTGCCATATCTGCAATGTTAAACACTGGATCAAAAAATGAAAAATACTTACCACCAAAAAAGGGCAGATTCTCTGGTAAAATACCCGACCAAATAGGAAAATACAACATGTCTACTACCTTGCCATGAAATAGATTCTCATATCCTCCTGTTTCAGGCAAAAGTGTGGCAACTTCCATAGTACTATCACTAAATAAAATACCATAAAAAACAGAATCAATTATATTACCTAAAGCACCTGCAAATATTATTGCAATTGCAAAAATCAAGGTCTTGGACTTTTTCTTTTTTAAGACATCTCTTAGCCAAAAAGCAATACCCGTTACCGCAAAAATTCTAAATATTGTTAATATTAACTTAGCATTTCTATCGGATATTGAAGAAGTAAAATCGCTTAATTTTGTTCCCCAGGCCATACCGTCATTTTCGACAAAAGCAATTTTAAACCAAGCAAAAACACTTATATCTTCATTTATAAGAAAATGAGTTTTGATATAAATTTTACTGATTTGGTCAACAAGTAAAATAATTAGTATGATTAATACTGTTTTTCTTTGTGACATGGGTGTATTTAAAAAAATTATTGATACATCTTTATAGAAATATCACCGTTTATTGACTTTAAGTTATATAATGATGATTTAACTTTAAATGGATAAATATTAACTTTTCCATTATTTGTTACTGCACTCACAATTTTTGCATCACCAGTTTGAATATTGATATTTCCATCAATAGTATTTATTAATGCTTCCTTAGTATTACCCTTTAGGTTACAATACCCTTGTTGTAACTGAATTGAAATGGAGTTGAAACTTCCATTTAAAATTACTGAACCTATATCGCTCTCAATACTTAAATTCTTCTTTTGTGGTATTTCCAATAATAACTTAGCCGCAATTACCTTAAGAGCATTACGCTTATCATCAGCAATTTCTCTGAATGCTATTTGTTCTAATTTTATATCCAGCCTATCTCCATTTATACTTGTAAAAATTTGATATTCATTTTCATATTCACCATCAACAATTGAATTAATACTTATGATATTTGACCTTGAAGTCTTCACATCAATTAAAAATAGTTGATTACCATCCACAAAAATTTCTTTTATATGATCTGCTCTTATCTGTTTAATGGAAGTGTTTTGAGCAATAATTAAATGAGGGGAAAAAAGAAATAAAAAAGCCTTGAAATACATAATCCAAGGCTTTATGATATTAAATGTGTTCAAACTTTGTTTCTCACAAAAATGAGTCCTTCAAAAAGAAGGGTTATTTCTGCATATTTTTTGCTTCAATACTCAAAGTTGCGTGTGGTACTAATTTTAAACGCTCTTTTTTAATTAGCTTCCCCGTTACACGACAAACGCCATATGTTTTATTCTCAACACGAATCATAGCATTCTTTAAATCACGAATAAATTTCTCTTGGCGAATGGCCAATGCAGAGTTTGCTTCTTTACTCATTGTCGCACTTCCCTCTTCAAAAGCTTTGAATGTTGGAGATGTATCATCTGTACCATTATTATGGTCATTCATATAAGCACTTTTAATCAGTTCTAGATCGTGCTCTGCTTTATCAATTTTCTCTTTAATTAATCCCTTAAATTCCTCCAAGTCCTTATCAGAATATCGGTTTGTTGTTTCTGCTGCCATATGTATTAATGCTTTTGTATAAATAATTTGGTATTTACGTCATCGAAGGCAATTTCTATACCATTGTTTAAATTTTCTTTTATTTGTATTTCTTTAGTTAATGTTTCGGATTTAATATAGTCTTCATTTGAAGCTATTGCCGCAACAATATTTTCATCCTTTTGAAGCTGAACATCTATTCTATCTGTAACTTCAAAACCAGAATCTTTACGCAAATTCTGAATTCGATTGACCAATTCTCTAGCAATACCCTCTTTACGCAGTTCGTCACTCACTGTCACGTCTAAAGCTACGGTTAATGCACCTTCATTAGCAACAAGCCAACCTTCAATATCTTGCGATGTTATCTCTACATCTTCTAATTCTAATGTAATATTTTTTCCGTTAATTTCAAGTGAAATCGAACGATTCTGTTCAATATTTTTTATGTCTTCAGCCGTGAAATTTCCTATTGCACTAGAAATCAACTTCATATCCCTTCCAAACCTAGGTCCTAGCACCTTAAAATTTGGTTTAATTTGCTTAACTAAAATATCAGAAGCATCCTGTAAAAGCTCAATCTCTTTAATATTAACTTCATGTTTGATTAAATTTGAAACTGCCTCAATTTCCAGCTTTTGCTCAAGAGTATCTACAGGTATCATAATTTTTTGAAGTGGTTGTCGAACCTTTATCTTTTCTTTAGCTCGTAACGACAACACCAATGAAGATATTGTCTGTGCATTTTCCATTTTCCTTTCGAGTGTTTTATCGATAGCTGTTTTATCAGCTACTGGGAATTCCGCTAAGTGTACACTTTCAAATGACTCCTTTTGAGTTACTGAATTTAAATCTAAATACAATCTATCCATAAAAAATGGTGCAATTGGTGCCCCTAATTTTGCAATGGTTAGCATGCATGTATATAAGGTCTGGTAAGCAGATATTTTATCTGTTTGGTAATCACCTTTCCAAAAACGTCTTCTACTAAGTCTCACATACCAATTACTTAAATAGTCTTGAGTAAAGTCAGATATTGCTCTTGCTGCCTTTGTGGGTTCATAATCTGCATAATATGCATCTACTTTTTCAATGAGTGTATTTAATTCTGATAATATCCAATTATCTAGCTCAGGTCTTTCATTCAGTTCCAAGTCAGCTTCTGAATAATTAAATCCATCAAGATTTGTATACAATGAAAAGAATGAATATGTATTATACAATGTACCAAAGAACTTTCTCTTTACTTCATCTACCCCTTCAATATCAAATTTTAAGTTATCCCATGGATTAGCATTACTAATCATATACCAACGTGTAGCATCTGCACCTCGGTCTGCTAAGGTTTCAAAAGGATCTACAGCATTACCTAATCTTTTGGACATCTTTTGTCCATTTTTATCTAATACCAATCCATTAGAAACTACATTTTTATAGGTGACTGAATCAAAAACCATAGTACCTATAGCATGAAGTGTATAAAACCAACCTCTTGTTTGGTCAACCCCTTCTGCTATGAAATCTGCTGGAAAAGCTTCATTATTATCAATTAATCCTTGATTCTCAAACGGATAGTGCCATTGTGCATATGGCATTGAACCAGAATCAAACCACACATCAATCAAGTCACTTTCACGTTTCATCGGGTTTCCTGATGGTGAAACTAGTACTATCTTGTCTACTACATTCTTATGTAAGTCTACTGTTTCATAATTCTCTTCAGACATGTTGCCAACTTCAAAAGCGTCAAAAATATCTTCAGTCATAAAACCAGCTTTGATCGATCTTTGTATTTCAGATTTTAATTCCTCTATGGAACCTATGCATAATTGTTCTTTGCCATCCTCAGTTCTCCAAATTGGTAATGGAATTCCCCAAAAACGCGAGCGTGACAAATTCCAATCATTTGCGTTTGCTAGCCAATTACCAAAACGCCCTTCACCAGTAGATTTTGGTTTCCAATTAATCGAAGTGTTTAGCTCATGCATTCTATCCTTAACATCGGTAACCTTTATAAACCAAGAGTCAAGCGGATAGTATAAAATTGGTTTATCAGTTCTCCAACAATTTGGATAACTGTGCTTATATTTTTCAACCTTAAAGGCTTTATTTTCTATTTTTAATTTGATAGCGAGTTCTACATCAACTGACTTCTCAGGCGCATTACCATCATCATAATATTCATTCTTAACATACTTTCCTCCAAGCTCACCAAGTTCAGGTCTAAATCGTCCTTGAAGATCTACTAATGGAACCAAGTTTCCATTTTCGTCTTTTACCAATAATGGTGGTACTTCTGGTGTAGCTTGTTTCGCAACTAGAGCATCATCAGCACCAAAGGTAGGTGCTGTGTGTACTATACCTGTTCCATCTTCTGTTGTTACAAAGTCTCCTGAAATAACTCTAAAAGCATTTTCTGGATTATCATTTGGCAAGGCATAATCTAGAAGTTGTTCATATTTAATGTCAACCAAATCTTTTCCTTTAAATTCCTTTACTACGTAATATGGAATCGTTTTGTTGCCATCTTTATACTCTAACAATTCAGATTTAGCTTCTACTCGATTAAATTTACCATCAAATTGATTTTTTACTAAGCCCTTAGCTAGAATAACATTAATAGGTTTAAATGTATATTGATTATACGTTTCTACTAACACATAATCAATTTTTTGTCCTACAGTTAAAGCCGTGTTACTAGGTAATGTCCAAGGCGTTGTTGTCCAAGCTAAGAAATAAATATCTCCCGTATCCTTGAGAAAATTGGGTAATGTTTCTTTTTTAGCTTTGAATTGAGCTACCACTGTTGTATCAGTAACATCTTGATAAGTACCTGGCTGGTTAAGTTCATGTGAACTTAAACCAGTACCTGCTTTTGGTGAATATGGTTGTATAGTGTAACCTTTATATAACAGATTTTTATCATAAATTTGTTTCAATAGCCACCATACACTTTCCATATATTTTGACTTATAGGTGACATAAGGATTATCCATATCAACCCAATAGCCCATTTTCTTCGTTAGGTCATTCCATATATCAGTGTAACGCATAACTGCCTCCTTACAGGCTTCGTTATACTCCTCTATTGTTATTTTCTTCCCAATATCCTCTTTGGTAATACCTAATTCCTTTTCAACACCCAATTCAATTGGCAAACCATGAGTATCCCACCCAGCTTTTCGCTTAACCTGAAAACCTTTCATTGTTTTATAACGTGGGAATATATCCTTAATAGCACGTGCCAAAACGTGATGAACACCTGGCAATCCATTGGCAGAAGGAGGTCCTTCAAAGAAAACATAAGGCTTCTTACCTTCTCTCGTTGTAACACTTTTATCGAAGATATTATTTACTTCCCAATAGTCACTAATTTCGTTAGCAACTTTTGGCAAGTTAAGTCCTTTATATTCAGGGAACTTTGTACTCATAACATCAAAATTCATTAGGAGTCGCGAAATTAAGAATTTATGTTTAAAGGAAAGATTTAAAAATAAAAAAAAGCAATCCTAAAGAGGTTGCTTTTTCTTTTTAGAGCTATTAATTAATCTGGTTGGTAAAAAAATTAATCTACTAACAAATTTAATTTGAATAAAACGACATATGATTAACATATGTTAAAATCACTTTAGTGTTTTTCTTATTCTGCTCAATTGCACTCGTGAAATATTTAAATAAGAAGCTATCTGATATTGAGTGATTAGGTTTTCAATATTTGGTATTCGTCTTTTTAATTGTAAATATCTTTGGGTAGCATCCAGAGCAGTTGTTCCTGATTCTTTGGCCTCATACGAAATGTAAATGGATTCCAAAATCCGATTATATAAATTACTTAAATCAATATTTGTATTCGAAATTTGTATGAACTCGTAAAAAGTGAATTTCAAAAATTGTTGAATCAACCAAAGCCTCATAACAAAATAGTGGCGGTTTATCTTTTAAGATTGAAGAAAAATGGTTCAACAATTATTGTTTTTGAGTATTTTAGATCAAATGATGGATTATATCTTCGATTTTTGAGACCTTTTGAACTACAATTGACGTATTCTTAATAGAAATCTTGCTGTACTTTGAAATAAAAATCGTTTTGAAGCCTAATTTTTCAGCTTCTAATATACGTTGTTCAACTCGCTGAACCGGCCTTATCTCACCCGATAAACCAACCTCAGCCGCAAAACAAAAGTCACTTGGTAAAGCCATATCTTCATTACTTGATAATATGGCCGCTACAACAGCCAAATCTATTGCTGGATCATCAACAGTTATACCTCCAGTTATATTTAAAAACACATCTTTTGCTCCCAATCTGAAACCAGCACGTTTTTCTAAAATAGCTAATATCATATTCAAGCGTTTTGCATTAAATCCTGTGGCAGATCTCTGGGGTGTACCATAAACAGCTGTGCTAACCAAAGCTTGGACTTCAATCATTAAAGGTCTTAAACCTTCTAACGTTGCTGCAACAGCATTTCCAGATAATTCTCCATCTTTTTCAGAAATTAGAATTTCGGAAGGATTAGAAACTTCCCTTAAACCAGATCCCTGCATTTCATAAATTCCTAATTCATTTGTAGATCCAAATCTGTTTTTGTTAGCCCTTAATACTCTGAACACATGATTTCTGTCACCTTCAAACTGCAAAACAGTATCTACCATATGCTCTAAAATCTTTGGACCGGCAATATGACCATCCTTGGTAATATGGCCAATTAATAAAACAGGTGTTGCTGTTTCCTTTGCAAATTTAATTAGTTCAGTTGTACATTCTTTAATCTGAGAAATACTTCCTGCCGAGGATTCAATGAAATCACTATGTAACGTTTGAATAGAATCTATAATTACAATTTCAGGTTTTAGCCTTTCAATTTGCTTAAATATATTCTGAGTTTTTGTCTCAGTTAAAATATAACAGCTCTCGCAACTAGGATTAATACGTTCTGCACGCATTTTAATTTGCCTCTGACTTTCTTCTCCCGAGACATAGAGTGTTTTATAATTTATATTTAGTGCAATCTGGAGTAATAAAGTACTCTTACCTATACCTGGTTCTCCACCTAGTAGGGTTAAGGAACCCTTTACCATTCCACCTCCTAAAACTCTATTGAATTCGTTATCTAGTATATCTAATCTTGCTTCTTGAGACGTATCAATTTCATTTATTTTTAATGGTTTTGAAATTCTAATGTCAGTTGAGCTCTGTGTTTTCCAATTGCTTTTTTCAGGTTTTTGTATGACCTCCTCCGCAATTGTATTCCATTCTTTACAAGAGGTACATTGTCCCTGCCATTTAGAAAACTGACTACCACAGTTTTGACAAAAAAAAGTTGTTTTTATTTTAGCCATTTAAATATAGGATGAAATATGCTTTAGATAAAAGCATGGCTAAATTAAGATAAATTTAGTTGATGTCTTTAAACCAATTTATAATTGTTAGGATTTTTATAGTAGCGATTTTTGATGTAAGTTTTGTAGATAAAAATAGCTTGATTTTATCATAAAGAGCTTCGAAAAAATAGTCTGTTGACAGTATTCTTTTTTTAGTTGTCTTCATCCTCCTCCTCCTCTCCTTCATCATTATCTGTATCGACAACTGTTAATTCATCAATTTTCGAAAAAATGAATTCTCTGTTTATATGACTAACATCCTCTAATGTTAGTGCTGATTCATATAGCTTTTTGGCCTTTTTAGTTTTGCCAACTTTCTCAGCATATTGTGCTAGATAATATGTTCCTAAAAGAGATTCTGGGTCTAACTTCTTTGCCAATTTCCCAATATTCTCAAGTGATTCTAAATCTTCACGTCGCTCCGCTATTTTAACAACCTTATCAAATTCTTCTTCAGTAATTGGTTTTTTAATCCCAAATAAATCTTCAATCCTCTTGTACCTGTCTATCAAGTACTTGTCTAATGTACCTTCGTATGGCAATACCTTTTCTTCAAGTTCTTTTTCTCTTAGAGGTTTATATAACTCAAATATTTTATCAAAAGATCTTGCAATGGCACTTGTTACCAAGGTGTAGTGATTGTCATTTTTAAAATCGTCAAAGTAATAGGTTAAGTATTGATTATTAGCCTGTGATATTTGACCATCTGCGTCGATCACAGCGTCTCTTATACCTGGTAAATCCTTGTCTGAAGTTGCCATGTAATAAAAAATGTCGTCTTTGAAAAATTCTAATCTTTCACCTAAATAATCCTTAACCGTTCCGGATAAATCAGGACTTAAACATACATATGCATTAAATAATGGATCTTCCTTGAATAAATAGGAATTAATAAAATTTCCCATAAGGTCATGACCTACCGCAACTTTAAATTTACTAGTCTTATATTTATTGTCTAAATAAGGAATTAACTCATCTGCAACAAACTCATGAAAACGAAGGCCGGATTCCTTTGGAAATCCTGTCACCTCATCACAATATCCATCGTAAAAACGTTCGTTTGCTTGCACAATACCAACAACAATAGAGCTTGGCATATCATCAAAATAGGTCTGAAATTGAAGTTGACCAACTACTGGTTCAAATAAATAATCTCCATCAAATACTATAACTAATGGATGTATTATCTCAGAATCAGGATTATAATCATTCGGTAGTTTGATTTTTAATTGCCTTACTGCATTTAGTTTTGAAGATGCAATCTCGCCATAAGTAATTTGAGCAAATAGCTGACACAAAAAGGCATTCAATAAAACTATAAGAATAGTCTTCTTCATTAATAAGTAGGTTTAATTTTGGTCTACCAAACATACTAATTAATCGGTAATCTGTAAATTTTTTTCGATGAAATGCATTAATTTTTTAAAGCATCTTGAGCATCATACATTTTATCTAGCATTATTTCTTTATCAATATACTGAGATGGCTCTAGTAACAAACCTGCCTTGTAGCGCAACAATGCTCTTTTATAGTTTCCTTCTTTTTCGTGAAACATACCCATATAATATGCACTTAGCATTGAATTTGGGTATTCCTTCTTTACTAACTTTGCTAAATTCTCAAGCGACTCTAAGTCATTTTTTTTGTTAGATGCAGAAGCTATTGCTCTAATATCATTTTCTATCAACTTTTTCTTAAACCCATAGAAATATTCAATATCCTCATATTTTTTGGTCAGATATTCAAAAGGAGAACCTTCAAATGGAATTATTTTTTCATTATACTCTTTACCGTTTATAGGTTTGTATAACGTAAATATTTCGTTTAAGGCCTTAGGTATGCCCCTTCCTACTAAGGAATAATGATTGGCATCTTTAAAATCATCGAACTTATATTGAAGCTTTTCATTTTCTACTAATTTTAGTTTTGCATCGCATTCAATAATTGAATTGCGGAGAAATCTAATATCTGCATCTGCAGTTGCCATATAATAGAAGGATTCTTGTTCTATTAGGGCCAATCTCTCTTTTAATCTATCCGCCATTTTCGGAGCTAAATCCGGACTTAGCGCTATGAAGGCTCGAAAAATTGGTCTATCCTTAAATAAATAATAATTCATGAAATTAGCTCCAAGATCATGACCAGCTATAATTCTATAATTAGATGCTGAATAATTATTTTCTATGTAGGGTATTAATTCTGATGCTAAAAATTCATAGAAATTTGCCCCTTCTGCAATGGGTAAAAAGTTATCATCGTCATAATAAAAATCATCCTCTCGAGTATTTCCTTGTTTCACACCTACAACAATACAATCTGGTATGTCTTCCCAATAGGCTTGATAGTCTATATTCCCAGCAACTGGCTCAAATAGATAATCACCGTCAAGTACAATAACTAAAGGATAGGATCTTTTACTGTCGGAATCATAATTTCTTGGCAACTGTATTTTCAGTTCTCTAGATCCATCTAACTTTTTAGATTCAATAGTTTCATAAAGTGCTTGTGAATTAGTGATACATACTGAAAAAACAAATAAGAGTAAAGTATATAAATTCTTCATTGGCAGATTGACTTATAAAGTTAAAGCAAGGTAAAAAATATTTCTAAACAGCACGTTTCCTTCTATTATAGATAGGCAGATATAGTAATGAAATTCCTCCTAAAATAATTATCACAATGGTTTGTGAAGACCACATAATCCAACCAAATGCTCTGCTTTGATCTTCTGGCAAACTAAAAATTAAAAATGCAATTACAATAGCTTCGGGAAATGAGCCGATTCCACCATTTGTCGCAGCGATACTGAAACTGGCTAGAATAAATCCGATTAATACAGGCGCTAAAGATATTCCTTCTAAATCTGGCAAGGATAAAGTAGTAACATAAAACATCAACAGGTACATCACCCAAATGAATATAGTATGAAAAATGAAAGACCACTTGCGCTTCATTTTAAAAATGCTCAGAGCTCCCTCAATCAATCCATTTATAAAGGATTTTATTTTTATGGCAAAACTAGATTTGCTCCTTTTTATAAAACCTAATATCAAGACAATCATCAATAGCAAAATAAGAAGACCCGTGATGAGTGTTTGAGGACGAAATTTTTCAACAAAAAAATTGAATATAAATTCAAATTCTAAAAAAAGCGCAACAGTAATTATAATAAGTAGCATTATTGTGTCTGCCAAACGTTCTGCAACTATTGTCCCAATTCCCTTTTCAAATGGGATATTTTCATAATTGGTTAATATGGTAGCCCTAGTAATTTCTCCTGCTCTAGGTATAGTAAAATTGATGAGGTATGCAGAATAGACTGCCATAAAGCTATTGGCAAGTTTTGGCTTATATCCTAAGGGTTCTGCCATAAACAGCCATCTGTAAGCACGAGATGTGTGACTAAATATACCTAAAAACACCCCTAGAAAAATCCAAAGGTAGTTAGCATTCTTAAAATATTGAACTAATGTAGAAATTGATATTTGAGATAACGAATACCAAACTAATAATATACCCAACAAGAGTGGCAATAAGATTTTTAGAATTGGCTTAGTATTACTCAAAAGATTACTTTAGAAGATTGGTTTCTTCATCTGGAAATACCAAAGATGGTTTAAAAAATTTGGCTTTTTCAATATCCATAAATGCATAAGTGATTAATATTAAGATATCACCAACCGCGACTTTTCTTGCCGCAGCACCATTTAAAGTTATTTCCCCAGTATTACGTGGTCCTGGTATACAGTAGGTTTCTAAGCGTTCACCATTGTTATTATTTACAATTTGAACCTTTTCTCCCTGTATAATGTTTGCTGCATCCATTAAATCTTCATCAATAGTTATACTACCAATATAATTAAGATCTGCACCTGTACATTTTACACGATGAATTTTAGATTTGACAACTTGAATTTGCATGAGGCAAAAATAATTAATTTAAAGCGATATTGTCTATTAATCTTATATCGCCTGCATAAACTGCAATAAACGCTCTATACGTTTTTTCTTTTGACTTTCTTTTTACTAGTTTTAAGGTTGAAGTATCTGCAATTGTGAAATATTCTAATTGTAACAATGGTTGCATTTTAAATTGCTTTTCAACCCATTCCGTAACTTTTTTAGCACTTTTTGTGCCAAACTGTATTTTGGCAGTTTTTAAAGTTCTGTATATAAACGGTGCTACTTCTCTATGATGATTTGTTAATCTTGTATTCCTTGAGCTCATTGCCAAACCATCAACTGCTCTGTGAATTGAACAACCTATAACACGAACTGGTATATCAAGTAATTCCACCAATTTTTTGATTATTTGCAATTGCTGGTAATCTTTTTCACCGAAGTAAGCTTTATGAGGTTTAACAATTTCAAACAAGCGCTTCACTATAGTACCTACGCCATCAAAATGACCATCTCTGAAAGCGCCTTCCATTTCATATTCTAGACCATCAAAAGTAAAAGCATCTGAGATTACTTTTTGCCCATAAATATCTTCAGCATTTGGTGCGTAAACAATTATTTTTTTTTCGCTAACTGTGCTTAAAAGAGCAACATCTTTTTGAAGTGTTCTCGGATATTTTAAAAGATCTTCTTTATTGTCAAATTGTGTCGGGTTTACAAAAATTGAGACAATGACGATGTCATTTTGACTTAAAGCCTTTTCGACCAATGAAAGATGTCCTTCGTGAAGTGCACCCATTGTAGGAACCAAACCAATGCCCTTATCCTTTTCTTTTAACTCGTCGATATGAGTTGACAAATTATTTTTTTTATGATAAATTTTCAATTCTCTTAGTAAAATTTAACGCGTGCAAACTTAATATTTTACTGGCAATCTGCACAAAATTTTGTAATTTTGCATGTTTTTTATTTTGAATTTTTAAAAGCAGCTGATTTATGAAAGATAAACGAATTTTGTATGTGTCCTCTGAAGTAGTTCCGTATTTACCAGAAACAGAAATTTCTTCAATGTCGTTTGAAGCACCCAGAATGGTAAATAAGCAAGGAGGCCAAATACGAATATTTATGCCTCGTTTTGGTAATATTAATGAAAGAAGACATCAGTTGCATGAAGTAATCAGGTTATCTGGTATAAATCTAGTGATTAATGATTTAGATATGCCTCTCATTATTAAAGTAGCCTCAATTCCAAAAGAAAGAATACAAGTTTATTTTATTGATAACGAGGAGTATTTTAAACGTAAAGCAACATTGACTGATGAAGATGGCAACCTTTTCCCAGACAATGATGAAAGGGCAATATTTTTTGCAAAAGGTGTCATAGAAACAGTTAAAAAACTTAACTGGGCTCCAGACATTATTCATGTTAATGGTTGGTTAGCATCCTTATTGCCTCTTTATTTAAGAGAATTTTATAAAACCGAACCATTATTTACAGAAAGTAAAATAGTTACCTCTGTATACAATCAAAACTTTGATGGTACGTTAAACAAAGACATGATAAAAAAGGTCGATTTTGATGGATTAGATGCTGAGGCTACAAAACCTTTAAGTAATCCTGATTATGTTAGCCTAATGAAAGTGGCAATTGATAATTCTGATGCTGTAATAAGAGGTTCTGAAATATTACCCTCTGAATTAGATGATTACTTAAATAGTTTAGAAAAACCAGTTTTAGAATACCACTCACTTGAAGAATTTGCAGACCCATACACAGAGTTCTATTCAAACACTGTTCTCAACGGTTAATATACTTATGAAAAAATATAGAATTGCCCTCCAATTATTTACATTTAGTTTGGTATTTATATCTTTCATTGCTTGTGATAAAGATTTTGCTAATCTAGATTCTGATGTTGTAAATTCAGACATTGCAACAGATTTCACTATTAAGAAAGATAGTTTCAATATTATAGCTTATTCAAAGCGCCTTGGGCCAGTACAATCTGATGGTTTAGGAATAAATTCTTTAGGAATTTATGATGATGTTTATGGCAGATCAACAGCTAGTTTTGTTTCTCAGGTTACCCCTTCTTCTTTTTCTCCAATATTTGGAGAAAATGTAGTTTTAGATTCTGTCGTAATGTATATCCCGTTTTTTTCGAGTGCAACCGAATTTGATGATGAAGGTGAACTGATTTACAAATTGGATTCTGTGATAGGTGATAAGCCCATTAAACTGAGTCTTTTTGAAAGCGATTACTTCTTAAGAGATTTTGTGCCAGATGGGGATTTTAATGAGTCTGAATCTTATTTTTCAAATAAGACCATTGCTGATTCTTCACCTATAGCGGAAACACTTCTTGAAGGCACACCAATCGAATACCTAAATGAGGATGGAACTGTTAATACTGAAAATATTGTTACCATTTCAAATGAGGTTTATACACTGACTGAGCCAGACACAGAAGATGATGAAGATGAAGATCCTCAAGTAATTCAAACCTTATTACCCGGTATTAGACTTGTTTTAAAACCAGATTTTTGGCAAGAGAAAATCTTAGATCAAGAAGGTGAGGCGGTTTTAAGTAGTCAAAACAACTTAGCTGAATATTTTAGGGGAATATATTTCAAAGCTGAACCAGTTAATGATGAAGGAAGTTTTATAATTCTAAATGTTGGTACTGTATCTTCAAATATCACCTTGTATTACACCAGAGATAATGAAAATGCCGATGAAGATAGTGAAGAAACTACTGAGCAATCAACTTTCCAATTGACCTTTGGACCTAATAGAGTAAGCTTTATTGAAAACGATTTCAACTTAACTTTAGCAGATGGGGATGAAGTCAATGGTGACAGCAGACTTTATATTAAAGGGGGTGATGGGTCTATTGCCAAATTGAAGTTTTTTGAAGGTGCTGATTTAGACGAGGATGACGACACATTCAATGCTTTTGAAACATGGAAAAATGATTTCGTTGAGACAGATGAAGATGGTAAATTTATTAAATCAAAACGATTGGTAAATGAAGCTAATTTGGTCTTTTATGTAGATCAAGACCAAGTTGAAGGCAACGAACCAAATCGACTGTATGTGTATGATATAGAGAATAAAACACCGTTGATAGATTATTTTTTAGATGGAATTGTAAATGCAATACCTTCGCTTTCAGTTATTAACCATTTAGGTCCACTTGTTCGTTTTGACGATGAACCTGACGGAGAAGGCATTAAATACAAATTAGAAATTACTGAGCATATTAATAATTTACTTTTGAGAGACTCTACTAACGTAGAATTGGGTTTATCAACAACACTCAACGTAAATTTAGAAGAAAATTTTGCTCAACGACCAGTAATCTCATCTGATGAAGATTTAACCTCACCATTGAGTTCGGTCATTACTCCACGCGGTACTATATTACATGGTAATAATACTGAAGATGAAACAAAAAGAGTGTATTTAGAAATATACTACACTGAACCAAATAACTAAATCTTTAACCTATGTGTGGAATTGTAGGGTATATTGGCTATAGAGAGGCCTACCCAATAGTAATTAAAGGACTTCAACGTTTAGAATATCGAGGCTATGATAGTGCGGGTATTGCACTATATGACGGAACAAACATCAAATTATCTAAAACCAAAGGAAAAGTCTCTGATTTAAAAAATAAATTGGAAGATGAGATTTCTACTTCTGGTAGTCTAGGCATTGGACATACTCGTTGGGCAACTCACGGAGTTCCAAATGATGTTAATTCTCATCCTCACTATTCCAACTCTGGTGATTTAGTTATAATTCACAATGGTATTATCGAAAATTATGATGCCTTAAAAAAAGAGTTGAGCAAACGTGGTTATACATTCAAATCTGATACAGATACTGAAGTTCTTATCAACCTTATCGAGGATGTAAAAAAGAATGAGGACACCAAACTTGGAAAGGCAGTTCAAATTGCCTTAAATCAAGTTGTAGGTGCATATGCAATTGCAGTTTTTGACAAAAACAAACCCAACGAAATAGTCGTTGCTAGATTAGGAAGCCCATTGGCTATTGGTATTGGAGAAGATGAATTTTTTATTGCTAGTGATGCTTCACCATTTATTGAATATACGAAAAACGCTATTTATTTAGAAGATGAAGAAATGGCAATTATCCGAAGAAATAAAGGAGTTAAGGTCAGAAAAATTAAGGATGATGCTTTAGTTGATCCATATATGCAAGAGTTACAATTAAATCTTGAACAAATTGAAAAAGGAGGATTTGATCATTTCATGCTTAAAGAGATTTATGAACAACCAGAAGCTATAAGAGATACTTTTCGAGGAAGATTATTAACTAATCAAGCCATTATTAAAATGGCAGGTGTCGAGGACAATATGAAAAAGTTTTTGGCAGCAGATAGGATAATAATAGTTGCGTGCGGTACTTCTTGGCATGCTGGTTTGGTTGCTGAATATATATTTGAAGATCTTGCAAGAATTCCTGTTGAGGTGGAATATGCCTCTGAATTCAGATATCGTAACCCTGTGATTACGGGAAACGATATTGTCATTGCTATTTCGCAATCTGGTGAAACTGCTGACACTTTGGCCGCTATAAAATTAGCAAAATCAAAAGGTGCTTTTGTTTTTGGAGTATGTAATGTCGTTGGTTCTTCTATTGCTAGAGAGACGAATGCTGGTGCGTATACGCATGCTGGTCCAGAAATTGGAGTTGCATCTACAAAGGCATTCACAACTCAAATAACTGTGCTAAGTCTCATGGCACTGAGACTTGCAAGAGCTAAAGGAACAATTACAAGTTCAGAATTCAGGCATCATTTAATAGAATTAGAAACAATTCCTGCAAAAGTAGAAGAAGCTTTGAAATCGGATGGCTATGTACAAACCATTGCTGATATTTATAAACATGCGACTAATTTTCTTTATTTAGGTAGAGGGTTTAATTTCCCAGTTGCACTTGAGGGTGCCTTAAAGTTGAAGGAGATTTCTTATATACATGCAGAGGGTTATCCTGCAGCAGAAATGAAACATGGCCCAATTGCATTAATAGATGAACAAATGCCAGTTGTTGTCATAGCGACTAAAAAAGGACACTATGAAAAGGTGGTTAGTAACATACAGGAAATTAAATCTAGAAAAGGTAAAATAATAGGTATCGTTACTAAAGGTGATAAAAGTGTTAAAGAATTAGCAGACCATGTTATTGAAGTTCCTGAGACACTAGAATGTTTCAGTCCTTTATTAACCACAATTCCACTTCAATTATTGTCATATCATATTGCAGTCATGTTAGATAAAAATGTTGACCAACCAAGAAACTTGGCTAAATCTGTAACTGTAGAATAATTTAGATTAAATATAGAATCAAGGCCCTTTATTTGAGAATGTAGCAAATTAAGGGCCTTAATTTTTCCAAAACATGTTATGCGCGCATACATTTTTACGAAATTCTCATTGTGTTTTCATATATTTAGTTAAATTGCCCTTTAAATAAACAACTAATTCTCTAAAATGAAGACAACTTTAAAGCTTTTAGCGATGCTTTTTTGTGTGGTTTCCTTTGCACAAACCACAGTAAAAGGTAAAATTACAGACAATTCCGGCTTACCCTTACCCGGAGCAAATGTTGTAGTAGTAGGTACATCATCAGGTGCGTCATCAGATTTTGATGGAAATTATACACTGACGGCTGACCAAGAACCTCCATTTTCAATCCGTGTAACATACACGGGATTTAAGGAACAAATAATCGAAGTAACATCAAACAATCAAACAATTGATGTTTCATTAGTAGAAGGTAACGAATTAGATGAAGTGGTAATTTCAGCATCTCGTACACCTGAACGGATTTTCGAATCACCCGTTACAGTAGAAAGATTTGGTCTAAAAGAAATTAAGAATACTGCTTCGGTAGATTTCTATGATGGTTTAGAAAACTTAAAAGGTGTTGATATTAATACTAATAGTTTAACGTTTAAATCTATTAATACTAGAGGTTTTGCAACGTTTGCAAATACACGTTTTATGCAATTAGTAGATGGAATGGATAATTCTGCTCCTGCACTAAACTTCCCATTAGGAAACTTACTTGGTATGACTGAAACTGACATCCTAAGTGTCGAGCTATTACCCGGTGCATCATCTGCACTTTATGGAGCAAATGCATTTAACGGTATTCTTTTTATGCGAAGTAAAAACCCATTTGATTTCCAAGGCATCAGCGGTTATATTAAAAGAGGTATTACTTCTCAAGAAGCTGCGGGTGATAATGATTATACTGATTTAGGTATAAGAATGGCCTATAAGTTTAGTGATAAATTTGCTGCTAAAGTTAACTTTGGCTACTTAAAAGGTACTGACTGGGCTGCAACTAGTGAAGAAGATAAATTAAATCGTGGCTTGACTAGGGCTGATATTGATTATGACGGCATCAACGTTTATGGTGATGAAGTAAGTACTGATATTAATGGTGTTGCTCAGGCTTTAGAAGATTTAGGCTTAGCACCAGCAGGTATTTCAGGACTTGTTCCTTCTGTAAACGTAAGTAGAACTGGTTATAACGAAAGAGACCTTACAAATTATAATGCCGAAAGTATTAAGGCCGATTGGGGATTATATTATCGCCCATGGGAAAATGATTTCGAAATCCAATATGTTGGTAAAATAGGGTCAGGTAATACCATTTACCAAGGTGCAAACCGTTATAATATTAAGAATTTCTTTTTACAACAACATAAATTAGAAATTAGAAATGACAACTTTTTTGTTAGAGGTTATGTCACAGAAGATAAAGCCGGTGATTCTTATGATATGGTATTCACGGGTATAAATATTAACCGAGCATGGAAAGATGATAATACATGGTTCGGAGAATATGTTGCTGCTTATGCAGGTGCTACCTTAGGTGGTGCAACTAACGAAGCGGCCCATATTGCTGCCAGACAGGCCGCAGATACAGGTAGATTTTTACCAGGAACTCCAGAATATCAAGCCGCTTTTAATCGTAGTGTAAATGATCCTGATTTAAGTACAGGGTCAAAATTCCAAGATAACTCTAAGATATATCATGGTGACTTCAATTATAATTTTGGTGATCTGGTAGATTTCGCAGAAATTCAGGTTGGAGGATCGGTTAGAAGATATAGCCTTAATTCTTCTGGAACAATATACACTGATATTGATGGGCCAATTAATTATGATGAATTTGGATTGTATACACAATTGCAAAAATCATTAGAGCTTTCAGAAAGTGTAGAGTTGAAATTAACAGGGTCTTTACGTTATGATAAAAACGAACTTTTTGACGGTTTCTTTTCTCCAAGATTATCTGCTGGTTTTACAATTAATGAAGATCACAACATTAGAGCTTCTTTCCAAACTGGATTTAGAAATCCAACAACTCAAGATTTATATATTGGTCTAGATGTTGGGCGTGCAATCTTAGTTGGAGGTGCGCCAGACAATCCAGCAAGAGATATTAGAAACTATGATTTAAGCCCTACCGGTACTGCAATAACAGGACAGACTAGTTTAGAAGTTAATGGTACTGGAGCTTATAACAACTCGTTCTTCGCAAACTCTGTTGGTGCGTTTGCTGCAACAGGAAACCCTGCGGCGCTAGAAGTAGCAAATTCAAACTTAGCGCAACCTGAGCAAGTTACTTCTTATGAATTAGGATATCGAGGCAAATTTAGTGGTGTAATTGTTGATGCATCGGCTTATTATAATCAATACCAAGATTTCTTAGCTAATGAAACTGTTATATCACCTTTTTATGGAGATGTTGGTTTAAGTCAAACACTTCCTAATGGCACTCCGTTAGCGGTAGCTGCAATTGCAAATGGTGATTTCCAAGCTTACCAAACTTACACTAATGCTGATGAAGATGTAAATTCTTACGGCGCGGCGATTCAAGTATCTACCAAAGTATTAGACGGTTTTGATTTAAGTGCTAACTACACATATGCTAAGTTAGACTTTGACACGGAAGCTAATCCAGATTTTAGGACAAACTTTAATACACCAGAGCATAAAGTAAAAGTGTCGTTTGGTAAAACTGAGTTGTTTAAGAACTTTGGTTTTAATACCTCTTGGAGATGGAGTGACAATTTCTTCTGGGAAGCCTCTTTTGGTGACGGTGAAGTACCAGCATATAGTGTTTTAGATGCACAAATTAATTATAGAATACCAAGTTTAAAAACTACATTAAAAGTTGGTGCAACCAACTTATTACAAGATGAGTATTTTACAGCTTTTGGAACTGGTTTCATCGGGTCAATGTATTACGCATCTATAACTATAAATAACTTATAATAAAATTGACAATGAAAAAATTTAAATATATAATTCTATCTTTTCTAGCTATTGGATTTTTAGCATGTGAAAATGAAACTTTAGATGATCTTAGAAACAGAGGTAATACTGATACCGAGCCATTACCAGAGCTTACTTCTGGAACAGCCGACTTTTCAAATTACGTGGCATTTGGACCTTCATTTACGGCTGGTTTTAGCGATGGCTCAGTGTTTCTTGCCGCACAAGAGAATTCATTTCCAAAAATAATTGCAGATATGTTTGCTAATGCTGGTGGAGGAAACTTTACACAACCCTTGGTAAGTGATAATTATGGTGGACTTGCAGCAGGAGGAGTAAGAATTTCTGGTCCAAGATTAGTTTTTGGCGGTGCAGGACCGGTACCATTAGAATCTGTAGTTGGGCCAGTAACCGTAGGGACAGATATTGTTCTAAATAATCCTACAGGACCTTTTAATAATTTAGGAATGCCAGGAGCAAAAAGTTTTCATTTTATAGCACCTGGTTACGGAAATATTGCTAATTTACCTAATGCTAATCCATATGCGGTACGGGTTACTGGAAATACACCAAACGCCACTATTTTAGAGTTAGCTGTTGCACAAAACCCAAGTTTTTTTACTGCTGATTTGATTGGTGGTAATGACGTTTTGGGATATGCAACTGCAGGTGGTGATGAAACAATTAATCAAATTACTGATCCTCTAACTTTTGAATTTGCCTTTAATACAATAATTGATGGCCTTACAGCAAACGGAGCTAAGGGTGTAGTTACAAATATCCCATATGTTTCAAGTTTACCTTATTTTACAGCAGTTGGTCATGATGTTGTACCATTAGACCAAGCCACTGCAAATTTAGTAAACGGTGGATTTGCTGCCTATAATGGTGGCTTATTATTTGCACAGAGTAATGGGTTATTAGATGCAGAAGAAGTAGCTCAAAGGACCATAAATTTTACAGCATCAAGTAATAATGCTGTCGTGATTGAAGATGAAAATTTAACTGATCTATCTGCATTTGGCATACCAAGTTATAGACAAGCTACGGCAAACGACTTAGTGGTTTTACCAGCGGCCAGTGTCATTGGTACAACAGTAGGAGGAAACCCTACATTAATTAATGGAGTGTCGGTACCCTTAGCAGACCAGTGGATATTAACACCAGAAGAACAAATAGAAATTATTACGGCTGTTGACTCATATAACTCTACCATTTCTTCAGTTGCAAGCTCTAGAGGTTTGGCATTTGTTGATGTAAATGCTATTTTAGAAGAAGCCGCTAGTACCGGTATTGTTTTTGACGATTTTATTCATACCGCAGATTTAGTTTTTGGAGGCCTTGTAAGTCTCGACGGTATCCATCTTACTTCTAGAGGTTATGCCTATATGGCAAATGCTTTCTTGCAAGCTATAGACACAACTTATGGTTCTAATTTTGAAGCTTCGGGTAACATAGCTCGAGCAGACGATTTTGTGACTAATTATTCTCCTTTATTGCAATAAATTTATATAAATAATTAAATTAAAAACACGCTTCAATAAAGCGTGTTTTTTTTATCTCAAAAACAAGCAGTTTTTTTAAATAAAACTATATCTTTGCAGCGCGAAAAACACATTGTTTTTCAGAATTAAATTAAAGCAAAACAAAAACAATTAAGTAATGTCAAAAGTTACAGGTAAAGTTGCACAAATTGTAGGTCCGGTTATCGATGTTGAATTCGCTTCTGGCGCAGAACTTCCAAAAATTTATGATTCATTAGAAATAGCAAGACCTGATGGTTCTACTTTAGTATTAGAGGTACAATCTCACATTGGTGAAGATACAGTAAGAACTATAGCAATGGATTCTTCAGATGGTTTAAGCAGAGGGACAGAAGTTGTTGCGACTGGCGTACCAATCCAGATGCCAATAGGTGAAGATGTTTATGGACGTCTTTTTAATGTAATCGGTGATGCAATTGATGGGTTAGGTGATTTACCAAAAACTGATAAAGATGGGCTTCCTATCCATAGACAAGCTCCAAAATTTGAAGATTTATCAACTTCTACTGAGGTTTTATTTACAGGAATTAAAGTAATAGATTTAATTGAGCCATATGCAAAAGGTGGTAAAATTGGTTTATTTGGTGGTGCTGGTGTAGGTAAAACAGTATTGATTCAAGAATTGATTAACAATATTGCGAAAGGTCATGGTGGTCTTTCTGTATTTGCTGGTGTTGGTGAAAGGACTCGCGAAGGGAACGATTTACTGCGTGAGATGTTAGAGTCTGGTATCATCAAATACGGTGACGATTTCATGCATTCTATGGAAGAAGGCGGTTGGGATCTTCAAAAAGTAGATAAAAAAGCTATGAAGGATTCAAAAGCTACATTTGTATTCGGCCAAATGAATGAACCTCCTGGAGCACGTGCTCGTGTTGCTTTATCTGGTTTAACAATTGCTGAATATTTCCGTGATGGAGCTGGTGATGGACAAGGAAAAGATGTACTTTTTTTCGTAGATAACATTTTCCGTTTTACACAAGCTGGTTCTGAGGTATCTGCATTACTTGGTCGTATGCCTTCTGCGGTAGGTTACCAACCTACATTAGCAACTGAAATGGGTGCGATGCAAGAGCGTATTACGTCAACTAAGAAAGGTTCTATTACATCTGTACAAGCAGTATATGTACCTGCGGATGATTTAACAGATCCTGCACCTGCGACAACGTTTGCTCACTTAGATGCAACAACTGTATTGTCGCGTAAAATTGCAGAGCTTGGAATTTATCCAGCAGTAGATCCATTAGACTCTACATCTAGAATTTTAACAGCTGACATCTTAGGTGATGATCATTATGATTGTGCTCAAAGAGTAAAAGAGTTGTTACAACGTTATAAAGAATTACAAGATATTATTGCTATCCTTGGTATGGAAGAATTATCTGAAGAAGATAAGTTAGCTGTAGGACGTGCACGACGTGTACAACGTTTCTTATCTCAACCATTCCATGTTGCTGAGCAATTTACTGGTATACCAGGTGTTTTAGTAGATATTAAAGAAACTATCAAAGGTTTCAACATGATAATGGATGGTGAATTAGATCACTTACCAGAGGCTGCGTTTAACCTTAAAGGGTCTATTGAAGAAGCTATTGAAGCTGGTGAGAAAATGCTTGCTGAAGCTTAATTTAAAATTTCAGAACTATGTATTTAGAAATTGTATCGCCTGAAGCGACCTTATTTAGCGGAGAAGTAGACTCTGTCGCTGTTCCAGGTGTTAATGGTGAGTTTGAAATGTTAAAAAATCACGCTTCTATTGTATCTATTCTAAAAGAAGGTCATGTAAAAGTAGCTGGCAGTAACATTCAGTTAGAAGAGGAAGTAGAAGATAAATTTACTAAGTCTGATAGAGGTGTTTGGTTAGCTATTAATTCAGGTACAATTGAATTGAAAGATAATAAGCTAATTGTATTAGCTGATTAGAGAAATAATAATTACTTATTAAAAACGCCAAACTTAAAGTTTGGCGTTTTTATTTTATCCGATATAAACTTAACACATTGCTTGTATTCAATATCAATATATGAGGTATGCCTTTTATATTAATTTGTTCCATTGCCTTGGCCTCCTTATCGGTAATGTTACTTAATTCCTTAAATATTGAACTGTTTCCATTATTATGGGTTAAAATGTAGCCATTTGAGGCATCATATCTTATGGTTTCTACCTCTGCGCCATATATACTACCTATTCCAATTACTTCTAGTTTGTCATCTTGATTCAAATCTAAAAATTCAAAATCTAATGTTGGTCCAAATTGCGATTCACTTGGCAATCGTACAAATTCAAAATTCCCTTCCCCGTTGTTTTCTATAAAATAAGAACTGAATGTTGTGGCTTCTAGATGCAAGGCTGAATCAATATTATCCTTACCATAAACATCAATAATATTTGAGTTAGCAAATTCACTGTAAGTTCCAATTTTATTATTTAGAAATGGTGTTTGTTGCGATGAACATTCTTTTCCTCTCACAGGATATAAGTCACCATTATCTTCCTTACTCAATGCGATATCATAGCTTTTATTATCATCAAAATAATTAGCATATATGTGTAATGGTTCGTCCTGAGTTGGATGGAATTTATTATTCTCGCCATAATTCCCAACAAAAAAGTCTTCATCACCATCTTTATCATAATCGATAGCACGTATAGTTTGATACCAACCTGTTTTAATATCTGATTCCTGATTAACCTTAATAAAAATGCCTTCATTATTATTAAAAAAACTAACCGGCATCCATTCACCAACAACAATTAAATCCTCATCACCATCATTATCGTAATCTGAAAAAATAGCATCATTTACCAAACCAAGATTGTTCAACTCATCTCCTTTGACTGATGTTACATTAATAAAATTACCGTTTATATTTTCTAATAGATAAGATTTTGGTGATATAGGATATTTCCCTGGAACCACACGCCCACCTATAAATAAATCCAAATCACCATCGTTATCAAAATCGCCCGATGCAATAGCCTTGGTAACCGTTAGCATTACAGGCAGTTTTCCTTTTGAAAAAATTCCTTTCCCGTCATTTATATATAATCTATCCTGAAGTAAAGGATTTGCCTCATTTAAACTATAATTCCCAGAAGCTATATATAGGTCTAAGTCATTGTCATTATCAGCATCGAAGAAATGTGCGTTATTATCATTAAAAGCTTTTTCCTTTTCGAATAATTTCTGGTTACTTTTTCTAAAAGTTGCATCACTTTTTTGAATGTATAATTCAGATGTAAATCCCATAGTATTCCCAACAAAAAAGTCTTCCAATCCATCATTATTAACATCTACAACTACAAGCGCATTATCTATTTTAGATTGCTTTTGCGGTAATAATAATTGTATTTCATAATCGTTAAAATCAACTGACTTATGTTTAAAATCAATCCCTATTTCATCAGCTAAAACAGACTCAAACAATTTTACACTCTCATTCTCTGATTTTAAATCTTTCTCAGCATTTGAATAATCAATAGTCAATTTTTGGTTAGTATTAATATTGGTTAGAGTTTGAGATTTATTTTCGGGCCAAGTGACTTTAATACTATCAATCTTTTGAAATGACCCAAGACCAAAATTAATTTGATTGCTCACCGAAGACTGGTAGCCTCTACTTGCATATACTTCTCTAAGCTGCTTGGTATCTTTTGCATAAAGTTCAACTCTTGTACCAATTCCATTGATGTTATATTTAGGTCCTTTTAAGTCTATACTTAAAAAGTTAGATTTAGAATTATTACGATATATTGAAGCCATGTCAGATTGGTTATTCAATACCAAATCTAAATCACCATCATTATCTAAGTCAGCGTAAGATGCGCCATTAGAATTCAATTTTTCACCAAAACCATATTTTGAATATGAATCGTTGAATGTGTAATCTTTATTATTTACAAACATAAAATTGGCCAACTTAGCCGATGGGATTAATTCCTGAGCTTCTGTAAATCTTTCTTCTTTGTTAGTGCTTAAATCTTTATTAAGCATTGTTCTTCTAAAATCTTGATTCGCAATATCCTTTTCAATCCCATTTGTAATAAACACATCATTATAACCATCATTATCAAAATCAGCAATTAAGGGTGCCCAACTCCAATCTGTCTTTGCAATACCTGAGAATTGACCAATTTCACTATAGGTGCCATTTCCATTATTCAATTGCAACATATTAGACATGTATTGATGGTGGTAGCCTTGTTTAACCATGTGATTAAACTTAGTTATATCCATCGATGCCATATTTTCCTTACCTCGTTTTCTGTCTGAGGCTAACATGTCTAATACTATAAGATCAGGCATTAAGTCATTATTAATATCCGCAAAATCAGAGCCCATACTATTATTAGAAATGTGCTTAAAAGCGTCTAGAACAGAATTGGTAAATGTACCATCTTGGTTATTGATGTATAAAAAGTCTGGTTCAAAAAAATCGTTAGCCACATAAATATCCGGCCATGTATCATTATTAAAATCGCCTATTGATGCACTTAAACCCCAAGCCTTCTCAAACGAAATTCCTGCTGATTTTGTCACATCCTTAAATGTGCCGTCGTTATTTTGATATAAGCGATCTATGTCATCTTTTGTTATACTTGGTAGATCCTGAGGTTGTAGATATAAATCTTTGTTAGTATCGAGACTATGATTAACAAGATACAAATCTAAATCGCCATCCTTATCATAATCTAAAAAGTAAGCTTGGGTTGAAAAGCTATAATCCTTAAGGCCATATTTTACAGCTTCCTCTTTGAAAGTATTGTCCTTTTGGTTGATATAAAGCTTATTTTGCCTTGCCTTTCTATTTTTTATAGAGGCTGATTTACAAACATAAATATCTAACCAACCATCGTTATTAATGTCAATCATAGTTACCCCTGTGGACCAACCTTGGTCATCCATAACATCAGCGTCTTCAGTGATATCCTCAAAAATAAAGTTGCCTTTATTAAGGTATAATCTATTGGATTTCTGATTTGAAGTGAAGTAAATATCCTCTAATCCATCATTATTTATATCTCCAACTGCAACACCTCCTCCATTATAGATATAACTGTAATTTAAGAAATTGAAATCTACTGTTTCTTCAATACTATTTATGAAATCTATGTTGGAATGACTCGATGGGATATTTGTAAATAATGTAGTGGCTCCATCTTTATATGGCACATTATCTTTACCACAACTATAGAATAAACTCAATAGTAAAATAAGAATCTGGTTGTACTTCATTTGTAATACATGAAATACGAAGTTAAGTACTTTTTGACTAATAATTTGATGCTTATACTATTCAGATTTTACCTAAGATCTTATCCATTACCCAAGCTGTATGAGTTGCAGTTTTCCCAGTTGAAGGATGTTGAAAATCTGAATTTAAATGTTTTACCATATTCTCAACATGATACTGTTGAATATGCTTAGGGTTCTCAATAACTAAATTCTCATGATGATTTTGCACAGTAATTCCTATAGGAACTTCTCCAAAAATTGAAAAAGAAAGTTCGCCTTGGCTTCCAATAATTCTAACTTTGTCCTCTCTTTTATAAGTTCCAAAACTCCACATACCAGCTCCAACGACACCAGACTCATGCTCCCATGATCCTGAAATGATATCCTCTGCACTATATAAGTTCTGTTGGTTTCCTGATACACCGTTGGCACTTTTAAAATCACCAAATAAATAAGCAAAAAGGTCTAAACCATGACTTGCTAAATCGTCAAAATAGCCCGCTGGCGCAATTTTAGCATCAGTTCGCCAATTATAGATGTCCGATTTATCCAGATTACTTGCTGTTCGACTTAAATACCAACTCACATGTCTAACATCTCCAATTACATGCTCTTCCAAAAGGGATTTTACCTTATTAAATCGTGGTAACGACCTACGATAATAGGCCACAAATAATGGTAAGCTTTGTTTTTCAAAAGTATTTTGTATCTCTTGACACTCTGTATAACTCGGTGCCATAGGTTTTTCAATACAGCATATTTTGCTTGCTTCTGCTACTTTCAATGCATAATAATGATGAGTATCTGGTGGTGTAGCAATATAAACGGCATCAACTTGGGGATTTTTAATCAATTTGTCAGCGTCATTATAATAAAGCGGTACATCATGTCGTTTTGCATAATCTTTAGCCCGTTCTAGGTTTCTTCGCATTACAGCTACCAACTCAAAACCATCAGTCATTTTGTATGCTGGTCCGCTTTTTATTTCGGTAACATCACCACAGCCAATAATTCCCCATCTTATGGTTTGCCTCATTCTACAGTTGTTTTACAGCTTCTAGTTCTACTTTAAGTTCTTGAAACATCGTCATTATACTACTAAGTTTTAATTCTTTTTCATCGTATTCTTGTGTATTGATACAACAGGTAAATTCCCAAAGCTCTAATATACTTTCTTTAGAAACTAGGTAAGGTTTGTAAGCCTTATTATCAGAACTTAATAATAAGTCATTACTATCATCGTCTGTAAGATATATGCGTTTATAAACTAAACCATCGTTCTTAGTTAAAACGATATACGTTTTTCCATTTCTAATATCCTCAATATCTTCAACAAACTTCGCGACTACAAATGCACCATCCTTAACTGGCAACATAGAATCACCCTTAATCGGAAATGCTCTGTGTGTTCCTGTAGGTAGAAAGGGTAGCTTTATCTTTTGAAGTTGTTCTATATATTCGGGATCATCATAACCAGACAAATAGCCTGCCGAAGCTTTTGCAGGTATAATCTCAATCAAATCCTCATTGTCTTCATTAACCGTTACAGGAAATAACACACGCTTATTCCCTACTTCTATAAACGAAGTGTCCTTTGCTTTACGTAAATCTTTACGCACCAAAATATCTATAGGAATATTGAAATAATTAGACAGGTCTATCAAACGTTCTATAGGTGGTTCGCTTCTTCCCTCTTCATAAGACCCAACTACAGAACGCGTCCATCCCAAATCATCTGCAAAGCGCTCTTGAGATAACTTCTTTAAAGACCTGAGGTGCTTTATGTTAGCTTGTATAGGTTTCATCTAAATTAATTTTAACAGTATTTACTACAAATATAAGCAATAAAAACTACATATAATAGCTAATTTTGTTGGCCCCATGTATTTAAACTGTCATACATATTATAGCCTTCGTTACGGCACCATAAAACCTGAGCAACTGCTTGCCATTGCTTCAGAAAATGGTGTGCAGACTTTAGCGCTTACAGATATTAATACGACCTCAGCTTGTTTAGATATCGTTCGTCTATCCAAAAAATACAAGGTGAAAACTATTCTTGGTGTAGATTTTAGAAACAAAGCCCATCAAGAGTTTATCTTAATTGCAAAAAACAACGATGGTTTTCAAAATATAAATGATTACCTCTCTCAGTTTCTTCATAATCACAATTTAAAAATTCCTGAACGACCAAAACATGTCTTAGACGATTGTTTTGTGATTTACCCATACCAAAAAGGGAAAGATTTCAACTTGAAACCAAATGAATTTTTAGGCATTACACCCAAAGACCTTAACCAATTGAAATTTTCAAGATGGAATACACACCGAGAGAAATTGGTAGTTCTAAAAACAGTGTCTTTTCAAAACAAAAAAGGATTTAACACGCATCGCTTACTACGTGCTATTGATAATAATACCTTATTAAGTAAGCTTCCTAAATCTGAAGAAGGCTATGAGGATGATAAAATGCTACCATATGACGAATTATGTGGAATGTATTCGGAATTCCCAAGTCTTATTAGCAATACAGAGCACCTACTGAATAATTGCTCTATTTCATTTGATTTTGAAAATCCGATACCAAAAAACCAACGATTCCTCACAGAAAATGCTGATTCTGATTATCAACTTTTAGAAAAACTAACCTATGAAGGTATTCCCTACCGATATGGGAATAATGCAGATTCTAAAATATACAGCCGTATAAAAAAAGAGCTAGACATTATAAAACAAAAAGGCTTTGTGTCTTACTTTTTAATCAATTGGAAGATTTTAGAGTACGCACGTAGCAAGGATTACTACTACGTTGGTCGTGGTAGTGGTGCTAATAGTATTATTGCTTATCTGCTTCGTATTACAGATGTAGACCCTATTGAGCTCGACCTGTACTTTGAACGCTTCATTAATCTCTTTAGACAAAATCCACCCGATTTTGATATTGATTTCTCGTGGAAAGACAGAGATGATATTACCAAATTTATCTTCAACAGTTTTAAGCATACGGTACTTATTACGGTATATAACACTTTTAAATTTAGAGCGTCTGTTAGAGAACTCGGGAAAGTATTTGGATTGCCAAAGTCTGAAATGGATATGTTAACAAGAGGAAGGTTTAATATTAAAAAACTGGATAGACTATCATTACTTGTACTTAAATACAGTCAATTTATTGAAGGGTTTCCTAACTATCTTGGTATACACGCAGGTGGTATTTTAATTTCAGAAAAACCAATCCATTACTATGGTGCTACGTTTATGCCACCAAAAGGGTTTGCTACAACACAATTTGATATGGTTGTGGCAGAAGATATTGGCTTGTATAAGTTCGATATTTTAAGTCAACGCGGTCTAGGCAAAATAAAAGACACCGTAGAAATTATTGACAAAAACTACAGTAACCAACCACCTGTAGACATTCATGATATTAAACGTTTTAAAGAAGATGAACGCATAAAATACTTACTCAAAAATGCTAAGGCTATTGGTTGCTTTTATGTAGAATCACCTGCGATGCGCATGCTTTTAAAAAAACTTAGAGTAGACGACTACCTTGGTTTAGTGGCCGCAAGTTCTGTTATTAGGCCTGGTGTTTCAAAATCTGGTATGATGCGCCAGTACATTTTACGCTGTCGTCACCCAGAAAAAAGAAAAGACGCACCTCCTGTACTCTTAGATATTATGCCAGAAACCTATGGTGTTATGGTGTATCAAGAAGACGTGATTAAAGTCGCGCACTATTTTGGCGGACTCACACTTGGCGAAGCTGATATGTTACGTCGTGGTATGTCTGGTAAGTTTAGGTCTAGAGCCGAATTTTTAAAAGTAAAACAACAGTTTTTTGATAATTGTAAAAACGATGGTAAATCTCTAGAACTTACTGCAGAAATATGGCGACAGATTGAAAGTTTCGCCGGTTATGCTTTTGCCAAAGGACACTCAGCATCTTACGCTGTAGAAAGTTATCAAAGTCTATTCTTAAAAGCCTATTATCCGCTAGAGTACATGACAGCTACCATTAATAATTTTGGTGGTTTTTACAGTACAGAACTCTATGTTCATGAAGCCAGAATGCATAATGGCAGTATTGAATCGCCATGTATTAACAACTCTTACAATCAAGCTATTATCAGAGGTACTACTATTTATCTAGGGTTTATGTTTTTACAATCTTTTGAGTCTAGAACTACAGCACGTATCCTTAGAGAGCGTGAACAAAACGGCACCTTTAAATCGTTAGACGACTTTATAGAACGGGTTCCTATCTCTATAGAACAAATCAGTATCTTGATAAAGATCAACGCGTTTCGATTTACAAACATCAACAAGCGCGAACTACTCTGGGAAGCACATCTAAAGATTAGCAAAACAGTAATACAAGAACATGTAATTACCTTGTTTAAGACAAGACGAATCAACTACAACACACCAGAACTACCAAGTACAGCATTAGAAAATGCGTTTGATGAAATTGAACTGCTGGGCTTTCCGTTATGTAATCCATTTCACTTGTTAGAAGTACCATCAACAAGCAAGTTACGTGCTCAACATCTAGAACAGCTTGAAGGTAAATACGTAACCATTGAAGGGTATCTAGTCACCACTAAAAATACAAGCACATCAAAGGGTAAACGCATGTATTTCGGTACATTTTTAGATAGAGATGGTGATTTTATAGATACGGTTCATTTTCCGCCTATTGCGAGCAAATATCCGTTTAGAGGAAAAGGTGTTTATGAAATTACAGGCAAGGTGATGATAGAGTTTGACTGTGTATCTATTGAAGTTTCAAAGCTTGAACGTTTAGCTGTTATTGAAGACCCACGATATTCAATAAAGTCTACAAATCCAACATTTCAAAGAAAGAAAAGTTTTAAAGACTTTAAAGCACAATATGAACGCTAATCGCTCTATAGTACATATGGATTTAGACACTTTTTTTGTGTCTTGCGAACGCTTATTAGATAGTAGACTAAACGGAAAACCTGTACTCATTGGTGGTACCAGCGATAGAGGTGTTGTGGCATCTTGTAGTTACGAAGCACGAAAATTTGGCGTACACTCTGCTATGCCAATGCGTATGGCAAGACAACTATGCCCAGAAGCGATTATACTTAGAGGCAACTCTGGGATTTACACTAAGTTTTCACAGAATGTTACTGATGTTATAAAAGAAAGTGTGCCACTTTATGAAAAAACATCTGTTGATGAGTTTTATATAGACCTCACCGGAATGGACAAGTTTTTTGGTTGCCACAAATTAGCTTCAGAATTGCGCCAGCGAATTATTAAAGAAACAGGATTACCTATTTCTTTTGGTTTATCAATGAATAAAACCGTTTCAAAAATTGCTACAGGCGAAGCTAAGCCTAATAACGAAATTAGAATTCTTTCAGGTACTGAAAAACCATTTTTAGCACCACTATCGGTGAAAAAAATTCCTATGGTTGGTAGTGCTACCTATAAAGCACTTTGTGATTTGGGTGTAAAGCGCATCAAAACCGTACAAGATATGCCTATGGAACTCATGCATAAAGTACTAGGCAAAAATGGTCTATCCATTTGGAAAAAAGCCAATGGCATAGACAATAGTCCTGTAATACAATATTATGAGCGTAAATCTATTTCTACTGAGCGCACTTTTGGGCAAGACACCACCAATGTTCATAAACTAAAAGGATTGGTTATTGCTATGGCAGAAAATTTAGCATATCAACTAAGGCGTGGCAATAAGTTAACCGCTTGTGTGACATTTAAGATTCGATATTCCGATTTTCAGACCTATACACAGCAAAAGCGTATACCATATAGCGCTATGGACCATAACATTATTCCTGTTGTTTTAGATCTGTTTAATAAACTATATAATCGCAGGTTGTTGGTCCGTTTAATAGGTGTGCGTTTTAGTCATTTGGTCGAAGGTGGCCATCAAATCAACTTATTTGAAGACAACAAGATACAACTCAACCTAGCACAAGCCATAGATAAAATGCGAGAACGTTATGGTGATAGAGCTGTTATCAGTGCAGCAGGAATGGAAGCAAAAACCATTAGCCGTTGGAATCCCTTTAATGGTGAGCCACCACCTCTATTGGCAAATAGGCATCAATAATTATGAAAATTACTATCTTAGAATCATGTGTTATTCTTCAGCATTAAGGAAAAAACGAGAAAAAATTGAAAAAGAGCTTTGCAATCAAATAAAGGTGACGTTTGATAACAGCTCAACCTACAAGCCATATTTCCACCTCAACGGATTTACCCATGGGAATCTTCAAATCATAAAAATGGATGAACCCAATACAATCTACGATGCTAGCTGGGGAATAATACCAGATTGGGCAGTACATGATCCTGAAGTATTCAGAAAAAAAAGTAACACCTTAAATGCACGTTCAGAATCTATTTTTGATAAAGCGTCCTTTAGAAATAGCGCAGAAGATAAAAGGTGTCTCATCTTGGCAGATGGTTTTTATGAACCTCATCACGAAAATGGTAAAGCAATACCTTATTTCTGTTTCCAACCTTCAGATGAGAATCCTGACGGTGATGTGTTTCTATTTGCAGGTCTTTATAACGACATTGATGACAATACATTAAGCACAACTATACTCACAACAGATGCTAATGATTTTTTTATGGACGTACACAACAAGGGTAAACGCATGCCCTTGGTTTTAGATCCTCATTATTTTGAAGATTGGTTAGATGAAGGTTTGAGCATCCCAGAAGTTAATGAGCTAATGGCAGTTGGTATGACCAATAAACCATTTTCTGCACATCCTGTAAGCAGTGATTTATATAAAAGAAATGTAGATACTAACAAACCTTATATTATCCAACCTGTACAAAAAGATACTCTTTTTTAAAGTTAAAGAATGAAAGACACCTTTGTTACCATAGCACGTTACACCTACTCTTCTGAAGCCCAAATCATCAAAGGAAGATTAGAAGCAGAAGATATTCAAGTCTTTTTACGCGACAACATTACAATAGATACAGACCCACTAGTAAGCCATGCTATTGGTGGTGTAAAACTGAAAGTGCTTGCAAAAGATGAAAACAAGGCGAGAGATATTTTAGAATCTATTACAAAATTTTCTGTAGATGATGATGGCAACTTAATACGCTGTCCTAATTGTAAAAAAGAAAAAATAGAACTTTATTCAACGATTAATAATCTTAAATCGTTTTTTCATTTTCTAATTGGTTTTATTTCAGGCACATTGCCATTCAGTACTAGGTATGAATATAAATGTATCGATTGTAGCACACATTTTCCCGTAAATTAAATTCTTAATTCAATACTTTTTCTAGATTAAAATAATTTTACCTTTGAGGCAACAAACTAACTAATAAAATGATCCTTAATAAGAATTTATTTTTGATGGTTGCCTTACTATCAGTAATTAACAGTATTGATGCGCAAACAATACCGCAACAAAATTTAGACTCAATAACTTTAACCTCAACGCGTATTGATATTCCATTTAAAGAAAACTCTAGAACAGTTAATATCATAACTGCGGCAGATATTAAAAATAGTGCAGCTGCAAATGTTGCGGACCTTTTACAACAAGTTGCTGGTGTAGATATAAGAAGACGTGGTACGGGAGGAAGTCAGGCCGATTTATTTATTAGAGGTGGTGGTTTTGACCAAACTTTAATTTTAATTGATGGTATTAAAATGGATGATGCACAGACAGGGCATCATACAATGAATGCAGCTTTACCAATAGAAGTAATTGAGCGTATTGAAATTATAAAAGGACCAGCCGCTAGAGTGTTTGGCCAAAATGCGTTTACTGGAGCAATTAATATTGTTACAAAAAAGAAATTGAATAATACGGTTTCAACCAATGTTGAAGCTGGATCATTTGGTCAGCTTAATGGAAATGTAACCGTTGGCCTAGAACAAGACAATGCAACGCATATTGTGCACTTTGGCAGAGTAACTTCTGCAGGATACAGAAATAATTCAGACTATGACAATTCTAATTATTTCCTTAAAAGTACTTTCAATAAAAATAAGCAACCTATAGAAATGATTGCAACGTTTATGGAACGTAAGTTTGGTGCTGAGAACTTTTACACTACCAATTCAACTTTTAATGAATATGAGGAAACTCAAAATAGTTTAATTGCCTTTACGACAACATTTAGAAAGAATAATTTTAAAATCCACCCTAGAGTATATTGGAAACGTAATCAAGATGTGTTTTTGTTGAGACGATTTGAACCTGAATTCTATAGAAATTTTCATATTTCTGATAAAATTGGGGCAGAAGCTAATGCATCATACAATTCAAAATTAGGTATAACAGGATTTGGTGTAGACGTATCTAAAATTTACCTACGTAGTAACAATCTAGGTAATAGAAACAGGTTTATGGCAACAGTTTTCTTGGAGCATAAATTCAATCTAGCAGATAACAAATTAGATATTACACCTGGTGTAGCTATGACCTATTTCTCTGATTTTGATTTTAATGCCTTTCCAGGTATTGATATTGGATATTCAATTTCTGATGACTTAAGGTTATATGGAAATGTTGGTTACACCTATAGAATACCAACTTATACAGACTTATACTACAGTGATCCAGTAACATCTGGGAATACTGATTTAGTACCCGAAGAAGCTTTTGCTCAAGAATTAGGGATAAAGTATTTCTCACCTAAGTTTTCTACTTCTGTAGCCGTATTTAATAGAGATGCCGATAACTTAATTGATTACATAAGACCAAACACAACTGACGGTGTTTTTACAGCAACGAATATAAGAGAGGTAAATACTAAGGGAGTTGAGTTTGATGCTTCTTATAATTTTAAGATTAAAGAATTTAATCAGACACTTACTTTTGGTTATTCATTTTTAGAGAATGATATTTTAGACCAAAACCCAGAACTATCTCGCTACTCGCTTAATACACTTAAGCACCAATATATTACAAGATTAAGTACACAGTTATTTAAAAATATAAGACAAAACATTGTTTATAAGTATGCCGAAAGAACTACCGGGCAAACCTATAATGTTTGGGATGCATCTTTAGTAATGCGTTTAAAACAAATGGAGTTAACCGTTACGGCAAGTAATATTTTTAATGCTGATTATATTGAAACAGGTTTTGTACCAATGCCTCCTAGCAATGTTCTATTTGGTTTTAGGTATAGCTTTAGATAACCTTACATAAAAATCCTCAATATTCAATTGGGTTATTTAGTTATATTCAACTCATGGAAAAAATTGTAATTAACCGAAAGCTCGCAATCTGGAAACTTATCCTAGGGAGTCTTGCTCTGGTTCTAGGAGTAATTTCATTATTTTCTAGTTTTAAAGGATTCTTGTTAATTGGAATGGGTGTATTTCTCCTACTAACTGAAGGGTCAGAATTTGATTTCAAAAATGGATTTTACAGAAAAACTAAATCGATATTAGGTGTTTCTTTAGGTTCATGGAAACCAATTCCCAAAATTGAATATGTGTCCGTGTTTAAAACGAACGAAAACACCACCCTACGATCTAGAACTGCAGAAGCCAATGTGTCTAAAGAAATCATAAAACTGAATTTATTCTATGACACAAATAAAAAAATTGAAGCCTATTCTACCTATAAAAAATGTGATGCTTTTGAAAAAGCCAAACAAATAGCAAGCTTCTTAAATACTGATATTCTCGATGCAACAGAAAGAGAGTCCAAGTGGCTTTAAGCAACAAAATTTAAAAATGTAATATTATAGTTTTAGAAACGTTTTATTAACTTTGATTTAAAACGGAATACTTTGGCATTGAACCTACAACAAATTCCACGAGTTAAAAACATAACCAAGACCGACTTTCTAAGGTACTACTTTAAACCACAAAAACCTTTGGTTATTGAGCGTTTTATTGAAGACTGGCCAGCATATTCTAAATGGAGTTTAGATTATATGAAGGAAGTTGCAGGTGATAAAACAGTGCCACTATACGATGACAGACCAGTCGATTACACGGACGGTTTTAACGAAGCTCATGCAACAATGAAGCTGAGTGATTATGTAGATTTGCTCAAGCGTGAACCAACTAAGTTTCGGATTTTTCTCTGGAATATATTAAAGGAGGTTCCACAACTTCAAAAAGACTTTAAATATCCAAATTTTGGGTTACGTCTTATGAAGGGTTTACCCATGCTCTTCTTCGGAGGTACGGACTCATACACCTTTATGCATTATGATATAGATTTAGCCAATATTTTTCATTTTCATTTTGAAGGGAGAAAGCAGTGTATTTTATTTGATCAAAAACAAAATAAATTTCTTTATAAAATCCCTCACTCGTTAATTACTCGAGAAGATATAGACTGGACAAATCCTGATTTTGACAAGTGGCCTGCTTTAAAACATGTTGAGGGCTATATTTGTGATCTTAAACATGGTGAGGTTCTTTACATGCCAGAAGGTTATTGGCATTATATGCGATATATAACTCCAGGTTTTTCCATGAGTTTAAGAGCAATCGCCAGAAATCCAAAAAATCTTGGAAAAGCACTTTTTAACGTTTTTTTAATGCGAAACTATGATAACGTAATGCGTCGGATTAAAGGTCAAAAATGGATTGATTGGAAAAACAAAAAAGCAATTGAAAATACAAATCGTTTTATTTAGTAATTAACTGTAAAATTTAGAAACCCTTTCCCGTAAAAAAGCTTTTTACACGTATTCATTTAGTTTTTCATAAATAAGATGTGATTCCCAACCGCGATATAAAAGGTAATCCACTACTTTTTTTCGTTTCTTATACTTATTGCTTTCCTTTACTTGGTTAACTCTCTTAATTACAATTTCATCTAAAGTTTTTAGATATTCTGTTTCACCTATTTGATTAATTGCTTTAGTAATGCTATAGTTTGAAATATTTCTAAATTTCAATTCCCGCTTTAGTCTATTTTTACCCCATTTTTTAATCCTGAATTTCCCTCTAACAAAGGTCATTGCAAACCGTTCTTCATTTAAATAATTCTGCTCTATTAAATGAACTATAATTGTATCAATTACTTGCGGTATCATGTTCATTGACATTAGTTTAGCTCTAACCTCTTTATGGCAACGCTCTTGATATGCGCAAAAATTCTCCATTTTTTTTTGCGCTTCGTCTACTGTGTATACTTTATTTAAATTCAAAACGTACAAATAAGTTTTTTCATAATTCAATTAAATTACTAAGTAGCGGTAGTAATTTTTCATAATGTATATTTCAAGGCCAGAATAAGGTTTCTACCAGGTGCAGAAATTCCTGAAGAATATGGTCGGTAACGTTGATCAGTTACATTTTCAAGACTTGCTGTTAGACTTAAATTGTTATTCCATTTATATTGCACTCTAAGATTAATTGTATGCCAAGATGGCGAATAAGGATTACCATTTTCATCAATTGCATATAAGTATGCCTTAGAGTATTCTGATGGTGCTAATTGATTATTAGTTAAAGAACCATTGTAAACAAGGAATCCATCAAGCAGTAAATTCTTCCTATTCCAAATTAAGTGGGTTCTGCCAAAATTAGGAGCAACATGCCTAACAGGTACTTCGATACCTTCATTATCTTCAGTGCCTCCTATTACATTATATTGTGACCTTAGTTTTAAACTTTCTGAAAAATTAATCTCTAAACCAGCCTCAAAACCGTAAATCCAAGCCTTAGATGCATTTTGTATAGATTGAACATTGCTCAATTCACCATCATAAATGATTTCAGTTTCCCCATTGATATCAGAATCTCTTCTTATTAACGCGTTGTCTAGAAATGTGTAGTAGGTTCCTAGATCTAAAATTAAAGCATCATCAAAATTCAGTTTTAACCCTAATTCACCACCGTATGCATATTCTGCTTTTAAGTCACTATTTGGCACCACTACAGAACCAGGTTCAGAATCGAAAACCTTACCTATATCATCAATATTTGGTGCTCTAAAAGCAGTTGAGGCATTTAATTTCCACTGAATCACGTTATTTGGAGACCAAGTAATTCCAGCCGTCCCAGTAAGTGCTCCAGTATTTATTTCTGTATTATCAAATGGTAAATTTAAAAAATCGTTATTCTCAGTAAAATCTGCTTTTGCGATAACCTGATTAAATCTCAAACCTGTTTGGAACACAAATTTTTTATTAGGCTTATATTTTAAACTCGCATAGCTTGCAATGGATTGCCAAGTTGAACCGTCTGGATAACGTGTGACATTTCTAACACTCGTATCAGTTTCAATATTCTCTTCTTTACCAGTTGACCCAACCTTATTAAATAGGTATTCAAGTCCATAAAAGAAAGAGGTCTTTGGGCTAAGTGATTTTTCTAAATCAAGGTTAAATGAAAATGCATTAACGTTCTCTTTTCTTATTTCTCTGAAAGGAGATTGAAAATCTCTAACTTTTCGGCTCTCCTTGAAATTTTGATAAGCCAATGTCGATTGTATTTTGTCATACAAGTTAGATCTGCTGCTTGTTTTAGTAACTTGAAAATTGGTCATAAACCATTGCTGAGGACCATAATCCCACTGCGCTGATTTTAACCCATCTTCATCTGGCCTCAATAATCGATCATACCTTGGATAGTCTGAAGTTGTTGTAAAATAAAGGCCAAAATCAAAATTTAAATTATCAGACGGTTCATAACGAACTTTCTGCATTAAATTTATCTGATTGTATCCTGTAGGTATTTGTACTTGAGAATCTGGATTGTTCATTAAAACATCTTCACCATTTTCTCTAACAACATATTGATTTCGTAAGTACTCATTTGGTCCATGACTTCCCATTCTTAGGTCATCAAAGTTCGTGTAACTAACATTTGTTAAAAATGCCCATCTTTTATACCCTAAATTAAAATCAAAATGACCGGTTTTTTCCTCATTTGCACTTGCATACCTTATAAGAGCACTACCATTAAGGTATAATTCGTCCTTATATGATAATTGTGGTTTTTTAGTATAAAAACTCATCACGCCACCAATTGCATCACTACCATAAACAACAGATCCGGCTCCCAAGGTAACTTCAGTATTCTTAATAGACAATGGATCTATTGATATTACATTTTGTAAGTTTCCTCCTCTAAAAATAGCATTATTCATCCTAACACCATCAACAGTAATTAGTAATCTATTAGTTGAAAACCCTCTAATCATAGGACTCCCACCACCCATTTGGCTTTTCTGTACAAAAATATTACCGGTGTTTTCTAATAAGTCCGCACTTGTTTGTGGATTTACTAATGATACTTCTTCAGTACCAATACTTACAATAGTTTGTGGAATGTCTCTTTTTTCTTGCTCAAATTTTGTAGCCGAAATAACAATTTGACTTAAATCTTCAACCCTTGGTATTAAATAGACAAAATTGTTGTTGTTTAATATTTCTGCTTTTATAATTTGTAATTTCTCGTACAGAAAATTTTGAAAAAAAATTAATTCATTATTTTCAAATATATCAATGGACACTTTACCGTTTAAATCTGTAACAAGTGATTTGGTTTTCTTAAGGTTATAAAGAGCTATTCCGGGTATAGGCTCATTAGAGGATTTTTCTAAAACCGTAATTGTTTGAGCACATATTGGTTTAAGAAATAAAACCAGTATAAGAGTGTAAATAAAATTGTATTTCAATTTTAGAGGCATCTGCATTAAATCTTTTCAAAAATTAGCTTAATGAAATACGTCGTTAAGCACCTGTAATGACTTAGGTTTTTTAAAACCTTCCAAATGTAATTCAAAATAATGCAATAACATATTTAAAAACTCACGTCTTTGCTTTGCATTTATTTTCACCAAATAAAGTGCATCAAAATTTATGCCCAACATATGTTTGAGGAGCAATAAATTTTCGCCAAAAATTGAGTGTTTTCCTTTATTATCGGATTCAAAAACACCAGATTCTAAGTTGAAAAACGGATGTTTTTGGTGAGTTTTTTCAGGATAAAAACCTAAATATTTTGTTAGATTAAGTAAAAACAACAAATGAAAATTTGAAAAATTATCTTCTGCATCCAAATACTGAAATGCAATTGAGATATAATTATATAGATCTTTGTTTGGCTCTTCCTCTCTTAAAACCGTTGATAAAATCTCCGCAAGAAATAATACAACTGAGCTTTTGTAGATGTTGGTGTGTAAGGATTTATAAACATGGCTAAATTTAACTTCCTTAATAAATTGAAAGGATTGATTAGGTCTATAATTTTCCTCAATTTGAAGTAATGATAATGGTTGAAAATAAATTGTTTTAGATTGACTTTTTTTAGACTTAAGAATTCCTTTAAGCATGTAACTTGTTATGCCATGCTCCTCAGTATAACACTTAACAATGAGATCATAATCACGATATTTTAATTTTGAAAGTACTATACAATTATTTGATTTAAGCATTTTACCTAACAATAAGAACCTTAAGAACTTTAGTCTCGAAGGAGTCTAAATCTGAAATCATAATTAAATAAACACCTGTTCTAACAATAGAATTCGCAAGATTTTTACCATTCCATATAGCAGTTCCTCCATCAATTGCAAAATTATAATTCGCCTGTGATGATCTTAAATTTACATTTGATTGAGCCTCGGCAACTAAATTACCTTCTACGTCGGTAATTTTAATATTTACACGCTCGGTAAGGCCCGTAATTTTGATGCCTTTATTAATATCATTAAGGTCACTAGACCCAAGTATGTCGTATTCTGGTCTTATCGGATTTGGATAAACATACGCCTCCTCCAAATCTTCCTTGGTGGAAGAACCTCCAGAAGTAAAAGCTACTAAACCTCTATTAGTAGCAAAATATACAATCCCATTATTTGGATCAATTGATATATCATTAATTGTATTGGAAGGCAAAGGAGAATTATTAATAGTAAAATGATAAATTGTATTCTGACCGTCTGGTGAAAAATAGAAAACACCTGAATCTGCTGTACCAATCCATTTATTATTGGAACCATCAACTTTTATATCTGTTATACCTTGATTAGCTAATAGTTCTTTAGGTATACCCTCCTCAAGAATAATTATGGAACGTAATGTAGGATTGGGATCATCATAAAACCCAAATGTGTTAAATAATACTCTTAATCCTTTGGTTGTTCCTAACCATAACTGATTTCTATTATCCAAAGCTAATGCGGTAAACCTTGTAAATGGTAACACATTTTGAGATTCAGAATTTAAATTTCTCAATGGATTGTTACCAATGCTTTCGTTATATGCTAACAATCCATTATTATATGACCCTATCCACTTGGTTCCATTGTTATCAATTTCCATGTCAAAAAATCCTACTTCATCAGATAATGGATTATCAATTAAATCAGAAAAGCTGTAGCCTTGCCAATTTCCTGAAATTGGGTCAAAAGATTTTAAAGCACGATCTACTCTACTAGTTAATGACCAAAGTAAACCATTTGTATCAAATTCAGTCGCAGATACCCTTATATCACTTGCATTTGGATTATTAGGCACTACAATTGTTTCTAAACCACTATTAGTTTCATCTAGTAATTCAGTTGAAGAAAAATCATTTAGTTCTAATATACCGTCTACATAAGAACTGATGAAAACTTGGCTTGGATTAAAAATATTCGGTGTGATTTCATTTAATTCTCTCGTCCCAAGGACACTGTCAAAGGGGATATTATACCATTCATCTTCATATAAATAACTAATTCCTTTAGATGTTAAAGGAAAGGGATTCAATGCTTCTGTGTATTCTCCATATGTGGCCCAAACAGATTCAGAGGTTGCGTCCAGTCTGAAAATGTTATTCTCAATTGGTCCATTGGGCAATAATTGCAAATAGTCAATTCCATCTGAAATTTCACTACTTATAACTCCGAGATCTTTAGTGCCAATATAGATTCTATTATCTAAATATGTCGCCGATGAAAAAACTGATATGTATTCCGTAGATGCTTGAAAAATATTTACTAGTTGTATGTTTACGTCATATAGGAGCACTTCGTCATTCGTAGTAAATACAATACTATTTCCAGAAACCTTGCTGTCTTTTGGTAATGTATCAAATTGAAATAATTGGTTAAATCCATTGATATCAATCTCAAATAAGGACCTATTCATGCGAGTTGCATAAACTTTTTCGTTTAATGTATTAACATTTCTGAAGTTTCCCCCTAAAACTGTTTCCCATTGCTGAAAATCAATTAGGTTTGGATTGCCTAAGTCTGCTCGCTTTAATCCAGTCCCGTCTAAACATGCCACATAAACAAAATTATCCAATACTGTAACTTGATTAACTCTTATCTGTGAACCTCCATTGCCAATAAAATAAGTGTCACCAAATTCTAATCTTTCTAAATCATAAACTGACACACCAAAATTGGTCGAAATATAAATAAAGCCGTTATGCTCATAGAAGTGATTTATTTGCTTTTTGTCAGGAGTAATATTTTCTTTATCTAAAATATCCACTATGGACAAAACTGACTGATCCAATGTTGAATATAATTCAATCAAACCTGTTTCATAGCCAATCAATAAATAATTAAAATCTTTACTGAAGTAAATTGTGGTTATTTCTCTTCCTGATAATCCTTCAACTGTTGTAATAGTTGAGAGCTCGTTTGTTAAGGGTTCATAGCTGAAAACAGCATTTTCAGCAGCAGCATAAATATTATTATTACCAGATACAACATCAACAATGTTGTTATATGAATAGTGAGATTGCCATAAATTCGAAAAATCTTGTGCAACGCCATCGTTACAAAAGAAAACAAATACAGCAAATAAATTTATCGCAAATCTATTCATCAATTCTTTCATTTGTTCAAATATATTTATTACAAACGGAATATTTAAGTATATAATATCAATAGAAACGAAAAAAGCCCCTAAAATTTGTTAGAGACTTTTAATCAAATTATTTTTCTTTTACTATATCACACCCTGCGCTAACATGGCATCTGCAACTTTAACAAAACCAGCAATATTTGCACCCTTAATATAGTCAACAGAACCATCTTCGCTTTTTCCGTACTTAACACAAGAGTCATGGATATCCTTCATAATATCTTTTAATCTTTCATCTACTTCTTTTCTTGTCCAACTCAAACGAAGTGAGTTTTGGCTCATCTCCAACCCAGACGTAGCAACGCCACCAGCATTAGATGCTTTACCTGGAGCGAATAATATTTTTGCATTTTGAAATTCATGTATTGCTTCAGGAGTAGAAGGCATGTTTGCACCTTCAGAAACACATATACAGCCATTATCAACCAATTGATTAGCTTCTTCTCCGTTTAATTCGTTTTGTGTAGCACATGGTAAAGCAATATCACATTTGACAGACCAAGGTCTTTTACCTGCAAAATACTCTGCATTTGGATATTTATCCACATATTCACTAATTCTTCCTCGTTTTTCATTTTTAAGATGCATTACATACTTAAGTTTATCTATGTCAATCCCATCTTCATCATGAATATAACCACCAGAGTCAGAAAAAGTTAAAACTTTAGCACCAAGTTCAATGGCTTTTTCTGCAGCATACTGAGCCACATTTCCCGAGCCAGAAATCACTACATTTTTTCCTTTAAACGAATCGTTCTGTGTACTAAGCATACTTTCTGCAAAATAAACTGTCCCGTATCCTGTTGCTTCAGGTCTGATAAGAGATCCTCCCCAAGATTGTCCTTTACCAGTTAATACACCAGTGAATGTATTGTTCAATTTTTTGTACATACCAAACATAAAACCAATTTCTCTAGCACCAACACCAATATCACCTGCTGGTACGTCAGTATTATGACCGATATGTCTATATAACTCAGTCATGAATGCATGACAAAAACGCATTATCTCATTGTCCGATTTTCCCTTTGGATCAAAATCCGAACCACCTTTACCACCGCCCATTGGTAGTGTTGTTAAACTATTTTTAAATACCTGCTCAAAAGCCAAAAATTTTAAAATACTAGCATTTACGGTAGGATGAAATCTTAATCCACCTTTGTAAGGCCCAATAGCAGAATTCATCTGGATTCTATAACCTCTATTTACTTGAATTTCACCAGAATCATCGACCCAACTCACTCTAAAAGATATCAACCTTTCTGGTTCAACCATTCTTAAGAGAATGTTTTTTCCGTGATAAATATCGTGCTTCACGATGTATGGAATTACAGTTTCTGCTACCTCCTGCACAGCTTGTAAAAACTCTGGTTCATGGCCATTGCGTTCCTTAACAAGGTCCATGAAAGCATCTATTTTATTTTTCATGTAAAATATTGTTAATAAATTGTGAATTACAAGCTACAAATATACATTATCTTTAAAAAATAGGATATTTTTTTTTGATATTCTCAATTATAATTGAAATACTTACTATGTCAATGAATTCTGCAAAAACAGAATAATATTGCATTTTATCCGTTTTATTTTGTGGATTATCGAGTTTTTATATATTTGTTCAGCATGCGCCTCAACTTTTAAAACCATTATGGCTAAAGACTTAAGAAAACTTATAATATTGATTGTAATGATGCTATCAATTCAATCGATTTATGCTCAACTAGGTATTTCTCATGAAATAGGCGCTTTTATCGGTCCAGTCGCTTTCCAATCTGATTTTGGAGTTAGAAGAGATTTTGAAACTAATTCTGGTAACACTGGTATTGCTGTTGGCATAGTTCATTACATTAATTTTGCATTTAGGTCTGATTGTAATTGTTATACTACTGATACTTATTTTAATGACCACTTTAAACTAAGAACTGAGATTTCATGGAACAAAACCAAATTAGAACATTTTGGTAAGTGGGTTGGTAGTGATAGAACTACTATCGAAGCAGACCAATTAAGAGCTCATTCTGGTGAAGCACAAAACTGGGATATTGGTACCCAGTTAGAATTTTTTCCACTTAGTATTAGAGAATATGTCGCAGGTGGTTTCAACTTTGCGCCTTTTGGTGCTATTGGAGCGCATTTTGTATCCTTTAATCCTAGCGTAGAAACGACTTACGGGTTAGACGGCGGAATAAATAATTTAGATAACTTTTATTCCGGCTGGAATGCAGTTGCAGAAGGAGATTCATTTATCAGTGATAAAAGTGGTTCAACATGGTCTGTAGTAACAAGTATTGGTACAAGGTACAGATTAAGTTTATCTTCTGATTTGTTATTGGAATTAAGATGGCAATATTATTTTGATGATTTTATTGATGGCCTAGACCATAAATTAGATTCTAATAAAGCAAATGATTGGAATTTGTGGTTCAACTTTGGCTACATATATTATATAGACTAAAAAAGATTTATAAAAAAGTCCAAGTAAAAAATTACTTGGACTTTTTTATTTTTAATAACACTAGAATTATCCAATTGCTTGTTTTAAATCAATACAATACCTTTATTAAGTGTTTAACAAATTCGTGTAATCTTGAAATCAATTACAGCTTTCATTTTTTTGTTCACATTAGCTATCGGCTGTGAATCTGAAATTAAACCAGCTACGTTTAAAATCATCAGCGCTGAAAATGATTATGATGCAGATATTTCTCTAAACTATGAGAAGGCTAACGGCAGTAGTGAATTGGCTAAGATTATTAATTCAAATATTGAAAGCTCAATTATTAAATCGTTGAATCCTGAAACGAAATTTGAAAATTTAAACTCTATTTTAAATGAATTTAATGAAGAGTATTTAGAATATAAGTCTCAATTTCCTGATGAATCTGACCCTAAATGGGAACTTTACGTCGAGACAGAAAAGACTTATCAATCTGATGAAATTATATCTATTGCAATTAGCACCTATGAGTTTAAGGGTGGAGCGCATGGAAATGATAAAATCAAATTTTTAAACCTAAATGCTAAAACGGGTGGCATAATCGACAATGCCAATTTGATTAATGATACAATCACATTGAAAAAAATAGCGAAAACATACTTTATTGAAGATTTAAAATCTCAAGAAGAAAATTTAAATATAGAAGATTACTTCTATGGTAAATCCTTTCAACTTCCTGAAAACATAGGATATAGTGAAGAAGGTTTAATTATGCTATATAACACTTATGAAATAGCGAGTTATGCTCAAGGTTACACCGAGTTTGTAATTCCGTTTGAAGATGTTAATTCAATAATTAACTTTAACTAGCTTCATTATTTCTTGTCAATCTCTTAATTATTGGTTCTACTGTAAGTCCTTGACCAACAATTGAAACAACAACAACTATATATGTTATGACTAGGAATAATTCCCTGTGCATTTCAGTGGTTAAACTTAGTGCTAATGCAATTGATATACCGCCCCTTAATCCTCCCCAAGTCATAATTAGATTTGTTTTGGGTACAAAATCTAAACGCTTAGCAAAAAATTTAACGGGTAACCAAAGTGACAAATAGCGACACAACAAAATAATTGGTATTGCCAATAAACCTGCATAGATATAATTGCCTTCTAACGTTAGTACAAGCATTTCCATACCAATCATTACAAATAAAATTGTATTTAAAAGCACATCTATCAATTCCCAGAATTTATCTACATAGGCTTCTGTGGTTTCTGACATTGCACTACTTCTTATTGTATCATTTCCAACAATTAATCCTGCAGTTACCATAGCTAATGGTGCCGATAAGTGAAACTTATGAGCTAACATAGTTCCTCCCATCACGGCCGAAATAGTTAGAATTACCTCAACTTCATAATTATCAATAGACTTCATTAATTTATAGGTAATCCATCCTAAAAACAAACCAAGCCCAATACCACCAATAACTTCTTGCCCAAAAAGTGTAGCTATATCAGAAAATTCAATTTTTGCATTTGGTTTAGCGGCAATGGCAAAAATTGTAAGAAAGACTACTACACCAACCCCATCATTAAATAAGGACTCTCCCACAATCTTGGTTTCAAGTTTCTTTGGTGCTCCTGCTTTTTTCAATATACCCAGAACCGCAATTGGATCGGTAGGAGATATTAATGCACCAAATAATAGGCAATAGATAAATGACACATCTATACCAATCCAACCTAAAACATAAAACATAATTGTACCTACTAATACAGTTGAAACCATTACACCTAGCGTGGCAAAAGCTAAAATTGGTCCTCGTTGTACCTTCAATTGATCAAAATTTGTGTGAAGCGCACCTGCAAAAAGCAAGAAACTTAACATAATGTCAAGCAGTACAGTCTCAAAATCAATACTATTAATAAATGCTTTTTCTCTTAATAATAAAGTATCGTCAAATTGACCTATTATTACTAGAACAACTGTAAACACAATTGTTATAAGCATTAATCCAATTGTAATTGGTAATTTTATAAACCTCACATTTATATAACCGAAAATAGCAGATATAACAATTAAGATTGTTGCTATTGAGTAATATTCCATAGTATTAGATTGATTTTCTAAGTGCTAAAATATAACCTAAATGAATACCTTCATGAAAATTATTAAACTCAATTGCTTCCTCAACATTACTAATTGTATTTTTTGTTGTTACCGTGTATTGATTATAGGTTTGAAATAATTTAGAGTCATAATCATCTTTAGTTTTTTCAATGGTTGAAAACAAAAGGTTACTTATCGCATCTACTTCGGCCTGATTCAAATCACGCAAAGGCCTAGTCCCTTTTCTATAGGAATCAATCATTTCTTTAGAAACAATTGTGGGTAAACCAGATAAATTATACACCAATAATTGCTGTGTAACTATTACATGAGCGATATTCCAAATGATATTATTATTAAAACCATCTGGCACCTTGTTTAATTCTGATAATGGCAAATTTTCAATAAAACTGTTTAAAAATATTCTAGTTTTTATGGTAATGTCAAAAGCCCAATCCATAGAATTATATTTTTCTTAAATGTAATTATTTTTTAAATATGAAATACGGTTACTTTGCATTGCTAAAAACTTTGAATTATTCATAATGAAAAAAATATACTACCTCAGTTCCTGTAATACTTGTCTGAGAATTATTGATGAATTAAAAATTAATGACGAATTTATTCTTCAAGATATTAAATCAGAAAGTATTACTAATACACAATTAGAAGAAATGAGATGTTTAACTGATAGTTATGAGAGTCTTTTTAGTAAGCGTGCAAGATTATATAAAGAGTTAGGGCTAAAAGAAAAAAATCTTACTGAAGATAATTTCAAAAAATTCATTTTAGAACATTATACATTTCTTAAACGTCCTGTTACGATAATTAATGACCAAATCTTCATCGGTAATTCAAAAAAAGTAGTAGAAGCTACTAAAAAAGCAGTACATGAGTAGCAGAGGCTTTGCAATTTTTGCACTGTTTATGGTGCAATTATTATACGGCCTTAATTACACAATTGCCAAATTGGTAATGAATGGTAATTTTATAAAACCTTTTGGTTTTGTTTTACTAAGAGTTGCAGGTGCTACATTCTTGTTTTGGTTAGTAAGCCTTGTTGTTCCTCAAGAAAAAATAGAAAGAAAAGATTTCTTCAAACTTTTTATTGCTGCTTTATTCGGTGTAGTAATAAATATGCTTTTCTTTTTTAAAGGTTTAGAATTCACATCTCCTATACATGCTTCTGCAATAATGACAATTACACCAATAATCATACTTGTTTTATCGGCTTATGTATTAGGTGAAAAAATAACATCTCTTAAAATTGCAGGAGTAGTAATAGGGTTAATCGGCGCTTTAATATTAACTATTTACGGAAAATCTGCTAGAGCAGGTGATAATGTCCCTTTAGGTAACGTATTAATATTTTTAAATGCTATTTCCTATAGTGTCTATGTTATTTTAATTAAAAAATTAACGGTTAAATACCATCCATTCTCCTTTATTAAATGGTTGTTTTTGTTTGGATTGATTATACTTATTCCTTTTGGATATAATGAATTAACAGAAGTGCAATGGGAAACTTTTACTCCAAATATTACATATTCTGTTCTTTTTGTAATAATTGGAGCAACTTTTGGAACTTATCTCCTAAATCCTTTGGCACTGAATAAATTAAAAGCATCTACAGTTGGTATATTTATTTATCTTCAACCTGCTATTGCCGGTCTTTTTGCACTATACATTGGTGCAGACTTTATTGATTTACTGAAAATATCGGCTATGGTATTAATATTTACAGGGGTTTACTTAGTTACGAAAAAACCCAAAAAAGCAACTTAAATTGGTGCTAGAGTCAAAAATATTTAAGTCTATAAACGAAATACCCTATTCCTATTGGGACAGTTTGGACTGTTGTACCAATATTTATTATTCACCTGAGTTTTTAAGTGCTTTTGAATTATCTAATTCTGATATTGAATTTAACTACATCTTTATTCTAAAGGATAATGAAGCTGTTGCTTTTGCCAATACACAAATAGTAACTATAGGCATTGAAACCATTACAAAAAATATAAGAATGTCCTCGACTCTGAGGCGAATTATCAATAATCTATTTTGCAACAGTCATTTGTGTGTTCTTTTTTGCGGAAATGTTTTTCTCAGTGGCGAGTATGGTACATTCTTAAAAAAAGGAGAAGACAAGATTGAGACTTTTAAGGCCATTGCCAAAGGCGTAAAAAAGTTTTATAAAAGTTCTAAGCGTCTTCATACAATATTTATTAAAGATTTTGAAAATGAATCACTTTTTATAACGGATCATTTAAAATCATTCGATTATGCCTCTATGCAAGTCGAATCTAATATGATAATACACTTAAAACCAGAATGGGATTCTTTTGAAACATATAAAAATGCTCTAAAATCTAAGTATAGAGTTAAAGCTAACCGAGCTGATAAGAAAAGTGAAGCGTTAGAAGTAAAAATATTTACCGTAGAGGATATAAACAAATACAAATTCCAGCTCCAAGCGCTATATCAAAATACTATTGACAATGCAGATTTTAATGCTCAGATTTTAAATCTTGATACTTATATTCACCTGAAATCAACCTTTAACAACAAATTTATTGTAAGAGGATATTTTCTTAAAAGTAAGTTGGTTGGTTTTCTTTCTGCAATGCAAAACCAAACCCATTTAGATGCTCATTTTATTGGAATCGACTATTCAAAAAACAAAGAATTTGCCATTTATCCTCGTATATTAAATGATTATGTAAGACTAGGGATTTCAACAAAATCAGATCAGATTAACCTTGGAAGAACAGCTTCAGAAATAAAAAGCACATTAGGAGCGATTCCAAAAAGCTTAACTTGTTATTGTAGGCACAAATGGTACTTACCAAATCAAATTTTAAAACCCTTTATAAAAAACGTTCAGATAAAGTCGTTTAAACAACACCAACCGTTTAAATAATTCAGTTCAAATCAATATTTCTTGGCTTTATACCGTATTTACGAGTATCTTCCTTAGTTAATATTTTGAAACTTTGTGTCTTTGGAAACTTTTGTGCTAGTGAAAGTAATTCTTCTGGCAATTGAGTTAGTTTTCGAACCTTTAAATCTATCCATGCACCTTGCATTTCACAATAGGCTAAATTTTCACCCTTTTCATTATAAAAATTATGCTCAAATTTAAACAACATACCGTCTTCGCTTAAACCTGAAACCTCAATGGTCACCGTAATAGGAGCTCCAAGGAAGGATTCCTTAAAGTAATACATGTGTTCATAAAATACCACTGGACCAACATTAAATTTTCTGATTTCTGGCATTGAAAACCCTTGTTCATTAAAAAATGCCATTCGGGCATGACTCATAAAATTTGTATATGCAGAATTGGCCAAATGACCATTTGCATCAACATCGCTCCACCTAATTTCAAACTCTTTTTTATACATTAATAACTATAATTTTAAGATTGCAAAGTTATAAAAGTATACCAGTACAACTAGTTGATTTAATGTCAATTTAAAAAGTTTTGTAACCATTCTATTTTGTACCTTAGCGCAACTTTAATATTATCCTATTAATGATAGAATCCATGACTGGTTATGGGAAAACTGTCTTACAGCTTCCGACCAAAAAAATATCTATAGAATTAAAATCTTTAAATAGTAAAAACTTAGATGTGAATGCTCGTATGCCGTCTGCTTACAGAGCAAAGGAATTGGGTATCAGAAAACTTATTGCAAAGCATCTTGTTCGAGGGAAAGTAGATTTTTCACTTTATGTAGAAATAACTGGTGAGGATACGAGTTCTAAAATAAATAAAACTGTTGTACAAGAATATATTAAACAACTTAAAGAAGTTGTTGATGGTGACTCAACTGAATTGTTGAAAATGGCTATTAGATTACCAGATGCTGTTACTACGGAACGTGATGACATTGATGAAGAAGAGTGGTCATCTATTGAAAACGGTATTAACGAAGCCATAACCAAAATAGTAAATTATAGAAAGGATGAAGGGGCTATATTAAAAGCAGATTTTACCAACAGAATTTCAACGCTTCGAGATCTTCTTAATCAGGTTATACAAATGGATCCTGATCGTATTGATGGAGTAAGAGCAAGGTTAGAAAAAGGAATTGCTGACATAAAAGAAAAGGTAGACGAGAATCGTTTTGAGCAAGAGCTAGTTTACTATATTGAAAAATTTGATATAACTGAAGAAAAAGTAAGATTAGACAATCATTTAGACTATTTCATTAAAGCTTTAAATTCAAATGATTCAAATGGTAAAAAGCTTGGTTTTATAACTCAAGAGATAGGAAGAGAGATAAATACAATCGGTTCAAAATCAAATTATGCACCTATGCAAAAACTAGTGGTACAGATGAAAGATGAACTAGAAAAAATAAAGGAACAATTATTGAATGTACTTTAACCAAAAGACATAATTGTGGCAGACAAAGCACGACAAGGTAAATTAATCGTATTCTCAGCACCCTCAGGATCTGGCAAAACAACAATTGTTAGGTATTTGTTGAAACAACCAGAGCTAAATCTAGAATTTTCTATATCAGCAACTTCTAGAGAAAAAAGAGGTAACGAAGTACATGGTAAAGATTACTATTACCTATCCTTGAAAGAGTTTAAAAACAAAATTAAGAACGACGAGTTTCTAGAATGGGAAGAAGTATACAGAGATAATTTTTATGGAACCCTTAAGGAAGAAGTTGAACGAATTTGGGCCAAAGGAAAACATGTTATTTTTGATATTGATGTCTCTGGTGGCCTAAGAATTAAACGCAAGTTCCCAGAACAAACTTTGGCAGTATTTGTAAAACCTCCAGATTTAAATGAACTGGTAAGACGATTAAAAGATCGTGGTGAAGAAAGTGTAGAAAAAATAAGTATGCGTGTAGCTAAAGCTCCGGCAGAACTTGCTACTGCTCCGCTGTTTGACACAATCGTTATCAATTCTAATTTAGATGAAGCATTAGAAAACGCATATACAAAAGTTTCTGAATTTTTAGCAAAATAGTAATGAAGGTGGGATTATACTTTGGTACGTTTAACCCAATACACATTGGGCATTTAACCATAGCGAATTATTTAGTTGAACACAGTGATTTAGACCAAGTTTGGTTTGTAGTTACACCTCAAAGTCCATTTAAAAAGAAAAGTAGTTTGTTAGATGACCATCAACGATTAGAAATGGTTTATTTAGCAACTAAGGACTATGACAAACTTCGGCCGAGTGATATAGAATTTGGGCTTAAACAGCCTAATTACACTATCGACACCTTGACATATTTGTTTGAAAAATTTCCTAAGCATGAATTTTCCTTAATCATGGGTGAAGACAATTTAAAAAGTTTCCATAAATGGAAAAATTACGAACAGATTCTTGAAAATCATGAGATTTTAGTTTACCCAAGACTTTCCGATGATAAAACTGAAAACAAGTTTGAAGATCACCCTAAAATATTTAACATTTCTGCTCCAATAATGGAACTATCTTCAACGTTTATTAGGAAGAATATTAAAGCAGGGAAAAATGTCAGACCAATGTTGCCCGATAAAGTGTGGCATTATATAGATGAAATGAATTTTTATAAATAAAACTTTATTAAAATTCAATTTAGTTTCAATTTGTTTCGTGTATTTAATTATTTTTATCTAGTAAAATCTGAAAAACTATATGCTATTATCCATAACCATTTTATCTATACTTTCTGCCTTTATTCTCAATAAAACAAGAAGCATTTCTATAAGAAACAACTTAAACGCTAAAAGTGAGAAAAGGTTAGTTATTTCAAGTGTCTTAATTATTATATTTTTAATAACTAACCTAACTCTACCCTACCCTAAATCATTGTATTGGTTTATTGGTTTAAGTGTAATATTTACAGTTTCCGTTTTATCATTTGATATCTTAGGATCAGAATATAAAAGGTTTAAGACATTAGAATTAAAAGATAAGGTTGTAAATTTTCTGTTCTACAGTCTTTTATTTGCTGTGACAAATATCTATCTCTAAATATTTCAGCAGAGTAATCCACAATTCTCAATTATAGTATTGTAAAACTTTGAAATGAGATTAAAAAAAGGATAACCAAAGTTATCCTTTATTAGTATATATTATTTTTATACGTTTATCTTACACCACCAGTATTATTATCATTTGGTGTATCAACATTAACAACATCACATGAAGTCTGAGATGCTTCAATATACATGGCCCAGCTATTACCATCAAAGTCTTGAACAGTAAATTCATCAGATTGAGAATTTGAATCGACATTCGCACCACCAATCTGACCAGCCCATGCTGTTTCACCGCCATTTGGACCACTTACTTCAGCGTGAGCAGCAAAACAATACATGTCAGTATAATCAGGAAGTACTTCTAAATTTACAAAATAGACCACTTCTTTAATGCTCTCTGTATGTGGTTCAGTATGCTCAAATCGACCGATTTTAGGGTTACCAGAGCCTGTTTGTGGAACCCATTGTTCGTTACAATCACCTATGCTCATATGGGTTAAATCTATATCCCAAACGTCATTTGTACTATAAGTTAAAATTAAATGTGTTTCATTTCTATCAATTGTTACTGAACCAACTACATCATTTTGTCCAGCAACTAAATCTACCGCTATACAAGGTTCATCCAGTGATGCCCTTTTGGCAATGACATTCTTTTTCTTGGATTCTTTTATTATAAAATAGTTTTGGTCATTTTTGGAATTGGCCAATTCACTTTTTTCGCAAGAATAATAAAATAACGATACTAGACAGATAAGTAATAAAGATGCTTTAGGTTTCATGTTAATTTAAGATTTAGGGTTAATTTTCATTAATATTAACATATAAATCGTCTATTTGCAATTTTTTTCGATTAATTACCTTATATTTTAACAAATCAGAAATAATAGAACGCATCTTTAAGGTGTTCTATTTGAAATTTATTATCTTTTTTTATAATTGAAATTATATCAAATCGCACTTCTAGGTCTACATCATTCTCAGTTATATATTCATTAACTGCTTTTACCAAATTTTTAATCTGTTTTGGCTTAACAAAATCTTGTGGATTTCCAAAATCAATATTGGTTCTAGTTTTAACTTCAATAATTGATAGAATTTCTTCTTTTCTTGCAATAATGTCTACTTCCGCTCTATCAAACCGATAATTTCGATCTAAGATGTTATAGCCATTTTTAATTAAAAAATCTACCGCTAATTGTTCACCCTTCTTACCAAGTTCAATGTGTTGTGCCACAAGTTATTTCAATGTAAATTAATTAAAGGTAATTCTTGTGCCACTTTTATCAACCTTTAAATTAATAGTTCTACCTAATATCAGGGCTCTGTTATCTTTTTCGTGGCCAGCAGGCATATTGAAGGCGATTGGGAAACTGTATTCTGATAAGGCATCAAGGATTAATTTTTCAATAGACGTTCCCCAAAGTGTGGTGTTTTTTCTCAGTTTTGACATATCACCAACTATAATGCCCTTACAGTTATCAAAATATCCAGCTCTTTTGAGGCTTTGTAACATTCTATCAATATGGTATTTATACTCACCTATTTCCTCAATAAACAGGATTTTATTTGATGTGTCAATACTTGTATCAGATCCCAGCATAGTGTGCAACATTGTTAGATTGCCACCAATTAACTGTCCTGTAGCTTCACCTTCTCTATTATACTCCGTCCCTTCAAGGGTGTAATGAGTTAGATTTCCAAAAATTGCCGATTTAAAAGTTTCAACAGAATCCAGTATTTCGCTTAAATCCTTTGTTAAGCTTACACACATTAATGCGTGTATAGACTCCACACCCTCGTTGTGTAATTGATTATGTAAGGCTGTAATGTCACTATAACCGATAATCCATTTTGGTTCTTTTCTAAATTTTGAATAATCCAACTTATCTAATATTCTTACAGTACCATAACCTCCTCGTGCGCACCAAATGGCACTAATGCTCGAGTCATCTAAAGCATTTTGAAAATCCTCACAACGTTCTTGGTCCGTTCCAGCAAAATGATTTGCCTTATTAAATACATTATCACCTAATTTGGCATTAAGTCCCCATTTATTTAATAGTGCTATAGCTTGTTGTATTTCCCCTTCACGACTTTTTAAAATTCCAGAAGGAGCAACAATTGCAACCGTATCACCAACTTTAAGATATGGAGGTTGTATTAATTGTGATGTCATTCTAGTAAAATTTTCGGTATTATCTTGTGCATATACGTGATTTGAATGAAAAATAATTACACCCATTATTAAGCAAGCAAAAAGGTGTCTCAAACTCATAAATCTGGCTTTTTGTAAATTTACATTTTTTTTCTAAATCCCTTATATATTACGTACTTTTGTGGCTTGCTAAAGCTAAAATAATGCCTAAAAGATATACCATAACAGCAGCCTTACCATATACAAATGGTCCTATTCATATTGGCCATTTAGCAGGTGTTTATGTTCCTGCAGATATATACTCAAGATACTTAAGATTAACTGGTAATGATGTTGCCTTTATATGTGGTAGTGATGAGCATGGTGTCCCAATTACAATAAAAGCTAAGAAAGAAGGTGTTTCTCCTCAGGATATAGTAGATAAATACCATGCAATAATTAAGCAGTCATTTGAAGATTTTGGAATATCATTCGATAACTATTCACGCACATCTGCAAAAATTCATCATGAAACTGCTTCAGAATTCTTTAAAACCTTATACAATAAAAATGAGTTTGTCGAAGAGGTTTCAGAGCAATTATACGATGCTGAAGCAAATCAGTTTTTGGCAGACCGTTTTGTGACTGGTACTTGCCCAAAGTGTGGTAATGAAGAAGCATATGGTGACCAATGTGAAAACTGCGGAACAAGTCTAAATGCAACAGACTTAATAAATCCAAAATCAGCAATAACGGGTAACATACCAAGTTTAAAGGAAACAAAGCACTGGTTTCTTCCTTTAAATAAACATGAAGAATTTCTGAAAGAATGGATTTTAAAAGGTCATAAAAAAGATTGGAAGCCCAATGTTTATGGCCAGGTGAAATCATGGATTGATGATGGTCTAAGGCCAAGAGCTGTAACAAGAGATTTAGATTGGGGGATTCCTGTCCCAGTTGAGGGTGGCGAAGGCAAAGTACTTTATGTCTGGTTTGATGCTCCAATTGGTTATATATCCTCAACAAAAGAATGGGCTCAACGCGTTGGGAAAAATTGGGAAGATTATTGGAAAGATGAGAATACAGAATTATATCATTTCATAGGTAAAGACAATATTGTTTTTCACTGTATTATTTTTCCATCGATGTTAAAAGCAGAAGGTTCTTATATATTGCCAAAAAATGTGCCTGCTAATGAGTTTTTAAATTTAGAAGGTAACAAGCTTTCTACTTCAAAAAACTGGGCCGTTTGGCTACCAGATTATTTAAAGGAATTTCCAAATCAACAGGACGTGCTGCGATATGCATTAACTGCTAATGCACCTGAAACAAAGGATAATGATTTTACTTGGAAAGATTTTCAAGCGAGGAACAATAATGAGCTTGTTGCCATCTTTGGTAATTTTATAAACCGTGTTGTTGTATTAACCAATAAATATTATAACGGTATAATACCAGAACCATCAGAATTTAAGGATATTGACAAAGAGACTTTAACAACCTTAAAAGCGTACCCGTCAGTTATATCTAGTTCAATAGAGCGCTTTAGGTTTAGAGAAGGAAGTCAAGAATTAATGAACCTTGCTCGTTTAGGAAACAAGTATTTGGCTGATGAAGAACCATGGAAAACAATAAAAACGGATGAAGCACGAACCACAACAGTTATGTATGTTGCCTTACAAATTGCAACAGCCTTAGCCGTTTTATGCGAACCATTCTTACCATTTACATCTAACAAATTAAAAAGAATTTTAAATTCTCATACTAATAATTGGAGCTCTATTTCTAAAGAAGATATCCTAATGCCGTCAGGACATTTAATTCAAACAGGTAAGCCTGAACTTCTGTTTTCTAAAATTGAGGATAGTGAAATTCAAAATCAATTGGATAAACTAGAGACCAATAGAAAGGCGAATAAAAATGCTAATCAATCTATTGAGCCACAAAAAGAAGAAATAACCTTTGATGATTTCACAAAATTAGATCTAAGAGTTGGTACAATTCTAGAAGCAGAAAAAATGCCTAAAACCAAAAAACTCTTAGTACTTAAGATTGATACAGGAATTGATACCCGAACTATAGTTTCTGGCATTGCTGAAAGTTTTAAACCAGAAGAAGTAATAGGAAAGCGCGTCACTGTTTTAGTGAATTTAGCACCAAGAAAATTAAGAGGCGTCGAAAGTCAAGGAATGATATTGATGACCGAAGATAAAACCGGAAATCTAGTTTTTGTTAACCCTGATTTGGGTGAAATTACCAACGGCCTAAAAATCAGTTAATAGCTTTATAATTAAAGGCTTATATTCAATTTGTTTTTGCTTAAAATGAAGTTAAAGTAAGTATTTACTGGTGTGGTTTTTGATATCTTTGACAAGAAAAAGCCATTGCTATGATTAAATCTACTCTAACCTCACTTTCATCCGTTCTAATACTATTTCTAGTTACTTTTTTTAGTTTTTCTCAAAATACCAATGATATTTTTGAAACCTATGAAGAGTATGTGGATACACCTCGAGAAGTGGTATACCTTCACTTAAATAAATCAACATACATCAAGGGAGAGAACATTGGCTTTACAGCCTATATTTTGGACAAAAAGGAAAAAACACCATCATTAATAACAACAAATCTCTATATAAATGTATCGGATAAAAACAATAATGTGATTAAGCAACAACTTGTAAGAGTTGCGAATGGTATTGCTTCAAACGTAATTAAGATAGATTCACTTTTTACTTCAGGTATGTATAACGTAAGAGCTTACACTAACTATATGCGGAATTTTAACGAAACTAATTTCTTTACTGAAGCAGTTAAAGTTATTGATCCAGATGTTGAGCCATATATTGAAAAGCCCGTAGTTAAAAATTCTATTGATGCACAGTTCCTTCCTGAAAGCGGTCATCTATTACATGGTATTGTAAATAATATTGGTGTGGTAATCAAGGACAGTCAAGGTTTTGGTCTTGCCTATGTTAGTGGTGAGGTATTAGATAATAATAATAAGGTTCTTACAACTTTTAAAACAAACAGTGTAGGTATTGGTAAATTTCCTTTACTAGCCAATATAAGCAGTACCTACTGGGTTAAAATTAACTATGGTAATGAAAATTTCAGTTTCCCATTAGGTCATATTGTTGAAAAAAATGGTGTGGTTTTATCTGTTAAACGCCTTAAATCAAAACTATTCGCTTCAATACTAACCAATAAAGAAACACTAAATCAATTAAAAAACAATCGATATACTTTAATGCTTCATAATGGTAAGGATTATGAAATAATGGATATATATTTTAATGATAAAACAGTAATTAACAAAGTCATTGAGTTTGCCAATATTCCTTCAGGAACTAATATTCTAACACTGTTTGATGAAAACGAAAAACCAATTGCTGAGCGACTTTTCTTTAATTATGAAGGAATTAAAATAGTTGACTCAAATAAGGTCTCTGCAACTAAAAATGCTGATTCAATAACAATAAATCTAAATTTTAGAGGTGTTAGTTCTGAGTTGTATAACAATGTTAGTGTTTCTGTGTTACCTCAAGACACAAGATCATACAATAGACATAATAATATATTATCTCAGGTGTTTTTACAGCCATATGTAAAAGGACCTATTGAATACGGAAAATTTTATTTTGAAAATATTGATGAAAAAAAACGATATGAACTTGATAATTTACTCTTAACACAAGGCTGGAGCAGTTACGACTGGAATAATTTATTCATCCCAGAGAAATTGCCATATCCTTTTGAGCAAGGCATATCCATTATAGCCAACGTAAACAATAAAGACCATACAGAGGATACCTTCATCTTGCACCATTTTAAAGACAGTCAACCAAGATACAAACAGGTTTCTGATGGCGATAATAGCCTTATTTTCGAAAATTTATTTCCTAACGAAACCAACCGGATTTTTATTTCAAGAATAAAGAATGAAGAGGATTTAGTACCAGCACAACTTTATTTACAACCAGTACCGAATTCTATCCCAGAATTAAGAACAAACTTTAATCCACTACAGCCAAAGTTCAATTACGATATCAGTCAACGATTAAAAGTAACGGCTCCCTTAAACCAAAAATTAGATGGGGTTCAAGAACTAGAAGAAATTGTTGTAACCTCGACCCGAGATAAAAAATTCTTAAAAACACAAAAACTAAATAATCATGGCTTTGGGTCAATAAAGGTAATTACACAGATGGATCGATTGACCTATAATTCATTAGAACAGTATCTTTCTTTCAATAGGGTATATAAAGGTATAGATCCAGTTACAAGTGAAACAGCTTACTATAGTTCGCGTCAAACTCAAGGTCCTATGACAGTCTTTTTAGATGACACTCCCTTAGTAAGTTTAGATATCATTTCTACTTACACAATGGCAGATGTAGATTATATTGAAATCAATCTTGGTGGACTTGGAGAGGGGTTTAGAGGGCTCAATGGTGTAATTAGAATTTACTCCTCTCAAAATAGCTTTTTTGATTCAAGGGGAAATAAGACTGCAGAGGAATTTGATTTACCACTAAAATTTAGTGCCAAGAAAAAGTTCTATGTCCCTCAATATAATTCTTACTACGGCGATTTTTATACAGGATATGGTACCATAGATTGGAAGCCAGATCTTAAAATTAATGACAATGGTACATTAAGCATTAAAATGGAAGAACCAACTGTTCCAGTGACATTGTTTATTGAGGGCATGGTCGAGGATGGAACTTTTATTTTTGACAAAAAATCAATCTCAATAAACTAGTTAAGTAGGCTTTATTATAGACAATGCTTAAAATAGCATATCACCCAATATATAGACATCCATTGCCAGAAGGACATCGTTTTCCTATGGAAAAATACGATTTACTACCTCAGCAATTACTCCATGAGGGTACATGTATAAAGGATAATTTTTTTGAGCCTTCAAAGCCCAATGATAAGCATATTCTTGCTGTACATGAACCAGAATATTACTACAATTTGGTCAATATAACATTAGACCAACGTGCAGCAAGAAAAATTGGTTTTCCTCTAAGTGAAATCTTAGTTGAACGTGAAGTTATAATAGCAGATGGCACCATTAAAGCGAGCCTATATGCATTAGAAAATGGAATTGCTATGAATATTGCAGGTGGTACGCATCATGCATATACAAACAGAGGTGAGGCCTTTTGTTTATTAAATGATCAAGCTATTGGCACTAGGTATTTACAAACTAAAGGATTGGTGAAAAAAGTTCTAATTGTAGATTTAGATGTGCATCAAGGCAATGGCACAGCACAAATATTTCAAAACGATGCTTCGGTGTTTACCTTTTCAATGCACGGCAAAAGTAATTACCCATTTAAAAAAGAAACTAGTGACCTTGACATTGCATTAGAAAATAACACCAATGATAACACCTATTTGCAGATACTAAAATCAACTCTACTCAAATTAATCAATCAGGAAAAGCCAGACTTCATATACTATTTATCTGGAGTAGATATCATTGCATCTGACAAACTGGGTAAATTAGGTCTCACTATTGAAGGATGTAAGGAACGGGATCGGTATGTTTTGGAACAGTGTAAATCAAATGACATTCCCGTAATGTGCAGTATGGGTGGTGGATATTCACCAGATATTAAAACCATAGTAGATGCACATGCCAATACCTTTAGATTGGCACAAGAAATCTTTTTTTAACTGTAATATAAATTAGATTAAATCTGAATTATAATAAATCATTTCAGAAATGCTATTCTACTTTAAAATCCGCAATTAAGTGAGTATCTTTACAAAAAAGTACTCAGCATGTTATCAAAATCAATAGAAACTGCATTAAACAAGCAAATAAGAATTGAAGCAGAATCTTCTCAAGTATATTTAGCAATGGCTGTTTGGGCTGAAGTGAAGGGATTAGAAGGTATCTCAAATTTTATGTATGATCAGTCAGATGAAGAAAGAGAGCATATGCTAAAATTGATAAAATTTGTTAATGAAAGAGGTGGTCACGCACACATTTCTGAACTAAATGCGCCAGAGGTTACTTATAGCAGTTTTCAAGAAATGTTTGAATTGCTATTAAAGCATGAAATTTTTGTGTCAGAAAGTATTAATGAATTAGTCCATATTTCATTGCAGGAAAAAGATTATGCCACGCATAATTTCTTACAATGGTATGTCGCGGAACAGATAGAAGAAGAAGCTGTAGCGAGAACTATTTTAGATAAAGTAAACATGATTGGTGACGATAAGGGAGGGCTTTACCTGTTTGATAGAGATATACAGCAACTCACAGTAAACTCGGCCGCCCAAGATTTAAGTGGGGAAGCTTAAAGTGTTAAAATTTATTTAGAATAAATAAAAATAAGTATTTTTGTACCGTTAATCTTTTACGATTTAATGGGCAAGAAAAAGAAAGATAAAAAGCTTAAAAAGGACCGTATAAAAGTTCTTCAAACTTCAGGCTTTGATTGTCTCGGCAGCATAAAATCCAAATGTTGCAAAAAATATAAAAAAGCAGAGTACAAGCGATGTAAAAAGTGTCCATGCTATGATCTTCTTAAAAAAGTAGCTTAAAACTTCTATATCCTATTGTCAAGTCTTTGAATCCTTACATTGTTAATTATTTTGAAAGAATTCCATCTATTTTCGAATTTTGCACTATTTTTAAAGACAAAAAAATATTACACTATGACAAAAATTACCTTATATTTTAAGAATTTATTAGCATCCCTAGTAATGTTTTCTTCGCTACTAATAGGTGCCCAAGATGGCACTTATGAAATACGAGAAGTTATTCCTGCAAGGCCTACCTGTGAACTTCCTTTAGGTGAATATGTAGGTCAGATTTCTATACCTCGAGCACCTGAGACTGCTGCAAGGATGGATTCTAATAACGATCCATGTGCAAACTTTGTGGTCAATTATAATGGTTTTACACCAGAAGCTCAAGCAGCCTTTCAATATGCTGTAGATATATGGGCATTTTCAATCGAATCATCTGTACCAATTAACGTAAGTGCGACATTTACATCACTTGGTCAAGGCGTATTGGGAAGTGCTGGACCAGCTACTTTATTAACGTCTTCCGTGGCCGGTACAATTCCAAACACATTTTATCCAGCTGCATTGTGGGAAAAATTAGAAGGTGAAGATAGAAGTCCATTTGGTGGGACTAATGATATTAATGCTAATTTCAATAATACTACCAACTGGTATTATGGGACTGACGCTAATCCTCCTGCAGGACAAATAGATTTTGTTACTGTAGTTTTACACGAATTAGGTCATGGCTTAGGTTTTACGGATGGTTGGGCTACTGTAACCCCAAGTTTTCCAGATGATATAGGTTCTATACGTGAACCAAACAATAATATACCTGCCATATACGCTCATTTTATTGAAAACGGTTCAGGTACAGATATATTGAGTTTAGCAGACCCATCTGCTGCACTAGGTGCAGAATTAACAGGTAATGACTTATACTGCAATTCCCCTACAGCCATTCAGCAATTAAACCAAGGTGGTACATTACCTAAATTATATGCTCCTACTGCGTGGAGCGGTGGCTCTAGTATCAGCCATTGGGATAACGCTACTTTTCCAATTGGTGATATTAACTCACTGATGCGGTCTTCCGTTAGTGCTGGTGTAGCAAATCATAATCCTGGTTTTATAACTTTAGGATTCTTCCAAGATATGGGCTGGGGAATTTGCCCAGGTGCATTATCTGTAGAGGATTTTGCAGTTTCTAATGTTGCAGTTAGTCCAAATCCATTTGTAGATGAAATTACTGTGACTTTAAATAAGGCGTATAGTGACTCCTTTGAATTAAATCTGATAGACATTAATGGTAGATTAATTATGTCTCAGAAAAGTGATGCTTCAAATGGTAGACTTACACTTTCAAACTTAAGCGATTTAGATGATTCACTTTATTTTGTGAAAATAACTAATTCAACAACTGGAAATAATATTACTAAAAAAGTAATAAAAAATTAAATTTTAGTTTTAAATTATAAAAAAAGAGCAGCCCAATGGGTTGCTCTTTTTATTTGAGTTTATACATGCTATTTTCCTAGCATCAGTAATTCGCTACATACAACTTCAGTTGTATAACGCCTCATACCGTCCTTGTCTTCCCAAGATCTGGTGGTTAACTTGCCTTCTATGGCAACTTCCTTTCCCTTTGTCACATACTTCTCCACTATCTGAGCGGTTTTACCCCAAGCAACAATATTATGCCATTGCGTGTCCGCAACTTTTTCACCTTGTGCATTTTTGTAACTTTCATTTGTAGCTATTGCAAATTTTGCTAATGTCTTACCTGATTCTAAATTGATGATTTCTGGATCGTTACCTAAATTACCAATCAACTGTACTTTGTTTCTTAATGTGTTCATAATTCTAATTTTTAATGTTAAACAGTTAATACTATCGAGTTCTTATGTTTCGACAATGCAAAGATGAGACGGCTTCCAAATATTATTCGGTATTTACTTGTTTAAAATCGTTTGTAAATGTTTGTAGTCATTTGTAATCGGCTAAGAATTGCCTATATTTGCAAAAAACAAAGCTTATATGCAAAAAAACTGTCCAGAGTGTGGAGATAAAATAATTGGAAGAATTGACAAGAAATTTTGTAGTGATGGTTGCAGAAATGCCTATAACAACAGAATAAACAAAGATTCTAAGAACCTTATACGGAACACCAATAATAGACTAAGAAAAAATTATAGAATTTTAGAACAACTCAACCCAGACAAAAAAACTAAAACCTCAAGAGCAAAACTTATAGAAAAGGGATTTGACTTTAACTATATAACAAGCTTATATAAAACAAAAGCCGGAACCATCTACTATTTTGTATATGACCAAGGGTATTTACCTTTAGAAAATGATTATTACGCTTTGGTGAAGCGAAACGACTAAGAATAACTTTTTACTGAGCTATTCCAGTTTTGTCCTTTAAGGTGCAACGCGGCTATTAAAATATCTTTTTGGCTAATCTGACCGACTAGTTTCCCATTCTCTACAATAGGAAAACGCCTTCTTTTAGAATTTAAAAACTTATTAGCGGCATCAAAAATATCCATATTACCATCAATTGTTTCAATATTTCTTGCCATTCGCTTTTCAACATTGTCATGCTCTAAAGGCATATTGTAATAACGGCTTTCGCTTAATTGTTTTAAACAGTCACCTTCAGAAATAATACCAACCAGTTCCTGTTTATTATTTACAACAGGTCCACCTGATATTTTATACTTAATTAGAGATTCTACAACTTCTTGTACTGATTGATCTGGTCTAAATGTAATTAAACTAGTCGTCATGTAATCTCTTACTTTTAACGCAACTGGTGCAGCAACATTTTGTTGCTTACGCGATCCTTGAAAACTTCTAATACCCATTACCTCAAAATTTTAGAGTTACTTTTAAAGTTACAGAAAATTAATCATTCAGCAAAATTGCTCGGATAACCAACATTTTAAACCCTATTTTTGTTAAATTAATCTTCAGGAAACATTGATAAAACAAGTAAGTATAATTGGTTGTGGTTGGTTGGGGTTCCCTCTAGGAATTGCTTTGGTTAACAAAGGAATTGCAGTAAAAGGTTCTACAACTTCTAATGAGAAATTAGAATTGTTAAGGGAAAACCACATTGACCCTTTTACAATCAAACTTGCTGAAGATAAAATACAAGGCGATATTAATAGCTTTCTTGAGCATAGTGATTTACTAATCATAAATGTTCCACCAGGATTAAGAAAGCATCCAAATAAAAATCATATCGCTGAAATTTCTCATTTGGTGGAATCAATAGTTGAAAATCAAATTCAGAAAGTCATTTACGTAAGCTCTACTTCAGTATTTAAAGATGAAAGTAACATACCTATTATTAGTTCTAAATTCAAGCCCAATAATTATGAAACTGCTAAACAACTCATAGAAATCGAAAATCTCTTAATGAGCAATAGTTATTTTAAAACTACCATAATAAGATTTGGAGGACTAATTGATGAAAATCGTCATCCAGGAAATTTCTTGTCAGGCAGATCTGGTGTTAAAAACCCCAAAGCACCAATTAACCTAATCCATAAAGAAGATTGTATTGATATCATTGCCCAAATAATTGAAAAGGAACTTTTTGGTACAACAATCAATGCTGTCTATCCTGCTCATCCCACAAGAAAATCCTATTACACCTCATATTCAAAAGACAACAATTTACCACCACCAGAGTTTGAAAATACAACAACAAGCAAAGGAAAAATTATAGAGAGCGAAAAACTGGTACAGCTTTTGGACTATAAGTTTAAACATGCGCTATAGAAATTAATAGAATTTTAAGGTCAATTACCATTAATTTTTATAGTTTTAGCGCCTAAAATTAATTAATAATGAAACAGACTACAATTGCATTGATGTTATTATTTTCAGTTAGCATTTTTGCACAAAGTAATGACGGATTAAAAGCTCACTACGAGACTTACTACAAACAAATGAAAAAGCAAGGTGATGTTCAAGGTATTATTAGTGCCTTAACCCACTTAAATGTATTAGAACCTAATGTTGCTAGGCAAGATACACTGGCTTATCTTTATCTTTCTGAAGGTAAATATGTCCAAGCCTTAAATACAATCGGTGTTGAAAAAAATGCGACGGATTCAGACATGAATGTCGAGGTAAAAGCTCTAGCACTAAAAAATCTTAATCAGCCAAAAATGGCTTTAGAGCATTATGAAGAGCTCTATAAAAGAGACCCAAACCCTTATTTAGCCTATGATATGGCTGATATGAAAATTCAAATCAATGATCTAGCCGGTGCAAGAACAAACATTGAATACGGTTTGACAAATTCTAAAGAAGATCAGAAAAGAGCATTTTACGAAACACAACAACCTTATGAGACTTCTTTAAAGGCTGCTTTTTTATGCCTAAAGGGACTATTATCTTTCACTGAAAATAAAACTGCAAATATAGATACTGCTTTAAAATTAATGAACGATGCCTTAGCTATCGATCCTAATTTTAACCTTGCCAAGGTGAGTAGACAAGCGTTAGAATCTCAAAAAGCACAACTTGCTACTGAGGCAAATAAAAACTAATTGCTATAAATTTATAGCATAAAAAAATGCGACTGGTTGGTCGCATTTTTTTGTTTGGTATTACCAAATTCTTACTCGTTCTTCAGGAGGGAGATACATATTATCTCCTTCTTTAATATCAAATGCTTGATAGAAAGCATCTATGTTTTTGAGAGGCTGTATTGCTCTCACCTGTCCAGGTGAATGTGGATCTGTCATAATCTGATTTCTCAAAGCATCATCTCTTGTCAATGTTCTCCAAACTGTAGCCCAAGACATAAAGAAACGTTGCTCAGCAGTAAAACCATCAATATCACCTGGTCTTCCATTTTCTTCAAAGAATAATTGTAATCCGTCATACGCACCTAATACGCCACCAAGGTCTCCAATATTCTCACCTAATGTAAATGGCCCATTTACAAAAACACTATCTAACACTTCAATCGCTGAATACTGATCTGCTAATGCGTTACCACGCTTTTCAAATTCCGTCAAATCTTCTGGTGTCCACCAGTTGTTTACGTTTCCGTCAGCGTCAAAACGTGCACCAGAATCATCAAACGCATGAGAGATTTCGTGGCCAATTACAGCACCTATTCCGCCATAATTTACAGCCTCATCAGCAGTATAGTTATAAAACGGAGGTTGCAATATTGCTGCAGGGAATACAATCTCATTATTAATAGGGTTAAAATATGCATTCACCATTTGTGGTGGCATTCCCCAACGCTTTTTATCAATTGGTTCATTGATTTCACTAAGATTTTCTTTTTGTTGCCATTCCATAACAGCCAACATATTTTCAGCATAAGAATTACCCTCTTTCACTTTCATTTCTGAATAATCTCTCCACTCGTCTGGATAAGCAATTTTTACCGTAAACTTATCAAGCTTTTCAATAGCTTTCTTCTTAGTTTCTTCTGTCATCCAATCTAGCTTTTCAATTCTATTTTGAAAAGCAGTAATAACATTGGCAATCATTTTTTCAGCTTTCTCTTTTGCCTCTGGTGGAAACTTCGCTTGCACATATAATTGTCCAACTGCTTCTCCAACACTTCCATCTATTGTCCCTAAAGCACGCTCATCTGCAGGTCTCATTGCCTTAGAACCATTCAATGTTTTACCATAGAATTCCCAATTTGCTTTTTCAATTTCAGGACTTAAGAATGCCGCAGCGTCATCTAAAGTTCTCCAAATCACTAAGGTCTTAATATCCTCAATAGAAATAGTATTTAAAAACTCATTCATTGCGGCCATATACTTAGGTTGCATTACCATTATGGTGTCTATTTGCTTTTCAATTCCCATATCATCAATCATCTTGGACCAATTGATGCTTGGAGCCATAGCTTGGAGCTCTGACACCTTCCTTGGGTTATTCATGTTTCTAATGTCCCTTCTAGCAACTTTGTCCAATCTCGGTTCTGCCAATTGCGTCTCTAATTTCAAAATAAGCTCTGATGCCGCTTTAGCATCTTCCTCAGAGTAATCAATAAACTGTAGCATTCTAGTGATATGCGCTTTGTATTGCTCTCTTATCTCCTTATTCTTATCGTCTTGCTCAAGATAATAGTCGCGTTGTAACCCAAGACCTCCCGGAGCCACCCAACACGTATTCATTGTACTGTTGTTTAAATCTGGTCCTGCGCCTAAGCCAGCAAAAGGTATTGAAACACCAAGGTTCGTCGCTGCTAATACTTGTAAGTCTTCAACAGAATTAACCCCATTTATTGCTTCTAAATAAGGTTTTAAAGGTTTTACGCCTGCCTCTGCCCTAGCAACAGTGTCTAATTCAGATTCAAATATCAATAGTGCTTTTTTCTGATCTGAACCTTCTTTGTAGGTTCCTAACTCTTTTGACGTATTAATAATTTCTAGTACGTCTGCTCTAGTAGATTTACGTAATACACCAAATCCTCCCCAACGAGATTCGTCATCTGGGATTGTGTTAGTTTTCATCCAGGTTCCATTAACGTAATTGTAAAAATCTTCTTTAGGACTAACTGAAGTGTCCATGTTTTCTAATACAATTCCTGGGATTTTTTCTGCCATTGCAGTGTCCTTGTTGGCCTCTTCCTTACATGCAACAATAGTAAAGAAAGCCAATACTGATATCGCTAGTACGCGACTTAGATTGGTATTCATAAATGTGGTTTTAATTAATTCGAATTAACTATAATTATTAATAAGACTTCTTTTGGCTGTAAATGTTACAAACTGCTAGGACTTTAACTTAATCTAAAAATTATCAGAAGTGATTTTATCGTAAAGATCCCGTTCTAATTTTTTATTGATCTGAAAATTTAAATTAGCCATTGCCACAAAAGTAGCTTTTAAACTTTGAGTTTTTTCCTCACTATCTATATTGTCTAAAGTTAAATTTGCATTAAGCCTTAATAAAGCTGTTTCTATTATTGCCACACGAGAAACTATGGGGTTAGTCTGCAAGTCTTCTGGGATTGTCGATTTAAATTTCTCGATAAAATCAATTAGTAATTGCACTTCACTATCAAAAAAAGACAGATCCGCTTTCTTCAAATAATTTACCTGAATGGCAAGCTCCTGATATTTCTCCCAATTAGCAACAGCCTTTTCAGCCTCTTCGCTCAATACATAATCTGTGTATTCAAAACCGTCAATAGTTTTCTGTGTGATTTTCTCATCTTTCTTTTGCTCATCAATTGGATCGGTAGTAGAATCTGTATCAGCAGATTCTCCACAACCTACCAATATAAACATGAAGAAATTTAAGTATAGAAAAACTGATTTCATATAGATTTTAATTGATTGTAAATATAATTAAACTATAATTTGCCTTTTATAGTATTAACAGAAAATAACAATTAACATATTCGTAATTATTGTCTCTTTTTTGACATTTAATTAATTATTGATGAAGTAATTCTTATTATTTTTGACAATACTTAAATTTATACAATGTCTTCCAAAATTCTAATTATTGGTGCTTGTGGGCAAATTGGTACCGAACTGACCACTAAATTGCGAGAAACTTATGGTACCAATAATGTTATTGCAAGTGATATTAATACCAGAAATTTAGAATTAGTAAACTCCGGACCTTTTGAAATTATTGATGCAAAAAACTTTAATGCCATTAAAGATTGCTGCAAAAATTATAATATAGACACCATCTATTTAATGGCTGCACTATTAAGTGCAACTGGAGAGAAATACCCAATGGAAGCTTGGGATCTAAATATGAATTCTCTTTTTCATGTTCTCAACCTAGCAAAAGGCGGAACCATAAAGAGGGTTTATTGGCCTAGTAGTATCGCTGTTTTTGGACCTACTACACCGCGTGAAAATACACCTCAACATGCCATTTGCGAACCAACGACAGTCTATGGTATAACCAAACAAGTTGGTGAACGTTGGTGTGAATACTATCATAACAAATATGGTGTTGACATACGCAGTTTACGTTATCCTGGTATAATTAGCTATAAGGCAATGCCAGGTGGTGGTACTACAGATTACGCAGTTGAAATTTATCATGATGCAATTATAAAAGGAAAATACGAGTGTTTTCTATCTGAAAATACGAGCTTACCAATGATGTTTATGGATGATGCCATTAAGGCAACTATAGATTTGATGGAAGCGCCTTCAGAAAATATATCCATAAGATCATCTTACAATTTATCAGGTCTTTCCTTTACACCAAATGATGTTTTTGAAAGTATTAAAGCACATATGCCAAGTTTTAAGATAAATTATAAACCAGACTTCAGACAAGCTATTGCAGATAGTTGGCCATCTTCAATTAATGACAATAACGCTCGAGAAGATTGGAACTGGAAACATAGTTATGATTTAGATGCAATGACAGAAGTAATGCTTAAAGAGCTTCATAACAAATACAAAGATATCTAAACATAAAAACCACTCAAATTGAGTGGTTTTTTTTGCCTCAGATTAAGTTTGAAGCTTCTATGCTCAATTTGTTTTAAGCCTTCTGAAAAGTCGCCCCAAGTGAGTTCTCTTATTTCTTTATAAGGTATCTGTGAGCATACGATTTAGTTGTGATGTGAGACGTTTTGAAAATGGTGTTTACTTCCTAAAATTATCAGATTTAAGGAATACGAAATCTTATAAAATTCTAAAAAAATAAAATCAATTTCAGTATGTGGTGGCAATAAATTTATAACACCTTTCTCAGCTTCACAATAAGTTCAAACAAATAAAAGAGGGCATTATATCCAAAAAATATAACACCCTCTGAGCTATTAAGTCTAATTCATTAAAGAAGTAGAATTAAATAAAGTTACGAGTGTAGTCTAATTAATTATGTAACTATTGTTACATATTGAAATTATAACGCCTATTTCAGCTCCACAATAAGTCCAAATAAATAAAAGAGTACCAAACATTAATGTTTAATACTCTCTTAATACCATAACTCTTACTATTTTAAAAAAGAGTCATCTTAAAATTACAGATATTGCTTAATTAATTTTGTAACTATTGTTACATAATGAAATTATATTACTTATTTCAGCTCCACAATAAGTTTAACTTCAATATCAGTAGATTATAAAATAATTGCCATTAATTTAAGCTCTATTTTTAGCTTCAGTAAATGCCTAATAAGTATTTGTTAGTATTTCAATAATGTTGGCATATCTGATACTTCTAATATGTTTTAGTTATTCTTTTCATAATTGTCAAATAGATACAATGGTAGTGCTAATGAAAAACCAACCATAATTAAAGAAATCAAATACTTTATGAACTGATTTTTACTGATTGCTTTTACTCTTAATCTGTAAATAAGAAAAATAAGAAAAGATGTGGCTGCAATAGTTAAATCAGCTATTAAAATACTCATTGCATAATTTTGATGAATTTGTTCAAAAAATAGTGAAGTAGACCATTCCCAATTATTTGTTTCAATAAATTTAAAGATGTAATAGTAAGGATAAACTATTCCTACAATACACAATATGGCAAATACTTTTTTCATATGCTTAGATTAGAATATCTGTCAAGCCTGTGACCGTACCTAAAGGCTCTTATTTGTTTTATTCTGTTATGATTATTATGATAGGCTACCTCGACAAAAAACATATCAATTGCAAATAGATTACAACGTTCTTCATCGTCATAATAGTTATCCAAGAAAGTACCAAATTGATTGACGGTTTCCATTCCGTCTCTCATATCTAATTTATTGAACTCGTTTAAGGTCATTTGTTTCGTTTAAAGAAGTTGTTCTTCCACAAGTAAAATGCAGTAAATATGAATACTGATAAACCAATTGAAAAGTATTTGCTATATGATGCATATGTAAAATATAAAATAATAGAATACAGACATATTATTAAAGATGCAACACAAATAAAGAAGATAAAATATTTCATCTTTCGAATATAGTTAGTGTAAAAATATCATTTTTATATCTAAAAATTTACTCATAGAAATAATTAGTCCCGAAAAGTTTATTATCAATACTATTCGCATAAAAGTTACCCATCATAGAAAAATAATGCAAGCTAAATTGCAAAAGCAACTATACTTAACCAACTCCAAAAAGAAATCCGATTTTTAACTGACTCTGTGTTTTTATTAATTGATTTGACTGTGTCTGCCAAAAGTGTATCAAATGTGTGTCACTTTTATATAGGAATTAGCTACCGAAAAAATACTTATATTCAATTGTCTTGAAAATGTATTTTTGAGGTCAAAAATCGTAAAGGCCTTTTTTACAGTGTTTTGCAGATGGTTAAGAGCATAAAAAAAGCCCTACATTCTCTGTAAGGCTTAGCTCCTCAGGTTGGGCTCGAACCAACGACCCTCTGATTAACAGTCAGATGCTCTAACCAACTGAGCTACTGAGGAAGATTATCTTTTACGATAGCGAGCGCAAATATAAATTATTTTTTAATCTCTACAATATGAAATATTAATTTTTTGAGCTTACTCAACTAAATATTTTAGTTGGTTAAAGCTTTAAAAACATCATTTCCATTAGCAAATAATACGAGTGCGATTAAAATAAAGAATCCTACTATTTGTGCACGTTCTAAGAATTTCTCACTTGGCTTACGCCCAGATACCATTTCATATAATAAGAACATTACATGGCCTCCATCTAAAGCAGGAATTGGCAATAGGTTTAATATGGCTAACATTATAGATAAAAAGGCGGTTAATCCCCAAAAATAAGGCCAGCTCCATACACTCGAGAATTGATCGTATATGGCTTTGAAGCCTCCAAGACCCTTATAGGCACCTGTTTTAGGATTAAATATTGCCGCTAATTGATCGCCATAATTACTGATGGTCTTTGTGAATTTGTTCCAACCTGCTCCAAAACTTTCTCCAAATGAATAAGACTTTCTGGTTACTTCATAATAGCCTAAATCCTCAAATTTTGGATGAATTCTGAAGGGTCTCAAACCAAAGTTTCCATCATTATCCAATTCCAATTCTGTAGTTATTGTTTTATCATCTCTTAAAACCTCGGCAGTTACAGAAGTATTTTTTAATCCTCCCAAAACATTATCCAACTGATCAAAATACTTTAATTTTTTCCCATTTATTGAAGTAATAATATCTTCTTCTTTAATGTCATTGTTTGCATTAGCGGAACTGTCAGCTATTTGAGCTACCATAAATGGCACTCTATACTCAAACAAATCCTTACTTCCTGTAGATGAAAGTTGCCCTAAAAAATCTTCGGGTAAATCAATTGTTTTGGTTTCCTCTCCCCTTTTTACAGTAATTTGTTCTGCCTTAATGATATTAAGACCTATATCAGAATCATTAATTATTGGAGCGTCATTTATCGCAATAACCTTATCACCTGTTTTTAAACCTGCTTCTTCTAAAGCTGGATTCGCAATCCAATAACCGTCTTTAAGACTATCTACTTTAACTACAGAATCACCATATGCAAATGAAACAGCCACATATATAACGTAAGCCAAGATGAAATTTACAGTAACACCACCAAGCATTATTATAAGTCTCTGCCAAGCTGGTTTAGAACGGAATTCCCATGGTTGTGGCGGTTGAGCCATTTGTTCTTTATCCATGCTTTCATCAATCATTCCGGCAATTTTCACATAGCCACCAAGTGGTAACCAACCTATACCATAAACAGTGTCACCAATTTTCTTTTTAAAAAGAGAAAACTTAACATCAAAAAACAAATAGAACTTCTCCACCTTAGTTTTAAACAGCTTTGCTGGTATAAAATGCCCAAGCTCATGTAAAACAATAAGCAAAGATAAGCTGAGTAAAAATTGAGATATTTTAATTATAAATTCCATTTTGTCACTTTCAAATTTCGATTGACAAAAGTAATCTTTTCAATGCATTTAGAAAATAATTCTAAATTCAATCATTTCATTTTTAACAAGGATTTAGATTTATGTTAAAAAAAGAGCTACAAATCTGTTAAAAATATCAAAGACAACAACAATGAGTCGTACCTTTACCAAATCAATAAATAAAGGCAATTCATGTCGTTTCTTTCATTTTTTAAAGACTATAAAAAATTCGGAATTTTCTTCACAGTTTTATGTGTTGTTATTGTCATGATTATCTATAGTATCCTTAATGTAAACAAGCCATTACCAATCTATCAACCTGCAATGGTCAGTGAAGAATTAGTAGATAGTACGCTACAACACAAGGCCAAATATCATAAAATAGGAGACTTTAATTTAGTAAATCAGAATGGTGAAATAATTACACAAGAGACTTACAAGAATAAAATATATATAGCCGATTTCTTTTTTACAACCTGCCAGACTATTTGCCCTATAATGACCGATCATATGTATCAGATTCAAAGTGAAATTATAAACGATGATGATATAATGCTGTTATCCCATTCAGTAACACCAAGAATAGATACTGTTGAGCAACTTAAAAAATATGCGAAGAATAAGGGTGTTATAGATAGGAAATGGAATTTAGTAACAGGAGACAAAAAACAAATCTATGAGCTTGCTAGAAAAAGCTACCTTGCTGTAAAAACAGATGGATCTGGTGACGAGTACGACATGATTCATACAGAAAATTTTATGCTTATTGATAAAAAGCGACAGATAAGAGGTTTCTATGATGGTACAAATCCAGAAGATATTGATAGACTCTTAGAGGATATTAAAACTTTAAAAGAAGAATCTTAAATTCTTCTCAAATCCTACAACGACACATAAATTTTTAGCTTATTTTTGCTTCTTTAAAATTATTCTAAATAAGGAATTGGGTGACTTTAGCTGATTTAAAACGTGGACAACAAGGCATCATTAAAGATGTTTCATCTATTCATATCCCATTAAAACTTCTTGAAATGGGATGCTTACCTGGTAATTTAGTAGAACTAGTACAAGTTGCTCCTTTTGCAGACCCAATGTATCTTAATATTAATGGTTCACATTTAGCAATAAGAAAAGAAACTGCTATTCATATTTTAATAGAAACTGTAAATGAGCAAGCAGATTAATGTAGCGTTAATTGGAAATCCAAACACCGGTAAAACCTCAGTGTTTAACGCGCTTACAGGATTAAACCAAAAAGTAGGTAATTATCCTGGGATAACAGTAGAAAAAAAAGAGGGAATCTGTAAGCTTCCGCGTGGTGTTAAAGCCCATATTATTGATTTACCCGGTACATATAGCTTAAACGCATCTTCTTTAGACGAAAATGTAGTCATTGAGCTTTTACTCAACAAAAATGACAAAGATTTTCCTGACGTCGCGGTTGTTGTAAGTGACGTTGAAAACTTAAAACGAAATCTGTTATTATTCACCCAAATCAAAGATTTAGAAATTCCAACTATTCTCGTAATTAACATGTCTGATCGGATGGCCTATAAAGGAATCTCTTTAGACATAGAATATTTAGAAAGAGAACTACAAACAAAAATTGCCCTTATTAGTACAAGGAAAAACAAGGGAATTGATGATTTAAAAGAACTTATTACAAATTATAAAGAGCTTTCCACAAAACCTTGTCTTAATGCGTCTTCCATAGATACAAATTATTTCGAAAATTTAAGAAAAGCCTTCCCTAATCAGTTGCTATATAAACTTTGGTTAGTTATTACACAAGATGTAAACTTTGGTAAAACAAACAGAAAAACCATAGATGATGTTGCGAGTTTTAAGACCAAATCGAAAACAGATTTAAAACGCCTTCAGCAAAAAGAGACTATTAAACGCTATCAATTCATAAATGATACGCTTAAAAAAGGTCAAACTATTGATTTGGCCTCTGCTAAAGACCTCAGAATAAAACTCGATAGAATTCTAACACATAAAGTTTGGGGCTATTTAATTTTTGGTGTTATTCTCTTAACAATTTTTCAGGCAATTTACGATTGGTCGAGCGTGCCAATGGATTTTATTGATAGTGCATTTGCATTTTTAAGTGAATGGACTAAAAGTACCTTGCCAGATGGCGCTTTTACAGATTTATTGGCAGAAGGTATAATAGCAGGGCTTGGTGGTATTGTAATATTTATACCTCAAATAGCATTTTTATTTCTCTTTATTGCCATTCTCGAGGAAAGTGGCTATATGAGCCGAGTTGTATTCTTAATGGATCGCATTATGAGACGATTTGGCTTAAGTGGTAAAAGTGTGGTGCCCTTGATATCTGGTACAGCATGTGCTATCCCAGCTATTATGGCAACTCGTAATATAGAAAGTTGGAAAGAGCGATTAATAACAATCCTAGTAACACCATTTACAACCTGTTCGGCTAGATTACCAGTCTATTTAATTATAATTTCATTGGTTATACCCGAAGGAAGGTTTTTGGGACTGAGTTATCAAGCTCTAACACTAATGCTACTTTATCTCATTGGTTTTGGCGCTGCCGTAGGTTCTGCCTACATTTTAAACAAGGTTCTCAAAATTAGAAGTAAAACGTTCTTCGTTGTAGAAATGCCAAATTACAAACTTCCCTTATTAAAAAATGTTGTACTAACAGTTATTGAGAAAACGAAAGCATTCGTATTTGGTGCAGGTAAAATCATTTTAGCTATTTCTATTGTCTTGTGGTTTTTAGCTTCCTATGGACCAGGTGAGCAATTTAATAATGCAGAAAGTATTGTGACAGAACTATACGCTAATACCAACTTGAATGAAGAAGAACTCAGTCAAAAAATTGCTTCACATAAGCTAGAACATTCATTTATAGGTGTAACAGGTAGAGCAATAGAACCTATTATAAGACCACTTGGTTATGATTGGAAAATCGGAATTGCCATAGTGAGTTCCTTTGCGGCGAGAGAAGTATTTGTTGGTACCCTTGCAACTATTTACAGCGTAGGTAGTGATGAGGAAGAAACTATTAAAAACAGAATGGCTGGAGAGGTTAATCCTATTCTTGGTGGACCGCTATTTAATTTTGCTTCTGGGATATCATTATTATTATTTTATGCTTTCGCCATGCAATGTATGAGTACTCTTGCAATTGTTAAAAAAGAAACCAATTCTTGGAAATGGCCAATGTCCCAACTGATAATTATGAGTGGTTTTGCTTATCTTGTAGCATTAATAGCCTTTCAAATATTAAAATAAATGAATGCTATAATTCAATACATACTTGTTTTTTCAGCACTTACGATTGCATTAGTTTATTTGTTTAAAATATTTGTTTGGTGGCCAAAAAAGAGAACAGATAAGTCATGTGGTAATGACGATTGTGGTTGTCATTAGACCTTAATTCTAAATTAAAACAATCTGACTTAGTTCTACATAAAAGTGCCTATGGTATAATAGGAACTGAAATAATTATCCTAACCCAACATCTAATGTCATCATAAGAATGAATCCTCCAATAAAACCAAGTGTGGCGATGTCTGTATATTTATCACGTTGGGTTTCTGGTATTACTTCTTCTACAACAACAAATATCATTGCACCAGCAGCAAAGGCCAAAGCATATGGTAATATAGGTTGAAAAAAGGTCACAGCCAATGCGCCCACAACAGCAGCTATTGGTTCAACAATTGCTGACATTTGCCCATACCAAAAACTTTTAAATTTGCTCACGCCATGACGTCTTAACGGCATTGAGACAGCAAGACCCTCAGGGAAATTTTGTATACCAATCCCAAGAGCCAACGTAACAGCACCTCCAATTGTTGCTTCTGGTATTCCAGCGGCAACTCCACCAAACAATACACCCACTGCTAAACCTTCTGGTATATTGTGTAAGGCAATAGCCAAAACTAAGAGTGTTGTTCTGTGCCAAGGTGTTTTAACCCCTTCTTTTTCATCCTCTTTAAAATTAATATGTAAGTGCGGTAATATTTTATCTAATCCAAAAATAAATAAGGCGCCTAACGCAAACCCAACAGCTACAGGGATTACTTTTACAAATCCTTCTCCTTCACTCATCTCTATTCCTGGTGCCAATAAACTCCAAAAACTTGCGGCTACCATAACACCTCCTGTAAATCCTAACATACCATCTAAAAGTGCTCTGTTCATTCCTCTTACAAAAAATACCAAGGCAGCACCTACAGCAGTTAATATCCAAGTAAATAACGAAGCATAAAGTGCTCCTAAAACAGGGTCTATTGTCTCAAAATATTGAATTACATTATCTATCATATCAATGCGTTTTTACATATATATTGTTAGCAACTGTTTTTGAAATGTTGAGTTCTGAATTATGAATTACAATCGTCATTGATTCATCAAATGATTCTTTTTCTATAACTTTTATTTGAGTTCCTAAGGCTATTTTATGCTTGTCTAGGTATTTTAAAAACTCTGCCGAAGAGTCAATAACACCAACACAAGTGCATAAATCATTTAATGCAACTTTAGATAAACTAATCTTATCTAACTTAGAAATATTTCCATCCTTATCAGGTATTGGATCACCATGAGGATCATGTGTTGGGAATTCTAAAAATACATCTAATTCATTAATTAACTTAGGAGATTTAATATGCTCAAGTTGTTCGGCAACATCATGTACTTCATCCCAAGAAAAATTAAGTTTCTCTACTAAAAAAACTTCCCATAAGCGATGTTTGCGGACAACATTAGCTGCTGTTTTATTACCCTTAGCCGTTAAACTAACACCTTGATACTTTTTATAGATAATATAGTCTTTATCTGCTAATTTCTTAACCATATCAGTAACGGAAGAAGCTTTTGTTTCCATTTTATCAGCAATGGCATTTGTACTTACGGCACCACCCATTTGTCGCTCTAAATGATAAATTGCTTTTAAATAATTCTCCTCTGATAGGGTAATCATAACTATAATATTTCTACAAATATAGTTTTATTTTACTAATCCAAATATATATTTAGACATGTCTAAATTTTATTTTACCTTTGCTTCAAAAATTGAAGGATGGCTAAAAGAATTGTCTTTATCATTTTAATTATTGGCCAGTTTGTATATGGGCAAAAAGGGTTTTCAGTTTCTGGTGAAATTTCGTCAGAGGGCAATTCTATGCCATACACTAATATATATTTAGAGACTACCTCGCATGGAACCGTTAGTAATGCCGATGGGTATTATGAAATTAAAAATGTCCCAGCAAACACTTATACCATCGTTGTCTCAATGACTGGTTTTAAAACCATTAGAAAAAAAGTAACTATTGAAGGCAATACAACCCTAAACTTTAATTTAGAAACAGAGCTTTTAGATGAAATTGTAATTACTGGGACACGCACTTTTAAAAGACAAAACAATTCTGCGGTAATCGTTAATATTTTAAACAGTGAAAGCCTTAATTCACTTCAGGCCTGTAATCTTTCCGATGGATTAAAATTTCAACCTGGTTTAAGAGTTGAAACTGATTGCCAAACTTGTAACTATACGCAACTGCGTATTAATGGTCTTGGTGGTGGTTACTCTCAAATTTTAATAAACGGTCGTCCAATTTTTAGCCCACTCACGGGCTTATATGGTTTAGAACAAATACCAGTAAATATGATAGAGCGTATAGAAACCATACGTGGTGGAGGTTCATCACTATATGGTTCAAGTGCAATTGGAGGTGTCGTTAATGTAATTACTAAAATTCCTAAAAATGATAATTTTGAAGTTAACTATACCTATCAAAACATTAATAGTGGTGCAGATGACCATATGGTTACGGGCAATGCTACAGTAATTTCTAAATCAGAAAAAGCTGGAGTTTCATTATTCATCAATAACCGGAATCGTGATTTATATGACCATAATGATGATAATTTTTCAGAATTAACGAGTCTGAAGAATAACTCTTTTGGTGCAAATGCTTTCTTTTTACCATCCGAGAATCAAAAATTCGAAGTTAGTTTTAGTAAGCTCAATGAATATCGCTATGGAGGTGAGATGGTTGATAGACCATCATATTTAACACAACAAGCCGAAGAACGAACACACGATGTTGTTATGGGAAGTTTAGATTACCAAATTAACTTCAATAATGATAATAGTTCATTAATCACATATTTTGCTGGTCAACAAACAGATCGAGATCATTATACTGGTATTTTCCCAGATGATGAAGACGAAATTCAAAATCATATTGAAAATGCTCCTTATGGCACCTCAAAAACAACAACTTTGCAAGGAGGTGTGCAACTTAATCATCGGTTAAATGATTTTCTAAATGGCACCAATGTATTGACAATAGGTTCAGAATATTTGGTTGATGATGTGTTAGATGTAATTGATTCGTATAACTACAAAATAGATCAAACAACAAAAAACTTAGGGACATTTTTTCAAAGTGATTGGGAAATCACCCAAAAACTTAATCTACTTTCTGGATTTAGAGTAGACAGTAACAACCTCGTGGACAACCTAATTGTTAGTCCTCGTTTTTCTTTGTTGTATAAATCAGAATCTAACGTTCAATTACGTGCTACATGGAGCACTGGATTTAGAGCACCTCAGGCATTTGATACAGATTTACATATCGCATTTGCTGGAGGAGGTGTATCTAGAATTTCATTGGATGATGATTTGGTAGAAGAACAATCAAATAGTTTTAGCGCTTCCATAAATTATGATAAGTCCACAGAAAATTTCATTGCTGGTTTTACAGTAGAAGGTTTTTATACCAAACTTAAAGACGCTTTCTATCTTAATCCTATTGGAGAAGATGAATTTGGTCAACGATTTGAGAAACAAAATGGTGATGCTGCAGTAGTACAAGGTATTACTATCGAAACAAGAGCAAACTATAAAAGAAAAATGCAACTAGAAGCCGGTTTTACACTACAGACAAGTGAGTTTAGTACGGCAGTTGAAACTATTGAAGGTTTAACACCAAGACGAGAATTCTTGAGAACTCCGAATAAATATGGTTTTGCCACATTAAGTTATATACCCAACAACAAATTTAATACAAATTTAAACTACGTTTATACTGGTGATATGCTTATAGCCCATTTTGCTGGTGCACCAGAACAAACAGTTAATGAATATAAAACAACGCTATCATTTCATGAGTTTAGTTGGCGAACAAGTTACCGTTTTGATATCGATAATATAGGTGCTGGTCTTGAAGTTTTTGGAGGAATTAAAAATATATTCAATGCTTATCAAGATGATTTTGATACCGGTAAGAACAGAGATAGTAATTATGTCTATGGACCAGGAATGCCAAGAACATTCTTTATTGGACTAAGAATTTTATCATTATAAATTTATTATCTGGCACAATTAACGCAAAGCAAGCTTTGGGGTCTAATGAGAATTCTACCTATTGGAATTTGGTTTTTACATTTTACACAAATCCCAAAATTTGGGGTCCCAACGTTTTCTAATACACGTTTTAAATTGCTGAGTTTAACCTCCACCTGACGCAATGAGTTTTCATTTACGCTTTTGTTATTGATAGCATCCATTCTACTCACTCTACCAATTGCATCACTAGGAGAAATAGGCTTAGTTAGATTTCGTAGGTCTTTAATCTTTCTCTCTGTGACACTAATCTCCTCCTCTATTTTAGATATTAATTCGTCTTCATTCATAAGATCTAATTTAAATGCTCTGAATTGACTTCGTTAAGGCTATCATCTACCATTTCAACATCTTGTTTGTTAAAACTACTCGGATGTTCTAAAATTCCCAATTTAGAATCTGGATTTCCCTTTGTGTTTATTGTAAGCTTTATAATTACAAAGGCAAAAACAAAAATGAATATGGTGCCAAATACCCAAATCATATGATAAGATTATTTAAAGCCTCTTTCCTTTTGGATATGCTCGTATGCTTCTTGGACTTGTCTAAACTTTTCCTCTGCACCTTCTTGGTGTTCTTTTCCTAAGTGACCTACGCGGTCTGGGTGGTACTTTTTAGCCATTTTCCTGTAAGCTTTTTTAACGGCATCATCAGAAACTGACTTATCTATCTCAAGTATTTTATAGGCATTATCAATACTGTTATAAAACATTGCCTTAATACTTTCGTAATCCTTATTACTTATTCCTAAATGCCCAGATATAGTGTAAATTTCTTTTATTTCTCTTTCGGTAACATGACCATCTGCTTTGGCTATACCAAATAAAAAATGTAATAACTGCAAACGCGAGGCATGATCCATCATCTGTTTAATCTGTAAACATACTTGACGCTTAGATACATTCTGTTTGGTAATTCGCTTAAACAAATCAAAGGCATGGTTAGCACGTTCTTTACCATACATATTTCTGAATTGCTGACGCACAAAATCTAACTCACGCTGATCTTGTTTACCATCAGCCTTTATGATAATTGAAGCCAAAATAAGTAGACTTACCTCAAAATCTCCTGACTGTGTTTTAGGCCGTCTGCGTTGCTTATCATAATTAGGCATCCTTCTGTAAGGATCACGCCTTTTTTGTCCTGTTTGTCTTTCACCAATGAGAGGACTACCAGCATCTGCCATGTTATCAACAAAACTCCCTATTGCCAATCCAATTATAGCACCTATTGGGCCACCAAATGACCACCCAATTGCTCCTCCTATCCATTTTGCAAAACTCATTTTTACTATAGTTTTTATGAATACATAAATATACTATTTGTTAGTGTATGCGATTAACTATTTGTTACACATTTGGTATCTTTGCAAAACTAAAAAGTGTTAATTAAAAAATTATAATATGTATCCAGCAGAACTAGTGAAACCAATGCGAGAAGATTTAACAAACGTTGGTTTTGAAGAATTACATACAACAGATGCTGTAGAAAGTGCATTAGCAAAAGAAGGAACGACATTAGTAGTTATAAATTCTGTTTGTGGTTGTGCCGCAGCTAATGCAAGACCAGGAGCAAGCATGAGCTTACAAAATACAAAGCGTCCTGACCATTTAGTTACTGTATTTGCAGGTGTAGATAAAGAGGCTACGGATAAAGCAAGAGAATTTATGATTCCATTTCCACCAAGTTCACCAAGTATGGCATTATTTAAAGACGGAGAATTGGTGCATATGTTAGAGCGTCATCATATTGAAGGAAGACCTGCAGAATTAATTGCAGAAAATCTAATGGATGCTTATAACGATCATTGTTAGTTCCATAAATAAGAAGTATTTAAAAAAACCACGATTTTTATCGTGGTTTTTTAATTTTGTACCATGCAAAAAATAATTGCCTATCCTATTACAGTAATTTACTTCATTTTTTTTGGGTTAACTTTAGTTGTATTTCATCCAATACAATGGTTTTGTAACAATATTTTTGGATATAAAGCCCACAAAATAAGTGTAGACTTTCTTCAGTTTTTCCTGTTAAGATGTCTTAATATTTTAGGAACTAGATTTACTTTTAATAATCCTCATCAAATTAATAAGGGTATTCCCTTAATACTTGTTACAAATCATCAGAGCATGTATGATATCCCGCCACTAATTTGGTATCTGCGACAACATCATGTAAAGTTTATCAGCAAAAAAGAATTAGGCAAAGGGATTCCTAGTGTTTCTTATAATCTAAGGCATGGTGGATCTGTTCTCATTGATAGAAAAAATGCTTTAGGTTCAATAAAAGCAATCGAAGAATTTGCACAGCGGGTTGAAAAAAATAAATGGGCTGCGGTAATATTTCCTGAAGGAACCAGAAGTAGAGATGGCAATCCTAAACCATTTAAAACAAAAGGTTTGATAACCATGTTTAATCACATGCCAAGTGCACTGGTCGTTCCTATTACCATAAACAATTCATGGAAAACCTTAAGATATGGTAAATTTCCAATGGGTATTGGTGCTAACATTAAATATACTGTTCATAAACCCATTAAACTGAGTGAGCAATTGGATCATTTGAAGTTAATACCGGAAATTGAAAAAACCATAACATCACATATTATAGTTTAATGAATGTTGAATTAATTGAAAAGACAAAGAATTTCGTTAAGTCAGAATTAATGCATGCCGAAGGAGGCCATGATTGGTTTCATACCGAACGTGTTTTTAATAATGCTTTACATATTGCAAAACAAGAAAATGTTAATATAGAGATTGTTGCCTTAGCATCATTATTGCATGATATTGCAGATTCTAAATTTCATGAAGGTGACGAGACCATTGGCCCTAAAAAAGCTAGTACATTCCTAATTAAAAATAATGTCGATAGTGTGGTTATAGAGCATGTTATAAACATTATAAAAAACATGTCATTCAAAAACACTTTTGAAAAAGGATTTCAGTTTACCTCAAAAGAAATGGAAGTCGTGCAAGATGCAGATAGGTTAGATGCTATTGGAGCCATTGGAATAGCCAGATGTTTTAACTATGGTGGGTTTAAAAACAGAGCTATTTACAATCCTGAAATTAAGCCAAACCTCAATATGAGTAAAGCAGAATACAAAAATTCTTCTGCCCCTACCATTAATCATTTTTATGAAAAATTGTTATTGCTAAAAGACCAAATGAACACAAAAACAGGAAAGCAAATAGCCTCAGATAGACATAATTATATGGAAGAGTTTTTAACCCGATTTTATAGTGAATGGAACGGGAAATTATAAATTAATTGGTTTTTGCAATCTCAAGTGCAGTTAATTTATATTCAATTATAGCCATTTCTTCACCCAATTTAATTAACTCATCAGCACTTACATTGTTTCTTTTATTAACCTTGTCTAGAATTTTCTGCCCCTTGGAAGTGTAATATTCTATTGCCAAATCTATTTTCTTGTCCATACTTAAATTCTTTTATTGCACCATCAATTTTAGTTCACCTCTATATTTGGATGCACTTTTACCAGTGAATTCCTTGAATAACTTATTAAAATGAGAAAAATTATTAAACCCGCACTCATAACAAATATCTGTAATACTCATTTGACTTTCTGACAACAATTTTGTGGCATGAACCACTCGATACTCATTTACTAACTTGGTAAAAGTCTTCCCTGTCACCTTTTTAAAATATCTACAAAAAGCAGGTACTGTCATACTAACTTTATCAGCTATTTCATCTAAACTAATGTGCTCCTTGAAATTATCATTTATATGATTAAAAATAATATCTATTTTGGCACTATCTTGAGGTTCTGTTTCAAAAGCATACCCATCTGCATTAAGAATCACATAGTCTTCGGACTTTGCTAATCCATGCAAAATCTCAAGTAAAAGCAATATTTTTTTAAATCCCTCTTTCTCAGAAAGCTTTTCAATTCTTTTACCGAATTTTTGTTTTGTTTTAACACCGAATAGTATGCCACTCTTCGCACGATCAAACAAATTACTGATAGCTTCCATCTCTGGTACATCAAAAAAGTGCTGTCCTAAAAACTCTTCTCTAAACTGTACAATAGTTTCTGTTCCACTAATAGTCAATCTATCCGTAAATCCATTATGTGGTAGATTAGAACCAATTAATAGTAACTGGCTATTATTAAAGTATGATAAATGATTACCTATATGGCGCTTACCTTTCCCTTTATTTACGTAAACTAATTCAATTTCTGGATGGAAATGCCAAAATGGTTTTTTTTTGCCGAGGTAAGTTTCATGTTTAATTACACGCATGGAACTCCCAAATTCTGGACTTATCTTCTCTAAAGTAGGTTTTCTTGTCTTCACAATTTTTTAATTAATACAAAATTAGGTGTAACACAAAAACAAAATGTATACACAATTATCAATAATATATACTATTTTAACCCAATTTCTACACAAAAACAATTATAAGGTTAATTTTGAATATAAATATGCCAATATTCTTGTTTTCTGCACTAAGCATCTCAAATACCTTTGTATCGTTAAATCCTAAGAACTGATTTATAAACAATTTTCAACAACTTATAAAAACGATAAAAGAAAATTTAATTATTCAGTTTAACCCCAAAAAAGATGAAACAGATGAAAAATTTATTAAAGGGAATTTTAGTAGTAGCAGTGATGTTTGGAACATACACAAGCTACGCAAGTGAGAAAACAGACAAAATACCGACTTACCATTTTATAAATGAAGGAAGTAAGATTTCTGTTTACGATGAATCAGGTAATACTATTTATTCAGGTACGGTTAAATACAATGGAAATCTAACTAGGCTGTACGATTTTACCCAACTATCAAATGGAATATATACTATTGAAATCAACAAGGATTTTGAAATTGAGTTGACCTCAATTATAGTGAAGAATAAGGAAGTAACTTTTAGCTCAAATGCTAAAGAAAAGATATTTAAACCAGTTTTTAGAAATGAAGATTCTAGAATTATAATTTCTAAGCTTGGAATAGATACAAATGAAATGAAGGTGAACCTTTATTTTGAAGATAATTTAATCTACTCTGATACTATTAAAGGTAATCAAGTATTAAATGGAGTATACAGATTAGATGAAACTTTATCAGGAGATTATACTGCTGTTGTTAAGTTTAACAACCGCGTGTTCACCGAGAGATTTAGAATATAGATTGTTGTTTATATATTAGTTATTATTTAGTGAGAAGTGGACTTAAGTCCACTTCTTTTTTTAAAATAATTTGAGTTGATTGGTTTTATAATTTTCATGCAAAGCATCATTCAGTTTGGGTATAGACCTTCCTTTAAAATATTTTGCTTTGGCCAACTTAACTGTGTCATTTATTTGTTTCGCGATTTGACCCTCACCTCTCATTCTAATTCCAAAACGGCTTTCATTAAGACTACCACCATGACAGTCTTCAATTTGATTTAGAACAGAATCTTTTTTTCACTCTAAATGTACTTTCGTAATTTATTGAATTTTGTTGTACCTTCATGTGGTACTAACCAACAAAATTTGTTTTTATGAAGCGAAGAAAATTCATCAAAAAAACTGCAGGTGCAACTGTAGCTTTTTCCATTGTTCCTAGTTATGTTTTAGGTAAAAATCATGTACCACCAAGTGATACTCTGTACGTAGCTTCTATTGGTGTTGGTGGTCGTGGTGCAGGAATCGTAAAAGGTCTTAGCTCTAACAAAAATGTAAAGTTTGTGGCACTATGCGATGTAGATGATAAGTTGGCTGAAGGGAGTTATAAAATGCACCCAAAGACAAAGAAGTATAAGGATTTTAGAAAGTTATATGACAATCATATAAATGAGATTGATGCATTTACCGTTGGCACCCCTGACCATACACATGCTGTAATTGCATTGCCATTTATGAGGGCAAAAAAACATGCATATGTAGAAAAACCACTCACCCACAATATACATGAAGCTCGTCTTATGGCCAATATTGCCAAAGAAACTGGCATAGTGACTCAAATGGGTAATCAAGGAAGTTCGAGTGATGGAATTAGAGAAGCACAAGAGTGGATAGATTCAGGTGTTATTGGAACTATCGAAAAAGTGGACTGCTGGACAAACAGACCCGTTTGGCCACAAGGGTTAAGAAATATTAATGAAGGTGAGCCCGTACCGTCACATCTTGATTGGGATCTTTGGTTAGGACCAGCTCAAAATAGACCGTATCATTCTGCTTATTTACCTTTTAAGTGGAGAGGATGGTGGGATTTTGGAACTGGTGGTCTTGGTGATATGGGTTGCCATATCATGGAAACACCGTTCAGAACTTTGGGTCTTGGTTATCCAAATGAAGCTGAAGCAAGTTGCACTACAGTTTGGGCTGGTGACTTTGTAGAGGCCAATTATAACAAAGCCTGTCCACCTTCTTCTATTGTTAGATTGAAATTTGATACTGAAAAACATGGCCAGGTTAATTTAAACTGGTATGATGGTGGCATAATGCCAGATTTACCAGATGAATTAAAAGACGGTGAGTTTATTGGTAACTGGAGTGGCGGTAGTGTTTTTTACGGCACTAAAGGTATGTTGGTTACGGATTGTTACTCAGGTAATCCGAGACTATTACCAAGTAGTACCATGAATTACTTCAAAAAACCGGAACCAACCTTACCACGAATTAAAAATGGATTAAACGGTCATATAGACAATTGGGTTGAAGCTTGTCTATCAGGTATTAAAACATCATCACCATTTGAATATGCCGGACCACTTACTGAGTCTGTTTTAATGGGTAATCTTGCCATAAAAGCATTTCAGTATAAAGTTTTAAAAGATGGCAAAAAACCAACTGATTGGGCACCTTTTGATTATCCTGGAAGAAGAAAACTTCTTTGGGATGGTGAAGCTATGAAAGTTACCAACTATGAAAAAGCTAATGAATGGGTAACACGTGATTACAGAAAAGGTTGGGAAGTTAAATAACTAAGCTCCTGGGAAATTTGCCTTACGTTTTTCTAAAAATGCCGTAGTACCTTCAGTAAAATCTTCTGTACCGAAACAATTGCCAAAGGACTCTATTTCCACGTCAAAACCATTGACGCCATCCTCATAATTTGCATTTATCGCTCTAATTGCTTCTGCAATAGCTACTGATGAATTACGCATTATTTTACCTGCTATTTTTTCGCATAATGGCAACAACTCCTCTTGCGGAACAACATGATTTACAAGTCCGTAATTTAATGCTTGATTTGCATCAATCATACCTGCTGTCATAACTATTTCCATTGCTCTTCCCTTGCCCACAAGTTGTGGTAAGCGCTGTGTACCACCATAGCCTGGTATTACTCCTAGAGAAACTTCAGGTAATCCCATTTTAGCATTATCACTTGCTACTCTAAAATGACAAGCCATAGCCAACTCTAACCCACCACCAAGGGCAAAACCATTTACAGCAGCAATTACTGGTGTGCTAAGATGCTCTACAAAATCAAATAGTAAAGCTTGACCTTGGGCTGCTAGTTTACCTCCTTCTTCAACATTGAAATCGGCAAATTCACTTATATCAGCTCCTGCAACAAAGGCTTTTTCACCACTACCAGTGATAATAATAACCTTGGTGGCAGAGTCATTATTTGCTTTATTAAAAGCCTCGTGCAACTCTTGAATTGTTGATTTGTTTAAGGCATTTAATTTATTTGATCTATTAATAGTAATAGTAGTTATCCCATTTGAAGATTGGGAAAGTATATTTGAATAGCTCATAGTATTATTCTTTAGGAAATGAAACTGTAAATGTAGTTCCCTTTCCAAATTGAGATGTAAAGTTAATACTTCCGTTGAAGGTTTCCACAATATTTTTTACCATAGCTAAACCAAGACCCATACCACTGGTTTTAGTAGTGAACTTTGGTTCAAAAATTTTGGATTTGGTTTCTTCGGTAATACCACTACCATTATCCTCTACAGTAATTTTCACCTCTTCGTCTTCAGAGAACACCCTCACATTTATTATAGGATTCTCAATATCGCTAGGTATCGCTTGAATACTGTTTTTAACCAAATTTGTAACTACTCGGATTAACTGGTTTCTATCAAACTTTGCAATAATCTCATCTGATTCTGCTTCAAAAGTAATATAGCCTTCATTAAAAATATCTAATGCCAATTTTACTATGCTTACAACATTAAGTTTTTCACTTTTCTGGGCAGGCATTTTAGCAAAATTCGAAAAGGCTGAAGCTATTGAACTCATTGTGTCAATTTGCTGAATCAATGTCTTACTGTATTCATCAACTTTTTGATTAATGCCCTCATCATTTGGGTCAAACTGACGTTGAAAACTCTGAACACTTAAACGCATTGGTGTAAGTGGATTTTTAATTTCATGAGCTACTTGCTTTGCCATTTCGCGCCATGCCTGTTCACGCTCACTAGTGGCCAATTTTACAGCACTTGCTTCCAGCTCATCAATCATACCGTTGTATGAATTTACAAGGGTTTCTATTTCTTCGCTAGAACTTTTAATCTCAATCTTTTTGTTTCGTTTTTCTAAACGTAATTCATTCATTTTATCACTAATTGTTTTTAGTGATTTGGTTATGTATTTAGATATGAAATAGGCAAAAACAATAGCAGCTAATATCATAGCCAAATAGGCATAACTTAGGCGAAGTAAAAACTCATTCAATTCCCTATTTAGAAAGTCATCATTCTCTAAATAAGGTAGGTTTAAGATGGCTAAATTCTTAAACTTTTCATCCGTGATATATGAATATGACGATTGGAATGTCTGTCCATTTTCTTGAATTTTAACCACATGTCTGTGTTCTACAGTATTGGCTAATGCATTAAGGATTTCTGCATCTATACAAATTTCTGTAGTGTCCCTTTGAATTGTGCGCTTTGAGCTTTTAAGTAATTGTCCTTCGAGATCATAAAGATTTATTTGAAGGTTATGAATTGCATCTATATCAAAAATTTCATCCTTAAAAATCAGAGGTATGTTTTCTGTAGTAACTGGATAGGTGGTTTCCTTAATTGCAAAATTAATACTCTGCCTAATTGCCTTTTCCTTACGCTCTAAACGCTCTTTGTGATAATCTTTAGCCTCTTCATTATATTGGTAAATTGTAACGGCAGCAATTAGAATAGATGCTAATAATACAAGAAGTATCATGGCAATGAATATTCTAGATCTTAAAGAGAGTTTTTTAATCTTCATTAGTGATTATAATGCACTAAATATAGCAATAATCAAGCCAATTATGCGTCTGGGTTTTTTGCTCTGATATTTTTATAAATTCTAAATCCTAGCATTATTAATATTCCCAAAACCACTAATCCAATTATTCCGAAAATCCAATTAATTGTACTTTTTAAAATAACAAGAAAGACCACTGCAAATAATATAAATGTCGCACCTTCATTCCAGATGCGCATAAAGTTAGAACTCACCATTACCTCATCTCTTTGCAATTGTTTATAGTAGAAATGCGTTTTAAAATGATAAACAAAAAGTAAACCCACGAAGGTGAGCTTAACATGCATCCAACCTTGTTGAAACCAACTTGGCATTAAAATCATCAGCCAAATTGCGAATAAAGTGGATAAAATTGCTGAAGGCCAAGTAATAATAAACCAAAGGCGCTTGGCCATAAGTTTAAGTTGTTTACCCAATATTTCTTTATCTGGAGAGGGTTTATGGAATGCTTCTATCTGATATACAAATAAACGCGGTATATAAAACAAACCAGCAAACCAGGTGATGACAAAAATGAGATGTAGTGATTTTATATAATTGTAATACTCCATTTATTAATCCTCAATAAATAAATAGTTTAAATTCAAACCGTTAAACGCTTCATTAAATTCTTTTACCTCACTTTTAATAAGGTCATTAAATGTATTTAACTGTTTTTCTATTTTTTCAGTAAGCTCATTTTTTACGGCTATATCTTGCTCAGTCGGCGCAAAATCTCCCATTCTAACTAAAGAATTGAGGTGTCCTAACTTATTTGTAAGTCTTATTGGAAAGTTTAATGGGTCTTGGCCACTTCTGTTTTGCGTCTGGTATAACGCCTTTTCAATAACTGATAATTGCTCTGCCAAGGTTTTTGCTTTTTTAAGCAATTCTACAACATTATCATCTCCTTTATATTGTTTTTGAAACGCACTTAGCTGTGTATTAATATTTCTAATCTTCTTTATGGATTTGTGTGCTTCATCCATTGTCTTATTGACATCCTTTATAAAATCAAATTGAGTTTGCATATCTTCCAATGTGCTCTCAGCACGAGGATCTGCCAGTATTGTAAATGGTTGAGATTGCTCCTCTCCATTAACGTTTAGACTCACTATATAATTTCCAGGTACCGCTCTTGGTCCTTCTAAACTCGCCCACCATAAGATCATTCCCTTTAACCGTTCTGCGCCATCATAAGTCATATTCCAAACAAATTGATTCGCCCCTTTTTTGACGCTTAACTTGTCTTTTTTACTCACATTTGAAAATGTTTTAATCGTATCTCCTTTCTTATCAAAATAGGTAAGAGATATTTTATCATCCTCATTTACATCCTTTAAATTAAAATAGGTTATAACACCATTAGGATGGTTTGTCCCTGCAGTCTTACTCCCCTTTGTACTGCTACCACGCATTCTATAGGTGTCCTTTGGTTTAAACAAATGATTCCCTTTTACCTCATTATTAAAAAGCTGATGTATAACGGAAAGGTCATCTATCATCCAAAGGCTTCTTCCCTGAGTAGCTACAATAAGGTTATTGTCCTTAATTGTTAAATCTGTGATTGGTACAATTGGTAAATTTAATTGAAAAGGTTTCCATTCCTTACCGTCATTAAATGAAATATACATTCCTGTTTCAGTTCCTGCATATAATAACCCCTTTTGTTTTGGATCTTCCCTCAATACCCTCGTAAAGTGTTCTTCATTAATTCCGTTGGTTATTTTCTTCCAAGACTTACCATAGTCAGTTGTTTTATATAAATATGGCGCAAAATCTCCGGTTTTGTACTTTGTACCAGCAACATAGCAAGTCCCCTCATCAAACGCACTTGGTTCAATACTATTAATCATCATCCACTCTGGCATACCTTTTGGCGTAACATTATCCCAAGTCTTACCTCCATCTTGAGTAACATGGATTAAGCCATCATCACTACCTACCCATAACAACCCTTCTTTAAGCGGAGACTCCTGAGCGGCAAAAATAGTACAGTAGTATTCTACCGAAGTATTATCTTGAGTAATAGGTCCACCAGAAGATTTTAATTTTTCTGGATCATTTCTTGTTAAATCAGGACTAATAATATCCCAAGATTGACCTTCATTTTCTGTAACATGAACATGTTGTGAGAAAGTATATAATCTATCCGGATTGTGTTTTGAAAATACTATTGGGAAGTTCCACTGAAATCTGTATTTCATTCCTTCAGCTCCATGACCCATAGGATTATCTGGCCAAACATTTACAGCTCTTACGGTACCTGTCTTATGATTCACCCTAGTTAGAAATCCATCATAGCTACCACCATAAACAATATCATTATCTTCAGGATCTACTGCAATATGGGCAGACTCACCTCCAGCCGTGCTTTCCCAGTCATCTTCTGAAATTGATCTACCATCTGTTCTATGTGGTATTCTAATTGTAGAATTATCTTGTTGTGCCACATAAATCCTGTAAGGAAATGCGTTGTCTGTGGTTACTCGATAAAATTGAGAAGTTGGTTGGTTGTGATATGTGCTCCAAGTTTCAGCCCCATCGTAAGTAACCTGTGCCCCACCATCATCTCCAATTATCATTCTATTTGGGTCTTCCGGAGCAATCCATAAATCATGGTGATCACCATGTGGCGCTCGATAGTTCCCAAAGGTTCTTCCTCCATCTGTACTCTTATGATAGCTTACGTTTAGTACATAAACAGTATTGACATCTTTGGTGTCTGCATAAACTCTTGTGTAATACCAAGCACGTTGTCTTAATTTTCGTTCACTATTTACTTGATTCCAAGATTCTCCACCATCATCACTTCTATAAAGACCTCCTTTGTCTTTGTTTTCTACAATTGCCCAAACACGTTGACTGTTTACGGGAGAAACCGTTACTCCTATAATTCCTAAAATACCTTCAGGAAATCCTTTGTTTGTTGAAATTTCAGTCCAGGTTTCACCACTATCTGTACTCTTCCAAAGCGCTGAGCCATCACCTCCCGAACTTAAACTATATGGAGTACGTTGTACCCTCCAGGTTGATGCGTATAAAATTCTAGGATTCGTTGGGTCAATTTGTAAATCTACAACACCTGAATGTGCATTCGAAAACAATACTTTGCGCCAAGATTTTCCACCATCTGTACTTTTATAAACACCTCTCTCCTGTGTTGGCTTATAAATATTACCCATTACACCAGCATACACAATATTATGGTTAGTAGGATGAATTGCAATTCTTGGTATATGCCTTGATTTTTCTAAACCTGATTTCGACCAAGTTTTACCGGCATCTACACTTTTCCAGACACCATAACCAGAGGATACATTACCTCGTACAGTTTTTTCGCCACCACCAACATAAATTACATTAGGATCACTCTTAGCAACGGTAATTGATCCTATACTGCCACCAAAGTAACCATCCGAAATATTTTCCCATTGACGACCTCCATCAGTTGTTTTCCATATTCCACCACCAGCCGCACCAAAATAATAGAGATTCGGTTGATTAGGAACTCCAGTAACTGCTGCGCTTCTACCACCTCTAAACGGTCCAACAAGCCTGTACTCTAATGCAGAATAATCAGATTCTTGGATGTCTTGTGATTGAATGTTTAAACTAAAAAATGATAACAGTAAAACTGCAAAAAACGAAGAAACTTTCATTGTAAAAAAGGTTAATTATAGAATCCTAAAATTAAGAATTTAATATGATTCTGATTCCTTTGGCAATAAATTTAACGTCACCTCTCTGTGTAAAAAATACGCTGTCACAATTGTAGCAAGTATATCCGATACAGGAAATGCAATCCACACGCCTAACTCACCATAAAAATGAGGTAGAATGAAAATTAAAGGAATAAAGAAAAGGCCTTGTCTTAATAAAGTAAGTAATAATGCTGGGGTTGCCTTACCAATAGCTTGAAAATATGCTGCGCCTATTAATTGAATCGCTATAATTGGAGTCGCAGCAAATACCCATCGCATTGCTGGAGGTGTTTCTACTAATACTGCTTGGTCTTGAGTAAATAAGCTTGTGATAGCTTCAGGAAAAATCATTAAGAAAACAAAAACAATTCCCGCTAGTAAAGCCGCGTATTTTATGGCTGTCATTATTGTTTTCCGGACTCGGCTGTAATTTTCTGCCCCATAGTTATATCCTGCAATTGGTAAAAATCCTTGAGTAATTCCATAAACAGGAAACAAGGCAAACATTAACATTCTACCAACAATGGCGTAGGCTGTTACGGATGTTTCACCACCAAAATCAAACAAAATGTTATTCATCAACAAATACGTAACACTAACAACAGCCTGTCTGGATAATGTAACAAAACCTAAGCTTCCAATTTCTTTAATTATTGGAAAATTCAATTTGTAAAAACAATCTGTAATCTTTAGTTCTGAGTTTTTTGAAAGAAAAAACCAAAGGATAAAAGCTAGGCAAAGCACATAGGAACCTGTTGTTGCCCAAGCAGCACCATGCATTCCGAAATCAAATATTCTGATAAGAATATAATCTAAAACCAAATTACCAATTGATGGAATCATCATCGCATACATGGCAAATTTAGGTTTACCTTCTGCTCTGATAACTGTATTGCCCATCATACAAAGCGCTAAAAACGGAATACCATAAAGTACAATAACATAATATACCTTGGCAGGTTCAAAAATTGCACCTTTACCACCAAATGCAGGAATTATACTATCAACAAATAATAAACCTGGGATTACTAATGCGACAGTTAATAATAAAGTGAGCGTTATTTGGTTGCCAAAAGTTGTAAGCGCCTTTTTACGATTATCAGCACCAAGTGCTCTGGAGATAATAGATGACCCTCCAATACCAATTGCCATTCCTAATGCCGCAATAAAAAATGAAACTGGCAATACAACATTAATTGCCGCAATAGCTACAGATCCTATCCAATTACCAACAAAAATGGTGTCTACAAGAATATTCAAAGACATCACTAAAATACCAATAGAAGCTGGTACTGCCTGCTTTATTAGTAATTTACCAATAGGTTGATGTCCTAAATCTTGAGAGGTTACTTTAGCCATTAGGCAATTACAGTTTCAGTGGCAATCCACTCCATTGTAATATTAGAAAGTACTTGAGCAAAATCATCTCGTTCGTTTAGGCAAGGAATAACAGTAAATTCCTCTCCACCAACTTCGTGAAATATTTCTTCCCCTTCCATAGCAATTTCTTCAAGGGTTTCTAAACAATCACTAACAAAAGCCGGTGTTACAATAGCCATTTTCTTAATACCCTCTTTACCCATTCGCTCAATGGTGCGGTCCGTATATGGTTTTAACCATGGATCAAAGCCTAATCTAGATTGAAACGTTGTAGAATAAGTTCCGTTCTTTAAGCCTAATTTTTTAGCAACATTTATCGTAGTAATTTCGCATTGATGACGGTAGCAAAACTCATGCTGTAGACTACCCTTTTTAAAACAACACTTGCCATCCATTTTACAATTGCCGTTAGTTACATCACTTTTTCTAATGTGGCGCTCTGGAACACCATGATAACTAAAGAGGATATGTTCATAATCCAAGTCCTCAAGCTTTTCAGCTATACTCGCAGACAGTACATCAATATAATCTTGTCTATTATAAAACGCAGGTGTGCGTGTAATTTTTACTTGCGGTAAATATTTTGAAACAAGTTCATCTACTTTTACGTCAATGGTTTCAGTGGTAGCCATAGCAAACTGAGGATATAATGGAATGGTTTTAATATCTGTGCATCCTTTATCTACTAACTCTTGAAGACCTTTTTTTATAGTCATACTGCCATAGCGCATAGCTAAAGCCACTGGGACATCCAATTGGTTCTGAACTTTTTCTTGAAGTCTTTCTGACAAAACAATTAATGGCGATCCCTCATCCCACCAGATCTTTTTGTATGCCTTTGCTGAAGCTTTTGGCCTTGTGTTTAGAATTATTCCTTTTACCAAAAGAGTACGTGCCCAAAGTGGTACATCAATCACACGTTCGTCCATTAAAAATTCGCCTAAATATCTTTTTACATCCTTAGGATTTGGACTATCTGGCGAACCAAGATTTACTAATAATATTCCTTTTTTCATCTTATTTTTTTGCAATGCAAAAATACAACTCAATTACCCAAAACTGAATGGGTTTAATTGTATTTTAATATTGTTCTATAGATTAATTCTTTTGGCCGTTTGTGCTACTTACATAGCGTTTTGGTGTAGTCCCAAATTTCTTTTTAAACGCTGCAATAAAATGACTGGCTGTACTATAACCAACTTTTAGCCCAACCTCATTTACGTTGAATTCACCAGATTCAAGTAATTTTCGAGCAACTTCCATTTTATAATCAAACAAAAAACCATAAACTGTATCGCCATAAATTTGTTTAAATCCTTCTTTCAATTTTTTAAGGCTTAAATCTACTTCTGCCGCTAAATCTTTTAGTGTTGGTGGTTCTGCCATTCTTAAAACAACAATGTCCTTTGCTCTTTTTAGTTTTGCTACATTGACTTCATCAACTAAAAAAGGACACTGTTCTACATCTGCATCTTCACTTCTATTAAAATAATGGCTTAATAACTCGTACACTTTACCTTTAAAATATAGTGGTTTTACAGATGTGTTAAGGTTATAACTAATCATTTGATTTAATACCACGGCCATCGATGGATTTATTTTGCCATCATTGTAATATTTTTTGTCCTTGTTTTCATCAGTTAAAAAAGTAACGTAGTTGGCATCCTTTGAAAATAAATTGTGGAATTTCTCTATAGAAATAACAGCAGAAACAATCCAAGAGTGTGGCTGAAGCTCTACATGTATTGGTAAATTTCGCTGAGGATTGTAAAGTAATAAAGAGGTTTCTTCATTGATATTTAATTTGTAATTGCCTTGATTAAAAACAAATACAGCTAATCCCTTAGTGCAAAAATGAAATTGTAAATAACTACTATCTATCTCGCGTTCAAGAATTTCAACATCGTTATTTTCATTTTTATGCATTAGTACAAAAAAACCATCTTCTAAAAACGTTTCTTCAAAAGTACCTCTAGCGACACTTTTTGAAGACGAAATATTTAAATCCATTTTTCCTGTTATTTAGATTCGTTCTAAACAAAAAGTCAAAAAACCTTTTATTCAAGGCAAAAATATGACAATTATCATATTTTTATAAAAAAGAAACTTAAAAACCCACAAACGACATTTAAAGTTCCTCTAGCGTTATTTTTTTGATAGTAACAAAATTATTTTTGCTTTGTTAATTTCCAAGTCAGGTAAACGAGCGAATGCAACAGCAAAAAAGCACACATTTTTATACCATTGGCCTCAGCTATTTAAAAGCTGATGCAGAAGTGCGTGGTCATTTTAGCCTAAGTGATACTGCCAAAAATAATTTGTTGTTACAGGCTAAAGATAGTGGCATTGAAAGTCTTGTTGTTATTTCTACATGCAATAGGACCGAGCTTTACGGTTTTGCGGAGCATCCATATCAGCTGATTCATTTACTTTGTGAAAACACCAAGGGTACTGTAGAAGAATTTCAAGAAGTGGCCTATGTTTATAAAAACAAGGAGGCGATAAACCATATATTGAGAGTGGGTTCTGGTTTAGACAGTCAAATTCTAGGAGATTTTGAAATCATTAGTCAAATAAAGGTTAGTGCTAGACAATCAAAAAAACAAGGATTGTTAAATTCATTTACAGAACGTTTAATCAATTCGGTTATACAGGCGAGTAAAAGGATTAAAACAGAGACAGAATTGTCATCAGGTGCGACGTCAGTTTCGTTTGCCTCAGTTCAATATATCATGAATAATGTTCAGGATATTGCTGACAAAAATATCTTGCTTTTTGGTACAGGTAAAATTGGAAGAAACACATGTGAGAATTTAGTTAAGCATACTAAGAACTCTCATATAACTTTAATTAATAGAACTAAAACCAAAGCCGAAGAAGTTGCGGGAAAATTTAATCTTATTGTTAAAGATTATGTGGAGTTACAGTCAGAAATTAATAATTCTGATATTGTAATTGTAGCTACTGGTGCACAAGATCCTACCGTTTTCAAAAACCTTATTTCTACAAATCGTCCGCTATTAATATTGGATTTGTCTATTCCAAAAAACGTTAACGAGGATGTGAAAGATCTTCAAAATGTATCATTGGTTCACATGGATGATTTAGCAAGGATTACAGATGATACTTTAGTAAAACGTAAAGCCTATATTCCTCAGGCAGAGTCTATTATTTCTGAGATCATGGGAGAATTTAACGTTTGGTTAGATACTCTAAAATTTGTCCCTACTATACAGGCAATTAAACATAAATTAACACATCTTAAAAATTCAGAACTAAATTCTCAACGAAAAAAAATTGCTGATTTTAATGAAGATCAAGCGGAATTGATTTCAAATAATATCATTCAAAAGATTACAAATCAGTTTGCACATCACTTACGCGAAGACAACAGTTCATCAGACGAAAGCATTGAGCTTATCAAAAAAATATTCCAGTTAGAAACTACCGATAATGTCTAAAATAATTCGCATTGGCACACGAGATAGTAAACTCGCTATGTGGCAAGCTAAAACCGTACAATCACTTCTTGAAAAACTTGGTCATAAAACGGTATTAGTCCCAATAAAATCAACTGGAGATATTGTTCTAGACAAACCACTTTATGAGCTGGGTATTACAGGCATATTTACCAAAACCTTAGATATTGCTATACTCAATGAAGATATTGATATCGCAGTACACTCGTTAAAAGATGTACCAACGCAATTACCAAAAGGAATTGTACAAGCGGCAGTTATAAAACGTGGTAATGTTAATGATACGCTTGTTTATAAAAATAACGAAGAGTTTCTTTCTGCTAAGGATGCTATTGTTGCCACAGGTAGTTTACGCCGACGTGCACAATGGTTAAATCGATATCCAACACATACCGTTGTTGGGCTTCGTGGTAATGTTAACTCTAGATTAGAAAAACTCGAAAGCAATGACTGGAACGCTGCAATATTTGCAGCGGCTGGTATAGGTAGGCTAAATATTAAGCCTGAAAATGCTATTAATCTACATTGGATGATTCCGGCACCAGCCCAAGGTGCTGTAATGATAACCGCTTTAGAAAGTGATGAGGAAATCCGAACAATATGCGCTGAAATTAACCATGAGGAAACAGAAATTTGTACAACTATTGAACGAAAGTTCTTAAGACAACTTGAAGGCGGATGCACAGCTCCAATAGGTGCTTTAGCATATATTAAAAATGAGGAGGTAAATTTTAAAGGAATCTTATTAAGTAAAGACGGTTCAAAAAAAATAGAAGTCTCAAAAGTGGTTCCGCTTGGTGAGCATTCAGATATTGGTGAATTTTGTGCCGACTATATAATTGGTAAAGGTGGTAAAACGTTGATGGATCAATTACAGCGTAGTGACAGAAATACCAATATCTACTCTACTAAAAAATTAACGGACGGGCAGTTGCAGTTATTTCATAATAATGTTGTTGCAGATAGTAATGATGCCATAAAAATTAGTCTTAACCGTATTCCTAAAAGTGTAGTCAGAAAAGAGATCGAAAATGTAATTATTACAAGTAAAAATGGTGTAGAAGCCCTACTTCATAATTTTGCACCTGCAGAACTTCAATTTAAAAATATCTATTGTGTTGGAAGACGCACAAAGAGAATGATTGAAAAACGCATAGGTAATGTAAAGCATATTGAAGCAAACGCTAAAAAATTAGCCGAACACCTTGTGGAATATATGGAAGGTGCAGAAGTCACTTATTTCTGTAGTGATTTAAGATTAGACGACCTGCCAAATATCTTAGTAGAAAATAACATAACCGTTAATGAAATAGAAGCTTATCAAACGAAATACAATACAGATAAGGTTGAGAGCAATCTTGACGGAGTAATGTTTTATAGCCCATCAACCGTTGAAAGCTATTTAAAACAAAACAAGGCTTCTGGTATTGCATTTTGTATCGGTGAAACTACAGCCAAAGTAGCAAAGCAATTTTTTGAAGATGTGAGAATAGCGAAAGTCCCTACTGTAGAAAGTGTGATTGAGCTGGTGAATGAAAATTATGTTTAATAACTATGATTAAGAACGATTTATATCTAAGAGCATTAAAAGGTGAAACTGTTGAACGTCCTCCTGTATGGATGATGCGTCAAGCAGGGCGTTATTTGCCTGAATTCATGGAGATAAAGGCTAAATATGACTTCTTTACAAGATGTAGAACACCAGAGCTTGCAAGTGAGATTACTGTTCAACCTATTAGGCGATATGGTATGGATGCGGCAATTTTATTTAGCGATATTTTGGTTATTCCTCAAGCCATGAACATAGAGGTAGAAATGAAACCAAATTTTGGTCCATATTTACCAAATCCTGTTCGTAATCATAAAGACGTAGACAATGTTATTATTCCGGATGTAAATGTAGAATTAGACTACGTGATGCAAGCCATTAAGGCTACCAAGGAATTATTGAATAACGAGATTCCTTTAATTGGCTTTGCCGGATCACCTTGGACCATTTTATGCTATTGCGTACAAGGACAGGGCAGTAAAAATTTTGATAAGGCCAAAGAATTTTGTTTTACCAATCCTATAGCGGCACATCAACTGTTACAAAAAATTACTGATACAACAATTGCATATCTAAAGGCAAAAGTAAAGGCAGGATGTGATGCGGTACAGATTTTCGATTCTTGGGGTGGCATGTTATCTCCAGTTGATTATCAAGAATTCTCATGGCAGTACATTAATCAAATTATAGAGGCGTTGAAGGATGACGCTCCTGTTATTGCTTTTGGTAAAGGGTGTTGGTTTGCTCTTGGAGAAATGGCAAAATCCAATGCGTCAGCATTGGGAATAGACTGGACTTGTTCTGCTAGAAATGCACGCTATTTAACAGGTGGCAATATAACACTACAAGGCAATTTTGATCCCACAAGATTATTTTCTCCGCCTTCTGAAATAAAGAAAATGGTTCACCAAATGATTAACGAATTTGGTAAAGACAAATACATTGTAAATTTAGGTCACGGTATATTACCTAATATTCCATTGGATAATGCCAAGGCATTTATTGACGCAGTGAAAGAATATTATGTTTAAAAACATTCTAAAAGGATTAGAAGCTTACTCAGGCACATTTGCACTAATTTCTAAATTGAAATTATGGAAGTACTTTGCTATTCCAATTGTTATAAGTATTGTAACTGCACTTACAATTGGAGTGACGGCATATGGTCTATCAGATAATATTGGTAGATTTATTTCAAGTATTTGGCCATGGGACTTTGGTAAAGAAACATTTACTTCTATTTCTACATTTATTGGGGCTATAGTGATAATTGCTATAGGTTTGATCCTGTATAAACATATAATTATGGCGCTATCTGCACCATTTATGAGTCCCGTTTCAGAAAAAATTGAAACACACCTAACAGGAATTGAAAAGCATCAACACCGCAACACAACTTTTGGACAACAATTATGGAGAGGTATAAGAATTAACCTGAGAAATCTAGGAAAAGAGTTGTTGATTACCAGCCCAATCTTAATGTTAAAGTTTATTCCTGTAATTAATATTTTCTCAACAGTCCTTTTATTTTTAGTGCAGGCCTATTATGCTGGTTTCGGTAATATGGACTACACCCTTGAACGCCATTTTAAATATGGTGAAAGTGTTCAATTTGTCAGAAAATATCGAGGAATTGCCATTGGCAACGGAATCGTATTCATCCTATTATTATTAGTGCCTATTATTGGTATAATACTGGTCTTACCATTAAGTGTTACAGCAGCATCACTTAAAACTGTCACCTTGCTCAAGGAAGAAAGAAGGCTGAATAATTCAGAAATTAAAGTTTTATGACAGCACAATTTGATGGTTTCGAAATTAACCCAATTCATGAAGGTGACGCATGGAAAATTTGTACTTTTATTGTTGCAAATACAGACCGTCTTAAACGTTACTTCCCAAAAACCTTGGAGCAAAATTTAACACCGACATTATCACAGATTTTTGTTGAGAAAAAAGTTAAGCAGTTCCAAAATAGAGAAGAGTTTCTGTTTATGCTCAAAGCGTCAGAAACAAGAGCGTTAGCTGGATTAATTTACCTCAAGGAACTAAACTGGAAAACCAAGCAGGGAGAATATGCATATTGTATAGGTTATCCTTTTAAAGGCAATGGACTAATTACAAAAGCTATTAAGGTTTTAAACGAATATGCATTAAATGTACTTCAACTTGAAACATTACAAATAATAGCAAATAAAGACAACCAATCTAGTATAGATGTAGCCTTAAATAATGGTTTTAAATGGCAAAAAACACTTTTAAATGGGTTTACTCCTCCCGGAGAATCGCCATTAGATATGGAGTTGTTTGAATTATATAAAAACTAGGTTTTGAAGGATAAATTTTTCAATTACATACATGAATTACAAGATACGATTACCTCAAAACTTGAGGCAATTGACTGTAAAGCGACATTTCAAGAAGATATTTGGAAACGTCCTGAAGGTGGTGGTGGACGAACACGTGTAATCCAAAACGGTAATGTCTTCGAAAAAGGCGGTGTGAATATTTCTGGAGTACACGGAAACCTGCCAAACAGTATGCAAGCCTATTTTGGTGTTAAAGATGCTGATTTTTTTGCTTGCGGTCTTAGTTTAGTACTGCACCCTAAAAACCCAATGGTGCCAACAGCGCACGGCAATTGGAGGTATTTTGAAATGTACAATAAGAATGGAGATATTGTAGACCAATGGTTTGGAGGTGGTCAAGATTTAACGCCATATTATTTGTTTGATGAGGATGCTAAACATTTCCATCAAGTATGTAAATCAGCCTGTGATAAACATAGCCTAGATTTCTACCCGAAATACAAAAAACGTTGTGATGAATACTTTTACAACTCGCATCGTAATGAAGCACGTGGTATAGGTGGTTTGTTCTTCGACTATTGCAAAAAGTCAGAATCAATGACCATGCAAAATTGGTATGATTTTGTAACTGATGTAGGTGATAGTTTCCTAGAAGCCTTTGTGCCAATTGTAGAAAAACGAAAGGAACTTGATTATTCCAAAGAACAACGTGATTGGCAAGAAATAAGACGTGGTCGCTATGTTGAGTTTAATTTAGTCCACGATAAAGGCACTTTGTTTGGTTTAAAAACGAATGGGCGTATTGAAAGTATACTTATGAGCTTACCACCACAAGTGCAGTGGGTTTATGATCACCACCCTGCTGAAGGTAGTGAAGAAGAAAAATTAATTAAGGTATTGCAAGAACCTAAAAACTGGATATAATTATGTTTCCAATTAGAAGAAATAGAAGGTTAAGAACAACTGAGGCTATCAGAAGTCTAGTTAGAGAAACCATTATCTCACCCAATGATTTTTTAGTTCCATTGTTTGTCGTTGAAGGCCATGGAATAAAAGAAGAAATTGCATCCATGCCAAATTACTATCGATATAGTTTGGATCTGTTGAAAGATGAAATAAAGACATTATGGAGCTTGGGATTAAAATCTGTATTGCTTTTTGTTAAAGTTGACGACGCTTTAAAAGACAACAAAGGAACTGAAGCGTTAAATCCAAATGGCTTAATGCAACGAGCTATAAAAACCGTAAAGTCAGTTTGCCCAGACATGTTGGTTATGACAGATGTGGCTCTCGATCCTTTTTCTTCCTATGGCCATGATGGTATTATTAAACATGGAAAAATTGTAAACGATGCCACTGTAGAAGTTTTAGCGGAAATGAGTATTTCACATGCTGAAGCTGGAGCTGATTTTGTGGCACCAAGTGATATGATGGATGGTCGTATCCTCGGAATACGTGAAGGGCTAGACCAATCAAACTTTATTGATGTTGGCATAATGAGTTATTCTGCCAAATATGCATCATCATTTTATGGCCCATATAGAGACGCTTTGGATTCAGCACCTGTGGATCTTCAAAATATCCCAAAAGACAAGAAAACTTATCAAATGGATTTTGCCAACAGAGATGAGGCCATCAGAGAGACTGAAATGGACATAAACGAGGGTGCTGATATAGTCATGGTGAAACCAGGATTGTGTTATTTAGATATTGTGAGAGATATTAGAAATTTGTTCGACATACCAATTGCCGTTTATCAAGTTTCTGGTGAGTACGCCATGTTAAAAGCAGCTTCGGAAAAGGGATGGTTAGATCATGATAGTGTTATGCTAGAGCAAGTCACATCTATTAAACGTGCAGGAGCAGATATTATAGCAAGTTATTTTGCAAAAGATGTAGTAAAATTGATTTCGTAAATTAGTACCAACTAAATGACTATACCTTAATGGGCTTACTTATATTTTACGCCATTATTTCTATTTTCTTTTCATTCTTGTGCTCCATATTAGAGGCTGTACTATTAAGTATTACACCGACCTTTATTAATGTAAAAAAGAAAGAAGGTAAAGTATATGCAGATTCTCTAGAAGAATTAAAAAAAGACGTAGATCGGCCTTTAATTGCAATTCTAACCTTAAATACTATCGCACATACTGTTGGTGCAATTTTAGTGGGTGTACAAGCAAAAGTAGCTTATGCGGAATTATATGGTACAACAAGAAGAAGTATTCTGGGAATAGAATTTACAGAAGATGTCATGGTTGGTGTAGTATCTACCGTGATGACTATTTTAATACTAGTAGCTTCTGAAATTATTCCAAAAACCATTGGTGCCACTTATTGGAAACAACTTGCCAATTTCACATCCAAAGCTTTAAATGTTTTAATTTTTCCACTGAAGTGGACTGGGATTTTGTGGTTGCTACAATTAACAACCAAATTAATTGGTGGTAAGGGTCATGGGAGTGTTTTAAGCAGAGAAGGATTTGTTGCTATGGCTGATATAGCACAAGAAGAAGGTGTTTTTGAGGAAAGTGAAAGTAAAGTTATTAAAAATTTATTGACGTTCAAGGAGGTACGCGCTAAGGATGTAATGACCCCTAGAACTGTCATGAAAACCGAAAATGAAAGTACGAGTATAGAAGCATTCTTTGAAATAAATCAGAATATTAGATTTTCTAGAATTCCAGTTTATACTGAAGAAGCAGATAATATTACAGGTTTGGTTTTAAAAGATGAGGTGTTTAAAGAAATGGCATTAGGAAATGGCGCTAAACCTCTATTAGAAATTAAGAGGAATATAATCATAGTTAATCGAAGTATGCCTATTCCTACGTTGTTTGAACAGTTAGTTGAAAGCAGAAATCATATGGCTCTTGTTGTAGATGAATATGGCTCTGTAAGTGGTTTAGTTACCATGGAAGACGTCATTGAAACACTTCTTGGTCTTGAAATTATGGATGAGAGTGACAATGTATCTGACCTTCAATTACTGGCTAGAAAAAGTTGGGAGACAAGAGCGAAACGCCTTGGGCTAATTGAAAATGATAATTTAAAAAAATAATGCCTAGTTGTATTATTGAAACACCAATTGGTTTTGCCAAGATTATTGGTGATAAAAATGGAATTTCTTCAGTTACATTAACTTCAAAAAAAGTAAAATCAGATAGTATTCCATATGAATTACTAGATTGTGTAATTCAGCTGAAAGCTTATTTTAAAGAAGATTTACAATCTTTCAATTTAAATATTAATCCTGAAGGAACAGCATTTCAAAAATCAGTATGGAAACAGCTTCAAACCATACCTTATGGCAAGACTATTTCTTACTTAGAATTATCAAAACAGCTTGGCGATGTTAAAGCTATCAGAGCTGTTGCAAATGCAAATGGGGAAAATCCGCTTTGGGTAATCATTCCGTGCCACAGAGTCATTGGATCTGATGAAAGTTTAACAGGGTATGCAGGAGGTCTCTGTAGAAAACAATGGCTTATAAACCATGAGAGTAATAACAAACAACAAAGTTTATTTTAATGTATAAGTCTGGAACAAAACTTTTAAAAAAGTACTTTAAAGTATCTACGATATATAAATACGGGTTCAATTGGTCACCCATGTATAGACGAACCACGGCTAAAATTGTAGACGTGAGTGATGATTTGTTATATATAAAAATAAGACTCAAATTAAATTGGAAAAATCGCAATTATGCAGGTACCATGTTTGGTGGAAGCATGTTGGCAGCAACAGACCCAATTTATATGATTCAACTATTGCAAATACTTGGTGATCAATATATTGTTTGGGACAAAGCTGTTGATGCTAAATATAAAAAACCTGGCAAAGGAACTATTTATGGTGAATTTATATTTACCAAAGAGGAGATTGATAGCATCAAAAAAACTGTACATGAAAAAAATCAAATGGATCTCACTAAAACTATGAGTTTAGTAGATGCCGAAACGAATATAATTGCAACATTCAATAAAACCCTATACATTGCAGATAAAGACTTTTATAAGAATAAACTTAAAAGTCGAAAACAATAACTCTAAGCTTTTTCAAACATGAAATTTCTAAAAAAGTCTCTTAAATTCTTACTTATACTTTTAGTTGTTGTCGTTGGGCTACTCTATATCACTGATACGGATTATCTTTTAAAAGCAGTCCGTACCATATACATGAGAGGCCATACAACTGCCTATTTAGAAGATTACAAACATTTTGATAATCAAAAAATTGAAGCAAGCGATAATCCCCAACCATGGTCAAATCACAAGGATTACAACAGTGCCAAACCAACTAAAAGGCTTATAAAAGCTAATAAAGATTGGGGAACAATTGCTTATGTAATCATAAAAAATGATAGCATATGGTATGAAGAATATTATGATGGTTTTGGCGAAGATTCTAAATCCAATTCATTTTCTATGGCAAAAAGTTATGTCTCTGGTTTAATGGGTAAAGCGATTCAAGATGGTTATATAAAAAGCTTGGATCAGCCTGTTTGTGATTTCCTTCCTGCTTTTTGTGAGGGTGATGCGGCAAAGATGACCGTTGGTGATTTATCTAGCATGGCCTCTGGCACTAATTGGGACGAAGCCTATTACTCGCCATTATCTATTACAACACGCGCTTATTTCGATGATGATCTGGCCAAGGTAATGAATGGTTTAAAAATGGAAAAAGAACCTAGTAAAGCCTTTAAATATGCAAGTGGTGACACCCAGATGCTTGCAATGGTAATTGAAGAGGCTACTGGTAAAAAACTTTATAATTATTTAGAAGAGAGCTTTTGGAAACCTCTAGGTAGTGAGAATGATGTGCTATGGCAAGTAGATAGTGAGGATCATGATTTAGTAAAAGCTTATTGTTGCATAGCCGGTAATGCGAAGGATTTTGCGCGTTTTGGCAAGCTTTACAAGGACTATGGGAAATGGAATGGCCAACAAATCTTAGACTCCAGTTTTGTAGCAAAATCAATTACGCCAAGATTTTCAGAAAGTCCTGAGTATGGTTATGGTTGGTGGCTAAAAGATGTAAATAGTAAAAACTTTAAAATGATGAGAGGACATTTAGGACAATATGTTATTGTACAGCCTGAAGATAATATCATTATTGTTAGATTAGGTCATCAAAAGTCACCAGATAGTGATATTGGCCAGTTTACTAAAGACATTACACTATACATAGAGGAAGCTTATAAAATGCTTGATTTATGATTAGTAAACTAAATCTAGAAAACATATTATTCCTAGATATTGAAACAGTTCCTGAGACTGAAAACTACTCTGATTTAGATCTAACAAAACAAGAGTTGTGGGAAACTAAATCACGATATCAACGAAAAGAAGAATATACAGCCGAGGAATTCTATAATAGGGCTGGTATATGGGCTGAATTTGGTAAAATCATTTGTATATCTGTCGGATATTTTAAACTAGAAGGTGATATAAGGACATTCAGAGTGACTTCATTTTATGGTAATGAAATAAAAATATTGAAGGATTTTAAAGATCTGGTAATTTCACATTTTAGTCAAAATAAACATCTGTTATGTGCTCATAATGGTAAAGAATTCGATTTTCCATATATAGCACGACGTATGATAATTCATAATATAGAATTACCATACAAACTCAACCTGTTTGGAAAAAAACCGTGGGAAGTACCTCATTTAGATACACTTGAGCTGTGGAAATTTGGAGATTATAAAACTTATACCTCTCTTAAGCTTTTAACCAAGGTTTTAGGCATTCCTTCTCCAAAGGATGATATTGATGGTAGTGAAGTCTATCGTGTTTATTACCAAGAAGAAAATATAGATAGAATAATAAAGTACTGTGAGAAAGATACTGTTGCAGTAGCTCAAATCTTATTAAGGCTTAGAGGTGATGAACTACTTCATGAAAATGAAATAAAACATATATAAAAAAAACCCAAAAGATTCACTTCTGGGTTTTTTATTGGGTTATTATTTATTAGTTCTTAATAAACTTCTTTGTTATTATTTCATCACCATCATTAACTTTAATGAAATATACACCTCCATCTAATTTCGAAACATTTATTGAACCAGCGGTTTTACCTTTAAGCACTGTCTTACCAACTATATCAATGATTGAATAACCAAAGGTCTCTACTCCAGAAACTTCAATATTCATTATATTACCCTTAACTGGGTTAGGATAAATTGAAATATCAAATTCAGATAATTCTTCTGGTTCTCCATATCCAACAATTTCTAGTTTATCCTTACGCCCTCTGGAACTAATCGTTAAACCAGTAATTGTCACTTGATCTATAAATATCTGGTCATTATTCCCTGAAGCATCGCACTGGAATCTAAATCCAGAATTCACTGCGAAGTTATACTGGGAGGGTGTAATACTGACTGTGGCATTGTAGAAAGTGTTATTATTAATATTTACACCTCTTGTCCAGGTCTCCACAGTAAACCAAGAAGATCCATCAAAGAATCGAAGCCAGAAATCTTCCCCATTCTCCATACTTCTTACGTAGAAATAAAAATCAACTTCAATTGTACTAAATGAACTTACATCAATATTGTTTAATGTCATTGATGAAGCTACTCCAGAATTGTCTCTAATTCTAATAGAATATTGTCCTTCAAATGATCTCACTTCGTCAAGACGTCTAGCACAGTCTGATCCCCCATCTATCCAACTATCCAATCCAGTTTCAAAATACCCTTCATTTAGAATAACATCAGTTGGGCTACAAGGTGCGCAAGAACCTCCACAATCAATACCAGTTTCATCTCCATTTTGAATACCATCATTACAAGTTGGAGCAACTGAAACATTTATAGTGCGTGTAACTTCGTTAGCGACATTCCCAGCGGCATCACTAACATTATAGGTAACAAGATATGTGCCAACGGCGTTAGTATCTACAACGTCACCACCAATAACAATATTCGCCGTGATATCTCCATCAATATTGTCAGTAGCTGTAGCACCTAACTCGGTATAGGTATCTCCTTCAATCAAGTCAATAACAGATGAACCATTTAAGGTTATCACTGGTATCGTTGTATCTGGATTTACAGTTACTGTTCTAGTTACTTGAGTTGCAGTATTGCCCGCAGCATCACTAACATTATAGGTTATGATATAAGTTCCTGCTGTATTTGAATCAACAGTATCACCACCAACAACTATATTTGCGGTAATATCGCCATCGACATTATCTGTTGCTGTTGCGCCTGGTTCAGAGAATGAATCACCTAACTCTAAGCTTATACTAGAAGCCCCTATTAAGGTAATTACTGGAGCTGTGGTGTCAAGAATTACATTGACTGTTCTTACAGCCTCAGTGGCAGCATTTCCAGCATCGTCACTTACATTATAAGTCACTAAATATGTACCTGCTGTATTACCATCAACTACATCACCACCGATAACAATATTAGCAGAAATATCTCCGTCAATATTATCTGTGGCCGTTGCACCCAATTCAGTATAGGTATCTCCAACATTTAAGTTAACTGTTGCTGCTCCATTCAAAGTGATTACTGGTGCCGAAGTATCTGGAATCACATTAACAGTTCTGACCACCTCATTGGCAACATTTCCTGCAGCATCACTTACATTATATGTAACCAAATATGTACCGGCGACTGACGTATTTACTACATCACCACCAATAACGATTGAACCCGTAAGGTCTCCATCTACATTGTCAGTGGCAGTTGCACCTTGTTCTGTATAAGTATCTCCAACGTTTAAATCCAAGTTAGATGCACCATTCAGTGTGATAACAGGTGGTGTAACATCTGAGCCAGAAAGCGTACCAACGGTTATCACTTGATCTATATATACCTGGTCATTATTACCTGAAGCATCACAGCGTAATCTAAACTGTGCACTTGGCCCAAATGAGAATTGCGAGTTAGTCACGGTAACCGAATCATTAAAGAAATTGCCATTGGTAAAATCTGTTCCACTTACATACGTAGCAACCGTTGTCCACCCAGAACCATCATTAAATTGTAACCAAAAATCCTCGCCATTCTCCATACTAACAGGATAATAGAAAAAGCTAATCTCAACACTTTCGTAATCAGAGAGATCATATGTTGGTGACGTCATTGAAGACGCTGTTCCTGAATTATCTCGTATCCTTATAGACCATATCCCTTCATAAGAATTTGTGGTTTGAACTCTCGCCACATCACTACCCCCGTCTGTCCAACCATCTAATCCGGTTTCAAAAAATCCTTCATTTAAAGTAGATGTTGCGCATGGTGCACAAGATGAGCCACCACAATCTACTCCAGTCTCATCACCGTTTTGAATGCCATCACTACATGTTGGTGCTGAAAGCGTAGTCTCATTAACTATATTACTTTGTGCAGAACTATTGCCTGCCGCATCATTAGCAATAACATAAAAACTGTATGTAGTACTTTCAGAAAGCCCTGTTACTTGTACACTCGTACCAATAACATTTGCAATCTGTACACCGTCCTGATAAACGTCATAATCAGAAACTCCAACATTATCAGTTGCAGCTGTCCAATTCAAATCGGTACTGGTTTCTGTAGTATTTGAAGCTGTTAAATCAGTAGGAGAAGATGGGGCCTCTTCATCAGGACCTGCCGCTTGTATTATGATCGTATAATCTTCAACTTCTCCATACTGAAATGAATCACAAGGCCCAACATTGGCGTTATAGCTTAATGTCACTCGCATTCTTGTAGAATTCTCAACGGCATTTGTGGGTACAGTAAAGCTACCACTTACAGGAGTTGCCTGTGTCGGAGCTTGAGTGAAAACCTGTTCGCCAGCATCAGAAAAATCTCCATCTCGGTTATAATCAATCCAAACGGAATATCCTTCGCTATAAACTGTACCTGTCCAAGTAGGCGTAATGGTAACAGAATATTGAGTTCCTTTGGTCAATGAAGTTGAAATATTTGTAAAATCTGAATAAAATTGTGCACCAGATGAATTATCAATTGTATTTAGTTGAAGTCTGCTGATATATTCGTCATTAACATTTGTACTTGCTGAATCACAATAATTCAATTGGACATCTGTAGTAGTGAAATTTACTAAACCACTGTAAGCTGAAGTTGCACCACCAGAACACGTACTTCTTACTTGTGCTTCATATTGTGTCAATGCAGTTAGACTTGATAATGAAGAAGAGATTCCTGTAACTGATTCGGTTGTCCAAGTTGATGTCCCTACTTCTCTAAATCTTAAATCATAGCTCGCGCCAGGTACAGCATTCCAACTTAACGTAGCCGTTGTAGTTGCAACATTTGATGCTACTAATCCTGTAGGTATGGTAGCATTACATACAACCGGTGGACCAATTGTAAAGTTGGTGTTAGAAATATCGAAAAAGATATTGTTGGCGCCTTTAACCATGACCCTATTTTGATTCCCTTCATTATTAGGTACTACAATATCATGAGAACCATCATTTGGTACTCCTGTAGCAAGTGTAATAGGATATGTGTCACCTCCATCTGTTGATAAAAATATATCAACATTAGTAGCATTTATACCATTACCTGTTGTACCAGCAACATCCCATGTTACAGTTCTTGTTGTACCAGCATCCCAAGTAACATTAGTGTTTGGTGAATTTAGAATAAAAGGTCCGGCCGAACCATTTACTGTAATACTAGTATCGTCACTATTATTTGTGGCTCCTCCTGCGCGATTATCTCTTGCGGTAAGTCTAAAATTGAGTGTCCTAGATACATTTGGAATAGCCTCCCATTGCCAAGCTGTAGCTCCGGATTTAATTGTTGAAAGGCGCGGGAAATAACGTTTATTATCAGTTGATGGATTAAACGACCTGAAGGATACGCCTGAAGTGGAATTAGTAGAAGGAAAAGTAGTTGAAGCATCATTTTCATCCGCTTGTTCCCAACAATATGTGAGAATATCTCCTATGTCATTATCACTTGCTGTGCCCTCGAGGACAAAAGGTGTTCCTCTCGGAATTGTAAAATTAGGGCCCGCACTTACTGTTGGAATTGAATTTCCGGTATTTGTATTAATTTGACAACTTGTTGTTTTAACATAATTAGTGACCTGCTGAATTGTATACCAATGAAAATAAGGGTCACTCACTGATTGTACATCAGTTGATCCTGTAATACCCGCATAACCCATAATTGTAGAACCACTACCGGGTTCATAATGCGCATTAGTTCCTTCATTTCTGAATGAAAATGTATGGTTCCCCCCAAATTGATGCCCTAATTCGTGAGCTACATAATCTACGTCAAATGGATCGCCTTCGGGCGTAGAACGTGAAGTAAATGCACTTCCCTTTTGTCCATTAACACAAACACATCCTATACAGCCAGCATTTCCATTATCTGAAGCTCTTGCAAATAAATGACCCACATCGTAGTTAGCTTCACCGATAATATTGGTTAAGACGTTTTGCACTTGATTGTTATAACTTCCGTTAGAATAAGGGTCAGTATTACCATTGGTATAAATTATTGCATCATTATTAGGGATTAATACCATTGTTACATTAAAATCATTTTCAAAAAGCCCATTGACACGCGTCATAGTAGTATTTATTGCTGCGAGCGCTTGAGATACTGAACCACCATGATATTGTGTATACTCACCTGTTGTAGATACGGCCAATCGGTAAGTTCTTAATATAGAATCATCAGCATTTCTCATTCCAGCATCCGAACTTATGGAAGCATTTAATTGTGCTGTAACTTGACATTCAAAATTATCATTAAAATTAACTCTATTTTGTCTTTTAAAAATAATGTAGTTGTTTGAATTACGCGCAATTGGTTCGATAAAAGTGCCCGGGCCATTTCCTGACAAAATCATCCCGTTAAACCCTTGTGGTGTAAGGCTAAATCGTATTCTAGATGTTGCGTCGTCAACTCCTTGACCCACATAAGACCTAATATTAGGATATCTTGCTTGTAAATCGGGATGCATAACGGAGGCTTCCATAATAGCAAAGCGTTCTAATTTACCTTCAGAATTAGGAAAAGACAAGACAAGGTTAGAACCATTTTGTGAAAAATTCCTTTGTGGCGCATTTGCAAGTACTTGCTTAAGGGCTTGAGCATTTAGTGTAAATGTTTGATACGTTTTTAATGATTGATGGCTTGATTTTGTGATCGTGCTTGAACTAAAACTTTGTTGTTGCCAAAACACCTTAGATTGCGACCACAAGATGGAAGAACTCATCACGAGGACGAGTAAAAGTAATTTTACTTTCATAATGGTTAGGGTTTATAAAATTATTATAGCATTTTTTATGAAATTAAGAATTTTTTTTCAACCCTTTATAATTAAACTAAAATTAAGGCTATTCAATTCATAATTACGGAACAACTGCAACAGTTTGTGAGTGTTTACTTTCATTTAATAAAAAACTTAAATTTAATTTTAAGCCTTAATCAATTAATAACAGTATTGCAACCATTTTGAATATTTAATTTTTAGATGTATCCGTTGTTTCATCAGGTAGTTTAACTAAATAAATAAAGTCATAAATGTAGCTGTATTAATTATATTGATTTAGTTATTTTTATCCAATACTATAAGAAGAATTTCTCTTACTTGTATATCATAAAGTTTTGTACTTTATCGCTTTCTAAATTTCATGAAATTCTTCGATTTTGATCATATTCATTTCAATTTCATCAAATCTCTTCTGTATATTTACTTTTAAATATGTCACACACACCAATAATTGAAGTTTCTGACTTGTCTGTATCCTTTTTTAACAAGGAAAAAGAGGTTTCAATACTTAATAACATAAGCTTTGCGGTTAAAGCAAACTCTATTACTGCAGTAGTTGGTGAATCTGGGTCTGGAAAGTCAATCACCTCACTTTCAATAATGGGTTTATTACCTAAGATAATTTCCAAAAACACTTCTGGATCAATAAAATTTAATGGTAATGAACTAACTGGATTGAATGATAAAGAAATTCAAAATATCAGAGGTAATGAAATTGCAATGATTTTTCAAGAACCTATGAGTTCACTGAACCCATCTATGCGATGTGGTAAACAAGTCGGAGAAATTATACAGCGACATACTAAACTCAGTAAGTCAGAAATTAAAGAAGAAGTCATATCTCTATTTCAAAAAGTTAAGCTTCCTAATCCAGAAAGGATTTATAAAGCTTATCCACATCAAATTTCAGGTGGTCAAAAACAACGCGTAATGATTGCTATGGCTATATCCTGTAGCCCAAAATTATTAATAGCAGACGAACCTACAACCGCATTAGATGTTACCGTTCAAAAAGATATACTTGAGCTTCTAAAAACTATCCAAAAGGAAACCAAAATGAGTATATTATTTATATCTCATGACTTATCATTGGTCTCTGAGTTTGCAAATGAGGTTATTGTAATGTACAAAGGTGAAATTGCAGAAATAGAGGATACAAAAACAATCTTTAAATCACCTCAACATAATTATACAAAAGCCTTAATTGGCGCAAGACCTTCTACCGAAAAGCGGTTTAAAAAATTGTCAACTATTACTGATTTTATAAATAATAATATTGATAAGGAAGTGATTACAAATTCTCAACGTCAGGAACTGCATAAGGCCCTTTATAGTCAGGCTCCTATCCTAGAAGTAATAAACTTGGAAAAGGAATATTATTCAAAAGCTGGATGGTTTAATAAACCGAATATATTTAAAGCTGTTAACGATGTAAGTTTTAAAGTTTTCCCTGGAGAAACCATAGGCTTAGTCGGTGAGTCTGGCTGCGGTAAATCTACCTTAGGTAACACAATTCTTCAATTAGACAAACCTACCTCTGGTGCTATAAAATATAATGGCAAAGACATAACCAATTTAAGCAAACAACAATTAAGGGAATTAAGAAGAGAAATACAGATCATCTTTCAAGACCCATTTGCTTCCCTGAATCCTAGAATTATGGTTGGTGATGCTATAATAGAGCCAATGGTAGTTCATAACATTGGAGCAGATCATACAGCAAGAAAAAAGAAGGTGTTCGAAATTTTAAGTGCCGTTGGTCTTGATGAATCTAGTTATTATAAATACCCTCATGAATTTTCTGGTGGCCAACGCCAACGCATTGGAATTGCAAGGACTATTGCTTTGGAACCAAAATTAATTGTTTGTGATGAGTCTGTTTCTGCACTGGATATATCAGTTCAAGCCCAAGTGTTGAATTTATTAAATATCTTAAAGGAACAATTTCAATTTACATATATTTTCATTTCTCATGATTTGGCTGTAGTAAAATATATGGCAGATCAACTTCTTGTAATGAATGAGGGGGAGATTGAAGAAAGAGGTGATGCAGATGCAATTTTTAATAATCCTAAAAAAGACTACACAAAAAATTTAATAAATTCTATTCCTAAGGGAATTATAAAATAAATAGGTCTAAATAAAAATTTTCATGCTAATTCCTTTCGGCTATAACATGAAAATTTTCTTTGTTAATTTTAAAACATTAGAGACTAACCTCATAGTGCTTTTAAAATTGGAAAACATATAGTTTTCATTTAAAGTAGGTTCTGGTAGATTATTTATTTTCATAAGTTAAATTCATGATAGATTTGGGGCAAATCATAAATTAAGTTTATGGTAAACTTGGTTATTATTATTTGGCACTGCTAATATGAAACTAATTTTTATAATATCAGTTTAAATACATTATTAATCGTTGAAATACACTATATTTTAACATTTAAAGGTAATATTGAAGATATTTCTTACAAATTATTGATGAGATATATTGATTATAAACTACGGTTTTAGCCCTAAATTCTATAGTACCATTTCAGGTACTTTACCTTCAACTATTAATTTTCCTTCTGTTGCGTCTTCTATCTGTTCAACTGAAACACCAGGCGCTCTTTCTAAAAGCTTAAAGCCTTCTGGCGTTACTTCAATTACTGCCAAATTTGTAACAATTTTTTTTACGCACCCCACTCCAGTCAATGGCAATGTACATCGCTTTAATAGTTTTGAAGCGCCTACCCTATTTGTGTGCATCATGGCAACAATAATATTTTCAGCACTCGCTACTAAATCCATAGCACCACCCATGCCTTTAACCATTTTACCAGGAATTTTCCAATTGGCAATGTCACCATTTTCAGCAACTTCCATTGCTCCAAGTATAGTAAGGTCAACATGCTTTCCTCTAATCATTGAAAAACTCATAGCTGAATCAAAGAAACTAGCACCTGGTAAGGTTGTAATGGTTTGCTTACCAGCATTTATTATATCAGGGTCTTCCTCTCCCTCAAATGGAAACGGTCCCATACCAAGAACTCCGTTCTCACTTTGAAATTCAACTTCAATATCGTCTCTAACAAAATTGGCTACCAATGTAGGTATCCCTATACCTAAATTAACATAGTACCCATTTTTAACTTCTTTAGCAATTCGCTTGGCTATTCCATTCTTATCTAACATTTCAATTGCGTTGTCTTACAGTACGTTGTTCAATGCGTTTCTCATACAGTACTCCTTGAAAAATTCTTTGGACAAAAATTCCAGGTATGTGTATTTGGTTTGGGTCTAACTCTCCTGCAGGAACTAATTCTTCTACCTCTGCTACAGTAATTTTTGCTGCGCCACAAATATTAGGATTAAAGTTTCTTGCTGTTCCCTTAAAAATTAAATTGCCAGCTGTATCTCCTTTCCAAGCTTTCACAAAACCGAAATCAGCATTAAAGGCATATTCCAATACATGCATTTTACCATAAAATTCTCTTACTTCCTTCCCTTCAGCTACTTCAGTACCATATCCTGCTGGTGTATAAAATGCAGGAAATCCAGCTTGTGCAGCCCTACACCTTTCTGCAAGTGTTCCTTGCGGTATGAGTTCAACCTCTAATTCCCCTGAAAGCATCTGACGCTCAAACTCATCATTTTCTCCTACATAAGAAGATATCATCTTGTCGATTTGCTTTTGTTGAAGAAGAAGTCCTAAGCCAAAATCATCAATACCTGCATTGTTTGAAATACATGTTAAGCCTTTTATATTGAGTTTAACTAATTGAGCAATAGAATTCTCTGGTATTCCCGAAAGACCAAATCCTCCTAAAATCAAGGTCATATTGTCTGAAACACCCTCTAACGCTTCAATAACACCCGGTACTTTTTTGTTAATCATGAAACATAATTTTATCACATGAAAATTACAAAACTACAGTCTATTTTCACAGAAAAAAGAAACTAAAAACCAAAGGAGAAACGGTTTAAAAATCTGAGAAGTCTTCTATATCATCATCTAGGTTTGTATCTTCTGGTTCCTCATCGTTGGAAACCACTGAACAATCAATATTGATTGATAAGTTTGAAGGTTCTTCGAACTCATCCTTTGAAACTCCTAAAGCTTCATCCTCATAACAGGCTTTCATATACAATCCCCAAATTGGTAGAGCCATAGACGCACCTTGTCCATAATTAATTGTTTTAAAATGTGCGGCTCTATCTTCTGCTCCTACCCACACTCCGGTAACCAAATTAGGTACCATGCCCATAAACCAACCATCACTGTGATTTTGTGTGGTACCTGTTTTACCTGCAATTGGGTTATCGAATTCGTATGGGTATCCAGTAATTATTTCCTTATACTCTATTTGATTTACTGCCCAGTTATGTCTTAATCTTGTGCCCGAACCTCCTTCAGTAACACCTTGCATTAAGTTTACCGTAACATAAGCTACCTCTTCACTGAGAACATCCTTACTCTCTGGAGTAAATTGGTAAAGCACTGTTCCGTTTTTATCTTCAATTCTTGTAACCATAACAGGTTTGTTGTAAACACCCTTATTGGCGAAAGTAGAGTAGGCCGCAACCATTTCATAAACACTTAAATCTGGTGTACCCAAAGCAATCGCAGGAACCGGTAAAATCTCTTGTTCTACCCCCAATTTTTCGGCCATCTCCACAACAGGCTGTGGCCCAATTTCATTCATTAATCTAGCAGTTACCGTGTTAGTAGAACTTGCTAAAGCATCCTTTAATGTTTGAATGCCGGAATAATTACCATCAGAATTTTTTACTGTCCACGGTTCAGGGTTTCCATACTTTTCTGCCTCAATCGTAATTGGTGATCTTGGGAATGAATCACAAGGAGAGAGCTGTAATTGGTCTATAGCAGTAGCGTAAACAAAAGGTTTAAATGTCGAGCCTACTTGACGTTTTCCTTGCTTAACCATGTCATATTTAAAATGCTTGTAATCCATTCCACCTACCCATGCTTTGACATGGCCTGTTTTTGGATCCATAGACATCATACCTGGTCTTAGAAAAGATTTATAATAACGCATGGAATCGATGGGTTTCATTACCGTATCCACCTCATCAGGTTTACCATCAATCCATTTAAAAATTGTCATGGGAACAGGCTCATAAAAGGAAGCCTCTATCTCTTTAGTAGATTTACCTTGTTCTCTTAAAATTCTCCAACGCTCACCACGACGCATCCCATCCTTTAATAATTTATCAATCTCAGGTTGTTCTAATTCCAAAAATGGAGCAGTTGGATTTCGTTTGGGTGTATTTTGGTGATCAAATTCTGCTTGTAATCTCGGCATATGTTGTTCTACGGCTTTTTCAGCATAGGCCTGCATCCTAGAATCAATAGTTGTATATACCTTAAGGCCATCACTATTAATATTGTATTTGCTACCATCTGGTTTCTTATTCTTTTCTTGGTTGACCCATTCCTTCATGAAAGATCTTAGATATTCTCGAAAATATGTTGCGATACCTTTATCATGCGATTCTGGTGTATAGCTCAAATCTAGTTCTGTTTTCTGTAATGAATCCATTACTTCTTTCGAAATAAAACCATATTTGTGCATTTGAGCTAAAACTACATTACGCCTATTTCTGGTACCAATAGGATTTCTGTGAGCTCTTGGATTATAAAATGAAGAATTCTTAAACATCCCAACCAACATTGCCGACTCTTTAATGTCTAGATCTTGTGGCTCTTTATTAAAATAAATTCTCGCAGCGGACCTAATACCATCACCATAATTCCCAAAATCATAAATATTAAAATACTGTGTAATTATTTCTTCCTTAGTATATTGCCTTTCAAGTCGAATTGCTATAACCCACTCTTTAACTTTTTGAAAAGCCCGTTCAAATTTATTCTTTGAAACCTGCTTTGTAAATAATTGCTTTGCTAATTGTTGAGTTATGGTACTTGCCCCTCCTCCTCCTCCTAAAAGAGCACGAAGAGTTCCTCTGCTATCAATGCCAGAATGTTTATAGTATCTTATATCTTCTGTCGCTATTAGAGCATTAACCAAGTGCTCTGGTAAATCTTCGTAAGCAACAGGTGTTCTGTTGTCATTAAAATAAAACTTACCGAGAGTTTTACCATCTGAGGAAATAATTTCTGTTGCTAGATTTGTTTCTGGGTTTTCTAATCTAGTATGATCTGGCATTTCACCAAGCGCTCCCCATGAAGCTAAAAGAAACAGTAAAATAAATACTAGTATACCACTCACAAATAATATCCAAAACCAGCGAATGTATTTTGAAAAGTCAACAGCTCGTACTTTGTTAGTTGTATCTTTCTTTTTTGCCATAATCTATTTTAAAGTATTTTCTACTCTAAATCCTATATCTGAAATCCCTTCGAGATTTGTCACTCCATTTATACTGCCATTTTCCCTCATTGCATGCTGAATATTTACCTCATATTCTCCCTCTTCAATAAATTTGAACTGCTCTTCAAATCCTTTATACCAAAGTTTATTTTCCTTAATATCAGTAAAACCTGTACCCAATAATTCTCCATTAGGTTTTGCCATTTTATACTCTAAGGTGTCTTTTAGTGTTTTTCCGTTTGGATAATTTAACTCAACTATTAAATACAGATTGCTAAATTTATAATTATTTGTATTCCTTACATTAACAAATAGGTTGTAATTATTTATTGTATCTGGGGCTTGCAGTATGAAACTTGCTAAGGAATCCTTGTGCCATTGATTTGGAACTGGCTTATAAACGTCATAAACCGCATTAGAATCACAACCTATGCATAAAAAACAAACTACAACTAATAAGATATTACGAATTCTTTTTTGCATTTGTATTTTGGTTTCTATTTCGGTTACGGTTTCGATTCTTCCTATTGTTTTTACGTTTCCTTTTTGATTTTGGATTATCGAAACGCGTTAAACTATCTTGACCAACAACGTTTTCAAACTCATTTTTAGTGTCTTGGATATGATCTGCCGCATATTCCTCAAGACTGGCAACTTTTATCTTTTTCTTATTTTTCTCAATTATTTCATTGGCCTGATCCGTAGTTATAACATGCCAATTCATCCACTCTCCTTCGTAAGCATACCACATTAATCCTTTGAAAATGTCTGTTTTTTGGCAAACGGCTGTGCCTTTTTCAGTATAAAGCTTTGTGTCATTTTTAGGAAATGATTTTAAAGCATCTAAATAAGCATCTAACTCATAGTTAAGACAGCATTTTAGCTTTCCACATTGTCCTGCCAATTTCAATGGGTTTAATGACAACTGCTGGTACCTTGCGGCTGAAGTGCTCACAGATCTAAAATCTGTTAACCAAGTAGAACAACACAATTCACGCCCACAAGAACCTATACCACCAAGTCTGGCAGCTTCCTGTCTAAATCCGACCTGACGCATTTCTATACGCGTTCTAAACTCACGTGCAAACACCTTTATTAATTCTCTAAAATCCACACGCTCTTCTGCAGTATAGTAAAACGTTGCTTTGCTTCCATCACCTTGGTACTCTATATCAGAAATCTTCATTTTAAGGTTAAGGTCTATAGCAAACTGACGTGCCTTAACTTTCATTGGCTCTTCCTTGTCTCTAGATGCAGACCAAACATCAATGTCTTTTTGGGTAGCCTTTCGGTAGATTTTTAAAACAGACTCATCGTCATTAATATCTACTTTTTTACGCTTCATTTGTACTCTAACCAATTCACCCGTTAGAGTTACCATACCAACATCGTGACCTGACTTAGCCTGAGTAGCCACAATATCTCCAATACTTAATGTGAGATTTTCAGTATTTTTAAAATATTGTTTTCTGCCATTTTTAAAACGAACTTCTACACCTTTAAAAGGTTCTTGTCCGTTGGGCAATGACATATTAGACAACCAATCAAAAACAGTTAGTTTATTGCAGCTATCTGTACCGCAAGTTCCATTGTTTCTGCATCCTTTTGGTTGACCGTCTTTACCAGTTGAGCAACTGTTACAAGCCATAAAAAATAATATATCTTAAGTCTAGATTTAATACCTAGATGAAGGATTCATAATTAAAAAGTAAAGATAGTATTATTTATTTAGTTGTATTATTTAGGTTCAAAATCTAAACTCAAAAAACTAATTGGAATATTTTTTATTGATAAAGGCTCTTTTTCAAGAGTCTTTTCTTATTGTGGTTTTAATGTGTCAAAAATATTTCTCAAGTCCTTTTTAAAAGGCAGATGATCTGCCCTTCCCTTTTTGAAGATATCATTACTGTTGCCTTGTCCTCTTCGCATTTGTTTTTGCTCTTCATATGTCAGTTTAATAATCTCTTGACAGTTTGTTGAACAGCAATTGTCCATTTTTTCTTTGCACTCATCACATTGAATAAATAATAAATGACATCCCTCGTTCGCACAATTTGTATGCAAATCAGCTGGTTTACCACACTGATGACAATTTGCTATTACGTCATTACTTATTCGTTCTGAGCGACGCTGGTCAAAGACAAAATTTTTACCAATAAACTTGTTATCTAAACCTTTAGATTCAACCTGTCTGGCATAATTAATAATACCTCCTTCTAACTGGTAAACATTTTTAAATCCCTTGTGCTTATAGTAGGCACTGGCCTTTTCACATCTAATTCCACCTGTACAATACATTACAAGCTTTTTGTCTTCCTTGTGTTCTTTTAAATCTTCTTCGATTAAATCTAGAGATTCTCTAAAAGTATCTACATCTGGAGTTACGGCATTTTTAAAATGGCCTATTTCACTTTCGTAGTGATTTCGCATATCAACCAATATCGTATCTGGATCTTCAATAAGCTCATTAAACTGCTCAGCATCTACGTGTTTTCCTTTATTTGTTACATCAAAGGAATCATCGTTTAGGCCATCTGCTACTATTTTATGCCGCACTTTTACCTTTAGTTTTAAAAAGGCAAAATTGTCGTGCTCAACAGCAATGTTCAATCTTACATTTTCTAAAAAAGAAATGGTGTCAAGGTGGTTTTTAAACACTTCAAAATTTTCTGCTGGCACAGAAAGTTGGGCATTTATACCTTCATTTGCAACATAAATTCTACCAAGGACTTCTAATTGGTCCCACGTTAGGAACATGTGGTTTCTAAAAAGTTCTGGATTGCCAATTTTGGCGTACTTATAGAAAGAGATTGTTAAGCGTTCTTTTCCCGCTTTTTCAATTAACTCCGCTCTTTCCTTAGCACTTAAGTTATTGTACAGTTGCATGCTATACCAATGTTTTAAGGTTAAAGAACAAAGCGCAAAGGTAATTTTTTTCACTTAACGGCATTAAAAAAGCACCTTAAAAGTATTAAAGTGCTTTACTTAGATTAACTAACTATAACTAAAACTAATTAAAAAGGTTAATCTACATCGGTTATCAGCTACCGTCTTAATACAGTAGCTGAAACACCTAATGCTTTGCTAACTTGATTTATTTAAAAAGTAGAAGAATTTAAAAGACTTATCTCAACTTTTTAAAAGGCTTTCATAGCAATTATTTCCTTTTTCATATAATAGATGCAAAAAGTGTAAAATGGTTGCGTCATAAAATTGAAATAATTAAAATAAGTGGTATTTTTGATGTTCAATTAATTAAGAAAAACGTATAGATGAGTAGTGAAAAAGATGCAAAATTAAAAGCGCTAAAACTAACTTTAGATAAGTTAGACAAAGCATATGGCAAGGGTACTGTAATGAAAATGAGTGACCAGGCAATAGAGGATGTAGATGCCATTTCTTCTGGTTCACTAGGATTGGATATTGCATTGGGTGTAGGAGGTTATCCAAGAGGAAGAGTAATTGAAATTTATGGCCCAGAATCGTCTGGTAAAACTACACTGACGTTACATGCTATTGCTGAAGCGCAAAAAGCAGGTGGAATTGCAGCCTTTATTGATGCAGAACATGCTTTTGATCGTTTCTATGCAGAAAAATTAGGTGTTGATTTAGAAAACCTAATCATATCTCAACCAGATAATGGTGAGCAGGCTTTAGAGATTGCAGATAATCTTGTGCGTTCTGGTGCAATTGATATTGTAGTAATTGACTCTGTTGCAGCACTTACGCCAAAGAGTGAGATTGAAGGTGAAATGGGAGACTCAAAAATGGGATTGCATGCGCGTTTAATGTCTCAGGCATTAAGAAAACTTACTGCATCAATTAGTAAAACAAACTGTACTATGATCTTCATTAACCAATTGCGTGAAAAAATTGGTGTAATGTTTGGTAACCCTGAAACGACTACAGGTGGTAATGCACTGAAGTTTTATGCTTCTGTGCGTTTAGATATAAGACGTTCTACACAAATAAAAGACAGCAACAGTAACGTTATGGGTAATAAAACTCGTGTTAAGGTTGTAAAAAATAAGGTTGCTCCACCATTTAGAACTGCTGAATTTGATATAATGTATGGCGAAGGAATTTCTAAAGTTGGTGAAGTACTAGATTTAGCGGTAGAACATGACATTGTGAAGAAGAGCGGATCGTGGTTTAGCTACGAAGACACTAAACTTGGCCAAGGAAGAGATGCTGTAAAATCTCTTATAAAAGATAATCCGGATTTAATGGATGAATTAGAAGAAAAAGTGAGGGCGCTCATTAATAATTCTAATTAAAAAAATAAATCCTGAAAAATTTCAGGATTTTTTTGTTTTAGGACGCAACCCTTTTAGGTTTTTTGCATCTACAGCATGTAATTGATTAAAATTATTTATGAAAAGGTTCGGTTTAATAGCTGTAATACTGTTTACATTTTTGTGCTCATGTAGTCTTGAGGATGAAGATGAATCGTCTTACTACCTTGAAGTAATGTCAATTGATTCTGTAGAAATGCCAGAGGAATTTGTGTATGGTGAGACCTATGACATTCTATTAACCTATACGCGCCCTACATTTTGTTATGCGTTTAATAATTTTGCCTACGATATTGATGGGCATGAGAGAACCATAGCGGTTGTTAACTCTGTATATACTAATCTTGATTGTGCACAGCAGTCTGGAGAAGTAACTGTAAGTTTTGAGTTTTCTGTAACAGGAACCGAAACCTACATATTTAAATTTTATCAGGGCAAAGATAGTAACGGACAAGACCAGTATTATTTGGTAGAAGTACCAGTAGTACAATAATTATTAATTAATTACCGAAAAAATGTGAGTTTAGAGCAACTCATAAATAATTGTATAAAACAAGATGCTAAAGCACAAAGCCAATTATACAAGCAGTTTGCAAGTAAATTATTTTCGCTTTGTCTTAAGTATTCTAAAAACTATGCTGAAGCAGAGGACAATCTGCATGATGCATTTATAACTGTATTTAGTAAAATAGATCAGTACAATAATAAAGGTTCTTTTGAAGGTTGGTTAAAACGAATTGCGATTAATACATCATTACAACGCTATAGAGATAGTGCTGGTGTATTTGACATTGTTAATGAAGAACGAATAGAAGATGTAAGTGTTGATATTAATGATGGTGATGTTAGTATAGATTTTTTATTACAGATTATACAAGAATTGCCAGATCGTTATAGATTGATTTTTAATATGTATGTGTTAGATGGCTATTCACATTTGGAAATTAGCGAATTGATTAACATTTCAACCGGAACATCAAAATCTAACTTAGCGAGAGCTAGAATGATTTTGAAAGAAAAAATAGAGGATTATAAAGCGAATATAAATTCGCGATCAATATAAAATGAGTAATAAGAAAAACATAGATAGGCTTTTTCAAGAAAAGTTTAAGGATTTTGAAGTTACGCCTAATGATGCGGTTTGGGATCGCATTAGTGAAAGTTTGCCTAATAAAAAGAATAAGCGCAGAGTAGTTGCGTTATGGTGGCAAATAGGTGGCGTGGCTGCGGTTATTGCTTTATTATTAACTGTTGGTGTTTCAGTATTCAATAATAACCCAACGGAAAATCAAAATACACCTATAGTAGACGTTGAAATTAAAGGAGAAGAAAATAATTCTGAATCTACAGAAGATGTGTCTGACGATAATACAAACGAGATTATCTCTAAGAAAGAAGAGCTGATCTCTACAGATGAAAATACGTCGAAAGTTGCTGATAATACAAATGAGAACGCTTCGGAATCTTCAAAAGAAGATGCTTCTCAAAATACCAAACAACTAATTAATAATATTACTTCAGATAAACTACAGAAAACTAAGGTTGCTGATAATTCTAACAAGACATCTCAACAACCAGAGAAACCGAATTCTGTCAATGAACTTTTAGATGTTGCAAACAACAAGTCAGCAACAAAAGTTGCTTCAAATACTACATATATTAATAAAGAGCAAATTGATAACTCAATTGTCATTTCAAATACTGAAATGAAAGATGTTGTTAAAAATGAATTAGAGAAATCTAAAAATGCGGTTGCTGAAAATAATACCAATGAAACCGTCGATAATTTAAAAGACAATTCTGCTTCAGGTGAGAAAAATGAAGATGCGGTTTCAATATTTGATGAGGTGAACAAACAATCTGTAGAAAATGCTATTGCGGAAAACGATAAAGCCAATAATGAAAAAGAAAAGGATAAGCAAAACAGGTGGAGCATAGCGCCTAATGTTGCACCTGTTTATTTTAGTTCTTTAGGACAAGGCTCTCCTGTGCATAGTCAATTTAACGAAAACTCAAAGAGCAGTGACATTAATATGAGCTATGGTATTGCTGGCTCATACGCAATTACTGAAAGGCTAAAAGTTAGAGCAGGTGTTAATAGAGTAAATCTAAATTATACTACAGCAGATGTTATTGGATTTGTTGGTTCTGATGCTGTTTCTAGAGGTGTTAACGCACAATTAAGCAATGTAGATTTAAGTAACGGTGTACAATCTGTTTCCTTGGTTAGTACTTCTATGATTAATAGAGCGACAATGCCAGAGGCATTTAACACTCAATTTGTTGGTGATTTAGATCAAAGGTTTGGTTTTATTGAAGTACCATTTGAGTTAGAATATAGATTATTAGACTCACGTTTTGGCGTTAACTTTATTGGTGGCTTTAGTACATTCTTCTTAAGTGAAAATGAAATATACGCAGATATCAATGGTAGTTCTACTCTCATTGGTGAGGCAAACAATATTAATAGCACAAGTTTTAGTGCAAACTTTGGATTAGGTTTAGATTATAGCCTGTCCAAAAAATGGAATTTTAATCTTGAACCAACGTTCAAGTATCAACTGAATACATTTAATAATACGTCTGGTAATTTTAGACCATTCTTTATTGGAGTGTATACAGGATTAAGTTTTAAGTTTTAGGTAAATTTAAGTTAGGTTAGGTTATTGCAATACAGAAAGCAATGATGACAAAAGCTACTCGTGGTTAGGGTAGCTTTTATGTTTTTAAAGGTTTATGTAATTCGTCCCAAATTATTTTTCTCGACTTTTCATTTAGTGCTTTAGTGTCTTCAATCGTTAAACTTTCTGTAGATAAAAATTCATGGATCCTTGCTCTCATCCTACCAGGACCTCCACTAAAAAAAGTATAAGAAAATCGTTTTTTGTTATCATAAAAGGTCATTGGCACTATTGGGATTTGGTGATTTATAGCCAATCTAAAAGCACCATCTTTAAAACTATCTAATACAACGTGCTCCTCAGGTACTCCTCCTTCAGGGAAAATACAAATACTCAACCCTTGTTTTAGTCGCTTCTGGGCCCTCAAAAAAACTGCCTGTCTGCTTTTAGCGCTACTTCTATCTACTAATATACAGGTACGCTTATAGAAAAAACCGAATAGCGGAATTTTAGCCAGTTCCTTTTTCCCCACAAAAACGAACGGATTCTTTACGGATACCAACATTAACATAATATCAACCATTGAGGTATGATTGGCAATAAACATATAACTCTTTTTAGGTTCGGATTTCTGATTTCTAATAATCTTGTAATTAAAACCCATTCCTATTAGAATAAACTTTGCCCAAAAACGTGCTATTTTAAAGAAAAATGGATACCACTTTTCTCTCGAAATTGAAATAAGAAGAATTGGAAGCAATAGAATAATTGGCAATGCAACAAGTACATAAAACCACACTCTATAAAAAATCCAAAATGGATACTTTATTATTGCCATAGCTTCAAAACTAATTAAATAGTTCCTTTAAAAAAATTATCTTTGCTCTTCGTTTAACATAAAAAAGGAATCCTGCTAAAACAGGATGTTGACATGGCAAGAATACTAACAGGAATTCAGAGTACAGGAACACCACATTTGGGAAATATTTTAGGTGCTATTATCCCAGCTATTGAAAAAGCCAAGGATGAAGCAAATGACTCCTTTTTGTTTATTGCAGATTTACATTCGCTAACACAAATAAAGGATGCCGAAGTTTTACGTAACAACACCTACTCTACTGCTGCGACTTGGTTAGCCTTTGGCTTAGACATAGACAGCACTGTATTTTACAGGCAAAGCGATGTTCCTCAGGTTACTGAGCTTGCGTGGTATTTAAATTGCTTTTTCCCTTTTAAACGGTTAGAACTTGCCCATAGTTTTAAGGATAAAGCAGATCGATTAGATGATGTAAATGGAGGGCTCTTTACATATCCTATGCTAATGGCTGCAGATATATTGTTATACGACTCTGATATAATCCCTGTAGGTAAGGACCAAGAGCAGCATATTGAAATGACACGTGATGTTGCATCTCGTTTTCATACTAAAATGGGTGGCGAAACTTTTGTTTTGCCAAAGGCAGATATACAAAAAGATACAATGCTTATTCCTGGAACAGATGGTGCAAAAATGAGTAAGAGTAAAAACAACACTATTAATATTTTCTTGCCTGAAAAGAAATTGCGAAAGCAAATAATGTCTATTAAAACAGATAGTACACCTTTAGAGGATCCTAAGGATTGGAAAACGTGCAATTGTTTTGGACTTTATAACATCTTGGCTAGTAAGGTTGAGGTTGAAACCATGAAAGCAAATTACGAAGGTGGTAACTATGGATACGGTCATGCTAAGCAAGCCTTATTTGAGCTTATAATAAATCGTTTTGCAGAACCAAGAGAAAAGTATGCCTATTATATGAATAACCTCAACGAAATTGATGTTGCGTTAGAAAAGGGAGCTACTAAAGCAAAGTTAGTTGCTGATTCAGTGTTAAAACGTGTAAGGAATAAAGTAGGCTATTAATTTTATATGAAAAAAGAATTGATAAGTCCATTATTGACAATACTTGCAATGATTCTGCTAATTATGTCTAGAATAATAGATGCTCAAAAAATGGATTGGCTGGCATATGTGGCCTTAGTAATTATAATAGCCAGTATTATTTATATAATTAAACCGATAAAATCTTCTAAATGACCTCAAATAATTTACCTGGTAACGATCTAATTACACCTTTCAGTTCCATGTTCAATAATAATCCTGCAATTTTATAACTTGGGATATCACAATCTACCGCAATGACATCTAATAATTCCTTGTCTTTGTGCTTTAAATAATTATAGATGATTTTCTCATTATCATCTAATTCTACAAATAACTGTTTTTGTACTGTCGGTTTTTCATTAGTATCGAGTTGCCAATTCAATAAATAGGGTACGTCTAAAGGATCGGATAATAAATGTGCTCTCTGTTGTTTAATAAGATTATTACAACCTACACTTTGACTATCTGTGGTTCTTCCTGGTACGGCAAATACATCTCTATTGTACGAGTTGGCAATATCTGCAGTGACTAAACTTCCGCCCTTTTCTGCAGATTCAATAACAATCGTTGCTTCAGACAGGCCAGCTATTATCCTATTACGCTTTAGAAAGTTGTTTCTATCAAAATTATCCGTACTCCAAAAATCAGTGTAGAACCCACCATGACGTTCAATATCAGCCACATATTTTTTATGAACCTTAGGATATATCTGATTTAATCCATGAGCTAAGCAACCAATAGTTTGTAAATTGTGTTTTACTGCAGCTTTTTGAGCTGTAATATCTGTACCATAAGCAAAGCCTGACACTATTATAGGATTATAAGGAGATAAGGTTTCAACTAATTTCTCACAAAATACAATCCCGTTTGTAGTAATCTTACGAGTGCCGACAATACTAATTATGTGTTTTTCCTTCAAGTTTATGTTACCCGACTGAAATAAAATTATGGGACCATCTATACAATGCTTTAATCTTTCGGGATAAGAATCACTATTAAAATAGTGGGTCTCAATATTATTATCTTTAATGAATTTGAGCTCATACTCTGCCTCTTTAATGTGAACTGCATCAAAAAGCCCATCGATGGTAATCGTTCCTATACCATCAATTTTTAGAAGGTTAGACTTCTTTTCCTTTAATACTGCCTCTGCAGAACCGCAATGATTTATGAGTTTCTTGGCTGTAGTTGCTCCTATTTTAGGAACATGTTGAAGCGCAAGAGTATAAATTAGTTGTTGTTCGGTCATTAGTACGTTGCTGAATTGCAAAACGCAAGAAACTAAATTTTTCTGATGTTAATAACTATACTTCAACAAACTTTCATCAGAAACAAAAATTTTTAACTTTGTTTTACTCGATAATCGAGATTTGGCATTTTAGATATTCTTTAATTAATAACTAAAGTTGAGACGCAATAAGAGTTGCGTTTTTATCAACTAAGCGCATGCAATTAGAAACTTACATAAGTGATTTATTATACCGTTACGACTGTGTTACAGTGCCAGGTTTTGGTGCTTTTTTAACCAATAGTGTTTCGGCAAAAATACATGAGTCTACACATACGTTTTATCCTCCCAAAAAAGTATTGTCTTTTAACGAGCAATTGCAAAACAATGATGGGCTCTTAGCTAATTACATTGCTGAAGTAGAGAAAATACCATACAATAATGCGTTGAATAAAGTTTCTAAACAAGTGCGTTCAATTAAGTCTTATTTAATTGAGGGCGAAACCATTCAGTTTGAAAATATTGGTGACCTTATTTTAAATAATGATGGCAAGATTGTTTTTGAACCTTCTAACCACATTAATTATTTAACAGATGCCTTTGGTTTAGCACACTACTCTTCAGAAGCCATCACGAGAGGAGTTTATAAGGAAAAGGCGGAAGAATTAGAGGCGGTTGCGCCGATTGCATTAACACCAGAGAAACGATCAAACACCAATTGGTTAAAATATGCTGCAGCTGCAGTATTGGTGTTGGGTTTGAGTGGTTATTTTGGTTATAACTATTATAACAATAGTATAGAAAATCATAACCAGATTGCCCAAGAAGAAGCAAATGCTCAATTAGACGCTAAAGTACAGGAAGCTACTTTTGTTATAAGTAATCCACTACCAGCCGCAACGCTTTCACTTGAAAAACAAAGTGGTAATTACCATATTGTGGCAGGTGCTTTTAGAATTGAGGCTAATTCCGTGAAAAAAGTAAATCAGCTTAAGGCTAAAGGGTATAAGGCCAGAAAAATTGGCGTTAATCGATATGGTTTGCATGAAGTGGTTTATGCAAGTTTTGAAACTAGAGCCGAAGCACAACGTGCATTGCGCAAAATCCGAAGAGAACATAACCGTGACGCTTGGTTATTGATTAAGAAATTAGATTAAAATATTTAATATAAAATAAAAATGCCCTTTAATAATTAAAGGGCATTTTTATTTTGTGCTTATTAATTACTGTTTTTCAAATACATAATATCCATCTGGTATAATTATTCTGTCGTTAACATCATCTGATAACGTTGTATAATCATAAATACATGTTTGTAATTTTTCAATGCCGTTTTCTACAACATACCTGAGTATGAGTAGTCCTTCGATATTTTCATCACTTGGGTCTTCAATGAACAATTCAACCTTTATCTCTTGACTCTCACTAGAATCAAGGCAATTATTTGGTGAAAAGTGTACAAATACACCACCGCTGATCTTATGGTCATAACCGGCTATAATAGGATTGTCAAAATTACTTAAGGTGTTTGCCTTTACTACTCCATTTTCAACATATTTATATTCACCAACTAAAAGGTCTTCATAATTGGAGTTCTGTGAAATCTGGTAGTGAAGTTCCTTTTTTAATCTCAAAACCAAAGATGTATTTCCATTTTCATATTTCCATTCACCAACATTAATTTACATTAACCTCATCATAAGACCTGCTTTATCTTAAAACACTTTATCTTTGCATAAATTTTAAGACTTTATGCAACCCAAAACAGCATTTCAATCTAAAACCATAGTTACGGATCTCGTTTTACCTAGTGAAACAAACCCAATTAATAATCTTTTTGGTGGTGAATTATTAGCACGTATGGACAGAGCTGCGAGTATTGCTGCAAGGCGCCATTCTAGGCGCATTGTAGTAACAGCGTCCGTTAATCATGTTGCTTTTAACCGAGCCATCCCATTAGGAAGTGTTGTTACAGTTGAAGCCAAGGTATCTCGTGCTTTTTCATCCTCTATGGAAGTTTATCTCGATGTTTGGATAGAAGACAGAGAGTCTGGTGAATGTATCAAAGCCAATGAAGCTATTTACACCTTTGTTGCTGTAGACGAAACAGGAAGACCTATTAAAGTCCCTGAACTGATACCAGAAACAGATCTTGAAAAAGAACGCTTCGATGGCGCATTGCGAAGAAAGCAATTAAGCCTTGTACTTGCCGGTAAGATGAAGCCACAAGATGCTACAGAATTGAAAGCCATTTTTGAGTAGTTATTAAACCTTTTTATTAATTTTCAGTCTTATCATTAAACCAAATTTATTAATGATGAAATACCTAGTTTATGCTTTTGTTTTTGTTTTTGCGCTAAGTGCTAAATCTTGCGCAAGACATGTGGTTGTAAAACAACCAGCAACAGTAACGGTTGTAAGGAAATTACCAAGTCAATATAAAATTGTTCGTGTTAACGGCAAACGCTACTACGTTTTTAATGGGAAACACCATAGAAAAACCAGGAACGGTTTTGTAGTAGTCCGTGTCTAAATTTTAGTTTGAGTTAGTTCAGTAGTTAAATTCCCTAGTGAAATGTTAGGGAATTTTTTTAGTATTTAGCCAACCAAGGTTCTGGATTAATAACCTGATCGTTTTTATATATTCTAAACCCAAGCAAGGTTTCTCCTTTAATTCTATTTGTAAAAACTTGACCAATGGCTTGTCCTGTGGTAACCTTATCTCCTTTCTTTACATATATCTTGGACATATTCATATAAACTGATAAATAATTACCGTGTCTTATCATCACTGCAGGATTTCCGTTTTTAACAACAAGTATCCCTGAAACCTCACCATTAAAAACAGACTTAACCTCCGCATTTTCTTCAGTAGCTATATAAATACTCTTATAGTTTTGGGTGACGGTATTATCAGTTAAAGAACGTTGTCTTCCAAACTTTCCTTTAATTACTCCTCTAGAAACTGGCCAACCCAATTTACCCTTGTTAGATTCAAAATTTGAGGCAAGTCTCCTAGCCTCTGGTGTCAATACAAATTTACCTGTTGATGTCTTTTTACCAGCTTTCTTATTAGAGGTCGCGATGGCTTCTTTAATGAGTCGGTCTATTTCTTTGTCTAACTCCCTTACTTCTTGTCTTTTCTTCTTGATCTGAGCGTTAAACTTGCTCATATCAGATTTTATAGACGCCATTAATACCTCTCGGTTTTTTAGTTCATCTTCAAGCTTTCGTTTGGCAACTCTATTTTCTTCAATTAACTTTTGCTTGTCCTTTTTTTGTTGCGTGAGTTTAATATTTAATTCTTGTAACTCTTCGGTCTTTGCTTTTATGGCTTCTCCCTGTTCCTTTTGGTAGTCTGTATATTGCTTGAAGTATTGTAAGCGCTTATAGGCTTGTTTAAAGTTTTCTGAAGACAATAAAAACATGATTCTGCTTTGCTCAGATTTACTCTTATAAGATTTTACAATCATTGCGGCGTAATCGTCTTTTAACTCTTGTAATTGTGCTCTCAAGCTTGTTATTTCCTTTTGATTGGAGTTTATCTCGCGCGTAAGTAAATTAGCCTGTTCATTGGTGATTCTTATTAGATTTTTTCTAACGCTAATTTTATAGTTAATATCTTCAATAAGGGTAATTACAGATTTTTGTTCCTTTTTATTAGAAAATAATAAAGCATTAATTTGTTTTATTTCCCTAAGTTTCTGCTGTCTTTCTGCCTCTAATGCTTTTTGTTTTGCACTTTGAGCATGGACAAAATTCATTGAAAGAAACAGGCTAAATAAGACAAGAAGATATGTGCGAGTGATAATCATTATTTTATCACTATTTCTTTATAACCAGCGGGAATTTTAAATGGAAATCTAACTGCTTCGTTAATAGACACGGACTTAAATTCTAAGGATACATCAACCTCATCAGCACCTTCAACCGCAATAATTTTAATATCCTTTGGAAGTATCTGAGATTTTACTTCTTGATAAGACGCATAATCTACTTGTAAAAATCGTTTTTTCAATTGTTGATACAATTGCAAACTATCCATTTTAAAATGAGATGGATTGATGAGATAGAACAATTCTAAAAGAGTGTTTTGATCCTTTGGCTGTAATGCATATGAATTTTCTGAAACCTCAACCATATGTGGTTCTTCCTTTAAATTATAAATGGCCTGACCCAATAAAATATTCTGAACCTTATCAAAATCTAATTCAACACCTACAAAGTCACTAAGCAAAGCGTAATCACCATCAAAATATTCATTGTCTTGTTTGTTATAGAATCTCACCTTGTCAGGAGTTATCATCATCCTTGCCAACCCTAACGGTGCACTTAACCAAATGGCCTTATCTTTTTCCATTCTATAGTTAAACGTAAGACCTAGTTCTTTTTGGCCTTGTCTTAGATCTATTCTAACCTTGGATTGCATGGTCTTAAAATTAGCATCCTTTTTTTGGTGCTGTTTAATTACCTGTTTCGCAGAAAGTTTGTCACTTGCCTCTCCTGAGGCAATAACACTTTTAGCAGACTTACAGCCAACTACCGAAATAAATCCAACAACTAGTAAGATCAAGGTAAAGTATCTATATGCTTGGGTAAATTTCATTTATTGTTGTGCTTTAATAGCTTGTGCCTTTTTAACAAACGTTTCTGATTTGGTAATATTATTCAAGGCTTTGTATGCTAAACTCAATTCTGAGTAAAAATCAGCCTCCATTTTTGGATTGTCTATAAGAAAATCTATACCCGTTTCTAAACTTTCTATAGCTTCATTATTTTGACCTAATTGATTTTTGGCAACGCCATTTACCAAGTATAATATTGGTTGTGCAGGATACAATTCTAATGCCTCATTGCTTACTGTAACTACTGATTTATAATCCTTCATGTCAAGTTGTAAAAGCAACACATCCCTAATCAACTTAAAGTCATTAGGATTTTGTTTTAATGCTTCTTTAAAGTTTGCAAGTGCTTTAACTTTATCTCCGGCCTTTAAATAATATTGACCTAAATCAGAATATGTTTGAGCGTCTTTATTATCGTCTACTTGAGAGGTTATCTCAACAAGATCTGCTTCATATTCTGGATTTTTTGAAACAAAACTCACAAAATCCTTAAGTACTTTTGCTTTTGCATCTGCACTAATTTCTGGGCTATTCAGCGCAATCTTCACCGAATTAATAGCCTTATCTACTTCTCCATCCTGTAAATAGAACTTGTATAAAGCCAAGTGAACAAACTTTGAATCTGGCTTAATGTTGAATAAATTCTTAGCTGCTTTATAGGCTTTCTTCTTATCACCAGTTTGGCTATATCTATATATTAATTTGAGATGATTCTCTTCATTATTTGGATTATTAGCTATGCGTTGCTCTAAGTTTTCAATTCGGTCACCTGAATTTCCTGTAATGCTGTATATATCATTGCGCATTACATCTCTTGCTTCGCTAAGACCATATTGTTCGTCTAGTTCATCTAATATATCTAACGCTTGTTTGTATTTTTTCTCTCTTACATACAAGGCGGCCAAATCCTCCTTATAATCGGGATGATATTTTACCAATTGCTTAATGGTTTTAATGGCATTATTGATATCGTCTTGTTGAAAGTAAACGTCGTATAGTTCATCTAAAAACCATTCGTTGTCAGGTTGCATGCTTACTGCTTTTTTTAAGGCATCTTCGGCGACACCATAATTCTTAAGCTTGTTGTAATTTTTGCCAAGTTCAAAATAAATTACAGGTCTCTTACTGTCTAGGTTTAAACATTTTTGGAGTGCATCAACTGCTCTATCGTAATTTTCAATACCCTTTTGCTTTAGGGCTTCAAAAAAGTATTCTTGAAATTCGTCTTCAACATTTCCTAAATCGTCATCGGGTCTTTTGTTAAAGTCTACTTGAGCAAAAGATATATGAGGCATTAAAAAAATACCGATTAGAAATATAAATATGTATTTAGCTGATTTCACCTTTCATTTTGTCTAATATTAAAATGTAGACTTCAAATTTTATTCCATTGTAGTATAATCTCCAATACTAATTTTAGTAAACTCACCATTATACTTAACATGATTGCCAATCATAGCTTCGTCTAAATTAGCATTTATAATGGTTGTTTGGTTTTGAATTAAGCTATTTTTAACCTTACTGTTTTCAATTATACAATCCGTACCAATAGAAACGTTTGGGCCAATAGTTGTATTGCGCAAAACAGTCCCTTTACCTATGAAACATGGCTTTATTACTGTAGAATTTTCTAGTACTACTGAATTATCTACTAGTTGCTCTTCCTTATCGGCTTCTAAAAAAGCCAACATCTTTGAATTAGTTTCTAAAGTTACAGTCTTATTGCCACAGTCCATCCATTCATCAACAGCACCTGTTTTAAAAATTCTGCCGTCTGCCATCATACGCTTAATACCATCGTTTATTTGATATTCACCGCCGTTCATAACGTTCTGGTCTAATACCTCTTGAAGTTTGTCCTTAAGAACAGAAACATCTTTAAAGTAATATATCCCAATAACTGCTTGGTCACTTACAAAAGATTGAGGCTTTTCTACGAGTTCAACTATGTTTTCATTACCATCCAACTTTACAACACCATATGCTTCTGGATTGTTAACACGTTTTGTCCATATAACACTATCTGCTGAAGGGTCTAACTCAAAATCCGCTCTAATCAAAGTATCTGCATAAGCGATAACCGCAGGGCCTGACAAGGATGGTTTTGCACTCATAATGGCATGACCTGTACCTAAAGGTTGATCTTGTCTGTAAATCGAGGCCTTAGCACCTAAATCTTCAGCTAAAACAGTTAAGCTATCAACTACATCATCGCCAAAAAATGCTGGGTCACCCAATACGAATGCGATTTCTTCAATAGGTTGTTTCAAGACTTTAGCAATATCCTTTACTAAACGATGGACAATAGGTTGCCCCGCAACGGGTATTAAAGGTTTTGGAACTGTTAAACTGTGTGGTCTAAGACGTGAGCCTCGACCTGCCATTGGGACTATTATTTTCATTTTAGAATTTTTTAATTTGATTGGTTGATTATTTGGTGCCGGTACTTCCAAAACCACCTTCTCCTCTTTCAGTATCAGTAAGTGTTTCTGTCAACTCCCATTCTGCTCTCTCATGTTTGGCAATTACTAATTGCGCAATTCGTTCTCCATTCTGAATAGTGAAATCTTCATTAGACAAATTCACCAAAATTACTCCTATTTCTCCTCTGTAATCTGCGTCGATAGTACCAGGTGCATTTAATACCGTAATTCCTTTTTTGGCTGCTAATCCACTTCGAGGCCTTACTTGTGCTTCATAACCAATGGGTAGTTCAATAAACAGTCCTGTACCAACTATGGTGCGTTCTAAAGGCTTTAATATTCTGGCTTCAGTTAAACTTGCTCTTAAATCCATGCCAGCAGAGGCCATGGTTTCGTAATGTGGCAAGTCGTGCCTGGATTTATTTATAATTTTAATTTTCATGAATTATTGTTTTAAGATTTCTTTTAGTTGGTTCTTTTCCAACAAAATAACCATTCCCAAAAATACAACTAACATTACAATTCCTATAACATAATTCTCTCGATATAGGTAAAATGACATGGCTGATAAACCAATTGAAACAGATAAATACAATCCTATTTTTTTTAAGTTATAAGGTATTGGATAGTATTTTCTTCCAAAATAATAGGATAACATCATCATCGAAGCATAAGCGATAAGTGTCGCAATAGCAGAAGCTTTATAACTATAAGTCTTAATAAACATTAGATTAATAACTAGAGTTACAAGTGCACCAAATGCAGAAATATAGGCGCCAAACTTTGTTCTGTCAGTTATCTTATACCATACTGATAGATTATGGTAAATTCCTAAACAGAAATTAGCTAATAGTATTATTGGCACAATCCACATGGCTTCCCAGTATGCCTGACTTCTAATTATAAATGGTTTTAAGACATCAGCAAATACAACTACTGTCAACAATATTATTGAGCCAAATGCCACGAAAAACTCTAGGATATTTGCATAGTTTTTTTGTGGGTTTTCAGTTTGTGCATGACTGAAAAAATAGGGTTCTATTCCTAGACGATAAGCCGTTGCAAAAAGCGTCATAAACAAGGCTAATTTATAACATGCGGAATACATTCCTATTTCATTTTCTGCAATATCAGACGGTAATAACTCTTTTAATAGGATTCTGTCAAAGGTTTCATTAATTGAAAAGGCAATCCCTGCAATTAAAACTGGTAATGCATAACGCATCATTTGTTTCCATAATTTTCTATCAAATTTATATTTGAGATTTATATAAAATGATGCCATTAAAACCAATGTAAACCCACTAGCAACAAGGTTGGCTATAAAGATGTAACTAATCTCAAAATTAGGTCTGTAAATTGTTTCTAATAAACCACTTGTAGATGCAACATTTTTAAGTGCTAACAAGAAAAATAGGTTAAGACCAATATTAACACATACATTCATTATTTTAATAATGGCATATCGCGTTGGTTTTTCATTTGCTCTTAGCCATGCAAATGGAATAATTACCAAGCCGTCTAAAAGTAATATCCAAATAACTAGGTTAATATATTTTACATCTATATCAATGAAATTGGAAATTTGATCCTGTAAAAGCAACGCAATAACAAAAAACCCTAGTGACGAAATTAGTAATGAAACTGTCGAGGTACCAATTACCTTCTCCTTGTCTTCCTCCTTGTTAAAAAACCTGAAAAAGGCTGTTTCCATACCATAGGCCAATATGACATTAAATAAGACAAAGTATGAGAATATTACGGACACCTTCCCGTATTCAGCTGGACTTGATAATACCGCTTCACTAGTATATAATGGTACCAATAAAAAACTTAACATTCTTGGTAAGACTGTGGCCAAACCATAAATAAATGTTTGCTTAAAAAGTGATTTGAATGCGCTCAAGAATTGATTAATTTGTGCTAAAAATAGGGTTTTTAAAATGAAAAAACCCAACTCAATTGAGTTGGGTTTATCTAATATTTTTAACAGTTATTGACTATTAATTATTTAATGCTTCAGCTCCACCTACTATCTCAAGGATTTCATTAGTAATTGCAGCTTGACGTGCTTTGTTATATGTTAACTTAAGCTGATCTCTTAACTCTGTTGCATTATCTGTCGCTTTATGCATCGCTGTCATACGCGCACCATGCTCAGAAGCAAAAGAATCTCTAATTCCTTTAAATAATTGAGTCTTTAAGGATTTAGGAATTAATGTCTCTACAATTTCTTGCTTAGAAGGTTCAAAGATATAATCTGAGTTATTACTTGCATCACTTTCTACAGGGACAATTGGTAAAAATTGCTCTGTCATTATGACTTGGGTTGCAGCATTTTTAAAGCTGTTGTACACTAATTCTACTTTATCAAATTCTGCATGAATAAACTTATCCATGATCATCTCTGCAATCTCAGCAACATTATCAAAAGTTAAGTCGTCGAAGACTTCACTTTTGTTTGCTATAACATTTCCTGTTTTTGAAAAAGCATCATTTGCTTTTTTCCCAATCGCTAAAACTGAAACATTCTTATCAGCATAAGTATCGCCCATTAGAGTATTTACCTCTTTGATAATATTAGAGTTAAATGCTCCACAAAGACCTCTATTAGAGGTGATAGCAACAATTAAAACATTGTTTATCTCTCTTTGGTTTGCGAATTTACTTCCACTATCTACATCTAAGGTTGCACTTAAGTTTTGTAATAACTCTGTTAATTTGTTAGAATATGGACGCATTGCAGTAATAGCATCTTGTGCTTTCTTCAACTTAGCAGCAGAAACCATTTTCATAGCACTGGTAATCTGCATCGTAGAAGATACGGATGATATTCTGTTACGTATTTCTTTTAAATTTGCCATTCTTTAGTTTATAAAGACTCCTTGCTTTAGCTCAGAGTGACATTTCTATTTAATTAAGCATTAAACTTAGCAGACATGTCCTTAGCCACACTTGTCAATGTGTCTATAACCTCATCTGTTAATTTACCAGCCTTTAATGTATCTAAAACACCTCTGTGCTTAGCATTTAAGAATTCTATATAGTCTCTTTCAAATTCTTTTACTTTCTCAACTGGTACTTCTCTCAATAGGTTTTTAGAACCTGCATAAATAATTGCTACCTGATCCTCAACAGTAAACGGGTCGTTTTGAGCTTGCTTTAAGATCTCCACATTACGTCTACCTTTTTCAATTACATTAAGAGTTGCGGCATCAAGATCTGAACCAAATTTAGCAAAAGCCTCTAATTCACGGAACTGAGCTTGGTCTAATTTTAAAGTACCTGCTACTTTCTTCATTGACTTAATCTGAGCTGAACCACCTACACGAGATACAGATATACCAACGTTAATTGCAGGACGTACACCAGAGTTAAATAAATCTGATTCTAAGAAAATCTGTCCATCTGTAATAGAAATTACGTTTGTTGGAATATATGCAGATACGTCACCAGCTTGTGTTTCAATAATTGGAAGCGCTGTTAAAGAACCACCACCTTTGACTATTGGCTTTAATGATTCTGGTAAATCATTCATGTTCTTAGCAATACTATCATCATCAATAACCTTAGCAGCACGCTCTAATAATCTTGAGTGTAAGTAGAAAACGTCACCAGGATACGCTTCACGTCCTGGAGGACGACGTAATAATAAAGATACCTCACGGTAAGCTACCGCTTGCTTAGATAAATCATCATATACAATCAATGCTGGTCTACCAGTATCTCTAAAATACTCACCAATTGCTGCACCTGCGAATGGTGCATAAACTTGCATTGGAGCAGGATCTGATGCATTTGCTGCTACAATAACAGTGTAGGCTAGTGCACCTTTATCTTCTAAGGTTTTAGCAATGTTTGCTACTGTTGAAGCTTTTTGACCTACAGCAACATATACACAAAATACGGGCTCACCCGCATCATAAAACTCTTTTTGATTTAAAATAGTGTCAATACAAACAGTAGTCTTTCCTGTTTGACGGTCACCAATTACCAATTCACGTTGGCCTCTACCTACAGGAATCATAGCATCTACAGACTTTATACCTGTTTGTAATGGCTCATCAACTGGTTGACGGAAAATTACACCTGGAGCTTTACGCTCTAATGGCATTTCGTATAATTCACCTCCTATTGGTCCTTTACCATCTATTGGGTTACCTAATGTATCAACTACACGTCCAACCATCTCTTCACCTACTTTAATAGATGCGATTCGATTAGTACGCTTTACCGTAGCGCCTTCTTTAATTTCTTTTGAAGGACCTAATAATACGATACCAACGTTATCTTCTTCAAGGTTAAGTACAATTCCTTCTAATCCACCTTCGAATTCTACTAATTCTCCGTATTGTGCATTAGAAAGTCCATAAGCACGTACAATACCATCACCAACAGTTAATACTGTTCCTACTTCGTCTAATGAAGCACCTGCTTCAAAACCTGAAAGTTGTTGTTTTAAGATTGCTGATATTTCAGCTGGTTTTACTTCTGCCATTTTATTTTAGTCTTTAGCTACTACTGTAAGCTTTTAATTTAATGTAAATTCTCTTTTTAATTTATTCAATTTGTTGGCAATACTTGCATCATACTGTAAGTCACCAACTCGCAAAACGAACCCTCCTAAAATAGACTCGTCTACTGTATTCATTATCTCTGTTGATTTACCGGTGAGTTCCTTCACTTTAGCTAAAACTTTCTTTTCTAAGTCTTTAGTTAAAGGAGTTGCTGTGGTAACTTTTGCAACCTGAGTGTCTCTAAGTGCATCATATAAATGATTGTACTTGTTCGCCACATCACCCAACAAAGCAATTCTCTTGTTTGTAATTAAGGTATTAATCAAGTTTGTAGTTGCATTATTAGCGTCTCCAAACACAGCCTTTAAAACAGACAATTTATCTGAAGATCTAACTACGGGGCTTTGAAGCATAGCATTCAAATCACTATTGGTAGCAATTGCAGAAGCAATTTGCTTCATATCTGCATTGACTTTGTCAGCCACTTTATTGTCGGAAGCTAAACTAAGTACTGCTTTAGCATATCGTATTGCTGCTCTTGATCCTGCCATCAATTATTAATTTAAAGTTGTTTCACCTAACATATTCTCAACAAGCTTTAACTGCTTGTCCTTGTTAGATAGTTCATCACGGACAACTTTTTCTGCAATCTCAATAGATAGACCTGCAACGTGGCTTTTCAATTCTGCCATTGCTGCTTTTTTCTCACTTTCAATTGCTGCTTGAGCTTGCTGTATCATTTTACTTGCTTGAGATTGAGCTTCGTCCTTTGCATCAGCAATCATCTTAGCTTTCATCTCACGAGCATCTTTTAGCATTGCTTCACGTTCTGCACGAGCTTCTTGTAAAATACGCTCGTTATCAGCTTGAAGGTTTTCCATTTCCTGGCGCGCTTTTTCAGCAGAGGCTAAAGCATCTTTGATGCCTTCTTCTCTTTCGCTAACCGCTCCTAAGATTGGGTTCCATGCAAATTTTCTTAATATAAAAAGTAAGACTAAAAACGTTATTAAAGTCCAAAAAACAAGTCCAAATTCTGGTGTAATTAAATCCATTCTGTTCTATTTAAATAACTTAAATTTTAAAAATACAGAAGCAACCAACCGTTACTTCTGTATTTTACTTTTTACCCTTGTAAGAAAGCAACAACAACACCAAATAGTGCTACCGCTTCTACGAAGGCTGCTAAAATTAATGCAGAAGTTTGAATCTTTCCGTGCATCTCAGGTTGACGTGCCATAGCTTCCATAGCTGACCCACCAATTCTTCCGATACCCATACCAGCTCCAATAGCTGCTAATCCAGCTCCAATCGCTGCAATTCCTGTAATAGTCATAATATAAAATTTAAATTAATGATGTGCTTCTTCTGTTGCCATACCAAAATATAAGGCTGACAAGATTGTAAATATATATGCTTGTATTGCTGTAACAACAATTTCAATAACAGTTATAAATAATGAAAATGCTACAGACACTGGTGCCATAGCCTCAGTCTTAAATACAAAGATTAAAGACATTAATGCCAAGATAATAACGTGGCCCGCTGTAATGTTTGCAAACAAACGAATCATTAGTGATATTGGTTTTACAAACATTCCTATAATCTCTATGGGCATTAAAAATATTTTCATTGGTACAGGCACGCCTGGCATCCAGAAAATGTGTTGCCAATAATGCTTATTACCACTAAATGTTGTAATTATAAATGTGATAGCTGCCAAGGTAAATGTAAATGCGATATTACCACTTACATTCGCACCATTAAGTATTGGAATCAGTCCAAAAATATTATTGATCCATATAAAGAAAAATATGGTCAACAAATATGGCATGTATTTTTTGTACTTATGCTCTCCAATCATTGGCCTTGCTATCTCGTCTCTTACGAAAACAATCAGAGGCTCTACAAAACTTGCGATACCAGATGGTACATAATCATCAGATTTTTTATATCTGCGTGCGGCTGAAAGGAAAATCAATAACAATACTGCAATTGACACCCACATCATAAAAACATTTCTTGTAATTGATAGATCGAATGTTGGCCTATGAGCATTTGTGGGATGACCCTCTGCATCAAAAGTCACTTCTGAGGCGCCATCATCCATGACATAAACTTTCTCATGAACATTTACGAATCGCTGCCTATTTCTTTCTACTATCTCATGACCATGGTAATCGTGGTGAAACGCAGATGATGAAAAAGTTGTTAATCCTTTGTCTGTATAAACAATGACAGGAAGAGGAATTGTAATGTGGAATTCATTCTCCTTACCTTGGTTAAGAGTTGCGACGTGCATTCCGTAAGCATCCTTTACGTGATGCAAAATCATTTCTTTTGGGTCGAATTTTTCGTCGTCTCCTCCTTCTTTAGAGTCTCTAGCAAAACCAACTAAACTCACTGATAAAAACAGAACGGTTAACGCTAAACGTTTAAAGGTGCTTAATGTCATTCTTTACGGCTTTAAAATACCTTGTTTTAAATTCGCTGCAAATGTACACACATTATATGAATTGACAAACATTATTTCAGCCTTAATTTGTAAAGTTTTTTGTCTATAAAATCTATTGGTTTGCCTTAAGGGTAAAAAAAGAAAATTTAAGGCTTTTGCAGGAATCTTGTTAATGCAAAAACTTCAAAGAATAGATATAAAAAATATGGAATGAAAAAGTTGAAAACATCTGGTTGCTTATTTTCAAAACTTGAAAGTAATAATGGCAATAAAAAAAGAATAGCCAAAAACATTTTTAAAAATGTCATTACCATAAACAAATTAAAAATATCTTTTTTCCCAGATGAAAATCTATAGTTTATTACGGAATAAAGTATCAATGTAATTAATACATGGAAGGCGTAAATCTGCCAAACAGGAAAAAAGAAAATGATATCCTTAGCAAAATGATAGAGTAAATAACTGTGTACAGCAAATAATACTGCAGTCACACCAATTAATTGAAGTAAGAATACGCCTTGTCTTTTCTTAAACTCTCCCATGATATATTAAAAAGTTATTCTTTTGAAGATGCAATAATACGCCTTATTACATAAACAATAGATAAAATAACTCCTGCTAATGTTAAGCCTAAGGTACACAGATTTTTTTCGTTTGGATATGCTTCATCTAATTTAATTCCAGCAAATGTTCCGACACCAATTATAGCTATCATCTGTATGACCAAACCAGATAATCTCGAGTAAGAATTAAGCCTGTTTTTCTGGTCTTTGACTTGTTTGTTGTTGTTTGATAGGCTCATTTGTAAGTGCTTTTACTGTACCTTTCATGCTACATGTTGCATTAAATGTTGCTCCTGGTTCTACAGCAAGTTTGCTAGTGTGTACTTCGCCTTCAATATGTGCTGTTGATTTTAAGGATAGTGTTCCTGATAAAACAAGTTTGCCAGAAAATTTCCCTTCAAAATCAGCATTTTCTCCCTGTAAGGTACCCTTAACATATCCAGATTTTCCAACAACGACCTTTCCGGATGTTTTTACATTTCCATCAACTGTACCGTCAATTCTAAAAGGGCCTTGACTAGTTATATCTCCTACAATCTTAGTCCCATGCGCTATAATATTCTGTTGTGTGTTTGTTTCCATAGTTATATGTTTTTTAGATTTCTTAGCTTCTGAAGAAAACATAATTGTATGCGTTTATTGTTGTTCTAAATAAGTTTCTAAGTTTTTATGTCGTTGAATAATAGCATAATTTGGCGATGAAATAGGAAAGAATGGTTTGGTAATTTTTGGAGGGATTGGTCTTCCTCTTTTATCCTTTTCTTCTGTTTTAAGCAATTCTGCAAAGCCACGAGCTCCAGAAATACTTTTTAAACCGTGCACTACAACAAAAGTAGTGTTTTCGTCATACACGTCTCTAGAGGTTGTAAGGTCAAAATATTTTACTTTGGTAACTTCCTCGTTTAGAACTTTAATAAAAGTATCTACATCTTCTCCAGAATCCTTATTAAATTGATAGATAACGTTGAAGTTTTTAGAGGCGTCATCTGCAATAAAATCTTTTTTAGCTAGGGCCGGTATAGCATTATCCATAATCTCTTGTGCTTTTTTACCCTCCTCTGCATTTGCATAAGTCAAAGCAATAAAATTGATGGCTTCCTTGTATGCTTCAAAACCGAATAGCCTTCCCCTTGCTGATGCCTTCAGTATTTCAAATTTCGGAACGAAATCATCCCCTTCAAATTTTCCTATGTTCTCATCTGCCTCAGCAATTACCTCTGCATATTTTTGCTCATTAAACTTATTGTACAAATTCGTGTAAATTGCTTCTGGACTGTTCTCGTCCTTAGCTAATTCAAGTTGAGGATTTAACAAGATTTCAGCATATCTAGAATCGGGATAGTTTTCTACAATATCATTCTTCATTGCCTCTGCCTTGCGATTTAAGCCAAGTTCTTCATAAATGCGGAACAAATTATATTTAGATGGCAATATTAAGCGTTCTTCTGGCTCGTTTTTTAATAAGGTCTCATATCTAGATTTTGCAAGACTCAACTCCTTGAATTTTTCTTTATAAATAACACCCAATTGATAATACGCGTAATTTCTTTCTTTGGCGATACTGTCTATTTCTTTTTGTTCAGTTGGTAATTGAGCAATGTAAAAATCTGGTGACAGAGTATTGTCCTTATCTTCTGAAGCAACGACTTCACTTTGCTCTGTATTACTTATTCTTTTACGTTGATCTGATAATCTCCAATTATCTTGTAATTGTCTATCTCCCCAAAGTTTTAGAAATTCATTCTTTCCATAAGCAACTGTGGTTGGGTTGTAGAAATAAAAACTGCTCTTATTTCCACCAATACTTCCAGGTATTCCACCAGGGTTTTTGTTAGAACCTAGTCGGTTATTTATTTTATTATCTGCAATCTGAATATTACCAGAATTAGATTGCCTTTGAGACTGCTCTTTTTTTAATTTTTCTTCCTCTTCAGCTTTGACCTTAAGTATTTCAATATATTCTGCATAAAATGCTATTTGATCTTCCTTGGGTAAACTTACCATTTTCAGAATACTATCATTTACCTCAGCAATACCTTCATAATAAATTACATCATCAAGGTTTTCGCGTTTGCGTTTTAATATCCTAAACTCCTTGGTCTTTGGTTCCATGGCCGCCATGGTACTATCATAATATGCCCCTGCCGTTTTATAGCTGTTTTTATCAAAATACATATTGCCTAAGGTCTCGTAGTTTAGTGCTTTTAGATACTGATCTGCAGTTGTTTTCCTCAGGGACTTGTTATAATAAGCTTCAGCTAAACTGTCGGACATATTACCGTTATGAAACTCAGCTATCCTATGATAAATCTTGTCTAAAAAAGGACGATTTTCACGGTTTTCTTCTAACTCCATTAAATACTCCTGAAACGCTACTATATCTCCATTTAGCTCGTCAAAATTCTTAGACTTTTCTAAATGCGCATTTATATAAAATGCTCGAGGAACCTGACGATGCATTTCAATAATTTTGTTAAACTCCATATTGGCACTATCCTTTTTGCCAAATTCATTATATAATTGTCCTTTAATAAAAAGGTAGCGCGCTCTTTCTCTTTTAATCTTAGTGTTTTCTGCAGCAATTTCTAGCTGAGCCATGGCGCTATCCTTAGATTTGGTGTTGATATAAGCCTGCGCGAGAGTTGCCGTAGCGTCTGCTAAATCTTGATCCTCAAGTTGTTCTTCCTCTAATAATCGCTTAAGTTTTTTAATAGCAATTTCATTATTGTCTAAGCGCATGTCTGCCTTTTCTCTCCAAATCTTTACTTGATTGATTTTATCGCTAGTTGGATATTTATTTAGGATATTATTAAAGGCTGCAAGTGCCGGTACGAAACGTTGATCATAATAACGAGCTTTCCCTAATAGAAGGTAAGCCTCATCAATTTGCGGGTTCTTCTCCTTGCCTTCTATGTTCATTCCATGAACTTGAACTGCCTTTATAGCCTTTTCTTCTGCTCTTTCAAAATCTGCGTTTTTTGTTTGACCCGGAAGAAATACATCATCTTCTATATTCATTCGTTCAACAGGAAGTAGTTCCCAGAAATTCTCCGAATATGCGTCATTAACCGTTTCGATTCCACGATCTAAGGCAAGATTACCGTTGTAAAGCACATTGTATTTTGTGCCTAATGCATGAAAATTCCTATTGATAAATGTGTCTTTCTTACGAGAACAACTTTGGGCAATTATCGCAATACAAATAAGAGGTAGAAAGATTTTTATATAGGTCTTCAACGTTTATTCTATTTGATTAATAGATAACTAAAATCTTGGGTGTTTAGTGTGCTATTTGGTAAAAATAAACATCTTTTTGAATTTATGAGGTTTTATATGGGTTTTTCAGAAATAGGAACCCGCGATAACAAAAAAACTCATAACATTAAAATGACATGAGTTTCTTAATTATTTATAATTAAATTCTACTCTTCCTCTTGAACAGATTCAAGGTTGCCAGCAAAATGAGCTTCAAGTTCTTTTAATGTTGCTGGATTAGTTTCTAAGTCTTTAATAATCTCACCCTTTTCTAATACAACGATACGCTCGCATACATCAGTAACATGCATTAGATCATGACTAGATATCAAAACGGTAACTCCCTGTTTTTCTGCTAAATCTTTGAGAATCTGTTTTAAACGGATTTGAGTCGTTGGATCTAAATTTGCAAAAGGTTCGTCTAATATTATAACTTCAGGATTCCCAATTAAAGCAGCAACTATACCGGCTTTCTTCTGGTTACCCTTACTTAAGTCTCTTAAGTATTTTTTCTTGCCTATAATTTCTCCATTAAAGAAATCTTCAAATTTTGACGTTAAAGCATCAATGTCTGCTTTATTTTGGCCTCGCAAATCACCAATAAAATAGAAATATTCCTCCGGTGTTAAATAGCCAATTAAAAAACTCTCATCAATAAAGGATGAGGTGTAAGGTTTCCAGTCCTCGCTTTGATCTACAATTATTTCTCCATTTGATATACTGCCTGTTGTAGGTTTTATTAAATCTAACAATAAGCTAAAATATGTGGTTTTACCTGCTCCATTATTTCCAACTAAACCAAAACTTTGGCCTTTTGGAATATTGAGCTCATCAATTTTAAGAACCGTAGTTCCATTATATGCTTTTGAAATGTCTTTTGTATATATCATGGTTAGTCTTTGTATTAATTATCTTGACTAAAAGCGTCAATCATTTTATATTTTGAATCGAGATAGCGTTGAGTAATCATTCGCATAAGTTTTTTATGAAAAACAATTCCGGCTATACCTAAGAAAATAAGTACGATTATGCCTGTTTCAAACCCAAATAGGGCGTTAAGAACCGCAAAAATAATCATCGGTAAAATCATAAGTGGTAATCCTATAATCCATTGCACTGCACCTGTCCCTTGATAATTGAATGCAGCTCTTTGGTTGAGGTCAATTTTCTTTCTGTTAAACGACCCTCCATATAACATAATATGTGAGTTAACTCCTATATTGTATATGGCCGCGGCAAAATGAGCAACTAAGATTTTCCAACCAAAATATACGTAAGGTATGCTCAGTACAAATATTATAGCTACACTTAAAACCATAAGTATGAATTTTGATCTTAAATATTGCTCATACTTAATGTTTTGACTCATTAGCATTTTATAATAACCACTATCCCAAGCTGGTATAAATTGACCGAAATTTATTAGGAAAATACCTGTTACAAAGATTCCAATAAACGGAAATAACCATACCATGTCTCTATACATAGGCTGTGGGTAGAAAAACATACCATAGAGTAGACCAATGAGCATAATCCATACCGATGATTTTGTTCTCTTATTTCTCCATATAAGTTTAAGATCTAATTGCATAAATGGAGCTATATCACCAAAGCGTTTTGTCCAAGATAAATCTGCTGCTTTTACTTCAGTAACTTTGGATTTTAAGGAACTATCTAAAAACAATTTGTCCTTCAGAAGTTTAAAGTTAAAAGAATAACAAAGCGCAAGTATTGCTATTGGAATTAAAATAAAAATGGGGTTATTTGCAATACCTAAGAACGCATCTCCTAATAAGGATGTCATAGAAACAATTCCAAAAGCATCTAAACCATATAATGTGCCAACAAAAATTATTAATGGTAGAAACGAAAATTCTAGTTCTGCAGAAAATGCTTCAATAATAAAGTTTAAAAAATTGCCAATTAACACTACAATTATCATTGTAAACATCCATGTTAATGCAGTTGATGTGGAGTAATCATTAACGATTAGCATAATACTGAATGGTATTATGGCGAATAATGGCAAGAAATTAAAAAACGATAAGGCGGACTTCCCTAAAACATAATGAACCACAGTTGACCTTTTAATGGGCAGTGTTAATAACGGTTTTACACTCATTACTGGCAGTTTTTGTAAGAAGAACCGCATCAATAGATCAATCATTAACCAGAAAAAAATAAATCCATTGGCAACAACAAATGGATCTTGATCAGGAAATACTTTCTTGAGGATAGGTAAAAGCCCAAAGCCTAGAATTAAAAAGACAACTATAAAGTACAGTGCAAAAAATACTAGAAGTATATTAAGCCCTAAGCTCTTTTGCCAATAGGAGGAGCGAAAATATTGTTTCCACTCTAAATTAATAAAATGCTTAATCATAGCTGTTTTGGTTAGTTTTTTCTATTAGTAAACTTAATTGTTAATTTGTTACAAACAAAGATTACTTTAATGTTAGGCTTCATTATTTTTACAAAAAATTATTGCAATGTCACAATTCCATCCATTAAAAATTGAATCTATAAATAAAGTTACTGATAAGTCGGTGGCTATTACATTCGATGTGCCCGAAGACTTAGAAGACAACTTTATTTTTGAGGCGGGTCAATATATTACACTTCGTACTGAGATTAACGGTGAAGAAATTAGAAGAGATTATTCTATATGTTCTTCTAAAAGTAGCAGAAAATTAACTGTTGCGGTTAAATCAGTTGAGGGAGGTTCATTTTCGGTCTACGCTAATAATGAATTAAATGCTGGAGATATTATTGATGTTGCAGAACCAAATGGTCGTTTTGTGTTTGAAGCAAATAATGCTAAAACAAGAACTATTGTGGCCTTTGCTGCTGGAAGTGGTATAACACCTATTTTAAGTATTGCAAAAACACTTTTAGAAGATGAGCCATTTAGCAATTTAATTTTAGTCTACGGGAATAAATCTTTAAGTGATGCCATGTTTTCTAATGACCTTATACAACTTAAAGAAACATACGGAAATCGATTTCATGTTCACTTTATCTATAGTCAAACTCAGGAAGAAGACGCGCTTTTTGGCCGTATAGAAAAAAGTACAGTTAATCTTATCGTAAAAAACAAGTACAAGGATGTAACTGTTGAGAAGTTCTATTTATGTGGTCCTGAACAGATGATTCATACTGTTAAAGATGTGCTGCTTGAAAATAGCATTAAAGAAAATGACATCCTATTTGAATTGTTTACTGTGCCTGTTGAGTCGAATGAAAAATCAACTGTCTCTGTATCTGATGGTAATTCTAAAATAAAAGTAATTGTCGATGAAGAGGAGTTTGAATTTGAAATGTCTAATAATCAAACTATTCTCGAAGCAACTTTAAAAAAGGATATTGATGCGCCTTATTCATGCCAAGGTGGCATTTGTAGTAGTTGTATAGCCAGAGTTACAGAAGGCCAAACTGAAATGAGGCATAACAATATTTTAACCGATAATGAAGTAGCTGAAGGGTTGGTTTTAACTTGTCAAGCTCATCCAACTTCTGATTCTGTTGTTGTTGACTATGACGATGTTTAGTTAAGTATTCGAAATTGTAGACATTATTTTTTCGACTACTTTTTTTACAGATACACTCCCTGCACAATCCTCATATTCCTTTGGATATCTATTCCCATATATTGAAGTTGGTATTAAGGGGTACTGTTCTCTATCAGCCAACAGTATATTAGATTCTGACTGATTAAATGGGGCAAAACCAGCAAATGGATGTGTAACTCCCCAAATGGTTATAACCTTAATACCAAACATCGCAGCCAAATGTGCATTTCCTGAATCCATAGAAAGCATCACATCTAAATTAGAGATTAAATTGAGCTCCTCCATAAATGACAATTTCCCCGCAACAGAAACAACATTTTCATATTTAGCAGATATCTCATTTAGTATTTGAATTTCATTTTTCCCTCCTCCAAATAAAAAAACTTGATTTTGCTTGGAAAGTTGTTCTATGACTTTTTCCGTTTTATCCAAAGGATACATTTTACCCTTGTGCGCTGCAAAAGGTGCAATTCCAACTATTGAATAATCTTGCTTTACCAGTTCTGAAATTTCCTTTGGTATTATTCGTTTCGAGGGAAACTTTGGCTTAGCTAAATCAATTGGATAACCTAACTTTTCAAACACATCAGCATATCTCTGGTGTGTAGTTTTTATCTGTTTAAATATTTTGCCGGCTATTAATGCTTTCTTTTCGACCCTGCCTTTATCTATATGTTCAACTTTTTTACCAGCAAAAAAGAACTTAAGGATTTTACTGCGTAATACATTGTGTAAATCAGCAACTGCATCAAAACCTAGTAGCTTTAACTCTTTAGATAAATTATATAACCCCAAAAGGCCCTTGTGACGCCCTTTTAAATCTGCAGAAAAAACCTCAACATTATTTAGCCCTTCAAATAGAGGTTTAAAAAAACCTCTGGTTAAGACTGTAACTTTTAACTGTGGATATTTTTCATTGAGAGCACTAAGAACTGGAACAGTCATAGCTACATCTCCCATGGCCGAAAACCTTATAAGAATTATGTGTTCTGGTTTTGGCATATTTGTATTACATGCAATTGTAGTCGAGATTTTATTTCTGGCCTCTTAAAACAGGATTAAGCTCATCGTCATTGTACATTTTCATTTGCTTGTAAACTTTCATGTACTTATCTCCGTTGGCAATGTCTGTAAGTAAATCGTCAATGGCCTTACTCAAATCTACTCTTTGTTCTAACAAAACATTTAATTTTTTCTCACAGGCCTCCTTGTGTGTCTCACTCGCATCTTCTCTGACAGTTTCTAAATGCATATGATAAATTTTCAATGCGAGAATCGATAATCTATCTATGGCCCACGCAGGGCTCTCAGAATTTATTTTAGCATATGGTTTTACTTCAACGTCATTAAACTTTTCCAAGAAGTAACCGTCAATATACTCAACAGTATCGGTCCTGTCCTGGTTAGATGCGTCAATTTTACGTTTTAATTCTAACGCGGAAATAGGATCTATATTCGGATCTCTAATGATATCTTCATATGCCCATTGCACGGTATCAATCCAACTTTTTCTATATAATAAATGTGAAATTAAATCTTCATTTCTATGATATTTGTTAGTAAATGGCTGGTCTACAGTGTTTAAAACCTTGTAAGTTTTAATTACATCTTTAAAAATAGCATTAGCTTTATCTGAAAACATATCTGTACTAATATTTGGATATGCAAATATAGTTTGAATTATTAACTTAGCCATTACTGAAACAGTCTTAAAATGCAAATACACAATCTCTCCGAAACCCCTTCATTGTTAAATACTTTCATGTCTGAAATAAGAGATAAAAATATCCAAAAGGACAGTATGAGGTTTAGGAGAAATATTGAGCGTATTGGAGAAATACTAGCCTATGAATTAAGCAAAGTTTTAAACTTTTCTCCTCAAAAAACAGAAACCCCCCTGGGAATTTCAAAAGAAGATTTATACTCAAACGACATTGTCATTTGCTCTATTTTGAGAGCGGGATTACCACTTCACAGTGGGTTGTTGAATTATTTTGATAATGCAGAAAATGCTTTTATTTCAGCTTATAGAAAACACAACGACGTTACTAATGATTTTGAAATCATTATTGAATATTTAACTTGCCCAGAGTTAGAGGGTAAAACATTGTTAGTTGCAGATCCTATGTTAGCGACAGGTCAGTCAATTTATGCCACTTTAGAAGCCCTTAAACCCTTTGGGGCACCAAAGGAAACTCATATAATAAGCGTGATTGGTGCTAAAGATGGAGTGGCTTATGTTGATAGCAAAGTGGATAACGATATTCATCTTTGGATTGCGTCTATAGATGACGATCTAAATGAAAAAGGATATATCATACCTGGTTTAGGTGATGCGGGTGATTTGGCCTTTGGCAGTAAATTACAGAATTAAACCAATTATTGGTGTAGCTATTAAAGCACCAACAAACACTTCCTTAAACCACTTTTCAGATATCGCCTCAATGTAATTGCCTAAAATAATTGAAAACGGTGCCAACAGGAAAATAAATTCGCTACCATTTTTAGTGGGTGAAATTATACTTATTAAGATTGCAATTATAGAAGCCCAAGCAATGAGATAAAATGAAGGTCTGTTTTTTTTATTCTTCTCAGATAATGATCTAAAATAGTAAATAACTGTCCAAATAAAAGAGGTAAATAAAACAGTTAGTTTCAAAATGTACTCACTACTATTGTATGCCGTATAATCTAAACTAGCGAAACGTTCAAAATTTGATTGTCTTATAAATTCATCGTATAATATGATATTGTAAATCGATAAAAACATAGCGACAGTGGCTATGCCAACAAATGGGATGATAATATTCTTTAAGTCATTTTGAGAATAATAAATTAATGCCACAATAATAATGGCAAAAAACAATATTGCCCAGAAATAAAAAAGTGTAGCAAGTGCTATCCAGAAGGATGCGTCAAATAATTTCTTTTTAATACTTTTCTTTGAGCTTAAACTAATTATTCTTCTCATAGCAAAAACAATAAAAAGGTTAGCAAGTAGTAAATCCATATTATTTAATATGTTTGGGAACAATGCAAGTAAGATCCCAAAAGCCATAATAGCATAACTATTTCTCTGTGTGAGGTTGTTTTTAGAAACAATGAAATCCAATAAAAAAACTAAAAAAACAATCAGAAGAAATTTAGATAGTATTTTTAAAATGCTCTCTGTGAAATTAAAAAGAGCATTAAAATTTGCAATCATAAAAACTGATATTACGAATACTAGAACTAGAATAAAATTTATAGGCTTAGATTTATTAAAAACACTTGTAATCATTAACTCTTTTTGTATTTTTGCTTCGTAAATTTAAAAAGTTATGAAGGATTTCTTTTACGGAATAGAAGATTTATTTGTCAATGTACTATTCACTCCATTTGATGCCTTAAGAGCGTTAGAACTAGAAAGCTGGTTCTCTGCGAATATAATGTCTTGGATATTTTCAATTATCGGTTTAGTTGCCTTTGTATATTGGATGATGCAATTAGCTAAATACAACAGCAACAACGAAGAAGATAAAAGTGTAACAGCACACTCTTATCTATAGATCAAATCCAATATCCTTACGATAATTCATCTTATCAAAACATATATTGTTTATGCTTTGGTAAGATTTTTTTATGGCCTCCTGATATGTGTTCCCATAAGATGTTACGGCCATTACTCTACCTCCTGAAGTAACTATTTTACCATCTTCTTCCTTTGCCCCTGCATGAAACACTAAAGACTCTTTTACATTTTCTATACCTAATATCTCCTTACCCTTTTCGTAGGCTTCAGGATATCCGCCAGAAACAAGCATTACGGTAGTTGCAGCCCTATCATCGATTTCTAATTGAATATCCGAAAGCGTTTGATTTGAAATTGCTTTGAATAGTCTTACCAAATCCGTTTTTAACCTTGGTAATACAACCTCAGTCTCGGGATCACCCATTCTCACATTATATTCAATGACTTTAGGTTCATCTCCAACTTTTATTAATCCAATAAATATAAATCCTTTATAAGGCAAATCATCTTTGGCTAATCCTTCAACTGTTGGCTTTACAATTTTATCTTCAATCTTATCCAAAAAATCTTTTGTTGCAAATGGTACTGGTGAAATTGCACCCATACCACCAGTATTTAAACCTGTATCTCCTTCGCCAATGCGTTTATAATCCTTTGCAGTTGGAAGTATTTTATAATCTTTACCATCAGTAAGCACAAAACAACTCAGTTCAATTCCGTCAAGAAATTCTTCTATAACAACTTTAGTACTTGCATCACCAAATTTAGCTTCCACAAGCATTTGCTTTAATTCTAATTTGGCCTCATCCAAATCATTAAGAATTAATACACCTTTGCCCGCCGCTAAACCATCTGCTTTTAAAACGTATGGAGGATTTAATGTTTCTAAAAATTTATACCCATCCTCTACATTATCCTTTGTGAAACTCTCATATGCCGCCGTAGGTATATTATGCCTTATCATAAATTCCTTAGCAAATTCTTTACTACCCTCTAATTCAGCAGCGGCCTTTTGAGGCCCAATAACACTAATGAGTTTTAATTGGTCATCCTTTAAAAAGAAATCATGCACACCTTGTACTAACGGGTCTTCAGGACCAACAACGACCAAATCAATTTTATGGTCTATTACAGCATTTTTTATTGCCATAAAATCAGTTACTCCAATATCCAGATTGGTTGCAATTTCAGAGGTGCCTGAATTGCCAGGTGCCACAAATAATTTATCGCAATAATCGCTCTGAGCTATCTTCCAAGCAAATGTGTGCTCTCTTCCTCCTGAACCTAGTACTAAAATATTCATGCTGTAATTTTCTTTGGGCAAAAATAATTGGTTTTAAGATTAAAAAACAATTAATTTACATAAACCTTAAATATCAATATACGTTTGAGATTATTTGACATTTCGCTTAAAATAAATGGCTTTGAAATTGACAAGGCCAAGAAGGTTTTGGCTGAAATTCAAAAAAAATCAGACAGCGACTTTAAAACTTATGTCGATATCAAAAAACGGGAAATACTAAAACATCATTTAGAGCAAAATCCATTTTATAAATCTTTTGGGAAAGATATAGATATTGAAAATTGGGAGTCTATCCCAATCATGACCAAGCGTCATTTGCAACAACCAATAGAACAACGTCTTTCGAAAGAATTTACTGCCGAAAATGTTTATTTAAATAAAACCTCTGGTAGCTCTGGAGATCCTTTCATTTTTGTTAAAGATAAATGGTGCCACGCCATGACTTGGGCTCAAATAATGGATAGGTTTTCGTGGTATAATATAGATTTTAATTCTTCTAAACAAGCACGGTTTTACGGTATACCGCTCGATAAAAAAGGCTATTACAAAGAAAGAATCAAAGATTTTTTTAGTAATAGATATCGGTTCTCCATTTTTGATCTGAGTGACGAGTCCTTTGAGAAAACACTTCAAAAATTTAAATCCACTTCATTTGAGTTTATTAATGGTTATACTAGCCCTATTGTTCAATTTGCAAAGTTTTTAAAGAGAAAAGAGATTGTATTAACAGATATATGCCCTAGTTTAAAGGTTTGTATTGTTACGTCTGAAATGTTGTTTGGTATAGATAAAACTTTAATGGAAACTCAATTTGGAATTCCTGTGGTAAACGAATATGGCGCATCCGAGCTTGATTTGATTGCATTTGAAAACCCAAAAGGTGATTGGGTTGTTAATACCGAAACAATTCTAGTTGAAATAGTTGATGCAGGTGGAAATTTAGTGCCTCACGGAAAAGATGGTCGTGTAGTTATTACTTCATTTTATAATAAAGCCCATCCATTTATTAGATATGATATTGGTGATATAGGATCTTTATCACAACAAAGTACGGCAAGGCAACCCGTCTTAGAAAAACTTACTGGTAGAACTAACGACATTGTGATTTTACCTAGTGGTAAAAAAGCTGCCGGATTAACATTTTACTACATAACAAAAAGTGTTATTGAAAACGATGGAAACGTTTCAGAATTTATTATTGAACAAATTACTCTTGATAATTTCATGGTGAAATATGTCAGTAAAAATAGGCTTACAGATGAGCAAGAGTCTAATGTCTCAAATGAAATAGAAACTTATCTGGAGCCAGGATTAAAAATCGATTTTAAAAAAGTCAAGGTCCTTAAAAGGACAAAAGCAGGGAAATTAAAGCAGTTTGTTTCTAAGCTATAGGTTTTATAAGCCTTGATTTAATAAAGAAATGCTCATAGAAGAATAATAGTAGATAAAAGCATGATTTAATAAAATTGAATCTTACACCTTTTCTGTACACATTGAAATTATGTTTTATTAATTTCATTTTATTCGAGGAAAGCGAATTGTCTGATTTTCTATAATACGCGATAGTTTCGGAAATACCATGAGCCGGTTTTCGACTTCTTTTTAAAGCTTCGATCCACAAGAGCCAATCCTGTCTTTTCTTTAAATCTTTTGTGTAAATTTTACCGAGTTTTTTACAGTTGTACATACCTGTCAAATTACCTATGTAATTTGCTTTTAGTAATTTCTCATAAGTTAGGACAGGAAGTGCATTGACTTTAATATTAAGAGGTTTGCTTTCTGCATCTATCATTTCGTAACCCCCAAAACATACGTCTACATTTTTCTCGGTCATTAATTTTAATTGAATTTCTAACTTTTGATTGTGCCATAAATCATCTGCGTCTAAAAAGGCAATATAATCACCCTTTGCCATTTCAGATCCTTGGTTTCTGGCTTCAGCGGCTCCTCTATTTTCAATGAACTCAAATAATTGTATTCTTGGGTCTTTCGCGACATGTTCATTCGCTAATTCACTAGAATTATCAATCGACCCATCGTTTACCAGAAGAAGTTCCCAATTGGTATAGGACTGATCCAAAACGCTTTGTATTGTTTCCCCAATAACCCCTTCATTATTGTAGATTGGTGTTACTATAGAAACTAGTGGTTGCACAATATAAGAATTAATATGCCTTTTCTTCCCCTTTTATAGCATTTATAAAAGTTTGGAATATAATTTTCATGTCAAGTAATAAAGACCAATTTTCAATATAAAAAATATCATATCTAACTCGACCAATGATGTCCTTATCTGTTTCCACTTCACCTCTAAATCCACTGACTTGAGCCAAACCTGTAATTCCTGGTTTTACAAAATGTCTCACCATGAATTTATCAATCTTTTTAGCGTACATGTTTGTATGGCTTACCATATGAGGCCTTGGGCCAACCACGGACATGTCTCCGAATAAAACATTGTAAAACTGCGGTAATTCATCAATACTAGTTTTTCTAATGAACTTACCAACTTTTGTCACCCTTTGATCACCTCTTGTAGCTTGATGAAAATTTGCAACCTTGTTTGGAGTCATTGAACGAAATTTATAACAGTCAAATTCTTTGTAATTAAAACCATTTCTAGATTGCTTGAAGAAAACTGGGCCTTTTGACTCTAGCTTTATCAAAATTGCTATCAGTGGAGTAAGCCACGATAACACAAAAACTATAACAATACTTGAGAAAATAATATCAAAGCCTCGTTTTAAAATCATATTGAAATAATCTTCCAACGGTATTGTCCGTAGTGTTAAAATAGGTATATAATCATAGTATTCATACTTTAATCTTTTAGAATAAATCTCTTTACTATCTGGTATGAATTTTAATATTTTTAAATTATTGTCTGCAAAATCAACGACGTCTGCAATCTGACTGTTAGTTAATTCTGATATCGAACAATAAATTTCTTCAATACCTCCTTCTAAAATGAATTTAAAGCATTCCTTAAGGGGAATGTCATCTTTTTTAATGTCAAATGTCTTTTGGTGAGAATATCCATATTCCGGTTTCTTGTTGAAGAAATTTTCGAGGGCGTGGGTCTTTTTATTAAAACCAAGTATTACGGTTTTTCTGTAATTACCGCCAAAAGAAACCCTATATCTTTGTAGTAGATAATATATTGCAAATTTAAAAATTGAAATTAAAAAAAAACATATTACAATATATATTACAATGGGGCGAGGGTATATTTTTAATTCATGATAGAGTCCTGAAAATGCGAAAACAAAAAGTAGAAAAAGAATAGATTGCCTTAGAATCAAAGCAAATATATATATAGGCCTGGTATATCTATAAACTTCGTAAAACCTAGAATATATCGAAAGTAAAATCCAACCTATTGAGATAAAAGCTATAAAAATTAATGGGTTTTTGTCTTGCAAAAGGAAGGGTACACCCAGCAAATTGATAATAATCAAATCAATTAAGTATGAAATAGGTCTTAAAAACCCTGAATATCTACCTTGTTTAAATAAACTCAAATTGCGCCTATCTTTTTATAATTATTATTTTATTAAAGTGCATTTTACAAAATTTTATTTTCCACCTGATTCAGTTTTTGAATATTCACTGTGAAAAATAACGTATTAAATATCACAAACAAAAACACCCCCCTATGAACCCATAAAAATGATTCCGTTATAAAAATTGTAAACATAATAAAATAAAAAGTAAACATAAAAAAGGAGCGTTCAGAAATAGCTTTCTTAAACCCAACAAACAAAATGCCCAAAAGAAATAATAACCCCACTATTCCTAGTTCTGATAGGGCTTGTGCATACATGTTGTGATAGTTATAACTATGATATCCATAATATGTGTTGAATTTTAAATGTCTTTGTCTTAAGTTTTCTCGTGAACCGAATAAACCAAAACCTGTCCAGAAAATCTTATCATCCTTTATTTGATTTTTTAAATTTCTTAATTGAAGTAACCTAATTGTTGTGCCTGTCCAAGGGTAAATTCTATTAAACTTTTCGCTTTTCCAAACTTCCTCAATATTAGATGCTTTCTCAACAACAGCACGTTCGATAACTTTCTTAGAACTAAAGAAAAGCATCATTAAAAATATTAAAAGCAAACTGATGCCTTTGATGGATTTCAATTTTCCTAACCCAACAAATAACAAGAAATATAATAGGTTACAAAATATAAATGTTGCCGTAACTGTTTTAGAAGACAGCAACATAATAAAAATTGCTAAAAATAATAATCCAAGAAAATCATATTTGGATTTTTTAATTTTGGTTAGCAGGTAGAAATAACTTATAAAGTAAAATACAGAAACATAAATTGCATTTAAATCTAGAGCTTGCACTAGCTCATGGTAGGTAAAAACCGAAAGGGATTTAGAATTTATATAATGGTAACTTGCCGTAGCCAAGAAGAACAAGCCCAAAATTAAATTTGATATTGTAAAACTATTTAATATTATTTTAAACGAACGTGGGGTCATATGTGGTATAGCACTCATAGCTATTGGAACTATAAAAAAGACAGAAAGCCTTCCTAAACCTCTATTAGTATAACCTTTATCAACAGACCAAAAATATGTCAATGCACAAAAAAAATAGAATGCTATACTTAAAATTAACCCTAAATTTAAAACTACTCTTGTCGGGTTTTGTATATTGTATCTTAAGACAAAAATGCTAAAAATAGCTAGGAAAATACTACTTGTTGCATACCCAACAAGTATCGTAGAAACTGTTATCGCTAAAAGGTAAGTTAAAAAGTCATTGTGATTAATGATATTACCTAATTTGCTTAGTACATTCATAAAAATAGTCTAAGTACTTTTTATTGATTATTTCCCAGTTATATTTCAGTTCAATTTCTTTATAGCAATTATCTACCTTATCATATTCATCTTTTTTAGATAGGGTTAAGAGGTGTTTTTTAACATCCAATTCTGTAGAAAAATAATAAGCGTTGCCTTTTAAAATGGATTTATTAAACTCATTCTCATTGGCAATTATTAATGTTTTTGATGCCATTGCCTCGAGTAGTGAAGGGTTAGTTCCTCCAACTGAATGGCCGTGAAAATAGAGATTAGAATAATACCTCAAATTATTTAAAATATTTAAATCATAAATTCCTCCGACGAAATTTATATTCTTCTGGTCCTTAAATTTTTCCTTTAAATACTTCCCAAATTTATTCACATCATATTTACCGATTACCAAAAACGGAGTCTCATTATTTGCCAACACTACACCATCCAATATAACTTCAATATTATTCTCGGGTTCTAATCTAGCAATTAACATATTATACGAAAATGGCTTTAAATTAAATGAACTTAAGAATTCAGAGTTTGGTGCTGTAAATTGTTTCGCACCATAAGCAATGTGTTTGGAATCTACCTTATAAGTGTTTTTTAAATAGTTCTGTATTCCACGAGAATCTGAAATAAGAAAATCGCTAGATTTTACACCAAGCCTTTCGGCGTATTTTAAAAATCGTTGAACTCTTTCAGAGTACTTAGATCGCTTCCACTCTAAACCATCCATATTAGTTATGATTATTGGCTTTTTAGGCAATAACTTGTGCCAAATTGTGCTACTAGTGTAGCCCAACTGAAGTATAATGTCAAAACCTCTTTTTCTAGAGTCTAATATGCAATTAAGGTCGTATATGAACTGTCCAGCTGTACCAATTTTATCTTCGGGGTCAAAACAATGAATAATATTAACCCCATCAAACAGCTTTTTCTTGTAGGGATGCTTATTAGAATTGTAAACGTATACCTCATGATTTTCCTTAACTAGATAGACCGAAAAAAATTCCGCAAATTGTTCAAACCCTCCATGATAATTGGGAATACCTCTAGTTCCAAGAATTGCAATTTTCAATTTATTACTTGTCATTCAATATTAAATTTAACAACCTGTTTGCCGTGTTCTCCCAATTATATTTTTCTCTGATTTTATCTGATACTTTTTTCAAAAAAACAGTGTCATTCTCTCTCTTAATTACCTCTTTAATCTTTAATCTTATATTTTTCTCATCTCTTGCGTCAAATAAATTATCTTCAAAAAAACTAAAATCTTTCATTGCTGAAGAATTAGAACAGATTGTTGGAGTTTGTAAAGCGCCACTCTCTATTGGAGGAATTCCGAAACCTTCACAGAGAGACGGAAAAATAGCAAGCCTTGCCGCATTATAAAAAACAACTAATTCATCGTTTGAAACATTATTGAATTCAATAACACCACCTTTCGATTCGGAATTGACCTCTTCAATTAAACAATCTAATTTATTGTCCTTAAAACTTCGTTTACCGATTAAAACCAAATGAATATTATTTTGCCAAAGTTTTAGTTTTTGATAAGCTTTAATCAATCTAAAATGATTTTTTCTTAGTTCAATTCTACTCACGTAAATAATAAATTCATCAATACCATATTTCTTCTTAATATAATCCCTGTCATCTCTTTTATTCCGTAAAACCTTGAAACTTTCACCTATCGCGTTAGGTAAAACAGTTATTTTTTTATTTCCAAGATTAAAATTTTCTTTAATTCTATCTGCAGAATATTTAGAAACTGTTGTTAAAAAATCAGCCTTACGTGCTGATCTTTTAAATAAAAAACTATTTATTAGTCTATATTTAACTGGGAAATATTTTGGAAAGTCAATAAATAGAACATCGTGAATTGTGACTATATATTTACATTTTCTGTTCAAGAAAAAGGGTAAATAGTAATTAAAGTGTATATAGTCAAAACTATGTTCGGCTATAATTTTAGGAAGTTCGTAGAGTAACCTAATATATTTGTTTCTAAATTTTAATTTAATAAACTTAAAATTTGATTGGTCTTTGAATTCTTTTTTTAAATTGTCAATATTGTGGGACGCAAGGTAAATCATCAAATTGTTTGAACTATTAACTGCGTCGGTACCATAAATCCCCTTTAAAAAAGTTCTTATTCCTTGATGGTTTTCGTCAAATGTGTGGGCGTCCACAAGTAGTTTTAAAGGCATGAATTTATTTATTATAATTAGGTGGTGCTATCTGATTTTTTAAATTTATATATTGAAGCTACTAAAGCGCCATACAAAAAAATAGAAAATTCTCCGGGTCTAAAAATACCATTAATAACAAAACTATTAACTAGCATATATAGACTTGATGCAATGATGAGTTTGTGCATAAGAGAAATATTTCTGTCTTTTGTTAATATTTTTTGATGAGCAAAAAATATGTGAAAAATGAAAAAAACATAGCACATCAAACCCAAAATTCCCGATTTAAATAAAACATTAATAAATCCATTGTGAATTGAAGGCAACTTTGTGAACTTTTTACCATCCAAATTTACATAAGTATCCAACTCAATTTGAGAGCCAAATCCCATCCCAATAATCCAAGCTTTAAATCCATTGCCGTTAACTTGATCAATTGCTTTAATTGCTTCATAAGCTCTCCAATGCTCCCACAAAACCCTTCTATCTTTTAAAATGTTTTTGGTGTCAATCGGTTCAAATAACTCTGTAAGGCTATTCTGGGTTTTATATATAAATGCTTTTAACCCTTTTGAATCTCTATTAGTTTCAATATTTGTAACTATAAATCCAAATGTGGCTATGGTAAAAGCAAAAGCAAATATAGCTTTGATAAAGCGCTTGTTTAAAAATAAATACCCTTTGTAACCTAAAAAGTATATAAATAAAATTATAAACATAGTCCTTGATAAATAAAGGACGAAAGAAACCAATAAAACAAATATGATTAATTTTCTATATCTAGCAAATACAGTAACGTATGGAGTGAACCAAAGAAACACGAGAGCTATCGCTTCGATGTGGTTTTGTTTGCCCCCTAAATTTCTTAAATAAATATATGAGTTTATATTATTAATGTTAATTATTATTTTAAATAAATGATTGACAGCAAAAAATAATGCCACAATAACAAGAGCATTAAAAACATAATTTTTAGTCTTTATTCTTTTAACGGAAAAATATGTTGCAGTTAATATGGTTACTGGTCTAATAAAATAAATATTATCCTTAAGAAATTCATAAAATGAGTGTTTTAGTTCGTAACTCGAAATAATTCCTATAAACACTATGCTCAAAAGTAAAAGGGAGGATATAAGTATGTTAAAAGAGACTGTTTTGGTAATGGATATTAATAATATGAGCACTGAGACCACAAAAGATAATTCAATTGAGTAAAAAGACAAAACAAATATTAATAGTAATAATGCTGCTTTAAGAATTAACTGAGGCATTTTCTGTTTTTTTATTAATATCTTTCAGATTTTTAATTAATGTTTTAATCCATGAGAATATCTCACAAAAATAAGTTTATATTTTTTAGCAATCCCAAAACAGGGTCTGAAAGTTTGAGAGAAATGTTGACACCTTACTCTGACATTTTAGATGTTACGTATAAAGAGACAACTAAAGAAAACCCCTTTTATTCTCATATAAGCCCATTAGAAGTAAAGAAAATATTTACTGATAAGGGGTTAGACTTTGATGAATATTACAAAATTGTTTGTACTAGAAACCCATTTAATAGATTAGTGTCTCTGTATGAAATGATTTTTAGAAAATGGCCTGTTAAACCTCCTTTTGACATTTGGCTAAAATCTACCAGGACAAAAGGTAAGGGTGGTGGTGGAAAAAACTATGATCGATGGAGAATGTATGGCACTTATTCCTTAAAAAATTATGTTAGTGATGACGATGGAATTATTCTTGTTGATAAAATTATTTGCTTAGAAAATTTTAATGAAGAAATCCCTAAACTTTTTGAAGCCTTAAATATTGATTTGCCTACAGATTTTGAAGTGGTAAAAAAAAATGTTAGAAAAAGGAAAAAAAGTGTGGTCGATTATTATTCAGAAAAGTCAAAAAAAATAGTATATAAAAGGTATAAATGGGAGCTTGAAGAATTTAATTATAGTTTTCCAGAATAGTCTTAAAATTATTGCCATTTTTCTCTGAAATCAACTCCTGTTAATTCGCTTAACTGTCGGATATCTTCTTTAAATTTTAAGCTTAATTCTTGCCTTAATTCTGGATTAATTTTCTCAATTTTTTTGGAATTGTCACCAAAAAAACTAGACTTTAATGCGTCTATTCGTTCTTGACTAATCACGTTTTTTATTAAAGCTTTTATCTTATTCTGTCTAAGAACATTTAACAGAGCCTTTTTCTTTAATGGTTCTATTTTATTGCTATCAACAGGAGTTCTAAAAACAGAATCTTCAGCCATTAATCCTAAAAAATTAAAAAGTTCTTTTATTTCAGATTCCAAATTTTTTGTCCATTCTTCATAAATTAAAACCTTAATTTGTTCCTTAGGAAAAACATCATAATACGCCTTTACCTGGTTGTAATAGCGTCCCATTTCGAGATATTGATTACAACTTCCCCAAACAAGGTTCTTCGGAGCATCGAGAGCTTCTTCAAATGAACTTGCGTTTTCAACACCTGTATAATAGTTCATTATATAATGGCTGTAAGCTCTATCTACTGGGTGTCTTAAACTTATAATTAATTTTGCCTTGGGGTTGTGTTTAAATATTCTTTTAGCAACATTCGTGTCCCATATATAAGATGGTGATGTATCTCCTTTTAATTGTGTGTTTGATGCTTCTGTATACAATTCATTATACACATTAACGTCATTAATTATTTTTGCATGGTATTTTATCCCTGGAACTGGAGGTTTAAAATCTTCAGTCTTTGGAGAGTCCACTTCAGAAAAAAAGTTCGGCTCTTTTACTCTTGGTAAAAAAACATCATTAGAATTATTAAGATAATTATATAGTGTTGTTGTGCCACATCTTGCTGCCCCGACTAAAAAAAAATCTATCGTGTTGTTTTTCATTTTCATTCAAATTCGCGCTAAAACGGATTGTAATAAGAAGTAATTTGTAATTTGATTTTAAGATATATCGCGCATCCTAAATTCCAAAAGGCCATACTTATTACAGTTGCTATCGCGGCTCCTACCCCTCCATAAATGGGTGTTAAAATTATAGTCAATATTAAATTAATTAATAGTGCTGTAATTACAAAGTTTTGATAAACCCTTTGTTTACCTATCATTTGTAAAATAATTCCAACAGAACCCGCAAAGGAATTGACAATTTGGCCTCCACATAATATGAATAATACTGCTTGGCCGGTGATAAATTCCTCGCCAAAAATGGATAATAAAAACTTGTTGAAAACTAAAATCCCCAAGAGAACAAATGAGCTAACCAAAAAATTTAATTTGGTTGAAAAACGAATGAGTTTTTTATAATTATCTTCATCTTTTTCAGCATAGCTATTAGCGATTTTTGGAGCCAGGATCGAGTTGATAGCAAGCAAAGTAAAACTTGTGATTGTGGCTACTTTTATGCATACATTATAAATTCCAACATTGCTCTCGGATTCAAAAACACCCATTACAAATGTATCCATCCATCCTAAAAAAATTAATATTGAAGACGAAAGCATCATTGGCAGTGAATCTTTTAAAAAAGCCCAAGAATTCGTTTTGGATTTAATTGAAATTGTCTTAAGGCTATTTGCGGTATGAATAATCGAAAGTACAGACGTAATTGCTATGCCACAAAAATGAGCTTTAGCTACAATAATAGGATCCGAAGTAAAACTCACTAAAACTAACAACACAATAAAACTAAATAGGAATCGGCTCACCAGGCTTATAAACGAAAACCACTTAATGTTCTTTTGAGCTCTTGAAACACTAGAACTAATCAAGGTGATGGACCAAAAAGGAATGCTCAACAAAATCCAATTCAAATAAGGAATAACCTCTGGTTTGGGAACTTTAAACAATTCGTTAGCAATTTGAAACCTGAGGAGGTAAATTACTATGCTGATAAGCCCAGAAATAAAAAAAGATTTAAGTAATGACTTATAGAAAAGGCCGGTATCATTTAAATTATCCTTAACTGAAAAAAACTTAACTAAATGGATATCAACTCCTAGGCGACCTACAACACTTGCAATCATAAAAATTGAAATTGCAATTGAAAACAAACCGAAAATAGAAGCTCCAAAATTTTTCGTTATATACGCTGTAAATGCATAACTAATTACAATTCCAAAACCTCTTATTAATATGTAAGAAAGTCCTTTACTTAAAATTTCTTTAAAATCAGAATCTACAAGAATATTTTTAAGTTTAGTTGTGTTAAAGGTCATTACGCATTGAAATGTATTGTGTCTCTAATTTAAGCTAAAATTAAATACTATACTATTCTCTTTCTAATTGATTTATTAGACTGTTTTTTAGTCTAATTGTTGGGTTGAGTTTACCTTGTATTCTTTTTGTAGAAATAACGTTAGATGTAGAGTCTCTAATAATAAATTTATTAAACACTAAATTAGAATTTAAGTCTTCAGGACTTATTAAATTAAATTGTTTGTCTCCATAAGAAACAATAATACTTTTAATAATGACTTCCTTTTCATTATTGTTTCCTAAGGAAATAACTATTTGTTTTGAGAGATTGTCTGGGTCAAATTTAGCAATGATATAATCATCATTACTTGATGGCTCAACATTCTCAGATATATGAATATGTTTTTTTTGTAATTCATCCACCTCTATGTTATTCATCATTATTTTAAAAACGTCTGATTTATTTGTTCTATAAATAAACTCGAGTTTTAGGCTTTTTTTCAACAGACTATCAGTATTAATTTCAGCAAGACTAGAGTGTTTCTTTTCTGACTTATTACACGAAAGACTAATGATAGCGAAAGTTAATATGGTGATTAATTTTCTCATTTAATAGTGTTGTTTATATGATCATCCCAGCGGCAACAGTTTCATTGGTTGTGTCATCAACCAAAATAAGGCTACCTGTAGTTCTATTTTCTCTATAAGGGTCAACCATCACTGGTTTTGTAGTTCTTATTTTTACTTTAGCGATATCATTCATGTTGAGTTGCTTATCTTCTTTTTCCCTGTCTAATGTATTAATATCATACTTATAAATAACCTCCTTTATCATTGCTTTCTGATCATTTGAGGTATGCTTAATAGTGTACTTTGCTCTTGGTTTAGCAGGATTGTTGTGAAGCCAACACAACATAACTTCAATATCTTGGGATGTTTCTGGTTGATTCTTGGTTCTAACAATCATGTCGCCCCTACCTATATCTATATCATCTTCTAGTGTTATAGAAACAGACATTGGTGCATATGCCTCGTCTAAAGATTCATCAAAGGTGTCTATAGATTTAATTTTAGAGGTAAATCCTGATGGCAATGCAGTAATTTCATCTCCTACTCGTATTATACCACTAGCAACTCTTCCTGCGTATCCTCTGTAGTCTCTATGTTCCTCACTTTGAGGCCTAAGCACTGTTTGTACTGGAAATCTTGTATCTACTTTATTGATGTCACTACTAATGTGCATTGTTTCTAAAGTGTGTAATAATGGCGCTCCTTGGTACCAATCCATATTTTCAGATCGGTTTACAACATTGTCTCCATTTAATGCACTAATTGGTATGAATCTAACATCCTTAACAAGCATTTTAGAAGAAAACTCCTCAAATTGCTCAATAACTTTGTTGTAGGCCCCCTCTGAATAATCAACTAAGTCCATTTTATTGATACATACAATTACATGTGGAATCTGCAGTAATGAAGCTATAAAAGAGTGTCGCTTTGTTTGCTCTATTACACCGTGTCTAGCATCTACAAGAATAATTGCCGCATTCGCTGTTGATGCACCTGTAACCATGTTTCTGGTATACTGAATGTGTCCGGGAGTATCAGCAATAATGAACTTTCGTTTTGGAGTGGTAAAATATCTATAGGCAACATCTATGGTTATGCCTTGTTCTCTTTCATCTCTCAGTCCATCGGTAAAAAGAGCAAGATCCACACCTTCGTGGCCCTTCTTTTTACTTGTATTTTCGATTGCCTGTAATTGATCTTCAAATATCGATTTAGAATCATATAATAAACGGCCAATCAAGGTGCTCTTCCCATCATCTACGCTACCTGCCGTAGTAAATCTAAGTAATTGATTATTATCTAACATGTTATATTTTTTAAAAATATCCTTGACGTTTTCTGTCTTCCATTGCCGATTCAGAGCGTTTATCATCGCTTCTGTTACCGCGTTCTGTTTTTCTCATGCTGGAGACTTCATCAGCAATTTTTTCTAAGGTATCTGCATCTGATTCAATGCCGCCAGTAATGGTGATATCGCCCAAGGTTCTAAAACGTATTTTTTTTGTAACAATTTCTTCGTGATCTTCCAAGATTAAAAATTCAGAATTTGGAATCCAGCTGTCTTGACGCCAAACCACCTCCCTTTCATGGGCGAAGTACAAAGAAGGAATGGCTATGTTTTCTCTTTTTATATAATTCCAAACGTCCATTTCAGTCCAATTACTTATTGGGAATGCTCTAAAATGTTCTCCTTCAAAATGTTTCCCATTAAAAATATTCCAAAGTTCTGGTCGCTGATTTTTAGGGTCCCATTGCCCAAAGTCATCCCTGTGTGAAAAGAAGCGCTCCTTTGCACGAGCTTTTTCTTCATCTCTTCTACCACCTCCAATTGCACAATCAATTTTGTTGTATTCAATTGCGTCCAAAAGTGTCGTAATTTGCAAAGCATTTCTTGTAGCGTTTTTACCTTTTTCTTCTGCCACTCTTCCTTGATCAATTGATTCTTGGACAGATCCAACAATAAGTTGAACACCTAAATTTTTTATAGTATCATCTCTAAACTTAATCGTTTCAGGGAAATTATGACCGGTATCCACATGCATTAACGGGAATGGAATCTTAGATGGGTGAAAAGCTTTCTTCGCTAAATGGGCCACAACTATGGAGTCTTTACCTCCTGAAAATAAAATCACAGGATTGTCAAACTGGGCCCATACTTCTCGTAAGACAAAAATTGCCTCGCTTTCTAATTCATCTAAATAATTTAAATAATATTTACTCATCTTCGAGATTTAGTTTAGGTTTTATAAAATCGACTATTCTTTTAACAGAAGCATCGATGTTTTCATTTTCAGTTTTGATTTCTAAATCTGGTGTTTCAGGCGCTTCATATGGGGCTGAAATACCAGTCATATTCTTTATTTCTCCAAGTCTTGCTTTTTTGTAAAGTCCTTTAACATCTCTACGCTCGCACTCTTCTAGACTAGTGTTAATATAAATTTCGACAAAGTTAACATCTTTAACGATAGTTCTAATATTCTCTCTGTCTTTTTTATAGGGAGACACAAATGCAGCTAAGACCACCAAACCTGCATCAATCATTAGGTTAGCTATTTCTGCTATTCGCCTAATATTTTCCATTCGATCCTCTGGCGAAAAACTAAGGTCATTATTTATTCCTTTTCTTATGTTGTCTCCATCTAATGAATAGGTTTTTATTCCCTCATTAAAAAGTGTATATTCAACCAAATTTGCTATTGTAGATTTACCAGAGCCCGATAAGCCCGTAAACCATATTAAAATAGGCTTGTGGTTGTTGCCTTTTGATCTGTCTATTTGTGATATATGATAGTTGTGTTCAATAATATTTTCTGACATATCATTTCTTTTTTCCAAAAAGGTATTTTCTAATTCTTCCTAGTGGTAATTTAAGCCAAAGTCTTTCATGTAAATAATACAACATAAATTTCGTGAATAATTCTGTAAGTGCAATATATAGAGCTATTTCATCATAGGCATTTAGGATTGCCCCAGATATTAAAAAGGTCATTGTTGTAGCAATAATTCGCCAGGAAATTGTTTTGAAAAGAGTCTCTTTTTTGGTGACAACACCGTCACTCAAGGCTCTTTGCCAAATTCGTTCATGCACATAATAGACCACTAGTTTCAACAAAAATTCAACTAAGCCAATCTTAATAGCGTGATCGATACTGCAATGACCCTGAAGACATGTTATGAGAAGCACAATAAGTATTGTGTCTGCAGTCGCAATTATCCTCCACGATATGCCTTTTAAAAGGCTTCGTATATGTGATTCTTTTTTGTAGGTTGTCATTCTAGTTTTATCTTTTTGAGACTATGAACCAGGGATTTAACAAGTTCTTTTTGTTATATAATAGAGGCTTATTGGTTTCCTTTGAAATTACTTCTAACCCAACTGCATTACATATTGCATGTCCTGCCGCAGTATCCCATTCCATAGTTGGTGCAAATCTAGGATATATATCGGCATTACCTTCAGCCACAATACAGAACTTCAAGGAACTCCCTTTTGAAACGATTTCTACTTCTTTCCCGGAAGATTTCAAATCTTCAACAAAATCCATAGTTTCTTGACTCATATGTGACCTGCTGCCAACAACTTCTATAGTGTTTGATTGCTTTTTTGGTTTTATCAGTTTTGAATTCGAAATCACATCATCTATAGAGGCGTTATGAGATTTTATAGTAGATTTAAATGCCTTTTTTTCTTTAACCTCTGCAAAATAAATTGTTTTTGTCGCTGGGACATAAATAACTCCAAACTCGGGCAAACCCTCATTCACCATTGCTATATTCACTGTAAACTCTCCATTTCGTTTAATAAATTCTTTTGTTCCATCTACAGGGTCTACAATCCAACATGTTTCCCAACTTTTCCTTTCTTCAAAATCAATTTGTTTGTTTTCTTCTGAAATAATAGGAATATTGGTTGGTTTCAAATATGAATTAATTATGTCATTTGCTCTTTTGTCTGCCTCTGTTAGAGGAGATTTATCATCTTTAAATTCTACTTCAATTACTGAGTTGTAAACCTCCATTATGGCGTTTCCTGCACTCAATGAGGCCTTAATTGCTGTATGAAGAATGTCTTGATTCATTGTGTCTCTTTAATGCGGTTATTAGGCTATCCCTCCAATATGGAATATCTAACTTTAATTTACTTTTGATTTTTGTTTTATCTAAAACACTGTAATGGGGTCTCTTGGCAGGCGTTGGATATGCTTCAGTTTTTATCGGGTTTAAAGTTACTTTTACATTATTAATTTCGAATATTGCCTTTGCAAAATCATACCAACTGGCTACACCCTCATTGCTGTAATGGTATGTGCCATAGTCTTTATTTTTAGAGATAATAATATTTAAAATAGCAGTGGCTAGATCCAAGGCATAAGTAGGTGTGCCTATTTGATCTGAAATAATACTTAGTTCTTTTCTGTTTTTGGCAAGCTCCAGCATCGTCTTCATAAAGTTATTTTGATGCTCAGAATAAAGCCAAGATGTTCTAATTATAAAATATTTCGAACTACTATTTGAAACCTTAATTTCTCCATCCAATTTAGTCTTACCGTAAACGTTCAAGGGGTTTGTAGTATCTTCTTCATCATACGGTCGATTATTCTCACCGTCAAAAACAAAATCTGTCGATATGTGGATTAAAGTAGTATTGCTTTCGCTACATACTTGAGCAAGGTTGCCTGCGCCTTTAGAATTTATTTCATCTGTCAATTTTTCTTCCTCCTCTGCTTTATCAACAGCTGTGTATGCTGCGCAATTTATGCAATAATCAATTCCTTCAGATTGGTAAAAGAATATCCGCAACTTCTGATAGTCAGTGATGTCTAATTCTTGATAATCCGTATATATAAAGTTTAAGTTATCATATTTTGTCGCCAATCCCTTAATGCTAGATGCCAATTGGCCATTTGATCCTGTTACCAATATATTTATCATAACGTTGCGTTATCAAGGGTGGGTAAAAGTAAATCTTTGTCTGAAAGAATAAACTCATTATTTGGCAATTTCCAATCAATATTTAATTTAGGGTCGTTATATATGATGCCACCTTCTGATTGTTTATTGTAGTGGTTATCACATTTGTAAGAAAAAATTGCGGTTTCGCTCAGGACAATAAAACCATGGGCAAACCCTCTAGGGACAAATAGTTGTTTTTTATTATTCTCAGAAAGTACAACTGAAATATATTGACCAAATGTTTTAGACTTCTTTCTAATGTCAACAGCAACATCTAAGACCTCGCCTTTTACTACTCTGACTAATTTTGCTTGGGCATGCTGTCCCAGCTGATAATGAAGGCCTCTTAAAACACCTTTTGACGAGAATGACTCGTTATCTTGAACAAACTTAATATCCACACCGAGTAACTCATTAAATTTTTTAGAATTAAAACTTTCCAAAAAATAACCTCTGTCATCATTAAAAACTTTTGGCTCCAATATATAGCACCCTTTAAGTTTGGTCTCTGTTGCGTTCATTTTTTATCTCTCTAGTATACTTAATAAATGCTTACCATATCCACTTTTAATCAGTGGATTAATAAGCTCTCTAAATTGATCTCTATTAATAAAACCCATTCTATAAGCGACTTCCTCAATAGCTCCAATTTTAAGCCCTTGTCTCTCTTCTATTACCTGAACAAACTGTGAGGCTTGCATAAGCGAATTAAAGGTGCCTGTATCCAACCAAGCGGTCCCTTTATCTAACACACTTACTTTTAATTTACCTTGTTTTAAGTATTCCTTGTTTACATCTGTTATTTCAAGCTCTCCTCGGTGACTAGGCTGTGTGTTTTTAGCTGTTTCCACAACAGAATTGTCATAAAAATATATGCCTGGAACTGCAAAATTTGATTTTGGGACATCAGGTTTTTCTTCTAAAGAAATAACCTTTCCGCTGTTATCAAATTCAACAACTCCATAGCGCTCAGGGTCATGAACATGGTAAGCGTATATTACACCTCCATCTGGATTATTGTTGTCTTGTAACAGTTTCGACAATCCTGTTCCGTAAAAGATATTATCGCCTAATATTAACGCTACTTTTTCGTTGCCAATAAATTTTTCGCCAATAATAAATGCCTCGGCTAAACCATTTGGCTCTTCTTGTACAGCATATTCAAAGTTACAACCAAACTTCTTACCGTCTCCTAAAAGTTGGCCGAATAATGGTAAATCTTGAGGTGTAGAAATAATAAGAATATCCCTTATTCCTGACCACATTAAAGTAGACAATGGATAATAAATCATAGGTTTATCATAAATAGGCATTAACTGCTTGCTTACGGCTAAGGTTAAAGGGTGTAATCTAGTTCCAGATCCACCCGCAAGTATGATTCCTTTCATTTAACTATACTGTTTTAGATAATACTTTTGATAATCTCCAGAAGTAACATTCTTTAGCCAGTTTTCATTGGACAAATACCAGTCTATTGTTTTGGAAAGACCTTCTTCAAAAGTAACCGATGGTTCCCATCCTAACTCCTTGTTTATTTTGGATGCGTCTATTGCATATCTTAAATCATGTCCGGGACGATCCTTAACATATGTAATAAGTTTTTCGGAAGACCCTTTTTCTCTATTGATTTTTTTATCCATTTGTTCACATAGCAATTTTACCAAATCGATGTTTTTCCATTCATTAAACCCTCCAATATTGTAGGTGTCCTTTAGTTTACCCTTATGAAAAATTAAATCTATAGCTATTGCATGGTCCAAAACAAAAAGCCAGTCTCTTGTGTAATTACCATCTCCGTAAAGCGGTAGTGGTTTTTTATTTAATATATTATTGATAAACAGAGGGATCAGCTTCTCTGGAAATTGATTAGGCCCATAATTATTTGAGCAGTTTGAAATAATATAAGGCAATCTATAAGTTTCGCCATATGCTCTTACAAAATGATCTGAACTTGCTTTAGAGGCTGAATACGGTGAATTTGGGTTGTATGATGTGATTTCTGTAAACAAACCTGATTCTCCTAGAGAACCATAAACCTCATCTGTGCTTATATGGTAAAATAATTTATTTTTATAATTATTATCCCATGTGTTTTTAAATGCGTTTAAAAGATTCATGGTTCCCAAAACGTTAGTTCGTACGAATGCCAATGGATCTGTAATAGATCTGTCTACATGAGACTCTGCTGCTAAATGAATAATTCCATCAAATCGACTCTCTTTAAAAATAGTGTTAATAAAGGTTTCGTTATTAATATCTCCCTTAATAAAGCTATAATTTGGCCTGTCTTCAACATCTTTAAGATTTTCTAAATTTCCTGCGTAGGTCAAAGCGTCAAGATTATAGATGTGATAATCTGGATATTTTTCAACAAACAATCTAACAACATGAGAACCAATAAAACCCGCTCCTCCAGTAATTAAGATTTTCTTTCTGTGATTATTCATACTTTTTAATGAAATTAAAAACTCTAAACAATAAAAAAGTAATAATCATAAGGGCAAGTACTGTCAATGGAAATATAATAGAGTATTTTTCAAATATATCCTTATCCTCTGTTCCCACTTCTTCAAATCCTGATAATATATCATAAAAGTCACTTTCTTCAATCAATTTTTGATCTAAATTACTTATAGCATTTCTTGCCTTAAGTTCTTCCTGAAACAGCTCGTACTCCCTTGTTACAGATCGTTCTTGTGTTATTGGAAACAAACCGCCTTCTCCCATAGATAATTGGTCTTTATCCGATTCCTTTTCTAAAATATTCAAGTAAACCTTTTGTAGGCTGTCTACACGTCTAAGTTCTATTTGGTGATAAGATTTTTTAAGTATAACTGTCGAATCTCTTATTCTTTTAAGCTTCCTGGAATATTCATTCTCAAATGTTTTAACGAAACCTTGTTCAAGACTTGGAAATATATCGTGAGTGCTTGATCTTGCCTTTATTGAAAAAATAGACGCCGCTAAAATATCTCTATTTTCAATAAATTCCTCATAAGTCACATCTAAAGCCAGTGTGCTATCAATTGTTTTTATATAGTTATCATATTGTTGCAATAAATCATTTTCTGTTTCTGGCCCTATTTCCATTTCAAAACCTTTAAGATGACTGGCCTTAATTGTGTCAATTTCAAATATCTGTGATAATTCTTGAAAATTTTCTGCCTCAATCAATGCGTTAAAATAGTCTACATTATTAGCCAATTGATATTTTGAGTCAAAATATGGCCTAACTAACATATCTGAAACATACGTTGGGCCAGATAATTTTTCTGTTGTAAAACCCAGTATGGTAGCGATAAATAAAATTATGGATATAACTTTAAAGTTATTTACAAAAGGTTTTAAAGCGTATATTATAGCCTTAAATATTCCTTTTAGGGTTTTTCCAATAAAAGTAAATAGTCGTTCGAAAAGCCCTCCAATTGCATTAAAAAGTTGCCCTAAATCTACTTCTTCGTTTTGTGGTCCTTTTGGTAAATTTTCACTCATGTTCTATGAATTAAATATTTGTTCTAAAATTTTATTTGTAATTACGTATGTTGGTTTAACACCAGATGTTCCCAGTCCTCCTGACGCCAAAGTACTACCTGTTTCTAAAGGGTTGTCGCTGGCATAATAGGCATATCTAACCTTCACATCTCCATTAATATTTCCTCTCACTTTTGAAGCTGATTGAATTGCTTTTTGATAATGAGCGCCTTCCATTTCCAATCCAATTACATTCCAGGTTGAGTTCTTGAAAAATTTCAAAATCTCTTTATTCTGTAAAGAAGTCCCTAAAACTGTAACCATTGTGCCCTCATAAACATTTACACTACAATCCGCAAGATCTTCCTTGTTCAGTTCATTTTTAAACGGATAATTATCTGCAGTACCTTCGAATATATGCGCCGAAGGAATCATGACATCTCCTTTTTCGCCCTCTAAAATACCTGCCTTACCCATAATTGAAATAGATTTTACATCTAAATGAACTTTCTTTCCATTCACCTTTATTGGCTTAAGAAATTCATCTAAAGTTTCATAGGCTTGCTCTCCAAATGCATAGTCCATTACAAATATAACTGCTTTGTTATTTTTATCTGCCTCTGAATAGGTAAATCCTGTTTTAGAAAAATCTATTTTATCCGTATCAAAAATCTGAACATCAATGTTGGTGCCTGATTTATCTTCTATATAAATCATTCCGTTTTGCAACGCTGTTTTCTCAACTTTATTGCGCATTTCACCGTTTTTAGAATTGCTTAAAGCTTCATAATAGCCGAAAATATCCTTCTTAGAATCTTTGGTCTTAAGCGTAGATTTTGCAAAAAAAGAATTCATAACGCTGTGCATATTTGCGCTTATGATATGAATAGGCCTTTCAAGTAAGTTGTTTTTATGTAAAACACTTTTTATCTTGTCTGCCCATATTTCTCCATGTATATGGTGCCCAAGCCGTTCTCTTAATACTGGACTAAACGTGATTGTTCTTTTGTTGTTGTTAATTTTTTCTTCGATTGCTAATTTTCCCAACCAATAAATTATATGTAATAATCGCTCAGGCTGACCCTCTGAAGCAAAATTAGGATATGCCTCGGTCAACTCATTAAAGGTCCGTCCTAAGATGTTTGCCGTGTGTGTAATGGCAATCTCACGTTCTTTTTGGATAAGCTTTTTATTTGATATTACTGCTTTCTCCAACTTTTTCCAATCTCGAGTCGTATCACCGCGTTCATTAATTAATACACGCTCACTAATTTTGTGAGATTCAACAAACAAAAATGTTAAGTGTGTTAAAATATCATATATTTCAGATCGCCCCCTGGTAATCTCAATGTTCATCTGTTCGTCATCAATACGATAACAATTTCTTCTTCGCTTTTCAGGAATTATCGGCGTGAAATGCGAATTAGCATAGCCTTCATCACTTGTTAAATTAATATATGAGCATTCTTCAATTCCTTGAGGCAACCTATCAATTACGTAAAGTAGTCCTTCTAATTCTGCCTTTTCATCAGCTATTGAGCCGTAAATTTCGGGCCTTAATAAAAGAAGGGCCTCTCTCAAAGTCTCTCCAGAAACACCCATTGGTTTGTAAAAACCGCGATTAAACAAATGGCGCATTGTAATATACATGCGCTCTATGGCATTAGAACTTTCTTGGGCTCTAGTTCTTTTATGATTTTTATTGTTTTTGCTCATTGTTTTGTTTAACCTGCAAATATAGCTTATTTAGTCAATTGAAGTTCATATAACTTATCCGCAATTTTACGATCGTTAGAAAGTCTAGGTATTTTGTTTTGCCCTCCTAGTTTCCCAATAGATTTCATATAATTTTGAAAACCGTCCTTTTTAATCTTAGTTAGTTTCAGTGGTTGTAACACCTTACCAGCTATTAAATCGTAATAATAACTGTTTTGTTGCTGTAATGAATTGTCCAAAGCTTCTATAAACTTCGCTTCATTTTCGGGTAAATTCTCAAACTCAACAAACCATTCATGATAAGGTAGGCCATTACTAGGATTAATTTGTGGCGCTACAGTAAACTCATTTACTGTAATACTTGTGTTTTCTGTTGCCTCTTTAAATGCTTGCTCAACCTCTTTACCAATAACATGCTCTCCAAATGCTGATATAAAGTGTTTAATTCTACCACTAACTATGACACGGTAGGGTTTTAAAGAGGTGAATTGCACGGTGTCACCAATATTATATGCCCATAATCCTGCGGTTGAAGATATTATCATAACATAATTTACTTCAAGTTTTACGTCTTTAATTGTAATTCGCTCGGGGTTTTCATCATAAAATCTATCTGCCTCTACAAATTCATAAAAAATACCCGACTTAAGCTGCAAAAGCATCCCTTTTTCATCTTGCTTGTCTTGAAATGCAAAAAAACCTTCGCTTGCAGGATACAATTCTATACTATCTACTTTTCGTCCTATTAAATTTTCAAACTTTGCGCGATATGGTTCATAATTAACTCCTCCAAAAATAAATAGACTAAAGTTCTTAAAGACTTCACCTACTTTCTTGTCTGTTTTTTCAATCAGTTTTTCAAAATACATTTGTACCCAAGATGGGATACCTGAAATAATAGTCATGTCCTCCCTCAGCGTTTCATCAATAATAGCTTCTACCTTTGCCTCCCAATCTTCAATGCAGTTGGTTTCAAACGAAGGCATTCTGTTTTTTTGAAGATACTTTGGAACATAATGAGCAACAATACCTGAAAGGCGTCCAAGTTTTATCCCGTTTTTTTCTTCTAGAATCGGGCTTCCCTGTAAGAATATCATTCTACCATCTACAAATTGAGTGTTGCCGGTTTCGTGAATATACATGAGAATCGCATTTCTTGCTGCTTTAACGTGAGTTGGCATACTCTCTTTGGTAATAGGAATATATTTAGCGCCAGAAGTAGTCCCTGATGTTTTGGCAAAATACAACGGTTTTCCTTTCCAAAGCACATTGTCTTCTCCTTTCACTATCCTTTCCACATAAGGTCTCAGGTCTTCATAATCTCTTATTGGTACATTGGACTTGAAATCCTCATAGGTGTTTATCTTTTTAAAATTATGGTCTTTACCAAATGATGTGTTTGTTGCGGAGCTAATTAAATTTCGAAATACCTTTTGTTGAGTTTTTTCAGGATTTCTAGCCCATTTTTCTATACGCTTTGCCACCAGGCTAGCAAATGGTTTGGAAAGTTTTTCTTTTATAGAAGACATTACTAAAAATCAATAAAATTGGTTGGGTTAACCGGATAGCCCTTACTCCATAGCTCAAAATGCAAATGTGGACCTGTGCTCAATTCGCCTGTATTACCTGACATAGCAATTACTTCGCCCGCTTTTACTAAATCACCTTGTGATTTTGTAATGGCAGAGTTGTGCTTATATACCGAAATTAATTCCTGATTATGCTTCATAATAACCACATACCCTGTTTCTACTGTCCATTCTGCAAAAATCACAGTGCCATCGGCAACTGCTTTAATTGGTGTATTTGTTGCGACAACAACATCTACTGCATAATGTTTTTCTTTTATATCGTAATCATCAGAAATTGTTCCGTTAACTGGTGGAAATAGCACAAAATTGGATGGGTCAATTGAGGATTCGAATAAATTATATTTATCCTCTTTTTCTACTTTTGCCCTCAAAATGGAGTCCTCTTTGTTCTTCTCTACTTCTAAATAATCTAAATCATTCTTTGCGAGTTCCATTATTGAATCTCTATTAAATTCAACAGAGGCAATATCTCCTGTTAGCACCTTTCTGATTGAGGAATAATATTGTTTGTTCAGCTCAAGCTCTCTTACTAGCGAATCGGTTTTATAGTTTAATAAGGAGGCTTCTTTTTTTAATCTTGCAGAAGAATATCCTGGAATATATTCTCTTAGAGGTGTAAACGCAATAAGTAAGGTGGTGAAGAAGATTAATACAATAGCAGAAATTGACGTCAAAACAAAGACATTTAACCTGGTAAGCTTTATAGCAAAGCGCTCTTCAAAAGTATCTTCATTTAAGATTACAAGTCGATACTGATGTAGTAATTTTTTGGCTAATTTTTTTTCTTTTTTTTTCTTTTTTGCCATCGAAACAAAATTAGTTAAAATACTGAAACCTTATTGTTATTAAGTGCTAAAGTTAGCTAAACAACGTTGTTATTTAAGTTTAATTATTAACTTTGTAGCCTAAATTAAAAATTATGAGTTTTGTTACAATACCCTTAGCTATTGGGTGGCCCCAAGTGGTATTAATAGCGGTAGTAATTTTAATCCTTTTTGGTGGGAGAAAAATTCCTGAATTAATGAGAGGGCTGGGCAGTGGATTGAAAGAGTTTAAGGATGCCAGCAAAGATGAATCTTCAAACGAGGAAAAAGAATAAAAAATAACACCACAAAAAAAGCCAGCATCTTAGCTGGCTTTTTTTATTTTATTTAATCTTTATTGATTTTATTATCGATTCTAACTCGAACACTAAATCTCGTTTACTAAGAGATGGTGCATATACGTAACCATCTGCAACCAAATAACGGCTATTAATTTTGTCCTCTATTAAGTAGGTGATAAATGGCCCGGCCATTGGATATTCATTCATTGTCCAAACACTTCTAACCTCGTATGTTGGTTTGTTGTCTATTATGGTGTTAAACATTGAGGGTGCATATGCTTCTTCCACCTTCATGTAAATATTGTCTTCTCCAGGTATTTTCGTTTTTGATACACGATCCCTCATTTTAACAATATCAACAATCGTACTATCTCCCTTTGAAATTGTTTCCAATGGAATTTCATAAAACATAAACTCCATTGTTTTTGAGTTGCTTATATTTTTTCTTACCCAGAAAAAATCATCTGTTGCTTTGCTTATTCTGTATGCAGAAGGTATGTTTATTGTAAAACCTAAACTTTCCTCTATTTTTTCATCGACAAGTAAAGACAGCTTTATTCGCCTTTGTTTTTCTTTTACTTCTTCTTTGTTAAATGCATCAATAATTTTATCCTTATTTTCTTGAAGTTGATTAATTATTTCTGCATCTGTTTTGCCTCTAATTACCGCAACTGTTTGTGGTTTTGCAAAAGCTTCATTAACGATTTCGGTCGTTGGTTGCAAATTACCCTTCTCTATTTTAAGAACAATTCTGCTTCGAGTAGTAAAACCATCAAAAACCTGAGTTGGGATTTGATGAAGTTTAAATAATGGTTCGTCTACTGGCAATCCATTTAAAGGTGCGGCAAAAATGTTTCTTATACTTTCTCCAACCTTATTATCCCAGAGCAAATTATCTACCACCACAGATATTGTATTTAAATTTCCGTTAGACGCTGGCAAATAAACTTTCTTTCCATCGCTTTTGCCTTCGCCACAAGTTAGAAAAAGCATACACATTAATACAGTATAGACTGCTCTCATATCTTTTAAATTTTTTGGTATTTATTTAGACACTATTAGCGTCATTCCTATTTTAAGATTACTACCACTAATATCGTTCCAATCTTTAAGATTCTCTACAGAAACTCCAGAAAATTTTTGCGCAACACTCCAAAGGGAATCACCCTCTTTTACTTTATAAGTTATTCTACCCTTAGTTTCTGTTGGTTTTTTAGTGGTCTTTGGCGGTGGTGTTGCAACTGGATTTCTTGGGTATATGGTAAGTCGTTGGCCTATTTTTAAATTATTGCTTCTTAGTCCATTCCAGTGTTTTATCTGGCTTACTCTAACGCCATATCGTCTTGCAATCTTTCCTAAATAATCTCCACTCTTTACACGATACCTAATTTTAGAATCTTGATTAAAAAGTTGAGGTAGTGGTTTTTCACGTTTATTAAATTCCGCTTGGGCGAAAGCATAAACTTTATCCTCATTAGACGTAAACACTCCAATGGCTTCTCGAGGCAATCTGAGTGCGTAAGTTTTGCCCTCTACTTTTGGAATTATATCTAATTTATATGATGGATTTAAAAATTGAAGCTCCTCAATATTTACTCCGGTCACCTCAGAAACATGGTCTAAACTAATCATTTGCTTTACATGTACAGTGTCTGTTTCAATATACTGAAAAGCTGGTCTCTCGGGTTTAAATCCGTGTTCTTCTGCGTATTCAAAAATATACATAATGGCTAAAAAAGATGGGACATACCCAGCTGTTTCTCTTGGCAAATTAGATCTTATATTCCAATAATTTTTATAACCACCAGATCGTCTTATTGCCTTATTAACATTACCAGGTCCCGAATTATATGCCGCTAATGCTAAGTCCCAATCACCAAATATTTTATATAATCTAGATAAGTATTGTGCCGCTGCTGTTGTAGATCTAATCGGATCGCTCCGCTCGTCTACATAGCTGCTAACATCTAATTTGTATTCCCTTCCGGTTGCAAACATAAATTGCCAAAGCCCTGTAGCGCCAACCCTGGATCGTGCTCTGGGTTTTAATGCGGATTCAACAATTGCCAAATACTTCATTTCTAGCGGAATGTTATAATTGTCAAATTCTTGCTCAAACATTGGGAAATAAAAATGACTTAGCCCCATAAGTCGTTCTACCGAGGACCTTCTTTGTTTTAAAAAACGCCTAATTACACTTTCTAAAGAGGGATTGTACTCTATATTGAATGGTGTTCTAGCGTTGAGTCGCTCAAGCCTTGCCTTCAATGTGTCCGTTGTCAATTCGGGATAATCAATAGGTTCGTAGGTTAATTCTGAAACAGATTTGTAAATTGTATCATAAAGCGAGTTACTATACAGTTCCCCCAACCATTTCTGATCTAATTCCTTGGCTTCGGTCAAGTCTTGCAGGTTCTTAATTTCAAGGGAATCTAATTCAGCTGGGATTTTGTTTTGTGTGCTTATTATTCTGCCATCTATAATAGAATCACCAATCCTTAAGGGTACATTCTTGCTTGTTGCTGTACTATCTACTTGAGCATATGTCACGCACACAATAAAGCACATGTAGATTGTAATATTACCCTTTATCTTCATGGTTCAAATTATTTAACGCATTAAATGTAACGCGTTTTTACTATAGTATAGTGTTGGAATTTTAATTCAGTATTGCAACTATGCCCGGTAACGTCTTTCCTTCAAGGCTTTCTAACATTGCTCCACCACCAGTACTTACATAGCTTACCTTGTTTTCAAACCCAAATTGCTTTACTGCCGCTACTGAATCTCCTCCACCCACTAAAGAGAAAGCGCCGCCTTTTGTTGACTTGGCTATTGAGTTGCCAAGTGCTATTGTTCCTTTGGAAAATGTTTCCATTTCAAAAACCCCTAACGGTCCATTCCACAGAATAGTTTTACTTTCATTAACTACGTTGTCAAAATTCTCTAAAGATCTTGGCCCCGCATCTAATCCCTGCCAGCCATCAGGAATGCTCTTTACATCTACTACTTGCGTATCTGCATCATTGCTAAAGCTGTTTGCCGCAACAACATCTATTGGTAAATGAATTTTTACTCCTTTGGCCTCAGCTTGTTTCAATATATCTAGTGCAAGTTCCATTTTATCATCTTCGCAAATAGACTCACCAACACTTCCGCCTTGGGCCTTCACAAAGGTGAATGTCATTCCGCCACCAATAATAAGATGGTCTACTTTATCCAAAATGTTTTCAATAACCGTGATTTTTGATGAAACCTTAGCGCCACCTAATATTGCAAGCACTGGTTTTTCTCCATCTTCCAATACCTTTTTAATGCTTTCAATTTCCTTTGCCAAAAGGTGCCCAAAGCATTTTGCTTCAGGAAAAAACTGGGCCACAATAGTTGTTGAGGCATGGGCTCTATGAGCTGTACCAAATGCATCATTAACATAAATGTCACCAAGCTTTGATAAATTCTCAGCGAATTCCAAATTGCCTTTTTTTTCCTCTTCATGAAATCGTAAATTCTCCAGCAGCAATATTTCTCCAGGCTGAAGTGTGTTAGCCATAGCTTCAGCTTCCTCGCCAACACAATTTTCAGCAAACTTCACCTCCACCCCTAAAACATCTTCAATTTTTGTTATAATGTGTTTCAACGAAAATTCGGCTTGCACACCTTTTGGCCTTCCTAAATGAGACATTAAAACACAACTTCCTCCGTCTTCTAATATCTTAATGATTGTTGGTTTGGCAGAAACAATTCTCGTGGCATCTGTTACCTCAAAATTTTCATTAAGCGGTACGTTAAAGTCTACTCTTATTAATGCTCTTTTATCTTGGAAATTAAAATCTTTTAATGTCTTCATTTTATATTGTTTAAGAAACAAATATAAAGATTAGAACCAATAAAAACCTATAATAAACATCAAGCATTTTAAGGTTTTTAAAAAAATTTGAATTCACTATTATATCAATGCTTTTAAAATTTTGGTTAGTAGAAAAAATGCATAGTTTTGTTTCATGCTATTTTCAGATATTTTAGGGCAGGAACATATTAAAAGTCACTTAACAAAAAGCGTTGATGAGGGGAGGATTGCACACGCACAATTGTTTGTTGGGCCAGAAGGTTCAGGCACCTTGCCCATGGCATTAACTTATGCTCAATATTTACTATGTGGAAATGTACGGGGTGAAAATTTAGGGGGTAATGAGTCCTGCAATCTAAAGTTTAACAACTTTTCTCATCCTGATCTACATTTTGCTTTTCCTGTAACTACAAGCCATAAAGTTAAAAGCAAACCCGTTTCTAACTTCTATCTAGAAGAATGGAGACAATTATTAGAACAACAACCTTATGGTAATTTATTTGATTGGTATAATCTATTGGGTGTAGACAATAAACAGGGGCAAATTGGTGTAGATGAGGCTCATGAAATAGTTAAATCACTATCATTAAAATCATATGAGGGTGGTTATAAGGTAATGATAATATGGATGGCTGAGAAAATGAATACAGCTTGTGCAAATAAATTATTAAAGCTTATAGAAGAACCGCCAGAAAAGACTGTTTTTATATTGATCGCAGAAGATGAAGAACAAATAATCAACACCATAAAGTCGCGATGCCAAGTTCTACATTTTCCTTTGTTACCAGAAGAAACTATTGCCAGCGGTTTGGTAAAAAACTTTCATATTGAAAAATCAGTAGCTTCAAAAATAGCCCACCAATCAAACGGTAATTATAACAAGGCTTGTGACTTAATTTACCAAGATAGTGAAGATATTCAGTTTGAAAAGTGGTTTGTTGTTTGGATTCGATCTGCTTTTAAAGCCAAAGGAAATAAAAGTGCTATCCATGATCTTATATCATGGTCAGAGGAAATAGCCAAAACCGGTAGGGAAACACAAAAAAAGTTTCTAAGGTTTTGTCTGAATTATTTTAGGCAAGCTTTATTGCTTAATTACAAAGTAAATGAGTTGGTATATCTTGAACCAAAATCTGAAAACTTCAAATTAGAGAAATTTGCTCCTTTTGTCCACGATAATAATATTTTGGAAATTTCAAAAGAAATTCAAGATGCTGTATACCATATTGAGCGAAATGGAAATTCTAAGATAATTCTTATGGACTTGTCTATTAAATTAACTCGACTACTTCATAAAAAAAGCCAAGCATAAGCTTGGCTTTAATTTTATATAAACTTAATCTATTCTTTTGTGCCAGAACTATCCTCTTCCTTATTAAGTTCTGCTATAATTTTATCTGTAATATCCTTAGCGTCAGACCCATAGAGAACACTACCCGCTTCATTGGCGCCTAGTATAAACGTATATCCATTTTGTTTTCCGTAGTCTTTTATAAACGTTTTTACTTGTTTAACCAGAGTATCAATTTCCTTTTGTCCTTCTGCCTGTAATAGCTTTTCCTCATTACCAAGTTGATAATCCTGCATTTGTTTTTTCTGAACTAGTGCATTGTACTCTTCCTCTGCTTTGTTTTGTTTCATTTTAGAGGCGCGCGATTGAAACAATTGTGCCTCAACTTGAATTGCTTGCTGCAAGCTGTCAGCTTTTTTATTAAAGGTTTCTATTTTCGCTTTGAATTTCTCCTCAAAGTCTTTTTTCTTTTGATATTCATTAACAACTTTAGCGTTATCTACAAAAGCTATTTTTTGTTCCTCTTGACAAGCCATAGTTGTCAAGGTAATAAACAATAAAAGGATTAAATTTTTCATAATTTCATTTTCGTATAAATCTTTGCAAATGTAAAAAAGTTAGAGTGTGAAATAGACTTTTTTACAACTATATACAAAATCAATAAATATTAAGTTCCTTATTAATAATTTCAATAAAAATTGGGGCCAAATAAAGCTGTTTAACACCCCTTTTTAAATTGGGCGGTTAACGTGTTGCTGGTGGGGCTAAAAAGCCATTAAAATGATTCTTTAGCGTTAATTGGTTTGTTTTAAGACATAAATTAAAGAAGAGTAGTCATTATTGTGCCTTGCCCGGTAATTAGATTTCAGACCAACCCAAAATGCTTTTAACGGATTCATATATCCTGTCTTATATTTTTCAGAAAGCAAACTAACGTAATAGGCGTCAAAGATTAATGGTATAGTTTTAATAAGTGTAAAGTTCTCCTTCTGAAATAATTTATTGATTGATTTTCTTGAAAAATGCCACAGGTGTCTTGGAACATCATATGCCGCCCAAAACTCTTTATAGTGGGCAGCGTCATAACTTTTATAATTGGGAACTGCTATAATCAATAATCCGTTTGGTTTTAACAGCTTTCTAAAAAGTTGAATGTGAGTATCTAATTTCGGCAAATGCTCTAAGACATGCCAAAGCGTAATAACATCGAAGGTGTGTTCTTTCAGATTGTCAAGGTGGTCAATTTCAAAAACGTTTTGATTGGTTTTGACATTTGCAATTTTTCTTGCTTGCTCGTTAGGTTCAATTCCAGTAACTGTCCAGCCATCTGTTAACGCAATTTTTAAAAAATCGCCCGTGCCACATCCAACATCTAAAAGTTGTTTTGATTCATTTCCAAAGGAATTGATTAACCGCAATTTCTTTTTTAAGGCTCTGGATCTAATTATGTGGTATACACGCTCAAATAAATTTCGCTTAGAATCCGTGTGTGAAATATAATCTTCACTTTTATAGTATTTAGATAATTGATCCTCATTTGGCGCTGGAAAGGTTTCAAGTATTTCCGTGTCCTCATTAAAAATCAATTGAAATTCTTCTCCAGAAACTGAATGGTCTTTTACCTTTAAATAAGTTAATCGGTTCATTTTTCCATTCATTTTTTAAACATATAAGTTTAAATGTTTCACGTGGAACATTAATTATCTCCCTAAATAAACTAATAAAACAGAAATGTCGTTTGGTGATACACCACTAATTCTTGACGCTTGAGAAATGGTTACTGGTTGAATTTCTGTTAATTTTTGCCTAGCCTCCATACTCATAGATTTTAATCTTGAATAATCAAACCCTTTAGGGATCTTAAGATTTTCTAGCCTATTCAGTTTGTCAGCGTTGTTTTTTTCCTTTTCAATATAACCCGCATACTTAACTTGAATTTCTGTCTGCTCAATAACTTCAAGATCTAAATTGTTTTCTTGGATATATTGATCTACTGCTTTGAACTTTCTAACATCTTCAATTGTAATATTCGGTCTAGCAAAAAGCCTGAACATCTTGTCTTGTTGTTTTACGGGTGCAGAATTTTTTGATTCTAAAACAGGGTTTGCCTCTTCAGGCTTTACGCTTGTTTCTCTAAAAAACTGAACAAAGGCATCTGATTTCTTTTGTTTCTCCTCCATTCGCTCTAGCCTCTTTTCTGATGCCAAGCCAAGATCATACCCCTTTGGTGTTAATCTAAAATCTGCATTGTCTTGTCTAAGCAATGTCCTGTATTCTGCTCTTGAGGTGAACATTCTGTAGGGCTCCTCTGTTCCTTTTGTGATTAAATCATCTATAAGTACACCAATGTATGCTTCATCTCTTTTTAAGGTAAAGGGGTCTTTTTCCTGCACCTGTAAGCTAGCATTAATTCCCGCCATAAGACCTTGCGAAGCCGCTTCTTCATAACCTGTTGTTCCATTTATCTGCCCAGCAAAAAATAACCCATCAACCAACTTTGTTTCCAAAGTTTGTTTTAGTTGGGTTGGTGGAAAATAGTCATACTCAATTGCATAACCAGGCCTAAAAAATTTCACATTCTCAAAACCAATAACTGATTTTAATGCCTTAAACTGCACATCCTCTGGCAAAGAGGTTGAAAAACCATTTACATAAACCTCAACAGTATTCCAACCTTCGGGCTCAACAAACAACTGGTGCCTGTCCTTGTCGGCAAATCTGTTTATTTTGTCTTCAATGGAAGGACAATATCTAGGACCCACACTTTTAATTCTGCCATTAAACATTGGTGAACGATCAAAACCTTCTCTCAACAAATCGTGAACCTCTGTGCTAGTATAAGTCATATGACAAGACCTTTGTTTTGTCAGTGGTTTTGTAATATCTAAATAGGAAAATTTCTCAGGGTCTTTGTCGCCAGGTTGTTCTATCATTTTAGAATAATCTAAAGAACGACCATCAACTCGAGGGGGTGTGCCTGTTTTCATTCGTCCAGAATCAAAACCAATTTCTATAAGCTCTTCCGTTATTCCCGTTGCGGCCCTTTCTCCGGCACGACCACCACCAAAGTTCTTGTCGCCTATGTGAATCAATCCATTTAAAAAGGTGCCATTGGTTAGTACGACAGATTTAGCCTTAACCTCAATTCCAAGAGAGGTTTTAACACCAACAATCTTGTCACCCTCTAATAAAAGCCCGGAAACCATTTCTTGATAAAAATCTAAGTTAGGTGTCTTCTCAAGCAACAACCTCCAGTCTTCCGCGAAACGCATTCTGTCACTTTGCACTCTGGGGCTCCACATGGCGGGGCCTTTAGATTTATTAAGCATTTTAAATTGAATGGCTGATGTGTCAGAAACAATACCGCTATAACCACCCAAAGCATCTATTTCTCGAACAATCTGCCCTTTGGCTATTCCACCCATTGCGGGATTACATGACATTTGAGCAATGTTTTGAAGGTTCATTGTAATCAACAAGGTTTTGCTTCCCATGTTAGCCGCCGCAGCCGCCGCCTCGCTTCCTGCATGACCCGCACCTACAACTATAACATCATAAACATCACTAAACATTCTTTTCTGGTTAAACTGTTCCACGTGGAACAAAAATTAGTTCTAAATAAAAATTTTGCAAATATACATTGAAAAGCTAATAAACACTAATACCGAGCAACGTAGTAATCCTCTTTGGCCCGCATAGCGTTGACCTCATTATCTAACTTATCTTTGTAGCCACAAAAATGTAGAATACCATGTATCAAAACGCGTAATAATTCAGAATTAAAATCAACCTCAAATTTCGTGGCGTTTTCCTTAACTCGATCTACAGAAATAAAAATGTCACCGTGTAGCTGTTTTCCTACTCTATAATCGAAGCTAATAATATCTGTGTACGTATCGTGATTTAAATACTGAAGATTAATCTTGTGCAAGTATTCATCTGTACAAAACACGTAATTTATTTCGCCTACAAGAAATCCCTCCGCAGCTACTGCTTCAGCAATCCATTCTTTCAATCTCTTTTCTTCTTCTAGATGTAAAATAGTTTCGAAATTAAAATTTATCATCTGTGCTTTTAAAATATTCTTGAATTTTCATCTTTAAATGATTTCGCAAAGGTAGTTCTTGCCTGTTCAATATTTCTGTAGTGTTAAAATATTGTTTTGCTGTTGGGATTTGATTTATGTTCGTTTTATTGAAATCTTCTGTATTTGTTTTAGATTCTCGCTTAGAATCCTGGCCTTGTAAAAAAGTAGCGTTTTCAAGTTTAAGTAACTGATGCTGAAGATCCATCATTTTCTGTAATGTTTGATTTGTAAAACCATAATTTAGAAGATCCAATTCAATTTCCTCCATCTCTTTAATTAACTCTCCTGCAGATTGTATTTCTCCATCTTTTACAATTTTATCTTCTAGTGCCTGTCTTAACTGTTGCTGGCGTTGATAAATCTTAAATAACTCCGCGTTTTGTTCTTCATTACCGCCCTCTCCATAGCCATCATTCTTTTCTTCTGTACCATTTCCACTATTACCTGATTTACCGTTTTTAACATCTTTACCGCTCTCACCCTCCATGTTATTGTTTGAGTCTCCTTCACCGTTCTGTTGTCCAACAGCACCATTTTTACGTTGGCCCCCATTTTGGTTGCCTTGTTCACCCGACCGACCCTCCGTACCACTTTTACCTTGTTTTCCTTCCTTTTCTCCCTGACCCTTTTGTCCTTTATCTCCTTTTTCGCCTTCTTTTTCACCCTCACCCTCTCTACCTTCTTCGCCTTGCTTTCCACTTTCATTCTTCTTTACGCCCTCCTCCATCTGTTTGTTTAGCTCCTCTTGCGACATGATAATATCCTGCAACTGTTCTCCCTGACCACCTCCAGAGTCAGGAGAAGGGTTCATGGCCATTTCCATATTATCCAATACATCACTCAAAAAGCTAGATATTTCATTACTAGCGGTAATCGTATATTGCTGAGAGGCAATCCCCTGATATAATCTGTTCTCGGTTAATTGATCTAAAGATTTATCAATGTTAAAATAAACCTCTGTTATTTGTGTATTAACCTTTTCTGAAATCTTAGGTTGTCTTAGTGATAATGCGAATAAACTGTCGTCAACATGTTCAAAATGCTCTCTTAAATTGCTCTGTTCAATTATATATTTCCCGTATTTATTATTGTTAATATTTATTTCTTCAAATGTGTTCATTAATGCCTCTTGGTCAAAGGAAAACAACAAGAGGTTTTCGAGAATTTGCCTCAACATATCAATATCCTCAGAAGCTTGGTCGCCACCGCCTCCACCTCCAGATAATGACTGTTTCATCATGTCGCCCAGCTGTTTCATTTTCTTGGAGGCCTTTTTTTGACGCTCTCCCGCTTTGTTAAGCTCCTGTTCCGATTCTGGTGTTGGCTCACCCTTTTCACCTTCAATTTCTTCCTTTTTTTCTAAAGACTCCTTGGCCTCTTTTTGGTCATAGTTAATTTCGCTTTCTATGAATTCGTCCCTTGGAACACTCATAGGCTTCTGAAGCCTTCTGTCGTCACGCTTTAGCGCGTCTATATCTTTCTGAATTTTTTCAAATTCCTCGTTTAACCTCTCTTGGTTTTCTTTTGTGTTTTCATTTTTCTTTTTAACTGACTCTTCCTGTTTTTTTGCTAAATCCTCCAATTGATTCGCAATCTTTTCGGTCTTTTTCATAACATAAAAACGCTTTGTGAGCTCCAACAGCTGTTTCATACTGCGTTTTTTGTTTTTGTTTTGCTTTGCAAGTTCTTCAAGCTTTTGAGTGAATTCCTCTTTGTTTATCTTATCCTTTAATTCCTCAAGTTCTTTTAATAGTTCCTCGTCTTGTTTAAGCTTTTCTTCATTTTCTTTTAGGCGTTCTTGTAATTCTTTTTTAAACTGATCTTCTTCTTTCTTTTCGTTCTGAAATTCTTCAAGGTTGTCTTGTAGTTTTTTGTTGAAGTTTTTCATCAGCTCCTCCTGTTGCTTTTGTCGTTTCAGAAATTCTTCAAATTTCTTTTTGTCATTAAAATTAAGTTGATCTTTTTCCTTTTGTGTTTTTGAAAATTCTTCTAATATCTTATCCTGTTCTTTAAGTTTTTCAAACGTTTTACTAATATCGTTTATAGTCTTATTCTGCTCTTGTAATTGCTTTTGTTCCTCTTCTTCTGCAGTTAATTTTCTATAATTAAATACACTACTTTTGGTGCGTTTATATCTATTTATACCATCATTATCAAAAACCTCAAAGTAAAGCTGGTAACCAACACCTTCTTTTAATTCTAATTGATCGGGGAACGAACTTATAAACTCACTGAAATTAGAATTTGAAATAGAAATTGGTTCTGTGTGTTTATTTGACTCATTATTTAATGGATAATAGACTAGTTGTAGCTTACTGAGCCCGTGGTCATCACTCGCTTGTCCATAAAAATAAAGCGTTTGATCACCTAAAGTATCCTTCTGGACTTCAACCTTTAGTTCGGGATAAGCATCCTTCACAACATTTATACTATAGGCTAAATTTTCATGGTCTTTTAGTTGATTGTTGCTCGTAGAGATGCTATAGTTATAGTTATTAAACAGGCGTTTCTGTGCGCTGAAACCACTTTCTTCTTTTGTAAACCTCAAGGTGTCCTCTGCATAAATATTAACCTCGGTAGTTGATTTTGTTGACGCTTTCCAAGTAACCTTTGTGCCTTCTGGTATTATTGCTGACCCACTACTTTTTAATATCTCGTCTTGTTTTTTAGTGTATGCTGGATAATCTAATTCCATATTAAAACTCACCAAATTAGGCGTATTCAGCACGTTTATACTATATGGTTTTGAGGTAACTCCGTTGGCTGACAGTATGAATTCTGTGTCCTGCTTTAATAGGTTGAATACAAATTGAAACTCACCCGTTGCTACTGGTTGTAAAAAATAGGATTGATCACTAAAATTAATTTGTGCGTTTTCTGGAATCACCTCTCCAGCAACCTTAATCCTTAATTTAAAACCTTTATTTTCTATTGCTTCAAGCGACTCGTTTACAACAAAAAATTGAAATGGTGCTGGTTGTTCATATGCCGTATTATAGTTTACGACCCGTTCGTAACTATCACTAAACCAATTTAGTTTACCTGACAAAAAGGATAAAGCTATTATAGTAATTGGTATAGTCGCATATTTTAAATACTTAAGATTTGATTTAAAATTTATGGCCAACTGAAAAGGAATGGGCTTAAGCTCTATAGCTTTCTGCTCGATACTTGCAATTATTAAATCAGACTGTATTGGGTTTTGGTTTAGCTGTAGGATGTTGAGTAGTTTGTCATTTACCTCAGAGAAATGACTTCCAATTAGTTTTGAGGCTGTTTCATAATTAATGCCTTTCCTAAGTTTAAATAAATAGGCTAAGGGAATAGCTATAAATTTTATAAACAGTCCCAACTCAACAGCTATGAATGCCCAAAATAAAATGGTCCTTCCGACTGAACTAAGCCACAACATATACTCTACAAAAAGAACCACTATTAAATAAAACATTCCTATTGCAAAAAATAGTATAGTGCCCTTAAGAAGTTCATTCGTGTAAAACTTCTTAATGAATGCCTCAAGCTTGCTTTTTATGGTTTCAAAATTACTCATATGGTAATAATAACTTACTAATCTACAATTTTATTTTAATTGGTATTTCCGTAAATTTGGTAAGATTCTGTTAATTAAAGTTCTAATTTGTTAAGATAGATGAAAGATCTGAAGTATCTGGCAGCGTTTTCAATTCCATTAATGGCTATTATTGGGCTTATATTTAAAGGTGTTTGGGTATGGGCAACCCCGATATTTGCGTTCGTCTGTATACCAGTTTTGGAATTGGTTTTTCCGATTGACAATAAAAACTTAGAGCCCAATGAAATTGATACTAAATTAAAAAAAAACATTTTTGATTGGTTGCTTTATTTTAACCTTCCTGTTGTATATAGCATTTTGATATATGGTCTACTGTTGGTTTCAATATCACCTCTTGAAACATATGAGATTATTGGCTTGATCGTCTCTGTTGGTATAGTATTGGGTGTAAACGGCATAAATGTTGGGCACGAATTGGGACATAGACAAACCACAAACGAAAGGTTCATTGGTAAGGCTTTGCTCCTGCCGTCTTTTTATATGCATTTTTACATAGAACACAATTACGGTCATCATCTGCATGCCGCAACACCAGAAGACCCAGCGACAGCAAGGTTCAATCAGTCTGTTTATTCTTTTTGGTTTACATCAACCATTAGACAATATTTCAGTGCGTGGAAAATTCAAATCAAACTGCTAAAAAACAACAATCTTTCATTTATTTCTTTAAAAAACGATATGCTCTGGTTTACAATTTTACAGCTAGCTTACTTATTAGCTGTATTTTCATTATTTAGCATTACAACGTTTGTTTTTGCTGTTGCTACAGGAGTTGTGGGCTTTATACTTCTTGAAACCGTAAACTACATTGAACATTATGGGCTGTTGCGTCAGCAAACCAAATCCGGGCGCTATGAGCGTGTTAAAGAGGTACACTCATGGAATTCTAACCACGTTGTCGGTAGAATTGTACTATATGAATTAACAAGACACAGCGATCATCACTATAAGTCCTCAAAAAAATATCAGGTTTTAGATTGCCATGAAGAAAGTCCCCAGATGCCTTTTGGTTATCCAACGTCAATGGTCTTGGCAATGCTGCCGCCGCTTTGGTTTAAAATTATGAACAAGCGCATACCAAAAGAAATGATGGTTTCTTAGATTGTTAATCGCTTTGTTGTCACGTCTTATCAAACTATCTTTGCGGTATAATTTAGAATTATGTCTAAAAACGTTCGTGTGCGCTTTGCGCCAAGCCCAACAGGCCCATTGCATATAGGCGGTGTAAGAACTGCTCTTTTCAATTATTTATTTGCCAAAAAACACAGTGGTGCATTTGTTCTTCGGATTGAAGATACTGACCAAAACAGATATGTCGAAGGTGCGGAACAATATATTGTTGACGCATTAAATTGGTGCGGCATTCCCTTTGATGAAGGTCCTGGCAAAAACGAAAAATTTGGTCCATATAGACAAAGTGAGCGCAAACACCTTTATAAACAATATGCCGATAAATTAATTGAGGATGGAAAGGCTTACTATGCGTTTGACACTTCAGAAGAATTAGATAAACACAGAAAAGATCACGAGGCAAAAGGTAAAACCTTTATTTATAATTGGCACAACAGGGAAAGGGGTCGACTAGTTAACTCTTTGGTTCTCTCAGAAGAAGAGACTAAAGCAAAACTTGGTGCCGGCGAAGACTATGTGGTGAGGTTTAAATCCCCGCAGGATAAAACTTTGAATCTAAAAGACATTATTCGTGGTGAAATAACTATTGATACCAATGTCTTAGACGACAAAATACTGTTTAAAAGTGACGGTATGCCAACCTATCATTTAGCTAACATTGTAGACGATCATTTAATGGAAATATCCCACGTGATAAGGGGTGAGGAATGGCTTCCGTCATTGGCATTGCATCAGCTTCTTTATGATGCGTTTGGGTGGAAAGCACCACAATTTGCTCACCTTCCTTTAATACTAAAGCCAACCGGAAAGGGAAAATTAAGTAAACGTGATGGTGATAAAATGGGTTTCCCTGTATTTCCTCTAGAATATGTCGCGCCTGACGGATCGGCATCAAGAGGATATAGGGAAGATGGGTATTTTTCGGAAGCTGTAATAAATTTCCTTGCTTTTTTAGGTTGGAACCCGGGTACTGAACAAGAAATTTTCAACCTTGACCAGCTTGTAAGTGAATTTGATTTAAAGCGAGTTAACAAAGCCGGTGCGCGTTTTGATCCAGATAAGACCAAGTGGTTTAATCACCACTATATGCAAGAGCAATTAGATCTTGAGTTAGCCAAAGAATTTAAGGCTTCTCACGACACTCTTGAGCAAATTGACATAAACTATATAGCACTTGTTGTTGGTTTAGTTAAAGAGCGGGCAACTTTTGTTGACGATTTTTGGGACTTGAGCCATTTCTTTTTTAAAGCACCAGAAGGGTATAACGAAAAAGCGGCAAAAAAAGCCTGGAAGGAAGACACGGACGAACTAATGCGAGAATTGGTTTCTGTAATAGAAGGAACCGAAGCCTTTTCGGCTGAATCACTTAGCGTTGCAATTAAAGACTGGATCACTTTTAAAGAAATTGGCTTTAGCAAAGTGATGATGCCCTTACGCTTAGCCTTGGTTGGAGCCTTAAAGGGCCCTGATGTGTTTGACATAATGTTTATGATAGGCAGAGACGAAACCATTAAAAGGATTGAAATTGCTGTTGAATCCTTCTAGGGGTCTAAAAAGTAATTAAGGCCATAAAGTTAATCATGGCCTGATTTCCTTTAAAGTCTGTATTGCCAGAATGAGGTCCAAACTCAGCTTCGTTCCCATTAAGTTTATTCAAAATATTGGTAAAGCCATAGACATATTGAGCCCTAAACTTAAATGCACCCAAACCTAATGTTGCGCCGATTGCTATTCCATTTTTGATAACATAACGTCTATGCTGGGCGTTAACAAGTGTAACAAATGATAGGTAAATTACTACTAATAGGATGTATTGGGGTTGTTCATGGAGATTACGGCTAATTAAACAAACCTAACTAAAATAATTTAATATTACTTACTTTTAATAATTCATATTCACTAACCTAAAACAATAATGCTATGGGCCAATTTATTCTGGTTCCGATTATCTTTTTCGGACTTGTTATTTTAATTTCTTCATTTTTCATTGTAAAACAACAAACAGCGGCTATAATAGAACGCTTTGGAAAGTACCAAAGCATAAGACAGTCGGGGTTACAAATGAAAATTCCTTTAGTAGATAGAATTGCTGGGCGGCTAAGCCTAAAGATTCAACAACTAGATGTTCTAATTGAAACCAAAACACTTGATGATGTTTTTGTAAAAATAAAGGTGTCGGTTCAATTTATGGTAGTAAAAAATGATGTCTATGATGCTTTTTATAAACTAGAATATCCTCATGATCAAATTACTTCATTTGTTTTTGACGTGGTCCGCGCAGAAGTTCCAAAAATGAAATTAGATGATGTATTTGTAAAAAAAGATGACATAGCAATTGCCGTTAAACGAGATTTACAACAATATATGGCTGAATATGGCTACGACATCATAAAAACATTAGTTACTGATATAGATCCAGACGCCCAGGTTAAGGCCGCAATGAATCGTATAAATGCATCAGAACGCGAAAAAATTGCCGCCCAGTTTGAGGGTGATGCAGCGCGTATACTTATAGTTGAAAAAGCTAAAGCAGAGGCTGAAAGTAAGCGTTTACAAGGTCAAGGTATTGCAGATCAAAGACGCGAAATTGCACGTGGACTGGAAGAGTCCGTGGAAGTCTTAAATAAAGTTGGGATTAACTCTCAAGAAGCCTCGGCATTAATTGTAGTTACACAACATTATGACACTTTACAGGCAATCGGTGGTGAAACAAATAGTAATTTAATTCTATTGCCAAATTCACCTCAGGCGGGCAGTAACATGCTTAACGACATGGTTGCAAGTTTTACTGCTAGTAACCAGATTGGTGAGGCAATGAAAAATGCTCAATCTAAAAAACCAAAATAGAAATAAAATCCCGAAGTTAAGCTTCGGGGTTTTAATTTTAGTGCCATGTACAAAGAATACCGCCCATAACAGCTAGGGTGACTATCCAATAGCCCGCATTAATAAATATGTATTTGGCACTTTTTCGTTCAAATAAAGCAATTGTGCCAATTATAGGCAATGCTCCAAAAACACCAAATATTCCACCGTGTAGTGCGCCGTGCCCAAAAGATCTATGCGCATGACCGTAATCAGCCATAAAAGCTTCAAACGAGGCTTTTGCATTTTCCGGATCGCCTCCAATCATGCCTAAAGCACCCCATTGATGGTTTGTAAATTGCATTAATAAAAAGTTTAGCATAACAGCAAAAACTAGAGCTAAGCCAAAAATAATTCCCATATTTCCGCCTTTCATTTTTTCTTTGGTCATTCCAGATTCTCTCATCCAAGCATTTCCGAAGCCCATTTTTGGATTGTACCAAACAGAGCCAATAAGCAATGCGGTAACCGCCGCGACACCTATCGCAATTGGATTAATAGGTAGTTCCATAATTAAAATTGATTTATAGTTAGTGTCTCTAAGGTACAAAAAAACCCTTAAGAGGAAATCTTAAGGGTTTTCAATCGGTCGTAACTTGACTTATATTTCACTTGCCTCAGAAACCAGTAATTGGTTCTTGTCTTCAAGCGCTTTGGCAATAAACTCATCGATGCTGTCGTTTTTTGATAAGCCCTTTTTTAGTAATTCCTTTAAAACAATCATTGTTGCGATTCGAGTACCAGACTTTTTAACGGCCGTACCGAAAAGCGGTTCTAATTCTTCATATGAGATTTCTTTTGCTAAATTGAGAATCTGTGCTTTTGCTTTAAGTTGTTTTTCTTTAGGAAGGTTTGTATACTTTTTACCTAATTGTTGAAGAAGACTTATCGCAGAACGTTTCTGTGGTGGCTGATTTGGTTTATTTTGATTATTGTTTTGGGGGTTTGGCTTTTGTTTTGCCCAGCTGTCTCTTAGCCCAACGGTTTTGTTAAAAACCAATCTGTTATCTTTTGAGTCTTTATCTACCACAAAATACCCTAATCTTTGAAACTGGAACCTATCTCCAATATTGGCTCTAGAAAGGCTTGGCTCCAAGTAGCCGGTTTTAATCTTTAAAGATTCTGGGTTTAAAAACCCTATAAAATCCTTTTCCTTATCTCCATCTGGAGACTCATGCATAAATAACCTATCGTATTCTCTTATTTCTGCTGTAATTGCATATTTTATTGACACCCAGTGTAGTGTACCCTTAACTCTTTTTGAGGTATCAGTATCGTAAGTGCAATGCACTTCCATTATTTCGCCATTATCATCCTTAACAACACTATTGGCTCTTATTATATAGGCATTCTTGAGCCTTACCTCTCCGCCTAATTTTAATCTAAAAAATTTCTTGTTGGCTTCTTCTTTAAAATCTTCCTTTTCAATATAAATTTCTCTTGAAAAAGGAACTTTTCTAAACCCTGCAGATTCATCCTCTTGATTATTTTCTGCTTCAAGCAACTCCTCTTTATTTTCAGGATAGTTTGTTATAACAACTTTCAAGGGCTTTAAAACCGCCATAACCCTGTTTGCGGTCTTGTTTAGGTCCTCTCGTATGCAGAACTCCAACAAGGACACATCTATAATGTTTTCTCGTTTTGCCACACCAACTTTTTCAATAAAGTTTTTTATTGAATTTGGCGTATAGCCACGGCGTCTTAAGCCAGAAATCGTAGGCATTCGAGGGTCGTCCCAGCCCGACACCAATCCTTCGTTAACCAAACGCAAGAGCTTGCGTTTGCTCATAATAGTATAACTAAGGTTTAAACGCGCAAATTCTCTCTGTTTTGGCGGTAGAGGTAATGAATCGCTCGAATATTCATAAACATTATCCCTAAACCAGTTATAAAGCTTTCTGTGCGGTTTAAATTCAAGAGAGCAGAGTGAATGAGATATTTGTTCAATATAGTCGCTTTCACCATGCGTCCAATCATACATTGGGTAAATGCACCATTTATCTCCCGTCCTGTGGTGGTGTGCATACAAAATGCGATACATAATAGGGTCTCGCATCAACATATTAGGATCTTCCATGTTTATTTTGGCTCTTAAAACATGGGTGCCCTCCGGAAATTCTCCTGCTTTCATTCTATTGAATAAATCCAAGTTTTCTTCAATACTTCTATTTCGATATGGACTATTAGTTCCGGGTTGGGTTGGCGTTCCTTTTTGTTCTGCCATAGCCTCTGATGTTTGGCTGTCTACATATGCCCTCCCGTCTTTAATCATTTTTACAGCCCAATCATAAAGCTTGTCAAAGTAATCAGATGAATAGAGTTCGTTTTCCCATTTATAGCCAAGCCAGGCAATATCCCTTTTAATTGCATCAACATATTCTTGTTCTTCCTTGGCTGGGTTAGTGTCATCAAACCTCAAGTTTACAGGTGCACCATACTTCTCGCCCAGGCCAAAACTAATTCCGATAGCCTTGGTGTGGCCAATGTGTAAATAACCGTTTGGTTCAGGCGGAAAACGAAATCTTAATTTGTCTTTTAGCAAACCATTAGCTAAATCTTCTTCTATGATATGCTCAATAAAGTTGAGTGATTTTATATCTTCTGACATCTCAAAATTTTAAACCGTAAAATTAAACAAATTGTAACATTAAAGCACTATTGCCTACCTATAGAATAGACAAAACCAATACCAAAAAATAATGAGTTATAAATGCCCAAAGTGTGACAACACAACTTATAATGTCGGAGAAATGAGAGCGACTGGTGGTACGCTCTCAAAAATCTTTGATGTGCAAAACCAGAAATTCACATCAGTAACATGTAAAAAGTGTACCTACACAGAATTTTTTAAGACAAAAACCAGTGCTATTAGCAACATTTTTGATTTCTTCACAAACTAATCATTTGAGATAAAGGATATTTAATAGTATCATAGTATTTTTGATTCATGGGAACTATTAAAGTTGAAAATATTCGGGTTTTTACCAACCATGGTTGTTTAAAAGAAGAAGCCGTAATTGGTAGTGACTACAGAGTGGATTTAGAAGTAAGTGCAGACCTCTCAGAATCGGCAAAATCAGACAAACTCAACGACACGGTTGATTATGTTTTTTTAAATAAAATTGTGAGAGAAGAAATGTCTATTCCGTCTAAATTACTGGAAACTGTTGCTAAAAGAATACTCGATAGAATAATTAATGAAGATCAACTAGTAAAAAAAGCTACTGTGAGTGTTAGTAAAATTAATCCTCCTATAGGCGGAGATGTTGAGATGGTGACTATAAAAATGTCACAGAAACGCAAAAAATAACTTATAATTTTTATATTTGCTCACCTTATAAAAGGCGTCTTGGCCGAGTGGCTAGGCAAAGGTCTGCAAAACCTTGTACAGCGGTTCGAATCCGCTAGACGCCTCAAAAAAAACCTCTTTAATAAAGGGGTTTTTATTATTATAAAGAGTTTAGATATGAAACCAATTCGGCAACGCTCTTAGGGTTCTTATAATCCACCTTATTTGATTTCTTGAAAGAATTGTATTCTTTTTTACGGTTTGCATAAAACTTCTTTATGTCTCTTATTGTTTCAAAACCCGATTCCCTACCATCTTTGATAAAGTGGTAGCGCAACTTTAATTCTGCAACATATAGTTCTGGTAATTCAAGATTATACAACACGCCTTGGTTTCTAACTTGTGAGGCTACAACAGTTGTGCTGGTTTGACTTGAGCTTCCATAGGCATTTCTATCTTCTGTGTTTGACTTTAAAACACAATAATATTCAACTAACAAAGCGCCATTAGCGTTTAATAAAAGCTCCATAAACTTGCCGTGTCTATTCACAAACTTATGGTTGCTTACATAAAGTGTATCCGTATTTCTCGCGAGGTTATTATTTAATGGCACTAATTTACCTTCTTTCTGTATAATAATATTGTCTGTTAGGGCATTGTAGTTTAAAATACCTTTGCTCCTTTCGCCATTTTTTAAAAGTACAATGCCTTCTGTAAATTCTGGCAACACATAATGTTCTGTTCTACTTTGTGAGAATCCACTAAAAACAAAAAGGGTACATGTGGTTATTAATAAACTCTTTTTCATAATATTTAATTTATGTTGAGATCTTTAGGTTTAACCCTTTCGATTCGCTCTTTACTTTTCTCATAAAGCTCAGGGAATAGACCCTGACTCAATAATAAAACCCCAAAGCCTAGAATTACCAGGGCTACTATTTTTTTGGTCTTGAATACACGTCTCGGTGTTAACTTGTTTTTAAGTCTCTTAGCTAATGCAATTTTTACTAAATCTGTTAAAAAATACGTAAGCAACATAGTGGAAATAAAAATAATTACGCCATTCTCTGAAGTTGTTAATGAAGTGCCAACAACTATAAATCCTAACCACCCTAAAAGCACTCCAATATTTATAAAATTCAATAAGAATCCCTTTATAAAAAGTCTACCATAGTCCTTTTTGGGTAATTCAATCCTACTATATTCTTTAACTATAGAACGAAAGGATCTTGAGGTTTTAATAAAAGATATAATGCCGTAAACGACCAATAACACTCCTCCAAAAATGAGAAAATTGGGATCGTCTTTTATTTTATCTACAAGTTTATTAGTACTAAAAAAGGCTAAGGCAATAAAAACAACATCAGCGAAAATTACGCCCAAATCAAAAATAACAGCACTTTTAAATCCTTTGGTTGCTCCTGTTTCTAATAGAACAAAAAAAACTGGGCCAATTGTAAAGGCTAGTATTATACCAAAAGGAATTGCTGTTAATATATCATCGATCATGTAAACATTGCTGTTTCAACAAAAGTAATAAATCTTATAGGATTACATGCGTTTAATACGACCGCCAAATACACGGCTTTCATCTACTTTTTTAGGGTTTCCGTAAATAAAAACATCTCCACCCGCTCTTATTCTAACATCAACAAATTCTATAGCATTTATGTAAGCTTCACCTGCGGCATTTACACTTACATCCGTTTTTTCTGTTACAAATTCCTCACCATTTAAAATACCTCCTGTATAAATAGATACATCTTGATTTTTAGATTGGCCAGTAACATTAATTATTCCACCTGTTACTGCCCTAACTGTTGCAAAACTCGTTTTTAATTCTGCAGTAATTTCAGCACCTTCCTGAGTTCTTAATTCAATCTCAAATTGTTCTATAGTGTCCTTAACAACGACTTTAGCTCCTTCATTAGCATCAATCTCGTCAATTGAGGTGTAATATAGATTTACAACAGTATCATTGCCATCATAAATTTCCTCAATATTCATTCTTATTTTAAGTTTTCCGTTTTTATTTACTACTTCTACATCTTTTCTGTTTTTACCAGAAATAACAACTTTGTTTTCTTTTGATTGAATCATGTTTAAGTTTATTAAATCATAAACTTTTACGGTCGTGAATTCTCCAATTGTTTTCTCAACAGTATCTTGAGCAAACAGTGTAATACTAAAAACAAGGGATAGGATTAATGCGAATTTTTTCATAATAGCTAAATTTATATTTTATTCTGAGACTTTTACAGCGGTTCCGGTTACTGAGACCATTGCATAATTACTTGTTGTTAATTCTATTTCAACTTTTATACCAACGACCAGTATTAGCGTTTAATTTTCTGACATTTTCCGTTAGTGTTTGAAACGCATTTTCTTTAAATTCATCAATACTAGATTGTACTGCTTAATAATACTTAGAAATACTGAAACCCATAGCTAACTTCTTTTTATTTATTGCTACGCCGGTGACAATACCAAGGTAATTAGCTATTTTATAACCTTTAATAGATTTTGTTGTTGTTAAAATCATAATAATGGATTGTTACACAAAATTAATCTTCATTAACTGCTTTTCCAACTAGATAAAAATCTAAATGCTTTTTTACTAAATCTGTATTCTTAACTTTAACAATAACTTCTTCTCCAAGTTGATACATTTTATGGTTATAACGACCAATCATAGCGTAATGGTCCTGATCAAAATCATATGTATCATCTTTCATATCTCTAACGCTCACCATACCTTCGCATTTATTTGATATAATTTCTACATAAATTCCCCAATCGGTAACACCTGAAATTACACCTAAAAATTCTTCATCTTGGTGGTCTTGCATAAATCTAATCTGCATGTATTTGATAGAATCTCTTTCAGCCTTAGTTGCTAAATATTCCATATTACTACTGTGCTTACATTTCTCTTCATAGATATCTTCATTTGCTGACTTACCACCATCGAGATAGTGTTGTAATAATCTATGTGCCATAACATCTGGATAACGCCTTATCGGTGATGTAAAATGACTGTAATACTGAAACGCAAGACCATAATGGCCAATATTTTGTGTTGTGTATTCTGCCTTAGACATAGTCCTTATAGCTAAAGTATCTACAAGGTTTTGTTCTTTTTTACCAACTACATCTGTTAATAGTTTATTTAAGGAAGAGGCAACACTTTTTCTGTCCTTAAAATTTAACTTATGTCCAAAACGACCAACAACAGTTTGTAATTGAGCAAGTTTAGAATCATCTGGTTCATCATGTACGCGATAAACAAATGTCTTTTTAGGATTCTGCTTACCAATAAACTCAGCTACTTTTTTATTTGCCAATAACATAAACTCTTCTATAAGCTTATTCGCATCTTTACTAGTCTTAAAGAATACACCTACTGGATTTGCTTGCTCGTCTAGATTAAATTTAACTTCAACCTTATCAAATGAAATTGCACCAGTACGCATTCTTTTGGTACGCATTTTCTTAGCTAATTCATCTAATTTTAAAATAGCCTCTGTGATTGACTGATCCGTGTTATAGGTTTCACCAGTTAAAGAAACTTCTTGAGGTATAACACTGTTTTTTGTTTCAATTATCGCCTGTGCTTCTTCGTATGCAAATCTAGCATCGGAATAAGTTACGGTTCTACCAAACCATTGATCCTTAATTTCGCAATTATCATTCATTTTAAACACTGCAGAAAAGGTATATTTTTCTTCACGTGGTCGCAGGGAGCATGCACCATTTGATAAAATCTCTGGTAGCATAGGTACTACTCTATCTACTAAGTATATTGATGTAGCTCTTTCATAAGCTTCGTCATCTAAAACCGTATCTGGTTTAACGTAATGTGATACATCTGCAATATGAATCCCTATTTCATAAAGTCCGTTTTCTAAATCCTTAAATGAAAGTGCATCGTCAAAATCTTTTGCATCTTTTGGGTCTATCGTAAAGGTTAAATCCTTACGCATATCTCTACGTTTTGCAATTTCTTCTTCAGTAATAGAAGTGTCTAATTTATTAACATAGGATTCAACTTCTAGAGGGAATTGGTGTGGTAATCCATACTCAGCTAAAATAGAATGTATTTCAGTACTGTGCTCTCCTGGTTTACCTAATACTTCAGTTACTTTACCATAAGGAGAACTTGCATTTTCTGGCCAGTCAGTAAGTTTTACTAAAACTTTATCTCCATCCTCAGCCTTCTTGATTTTATTTATAGGTACAAAAATATCTGTATACATTTTTGGACTATCAGCTACTACAAATGCAAACTTTTTACTATTCTGAATTTGGATAGTACCTACATAATCTGATTTTGCTCGTTTGATAATATTGGTGATCTCACCTTCTTGTTTACCTCGATGCTTTCTTCTATAGGCGTAAAATTCTACTTCATCTCCATCTAAAGCCTTGTTAATATTATTAGAAGCCACAAAAACGTCATCTTCAAAGTCATCACTAATTATATAACCATTTCCTTTAGCAGATAAATCTAATATTCCAATGTGATACTCAGTATTGACAATAGCTTTAAATTTTCCTCTATCTACTTCTTCTATCTCACCTTTTACCTTTAATTGGGCTAGTTTTTTGATAATTTGGTTTCGACTACTCGCGTCATTTACACCGAGTTTTGAAGCTATTTGTTTATAATTAAAAGTCTTATTTCTTTCTTTTTTTAAAATACTTAGAATCGTATTTGTAAGGTTGGAAATCTTATTGTTTCTAGATCTCCTTTTTTTCTTTCTTGTCATTTAAATTTATAATCATATTCATTTCCTAAAAAGTGTTAGGAATTCTTCATTTTAAACTTAATATAGGTGGAAGTGAAGATATTAAGTTCTTTACAAAGCTACATTAATAATATTAGATAGTATTTAGTAAATTTTAAAAACTTAAAACCACTTATCCACAATTATATATACTATTATCATTTTTCTTTTAAGATTTTAAAAAATAAATAATGGTTATTATAGTCTGTTAATAGTGCGTATAAGTTTTATAAATTTTATTTTGAAAGAATTTAGTTTACACTTTATTAGTCTGTAATTAACACATTAATTATAATTAACTAATTGATTAATAGGTTATTTTTATTTATTGTAAACATCTGTTGATAATAGATGTTAATAGTTTTTATTGATAATATTTCTCATAGTTTTTGTTCATTTCCTTTATTTGATATATTGATAACTTCATTTAAAATAATAGCTAACTTATTTGGTTATTAATATTAAGTTTTAGTTTGAAAAAATTATTAAATATTCCTAATTAATATTTTAAATAGTTGTAAACAGTTATTAACATGTAATGATATATTCTATTAACCAGTTTTAAAAAATTGTAAATTTGTGCTTTATAATTAATAGTGAAAAAATGACTATTTCAATTGGTAACGATCATGCAGGACCAGAGTATAAATCTGCAATTATAGAGCACCTTAAAACTAAGGGATATACTATAAAAAATTATGGTACAGATACAAATGATAGTGCAGATTATCCAGATTTTGTTCATCCTGTTGCAAGTGATGTCAATAACGGAAAGGTGGATCTAGGGATCTTAATTTGTGGTACAGCTAACGGTGTTGGTATGACAGCTAATAAATATCAAAATGTTAGAGCAGGTGTATGTTGGAATAGTGAAATCTCCGAATTAGCTAGACAGCATAATAATGCTAATATAATTTGTATACCAGCAAGGTTTACTTCTATACCACAAGCTATTAAAATGGTAGATGTATTTTTAGAAACAGAATTTGAAGGAGGTCGTCATAAAAGACGTATAGATAAAATCCCATTATCATGTTAGATGGGTCATTCTCACTCTCATAACCATTCCCACCACCACGATCTAAATAGTCGAAATTTATTAATTTCTATATTTCTAAATATTACTATTACTGTAGCTCAAGTAATTGGTGGGATAGTTTCTGGTAGTTTAGCTTTATTAAGTGATGCGCTTCACAATTTTAGTGATGTTATATCTTTAATTATTAGTTGGATAGCTAATAAATTAGTTAAGAAAAAAGCTTCGTTAAAACGTACTTTCGGCTATAAACGAGCTGAAATTTTAGCTGCTTTTATTAATGCTGCGACATTAATAGTTGTGGCGGTTTTATTAATTTTTGAGGCAATTGAACGTTTTAGAAACCCTCAAGAAATAGAATCTAATCTTGTTATATGGTTATCTATTATTGCGATTTTAGGTAATGGTTTTAGTGTTTTATTACTTAAAAAGAATGCAGATAACAATATGAATCTCAAGAGTGCTTACCTTCATTTGTTAACAGATATGTTAGCAAGTGTTGCAGTTCTTATAGGTGGATTATTGATGAAATATTATGAAATCTGGTGGATAGATAGTGTGTTAACATTAGCAATAGCAGTTTACCTGGTTGTAATGGGATGGGATTTATTAAAAAATTCGTTTAAAGTACTAATGTTATTTACACCAGATTCAACTTCGGTAAAATCTATAGTAGAGGATATTCAAACTATTGATGCTGTAAAAAATGTACATCATGTGCATATATGGCAATTAAATGAGGAAGAAATTCATCTCGAAGCTCATATTGATTTTAAAGAGGATATTACATTATCACAATTTGATGTAATTTTAAATTCTATTGAAGAATTAATTTACCATAAGTATGATATTAACCATATTAATATTCAACCAGAATATGGTAAATGCGATGCTAAAGATGTTATTGTTCAAGATTAAATTATGCTTAAAACTTTAGTTAAAAAATTTCAGGAATTAACAACACAAGAGCTGTACGATTTACTTCAACTACGTAGTGAAGTATTTGTTGTAGAGCAAGACTGTGTTTATCAAGATGTTGATGGAAAAGACCAGAAAGCACTACATGTTTTAGGTTATATAGAGAATAAGTTAGTTGCTTATACAAGAATGTTTAAACCAGGTGATTATTTTGCAGAAGCAGGTATTGGCAGGGTAGTGGTTAAAGAAACACAACGACATCATAAGTACGGTAATTATATTATGGAAGTTTCAATACAAGCTGTTTTACAAAAGTATAATGTCTCAGAAATTAGAATTTCTGCACAGACCTATTTAAAGAGTTTCTATAATAATTTAGGATTTATAGAAGTAGGAGAGGAGTACCTTGAAGATGGTATACAGCATATTAATATGTTAAAAACTAATTAGTAGTTTTATTTATTTGTGTTACTTGTATTTCTACACGTCTATCATAGGCAGGTTCTCCACCTAGTGGATATTTCCGTTTTAAACCCACATAACGCATTCTAGATCTACTTACTCCTTTTCTAGCAAGAAAATCATAGACTGTTTTAGCCCTTGCCACAGATAAATTTCGCTTTTTAGTTTTTCTATCTATAGCATCACGAGCTCCATAAGTACAACACACATGACCCTCTACGGTGAAATATATATCTTTCCTCTCTACAAGTACATCAGCGATTCTATCTAAACGAATTTTAGACTCTTTTGTTAAATAACTGTAACCTGTTTTAAACAAGATATTTTCTAAAAGGATTTTATCTCCTTCTTTTAAATCACCCTGTAGTTTTTCTTCAGTTGTTTTCTTGACTGGTTTAGAAACTAGTTGTCTTGGAGGATCATACGGCTGCACAATAATTTCTACTTTACGGTTTAGTCCTCGTATTTTATTTAAATTTTCTTCGTGAACAATATTTACTAATATTTCACCCTTACCATCGACATTTGTAATTTTTGACTCATCAAATTCATTGTTAGAGAATATTTCTTTTATAGCGTCTGCTCGTTGCTGAGAAAGAACAAGATTATAAGAATCACTACCTCTATCGTCACAAAATCCATAAATCGATACCTTTTCAATATCTAGATTTTCAATATTAGACAAGAACAGTAGCAATCTACTATGTTCTGTTTCAGGTACCTCATATTTATCCGTTTCAAAGTATACCTGATGCTTCAACTCTTTTTGGGAAAAAGAGAGCTGGAAACAAAGGCATATTAAAACGGTCACATATTTCATTTCGTTTGATTTTCTTTAATATTCAGAAATTCTATAATGTTAAATATAAATAATTTTAAGTTTTATCTCAAAATACTAGCGTATTGCGAAGGATTATTAAGAATACTTAAAGCTTTTTTTATCTCAGGATTATTAGCCTTGTAGTATATATATAATCCTTCACTGTAGAAATATCTTTTAATAATTTCGTCTGTTAAAAGTGATTTTAATTGTGTTTTATTTGCATCAATGGCGTTTGACTTATAGGCTTGGATAGCAGCGGAGATATTGTGAAATTCGGAATCAACTACGCCATCTAATTCTTCCCCTTCAGCAACAACCATAGCTTTATTAAGCGCCTTTTCTGTCTCAGTTTCAAAATCAAACCCTGAATTTTTTAGATAGTTTTTGAATTTATTAAATTCAGTTTCGGGAAACTTATAGGTATTTAGGTCATTTAATGTATTCTTATAATAATAATCCGTAGCAAAATTAAAAATCAAGTTTTCATTTAATATTGCTTTTGTTAATGGTGTTTGTTTAGTAAATTTAACTTCTATATCTGGTTCAATACCACCACCATCAAAGACTTTTCTCCCATTACGTGTTGTAAAGGTATTGTAGTTTTCTTTTTTCACCCTTGTAGCGTTACCGCTTTCATCTCTATTCCAATAATCAAGAGCTTGTATGCAACGGCCAGAAGGTGTGTAATATCTAGAAATGGTTATTTTCATTTGTGTTCCATAGGTAAGTGCCTTTGGCCTTTGAACTAATCCTTTTCCAAAACTTCTAGTACCAACTACAACCGCGCGATCAACATCTTGCAGCGCACCAGACACAATTTCACTTGCGGAAGCACTACTACCGTTAATTAATACAACTAAAGGAATTTCCGTATCAACAGCATCCCGTCTGGTGTAATAGGTTTTGTTATACTTTTTAACCTTAGATTTAGTTGTTACCACCAATTGATTTTTTGGCACAAATATGTTTGTGACATTAACCGCCTCGTTTAATAGTCCGCCTGGATTTCCTCGTAAATCTAGAATTAATCGGGAAGCACCTTGATTTTTTAGAGCTCTTAATGCACCTATGGTTTCATAAGATGCTTTATCGTTAAACTTACGCAACACTATATAGCCCGTTTTCTCATCCACCATAGAGTAGTGTGGCACAGCTTTAATTTCTGGTGATTCACGAATAATTTTTACAGTATTGGTTTGTCCTTGGCGTTTATAGGTTATCATTACCTCAGTACCAGCAGCACCTCGTAACAAATTAGCTATATCGTCCTTAAAATCAGAAACTATAACATTATCTACTTTAATAATTTCATCACCAGCTTTGAGACCAGTTTTATCAGCCGCATAGCCTTTATAAGGTTCTATAATTACTAGTTTATCTTTAAGCGTTAATACCTTCGCACCTATTCCAGTATAATCTCCATCATTATTTATTCTAGAAGCCTCTACATCTTGTTCGTTGTAGAATTGTGTATACGGATCTAAATCATCTAACATGCTTTTTATTGCCGTATCCATAAGATCGCCAGGGTTGGTGTCATCAACATAGTTCATGTTGAGTTCCTTAAAAAGAGTAGTAAAAATCTCAATTTGTTTAGCAATTTCGAAAAAGTCACTCTTAAATGCTGTGGTGCTCACAAACAAAACCAATGCCAAGCCTGGTACTATTAATCTTTTGTGTAGATTTTTTTTCATTAGTTTGAGGTTTTATCAAGAAATTTTTGAAACAACATTTTCATAGCATTATTAATATCTGCAGAATTTGTTCCTTCCTTCCTAAGGTACAAAATCATAAACGCATAAGATGTTGAACTATTGTTAAAGAATTTTTGCTTGTTAAGCCTGTAAGCTTCTCTTAAAAGTCTTTTAATTCTATTTCTAGAAACTGCTGTTTTGTGGTGTTTTTTACTTACAGAAACCCCTGTTTTAAGGATACTACTATCCTTGAATTCGGTTTCTAAATATACCAAGCGCAAAGGATAAACCGTAATCGACCTACCTTCATTAAAGAGGCGCTCGATGGTTTTTTTACTTTTCAACTTGTCTTTTTTACCGTATTTTAAGGACATTACAAGGAATTATTGGTTGTAAAAATAGAATTGTAATTTGTTTTATCAAATAGGTTTGTAGGTCAGCCACAATAAAAATCATGTTTAAGTCTTTTAATTAGACTAAATTACATAGGTTAATCAATAGCTCACCTTAAAAATGGGACATTTAAACGTCAAACAACTTAAAAGCCCTAAAGATAAAGCATTATATATTCACCATTTAGTAAAAGATCTGTAAGCTTTAGATATTATGTTAAATAAAGGATTGATTGAAGAAGAGCCTATTAGAATTGGTGCAGAACAAGAATTCTGTATTGTGTCTGAATGTTATTTTCCAAAGAACAATAATATTGAAATTTTAGAGGCTATAAATGACGATCATTTCACTACAGAAATAGAAAAACACAATCTAGAGATTAATTCAGACCCCATAAAACATGAAGGCAACTGTTTTTATAAACTCCAAAAAAAATTTGAAGATTTACTATAAAAAGTCAACAAAAAGGGCAAAAAGAAATTAAAAAAACAAGTAAAATAATATTGGATAACCGAACCCCTATTAGATGTGGTTTATATTTTTTAGGTATTATTTTTCTAAGCCGTACGTGTTGTTTTCTCTTTTTACATCTGCCATAAATTCAGAGCTGTCAATTTCAACAACTTTTACATTTTTATTTGTTTTAAGGCTATAGGTGGGTATGGCCCAGGCCCAATCAGAAGCTACTGTAGCATCAGTCGGTTTTTCACCCCTCATCATCTGAAGCGGTATATAGAACGCTTCCTGCGAACCATCAACATAGGTAACCGTCAAATCAATAGGCATAGGCATTAACCCAATACGCTCTAAAACGATTATATTACCATCAACGGACTTTATACCATAATCAATTGTGTTTGTGGTCTGCCCAAAATCAATGAGATACCAATCAAGCTCTAAACCCGAAACACGCTCGGCTGTTCGCACAATATCCATGGGTTTAGGGTGTTTAAATGAAAAATCATCAAAATACTTTTTAATCGTTTTTTTAAGATTTTCTTCTCCAATCACATATCCAAGTTGAGACAAAAACACCGAGCCTTTACTGTATGCAGCGGTTCCGTATACCTGATTGTAAGCGTACCTGTCTGCATGAGTAGTCAAAGGCTGTTCATAGCCTGAATTAGCTAAAGATACATATCGCCTGTAAGAATTTTTAAACGGATTTTTTCCGGTGTTGCCTTTTAATGAATTTATAGCCAATGTTGAAATATAGCTTGTAAACCCTTCGTCCATCCACTCGTGCTTTGCTTCGTTACTAGCCAGTAAAAACTGAAACCATGTGTGCGCCATTTCATGTGATGTAACACCAAGTAGACTTCCGTAATTTCGCTCACCAGTTATTAAAGTGCACATGGCGTATTCCATACCGCCATCACCTCCCTGTATAACAGAATATTGATCGTAAGGATACTTACCGACGTTTTCACTAAAAAACTTCATTAGCTTTGCGGTGTCGGGCTGAAGTTTCTTCCAGTTGTCCAGATATTTTTTACTCATTGTTTTTTTATAGTAAAAATGAAGCTTTGGACCATTTGGCATTTCAAATATATCGTGCTGAAAATCAGGATCTGCAGCCCAAGTAAAATCATGAACTCTTGGCGCTATGAAATGATATTCTTTTTTATTGCCTTTACTTTTTGGCGCACCTTGTAAATAACCGGTTCCGCCAACAACGTAATTAGCGTCAATTGCCAATTTTACATCAAAATCTCCCCAAACACCATGAAACTCTCTTGCTATATATGGGTCCGCATGCCAACCTTCATCATCATATTCAGCCATTTTAGGATACCATTGCGCCATAGAAAGGGCCACGCCTTCTTTGTTGTTTCTTCCAGAACGACGGATTTGTACAGGAACCTGGGCATTAAATTCCATATAAAATGTAACTTTTTCTCCTGGTTTAATTGCCTGATTTAAATCCACCTCTAACACAGTGCCCACGGTTTCAAATTGAACGGAATTCCCATTTTGCTCTAGTGAGTTTACCTTTATGTATCCTATTTCATTAGGTTTTAGTTTACTGATTCTATCACCGATCTTAGTGCTTGGATCTGCAATAGTTCTAGAGCGCACATCCATTTCGCTTCCGGGTTGAAAGGCATTAAAAAACAAGTGATAGTAAACCCTGTTTAGTACTTCTGGAGAGTTATTAGTATACACTAAAGTTTGTTTGCCTGTATACTGATAAGAATTAACATCCATATCAATTTCCATAGAATAATCTACGTGTTGTTGCCAATATCCTGAATTGGATGGCTGTATTTGGTGAGCCCTGTTTAAACTGTCTACATCTGCGTCACAAACAAAAATTATTGTAGCGCAAAAAAGACACATAAAAAATTTCTTCATGGTTTTATTTTAGTTTTGAGGCCATTATTAACGCATTGTACGCGTTAGCAATTTTACCCGACTTTGATAATTCTGAAAACGCCTTTACATTAGACGCGTCTCCACCCACAACCACTTTTGTGGTTAAGGGTAGGCCAGAATCTAGTATTACTTGTTTAACTTGTGAGGCCGATAAATTAGGGTATTGTGACCTAATTAAGGCAGCTATTCCAGCAACTCCCGGAGCAGCCATAGAGGTGCCACCCTTAAAGTCATATTCATTTTCTGGTGTTGTTGAATAAACTGATGAACCCGGCGCAAAAACATCAACGTTTTTCTTACCATAGTTTGAAAAACCAGACACCATTTTTGACCCATAATTTTGAGTTAATGAACCTACCCGTATGTAATTATCCGACACCTCAACAAAGTTCACATTATCATCAGGAAAATTTGGTTCTACATCAACATTATTACTATCATTTCCGGCCGCGTGAACAAAAACTACATCATTGTCCCCCGCATATTTAATCGCGTCTCTTACCCATTCACTATAAGGCGAAAATGATTTGCCAAAACTCCCGTTAATAACTTTTGCGCCATTATCTACAGCATAACGTATCGCAAGTGCAACATCTTTATCGTATTCATCACCGTTTGGTACCACCCTGAGGGCCATTATTTCTACGTTGTTAGCAACACCATTTGCGCCAAGACCATTATTTCTTTCGGCAGCAATAATACCCGCAACATGAGTACCGTGTGATTCGTCTTTCACCATTGGTTTTACATTACCATTACCATAACCAGTATCTGACAAATCGTTTATGTTATCATTTAATTTTCTTCCTTTGAAGTCTTTATTTAAGTTATAATTAAGGCGTTCATTAATGCTCACAAGGGCGCCATCAATTTCTGTTTTTGCGTCCTGCATTTTTAACCCGTTCGCATTAATGTTGTTTGCTATCTGCACAGCCTGCATAACATTTTTGTCCTCAGACTTAATTGCATTTACCTCGTCAATAGTGTAATCCTTCTTGCCCAGAACTTTTACCAGTGTTTCATCAGCGTTTTTTACTGCTTGAGCAATTTGATCATATTGAATTTTTCTATTTGTCCACAGTTGATAATCTTCTTCGTACTGTTTTTTGGCCTCTTCAAATCTTGGGTTTGATGTGTCACCAGAAGCGATTAATCTTACAAATTCTAATTGTTCATTGTAGGTGTCACCTAAAAAATTCCAACCATGTATGTCGTCAACATATCCGTTTTTATCATCGTCTTTTCCGTTGTTAGGGACTTCGCCCTTGTTTGTCCATATAACATCATCTAAATCCTCATGGTCAATATCAATACCAGAATCAATTACAGCAACAATAACCTTTTGCCCCTTTTTGTTTTTAATAACTTCAGTATATGCCCTGTCAACCGCCATACCAGGAATAGTGTCTCTTTCCAAATCTAGGTGGCCCCAATTTTTCTTTTCTGACTCTGTTAGTTCAGTAACTTTTAATGGAGAAGTGTCGATATTTTCAATCGGTGTAGACAAAATATCTGCTGTGCTACCACAACCCAATACTATCGTCGCCATTAACATTAAGGATCCAATAAGCTTCTTGCTCTTACTTAAATTCATAAACATTGTTTTTAGTTAAATATATCGTTACAAGAAAGGGTTTCTTTTAAACGAACGCCTTTCTCGGTATGTTGTACTGTTATTATTTCGTTGTGAGCATCGTGCTCTAAAAAAAGATAAAAATTATTATCTGCGGCTAAATTGAGAAACTTCTCTTTTTCATCAAGCGTTAAGAGTGGACGTGTATCATATCCCATCACAAAAGGAATTGGTAAGTGACCAGCTGTAGGTAATAAATCAGCCATAAAACAAATGGTTTTTCCCTTGTAGGTTATCATGGGAATCATTTGTTTGTCTGTATGACCATCTGCATAAAAAATATCAAAACCTAGAGATGAGTCGTTTAAAATATTATGGCTGGGAAGATCAACAAACTTTAGTTGACCACACTCTTCCATCGGTAGAATGTTTTCTTTTAAAAATGACGCTTTTTCACGTTTATTTGGTTGCGTGGCCCATTTCCAATGGTCTGCGTTGCTCCAAAAATAAGCATTTTTAAAGGCCGGCTCTAATACCTCCTTATTTTTGTTCCATTGAATACTGCCCCCACAATGATCAAAATGAAGATGTGTCATAAAAACGTCTGTGACATCTTCCCTATTAAATCCGTATTGAGATAATGATTTATCTAAAGTGTCATCTCCCCAAAGATAATAGTAGCTATAAAATTTATAACTTTGTTTGTCTCCCATCCCCGTGTCAATTAAAATTAATCGATCTCCATCTTCAATTAACAAACAACGTGCCGCAATATCAATCATATTATTGCTATCGGCAGGATTTGTACGTTGCCATAAAGACTTAGGCACAACGCCAAACATAGCGCCACCATCAAGCTTGAAGTTACCGGCATTTATGGGGTATAATGTCATAATTGCGCAATTTACCAAAATAGTATTTAATCACCTTTAATGTTTAGGTTTTATTAGGGTTTTTAGAGTTGGAAAAAAAAATCCTATTTTCGGGTATATCAAAAACTACAATAAATGGTTGAATTAGCAGGCATTATTATATTGGGGATTTTAGCACAATGGGTAGCTTGGAAGTTTAAGATTCCAGCCATATTACCCCTTATTTTAATAGGGCTATTGGTTGGCCCAATAGCTGCAGAATTTTTAAGTGAGGATGGCGCAAAGTGGATTGAGCCCATCTGGAATGGCAAAAAGGGCTTATTCCCCGGAGAAGGGTTGTTTTATTTTGTTTCTCTTGCAATTAGTATAATTTTATTTGAAGGAGGGCTTACATTAAAACGAAGCGAGATACGAAACGTTGGGCCTGTTATCACAAAGTTAATTACTCTAGGGGCTGGCGTTACTTTTTTTGGAGGGGCTGTATTAGCATATTATTTGTTTGGACTGACTTGGGACTTGTGTTTTTTATTTTCGGGATTAATAATTGTTACTGGGCCAACTGTTATAACTCCAATTTTGAGAAATATACCTTTAAAAAGAGACGTCTCAACAGTTCTTAAATGGGAGGGAATTCTAATAGACCCAATTGGTGCTTTGGTAGCTGTATTGGTGTTTGAGTTTATTTTTGTAGGTGGGGAAGTGGGCTTTACCAAAACTGCACTTGTAGAATTTGGAAAGATTGTTTTATTCGGAACCACCTTTGGTTTTACATTTGCCCACGCTCTGGTTTTTGCAATAAACAGAAAATTTATTCCCCACTATTTGTTAAATGTAGTCTCCCTTTCCGTTGTTTTATTGGTTTTTGTGGAGTCTGAAATATTTGCACACGAGTCTGGTCTTTTAGCTGTAGTTGTGATGGGAATGGTAGTTGGAAATAGCAAGCTAGACAACATTAAGGAATTACTTTATTTCAAGGAGTCTCTAAGCGTATTACTTATTTCAATCTTGTTCATTCTTTTGGCAGCCAATATTAATTACGAAGATTTACTGTTGTTATATCGTTGGGAAACAGCTGCGTTATTTTTTGCACTAGCCTTTATCATACGTCCAATTGCTGTGTTTTTAAGCTCGTCGAACTCGAAATTAAAAATCAATGAAAAGCTGTTCATAAGCTGGGTTGGCCCAAGAGGAATTGTTGCCGCGGGTATTGCCTCACTTTTTGGCAGTAAGTTGAGCGCAGAACATGTTGTTGGGGCAGAATATATTACACCTTTGGTCTTTATGATTGTGCTGGGAACCGTATTGTTAAATGCTACAACAGCAAGATTGTTTGCACGGATATCAGGTGTGTTTTTAACCAAATCAGAAGGTATAATAATTATCGGCGCCTCAAAAGTGTCTCAATTAATAGCCCAATATTTATCTGATAATGGAAGACATGTTGTACTGGTAGATAGTAATCAAAACAACGTTCAAAAAGCAGAAGCCCTCGGAATCGAGGCCTATACTGAAAACATTTATTCTGACAATTTAACGGATAACGTTGAGCTTAATGATGTCGGTTATTTGTTGGCTCTTACGGGTAATGCTGATATTAACAGGTATGCCGTTGAGAAATTTGGGAAACAATTTGGTGAAAATGGCTCGTTTAGATTAGCCTCTAAGAAAGAACTTGAAGGGAGAGAAATCTCTCCCCAAAACGGACTCTTTACTTTGTCTGACGATTTCAATAATTTAATGAAGGTTGTTGAAGAATTTCCTGAAATCCATGAAGCAGCGATTAAGGATGTTGAGGATTATAATAAACTACTAGAGAACATTAAATCAAACAAAGCTCAAATTCCATTATTCCTTAAAACCAGAAAGGGTGAAATCCATATTATACCATCTATTGATTATCAAATAGAGAACGAAATAGATTCGAACAGTAAAATTGTTTATTTAGGAAGTAAGGTGAATTAGTCATTTAGCTTTAGCACCGCCATAAATGCCTGCTGAGGTATTTCTACATTACCAACTTGGCGCATACGCTTTTTACCTTTCTTCTGTTTTTCAAGCAGTTTTCGTTTACGCGAAATATCACCTCCATAACACTTTGCTGTTACGTCTTTACGAAGCGCTTTAATGGTTTCTCTAGCGATTATTTTTGCACCAATTGCTGCCTGCACAGGAATGTCGAATTGTTGACGCGGAATAAGCTCTTTCAATTTTTCCGTCATTTTCTTCCCAATAGTATAGGCATTGTCAGCGTGTACCAACGCAGAAAGCGCATCCACCGTTTGGGTGTTTAGTAGAATATCTACCCTAACCAGTTTTGAGGCTCGCATACCAATTGGCGAATAATCAAAAGAAGCATAGCCTTTTGAAACGGTTTTTAAACGGTCGTAAAAGTCAAAAACAATTTCAGCAAGCGGCATATCAAAACTCAGCTCAACACGTTCTGTTGTAAGATAGGTTTGGTTGGTGATTTGACCACGTTTTTCAATACACAAACTCATCACAGGACCAACAAAATTTGATTTTGTAATGATTATAGCCTTAATATATGGTTCCTCAACGCGATTGAGAGTCGATGGTTCTGGTAAATCCGAAGGGTTGTTAACAATTACAATCTCATCTGGGTTTTTGTTGGTATATGCGTAATAACTTACGTTTGGAACCGTAGTGATTACAGTCATGTTGAACTCACGCTCAAGACGCTCTTGTATAATTTCAAGATGCAACATACCCAAGAAACCACATCTAAATCCAAACCCCAGCGCGGCAGAACTTTCGGGTTGAAATACTAATGATGCATCATTTAATTGGAGTTTCTCCATTGAATTACGAAGTTCTTCGTAGTCTTCTGTGTCCACAGGATAAATTCCTGCAAAAACCATTGGTTTTACGTCTTCAAAACCCTCAATAGCATTTGTGGTAGGCTTTTTAGCATCTGTTATGGTATCTCCAACCTTTACCTCTCTAGCGTCTTTTATTCCAGTAATTAAATAGCCTACGTCACCCGCCTTAATTTCTTTTTTAGGAACTTGATTTAATTTTAACGTCCCAACATCATCTGCAAAATAAGTTTTTCCTGTGTTTATAAACTTAATATGCTGCCCTTTTGTAATTGATCCGTTAATTACCCTAAAGTAAGTTTCCACGCCTCTAAATGGATTATAGACAGAGTCAAAAATTAGAGCTTGTAATGGTTCATCTAGATTTCCTTCAGGAGCAGGAATTCGGTCAATAATTGCTTTTAAAATATTTTCTACACCCAAACCTGTTTTACCACTAGCAGGTATCACTTCTGAAGGGTCACAACCAAGTAAATCAACTATATCATCTGTAACCTCTTCTGGGTTTGCACTAGGCAGATCTATTTTATTAAGGACCGGAATTATTTCCAAATCATTCTCTAACGCAAGGTATAAATTAGAAATAGTTTGTGCTTGTATGCTTTGAGCGGCATCAACGATTAATAACGCACCTTCGCATGCGGCAATTGACCTTGAAACTTCATAAGAAAAATCAACATGGCCTGGAGTGTCTATAAGATTAAAGACATACTCTTCACCTTCGTGCGTGTATTCCATTTGGATAGCATGGGATTTTATAGTTATGCCCCGTTCACGTTCCAAGTCCATATTATCAAGGAGCTGATCTTGTTTCTCTCTATCCGTAACTGAACCGGTAAAATCCAAAAGCCTATCCGCAAGTGTACTTTTACCATGATCAATATGTGCAATAATGCAAAAATTACGTATGTTCTTCATTTATCGTTCTCTAAAGGAATAATCGGGTGCAAATATAATTCATTTATAATGCATAGCGCTACTATAATCTACATTTAAACCATATTGAATTACGTAAAAACCGTAATTAAAACTAAAAAACAATCTTTATATTGCGACTCAAACCTAACTAATGACAGCCCTCCAGAGAATTCTATTGTTCACTATATTTTTGATGTGTTTTCACAGTGTGAAAGCTCAAGAGTTTTCTATTTCAGGAACTGTAGTTGACCCTGAAAATAACCCTGTAGAATTTGCCAATGTTGTAGTAAACGATTCTAATGGAAATATTGTTAATGGAACCTCAACAGATAATTCGGGAAAATTTCAACTCAGGAACCTTCCTCTTAACACATATGATTTAGTCATTTCTTTTATTGGATATAATGAATTCAGGCAAAGAATAATTCTAACAGGTAATTTAAATTTAAAGACAGTCGTTTTAAATGAGTCGTCAGAAACATTACAGCAGGTTGATATCATTGCCACAAAACCGACAGTAATGCGAAAACCAGATCGTTTAATTTTCAATATTGAGAATACTGCACTTACGGAAGGCTCTACGCTAGGCGTTCTAAAAAGCACACCAGGAGTTATTGTTTCCGAAGGAGGTATTAACATAAAAAACACACCTGCAACAGTATACATAAATAATCGAAGGGTACAATTAACACCCAATGAGTTGATTCAACTATTAGAAAGCTCGCCAGCAAACAGCATTAAATCGGTTGAGGTTATAACAAATCCTCCCGCCAGTTATGAAGCTGACAGTGGGTCGGTTGTAAATATTGTAATGAGCAAGAATTTGGTAACTGGATATAGAGGTTCAATTTTTACTAATTATACCCAAGGTGTTTTTCCAAGATATAATTCAGGCACTAGCCATTATTTTAAGAATAACAAAATCAACTTCAACCTTAATTATAGTTATTCACAGAATAAGATTAACAGAGACCAAGATGATAAAGTGAACTTCCTTGACACTAACAATGACATAGATGAAATTTGGAAGTCTAAAGTCAATCGAAATACCTGGTCTCAAAATCACAATCTTAATTTAAACTTTGATTTTTTTATAAACGAAAATAGCACTATTAGTCTAACTAGTACAACGCTTTATACCCCGTATTTTAAATATAAAATTGCAAATAGCACAAACATTTTTGATGGCGGAGAAAGTTTTCTATCTCGCTTTACGGCCGACAACCTATCTAGAGACGATAAATTTAATATTGGTACAGACTTAATATTTAGCCATCGGTTTAGTGATAAAGCAAGCATGGTACTAAATGGTCACTATACGACGTACAGCTATGAAAGAGACCAAAATGTATTGAGTAATTTTTTTGATGCTAACAATACGTTTATTAATGATTCGGAATTTAATACACTTGCTAACCAAGATACAAACATTCTTACAGGAAGCATGGATTTTAATTTTGCAACCGATGAAAGCTCAAGTTTAGACCTTGGGTTAAAATACTCCAATGTAAAAACCGACAGCGGCATTACTAGAGTTGATATAATCAACAACCAGGAGGTTGTTAGTTCTGACAACTCTGATGCTTTTACATACGACGAAAAAGTTGTTGCAGGATATGTTAATTATAGTAAGTCTTGGGATGCCTGGGATATAAATTTAGGCTTAAGGGTAGAACAATCAAATATTGATGGCGAATCATTATCTTTGACTCAAAAGAATACTCAAAACTATTTTAATTGGTTTCCCAATGCAAGCGTATCTCATAGTATTTCTGATAATTTTTCAATTTACAGCAACTACAAACGAAGCATCGGTCGCCCTGATTTTAAAAGCTTAAATCCCTTTACTTTTTTTATAAACGAAAATACTGTTGTTGTTGGAAACCCCGACTTATTGCCTGCTTACTTTGATAGTTTTAAACTAGGAGTTAATTTCTTGGATCATTTTACAATAGAAGCCTATTACATAAACTATGACGGTGACATTATTGAGCTTCCAAGACAAAATAACACTACAAATATTATTGCTTATACCCCAACCAATCTAGACAAGAAAGTAGATTATGGCATAGACTTGGTTTTTGATTATAGTATTTCAAACAGATGGAGCCTTTATGCTCTAACCTCTTTTTATAAAATGACAGAGGAATCTGATTTTGGAGAAGGGTTTGTAAAGCAGGAGCAATGGTCTAACTATAGTATTCTACAAAACAATTTGACACTTTTAGAGGACAACAGTTTAAATATTGATGTAAATCTTGAATGGTCAAATAAAAATCTAATGGATTTTCAAACAGTAGAGAATAGGCTTATCTCGTCTATTAATATCTCAAAAACTATATTCAAAAATAAAGGTGTAATCTCCTTAAGTGTTGAGGATATTTTCAATTATCAAGATTTTGAAACTTCAATTGCCTATTTAAACCAATCTAGCACAAGATTTCAAAATTTGGACAACCGTTTCGTGCGCCTAGGGTTCCGTTATAAATTTGGAAACACAAAACTATCTACAAATGAGCGCACTACTGATGCAGAAGAGCGCGAGAGATTAAAAGACCTCAACTAATCTTGCCACTCGGCTATAAAAAGATTGGTATCTCTTCCCCCTCCATTATTTCTATTAGAGGAAAAAGCCAAATATTTACCATCATTTGAAAAGACCGGAAATGCATCAAAGGTTTCACCATGGGTAACTCTTTTTAAGTTTTTCCCGTCTATATCAATCATGTAAAGATTAAAAGGAAATCCACGGTCTGCCTCAAAGTTTGACGAGAACAAGATTTTTTCTCCTGAAGGATGAAAAAACGGACTCCAATTTGCATTACCCAAATCGGTAAGTTTGCGCAGGCCAGAACCATCCGCATTACAGATGTATAGTTCCATTTCTGTTGGCTCAACCAATCCTTCTGCAAGAAGTTCTTTATACTCTTTAATCTCTTGCTCCGTTTTTGGCCTTGACGATCTAAATATCAATTTTGATCCATCTGGTGAAAAGAATGCGCCTCCATCATAACCCAGCTCATTTGTAATTTGTTTAACCTCAGACCCATCTAGATTCATAGTGTATAACTCAAGATCACCACTGCGTGTTGAGGTAAATACAATTTTATCTCCTTTAGGAGAAACTGTTGGTTCAGCATCATAACCAACATCATTGGTTAATTGTTTTACAATATTACCCTCTAGATCTGCAACAAAAATGTCATAACTATCGTAGATTGGCCATATATATTTACCGTTTTTTCGTAAAGGTGTTTCTGGACATTCGTCTTGCTTCAAATGTGTAGAAGCATAAATTATGTGCTCGTTGTCTGGTAAAAAGTAAGCGCATGTAGTTCTGCCTTTACCAGTACTTATCATTGGAGGAGCAATACTGTCCATAAAAGTTTCATCAATATTCATTAAAAACATTTGGTCGCACCTCACATCCCATTTAGTATTATTAGATTGAAATACCAATTGTTTGTCATCAAAACTCCAGTAAGCTTCAGCATTATCACCTCCAAATGTGACTTGACGTAAAGACTTAAAATGTGTTTCTTCCGGATAAATTAATGGATTTTTGACAACCGAATCTACCTCCTTACCAATTATATTTTCTGATGATTTTTTGACATCATTTTTACACGACGAAAAAGAAACTAAAACCAACAACAAAACAGCAATTCTATTCATCTCTAACAATTATCATAAATGGCATTTAATGCCTAATTTTGTGTAAAAATAAGACTTCAATATGAAAAAATTAGTGTTTTTATTTGTTTTAGTAGGATTATGGACCTGCAAGAATGAGCCTAAGGTTGCTCAAAACAAAATTGAAGAGGATGTTGCGTTTTTAGCAGATGACAAGCTTGAGGGCCGACAAACAGGCACGCAAGGAGAAGCAAAAGCCTCTGAATATCTAATTTCGAGATTTAAAGAAATCGGCCTTCAGGCTAAAGGAACCAAAGATTTTCTCCAGCCTTTTTCATTCAAACCAAAAACAGACCCACACAAGGAGGTTGAATTCACAAAAAATGTAGACAGCACAATAACAGGTAACAACGTTATGGGTTACATAGATAATAATGCTGAGACAACAATTGTAATTGGAGCGCATTATGACCACTTAGGATATGGTGGTGAGGGATCGTTACACAGAGAAAAAGAAAAAGCAATCCACAATGGCGCTGATGACAACGCCAGTGGTGTAGCGGTCTTATTAAATTTAGCAGATAGGTTGAAAGTAAAAAACAGCAAGGCAGAAATTAAAGACAATAACAACTATTTGTTTATAGCATTTTCTGGAGAAGAAATGGGCTTATTAGGGTCTAATTATTTCTCCAAAAACCCAACTATAGATACCCAATCGATAAACTATATGATTAATATGGACATGGTTGGTCGTATGAAAGCGGATAGTACTTTAGCCGTATATGGTGTAGGTACTTCACCAATGTTTAAGCAAACGCTTAAAGCCAATAATGAAAAATTTAAACTTATTGAAAACGAAAGTGGGGTGGGGCCAAGTGACCACACCTCATTTTATTTAATTGATATACCTGTATTACATTTTTTTACAGGCCAACATGAAGATTATCATAAGCCAAGCGATGATTCTGATAAATTGAATTATGAGGGAATGAAACTTATTTCAGATTATATTTTTGACATAATAAGCGATCTTGACGATAATGCAGAGCTCGTATTCAGAAAAACAAAGAATGAAAGCGAAGAAACACCAAGATTTAAAGTTGGTTTAGGTGTGGTGCCAGATTATCTGTATGATGGTAAAGGAATGCGTATTGATGGAACACGCGAGGATACTCCAGCACACAACGCTGGCATACAAAAAGGAGATGTTGTTGTAAAACTTGGCGATAGTACTGTGACAGATATGATGAGTTACATGAGAGCCCTTTCTGTTTTTGACAAAGGAGATGAAGCAGACATTACGATAATCCGAGGAGAGGAGAAGATAGAGACAAAGGCTAAATTCTAAAAATAGCCAAAAAAAGGCATAACTTATTTTTATTTAAATTTGAAGAAAAAGATTGCTTTTCTTCAAATGAAAAAGATAGAGTTATTGTGCTGTCTATTTGTTTTATTGTCTACCTTCAATTGTGATAATGAACCCGTAGATTTTGATTTTAGTGCTTTGGATGTAAACCCAAGATTACTTGGGCAGTGGTATCTCGTAGAGTTTGACTCTGAAGTTTCTTCATTACCTAACACTGATAATCAATCCGCAACGACAGAAACCAGAATATTTAGCACCTCCTCTGCTTATTCAATATTTTTTGACGAAAACAGTTTCAGAGTAAGCGGAGAATACACCTACAACTCTAGGTTAAAGATCAACGGAATAGAAGACACGAGTAATTTCTATACCAATGAAGACGTTGATTATACTTATGGATATTCAGTAGACAATGATGAGATTATTTTACAAGAGTCCCCTTTTGACATTACCACCCAGGAAGAAAACACATTTTATTTACAAGGGGAACAGAAAAATAGTTTTGTTGTTTCAGAAAATGGAGAAACTTTAATACTTTTTCAGGATGAAACATTAACAGATTCTAACGCAACTGTTCCAGAAGGAAGAACGATTACAAAAAGAACATCGTCAATTTGGATCAAAGATTTGACTATATTTTCTTGTGATTTGAGGGATGCCACACGCCAAGCTGAAATAGCCTATAACCAAAGCAATGAGGATATTCAATTATGCCTTGATTATAGACGCGCCTTAGAGGATCAGATTGTAGAATGCGGAGATCCTGATGGAAGATTATCCGACACCATAGAAGAATTAGGTAATTGTGGACGATTATCCGCAGATGTGTTGAGGGTTACGGCAGGCTTGCAGAATATTGATTTTGCGAACAAAACAATTTCCTATTCTAACGAAGTAATTTCGGTCTATGGATCTGCCCTTTTTGGCAACCACAGCCTCTCCTTTGAAGTGCCAGAATATGTAACTGGAATCGATACTTTTTTGAATTTTGTCATAAAAGTTGATGGCGTTGACTATTTTCCGTATTATCCCGGAGTAAATAATTTTAGATTTAACACACTTATTAGCAGCAACTTTTCTTTAAATGCTGTTTTTGAAGGAACTGTCATCAGTGCTCAGGGCGAAGAACTCACGTTGTCAGTAGGTATAATAGATGTTAACTATTAGTCAGTTTTTTAAAAAGCTTTAGTTTTGCATCAAAAAATTGACCATTGGTAAAAATTGGTGATATAGAATTGGGAGATTTTCCATTGCTCCTTGCACCTATGGAGGACGTAAGTGATCCACCGTTTAGGGCATTATGCAAAGAGCAAGGTGCCGATGTGGTTTACACAGAGTTTGTTTCTAGTGAAGGGTTAATACGCAATGCAGCCAAAAGTGTGATGAAGCTCGATATTTACGAAAAGGAACGCCCTGTAGGTATCCAAATATTTGGAGCAAATATGGATAGCATGCTTCGGACAATTGATATTGTGGAGAAATCTAATCCAGATATAATTGATATAAATTTTGGTTGTCCGGTAAAAAAAGTTGTTTCCAAAGGAGCTGGAGCAGGAATTTTGAAGGATATCTGTTTAATGGAAAAGCTTACGGCTGAAATGGTTAAGCGTACCAACCTTCCAGTTACTGTGAAAACACGCTTGGGTTGGGATCATGATTCTATTAAAATTGTTGAGGTTGCTGAACGATTGCAAGATGTTGGGATAAAGGCAATAGCAATTCATGGCCGTACTAGAGCCCAAATGTATAAAGGAAATGCTGATTGGAAGCCAATAGCTGCGGTAAAGAATAATCCTAGAATGCATATTCCAGTTTTTGGCAATGGTGATGTAAATTGCCCCGAAAAAGCTGTAGAAATGCGCGATGAATATGGATTGGATGGCGCTATGATCGGTAGGGCTTCTATCGGTAACCCATGGTTTTTTAAGCAAGTAAAACACTATTTTAATACCGGAGAGTATTTAAAGCCAATAACTTTGCAAGAACGGGTTGAAGCAGCGCGCCGACATCTTCAAATGTCCATAGATTGGAAAGGTGAGAAACTTGGTGTTTTTGAAACTAGAAGACATTACACCAATTATTTTAAAGGAATTCCAAATTTTAAAGAATATCGAATGAAAATGGTTACAAGCGATCATTCTGAAGATGTATTCGCCTCCTTTGATGAAGTTTTAGAAAAATTTTCAGATTATCAATTCGTTTAGTTAGGTCTTAATTAGCTGTTTGGTTATACGTGCAGAAGCAATTCTGGAAGCAACAATTCCTAAAACAAAAATTGTAACCAATACAATGATAACATTTAAAAATTTGATTCCCACCGGATAAGGTAGGTCGGGTGTTAACATCACTAGATTTAAATTTTGTTGAAGAAACACTACTACTAGCCCCAAGATTACACCAATAATTCCACTAATTACTGTCATTAAACTTCCCTGTAAAAAGAAAATAGATTTTATAGATTTGGTCTCGGCACCTAAATTAAATAGTGTGTTTAGAGAGCGTTTCTTATCCAATATCATCATGATAATGGCACCAATGACATTAAATAGCGCAATAATGATTACCAGAGTAAAGATTAGATAGATTGCTAAATTCTCAGTATTCAACATTTTATAGAGTGCATCATTGAGCTGCTCCCTGTTTTTAATTACAAAGGTGTTTGCAAACTTATTTTCAATTTCTTCTCTAACTATAGTTTCATCTGTTCCTTCGGTTAGTTTTAGCTCAATAGACGTATACTGATTATCGTTATAGTTTAATAGAGTTCTCGCTAAAGAAATGTCGGAGTAAACGTACTCGTTATTTAATTCTTCATTAATATCGAAGAGACCAACATTGTTCACATAGACTGAATTGTAAGCACCTCTTAATGAGCTGAATTGACCTTTACCTGCTTTTGGAACGTATAACGACAAAGGTTTTAAAAAATCAAAAACCCCAAAAGAAAGCTTGTTAGAAATTCCCCACCCAGAGACCACTTCGTTATTTCCAAATGTAATCCAGTTTCCTCTAGCCATCATGGAATCTACATTTGTTACTTTAAGATAATTCTTGTCAATTCCCTTTAGAGTCGCTAGTAAGTTTTTATTTTCAGACTTAATAATAACACGCTCCTCAATAACCATTGAGTAATCATATATTCCTTCAATTTTTATAAGTTTAGACAGATCTTCTTCTGTGATCATAAACGATTTCCCTTTGCGTGAGAGTAACTTAATATCTGGGTCGACAAACGAGGAAAACTGAAGACTAAAATCTTTTAAACCAGTAAACACTGACAATACAATAAATAGCGATGCCGAAGCTATAATTACGCCACCAGAAGCTATCAAAGTCATAATATTAATAGCATTGTTACTGCTTTTTGAAAAAAGATATCGCCTCGCTATATATAAAGAGAAATTCACTTAAGATTTTTTGCGCTTACCTAACAAATCCGGATTGTTAATAGGGTCGTCATCACCCTCAAGAGAACGCTCAATTCTATCAATATATTCTAATGAGTCATCAATAAAAAACTCCAATTGCGGCATACGTCTTAATTGATGTCTTGTGCGTTGCGAAAGTTCATGTCTAATAAGAGGTGTGTTAGACCTAATACCTTCTAGCAAAGACTTTGCCTCCTTGTTTGGAAAAATACTCAAATAAACTCTAGCCACAGACAAATCTACTGTTACATTGACTTTACTAACTGAAATAATTACACCTTTTAATCCTCCATTAGATGCGGCCCGCTGTAAAACATCAACTAAGTCTTGTTGTATAACTGTAGCTATTTTTTTTTGTCTATTACTTTCCATGATGCAAAAGTAGATGATATTTAAAGATAATAGTATTTTTATATAACAAAAATCATGTTTTATAACCTTCAGATTTCCGTTCTTTCGGAGACTAAATAAAGTTTTAATGAAAAAAATTGAACACATTGGTATTGCCGTTAAGGACATCGAAGCCTCAAACAATCTTTTTGAACTTCTTTTTGATAAACCACATTATAAGATTGAAGAGGTAGAAAGCGAAGGTGTGAAAACTTCGTTTTTTAAATGTGGGCCAAACAAAATAGAATTGCTACAGGCAACAAATGAAAATAGCCCAATTGCAAAATTTATTGAGAAAAAAGGTGAGGGTATTCATCATATTGCATTTGCGGTAGAAGACATATATCAGGAAATTGAACGATTAAAATCTAGCGGGTTTTGTATGATTCATGATAAACCTAAAAAAGGCGCCGATAATAAGATTGTTGCTTTTTTACACCCTAAATCTACTAATGGTGTTTTGATAGAATTATGCCAAGATATTGAAGATTAAATTGGATTTTTTTTCTTGTAGGGTATTAAAATATATAGTAATATTGCACACTCTTTAGAAATAAAGACATTGGCATACCCAACAGGTCCTATAACTCAGTTGGTTAGAGTATCTGACTCATAATCAGAAAGTCCCTGGTTCGAGCCCAGGTGGGACCACAAAAAACCCTTCAGCCGAAGGGTTTTTAAGTTATGGGCTATATATTTTCATACAATTTGTAAGTTAAAAGTCAGGGCAAAATATTAGCCATTCACCTATAATATTTACCACCCCACACCGTTTGTCTACAGTAACGGTGTCTTAAAGATTTTTTGGGTTGAAATTGCTTTGCTGGTGCTGTATTTTTATTATTTTTACACCGTTATTAAATTATGGAGAATAAAAATATGTTAGCCTCAATCTTATTTTCTCTGATAGGCTTTATGTCTATAGCACAGGGGCCACCGCCTCCGCCAGGTTTTCCTATCGATGGTGGAGTAGAAGTTTTATTTCTCGTTGCTATAATTTTTGGGGCATTAAAAATTATGCGAATTAATAAGAAAGAAACTTAATTTCTTAATTCGTTTAAGCGCTTTATATATTTTCCAATTACATCAAACTCTAGGTTAACTTTGTCGCCTTCCTTAATAGAATGAAATGTTGTGTGTTCGTAGGTATAAGGAATTATTGCAACAGAAAATTCATTCAGTTTTGAGTTTACTACCGTTAAACTAACACCATTAATGGTGATAGACCCCTTTTCTATAGTTATATTGTCTTTAACAGACCCGTATTCAAAAGTGTAAAACCAACTACCGTTTTCTTCAGTAACGGAAATACATGTACCGGTTTGGTCTACGTGACCCTGCACAATGTGCCCATCTAACCTATCTCCTAACCTCATGGCTCTTTCTAAGTTTACCTTATCGCCCTTATCAAGCATACCTAAATTCGTTTTATCCAAGGTTTCCTGTATTGCCGTTACGGTATATTTTTCGTTATCAATATCAACAATGGTTAAACACACGCCATTGTGTGCAACACTTTGATCAATTTTCAGCTCTGTGGTTATCGAAGAACTAATGGTGAGGTTTAGGTTACCTCCTTCTTTTTGTAATTTTTCAATTGTTCCTAAATCTTCAATTATTCCCGTGAACATCGTTGTACTTTATTTAGTTAAATTTGTATTCGCAAAGTTAAGGACAAAGCACAAATCCGCTATTAATTTTATAGAAAAAATAGTATAAGCAGTCGTTATGAAAAGGGAGGAAAAGATTATTGTTGGAATATCAGTTGGAGACTTAAATGGCATTGGGCCAGAAATTATTATTAAAACCTATGAAGACCCAAGAACACTGGAGTTAAATACACCAGTAATTTTTGCCTCTGGGAAAACAATGCAGTTTTTTAAGAACCATTTTAAAAGCAAAATTAACTTTTTCAATATAGATTCTCCAGACAAACTAGTTCATGGCAAGGTAAATGTTGTCGATGTTTGGAAGGAACCAGTAAAAGTGGAATTTGGTAAACCTGACAAAAAAATAGGTGAATACGCAATTAAATCATTATCCAGCGCAACAAATGCATTAAAAAACAACCAAATTGATGTATTGGTTACAGCGCCCATAAACAAGCACAGCATACAATCAAAAGAATTTAATTTCCCTGGTCATACAGATTACCTTGCCAAAACCCTCGAAGGAAAAAGTCTAATGTTTATGGTTTCTGATGATCTTAGGGTTGGGCTGTTAACGGACCATGTTCCGTTGAAAGACGCTTCTGAACATATAACAGAAGAGTTAATAAATGAAAAATTAAAAACGGTTTTAAATTCATTAAAACAAGATTTTGGTATTAGAAAACCAAGAATTGCGGTATTAGCAATAAATCCACATGCCGGTGACAACGGCGTTATTGGCAAAGAAGATGATGAGGTATTGAAACCCGCAATAGAAAAAATTAGGAATGACAATGCTTTGGTTTTCGGGCCATATTCCGCTGACAGCTTTTTTGGATCAAACACATATAATTCGTTTGATGCGGTCATTGCATCTTATCATGATCAAGGCCTAATTCCATTTAAGACCATTGCTTTCGGTGAGGGCGTTAATTACACCGCTGGATTGAACAAGGTACGGACTTCCCCAGACCATGGTACAGCATATGAAATAGCTGGAAAAGGTGTTGCAGATGAAAGTTCTTTTAAACAAGCAATAAATAAAGCAATACAGATTTTCCGTAATAGAAAACAGCACAAACACTACAGCAAGAATCCTTTAGAAAAGGTCAAAAAATAGATATAAACATTTTTTGTTAATATCTATAAGTAAATAAAGTAAAATTTATATATTTGCAGGCTCAAAATGAGTGGGTAATGAAGGCAATGAAAGATTATATTATTCCTTTTATAGGTCTAAAAACAGGAGAGCATCATTTTGATTATCATATAGATAATACGTTCTTTAATAATTTTGAATATAACGAGTTTAATGAAGTAAGTGTAAAAATTGACCTTAAGTTTCTAAAAAAGACAACACTTTTAGAGTTGTATTTTAAAGCTAAAGGAGAAGTAAATGTCAATTGTGATCTTACTAACGAGCCCTACAACCAGCCAATTTCAGATGAATATAAATTGGTAATTAAATTTGGTGACTTATACAATGATGATAACGAAGACATAATAATTATACCTCACGGAGAGTATGAGATAAATATTTCTCAGTACATATATGAACTTATCATTTTAGCTGTACCAGCAAAACGGGTACATCCTGGTATAGAAGACGGAACCTTAAAGTCTGATATACTCTCAAAATTAGAAGAATTAAGTCCTGAAAAGGGAGAAAAGATAAAATCATCTGAGGATATTGATCCTCGTTGGAATAATTTAAAAAAACTATTAACGGATAAATAACATTTAAAATGGCACATCCTAAACGTAAAATATCTAGAACAAGAAGAGATAAAAGAAGAACACATTACAAAGCTTCTGTACCTCAAATAGCAACTTGCCCAACAACAGGTGAGCCACACCTATACCACAGAGCACACTGGCATGAAGGAAAACTGTATTACAGAGGCCAAGTGTTAATAGATAATACTTCAGAAGAAGAGAATTTAGCATAAGTATTATGCAAGCATATAATAAAACGCTCACTTGTGGGCGTTTTTTTTATATAAATTTCCTGATTAGGGCAAAAACCACTTAATTTGCATGATTATTTGCCAAAAAATGCCGAAAAAAGACCAAAATCGATTGGTTTTTGCCTTTTTTCAATACTTTTAATTAATCTAAAAGCTAATAATGAGTAAAATCACGGCGGCAATTACAGCTGTAGGAGGCTATGTTCCAGACTTTGTTTTGTCTAATGAAGTTCTTGAAACAATGGTGGACACTAATGATGAGTGGATTACTACTCGAACTGGGATAAAAGAAAGAAGAATTCTGAAAGAAGAGGGCAAGGGGACCTCTTTTTTAGCAATAAAAGCGGCTCAAGATTTACTTCAAAAAACTAACTTAAATCCTAAGGAGATAGAACTGGTAATTGTCAGTACGGCAACACCTGATATGAAAGCCGCATCAACAGCAGCTTTTACCGCGACTGAAATAGGTGCGGTTAATGCATTTTCATACGATTTAGAAGCGGCATGCTCGAGCTTTCTTTTTGGAATGTCTACAGCGGCAGCTTACATTGAATCTGGCCGATACAAAAAAATTCTTCTAATTGGAGCAGACAAAAACTCCTCATTCATTAATTATAAAGACAGGGCGACGTGCATTATTTTTGGAGATGGGGCTGGCGCAGTTTTGTTTGAGCCAAATGAAGAAGGTCTAGGACTGCAAGATGAGTTGTTGAGAAGTAACGGTGAAGGACGAGAATTTTTACAAGCCCCTTATGGAGGGTCATCTTATCCAATCAATGAAAACACTTTCAACGAAGGTAAACACTATGTTTATCAAGATGGCAAAACAGTTTTTAAGAATGCCGTTTTTAACATGGCAGATGTTGCAGAGAGAATCCTTAAGAGAAATAATTTAACAAATGAAGACATTGCTTGGCTAGTAGCGCACCAAGCAAATAAAAGAATAATTGACGCTACTGCAAATAGAATAAATCTTGAAGAAGACAAAGTCATGATGAATATCCAAAAGTATGGAAACACAACATCAGCGACTTTGCCACTTCTTTTATATGACTATGAATCTCAACTTAAAAAAGGGGATAATATAATATTTGCCGCTTTTGGTGGCGGATTTACTTGGGGCTCAATTTATTTTAAGTGGGCTTATAATTCCTAAAAAAATTAACTAACTAACAAAAATGTCTAAATACTATGGATTTAAAAGAAATTCAAAACTTAATTAAATTTGTTGCCAAGTCTGGTGCGAGCGAGGTTAAGCTAGAAATGGATGATGTTAAAATTACAATTAGAACGGGTTCTGATAGCGAAACTACAATTGTTCAACAAGTTCCAGTTCAAGCATCTGCACCGGTTGTTCAGCAACACGTTCCAGTACCAGTACCTGTAGCGACTCCTGAAGCTCCTGTTGCACCAGCGACATCATCTGATGATTCAAAATATATTACGATCAAGTCTCCAATAATTGGAACATTTTATAGAAAGCCTTCTCCGGACAAACCAGTATTTGTTGAGGTTGGTACGAACATAAAAGAAGGTGATGTCCTATGTGTTATTGAGGCAATGAAATTGTTTAACGAAATTGAATCAGAGGTTACTGGTAAAATCGTTAAAGTATTAGTAGATGACGCTTCTCCAGTAGAATTTGATCAACCGTTATTCTTGGTTGACCCATCATAACAATTGAAAATTCCAATTCATAAATCCAAGACCAGTTTATTGGAATTAGGTGTTTGGAAATAGAATTTTTTAAAACAAAAATGATGTTTAAAAAAATATTAATTGCCAATAGAGGAGAAATAGCGCTACGCGTTATTAGAACCTGTAAAGAAATGGGTATTAAAACCGTAGCTGTCTATTCAACTGCAGATGCAGATAGTTTGCATGTTAAGTTTGCTGATGAGGCGGTTTGTATCGGTCCAGCCCCAAGTAGTGAGTCATATCTAAAAATGTCAAATGTAATTGCGGCAGCTGAGATAACAAATGCTGATGCAATTCACCCAGGTTATGGATTTTTATCTGAAAACGCCAAGTTCTCTAAAATCTGTGAAGAACATGGAATAAAATTTATTGGAGCCTCTGAGGAGATGATATCCAGAATGGGAGACAAAGCAAATGCTAAAGCAACCATGAAGGCTGCCGGAGTACCTTGTGTTCCTGGTAGTGATGGAGTTATAGAGTCATTTGAGCAATGTGAAAAATTAGCAAAAGAAACAGGTTACCCTGTTATGCTTAAGGCATCTGCTGGTGGTGGTGGAAAAGGTATGCGAGCAGTATGGAAACCAGAAGAACTTGAAGGCGCTTGGGAATCTGCTCGTACAGAATCGAAAGCAGCATTTGGGAATGATGATATGTACATGGAAAAACTCATTGAAGAACCTCGACATATAGAAATTCAGATTGTTGGAGACTCGAGGGGAAAAGCATGTCATTTATCTGAAAGAGATTGTTCTGTTCAGAGACGTCACCAAAAGTTAACTGAGGAAGTTCCCTCTCCATTCATGACAGATGAACTAAGGGATAAAATGGGTAAAGCGGCAGTAAAGGCTGCTGAATATATTAAATATGAAGGAGCAGGAACAGTTGAATTTTTGGTAGACAAACATAGAAACTTCTACTTCATGGAAATGAATACGCGTATCCAAGTAGAACACCCAATAACAGAGCAGGTTATAGATTTTGATTTAATTAGAGAACAAATCTTAGTTGCTGCAGGTGTTCCTATTTCAGGGAAGAATTATACGCCGAATTTACATTCTATAGAATGTAGAATTAATGCTGAAGATCCTTATAATGATTTTAGACCATCTCCAGGTAAAATAACTACTCTTCACGCACCTGGTGGACACGGTGTTAGATTAGACACACACGTATACGCTGGTTATAGTATACCACCTAATTACGATTCTATGATCGCTAAATTGATCACAACAGCACAAACTAGAGAAGAAGCTATAAATAAAATGAAGCGTGCTTTAGATGAATTTGTTATCGAAGGAATAAAAACAACAATTCCATTTCACAGACAATTGATGAATCATCCAGATTATTTAGCTGGTAACTATACCACAAAATTTATGGAAGATTTTGAAATGGAAGAAGAAATAGAAGATTAAATAAAAAGCTCCTAACTTTAGGGGCTTTTTTTATACAATGAATTTATCATACTGGGAAATAAAGACTTGGCTTACTAATGTAGACTTTACTGTTGTTGGAAGTGGTATTGTGGGCTTAAGTTGTGCTTTGGAGCTAAGACGCAAATATCCTCAAGCTAAGATTATTGTTTTAGAAAAAGGCATGCTACCACAAGGCGCAAGTACTAAAAACGCAGGTTTTACTTGTTTTGGCAGTCTTAGCGAAATCATTGACGATTTACAAAACCACTCAGAAGAAGAGGTTATTGATCTTGTCGCAAAGCGTGTAAATGGGTTGCAATTACTTCGAAAAACCGTCGGTGATAGACAATTAGACTATAAGCCATTTGGTGGTTATGAGTTGTTTTTAAAAAATGATGAATCTCTTTTTTTAAAATGTAAATCACAAAAGGATACAATAAATAAGTTGCTGAAACCTTTATTTTATGAGGAGGTCTTTTCATTCAAACCTAATGAATTTGGCTTTAACCATGCAGTCGAACAATTAAGTTTCAATCAATTTGAAGGTCAAATAGATACTGGCAAAATGATGGATGCACTTCTTAAAAAAGCGCAGTCATCAGGTATTAAAATTCTAAATAACTGTTTGGTAAATGAAATCAGTGAGAACAATGATTCAGCGGTTATAAAAACCAATAATTTTGAAATTAAATCGAATAAAGTTTTAATTGCAACCAATGGTTTTGCTTCGCAACTCATTAATCAAAAAGTAGCACCAGCCAGAGCTCAGGTTTTAATTACAAAACCTATTAAAAACCTTCATATAAAAGGAACATTTCATTTAGATAAAGGCTATTATTATTTTAGGAATATAGAGGATAGAATTCTTTTTGGAGGTGGAAGAAATTTAGATTTTAAAGGTGAAGAAACCACTGAATTCGGACAGACAGAGTTAATTCAAGAAAAACTAGAAGATCTTTTAAGGACTACAATTATTCCAAACATTGATTTTGAGATAGACCATCGTTGGTCTGGTATTATGGGAGTTGGTAATCAGAAAAAGTCAATTGTAAAACAAATCAGTAATAACGTATTTTGTGGTGTAAGACTTGGCGGTATGGGTGTTGCCATAGGAAGTTTAGTGGGTAAGGAATTGGCAGATCTGTTATGATTAGTATTAAAGAGAGTCTGTATAATGAATGTAAGAACGCTTTAAACCTTCGATTAAAGGTTTTACAACAAACCATTTCAGATATTGAAACTAATCTTCAATCAGAAACTAAAAGTTCTGCAGGAGATAAGCATGAAACAGGACGTGCTATGCTTCAGTTAGAGCGAGAAAAAGCTGGTCAACAGCTGGCTGAAATTCAAAAACAGTTTGAGCTACTCAACAAAATAAATACAGATTCTAGGCAGAAGCAAATAGCATTGGGTTCGGTAGTCTTTACTATTCAAGCAAATTATTTCTTAGCAATAAGTACTGGAGAAATTGAAGTGGATGGTCAGTCATTTTTTGCGATTTCACCAGCCACACCAATCGGTAGATTATTGCTATCTAAGACAAAAGGCGATACTATTCAATTCAATAATCGAAAATTTCAGATTTTAAAAGTACTATAGAAAAACGTTAAATCACTTTACCCTTTTCTGCTTGTGCAGTAACTTGAAAAACAAAAAAGATGTCACGTTTATTAATACACTTTTTGTGCTTATTCAGTTTTTGTTATACAAACACACAAGAATCAAGTGTTGATTTTGTAATTAAAAATCTTGGAGTTAATGTAGATGGTCACTTTAATTCCTTTAAAATTGTTGCTGGTTTTGACAATGAAAGACAGCTAATAAGCATTACAAGCACGATTAATGTTTCTTCGATTGAAACAGGTATTGATAGTAGGGATGAGCATATTTTGGAAGAGGATTATTTTGATGCAAAAAAGCATCCAACCATTACCTTGTCAAGCTCAGAAATTAAAGATGTAGGCCCAAATAATTATAAAGTAATCGCTGTTCTAACTATAAAAGGTAAAGCAAAGAAAATTACTTTTCCTGTCACAGTACTTAAGTCAGATGATAATTATAAAATAACTTCTTATTTTGAAATCAATCGAAGGGATTATGATGTAGGAGGAGGTAGTTTTATATTAGGTAAAACAGTAAAAATTAATGTGAAGCATTATCAAGATTACTAATGCATAAACAAAATTTCGATGTTATAATTATTGGTGGCGGTTTGGCTGGACTATGTAGTGCGATCCACTTATCAAAACAAGGCATTGATGTTTTGCTTATTGAGAAAAACAGTTATCCAAAACACAAGGTATGCGGAGAATACGTGTCTAATGAAGTCTTACCCTATTTAAATTATTTAGGATTTAACCCATTTGAATTTGGTGCCAAGACCATTTCAAAATTCCAATTAACAACACATAATAATAAAAACATTGAAGCCAATTTGCCTTTAGGTGGATTCGGCATGAGTCGATATGAAATGGATTTTCAACTCTTTCAAATAGCTTTGAATCATGGTATTTCAGTCATTAAAGATACTGTTGTTGATGTTGTTTTTGACGACGATCAATTTCATATTCAAACAAAATCAAATCACATCTTTACTTCAAAAATTGCTATAGGAGCCTATGGTAAGCGATCAAATATAGATGTAAAATTTAATCGTAATTTTATTAAAAAGAAGTCACCTTATTTAGGTGTCAAAATTCATGTCTCTGGTCATTTCCCAGAAGATACAGTAGCGCTTCATAATTTCAAAGGAGGGTATTGCGGTGTTTCAAAAGTTGAAAACAACCATATTAACCTGTGCTATATCACTAACTATCAAACTTTCAAAACATATATGGATATAGAAACGTTTCAAGAGCAAGTTGTATATAAGAATAAGGCTTTAAAAAACGTATTTGAAGGTTCTAAACTTCAATTTACAAAGCCCTTAACCATCAGTCAGATTTCTTTTGAAACTAAAAACCCTATTGAAAATAATATGATAATGTGTGGTGATTCCGCCGGAATGATTCATCCACTATGTGGAAACGGGATGGGAATGGCCATTAGAAGCGCACAATTAGCATCTGAGCTTGTTATTGACTATCTTCAAAATAAAATAAAAAGCAGAGTTGAATTAGAGCGGAAGTATTCAAGAAATTGGAATAGAACTTTTAGCTTGAGATTAAAAGTTGGTCACAGTATTGCCTATTTATTTAGACAAGAATGGTTGGCGCCAAAATTACTTTTTGTTTTAAGACGATTGCCTTTTTTGGTACCATTAATAATTAAAATAACTCATGGAAAATCCATGAAAGTTTAATGAGTTTATTTGTTGATACAACATACAGAAGTAATGAGCCTGAACTTATGGATGATTTTTCCATGAAGGGCGAGTTGCTTCGTGATACATTGGACAAACTCGGTAAGATAAACAAATGGCTTGGGGGAAACCACGTCACGTTAAACGGCCTTAAAAAAGTGCTAATCGATCAACCAAAAAACAAATTGATTACCATTATAGATTTGGGTTGTGGTCATGGAGAAATCTTAAGGCTAATAGGAGATTATGGAAGACAAGAAGGCTATAAGTTCAAATTAATCGGAATTGATGCTAATCAGGACGCTATTGATTACGCAATTGAATTATCTCAAGATTATGAAGAACTAACCTTTGAAAACATTGACATTTTCTCAGAAGAATTCCAAGACTTAGATTATGATGTTGTACTTTCAACTTTGTTTTTACATCATTTTAATCAGGATGAAATTCACAACCTTTTAAAAATAATAACATCAAAGGCAAAATTAGGTATTGTTGTAAATGATTTGCACCGTAATAAAGTTGCTTATGGTTTATTTAAATTATTAGGTTTGGTGATTTCGAACCATATGATTGTGCAAGACGGATTAACATCTATATTAAGAGCATTTAAACGCTATGAGTTAGAAAATATCTCTAAACAATTGAACCTTAAATCACAAATTTGTTGGAAATGGGCATTCCGCTACCAATGGCTAATTAAAACTTAAATGGCAGTAAGAATTACATCAGTTGCAAAGCAACTTCCAAAATATACTAGAGAAACCAAAGACATTTTACCTTATGTAGAACTTTGGCTCGATGGGCAAGAAGAGCGTTTTAAAAGAAAAGTCCTTAAGATTTTTGAAAACGCAGCTGTTGACAAGCGGTACTCCATAATGGATGCTGAAGAGGTATTTTTAAAAACATCTTTTGAAGAAAAAAACGATATATACACGCGAGAATCCATAAAGCTGGCAGAAGAAAGTTTGGTAAAAGCTTTAGATAAAGCCAAATTACAGCCAACTGATCTAGATTACATCATCACAGTGAGTTGCACTGGAATAATGATTCCATCTTTAGATACATATCTTATTAATAGTTTAAAGTTGAAACAAGATATTGTGCGTTTACCCGTGACAGAAATGGGATGTGCGGCAGGAGTTTCGGGTATTTTATACGCAAAGAACTTTTTAAAAGCAAACCCCAATAAACGCGCAGTTGTTATTGCGGTAGAGTCGCCAACAGCGACATTTCAATTAGATGATTATTCGATGGTTAACATTGTAAGTGCCGCAATTTTTGGAGATGGTTGCGCAAGTGTTATTTTGTCTTCTTATGAAGACGAAAAAGGACCTGAAATCAAAGATGAGGCTATGTATCATTTTTTTGATACAGAGCATATGATGGGTTTTAAATTAAGAAATACAGGTTTGCAAATGGTTTTAGACCAATCTGTGCCACAGACAATCGCAGATCACTTCCCAGATATTATTCATCCATTTTTAGAACGTAACAATCTAACAATTGAGGATATTAATCATTTAGTTTTTCACCCAGGAGGAAAGAAAATTGTACAAACCGTTGAGGAATTATTTGGTGATTTAGGCAAAAATATAAACGACACAAAAGAGGTTCTAAGACAATATGGTAATATGAGTAGCGCCACTGTACTATATGTATTAGAGCGATTTACGGACAGAAATTTACCTAAAGGGGATAAAGGTATTATGCTGAGTTTTGGACCTGGTTTTTCCGCTCAGAGGATATTATTAGAATGGTGATATGAAAGAATTTAAAGATAAAAACTTTTGGACCTTAGTACTTGGTGGTAGCAGTGGTCTTGGATTGGCGTCTGCAAAGAAACTCGCCAAACACGGCATGAATGTTTGTATTGTTCATCGCAATCCAAGAATGCAAGAAGAAGTTATTTTAAAAGAGTTTGAATCAATAAAGCAAGAAGGCGTTCAATTTAAGTCATTTAATAGCGACGCCTTTAATCCAGACAAACGTAACATGATTATTCAAGAATTGAAGTCTTTGCTTGGTGATAATCAAAAAATAAAAACCATGGTTCATAGTGTAGCAAAAGGAAATTTGAAGCCCATGGTATCAGATGATAATAATGAATTAAAACATGATGATTTTGCGCTTACCATTCAAGCCATGGGAATAAGTTTGTATGATTGGGTTAAAGTGGTTTTTGAAGCAAATTTATTTGCTGAAGATTCACGGATTATTAGTTTTACAAGTCAGGGTAATTCAAAAGCATGGAAAAATTACGCAGCTGTTTCAGCAGCAAAAGTAACTTTAGAAGCGATAACTAGAAGTATAGCATTAGAGTTTGCGCCTTTTGGTATAAAGGCCAATTGTATTCAAGCGGGTATTACTGACACCAAATCTTTACGTATGATTCCAGATGTTGAAAAGATTATTAAATATGCATCACAGCGCAACCCTAATAAACGCCTAACTACACCAGAAGATGTCGCTAATGTTGTTTATTTATTAACTAAAGACGAAGCTTCTTGGATAACAGGGACAGTTCTTCCTGTAGATGGAGGAGAACATTTAATTTAAAAAATGGAAGAACAAAATATCATAGAACTTTTACCATACCAAAGACCATTTTTGTTTGTAGATGCCATAGATACTGTTTCTGAAAATGAAATACGTGGACATTATACATTTAGGAAAGACGAATATTTCTATAAAGGACATTTTAAAGATAACCCAATCACGCCAGGAGTGATATTAACGGAATGTATGGCACAAATTGGATTGGTTTGTTTTGGTATTTTCTTGTTGAAAGATGAATTACAGAACGCCAAGAAACCTCAGGTAGCACTAACCTCTAATAAAATAGATTTTTATTTACCGGTTTTACCAGGAGAAAAGGTCATTGTTCATTCAGAAAAAGAAGTATTCCGATTCAATAAATTAAAGTGCAAGGTTAAGATGTTAAATAAAAAGGGGGAATTGGTGGCACGAGGTGTAATATCAGGAATGTTGAAAGCATGAAGCAACGAGTAGTCATAACAGGATTAGGTATTGTCGCACCAAATGGCGTAGGTTTATCGGATTTTACCAAAGCCTTAAAAAACGGAACATCTGGCATCAGATTTCACCAAGACTTAAAAGACCTTAATTTTTCTTGTCAAATAGGAGGCATACCTCAAATTACGGATGAATTAATATCTAAATATTTTACGGACCTACAGTTACGTGGGTTTAACAGTTCTGGCATTTTATATGGTTGTATAGCGGGTATGGATGCATGGAAAGACGCAGGATTCGATTTAAATTCTAAAAGTGAGTTAGATTATGATACTGGGCTCATTTTTGGTACAGGAACCTCAGGAGTAGAAAAATTTAGGGAAGCCATTCACAAGCTCGACGAAGGCAATGTTAGGCGCTTAGGAAGTACAGTTGTTTTACAAACCATGGCAAGTGGTATAAGCGCTTATTTAGGCGGTATGCTTGGTTTTGGCAATCAGGTCACCACAAATTCTTCAGCATGTACAACGGGTACCGAAGCTCTTTTAATGGGTTACGAGAGGATTAAATACGGAAAAGCTAAACGCATGCTGGTTGGTAGTTGTAGTGACCATGGACCATATATTTGGGGAGGGTTTGATGCCATGCGAGTTATGACATACAAACATAATGACAGCCCAACAGAAGGATCACGGCCTATGAGCGTGTCAGCTTCTGGTTTTGTACCAGGAAGTGGTGCGGGTGCTTTAGTTTTAGAATCGTTAGAAAGTGCATTGGAGCGTGGTGCAACTATTTATGCTGAGGTTATGGGTGGTGAGATAAACTCTGGTGGTCAACGTCAAGGAGGTACATTAACAGCACCAAACCCAGAAGCAGTTCATCGCTGTATTAAAAACGCCTTACAAAATTCTGGAATAGTTTCTAGTGAAATAGAGGTCATTAATGGGCATCTTACCGCCACCTCTAAAGATACTCTAGAAATTGAAAATTGGACCAAAGCCTTACAAAGGCAAGGTAAGAACTTCCCCTTTATTAATTCAACCAAATCATTAGTTGGCCATTGTTTGGCAGCGGCTGGTGCAATAGAGTGTGTGGCTAGTATCATTCAGCTTAAGGAACAATTTATTGCGCCTAATATCAATTGTGACGATTTACATCCTGGTATTGAAGAATTAGTTTCACCCGAAAAAATACCACATAAAAAAATTGATCAGGAGTTTGACACCATTGCCAAAGCAAGTTTTGGTTTTGGTGATGTTAATGCCTGTGTTTTATTTAAGCGATTTATAGCGTAACTTTACAAATCAAAGTTATGTTATGAACAAGGAAGAATTAATTACCAAATTAAAGACTATTGTAGCGCCTTATATACAAGATGAGAAGGCGTTTAAAAACCTGTCAGAAGACACAGATTTTGTAAAGGATCTAAAGATAAACTCAGCCAATCTAGTTGATATCATTTTAGATATTGAGGATGAATTTAATATTCGTTTAGAAAATGAGGACATGGAAAAAATGCTAGATGTAAAGTCTGCTATGAGCATTGTGACTTCAAAACTTGCAGATTAATGGTTGGCAATGACATTGTTGATTTAAATGAAGCAAGTCGGGCCTCAAATTGGCAACGCCCAAGGTTTTTGGATAAACTTTTTTCTGAACAGGAGCAAGCCTATATCAATAGTGCGGAAAAGGCTTTTAAAATGGTTTGGCGGTTGTGGAGTATGAAAGAGGCTTCTTATAAATTATACACACAAATTGCACCAAGTCGTTTCTATAACCCTAAAGCATTTCAGTGTACGATTAAGAAAGATTTGGGCACGGTGAAATATAAAAACTTTTCCTGTTTCGTTCAATCAAAGATTACTTCTAATTATATTATTTCAGAAGCGAGTTTAAAGAAACAAAAGCTCAATTCTGAAATTATTGAATTTGTTTCATTGGGTTACGCCGGGCAGAGCGATGAATTAAAAGCTAAACTTATAGATTCATTGGACTCAAAGTTTCGCATAGAAAAGAATGCGTTTGATGTACCTATATTAAGTAATGGAAAAGAGCTTTTTCACGTTAGCTTATCCCACCATGGGCGATATGGTGCTTATGTAAGAGCATAGTTATGGAACGAATGAAGCGTATTATACCTATTATTATTAAATTCAGAATATCCATTATCGCAATTTTGGTGATACTAATGGTATTATCTGCCTATCAAACACTTAATAAACTAAGTGTTGACAATTCACTTTCAATATGGTTTTTAGAGGACGATCCGAGTTACAAGGCATACATAGATTTCCAGGAGAATTTTGGATCAGATGAGATTTTTATTATCATGCTACCAGTTGAAAATGCAATTGGTGAATCAGAAGTAAACAAGTTAAAGGAATTACAGCAATCTATTGAAGCATTGCCCTACGTAAAAACAACCTTTAGCTTGGCCAAGGCTAAATACCCAATCTACGCAAATAATAACATCAGATTTCACGATTTATATAATTCAAGACGAAGTGAAAAAGGATTGAAAAACCTGTTTTCTAAACTATCCAACATTAGTTCACAATTGGTAACTAAGGACTATAAAAACCAGCTGTTTTATATCCAAATGAAACCTACACCGACCATTGAGGAAGACCGACAAGAAATAGCTGTTGAAGTTGAAAGTGTAGTTGGACAGATGTATTCAGATTATTATCTAACAGGACCACCAGTATTAAATGAGGCTTATAGCAAAGGCATTTATAAAGAAAGTCTAATATTTGGTATCCTAACTGTTTTGGTCATTACGGTATTGCTTTTATTTCTACTACCAAGTAAACGTTATCTACTAATAGCATTACTGTCGGTTGCGATTCCGGTTAGTTTACTTTTTGGATTAATTACTTCTCTTGGTTTTGCATTGAATATGATTTCTATGCTTATCCCAACTATTCTAATGGTGTATAGCGTTAGTGATGCGGTTCATATTATAAACATTTACCACAAAGAAGGACTTGTTAACACCAATTTTTCAGAGGTTGATTTGTTGGCAATTTCAATACGAAAGAGTTTAACACCTTGTTTCTATACAACCCTTACAACCCTTGTGGGCTATTTTGCACTTTATTTATCGCCTTTACCTGCATTTAAAAACATGGGTGTTTTTACATGTATTGGATTAATTCTGAGTTTTTTATTGGTATATGTAATTACTATTATCGGCTTTAGTTTTATGAATTTAAATTTTGAAAAAGCTAAACCAATTTTAAGTTTTAAAACTTTTTCTCAATCTGGCTTTATTGAATGGTTAAATGGTTTTACAAGCCAATATAAGAACACCCTGATTGTATCATTTACAGCTGTGCTAATATTTGGTATTTATTCTGTATTTCAGGTAAAGATCGACACCAATTCCAGAGATTTATTGGCAGAAGGCAAGGCAAAACAAGACTTAAGAGCAGTTGAAGTAGAGCTGGGCGGAAGTAACCGACTTCAAATAAATATAGCTACAAAAGATGGCCGCGCAATATTGAATAAAGATGCTATTAAAAGATTAGAGGATTTTCAGAATAAGCTTGAAGCAAACCCACTGATATCAAATCCAGTTTCGGTGGTTACCATAAAATCCTTCCTAGAACAACGCACACCTGTTTTATTTCAATCTGATATATCAGAGGTGAAACTAAAGAATACACTTAAAGATGTTGATGCTAGAGAAAACAGTTTTTTTAAATTATTTTCAGAAGACCTATCAACAGCCGGTTTTACGCTAACCCTTATGGAAATGCGAACATCAGAATTAGAACAAGCGCTTGATGATATTAAACAAGCCTTTAAATCGTCATTCGATACTGATAATTATGATTTGAAAATAAATGGTTTTGCAGTTGTCTTTGCGCAATTGAACAACTTTATTTTAGAGACTCAGTTTAAGTCCTTCTTTGCAGCATTTTTTGTGGCATTTCTATGTCTTTGGGTGTTTATAAAGAATCTGAGAACTACCATATTAGTACTCATACCAAATATTTTACCACTAGCTATACTTGCTATATTTATGAGTTTGCTAGACATTCCCTTAGATGTTACAACAGCAATGATAACACCTATTATGTTGGGAATTGCTATGGATGACACGATTCACTTAGTACATAAATACAGGCGAAGTAAATATATTACTGGCTCGCCAAAAGAACGCATGGACAATGCTATGCGCTATACAGGTAGTGCTTTAATATCAACAACGATTGCTTTGGTTGGAGGGTTTTTAATTATAGCGTCTAGCGCAACACCTTCTGTTCAGGATTTTGGCTTGCTTTGTACCGTAACAGTTGCCATGGCCTTAATTACAGACACCTTTTATTTACCTGCTCTATTGAAGAAGTTGGATAAATAATCTACTGGAATATTTTAAAAAATAAGGAGCTATTCGGTTTTAATTTGCAATGGTGTTCAATAAAAATAGAATTGGATTGGTGCGTAGCCTCAATCAACCAATTCTTCCCATTAAAATAGGATCTTTTAACCTCAGCTTCATGTTTGGAATTTTCTACAATTTGTAGTTGATGAGCATAATATATTACTCCGTCAATGATTGAAAATTCCTCAAAAAACGAAGCCACCAGAGGTAGTTTTGGATTACGATATACGTTCTGTGGTGTATCTTTTATTACAATTTTTTTCTCATCTAGAACAATCATGTCATCAGCGAACCCTAAAACATCATTTTTATCGTGGGTAGCAATCAGACAGCTGATACTGTTTTTTCTTAAGTAACTGAAAATACTTCTTCGCAAAGATTGTTTTTTAAAATTGTCTATATGGCTGAAGGGTTCATCTAATAACAATATTTCGGGTTCTTTTGCTAATGCCCTAGCTAAGGCCACACGTTGTTTTTGTCCACCACTTAGATTTTTCACTTTGGTATTGGCAAAAGCTTCAAGTTCTACAACTCTGAGCAATTCTTTAGTTCGTTTTTCTTTTTGTTCTGGATAAAAGCGCGAAAGGTGCTTCCCAACATTTTCTTCAACTGTGGTGTAAGGCATCAAGTCGAATTCTTGGGTAACATATTTCATAAAATCATAACCTACAATAAGATTGAATGCTGGACCTAAGACCTGTTTATTATTCCACCACACTTCACCTTCTTTTAAATCAAATTCACCATAAATTAGCTTTAATAAGGTGCTTTTCCCAGAACCACTTTCTCCGATAATAGCTAAAGTTTTACCCTTAGCAAGATCAAAGCTTATATTATTTAAAACCTTGCTTTTGGTATAAGTGAAAGAGACATTTTTAACTTGAAGCATATTGCAAAAATACCACAAAAAAACCGCTTGATTTCTCAAACGGTTTTAAGAATAAGTGTATAAATATTATTTTTTCACAAACTTCTGAATGCTCAGTTTACCATGGTTTTCAAGTCTAAGGACATAAATACCTGCTTCAAGATTTGACACATCCAATTTATCTATTTCATGTTTTTGATTCAAAACAACCTTGCCTTGAATATCAAATATTGTAACGACACCTTCAGAAAGATCATTGATAGAATTAATATTCAAAACATCATCAACAGGATTTGGATAAACTGTGAAATCAGTAATTGTTTCGTCATCCACACTTAAGAAAGCGCCCTCAATGATATTATGTGTTGTATTACTAGTTGGGTTAGGTATATTATCAATTATACCTGAAGGCCAATAAATAATGATATTGTCAATCTGTGTTTCGGAGCCTAGTCCAAAATGTGTGTTCAGACTACTCATAAACTCAAATCCTTCACCACTACGCACATCTCTAATCTGTACACCATTAGGAGTGTGTACTTCAACTCGAGCGCCAATACCATTGATATTACTTACGTTTCCAACTGTATTAATTTTTACCCAGTTGTTAGAATTACCTTGATTATAGTATCTAATTCCGTTATAAAAAGTATCTATAAACCCATCATTATTTAAGTCGCCAAAGGCACCATTTTTATAATTTATTTGATTTGGGTCGGCATCTTCAAAAGTTAAATCGCCTTTCCCATAAAGTATTGTGCCATTTGCAATAATATCCAAGTATCCGTCATTATCTATATCAAAGGCAGAGCTTTCCCAGCCAGTTGGAGCAGTTGATACTCCAGCGCCAATAGTTACATCAGTAAATGTGTAATCATTATTTGGGTTGCCGTCATCAGTAAATCCATTATTCCTCATCAATTTGTGATCACCAGAACTTGCGCCAACAAAAACATCCATATCACCATCATTATCAAAATCACCCCAAGCTGATGACCATGTTTGCATTGGGTCGGCTAGTCCAATTGCGGCAGCATTTTCACTATATGAATCATTACCATTGTTAGTTAACATCATATTCGTACGTCTTTCTTCAGACCCTCCACATTTTGCAATAAACAAATCTATATTTCTGTCGTTATTGTAATCAATCCAGATAGACCCATAGTCACCTCCAGAAGGAAAATTACCCAATGAATATGGCGCGCCAGTTGTGATATCTGACTGATAGAATGTCAAGTTTCCTGTTCCGTCATTTATGAAGTAAACGTTTGGTTCTACATCATGACATACAAAGGCATCTAAATTTCCATCATTATTAATATCTACGAAATTAGAACGTTGAGAGAAAGTATATTGAGTGGTTGCCTGCTGAGTAAAACTCATACCATCATTACTGGCCTGCATAAACGAAACACCACTACCAGCACCATAAAGCAAATCTGTTTTACCATTAGCATCAAAATCTGCCGCAGCAATACTCCAACTTGGTAAAAAATTTGCGTTTGGAGTTGCAATATTGATATTGGTAAATGAACCATCACTATTTTGTTTCTGAATATTAATATTTGAAGCTGAAACTGTAACTATATCATCTAAAAAATCACCGTCCATATCAACAATAGCCATATCATAAGTACCACTCACGGTTATAGGTTGTGGGTTAAAATTAATTCTCGCAGGAGATTGAGTTGTAAAAGTAAATGGACCAGTGAAATTTGAAGTTTCGCTACCACAGTTAGCCAGTACATAAAAATCGTAGGAGGTACCCGAACTTAATGCAGAAAGGGCATAACTTGTAGCACTTAAATCGTTGATTGCTGTACCTGTTCCAAGTGTAAATCCAGAAGTTCCCCATTCTAGATTCCATGCTGGTGCTGAACCGTTTTCAACCCAATTTAACGTAGCGGAATCAATAGTAACACTTGAAGCATTTAAGTTACTTGGTGAAGGGCAAGTAGATCCTTGTTCAATACAGATATCTGCCGTGCCGTTTTGTTGATCTCTCCATATTACAGCATAATAAGTATTGCCAGCTGTTAATCCTGTTATTTCTCCTGAACTGTCGCCTGAGTTAAAATCATTGTTGGTACAAGTTGATACTGAATTACCGCCACAAGAGTCATAAACCTCTAATCCTATACTATTAGCAGCGCCACTAAACCTTACAACCACTGATCCAATTGCAGGAGCTTGAAAACTGATAAAGTAACCATAATTCCCTGACCCGTCACAGGTTGGGTTTTCGTTGTTTGCATCAATATCAGTGGCAGTACTAAAATCAAAAGAAGTTGGTGCAGCACTGTTGCAATCTACATTAACAGATATATTAAATGCAGAACTACAGGTAGCTCCTGGCGCACTAGTGATAAAATTAAATGGCCCAACTAGAGAAGAAGTGTCACCCCCACCACAATCAGCTTGCACATAAAAATCGTATGTAACACCTTGAGATAATCCAGTTAAATTATAAATTGTACTTGTTAAACCATTAACCATGGTTCCAGTGCTAGGAGTAAAGCCCGCGGGCCCCCATTCTAGGTTCCATAAGCTTGCTGTTCCATTTTCTGTCCATTGCAAATCAGCCGTCGTTTCGGTGATATTAATTGCATTTAAATTTATAGGCTCAGGACAAGTAGGTGGTGTCGCAGAAGTTAAAACAGGAGAAGTTATACAGAATCCCCACCCCCAAGACGTATTATCTTGATAATAGATCCTATACCTAAAGTTTGTTAATTGGTTTTCACTAAATGCTGCAATATTTAAGATTGGGTGATTTAATGAAACAAATGGTCCGGAACAGAAGTTTTGATTTGGCGCTCCAGCAGTACTTGTGTCATAGACATTACTCCAATTTTCCCACTGTGAGGTGTCAGCATCCCAATATTGAATTGTAAGCGTTTCTGTTTGAAATATATTTAACACATAATCTGTGTCCATTGATATCCATATTTCCCCAGCATTAAAAGCATTGGTTAAATTAATAACAGGTGATTCAGCAGCCAAGTCATTATTTGATCCACTATTGGCGTCATCATCGTCAAAGGAGAAATTAGACGAAGTTGTTGTAGGGTCTTCGTAAAGATAAGTTGCATCATACGTTCCTGTGATTGACCAATTAGAATTTGGCCAATCTGCAGACTCATTTAAAACTTGCGCGTTTACAGAGAATAATGTGGTGAATACAACAATTATTAAAGTAATTTTTTTCATAGTTATATAGTTATTCACAATCCGTCAGTGAGTTTATCCACTCTTCAATAAGCTCTACACCTTCGTCATGGTTTATTGTTCTGCCTAATAAAGGCATTCTAAATGACTCATCAGTTGTACTCAATCTAAAATATAAAATTGAAAGATCAGTATCGTTAGGTTTTACAATATCAGAATTTGGAATGAATTGAGTCTCAGGTTCTACACAAACACCAATATTTTCACGATTATCGGTTAAACCATAAGCAAAACGCATTGGTCTATAATTACAATAACCATTGTCAGAGTGACAATGTGCACAATTAATATCTAAATAAGATCTTACTCTTAGCTCCAATGGCTGTGAGTCATCATCCCATCCAACTGTGGAATTAATATTGCCTGGAATATCAGAATTTAAATACCCAACATCAATTAATTTTCTAATCTGGTTTTCTATTCCTGTTGAATAATTGTAATTTTTATTAATATTCTGAGGCTTTAATCCAATCGGTGTTGGACTATCAGATTGATTGTGACAAGTAAAGCACTCGGCTCTGGATGGTATTCTATAAGTTGTGCTTTTTATAGTTTCACCTTGTAGCCATGTTAAATCCACCAAATCACCTTCGTTACTGAAAAAAGCTTCGGATTGATCGTCGTTCCACAAGTAATTAGCGAAATCCCATCCATCACTTGTTTTAAACATTATTCTCGTTTCTAGAATCCGAGTTGTATTATTTGGTTGAATTGAATTGTAGTAAAAGTTTTTAATTAAGAATGTTCCCTCTGGAAACCGAATAGGCGAAATATCTTCAACATAATTGGCGCTTACTCCGTTAGGCATCCATATAAACCGTTTTTTCTTGGCGTAGTCTGAAAATAAAGGTGATATTAAATCATAAGGGATAACGCCAAATGATGGGTTCAGCTCACGTAAATTACCTTCAAAAAAGTTATATTCTGATAATGTTTGATGAGGTGTATCTTCAAAAACATTAACTACAGATAACGATGTAATTGTAACGGAAACATTTTCTGTCTGACAATTACCAGATTCATCGCATATAGTGTATTGAAAACTATCTTCACCAACCAAATTTGCAATTGTACTAAAAATTATGCTATCATCACTTAAGTCACTAGGAGTAGCATTATTATTAATTTGTGCATTTCCCTTGCTTGGGCTTGTAATAGTTAATTGTCCTGAATTAGGAATATTACTGTCATTTTGAAAAATAAATATTTCAATTTGTGAATTTTGCTCAATTACTACAGTGTCTGAATTTGTTTCTATCTCTAATACGCTATTACCATCATCTGTACCACACGTAAGCAGCAAAAGGGTTAGGATCGAAAATAAAAATATATCGTATTTATTTTTCATGTAAAGAAAGACAATAGCAAAATAATTAAACAGGATTAACCATAATATCCCTAATTATTGCTAGGGAACAAGCTTATAAAGCTAATCATTTTTTGCTAAATTGCTAATAGCTCAAGTATATGGGCCCTATTTAAACCTATCCTTTAATCTTCTTGTTTAATTTACCTGGGAGCACATCAAAGCCCATATTATATAACGTGAAGCCAAAAATATCAACTGCTTGCTCAATTTGTTTTGAGACAGGAGTTCCTGCTCCATGACCAGCATCAGTTTCAATTCTAATAAGTGTTGGTGATTTCCCTGCTTGTTTGCTTTGTAATTCTGCAACGAACTTAAAACTATGTGCCGGCACAACTCTATCGTCATGATCGCCAGTTGTTACCAATGTAGCTGGATATTCAGCACCCTTCTTTACATTATGTACCGGAGAATACCCTTTTAAATAATTAAACATTTCCTTACTGTCTTGTGCTGTACCATAATCATAGGCCCAACCAGCACCCGCGGTAAATGTATGATAACGCAACATGTCTAAAACGCCAACCGCAGGTAAAGCTACTTTCATTAAATCCGGTCTTTGGGTCATCGTAGCACCAACTAGCAAACCACCGTTAGAACCACCTCTTATTGCTAAATATTCCGAAGATGTGTAATTGTTATCAATAAGATATTCTGCAGCGGCTATAAAATCATCAAATACGTTTTGTTTTTTCATTTGGGTTCCTGCATCATGCCACGCTTTACCGTATTCACCACCACCACGTAAATTAGGTACCGCATAAATACCACCCTGCTCCATCCAAACCGCATTAGTAATTCTAAAACTAGGAGTAAGAGAAATATTAAATCCTCCATAACCATATAGTATTGTTGGGTTTTTGCCATTTAATTCTAACCCTTTTTTATGAGTAATTATCATAGGGACCTTTGTTCCGTCCTTAGACGAATAAAATACTTGCGTACTTTCATAATTTTCAGAATCAAAATCTATATTTGGTTTTCTAAATAGTTTTGAAGTACCATTTGAAATATTGTATTTATAAATGCTTCCAGGTGTGGTATAATTTGTAAAGGAAAAGTAAAGTTCTTTTTCTTTTCTTTTTGCACCAAAACCTCCTGCCGAACCCACACCAGGTAATTCAACCTCTCTCACCAAACTACCCTTATAGTCATATTGAAAAACCTTTGAAACCGCATCTATCATATATACGGCAAAGAAATATCCGCCAGCAGTTGAAGGTCTTAACACGTTTTCTGTTTCTGGAATAAAATCCATCCAGTTTTCAGGTGAAGGATTTGAAGCATCAACAGTAACCACTCTTTGATTAGGTGCGTTAAGGTTTGTCATTATAAATAACTTAGAGCCCTCATTTTCAATAATATTAGAATCTGAATCAGTATGCCCCAATATTTCAACTAAAGGTGCATTTGCTTCTGAAAGGTCTTTTATATAAAGCTTATTACCAGAAGTAGAAACTCTAGGCGTAATTACTAAATATTTATCATCTTCAGTTACACCAGCATAGATATAACGGTGTTTTTCTTCAGGTGTACCACCATAAATTAATTGGTCTTCAGACTGTTTTGTTCCTAACTTATGATAATATACTTTATGCTGATCTGTCTTTGCGGAAAGCTCACTTCCCTTTGGTTTGTCATAGCTAGAATAATAGAACCCCTCATCCTTATACCAAGACATACCGCTGAATTTAATATCAACTAAGGTATCCTCCATAATCTCTTTAGATTCAACGTCCATCACCAAAATTTTTCTCCAATCACTTCCGCCCTCGGAAATTGAATAAGCAAGTATTTGCCCGTTTTTAGAAAAACTTAAGCTTCCAAGTGAAATAGTGCCATCATCCTTAAACTTATTAGGATCAATGAAAATTTCTGCAGTTTCGGCATCGGTTCCTTTTTTATATCTAAAAATTACTGATTGATTTTGAAGACCATCGTTTTTTGAAAAATAGGTATAATCTCCCTCTGTATATGGAGCACCAATTTTTTCATAGTTCCATAATTTCGTTAGACGTTCCTTTAATTCTTCGCGATAAGGAATGTTATCCAAAAACCCAAAGGCTGCTTCGTTTTGTTGGCTAACCCATTTTTCTGTTTCTTCACTTCTGTCGTCTTCTAACCAACGATAAGGATCGGCAACTTGCTCGCCGAAATAAGTGTCAATGGTATCGACTTTTTTGGTTTCAGGATAATTTACACTTACGGTTTTCAAAGATTTAGATTCATTTTTGCATGATACAAAAATAAATACTAGGGCAGAGAAAAAGAGTGTTTTTTTCATACTTCAGAATTTCAATTGATTAAAAATGCTAACAGACAATATAACCATTTACTAACTTTTAATCAATAGCAAAACTCATAAATGCTGAATGAGAAAAACAACTCACCTTTTGGGTTCGTTATAAAAGAACACTAAGGGTTTAAGGGATTTAGTTACACCAGGCGATTATTAACAAGATACTCTGCAATTTGCACTGTATTGGTTGCTGCGCCTTTTCTAAGATTGTCGCTAACCACCCAAAGATTTAAGCTGTTAGGCTGAGAGGTGTCTCTTCTTATTCTGCCTACGAATACATCATCTTTACCATTTGCGAACATTGGCATTGGATAGACATTCACATCAAGATTGTCTTGTATGGTTACACCCTCTGTGTTGTTTAATAATGATCTAACCTCATCTAGATTAAAATCGTTTTCAAATTCTACATTGACAGCTTCACTGTGTCCGCCTGCAGTTGGTATCCGTACTGCTGTAGCAGTTACGGCAATTGTTCTATCGTCTAAGATTTTTTGAGTCTCTCTTACCAATTTCATTTCTTCTTTGGTATAACCATTATCTTCAAATACATCACAATGAGGAATAGCGTTTTTATGTATAGGATAATGATAGGCCATATCTCCTTTTTTGCCGGCAATTTCATTTTCTAGTTGTTCCACAGCTTTTACACCTGTTCCTGAAACGGATTGATAGGTTGAAACAACTATACGTCTAATCTTGTATTTTTTATGAAGTGGCGCTAACGCCATAACCATTTGTATGGTAGAACAATTAGGATTTGCAATTATTTTATCTTCTTTACCTAATTCAGTTGCATTAATTTCTGGAACTACTAATTTTTTAGTTTGGTCCATTCGCCATGCGGAAGAATTATCTATTACTGTTGTTCCAACTTTTGCAAATTTTGGAGCCCACTCTAATGACGTACCACCTCCAGCAGAAAATAATGCAATATCAGGTTTTTCTTTAATTGCTGTTGGAATGCTAATAACCTCAATAGGATTTCCTTTAAAGTCAATTTTCTTACCAACAGAACGCTCAGAAGCCACCAGCAATAATTCATCTACTGGGAAATTACGCTCTTCTAGCACTTTTAGCATTACATTACCTACTAATCCGGTTGCACCAACAACAGCTACTTTCATTTTTTATAATTAATAATTATGCCGTAAAATTAAACAAAAACAATTCCTTCTTTTAAATAATATCAAGGCTTTTAACAAAAAAAATCGAGATGTTAATTAATTAACTTTATTTTAAAAAAGAACCCAGACTATTTAGCCTGGGTTTGATTGTTAATTATAGTGTAGCGGTGTCGCTAAACTTAGATTACTTTTTTAAAGCATCTCTAATCTCAGTTAATAAATCAACTTCAGATGGTCCTGCTGGAGCTGGAGCCTCTGCTGGCTTCTTAGTCTTGTTATATGCTTTAACAATTATAAACATAACTAATCCAACGATTAATAAATTAATGATAGTGTTAATCCATGCACCGTAAGCAATTACCGCTGCACCAGCTTCTTTTGCCGCCGCTAAGGTAGCATACTCTTTACCGTCCATTGCATAATGAAGGTCTTCAAAATTCATCCCTCCAGCAAAATATCCAGCGAATGGCATTGCGATGTTTGAAACAAATCCGTTAATAACCGCGCCTATAGCACCAGCCATGATTACTGCAACTGCGAAATCAATCACATTGCCAGTCATAATAAAATCCTTGAATTCTTTTAACATAATAGTAGTGTATTAATAGTTAGTGAAATATGTTAGTTTGACACTAATTTAATTAAAAAGTCATAAATTTTAACATTCACAAACTATTTAATGTACAATCGTTTCACACGATTGGATATTGCAGTTAAAATTTCATAAGAAATTGTGTTAGCAGATTCAGCCAATTCAGAAGCTTTATAATTGGAATCAAAAACTATAACCTCATCTCCTTCTTTACATTCAATATTAGTAACATTGACCATTAACATATCCATACAAACATTGCCAACGATAGGAGCTTTTTGATTATTAATTATTACAAAACCATTTCCACCCCCGTAAATCCTACTAATCCCATCTGCATGTCCAATAGGTATGGTAGCTGTTTTTTCAAACCCTAACGCTTTATAGCCACGATTATAGCCTACCGTTTCGTTTTTTTCAATTTTATGAATTTGTGAAATAATGGATTTTAAACTAGCAATTGGTTTTAGCTTTTTGTCTTCTACAACAGAGTTTCCAAAACCATAAAGACCAATTCCACACCTAACCATATCAAAATGAGCTTCAGGATAATTTAAAACACCTGATGTATTGCATATATGCAACCATGGTTTAAACCCGAGGTTAGTTTCAATATGCATTGCAATTGCCTTAAATTTATTAATTTGATTTCCAGTAAATGATTTTTCATTTATATCTTCACTTGCCGCTAAATGAGAGAAAACGGATTTTACCATAACGCTATTAGTAACGTTTAATTGAGACGAGATATAATCTACATCACTTTCCCAAAACCCCAATCTATTTAACCCTGTATTAAATTTAATATGAACCGGATAGTCTTTTTGCTTTTGCTCCTCAGCAACATCTGCAAATCCTTTTAGGACTTTAGCATTGTATAAACTTGGTTCTAGGCAATGATCAATAAGAGATTTAAAATTTACAGGTTGAGGATGCAATACTAAGATTGGGGTTTTAATCCCATTTTCTCTAAGTAAGACCCCTTCATTTCCATAGGCAACGGCAAAATAATCCACACCCAATTCTTCTAAATGTTTAGCTATTCTTATGGCATCGCTACCATAGGCAAAAGCTTTAACAACAGCTAAAAATTTAGTATTTGGTTTTAATTTAGATTTGAGATAATTGAAGTTATGACTGAGCGCACCTAAATTAATTTCTAAAACAGTTTCTTGAGCTTTAGGCATCAGGTTTTTGTTGTTTGGAATTAATTTCTTGAGCATCATTAACATTCATTTGCCTTACCTTATCTCGTAACATACTTTTATAATATGCGGCTCTGCTTAATGGTTCATATTCATCTACCTCACCAAGTAACACAAGGTCGTCACTTTTTGCCTTTCTGTAGCTGTATTGTGCTAGATTACCAGTTTTAGTGCATATAGCGTGTACTTTTGTGACATATTCTGCAGTAGCCATTAAATATGGCATAGGTCCAAACGGGTTGCCTTTAAAATCCATATCTAAACCAGCAACAATAACTCGTATTCCGCTATTTGCCAAATCGTTGCAAACACGTATAATTTCGTCGTCAAAAAACTGAGCCTCGTCAATACCAACAACATCGCATCCGTCTGCTAATATTGGAATATTTGCCGCAGCAGGCACAGGAGTAGATCTAATTTCATTATCATCGTGAGAAACTACCATATCGTCATCGTAGCGAACATCCACGGCTGGTTTAAAAATTTCAACTTTTTGACGGGCAAATTTTGCGCGTTTTAATCTTCGAATTAATTCTTCAGTCTTACCAGAGAACATCGATCCACAAATCACTTCAATCCACCCAAATTGTTCTTTATGATTTACTGTATTTTCAAGAAACATTTCGTAATTTTAGCACTAAACGTAGTAATAATTCGTTTGTATAAAGGTCAATCAAAAATATTAAAAATCAAAAGTAAAAATGAAACATCTATCATTTAATTCTAATTATTTATTGGAGCAAGATGAAGATGCTTCAGATGGCTTTAAAAAACACACAATTAGTAAGTCATGAAAAAGAAATTAGAATCAGAATTAATAAGTATCGCACATCGAATTCTGAAGCTTAAAGGAAGAGAAGATGTAGACAGAATGCACGAGGAAGTATCGAAACTTTATGAAAAGTTAACCGTACTGAAGTTTGCTCAAGAAAATTTCGAAGACAAAATGCCAACTATAGGTAATGACTCTTCTTTTTTTGATATGTTAGACACAGCTTTTAATAATAAAGTGAGTGATAATATTGAAATTGAAAACAAGACATATATCAATTTAGATGAGGTAGAGGACGATGGAATTATGGAGCCTGTAATGAATAAAATTAAAGACATGGTTGCTCACATGCCTGCTGACGATTCTAATGAAACGGATGCGTTGTTGGGGAATTCTATAATTCCAGAAACACCGAAAACTATTGAATTTGAAAATATTGCTGCAGATTTCGCAGAAATACCAGAATTTGAACCCATTGAAGAAGCTCAGAAGCGCAAATCCCTAAACGATAAATTGAAGGGCAAGAATCTTCAAATAGGATTAAACGATAAGCTGGCCTTTATAAAGCACTTGTTTGAAGGAAGTAGTGAAGACTATGACCGTGTAATATCTCAATTAAACACCACTAAGTCATTAAAAGAAGCCCAAAAGTTAATCGGTGATTTCATTAAGCCAGATTATAATAATTGGCTTGGCAAAGAAGAGTATGAAGAGCGATTTATGGAACTTTTAGAGGGAAAATTCAATTAATATTTAAACTATAGCTAAATCGGTTATTTCGTATCAAATGATGGGCAGTCTATTTTTCTTAATATTTCAATTTGTTATAATTTGGGATTTCCTATTTTTAAATTAAAATCGAATGGGAAAATTATTCATAGCGCCAACACCAATTGGAAACCTTAAAGATATTACATTAAGAGCTATTGAGGTTTTGAAGGAAGCTGATTTGATTTTAGCGGAAGATACAAGAACATCTGGTAAACTTTTAAAGCATTTTGAAATCAATACGCCAATGCAAAGCCACCATATGCACAATGAGCATAAAACTGTAGGCAATGTAATTGAAAAATTAAAATCTGGTATGACTATAGCTATAATTAGTGATGCTGGTACACCTGCGATATCAGATCCTGGGTTTTTATTGGTTAGAGCTTGCATTGAAGAGGAGATCGAAGTAGAATGCCTACCTGGCGCAACCGCTTTTGTTCCGGCTTTAGTCAATAGTGGGCTTCCGAATGACAAATTTGTGTTTGAGGGTTTTCTTCCTGTAAAGAAAGGACGCCAAACTAGGCTAAAGCTTTTAGCTGAAGAATCTAGGACAATGGTCTTTTATGAGAGTCCACATAAATTGGTTAAAACACTAGGTCATTTCTGTGAATACTTTGGAGAACAACGTTTAGTTTCAGTTTCTCGTGAACTTACCAAGATATATGAAGAAACTGTTAGGGGTGCAGCAAAAGAAGTATTAGATCATTACACTAGCAAACCACCAAAAGGCGAAATTGTTGTTATTGTTGAAGGCAAGAAGTGGTGAAAGGTTTATTTCAAGACATCGAACAGTGCACAATTTGCAAACAACACCTTCCACGTGGTCCTAGACCAGTTGTAACCGGACAATCCAATTCTAAAATTGTAATTATAGGCCAAGCACCAGGGACGAAGGTTCATCAGTCTGGAATTCCTTGAGATAATCAAAGCGGTAAAAAGTTAAGACAATGGCTGAATGTTACCGATGAGCAGTTTTATAACACCCAAAACTTTGCTATTGTACCAATGGGTTTTTGTTATCCAGGAAAAGGAAAAACGGGTGATTTACCACCAAGACCTGAGTGTGCGCCACAGTGGCATGAAAAGCTTTTAGAAAATATGCCTCATATTGAATTGGTGATTTTAGTTGGTGCATATACTCAGAAATATTATTTAAAAGACAAAAAGACCTTAACAATGCGAGTGGGTGATTATCAAAGCTATTTACCAAAATATTTTCCCATACCACATCCTCCACCAACAAATAGGTTTTGGCGTGCAAAAAACCCGTGGTTTGAAGAATCCATTGTGCCAGAAATTAAATTGATAATAAGGAGAATCTTAGAATAAAGAACACCTAATATTGAGATCCATCGTGCTTGCCAACTTCAAAACCGTGTTTTCCAAGAAACTGATTACCACTTTCTATAGCTCCTTCTTCCATTGTTGTTCCCATAGAATCATTCCAACGATTTAGGTATCCAAATAAAGATATTACACCTAACATTTCAACAATTTCACCTTCATCCCAATGTTTGTTTAAGCGTTCTTTAATTTCGGCATTGACGGCATTTGGAACTTGACTAGCGGCAAGGCTGAAATCTAAAGCAGCGCGCTCTGCCTCAGAAAAAGCAGGATGTGTTCTGTATTCCCAAATATTGTCTAATTGCTCTTGCTCAGCACCGTAACGTTCAGCTGCTCTTATGGCATGGGCTTGGCAATAGCGACAACCGGTTGAGTTGCTACTAACCCAAGCAATCATTCTTTTTAATGCAGAGGTAACTCTACCTTCATTTGCCATCACTGCTTTATTCAAATTTATAAATGCCTTGCTAATTGCAGGTCTTCTCTGCATTGTTAATACAGAATTAGGACAAAATCCAAGCGTTTCATTAAAGAATTCAGCAAGTTTTTTGGTTTCTATATCGTGTTCTGGAGATAACGGAGATACTAATGCCATATGTGTTTTTTTAGTGGTATTTTTGAATGTACAAGATAAGAGTTCTAATATTTAATCTAAGAAATATGGTTGATAAAGTCACAACTCACTGGCAAGGTGATTTAATATTTGAATCAGATAATCCAAGTGGTAAATCTGTAATAATGGACACTAATATTGAGGGCCAATCAGAACGATTTGGGTTATCACCAAAAGCAATGATGTTGTCTTCATTAGCAGGTTGTTCAGCTTTGGATGTCATATCAATTCTAAATAAAATGAATGAAGAAATAGATGATTTTAAAATTGAAGTATCTGGAGAATTAACGGATGAGCATCCTAGGTATTACCATTCAGTTGAGTTAGAATACCATTTCTATGGAGCTCATCTAAACAAGAAAAAATGTCAACGTGCAGTTGATTTATCAGTGGAAAAGTATTGCGGTGTAATGGAAATGTTTAGACAATTTGCAAAAATTAGAACTAATGTAATCTATCATATAGCTACTATACACAACACCTAAAATATTAGCCATACCTACACTTTTTTATGCGCTGGACCTTAAAACCAAAACCTGAAGCTTCAAAAATCAATTCGTTGAAAGAGGCCTTAAATGTTGATGATATAGTTGCCACACTATTGTTGCAGCGAGGTATTGAGACTTTTGAAGATGCTAAAACATTTTTTAGGCCAAGCTTTGATGATTTGCATGATCCTTATCTAATGATGGATATGGCATGTGCAGTTTCTAGAATTGAAGAAGCCATAGCAAATAGTGAAAATATTTTGGTCTACGGTGATTATGATGTAGATGGTACAACGGCTGTGGCTTTAATGTCTTCTTATCTCAAGACAAGAACAGATTCTGTAGCCACTTATATACCTGATAGATATGAAGAAGGATATGGTATTTCTTTTAAAGGAATTGACTTTGCTGATGACAATGATTTCAGTTTAATTATTGCCTTAGATTGTGGAATAAAAGCTATAGATAAGATTGATTATGCCAAAGGAAAGGGTATTGATTTCATAATATGTGATCACCATAGACCAGGAGAACAAATTCCTGATGCCGTTGCGGTGTTAGACCCAAAACGAGAGGATTGTGATTATCCTTTCAAGGAATTATGTGGTTGTGGTGTAGGATTTAAGTTGATTTCTGCCTTAGCTGCCAATCAGGGACAATCTGTTGAAGAATTAATTGAATATTTAGATTTAGTAGCAACTGCTATTGGAGCAGACATTGTGCCTATAATTGGAGAGAATAGGGCTCTGGCTTATTTGGGGTTACAGGTTATTAATGCTAATCCACGACCCGGAATGAAGGCTATAATAGCAGAGGTAAAAAAAGAAGAACTCACAATTACAGATGTTGTTTTTATTATTGCACCTCGAATAAATGCAGCGGGTAGAATGAGGCATGGAAATCATGCAGTTACATTGCTGACTGAGACAGATTTTAATCTAGCCGCGACCTATGCTGTAGAAATCGATCAATTTAATACAGATAGAAAAGAAACAGACAAGAGAATAACCGAAGAAGCCCTACTTCAAATTGAGGACAATAGCGAACAAGAAAAGTTCACCACGGTTGTTTATGATGAAAACTGGCATAAAGGAGTTATTGGTATTGTTGCATCAAGATTAACAGAAACATATTACAGACCTACTCTGGTTTTTACTAAAAGCGGAAACAAACTAGCTGCATCTGCTAGATCCGTGAAGGGATTTGACGTCTACAATGCATTAGAAGCCTGCTCACAATATATTGAACAGTTTGGTGGGCATAAGTACGCTGCAGGTTTAACATTGTTGCCTGAAAATTATGAGGCTTTTAAAATAAATTTTGAAAGAGTTGTAAAGGAATCAATAGACCTAAAATTATTAACACCAGAACTTAAAGTTGATTTAGAAATTGATTTACATCAGGTAGACAATAGATTAATACGAATTTTAAAACAATTTGCACCATTTGGCCCTGGAAATATGAAGCCTGTTTTTATGACACAAAATATTAAGTATACAGGTTGGGGAAAATGTGTAGGCGAAGACAATAAACATCTTCGACTTACGGCAACCCAAAATAGTTCTGAAAACATTGTTTGTATTGGTTTTGGTCTTGGTGACAAGTTAGATGTCATTAAGAACAACAATTTATTTAATGTGGCCTATACAATTGATGAAAACCATTGGAATGGTAGAATTAGTATTCAATTAAAACTAAAAGATTTAAAAGAGTAGATTTTGGGAAAGAATGATCCGTATGAAGCATTAAGATTTAAAGAGTTCAAAGTATTTCTTTTAGCACGCTTTGCCTTGGTATTTGGTTGGTCTATGCAATTTGTAGTTATAGAGTGGCAGGTGTATTCTCTGACTAATGATGAGTTGAGTTTAGGAATAATTGGTTTGTGTGAGTTTTTGCCCGCTTTTTTCTTGGCACCATTTGCTGGACATATTGTGGATAGAAAAGAAAAACGGAACCTCTTTGCGCTATGCATAACCTTATTTTCATTAATTAGTTTTGGTCTGTTTTGGTTGTCATCAGAATATATTTCTGACATATGGAGTACAAATTATATCCTTATTGGGATTTACAGTTTAGTATTTTTTGGAGGTGTGTTGAGAGCTTTTTTTGGTCCTACAATTTTTTCACTTATCGCTCTGTTAGTTCCTAAAAAGACATATCCAAATGCAGCAACATGGAGTAGCAGTACATGGAAAGGCGCAGCCGTATTTGGAGCTCTTTTTGGCGGGGTTTTTATTGCTTGGATAGGAATTAATGCAACATTAGGCATAATATTTTTACTGGTACTATTTGCGTTGTTGCTTGTTATGCAAATTGACAAAAAACCAATCATGAACAAAAAGACTAATGAGTCAGTAAAGGAAAGCTTAAAGGTTGGGTTAAAGTTTGTGTTTAATGACAAGGTTATTTTAGGTGCTTTAACACTAGATATGATTGCAGTTCTTTTTGGTGGTGCCGTTGCAATATTTGCAGTATTTGCAAAAGACATTTTAAAAGCAGGACCAGAAGGATTTGGATTATTAAATGCCGCGTTATCTTCAGGTAGCATTATTACTATGCTGGCAACAACCTATATTCCTATTACAAAGAGTACAGGTAAGAAGTTACTCGTCTCCGTATTTGGATTTGGTATATTTATGATAATTTTTGGCGCTTCAAAACTATTGTGGTTGAGTGTTTTAGCGCTGTTTTTTTCTGGTGTTTTTGATGGAATTTCTATGGTGGTGAGACAAACTATTTTACAAATTAAAACACCTGATGAAATGAGAGGTAGAGTTGGTGCAGTTAATTCAATGTTTGTTGGGTCATCAAATGAATTGGGAGCTTTGGAGAGTGGAGTTGCTGCGAGGATATTTGGAGCGCCTTTAGCTGTAGTATTAGGAGGAATAGTTACCCTAATAACAGTTACGGCTATAGGCTTGAAGAATAAACCTTTAAGAGAATTAGATTTAAGAAAGGATGTTGAGGATCATTATGAAGATATTAAATCGTCATAAGTCTTTAGTTTTAATTCTTTACCATCAAACTCACCGTAGGTGTAATACTGAATCCAATCCCCTAAATTCACGTATTTAGAGCTGTCTGTTAATTCAATTTCAAGAGGCAGGTGTCTGTGACCAAACACGAAAAAATCACGGTGTTTGTTTTCCAATTTTCGTTTACTATATTTTACAAGCCATTCATTTTCCTCTCCCAAAAACTTAGCATCTTCGTCGCCTGAAATCAATTTGTTCTTTACTGATAAGTATTGTGCTATTTTAACACCTATATCAGGATGGAGCCATTTAAAAAGCCATTTGAAAAAAGGATTTGTAAAAACCTTTTTCATTCGTTTATAACCTTTGTCGCCTGGCCCAAGACCATCGCCATGCCCTATAAAAACCTTTGAATCTTTAATTATAAATTCTTGAGCTTTATGATAGACTGGAATACCAAGTTCTTCTTCAAAATAGCCGTTCATCCATAAATCGTGGTTGCCTACAAAATAATAAACTGGAATACCAGAATCACTTATCTCAGCTAATTTACCTAGAGTTCTAGTAAAACCTTTTGGCACAACTGTTTTATATTCAAACCAAAAATCAAATAAATCACCAATTAAAAAAATGGCCGCAGCATCTTTTTTCACAGCATTTAACCAAGACACAAATTTTTTTTCTCTCGGGAGTGATTCTTCTTTGGTAGGAGCACCTAAATGATTGTCTGAAGCAAAATAAACCTTCTTGCCAGAAGGAACTTCTATGTGAATTGAATTACTCATTGTCTGAAGCAAACCACTCAGCAAAGCTTGTTGCAGTTTCTTGTAGTTTTAAAGAATGTAATTTTATGTTTTCTGGAAGTCGCTTTTTAATCTTGTCTGCAAAATCAATAACCATCATTTCACTGGTGGGTTGATAATCCACTAACAAAACATTATGCCCTCGATCTTCTAATTCTTTTGCCAGTTCAACATGAGGTGTGTTTTTATTGAAAACTGTAGCGTGGTCAAAAACATTTACAATTTCTTCTTTGACTATTTTCTTTAAATCACCAAAGTCAATCACCATACCAAATTTTACATTGGTATTATCTGAAATAGGAACACCAATAACGGTAACATCTAACCTGTAACTGTGGCCATGTACATTTTTACATTTACCATCATAGCCGTAAAGTGCGTGACCAGTTTCAAAAGAAAACTGTTTTGTAATACGAATGTTAGTCATTAGCGTCTTTTATTTCTATTGATAAAATAAATAACAATTAATACAATTGCTAGTATTAAAAAAAGATAATTTCCCATCTATTTTTTCTTTATTCTGTTTTTGTTATGTCGGTAAATTAAATAGACAATTATCACAAGTATTATAAAAGGTAACATGCTTCCAATGAAAATACCAATACTGTAACTATCGTCTGGTGCTTCCTTGATTTTTTGTGTAATATCAACTTGTTGTAATAAATAGTAGCCTATTCATTTAACCCAATAATGATTGGTTCAAATTTAAGTGTTTTCGGCTAGTGTTCTGAATATTTTTCTGAATTTAATAATTAAAGGAAGCCCCCGTGCAATAATCCACACTGTGAAAGCCATGAAAATACCATATAGTTTATAGCCTAAATTATCAGCAGCAATAATCACAGGTATAAATACTAGAAGAGTTGAAAATAACAGAACATTTCTTAAATATTGCATTTTACCAAGCCCTTTAAAAACACCATCAAATATAAAAGCTAGGGCACAAAGTGGTTGCATTGCAAGTACAGTCCAAAATATGTTATAGAACTCATTGAGAACGTTTTGATCATCCGTAAAAACACTTCCTATTGGAAAGTATAGCAACCCTCCAATAATAGCAATCGTTAAGCCTATTAATATTCCATATTTAATCAGCTTATTGCTCAAATCTATTAAGCTTTTATATTCTTTTGCACCATAAAGCTTACCTGATAATATATTTCCCGCACTAGCATAACCATCAATTAAAAATGCGCCTAAAAACCAAAGATTAATTGCGATTGTATATGCAGCAATATAGGTTGGGCCATATTTTGTAGCAAAGCTTGTCCCAAAATATAGCGCTACATTTAATGCAATGGTTCGTATAAACAGATTAACAATCATTAAAGCAAAGCTTTTAATCTCTGGGTTAAACGGGAACCTTACCAATAAAGGAATATCTGTTTTGATTAATAAGTAATAAACAGATAAACCTGCCATAATAATTTGTGCTATAACACTAGCATATGCAGCACCTTCAATATGTAGTGCAGGTATTATGCCTTCAATACCATAAATTAGGGCAATGTCCAATATGATATTCGATACAGAGCCTGCAATTGCGATTATCATTGGATAAAATGTGTTTTGTAATCCTCTAAATGTACCAAAAACAGCAATCGTAAATAGGGTAAATGGAAAGCCAAAAACTCTAATTTGGTAGTACACAATACTATAATTTAAAATAAGATCTGATGCATTATAAAGCTTGAAAATTTGGGAGGCAAAAGGATAAGTAGCTAAAATAATAATGACACTTAATGATGTTATTAAAAAAATAGCTTGTGCTGGCAAATTTTTTATTTCACCTAATTTGTCTGCTCCTAAATATTGGGACACAATTGATGAAATAGCGCTACGCGTTTGCCCTAAAACCCAAATAAGCATTGATAAAAAGGTTGTAACTATACCAACCGCAGCCAATGACTCAGTGGCATTTAAATTCATATTACCAATAATAGCAGCGTCTGTTAAGGACAATATGGGTTCTGAAATACCAGAAATTAGAGCTGGTATTGCCAATTTATTGATTTGCTTTAGTGTGATTTTGGTGCTCAAAGGACTAATTCGTAACAATGAAAAGGGTATTTGCTTTGTTTTGGAAAGAAAATATCCCCTAATCTTTTATAGCCACGAAGTTCGTAAAACTTTTGGTTTCTCTTGTTCTGTGAAAAGGTATCTAATCTAATAGAGCTATAGTTGTTTTCTATGGCAAATTTTTCCGCAAAATCCATGAGAACTTGAGCAAAGCCCTTCCTCTGATTACCTGGATGAATTGCCAATCTATGAATATAAATGTTATTCTCATTTTTTGTTAACCATTTTATTGATTCATATTCACCATCCATAAGATTGGAGATTACAATAGAGCCTATAATGTTTTCATTAACCTCTAGCACATACAATTCATTACGCGCTACATCATTTATGAAGGCATTTTTATTCGGGTAGTGTTCATTCCACTGATAAATCCCCTTTTCTATCATTGATTTAGCACATGCTTTAGTTATTAGCAGTATAGTTGATATGTCTTTTAGTGTAGCCTTTCTAATCATTAATAAATTGTACTTTTGCCTAAATTCTATATTCAATGAAAACGATACTTGTTCCTGTAGGGTCTTCAAAACATGCAAAATCTCATTTGCAATATGCTGTAGATTTTGCAAAAGCATTTGGCGCTAAATTATACGTTGTTCAAATATATAATGTTTATACCAAAGCAGGAACCATGATAAAAATTGATCATATTCTTGAAAGAGAATCGAAAGACTTTTTAGATGACCTTGTTTCTTCTATTGACACTAAAGGCGTAGACTTAAGCACAAGAACATTTAAAGGCAAATTAATTGATACATTAAGAAAAATTTGTAACGCCTTAGATGTAGATCTAATGCTTATAGAACCAAGAACAAATTCAATTAAGGATGAAGTTTATTTAGGAAATACCTCTGGAAAAATAGTAAAACGAACCCAAATACCGATTTTGATCGTACCAGAAAACTATGTGTATAAACCTATTGTTAAAATATTAATAGCAATGAAGTCTGCTATTATAAAAAAGGAGGGTGTTTTAAATCCTGTAAAATCTATTAAGAATCAATTTAAGGCGGTTACTAATGCGTTATTAGTTAAAACACCTTATCACAAAGAGGATGATTTTATATTAAAGGATGAATTAAAGGGTATGCTCACAAACATTACTTATGCAGAAAGCCCAACAACATTTCAAGCGGTTTTAGAACACTATAAAAATCATAGCCCTGATTTATTGTGTGTGGTAAGACGAAAACGTGGTTTTTTCTCCAAACTTTGGGAAAATAATATTATTTTGAAAAAAGACTTTCATAGCTCAAAAATTCCTGTCCTTGTTTTAAGCGGTATGAAATAATATTTGGGGATGTAGCTCAGTTGGCTAGAGCGCTTGACTGGCAGTCAAGAGGTCGGCGGTTCGAGTCCGCTCTTCTCCACTAAAGGGTAATTTTAATTATGCTTTTTTATTTATGAATTCTTCAATTAATTTTGCTACATCTTTTAATTGGGCAGATAAAATTCCCTTTTCCCAAGGATGTTTTGTGTTGAAGACGTGATCTGCACCATCAATAATATTTAATTCGCAATTCGGGTTCCATTTGTGTAGATTTTTACCTTCTTTTAAACTTACCGAGGTATCATTGTTACCATGAATTATTAAGTGAGGGATTGTCAGTTTTTTTACAGCTGATTTTATATTGAGTCTTTCCTCATTTACTTTGAAATCTTCGTAAAACTGGTAGTAATGTGGCATTTGCTGTTTTGTTCTTCCGTTCATAACGTATTTAACACCAGATTTTCTCCACTCCTGTAAATTTCCAATTATAGTAGTTCGTTTACCAAAATCACAGACACTGGCTAGAGTAATTAATTTTTTGATCCTGGAGTCCTCAGAAGCTTTTATTATGGCAATACCACCTCCTCGGCTATGTCCAATGAGGGTGATTTCATTTAAATTGACTTTGGAATTATCTTGAAAATGATGTTCAATCCAATTTAATACATCATTTAAATCGTCTAGTTCCTTTGTGTAATTGTTATTGCCAAAAGCTTCAAGATCTGGAAAGTCTATAGGATTTTTAATCGTGCCACCGTTATGAGAAAAATTAAACTTAATGAAACAGTAACCAGTGTTCGCAAAATGTGTTGCCATTAAGTTCCATGCACCCCAATCTTTAAAACCCTTATATCCATGACAAAAAACAACTATTGGACACTCCTTTTCAGTCGTTGAATTAAATACATCTAATAAAATTGGTTTTTTGCCGTTTCTCTCTAATACTATATTTTTTAAAATCTTCATTGATTTAGTTCTTTTTCAACAAAATTTAATTTTGGATTACAAATTTCAGACATCAACTTCTTTAATTCAACTTCGAATTTAGATAGAGTTTCAAAGGTTATTTCTTGGTTTTTTGTTCTGGATTTAGCAGATGATTTGGTGCCAAATTTTAAAAACCCTTTTTTAAGATTTTTAAATGATATTATGCCAGCTTCCACTGGAAGTTCAATTACATTTTGTTTGTGCAACATATAGGCATAACACAAAATCTGGAAGGATTTGCTGTATTTATCATAGTCTGATGTTATGTCGGACCACTCAACTATTTCAACTTTTCCTTGGTCAACCTTTCCGGTTTTATAATCTATTATTCTTGTAACACCATTAAATTCGTCTACCCTATCAACAGTTCCTTTCAATTTAACAGGAAAGACATACCCATCTACTTGTATATCAATTGATGATTCTATTTCAATTGCCTTTATTTTTATTTTGTTTCCTGTCTTTAGACTTTCTTTTTCATCTTCAATAAATGTTTTGATATAATGTTGTGCAATATTGAATATGATAAGATTCTTGCCTTTCGTAAAATCACCTTCTTTATATAATAATTTAAAATGTTTTGTGACGGTCGCTTCAATTAACGCAAATAATGAATCTAAATAATCGAGGGTTAAGTATTGATTAATTATTGGGTCATAAAAATCTTTTAAGGTCTCATGAATTACAGATCCCAAGGTATTGAATGCTATATTTTCTTCAACATCTTCGAATTCCTTAATTCCAAGAATTTTTTGATAATAAAAATCTATCGGATTTCTTATGTAGTTGCTTAAAGAAGACGGAGAAAATCCTTTTGTCGCAAATGCATGGACCTCCCGTATAACCATATCGGTTTTTGGAATCTCCAGTAACTTATTTTCGATTTTCGGGACATGTGGAGAAGCAATAAAATGTTCGATATTATGAATACCTTCAATTTCCAACTGGGTGACAAATCTACTTTTCTCACCACCATTTAATGCATCACTCTCCGTGTTATAAAGTATATAAACATTATTAGCACGTTGTAATAAATGATAAAAATGGTAAGTATAAACAGCATCCTTTTCTTTAAAAGTGGGCAAACCGTTTTCGATTTTAACATCAAATGGGATAAATGAATTATTACTTTTACCAGCGGGTAAAACACCTTCATTAACAGAGCTTATAATAACAGTTTCAAAATCTAATACTCTAGACTCTAACACCCCCATTATTTGTAAGCCTTCTAAAGGTTCACCCCTAAAATCAATACTTTCAGAACTTAATAATTCTCTATAAATTGGGTTAAGTGCCGCAACCGAAATGAGATGTTTATGGTTATCATTTAGGGCTTTTAATTGATTGAAAAGTGTATTGAATTTATATAGATATTCTAATTCAAGGCCATTTCTTTTTTTCTCTTTGTCGATTACACTTTTAATTTCAAAAATAATTTCGGAGCATTTCTTCAATGCTTTAGCTGGGCTATTTTCCCAACTATCAAAAAATAAGCTAATTAAATCAGTGTTTCCTTTCGAAATTTCCTTAAGCTTTAAGGTAGATAAATAAGTTAGGTTATTAGTTTGTATATGTTTTAAAATATCATTTGCCGTGTTGCCAGAGGCGGTTTCAAATAATTGGTAAAAGGATGGGTGTGATAGTATGCGGGCCACGTCTTTATGATAATAGGAACTAGCTCCTTTTTTATGAATTGTAAATAATGCATCAAATGCAGATGCTAACGGCACATATTTTAATGCAAGTCCCATTGTAACATTTAGTTTTTCAATGGATTTTGGCAGTGAATTTAAAACAGGCATTAATAGATTTTCTTCACCTAAAACAATCGCAATATCAGACAATGTCTTATTCTTTATTTGTAAGCCTTCTAATATCTGACCTATATATTTTGCTTGTCCTATTAGTTTTGGGACACCAATTACTTTGATTTTTTTACTTTCTTTATAGTTGTTGTGCAACCAATTGAAAGGTGCTTTTTTAAAATAATTCCATGAGTTTTTGTGATGTCTAAAAAATAATCCTGCATCATGAATCGGATCATTAATGAAAGTCTCGTCTACGTCCCAATAAATATGTGCTAGATCGTTTTCAAGAAGACCTTGGATAATTATTGATTCCGCTCTGTTTAAAGCATTAAAACCAAGAAAAACATGTGTTTTAGAAGGTTTGTTTTCAATATAAACCTCTAGATTATCACATGCCTCTCTATAAATTAATCCCTGGTATCCAAATTTTGAATTTAGCAGGTTTTCTGTAAACTTAGAGTAATATTCCTTGAGTTTGTGCCAAAATTTAAGGTGTATTTTTATAAGATCTGTTTGGTTTTCTTCCTTAGACCAATGGTTAAGTTCAACAATCGCAGTTAAATAATCAAAAATTTGATTTTGTTCTACAAGATGCCTGTCAATTTCGTTAAAATCTTGTAGTAGGATTTGGGCCCATTTTGAAAATGATTCGAAAGGTTCAACTTCGCCATCTCTTGTTATGCTTTTATAAGTACTATATAGACTAAATAGTAAATCTATATTAGATAATACCTTTAATCCTGACAACTCCTCAACAAACTCCTCAATACTTTTTATTTCTGGCGAGAAAATAGGTTTATCAATTAATCCGGCTAATTGATGTTTTAAAAATACGCCTGCGCGTTTACTTGGTAGGATGAATTGAAGATCTTCAAAATTCAATTTTTTATCCCTAAGATCAATTAGTACAGACTCAATAAAACTTACCATGTTTTAAAAATAAAAAACGCTCCGTATAAAACGGAGCGTTTTTTATTTTTTTAACCAATAAAACGTATTATTCTATTCTTCCTTTAAAAGAACAACTTCAACACGTCTATTTGCTCTTCTACCTTCTCTAGTTTTATTGTCAGCAATAGGACTATTTTCTCCATAACCCTTTCCTTCTAATCTACTTACGTCGATTCCATTAGCAACTAGAAAATCTATTACTGCATTAGCTCTGCTTTCAGATAATTTTTGATTCAATGAAGCCGAACCAGTACTATCGGTATGTCCGTCAATTGAAAATCTTGAATTTGGGTATTCTTTTAAGATTGCCGTTATATTTTGTAATACTTGTTCGGATTGATCCTTTATGGATGATTTACCTGTATCAAACAAAATAGTTTTAGCGTAATCGTTCAACGTTTTCATTATTGCTGGAGTAGGCGCTTGTCTTGGACATCCATCTAATGCAACTTCACCAGCTTCATTAGGACACTTGTCATCTTTATCTAAAACACCATCACCATCAGTATCTGGCCAAGGACATCCATTGTTAGCTGCAGGACCAGCTTCATTAGGACAGTTATCATCTCCATCTGCAACACCATCACCATCAGCATCTGGACAACCCATTAATGCCTTAAGACCAGCAACATTTGGACATTTATCATCTTTATCAACAACACCGTCTCCATCACTATCAGGACAACCATTAAATTCAGCTAAACCTGGAGTGTTAGGACAATCGTCCTTAGAATCTTGTATACCGTCGTTATCAGAATCAGGACATCCATTGAACATTTCTAAACCAGCTTCTTCTGGGCAAGCATCATCTTGGTCATAAATGCCATCATTGTCAGTGTCAGTACCACCGAATTTAAATACTAAACCAACTGAATGCTGGAAGTGTTTTGGTATGTAATCTTCAAAAGCGTGCTTATACATAGTTTGCACTTCTACACCTAACTTTTCATTAAACCAATATCTCAAGCCTAAGTTACCATTAAGCGTACCAGCACCTACATTGTCTAACCAAGTGTAACCACCACCAACACCTAAATAAGGTTCAAATTTGTTAGAATTTAAAACTTCTTGAAAGCTGTAAGAAATTGTACCATCTAAACTGAAATATGATAAATCATTAACAGGATTAGTTTCTTCCTCTCCAGTTGTTGCGTTTAATCTAGTACCAAATTTATCAATAGTATTTAGAGTACCACCCGCAGTAAAAGTAAATCCATCACTTAAATATCTAGATACTGCAACTCTAGAAATAGTTGGAAATATATTCCAGTGATCTGATACATTAAAAAACTCATCGAAATAAGGCCCTTGAGGTAAATCCTCACCTACAGGATATGCATCTACTGCATTTGTCCCTAAGCTAATGGCCCATGGATTGTTTTTATCTTGCGCATTTGATGTGCTAAAACATACTAAAAGCACGGTAACAAACAATAATCTGCTAAGATTTTTCATATTCTAATTAATTTAATTTTAAGTGTTAATTGTCGTCAAAAGTAAGTTGTTAAATTTTATTAACAAAGACAAATATATAAAAATATTGTAAAAATGCCCTAAAATAGTGAGTTTGTAACCATTTTAAATAATATTTAGAGCTGTCCCAACCTTAACAAAAGCGGATATGGCTTTATCTAGTTGATTTACCCCGTGCGCCGCTGATAATTGTACTCTTATCCTGGCTTTTCCTTTTGGAACAACGGGATAGAAAAATCCGATAACATAAATGCCTTCTTCAAGTAGCATATTTGCCATTTTTTGAGCTAATTTGGCATCATATAACATAACCGGAACAATAGCCGAATCACCATCTATTATATCAAAGCCAGCTTCTTTCATGTTTTTCTTAAAGTATTTCGTATTCCAATCTAGCTTGTCTCTTAAGGTTGTATCGTTTTTTAACATATCAAAAACCTTTATTGACGCACCTACAATTGCTGGGGCGAGAGAATTAGAAAACAAATAAGGTCTTGAGCGCTGTCTTAATATTTCAATGATTTCCTTTTTTGCGGTGGTATAGCCTCCCATTGCTCCCCCCATTGCTTTACCAAGCGTACCCGTAATTATGTCAATTCTTCCTAAAACACCTTTATCTTCTAGTGTACCAATTCCGGTTTTACCAATAAATCCAGTAGCATGGCATTCGTCAATCATAACCATAGCATCATACTTTTCAGCCAAATCACAAATCTTATCTAATGGAGCGACTAACCCATCCATTGAGAAAACACCATCCGTAACAATTATTTTATGCCTTGCTCCATTTTTATTTGCAGTGACAAGTTGTTTTTCTAAATCGCCCATATCATTATTCTGGTAACGATATCTGGCTGCTTTACACAATCTAACGCCATCAATAATAGATGCATGATTCAAAGAATCTGAGATAATGGCATCTTCCTTTCCTAAAAGGGGCTCAAAAACTCCACCATTAGCATCAAAAGCTGCAGCATATAAAATGGTATCTTCTGTGCCGTAAAAATTTGCAATTTTCTGCTCTAGTTCTTTGTGGATGTCTTGTGTACCGCATATAAATCTAACAGAAGACATACCAAAACCATGTGAGTCTAATGTTTTTTTTGCTGCTTCAATTACTTCTGGGTGTGAGGACAAACCCAAGTAATTATTTGCGCAAAAGTTTAAAACTTTTTCTCCTGTATTCAGTGTAATTTCTGCACCCTGAGGTGACGTTATAATTCTTTCTTCTTTGAACAAGCCAGCCTCTTTAATTGATTCAATTTCTTTTTGTAAATAGTGTTTTATAGAACCGTACATATTTTAATTTTTTATGAGTCAAAGATACAAGCAATAGATTAGACTTCAATAACACCCACTTCTTCATTTATGTAAACCAGAATTTTATTAATTACCTTATAATTCATTTCATTTAAAATAGACTCATAATCAATCAATTGTTTTGAGTAAGACGACTTATGCTCACCTGTTTTATAGTCAATTATTATAACCTCATTTTTTTTGTTTATATTTAATCGGTCTGGCCTTATTTGTCGTCCTGTCTTAGTGATTATATCTACTTCATTGAAGATATTATATTCATTAGAGAAATAACGCTTCAATGCGTCATGGTTAATCACTTCATCAATAACTAACGAGAGCGATTTTAATTCTTCTTTAGTTAAATTGCCTGATAGTACCATATCCTCTAATGCGAAGGAAATGTCATTAGGTGTTTTGATTTTAGAAAGTAATTCATGAATTAAATTTCCTCTCTCAATAGCCTTTTGTTGCTTTGTATCCCAAAGTAGGCCAGATTTAGTTATAATTTGCAGATTATGGTCCTCTTTTCTTGAGGAGATTAAGTTTAATGAAATAGATTTATCTACAGACTCAATTTGTATTGAATGATCTTTTTGTTCGTTTAGCCCAAAGTTATATTCAGTCTTTTTGTCGGACCATTGTCCAATAGATTGAAGATAAGAAATAAGCATACCTGAATATGTCTTAGTATTTAACTCTCCTTTTGAATTGAAGTCTTTTTTAGAGATTACATACAATTGTTCAATTGGTCTGGTAAGGGCAACATAGAGTAGGTTAATATTGTCCAATTCTAATTGATGTTGGTGAGTATCATAAATGGATTTACCTGTTTCTCCAAATTGTTCAATATCATTGTTATAATTGATTAATAGAGAATCAAAACCTTCAGATTCAATTCTATCTAGAGGAAACCAAACTTTTGGATTGATTTCCTTATATATATTTAACTCTGCAAATGGGAAAATAACTACAGGAAACTCAAGACCTTTAGACTTGTGAATTGTCATAACTCTTACCGCGTTTAAATTAGCTGGAGAAGAGATGCTTAACTTATCTTTTTTTTGCTCAAAATAATCTAGAAATTGGCCTAGACCAGAGTTTTGCTTTTGAGTAAATTCTAATACAAAATCGAGGTAGTATTGCAAAAATGCATCAGGTTCATTATTAAGTTCAAAAGTTCTTATTATTTCTTCAATTAATTCATACAGAGGCAACTGTAATAATTCCTTAAGATTAACAAAATAGCCAATTGATATTAGACTGTTGAGACTATTTTTTAAATTAGATTTATTGTGCGTTAGGTAAAATGAATGCTTGTCAGAAAGGTTTTTTAATTCAGAAATAAATGTTAGGAATTCAATTTTGGCACTGGTATTCTCAGGTTGTATTAATAACTTGATGAGATTATTAATAAATACAACTTTTTTAGAATTTTTAATGAGCAGGGTTTCAGATGATGTAATTTCAATAGAATTATTTGTCAAATAATCTGAAACGGCTACACCCTCTTTATGTTTTCTAACCAATACACAGATGTCTCTCAATTCATATCCATTTTTAAGACAAGTTTGAATTTTTTCTAGGACTTTCTGAGAGTACATTACTGACTTATCCTCTTCATTTTCAGAATCATCTATAAAACTGAGATTAACATAACCAGATTTATTAATCGCTATATTCTGTTTTGAATTTTGAAACAGTTCAGAATAAGTTTCACTGGCTAAATAAGAATGACTTAAATAATTGAACAATCCGTTGTTAAATTTTACAATTTCAATACAACTTCGATAGTTCGTATCCAATGACTCTACTCTGGCATCAACGTGAAACGGGTTCCCCTTTTTGTTGTAAAGGTCTATGAATTGCTCTACTTTTCCGCCTCGCCATCTATATATTGCCTGTTTGGCGTCTCCTACCAGCATTAAAGACCCATTATTTGTTGAAAGAGCATTATCAACTAACGGAATTAAATTGTTCCACTGTAGTACAGATGTGTCTTGGAATTCATCGATGAAATAATGTCTGAATTTTTCACCTAGACGCTCATAAATAAATGGAGTAGGTTGGTCTTTAACTTCATTGCTAATAAGTGTATTAAATTCTGAAATCAGTAATATATTTTTTTCCTCTTGGATCGTTTTGAGTTCATATTTAATTGCGTTTAAAACAGATAAGGGTGTTATATTCCGAAGTATTTCGTTTAGTAGCTTAAGATTATAAATTAAATTTTTCTGTTTTTTGTAGTTAAGCTCTATTTCTGGAAGAATTGCTTGAATAGTTTCAGCAATATGATTTTCTAATTTGCTAGAATATAGACCAGTGCCATTTTCAATATTTTCTTCAAGTTTATTTTTGTATAAATCCTTGAGATTTAATTTAGACGCTTTCAAAAAATGATTTGGCAGAGTTTTTCTGGTAAAATCTTCAAAACTTAACCCAGACTCGTCAATTAAGGTTAGGGTTTTATTTGCAATCTTTTTAATGTCATTTTCTAAACTTTGTTTGTCGTTGTAAACGCTATCCTTTAGCCTTTTGAAATCGTCTAGTGTTTTATTTTTTAGACCTTCAATTCCCTGTAAGTCATTCTCGTTTACAAGTAATTTGGAAATGTTATTAAAATCATAGCTTACATCCCAACTTTTGTCTTCGTCTGCCTTTTCAATAGCGAAGTCAACTAAAATTTTTGTCAAGCCCTTATCGGTTCCTGCTTTGTTTATTAAACTATCAACAGCTTCGGCCAATAGTCTCTCCTGATCTAATTCAACTTCGAAATTTATAGGCAGCTTTAGATCTCTCGCAAATGTTCTTATAACACGATGTGTAAAACCATCTATTGTTGAAATATCAAATGCGCCATAGTTATGGATGATTCGTTTTAAAATTTTTTGAGCCTTAATCTCTAAATCAATTGGAGTAATTTTTAATTCATCACAGATAGCAGTAAACATTTCATGTGATTTTGCTGATGGATCTTGTGATGAAAAAAGCTTAAGCATTTTTATTATACGCTCTTTCATTTCCGCAACAGCTTTATTGGTAAAGGTAATGGCTAACAAGTGTTTGAAATATTCAGGATTCTCAGAGGCAATTAATATTTTTAAGTAAGATTTAGTGAGTGTAAATGTTTTGCCACTTCCAGCCGAAGCATTATATATTTTAAACGTAGAATATTGCAAAAGATTAATTTTATACCAAAATAGGGAATCTTAATAATTAATTTAGATTTTCTTATTCTCATTATCGTAATTTTGTTAATAATGTATTATTAATCTAAAATCAATAATTATGGCTTTTGAATTACCGAAATTAAAATATGATTATGACGCTCTAGAACCGCACATTGATGCACGTACAATGGAGATTCACCACTCAAAACACCACAACGGATACACCACAAAGTTAAATGCAGCAATAGAAGGAACTGATTTAGATGAAAAGTCTATTGAAGATATATTAATAAACCTGGATATGTCTAATTCTGCGGTTAGAAATAACGGAGGAGGATTTTACAATCATAGTTTGTTTTGGGAAGCAATGAATCCTGAAGATAGAGGCTATTTATCAGGAGAACTAAAAGATGCTGTTGAAGCAGAGTTTGGATCTAAAGATGCCTTTATTGAGGCATTTAGTAAGGCGGCTACAACTCAATTTGGCTCTGGTTGGGCGTGGTTGTGCGTTCATAAAGGAGGTAAGGTAGAGGTTTGTTCAACACCTAACCAAGACAACCCATTAATGCCAGGAGTTAGTTGTGGAGGGGCACCAATATTAGGATTGGATGTTTGGGAACACGCTTACTATTTAAATTACCAAAATAGAAGACCAGATTATATTGCGGCATTTTTTAAAGTAATTAACTGGAACGAAATAGAAAGAAGATACGCAGAAGCGAAATAAATAGAATATTCTTTTTCAATTTACCCAAGTCTTTTAAGGCTTGGGTTTTTTGTTTGGGACTAGGATATTTTTGAAGATGTACAAAATGAAAAAAGGTGAACAGAGAGTTCACCTTTTTTGCCCCAAATCTACCATAAACTTAACCTACTTATGTTATGGTGACTCAAATATAAGTGGACTATAATTTAACAAATGAATTTTTTGGATAAACGACCTATATATTAGTCTAAGAGTGGAAAACGCTAACAATATTTGCATATGTTAATCGCACTTTTCATTTAATTAATGACACAACTTAAAGTAAAACTTTAATTAGACCCATAAAAAAAGGTGAACATCGTTCACCTTTTTTTGCCCCAAATCTACCATGAACTTAACCTACTTATGTTATGGTGGTACCAATGTATATTTTATTTGTTAAAACGAAACAAATATTGGATAAACGGCGTAAATTATAGATGAAATACTGGTTTTATCCGATAAAATCACCATTTTATCGAAATTAATACGCACGCTCCTTATTACCTTCATAGAAGTTTATAAAGGCTTTATTTACGACTCTGTTTCCTCCAGGGGTTGGGTAATTACCAGTAAAGTACCAATCGCCTAAATTTTTAGGACATGCTTTGTGAAGGTTCTCTACTGGTTGAAATATTATTTTAACCTCAGCTTTAACAATGTTCTCACTTAATAACTCTGAGATTTTATCTGAAATCTGTTCGTCTGTGAAATTGTTGTAGATTTCTTTGACAAAGTTTTTAACATTGTTGTCATTGATACCTACTTGCTTAATACATTTGTTGTAAACTTCATCAACAATATTATACTGGTTGTTTTCTTTTAACAATTCAAGTGCCGCTCTAAAAGCTACTAAACTTTCTAAGTTTGCCATGTCAATTCCATAACAATCAGGATATCTTATTTGAGGTGCTGATGAAACAACGATTATCTTTTTTGGACCTAGTCGGTCCATCATTTTAATAATACTCTTTTTTAAGGTAGTACCACGAACAATACTATCGTCAATTATTACAAGGTTGTCAGTCGGTTTAATAACACCATAGGTTACATCATAAACATGGGCTACCAAATCATCCCTACCACTATCTTCAGTAATAAAGGTTCTGAGTTTTACATCTTTTATCGCAATCTTTTCAATACGTGGTCGTTCAGACAGAATTTCTTCAACCTTATCAGCCGAAAGACTTCTTTTACCGGTTAAGATTACTTGAGTTTTTTTATGATTGAGGTGTTCTTCTACCGTGTCAATCATTCCGTAGAAAGAAGTTTCTGCGGTATTTGGTATATATGAGAAAACGGTATTTCTTGTGTCATTTTCAATTGCTTCAAGAACCTTTGGCATAAGTAGCCTTCCCAATTCTTTTCTTTCCTGATAAATTTCTGCATCACTTCCTCTAGAAAAATAAATACGTTCAAAAGAACATGCTTTGCGCTCTAATGGTTCTAGAATTTTTTTAATTTGAATGTGACCAGATTTTTTTGTAATTATTGCATGCCCAGGATCTAATTCAATGACCTCTTCAAAGGGCACATTGAATACAGTCTGAATTACAGGTCTTTCTGACGCCACAACAACTACCTCATCGTCTTTATAATAATATGCTGGTCGTATTCCTGCAGGATCTCTTAAAACAAATGAATCTCCATGGCCTAATAAACCTGCCATTGCATAACCGCCATCCCAATTTTTTGCAGCACGTTTTAAAATTTTTCCAACTTTTAAACGCTCAGCAATTAAAGGAGAACATTCAATTTTTGAATAACCTTCTTTTTTTAGGTCTCTATAGATTTTTGATACCGCATCATCCAAAAAATGGCCTATTTTTTCCATTACGGTAATGGTGTCTGCCTTTTCCTTAGGATGCTGACCTATCTCAACTAAGTTGTTAAATAGTTCAGTTACATTGGTCATATTAAAATTGCCCGCAACAATAAGATTTCTGTGCATCCAGTTGTTTTGTCTTAAAAAAGGATGAACACTTTCTACACTATTTTTTCCAAATGTTCCATAACGTACATGACCAAGTAAAAGTTCTCCTAAATAGGGGATATTCTTTTTCTGAAGCTCGACGTTATTCTGATACTCTGGATTTTGAGAAATCTCAGAATTGATGCGATCATTAATTTGGGAGAAAATATCCTGAATAGGCTGTTGAGCAATAGATCTAACCCGACTAATATAACGTTCGCCTGGATTAGTATCTAATTTAATACTTGCAAAACCAGCACCATCTTGACCTCTATTGTGCTGTTTCTCCATCATTAAATACATTTTATTCACACCATAAAATGCACTACCATATTTTTCTTTATAGTATTCTAATGGTTTTAAAAGCCTTATAAGTGCTATACCGCACTCATGTTTAATTGCATCACTCATTCTATGTAATAAAAAACGCGCTCAATTTCGAGCGCGTCAAGTTACGTTAATTCTATATCAAATTGTGTTAGACTTTTAAATTGGTCTAAACGATTATAAATTTCGGTATCTTCTAAATTCTGCATTCGCTCTGTACCAAATTTTTCAACACAAAAAGAAGCCAAAGTAGATCCATAAATAACAGCGTTTTTCATATTTTCAAATGAATAGTCCTCTGTTTTTGCAAGATAGCCGGTAAAGCCTCCTGCGAATGTGTCACCTGCGCCCGTTGGATCAAAAACCTCTTCTAATGGAAGGGCAGGTGCATAAAAAACACTGTCTTGATGAAACAAAAGGGCTCCATGTTCACCTTTTTTAATAACTACAAATTTTGGCCCCATATCATGGATCTTTCTTGCAGCAACAACTAATGAATATTCACCTGTTAGTTGCCGTGCTTCTTCATCATTTATTGTGATAACATCAATATGTTTAATTGTGTTGTGTAAATCTTCTAATGCACAGTCCATCCAAAAATTCATAGTATCAAGCACCACTAATTTTGGTTTTCTAGTCATTTGATTTAATACACTCATTTGAGTTAATGGGTGAAGATTACCGAGCATTACAACATCAGCATCTTTATAATTTTCAGGCACCTTAGGTTCAAAATTTGCTAGCACATTAAGTTCTGTTACCAAAGTATCTCTAGAGTTCATGTCGTTGTGATATTTTCCACTCCAGAAAAAAGTTTTGCCATTATCTACAATTTCAATACCCGATACGTCAATATTTTGACCAGACATATAGTCTAAATATTCTTGAGGAAAGTCACCACCTACCACAGAAACTATGGCAGAATTTATATTGAATTTTGAAGCGGCAAGGCCAATGAATGTTCCTGCACCTCCAAGGATTTTATCGGTTTTACCAAAAGGAGTTTCTATAGCATCAAATGCCACAGTACCGACAATCACTAATTTACCCATTAAAGTAAGTTTGATTAAGACGCAAATTTAAGTAAAAAATATTCCTTTAAAAATTATTACTCTCTTCATTAATTGAATGATGCAAATGAGTCATTTATATTATCAATTCTTAACATCTTATAGTCAAGTATATAATTCTGATAAACCCTCCATGGCGCTTTATCTCCCTGATTAGGCAGAATATTTTTTGCTCGATGAATATAGCCTGAATTTAAATTAAGTAATGGTGTTGATTTAAGACTGGCATCTTTAGTTTTTGGGCAAATAGATTGAAAATTGTGTTTATTCAAATATCTAAAAACCCGTGTAATGTATTCACTTGTTAAATCACTTTTTAAAGTCCAAGATGCATTTGTATATCCTACAAAGAGGAATAAATTAGGAAGGTCACTTAGCATACAACCCTTGTACACATAAAGTTTAGAGATATCAAAAGGTTGTTGATCTATAGAAATTGAAACTCCACCTAACGGTAATATTCTTAAACCTGTGGCACTTACAATTATATCTGCCGTAAGTTCTTTTCCAGAATCTAATACAATACCAGTTTGATTAAAGTGATTTATTTTAGCCGTCTCAATGGAAGCGCTACCTTCTCTAATAGATTTAAATAAATCGCCATCAGGAGCCAAACAAAAGCGTTGTTCCCATGGGTTGTAATTTGGTGTAAAATGTGGGTACACAGGGACATCTCCTAATTCTTTTTGCGCCTTTTTAATAATATACTTTTTCATGGTATTTGGCCATTTCCTGCAAGCATTAAAAAAAGCCATATCTAAAAGTACATTCTTTATTCTAATGGCCTTATGCGCTATTTTTTTAGGCAAAATAAATTTTAAGAACTTAGCTATTACATCCTTATTAGGTAGTGCACCGATATATGTTGGCGACCTCTGTAGCATTGTTACATGACTGACAGTTTTTGCAATTTTAGGAACAATTGTAACTGCGGTTGCTCCACTACCAATAACGACCACCTTTTTATTATTCAACTTTAGATTTTTTGGCCATTTTTGGGGATGAACAAAATCTCCTTTATAATTTTCCAAACCTTTATATTTAGGTGTGTAGCCTTCATCATAACTATAGTAGCCGCTACAATTAAAAATAAATCTAGTTGAATAGGTAATTTTAGCTTCAGTTTTGGTGTCAGCCGATGTTATACGCCAAAGTTTATCTTTAGAGCTATAGTTATAAGAAATTGCACGCTGGTTAAAAGCAATATTGTCAATAACATTATATTCTCTTGATGCTTCGTTGAGATATTTTAATATTGATGGCGCATCCGCAAAGGACCTTGCATCATCCCAAGTTTTAAAAGAATATCCAAAAGTATACATGTCAGAATCAGATCTGACACCAGGATATTTAAATAAGTCCCAAGTACCACCAAGAGTTTCTCGTGATTCTAATATTAAATAAGACTTTTCTTGACTTTTTCTTGTTAAGTGACATGCTGCACCGATCCCAGATAGACCAGCACCTATTATAATAATATCGTAATAATTAGAATCCATTAGATTTTATTTCCTTCCAAAATCAGCTGGAATTTCTCCCCAAGCCTTGGTTTCCCATTTTACAACGGTAGTTGAATATTTATTTTCATTTAACCACTTTATTGCCCTATCCACTAATTCAAAAAGAGATTTATTCTTATCGCTTCGGTTGAGTTTTGTGTTGCATTTTTTCTTTTTGACCCAGCTCATGGCTGTTCTAGAGTCTGTATAGATTATACGGTTACTTTTCTTCTGTTTTAAAAATGCTAATCCATGAACAATAGCTAAAAATTCACCAATATTATTAGTGCCCTCTTCAAATGGCCCTTGAATAAATAATTGCTTTTTTGTTTTTGTCACTACACCACGATATTCCATTTTACCCGGATTTCCGCTAACAGCAGCATCAACACATATCGAATTTAGATTAGGTTCACCAATTTTTTTCAGCTGTTCTTCTGACAGTTCACTTTTAAAGGTTTTAGATTTGCCAATATACTCCTTAGAGCCTTCCTGGTATGCTTTTTTGGCGGCCTCAAAAGATGTAAAAGATTTGTATTGAGCACCTTTAAAGTTTTTTATCTGAGCTTTACAATCTTCCCAAGTCTCAAATACTCCTGTATTATGACCTTTCCAAACCGTATAGTATTTCTTTTTCTTACTCATTGAGCAAATCATTAACAACCTTAGGAAAATATTCCATTTCTAAAAGATGGATTTTAGAAGCTAAATCCTCAGGCGTGTCTGTTGGCAAGACGTCGCATTTTGCTTGAAAGATTATTGAACCTTCATCATAGTTTTCATTCACATAATGAATTGTTATGCCTGTTTTTTTTTCATTATTAGCTACAACAGCATTGTGGACGTGCATACCATACATACCTTTTCCTCCATATTTAGGAAGCAGCGCAGGATGAATGTTTATCACCTTATTTTCATAGTGGTTAAGAATAAATTTAGGAAATTTCCATAGAAAGCCAGCGAGTATAATAAGATCTGGTTTCTGTTTTTTTAAAATATTTAATACATCTTCCGACTTAGAAAAAGCGACTCTATTGAATGATAAAGCACTAATATTTAGTCTTTTACACCTGTCTAAAACTTTGGCATGAGGATTGTTAGTCAATACCTGAATAACAGACACATTATCAATGTTGTGAAAAAACTTAATTAAATTTTCAGCATTAGATCCGCTACCGGACGCAAAAATTACTACACGTTTCATATACTACTATTCAATGTACTATTATTCGAAACAAAAAAAAGAATAATAATTAACAATTAGACGCAATTCATTAACAGATATATCGAATTTTGCCATCTATGTGCACATTTTATCGGTAAAGATGTTTTTTATAATAAAGTTTTTTATTTTTGCGGTCTAATAAAAACTTAAAATTAAAAGATTATGTCAGACATTGCATCAAGAGTAAAAGCGATTATCGTAGACAAATTAGGTGTTGATGAAAACGAGGTTGTAACAGAGGCAAGCTTCACTAATGATTTAGGAGCTGATTCTTTAGACACTGTTGAATTAATAATGGAATTTGAAAAGGAATTTGATATTCAAATACCAGATGATCAAGCTGAAAATATTGCAACAGTTGGTCAAGCTATTTCTTATATAGAAGAAGCAAAATAATAACGTTTTTATGGAGCTAAAGCGAGTTGTAGTTACTGGTTTAGGAGCACTTACGCCAATAGGCAACACCAAAGATGAATATTGGGATGCACTAATTAGTGGTAAAAGTGGTGCTGCGCCAGTTACGCATTTTGATGCGGAAAAATTTAAAACACAGTTCGCTTGTGAAGTAAAAAACTTTGAAGTTACTGACTTTATTGACAGGAAGTTAGCAAGGAAAATGGATAAGTTTTCACAGTATGCCATGGTAGCTTCAGATGAGGCTATTGCAGACTCAAAACTTGACATAGATTCACTAAATAAATATAGAGTAGGAGTAATTTGGGGAGCCGGAATAGGTGGTTTAAAAACATTTCAAGATGAGGTGTTAAATTTTGCCGCAGGAGACGGCAGTCCACGTTTTAATCCTTTCTTCATTCCAAAAATGATAGCTGATATAGCACCTGGAAACATATCCATTAAATATGGTTTTATGGGCCCAAACTATACTACAGTATCCGCATGTGCGTCTTCAGCAAATTCAATGATTGATGCTCTAAACACTATAAGATTAGGACATTGTGATGTTGTAATTACTGGTGGTAGCGAAGCGGCTGTCACAATAGCTGGTATGGGTGGTTTTAATGCTATGCACGCCATGAGTACAAGAAATGACAATCCAAAAACGGCTTCAAGACCCTTCGATGCAAACCGAGACGGTTTTGTATTGGGAGAAGGAGCGGGATCAATCATTTTAGAAGAATACGAACATGCTATATCAAGAGGAGCTAAAATTTATGCTGAAGTAGTTGGAGGAGGATTATCTTCAGATGCTTATCACATGACAGCCCCTCATCCAGATGGCATCGGTGTTGTTGCAGTAATGAAAAATTGTTTAGAAAATGCCGGTTTAAATCCAGAAGATGTAGATCATATTAATACACACGGTACATCGACACCATTAGGAGATGTTGCTGAACTCAAGGCTATATCTGAAGTATTTGGCAACCATGCTAAGAATATAAATATTAATTCTACTAAATCAATGACAGGTCATTTGTTAGGTGCTGCCGGGGCTATTGAGGCTATTGCTTCAATTTTAGCTTTGAAAAATGGTGTAATACCACCCACAATTAATCACGAAACTGTTGATGAAGATATTGACCCAGAATTAAATTTAACGTTGAATAAAGCTCAGAAACGAGATATTAAAGTCGCAATGAGTAATACATTTGGATTTGGAGGTCACAACGCTTGTGTATTATTTAAAAAATTAGATTAAATCCCGAATGGGTTTCATTCGTAACATACTAAATTCCCGTTCTCATGGAGACGGGGATTTTTTTTTGAAACTTAAAAGTATTTTGGGCTTTAAGCCAAAATCTAAATCACTTTACATTAAGGCATTTACACATCGTTCAATGAATATTAAGGACAAGATGGGTAATGCCATAAATTATGAGCGTCTAGAATTTGTTGGCGATGCAATGTTAAGCTCTGTAATTGCTTCATACTTGTACGAACAGGTGCCTCACGGTGATGAAGGGTATCTTACAAAAATGCGCTCAAAGGTGGTAAGTAGAGAGCACTTAAATGAACTTGGTAAAGACCTTGATCTAATTGATTTGGTTCAAAGTCGAATACCCAAATCAAGCTTTGGGAATAACATTCATGGTAATCTTTTTGAAGCCCTATTAGGTGCTATTTATTTGGATAAGGGATACAAGTTTTGTGAACGATTTATATATAAAAGAGTTATTTATCCGTACGTAGATATTGAAACTTTAGAAGGTAAGGTTATAAGTTATAAAAGCTTGCTAATAGAGTGGTGTCAAAAGGAAAAAAACACCTTTGATTACCAGGTTTATGAAGACACAGGAAAAGATGAACTAAAGCATTTTTCTGTTAAATTAAGTATTAACAATAAAGTAGTTTCAAAGGCACGCGCAACTTCAAAGAAAAAAGCAGAAGAAAAGGCATCAAAGCGTGCATTTTTTGCCTTTCAAAAGCAAATGACAAAATTAATCTAAAGCCGAAATTAAGGCATCTCAAATTTAACTTGGACTACAACGTTTTCGTAATTTTTCAGGGTTAAGATTAATTAAAAGTTAATCTATGTAACCTATTATTGTCCTATATTTACGGTTAAAAGTTATAATTATATGGCTTTGCACAAACTACTAGTTGATGATTTCTATGATGACTCCTATAAGCTAATTGCTATTCATTGTAGTTTGGAAGATTATCGACTAGCATATATACTCAATAAAAATTTAGATTTAAAATTAAAGCGCAAAGAAGAGGATATAGATCTTAAATATTTGGAATCTTCTTATAGTCTCTTTGAGTGGAAGAATGAAACAGAATACGTTACTTGGAATTTAATTTCAAATGTATGTAAAAAGGAAGAAACAAGTTTATATAGTTCAGGAACATTATTTGAAAGCACCAACAAGGTTTTAAAAACATTTCACTTAATATCTGAATATAAAAAAGTTGATTATTTTATTAAGATCTCAGAGGAAATACAAAATATTAGTGAAAGGGCTATATTAAGCAAATTGCAAAATATTCCCCAGATAATTACAAGTTACATTGTAAACCCAATGAAATTGAGATCTAAAAACCATTTAATTTTTTAAATTGATGTCAAATAAAAAAACAAAAATAGTAGCTACTCTTGGACCAGCGACAAGCACAAAGGAAATATTGAAACAGATGCTTGATGAAGGTGCAAATGTATTTAGAATTAACTTTTCTCACGCAGATTACGATGCAGTGAAGGAACGCATAAACATTATTAGAGAACTCAATGATGAATTTGGGTACAACGCAGCGATTTTGGGAGACCTGCAAGGGCCAAAGTTGAGAGTTGGAGTAATGAAAGGTGAGGTGATTGTAAATGAAGGAGATGAAATAATTTTTGCCACAGGAGACCGTTTTGAAGGAACCAAGGAAAGGGTATATATGACCTATGATAACTTTCCTCAAGATGCAAAACCAGGCGAAAGAATATTATTAGATGATGGTAAGTTAATTTTTGAGGTTGTTTCTACCGATAAAAAGAGTGAGGTTAAAGCAAAGGTTATACAAGGAGGTCCTTTAAAATCAAAAAAAGGAGTAAATCTACCCAATACCAATATTTCGCAACCAGCATTAACTGAAAAGGATATTGAAGATGCAATTTTTGCTATAAGCCAAAAGGTAGATTGGATTGCACTTTCATTTGTAAGACATGCTGAAGATTTAATGCAGTTAGAGGAGTTAATTAAGGAACATAGTGATTATAAAATTCCAATAATTGCGAAAATTGAAAAGCCTGAAGCTGTTGAAAACATAGACAAGATTGTGGCCTATTGTGATGGTTTAATGGTAGCTCGTGGTGATCTAGGTGTAGAAATACCTGCAGAAGAGGTTCCTCTAATTCAAAAGAAATTAGTGTTACGTGCTAAACGTGCCAGAATCCCTGTAATTATTGCAACTCAAATGATGGAAACAATGATTACAAGTTTAACACCAACTAGAGCAGAGGTAAATGATGTTGCTAACTCTGTGATGGATGGTGCTGATGCTGTAATGCTCTCAGGTGAGACTTCAGTTGGGCAATATCCTGTACAAGTAATACGGCAAATGGCCAACATAATTAGAAGCGTAGAAGATTCTCATTTAATTGAGGTACCACAATCACCACCACATATTAGAACTAAAAGGTATATTACAAAAGCTATTTGCTACCATGCTGCAAATATGGCAAATGAGATAAATGCAAAAGCTATTTCTACATTGACAAATAGTGGCTATACTGCATTTCAAATATCTGCTTGGCGACCAGACGCTCACATATTGGTATTTACTTCAAATAAGCGAATTTTAACGCAATTGAATTTGCTTTGGGGTGTAAAAGCATTCTACTATGATAGATTTGTAAGTACAGATAAAACTATTGAAGATGTAAATGCAATTGCTTGTAAAAAAGGTTACCTAGAAGTTGGTGATATGCTTATTAGTTTAGCAGCAATGCCAATTCAAGACAAAGGTATGGTAAATACATTACGGGTAACTGAAATTAAAAGCTGTAGTTTTTAATCTAAAAATCAAATTTTAACTGAACACTAACGGATTTCTTCTCCTTGTCTATAGGGTCTTCAGATAATTTTTTGTCTGTATTTAAATTTGATAAGGAAATTCCTAGTAACCTAACAGAGTTTTTTAAACTATCTTGATATAGTAACTCCTTTGCAATCTCTAGAATAATTGATTTATCGTTAATAAAAAAAGGTAAAGTTTTACTACGAGTTTGAAGTGTAAAATCACTATACTTTATTTTTAAAGTGATTGTTTTACCCGACACCTTACTTTTATTTAGGCGGTTAGAAACCTCTTCTGCGATCTGATTTAATTTTTCAAGCATAAAGATTTCTGATGACAGGTTCTCACTGAATGTTCGTTCTGCAGCTAATGACTTTCTTATCCTATTTGGACTTACTTCATTGTTATGAATACCTCTCACTATATAATAATACTGTTTACCCGATTTACCAAAATTGTCTTCTAGATATTCAATATTCTTTGATTTTAAATCTTTACCTGTAAAAATGCCTTTCTGGTACATTTTCTCTGCAGTTACTTTGCCAACACCATAGAATTTTCGAATATCCAATTCTTCAAGAAATTGAAGTACATCTTCTGGATTAACCGTTTTTTGGCCATTAGGTTTGTTATAATCACTAGCTATCTTCGCTACAAATTTATTTATTGAGATGCCTGCAGAGGCTGTTAAACCAACTTCACTAAATATTCGATCTCTTATTTTCTGCGCTATTAATGTTGCGCTAGGGAGCCCTATTTTATTTTCGGTTACATCCAAATATGCCTCATCTAGTGATAATGGTTCAACTAAATCAGTGTAATCCAAAAATATTTTTCTGATTTTGTTTGAGATTTCTTTATATCTCTCAAATCGGTGTTTTACAAAAATTAAATTAGGGCATAATTTTTCTGCCAACCTGCCAGACATGGCGCTCTTAACCCCAAATTTGCGAGCTTCGTAACTTGCCGCACTTATTACGCCTCTTGCACCACCACCACCAACTGCAATTGGTTTACCTTTAAGATCCGGATTGTCGAGCTGTTCAACAGATGCATAAAAGGCATCCATATCAACATGAATTATTTTTCTTATTGGTAAATCATTATGCATACTGTAAATTTACGCAATACCATGATAGAAATTGAACGAAAATATTTAGTGAAATCCTCTAATTATAAAGAGGAAGCCTATAATAACTACAGCATTAAACAAGGGTTTTTGAATTCTGACCCAGAAAGGACAGTTAGGGTAAGATTAGTTGGCGATAAAGGGATTTTGACAGTTAAGGGATTATCTTCTGATGATGGTTTAACACGTTATGAATGGGAAAAAGAAATTAAAAAGGAAGAGGCGATGTCTCTTTTAGGATTGTGCGAAAAGGGGATCATTGACAAAATAAGATATGAGATTAAGGCTGGAGAACATATTATTGAAGTAGATGAATTCTTTGGTGAAAATGATGGGTTGACAATTGCTGAGATAGAATTAAATTCTATCGATGAAAAGTTTGAGAAACCACTGTGGTTGGGCAAAGAAGTAACAGGTAATATAAAATACTACAACTCTCAGTTAAGTAAACATCCATATAAAGAATGGAGATTATGAAAAAAAGACTTTTGCTGATATAATCTGGTCCTTTTGGTGACGATGGTGAAATTAGAGGAATTACAATATATAATGTGCTAAATATGCAAATGGCAGACAGCCTTACCAATGCGAATCCAATGGTAAAAGCAGGAAGATGTGTAATTGAAATACATCCATGGTGGGCAGCCAAAGGTTTCCTATTAAGATAAAAAAAGCTCTGAATAAATTTCAGAGCTTTCTTCATTAGCACATTTATTTATCAGTTATTATCCTTGTGGTCCTCCACTAACAATAATAAACTCTGATCTTCTATTTTCTTGATGTTGTTCTTCCGTACATCTTCCACCGCATTCTACTTTAAGTTCAGATTCACCTTTACCTTCAGCAGAAATCCTTGCTTGGGCAACACCTTTTGAAATAACATATTGTACAGTAGATTTTGCTCTACGTTCTGACAATCTGTTATTATATGATGCAGGCCCACGAGTATCTGTATGAGAGGTTGCTTTTATAACTAACTCAGGATATTTAGTCATTATTTGAACCAGTTTATCTAATTCAAAAGCAGCTTGTGCTGTAATATTAGACTTGTCGAAATCAAAATAAATTGGTTGTAGTTCAATTTTATCTTCAACAATTAATTTTTCAATTGGATCAAGTGAGATTTGAACAGCTAACTCTTCCTCGTTCGTACCACTAACAGATACCTTTTTACTGTCGTAATCTTCCATAGTTATCTCCAATTCAAAATCTTGCTCGCATTCTACTATGAATTCTGCTAATCCATCTGAATTTGAACTTTTTGATACAACTACATTCCTTTCAGAATCTAACAATGTTACATTTGCACCATTAACAGGCTCACGTGTCTTATCATCTAATACTGTAGCTAATACAAGCACATCACATAATGGCTGTAATTTTTTGAAGGCATAAACATCATCGCTTCCTTTTCCTCCGTCTCTGTTAGATGAAACAAATCCCTCTTCTGCTTCTTCATCAATAGTAAATGCAAAATCATCTCCATTACTGTTTATTGGGATACCAACATTTCTAATAGGTGCTACTTTACCGTCAATTTCTTTAGTAAAGAAAACATCCATTCCACCAAGGCCTAAATGACCATTAGATGAAAAGTAAAGTGTACCATTACTACTTATATACGGGAACATTTCTTGGCCTTCCGTATTTACTTTTTGCCCAAGATTTTGAGGTTCACCGATTGAACCATCATCATTAATAGATGCCTTGTAAATATCAAAGTTACCATAACCACCTGGCATGTTTGATGCAAAATATATAGTCTTACCATCTGAACTAACTGATGGGTTCTTTACAGAGTAATTTTTGCTATTCACTGACAAACTTTCAACCATGTCCCAATCAGATCCAAGTTTTGCTGCTTTAAATAAATATAATTGACTATATCTCACTTTTGAAAGGGAGTCCTTTTCAAAATCTTTTTCAAAATAGCTCTCTCTCGAAAAGTACATTGTTTCTCCATCGGGTGAAAAAGACACGAGGCCTTCATGATATCTTGTATTTATCTTATCGTTCATTAGTGTCGCCCCTTGGTATGAACCATCTGAATTTTTCGATAAAGAATAGATGTCTAGAAAGGGTTCTTGATTCCAACCATAAGTTTTGCGGTTATCATTTCTACTTGAAGTTATATACAGTTTTCCATTGTTCATAGTGCCTCCAAAATCTGATTGCTCAGAATTGAAATCTGCATTTTGAACATTAAACTTTTTACCCTGTTCTAGTATTTTAGGCAAATAGTTTGGATTTTTTCTAAATGCAGTAGCTCTATCATCAGAAGGACGCATGGAAGCAAATTTTTCCATTTGTGTATTCGATTCGTCGTATTTACCATTAGCTTTCAGCATTTCTGAATACTTGTAAATCATTTCTGGATCGCTAGAGGAATCTAAGGCCTTTGCATACCATTTTTCTGCATCTATGGTACTAAAAACGTTGTAATAACATTCGGCTAGCTGACCGTATACATAAGTATCACCTTTGCCTTTTTCTATAAGTTTGTTATAGCTTTCAGCAGCCTTTACAAATTCATACCTAGCAAATTGTTTATCTGCTTTTTTTGTGTCGCTGTTTTGAGCAGTTAAGCACAAGCTACTCATCAACGTAATAAATAATAGTGTTTTTAAGTTTTTCATTTTTGTTTAGCTTAACTGATTAGAAATATCTTGGTGAACGTGAAACTTTCTTAGGGAAATTAAGATCGAATAACAGCATTACTTCATGAGATGCTGGAGCATAGGCCTTAATATCTGACGAAATAGCATCGTAAGCATACCCTAATCTAATTGATGGTGTAACTGCAAAGTTTACTAAACCAGAGAAGGAATCGTCTAAACGGTACGAAGCTCCGATTTCAAACTTCTTAAAAAACCGGGCATTTAAATTAATATCAAATGATGATGGTGCATCAAATGCCGACTTAAGCATAAAAGAAGGTTTCAATTCTGTGTTAGGAGATACATTAAACACATATCCACCAGTTAAAAAGTAGTGCTGTGTTTCTGAACCTATTTTATTTCCATTAGCGTCTAAATGAACTGATGACAAAAAATTAGGTACAGATAGTGATAAGTAATAATTATCAGTATAATAGAAGAAACCAGCACCAAAATTAGGTGTTGTCTCATTTATCCCAATTCCAAAGAATGGGTCATTTTGATCTATTACTGAAACATTTGAACTCGTTAAATTAATATCGTGGAATGTAGCACCTGCTTTAACTCCGAAAGCGAGTCTATGTGCCCCTCCCAATTTAAGTGTATAAGAAACATCTACGTAAGTATTAGTTTCTTTTACCGGCCCAATTTGATCTGCAATTACAGATAATCCTAACCCTAGGTTGTTTCCAATTGGTGAGTGGCCAAAGAAAGTACCCGTTTCAGGGCCTCCATCTATTGCCGTCCATTGATTTCTATATAATAACCCAAATGATAAGTTTTCTCTTGAACCCGCATAGGCAGGGTTAATAATATTCATATTATACATGTACTGAGTGTACTGAGGGTCTTGTTGCCCATAGGTTTGTAGCGCTAGGAGCAAAACCGCAATAATAGTGAGTTTTTTCATTATAATAAGTTGATTCAGTTAATTTTATCTATTAATATAAATCCATCCAGATTTAGACTTTGTTCCTCCCTCATATACCATGGTGTAGAAATATGTTCCTACTGGAAGCTCTTCACCATCATCGGTTTGCCCTGCCCATTCATTAGAATAATTATTCTTTGAATAAACTAAAGTTCCATTTCTGTTGAATATTTCAAGTTTTGTTACATTAAAATACCTTAAATCTAGAGTATCATTAAATCCGGCTGAAACTCCTGGTGAAATCCCTTGTGGAATCGCACAGTTTTCAATTTCTGTAACAATAATGTTTGAAATTGTATTTGAACACCCTGTTGCATTAAAGGTAATTATAGCTGAATAATCACCTCCTTCAAATGCTTCATATGAAATACCGTTAGCACCAGAAACATCGTTTCCATCTAATACCCATTGAACTGTTACATCAGAAGTATTAAATCCTTGAGGAATTATTGTAAGGACTACTCCAGATTCTGCGGCAGGACAGAGTAAAAACTCATTGGTATCTGTATCATAATAAAATAGATTTGTATCAATAGAACCTAATGGCACTACATTTACAACTAAATTGAATGATGTAGTAACAAAACATCCTGTAAGAGCATTTTCAGCTCGTATGTATACGGTAGCATCACCACTTGAATATGGACTTGCAATAGGAGCAGTTCCAGCATCAGCATCTGCCTGAGAAGCATGATAAGTAATTGCTACATCTGTATCAGTTGTAATTTCGCCATCAATAGATGTTAAATCAAAATCAGTAATACCATCAACGTTGCCATCGATATCATCACATACAACAAAATCTGCAGGTTGATTAATTACGGGTATTGCCAGAACTACCAACTCCACTTCTGAAAGTTGTCTACAGCCTAAGAAACCATTATTAAATGCATCTGTATCTTCTACTCTTATAACAAGTATTTCACCAGATGAATCATAAGGTGAACTTACTGCATTTATTGCCTGGTTGGCATCTGCTGTACTAGTATAATAGGTAACTGTGAAATCTGGTCCATAACCTAGAGATGTGGTTAATGCATCAAGATCAAATGATTCACTACCATTACTTTCAGGTCCGTCACAAACTTCTATAACCTGTGGGCCTAATGAACCAGGGTCATTGTACATATTTATTACCACAAATTGTGAGAATGCATCTGCACCACATTGTTCGTCAAATGCCTGTACTTGGTAAAGATCAGATTCTGTAACTACCAATGTGTCTGTTGTTTCTCCTGGCACTACGAAACCATTTTTATACCAAACATAGCTATCGGCAAATGGTGAATCTGCTATAATTGTTACTGTGTCAAAACCACAAACTGAAGCTTCAACAGGTGTACTTGGATCAGAATCTGTATCTACAAAAACAACTTCATTACTTGTAATCTCAGCAGAAATATCTGCCTCAATTGTTCCATCTCCTGTACCCCCTATATTTGTTTGATTAATTGAAATTGTCCCGGGATCATTAGAGAAGTTAGTTACTAATAAAATATATATTTCTCCAGTTTGAGCATTATCAATAGTTAGATTCTCAGTAGAAATAAAAGAATAACTGCAATCTACAATATTACCAAATGGATAAAAGTCTGGACTCGTAGTATTATTTGGGCAATCATTAGGGTCTGGACAACCATTATCTAAATTATCGCAGGCATCAACTGGGTCTGAAAACGGCCCCCAAAGGACAAAATCAACATCTAAGCCAGGTTCTCCGCCATCTTGAACTCCATTATTGTTATTATCTTGCCATTGATTTATTTCTATTTCTATAAGACCAGGCTCACCAATTTGGATAATATTCCAAGTTGGATTTGGCGCACTGAATAAACATGCAATATCTGTTGGATCAGGAAGGCCAATGATATTTGAACCTACTAAGGCGTCACCAACAGAACAGAAATTTTCTGCATTTTCACAAATCACATTAGTTGGTGCTTCCCTGATACATAAATCAAATGTAGAGGTCTCTGAAACACTACCTGAACTAAATACTCTAATATAATACGTATTACCAACAATTAAAGATGGAGTAATACTTGCGGATTCAGTTGAACAATAAAGTTCAGTTAAACTACCACACGTTCCCTCATAAACTGCATGATCTAAATTAGTTGTTCCTCCTTGAATATTGCCTAAAGAAATGAATTCTACTTCATCGAGTGCTGTGAACTCAAACCAAACATCATCATTAGGATTTCCTGTACAAGACCCAGGATCTAAGCCTGAAGGCGTAGCGGCCAGGATTGTTCCAGGTGTTACTTGCTCACATAGATCAATATCGTTAACAACCGCGATAGTCGCCATATCACATTCGTCATTATCAGGTGGACAGGCTAAAACAGTAAAATTATCGCTACTGATAATACAGTTATTGTCTTGTTCGTTCATAACAAACACTTTTGCCGTGCTACCAAAAGGGAATGGACCAGCTTGATAAACACCGATAGCAGTTGCCTGTATAGTTATTATATCTAAGCTATTAGAAATCTCTAAAGAAGTTGCATCACCTAAACTTGTAATATCAACATCAATAAAGAACTGGTCGTTGTCGCAATCTGGTACTGTCGTATAACTAGCCTCTGGCAATGTACATGTCAATTCAATAACATTAACTGTGAAATCTAAGGTAACACCCCAAGAACCATTATAACATGGATTTGGTGTTGCTTGTCCAGAATCTGCTGTACCAATACGCATTCTATGTTCACCCAAAGGAGCCGCAGCCGGCATAACAAAAGAAGCATCTAATATTGTTGGGTTAGCATTTGTAGATTCTCCTTGAAATACTAATTCTGAAGCATCAAAGACTAAATCATCATTAAAATCAATCCAGATATTGGAATCATATGTAAATCCTGTAGCGAAAGTTATTTCTATTGTAGTATCTACACCTTGGAATACATTAACCACCGGTGAGGTTTGATTTTCATAAGTAACGTCTCCTAAACTTGGAAAGTCAACAATACCTATTGTAACATTAGTAACACCTTGCCCATCATTACTTGTTGGTATCGATTCACAGTAACCAGTAAAGAATTGACTAGGACCAGACCAAGAACTTAAATTTGACGGATCACATTCTGCTTGCACATACCAATCATATAATGTATCAGGAAGCAATCCTGTGAGAACGAATGGGTTTGTAACACCATTAACAACAGTACCACTGCCTTGAGCAAAGCCAGCAGGTCCGTATTCTATATTCCAAACAGTGGAGGTGCCAGCCTCAGTCCAGGCAATTTCGGTAGACGTTAATGAGAGGTTTGTTGATGTTAAATCACTTGGTTCTGGACACGTAGGAACATTTCTTACTTGGAAATTATCTACAAATACATCTACATCTTCAGTGTCATTAACTGTACCTTCAGAACCCAGAACACCAAATTGAACAATCTGCCCACTGTACGCTGTTAAATCTACTACAGGATGAATACCTGGGATTGGTACTACAGAGCTGTTATCGTATAATAATAATTCAATCCAGGTCGCACCACCATCTGTAGTCATTAAAAGCTGTACTGTATCGTCAGAACCTAATGTTCCGGCAACAGTACTACTGTTCCAATTGGTAATTGCAAAGTCGAATTCTACTTGGAAAGGTCCGCCTGTTAAATCGAATTGCGGAGAAATTATCCAATCGCTTTTACCTGTTGAAAACAAATTAATTTTGTACGCACCGTCTCCAGTACCTATATTTAAAAATTCATCTGCAACCCAAGAACCAGCACCTAAGTCGGTCGGACCTGTCGTGGCATCTCCGTTGCTAGCCTCATCCCAACAATCCGGTATTATGGTTGTAAAGTTTTCTATATAATCTGGCACAAAAATGTCACACAATGTTGAAAAAGTTGCAGGACCAGTCCATGAACTTAAGCCAGTACCACCACAATCAGATTGTACATATACGTCATAGGCTGTAATAGCATTAAGACCGGTTGCGAAATACGGGTTAGTAACATTTGTTGCTGTAGGAGTCCCTGTTGGAGTATCTCCGGCTGGAACAATTTCAATATTCCAAACAGTAGAAGTTCCTGATTCTGTCCAAGCTACTTCAGCACCATCTGGTGTTGGGCTAGATACTGTTAAATCCGTTGGTTCTGGACATGAAGGAATATTTCTTACCTGAAAATTATCGACAAATACATCAACATCTTGAGGGTCATCAGTTGTTCCTTCTGTTGCGTAAATTGCAAATTGTACTGTTTGCCCACTATTCCCTGTTAAGTCTACCACTGGATGAATTCCAGGGATAGGTACAACAGAGGTACTGTCATATGTTAGCAAGGTGGTCCATGTCACACCATTATCAGTCGTCATTAAAAATTGTACAACATCATCAGAACCTAAAGTCCCTGCAACAGTACTACTGTTCCAGTTTGTAATAGCAAAATCAAACTCAACTTGGAAAGGGCCTCCTGTTAAATCAAATTGTGGAGAAATAATCCAATCACTCTTACCTGTTGTAAATAAATTTATTTTATAAGCGCCATCACCAGTTCCAGTATTTAAAAATTCATCTGCTGTCCAAGAACCAGCACCTAAGTCTGATGGTCCAGTTGTAGGATCACCACTATCAGCTTCATCCCAACAATCTGGTATTATAGTTGTAAAGTTCTCTAAGTAGTCAGGTATAAATATATCACATAATGTTTCAAACGTTAAGGGACCAGCGAAAGCACTTTGTTCAGTACCACAATCTGCCTGGACGTAAACATCATAAGTTGTAACTGCAGATAAACCCATAACTGTATATGGATTTGAAACTCCGGTTGCTGTAGGAGTCCCTGTTGGAGCATCTCCAGATAATACAATTTCAATATTCCAAGAAGTAGATGTTCCGTTCTCAGTCCATGAAATCTGAGCTTCATTTGATGTAATTCCAGAAGCAGCTAAGTCACTTGGAGTGGCACAGGCTTGAGTAATACCGCCTATTATAATATTAGGAATGGTGTCGTCAATGTTACTTGCTGAAGGCGGAGCAACAGGATCTGGGTTTGTAAAATCGCTGAAATAAGAAATAGTTCGATTAGCACTTACTTGAGAATTGTAAAAATCATCACCAAAGGAATCATACCCTGCACTATTTTCTTCGACAGCAATAATCAAATTGTCTATTCCAGAATATGTAAAAGGTGTATCTAAGGTTAATGTCACCCATCCTTCAACACCAGGAGTAACACTTATTCCACCAGCATAAACTTGAGCAAGAGAGGTTGATGGTTCCCAGTCATCAGTATTTGCAAAATCAGTACGGGTAGATTCTGCCATGTATATAACTAAATCTTGACTATTTGCTAGGTCTGACGTACCACTGTAATACCACTGTACATCAGTGATTTCACCAGAAGCATTGATTTCTGAAGCTAAGTATACCGTTTGAGTATACGAGTATCCATAATAAGCTTCAAAAGGCGCATTTTCACCCTGTAAATTACCGGAACCAATGGCCACTTGGGCGTTGATTTGGAATAAAATTAAAAAAAGTGAAAATAGTAGTAAAGTACTTTTTTTCATTATTAATTGGTTTGTTAGAACTTATTTAATCCTTTGTAAAATATTGATTACAAAGGATTTGAATTATTTAAAAAAATGAAGGGGCTATAGGGAACAAAAATTTCGGTTTACAGCCGAAATTTTGATATTCATTCGAATATATAAAAATTGGTTATCAACACTATGTTAACAGTGTTTTAATAGATTAAGTACAATTATAATCGATAAAAGGGAATTGCTCTATTAAGAAGCTTTTAGGTTGATAAAAACAGGAAAATCATCACTATATCCACCCTTATATTTTTTGCCTACATTAGTTCTAAATGGCTGTCCCTTATACTTTCCATGGTATTGTGTTAAAGACTTTACATCAAATACATCCGCTTCATCAAAAGACAGGGAAGAAATATTGTTATCAAAAAAGTTTATTGAGAATAAAATATGATCAAATAGATTCCACTGGAAATTATGGTTTAGGCTTCCAACATCTCTAGACCAAACCGTTTTAAATGGATTGAAAAGACTGCTTTCCTTTTCAATGAGTTCCATACTATTATTATTTGGGTTGTCATTAAAATCACCCATAACAATTATTTTCATATTAGGACTGTCTTCTTTAATGGTGTTAATTATTGAATTAACCTTTTCTGCAGCTGCAATACGTTTGTATTCAGTTTCTTTTTTACCCTCCCTTCTAGAGGACCAATGATTTACAATAATTGATATGGTTTCTCCATTTAATTTCCCTTGGACTAATAAAATATCTCTTGTATAATCTCTTAAACCCTCTTCATTTTCTAGATAGATTGAAAAAGTATCAGAATGTTCTACTTCAAATATATCGTTCTTATATAAAAGAGCTACATCAATACCGCGCTCGTCAGAAGAATTATAGTGAACATAATTGTAGTCTTCATCTCTTAGATTTTCACTGCTTATTAAATCAGAAAGCACCAATTTATTTTCAACTTTCGATAGTCCTACTATAACAGGAGCTTCGTCAGAATCATCATTCCCAATTTTCGAAATTACGGACCCAATTTTCCGCAATTTATTGTAATAGCGTTTTTTAGTCTAACGTTTTCTGGAAGTTGGTAAAAAATCATCGTCATCACTCATAGGATCATTCACAGTATCAAATAAGTTTTCGATATTATAAAAGGCAATGGTATACTGCTTTTGCTTATTAGTCATGGCAATAAATATATGATTTTAAAAGATTATTTGGAATATAGCATTTGCTTAACTTTGTACTTTATTGAATATATGATTGAAAAAAAAGATATAGCTCTAGAAAAAGTTGCGCTCGTTGGTATTATCACCCAAGATCAAGATCAAGAAAAATCTAAAGAGTATTTAGATGAACTAGAGTTTTTGACCTTTACTGCTGGTGGAGAAGTTGTAAGGCGTTATACTCAAAAAATGAACGTGCCAAATCCAAAAACATTTATCGGATCTGGTAAGATGGAGGATGTTATGCACTTTGTTAAAGAAAATGAGGTTGGCACAGTTATCTTTGATGACGAATTATCACCTGCACAAGAACGCAATATCAGTAAGATTCTTAATTGTAAAATATTAGACAGAACAAATCTTATATTGGATATTTTTGCCCAGCGAGCCCAAACAAGTTATGCTAGGACACAGGTAGAGCTGGCTCAATGTGAATATTTGCTTCCTCGATTAAAAGGAATGTGGACACACTTAGAGAGACAAAAAGGTGGTATTGGCATGCGTGGTCCTGGTGAAACAGAAATTGAAACGGATAGACGTATTGTACGTGATAAGATTGCATTGTTAAAGGCCAAGATTAAGACCATAGATAAGCAAATGGCAGTACAGAGAGGCAACCGTGGTAAAATGGTTAGAGTTGCTTTAGTTGGATATACTAATGTTGGTAAATCTACTCTTATGAATGTAATTAGTAAGAGTGAGGTTTTTGCCGAGAATAAATTGTTTGCTACCCTAGACACCACAGTTAGGAAGGTTGTAATAGGAAACTTGCCATTTTTAGTAAGTGATACCGTTGGTTTTATAAGAAAGCTACCTACACAATTGGTAGAGTCTTTTAAATCCACTTTAGATGAGGTGAGAGAAGCTGATTTGTTATTACATGTGGTAGATATTTCGCATTCCAATTTTGAAGAGCATATAGAATCTGTAAATCAAATATTAGATGAAATTCAGAGTAAAGACAAGCCAACTATTATGGTATTTAATAAAATAGACGCCTATAAACCTGAACCACTTGATGAGGACGAAGGTGAACTAGAAGGGACAAAAGCCAATTACACAATTGAAGATTGGAAAAACACATGGATGGCGAAACTAGGCGATAATGTATTATTTATATCTGCTCTCAATAAGGAAAACTTAGAAGAATTTAGAAAACGTGTATATAAAGAAATAAGAGAAATACACATAACAAGATTTCCATACAATCATTTTCTTTATCCTGATGTTGAAGATATTACATAAAAAAGAGAGCTATTTTAGCCCTCTTTTTTATGAATATTAGTTCTATCTTAGAACTTATAACTTAAACCAATAGTGTAATAGGATTGCAGGTCATTGTCTGCATCTTCTAAATCAACTCCTTGGAAATTTGCTGCTTCTTGTTTGTTGCTTCTCAATGCGAAATCAAAACCAACACCAATCATTTTCCATAATGTATAGCTAAAAGAGTTAGTCCATGTCCAGTTTGATAAGTCTCCTGATTCATAACTTTGAAATGTAGAGAAGTTAGTTTTAAAATTAACAGCACCTATAGATTTCGTATAATCTGCTACTATTTTTGCACCTGCAGAAGATTCAAATACGCTGTCGTCATCAGCAAAAACAAAGTTGTAGTTTAAAGGATGTATTACAACAATCATATTCTCAATTGGAGTCCATGTAGCACCGACACCCAAATCTAAATAACCGGGATCATTGAAGTTATCTAATAATGTAGTTCTATATTCCAACAATCCAGAGACTGCCCATTTTTTGCTTAATTTATATCCATAAAGAGATGAAAGATTAAAAACATCTGTTGTTGCTTCAAAACTATCTTTGTCTGAGGGATCGTCTTTATCATCTAGTTTTACCCAGTTAAGATTAGTGGTTAGTGTATTTCTCCAAAAATACTTGTCTTCAATTTTATTAGCATATGCATTGACTGTAAAACCAATATTACCGGAAGCGTTGTTAGGTGTGCCCTGTGCATACCAATTGTTAAAGTTGGAAAGACTACCACCAATAGTACCAAAAGCACCAACACGCCAACCAGGTAATGCATCAATTTGGGCTTGTAAAGCATCTGCTTCTCCTTGAAATTTGTCAGCCTCGGCTTGTTTCTCAGCTTTTTGCGCTTCTAATTCTTCTTTGGTTTGTGAAAAACCAAAAGAAATGGCTAGCATCAAAACTGCCATAAAGATTAATTTTTTTTTCATAGTTAAAGTGTATTTAATAAAGTTTAGTCGATTCTATTACAAATATAACTTAATATAGTATTTTTTATATTTAAAAAGGCACTCATCTTGTATCAATTAGATCAAAAAAATTAGTTTAAGTCATAAATATTGCAGAATTATGTTCTTTTATAAAGGGGTACAGAAGAACAAGCTTCACCGAACATTATAGATTTAGCAACGGGTTGCAGTCTTTCTGTGAGCATTACCATTGCATTCGAAGGAACGGGTTTATGAGAACAACCTTTAATTATAACTGGCATATCCTCATATAACCGAATATTAAGGTTTGAAATAATAGAGGCAAAGAGTATAGACTCTAAATGGTCTAGGTTACCAATAACAACTTTTTTAGCGAAATTATTTAATTGAATAGTGATTAACATATATGCCCAATCTGGTACAATTGCTTCTGTTGAGCAATGTAATGCTACGTAGCAATCCTTATATTGAGACCAATCATGCCCCAAAACAGAAGCTCTAAATTCTTTTTCTCTTAATACAAGTCCTTTGAGCAACCAATCCTTAATATCAAACAAGATTCGTTTTCCGTCTGGATAATAATCCTCTAAGTCAATCACTTTGAGTTTACTATTTGCAACTCTATTTATAATTTCCTCTGCCATTTAAAGCATACCTAGTTCTAATTTTGCTTCCTCACTCATTAAATCTTGTGACCAAGGAGGATCAAAAGTTATTTCCACCACAGCGTCTTTTACCTCATTAATTGACTTAACTTTTTCTTCTACCTCTAATGGAAGTGTTTCTGCTACAGGACAATTAGGTGTGGTTAATGTCATTAGGATTTTTACATCGTAATCCTCATTAACAAAAACATCATAAATTAACCCTAGTTCATATATATCTACAGGGATTTCAGGATCGTATATTGTTTTTAAAACTCTAACAATCTTTTCTCCTAGCACATTTGTATCTATAGTTGTCTCGCTCATTTTAATTTAATTGTGTTTGGTATGCTATAGCATACATTTTAAGTTGTTTTATCATACTAACTAAACCGTTTGCTCTAGTTGGTGATAAGTGCTCTTTTAAACTTATTTTATCTATAAAATCAGTATCAGCATCAATGATATCTTTTGGATGTTGACCGGAAAAAACTCGAATTAAAATGGCTATTATTCCCTTAGTTATAATAGCATCACTGTCGGCAGTAAAATTGACTTTGTCATTTTCCATTTCTGCATGTACCCAAACCTTACTTTGGCAACCTTTTATTATATGGTCGTCAGTTTTATATATTTCGTCTATAAGAGGTAATGTCTTACCCAGGTCTATCATGTATTGATATCGTTCTTCCCAGTCTTCAAACATTGAGAATTCGTCAATAATTTCGTTTTGTAATTCTGCAATTGTCATCATCAATTATTTTGTCGTAAAATTACAAAAACCCTACTGTTTAGCTATATTTTCTTTTATAGATAACACTTTATTAACTAATGCTTCTATTTCTTTCGGTGGATGGCCATGATCAAAACTTGGAGTTGTTTTTTCAATACCATTTTTAATAATTGTTAAGGTTGCAATTGGTGCTCCATCAAAAAGGCGTTTGTCAGTAGGAGCCCTCAGGTTTTCTAATTCATCAAGATTTAATTGATCAAATATTGATATTAGCTGATTTTGTTCCTCCTCCGTACAATTATAGTCGCTAAACACTTTTAAATTTCTATCTTGAGAAACACTGATTTTAGAATTTGAGATTTTTATATATCCGAAGTACCCTCTAGATATAGCTTTATAAATCAAAACTAAACTAGGATTTGGAACTGCTTTTTTCATACTTTTTTCAGCAACGGCCTTTTCCCCTTTTACAACAACGTTGTCATCCACATGAAACAAGAGATAGTTTTCATCCAATTCTATTTTAGTTGAACCATTCAGTGTTGAAAAGAAATTGCGTTCTAAATCACCAATAGCTTTACCACAGAACTTTTTGGAAGACGCAATATCACCAAAACTAATTTTATTGTCTTCAAGGGTGTAAGTACCAAAAAAACTATTACAACCGCCAAATCCAGTCACTCTATTAGAATTAGATTCAAAGGTGATTTTTAATATTTGACCTTTGATCATTTCATTATACATTTCTTTAATTATATATGTGCCTGCTAATGATTCTTGATCCAAGCTTTTGGTTTTCATTGAATTTTTATTGGAGTTACAAGAATTGGTAAGAAGTAAAAAACTGAATATAGATAGTAGTATTTTCATTATAAAAGTGTTGAGAATGTAAGTTACACTTTTAATGCCAAATTTTTAAGATAACATCATAATTGACTTTTTAAGTGCAGAAATAAATAAGTCAATTTCTTCCTTTGTATTGTAGAACATAAATGATGCACGGACAGTACCTGGAATTTTATAAAAGTCCATAATTGGTTGTGCACAATGATGTCCAGTGCGGACGGCAATACCCATTTTGTCAAGTAGAGTGCCTAAATCGTATGGGTGAATGTTGCCTACGTTAAATGATATTACAGAAGTTTTATTAGCTGAAGTGCCATAAATTTTTAAGCCATCTATATAGAGCAATTCTGTTGTTGCATATTCTAAAAGTTCACCCTCATATTGTGCTATGGTTTCGAATCCAATAGTATTCATATAATCTATGGCGGCACCAAAGGCAATTCCACCACACACATTAGGCGTACCAGCCTCAAATTTATGAGGTAAATCTGCATAGGTGGTTTTGTCGAAGGAGACTTCAGCTATCATTTCACCACCACCTTGATAAGGCGGTAATTTTTGAAGCCATTCTTCTTTTCCATATAGCATACCAATTCCAGTAGGTCCACAAATTTTGTGAGCAGAACACACATAAAAATCTACATTTAATTTCTGAACATCTGGCTTTAAATGTGGACATGCTTGGGCACCATCAATTAAAACAGCCGCTCCAACATCATGTGCTTTAGTAATAATGTTTTCTATTGGGTTAATTGTGCCTAATGCATTAGAAATATGATTCACAAAGACCAACTTTGTATTTTCATTGAGGAGCATATCATATTCTGAAATTATCAGCTCCCCTTCTGAATTCATGGGGATTACCTTCAGCGTCGCCCCTGTTTTTTCACAGAGCATTTGCCATGGTACTATGTTACTATGATGTTCTAAGGCAGAAACGATAATTTCATCACCTTTTTTTAACAGCGAAGCAAACCCATTTGCGATCATATTTATACTGTGGGTTGTGCCCGAAGTGAAAATTATCTCATGAGGATGTTTGGCATTGAAATGCGATTGAATTGTCCTACGTGCATTCTCATAGGCATCAGTTGCTTCTTGGCTTAAGGTATGTACACCTCGATGAATATTTGCGTTGTACTTAGAATAGTAATCTACAATAACGTCAATCACCTGCTGAGGTGTTTGAGAGGTCGCTGCATTATCTAAATAAACTAGTGGTTTGCCGTTAACCTTTCTATAAAGAATTGGGAAATCTTCTCTTATGCTCTTAACATCAAATATCATTTCTTCTCCTAACAACTTTATTTAAAGATCAAAACCAATGTCAACACCCAGTTTGTTGGCGATAATTCTAGTTATACGATTTTTAAGTACAGGAATTTTTACTGAGTCAAGTACATTATTACTAAAAGCAAACATCAATAATGCTTTCGCTTCCTTTTCAGGAATGCCTCTAGATCTAAGATAAAACATTGCACTTTCATCCAATTGACCAATGGTACAACCATGAGAACATTTTACATCATCAGCAAAAATTTCTAGTTGTGGTTTTGTGTTAATACTCGCTTTATCGCTAATTAAAACATTATTGTTAGCCTGAAAAGCATTCGTTTTTTGCGCTTCTTTCTCTACGACAACCTTACCATTAAAAACACCAGTAGCCCTATCATCAAATATACCCTTATAGTCCTGATGGCTTTCACAGTTTGGTTTAATATGGTGAACAAGTGTATTATGATCTACGTGTTGTTTATCTCCAATAATAGTAATACCCTTCATGGTAGAGTCAATACGTTCACCGTTTTGATAATAGTTTAAATTATTTCGTGTTAGTTTACCACCAAATGAAAACGTATGAACTTTAGCAATACTTTCTTGTTTTTGATTTATAAACGTATTATCAATCAATGATGCAGTGGATTTATCATTTTGAATCTTGTAATAATCTACAATCGCTCTTTTATTGGCAAAAATCTCTGTTACACTATTTGTTAATATTGGATTATCTGTTAAGCTTTGATGACGCTCAATAATTTGAACATGAGAGTTCTCATCTACCACAACTAAATTACGTGGTTGAAGCATTAAAGCAGATTCATTACCAGTAGAAAAATGTAATATCTGGATAGGTTTTTCTACCAACTTGTTTTTTGGAATATGGATGTAAGCTCCTTCTGCCGAAAACGCCGTATTTAAAGAAGATAAACCATCATTAGACGCTATTTTATTGAAATAATTCTCAATGATTAAACGATACTTTGGCTTCGTAAGTGCAGAAGACATTAAACAAACATCAATTCCATCATGTGTCGTTTGAGACAAGTGTGATGAGTACTTCCCATCAATAAAGATGATTTTATAAGAATCAATTTCATGAAGAAAATACTTCTTTACATCCTTGAATTCAAGAGCTTTTTCATGCTTAGGGAAAACACTATAATCGTGCTTTAAAACCGAATTTAATGAGGTGTATTTCCAAGCTTCTTGTCGCTTCGTAGGGAAACCTTCAACTTCGAAAGTCTTTATAGCTTCAGTCCTAATATCATGTACTGGTGAATCTATGTCTACCATATTTTCAAATGCCATGAATGAGGATACTAACTTTTCTTTTAATTCCATTTGCTTAATATTAAGCGTTTACTTCTTCCTTAACCCAGTCGTAACCTTTAGCTTCTAATTCGTGAGCTAAATCTTTTGTTCCTGTTTTTACAATTCTCCCGTTGTGTAAAACATGTACATAATCCGGTACTATATAGTCTAACAATCTTTGGTAATGTGTTATTACAATAACAGCATTGTCCTCAGACTTAAGTTTATTTACGCCATTAGCTACAATTCTTAGCGCATCAATATCTAAACCAGAATCAGTTTCATCTAAAATAGCTAATTTCGGCTCTAGCATTGCCATTTGAAAAATTTCATTTCGCTTTTTCTCACCACCAGAAAAACCTTCGTTTAGCGAGCGCGATAAGAACTTACGATCAATGTCTAAAAGCTCAGATTTTTCTCTTATAAGCTTTAGCATTTCATTTGCGGGCATATCTTCTAAACCTTTCGCCTTACGCGTCTCGTTAATCGCTGTTTTAATAAAGTTCGTAACACTAACTCCGGGAATTTCAACAGGATATTGAAAGGACATAAATACTCCTTTATGAGCACGCTCTTCTGGTCCAAGTTCGTCAATATTTTCTCCATCTAAAATGATTTCACCCTCATCTACTTCATATTCTTCTTTACCAGCTACTACTGATGCCAAAGTACTTTTTCCTGAACCGTTTGGTCCCATAATAGCATGTACTTCACCTGGTCTTACATGTAGATCTATACCTTTTAAGATTGCCTTATCTTCTACACTCGCATGTAAATTCTTTATTTTTAACATTGTCTTTAATTTGCTAGTTTTATAACGTCGTCTTTATTTGGGTCAGGTGCTTCCACCTTTAAAATTTCCTTTATTTCAATATTATATGTCCATAGGCTAGCCTTATTTGAATTTTTAATTCTCTTAACTCTTACCGTAATTGGGACAGAGGTATATTCATCTTCCTTAAATGGTTTTACTTTTTCATTTAAGGCCTTCATATTATCGTCTACGATAACGCCATAAATGTCATTTCCTGTTTGAAATACCGCTGCATTTTTATTTGCATCGTACACAAAATCACCTTTCATTGTAATAAAACCATCATTTGCATCGTATGATTTTGCTCTATTTTCCTCAAGATTTATATTTTGCTTAGCATCGTTTTTACAACTTGAAAAACTGATTATCGCAATTAGAATGAATACAATTTTTTTCATCTTTTTTATGTATTAACCTACTGATCCCTCTAGACTAATTTCTAATAATTTCTGAGCCTCTACAGCAAATTCCATAGGTAATTTGTTAAGAACTTCTTTACTAAAGCCATTGACAATAAGAGCTATTGCCTTTTCTGTATCAATTCCTCTTTGGTTACAATAGAAAATCTGATCTTCACCAATTTTACTTGTAGTAGCTTCATGCTCTATTTGTGCCGATTTGTTGTTTGCTTCGATATATGGGAAGGTATGTGCACCACACTCATTACCCATTAGTAAACTATCACACTGTGAAAAATTACGAGCATTATTTGCTCTTGAGCTTATTTGAACTAATCCACGATACGAATTTTGTGACTTACCTGCAGAAATACCTTTAGAAATAATGGTTGATTTTGTATTATCGCCAAGGTGAATCATTTTTGTTCCAGTATCTGCTTGTTGATAATTGTTTGTTACGGCAATTGAATAAAATTCACCTACTGAGTTGTCTCCTTTTAATATACAAGAAGGATATTTCCAAGTTACGGCACTTCCTGTCTCAACTTGGGTCCAAGAAATTTTAGCATTCTTTTCACACAATCCACGTTTTGTAACAAAATTGTATACGCCACCTTTACCTTCGGCATTTCCTGGGAACCAGTTTTGAACAGTTGAGTATTTTATCTCCGCGTTATCAAGTGCAATCAATTCTACAACGGCTGCATGAAGTTGGTTTTCGTCTCTACTTGGAGCCGTACAACCTTCTAGATAACTTACATAGCTACCTTCATCTGCAATCACCAAAGTTCTTTCAAATTGACCTGTTCCAGCCTGATTTATTCTAAAATAAGTAGACAATTCCATAGGGCATTTAACCCCTTTCGGGATGTAGCAAAATGAACCATCACTAAAAACAGCACTGTTTAATGCAGCATAGAAGTTATCTTTTTGAGGTACAACGGTGCCTATATATTTTTTGACTAATTCCGGATACTTCTGAATGGCTTCAGAAATACTCATGAATATGATACCCTTTTCTGCCAATGTCTTTTTAAATGTTGTGGCTACAGACACGGAATCTACTACAACATCCATAGCAACACCAGCTAATTTCTTTTGCTCATCTAGGGAAATCCCTAATTTCTCAAAAGTTTCCAAAAGTTCAGGGTCTACTTCATCTAGGCTATCGTACTTAGGCTTGCTATTCGGGGCAGAATAATATGAGATGGCCTGAAAATCTGGTTTTTCGTAAAGAACATTTGCCCAGTCTGGCTCAGTCATTTCTTTCCATACTCTAAAAGCTTCAAGTCTCCACTCTGTCATCCACTCTGGCTCTTCTTTTTTCTTGGATATCGCTTTTACAATATCTTCATTTAAACCTTTCGAGAATGTTTCAGATTCAATATCTGTGTAAAAACCATATTCATACTCTTTGGTTTTTAACTCCTCTCTTAAATCGTCTTCAGTATATTTACTCATTAGTATATTTTAAAGTGAAAATGATTCTCCACACCCACAAGTGCGATTGGCATTAGGATTATTAAAAACAAAGCCAGTTCCGTTAAGTCCTCCTGAATATTCTAGGGTGGTCCCAATTAAGTAAAGAAAGCTTTTCTTGTCAACTATGATTTTGATACCATTGTCTTCAAAAATCTTATCGTCTTGGGCATGTTCTTTATCGAATTTAAGATCATAAGAAAGCCCAGAGCATCCACCACTTTTAACACCAACTCTGATGAAATCAGTATCTGGATTATAGCCGTCAACAGTCATAAGTTCCATGACTTTTTTCTTCGCTTGTTCAGAAACTTTAATCATATCGTTTAACTAGATTCGTTCTAAATTGAATGCAAATATACGATATAACAAGGCTTAAACCATAATTGCTAACATTATATTAGCATATGATTTCATAGGATTTGACTATAAGCTATGCGGATAATTTTGCCTTAACGGATTGTAGTCTTAAATGATACAATTTTCTTAATACTCTTTTAATGTGAGTGTTGGGATTACTAATGTGTTCAAAATTTCCTTTGGTGTCTGTATTTACTACAATTCCGCAGTGATTACAAGTTAATTCGGAAGTTTGGTCGTTATTAATTTTAGTTTTAATGTAATTATGACCAAACGCTGTACATGGTAGCGCTGTATTTGGGTAGGTTTTCATAATATTAGTTTCTTTGGGAGCAGACAATGTAGTGAAAATTCAGCCTTTAACGGTTGAAATACATAAATATTCGATGAAAGACACTAAATATTTAGAAAAACCTTTAAAATTAATTCTGGAAATCCGGATTGGCAATAAAAGAAGGGTCGGTTAATGTGAGTAAAAATAGCTTTAAATCTGCTTTTTCTTGATCTGTTAGTTGTACACCACCTTCATCAACTTTTTTCATTAAAGGATCAATTGTTGGAGAGTTCTGAAGTCCTTCACTGTAATGATTAATAACTTCATCTAATGTAGAAAATCTACCGTCATGCATATATGGTGGAGAATAGGCTAAATTGCGAAGTGAAGGTGATTTAAATTTACCATTGTCCGATGGGTCACCAGTAACTGCGCCAAGACCTAAATCAGTAAATTGACTATCTAAACCGTTGTTGTGAAAATCATTATCAGTCCATAAAGGATTATTAGGGTTTCCATGACAATGAAAGCAATCACCCTTATCTTCACGCATAAAAATATCTAGTCCATTGAGTTCTTGTGGTGATAAAACTGCTTGATTTTGCAAGTAGTTATCAAATTTTGAATTGGCAGAAATCAATGTTCTTTCAAATTGTGAAATGGCTTTGGTCGTAAGCTCTTTTGTTATTGTAGGTGTATTAAATGCAAGATCAAATAACTCAGGGTAATCTGGATGAGCTTGTAATCTCGCCACAACATTGTCCCAATCACTATGAAGTTCAATTGGGTTTTCAACTGGTTCGATTGCTTGTGTTTCGAGACTTAATGCCTTACCATCCCAATTAAACCTTTCATTATAGTTCCAAGCCATATTAAATAGAGGCATAGAATTGCGTGTTCCGGCAATTCCGTCAATGCCTAAACTTGTTGGGGCATTATCTGTAAATGCATTTTGAGGAGAATGACAAGATGCACAAGATTTTGTTCCATTGGCTGATAAAATATTGTCAAAAAATAATCTTTTACCCAAGGCAATTCCCTCTTTGGTCTGAGGGTTATCAGATGGGATTATTGGATCAATAATATTATCTGAAAATATTTCAGGAATTTCTAATGGTTGTAATTTTGGTATATGAGTCCTATCATCACTCGAACAATTATAATTTAGAATTAATAGCCCGAAAAAGAAAATAATATGTCGCGTTCCTTTATTAGTTAACATTACCTAAACTAAATACATTTTGACCATTTTGATACATAAGAATCTGTGCGGAAGTGTTCGGCATAAGCATTTGATTCAATTCGTTTAAATCCCAAAGATTAGGAGTTTTAAACCATTCTGCAATATTCATTTCAACCTCAACCTCAACATTGTCGTTAATAACAATATTCCCTAAATCAACACTAAAGAACGTGTCTTGAGGAAACGTTGCATTTGGACCTAGATTCTCCACTGCTCTTATAGCATGGTAGTTGTATCCTTGTTCTTCCATACTGGAGTTTATAAACTTTCCATCTAATTGCATGTAGTGGTAACCTCCACCTAAATTATCAGGAACATTGAAAGATTCAGAATTTAGGTCAATCAAATTCTCAGAATTATCCTCATTATCCAATCCAAAAGTAAATGACACATTATATGTGCCAGTTGGAACGGGCTCTTGAGGAGTAAAACTCATATCATTATTTGTAACATCAATTAGATTGTAAATGTCTAATTCAATAGTTCTTTCTTCATTTGAAAAAATAATATCTGACACAACATACCTTAATCTTTCGATACTTAATAAATCACCATTTTCATTAATATATTGAATTGCATTAAAATTAATGCTGGTAATTAGGGTACCATCCCAATTATGGGTAAACTCAAAAGTTGTATAGACTTGAGGTTCCTGGTTATCATCATTGTCCTCTCCACAGGAATACAATACCAATACTATAAGACCAAGTAAAGCCAATATTTTTTTCATTAATCCTCTATTTTTATTAAAAGTAAATCAGAAAATCCTTTATTAATAATTATGTCTCCATCAATGCTAGAGGTGTCACCAACTGCGATTATTGAACCGTCATTTAATTCTGCAATATCATATGCAAAATCAATATTTGAACCGCCAATGGTCGTTTCCCAGAGAACTTCGCCGTTTGCATTAATTTTTAAAACCCAAGCATCATTTTGACCTTTATTGTTGTTAACATCAAAATCATTACTACGAGAACTTCCAGACAGAATAAAATTACCATCTTGAGAAGATTTAATTGATCTGGCGACATCAAAATTTGAACCTCCAATAGACTTTTCCCATATCAGTTCGCCTTGAGGAGTAATCTTTACCAACCATAAATCTGCGCCACCTTTATTGTTTGAAACGTCAACATCATCACTTCTGATATCACCAGTAATTAAAAAATTGCCATCTCCTGAAGCAATGATTGATCTACCTTCATCTATTTGTGTTCCACCTAGGGATTTTTCATTAAGAAGCGCACCTTCAGGTGATATATCTAATATCCAAAAATCGTAAGTGCCTTTATTATTTGAAATATCGGTATCACTACTATCGGAACTTCCAACAACCAAAAAGCCATTATTATCTTTTTGTACAATTCCGAAAGGTGTATCGGTAAAATTTCCACCATAGAAATTGCTCCATTCAAGTTCTCCTAATTGATTAACCTTAATCAACCAATAATCTCCGCCTGCATGTCTATTATCGTTGCGGTTGGTTACACCTTGGCCTCCAGATGCAGAGATATCTATAATACCAGAGAGTAAAAATCCTAGATCACTTGTTTCAATTAAAGAAATGCCGGAATCTGAACCTTCAAAGCCAAATGAATTTTGCCAAATTAGGTTGCCAGAAGCATCTAAACGGAGTAACCAGAAATCTTGAAGTCCTTCATTATTAGTAACGTCACCATCTTCACTAAAACTGAATCCCAAAATCGCATACCCACCATCTTGGGTTTGAACAATACTATTGCCTCTATCGTCACCAGAACCGCCATAAGTTTTTTGCCATTCAACAGTGTTTTGCGAGCTATATTTAATTACCCAGAAATCAAAACTTGTATCTTGTTTATCAGTTAAATCACCATCATTACTTTGCGTGTATCCCAAGATGATATACCCTCCATCAACTGTAGCTGTTACTGACTGAGCACTATCGTTATTAGAGCCGCCTAAAGTTTCAACCACAACTTCAAAATTATTCGGAAATGAAGATGGATCGTCGTCAGAACAATTAAAGAGAAGGCAAAAACCAAGCAAGTATTTTAGCTTACCTAATTTCATAATATTAATCTGGTTTTACCACAAATAGTCCACCTTCAATATCACTTATTATGATATTGCCACTTTCAAAGTATGGATAGATATTCCATGCGCCATTAAAAGCTGTATTATCATTAGGGATGAAGGTGTCAAAAAAAGCAAATTCTGTCATTACACCTGATGCAATATTAGAAATATCAACTATTCTTAAGCCAGCCGAGTAATTTGCAATGTAGAAATTGTCACCTACCACATAACCATTGTGGTCAATTGCTCCTGTTGGACCATAATAGTCCATTTGAAATGTAGGATTGTCTAAATCAGTAAAATCAAAAACTACTGTTCTGGTATTTAAACCAAAATTAATTTCGTCCACTTCGTCACCCAACAAGAAGTAAGTCATATCATCAGTAAACCAACCTTGATGCGTATAACCAATGTTACTATAATTCATTGTTGAAATTTGGGTAGGTGCATTCTTATCAGTTACATCTACTAGAACTACTTCATTAACGTTACTGCCAATTAATATTTCTCTTCCAGTATAGTCGACATCTGGCCCATTGTATGTTACTACTTGGGCATCATGAGAATAAGCATCATCTGCATAACCACCGGCTGAAAGAGGATTTAATGGGTTTTGAATGTTTACAAAATGTGGACCTCCAGAAAATGTCTCAGTACCTACAGCATATGCAAAGCCACTTTCTTCATTAATTACAATATTATGGGCTTTACCAAAGCCGTTATATATAACATCTGGAGAAAAGATTTGAGGTGGGTTAGCAACATTTCGCAGTCTCGTTAGGTCAAATACTTGCATGCCATGTTGCCTGTCTGCTAAAGGAACACTAGAAGTAAAATCAGCTACAATGAATGCATAATTATTATAAACTTTTATATCGCGCCAAATACTGTTCACGGTTTCTGTAGGAATTCTGCCTAAATATATAGGTTGTGTCGGGTCTGAAATATCTACAAAGGCAGCACTTGTAGTTGTCCCAACTAAAGCATATTCCTTTCCAGTCTCAGGGTCTGTCCAACCCCAAGAATCATTTCCTTCTGCACCATCGCCACCGAGTTCTTCAACAGGAATTAGACTCATTAAATCAACCCCATTACATGGATGCCCATTTGCAAAACCATTTTCACAAGGAAATTGAGGAGTAAAATTTATCGGATTATCAGACGTTGTGTCATCATCTGAACAACTAAATAAATGAAATGTTAAGGTTAAAACAACTAGCATGCTAGTCGTGATTTTTATGGAGCGTTTCATAATCTTTTTTTAGCAATTTACAGTAAATTTTACATTTGTTAGAAAGAACATCTTAATTATTGACATAAATACCTAACGTATTTAAAAAACATAATATTTTTGCAATATGTTAGAAGATAAGAATCCACATCGTACGCAATTAAGTGAATTAGGAGAATTTAAATTAATTGAACACCTTACTCAAAACTTTAGTATAACTCAAAAATCTACAATAAAAGGAATTGGTGATGATGCTGCTGTTTTAAGTTTTAAGAATAAACAGATTGTTATTACAACTGATTTGTTGGTTGAGGGTGTTCATTTTGATTTGAGCTATGTGCCATTGAAGCATCTAGGGTATAAGGCAGTGATTGTAAATCTTTCGGATGTTTATGCAATGAATGCAATTGCCAAACAAATTACAGTATCTATTGCCGTTTCCAACAGATTCCCTGTTGAAGCTTTAGAAGAGTTGTATGCTGGGATTGAAACTGCAGCAAAAATCTATAACATTGATGTAGTTGGTGGAGATACAACCTCATCAACATCTGGATTAATTATTTCCGTGACTGCAATAGGAGAAGTAGAAGAAGGCAATGAAGTATTGAGGTCTGGTGCTAAACCAAATGACCTTTTGGTAGTAACTGGAGATGTTGGAGGTGCCTATATGGGACTTCAGGTATTGGAACGTGAGAAGGAGGTTTTTAAGGTTAATCCAAATAATCAACCAGACTTATCTATGTATGCTTATATTGTTGAGCGCCAATTAAAACCAGAAGCAAGAAAAGACATCGTAGAATTATTAGAAAAGCTTGAGGTAAAACCCACCAGTATGATTGATATAAGTGATGGTCTTTCGTCTGAAATAATTCACCTGTGTAAGCAAAGTAATGTTGGTGTTGCTCTATATGAAAATAAGATTCCTTTAGACCCGCAGGTTATTTCAACTTGTGAGGAGTTTGATATTGATAGTACTACTATTGCTTTAAATGGAGGAGAGGATTATGAATTGCTTATGACAATTTCTCAAGAAGACCATCCCAAAATAAAAGGAAATCCAAATTTAACAGTGATTGGATATATAACAGATCAAAATAATGGAATGTATTTAGTTACAAGAGCTGAACAAAAAATTCCAATTATTGCAAAAGGATGGAATGCTCTTACGAGCTAATCATAAATATTTTTTGACTTCGTTCTAATCGTTTGTTATGTATACGGTTTAAAACAGAATTTATTTCTTTGAACTTTGGAGTTAATGGGATAAACTTTCCGTTGCCATCAATTGTCATTTCAGATTTGCAGTGTTTGCACTTGTATTCTTTAACGTGGTAAGTCACGTTTTTTGACACTACGTAGTTGTGGCCAAATAATGAGCAGTAAACGTTTTTCATTTAACTAGTAGTCTTTTTCTTTATGTAGATTAAGGATAAATAGGGAGTTCTAATATATAAAAACTAGTTATTCACAGGTTATTAACAATTAATAAATCGATGAACTGAATGTTTTTTGCTTTAAACGTATTAATCTGCTTGTATAGATACGTTCTAATGCGGAATTTATGTCTTGATATTTTGGGGTAAGCTCAATTAATTTACCGTTACTATTGGTTGTCAATTGTTTTTTACAACATTTACATGTATACTCTTTCACGTGGTTTGTGACCTTTTTAGATAGTTGGTAATTATGACCAAAAAAATCACAATAAAGTTTGGTAGGCGTCATGGTAGATTTGTGTTATATCTCATTATTTGTTTTGGGACAATAAACTTAGATAAAAAAACAACATAAAAACGCTAAAATGTGTTATTTTTCGATAAAATGTTTTAAAAAGTAAGATAAATCTGTTTTATTTTCAATATGGCTCATATGCCCTCCAGATAATTCAACCAATTTAATAGGTGTGTTTTTGATTAATTTAGCTAAAGCCTTAGGATTAATAAGATTGTCTTTTTTACCAATTAGTATTACCTTTTTACCCTGTATGTTTTTAAAAACATTTAATCTGCGATTGCGCTGAGCCATACCTCGTTGAGCAGCAATATATCCTTGAACAGGAGTTTTTAGAGCTACTTTAAGAGCATCATTATATTTAGACTTGAATCTCTCTTTGCTCTCAGGTGCAAAAAGATTTGCGAATGAAGTTCTTACTAATTGTTTATAATTTTTACATACCATTTCTACTGCTCGAAGTCTCAGTTTTATTCTCTCTTCAGAATCATCTTCAAAGGTGGAATTCATCAAACATAAATCTGAAACAAGATTGGGATAAAGATCTGACAATGCAAGTGCCACATAGCCACCCATGGAGTGACCAATAACTTTTACACTTTTAACTTTTACATGTTTTAAAACAGTAAAAACGCATCCGGCCATATCTTCCATAGTGTGTATGTAACCTATTGAGTCTGTTTTTCCATGACCCAATAAATCAATAGAAATTACTTTATTCTTTGAAGAAAAGAGAGGTATCAATTCCTCCCACATTTCTTTACTTTCAAGAAAACCATGCAGTAGTAATAAAGGTTTACCTTCCCCTGTAACCTTAAAATGTATATCAATGTTTTTATAATGTAAAATCACTAAGGCAAATATAGATTTTGCTATCCATTTTATATAATACCAATCCTATACAATTTTGTTATATTTGAGAGATTTCAAACCAAATCAATCTTCAATGAAATTTTTAAAACTATCATTACTGCTGTTGGTTATCCCTATTAGCTTTTTTTTAAATGCTCAGCTACAAGAAGCGGAACTAGATCAATTAATTAATGAATCACTTAAAACTTTTGAAGTTCCTGGGATTTCAGTTGGGATATTAAAAGAGGGTGAAGTTGTCTATGCAAGTGGTCACGGTGTCAGATCTTTGACTAAGAATGGAAATATGAATGATAATACTTTAGTAGGTGTTGCTTCAAACAGTAAAGGTTTCACTTGTTTTGCGTTGGCCATGATGATTGATGAGGGAAAATTGAATTGGGAAGATCCTGTTAGAAAACATATTCCAGAATTTCAGTTACACGATTCATGGGTGACTGAAAATTTAACTGTTAGAGATTTGGTAACACATAGAAGTGGTATGGGACTAGGAGCAGGAGATTTAATGTTTTTCCCAGAAGGGAATGATTTCACGGTTGATGATATTATAAACAACGTAAAATTTTTAGAACCAGAAAGTTCCTTTAGAAGTAAGTTTGCTTATAACAACAACATGTTTATAATAGCAGGAGAAGTATTAAAACGTGTCAGTGGCCTCACCTGGGAAGAATTTATTGAACAAAAAATCATGAAACCTGTTGGTATGACCAATAGTAAAGCCTCTTATAATCGAGTTTCGGATAGATCTAATATTATTGATGCACATACTAGAGCTGATGGCAAAGTAATTCAGATTCCCCATGATTGGAGTGAAACCGCAAATGCTGCAGGTGGTATTGTTAGTAATGTAAATGATATGCTTACTTGGGCAAATTTTTTAATGAATGATGCTGTAACAGAAGAAGGTGAGCGCTTGTTAAGCAAAGAACAGTTTCATGAATTGTGGCAATTACAAACGCCACTCAAAGTAAGACCAGGAGATTGGTATAATTCTAATTTTAGAGGCTATGGATTGGGTTGGTTTGTTACAGATGTGAAAGGTGGTTTTAAACAAGTCTATCACACTGGTGGTCTAATAGGTACGGTAACACAGTTTACCATGATACCAGACTTAGAATTGGCAATTGTTGTCCTTACAAACCAAATGAATGGATCAGCTTTCAATGCTATTACCAATACAATTAAAGATTCTTATTTAGGATATGAAGATAGAAACTGGTTAAAGTTTTATAGAGAGAGAAATTCAAAATATTTAAAATACAATGATAGTATCAAAGCTGAGGTGTATTTAAAAGTTGATAAAATTAAAGCGAATCCTATTCTTCCAAAACCAGATCAAATAGTTGGGACTTATACAGATGATTGGTTTGGTAATATTGTAGTTAGTCATGACGGACAAGGTTATGAGATAAAATGTATACGATCACCAAGATTGTTCGGTGAATTATTACCATATAATGCAACCACCTTTGTTGCAAAATGGAAAGATAGAAGTTATGATGCAGATGTTTTTGTTCAGTTCACTTTTAACGAAAATGGAAAGGCAGTTACGGCATCTATGAAATACATTGCACCAATAACTGATTTTAGTTTCGATTTTCATGATTTAGAACTCGTAAAAACAGATTAATGAACAATACAAAACGAATTTTTCTTTTCGGTTTTGTGCTATTCGCAGGTTTTTTTGGAGCTGGCAATTTAATTCTTCCACCACTTTTAGGATATAATTCTGGTCCAGATTGGTGGTTAGTTGCTTTTGGGTTCATTATTACAACTACAGTAATTCCATTTTTGTCTTTGTTCGCACATGCAAAACTTCAAGGAACAATGCTTGCATTTGGCAATAAGGTATCACCACTTTTTAGTTTGATTTATTGCATTGTCATGTATCTTATTATTGTTGCATTACCCTCACCAAGAACAGCTGCCGTAACCCACGAAATGGTCATTGAACCAATTTTGGGCACACCTGCAATTTGGACGAGCCTGATTTATTTCTCCTTAGTTTTTCTTTTTGTAATTAACCGTTCTAAGGCATTGAATATTTTGGGTAAGTACTTGACTCCAATAATTGTAATAATGGTTTTATTAATCATTATTTTAGGTTTAGTTTCAACTAGTTCAGATATGAATCCTCCAATATTTGAAACACCATTTGTAGATGGTTTGTTGGAGGGCTACCAAACTTATGATGCACTTGCAGGTATGGTTATGGGTGGAGTAATTATTATTTCACTGAATAAAAACAATTCATTTTCATATTCTGAAAAGAAGAAAATCATTGCCAAATCAGGATTTGTGGCAATGTTAGGTTTATTCATTATTTATGCTGGTCTTATCTCAATTGGCGCAATTTATAATGGCGAGTTTCCTACTGATGTCAGTAGAACGGATTTATTGTTTGGACTTGCGGTGAAGACTTTAGGCAACATTGGTGCAACATTTGTAAGTGTTTTGGTGGGACTTGCCTGTTTTACAACGGCTGTTGCTATCACTGTATCTATTGCTGATTTTTTTGAGGAATTGTTTAATAACAATCGCAAAGTATATGTAATTACAACTATTATATGTTGTGTTACTGGAATAATTGTTGGCAGCTATGAAGTTAGATTTATCATTGATATTGCTTTGCCAGCATTAATGTTTATTTATCCTATTTCAATTGTACTAATACTACTCAATATTTTACCAGATGGATATGCAGGCATTACCATATTTAGAATCGTAGTTAGTGTGACTTTTATTTTTAGTATTCCAGATTTCCTGAAGTATTTCCTGCCTGAGAATTCGCTTAGACCAATCACAGAACTATTACCCTTAGCAGACCAAAGTCTTGGTTGGATATTGCCAGCAATTATTGCATTTATAATTGGAAATGTATTAGTTAATCTTAAAAAGAATTCAAACTCTTAATAGCAGAAAATGCTTTATCTACCAAATGATTTTCTACCAAGACGGTAAATTCGTTTGTCGTAGAAATTACTTCATATAGTGAAATATTTTCCCATGCGAATCGCTTAAAAATCTGATAATATAAACCTGAAATTTTTGAATTATTTTCGGGTAACCTGATGCTTATTGCAGAAAGATTGTTTTGAGATCCTATCATATTTTCTTGTTTAAAACTGTCAAGTACTATTTGTTTTTCCGATTCTGAAACCACAATATTGCTCTCATATATTCCTCTAGAAAAACCATAGAAAGCTTTTGGATTTAGGTTTTCCAATACCTTAGCATGGCTTTCTATTAAAGTAGCAGAATTTTGAAAAGTAAAATCCAATAAATTAGAACGAACAGTAATATCTCCAAGTTCCTTTAAAACCAATTTAAGTTGTTGCGATTGCCTCAAATGTCTGGGTGGATTATAGCGTCTTAATGCCATCATAATAGCACCTGTCTTTACAGGTTTCCTTAGCATTTTGCTTATTGGTTCTTGTAATTCCTCTGACAATGCTGAGAAATTAATGATCTCTCTAAATAGAGCTTCTTCTAAAAATGGTTGCGTGATTAAAATTTCCTCTACGCAAGACGCTATTGTTTTCATTTTGTTATTTAATTAACAATTTGTGTAAAAGTAAACTATTTCTTTTATTTTTTTAGTTGTCTTTCAAGCGCATTATACTTTTGCTTTATAAAAGTAGAATTATGTTGGTTTATAAGTTTGGCGGTACTTCAGTAGGATCTGTTATTAACATGAATCATGTTAAGGAAATTATAGATTCAGAACAGACTAAAATAGTGGTTCTTTCGGCGATGTCTGGGACCACAAATGCACTGATCGAAATTTCGATGCTTTTTAAAAATGAGCAATGCTCAAGAGCTAAAGAAAAGATTGATGTATTACATGAAAAGTATAATGAAACGGTATATGATTTATTAAGTAATGTCGAATTACGAAATGAAGTTACAACATATGTTAATCATATTTTCAAAGGTTTGAAAGATGCTGTAGATCAAGACTATAGTTTGCCACTTCATAATATGATACTTGCTAATGGCGAATTGCTTTCAACATATATGTTCACTCGGTTTTTAAGGCAGGAAGGGAAAAATGCTCAATTATTACCAGCATTAGATTTTATGAGAATTGATAGAAATAATGAACCAGACCTATTTTATATAAAACAAAATCTAAATCGCTTGATAGAATCTTCAGATAAAGCTGATGTATATGTTACACAAGGGTTTATTTGCTTAGATGCTGATGGAGCAATTACCAATTTACAACGTGGAGGCAGTGATTATACCGCAACAATTATAGGAGCAGCAATTGAAGCTAATGAAGTTCAAATCTGGACTGATATTGATGGATTTCATAACAATGATCCTAGATATGTTAATGAAACTTCTGCTATATCAAAACTATCCTATGATGAAGCTGCAGAATTAGCCTATTTTGGAGCAAAAATTTTACATCCTCTTACTGTCTTACCGGTAAGAAATCTTGATATTCCATTACGATTAAAAAACACAATGGCACCAGACGCTCATGGTACTTTAATAACTAATAAAATCCATGGTGAAGGAATAAAAGCAATGGCTGCCAAGGATAATATTACAGCGATAAAGATAAAGTCGGTAAGGATGCTATTGGCTCATGGTTTTTTAAAGAAGGTTTTTGAGGTATTTGAGAAGTATGAGACGCCAATTGATATGGTAACAACTTCAGAAATAGCGATATCACTAACTATTGATGACATTACATATTTAGGGCAAATAGTTGAAGAACTTCAAAAATTTGCAACTGTTGAGGTTGATGATTATATGAGTATTGTTTGCCTAGTGGGAAATCAGATAATTTATCATCCTGATACTCCAGAATTGTTTCAGGTTCTTCAGGATGTTAATGTTAGAATGATTGCATATGGGGGCAGTAATAATAATATTTCTTTACTAGTAAATACGAGTGATAAATTAGAAACATTACAAAAGTTACAACGTTATATTTTTGAAAACACAACAGCGGTAGTATAAGACCTTTAAGATGATATGGATTTATATTGTAACAGTCTCTAATGTGTCATCTACAGTTTTTATCTCTACCGTATTAAGAACTTCTAGAATATACTTTGATAGTCGATTAATCACAGGAACACTCACGGAATTTCCTGCTTGTTTGTAGAGATGAGAAATCGCGATATTTGGTAGTTTATAATTGTCATCAAACCCTTGAAATCTAAAACACTCTCGTGGTGTTAGCTTTCTAAATCCATAAGGTGTTTTTATCAAAGGGACATTATGACCACCAGTACCCATATTGGCTGTGAGTGTTGGGCAAACATTAGACTTGTTTTCGCGCACATATTGGCGTCTAAATTGATACACTGTATCATCTCGTTTCATAGCATCTTTGAGCATAGGGTACATATACTTATCTTCACCATAGTAGTATCTGTCATCTACTTTTTCTGTCAATACTACATCTTGTACTGTTTGTGTTAGTTCCTCCTTTTCAGGAAATCGAAATTCAAAATCATTAAAAAATGAAGTGTCCATTTCCTTATCAAATGCGACAATAAAGATGCGCTCTCTATTATGAGGTACGTTACCATAATCTTTGGTGTTTAATACCCTGGCATCAAACGTATAATTGCGTTTTTCAATAAGTTCTTTTATAATTTTAAAAGTTCTTCCCTTATCGTGGCCAACGAGATTCTTCACGTTTTCTAGAAACAACACTTTTGGTCGCATCTCATCAACAAAATCTAAGATTTTAAAAAAATGATTACCACGCTTATCATCAAAGCCCTGTCTGTAGCCAGCAACGGAAAATGGTTGACAAGGAAAACCTGCTGTTAAAACATCAATCTCATCTAAAGCAGAAATATCTAATTCCATTACATCACCTTCAATTAGTTGATGTTTAAAATTATTGCGATAAGTTTTGCAGGCATTTTTGTCAAATTCATTGGCCCAAGAGAGTCTGAATCCGTTGTTTTTAAATCCCATGCAGATACCTCCAACACCAGCATATAAACTCCCTACCGTATAAGACGTACTCATCAGTTAAATAATTTCCTCAATTGGTTTTAGATCACTGAACCCAATAAAGTTTTTTAGGTTAACAGAATTTACAGTTTCATTACTAGAATCTACCAAATTGTTTAAAATCATTTCTTTATCACCATAGCCGCAAATGCTAAAAGTAGATTTGTCTTTTTGAATCACAAAGACTATTGGGTTTAGTATAGTTTTAAACTCTAGAACGGGTAATGAGCCAAAATCGAAGACTTTAATGTCGTAAACACCATCTTTGCCAAGAAGTTGTGGCTTAAAATCTTTTATGTTAAGCTCATTAATTGTTGTGATCGCCAGGTTTAAATGCTTTTGGCACGATACTAAACCTCCGTAATTTTTTAAAGTTTTATCAAGAAATGTTTGTCCTTCGTAACGGTCTCTAAGTTGATTTAGGTTTTTTAATCCTAAGGAATTCAAAACAGAATCTCTTACAGCGAACTCTTCTTTCATTGACAATCTAATTTGTGGGTATTGCCTAAGATATTCACCTGTATGTTTTAAAAATTCTGTAATCAAACTATTTTTTTTAGATCGAACGCTAAGATAATGAAGTTATCCTTACTAACTGTTCATTAAATCTTCAATCTCATCTGCTTCAATTGGGATATTGCGCATTAAATTGAATGGTTCGCCCGAATCTTGAATCACAACATCATCCTCTAGCCTTATACCAAAACCTTCATCTGGTATATATATTCCAGGTTCAACGGTAAATACCATATTTGCTTTCATTGGTTCATGTAATAACCCATAGTCATGTGTGTCTAAACCAATATGATGAGACGTTCCGTGCATAAAATACTTTTTATAGGCAGGCCAATCAGGATTTTCATTTTGCACATCTGCCTTATCAATTAAGCCCAAATCCAAAAGTTCAGAAGTCATAAGTTTCCCAACTTCAACATGGTATTTTTCCCATAAGGTTCCTGGGACCAACATTTTTGTGGCATTGTCTTTAACTCTATTGACTGCATTATACACGGCTCTTTGTCTATCAGTGAATTTACCTGATACAGGGATTGTCCTTGTCATATCACTAGAATAATTGGCATATTCTGCTCCAACGTCCATAAGAATTAAATCGCCTGCTTTACACTGTTGATTGTTTTCTATATAATGCAAAACGTTAGCATTGTTCCCAGATGCAATAATTGGTGTATAAGCAAATCCTTTAGAACGATTATTCAAAAATTCATGCATATACTCAGCCTCGATATTATACTCCCAAACTCCAGGTTCTACAAAATTTAAAATTCGTTTAAAACCTTTTTCGGTAATATCACAGGCTTTTTGCATTAAGTCTAGTTCAATTTGATCTTTTACCGAGCGTAAGCGCTGTAAAATAGGATTGCTCTTTGCTACTGAATGCGCTGGGTATTTATCCTTCAACCATTTTGTAAAACGATCCTCACGAGTTTCCGTTTCTACATTGGCTCTATAATGTTCATTGGTATTAATGTATACTGTATCACATTGCGTCATTAATTCAAACATGACCTTTTCCATATCCTGCAACCAGTATACTGTCTTAATACCAGAAGTCTCAAAGGCTTTTTCTTTAGTCAACTTTTCTCCTTCCCAAACTGCAATGTGATCGCTGGTTTCTTTTAAGAATAAAATTTCTCGATGCTTTTCTTTAGGACAGTCAGGGAATAAAACTAAAATACTTTCCTCTTGGTCAACACCACTTAAATAGAAGATATCTCTATGTTGGGCAAAGGGTAAGGTACTGTCAGCACTTATTGGATAAATATCATTAGAATTGAACACGGCTAAACTACTTGGCTTCATTTGTGACATGAAGTTTTTGCGGTTTTTTATAAAGAGTTTAGAGTCTATTGAATCGTATTTCATTTTCAAAAAATTTAGAACTTTAAAGGTACAAGAATCTGTTAAACTTTGTTAGCAAATTTTGTTCAGGATATTAGATTAGTTAATTTTCATCTTGTAAAAACCAACCATCATGTCTTATTCAAAATTTCTTTCATTAGCCTTTATATTTTGGACACTTTTTTTAAAAGCACAACAGCCTGCAACTTCTGCTGAGACAATAAAAAATGCCTTAGAGCAAAAAAGAGCAATGACACAAACGTCATTAGTTAAAAACGTACCTTTTAAAAATATAGGTCCAACCATTATGAGTGGTCGTGTAGTAGATTTGGATGTTAACCCTAACATGCCTTCAGAATTTTATGTTGGGTATGCTTCTGGTGGTATTTGGCATACTACAAATAATGGAACAACATTTACACCAATCCTAGATAGTTCTGACACTCAAAATGTTGGTGATATAGCAGTGCACTGGCCGTCAAGAACCATATATGTTGGGACAGGTGAAAATAATGCGTCGAGATCTTCTTATGCTGGGATAGGACTTTTAAAATCAACAAACAATGGGGAATCATGGAAAAATGTTGGTTTGATGGATGCCCACCATTTCGCACCAATTCTTATTCATCCAGACGATCCAAATGTTGTTACTGTAGGAGTAACGGGTCATTTATATTCTCCAAATACTGAAAGAGGAGTATATAAAACTACAGATGGTGGAAAAACTTGGGAACAAACATTATATGTTGATGATATGAGTGGAATTATTGATTTACAACATAGCCCAAACAACTATAATGTTATGTTTGCTACCTCTTGGACAAAAGACAGGAAAGCATGGAACTTTACAGGAAATGGTTCAAATTCTGGCATTTATAAAAGTACAGATGCTGGTGCAACTTGGACTAAAGTATCAACTGAGAATAGTGGTTTCCCAACAGGCGAAGGTGTTGGTAGAATTGGTGTTGCAGTCTTTAATGATGATATTATTTACGCTGTACATGATAGTCAATTCAGAAGGCCGGACGAAAAGAAGAAATCTGATAAGCGTGGTTTAACCAAAGAAGATTTTAAAACCATGTCAAATAAAGACTTTTTAGCCTTAGATGATAAAAAGCTTAACACATTTCTTAAAACAAATGGTTTTCAAGAAAAGTATAGAGCTGAAAATGTAAAACAGATGGTGCGCTCAGGTAATGTAAAACCTGTAGATTTAGCCAAGTATCTTGAAGATGCAAATTCTATGTTATTTGACACACCTGTTGTAGGAGCTGAGGTTTATAAAAGTACAGATGGAGGTAAAACATGGAAGAAAACTCATGAGGATTATTTAGATGGTATATACTTTAGTTATGGGTATTATTTTGGTCATATACATGTCTCTCCAACAAATGAGAATGATATTTACATTTACGGTGTTCCGATTGTAAAATCAAAAGATGGCGGAAAATCTTGGTCTTCTATTAGTGCAGAAAATGTTCATGCAGACCATCATGCATTATGGATAAATCCTAAAAATCCAAATCACTTAATAGATGGAAATGATGGAGGTGTTAATATTACATATGACGATGGTGAAAATTGGATAAAAAACAACTCACCATCAGTTGGACAGTTTTATGCCATCAATGTTGATAATGAAAAACCATATAATATCTATGGTGGCTTGCAAGATAATGGGGTTTGGAAGGGTGCTAATAATGCCCGCGAAGATAAAGGCTGGCATCAGCGTGGTCAGTATCCATGGGAATCTATTATGGGAGGTGATGGCATGCAAGTACAAATTGACAATAGAAATTCAAATATTGTATATACAGGTTATCAGTTTGGAAATTATTTCAGACTCAATTTAGAGACAGGTGATAGAGTTTATATACAACCTAAGCATACTTTGGGAGAAAACCCATACCGATTTAATTGGCAAACGCCAATTTTGCTTTCTCCGCACAATCAAGATATTTTGTATTTGGGAGGCAATAAATTAATGCGTTCTATGAATCAAGGTAACGATTGGGAGGCTATAAGCGTTGATTTAACAAACGGAGGCAAAAAAGGAAATGTTGCCTATGGCACTATAACTTCTATTAGTGAGAGTCCATATCAATTTGGACTGATTTATACAGGATCAGATGATGGTCTAGTGCAAGTAACTAAGAATGCAGGTGCTAGCTGGACAAACATTTCGAGTTCATTTCCAAAGGACCTTTGGGTAAGTCGAGTTGTTGCGTCTCAGCATAAGAAAGAACGTGTTTATGTTACGTTAAATGGTTACCGTTGGGATGATTTTAAGGTATATGTTTATATGAGTGATGATTATGGTCAGAACTGGAAAGATATTAGCAATAATATTCCTGCTTCACCGGTAAACGTGATAAAGGAAGATCCTGAAAACGAAAAACTACTTTATGTTGGAACTGATAATGGAGCATACGTATCTTTTGATATGGGGAATTCTTGGGAAATATTTTCTCATGGATTACCTAATGTAGCTTTTCATGACATTGTCGTTCAACCTGAAGCTAAAGATTTATTATTGGGTACGCATGGTCGTAGTATTTATAAGGCAAATATTGCGCCCCTCCAAAAAATGAATGGAAAATTAAAATCCAATTCTATAACAATTTTCGATTTAAGCCCTGTACGTAAATCTGATCGTTGGGGAAGCTCTTGGAGTAAGTGGTTAGACGCTTTTGAGCCTGAAAAGGCCATTCAGTTTTATAGTAATACTTCTGGTAGTAAGACCCTTAAGGTATTATCTGAGAAAGGTGCTGAATTAAATAGTTTGTCAATCAATTCAGATAAAGGCTTCAACTACGTTTATTATAATTTAGACATTACTGAAAAAGGTAGGAAAGCTTTAATGAAAGAAAATACCAGTATAGATATCAATAAGGCTAGCAACGGAAAATACTACTTACCAAAAGGAAGGTATAAAGTTCAAATAGGAAGCACTATATCTAAATTGGAGATTAGGTAATATATTTAAATTTAGATGAATTTCATCAATTTTATTGAACTCGAAATCAACATATTATTTAGCTAAAATAGACAACTTTCGTTTAACGATATTTTTATTATAATATAATTGTCAATCCTTGTTGTGATATGTAGATTATAATCATTCTAAATAAATAATTATAACATACGTCAGTTGCTAATGCGTGGATTCTACTGTATTTTTGTGCAACTAACAAAAAGATTAGACCTACAATGAGCGGAATTCTAAATTCGTCGATTGGAAGAAAGTTTGCCATGGCACTTTCGGCACTCTTCCTCATGATTTTTCTTGTAATGCATGTTTCCATCAACTTCACTTCAGTTTTTAGCGAAGAGCTGTTTAATGAAATGTCCCATTTTATGGGAACAAATCCTTTAGTTCAAGGATTAATGCAACCTATATTAATAATTGGAGTGATTTTTCACTTCGTTATGGGTATTATACTAGAAGCAAAAAATAAGTCATCCCGAAGTATAAAATATGCCAGTAATACGGCATCAGATAATTCTACTTGGGTATCAAGAAATATGTTATTAACTGGAGTAGTAGTCCTTGCCTTTTTAGGATTACACATGTATGATTTTTGGGTACATGAAATGACGGTCAAGTATGTTGAAGGCGACATGAGTGGGTTAATTGACCCAAACAACGCTGAGTCAGGTTTCAGATATTATGAAGAGTTAAGAGAAAAATTTGTAAGCCCAGTAAGAGTTGGTATTTACGTTGTAGCATTTGTGTTATTAGCATTGCACCTATTGCACGGATTTAACTCAGCTTTTCAATCAATTGGAGCCAATAACAAGTATGTTCGGAGTTTAAATGGTTTTAGTAAGGTTTATTCTATTGGTATTCCTGCTTTATTTATTTTCATCGCAGTTTACCATCACTTTACACACTAAAAAAAATCACTATGTCAAAATTAGATTCTAAAATTCCAGAAGGTCCATTAGCGGACAAGTGGACAAAACATAAAAATGATATCAACCTGGTTAATCCTGCAAACAAGCGTTTAATAGATGTGATAATTGTAGGGACTGGATTAGCTGGTGGTTCAGCAGCGGCAACCCTTGCAGAATTAGGTTATAACGTTAAGGCATTTTGTTTTCAAGATTCACCAAGACGCGCACACTCAATTGCGGCACAAGGTGGTATTAATGCAGCAAAAAATTACCAAGGAGATGGTGATTCTACATACAGATTATTTTATGACACTGTAAAAGGCGGAGATTACAGATCTCGTGAAGCCAATGTTTACAGATTGGCTGAGGTATCTACGAATATCATTGATCAGTGTGTTGCTCAAGGTGTACCATTTGCGAGAGAGTATGGTGGTTTACTTGACAATCGCTCTTTTGGTGGTGTATTGGTATCGCGTACGTTTTATGCAAAAGGGCAAACGGGACAGCAATTGCTTTTAGGAGCTTATGCTGCAATGAACCGTCAAATAGGTCGTGGTAAGATAAAGATGTATACGCGACACGAAATGCTAGACGTTGTGATTGTAGATGGTAAAGCAAGAGGTATAATTGCACGTAACCTTGTAACAGGTGAAATAGAGAGACATAGCGCACATGCTGTTGTGCTTGGCACAGGTGGTTATGGAAATGCATTCTATCTTTCAACATATGCTATGGGCAGTAATGTTACTGCCGCATGGAAAGCACATAAACGAGGAGCCTTCTTTGCAAACCCTTGTTATACTCAAATTCACCCAACATGTATTCCAGTTTCTGGTAATCATCAATCTAAATTGACTTTAATGTCAGAATCTTTACGTAACGATGGACGCATCTGGGTACCAAAACATAAAAAAGACGTTGAGGCAATAAGAAATGGTAGTTTAAAACCAACTGATCTTGCTGAAGAAGATAGAGATTACTACCTAGAAAGACGTTATCCGGCATTTGGTAACTTAGTACCTAGGGATGTTGCTTCGCGCGCAGCAAAAGAACGATGTGATGCTGGATATGGAGTTAATCAAACAGGTGAAGCTGTATACTTAGATTTTGCATCTGCAATTGAACGCTACGGGAAAGAGCAAGCATTTGTAAAAGGATTAAATGTTGAGGACAAAGCCGTTATTACAAAACTTGGAAAAGAGGTAGTTGAGAATAAATATGGTAACCTTTTCCAGATGTATGAGAAAATTGTAGATCAAAATCCATATGAAACACCTATGATGATTTATCCTGCTGTGCATTACACAATGGGTGGATTATGGGTAGATTACAACCTCATGACAAATGTACCTGGTCTTTATGCTATTGGTGAAGCAAATTTCTCAGATCATGGTGCTAATAGACTTGGGGCATCTGCCTTAATGCAAGGTCTAGCAGATGGCTATTTTGTATTACCTTATACAATTGGAGATTACTTAGCTGATGATATTAGAACGGGTCCAATACCTACAGACTCTAAAGAATTCGATGATGCAGAACAAAAGGTTAAAGGAGATATTGATAAATTAATCAATAATGAAGGAACAAAATCCGTAGACCATTTCCATAAGCGTCTTGGTAAAATCATGTGGAATAAATGTGGTATGGCAAGAAATGAAAAAGATTTAAAAGAGGCCATTCAAGAAATAGCAGAACTAAGAGTTGAATTTTACAAAGATGTATTTGTTCCTGGAACAGAGAATGAATACAATGAAGAATTAGCTAAAGCTGGCCGTGTTGCTGACTTCCTTGAATTAGGCGAGTTATTTGCTAAGGATGCCTTAGAACGCGAAGAATCTGCTGGTGGGCACTTTAGAGATGAATTTCAGACAGAAACTGGTGAAGCCATGAGACGAAAAGAATTCCAGTATGTTTCGGCTTGGGAATATAAAGGGCAACCTAGTGAAGCAGTTCACCATAAAGAAATCTTAGAATACGAAAATATAGAAGTGAAAGAGAGAAGTTACAAATAAAGAGCTATGATGAATTTAACATTAAAAATATGGCGTCAAAAAGACGCAAATGATAAAGGAAAAATCGTTGATTATCCAATAAGTAATATTTCTCCTGACATGTCTTTTTTAGAAATGTTAGATGTTTTAAATCAGGAGTTAATTGAAAAGGGAGAACAACCAGTTGCATTTGATCACGATTGTAGAGAAGGAATTTGCGGAACATGTTCCCTTTATATCAATGGAAGAGCTCATGGTCCTGAGACTAAAATTACTGCATGTCAGCTTCACATGAGAAGTTTTAAGGATGGCGACACAATTTATATAGAGCCTTGGAGGGCAAAAGCCTTTCCTGTCATTAAAGATTTAATTGTTGATCGCACCTCGTTTGATCGTATTCAACAAGCAGGTGGGTTTATATCAGTTAATACTTCGGGTAATACCCAAGATGCCAATGCTATTCCAATTGAGAAGGAGAATGCAGATAAAGCATTTGATGCGGCAACTTGTATTGGTTGTGGTGCCTGTGTTGCAAGCTGTAAAAATTCTTCTGCAATGTTATTTGTATCTGCTAAAGTCTCTCAATTTGCATTATTACCACAAGGACAGGTTGAGGCAACAGATCGTGTATTGAATATGGTTAAGCAAATGGATGATGAAGGATTTGGAAACTGTACAAATACAGGTGCTTGTGAGGTAGAATGTCCTAAAGGAATATCATTAGAGAATATTGCTAGGATGAATAGAGAATACCTAGTTGCAAGTTTTAAAGGGTAACTAGTGCCTGCTGTTGCAGGTATATTAAACATTTTATCCCAAGGTAATGTCTTATCTTGGGATTTTTATTTTTATCAAATTTCAAATGGAGAATGCACTAGAGTTTTATGAAAATCAAATTAGGAAGTATAAGACTTTGTCAAAACAGGTATTTAAGAAATTAAGTCTTTTCAGTACTTTGAGAGTCGTAACATTCTTATTAACTGTTATAGGTATTTACTTACTAAGAAACCATTGGAAGTCAGCTCTCGGAATAGGCATGTTAGGGACAGGTATTTTTTTATTCTTATTATCAAAATATACTGATTTAAAAAATAAAAGAGCACTATATAATCGACTGGTAAAAATTAATGAAGATGAATTAAGAATTGCCTCTGGAGATTTTTATCATAGACCAAACGGAATCAAATATCAAAATCCTAAACATCATTTTAGCCTTGATATAGATATGTTTGGGAATGGTTCGTTTTTTCAATACATTAATAGAACTACAATTCCGGAAGCAAAGGATAAACTTGTTCAGAATCTGTTGGCTAATAACATTAATAATATCCAATTGCGCCAAGAGGCAGTTAAAGAATTGGCTAAACTTCCAGAATGGAGACAATACTATACAGGTATTGCAAAAGGATTTTCAGTTGAATATTCGGCAGGCGATATTATTAAATGGCTAAACAATTACACGCCTTTTTTAACTGGGGTTCATTTTTGGTTATCAATATCATTTAGTATTCTGTCTATACTAGTTTTATGTTTAGTTGTTCTGGAAATAGCACCTATTGAATTTGCAGGTTACTGGTTGCTAATTGGATTAGGAATAACAGGTCGTTACCTAAAGAAAATTAACAATCTGACTCAAAATACTGAACGAACAAAGAATACCTTTAAACAATATGCACTACTGTTAGATCAAATTGAAAATTTTGATTTTCAATCTGTATTACTTAAAAAACAACAAGAAAGAATTAAGGTTGATGAAGTTAAAGCTTCTGCAATCTTTACAAAGTTTACCAAATCCTTGGATCTATTAGATAATAGAAATAATTTCATTTCTGCGATTTTTGGTAATGGTTATTTGCTTTGGGATATCAAGCAAAGTTACCATGTAGAGCAATGGATAGCTGAATATTCAAGCAAGGTCGAGGATTGGTTTGATGTTGTTATCTTTTTTGATGCATATAACAGTTTAGGCACATATGCTTTTAATCACCAGGAATTTGTATATCCAACTATAACTAATAATTCAACCACCATTTATTCAAAGTCTTTGGGACATCCTTTAATACACCCTGAGAAAAGGATAGATAGTGATTTAGAACTATTAAAGGAACAGTTCTTTATTGTTACAGGAGCCAATATGGCTGGTAAAAGCACATTTTTGAGAACAGTAGGTCTTCACATTGTAATGGCAAATGTGGGTTTACCTGTATGTGTGGAAAAGTCTAACTATAAACCTATTAAGTTAGTTACGAGTATGCGCACAACCGATTCATTAAAAGATGACAGCTCGTACTTTTTTAGTGAATTAAAACGGTTAAAATTTATCGTAGATACAATTGAGAACGATTCCGATTATTTTGTAATCTTAGATGAGATTTTAAAAGGAACCAATAGCACAGACAAGGCACTTGGGTCAAAAAAGTTTGTTGAACGTTTGGTTAAACTTAAGGCGACCGGAATAATTGCTACACACGATTTAAGTCTAACAGAAATAGAAACAGAGATCGAACCAATTAAAAATTACTTCTTTGATGCTCAGATTATAGATGACGAATTACACTTTGATTACAAACTTAAAAAAGGCGTTTGTCAAAACATGAATGCAAGCTTTTTACTTAAAAAAATGGAAATATTATAAATAAAAAACCCTCACTAAAATAGTAAGGGTCTTGAATAATTTATAGTTATTTCTTAAGCCTGAAAAGGCTCTATAGAAACATAAGACTTATTGTCCTTCTTTTTAGTAAACTGTACTATACCATCAACTTTAGCATGTAAAGTATGGTCTTTTCCTTGGTATACGTTTTCACCCGGATGGTGCGTGTTACCTCTTTGTCTTACGAGGATATTTCCTGCAACGGCAGCTTGTCCACCAAAAATCTTAACACCTAATCGTTTCGATTCTGATTCTCTACCGTTTTTAGAACTACCAACTCCTTTTTTATGTGCCATTTTATTCTAGTTTTAATATTAACTTAACGCTGCAATTAAATCAGCCTTTTTCATTGAAGAAATACCTGAAATACCCTTAGCTTTGGCCAATTCTTTTAATTGAGCAACTGTCATTTTACTCAAATCTTGAGTTGCTTCTTCCTTAACCTTAACTTTTGGTTCTACTTTCTTTACCTCTTTTTTTGGAGCGGCTTTCTTAGCACCTGAAGCTGTAATACCTTCAATAACAATTTCTGTTAATGATTGTCTGTGGCCATTTTTAACTCGGTAACCTTTACGTCTTTTCTTTTTGAAAACGATTACCTTATCACCTTTAAGGTGCTTTAAGACTTTTGCACTTACTTGTGCACCGTCTATAGCTGGGGCGCCTAAAGTAACATCGCTACCGTTTCCTATTAAAAGAACATTATCGAAAGAAACTTTCTTACCTTCTTCTGTAGATAAACGATTAACAAAAACTTTTTGGTCTTTTTCAACTTTGAATTGATGCCCTGCTATCTCTACAATTGCGTACATAGCGTAACGTTTTTATTATTTTGTTTAAAAATTAAATAGCCTTCTTTTTCAGAAAGCGGATGCAAATATAATCCTAAATTCTTAATCTACAAACGTTTTAGGGGATTTCAAGAGTATTTTAAGTACTAGTATTTAATTCCAGTAAAATAAGTCAATTAATTCTCACACTTTTCACATTTTATTTAGTACTTGCAGCGAAATGATTCTTTATTTTTGTTGAGCTTTGTGTAACAAAGCAACTCAAACGAAGACAAACACTAAAATAATTTAATTTTAAAAATCATTAAATAATGAAAAAAAGCTTATTTACTCTAGCGCTTTTTATGTTTGTAGGATTATATTCTACAGCCCAGAAAGTCGAATTTGAAGAGTACAAATTAGATAATGGCTTGCATGTTATCTTACATCAGGAAAATGCGGCACCAATTGTAACTGTAGGTGTGATGTATCAAGTAGGTGCAAAAGACGAGGTAGAGGGAAGAACAGGATTCGCTCATTTTTTCGAACACCTTTTATTTGAAGGTACTGAGAATATCGAAAGAGGAGAATGGTTTAATATCGTTTCTGCAAATGGTGGAAGAAATAACGCAAATACAACTCAAGATCGTACATATTATTACGAAACCTTCCCATCAAATAAATTAGAGATTGGTCTTTGGATGGAAAGTGAGCGCATGCTTCACCCAATTATTGAACAGGTTGGTGTAGACACGCAAAATGAGGTTGTAAAAGAAGAAAAGAGACAACGTATTGATAATGCACCATATGGTAAAATCATTTACAGAACAGGTGTGAACAATCACTTATTTAAGAAACATCCATACGGAAGGTCAGTAATTGGCTCAATGGATGATTTGAATGCTGCCAAACTAGATGAGTTTATTTCATTTAATGATCAATATTATAATCCTAATAATGCAACATTGGTTGTAGCTGGCGATATTGATGTTGAGGCAACAAAAAAAATGATCCAGGACTATTTTGGTCCAATAGAAAATAAAGCTGAAGCTAATGTTAGGAAGCCTGTTGTTGAAGATCCAATTACGGAGACACGTTATGCAACAGAGTATGATGCTAATATTCAAATACCAGCGTACATATTTTCATATATTACACCAAAATCTGTAGATAAGGATGCTTATGTATTAGACTATATTTCTTCAATATTAACTGGTGGAAATAGTTCTAGAATGTACAAGAGAATGGTAGATCAAGATAAAGTTGCGTTACAAGTTTTAGCTTTTAATCAAGCAAGTCAAGACTACGGAACTTATACTATGGGAGCCTTAATTAAGGGTGAACCAGACTGGGATAGCCTTAAGGCAACAATGGACGAAGAAATTAAAAAACTTCAAACCGAATTAATTTCAGAGAAAGAGTATCAGAAATTAAAAAATCAATTTGAAACTAGATTTGTTAATGCAAATTCGCGTATTGAAGGTATCGCTTCCTCGCTTGCAACATACCAAATGTTACAAGGCGATGCTAGTCGCATCAATAAGGAGTTAGATATCTACAACAGCATTACTCGTGAAGATATAATAGCTGTTGCCAACAAATATTTAAACCCTAATCAACGTGTTGAAATAAAATATTTAGCAGGTTCAGAACCAGAAAGCGATAAATAAAATAATAAGATTATAAACATGAAAAAATATATAATATTTACACTTTTAGCAGTATTTATGGGAGCTACCGTAACTGCTCAAGTTGACAGAACAAAAATTCCTGAATCTGGACCAATGCCTGAGGTTAATCTTGGTGAGGCTAAAGAATTTAAATTAAAGAATGGCTTAACAGTTTTGGTAGTTACAGATTCAAAACTACCATCATTAAATTGGAATTTAAATCTTAACAACCCACCTGTTTATGAGGGAGATAAAGCTGGTGTTCAGTCATTGACTAGCGCTTTAATGGGTAAGGAAACTCAATTGACTTCTAAAGATGATTTTAGTGAAAAAATTGATTTCTTGGGCGCAAGCATGAACGTTAGTCCAAATGGTGGATTTGGATTTTGTCTGTCTAAATATACAGACCAAGTTTTCAGTTTATTTGCTGAGGCGACTTTACAGCCAAAATTCACACAAGAGGAATTAGATTTTGAAAAAGAACAATTGATAGAAGGCATTAAGTCTGGTGAAAATAGTGCTGCGGCTATTGCTGGTAATGTAAGAAGCGCATTATTATATGGTAAAAACCATGCGGCAGGCGAGATAATTACAGAAGAAACCGTAAATAATGTAACATTAGAAGATGTAAACAACTTTTACAAAGAGAGATTTAAGCCATCAAATGGCTATATTTTATTCTCGGGAGACATTTCTGAAAAACAAGCAAAATCATTACTTAAGAAATATTTTGGGGATTGGGATAAAGGAAGTGTAGAAACACCTGAATATCCTTCGTTTTACGATGTACCAACTACAGAAATCAATTTTGTAGATGTACCAAATGCAGTACAAACAGAATTAGCGGTTATGAGTGTTTCTCCATTAAAAATGACAGATGAAGACTATCATGCAGCTTTAGTTACAAACTATATTTTAGGAGGCGCTTTTGGTTCTTATTTAAATATGAATTTAAGAGAGGCAAATGGTTATACATATGGGGCAAGATCTTCACTAGGCACAGGAAGATACTATAACTCTTCATTCAGAGCTACAACTAAAGTTAGAAATGAGGTTACCGATAGTGCTGTTGTAGAAACCCTGAAAGAGATTAAGCGTATTAAAACTGAGCCAGTAGATGAAGAAATTTTGGCAAATGCAAAAGCTAAATTTTTAGGAAGCTTTATTTTAGAATCAGAGGATAAGGCAGTTGCAGCTAGACGTGCTTTAAGTATTAGAACAAATAAATTACCAGAGGATTTTTATAAAAACTATATCGCTAATATCGATAAAGTTACAATTGAAGATGTTCAACGCGTGGCTAATAAGTATTTATCGGATGATAAAGCAAGAATTGTTCTTGTTGGTAAAGCAGCAGATGTTTTAGAAAATGTTGAGAAGATAGAATGGAACGGGAAGAAACTTCCAGTTAAATATTTTGATAAGGAAGCAAATCCTACAGATAGACCCGAAACAATTGTTTTACCTGAAGGGTTAACAGCAAAGTCTGTACTTGAGAATTATCTTTCTGCGGTCGGTGTGAAAGATAATTTGGAAAGTATTACTTCCGTAATGACCCAATACGAGGCAACTACACCCATGGGAGCAGTAATGCAAGAAGAAAAGCGTATTGATGGTAAAACCAATCAAAGTATTTACGTGAGTGGAAATAAAATGATGTCAATGACTATGACTCAAGAAGGTGCTACGGCAAACAACCAACCTTTACCAGCAAACATGACTAATGATGTTAAAATCAATGCTGGTTTATTTATGGAAATTAACCTACTAAATTCTGATTATGCTAAATTAACAGGCATTGAAAAGGTTGAAGATAAAGACGCCTATGTTGTACAAGTGTCAGGTGAAGTAATCTCATATACATTATACTATGATGTGGAGTCTGGGTTGAAAGTTAAAGAGGTACAAACAACATCTATGGGTGGTCAAACACAGAGTCAGGATGCTGTGTTAAAAGACTATAAAGAATATAGCGGATTAAAATTCCCAGAAACGCGTGCTGCAACAATGATGGGGCAGTCGGTTGAATTTAAATTGAAAGAAGTGAAAATTAACGAAGGTGTATCAGACCAGGATTTTGATTAATTCTTTAATTAAATAATAATGAAAAGCCGGAGTTATACTCCGGCTTTTTTTATGCTTTATTTCGTTTATTAGCTAAGTAAACACCAACCAATATTAAAATTGCAGCCATTCCTTGTATAAAGCTAAATGATTCTCCATCTAAAACACCCCAAATCAATGCTATAATTGGCATAATATATGTCACAGAAGATGCAAAAACAGGTGTTGATATTTGCACTAATTTATTAAATACCACCTTTGCTAGCGCAGTACCAAAAAAAGAAAGTATGGTCACAAATATTAATGAACTAACAAAATGAGGATGATGAAATGTATCATCAGTAAAGAAGTTAGTAAACATTAGAATAATAAAAGCTGGTATAATTATAAACACATAGTTTCCAGTAGCAATTGCAAGCGGTTTTACATCTTGAAGATAACGCTTAATAATATTGACATTTGCTGCATACATTAAAGTAGATGCGATTACAAAAAATGCGTATAAATAATTTTGATTGGGATTGAGTTCAGCTCCTTTTGAAATCAATATTGCAGTGCCAATAAAACCAATTATTACACCAAGAATTTGCCTTTTGGTTGAGGCGATTTTAAAAACTGCAAAGCCTAATAGTATTGTATTAAGTGGCACAAGCGAATTGAGAATAGATGTTACTGCACTATCTATTTCAGTCTCTGCAATTGCAAAGAAGAAGGCTGGTATAAACGAGCCTAGTAAACCAGAAATCAAAAGCCATTTCCATTTGTACTTTGGTATTTCTTTTAATTTGTAGTAACCCACAGAAAGTAAAATCAAACCTGTGATTATTGTTCGTAAGGCTCCAAGCTGATATGCTGTTAAACCCAGCAACGCTTTTTTTATTAAAATAAATGAGCTACCCCAAATTATTGACAGGATGAGAAGGTAAATCCACTTGGTATTAGGGTTTTTCATACAAAAACAAGGTAAATGAATCACAAAAATCGTTAATTCTTTACCAAGTAAGCACAAGATTTATTAGTTTTAGCGCAAATTTAAGATTTGCAATTTATGGACACATTTAAGAATCTTTCTGTCGTTTTAATTCTGGCTTTTATTATTACAGCTTGTAAGAACGATGCCCAGCCAGAAGTTAAAACTGTTGATGTTGAAGTTGCCAAAAAAGAGGTTTCAGAGACATTGGATCCAAATGCCACTTATGCCAAGGTAGAGTTTGGTATTGATGGTATGACCTGCGCTATGGGATGTGCAAAGACCATAGAAAATAAAATGGCTAAAATGGAAGGTGTAAAGTCTGCAAAAGTAGATTTTGATAAGCGTTTAGCTATGGTAGAGTACGATGAGGCTAAAGTTTCACCGGAGTCATTAGAAGAAACAGTTACAAGTGTAGCCGATATTTACAAAGTTAAAGACATGAAAAAGGTGGACAACTTTGAAGGTGAAAAGAAAGCTTCTTGTAAAGAAGACTGCGACAAAGCATGTTGTGCTAATAAAACGGAAGCTGAAAAGAAAGCGTGTAAAGAAGATTGCAACAAAGCATGTTGTGCCAAAGAAAAACAGGGTAAGTAACATAACCCTTAACATTATAATTGAAATGCCTTCCTTTTTTTAGGAGGGCATTTTTATTTTACTTGATAAAGAACAAAGGCCAAGATTAAGCAAGCAAATGGTAATGTCCAGATTAAATATATAGACATTGGCTTAGACTTAAATTTTGCATTAAGCACATTTCGTTTTTTGCCATTAAAGCGCATCCAATTCTTAAAAAGCACAAAAATACTCACTAAAAGAAATAAGGTCCAGAATTTAAAAGAAGACATGGTTATTAACTTCATTTGACGAGCAAAGGCCATAAAGAAGGTGCCTAATAATAAAAGTAGAGAAAGTTCTAAAAGATTAATATAAAACAGGGCCAAAGAGAGACTTCGCCTTCCCAATCTTTCTTTGTAATGTCGTAGTATCGATATGTAATAATTATCAAGCATGTCTCATTAAATTAAAAACCACATCTTTAATTACAAAGATGTGGTTTTAAATCTATTTTATATGGTTTATTTTAATTACCGGTAACAACTATGTTATCTAAATGATATCTGGTTGTAGCACTTGGATCTGATCCTTCATAAAAGAAACCAAATACTGCAGTACCTTCAACACATGAAATATTAACTGGCCCAACAGATTCAAAATCTCCAAATGTACTTGATGGCCCAACAGGTATAGTTGCATCTAAAAGCGACCAAGTTGCGGTAGTCGGATCACCAGCATAATCTGTAGAAACCCAAACAGATAGGTTAGTACCATTATCAAAATTAGATTGAATATCAAATGAAATTTCTTCACCTGTAGTGGAGTCCATGTCAATAGGTGGTGTTACTAGCCAAACACTAGCTTCGGTATTACCCGAACTAAATGCTGAGATACGAGAATAGAAGTTACCGCTAAAGCTACTGATAAACCAATCCGTGCTTGTGCCACTGATGTTTATGTTATCCCAGCCTTCGGAAGCATATGTCCCAAAACCCTCAAAATCTTCCTCAAAAATTACGGCACCTCCACCAGAGGAGCCAGTACATTCTAAGAAATCAGGATCACATCGATTCTCATTATCAAAAACTATATCCTCAGGTGAATTAATAACGATAGTATAAAAATCATCAAAGAAATCTCTAGTTAGAACAGCAGATATAGAACCACGATTTGCTGGTAATGTTAAGCCTTTGAAATCTGAAAATGTACTCGTGCTCATAATAACAGTTGTTCCATTAGCACAACTTTCAACCGTACGCTCACCATCAAACTCATCTGTATCTTCAGCCGCGAAAGTTAAAGGATTATCACCTAATACATCGTTACGATTAAATTGCATATCATTTATTCGGATAAACAGATTTTCTAAATCATTTGAAAAGTCTGAAATCTCAACATCTAAAGGTACTATGGTTGCTACTTCTGGTGCTAATATTAGATGTTCGGCTCTTTGTGAGGCCGCAATTTTATCTATGCTGTTACCAGCAGCTCTCCCCAATTGTAATACACCATTATCTTCAGCTATGGTCAATCCATCAAGCTTAATAAATACTTTTCGACCAAATTCATATAAAGTATATAAAGGATTGACGTCTATTTGAACCACTATACCTGCTGTAGGATTCTCAGCTTTATCTTGTATTACGATTTCTTCGAAAAAATTTCCACCTTCATCACTGGATATTACATAACCAGAAGTATATATATCAAAATCCGGATTATCTTCAAATGTATAGGGTTCGTTATCTTGATTAAAGAAACCTTGTACAGCATCAATATCAATCACTTGATCATTTGGACCTAATTCTACCTCACCTACTGAAAGATTAGGAAGATCATATTCGTCATCATCTACACAGGATGTAAACACTAATAGACTAATTAGTAAAAGCGTTAATTTATTAATTTTATTTGTTTTCATTTTAATTTTCTTTATAGAGTTAAAGATTGTATTTTATTTTTTTAGAATCTTACGTATAGGTTTAAATAATAAGTGGTACCATTACCGTAGAAATAACGATTTCCAAAAACTGGGCCGTATTTATTTGTCTGCTCTTGTTTTTGACTTCTATAGTCCACACGTCTAGCTTGTTCAAAACCACCAGTTCTATATTCTTGATTAAAAATATTATTAATAGTAGCAAAGAAACCAAGAAAATAATCTCCAACTTTCCAAGATTTACCACCGATAACATTCACAAGCATATAATCGTCAAATTGTTCTTGCTTTAGCAACTCTCGAGCGATTATAGGGTCATAATCACTAAAGCCATATCCAGAAATATTCCCTCCCTCTCTATATCTTTCCTCTGTTATTAAATCTAAGTTTGTATTAAAACGACCTGACCTTTTCAAATTATTTACATCTACATAGGCATTTGAGAAATGATTAGCAGTTACACCAATATTCCAAAAATCCGGATCTCTATATTCAAATCCAATTTGAAATGCTCTCTCTGGACCTCCTGCAACATGGTAATTTTTTAAGGCTACAGTTCCATCTCCATAGGTAAGATCATTTTCAAAATCATCTCCTGACAAATACATATTAGGGTTATTGGTAAATATATATTGGCCAACGGAGGCAGCGCCTTTTAATTTAATAGTTGGAGTCACTTGCGCTTCAATACCTAGCTCACCGCCAATATGTCTGCGATCTACATTAGTTAAGACCTCTTGCACGAAAGCTCCAGAACTTCCTTCGGTAAAATAGAAGCCTATATCTGTGCCGTCCTGAAAGGTTGAATAATAACCAGTAATACGTGCTTTAACTATTGGTGATCTAAAAATATAACTTGCATCTAACGTCGTAATTACCTCGCTATTTAATTCATTAATTAACTCATTGTTTTGTCTCGCGTTTTCAAAAGTATTTCTAATGGATGGTGCTTTGGTTAAATACCCTGCATTGAAATCTATTAAGTGTTTACCACTTAATTTATACGTACCTCCAGCTTTTAATCCATAGTTTGAGAATTCTGCTTTTTCACTTTTACCAAATGAGTTATCTGCGAAATATCCATTTTGATATAAACCATTTCTCTGGTAATCCGTACTTGAAACGTTGGCCGCAACATAAAAGTCAATTTTATTGTACTTAAATTGAGCTTGTGCAAAAGCACTTATAACGTTAGCATCTATTTCGTAATTATATTTATAACGGTCGCCTTCTCTAGCAAGACGGTTTGGGTTTCTAGTATCTGATTGTGCCAAATTACTCAGGTTTTGATTTGGATCAGTTTCCTCAGCGAAGAAGTCAACATCCAAATAACCATTGGCTCCAAATAAATCTTTAATTGAAGCAAAGTTCTCACTTTTTAAACTTCTTAAGTTTACTGCCCCATTAAGTTTTATGTTTTCTGCTAATTCAGCATCTAATAAAATATTTGCTGTTAGTTGCTGATCATCAATTCTATCCTCTTGTAACGCATAAATAGCATTATCACCGTTGGCTGTAGAAATTAAATTTGCAGAGTAAACGTCCAACCAATTAAATTGTCCATTATTAATAAATGCTTGTTCTGCTAAGTATGCTTGTTCAAAATCATATGAAGTTGGAGCATCATCTCTATTTAGAAAATAACTTGGTAGTCTCTGATAATATGTTGGATCAGTATTTCGTGCACCACCAATGTAAGTGTCTTCACCATTAAATTCGACAAGCCTTGTTCCACCATTGTCTATTCTCGTGTTTCCAATTTGTCCAAATTGGTATGCAATATTGGTGTTTAACTTAACCTTATTAGAAACATCCCAAAAGTGATTTAACATCAATATTGGCTCATTAATTTCTCTCATTCGAGAATTGCGCTGCCCATCGTTTAAATCTCCCCAAAACGGATTGTATTGGCGCCCTTTTAGATTGTACACTTCTTCTGTAATTGCTGTTGATCGTCCACGTCTATTTTTTGCATAGATACCTGTGAAGTTCAAACTGTGCTTATCATTAATTTGTTTTTCTACTGCAACAAAGAAAGAGTTAGCATCGTACAATGTACCATCTATATAACCATTCTCACCAAATCTTCTAGATCCAAGAACGGAGTATGACCATCCGCCCTCTAACAAACCAGAGCTATAACTTGCCATTACTCTTCCTTGATAACTTCTATTTGCTGAAGCATAAGAAATTCGACCACCCCTTCTGTACATAGATGCACGCATAATAATATTATTTGTGCCAGCTAAATCTCCAAAAGTATAATCATTTGCAGATATACCCATTGAAAATTCTTGGTTGCGTTGTACATCATTTAAACCACCCCAATTTCCCCATTGTGGTCTTCCGCTAAACTGCTTGTTCATTTCAACACCATTGATAAGCACTTTACCATTGGCATTATCTAAACCGCGTGGTCTAAAAAAGGTTGCACTGAAATCAAAAGCAGCCGCATTGAGAAATACATCCCTAGAGGCTTGTAATAAACCTGAGATATTATCTGTTAATCCATCATCTTCACTATTTAAATTATCATCTGAAATTGAAATAATGAAAAGATCTTTTTTGTCACTCGCATCAAAATCTAAAGTCATACCGCTTATGTCTACGGTTTGTCCTTCATTTACAATAATCGGGTAACGTTTTGTAACGTAGCCTATTTTTTCAACCTTTAAAACTTGTTCACCAAGGGGAACATTTTCAGTAAAACTGAATTCACCTTTAGCGTCTGTTTTAGTTGTTTGTCCGGTCTCTTCAATAGAAATCGTTACATCAGGAATAGGTTCTCCTGTAGTTCCATCTAGAACACTTCCCTTTACAATAGTTTGTTGTGAAAAACTTGAAAATGTAAAGGCAATTCCAAACAGAAATAGTAAAAAACTTTTTTTCATGCCTAATTTTAAATTGATTTTTATGTTAGATTAAATTATAGTTATTTAAGGCGTTCAAATGTACTATATTTATAATTATTATATAATTTTGGCAGGCAATTTGTTTACCATATAACAATAAGTTAATAATATCCTATGAATTTAATAAAAACGCTTCTACTTTTAATTGTTTTCACAAGCTTTTTTAATGTAAACGCACAAGATAAAAAACGATTTAAAATTCACACCGTCGCTTTTTACAATTTAGAAAACTTGTTTGATACAATTAATGACCCACTCAAGTATGATGAGGCCAGTCCTATAATGGAACTTAAGGCCAATCGTTCTGAAATTTACGAGAAGAAAATTAAGAATATGGCTCGTGTTATTTCTAATATTGGAACTGATATGGTAAACAACTCGCCAGCTGTAATTGGAGTATGCGAGATTGAAAACCGTAAGGTTTTAGAAGATTTAGTTAATGACCCACTTTTACTTTCTAAAGATTACGGTATAGTTCATTTTGAAGGTCCAGACAGGAGAAGTATAGACGTTGCATTATTATACCAGAAAGCATTATTTCAACCGGTAGAATCAAGTTCTCATGAATTATTAATTTATGATGACTTAACTAGAAAGCGTGTATTTACGAGAGATCAGCTTTTAGTGAGTGGCAAGTTAGATGGTGACTTAATTTACATCATAGTAAATCACTGGCCATCAAGAAGTGGTGGTGAGGCAAGAAGTAGGTCTAAAAGAGTTGGTGCAGCCAAATTAAACAAGCGAATTATTGATTCGTTACAATCCATAAATCCTTATGCTAAAATTTTAACTATGGGCGATCTTAATGACGATCCAACTAATGAAAGTGTAAAAAAGGTTTTAAAGGCAAAAAAAGACAAGAAAAAAGTACCATTAAAAGGTATTTATAATCCATTTGAGAAAATGTTTGCGGAAAAGGGATATGGTACTACAGCATATAGAGATGCATGGAGTTTATTTGATCAAATAATGGTTACGAAACCTCTTATTGAAACTGATTATACATCTTATCGTTTTTGGAAAGCAGGTATTTATAATAAATCTTATTTATCTAATAAAAGAGGCCGATGGGAAGGCTATCCGTTTAGAAGTTTTGCTAATGGTGGTTTCACCAACGGATTTAGTGACCATTTTCCGGTTTATGTCTATCTCATTAAAGAGGCGGAATAAAATTATTTACAAAAACAAAAAAGCATCTCTATTTAAGATGCTTTTTTGTTTAACTGAACCAAAGGTTCCATGGTATTTTAGCTAGCACCAGTATTAATGCTAATGTGTAAAAAATAGCTAGCATTTTAAATTTTGGTTTAGACACTAATTTCTTCTTGTGTTTTGAATAACCAATTGTAACAAGAGCCACTGCAATAATCATAGTGGTTGGGTGCTCAACTATTAGATTTCTTAAATCTGAATTTTTCATTACTTCACCCATGCCACCAACTTGTTCAATAGTTGAAAAGTAATCTTTCATGAAAAATAGTATAATGCCAATCAATAATTGTATGTGTATTGTAATTAAAGTAAAAAGTGAAATCCTAAAGTCTTTGGCGTCAAATTCTTTATTACCAAAAAACTTGAACACTGCATTAAAAGTTGCAATTATTAGTACAAATAATACTAAATAGGCCCAATATGAATGTATAAACTGAACGGTTTCCATAAATTTTTTAAGTTCGATTGACTACAAAAATAATGATTTGAGAAGTAATCGTTTTAATCTGCAACCGTTATTTTATGTTTTAACTCATTACCTAATTCATCTACAACAGTTAAGGTATACTCACCTGGATTTGGTAAAATTGCCATGTCGTGAATTTCTTTTGTACTGCCAATATAAACATTATCTACGTACCAAAAGAGTTCTAGTTCTGGTTTTGAATGAGCTACTTTTAAAACTAGATCATTCGTCTTGCCATTAAAGTCCTTTGGAAGAAAAACGGTGGAATGCTGGTTAGGATAAATAAACTCCATTGAAATATCAGAGTCGCTAAGACAACCTTCTCTAAAGGGTGGAATTGGTTTATAAAACGGATTCTTATTCTTGTAATAAAAAGCTTGCAATGGAGGTAATACAAACCAAGGTTTGTTTTTAATATTTTCTATAGGCTCACATGAAGAATTAACCTGGTATTTTTCTTGTGTATCAACATGAACTAACCTATGATACGGGCAAGGTCTGGTTTTTTTACCACTTATTTGAATGTATCTTAACTCGGTTTCTTCGCAAATTGACGATGCTCTGTAACCACTTTTATTACAAATTTTCACTTCCAACATGTCATCAAACGGTTTTGCAAACCACTTACTTTTAGGCAGAATATCAAAAATATCAAATAATATTGGAGCAGCAGTTTGTACACCTATTAATCCTGGTCTACCTTCACCATCTGCATTACCAACCCAAACACCTACGACATGGTCTTTTGTAGTGCCAATTGCCCACGCATCCCTAAATCCAAAACTTGTGCCTGTTTTCCATGCTATTTCTTGTGATGAGTCATAAATCTCCCAACTTTCATCTTCTTCGGGACGGTTAACCTGTTTCATACTTTCATAAGTCAGATATATAGAAGCAGCATCAAAAATTGATTTTTCATTTTGTAACTGACCAAAATCAACAGCTTTGTTTTTTAAATAAATAGGTTCACAAAATTCGTTTGAGAAATACTGGCTAGAATTATTATTAAAATGGTTTAGGGTTGAAGACATAGATGCGTATTTGCTACATAAATCCCAAAGGTTACTTTCAGCTCCTCCTAGAATCAAAGATAACCCATAATGATTAGCATTATATTTTAAGTCTTTTAGATTAAGTTGTTTGAGATAATGATAAAACCTATCTAGACCAAAATCTTGTAACATTCTAACTGCTGGAACGTTCAAAGATCTTGATAAAGCTTCGTTTGCTGGTACGGCGCCATCATACGATTTATTGAAATTTTCTGGATGATAACTACCAAATTGAGTTGGCACATCTGGAACTAATGTATGAGATAATAAATCACCAGCATCCAGCATAGAGGCATATAAAAATGGTTTTAAAATACTCCCAGTACTTCTGGGTTTATTTACAATGTCAACATAGTTTTGATGTGCTTTATCTGTTGGTGAGTTACCTACATAAGTCAATACTTCACGAGAATTTACATCTAAAATTAAAACAGAAATATTATGGATTTCATTTTGTCTTAATCTGTTGTAGTGTTGTCTTATAATTCCATTAGTTTGAGACTGAATATCCAAATTTATGGTGCTTTTTATACGTTTACCTTTATGCTCATTAACTGTTTTTTGCAATAGATGAGGTGTTATTTGAGGCAAAGGATAAGGCTTTACAGGCAACTCTTCTTCAATAGAAAGCTCGTAGGTAAGTTTATCAATTGTACCATTTTCAAATAGTTTCTTTAGCAAGCGATTTCTTTTTTCAAATAATCTTTTCTGGTTTTTGCCAGGATAGATTAAACTTGGAGCATTTGGTAACACAGCTAAAGTTGCGCTCTCGGCCCAAGATAAATTTGAAGCATCACGATTAAAATATCGCCATGATGCGGCTTCTATACCAACCACATTACCTCCAAACGGTGCATTACTGGCATAAAGATGTAATATGTAATCCTTGGAATATCTAAATTCCAAACGTGTTGCCAGAATCAACTCTTTTAATTTCTCAAAATAACTTCTTGGTTGTCCTTTTCGAGAAAGTCTAATAACTTGTTGTGTTATTGTACTTCCACCGCGTTTAACTGCCCCAGAGCCTAAATTTTGTTTAAGCGCTTTTAAAATTGAAATAGGATTAAAACCTGGGTGTTTATAAAAGTATTCGTCTTCAAAAAGAAGAATACAAATTTTAAATTTTACTGGGATGCTGTCATTTGATGGAAATCTCCATTGGCCGTCATCTGCAATTCGTGCTCCTAATAGTTCATTAGTTCTACTAGTTAAAACCGTAGCTGTCGGGTCTTTAAATAATTGTTGAGGTAAACAGAAATAATAGGCAATAAGCATGAGTAAAATGACTACAGATTTCATTTTATGTTGTCTGATATATCTCAATGACCTATACATTTACTATACAATTGTAGTTTTTATTTCTCTTCTAGAGTTATTATTATATATTCAACCATAACTATTAAATATTAAACGTGCAAAATTTAAAATTAGATCATAAATTAGTCATATTTTTTTGTGTTTTTATTTTATCAAGAACGACAAGCGCGCAATTAAGCTTTTGTCAGGGAAATTCAGGAGCACCAATCTTTGAAGAAAATTTTGGAACTGGAAATTCTTTTTCCCAACTACCCTCTGGAACTACTACCTATAATTACATAGCCGGATACCCTGATGATGGGTTTTACTCAGTTTCAAACGGCTCCTTTAATAATCCTTATGATTGGCATGAAATTGAAGATCATACTCCTGATGATAACAATGGTAAATTCTTGATAGTCAATGCTGGTTTTACACCGGGTGAGTTTTACACCACAACAATTAACGGTTTATGTGAATCTACAACATATGAGTTTTCAGCATGGGTATTAAATTTTCTAAAAGTCCCCGGTTTTTGCATAGATCAGGGAATAGAAATTCCAATAAATGTGACATTTCAAATCTGGGACGAGTCGGGAACAAATCTTTTGGCATCTGGCGACACTGGTGATGTTTTTGCAACCGCATCTCCCTTGTGGGACGAATATGGTTTAGTTTTTCAAACTCTACCAGGGCAAACAACACTAATTTTAAAAATGTTAAATAATGGAGTTGGAGGATGTGGTAATGATTTAGCAATTGATGATATTCAATTTAAAACCTGTGGTGATTCGGTAGTTATTAATGATGAATTTAACAATACGTCTGTCTCGGTTTGTGAAAATGAAATTCCTTATTCAACCACTTTAACAGCTATTCCAGACTTCTCTGTTTTTAACTCTCATTTTTATCAATGGCAGAAGAGTAATGATGGTACAAATTGGGAGGATATTATAGGTGAAACAAGTCAGAGTATTAATGTGTCCATAGATGCACAAACTTACTATAGAACTAAAGTGGCTGAATTCGCAAATAACTTAATAAATAATCAGTGTGTTTTATTTTCTGAAAATTTTCAAGCTTCTGTAAATATTAGTCCAGATGCACCTGTAGGTATTGGAGAATCCATCTACAACTGTAATTTGAATGAGGCAAATTTGGAAGTCCAAGTTCCTTCAGGAATTGCTGTCAATTGGTATGATTCCCCTAGTGGTGGTAACATACTACAAGTAAATTCAAATGTTTTTATTGCTGATCAAGAGGGATTTTACTACGCAGAAGCAATCAATGAAATAACGGGCTGTATATCTCTTAATCGAACAGAAGTAAGTGTAATTATAGAAATACCAGATCCACCTGAGTTTACGCAGAGTGGTAATTTTGACTGTAATTTGAATAATGCTACGCTAGAAGTTTCAGTACCAAATGGTATTTCTGTGAATTGGTATGATTCTGAAACCGGGGGAAATATTCTTAGCGTAAATAGCCCTATTTTGAGTGTAAGTGAAATAGGAGACTATTATGCCGAATCTGTTAATGAAATAACGGGTTGTATTTCAGAAACTAGAACTGAGGTTAGTGCGTTAATTGAAAGTCCAAATCCACCCATAGTTGATGGTGATACGGGTATAGATTGCCAAACAAATGAAGCTCAATTGATAGCTACTGTTTCTTCAGGTGAAACTGTAAATTGGTATGACGAAGCTGAAGACGGTAATTTAATTTTAGCAAATAGTACATCGTTAATAGTAAATCAATTAGGGACTTATTATGCTGAAGCTGTTGATATAGTATCAGGTTGTGCCTCTTTAACTAGAGTTAGTATAAGTGTATTAGAGGAGCTAAAAACTGGTGATTGTATCATCCCTCAAGGTATTTCTCCTGGAGTATCTCCAGGTTTGAATGATACCTTTGATTTAAGTGGATTTGAAGTTGATGATCTTAAAATATTTAACAGGTACGGGCGTTTAGTTTACACAAAAAGAAATTATATCAATGAGTGGGAAGGTCAAACTAATGATGGAGAAGAACTACCTGTAGGTACTTATTATTATACTTTTGTTTACAATAATGGGACAAAAACAAAAACAGGTTGGGTTTATCTTAATAGATAAATTTTATAAAGACTTAGTATATAATTAAGAAAATTAGAATTAAATATTGTAGGGTGTTCTTATAAATCTATCCCCTTTCAATTATAAAAATATTAGAAAAGATATTAATGATTAAGCTATCTCATGCAAAATATCTAATTCTGGCATGTTTTATTTTTCTATCAAAATATAGCAATGCGCAACTAGGATTCTGCCAAGGTAATTCTGGGGCTCCAATTTTTGAGGAAACCTTTGGAACTGGTCTTTCAAATGGCCCGCCTTTGCCAGTTGGTACTACTACTTATGGTTACTGGGGACAGAGTAACCCTCAGGACGGACAGTATACATTGGCAAGTAGTACTTTTTTATTTGGATGGAATTTACCTAGTGATCATACTCCTGGAGATACAAATGGTAAAGCTTTAATTGTTAATGCAAGTACCACTCCAGGCGAGTTTTATAAAACAAATATCACAGGGTTATGCGAAAACACAACCTATGAATTTTCTTCATGGCTTATAAATATTTTACCTCTTTCTGGATGTGGTGGTAATGGTATTCCGGTAAATGTAAAATTTGAGATTTGGGATATTACGGATTCTAATCTGCTAGCAAGTGGAGATACAGGAAATATATTTAGTTCGGTCACACCTGCTTGGGAACAATATGGATTAGTTTTTCAAACGTTATCTGGTCAGACATCAGTTATACTAAAAATGAAAAATAATGGTGTCGGGGGCTGTGGTAATGACCTTGCCATTGATGATATTGTATTTAAAAGTTGTGGGGATTTAATAATTACTGAAGATAGTAGCGGTAATAACTCAGAGACAATATGTACTTCAGAAACGCCTTATTCGGAAATTATTACTGCAATACCAGACAATACTGTTTTTAATTCTCATTTTTACCAATGGCAAAGCACTACAGATGGTGTAAATTGGTTTGATATTTCTGGAGAAACGAATGAAGATTTAAGTATTACGGGATTAACGGTGACTACTTCTTTTCGAGCAAAAGTTGCTGAATTTGCAAGCAACTTAACAAACTTAGATTGTATTACCTATTCAGATATATACGACATACAAGTTTTACAAAGCCCATCGGTACCTGTAAGTGGTGGAGATGTAGATTTTGGTTGTGGTTTGAACAATGCTACATTAGAAGTTTCGGTGCCAACAGGAATTTCTGTGGATTGGTATGATGCCCCAAATAATGGGATGTTGTTGCAATCAAGCAGTAATGTATTAACGGTAACATCTCAAGGGACTTATTTTGCAGAGGCAGTTAATTTATCGAATGGTTGTGTTTCAGTTACAAGAATAGCTGTAAATGCAAATTTAATTCCACCTGAAGATGCTTCTTTTACTTTTGATGCTAATTGTAATGGTGCTACTGCGAATATTACAGGAGACATTGGTGGAAGTTTTATTTTCAATCCTGACTTAGGGGATGGCGCCATAATAAATAACACAACAGGAGAAATAACAAATGGTGTACCTGGATCAACTTATTTTGTTGAATATACTACTGGAGGAGCTTGCCCTGAATCATCTATACAAAATGTGACTGTATTAGACATAGACGATTCATCCTTTACTGTCACTGTGACCTGCGATGGCGCATTGGTGGACCAGCCATTGGCGACACCTGGCGGTTTGTTCACGTTCAATCCTGCACCAACGGATGGTGCTACCATAGAT
>NZ_QPHL01000016.1 GCF_003335675.1 Winogradskyella sp. KYW1333 | reverse complement strand
GAAGGCCCTTTGCTAAACAGCAAAGGGCTTTTTTTATACCCTTTTTTAATTGTACCTCCCCACTCTTAAAACCAGAGAAAAATGCACCTCTAATTTAATATTTCATTATCTTAGAATAATAAATCCACTAATATTGACCCAAATAATCAAAAAATATTTAAATAGAGTACTGATTATTCTTTTCATCATAACGCTTACAGCTTCAGTATCTGTTAATTATTATTTAGAATCAGTCATTACTAATAAACTTAAACATTTGGTTGAAAATGAATTGCATTCTAAATTCGATGTTGAATTTGGCAATGTTTCGGTTTCAATATTTAGAAGAAACATTTCAATAAAGGATATAAGATTTAATACCAAAAAACATAGTATAACCGGCAGTGATTTAAAAATTTCCCTAGATGAAATGAAATTGGAGGGAATTTGTTTAAGATTAATATTATTTCAAAATTCAATTAAAATAAGAAGAATAGTTTATGATAAATTAAGTATTACCACCTTAAAAAATAATAACTCTAAAAGTAAATTAAACAATAAAAATTTATTTGATTTCAAAAATTTAAAATTGAAAAACATTGATAAAATTGAGGTCAATAATATTCAATTTATAGATTTTTCCTTTACATCAGAAAAATTTAATACACAGAATGTAAAGGAAACCCTGTATCATAGCCTACCTTATGATTTTAATGTTACTGGACTTATATTCAATAAGTCTAATGATGAAACATTAACTTTGAATAACTCTACCTTAGCTGTAAACATAGATGATATTGTGGTCTTTTTTGATGGTAATGATTATAAGGTTTCTTTAGATAAATTTTATGCGAGTCTAAATGAATCGCGATTACAAATAATAAATTTACAGGTAGGACCTTTAAAGAGTGTAGAACACATAGCTAACAAATATAGTTTTAGTAAGGAAATATATTCAGCAACGTTAGACACTTTAGACATTAATAAATTACATATAAATGATAAGCAAGAAGTATATGCTAAATCTATAAATATAGCTGGTTTGGATTTAGCTATTTTTAATGATAAAAGTAAACCACAAAACACTCGGGAAATAAAACAATTACCACATATTGTTTTAAAACGTGCAAAATCAAAAATTAACATAGATACTTTTGCTTTTAAAAATTCCAAAATAACTATCAAGGAACGGATTGTTCATAAAGATAGTCTTATGCAATTTTTCATCGATAACATCACTGGTGAGATTCTTAATATCTCGAATCATAAATTGGATAAGAAAGATATGAATCTTTCATTTTTTGGAAAATTAATGGGCACAGCCCCAGTTAATTTAAAACTAAGTGTACCTCTGAATACAAAAAACAATTATTTTCATTGGGAAGGTCATATTGGACCCTTGAAATTTAGAACATTAGATAAGGTGTTATACCCTGTTTTAGGATTGAAAATCTTGAGTGGAGAATTAAATAGTCTAGACTTTAAAGCTATGAGCAATAATTTTGAATCTCAAGGTGAGTTAACAATGCTCTACAAAAATTTACATGCGAGTATATTAAAGTCAAATTCGAGTCGTGAAAATCATTTTTTAACATCTATAGCAAATGGATTGATACATAAATCTAATCCAAATAAAAGAGGTAAAGTAAAAACTGTGCGTATGTATCATGAAAGGAATCAGTATAAAGGACTTGGGAATTATATATGGAAAACTTTACAAAATGGAATTATTAATACTATTACACCAGTGAGAAAGCGTGTTAAAAAACTAAAATAACAATAAATTATTTTATGTTTTGATATAGTGTGAAATTATGATTCTACTTTTTGTTGAATATACTTTTCATAATAGTATTTAATCCAAGAAATAGCATTAAAATTGCTGATATACAGATGATTAAGGAGGTTATTAATAAAGTTAAATACATTGGTTTATGCTCATTACTAAACGAAACATGTAAAAGTGACGGGCCAGTAAACATCAGGATTAAACAAATAATCATTTGTTTGATTCCTTTATAAAGGACTTTCTTATCAGTTCTGTTGTTTTCTTCCATGATTTATACTTTTTCTAACACTTTTATATTTATTTAATAGAGAATTGGCTTCTTGTTTTGAGATTTTTAAATCATTCATTATCATTTTAATACCTCTGTCAACTAATTTATCATTACTAAGTTGCATATCTACCATTTTATTCCCTTTAACTTTACCTAATCTTATCATTGCTGCCGTAGTTATCATATTTAAAATAAGTTTTTGAGCTGTACCAGCTTTCATTCTAGAACTTCCAGTAAGAAATTCTGGTCCTACAACAACTTCGACAGGATATTTGGCAACTTTAGAGAGTGGGCTACCCACATTACATGTAATACATCCAGTAGCTATATTATTATTATTACAATCTTCTAGCGCATGTACAACATATGGCGTAGTTCCTGAAGCCGCAATTCCTACTACAATATCATTTACATTAATATTATAATCATTTAAATCCGCCCATCCTTGTGTTTGAGAATCTTCTGCAAATTCAACAGCTTTTCGTATGGCTGAATCTCCACCTGCTATTAATCCAATTACAAGTCCATGAGGAACTCCAAATGTTGGCGGGCATTCTGAGGCGTCTAAAATTCCTAATCGCCCACTAGTCCCAGCTCCTAAATAGAATAAGCGTCCACCTTTTTCTAACTTATTTATAACTTCTGTTATTAATATCTCCACAAATGGTAGTGCTTTTTCCACTGCAAGTGGAACAGATTTATCCTCTTTATTCATGTTTGTAACAATCTCATTTACAGTCATTCGTTCGAGATTATTGTAATAAGAATCTTGTTCTGTTGTTTTAGTAAAATCCATGTAATAAAGGTAATGAATTTTAGCAATGATGATTTAACTTCCTATTGGGTAACTTTTATAAAGAGCAATATTTATTTTTTATTGAACTGTGTAGACGAGCTCATCTACCTCTGATAATCTAAAATAACCAAAAGGGAAATTATCTGGGTTTGATTGGTTTATACAATTCCCGCGGACTGTGGCTGGTTGAGTCTCAAAAGGGCCTCCATTTTCTTCTGTACCTTGCTGTAGTAAAATGAACATATATTCATAAAATCGTTCTGAAATACCATAGTTTCTGATTGTGACAACATCACCAGGCTCTAAATCTTCCTCTGTGTAATAACCAAAGATTTGGTTTCCATCTGTGAAACGGTCTTCATAAACTTCTAAATTTGGTACTACTGAAATATCGCTTAAAAATTCAAAGAAATAATAGTTTTTGACACTAGCTGGATCTGTGTAAAAAGCTTTAAGTTCTATATCCTCTCCTGAAAATCCACCATCATTTGTTTGCTCAATAAATTCAATAGGAACAACAGATTTGAAATTCTCACTGGCAGTGTAAAGTTCATTATTATATAGTACATTAAGTGTATAAATAGCATCTAGAGTTGGTATAAAATTGTCGTTTCTGTAAATGCCAGTATTGCCCTCTTCAATAAAATCAAAAGTATTATTATTTAGATCGAAAACCTGTACTACGGCACCACTTGCAGGTGGGACATTTTCTTCAAAAAATGGAGCGGATAAAGATAGTTTTATAGATTGCTCATTACCTTGAGTCCCTTTAAACCAATTAATAGAGGCCTCAATTACTAAGCGTGGTTCCGATTCGTTTAAATCAACATCAATTACATCTTCACAACTAAAAAGAGGATATATAAATATTAGTATTAAAAAAATCTTTTTCATTATTTAGAAATTAAAATTGTATGATACTGATGGTACAATTCCAAATAGAGATAGTCTGAGTGCTTCATTAACACCAGTCGTTCTATTTTCTCTGAATTGAATATTCACTGCGTTACGTCTATTATATATATTATAAACACCAAATACCCATTCTCCTTTGAATCTCTTTTGACTATTAGGTTTTGGGTTATAATTTATTGAAAAATCCAAGCGATGGTATTCAGGTAATCGGCTTGAATTCCTAGCTTCAAATTTTGGAACAATAATTCCATTATATTCGTACTGCCCATTAGGGAATGTTACGGGTAAACCGGTTTGAAAAACAAAATTAGAATTTAGGCGCCACTTGTCATTTAGTTCATAGCATGCTGTTAAGGAAATATCATGTGTTTTATCATAGGGTGTATTGTACCATTTGCCATTATTAATTCCAGTTTCTATTAAAGTTCTACCAGGTGTTCTTTGTTCTGATTTTGAGAGGGTATAAGATAACCAACCCTTAAGTCTCCCTTCGTTTTTTCTTAGAAGTACTTCTAAACCATATGCTCTTGCTTCACCATTTAGAATTACTTGTTCAATAGCATTGTTTGCAATTAAGTTTGCACCATCAGTATAATCTATTCGATTTTCAATGGTCTTGTAGAACGTTTCAACCTCCAATGAGAATTGATTATCCTTAAAGTTTCTAAAATATCCTAAAGCTACCTGATCTAATAATTGCGGTTTAATATACTTGCCACTAGGTGCCCAAACATCAAGTGGAGTAGGGGAATTAGTATTTGATAAGAGATGTAAATATTGAGACATTCTGTTATAACTTGCTTTAACAGATGAATTTTTGGATAATTGATAGGCCATTGCCATTCGCGGTTCAAAATTTGCAAATGACTCTATGACATCATTACCGTTAAATGATTCTGTACCAATAGGCTCAGCTTTTTCATAAATCCCAAGTTCTTCATTAAAAATTACAGGATTATCATTTTCATAAATGTTTAATTCGTCTTGTCCAAGTCTGTGAAACGTACTTAAACGAGCTCCATAGCTTAGTGAAAGTCTATTACCTAATTTATGTTCTGCATCAAGATAAACTGCATTTTCAAAAGCATATTTATCAATTAATTTAAATGGATTTATACCTGAATCTGGTGTATTCGGGTTGATTTTACCAGGATTAAACTTGTAATAAATACTATTTAAACCGTATTCTAATTTGAATTTATTGGTTATGTAATGCTTTAGATCGTATTTAACATTGAAATTCCTTATGCCAGATTCCCATTCAAAGCCAACAAAGTTTAGATCTAAACCATAATAATAATCTGAATAGATTAATGATAGATTAGAAAAAAGTTTACTTGAAAACAGATGATTCCACCTAAAATTTAAAACTGAATTTCCATAAGTATTTTTAAAACTGTCTTGAATACTAAATACATCCCGTCCAAAATATCCTGAAAGGAATATACTATTGTTTTCGTTTAATTTATAACTCAGTTTAGTATTTAAATCATAAAAATAAGCTACGTTATCTAGGTCGAACAAGGATGAAAATAAATGAACATAACTGCTTCTTCCGCCAAATAAAAAAGAAGCTTTTTCTTTTTTAATTGGTCCTTCGGCTAATAGTCTACTAGAGACCAATCCAATTCCACCATTCATTTTAAACTGGTTACTATTTCCCTCTTTTTGATAAATATCTAATACTGAGGATACTCTTCCTCCGTATTTTGCTGGTATTCCTCCTTTATAAAGTTTAAGATCTTTTATTGCATCTGGATTGAAAACTGAGAAAAAGCCGAATAAATGTGAAGAATTAAAAATAATGGCTTCATCTAGCAAAATTAGATTCTGATCCGCCGCACCACCTCTTACATTGAATCCCGAAGATCCCTCACCTGCATTTGTAACACCAGGTAAAAGGGTTATAGATTTTATTACATCGACTTCACCGAAAACTACAGGCATATTTTTAATAGTAGAAATCGATAAGGCATTAACACTCATCTGAGGCTTTTTAATGTTTAATTTCTCAACATTATCTTTTATTACTATTTCATCCAAACTTTCGGCAGACTCAATTAATCTATAATTCTTACTAATATTTTGATTTAAGTTTATTGTTTCGCTTATAGTTTCAAATCCTAAATAACTTATTTGGATTTCATATGTGCCTTTAGGCAAAGTAATTGAGTAGAATCCATACTCATTGGTCATTGTACCAGATTGAATTTCTGGAATTAGAATATTAACACCAATTAATGTTTCGTTACTTGAAATGTCTGTAATAGTTCCACTTAGGGTGTATTTTTCTTGTCCTAATATAGACTGACTAAAAACCAGTAAAATTAATAGTAGACCAAGTAGTCTATTTCTCATGCAACAATTTTTGGCAAAAATAAAAAAGCTTCATTTTTAATGAAGCTTTTTTAACGTAAGTTTAATCTTATTTAAGTATTGAGTTTAATTTCTCGCTAGGTTGCATCGCCTTATCTGTGAGTGCTTCGTCAGGGTAATAATATCCATCTATATCGACTGGAATACCTTGACAATTTATAAGCTCTTCAACAATGTTAGACTCAAACTTTAAGAGATCATTGTAAATAGATTTGAATTCAGATTTTAAAATCGCATCAGAATCTTGGTTTGCCAATGCTTCAGCCCAGTATAATGCCAAATAGAAATGACTACCTCTGTTGTCTAATTCGTTGACTTTTCGAGATGGCCCTTTTTTATTCTCAAGTAATTTTTCTGTCGCATCATCAAGTGCTTGGCTTAAAACTCTTGCCTTTTCATTGTTATTAACATCAGCGAAGTGGTCTAAAGAAACCGCTAGTGCTAAAAACTCACCTAGTGAGTCCCATCTCAAATGATTTTCATTTACAAATTGTTGCACGTGCTTCGGTGCAGATCCCCCAGCTCCGGTTTCAAATAAGCCTCCACCATTCATTAAAGGAACAATTGAAAGCATCTTAGCACTAGTACCCAATTCTAAAATTGGAAATAAATCAGTTAAGTAATCCCTCAATACATTTCCTGTAACAGATATTGTGTCCTCGCCGTTTTTTACTCGTTCTAATGTAAAGTTTGTAGCTTCAATGGGGGATAATATTCTAATATCTAATTCTGAGGTATCATGATCTAATAAATATTTATTTACCTTTTTAATTAACTCAATATCATGTGCCCTGTTTTTATCTAACCAAAATACTGCTGGCGTGTTGGTCGTTTTAGCTCTTGTTACAGCTAATTTTACCCAATCTTGTACAGGTGCATCTTTTACTTGGCACATTCTCCAAATGTCTCCTGGTTCAACATTGTGACTTGTTAGTACATTGCCATCTGAGTCAACAACTTCAACCTTACCATTGGATTTAATTTCAAATGTTTTATCATGAGAACCATATTCTTGTGCCTTTTGAGCCATTAATCCAACGTTTGGAACAGTGCCCATTGTGGTTGGATCAAAAGCACCATGTTCCTTGCAAAAATCAATGGTTGCAATGTAAACACCAGAATAACTGCTGTCAGGTATTATTGCTTTAGTATCTTGTTGTTGACCTTCAGCATTCCACATTTGACCTGATGTTCTAATCATAGCAGGCATTGACGCGTCAATTATAACATCACTTGGTACATGAAGGTTGGTAATACCTTTATCAGAATTTACCATCGCCAAATCAGGTCCATTGGCTAATGCTAATTTAACATCGTTTTCAATTTCCGTTCGTTTGTCTGCAGGTAACTTTTCAACTTTTTCTAATAAATTCCCCAACCCATTATTTACATCAACACCTATACTTTCAAAAGTTGATCCATGCTTTTCGAACAATATTTTAAAATAAGTTCTTACTGCATGACCAAAAATAATTGGGTCAGATACCTTCATCATTGTCGCTTTCATGTGAAGAGATAAAAGTACGTCCTTGTCTTTTGCATCATTGATTTCTCTTTCTAAGAATTCTAATAATGCTTTTTTATTCATTACAGTGGCATCGATTATTTCATCCTTTAGCAATTTAATTGAGTTCTTTAAAATGGTTACGTTGCCTAGAGTGTCTGTATGAATAATATTTACAGTAGTTGAAGTATCAATAGTTGCCGATTTTTCATTATGTGCAAAATCTCCATATGACATAGTTGCAACATGGGTTTTCGATGCAGAAGACCATTTACCCATACTATGTGGATTCTTCTTCGCAAAATTCTTGACCGCTTTAGGTGCTCTTCTATCAGAATTTCCTTCTCTTAATACTGGGTTAACGGCACTACCTTTAATTTTGTCGTAACGTTGTTTGATTTCCTTTTCTTTATCGTTTTCTGGTTCATCAGGATAATCAGGCAGAGTATAACCTTTAGCTTGCAATTCTTCAATTGCATCTTTGAGCTGTGGAATAGAAGCACTAATGTTAGGTAGCTTAATAATATTTGCTTCAGGTTTTTTTGCGAGTTCACCTAGTTCGGTCAATACATCAGACACTTTTTGATTGTCATTTAAATAATCTGGAAATACAGCTAAAATTCTTGACGCTAGTGAAATATCTTTTGTTTCTATTTCAATCCCTGAAGATTTTGTAAAATATTTTACAATTGGTAAAAATGAACGAGTTGCCAGTGCTGGTGCTTCATCCGTTTTTGTGTAAACAATCCTTGCCGATTTTGTCATAAGAGTAGGTGAAATTTTTGATTTTATTTTAGCTCATTTTTAAGTTGGGCAAATATACAAAAATACCTCAGTTTTATTGGTGCAGGATTATTAACCTAGAACATAAATTTTTATAGATTTAATAAAAAAAGGAGAAAAAAATAATTATTTTTTATTAGGTGTATTCTTGAAAAACAAAAAGCCATATCACTACAGTAAACTGATTTGACATGGCTTCTCTTTGAAACAGTACAAGCATGACTTATTTAGCTTTCACTAACTCGGCTGACATGGTTTACACCAACATCCTTTTCAGTTCAAGTGTTTCCGTTTCAACGAAACGTTTCGCACCTTTCAAAATGTATTGATTTGATACTACTGCGTTTCATAAAATCATTTTCCTTGATGTTTCTTTTTTCAACAACCACTTTCGCACTTGCTAACGTCTAAAACATTGCTCTTAATTTTCATGTTCACTTTCGATTCCATTACTTTTTCCAAGCTTTCCACTTAACTCTTATAAACTGCAGAACATTTTACAACACCTAAGCTTCTTGATTTACTCATCTTTCTTGCCTACACAAGCGACTCGCCAATCTCAGAAAACAATCTCATTAAATAAAGAACTTCCTTATTACAATTAAACACTTATGGAAATTACTTCCAAACACAAACTTAGTTTGTTGTTAATTGTTTAGCTAAAGTATATTTATATTGCGAAAACACAAATAATTTAACGTTTTTTATATCAACATCTTATAAACTGAGATTATTAACAAATGTTAATAACGAAAAAAGCCTTCAATTTTGAAGGCTTTTTTTAAATGATCTTTGAAATTTTATCTTCTAACTTCTTTGATTCTTGCTTTTTTACCAGTAAGACCTCTAAAGTAGAATATTCTCGCTCTTCGTACTTTTCCTCGCTTATTCACTTCTATTTTCTGTAAAGCTGGCAAATTAATTGGGAAGATACGCTCTACACCAATTGTTCCTGACATTTTACGAATTGTAAATGTCTCTGAAGTACCAGAACCTTTACGTTGTAAAACAACACCTTTAAAGAACTGCGTACGTGTTTTGTTTCCTTCCTTAATTTCGTAGTATACAGTAATAGTATCACCAGCATTAAATTCTGGAAAATCTTTTTTTGTTACAAATTCGTCTTGTACAAATTTTACTAAAGAATTCATTTTCTTTTTTTTATGGTTCCTTTAAATCAACATTCACGATTTTCGCCAGAGGTTAATATAAAATTGGGTGCAAAGATAAATAAAAAGTTAGAAGTGAAAAGTGAAATGTAAAAAGATTTTGTTGCTTAAATAAACAAATCTAATTCTGTTGCTCATTGTCCTTAAAAAGATCAGGTCTCCTTTCCTTCGTTCTTTGGAATGCTTGTTCTTCTCGCCATTTTTCTATTTTAGGGAAATTACCGCTAAACAATACTTCTGGCACTTTAATACCTTTATATTCTCTAGGTCGCGTATAGATTGGCGGTGCCAATAAGTTATCCTGAAAAGAATCAGTGAGGGCAGAGGTTTCATTGCCTAAAACACCAGGAATAAGTCTTATTACCGCATCGCATAACACAGCGGCTCCAAGTTCTCCGCCGGACATTACATAGTCACCAATTGAAATTTCTCTAGTGATTAAATTATCCCTAACTCTTTGATCTACCCCTTTGTAATGACCACAAAGAATTATAATATTCTTTTTTAATGAAATTTGGTTTGCAATACTTTGACTTAGTCTTTCACCATCTGGTGTCATGTAGATTATCTCATCATAGTCCCTTTGCTCTTTAAGTGCTGTGATACATTTGTCTATAGGTTCTATCATCATCACCATACCTGCGCCACCTCCAAATTGATAATCGTCAACAGATTTGTAATTATCTGCAGTATAATCTCGCAAATTGTGAAAATGAACTTCAACTAATTTGGCATCAATTGCACGCTTTAGTATTGAAGCTTCAAATGGACTTTTTAATAATTCAGGTAAAACTGATATAATATCTATACGCATAGTGCAAAGATGCAACTTATAAGATTGAAAGAAAAACCCAAAAATTATTAATTTATGTATTAAAGACTTGCCGTATAAAAATTAAGCCTTGTTTTTGTTTATTTCGTCCTGAAGTTGACGCCTAACTTTTTGTTCTCGTTCTAAAGCAATTCTTCTATGTTCTTCAAATTCAGCTTCCACTTCTTCTAACTTTAATTTAGCATCTCTTGTCAACGAATTACTTCCCTTAAATTTAAGAATGAAAAATATTAATAATACAAATAGTGCAGCAACTATACTCCACATTAAAACATTATAGTTGGTTTTGCCTAACTGCATACCAAATAATGTCATACTGTTTTTTTCTGCTTCTGTTTCGCCTAATGTTGTTTGAGTATTTTGTAGCTGGCCCTTAAGACTTTCTATTTCCTGTTTTTGATTTTCAACAGTTTCCTCTGAAGTATTTAATTTGGCATAAGTGGTTTTGAGTGAATCTAATACATGTGCCTTAAGAGTAAGTAAAGACGTATACTTAACAGCCTCATACTTTTGGCCATTTACACCTTTGAAATTTCCAGATTTTTTAAATATATATTCAAATTGACTGTCAATAGAACCACTGTTTAAAGATAGTTGCTCTTCTTGAGGTTGAGCTGTATTTGTTTGAGAATAAATATTTTGAAAACTAAATGTAACAATCAGTAAAACAGCGACTTTGGTTAAGAATTTCATCTTAATATATTTTGGTTTTGTTAGGTTTTATTATGTACCAATATAGTAATTTTAATAGCATTTAATGAATATATTAAAAACAAAAACTCAACTATATTTTCAACTTGTGTTATATACGATGGAATTATAAAACATGGATGTTTTACAAAAAAAAGTTCTTACAATGTAAGGCAATTTTTAAATTTAAGGTTATCCTAGTAATAGGCGTAGCGTCTCACTTTTGATATATATTTTGCTAATCTAATGACTTGATGACTGTATCCGTATTCATTATCGTACCATACGTAAAGTATGATGTTAGTTCCATCTTTTCTAACGATAGAGGCTTTGCTGTCATATATTGATGGTGCTGAGCTCCCCACAATATCTGTTGATACCAGTTCATCGCTCATTTCATATTTAATCTGCTCTACCAAATCACCTTCAAGAGCATATTTTTTCATAATTGTGTTTAAACTTTCCAACGAAGTTTTCTTATCTAACTGTAAATTTAAAATTGCTAGAGAACCGTTTGGTACAGGAACTCTTATGGCATTAGATGTTAATTTGCCATCTAAAGATGGTAACGCTTTACTGACAGCTTGGCCTGCACCAGTCTCCGTAATAACCATGTTTAAACCAGCAGCTCTTCCTCTTCTGTATTTATTATGAAAATTATCTACCAGATTTTGATCGTTAGTGTAAGCATGAATAGTCTCCAAATGCCCTGACTTAATTCCGAACGAGTCTTCAATTGCTTTTAGAACTGGTGTAATAGCATTGGTAGTACATGAAGCAGCTGAGTAGATTTTCACCTTATCAGGATCGTGTTCTTTGTGGTTTACACCATGAACGATATTTGGAATACCTTTACCAGGTGCAGTTAGTAGAACCTTGTCTATACCTTTTGCTTTTAAGTGTCTGCCAAGTGCTTTTTTGTCTCTGAAAGCACCTGTATTATCTATAACAAGCGCATTTTTAATACCATATTTTGTATAATCTATTTCTTCGGGTGCGTTTGCAGAAATAATTTTTACGGTGGTGCCATTGATGATAAGAGCATTATTATCAATATCAGTTGTTACCATACCAGAAAAGTCACCATGTACAGAATCATTTCTTAGTAACGATGCTCTTTTTTCTAAAACAGTTTGAGTTATTTCACCACGAGTAACAATTGCTCTTAATCGTAATTGACTACCTGATCCGGTTCTTGTCATTAATTCTCTTGCAACTAATCGTCCAATTCTTCCAAAACCATATAGAACAACATCTTTTGGTTCAATTACATTGTTATTTTTTGATTCCTTGAGTTTTGCAGAAATAAAAGCGGTTGCATTGCCATACTTTTGATCTTCCATGTGATACTCGTATGTAAGTTTACCAATATCTAGTTTTGCTGGGGGAATATTTAATTTACTAATAGCCTGAGCTATTTCAACAGAATCAAAAATAGAAATTGGTTTTTGCACAAATTCACCGGCATATTCATGTAGCTTAAGTATCTCACTAACATTTCTGTCTATAAGCTGATTTCTGAAAAGAACAATTTCTATGGATTTGTCGTACCATAAATCTGTAATGATTTTAATAAATTCTACCGTTGCTCTGCGACGATCTGCTTGAAAGGCCAACTCTTTTTCGTACGTGTCGTTAAAACCCATTTTATTTTGGTTTAGTGATTTAGATTTCGCGGCAAAAATACATATTTCAAACGTTTTCGTAACACATTTTGTCGAAAATAAAAACCCTTTAAAGAATTACTCTTTAAAGGGTGATTTTAGTAATAAATTATGAATTTATCAGAAATTATATACCGTTTTTTCTCCTTCGTTATTAATAACTTCAATTTGAAGAGGTTCATTATATCCTCTGGTTTTCATCGCATTTTGAACATCATCAACCGAGTATAGTTTTTTACCATTGATTTTTGTTACAATACTGCCTTCCTCAACACCATTTTTATTCCAATAATCTTTATAATTATCCTCATAAAATTTTGAAATCTTCACGCCGTAATCAATATTATAGCGTTTAAGGTCTGCATCTGTTGCATTTTTTACATAACCAATAGTCTGTAATAGTGTTATTGAAGGCTTTAATAAAGTAACCGGCACAATTTCTTCGTCTCCATCTCTTAAAAGAGTAACTTTTACTATGTCATTAGGACTTTTAGTTTTAAGATAGCCAGTTAAATCAGAGAACTTATTAATTTCAACATTGTCTACCTTTCTTATTATATCTCCTGATTGAATACCAGCTTTTTCAGCACCAGTTTCTTCTTGTACCTCACTAACATAAAACCCCTCAGTTATATCAACTCCTAATTGTTCTGCCGCTTTACTATTTAATGCACCACCAACAACACCAAGAATTCCATTTTGTACGTTTCCGTACTCCATAATATCATTAACAATTTTTCTAGCAATATTGCTAGGTACGGCAAATGAATAGCCAATATAAGAGCCTGTTCTTGATGAGATAGCTGTATTAATTCCAATTAAATCTCCATTTGTATTTACTAATGCTCCACCAGAATTTCCTGGATTTACTGCTGCATCAGTTTGGATAAAGGATTGCACGTTTTGTCCTGTTAGATCTCTGGACTTGGCACTAATAATACCAGCCGTTACTGTTGAGTTAAGATTAAATGGATTACCAACGGCCAAAACCCATTCTCCTATTTTTGCATTATTAGAATCACCGAATGCAAGGAAAGGTAATTCTTCATCAGTCTCAATCTTTATTAGCGCGATGTCAGTAGCTTCGTCAGAACCTACAAGTTCTGCGGTATAAACTTTGTTATTATTTAGCGTAATACTAATGTCATTAGCATTTTTAATCACATGATAATTTGTAACAATGTATCCTGAAGGTGATATGATTACTCCACTACCAGTTCCTACTTGAGCTCTTTCGGTATTTCTGCCTGAGAATAAATCGTACATAGTCATAGGAGCGGAAACAATTGCAGTATTTTTAACATGTACTACTGCATCAAGAGATTTTTCAGCTGCTTCAACAAAACTTGGAGCCACTATACTTGCGACGTTTGTGGTGTTTATATTTGTTGGTATGTAAATTGGAATATCAGGTGATTCATGCACCACAACAGGTTTTATGTCATCTTCAATTAAAAGTTTATACCCGCCAAGGGTTAATAGGCCACCTAAAATCGAAACACATACTAATGTTGTTATCTTCTTCATAATTTTTCAGATTAAAGTTAAACTATTCAACGATTAAAATTATTGATTTATTGAAATTCAAAATCAATTTTAACTACTATTTAACGTCATTTTTATAGCTCAATCATTAAGATTGATTACTTCCTTTAATTCTTATATTTGCAAGTATATGACAACTACTTTTTACAAATATCAAGGCACGGGAAATGATTTTATTATCATTGATAACCGACAAAATAAAGTTGACAAAAATAATACCAAACGGATTAAAGAATTTTGCGACCGACGTTTTGGCATTGGATCTGATGGGTTTATTTTGTTAGAGAATGACGAAATTTCAGATTTTAAGATGGTATATTTCAATGCAGATGGCAATGAAAGTAGTATGTGTGGAAATGGAGGGAGATGTATAATCGCATTTGCTAAGTTTTTAGGCATTATTGATAATGAGACTACATTTAATGCAATTGATGGGATTCATCATGCCAAAATAAAAGATGATATTGTTCATCTTCAAATGAGCAAAGTTAAAGATATTGAACTTTATCCAAATCATGTGTTTTTAAATACAGGTTCTCCGCATCATGTTGAAGTCGTTAGTAATTTAAAGGACTATGACGTAAAACATAATGGTGCAAAAATTAGATATGGTGAACCCTACAATACACCTGGTAGCAATATTAATTTTGTAGAGCAAATTACAGATAATACGTTCTCTGTTAGAACTTATGAGAGAGGTGTTGAAGATGAAACTTTATCGTGTGGTACTGGTGTAACTGCAGTCGCCTTGGCTATGCATTCAAAAAAGCTAACTAATGAAAATCAGCTTACTTTAAAAACACTAGGCGGTGATCTTAAAGTTAGTTTTCAATCAAATGAAAACGGTTATGATGATATTTGGCTTATAGGTCCTGCTAAGCAAGTTTTTAAAGGAGAGTTTGTATGGTAAGTCTCAAAGGAAGTAATATTTATTTAAGAGCTTTAGAACCAGAAGATTTGGAATTTGTTTATAGTATAGAAAACAATACAAGTTTCTGGGAATTAAGTGATACTAAGCAACCATATTCCCGTTACATTATAAAAGAATATCTCCAAAATGCTAAACAAGATATTTTTGAAGCAAAACAACTTCGGTTGGTTATTTGTGAAAATTCAACTAATGAACTTCTAGGTTTAATTGATTTGTATGATTTTAATCCAATTCATAATAGGGTAGGTTTGGGAATATTAATTAAGGACGAGTCTAATAGAGGCAAAGGTGTTGGTAAAGAGTCATTAAATTTGCTTACGAATTATTGTTTTAAAGTGTTGCATTTAAAGCAGGTTTATGCAAATATTTCAGAGAATAATTTGGCTAGTTTAAAATTATTTGAAACTAATGGTTTTGAAATTATTGGATTGAAGAAAGATTGGCGGTTTGATGGAGAAATATACACGAACGAATACATTTTACAAAGAATAAATAATTAATTCATGTACATAAAGAAAATTCTTTGGGCAATTGCTTTAATAGGACTTTTTATATTCGGCATTATAGCGTATTATGTTTACGGAGCCATGTTTGAGCCAAATACAGCATTTAATAATGATGTGGCCTATATATATATACCAACAGATGCTAATTATAATGACGTAAGATTACAGCTCGATCCTATTCTTAAGGATATAAATAGTTTTGATGCCCTTGCAAAACAAAAAAAATATACTTCAAATATTAAGTCTGGTAAATTTGCTATTAAAAATGGAATGAATAATAATGACATAATCAATTCCATTCGTATTGGTAAGGGTTTAGAAGTTATCGCCTCATTTAATAATCAAAATAGCCTAGAGGCTTTAGCTGGAAGAATAAGTACTCAAATTGAAGCTGATAGTGCTTCATTACTTATGTCCATGAAAGATGAAATGTTTTTAGAGGTAAATGGATTCACTTTAGAAAATGTATTAGCAATGTATATACCCAATAGTTATAAATTTTATTGGAATACTTCTGCTGATCAGTTTAGGGATAAAATGCTTTCTGAGTATAAGCGTTTTTGGAATGACTCTAAAATAGCAAAAGCAAAGGCTTTAAATTTATCACCTAATGATGTAATTACCCTTGCATCTATTGTGCATGAAGAATCTAAGAAAAAAGATGAACAGCCAAGAGTTGCAGGAGTTTACTTAAATAGATTAAGAATAGGGATGCCCTTGCAAGCTGACCCTACACTAAAATTTGCGGCTTACAAACTGCCTAAATATAAGAATACAGTTATTAGAAGGGTATTAAATGTGCATAAGGAAATAGATTCACCATATAATACTTATAAGAATCGCGGTTTACCTCCTGGATTAATTGCAATGCCAGATTTATCTGCTGTTAATGCTGTGCTTAATGCTGAAAAGCATAGCTATCTTTATTTTGCTGCTGATACGAAAAATCTAGGTTATCATAAGTTTGCCAAGACGCTTGCGCAACATAATAACAATGCTAGAGAATATCAAAGATACTTGTCATCTCAAGGTATTAACAAGTAATATGTTTAAACTCAATGTAATTCTAGTTTATCTTTTAACCTGTTTTACGTTTTGTGGCTATTCTCAATCAGATAAAGTTAATTTCTTAAAGCCTAGCGATTCACTTAATAGTTCTAGAAGAAATTCAGTGATAATAGCAGAAGCATCATTGGCGTCAATATCATTGACAGGTCTTAACGAATTGTGGTATGCTGATTACCCAAGATCTAATTTCAAAACAGTTAATGATAGTGAAGATTGGTTGCAGATGGATAAACTTGGCCATTTTTATTCTTCATATCAATTGGGTAGGTTGGGTGCAAATACCTTGAATTGGGCAGGAGTTAGTGATAAAGATCAGTTAATTTATGGATCAACTCTTGGATTGGGTTTTTTAACTGCTGTTGAAATAATGGACGGCTTTTCTGATGAATGGGGATTTTCATGGTCTGATATGGTCGCAAATGTTGCAGGAACAGGGCTTTATGTAGGTCAGGAATTATTATGGAAGGATCAAAGAATTGTATTGAAATATTCATTCCATACTACCAATTATGCTAATCAAAGACCTGATGTTTTGGGCGATGGTATTTTTGAGGAAGTATTAAAAGATTATAATGGACAGACCTATTGGTTAAGTGCAAATATCAATTCATTTTTAAAGACTGAAAAAATCCCAAATTGGCTCAATTTAGCATTTGGTTATGGTGCCGATGGTATGCTAACTGGAGATCCAATGGATCCATTATTTTCAAATCAAACCAGAGTCAGGCAGTATTACCTCAGTTTAGATATTGATTTAACAAGAATTAAAACAAATTCTCACCTCCTAAATACCATATTTGACGTTTTAAACATAATTAAGATACCTTTTCCAACAATAGAGCTTAATAGTGAAGGTGGTTTAAAGTTCCATTATATCTACTTTTAATGAACGTTAACAAACCTTAACACGTTGATTTTCAGAAAATAAAAAAAAGTCGTAAATTTGCCATCGATTTGGTAAAAAGAATTAGGGATGACATTTTACTAATATTTGCTTATATGTTTAAGAATAAAATTAAAAGTATTGTTTTACCATTTTCAATCTGTCTTGTAATAGCATTAGCTTTATACCCAGATTCTAAATTAAATCCTGATAAGTACTCTACTGAGGGATTAGAACTAGACTATAATATTAAAGAAGATATAGCTATTAATTCTCATTTTAATGATATTGAGAATGAGCAAACTATCTTTACACCATTTCTAGGAAAATCATTTGAAGGATTTAAAGAAGCCATAGCATTTAAAGAATCTAGGGGAGATTACTTCACAGTAAACACACTTGGATACTTAGGTAAATATCAGTTTGGCTATGAAACTCTTAAAACCATTGGTATATACAAGCCAAATAGCTTTTTGCACAACCCAGAGCTTCAAGAAAAGGCTTTTGTTGCAAATGCAGAACGTAACAAGTGGATTCTAAGAAACGACATTAAACGTTTTGAGGGTAAACAAATTGCTGGAGTTGAAATCACGGAATCTGGTATTTTGGCTGCAGCTCATTTAGCGGGTCCAGGAAGTGTTAAAAAGTTTTTAAGAAGCTATGGTGGACATAATTTTTCTGATGCATATGGTTCTACCGTTAAGCATTATATGAAAAAGTTTTCAGGTTACGATACTTCAATATTGAAACCAAATAAAACGGCAAAGGCAAAAATTTAATTTAATCCTTTTTAAGTATAAAAATAGCAGGCCTTTTATGAAGGTCTTCTTTTTTGTTTTTCCATTCCTTAGCAGACATTGTTCTAATGTATTCAGTCGGTAGTGTGATATCACAAGCAACACAGATCTTGGTATTTGGTTGCAAAATGGCAATCATATCATCTAACAATTTATTGTTGCGGTAAGGTGTTTCAATGAAAATCTGAGTTTGGTTCTGTTCTGAAGAAATACGCTCAAGAGATTTTAGTTTTGACTTACGTTCTGTTTTATCTATTGGTAGGTATCCATTAAAAGCAAAATTTTGACCATTCATTCCAGAAGCCATTAATGCTAAAGTTATGGAAGATGGTCCCACCAAAGGTACAACCCTAATATTCATCTCATGAGCGAGTCTAACAATATCCGCTCCTGGGTCAGCAATTGCAGGACATCCTGCTTCAGAGAGAAGGCCTACCGATACCCCTACAAGACAGGGGTTTAAAAATGTGTTTCTTTCTTCAATGTTTGTGTATTTATTCAACACTTTTATTTTAAGAGAAGGTTGCGATTTACTTGGTGTTATACGTTTTATGAATCTACGAGCTGTTTTTTCATTCTCTACTATGTAATTGTCAATATATTCAATTGTTTTTTTAATAGAAATAGGTAATACCTCCAATGGAGGATTATCTCCTAATCGAGTAGGTATAAGATATAATTTACCGTAAGTGTCCATTTATTCGAGTATAAGTTTTTGAACAAATTCATTTCCTGTTTCTGTACTACACTTTATTAAATAAAGTCCTGTATTTAAAGTTGAAACGTTAAGATCAAACACGGTTTCAAAGGTGCGTAATTCATTTAATATTTTCTTACCCTGCACATCGAAAATTTCAATGCTAATGTTTTGATTACTCTTTATTCTTGAAAAATCTATTCGGATCAGGTTGGTTGCTGGGTTTGGATAAATAGTTATTTCTGAAAAACTAGACTCTGCAACACTTAAGGAGGTATCGATAAGTTTATAAATATTGCCAGAAGAAATATCAGAGATGTAAAGTTCACCATTTATATCCTCGCCAAAAGCTACCCAATTTCCAGGAAAATCAACAAGTGTCATATCCCAGTTCGCTCCATTTTCAATTAGGTAACCAATTTCGCCACTACAATAATCTGCAAAAAAGTAAAGTCCATTGAAATTTGCATACATATTTCCTCGATATCTATAACCTCCGGTTATAGAGCATTTAAATTGTCCGTTGTTGTGGTTATAATCTGCAACTGGAAAGGTAAGGGTAGAATAAGAAGGGCATCCGTTAGTGTTGTATGTTGCGTTAGCTTCGTAACAACGCCAACCATAATTTAGACCAGCCTCAGTTGAGGTCGCTCTATTAATCTCTTCATATGTATTTTGACCCACATCTGCAATCCAGATATCACCATTTAATTGATCAAACGAAAACTTCCAAGGATTCCTTAAGCCATAAGCCCAAATTTCTTCGCTATTAGTAGTGCTTTCATAAAAAGGATTGTCAATAGGAATTGCATAATTATTTCCGTTGTCAGTATTGTCTATATCAATTCTGAGAATTTTCCCTAATAAGTTAGTTAGATTTTGAGAGTTGTTTTGTGGGTCACCACCGGAACCGCCATCTCCAGATGAAATATATAAATATCCATCTTGTCCAAATGCCATGTCACCACCATTATGGTTAGAAAAAGGTTGAGAATAAGTTAGAATAATTAACTCGGAAGAAGCATCTGCAACTAAAGGATTTGGGCCACTTCTGTTATATCTAGAGATTACTGTATTTCCTGAGTTATTAATGTAATTAAGGTAAAAATAGCCATTACTTGCATAACTAGGGTGAAAAGCTAAACCCAAAAGACCTCTTTCATTCCCGGAGTTTATGACTTTAGAGTCAATATTTAAAAAGGGGGTTACTTCGATAGAACCGTCGGCATTAACAACTTTAATATAACCATCTTGTTCAACAACATATAATTTGTCATCGCCTGCGTGTTTAATATTTACAGGTCTATCAAAGTTTTGAGCAAAAAGTTGTATATCTAATTCTTGAGCTGTCAGTGAGAAGCTAAAAAGTAGGCAAATTGTAGTGGCTAAAATTTTCATACTAACTAATTAGTGGATTAATTCTAAATTACAAAAAAGTAAATTATTTAAATAAAGGGTTAAAATAGCGATTATATCCCTTCTACTATTAAGTCTGCTGTCTCATTGATTAAATTAAAAACACACTCAAAATCACTCATATCTCCGTAATAAGGGTCTGGTACATTTTTATCAAATCTAGATTTATTGGCTACGAGAAATAATTTTACTTTTTTTGAATCGTTTTCATTACGAGATAGCCTTAAAATATCAGCGTAGTTAGATTCATCCATTGCATAGATGTAATCAAATTCATCAAAATCTTTAACTGTAAATGCCCTAGCGCGTTGAGCACTAATGTCAATTCCAGCATTTAATGCCACTTTTATAGATCTTCTATCTGGCTGACTACCTATATGATATGAGGCAGTACCAGCAGAATCCACATAATATTCTTGGCTGTTTAACTTAGATTCTAGTAGGCCATGAGCTAATGGTGATCGACAGATATTGCCTAAGCACACCATTAAAATCCTTGTCATTTTATTATGAAATTAAAGTGATAATTTTTTAGCAAGATCCTCAACATATTTTCTAAATTGCTTATCTGTTGAAGATAAATTATCTACTGTTTTACATGCATGCAATACAGTGGCATGATCTCTTTGACCAATCTGAGAACCTATACTTGCCAATGATGCCTTAGTATATTTCTTAGCGAAGAACATAGCAAGTTGACGTGCTTGTACAATATGACGCTTACGAGTTTTTGATTGTAAAGTGTTTACGTCCATCTGGAAATAATCTGAAACAACTTTTTGTATATAATCTATTGAAACCTCACGTTTTGTATTCTTAACAAATTTCTCAACTATATCTTTTGCAAGATTAATTGTGATTTCTTTTTTATTGAATGAAGACTGTGCAATTAAAGAGATGATTGCACCTTCTAATTCTCTTACATTAGACTTAATATGCTTTGCCACATATTCTACAATTTCATCTGGCATCTCCACACCGTCTCTGTACAACTTATTTTTCAATATTGAAACTCTGGTTTCGAAATCTGGAGATTGCAATTCAGCGGAAAGTCCCCATTTAAAGCGAGATAGCAGTCTTTGTTCAATATCCTGCATATCAACAGGCGCCTTGTCACTAGTTAAGACTACTTGCTTTCCATTTTGATGTAAATGGTTGAATATATGGAAGAAAACATCTTGTGTACCTGTCTTACCAGATAAAAACTGTACATCGTCAATTATTAAAACATCGATAATTTGATAAAAATGAATAAAATCATTTCTGTTGTTCTTTTTAACGGAATCAATATACTGTTGGGTAAATTTTTCAGCAGAAATGTATAGAACTGTTTTCTCTGGGTATTTATCTTTAATGTCAACGCCTATAGCATGTGCAAGATGGGTCTTTCCTAATCCAACACCGCCAAAAATCAATAATGGATTAAATGACGTACCACCAGGTTTATTAGCTACAGCAATACCGGCATTTCTGGCTAACCGATTAGAATCACCTTCTAAAAAATTCTCAAAATTATAACTAGGATTAAGTTGAGACTCAATCTTTACATTTCTAATCCCAGGAATAATAAATGGGTTTTTTAACTCAGGACTTTTATTATCAAAAGGAACATCTACATCTTGAGACTTAACTGCAGTTCTGTTCGAACTTGGAATTTTTTCCGTAAAAGGTTGCTTGTTACCATAGGTGTTTTCCATTTTGATAACATATACAAGTTTTGCATCTTCACCCAATTCTTTAGTGAGTGCTACTTTTAATATTTTAACGTAATGCTCTTCTAGCCACTCGTAGAAAAATTTACTTGGTACTTGAATGCTTAATGCATTTCCAGATAGTTTAACCGCTTTAATGGGCTCAAACCAAGTTTTGTAAGCTTGAGGTTGAATGTTATCTTTAATAAAGTCAAGACAGTTATCCCATACAGACTGAGCGGTTATCTCCATGCTTTGAGTTAAATTAGATTGTTGTTAGTTAGATTAGCAAAAAAAAAGAGAATCAGGTTTCTCTCGTTAATTATATATCGACAAATATGTGAACAAAATTCTTAAAAAAAAAATGAAATTTAATTGAATTTTAAGATTTTTTTTCTCATGTTTAAATTCTGCTTGAAAGTACAAATTTTTTATCAAAACAACGCACTAATGTGATTTTTAATAAAACTGAAATAAGAGTGCGATATGGTGAGACAGACCAGATGGGTGTTGTGTATCATGCAAATTATGCTGTATATTTTGAGGTAGGCAGAACTGAATGGCTTAGGCAGTTTGGCCTTAGCTACAGTAGGATGGAGGCTGAAGGCATTATGCTACCTGTAATTTCATTAAATATAAACTACAAAAATTCAGCACGTTATGACGATGTGCTTAAAGTAAAAACTACACTAAAAAAGATGCCAACAGCATCTATAGAATTCGAATACGAATTAGTGAATCAGAAGGGTGATTTACTGGCTACAGGACAGACAACTTTAGCTTTTATTAACTTGGAACGAAACCGGCCAACGCGTTGCCCAAAATATCTTTTAGATAAACTGCAAAAAAAATCGTTATAATTCACGGATTTCTACACCATAAAAATTTTGAAAAAGCTCAAATATTTTCAAACTGTTACTTTTTCTGACAGATATTTCCAACAAACAATTATTTTCTAAAATTTGATTTGAAATTTCAACTTGATTTTCTTTTAGTATTCGCAATACTTTACTCAGGTTTTTATATTCAAATTTTAGACTAAAATGGTGGTTAATTGTTTTTTCTATAATAATTGCTTTCTTTAATGCTAATTGAGCGCTAGTTCTGTATGCATTAATCAATCCGCTAACACCTAGTTTCACACCGCCATAATATCTAACAACAATCACCAATATATTTGTGACTTCAAAGGATTGTATTTGACCATATATAGGCATTCCGGCCGAATTGTTTGGTTCACCATCATCATTGGCTCTATAAATAACTTTGTCCGTACCTAATTGATAGGCATAGCACCAATGCCTGGCTGAATGATGTTCTTTCTTTGTACTTTCAAGACATTTCTTAATATCAGACTCACTGTTTACTGGATAAGCATAACCGTAAAACTTACTGTTTTTGTCTTTAAATAATTCACCGATGGATTTAATTGATATAGTTTTATAAGTGTCTTTTGTCTCCATTATTTCAATGTTACAATTATTATAGAAACTATTGCTATTATTATCCCTATCCAGTTTTTAAGAGATATCTTTTCTTTAAATAAGATTAGGCCAATTAAGGTTGAAAATGCAACTATGGTAACATTGTTAATAGTAAAAACTGTTGAGGTTTCGTAACCATCTACGCGTAATGCTTTTAAAAGATAATATATTGATGCATAATTTATTGTACCTAAAGCTACTCCAAAAGGTATACTTTTAATCTCAAAGCGACTAGTCTTACGTGCTGATTTGTATATGAGAACAAATAGACCAACGCAAAAGGCAATACCAAAAATAGTAGCAGAAAATAAAGGGATTTTATCGTCTGGAGCAAAATAGTTAACTAAGGTGTCAATAGTGCCCGAGCCAATAAAGAGTAAAATTGGCAGGTATATTGATTGCGTCAACACTATATTGTCCCTTTCCTTAATTGAGGTTAGATATACTGCAATTAATGCCAGAATAATTCCGAAAATCTTTATAAACCTTACGCTTTCATTAAATACGATTATGCCAAATATTATTGGGATTATTACGCTCATTTTACCAGCTACAGAAGCTACTGACAATCCGTTTTTCTGAACGGTTAAAGCCATAACATTAAAAATGGCTATAAATAAAAAACCCAGAAAGATTGCCCTGTAAAACCAAGTTGAATTGGCTATTGTTATTGGGTCAATTTCTGTTTCATACAAATATGACCCAAAAATGCAAGCCGTAAAGTAATTTACCACTATAGCTTGTAGTGTATTTACGTTATATTTCTTAAATGACTTAAATAGAATGAAGATTCCAGTTGAGGATAATATGCTAAGGAATAAATAGATCAAAAGAGCTCTTTTTTAACTTCAAATAGATTTACGATATCTTCTGTGTTTTCATCAATATTCCAAATATGAAATCCCATAGATTCGGCAGTATCAGTATTTTCTTTAGTATCATCAATAAACAAGCACTCATTTGGTTTTAAATAGTTCTTTTTCAAAACATACTCAAAAATTTCTCTATCTGGTTTTCTTATTTCAATTTCATGTGAAAGGTAAAACTCATTGAAACAGTCTTTGAAATCATAAAAAAAACCTAAATGTTGTTCAATGTGATTAATATGTAATTCATTGGTGTTACTTAACAATATTAGGTTGTAATTACTATCAGATGATAGTTTATTTACAAAGTCAAATCTGTGTTTTGGAAAATCTGTTAAAATATAATTCCAGGCATCTATAATATCCTCTTTATTTAAAAACGGAAACTTTGAAAGATAGAAATTGATGAACTGAGGAGTGCTAATTTTACCAGTTTCATAATTAATATTGGTTTGGAGCATATCGTTTTCAAATGATTCAACTTTAAATAAATTCAGTGCATTTTTCATTGCACCTTCTTTATCTAAATTGATAAATACATCACCAAAATCAAATATTAAAGTGTTAATCATTAATGATAATTTTTAAGGTGTCATCTAATATTTTTGATTCTGAAATTTGCTTTCCCTTAATATTTGGAGCATTTATACCGTTACCAAAATTCTTATTACCTATAAACACCCTTGCTTCGTCCCATAAATTTTCATTTATAAAAGCTTGTATGGTTTTTGTGCCACCTTCAATAATGACTGAGTTAATCTGTTGTTTATAAAGATTATCACATATTTGATAGGCAATTGGTTCTCCAAAATTTATTTCTAAACCAGTTAGATTGATAGTTTTAGCTTCATAATTGAAAATTGAATAATTATCGCCTAGGCTTTTACTTTTGTCAGTAACTATTCTAATAGGATTATGACCTGTCCAATCCCTTACTGTTAAGCTTGGATTATCTTCTATTACTGTATTAGTTCCCACCAAAATAGCCTGTTCTTCAGCGCGCCATTTATGAACTAGTTGTCTTGAGTATTTGTTAGTAATCCAAATAGGTTTTTTTTCATCCTTTTTTAAAGGAGCAACAAATTCATCGGTTGTTTGTGCCCATTTTAAAATAATGTATGGGCGTTTTTTATTGTGAAAAGTAAAAAACCTTTTATGATGATTATTACATTCCTTTTCAAGTATGCCTACTATTACATTACATCCAGTAGCTTTTAATTTTGATATTCCTCTTCCTGCTACTTCAGGATTATCATCAACACAACCAATTACAACATTTGGTATTTTATGCCTTATTATCAAATCACTACAAGGAGGAGTTTTGCCATAATGACTACATGGTTCTAAAGTCACATATATAGTGCTTTGGGACAGTTTGCTTTTATCATCAACTGAGTTAATAGCGTTTACCTCTGCATGTGAATCACCAAAAGGGCTTGTATATCCTTCACCTATGATAATATTGTCATGGACAATCACTGCTCCAACCATAGGATTTGGTCTAGCTGTCCCTAAAGCATTCTTGGCAATTTGTAAACACCGTTTTATATAATGTTCGTGGTTGTTCAACTACAATTTAACTTTAATGGTTTGCACATCATCAATTTCATAAGAAGATAAATAACCAAACACTTTATAATTTATTTCACCTTTGTATCTAACCTTTAACTGCTGAGAAATTAAACTACTTATTAAACCGCCTAAACTATTTTTGTCAAGTAGGCTATCAGTTGCAACTGAAACAACAAGAGGTATTGTAAAATCATTTTTTGATGGCACATTAAATTCATCTGAAACTATGGTAGCCACTTCTCTTTCGTTTATATATACTTTTAAGCCATCGGTTTTTAACTTACCACCAACATCATTTGGATTTTTAAACATCGCATCGGCACTTAATGTAATTGCTTTTCCCTTTGCATCAATAATCTTAATTTTATTAAGTCCGATGAATTGTGGCTTTTCAGAGACCTTACAGTTGAAAAGTAGTGTAAAAAATAATAGAATCAGTATACTTCTTTTTGTCATAAAATGAGAATTATGGCTATATTCATACCGAAACAATTTTCAGTATTAAAATTTAAAATTAAGTGCATAAAGATACTATTGTTATTCGAGAAATAGAACCAGATGATGATCCAAAAATAGCACAGGCAATTAGATCGGTTTTAATAGAAATGGGAGTTCCAAAAGTTGGTACAGCTTATGAAGATAAGGCGTTGGATTGCATGACAGAAACATACAATCAGCCAAGAAAAAAATATTTTGTGGTAGTCAAAAGGGGAAAAATTATTGGAGGTGCGGGAATCTCTCCTTTGGATAACTATGTAGGTAACGTATGCGAATTACAGAAAATGTATTTTATGCCAGAGGCGAGAGGTATAGGATTGGGAAGTAAAATGATGGAAAAATGTCTAAATTTCGCAAAACAAGCCGGATTTGATCAATGTTATTTAGAAACTATGCCCTATATGGATGATGCACGTAAATTATATAGGAAAGTTGGATTCCAAAGTATTGATAAACCTATGGGAGATACTGGTCATTATTCCTGTTCTGTTTGGATGCTTAAAGATTTGTAATATTGAAAGCATTAGACCTTAAAGATATTTTCCATCAAAAACTGGATGCTATTTATGGAAAGAATGAAGTTGAAAGTATCTTCTTTTTAAGTTTGAAGCATTACCTCAACATTCCTAGGTTCCAATTAGCTCTAGACCCTAAATTTACATTAACTCAAGACGAAACAAACCTCTTTTTTAAAATTTTAGAAGCTTTAAAGCAACAGAAACCAATTCAATATATATTAGGTGAAACAGAGTTTTTTGGATTGAAATTTTTAGTAAATGAACATGTATTGATACCAAGACAAGAAACCGAGGAGTTGGTCGATTGGATCATTAGGGATAATTCAAAAAATAATGAGATTGCATTAAATATTTTAGATATGGGTACAGGTAGTGGTTGTATTGCAATTACTTTGGCCAAGAATCTTTCAAATTCTAATGTGTATGCTTTAGATATTAGTAATGAAGCGTTAAAGGTGGCAAGAGATAATGCCAAAATTAATGAGGTTGAAATTCAATTTATCCAGACCGATGTATTAAGCAATTCTAATGATAATCATAAATTGGAAAATTCGATATTTGATATTATTGTTTCAAATCCGCCTTATGTTAGAATTTCAGAAAAGGGTGAAATGAAACCAAATGTACTAGATAACGAACCACATTTAGCATTATTTGTAGATGATGATGATCCATTAAAATTTTACAAAGCAATAATGAAATTCGCGAATCAAAAATTAAAAAATGGAGGTCAGTTGTATTTTGAAATTAACCAGTATCTTGGTGAAGAAACTAAGCAACTTTTAATTGATGCGAATTATGATAAAATTGAGTTGTTAGAAGATTTAAGTTCAAACTTAAGAATGTTAAAAGGAATTAAAAAATAATATGATAAGTATATCCGTTTTTTGTGGTAGCAGTGAAGGAAATGATAAAGGAATTATTGATACAGCATATAATTTAGGTGCAACCTTGGCGATAAATAATATTACTTTAGTTTATGGTGCATCAAGAATAGGGATAATGGGTAAGGTAGCACAAGGAGCGATTGATAAAAAGGGAAAGACCATAGGCGTTATTCCTAATTTTCTAAGAACCAAGGAGATTGTAAATAATGAGTTAACGGAACTTATTGTAACACAGAATATGCACGATAGAAAAGTTGTTATGTATGAAAAAAGTGATGGTTTTATGATAATTCCTGGTGGTTTTGGTACGATGGATGAGTTTTTTGAAATTACAACATGGGGACAATTGGGATTGCATACTAAGCCAATAGGTATTCTTAATATAAATGGATACTATGATTCTTTAATTACACAATGTAAAATGATGGTTGAAAGGGGATTTTTGAAACAGGCGAATTTGGAGGCTGTTGTAATTGACCATTCTATTGAAGGGTTATTAGATAAAATGAATAATTATGTACCACTACCAGCACCAAAATGGTTAAATAAAGAAGGATTATAGAAATGAGCATAGAATCTACAATTAATCAATTAAGAGAGGAGCTTCGTCAGCATAATTATAATTATTATATCCTTGATAATCCCACGATAAGTGATTATGAGTTTGATATGAAGTTAAAGGAGCTTCAAGATCTCGAAGAAAAGCACCCAGAATTTTTCGATGCCAATTCACCTACCCAACGAGTGGGTGGTACAATAACTAAAAACTTTAATACAGTTGTTCATGATTTTAGAATGTACTCTTTGGACAACTCCTATTCAAAAGAGGATTTACTAGACTGGGAGACACGTATAAAAAAGCTGGTAGATGGCGATGTACAATATACCTGTGAGTTGAAGTATGATGGTGCTTCAATGAATTTAACATACCAAAACGGTAAATTGCTACGAGCAGTTACAAGAGGTGATGGTGTTCAGGGAGATGAGGTAACGGCCAATGTAAAAACAATTAATACCGTTCCATTGCAATTAAAGGGTAATTTTCCAGATAGATTTGATATTAGAGGAGAAATTGTATTGCCAATTGCTGGGTTTATAAAAATGAATGAAGAACGCATTGCAACTGATGAAGAACCATATAGAAACCCTAGAAATACTGCGTCGGGAAGTTTAAAATTACAAGATAGCGCTGAGGTTGCAAAACGACCATTGGAATGTCTATTATATAGTATAAAAGGAAACAGCCTAAATATAACTACACAATTTGAAGGATTAGAAAAAGCCCGAGAATGGGGATTTAAAGTGCCTAATGAGGCAAAATTGGTAAATTCAATAGACGAAGTTTTTGAATATGTGGCTTATTGGGATGAACACAGACATAATTTACCTTATGAAATAGATGGTGTAGTTGTAAAAGTAAATAGTTTATACCAACAAGATGAACTAGGATTTACAGCTAAAGCACCAAGATGGGCAATGGCATACAAGTTTAAGGCAGAACAAGTTTCTACCACATTAAATGAAATAACCTATCAAGTAGGTAGAACTGGAGCTATCACACCTGTTGCTAATTTGAAACCAGTTCAATTGGCAGGTACCATTGTAAAACGCGCTTCTTTGCATAACGCTGACCAGATTGAAAAATTAAACATTAGAGAAGGAGATGAAGTTTATGTAGAAAAAGGAGGTGAAATTATTCCCAAAATAATCGCGGTAGATTTTACAAAACGACCGTCTGACTCCGAACCAACAAAATATATAACTAATTGTCCTGAGTGCAAAACAGAACTGGTTAGGATAGAGGGTGAGGCCAAACACTATTGCCCAAATTACAATCGTTGCCCTCCTCAGGTTATTGGCCGTATACAGCATTTTATCTCAAGAAAAGCAATGGATATTGAAGGGTTAGGCGGTGAGACAGTAGCACTATTGGTTAATGAAGGATTAATTAAAAACTATTCTGACTTGTATGATTTAACAATCGAACAAGTAATACCATTAGAACGAATGGCTGAAAAAAGTGCTGAAAACCTAATTAATGGTATAGAGGCTTCAAAGCAAATACCTTTTGAACGGGTTTTATTTGCGTTGGGTATTAGATATGTCGGTGAAACTGTAGCTAAGAAATTAGCAAAACATTATAAGTCTATCGATGCTCTAATGTTTGCATCATCATTAGATTTGATTACTGTTGACGAAATAGGTGAGAGGATTGCGGAAAGTGTAGTAGAGTTTTTCAACTCAGAAGATAATAGAGAAATTATTAATAGACTACAAAGTTTTGGAGTTCAATTAGAAATATCTGCAGAAAAATTAGCAAACCAAACGAATAAGCTAAATGGACAATCTTTTGTTGTCTCTGGTGTTTTTGAAACTGTATCGAGGAATGAACTTAAAAAACTTATAGAAGATAATGGAGGCAAGGTGTCTTCTTCTATATCATCTAAAACAAGTTTTGTGGTCGCAGGAGATAAAATGGGTCCGAGTAAACGAACTAAAGCAGAAAATTTAAATATTCCTATCCTTACCGAACAAGCATTTTTAAGGCTTTTGAAATAAATTCTTACAAAAAAATACACATTTTATCGATAAAAAGCATTTTTTTATCGTTTAATTGTAAATAAATTTTATATTTGTTTCGAACCCTATGATCGACAAATAATGTTTTCTAAAATTTTAAAAGTAAAATTACTTATACTCGGTGGTATTTTCATCGTATTACAAGGAATGACCTTTCAGATAGAAGGGGCTGCTGTTAGCGCTATAATACTAATACTTTTAACAGTACTTTATTGTGGTTGGACAGCAAATAAAAGTAGACTTTTTTGCTGGTTTTTAGGTTTATATACTTTAGGCCATATTCTTAGTTATTCTGCTTGGTATGGACCAGATTTGCACAAAGGTGATATAGATTATTTTTATTATATAGCTAACATACTTTTTATATTGGCATATATTTTCTTGATTCTTAAAATATTAATAAAATTAGATTACAGAGCTGTATTTTCTAAGTTGTCAATACCATTATTCATACTAATTGTATTAGATGTTTTTTGTGTTTCTATTGTGACTGAAACTGCACAAGGAGTGCTAGAGTTTTACGAGTACATATTGGAATATATTTATAATACAATTATTATGGTGTTGTTGTCTTTAGCTTTAATAAATTATATGTATAGAAATGACATTAAATCTATGATGTTCTTAATGGGATCTATCTGTATTGCTTTTTCAGAAATAATTCAATTGGCATATTTCTATGTTATGGAAGATAAAATTTTAGGATTTATCTACTCCTTCTTTTTAGTTGTGGCATTTATATTTTTCTATAGACAATCCCAACTTGAATATACTGGCCCGGAAATGGATTACTCGGATAATCATTTGGAAGCCTAATTATTATTTATTAAGGAGATATTCCTTTTTTCAGAAAATGATATTACTGTACTTAAAATAAAGGTTACTAGAGCAGTGTAGAATAAAATTCCACCGTCACCTTTCACATCGATCCCTAATTGTGTTAAATGCATGATTATTGCTCCCGCCATAATATCTATGGCTAATGAAGCACCAAGCCATATTGTTTTTGGGATAAGTAACAAAATACCGGCTATTAACTCTGCAATACCAATACCAATTCTTCCAAAAGGTTTAAGCCTACAGTTTCAAAAATATAAACACTATCAGGATGTACTGTAAACTTAAATCGTAGGGATTGAATTAAAATAATTGCGACTGCAATACGTAAAACCAAAAATATTTTGCTTCACTTCATAATGAATAATGAATGGAATGAAGGTTTAGACGAATAAGCAAATATACCTCACATTAGAACTAGACAATTATTGTAGTTCCTTCTGCCTTTATGTTTTTGCCCTCTTCAAAAAAGAAATCTACCTGCCCTAAATAAAGGCCATATGCACCAACTTGATTAACCAGGACATTTTTACCGGCACTATTTTTTTCAATTGTTGGTTTTGGTAGGAAAGTATGAGTGTGGCCACCAATTATTAAGTCTATATCTTTTGTTGCCTTTGCTAAGTTTAGATCTGATACTTTTTCCGGAAACTTTTTATAGTAATAACCGATGTGGGATAAACAGATTACCAAGTCACAATTCTGTTCCGTTTTAAGGATTCTTGACATGTCTTGGGCAATCCCTACAGGATCATTATATGCTGTTTCCTTGTACATTCTTTTTTCAACTAATCCATCAAGTTTGATTCCCAGTCCAAAAACTCCAATTTTAATTCCATCCCTTATAAATGTTTTGTAAGGCTTCACATGAGTATCCATTATTGTATTTGAAAAATCATAGTTAGCAGATACAAATTCAAAATCGGCATGAGGTAATTGTGCATAAAGCCCATCAATTCCATTATCAAAGTCATGATTTCCAATGGTCGCCAAATCATATTTAAGCATACTCATTAGCTTAAATTCGAGCTCACCTCCATAATAATTGAAATAAGGGGTGCCTTGAAAGATATCACCAGCATCAAACAAAAGTGTGTTTGGGTTTTCTTGCCTAATTGATTCCACTAGAGTAGCACGCCTTGCAACACCACCTTTATTTGCATTTCTGCCATCATTAGGCCCAAAAGGATCTATATGACTATGGACATCGTTTGTGTGCAGAATTGTAATTTTCTTTTGTTTTTTATTATCGAAAGATGACAGACCTAGTCCTCCAAGCCCAAATAATGTAGTTGCTGCAGATGAGTTTTGTATGAATTTCCTTCTATTCATCATTTAATTATTAAGTTGTATAAAACGATTGTCAATTTTAGGGCTTATTGTATCTCTTTTCTTAAAGTAATCTATCAATACATTCCTTATTTTATAGTCAAGTACATATAAGCTATCGTTAGGGTGAAAAAAGGACATTCTATCACCACCATTATATAGATAATCGTTTGTTGCTACGTAATAGGTTCTATCTGCATCAATTGGTTGATTATTTATACTTGCAGAAGTAACCTGAAAATCTTTATCTAATGTAATGTGTACTTGTTTGGACAATGGATGTGCACGTTTAGCCATAGATAAATACTTTAGCATCTCATTAATTTGGGTACCCTTTAGTGAAACTACAACTGTTGAGTTTTCAAAAGGCATTACTTTATAGGCGGTACGTGTTGTAATATTTCCTTTTGGTATAATGGATCTTATGCCGCCATGATTTAAAATCACAAAATCTATATTCTGTCCAGTTTGTTTATTAAATAGAGGATTTGCCTCTTCAAATACTGCATCAGCCATTAAATTACCGATTGCGGTATTGTATTCACCATCTGATTTAGAATAGGTTTGTAGAGCAAAAGAAATCACACTATCTAAATTTTTATTTACATTTTCCCTAAAAGGTTTAACGAATTCTTCAATGGATTTATCCCCATTAATTTCGTTGTTGATTTCGATTCTCTTACCTTTAATTTTAGTCAAATGATAATCTTCAACACACGAAAGGAAGGCTACAGTGAAAAATAAAAGAATTACATGTTTTATAGACATTTAATTTCTTGTAAAGAGTTTATGAAAATATGTGCATGCTTTTGCTAAATTTGCACAAAGCCAAAAATAAATGATTTTAAAGGCATTTAAGACAAAATCAAATCAAAAATATGTTAATTCACTGTTGCAGGCGCATAAGGCAGGGGTAAATAGCAAAAAGATTAAGACGATTGCTGTTTTATTTAATGTAGATGAATTTAGTGATTTTGAATCGTTTAGGGCCTATTTTAAAGAACTCAATCTTACATCGCCAAAACATAAAATTGTAGCATTTACAGATGATGATAAGTTTGAAGTTAGTCAGTGGGAATCTTATTTCAGTCCGAAAGATTTTGGATGGAAAGGAAAAATAAACAATGTTGATTTACAATCTTTTATTGATGAAGATTACGATGTTCTTATTAGTTATTATAAATCGGATAATGTATTGCTTAATCTTATTACCGCCGCTTCAAAAGCAAATTTAAAGGTTGGATTGGCTCGTACAGATGAGCGTCTGTATGATTTAATAATTGATGTTAACCCAAAAAATTTTGAAATATTCGCAATAGAATTTAGAAAATATTTAAACATTTTAAAAAAAATATAATGACCCAATTTATTGGTACAGGTGTTGCACTTATTACACCTTTTAAAGAAGATTTAAGCATTGATTTTGATGCTTTAGAACGCTTAGTTGAGTACAATATTAAAAATGGTGTGGAATATTTAGTGATAAGCGGAACCACAGGAGAAAGTGTTACCATTACTACTGATGAAAAGAAAAATTTAATTGAATTTATTGCAAGCGTCAATAAAGGTCGCTTACCTCTTGTATTAGGAATAGGAGGTAACAATACTTCTTCAATTATTAGTGAGATACAAGGAACAGACTTATCCAGTATAGATGCAATTTTATCTGTCTCACCATATTATAGTAAGCCTACTCAAGAAGGTATATATCAACACTTCAAGGCAATCTCTCAAGTATCTCCTTTGCCTATAATTTTGTATAATGTTCCAGGAAGAACATCAAAGAATATTGAGCCAGAGACAACTATTAGGCTTGCAAATGATTTTGAGAATATTATAGGTGTAAAAGAGGCGGGCAATAATGTTCACCAGTATTTGGAATTGCTAAGAACAAAGCCTGATGATTTTCTAGTAATATCTGGTGATGATGATTTAGCTCTAGGTGTGGCCTTGGCTGGCGGATCTGGTGTGATTTCAGTTATAGGGCAAGGTTTACCTAATGAGTTTTCGGATATGATTCGATTAGGGATTGCTGGCAAAGCAAAACAGGCCTATGATATTCACTTTAAGCTTATGCCAATAACCTCAATGATTTTTGCCGAAAACAATCCTGCAGGTATAAAGGCAGTATTAAATGGCCTCGGAATTTCCAAAATGCACGTACGTTTACCACTTGTTGAGGCTACATTATCGTTACAAAAACTCATTAATGGCGAGTTAAAGAAATTAGGTAAAAGTTAAACTTAATTTAAAATAAATTGAGCGCTCTCTGCATGCGCTATTTTAGCATATAATTTTTGTTTTCAAAATCCGTTATTTATGTGTACTTTTGCGACCTGTTTAAAATTTATGAAAAGAGCAATCTACATACTATTAATAGCTACTTTATTCACCTCTTGCAGTGATTTTCAGAAGATGCTAAAGTCTGAAAGTACTTCCGAAAAATTTAAGTTCGCAACTGATCTATACGAAGAAGGTAAATATGCAAAGGCTTTTAGATTGTTTGAACAAATACTTCCGGCATATAGAGGAAAGCCACAAGCAGAGAAACTTACCTTTATGCATGCTAACTGCTCTTATCAGCTGAAGGATTATTACATCTCAAGTTATCACTTTGATAAATTTGTGGATATCTACCCTAGTAGTGAGAAAGCAGAAGAAGCAGCTTTTTTGGCAGCCAAGGGATATTATCATAACTCTCCCGTTTATACTAAGGAACAAAAAGAAACCGTAGAAGCTATAGAGAAGCTTCAATTGTTTATTAATCTATATCCTAAATCTAGTTATGTAGCTGATGCTAATAAGTTAATTAATGAACTAGATTTTAAATTAGAAAAAAAGGCATACGAAATTGCCAAGCAATATAATCTCATTTCGGATTATAAAGCTTCTATCAAGTCATTTAATAATTTTTTACTTGAGTTTCCAGGAACATCATTAAGAGAAAAAGCAATGTTCTATAGATTTGACTCAGCATACAAATTAGCCTCATTGAGTATTAATAGATTAAAGGATACTAGAACAAAAGACGCAATAGGATATTTTAATTCTCTTAACAAAGCGTTTCCAGGATCAAAATTTTTGGATGAAGCGTCTCGAATGAAAGAAGAATTATTAAACGGAAATATTACAGAAATCACGAAAAGTTAATCATTTATAAAGATGGATTTAAAAAAGACAGATGCACCAGTAACCACAGTTACTTACAATAGAAATGTAGTAGATGCTCCAACAAACAATATCTACGAAGCTATATCGGTAATTGCAAAACGTGCAGAACAAATTAACACAGACATTAGACGTGAGTTAATTGATAAGTTGGAGGAGTTTGCAACTTATAATGATAGTCTAGAGGAAATTTTTGAGAACAAAGAGCAAATAGAAGTTTCTAAGTTTTACGAAAAGTTACCAAAGCCACATGCGTTAGCAGTAAAGGAGTGGTTAGATGATAAAATATATCACAGAAATACTGAGGATTCTCAGCAATAATCTTCAATGTCTATTTTAAAGGACAAAAACATTTTATTAGGTATTACCGCTGGTATTGCCGCATATAAATCGGCTAGTTTAGTCCGATTATTTATAAAAGCAGGTGCTAACATCAAAGTTGTTATGACACCTGCTTCTAAGGATTTTATCACACCTCTCACACTTTCTACTTTATCGAAAAACCCTGTGTATTCTTCATTTGTAGATGAAGAAGATGATAATCAGGTATGGAATAACCATGTTGATTTAGGCCTCTGGGCAGATCTATTTGTAATTGCTCCTGCAACAGCAAATACACTGGCAAAAATGGCAAATGGTGTTTGTGATAATATTCTATTAGCTACTTATCTTTCTGCAAAATGCCCAGTTTATTTTGCACCAGCAATGGATTTAGATATGTATAAGCACCAGTCCACTAAAAACTCTTTTGAAAAGCTTTCGTCATTTGGTAACAAAATGATTCCAGCAGGAACAGGAGAGCTTGCAAGTGGTTTGGTAGGTGAAGGTAGAATGGCTGAGCCAAAAGATATAGTTGATTTTATTACTAATGATATATTGGATCAACTACCTTTAAATGGCAAGAGTGTTCTCATTACGGCCGGACCAACTTATGAGGCTTTAGATCCGGTTAGATTTATTGGAAATCACTCTAGCGGTAAAATGGGATTTGAAATAGCAAAGTCTGCAGCTAATCTAGGCGCCAAAGTTACTTTAGTTTCAGGTCCAACGCATCAGAATATTGACCATAACCATGTAATACTTAAACCAGTGGTGAGTGCACAAGAAATGTATAATGAAGTCCATAAACATTTTAAGGATTCTGATATTGCGATACTATCCGCTGCTGTTGCCGATTATAGACCAAAAAAAGTTGCTGACAAAAAAATAAAAAAGAAGGATTCTACGTTTACCATAGAGTTGGAAAAAACCAAGGATATTTTAAGATCTCTAGGTGAAGCTAAATCTAATCAGTTTTTAGTTGGCTTCGCACTCGAAACTAATGATGAATTAGCAAACGCAAAGGGAAAATTAAGGTCTAAAAATCTTGATTTAATAGTTTTAAATTCATTAAAAGATGAAGGTGCAGGTTTTGGGGTATCCACAAATAAAGTTACATTTATAACGTCATCTGATGAGGTTATTGAACACGAGCTTAAATCTAAGGCTGAGGTAGCTCAAGATTTAATTCAACAAATACTGAAACAACTACATGCGTAAACTTGCAATTTTATTTACTCTATTATATTCTTTAGGTGTTTTGGCACAAGAACTAAATTGTACCGTTACCGTTATTGCCCAACAAACTGGTAATGATAATAATGTGGTGTTTCGAAATCTTGAAAAGCAACTAAACGAATTTATTAGTAATACACAATGGACTGATAAGAATTATAGTCAGCAAGAACGTATAGATTGCAATATGGTCATCAATGTACAGGAATACAATAACGATCTTTTTGCAGCTACGTTACAGGTATCTTCATCAAGACCAGTTTATAATTCAACTTATAACACGCCAGTATATAATTATAACGACAAGAGTTTCAATTTCCGGTATTTAGAATTTCAAAATTTGGTTTACAATCCAATACAATTTGAATCTAATTTAATATCCGTATTGGCTTTTCACGTGCATATGATATTGGGTATGGACGCTGATACATTTGAGTTAAATGGCGGTAGTGAATACTTTAAACAGGCTCAAATAATTGCTAACTATTCTCAACAACTGAATGGTCAAGGCTGGAAATTAGAAGACGGTTTGCAATCAAGATTTGCATTGATTGATAACCTAATGTCACCAACATTTAAGGAGTTTAGGACAACCATGTATGAGTATCATATCAATGGGTTGGACTTAATGCATGAGGATACTAAAAAAGGGAAAACTAAGCTTACTTCGGTTTTAGAAGAATTACAGAAAATTCATAGAAGACGTCCTAATTCATTCTTAATGCGTGTATTCTTTGATGCTAAGTCAGACGAAATAATGGATATTTTATCTGGTGGACCTAGCGTAAACATTACCGACAGTATGGATATCTTAAATAGAATAGCACCTACATATTCTCAAAAATGGCGTAATATAAAATTCTAAAGGCTATTGGCGATCAGAATAATTTGCCCCTATAAATACTGCATAAATTTTTTAGCAATCGCCTTAATATAAAAATCGAAACTATTAATTTTGTTATTATAAATAGTAGATTTTGTTATCATCATTACATATCCGAAATTTTGCGCTCATTGATGAGCTTAATGTCAACTTTAATAATGGCTTTACCATTATTACTGGTGAAACAGGAGCAGGTAAGTCTATATTGTTAGGTGGTTTAAGCCTAGTGCTTGGCAAACGTGCAGATTTAAGCCAGATAAAAAACAAGGATGAAAAGTGTGTAATTGAGGCAATTTTTGATATTGCAAAGTACAATCTGAAAGGTCTTTTTAACACCTTAGATTTAGACTTTGATGTCCAAACAATTATTAGGAGAGAGATTTTGCCTTCAGGTAAATCTAGGGCTTTTATAAATGACACGCCAGTAACATTAGATAGTTTAGTTGCACTTAGTGAGCATCTTATTGATATTCACTCGCAACATCAAACGCAGCAGTTAACGGAAGACGCCTATCAATTTCAGGTAATTGATGCTTTGGCAGGAAATAAAAATGTATTGACTGAATATTCTTCAGAATTAAGGACGTATAAATCACTAAATAAGGAATTAGAAGATTTAAGATTGTCAAAATCAGAATTTATTAAAGAGTACGATTATAATTTATTCTTGTTGAAGGAGCTATCTGAGATAGATCTTGATAATTTAGATCTTGAAGATTTAGAATCTCAATTTGAAGCATTAAATAATGTTGAAGACATAAGTGAGAGATTAGGAAATGCACGTTCAATAATCAGTGCTGAAAATTTAGGGCTGACAGACCAATTAAATAATGTAAAACAAGAGCTTTCAAGAATTTCTGGTTTTGGGAAAAATTATAGTGAACTTTTTGATAGAGTGACGAGCTTGGGTATAGAATTAGAAGATATACTGTCTGAATTAGAAAATCTCCATGAAAATCTATCTACAGATCCTCAAGAATTAGAGCAAATCAATTCAAAGCTTCAAATTGTTAATACTCTTTTTCATAAGCATTCGGTCTCCGAAATATCAGAATTAATTGAAATTAAAGATCAATTGCAATTAAAAGTTGATAATACCGAAAACTTAGATGACGCAATTTCAGAAAAAGAAGAAGAAATTTCAAGATTAAAATCTAAGTTAGATGACCTTGCTTTAAAAATTAATAAAGAACGAAATATTGCAATACCAGTTTTAGTATCGAAATTGGAAAAAATATTGATGGATTTAGGAATGCCAAATGCAAAATTCAAAGTAGAGGTTTCAACAACGGACAATTACTATGTTAACGGTAAAGATGACTTGCGATTTCTTTTTATGGCAAATAAAGGCTCAAATTTTAATACTCTAAAAAAATCTGCTTCGGGAGGAGAGATGTCTCGAATAATGTTGGCGATTAAATCAATTCTTACCGAATATATACAATTGCCATCTATTATGTTCGATGAAATTGACACAGGAGTATCTGGTGAAATTTCAAACAAAATGGGTAGTATTATGAAGCAAATGAGCAAAACTATGCAGGTTTTTGCTATAACTCATCTACCGCAAATCGCAGCCAAAGGCAATACACACTTCAAGGTATACAAGCAGGATAAGGAAAATATAACTCGTACCAATTTAAAACGATTAAATGAAGAGGATAGAGTTGTTGAAATTGCGCAAATGTTGGGAGGATTAACTATTTCTGAGTCAGCCATTTTACACGCCAAACAATTATTGAATTAATACTATATTTACAGCTTAATTTAAAGATAACTAACTAATTAAAATATTACCATATGTATAACTTACTAAAGGGAAAAAAAGGAATCATTTTTGGGGCATTAGATGAAAACTCAATAGCATGGAAAACGGCAGAGCGTGTTCATGAAGAAGGTGGTGAATTTGTATTGACAAACGCGCCAGTTGCTATGCGAATGGGCCAGATAAATGCACTTGCTGAAAAAACAGGTTCTCAAGTAATACCTGCTGATGCTACCTCAGAAGAAGATTTACAAAATTTGGTTGATAAATCAATGGAAATCTTAGGAGGAAAACTAGATTTTGTGCTACACTCCATAGGGATGTCTATTAACGTAAGAAAGGGTAGGGCTTATACAGACCAAAAATATGATTGGACACAAAAAGGAACCGATGTATCAGCAATGTCTTTTCATAAAACTATGCAAACCTTATATAAAGCTGATGCTATGAATGAATGGGGAAGTATCGTGGCATTAACTTATATGGCAGCACAACGTGTTTTCCCAGATTATAATGATATGGCAGATAATAAGGCCTATTTAGAAAGTATAGCACGTAGTTTTGGATACTTCTTTGGTAGAGATAAAAATGTACGAGTAAATACTATTTCACAATCACCTACACCAACAACAGCTGGTAGCGGTGTAAAAGGGTTTGATGGGTTTTTGGCTTATGCAGATAAGATGTCACCATTGGGTAATGCCACAGCTATGGATTGTGCTAATTACACAATTACTTTATTCAGTGATTTAACAAGACGAGTAACTCTACAAAACCTATATAATGATGGAGGTTTTAGTAATATGGGTGTAAGTGATGCGGTTATGGATGTGTTTATTGAGAATAAAGACTAGTCAAAACTTTGTTTATTTCTTTAATATTTTTGCAAATTGAATTTTATTATTTGATTTGACTTGTATTATATACATTCCAGTTGGTAAAGAAGAAATACTAAATTCTTTACTGCTTAGATTTCCCATCACCAACTGACCAGAAATATTAAATAGGTTTATTTCATTAATCTCTTCACCTGTATTTTGAATAATTTTAATTATGTCAGATGCAGGATTAGGGTAAATGGTAAAACTACGGTCCTCAAAACTTGTAGTACCCAAAAGTTGATTGCAAGGAGTAAGGTCAGGATTTAGTTCGATAGGATCTAATGGTGTCAAATTCCTGTTGGTAAAAGCCTCGTAGTCAAGACTATACTTTATAGCACGAAATGTTAAATTTTGGGTAGGATTATTACCTTGTGCACTGATAGAACCGTCATTTGAATTAACAGGTATTATATAATCCCAGACAACATCATTTAAAGAGTTCAGTTCAAAAAAATGTCCTTCACGTCCCTCGCAAACCAATATATTTCCATTAGGTAATTGTTGTGCATTACTCACGATTGCTGAGAAAAACTCAGAATCTTCCAAAGGTGCACTATCTGGATACGAAAAATAGCTGGTTACAGGACCGAATGAGGAACCTGAGTTGTAGATATAATTACCTGGGCTTGTAATAGGTGGGTCAATCATTAAAATATTAGAATAAACAGGAGTTCTACCTATTCCGTTATTAAATATCATAATTTTACCTTCATTAGGTAATCCCTCTGGAATAATATAAGGCATGTGCTGTCCAAATAGTTGTCTATTAGCTTGGGTACCTTGTCTGTATGCTAATGGATTTCCCCAACGATATAAAAAATCTCCTCCAAATCCATACAAACCGCCAGAATCGCCCGTTGCTTCAATTGTAGTAGTAGAATGATCTATAATCCAAATTTCACTTAATCGCCTAGAACTAATAACAATTTGGTCCCTTGTTTCATCGTACTGAATTGAGTTTATGTGCAACCAATTATTGCCATCATCCCAATCATTTAAAAAGTTAACATCTAATTTCCTGGGATTTTCAGCTATTATGCCATAATTATCTTTTGTTTCATCAATATCTTGAATTAAATGGTCTTTAACATTCCATTCCCAAACAACATTCCCTTGATTAGTGCCAATAGGCTCTAGTTCAATAATTTGTTCGTTATATAACTCGTTTTCAGTCAATTTATTAGGGTCTCGACCTGCGTCAATGGCCTCTTGATAAGTCATTATTGTAGCAGCTAGTATGAGCATATTTCCATTGGGTAATGGATGTACATCATGATGTTGTCTGTAATTGGAGTCGCTGTAATCAAAACTCCAAATAATATCACCTTCCCAATTGAATAATTCAATGATACCACCATGACCACCAATTAATATTTCATTTTCTCCATCATCTAAATAACCTGCCCTTAATAAATTTCCGTTAGGTAATAAATAAACTGAACTACCTGGAAGATAATTGCTGGTCCACTCATTTATTACTTGACCACAATTATTTATAAGATATACTTTTTTATGTATTGTAAACAAGGTATAACCATGAGCGACATCATTTGAAATTTCAATTGTACCAACTGTATTTTGACCAAATATGTAATAGATGGAAAATAATAGTGCTAAAATCGTAGTCCATTTTCTCATTTAAATGCTAATGGTTTTATTAATTTATTCTGAACTATGAAAATAATTAATTTATTTTAAATACCCACTACTTTAAAATTGTGCACTTTATCGGTAATTAATCCGTTTTATCGATTTGCTAAATTTTAACTTAAAAACTCTTCAAGAATAATATATTTTTAACATTAATACTAACTTAAATACATAACTATGCAAAAAATTACTTTATTATTTATCTGTGTCCTGTTAACTACCTTTACGGTTAACGCACAGTTTGTTTTTCCACCGGTAGCCGGTCCAGTGATTGTTTCTGATGGAACACCTGTTATTGTAAGCATTAATGACCTAGCAAATGGAGAATCGGTGCCTGCTGGTACTTACGATCGAATTTCTATAACAGCAGATTGGGATAGTGTGGGCTTTTCATGGTCTTCAGAAGCCAGATTATCCGTGGTTACTTCGGCTGGTGCAACGACCCCTGTAGCTTCTGAGAATGGTACGAGTAGTGGCGACGCGTTGAGTATTGAATTCGGTGTTGGCACACCGATTTTGTTGGCAGGTCCATATGATCCCTCTGTAGACGGATCTTTAGATTTATCCTTAACAAGAACATATGCAGCAGACGCTCAGTGGGAAAATATTGTGGTAACTCTTTTTCTCGCGCCAGAATGTACAGCTCCTGTAGCAACAACTTCAGTTGTAGATGATTGTCCAAATAATCAATTTTCAATAGAGGTAGATATAACAGATTTAGGAGATGCTAGTTCTTTGACGATTTCAAATGATGCTGGCGTTGATGCAACTACAGGAATAAACGCTATTGGTATAGTAACAGTAGGTCCATTTAGTTCAGATAGTATTGTAACATTAACACTAGAACATGAGCAAGATTCTGTTTGTAACGTTGATTTAGGATCATCAGCTTCAGCGTGTCCTCCATCCAATGATACTTGTGGAGGAGCTATTGATGTAGCCTGTGACCAAACAGTTACTGGTGATACATCTAACCCATTAGCAACTGATACTGTTGGTAACCCTGCAGCAGATTTATGGTATTCTTATTCAGGACCGGCTGGAGACATTACGGCGAGTCTTTGCGAGTCTAGCTATGATACCAACGTGAGAGTTTATGATTCTTGTGGAGGTACACAGATAGCAGGTAATGACGACTCATGTGGCACAAGGTCTGAGGTTACATTTACGGCAGACGGCAGTTCTACATATTACATAGCTGTAGAAGGATGGAACTCATCGGAAGGGATATTTGAAATGACTGTAACTTGTTTAGAGACAGTACCACCGCCTGCAAATGACGCATTTGCTGATGCTGAGGCTTTGGCTACCGGAGTGGCTACCTCAGGTACTACTGCTGGCGCTACAGAAAACTTAGCAGATGAGAAACCATCTTGTGATCCGTTTGGAAATATTGCTGATGTTTGGTACACCTACACGCAGCCTGCAAATACTGATACAATGATTATTACTACCTCTATTTCTGGTACGTCATCAGAGGCTAATTGTGCAGTATATTCTGTAGGAGAACCGATTCTTGAGGCTAACCAAGTTGCTTGTGGTGACGATGGTCAAGCGTCTGGTGAAATGTTAGAGTTTTCAGCTACACCAGGTACAACCTATTATATTAGAGTTTGGAGTGATGGTGCGTTGCCACCAGTATCGGGTAGAGTAGAAGGAACATTTAATGTAACTGCAGATGCTGCATTATCAACTGATGAATTTGACAATCCAGCTGTATTTACCTACTACCCAAATCCAGTAAAAAATACATTAACATTAAATGCTCAAAATAATATTGAGGATGTAAGAATGTATAATATGCTTGGTCAAGAAGTAATGAATGCGCAGCCACAAGCTGTAGATAGTGATTTAGATTTGTCTAGTTTAGAAACGGGCACATATTTCGTTCAAGTTACAATCGCTAATATTACGAAAACTGTAAGAGTAATTAAGCAATAAAACTTTATATAATTACTGAAAAAGCCGTTTGTAAAAACGGCTTTTTTCATTTTAAATTTCTTTTCCTACATTGATAAAAATTGAATTTTAATGATGAAGTATGTAATCATAATAATCTTGTCTTTAAACTTATTAAAAGCACAAGTAATTTTTGAGGAAAGTGCCAATCAGTTAGGTGTTTTTATTAATTGTGAGTATACTTATCTAGGCAACGGCATTACTTTTTTTGATTATGATAATGATGGATGGGATGATATAACAGTCGCTTCTGCTGAAGGAGAACCAATTTATTTTTTAAAAAACATTAACGGCAATTTTGTTTCTCAAACACTAAATATTTCTGATAATAACGCAAGAAACAAACAAGTTAATTGGGTAGATATTGATAATGACGGGGATAATGACCTTTTTATCACTAGTGATAATTCTGGTATCAGATTGTTTGAAAATCTGGGTAATATGGTAATGTCAGAGATTACATCTACTTCAGGTATGCTTTCTGATAATTTCCCTTACTACGGAGCGTCTTGGGGAGATTATAATAATGATGGTTTTTTAGATATTTTTTTAAGTATCAGAGATGTGGATATACCAAGTATATTGTATAAAAATAATGGTGATAATACATTTACCTTGGCTAATATTGAGGCAGGATTATTAACGGAGGGATTTATGTCATTTTGTTCAGTTTTTATAGATTACGATAATGATGGAGATCAAGATATTTATGTTTCTAATGATAAAATTTATAATCCTAATTTGTTATATAGAAATAATGGAGATGGCACCTTTACAGAAGTAGGGCAAGAATCTAATACTGATTTATATATAGACGCAATGACCACCACTGTTGGTGATATAAATAATGATGGATGGTTCGATATTTATGTTACTAATGATAATGATGATAGTGTTTTACTGTTAAATAATGCAGATGGCACATTTTCTGATACAACTAGTTTATATGGGGTATCTTTTAATAGTATAGGCTGGGGGGCTTTATTTTTAGATGCTGATAATGATACTGATATAGATTTATATGTTAGTGGAGAAACGGACGGTTCTTATCCCCAGTATTTGTCGTCAGCCTTTTATGAGAATCAAAATGGAAATTCCTTTCAGTTAAATAATAGTGCTATACCAAATGACTTTGCAGAGAGTTATTCTAATGCTACTGGCGACATCAACAATGATGGTTTTCCTGATATTATTGTTAATAATATAAATCACGAGAATATATTTGTATGGTATAATAAATCTAATAACGGTAAGAATTGGTTAAAAGTAAAGTTAGAAGGAACTACTAGTAATAGAAACGGCATTGGTTCATTTATTGAAATTTCTGTTGATGGTAATAAACAATATCGGTATACCTGTTTAGGTGAAGGTTACTTATCTCAAAATTCTGCAACACAACACTTTGGTCTAGGTAACCAAACCATGATCGATTATATTAAAGTTAAATGGTTAAGTGGCACAGAAGATATATTATATAATGTTACTGTAAACCAAACATTAAATATTTTGGAGGGTTCATCATTATCTGTTAACCAATTTGACAATTCATCAGCATTCACATACTATCCAAACCCAGTAAATAATACATTAACATTAAATGCTCAAAATAACATTAAGAATGTGAGAATGTATAATATGCTTGGTCAAGAAGTAATGAATGCGCAACCACAAGCTGTAGATAGCGATATTGATATGTCGAGTTTAGAAACGGGTACATATTTCGTTCAAGTTACAATTGCTAGTATCACAAAAACGGTAAGAGTAGTTAAGCAGTAACTGAAATAACTATAATTTTGAAAAAGCCGTTTGAAAAAATGGCTTTTTTCTTTTTATAAATTATTCTCTTATCTTAGTAAAAATTGCGTTATGACGATGCGGTATGTAATTTTAGTACTCTTTTCAATTAATCTATTATCTGCCCAAGTAGCATTTGAGGAAAGTGCGCAACAATTGGGTATATCAATTAACTGTGAGTACACCTTTCTAGGCAATGGTATTACTTTTTTCGATTACGATAATGATGGCTTAGATGATATAACGGTTGCTACGGCCTTAGGTGACCCTATTTACTTTTACAAAAATATTAATGGCAATTTCGTATCTCAAACTCTTAATATTTCTAATAATAATGCGAGGAATAAACAGATTAATTGGGTAGATATTGATAATGACGGAGATAATGATCTTTTTATAACAAGCGATGAATCAGGTAATCGTTTGTTTGAAAACTTGGGTAATATGATTATGTCAGAGATCACATCTACCTCTGGTATGCTAACTGATAACTTTCCGTATTATGGAGCTTCATGGGGCGACTATAATAATGATGGTTTTCTTGATGTTTTTATTAGCATTCGAGATCCATTTATTCCGAATATTTTATATAGAAATAATGGAGATAAAACTTTTACATTGGCTAATGTTGAAGCTGGGTTGTTAACGGATGGGTATATGTCCTTTTGCTCGGCTTTCATAGATTATGATAATGATGGAGACCAAGACATTTATGTAGCTAATGATAAATATGCCAATCCTAATTTAATGTATAGAAATAATGGAGATGGAACATTTACAGAAGTTGGCAATATTACTGGTACAGATGTTAGTATCGACGCAATGAGTGTTACCGTAGAAGACTTTAATTACGATGGCTGGTTAGATATATACATAACAAACGACCCGTCCAATAACATTCTTTTTGTAAATAATGGAGATGGTACATTTACTGATATGGCACAATCCTATCAAGTAACTTTTAATAGTTCTAGTTGGGGTGCAGTATTTTTAGATGCGGATAATGATAAGGACTTAGATCTATATGTAAGTGGAGAGGGTAATGGAACAGTGTCTCCATTTTTATCATCTGCATTTTATGAGAATATAAACTCTTCCCTTTTTCAGTTAAATAATAACGCAGTACCTGGTGATTTTGCATACAACTATGGCAATGCAACAGGTGATGTAGATAATGATGGTTATCCTGAAATAGTGGTTAACAATATAGATCACGAAAATATTTTTCTTTGGAAAAATACAACCAATACAAGTAATAATTGGCTAAAAGTAAAACTTGAAGGAACAACGAGTAACCGAAATGGTATAGGTTCATTTATCGAGATTTCCATTAATGCAAACAAACAATATCGCTATACATGTTTGGGGGAAGGCTACCTGTCTCAAAATTCAGCAACAGAACAATTTGGTTTAGGTACTGAAACAATAGTAGATTACGTGAAGGTGAAATGGTTAAGTGGAATTGAGGATATTTTCTATAATGTATCTCCCAATCAAACAATGAATATAATAGAAGGATCTTCCCTTTCAATTGATGAGCAAAATTTAAATACCTTAAAATATTACCCAAACCCTTCAAATGGTAAACTCACTATTGAGTCTAAGCAGATTCTCGAAGAAATCACTATTTATAATCTTTTAGGTGAAAAAGTTATGCAAATTCAACCCAATAGTTTGAATTGTAATTTAAGTACAGAATATCTCTATAATGGAGTTTACAAAGCTCAAGTAAAGACAATTAATAGAATTGAAGTTTTTAAACTTATTGTAAAAAAATGAGGTGGTGCTTAATTTTAATAATATTTTCATTGAACCTTCATGGTCAGGTGTCCTTTACGGAAAGTGCACAGCAACTTGGAGTTAGCGTTGACTGTTATTATACTTTGTTTGGAAACGGTATCTCATTTTATGATTATGACAATGATGGTTGGGATGATATTACAATCGCTTCAGTTGATGGAGAACCGATTCACTTCCTGAAAAACATCAATGGAAATTATGTTTACCATACAATTAACATCCCAAACAATGAAGACAGAAATAAGCAAATTAATTGGGTAGATATTGATAATGACGGCGATAATGATCTTTTTATAACTAGTGATAATTCCGGTAACAGATTATTTGAAAATTTGGGCAATATGATAATGTCCGAGATTACTTCAACATCTGGCATGTTAACTGATAATTTCCCATATTATGGTGCGTCTTGGGGTGACTATAATAATGATGGTTTTTTAGATGTATTTATTAGTGTTCGTGACCCAAATATTCCAAATATCCTTTATAAGAATAATGGAGATAAAACCTTTACCCTGGCTAATGTTGAAGCAGGCTTATTAACTGATGGCTACATGTCTTTTTGTTCCGCCTTTATGGATTATGACAATGATGGTGATCAGGATATTTATGTGTCAAATGACAAATATGTTAACCCAAATCTAATGTACAGAAATAACGGTGACGGTACATTTACTGAGGTTGGGTTTGAAACTGGATCTGATGTGTATATTGGAGCAATGTCTGTCACTGTCGAGGATATAAATAATGATTCCTATTTGGATATTTACATTACAAACGATGACCTAGATAGTGTCCTTTTAATTAATAATGGTAATGGAACTTTTTCAGATATGGCACAATCGCATCAGGTCACATTTAATAGTAATGGTTGGGGTGCAGTATTTTTAGATGCAGATAACGATATGGATTTGGATTTATATGTTAGTGGTGAAAGTAACGGTTCTTTACCTCAATATTTATCATCTGCCTTTTATGAGAATGTTGACACCTCATATTTTCAACTTAATAACAATGCGGTACCAAATGATTTCGCATACAGTTTTGGCAATGCGTTAGGAGATACCGACAATGATGGTTATCCAGAAATAGTGGTAAATAATATAGATCACGAAAATATATTTCTCTGGAAAAATAATACCAATACAAGCAATAATTGGTTGAAAGTGAAACTTGAAGGGACAACAAGTAACAGAAACGGTGTAGGGTCATTTATTGAGATTTCTATAAATGGAAATAAACAATATCGCTATTCGTGCTTGGGTGAAGGCTACCTGTCCCAAAATTCGGCTACCGAACATTTTGGATTGGGTATTGAAACAATAGTAGATTATATAAAGGTGAAATGGTTAAGTGGTATTGAAGATATTATTTATAATGTCTCTGCTAACCAAACATTGAATATTGTGGAGGGTTCTTCACTTTCTTTGAATGATTATGAAAATCTGGAAGGATTGACATTTTATCCAAACCCAGTTGATGATATACTAACTTTAGATGCAAAAAAAGAAATTGAATCTGTAAGAGTTTATAATCTGCTGGGTCAATTGGTAATGTCATCTCACCCTAAAGCTATCCATTGTGAAGTTGATCTCACGAATATGCAAAAAGGCACCTATATTGTAAAAATTGAATTTATCGATGCGTTAAGTAGCATTAGAATTATAAAACAATAGATTATTTTAATTATCAAGTATTCCTAATTGTGAAGTTTTACCAATTGACTTTATACTTATTATCAATCAACTTAAGCGTTGCACAGATTGCATTTGATAATGAAGCGGAAACCTTGGGTGTTGAAATCATTTGCGGTAATACACTATTTGGCAATGGAGTTTCATTCTTTGATTATGATAATGATGGCTGGGATGATTTGACTGTAGCGACAGCAGATGATGATCCAGTAAGGTTTTATAAAAACATCAACGGAAACTTTGTAGAGCAAACTTTAAATATTGCAAATAACAATTGGCGCAATAAACAAGTTAATTGGGTAGATATTGATAATGATGGCGATAATGATCTATTTGTCACCAGTGACACAAGTATTAATAGGCTATATGAAAACTTAGGTAATATGATACTTCAAGATATTACTAGCACTTCAGGATTGCTAAACGAAGTATTAGTAACCTATGGAGCATCTTGGGGAGATTATAATAATGATGGATTCTTAGATGTATTTTTATCTAATAGAGATACAACAATTCCAAATATTCTCTATAAAAACAATGGAAATAACACGTTTTCACTAGTTAATTCGGAATCCGGACTTATTACAACAGGTACCTTGTCTTTTTGCTCGGCGTTTATTGATTATAACAAAGATGGGTTTCAGGATATCTATGTTGCTAACGATAAAGTTGAGTATCCAAATATCATGTACAAAAATAATGGTGATGGCACATTTACTGAAGTTGGATTTGAAACGGGTACTGACATCACCATAGATGCAATGTCCGTTACCATAGGTGACTATAATTCAGATAGTTGGCTAGATATTTATGTAACCAATGATGTTGTTGGAAATGTTTTGTTAAAGAATAACGGTAATGGCACCTTTAGTGATGAAACACTGTCGTCAAATACTGCAATGAATAGTGTCGCTTGGGGCTCTGTATTTTTAGATGCCGAGAATGATGGAGATTTAGATATATATGTAAGCGCTGAACATGATGGTACGGTATCGGGATATTTATCATCTGCACTTTTCACAAATAACAATGACGAGTATATACTTGAAAATGAAGCAATTCCTGATGATTATGCAATTAGCTATTCTAATGCCATAGGTGATATTGACAATGATGGTTACCCAGAAATTTTAGTGAATAATATTAACCATGATAATATTTTCCTTTGGAAGAATAACTCTAATAATACTAACAATTGGTTAAAAGTTAAATTAGAAGGGACTATAAGCAATAGAAATGGTGTTGGTTCCATGATTGAAATTTCGGTTAATGGTGAAAAACAATATAGATATACATTAATTGGTGAAGGCTATCTCTCTCAGAATTCTGCTAGTGAGATATTTGGAATTGGAGATGCCACTGTAATTGACTATGTTAAAGTGAATTGGTTGAGTGGAACTGAGGATATTTTTTATAATGTATCTCCAAATCAGAATCTAAAAATAGTTGAGGGATCTTCATTATCAATAGAAGAGTCAAATACCAGTGAAATCAAATTATTCCCAATTCCGACTACTGAAATTCTTAATATTGAATCTTCTCTCCCTATTGAAGAAGTTATGGTTTATAACCTACTTGGTGAGGTAAATATTTCGGCAAATATGAATAAAAATGAAATTTCATTGGATGTTACTAGTTTAGAACCTGGGATTTATTTTTTGAGACTATCTTTAAATTCTTCACAAGAAATAATAAAGTTTATTAAAAAATAAACGTAACGGTTTAATTACATTTGTAGGGTATGAAGGGCTTTTTATTTTCATTTGTTATACCTGTATTTAATAGGCCTCAAGAAGTAAAAGAGTTACTAGATAGTTTTTTAAGTCTTGAGGGTAATTACCAATATGAAATTGTAATTGTAGAAGACGGTTCCACTCAATCATCAGAACATATTTTAGAAGAATTTAAAACTGATTTAAATATTTCGTATTACTTTAAAAAAAATACGGGCCCTGGTAATTCCCGAAATTACGGAATGAATAAAGCCAAAGGAAATTACTTTATAATATTAGATTCAGATGTGTTGTTGCCAAGTAACTACTTAACAGAAGTGACCACTTTTCTTAACAAAACATATTACGACTGCTTTGGTGGGCCAGATACTGCCCATACATCATTTTCTAATTTGCAGAAGGCCATAAGTTTTGCCATGACATCGGTTATCACAACTGGAGGAATAAGAGGCGGGAAGAAGCATGTCAATAAGTTTCAACCTAGAAGCTTTAATATGGGATTATCTAGACGAGCGTTTGTAGATACACAAGGATTTGGAAATATTCACCCAGGAGAAGATCCGGATTTGTCCTTGAGATTATTAAAATTAGGATATAAAACAGTTTTAATACCAAATGCCATAGTTTTCCATAAAAGACGCATTTCATGGTCTAAATTTTATACACAAGTCAATAAATTTGGTATGGTAAGGCCCATCCTAAATAAGTGGCACCCAGAATCAAGAAGCATCGTATATTGGTTTCCGACACTTTTCAGCATAGGTTTGTTAACTTCAATATTATTATTGGTGTTTAAAGTTGTAACATGGCCTTTATATCTATATGTATTTTACTTTATATTGGCATTAATAATATCATTTATTGTAAATAAAAATATTATTGTAGCTATTCAATCTATATTGGCAATTCTTATACAGTTTTTCGGATATGGATATGGCTTTTTAAAATCTAGTTTAATGGTTGGTTTATTAAAAAGAGAACCAAATAAAGTGTTTCCTCTGTTATTTTTTAAAGAATAGATTTTATTAATGAAGAAGAAAATTTCAAATTATTTAAGAAAGAAAGATGTAAAAAGGTTCAGTATATTTTTTGTATTGGCTTTTTTGTTTCTCATATTTTCTAAGCTTTCCAATGACTATAAGCAAAATATTGCACTTAAAGTTGAACTGTTTAATCTAGATGAAGAGATTGTTGTTGAGTATGACTCTTTAAATAAAATTATCGCTTTTGTGGAGGCAAAAGGATTTACCTTATTACCTTATTTATTTCAAGATTCAAAAACAATCATGATTGATGCAAAGAAAGATGTAGTTATAAGAGATAATGAAATTGTTCTTGAGGTACAACGGCAAAAGTATAGAATTGAAGAGGCGCTGGGCAGTCCTTATAAATTACTGACCCTCAATCCAGACTCTTTGATTTTGAGATATTCAGAGATGGCTACGAAATATGTAGATGTTGTAATAAATAAGGATTTTAAGTATGCCTTAGGTTTTGATTTACTCGGAGAATTAAATATGGATATTGATAGTGTAAAGTTAGTTGGACCAATGTCTAGTATTGAAAACATTAATTCAATAAATACTGAATTACTTGCACTTACTGATATAAAAATGGATATTAATCAGGTGTTAAATTTGGATATTTCACAATTAAAGGATGTACAAGTGGTTCCTAAATTTGTTACGGTTACTGGCGATGTTGAACGATTTACAGAAGGTGCAATCGAAGTTCCCGTAGTAATTAAAAATGCTCCAAATGATGTTAACATTAATTATTTCCCTAAAACAGTTACAGTATCCTATTACATAGATTTGAATCGTTTTAAATCTATAAATGAATCTAACTTTAAAGTTGAGTGCGATTTTAATGAAGTTAATAATGGACAACAATTTATGATTCCAAAGATTGTAGTAAAACCAGATTTTGTTAAAAGATCTAGTATAAAACAAAAACGTGTAGATTTTATTAAATTATAATATGGTAGTAGTTGGTATTACTGGTGGTATAGGTAGTGGTAAAACTACAATATCAAATTATTTAAAATCATTTGGTATACCTTTATATGTAGCAGACAAGGAAGCCAAAGCACTAATGAATAGATCAAAAGTTATTAAGCGAAAATTAATTCAACTTTTTGGTGATGAGGCTTATGTAGACGGTAAATTAAATAGACCCTTTTTAGCAAAAATGATTTTTAAAGATAAATCATTGCTAAATCAAATGAATGCAATTGTTCATCCAAAAGTAGCTTCACACTTTAAACGATGGTTAAAAAAACAAGACGCACCATATATTTTAAAGGAAGCAGCAATCATCTTCGAAAATAATTTACAATCTAATTACGATTATATCATTACGGTTGTAGCTGACGAAAATTTGAGGATTGAAAGAATTTTAGATAGAGAGGATACTACACGAGAAAAGGTCAAAGCTGTTATAAATAATCAATGGACTGATTCTCACAAAAAGAAGCTTTCAGACTTTGTAATTTCAAATAACGATTTAGACCAAGCAAAGAAACAAGCATTGCAGATTCACAAAAAGCTTCTTAAAATCTCAGCAGAGTAGGTTACCTGCCTTTTGTTAATGTAAGGTTAAACCTAATTTGTGCTAAATGTTAAAATGTTAAATTTGACCGATGGGTAAGAAGCTATTCGTCTTTTTAGTGATATTAATGAGTCTATCACTTATTGGTATCATTTTTGTGCAATCATTTTTTATAAACAATAGTTTACAGAATGAGGAGAAGAATTTTACACGTAGTGTAAAACGAGCTTTAAGTTTTGTTTCTAGAGACATTGAAGAGATGGAACTTAGAAACTCACTTATAAAACTTCAACCATTCTTAAGCAAAAATGAAAGACCTGATTCAACGGTTATTAAGCGTTTATTTATAACCACTGAAGACGATATTAACGACAAAACTATTGTTCACCGTAATACGGTTTTGGAGGAGCGTTTTAAAGTGCCCTCATTGTTCTTTGAAATTGATGCTGACAGTTTTGCGATAAGCAAACGTTCTAATGAGCGTGTTACTGAGATATATAATAATTCTCAGATTGATGGTAAAAATGTAATTGCACCTAGTGAGCGCCTTATTCAATATTCTTCAATGCCTGCATTAGATAGACAGATGTATGAAGATACATTTAAGGATATGCTAAAGGATATCCCAATTTATAAACGCGTAACAGCTTTACAAGTTGAAACCTTATTAAATAGAGAATTAAAAGATGAAGGCGTTAATCTAGATTTTGAGTTTGCAATCTATGATGATGACCTCGCTACAAAGGTTCAAACTGAGAATTTTGAAAAGGAAAATGCTTATGGTGTTTATATTTTTTTAGATAACAATAACGAAAGCAGCTATAAGCTATGGGTTGATTTCCCAGATAGGCGAAAGTATTTGTTATCTTCAATAATGTGGATGATTGTCTTGTCAGTAGTATTTACAAGTGTAATTATACTGGCATATTCTGGTGCTATTTATCAATTAATAAGACAAAGGCAAATATCACAGATAAAGACAGATTTTATCAATAATATGACGCATGAGTTTAAAACTCCTATTGCTACTATTAATTTAGCACTTGACTCAATAAAAAACCCTAAAATCATTAATGATGAAGATAAAGTAAAGCGATACCTAAGAATGATAAGGGATGAAAATAAGCGTATGCATGCACAGGTAGAAAATGTTTTGCGTATATCTAAATTAGAGAAGAATGAGTTAAATATTAGTAAGGAGAGATTGAAACTTCATCATTTAATTGAAGATGCAATTACGCATGTAGAGTTAATTGTTGAAGACAGAAATGGATATGTAAATACACACTTTAAAGCCGTTAAGTCATCAATATTGGCGAATGAAACACATTTTACGAATGTTATCGTTAATATATTAGATAATGCAATTAAGTATTCAGATGATACACCAAAAATAGATATATACACTGAAAATATTGGTAACAACATTATACTTAAAATTGCAGATCAGGGTAACGGAATGTCAAAACAAGTGGTAAAACGTGTGTTCGAGAAATTTTATAGAGAACATACCGGTAATGTACATAACGTAAAAGGTCATGGGTTAGGTTTAGCCTATGTAAAAAGAATAGTGGAAGACCATCAAGGTTATATATCAGTTGAAAGCGAAAAAGGAAAAGGTAGTACCTTTAATATAAGACTATCATTAATATCATAAAAAAGAATCATGGAAGAACAAAACAAGAAAATTCTGTTAGTAGAAGACGATCCAAATTTTGGAACTGTTTTAAAAGATTATTTAATGATGAACGATTACGACGTTGTCCATGCTAAAAATGGAATGGAAGGTTTTGAGAAGTTCAAAAAAGACGATTACGATCTTTGCATCCTTGACGTAATGATGCCATATAAAGACGGCTTTACACTCGCTAAGGAAATTAGAGAAAAAAATACAGATGTACCAATTATCTTTTTAACTGCGAAAGCAATGAAAGAAGATGTATTAAAAGGCTACAAAGTGGGTGCAGATGATTATTTAAATAAACCTTTTGACAGTGAAGTACTGTTAATGAAAATTAAGGCTATCATGCAGCGTAAGGCTACGGATACAGTTGCAGATAGTAAGCAGTTCGAATTTAAAATTGGAAGGTTTGATTTAAATTCAAAATTACGTTTCCTCAAGTTCGATGGAGGAGAGCCTGCAAAATTATCACCAAAAGAAAATGAATTGTTACGTTTGTTAGCATTGCATGAAAATGACCTAATGCCAAGAGAGCTTGCATTAACTAAGATATGGAGAGATGATAATTACTTTACTTCAAGAAGTATGGATGTTTACATCGCAAAGTTGCGTAAATATTTAAAGCCAGATCCTAATGTAGAAATCCTCAATATTCATGGAGAAGGATTTAGACTTGTGATAAACAACAACGATTAGAAAATTAGAAACCAGCTTTTAGCTGGTTTTTTTTATTTCATTTTCTAAAAAATCAATACTTTCATTTGTATTGGTTGTGTAATCAAACCAATTGATTTCCTTATTTTTTCTAAACCACGTGAGTTGGCGTTTTGCGAATCTTCTTGTATTTTTCTTAATTTCTGATATTGCAAAATCCAAGCTTATATTACCGTCAAAAAATTCGAATAATTCTTTGTAGCCAACCGTATTTAAAGCATTTAAATCTCTATATCGATATAATCTTTTAGCTTCGTTAATAAGCCCATTATCAATCATTATATCGACTCGTTGATTAATTCTATTATAGATTAGTTCCCTTTCTGCATCAAGACCGATTATAATAGTCTTAAATTCTCGCGCTTTATTTTTATTGGTAAGAAAGTAACTAAAAGGTTTCCCAGTACCAATACAAATTTCTAAAGCTCTTATTACTCGATGAGGGTTCTCTATAGCTATGTTATCATATGATCTTCCATCCAGTTCCTTTAATTGATTTTGTAAAGATTCTAGTCCTTTATTTTTTAGCTGTTGATTTAAGTTTTCCCTAATTGAAGCGTCAATTTTAGGGAAGTCGTCTAATCCCTTTGTCACTGCATCAACATATAAACCCGATCCACCAACCATAACCACAACCGGATTATATTTATGGATCTGATTAATAGTTTCAATAGCATCCTTTTCAAAATCACCAACAGAATATTTCTCTTTTATTGATTTATGTTGAATAAAATGATGTGGTGCAGCCTTTAATTCGTCTTCAGAAGGCACGGCCGTTCCAATATTCATCTCTTTATAAAACTGTCTTGAATCAGCAGATATTATTTCAGTATTAAAATGTTTGGCGAGTAAAACACTTAATGAAGTTTTACCAATCGCTGTAGGACCTACAATGGAAATTAACGTTTTAGTCATGATTTAATTCATGTCCACATTTATGACAAAAATGCGAACCATCTTGATGACTGCTATCCAAACAATTAGGACAAGATTGAGTGTTAGTGTGTACATCTTTTTTATTAATTCTAGTCATTTCTGAAGAAACAATACCTGTAGGTACTGCGATTATACCATAACCCATAATCATTATTATGGAGGCAATGAATTGTCCTAATGGTGTAATTGGTGCGATGTCTCCATAACCAACTGTTGTCAATGTTACAATTGCCCAGTAAACACTTCTTGGTATACTAGTAAATCCGCTTTCTTTGCTTTCTACCAAGTACATTACGGTACCAAGAATAATACATAGTATTAATACAAAAGATAAAAAAACCGCAATTTTAGCCCTGCTCGTTTTAAGGGCTCTAACAAAATTGGTTGATTCACCTATATAGCGTGTAAGCTTTAAAATTCTGAATACTCTCAACAGGCGTAGTGCTCTAAATGCCACTAGAGAGTGAGAACCTACTAATAATAAGGATAGGTATTTTGGAATTGTAGAAAGCAAGTCTATAATACCATAAAAACTTGTTATATACTTTATGGGTTTTTTTACAACAACTATTCTGGCTATATATTCTATGGAGAATAGAATGGTTATTATCCATTCTGAAATATCTAAAAGACCATGATATTTATTGTCAATAGACTCAACACTTTCAAGCATTACTAGGACAATACTGGCCAATATTGCAATTAATAAAATGACATCAAACAATTTGCCTATAGGAGTATCTGCCTCATAAATTATCTCATGAAGTTTTGCTCGCCAGCTATGTTTTGTTGTTGGTTCCATTTATCAAATCTACGAAAACCAATTTATTCTGGTAATTCAACGATTTTCAACCTTTTATTTTTTCGCATATAACTCTGAATAATGTGTTGGGTGTCACGATTATTTTGCATTGGCGTTATTAAAGAAGATAAAATTTCACGATTATTTATTTGATGATTCAAATTAAAGAATCCGATACCTCTAAATATACCATCTTCTATTAATACAACACTCTTTTCATCTATATATCTGCCACGATCAATTAACAACATGTCTTTAGTATCATAACTATTCTGATCAATAACGGCATTAGCTCGTTTGTTGTAAGCTTCTATATCTTCTTCATTTATGCATGCTCCTAGGCATTCCTTTATTTCATATCTAAAACAGCTTGTTTCAGATTTCTCTAATCCAGTAAGTTTTTCGCATAACTCAAACTTTTCAATCATCCTTTTCATAAATGATACACCACTTTGTCTATTATTAAAGGTGGTAATTGGCTTTTCATCTTGCTTAATCTGGCTCAATCTTAAATTTACGTAGCCTTTATCATCTATAAAACTGTATAATCCTTGAGAGAATTTGTTTCTCTTTAATGCTCTATTTAGAATGGGTTTGTTAGTCTTAATTTCTTCACTCTCCTTCAGAAGTGCCACTAATTCGCTCCCTGTTCTTTCATATGATACTGAGGAAACTTGAAGTTGAATCTTTTTTGATTTGGTGTTCTTATTGGTGAAATGTTGAGTTATGCGTTTTTTAATATTGTTGCTTTTACCAATATAAATGATATTTCCTTCAGAATTATGAATATAGTATACACCAGTCTCTGTTGGCAATTCTTCTATAATTTCGCGTAAATTGGATGCTAACTTAGACCTCTGTTCAACCTTGATATTGTCTTTAATAATTTTTTTACTTGAGTCTTTATTCAAGAGCATTTTGAACAACTTTAAAGTGGCTTTTGCATCACCACTTGCTCTATGCCTGTCACTCATAGGTATTCCGAGAGCTCTAGCTAATTTACCAAGACTATAAGATTCCATATCTGGAATTAACTGCTTAGATAACTCTACTGTACAAAGCGACTTTCGTTTGTATTTAAAACCTAGCCTATTAAATTCTGTTTTTAGAATTCGATAATCAAAATCTGAGTTATGTGCTACTAATACACAATCTTCGGTAATTTCAATAATACGTTTTGCAACTTCATAAAACTTTGGAGCATTTCTAAGCATTTTAGAATTAATGCCTGTGAGATTAACTACGAATGGTTGAATTTCTCTTTCAGGATTAACCAGAGAAATAAATTGGTCTACAATTTCATGACCGTCATATTTATACACAGCGATTTCAGTAATACCTTCTTCGTTGTATTTGCCACCAGTAGTCTCTATGTCTAGGATTGCGTAAATCTGAAAATATTAATGTGAGTTAATTACGTTTAATTGTAATTTCTAGAACCAAATATACTACTTCCAACCCTAATCATATTGCTACCACAGTCTATAGCAAGATTATAATCACCACTCATACCCATAGAAAGGGTATTAAAAATTGGATTGGTAGATTTTAATTCATCGTAACAGCTTTTCAAGTAGTCAAATTCAGATTTAATCTGGTCTTTATTATCTGTAAAAGTTGCCATTCCCATGAGACCAACGATGTTAACATTGGTACTTTCTGCGTAAGATTTTGAGTTAAGTAAAGATTGCGCATCGTTTTTACTCATTCCAAATTTTGAATCCTCATTAGCGATTTTTATTTGTAGCAGACAATCTATTACACGATTATGTTTCATTGCTTGTTTATTGATTTCTTCCATTAATCTTATACTGTCCAATGCATGTATCATACTTACAAATGGAGCCATATATTTTACCTTATTTCTCTGAACATGACCTATCATATGCCATTTAATATCTTTAGGCATAACATCATGTTTTTCAACCATTTCCTGGATTTTATTTTCTCCAAAGATTCTCTGGCCAGCATAGTAAGCTTGCATTAATTCACTAACTGGTTTAGTTTTAGAAACTGCAACTAAGGTAACATCTTGAGGAAGCGTTGAATTAATGCTCTGTAAGTTCTTTTTAATATTCATAAATCGTAATTCCGCTTCTTAGTTTTGGTAATATATAAGTACTTTTTGGAGGCATAGTAAGACCTTCATCTGCAATTTGTTTCATCTGTTTTACTGTAGCAGGACACATTCCAAATCCAACTCTGAATTCTCCACTATCAACACTAGATTTAATTGTTATCATTTCGTGTCTACCATGTTGATATTCAATTCTATTGTCATTTCTGAGATCATCAATCCCTAATATGGGTTGTAGAATTGTTTTATATAATAATTGCGCATCCAGTCGATCTAAAGCAGTTTTAAAATCGAAATTTGCTTTGCGTAGATAAAGCGAATAAAATTCACCATCTAAATACATACTAAAATGATGAGGTCTAGAAGGTGCATATGGTATAGCACCTCTATTTTCAATCCTATACATCGCATCTAGTTTTATTAAAAACTCTTCTTTTGTGAGGCCATTTAAATCTTTAACTAGCCTGTTAAATTCTTGAATCACCAAATCTGATTCTGGTATTAGATATGACATAAAGAAGTTATATGATTCATCACCTTTATGTTTTGTATTCCTCTTTTTTTCATCTTTAAAGAGTAAATATGATGATGCTGATCTATGGTGTCCGTCTGCGATATAGATAGTATTAATTTTCTCAAACTCTTTTTTAATAGTGTTTATTTGCTCTTCTTCATCAATTTTCCAGAGATAATGGGTGTCTCTATACGTCATGGTGAACTCAAATTCTGCATGTTTCTTTTGGGCCTCCTTGATAATTTCTGCAATTATTTCATTATCAGGATATGTAAGCAAAACAGGTTCAGCATTAAAGCCAACAGTTTGAAGATAATTTTTAAAAATTTCCTCTCTTTTTGCAATTGTATCCTCGTGCTTTTTAATTATATCATTTTCGTAATCCTCAGCACTTGCGGCTGCTATTATTCCGTTAAATTCTTGCTTATGTCTATTTACAATTCTGTAAGCGTAGTAGGCAGGTTTTTCGTCCGTATTGAAAACTCCATCTTCCTTAAATTCGAGATACCTGTTTCTAACAAGTTGATAACGTTCTGTACCAGTAATAACCTGATCGTATTTATAACCTGGATTTACGATATGTAAAAAACTGTAAGGATTATAATCCATACGAGATTCACGCTCATCAATAGTATAACTTTGGTAAGGTCGCGAAGCAACTAGCCCAACAATTGCTCTTGTTGGTTTTACAGCTTTAAACGGAATTACTTTTGCCATTTTTTATTTTTGATTCCAGTATTATGTAAATTGACTAGCAACTTTTTCTGCCTTTCTGCTTTTAGAATAGTCATAAAATCCTTCTCCAGATTTCACACCTAATTTACCAGCTCTTACCATATTTGCTAATAACGGACATGGTGCATACTTTGGATTTTTAAAACCATCGTACATTACATTTAAGATTGATAAACAAACATCTAATCCTATAAAATCTGCCAATTGCAAAGGACCCATTGGATGGGCCATTCCTAGTTTCATTACTGTGTCAATTTCACTCACACCTGCCACACCATTATATAAGGTCTCAATAGATTCGTTGATCATTGGCATCAATATACGGTTTGCAACAAAGCCTGGATAGTCATTTACTTCCGTTGGTATTTTTCCTAAAGTTTTAGATAGTTCCATTATAGTGTTGGTAACCTGATCACTTGTGCTATAGCCTCTTATGATTTCTACCAGTTTCATAATTGGTACGGGGTTCATAAAATGCATACCAATTACCTTATCAGGCCTTGATGTCACAGCCGCTATTTGAGTAATTGAGATAGATGAGGTATTTGTTGCCAAGATGGTTTCTTCCTGGCACAAGTCATCCAGCTGATTGAAAATTTTAAGTTTAAGATCGACGTTTTCAGTTGCAGCTTCAACAACAAGTGCTACATTTTCGACTCCCTTTGAAATGTCTGTAAATGTTGTAATGTTGCCTAAAGTATCTGATTTATTAGCTTCACTAATTTTTTCCTTGGTTACCATTCTATCTAAATTTTTAGAAATGGTTTCCATACCTTTTTTTAACGAGGCTTCATTAATATCTATTAATTGTACTTTAAATCCAGATTGTGCGAATGTATGGGCTATTCCATTACCCATTGTACCTGCACCAATAACTGCTACATTTTTCATTCTTTTCTAATTTTAAATAGTTTACTTTAAAACTGATTGATAATCATGGTTGCTACTCGCAACGCTTCTGTGCCATCATGTAAAGTTACGATTGGCTTGGTATTATTGTTAATAGCATCTGCGAAGGTTTCTAGCTCATCTAAAATGGCATTATTATTTTCAATAGATGGGTTATCAAAATAGATTTGTTTTTTAACACCTTCTGCATTTTGTAGTATCATATCAAAATCACCAGGATTTTCTGGTGCGTCTTTCATTTTAACCACCTCACATTTCTTTTCTAAAAAATCAACTGATATATAAGCATCTTTCTGGAAAAAACGTGACTTACGCATATTTTTTAATGAAATACGACTTGCCGTTAGATTGGCTACACATCCATTTTTAAACTCAATCCTTGCATTTGCAATATCTGGTGTTTCACTAACCACAGAAACGCCACTAGCTGAGATATGTTTTACGGGTGAATTCACGACACTTAAAATAATATCTATATCATGAATCATTAAATCTAAAACAACAGGTACGTCTGTACCACGTGGATTAAATTCAGCTAATCTATGAGTTTCAATAAACATTGGGTTTTGTATTTGATCTCTAACACCAATAAATGCTGGGTTAAAACGCTCTACATGGCCAACCTGTCCTTTAACACCATGTTCCGCTACCAAAGTTCTTATGGCTTCAGCTTCTTCAACTGTGTTTGTGATTGGTTTTTCTATAAAAATATGCTTGCCTTTTTTGATGGCTTGTTTAGCACAATCATAATGTGAAAGAGTAGGTGTAACGATATCTACGACATCCACAGCATCAATTAATGCTTCAATGGTATCAAAATATTTATACCCAAATTCGTCTGTAACTCTTTTCGCATTTTCAGAGTCAGCATCGTAAAAACCAACTAGATCATATTTCTGAGATTCATTAAGAAGTCTAAGATGAATTTTACCAAGGTGACCAGCACCGAGAACACCAGCTTTTAGCATATTTTTAGTTTTTAACAAAAATAATCGTTTTGGATGAAAAATTTAAAAAAGAAAACCTAAAAAACTGAGATAATAGCAATAAAATAATCTTTTTCAACATGCTTTGAACTTGCCTTAGTTTCTAGTAATTTTGGGATAAAATAATTCTGATTTGAAGGACACGTTTAAACATAAAGGAATGCGTCAACAATTAGTTGATATAATTAAAAAGAAGGGTATTAAAGATGAACGTGTCTTAGGTGCCATAGGGAAAATCCCTAGACACCTATTTATGGATTCTGGATTTATTGACCACGCTTATGCAGACAAGGCATTTCCAATAGCGGCCGATCAAACTATTTCACAACCCTACACTGTGGCTTTTCAAACGGAATTAATGCAAGTTAAACCAGGTGATAAGGTATTGGAAATTGGTACAGGAAGTGGTTACCAATGTGCAGTACTGATTGAACTTGGAGCTAAAGTTTTTAGTATTGAACGTCAACAAGAATTATTCAAGAAAACCTTTAAGTTTCTGCCCAAAATAGGGTATAGAGCTAAAAAGCTCATCTTTGGTGACGGTTATAAAGGTCTAGCAGAAGAGGCGCCATTTGACAGTATAATAGTTACTGCAGGTGCCCCCTTTGTACCTAAACCACTTTTAAGTCAGCTTAAAGTAGGAGGTAGGCTGGTAATCCCTGTTGGTGACAGTGTGCAAACCATGACCTTATACTTGAGAAAAGGCGAAAAGGAATTTGAAAAACACGAATTTGGTGAATTCAGGTTTGTGCCGCTACTAGAAGATAAAAACTAGTTTGTTACCTTTATAAATGCATCATTACCACCAACTATTGGTAAAGACAATGTAGTTTCATCTAATTTCACTGATAATTCTGTACCAGGTTTTGGATGTAACGTAAATTCTGAATCACTAGAAAATATCATAAGTCCTATTTGTTGCCCTTTTCTTATCACCTGATCATCTGGCTGTAAATCAAAATTTACTGTATAAAATTTACCAGGTTCTAAGGCCTCTTCATTAGTAATGGACTTATAGTTTCTAGGGTCTGCCCAACCTCTTGTAATGATATTATCAGTTATTTTTACATCGTTGCCGTTTTCCCAAGGTAAGGATACTAACCAAACTGATAAATTCGCCGCAGATTTGTTGCTAGAAAGTGTTATACTTACTTTTGGCACTCCAGAAATATGTACATCTTCAGTTAATGTTGAAGTTGTGTATAATAATCTATTTTTTGATGATTCAGCCGTTGCCAAATCTTTGCCACTAAAATTATAATCATCTATTAGCTTTTCAATATTATTCGAGGGTTGGTCCATGTTTAAATTACCAACCGTGTTGCCACCAGTAGTTAAATTTAATTTTACAAATTCTGCATCTGGATTAGGGTAGTCCTTATAAGGTGTTGGTTTTAATCTGTCATCATATTCACGAACTATATACGCCTTATAATCTTCTTTATCAACACCATTGTCAATACCGTGAAGATATTTAGTAAACCATTTATTCATCATTGAAATTGGTGGTGGCCCACCGTGACCAACTTGATGATAATAAATTTGTGAAGGAAGACCTTTTTCTCGTGCAGCCTTGTAGATTCTATAACTATGTTCAGGCATTACGTTCCAGTCATTAAATCCGTGCGACATTAGTAATGCAGCTTTCATTTTATCCATTTGGTTGAGGTAATCTCTACCAGACCAAAAATTATTTAAATCTCCTGTTTCTCGGTCCATTCCATTGCGCATTTCCGTATCCCTTATGGTTTTGTTATTATATGGTCTGTGATTTTCATCACCACTATGGACAAAATCATATAATACATCAATGTCTTCTCCTAAATATCCGCCAGGAGATCTAACAAGTCCGTTAGAACGGTAATAGTGATAGTAAGATGTGTTTGGTGCAATAGGAATTATTACTTCTAAACCTTTAACTCCAGTAGTCGCAGCTGCTATTGGTAATGTACCGTTATAAGAAGTTCCAGTCATGCCAACTTTTCCTGTTGACCAATAAGCTTTAACTTCTTCATTTCCATCTCTTTCTGAATATCCTTTTGCTCTTCCACATAACCAATCAATAACGGTTTTGGGAGCAAGTGATTCATTCTTTCCTCCAATTGTTGGTGCCCCATCTGAAAGACCTGTACCTGGAGAACTAGAGTGTACCACAATATAACCTCTTGGAACCCATTTTCTAATATGTGAATTTGAAATTATTGGTCTTTTCCCTCTCCGTTGAACCTCAGGATGGAATCGTTCTTCTCCAATTTCACCAAGTTCATGTTGAACATTCCACATGGTACCAGGAGCATCAGCTGCAACTCCAGCAAAATAAGGACTAGTAACGTAAATAATAGGAAGTTTAAGCCCTTCGGTGTCTGTTTGTTCTGGCCTTGTTACCGAAACGTGCATTCTATCTGGGTCTCCATCGCCATCGGTATCAAATTCAGTTTCAACCCAAAGATCATGTCTCACCCAATACTCAGGATTGCTAAATGCCTCTACAATTTGGGCTTCACCATCTTTAAAAATTGGTGCTGTTTTAGTTTCTGTTTGTTGTGCACAACTGAATATTGAAAAGGTTAATGCAAGAGTTAAAAATGATTTTATTTTTATTGAAAGCTTCATTCGATAGAATTTTTGTTGGTTAAATATAGTACCCTCTGCTATGAATACATAAATAATAACAGATATTTAAGATGGCTGTATTAATGTATTATTGCTTTGGTAAATAACGCTCAGGAATTGGATTATCCTTAGATTCTTGCATCCAATAGATATTAATAATCCACCAACGTACTCCATCGTTCATTAATTGCATACTGTTTATACCTCTCATAAATGGTTTTTCGTCATTCTTAGTCTTAAATGATTCATAGGTGCTAAATACGTGAGAAATATTTCCAAATGTTTCAACAATTCTATTTATTTCAACTTCGTGAAAACCATTTTTAAATAACCATTTCCCAGATGTGTTAATGTAATCGTCTGGAGACATAAATCTTGCGATATGCAACCCTTCATTGTTTTTGCCTGATGGAATAAGTTTGGCATTTTCATAAAACAAGTGCTTGAATAAATCCCAATCTCTTTCAATACCAGCATCACCTGAAATGACAGAGTATAAAGTTTCAATTGTATTGTCTAAGGATGAGACTTGTAAACAATAGTCTTTCTTTTCCGTCTCTTGTGAATTTATTGCAAATGAAATAAACAAAAAAAGTAAAAGGAATCGTTTCATGTAGTAAAGTTAAAAGAATTTAATGCCAAATAAAATAGCATCATTTTTAAACCCACTTTGATATGAACGCACATAATCAACCCTTAAGAAACGCCATTTGCCCCAACCAATATTATCAATACCAATTGTGAATTCTTGGTATGGCTTGTTGTTTGGAGTTGAAAGGTTATGCGCACCTAATATTAGATTGAAGTTAAGTTTATTGATTAAAGGTATTTTGCCTAAAATATAGCCATTGAAATCATGTTCAGCATGCATTTCTAGATAACTATCGTTTGTACTTAAATCATAATATCCGAGATTATTAAAAACATTTATATAATTACCACGACTACTAACATTTATTTGATTACCATTAAAATGCTGATAATCCATAAAAGCAATATTTTCTGCATTAAAGAATTTACCAAGCCTTAGATTATAACTAAACCTTCCTTTATCTGCCGCATTGAATGATTGATAAATTCTTGCTTTGACTTGATCAAAGTTATAATCATCATTTGTCGCCCCAAATCCTTTTTCATAGCTCAATACCAAAGTAGGATACTTATCTGTTGAAACATTAAATTTACTATCTGGATAGCTTAAATACTTTTGACCAAAATTGATTCTTCCAGTTACATTGAACTTTAAAATGTTATGGTCTTCAAATGGAGCAGTGGTGCTGGTTGGGTTCAACGGATTGTTACTTAAATATTCCTTGTCGTCCTGTGGGTAAAAGGTTTGGTCAGTGGTATTAAACAATGGAGTTCTATTTTCATAAGAAAGACTGGAAAACAGCCTGAATCCATTAAACAATTCTTCAGAATAGTTTAATTGTACAAAACTTCGTTCATATAATTTCATATAATTCTCTTCGAAGAATAGCGTGGCTGCAGAATTCCAAAATGGTCGTATGGGATTAAATGTATTAAATTGCGCCACTTGCATGCCACCTGATAATGTCAAAAAGGCATTTGAAATGTCGTTAAACTTAAAAGACAATGAACCTGTTGCTCTTAATCTTTTATCTGAAAAACCGTATTGAAGGCCTGCATTTGCTCTGAAATATCGTTTAAAAGCATCGTAATTTTTTGTAAAGAAAAGATTGGTATTAGCTGTATAACCTTGTACTGTATTGAATTGAATACCTTGGAGAGGAACATTAAAACCAATATTGTAATCTTTAAAGGAGTTTTGATAGGTATAGCCTAGTATATTACTAAATTTAAATCTATTATTTTCTCTGTCAAGAGAATCTAAATAAGGTCTTGATTCTTTTACCTCTTGAATGCTATCTTTTCTTTTGTAGTCTGTACTTTCTTCTAATGTTAGCCGTACAGGTCTTATTTTAGTCCAGAATAAAGAATCTTTTTCGTTAGCCTTATCTTCAAACGCAACCAGCTCAGGGCCGAAGTCTTTTGCTGTGAGGCCTTCATTGAATTCGTAATTACTGTAAACTGCAGTAAATCTGCCATCGCCTTTAATACCAAAGAATTTATATTTAAAATCAATACTCTGTGATATAATTGCCCAGATGTTTTCTTTTTCTGAATAGGAAAAACTCTGCTTAAGTGATATTATATCTACTGCAGGTATTCTGGCTTGTATACCCGTGATATCCAGTTCAAGAGCATAAATGGTCCATTGGTCTTCTACAATATATATTGAGCCAGAAAAAATTGGATCATTTTTACGTTTAGGTAGAACATTAATTTTATTTATAAGGTTACCTCTTACATCATAGAAAACGCCCTCTAACTGATAGCGATAATAACTAAAGGCATTATTTGCAATAGGAGAGACGATTTCATTTCCAAATTCTACGGTGTTATTGTAGAAATTAAAATCTACGTCTATGGCATTATTAAAACTGAAACCACTATTATCTCCACTAACTTTAGATGCAGTTATTTTTTCTTTTAGTTTGTCTGGTCTTAAAAATTGAATTTTTGAAATTGTCTCTGAGAGATAGATGATACCACTTCTGGTTGAATCCAAACCACCACCGAGATCACCAACTTCTTGACCTAATATTTTTTCTGGTGCGTCTTTTATTCTTATTAACCCACGAGAATAAAAGTCTGCCTTGTATGACTTAATTTTTTCTAGATTTTCCTTACGCTTATTAATTGCACTTCGCATTATAGCATTAGCTGGATTTTCTTCTGCATTTACAACAACTTCTCCGAGAGTTAATGAACCTACTTCAAGGGTAACGTCAATAGTAAATGGAAACTCTTCTATCGCAACCTTCTTCTTAACGGTTTTGAATCCTAGATAGGTAAAAACAATTGTATAAGTATTGGCTTTTGTGATATTTAACTCAAAGTAACCATCGTCATTAGTGGTTGTGCCTTTATAGGTGTTTTCAATCACAACATTTACAAATGGTAATGGGTTTTTATAGGTATCTGTTATGGTTCCCTTTATTTGGGCAGACAAAAGAAAAGTAAAAAGAGAGAAAAAAAGTAGGAGTAATGATTTATTCATTGAATTTGATTAATAATGTTTAAATTATTGGCTTTCTATCTAAACGAATCACAGCCTAATTTGTTTCAAACATATGCTAATATTGAATACCTAAAGGTTATAGTCTTCTTAAAGTTATCGGAAATTTTTCTTAATTCGGTCTAAGTTCCTTTTGTTATCACGATCCTTAATTGTCTCTCGCTTATCATAAAGTTTTTTACCCTTAGCTAAGGCAACTTCTAATTTAGCAAGACCTTTTTCATTTATGAATAGTCGAAGAGGAATAATTGCCATTCCTTTTACATTGACTTCTTTTTCTAGTTTTTTTAATTCTCGCTTATTCAGTAAAAGCTTACGTTCAGCTTTTGGTTTATGATTATAATAATTGCCAAAGGCATATTCTTCAATTGTCATGTTAATAACAAATAGTTCACCTTTGTCATTAAATTCACAAAAACTCTCTGCAATGGAGGCTTTACTTGCTCTAATAGATTTAATTTCAGTACCAGTTAATACAATTCCAGCAGTATATTTATCTACAATCTCATATTGAAATTTAGCTTTTTTATTAAATATGTTTACTGCTTTTTGCATAGTTTGCAAATGTAGTTGTTAATGTTAAGAGTTAAAAGTTTATTAGTATAAAGTCATCTTAGTATGCATATGAGTAGATTTACGACTTCAGAAAAAATATTTAATATGAAGTATATAAAAATATTATTATTATTTCTCTTTTGTTATAGTTGTCAGGAGGAAATTAAAAACTTATCTTTTTCGGCTGATGAGATAGTGAATAAATCAATTGAAATTTCTGGTGGTGAGCGATTTGAAAATTCTGAAATTAGTTTTGATTTTAGGGATAAGTCTTATTTCGCACAAAGAAAAAATGGAAATTTTTTGTTGGCGAGAAGTTTTTATAGCGAATCTGATAGTATTACAGATTTTTTAACCAACAAAGAATTTAAGCGATTAGTGGGTGAGGAATTTATTGTGGTTGCTGATTCAATGATGACTAAATATAAAGCATCGGTTAATTCTGTACATTATTTTTCAGTTTTACCATATGGATTAAATGCTACACCTGTTAATAAATACTTGCTTGGAGAAGAGGAAATAAAAAACAAAACCTATTATAAAATTAGAGTTACATTCAATAAGGAAGGTGGCGGAGAGGATTTTGAAGATGTTTTTATCTATTGGGTTGATAAAGAAACTTTTAAAGTAAAATACCTCGCATATTCATATAATGAAGATGATGGTGTTGGAATGCGTTTTAGAGAGGCCTATAATGAACGATTCATAGAAGGGATTAGATTTGTAGACTATAACAATTATAAGTCTTCAGATGGTTTAATGGCACTTATTGATTTAGGTAAGATATTTGAAAAAAATAAGCTCAATTTATTATCTAAAATTGAGCTTAAGAATATTGTCGTTAATGACTTATAAAATTAGGTTATCTACCTAGATAGCCTCCATCTACAGGTATTATTGTACCCGTGATATAGTCACTTGCAGACGAAGATAAAAATACAGCAAGACCTTTAAGGTCATCACCAGTTCCCCATCTTTTCATAGGTACTCTCATAAATACCTCTTCTGTTCTTTTTTTATCATTAATTAATGCAGTGTTTAATTGTGTGTCCATATAACCAGGAGCTATGCCATTAACGCATATTCCTCTTGAAGCCCAATCATTTGATAAGGCCTTTGTTAATTGACCTACACCACCTTTTGATGCTGCATAAGCAGGAATTGTGATACCTCCTAGAAAGCTCATTAATGAAGCAATATTTATGATTTTACCACCTCCTTGTTTGAGCATGGTGTTACCAGCAAGTTTGCAATAATGAAAAGTTGCATCTAGATTAATGGCAATAACTTTGGACCATTCCTCATCTGGAAAATTTTCACTCGAATATCTTCTTTGAATTCCAGCTGAATTAATTAAGATATCAACTCTACCGCCTAAAATTTCTAGTGCTTTTGCATAAGAGTCATCTATTTGCGATTTAATACTAACATCGGCTTGAATAGCCTCAACGTCAAGTCCGTTTTTCTTAAATTCATTACTAAATTCAAATGCCCGTGTATCATAGTCAATAATTACAGTTTGGGCTCCAGCTTCAGAAATTGCTTCTACCATGGCAATGCCAAGGTCACCAGCGCCACCAACTACAATGGCCTTTTTTCCTTTTAGGCTAAAAGTTTCTAATATGTTTTTTTTCATTTTAAAAGAATCTAATCATTTACATACCTATCATTGATGGTATTTGTAAAAATTATTTTTTTGATTGGTTATTATTTATGAGTTTCCTTTAGTTTTTTAGTTGTGATAATCTTCTGGATTCCATAATGGAGTCCATTCTATTATCATATCTTCTCCCTCTTCGCCCTTAACATCTAAAATTTCTTTTATGTCAAGAATGGTTTGATTAGTCTCTTCTATGGAATCACTAGCTGTATAAATTCTGTACAATATCTGTCTCTCTGTACCAACCCATTCAGGCATTACGGTATCACCTTGCTTAAAACGCTCTACGACAAAATTGACGTTTTTATGATTCTTAATTTCATCTAATCCTTTAATTGAATTGATTTTGCCATCTTTTAATAATATCCAAATAGAACATGCACTTTTACCACGGAACATATAATCATTTTGTTCAGCAAAATTGTCTTTGCCAAATTTTCCGGTTAATGCAAAATTCAACAACATTTTTCTATGGTCAAATCCATTGATATGGGCTAAATGTATGTGAGGTGCCTCACCCTGCAAACGGAACCCAGGATCATAGCTATAGAATACTCCATCCTCTACAAAAAACTGAACATTTAATACTCCGTTTTGAACTTCTGTAGCTTTAAATAATTCACTTATTTTTGGATGAACTTCTTCTACAAAAGATTTGGTGTATTTCGAAGGGTAAACTGTTGATAATGCAATTGGGCTAGAATCTCCTTGAATTCTTGTTAAAATTCTGTCGTAGGTAGCTGACAAATATGGTACTCCGTCTTTAAACGTATAATATACGGCCATATCATCACAATTGGAATCCATGTATTTTTCTACCATGACAATTCCTTTTTTGGAGAACTTTAAAGCATTTGTTACAGTTTCTCTATAATCTTCTTCGTTTCTACATATTTTCATGCCTACACCACCGCCGCTGTCTACAGGTTTTACCATTAGAGGTAAATCTACGTTAGTTGGTTTTCTTATTTCCTCATCTTTATGAAGGTAAATACCAGGTATGTCTTGTACTCCATGTTCAGCACAATATCTTTTATATCCACTTTTACTGCAAAATGCCTCAATAGTGCCATCTGTTGCATAACAAGGTAAATTTAGTTTTTCGCAAATTTCTTTATACGGTTTCACTAAAATATCTGCCACACCAACAAGTACTCCATCAACCTCATTATCTTTTGCTACTTTCACTATTCCGTCAATATCAAACCCATCAATATCATAGGTTTCTTTAGCAAATTTCTTGGCTGGTGCATTTGGGTTGGGATCAATTATAATTGTATGTAACCCCATGTTATTTGCTACCTCAACAAGGACACCTGTTTCCGGATTTCCGCCAAGGATTATTATTTTTTTAGACATATCATTTAGTTGTTATTTTAATTGTTTAGTTTTTTGTTGAAACAGAAAATTTTTATCAAATCCGATATTATTAATAAGTTGGCTTATTATTTTTTCTTCAGTTTTAAAATGTGCTATATGATCATCATGAATTCCCATAAGCAATAATTCGCTTTTAATTAATCGATGGGTAGAAGGATTAATTGTGGCAATAATTAAGTAGTCAAAATCATCCTCATTCACTGAGCTAATAGGTTGTACAGAGGCATTTCCAATTTTTAGATCATGAAAATCCACATCAACCCATTTTATAATTTCAAAATAGTTGGTTTTGAGATTAGTTGATAATATGTGTTGTCCAAATGAACCTGAACTGTAAACAACAATCTTGGAGTCTATAGAAACATCAGTAAATGGGTTGAAATATTCTGGCGTATCATTTATTTGAATCAATCCCCCAGATCTCACCAACATTTGAGAATAGAGATAATAATTTAATTGAGTATTCAATAATTTTTCATCCAGAACATCTGACAATTTAACTTTTAAATGATTCATTAATAATCCTAATCTATAATATTCCATATTTGGATCTTCAATAGACTTAACAATAGAATCATGCCTTTGTCGATAGTAATAGAGCGGAATTTTACTAATTACAAGACTTTTAGATAAAGCCAAATACGAATAAGTAATTGCGGCATCTTCACCCATTAAAATATCATTATGTACATCGAAAAGAACCTCTTTAAGTAATTCTTTTTTAAATAATTTATTCCAAACATATGTGGTCATACCGTGCTCACAAAACTCACCATTAAAAATTGCTTTAGGAATAATTGAAGACTTTATTTGATTTTCATCATAAACACCAGGATTTGATGGTTTAATGGTTTCAATTTTTCCATTAAATTCTCTAAAATGACCAGTAACAGTTAAATCTGCATTATTTGTGATAGCAAGTCTATATAAAGTGTCTAAGTAATATTTATCCACCCAATCATCACCATCAACATTTGCGATATACGCTCCCTTAGCTACTTCAAGACCCGCTTTACGTGCGGATAGAAGACCGCCATTTTTTTTATGTACAACAACTATTCTTGAATCTAACTTGGCATATTGGTCACAAATAATCGGGCATTTATCAGGACTACCGTCATCTACTAATATTAGTTCGAAATCTTTGAAAGATTGATCGAGAATACTTTCAATACATTTGGGTAAATACTTTTCTATTCCGTAAACAGGAACTATTACACTTATTTTAGTAGGTTTCATTGGTTAGATTTGTTTAGATTAATGTAATATAAGGCACTTCCTCTTAATTCATTGTCAGTAGGGTCATTTGCAGCCGTAATAAACAGATTTTCATTTTCATCAAAACAGCAAGATGTCACATTAGAGTGTGGTAGTTTTATTTTGTTAATTTTTTTACCGGTATTTGGGTTCCATTGTGACACACAAGATCCTCCCCATTCAGCAACCCACAGCATTCCATTCTTATCAATAGCCATGCCGTCTGGGCTTCCTTTTTCTGTAAACTCAACTACATTTGAGACAAAGTTAACACTGCCAGTTTCTATATCATATTTATATTTTGCGATTTGCTTGGTAGGGGTATCAATAAAATACATGAATCTATTATCATGAGAAAATGACAAACCATTTGAAATGGTTGTATTATCAATAATTACTTTACAATTCCCTTCATTGCATGAGTAAACCTTTCCAACGCCTTCTTCGACATCGGGATATCCCATCGTTCCTATAATTAATCTTCCTATTGGATCTTGAATGCCATCGTTGTATCTTACATTGTCTGCTATATCAATTTGAAATTTAAAGGATGTTTCAAGGCCATTAAAGTTTACTTCAAAAAAACCATTTTTTGAGGCAACTATTACAACTTTTTTCGACTCAGTGAGATATACATTGCTGGTTGGTGAATCTAATTTTATACTCAAAATTTCATTTGAAATAGGAGAGTAGCAAAATACTAATCCATCTAAAATTGAAACAAAATATAATAGTTTGTTTGTAGGATCGAATATTGGTCCTTCAAATAATTCCGATTCTTTTGAGCTATATATTATAGTTGAAGTCAATGTTTCCATGCTATATATATTGTCCTCCTGTAACTCTCATTAAGGAACCGGTTGTCATTGCAGAATCATCAGATATAAAATGCATTACTGCCGGTACTGGGTCAAATGGACTTAACATTCTTCCCATAGGAATAATATCCTTTGCTTTGTTTTTAAGTTCGTTCTCACTAACACCTTCCTTTGCCCTTAATTGAATCTCTCCTTCTGTATTTGTCCATCCCATTACCAAATAATTAGATCTTACACCGTATTTAGCATAATGATGCGCTATGTGATTTGAAAGCGTATATAAGGTACTCTTGGTTAGGGCATAAGGAGCTCTATCTTCTTGGCCATAATCCATGTGCGCAGATCCAAAAAATACAATGGAGCCAGATTTATTGGCCATCATAGATTTTAGGACATTCTTAAGTAAAAAATATGGTGCTTTTAGATTCACATTAAAAATCTTATCGTAAACCTCCTCTTCAGTGTCAATTATGGAAGCAACAGGAGTAATACCCGCATATATAATCAATGCATCAATTCTCTTAAATCTTTCGATTGTTTGATTGTAATAATCTTCAATGCCATTAATTGAGTTAAGATCTATTTTATGGAAGTATAAATTGTCTTTAAATTCCGAGGATTCAATAATTTGATTGCCCAAATTTTCATCTCTACCGCAAAACGCAACATTATAACCTTTGTTCAAGCAAGATTTCAGAATTTCATTTCCGACACCCTTGGTGCCACCCAATAACATAACAGTCTTCATAAATGTATAAGCTAGTCTCAGTAAATTTAGAAATCAAATCTAGGTATTTAAATTGAAAAATTTACTTTTTTTCCATAGAAGTACTCGATATTCGATTAAACTATTTTAAAGGACTAAAATTATGATAATTAGGTAGTTTCATCGGGTTTATTTACTAATCAACCTTCAATAGCATTGAGGTTTTAGAGTCTTTTGAAATAGTTACAATGTAAAGATTGGCATTATTACTCTCATCTATCATTTTATACTTCTTTTCACCGATAAGGCCATTTGTAAAGATAGGTGTTGTGTTACTATGTCCAACAATTAGCACTGTTTTACCGTTTGTATCTTTCTTAAAGTTTTCAATATTCATATTCCGAGGATCGTAAAATTTTAGCTCTAAATTATTAGCGCTAGCAGTTGGCGTGGCGGTTTCTTTTGTTCTATGGTAATCTGTAGAATAAACTGCGTTAAATTTTACATCCTTTAAAATGTTTGACCAATTTTTAGCACGTTCTATTCCTTTTTCTGTAAGATGTGGATTTCTATTTGATTTATCAGATTGATCTTTTTCTGCATGACGAATTAGGTAGTAAGTTGATGTTTTTTGTGTTACTGCTTTTTCATATGGACCCTCCCATATTACCTGTTCAATCATCCATTGACCATTATCCTTGGATAACTGGACATAATCAATTCCCCAAGCAGCAGTAACTTTTGCAGATGCAACATGGTTACCAATGTCTAAAACCTCTACATTTCTTATTTTATTTTCATCTCTAGTTTTTCCTTCATCTTTCATTTTCTGCACAAACTCCATTGCTTTTTCATAGCTCATATGAGCATAATATTCATAATTACCAGACTCCTTATTTTTCCAATATCCAAACTTGTTTAAACGAGGTTTAATTGCAAGTTTTAGTTTGGTAGTATCACCTTTATAAAATGCATCAATGTAGTTATTTAGTGTAGTTTCAATCTGCGTTTTATCAGAGGTGTTTTGAGCATAAATTGAAATGGATAACATTAATAATAACGCAGTAAGAAAGGATTTCATATGTTCATTGATTTAGTTGTTTTACCCAAATATAAATCAGAAGAGAAATGATTATTGAAAAAGTATGTTAAATAATTCTAAGCCAACTCTAAAGCAATTTCAATCATACTTTTAAAAGTGGTTTCCCGTTCATTGCTTGTTGTACGCTCACCAGTAACTAAAGAATCTGAAATCGTTAAGATTGCCAATGCGTTTACATTATGTTTTGCAGCTACGGTATATAAACCTGCAGCTTCCATTTCAACACACAATACACCAAACTTAGACCACTTTTTATAAGACTCAATATCATCTTCATAGAATTCATCAGAAGATAAAACATTACCTGCTTTAATTGGAATATCTTTTGATCTAGCTGCTTCTACAGCTTTGATAAATAATCCGAAGTCTGCAGTAGGTGCATAATCTGCTCCACCAAACCGTAATTCATTAACTCCAGAAGTGGAGGACGCTGCCATAGCCAACACAACATCATAAATTTTCACATCCTTTTGATATGAACCGGCACTGCCTACACGTATCAAGTTTTTTACTCCAAATTCAGTAATTAATTCGTTTGTATAAATTGAAATACTTGGAACTCCCATTCCTGTGCCCATTGCAGATACTTTTTTGCCTTTATATGTGCCTGTAAAGCCCAGCATGCCTCGAACTTCATTAAAGCAAACAGGATTTTCAAAAAATTTCTCTGCTATCCATTTAGCTCGTAATGGATCTCCAGGTAATAAAATAGTTTCTGCGATATCGCCCTTTTTGGCGCCAATATGAACACTCATATTGTAAAGGTAATCAAAGTACGTATAAATTAATACTCTAAAACTGAAGTTTGATTTGTCATCATTGCTACACCAGATGATGCACCGATCCTATCTACACCAACCTCAATATATTTTAAAGCAGTTTCAACATCTCTTATACCTCCTGAAGCTTTAATTTTACATTGATCTTTTACAGTCTTTCTCATAATTTTCACAGCAGTGAGTGTTGCACCACTTGAAGAAAAACCTGTGGATGTTTTTACAAAATCAGCCTTGGCATCGACACATATTTCACATGCTTTGACTATTTCATTCTTCGAAAGCTCACTAATCTCCAATATTACCTTTAATGGAATATGGCCAATAGCTCGTTTAACAGCAACAATATCTTTAAGAACTTCAAGGTAGTTTTTACTTTTCAAACGACCTATATTAATAACCATATCAATTTCTGAAGCACCATGTTCAATAGCATTTTTGGCTTCAAAAACTTTGGTATCTGTGGACATTGCACCTAAGGGAAATCCGACAACTGTACATACTTTAACATCAGAACTTCCTAATGCCTGTCTGGCAAAGTTTACATAATTACCATTTACACAAACAGAATAAAACTGATATTTAAGTGCTTCTTCACATAGATTTAAAATTTCAGCTTCAGTAGCAGATGCACTCAATAGGGTGTGGTCTATAAATTTGTTTAATTCCATTTAATTTGTTTGTAGGGGTTTCATAAAAAATGTTATAGTAATTCTCTCTGAGGCTAGAGGGATTTACCAAACTTAATAAAGGGATTCTTAAGTACTGCGGAATTAAATAACTCGATAAAAGTAGTAATTTATCCGTTAAAACGACTGTTAAATCTTAAAAAAATTTGTGTATTTCATCGAAAACATGAAATATTTATAAATAAAGCATTGAAAAACAGATAGTTGTGATTTACGTGTAATTTAGAAAAAGATAGAGTCTAAAAATAGACTCTCAGCAATAGAGTTTTTAAATTTTACTCCGAATCTCTGACTGCTGTAACTGTATAGCCAGCTTGTCTTAGAAGATTTATTACACCATTTTCTCCTGCTAAATGACCAGCACCTACTCCAAAAAATGTTGCCTGCTTTTCAGCATACTCCTTAATTTTTGGAATCCAGTTAATGTTACGGTTATCTAATAATTCATCCTGATATTCTGCCACACTAGAATAGTTGTCATCATTCATAATATTTAGCATGTCAGTTATGTTTTCATCTTTATAGATTGAAAGTAGTTTAGCAAAATTTGCCTTGTCATAAGCCATATTGTCTTTTGCTGTTCTTACCAAATCTTTTACTTGGTTTTCATATGGTATGACTTCAAACACATTAATTTGATCGTCAATAGTTTCCAATCCAAAAATTTCCTCATTTTGTTCTTTAGCGACCTTCATCAATTCGGCCTCGAAAGATTCCATTGGACAATCTATAAACTTCGGATAGAGCATAGAGGTTAAGAAAAAAGGTTTTACATTCTCTATCATTTTTACAGATATTCCCATTTTACTAATAAACAGGGAATCAATCGCTTGATAATCCTCATCATTCACTATACTCTTCAGAGTTTTTCCATCTTTCATATACATACCCTTCATCATTTTGTCTTGCATATCTGGATCGTCCATATCAATTTCTAAGACTATTTGTTTTGTTTCATCCAGAGCTTTTATAACATCATTTTCTAATGTTGCATCACATGTAATGTGAATTGTTCCAAAGAGGTATGAAGCTTTATTTAATCCACTTCCCTCGATCTTCCAGAGCGTAGAATTCTCTAATTTTTGAGCCAATAATGATGTTGTTGTTGTAGTAATTGCTATGACTAAGATCGATAATAAATATTTCATAGGATTTTTTAGTTTGATGTATAAGTAGCAAATATCGAAAGAAAGTTACAAAAAGGAAAGCAACACCTTTTCTGTCGATAGCGAATCGACTTGAATTAGGTGTTGCTTTAACCAACCAATCAATATAAAGACTGTTTTAATCCTTTATTGTTACAGGCATTGTTATAATTCTTCAATAACTAAATCACCTTGATTTCTGAATACTAACTTATCATCAAAAGCATCAAGTAGAATAATACTCTCTGTAGTTACTTTTCCCGATAGAATTTCTTTACTGAGTTGATTTAAGACTTCTTTTTGAATAACTCGTTTTACAGGTCTTGCACCATATTCTGGGTTGTATCCTTTTTCTGCTAGATATGCTTTTGCCTCTGGAGTTGCGTCAAAGGTTATCCCTTTTTCAGCAATCATTTTCGTTACACTTTTAAGTTGAAGTCCAACAATGTCTAGTATATTCTCCTTTGATAATGGTGTAAACATTATGGTATCATCGATTCTATTAATAAACTCAGGTCTCACAGATTGCTTTAAAAGACCTAGAACATCAACTTTGGCACTTTCAATTGCACTTTGAATATCTTTTGTTGCATCAAAACGTTCTTGAATAATAAGGCTTCCCATATTTGAGGTCATTATAATAATGGTGTTTTTAAAATCTGCAACTCGCCCCTTATTATCTGTTAACCTTCCTTCATCTAATACCTGTAAGAGAATATTAAAGGTATCTGGATGTGCTTTTTCAATCTCATCCAGCAAAACTACAGAATATGGCTTGCGTCTAACAGCTTCCGTTAATTGACCGCCTTCATCATAACCAACATATCCAGGAGGTGCTCCTACAAGTCTACTCACAGCATGACGCTCTTGGTATTCGCTCATGTCAATCCGTGTCATTGCATTTTCGTCGTCAAAAAGATATTCAGCTAAAGCTTTTGCCAATTCTGTTTTACCTACACCAGTTGTTCCCAAAAACAAGAATGTACCAATTGGTTTTTGCGGATTTTGTAATCCTGCTCTAGATCGTCTTACAGCATCACTTATGGCTTCAATTGCTTCCTCTTGACCAACTACGCGCTTATGTAACTCATCTTCAAGCTTAAGAAGTTTTTCGCGCTCACTCTGTATCATTTTTGTAACTGGAATTCCTGTCCACTTAGCAACAACATCAGCAATATCCTCATAGGTTACCTCTTCTTTAATCAAAGCAGTTTCTTGTTGTTCAGCCAATTGCTTTTGGAATGATTCTAATTTTTCAGTCACTTCTTTAATTTTACCATAACGGATTTCGGCCACTTTTCCGTAATTACCCTCTCGTTCAGCTCGTTCAGCTTCTAGCTTATAGTTTTCTATTTCTAATTTTATATTCTGAACGTTCTCTACAGTTTCCTTTTCACTTTTCCATTTTGCATTGAGTTCGTTCCGTTCATCTTTAAGGTTTGCTAATTCTGATTTTAAAGATTTTAGTTTAATCTCATCTTTTTCGCGTTTTATGGCTTCATGCTCGATTTCTAATTGCATTATTTTACGGTCGAGAACATCTAGCTCTTCAGGCTTCGAATTGATTTCCATTCTAAGTTTTGAAGCTGCTTCGTCCATTAAGTCAATGGCTTTGTCTGGTAAGAATCGATTGGTAATGTATCTATTTGATAATTCCACAGCACCAATAATTGCTTCGTCCTTAATTCTAACCTTGTGATGTGTTTCGTATTTCTCTTTTATGCCTCGAAGAATTGAAATAGCACTTTCCGTATCTGGTTCGTCAACATTAACCTTCTGGAAACGACGTTCTAAGGCCTTGTCTTGCTCAAAATACTTTTGGTATTCATCTAAGGTAGTTGCACCAATAGCCCGTAATTCACCACGTGCTAATGCTGGTTTTAAGATGTTTGCAGCATCCATTGCACCCTGTCCGCCACCTGCACCAACTAAAGTGTGAATTTCGTCAATAAAAAGAACGATATCACCATCACTTGTGGTTACTTCTTTAATGACTGCTTTAAGACGTTCTTCAAACTCACCTTTAAACTTAGCACCAGCAATTAAGGCACCCATATCTAATGCGAAGATTTGTTTGTCTTTTAAGTTTTCAGGTATATCGCCATCAATTATACGATGTGCAAGACCTTCAGCAATTGCTGTTTTACCAGTACCTGGTTCACCTACTAATATTGGATTGTTTTTGGTTCTTCGTGATAGGATTTGTAAAATCCTTCTTATCTCTTCGTCTCTACCAATTACTGGGTCTAATTTACCATCTCTTGCGAGTTGATTTAAGTTTTTTGCGTATTTGCTAAGAGAATTATAGGTTTCTTCTTGACTTTGGGATGTTACTCTTTCGCCTTTTCTTAATTCATTAATAGCAGATTGAAGACTTTTTTCGGTAACACCCTGATCTTTTAGTATCTGTGATATCTTACTTTTTGACTTAAAAATAGCCAAAACTAAATGCTCAATAGAGACAAAATCATCCTTCATTTTCTTAGCTATGATTGAAGCCTCATTTAAGGCTTTACCAGCATCTCTAGATAGCATAATATCTCCACCTGAGACTTTTGAAAAGCTTTGTAATTCTTTATCTAATACCTGTTGCAATAAACTAACGTTGATGTTAAGTTTTTTTAAAATAAATGGTAAAACGTTTTCATCAACATTAAATAGAGCTTTGAAAATATGCGCGTTTTCTATTTGTTGATGACCAAAGCCTTGTGCAAGTTGTTCGGCTTGCTGTATAGCTTCTTGCGATTTAATTGTATAGTTGTTAAAATTCATCTTTATAAATATTAATCAATTTTTTATGTTGTGTTTGTCTATCTTTATTCAAAAATCTTACCAACCCAATTTGGTAGGAATAAAACGACAAAATGACTGATTTTGTGGGATATATAATGACGTTTTGTCAAACATTTTAAATGATTTTAGATTGGGACTACACTTTGAATTTTAGTTATGTTTAAAAAGCTATTTGGTTCTTCAGAGCCTCGAGAAGAAAAAGTATTACCATGGATACTCTTGACAAGCTTGGATCAATTGCAAGAGATATCTGAGAAGTCTAAGGGGAAAACACAATTAATTTTTAAGCACTCTACTCGTTGTGGTATTAGTAGAATGGTTATAAACCAATTCATCGAAAATTATAATTTAGAAACAAATGCAGATTTATATTATTTAGACCTATTGAGTTACAGAGATGTTTCAAATGAGGTTGGCTATAAGTTTAATGTAATCCATCAATCACCGCAACTTCTAATTATAAAAAATGATATTGTAGCAAAACATGCCTCTCACGGCGCTATTAATAATTTAAACTATGCAAATTATGTTTAAATGTGAAATTGTAATTTGTAAATTAATTCAACTTTAAATTAATTTTAATGTCACAAATAATCATTTCGCTTAGTGATGCTAATTTAACGTAGCAGAAAACAACAAGTTTCATAATCACATTATAATTACAGGTTTAACGTAAAATTCAAAAGTCTTTTAAAAATGAATTTTAATATTTTGGTATTGAACATTTCATCGGTTTTTTTTTCAATTAAATTTCCTTAATCGATTAATTAATTGATTTGAGGATTTAATTGATAGGATTAAGACATTAAAGTTAGTTTAGTCGTTATTGATCACTCAATTTATATCATAAAAAAATGGGTAGTAAACGACTAAATAGTTTTGATTTCATATCTGGTGTGGCGATACTTATCGTTATTTTATATCATGCGGCACAATGGTCTAAATTAATTGATACCGAAGTTGCTTCTATACTTATAAAATCTCTCTACTTCATTATTCCCTGGTTCTTTTTTAAAATGGGATATTTTCATAATACTTTTTATTCATTTAATTATATGATTAAAAAAACCCTAGTTAATTATTTTATTTTTTACCTATACGGAATTTTGCTTGGGCTGATTGTATTTATTGCAAAAGTTATTTACTACGATTATTCAATAATTGACGAATTTTATAAAATAATATATAAAATTTTCAGATATGGTGATTTTGTATATAACATACCCTTATGGTTTTTGTTTTCATTCATATTTGTAAAAATTATGTTGTTCTTCATATCTAGAAAACATTATCTCATTATTATATGTTCTTTTTTGACCATTACTCTTAGCGGTTTTCAATATTATTACTTGCCTAACCTTGATATAGGTTCATATAGCTCCATAATGCCAGGATTATCATTTGCGCTTGTTGGTGCATTGACACGTAAATATGATATTTTAAACCATTTGGCGAAATTTAAATATCCATTGATTTTAACCTATATAATAGCTTCTTTTTTGTGCCCCAGTTTTATCCGATTCCATTATAATGATTTAATATTTGGAAATTACTGGTTCTATTTCATAAATTCAATTTTGGCGATATATTCTCTTTTATTAATTTTTAAGGGCGTTAAATCAAGCTCTGTGCAATGGTTAGGTCAAAATTCAATTTTATTTTTTATTTACCACTGGCCATTATTTTTTGTTATTCAGTTTTTAATTAGAGCTTTTAACATAACTTCTATTAATTATATACATTTAATTCTATACTTTCTATTATCCGTAACTTTTATGAGCATCGCTGCATTTTTCTTTAAATTGTATGATATAAGTAAAGTTAGATGGGTTATGCGACAACTTTATATTGCCTTTAAAAAGTACAATAAACGAATTGAAAAATCTAAGGTCCTAGAATAAGAACAAACCTCCTAATTTTAGGAGGTTTTAAATTTAACTTTCAATTCTATAGGAGTTTATGACTTGCTTTAGTTTCTGTTTTAAATCTTCACCAGAATCATAAACCATTTGTTCATCTGTTGGGAATCTGACTTGTCTTTGTCTTAGTAAGTTTTTGTCATTTCTATTAAGAGCTCTCCTGTCGCCTCTGTATCTTCCAAATACATTTTCAAAAACAAAACCACTATTTAGAGTAAATGAATCAACAATTTGATTTTGCCTTAAATCTGTATAGACAACATCTGCAATAACTTGAGCGGACTTGGTTTGCAATACTTCAAAAAATCTCGCTTGAGCAGTTATTATTCTATCAACTTTAATATCATTACCCAAACTATCCTTAGCAACATTACCGTTTTCATCTAAAAGATATTCCCATCCATCTACAACAGCTCTTTTTCTTAGTAGTTGTCTCTCGTTAATTCTTTCTGGTGATACATTTATTCTCTTTAGTTTTAATTGCATCGCATAATCATATTCTAAAGAATCATCTTTAATAGCATGATACGTAGTCCAAAATTGATTTATACCATAGGTGTTAAAGTCCAATAGTTCAGCTTCTAATCTTTGTGGAATCATTTGACATGTTTCATTTCCAATAGAAACATGTACGTAATTTATTCCCGTTTGATGAGCTTCGTCCATAAGTGATATAACATTCTCAAAATTTGGATTGATATCATTAACATACTCAAATAACCGATAAGCCTCTCTAGCATTTCGTTTTACTCCTGTATCTAGAAGATCTAAACCTTTGTCCATTAAATGATCAGAAGTTTTATATCTATATTCAACCAAAGCATCACTATAATCATTAAATTCAAAAGTGATCATTTTACCATGAATACTAAGTGGCATAATTCGTTTTATTGCATTTTGTCTATTTTCTAAATCAACATATGCTTCATAAATTGATTTATATAACTCAGGGTTATCATCTTTCTTTAAGTGAGAAATATGTAACAAATCTTCTTCGAGCACTTTATTATAGGCATCTTTTAACATCGTAACATAAGCTTGTTTACGTTTTTTATCTTTGTTATTTTTCAGTTTTCTTAAAGCTTCAGAAATTGCATGGTCATAATTACCATGGCTTATCGCTTCTTCAATTTGTTTTTTGGCACTACAAGACACGAGTACCGAAACAAGGACTGTACATAGTAATAATCGTTTCATAATCTTGAATTTTAAAGGTTATATGAGTAAAAATTCAATCATCATGCCAAACTTTAAAGTAGATTTATGTTTTCGATATATGGCAATCCTTTAAATTTGCAAAATGTTTAAAACAGATGGCTCTAATATTCATAATTTAGAAAAGGTTTCCCTACAGGATTTACCTGAAGAATTCACCTATCCATTTTATTACGAGCCACATCCATTGTGTATTGAAGCTTCTGAAGAAATACAAGAATATCTTATTACCCAATCTGATTTTGAACATAACTTTGGACTGGACAATTCTAAAGCTGGATTGCAGATTGGTAAAATGTTTGGTGTTATGATAGTTGAAGATTCTAAACGTGACATTGGATATCTAGCTGGTTTCTCAGGGAAATTGGCCGAACAAAACTTTATCAAAGGATTTGTACCACCAATCTATGATACTTTAGATAAAACAGGGTTTTATAAGAAAGGTGAGACCGAGCTTAATGAAATAAACAGAAAAATTGATTCATTAGAATCGACTTCAGTATATCTGAATGCTAAAAAGTGCCTAGATCAACTTAAGTCACAATATGAAGCTAAATTAAAGGAGTTTAAAACCCTTCAGAAAAATGAAAAAAAGAAACGCGATATTCAAAGGGTAGAGGGCAAGGTTCAACTGAAAGATAGCGATTTTAATTATCTATTAGAAGACCTGAAAAAACAGAGTATATATTATCACTTTAGACTTAGAGACTTAAAATCTGAATGGCAACAAAAGATATATGAACAAACCAAAGTTGTCAATTATCTCGAGGAAGAAATTAAAATCCTGAAAAAATTGCGTAAAGCAAAGTCTGCAGCATTACAAAAAGAGATTCATCAACAATATCAGTTTTTAAATTATACCGGTGAGTCAGAAGGCTTAATTTCAATATTCAATTCAACCCAATTGGACCAACCACCTGCAGGTACTGGTGAATGTGTTGCGCCAAAGTTATTTCAATTTGCATATGAAAATAACTTGAAGCCTATCGCTATGGCCGAGTTTTGGTGGGGAGCTTCACCGAAGTCAGAGGTAAGACGGCATAAACAATTTTATCCATCATGTCGTGGAAAGTGCGAACCCATTTTGGGACATATGATGAAAGGTCTCAAGGTGGCACCAAATCCAATGGAGCAACCATCCAATACAGGTACTCAATTGAAAATAGTTTATGAAGATGACTATTTATTATTGGTAGATAAACCTCATGAGTTTTTATCTGTTCCAGGAAAATTAATTAAAGACTCCGTACTTACTAGAATTCAAGAATATATACCTGATGCCAAAGGTCCATTACTTGTGCATAGACTTGATATGTCAACCTCTGGGTTATTACTTGTTGCTAAAAATGAAAAAACACATAAAAACCTTCAAAAACAATTTATAGATCGTACAATTAAGAAACGTTATGTTGCCTTGCTTAATGGTAAACTAAAGAAAGATAAAGGCATAATAGAATTACCGTTACGTGTAGATCTTAATAACAGACCAAGACAGCTTGTTTGTGAAACTCATGGTAAACCAGCAAAAACAAAATATGAAGTTTTAAGTGTCGAGGAGGATAAAACAAGAATATATTTTTACCCTATTACTGGAAGAACACATCAATTAAGAGTACATGCTGCTCACCACAATGGTTTAAATATGCCAATAATAGGTGATGACTTATATGGCAACAAATCTGATAGGTTGAAATTGCATGCAGAACAGTTGAGTTTTGAGCATCCAGTAACAAAAAAACGACTCACATTTAATAGTGAGCCTTCTTTTTGACAAGATTTTATCTATAGTGATTCTTATTTCTTAAAAATAGGTAATAGTTGTGTTTTTAATTGCCCAAATCCAATACGTATGTCATCATTTTCACAGTGTCCTCTCATAACTACTGTATCGTAATCGTTAATAAACTTACGCTCACTACCATCTTTCATTTTTACCGGTTTTGTACCTTTCCAAGTTATTTCTAACATAGATCCATAAGAGTCTTCTGTTGGACCAGAAATAGTACCACTACCCATTAAATCTCCTGCATTAACTGGACAGCCATTAATAGTGTGATGTGCTAATTGCTGCGCCATATTCCAATACATATGCTTAAAGTTTGTTTTACAAACCGTAGTTTCTTTTCCTCCTTTTGGTACAATACCAGCCTCTAAATGTATATCAAAGCTTTGCTTTCCTTTGGTTTGAAGATATGGTAATGGTTTTGGATCTTGTTTTGGGCTTTCAACTCTAAATGGTTCTAAGGCATCAAGAGTTACAATCCATGGAGACATTGAGGACGCAAAATTCTTACCCAGAAATGGACCTAATGGAACATATTCCCATTTCTGTATATCTCTAGCAGACCAATCATTTAAAAGGACTAATCCAAAAATGTATTCTTCGGCTTCTTCAACAGGAATTGATTCGCCTAAATCATTGGCGTCAGTAGTTATAAATGCCATTTCAACTTCAAAATCTACCAACTTACTTGGACCAAATACAGGTTTATCAGCACCTTCGGGTAGAGTCTGCCCTTGAGGTCTATTAATAGGAATATGAGTAGAAATAATTGAAGAACTTCTGCCATGGTATCCCACAGGCATGTGCACCCAATTAGGTAATAATGCATTTTCTGGGTCCCTAAACATTGATCCTACATTTGTAGCATGTTCTTTACTGGCATAAAAATCTGTATAGTCACCAACATGAATTGGTAGCTGCATCTCAATTTCATCCAATCTAAAACATATGATTTCTTTATGCTTAGTATTGTTTTTTAACCTTTCATTATCTGCATCAAATACTTCAGCAACTCTATTTCTAACAGCTCGCCATGTCTTTCTACCATCTGCTATAAAATCATTTAACGAGTCTTGTAGAAAGATATCATCAGTTAATGGAATACCATCAAAATAGCCCAATTGGTGCATAGCACCAAGGTCTATGGCTGTATCTCCAATCCGTGTTCCAATTGTAATAATATCTTCCCTTGTAAGGAAAACACCAAAAGGAATGTTCTGAATTGGAAAATCAGAATATTTATTGACGTACAACCAAGATTTTCTATTTGGGTTATTAGCTGATAATGGCATAATACATTTGTTGATTAAATGTTCATTAATTTCTATTCAAACCTACATAATTTTTAATATTAAAACTAATGTTTTACTATTTTTGATATTCATTTAAATATATACAAATTTATGCAACGCGACGAACAAATTTTTGAACTTATACAGGCAGAAAGAGAACGCCAAACTGATGGTATAGAGCTTATAGCCTCTGAGAATTTTGTTAGCGATCAAGTCATGGAAGCGACGGGTTCAGTTTTAACCAATAAATATGCTGAAGGATATCCTGGTAAACGTTATTATGGTGGTTGTGAGATAGTTGATGAGGTTGAGCAAATCGCCATTGAAAGAGCAAAGACTTTATTTGGCGCGGCTTATGCAAACGTACAACCACATTCAGGAAGTCAGGCAAACACAGCAGTGTTTCATGCATGTATTAAACCAGGAGATACAATTTTAGGGTTTGATTTGTCCCATGGAGGTCATTTAACACATGGTTCACCAGTTAATTTTTCAGGGAGATTGTATAGACCAACTTTTTATGGTGTAAATAAAGATACAGGTTATATAGATTATGATATGCTGTCTGATATTGCTGAAAAGGAGCAACCAAAATTAATTATTGCAGGTGCTTCTGCTTATTCTAGAGATATTGATTTTGAAAAATTTAGAGAGGTTGCGGATAATGTAGGTGCTGTTTTATTGGCCGATATATCGCATCCTTCAGGTCTTATAGCAAAAGGTATCTTAAATGATCCAATGCCACATTGCCATGTAGTTACAACAACCACTCATAAGACTTTACGTGGTCCACGTGGTGGAATGATAATGATGGGTGAAAATATTGATAATCCATTTGGAATTACCTTAAAAAGTGGGAAACTACGTAAAATGTCGGGCTTATTAGATTCTGGAGTCTTCCCAGGAAATCAAGGAGGTCCTTTAGAGCATGTTATTGCAGCAAAAGCAATTGCATTCGGTGAGGCGTTAAGTGATGATTTTTTACATTACATGTTACAGGTAAAGAAAAATGCTGATGCAATGGCTCGTGCATTTGTAGCTAAAGATTATAATCTTATTTCTGGTGGAACTGATAATCATATGATGTTGATTGACTTAAGAAATAAAAATATTACTGGAAAGGATGCTGAGAATGCCTTGGTAAAAGCAGATATTACTGTTAATAAGAATATGGTGCCGTTTGATACAGAATCACCTTTTGTAACTTCAGGTATTAGAGTGGGTACTCCAGCTATTACGACTAGAGGATTAAAAGAAAATGATATGGCATATGTTGTGGATCTTATAGATGAGGTAATTACCAATTATGAAAATGAGACAGTATTGGGAGATGTTGCAGTAAAAGTAAATGAGCTTATGAGTGGAAGACCACTTTTTAATTCGTAAAAACTATATTGATCAAGAAAAAGCCTTTCAATTAATTGAAAGGCTTTTTTTATTGAGATATAATTATTTTTTAATCTTCAAAAGGAATGCTTTCAAATGCTCCTGCATCTGGTGAGGCACCTCTTACAATACCAAGAATATCATTAGGGACTTGAGAAGAAAATAGTGTAGAGCCAATACCGTTTGCTCCAGAATCTTCACCAATTTGCATTAAATTTTCAAATCCATTTTTAAAATCTGGATCAATATTAAAGAAGTTACCCTCGTAAAAGTTTGCATCTCCGAACATATAGTTACCTGTATTAGCTAGATTATCGTTGTCAAATCTCAATAAACAATTTGTAAATTTAAAGTTAAAAACACTCCCGCGTCTATCCAAGAAAAATTCAGGGTTGTCATTACCGTAAACTATGCAATTATTAAAATTTGCCTCAGTTAGGTCATTGGTAATAGTTGCACCATTTTCATCTTCTACATAATCATTTAAGAGTAGTGCTGGGAACTGTCTAAAACTACTGTTCCAATAGTTAGCAATAGTGCAATGCGTGAAATTATATTTCCCACCTAAACTCCCAGCTAATGAAGACTGACCTGAATTGTTAATAATTACGTTTTCTCCTGTAATAGATGTTGCCCTGCCTAATATCCCAAAGGCACTAGAATTGTATATCTGTGAGTTTGTAATTGCCACTTTATCTTCTATATCATCTTGATTGCCTTCAGATAATAGTCCAATCGTGGCGTTCTTTATGGTTGCATAACGTATAGTATTATTTACACTACCATTAAATAACCAAATTGTTCCCCATTGACCAGGAACATCTTCAAAAATAGGTTCTAATCGGTCACCTTCTAGTATTACTTCATTTTCAGGATTTTCATGATCATTACTTATTGATCCATTTATGTTTAGTGAGGCGCCATTAGTCACTATTATACCTGATTCTGCATGAAAATGAACTCTTGCACCAGCTTCAATTGTTAACGTCTCACCCTCATCTACGCCAGCATATCCATATATAACATAAGGTTTTTCATTAGTGAAAGTAAGTTCGTCATCATCTAAAAACCTACCTTGTAAAGTTGTTTCATCAGGATTTCCATCACCATCTACATCAAAGGTGAGTGTTTCAATTATACCAGAAGTTTCATTTCTATTAGGGTAAATAAAGACAGCATCTTTTACAAGTGTTACTAAATCAACATCTTGTTGGTTATTTCCTGAATCAAATAAAATCCTGTCTGTATATAAAAACTGGATATCTGAGGCGGTAAGTATTTCGATATCTATTGTAGTTTCGATGAAAATGAAGAGGCTGTCATTAGCTAAAAGTTCTATATCTTCAAAGAACTTACCTTCTTGTTGCCCCTCCAATCCTGTAGAGCCATCTATATTCATTCTATAAAAGGAATTAATACCGTTTTCTAATTGAATTGTTGGTATTAAAATGTCTTCATCACTACGATTATAGACCTTTAAATTGTAAGTACTTGAACCGATATTAGTAAATACGGTATCTAGATAAACCGTATCTTTTGCAAACCCAAGATTTCCTGTACTTGGGGAAAATTCAAAATCGTTTCTACAGGAACTCCAAAATACTATAATGCTAAAAAATAGAAAAAATGAAAGCAAACGCTTCATAAATGAAAATTGATAAAGTTTGGTTAAAAATATAACATTTGAAGTTATGATTTATTATGAATTTAAAAGAAATCGACACTTGTTATCAGTCTTTCTTAAATTTCTTTTTTTCAAACTCTTCTAAGATTTTTAAAAAGGTCTTACTGTTGGCGATTAATAATTCTAATAATTCCATTTGTTTGTTTTCTATTAACCGTTCAGAACTAATATCTGTTACTCTACAGAAATGAAAGAAAAGTTTTGTTTTACCTAGTGGAATTTTCATCTCATTTTTTAGAAGTCTGTAATTAAAAATTGTACTATTATTAAAAAGCGAATCCATTTGACGGTAGGTTATTGGTTGATATATAGGGGCTTTGTATCTATTTTTCCTATTAAATAATTTGGCTACTAGATTTAATACACCAAGAATATTGGCACCGTAGTAGGCTTCTTCTGGCACGTATAAATGAGGATTACGCTTTATATCTTCTTTAATTAAATCTTGTAATTCTATTTTGAGTTTTATTGTAGACCTTTATACCTTTTACAGTGCTTGTAGCATCGTATACTTTTACCTGAAGGGTTAGTGCAATTGAAGATTGACTGAATAAAAGCAAAAGAATAGTAAAAGGAATCCGTTGCATTGTAATTTGATTGATGAGTAAAGAAAAGTTTTTGACTCTAGATGCAATCGAATCTTAATGAAACTTTAACCTAAATAAATGTTAATCAAATAAATTGGCTACCTCGGCTAAAATCCTGGTTGGCCGATATGTCTTTTTATCCATAAAGCACCATTTTGTTTCAGATTTTACCAGAAGTTTATTTGTAGATGCATTAAAGATTTCTACCATTCTAACTGAAGTTACACCTTCAGAATTGAGTACATAAGTTTTCAGTTTTAGGATATCACCTAAAACAGCTTGATTTTTATAATCAATTGTATGCCTAACCAATACCCAAAAATAATCATCAAGTATTTGATTTGGAGCTCTTAGCATCCAATGGGCTTCAGCTATATCTTGAACCCATTGCACATAACGAACATTATTCACGTGATTTAGTTGATCTAAATCTTCTTGGGTGACAGTTATTATTTTTTCGAATGTTTGCAAGAGATTATTTTTTCTTAATTCTCACCTCAAAAAGTTTGTCCCAATTTTTACCTGTTACAAAAATTGTATTCCTCTCTGGGTTAAAAGCAATTCCATTTAACACATCTAGTTTAGCATGTTGGGTAACCATTTTCCGTAATGGTTTAAAATCAATTACTCCTTCTACGGCACCATTTTCAGGGTTAATAATAACTACACCGTTTCGCTGATAGATATTAGCGTAAATTTTTCCCTCAATCCACTCGAGTTCATTAAGGCTGGGAATTTTACCTTTTTCTGTATATACTTCAATATGGCCATTTTCTGTTAGATTATCTTTATTTAAAAACCATATCCTTTCTGTACCATCAGATTTATACAATTGAGTACCATCATTGCATAAGCCCCAACCTTCAGCACTTTGACCATAATTAAATGTTCCCAATCTTTTAAAAGAATTGACATCGTAAATAAAACCTCTTTTATTTTGCCATGTGAGTTGATATATGCTATCATTAAAAATGGTAAGTCCCTCACCAAAAAACGCATCAGCAAGATCTGTATTCATTAAAACCTCACCAGTTTCAAAGTTTAATTTTCTCAATTTAGACTCAGTTCTTTGGCCAGTACTTTCATAAAGCTCTCCTTTGTAAAATTCTAATCCTTGTGTGTAAGATGTAATGTCGTGAGGATAAGTGTTGACAATTTCATATGTATAGATATCAGGTCGTCTATTATTATTAACTTCTATTTGTTTGGTTAGAGTTTCAGAATTACCATCATAATTCACAATTGCTTCAATTGTGTTTTTTCCTAATGATATAGATTTTAGAGTATGGTTAGGTTTAATATCTATATCATTCAACTTATATGAAACCGACTCTATATTTTTCTTTTTAGGATTGCTTATTGTCAAATTCAATTGGTCACCTAAAGCAATAAATTTTGCATTTGTGTCTATGGAAAGTCCAGTTTGCTTTGACGTATTCGTTTCTCCGCAATTAACAAGTAATAGACCTAAACAAATGACTGTGATATAATTAAATAAACGCATTATTCTCTGTGATTTTTGGCCAAGTTATTAAATAAAAATTCAGTTTAAAAATCATTGCCAAAGTATTAAAAGGTTGTATCTTTGCCGCCGGGCAAGTCCTGCACAACCAGCTCCTGCTTAATCCTCCAGGGCGGGAACGCAGCAAAGGTACGCGGTCGTAGCGGTGTGATGTAGGTAGCTTGCCCTTTTTTTGTGCATTAAAGTCTCCTATAAATTTGTATTTTCGAAGCATTATTATTTAACTCATATGTCTAAAGTAGTATTGATAACTGGTGGGTCTTCTGGAATAGGAAAAGCAATTGGAGAATTTCTAATTAAAAAAGGATTTGATGTTTATGGCACAAGTAGAAATCCTTCAAGTTATAAAAAAAGTAAATTCCCGTTGGTAGCACTAGATGTTACCCAATCTCAATCAATCACTAATTGTATTGACGAAGTTTTATCGCGTACTTCAAAAATTGATGTTCTAATCAACAATGCTGGTGCAGGTATAACTGGTCCCATAGAAGAAATTCCGGAACATGAAATAAAGCGAAATTTTGAAACAAATCTTTTTGGGCCAATTAATGTTATAAAAGCTGTACTTCCGAGTATGCGCAAAAATAAATCAGGACTAATTATTAATATCACATCTATAGCAGGTTATATGGGTTTACCATATCGCGGTGTTTATAGCGCAAGTAAAGGTGCTCTAGAAATAATTACCGAGAGTTTTAGAATGGAGTTAAAGTCATTTAATATAGAAATGACAAATGTTGCTCCTGGAGATTTTGCTACGAATATTGCGGCAGGAAGATATCATGCTCCAGTAATTGATAATTCTCCTTATAAAGAACAGTATGAAGCGTCATTAAAAATGATGGATGAACATGTTGATGGAGGAAATGACCCAAATGAAATGGCTGAAGCGATTCTAAAAATAATTAATACACCAAAACCCAAGATTCATTATAAAGTTGGGGTTTTTATGCAAAAATTCTCAATTGTGTTGAAAAGAATTCTACCAGATAAGGTATATGAAAAGTTATTAATGAATCACTACAAGCTTTAGTTAAGAATGGTATGCTGTTTGATAACAATATATTCAAATTAGCTATCATGAAAATTCACAAAATTTTATTACTGCTTTTCATTCCAATTATATTTTTTAGTTGTGAAGACGTATTTGATTGTATAATTCCTAGAGAACCGGAATTGGAAAATAGAATATTCCCTGTAGGCGCAACAGAAACCTATTATTATGTTGAAATTAAGGCGGAAATAAACAACGAACCTCGAGACCAAGACTACGACTATTATTTTGATGTTAGCGGATTGCCTTTAGGTATGGATTATTTTGTAAACTTCAGAACTATTAGTATTGAAGGAACGCCAGCAGAAGTTGGGACATTTGATGTTACTATATTTGTTGATGTTGATGGTCCGTTTAGGGATGATGGTGCAGACGATTTATTATGTAACTATTCGACTTCAAAAACCTATACTTTAATTATTGAAGAATAACTATACATTGCTTTTAGTAAGTTGTTAATATATTTTAATTAATTATCCCATATTAAACTACCTATAAGTTGTAAATTCGCGACAACTTTAAACTTCAACAACTCAAATTAATTAAGCATGAAATTTTTTATCGATACTGCAAATCTAGACCAAATTAAAGAAGCTCAAGATATGGGTATACTTGATGGTGTTACTACAAATCCATCGTTAATGGCAAAGGAAGGTATCACTGGTACAAATAATATTTTGAAGCACTATGTAGATATTTGTAATATCGTAGACGGAGATGTTTCAGCTGAGGTAATATCAACAGATTTTGAAGGTATGGTAAGGGAAGGTGAGGCACTTGCTGAATTGCATGATCAGATTGTAATTAAACTTCCTATGATAAAAGATGGGATAAAGGCATGTAAGTATTTTTCAGATAAAGGGATAAAAACAAATGTAACTTTAGTATTCTCACCTGGTCAAGCTCTTTTAGCAGCTAAAGCAGGAGCAACATATGTGTCACCGTTTATTGGAAGATTAGATGATATTTCTACTGATGGTCTCAATTTAATAGCAGAAATCCGCCATATATATGATAATTATGCTTTTGATACAGAAATACTTGCAGCTTCTGTTAGACATACTATGCATGTTATTGATTGTGCTAAATTAGGCGCAGATGTTATGACCGGACCGTTAAGTTCTATCGTTGGGTTGCTAAAACACCCATTAACAGATATTGGCTTAGAGAAATTTTTAGCAGATTATAAAAAAGGAAATTAGAATTTCTTCTAAAAAACATTTACAAGACACCTTATTTAATAAGGTGTTTTTTTTGTAGTAATTCTTCTAACTTTTCTGAGAAGTCAGATTTGAAAATATTGACATTAGGATGAAGTATAATTCCATTTTCATCAACAATGATTGCTTTGTTCAAGTAGTTTACAGCCAATATTTTTTTTGCCTTATTGGAGTCTTTAAACTTGTATTCACTCGTTGTTGAAAAATCGTAATTACTAATTATTTTCTTCCAATACTTATCGTCGTTATCGTTTACATTAATAGAAACAAAATCCACATAATCAAACGCTTTTTTTAAGGAGTTCACTTTGTAATGACTGTTTCTGTATTGAGCTTTGGAGTTAGAAGACCAAAAATAGATTATTGTTGGTTTTGTAATAATAGAGTTTAATGAGTATTCTTTGTCATCATAACTTACAATTTCTAGACTTGGTAATGTGTTTCCTTGTCGTAGTAATTTCAAAGATGCCACTAAATCTATCATATCGGATTTATCTTCCTCATTAGTGCTCCTACTTAAATAATAATCTAGTAATTCATTAGCTTCATCTTCCGTGTGATTATGACTAATATAATTCCTCGCTTTATATTTTAGTAGGTTATTCTTTATTGTTTCGTCTGCAATTATACTGTCAATTAGGTCTAATTTAGACTTGTTGTATTCCATTGAATGTCTATCAAATTTACTATGGAAATCATTGTGCTCGTAGAAAGAACTAATTGCTAAATTATCAATATGAGAAAACAAAAATCTGTTGTAAGAAAAGAATCTACTTAAATGATTGGCATTATAATCAATGTTACTTCTATGAGCATAAAATTTTTCCGGTAAATCCTTTACATGGATTAATTTGTTGTTACCAAAATATGCAAAAGGGTAAATCTCCTTGTCAGCATAATTGTTGTAATTTATGTTTGCTTCAAGAATAGATTGAAAAAAGTCAGATTGTTTATTCTGTTCAAGAAATTTATGAAGCTGATTTAAATGACGCTGTCTACGCTCTTCAATAAAAGAGTGAAATTCCTCTGGTTCCATTTTAGAATATTCAACTAACTTGCCTGCTTCTCTTTCATTAGAGAGGTAAGTTTTAATTAAATAATTATTCTTTTTGGCTCCCTTTCCTGTAAAAACTAACGACTCGTCAAAGTCATAAGTGTTTAATCTAAACATTACACTATCATTAGGTTCTAACAAAACAAGTTGATATTCTCCACCATGAGTTATTGAATATAAACCTGTATGTAGATTCTTAAAGTTGTGTTTGAATCTATTATTGACATCCAATTTAAATGAATCAACAACTTTACCGTGAGTATTATAAAGTATAACATTGTTGTTCTTAGGATTTACAATCTCACCACCTAAAAAGGCTACATCACCTTCGGAAGCACTCTCAGATTTGCACCCGAATGTAATTGCTAATAGTCCTACAAAAAGACCGAAAAATCGTATTAAAATAAGTGTTTTAGTCATTATTAGTCAAGCAAAAATATGTGTTGAAGCATTCATCTGTTGTTAATAGCTCGTTAAATCTTGTTATAGTTTGTGAATATTTCGTCTAGTAGCTTTTATTTTCTACTTTTGTCGCGAATTTAAAAAGCATAAAATGTTATCAGTTTCTAATTTATCAGTTCAGTTTGGTAAGCGCGTATTATTTGATGAGGTAAATACAACATTTAATAGTGGTAATTGTTACGGAATTATTGGCGCTAATGGTGCTGGGAAGTCTACTTTTTTAAAAATTTTGTCAGGTAATATGGATCCTACATCAGGTCATGTTCATATGGAACCTGGTAAGCGTATGTCAGTACTTGAGCAAAATCATAATAAGCATGATGAGGATACAGTTTTAGAAACAGTTTTAAAAGGAAATAAACCCCTTTATGAATTAAAGACACAAATTGATGCTTTATATGCTGACTACACTGATGAGAATGCGGAAAAGATTGGTGAGTTACAAGTACAATTTGAAGAAATGAATGGGTGGAATGCAGATAGTGATGGAGCTGCATTATTATCTAATTTGGGTATCAAGGAAGAATTACATTATATTTTAATGGGTGATTTAGACGGTAAGCAAAAAGTACGTGTACTTTTAGCCCAAGCACTTTTTGGCAATCCTGATGTACTAATAATGGATGAGCCGACAAATGACCTGGATTATGAGACTATTACTTGGTTAGAGAACTTTTTAGCCAATTATGATAATTGTGTGATTGTTGTATCTCACGACAGGCACTTTTTAGATGCAGTATGTACGCATATTTCAGATATAGATTTTGGAAAGATTAATCATTATTCTGGTAACTACACATTTTGGTATCAATCGTCTCAGTTAGCAGCTAAACAGCGTGCCCAGCAGAATAAGAAGGCAGAAGAAAAGAAAAAAGAGCTTGAAGAATTTATTCGTCGTTTCTCTGCAAATGTAGCAAAGTCTAAACAGGCTACAAGTAGAAAAAAAATGATTGATAAGTTGAATATTTCAGACATCAAACCATCGAGCCGGCGTTATCCTGCCATTATTTTTGAGCGTGAGCGCGAAGCTGGTGATCAAATTTTAAATATCGAAGGATTATCGGCAAGTATTGATGGTGAGCTTTTATTTAAGGGTGTTGATATTAATTTAGCAAAAGGTGATAAAGTAGTTGTATATTCAAAGGATTCTAGAGCTACCACGGCATTTTACCAAATTATAAATGGTAAAGAAAAAGCCGATTGCGGCAAATTTGCTTGGGGAGTCACTACTGCACAATCATATTTGCCATTAGACAATAGTGAATACTTTACTAATAAGTTGACCTTGGTAGATTGGTTACGCCAATGGGCGACCACAGAAGAGGAACGAGAGGAAGTTTATATAAGAGGTTTCTTAGGTAAAATGATATTTAGTGGTGAAGAAGCATTGAAAACAGCAGATGTATTATCCGGTGGTGAAAAGGTGCGTTGTATGCTCAGCAGAATGATGATGATTCGTGCAAATGTATTGATGTTAGATGAACCTACCAACCACTTAGATTTAGAGAGTATTACAGCATTCAACAATTCATTGAAGAATTTTAAAGGCACAGTTTTATTGACCACACATGATCATGAGTTTGCTCAAACCGTTGGTAATAGGATAATTGAGCTTACGCCAAATGGAGTCATTGATAGACACATGACGTTTGACGAATATATGAGTGATAAAAAAATTAAAGAGCAACGTGATAAAATGTACGCTCAAACTGTCTAGAAAAAAGATTTTAAAAAATTAAGCCGAAGTTTCCATTTCAGCCTTTACTTTCTCTATAATAGAATTGGCTTTTTCTAATTCGTCATTGTGGACAAATACCTCCTGAAAACCTTGATTTAATGAGGCATATCCAGCTAGACGCTGAGATTCTCCTTCATCCTTAATGATAGGTATTATCTCTTCCTTTTCTAATGCGTCTTTAACTCTAGTTACTAAAATAAAATTACCGTTATATATTTTGGTGTATTCTGATGCGCTCATAATAAGTGGTATTAGTATTATACCTATAAGTTACGAAATTTTCTAGAATGTTACATGATAATTATCAGGCATTAAAATATTTGCTATTCCAAATAGCTGTATTAAAGTTCTTACCTGCAGCAAAACCATAATATATAACAACTGCGGCGATAGACTTAAAAATAAAAAAGAATATCATACCGGCTTGAGTAGAGTTTGGCTTGTTGGAAAAAACACCTTCAGGGAATAATCCTGTTGCAATTAAACTTACAAGTAAAGTTGCTATAATTAAATTCCCAAAACTCTTGTAAGGCCACATCAATATTTTCCTAAACGGATTTAAATCATTTCCCCATTTATGGATAAGGTAGTAATAGCCATTACCAATAGGGGCAAAGAGTAATGGGTCATCAGCGTTTTCTAATTTAAAAAGTTTAGAGGGTGCAATTATTTTGAATCCATTTAATTTGGTATTATGTTTCTTCTCTAGTGATTTTATTTTCAAAATCGCCTCGTAAGGCAATTCACCTTTAAAGTATTTAGAATCAAGAAAGCGTAATCTGTAGTTAATGCAAATCTCTTTAATCTGTTCTAACTGATAAATACGTTCTGTTTCGAGAAGATCAAAAACAAAATCATTGTTATTAGCATCATTACTTTTAGAAAGTGTTTCTAAAACCAGATCATCTTTATGGTTATCAACAGCTAGTAGTTTATGAACAGCTTGCAGAATATCCTGTTCGTTTGTTTGTTTGTTTTTTAAATATTGCAGTCTCTCCTCAATATTTGTCTTTTTAATTAACATAAGCGCAATTTTTTTATAAAAATAACATGCAAAGCGACAAAGCGCAAGTCTTTAACAATAGTGTTTAAGATTTTGATTGTAAACGTAGTGGAATAAGGTTAATGCTTAAACAAAACAAAGCAAATTGCTATTGTTTAAAACAATTCTAAATAATAAAACGATAGATAAGGGCTATTGTAAAATAAGAATTAAAAATCTTCAAAATTAAATACGCGGTTTTGATTGGTTATATTTACCTTGAACTAAATGCATTTAAATAAAAAAAGTAAAACAATGAATCACGCACAAGGAGATCCAAGTAATTGCCCTTTTTTAGCTGGAAATCAACAAGAAGCCGCAGGTAGTGGAACCAAGAATAGAGATTGGTGGCCTAACGAACTTAAATTAAATATTTTGAGACAACATGCGGAAAGAAATAATCCTTATGGACAGGATTTTAATTATGCTGAAGCATTCCAAAGTATTGATTATGATGAATTAAAGAAGGACCTTGCCATTCTAATGACGGATTCTCAAGATTGGTGGCCTGCTGATTATGGTCATTACGGTGGATTAATGATTCGCATGGCATGGCACAGTGCAGGAACATATAGAGTAGGAGATGGCCGCGGAGGCGCAGGAACAGGAAATCAGAGATTTGCGCCAATCAATAGTTGGCCAGATAACGGTAACCTAGATAAGGCACGATTATTACTATGGCCTGTAAAACAAAAGTATGGTAGCAAACTGTCATGGGCCGATCTTATGATTTTAGCAGGTAATGTGGCTTTAGAATCTATGGGATTCCCAACTTTTGGTTTTTCAGGTGGTCGTGAAGATATCTATGAACCAGAACAAGATGTATATTGGGGTAGTGAAACAGAATGGGGTGAAAATGCAACACGTTATGATGGTGAAAAGGATCCTACAAAAAGAGATTTAGAAGATCCATTAGCAGCTGTAATGATGGGATGGATATATGTAAATCCGGAAGGACCAGACGGAAATCCAGACCCATTGGCTTCTGCCCATGATATAAGAGTTACATTTGGTCGTATGGCAATGAATGATGAGGAAACTGTAGCACTAGTTGCAGGTGGTCACACCTTTGGTAAGGCGCACGGAGCTGCTGATCCTGGCCAATATGTTGGTGTAGAACCACATGGTGCAACTATAGCAGAAATGAGTACAGGTTGGAAAAATACCTACAAAAGCGGTGTTTTAGAAGATGCAATAACATCTGGAATAGAAGGTGCATGGACACCAAATCCAACAACTTGGGATGCTGATTATTTCGATGTGTTATTAAACTATGATTGGGAACTTACAAAAAGTCCAGCAGGTGCACATCAGTGGACACCCACTGCAGAATCTCAAGCACGTATGGCACCAAAAGCTGGTGGAGAAGGTCAACAAGCATTGATGATGACTACGGCCGATATAGCATTAAAAACGGATGCTACTTATCTTAAGATTTCAAAACGGTTCCATAAAGACCATAAAGCCTTTGAAGATGCTTTTGCAAGAGCTTGGTTTAAATTAACTCACCGTGACATGGGACCTAAGGCTAGATACGTTGGCCCAGAGGTGCCAGCTGAAGAATTAATTTGGCAAGACCCAATCCCACAAGTAAATTATAACTTAAATGATGTAAATATCACTTCATTAAAGAAAATGATTTTAGCATCAGGTTTAACTGTCTCTGAAATGGTTAAAACAGCATGGGCATCTGCTTCAACATATAGGGATTCAGATAAGCGTGGTGGTGCTAATGGTGCACGTATTGCCTTAGAACCTCAAAGAAGCTGGAAGGTCAATAACCCTCCTGAATTGAGCAAAGTATTAAATGTGTATCGTGGTATTCAAGCCGAATTCAATGGTGATGTGTCACTTGCAGATTTAATTGTGTTAGCTGGTAATGCAGGAATCGAGGAAGCAGCAAGAAATGCTGGTCATGATATCACAGTTCCATTCACGCCAGGACGAGGAGATGCCTCTCAGGAGATGACAGATATTGAACAGTTTAATTATCTTAAACCAGTAGGTGACGGTTTTAGAAATTATCAAAACTCAAATGCAGATGTTAAAGCTGAGGACTTATTGGTAGACAAAGCCAACCTTTTAACCTTGACAATTCCAGAAATGACTGTATTAGTGGGTGGAATGCGTGTTTTGGGAACTAATTTCGACAATTCTGAGTTTGGTGTATTTACAGATAATGTTGGTAGTCTTTCTAACGATTTCTTTAAGAACATTCTGGATATGACAAACACGTGGAGTGAGACATCTGAAGATGAAACATATTTCGAAGGTCGTGATAGACGTACTGGAGCTGTTAAGTTTAAGGGTACAAGAGCAGATTTAATTTTTGGTTCTAATACAGAACTTAGAGCAATTTGTGAAGTTTATGCATCGAGCGATGCAGAAACTAAGTTTGTTCAGGATTTTGTTGGCGCGTGGACAAAAGTGATGAATTTAGATCGTTTCGATATATAATGTTATTGATTAGTAGTAAATTAAAATCAAAGGAATGCGCATTGGTTGTGTATTCCTTTTTTAATCATTACTAACTATGAATGCTCATGAATTGTTTTTTCAAACTATACAAACGGGTAATGTTGAATATTTAAGAGCACAACTACTCAATAATCCACATTTAGTTAATAGTGAGGATGCTCGAGGTTTTACACCTCTAATTTTTGCAACTTATTTTGATAAGAAAGACATCGCAAAAGTTTTACTAGAGCATAAGGCTAATGTCGATGGTAGAGATGCGACAGGTAATACGGCATTAATAGGTGTGAGTTTTAAGGGAAATCTAAAACTAATTGAGCTTTTGCTAAATAATGGTGCCAATATAGATGCTCAAAACAATAAAGGTACTACTGCTCTAAGTTTTGCGACGCAATATAACCAAGTTGAGGTTGTTAAATTATTGATTGCTCGTGATGCAGATATCACCATAATAGACCAAGATAATAAGATTGCATTAGACCATGCAAAAGAGAAAGAACTCAATGAAATTATTTCTTTACTCGAAAATTAAGTCGTCTGCCTTAGTTGCTTTATTTTAATTTGAAAAGCAGCGAACAATAGAGTCATAATTGGACTTATGATACTAAAAAACGCATAGGGTATGTATGCTGTGGCACCAGCATATCCAAACAATACTTTAGAATGGTATGCACCACAAGTATTCCATGGTATTAGAACTGATGTTACTGTACCAGCATCTTCTAGTGTTCTGCTTAAATTTTCAGGAGCTAATCCTCTATCTTTATAGGCTTTCTTAAACATCTTGCCTGGGACAACAAGAGCTAAGTATTGATCTGAAGCCGTTAAATTTAATGCTAAACAACTCGCTACTGTGCTTGCAAATAATCCAAATACTGAGGTCGCCATTTTCAATAGGGCATCAGTAATTTTTGAAAGCGCTCCAATAGCATCCATTACACCTCCAAATACCATTGCACATACAATCAACCAAATTGTACCTAACATACCCTTCATTCCACCTGAGGTAAAAAGATCATTTAACTCTGCACTTGATGTTGTTACTGCTGTATCAACGGTGAGGGCATTCATTACTCCTTTGTAAGCTGATTGGAAGCTTAAGGATTCAGCCCCAGCTATAGTTATAATTATCTCTGGCTGGGCAATAATCGCAGTTATACCACCTAAAAGTGCTCCAATTAGTAATGCAATAAGTGGAGGTGTCTTTTTGATAATCATTAATATAACAATCACTGGCACAATGAACAACCATGGACTTATGTTAAAGGCGCCAACGATTGCAGTTAATTTATCGGCAATTTGCGGTGTACCTGAAGTATCTAGATTTAAACCGATAATAACGAATATGACCAAAGTAAGCACAATTGTAGGAATCGTTGTGTAAGCCATATATTTTATATGACTAAATAATTCACCACCAGCCATTGCAGGAGCTAAATTAGTCGTGTCACTTAAAGGTGACATTTTATCGCCAAAATAAGCCCCAGATAATACTGCACCTGCTGTCATTCCCATAGATATACCTAATGTTTCTCCAATACCCACTAATGCAATACCTACAGTTGCGGATGTGGTCCAGCTACTACCGGTTGCTATTGATATAATAGCGCAAATCACAACACATGCTGCTAAAAATATTGTGGGATTTAGAATCTGCAGGCCATAATAAATCATTGACGGTATAATGCCGCTTACTAGCCAAGTACCTGCTAATGCACCCACCATTAATAAAATTAAAAGTGCACCAGTTGTAGATTTTACATTTTCCGCAACCTCTTCTAGCATACGTTTATACTTTACTTTATTTAAAAAACCAACAATTGCGGCTACTGCAGCACCCATTAAAAGAATAAACTGATTACTACCACTAAGAGCATCATCACCATAAACATAGATATTATAGGCCAACATACCAATCAGTGCAATTACAGGAACTAGTGCTTCCCATATGCTTAATCTGGTATTTTGAATCACTCTCTGATCTTTAATATTTAATTCGGAAATATTTTTATCGTCTTGCATTTATTAATTCTTTATCAGCGTAATGTTACGATAATCTCCATGTTATAGCAAATAATCGATATTTAATTTAGAAAATCTAAAGATTTTATGCAATACATATAAAAATTCCCACAATAGGTAACTAACTAGGTATTTGTAAAGTAATTAAAATCCTGAATTATGGGACATTTAAATTGTTTATTAGTCCGTTTTAGAATAAAGATAATACTCGTTGCCTGCATTTAATATGAAATGTCAAACTTGTTAAACATTATGAATCTTTGTTCGCTGAATAATAATTTCATTCACTAGGATTATAAATGTCCTTAAACCAAAAGAGCAGATTATTAGATTAATTTGCTCTTTTTTGTTTAGACTATTTCTTCTTTTAGAATTTTCAATCTTACCATACACTCTTTCATTTTATTAAAGGTACGTTGAATATCTGCATCCAATCCTATAGAAAAGCGTATCAGTCCGTCACTTAAGCCCATTTCTTCCTGCTCATCTTCAGGAATTTCAGACGATGTAGATGTGCCAGGAGCACTAAAAAGTGTTTTGTAAAAACCTAAGCTAACAGCTAAATAACCTAAATTCTCTTTTTGCATCATTTCCATTAATGCGTTAGCTTTATCTAAAGAGCCAACATCTATTGTAAGCATTCCTCCAAATCCGTATGATTCATTCATCATTGATTTGAATAAATTATGGGAAGGATGAGATTTTAGACCTGGATATACTGTTTTAAGGCTAATTTTTTCGAATTCATTCGCAAGAAACATCGCATTTTTACTATGCTGACGCATTCTTATATGCAAGGTTCTTAAGTTCTTCAGTACTGATGCAGATCTTAAACTGTCCATTGTAGAACCTAATAGCATTGCAGCACCATCATTTACATTTCTTAGTTGGTCAATAAGTTCTTGTGAGCCACATACAACGCCACCAACAGTATCCGATGATCCATTAATAAATTTTGTTAGACTATGAATTATAATATCTGCACCTAATTTTGCTGGAGAAATAGAAAGCGGAGAGAAAGTGTTGTCTACAACAAGTTTAAGATTGTGCTTTTTTGCAATTTTTGCCAAACCGGAAATATCGGCAACTTCTAAGAGTGGATTACTGACAGATTCACAGTATAAGATTTTTGTTTTATTTGTAATAGATGCTTCAACAACATCCAGCTTCGTGATGTCAATAAATGTTGTATTTATACCTAAGCGAGGAGCGAAGTTCTTCAAAAAAGCATAAGTACCACCATATATAGTTCGGCTACTTACAATGTGATCTCCAGACCCGCAAAGTTGAAATAATACAGGAGTTATTGCACCCATCCCGGAGGCAGTTACGGTTGCTGTTTCCGTGCCTTCCATTGCCGCTAACGCTTCACCTAAATACAGGTTTGAAGGAGAGGAGTGTCTTGAGTATAAGTAACAACCATCAGCGTTACCTTCAAATGTGTCAAACATTGTTTTGGCTGATAAAAAAGTATAGGTAGATGAATCTGAAATTGAAGGGTTAACACCACCAAATTCACCAAAATATTGAAGATCTTGAATATTGTTTGCAGGTTTGAAATGCATAATAATATAATTTTATTATTACAAAATTCTATAAATAAAGATATAAAAACAATAATTATACATATATATAGATAATTATTATAAAAAATTACATTTATATAATAAATATTTCATTATTTTTATGACTAATATTAGTTTTACTGAAAATTTATCCTTTTACAATGTTTGACGAAATAGATAGAAAGCTTTTAGCATTACTTCAAAATGATAGCAAACAGACCAACAAGGCGCTTTCAATAAAATTAGGGTTATCCGTAACGGCTGTTTACGAACGTGTCAAAAAACTTGAGTCAAGTGGTGTTATTAGCAATTATGTAGCTTTAGTTAATAAAAAGAAAGTCAATAAGGGGTTTATGGCCTTTTGCCATGTAAAACTTGTACAGCATTCGCAAGACTTTGTTGTAAAGTTTGAAAGAGAGGTTGCGAAATTAGAGGAAGTGTTAGAATGTTACCACATAAGTGGAGATTATGATTACCTCTTAAAGGTTTTAGTGCAGGATATGGAGGCATTTAGAGAATTCATGGTCAAGAAGTTAACAAGAATTGACCATATTGGAAGTACTCATAGCATGTTTATGATAAGTGAAGTAAAACATACTACTACCATAACACTTTAGTTATGAATTCAAAAACATAAAGGCTGATTGAATAACTCTCATATAAATAAAATTAACAACAAGGTATTGAAAACAAGGAAATCAAGACCATCAATTATGCCCAAATATATTCTAGGTATACTAATCAACCTTATTGTTTATGATATCCAAGGGCAGGTAAATATTGAATCCCAACGTATGCAATTGGATTCTGTAAGATTCGCATTTCGCGGTGATGTCCTGTTTAATTACTCCAATACCAATGGTGATTACCTATTTCAGATAAGACCAAGTTTAACCACTTCTTTTAAATCAAAAGATTTGAGGAAAATCTTTTTCGTTATGGGTAATTATAATTTGATACGAAGTAAGGATGTGGATTTCCAAAATTCTTGGTTTTTTCATATCAGATACAATCAAAAACTAAGTCAAGTATTTAGATTAGAGGGTTTTATTCAAAACCAGAATAATGAATTGTTTACCATCAATTCAAGGAATTTGATGGGTGCAGGAATCCGTCTGAAGTTTATAGATTCTAAGGTTTTTAATGGTTATTTTGGTAATTCGTATATGTATGAAATCGAAAAGGTGGATATCCTTGATGAAACCTATTATAGGCACCGCCATAATAGTTATTTATCACTTACTTTCAACCTTAAGAATAAGGATGACAAGCCAGTTTTGGAATTAACTAATACGACCTATTTCCAACCTTTATATTCAGATTTTGGAAATCATAGGATATTACAGGAGTTAAGAGCTGATATGCCTTTGAATTCCTATTTAAGCCTTTCTGCCCAATTTGACTATTTGCTCAATAGTTTTGCTCCAACTGGTGAGCAAGATAGCTCAGCTTATTTGAGTTTTGGACTATCCGTTAATTTTTGATTTTGATGATAGATTTATCAAAAACAACTATATCATTTCTTTAATTAATTGTAGAGGTATTACAATTACCATTAACTACAAACTACATTTTTTTAAAATCCTCAAAAGGATGGGCGTAATTGCAGTTGTTCTTTTTTTTGTTTTTTCTGGATATAATTTAGATCAAGTTAATCAATGATAATGGAGAAAAGAACCCTTATTAATTGTTCAAATTTACTTTTGTCTAATTTATTTTTGAAAGATTCTATCGTCCTTTTTCTAACCTTTGTTCGAGGATTGTTATTTGCAAATACTTATTATAAGACTATATTAATCCACATATCTATAAAGCAAGTGATATATTGTGGTTTTTTATTTACAGAAGGTATGGAAACAATGCTTGAGTTTCCTATTTTAATTTAGTTAAATTTACCGTAAATAATTATTAATTATGGATTTCAATAATGTAAAGGGCTTTTATCAGACCATATTTAAGTCGTACGATAAACCATCCCTTGAAACTCATATAAAGAAAATCATAGAATTAGATAAGTATTTACCATACAGTTCTACTTTTTTCTGTGTTACAAATACGCAAACATTGAGTTTTGAGTATGTAAGTAAAAATTATAATTCGTGTCTAGGTCTTAAACCTGAGGAACTGCTCGAGAAAGGTATGCGCTATTTTTGGAGTAGAATTCACCCTGAGGACCTTGAAAATTGGTTGAAAGCTTTAAACCAATTAATGGAATTCACTCTAGGGAATATTAAAATAAAGGACAGACAAAATGCTAATTATACCTGGAATTACAGATTTAAAAATGCCGACGGTATTTATGTAAATATAGTACAAAACACAACACCATTAGCTTTTGATAGCCAAGAAAAACCAATTATTGGATTGGCTCATTATACGGTTTTAGATCCAGGTATTAAATTAGAAATTTCTGCATCAGCTAAATTGTTAAATGATAAGCAGGAGTATGAAACAATCTATTTTAATACGTATTCTCAAAAATTATTAAATGGAGGAATTAGTAATAGAGAGAGAGATGTAATAAGACTGTTAATTCAAAATTATAGCAGTAAAGAGATTTCAGCAAAATTAAATATTAGCCCGCATACAGTTGATACGCACAGACGGAATATTCTTAAAAAACTAAATATATCATCCACAGGAGAATTAATAGGAATGTTAAAAACAAATCAAAATATTATTTAGTATTAAAAATACTCAATTTGAGTATTGTAAGATTGTATTCTTTGTAAGATATTTACATGGCTATTAATTAATTCTTAGGGGAATTTTAAAAGGTGTCATTGAATTTATTCATTTGGCACTTTTTTAATGGATTTACTTGAACCATTGTATCTTAAAAATAGCAATACTTCTTGCCTTAAATTTTAATCTAAATTGTACTTTTGTAATTCTTTTACAAACAGATAATAATTTTTTTATGAAATCATACGATGTTGCAGTTATAGGTTCAGGTCCAGGAGGATATGTTGCCGCAATCCGTTGTGCGCAATTAGGAATGAAAACTGCTCTTATTGAAAAATATTCAACTTTAGGTGGTACATGTTTAAACGTTGGTTGTATCCCAAGTAAGGCTTTATTAAGTTCTTCCCATCATTATGAAGAGGCAACAAAACATTTTGAAGAGCATGGTATTGAAATTCCAGGCGATGTGAAGGTTAATCTTGAGAAGATGATCGCTCGTAAACAAGCTGTTGTTGATCAGACAACTGGAGGGATAGATTTTTTAATGAAAAAGAATAATATAGATGTATTTGAGGGTCTTGGTTCATTTATAGATACAACTCATATTAAGATAGATGGTAAAGATACTGGTGAGATTGAGGCTAAAAAAATAATTATTGCAACTGGCAGTAAGCCAAGTAATTTGCCATTTATAGAATTAGATAAGGAAAGAATAATCACCTCTACAGAAGCGCTTAAACTTAAAGAGATACCTAAACATATGATTATTATAGGAGGTGGTGTTATTGGTTTAGAATTAGGACAAGTCTATTATAGACTTGGTGCAGAAGTAACCGTAATTGAATATATGGACAGAATTTTACCAACGATGGATGCAGGTTTATCCAAAGAACTAAATAAGGTCTTTAAAAAGGCTAAATGCAAAATGATGATGTCTCATAAGGTACAGTCTGTAGAGAGAAAAGGAGATGATGTAGTTGTAAAGGCAGAAAATAAAAAAGGTGAAGTTGTAGAGTTTACGGGTGATTATTGCTTAGTATCTGTAGGTCGTAGACCATATACTGATGGATTAAATGCTGAATTCGCAGGTGTTAAGATTAATGAGCGTGGACAAATAGAGGTTAATGAATATTTACAGACTTCTGCATCTAATATTTATGCTATCGGTGATGTAGTTAGAGGTGCTATGTTAGCCCATAAGGCAGAAGAAGAAGGAGTGTTTGTTGCCGAAACAATAGCTGGTCAAAAACCGCACATAGATTATAATCTAATTCCAGGCGTGGTTTACACATGGCCAGAAGTAGCAGCGGTGGGCAAGACAGAAGAGGAATTGAAAGCTGAAAGCATTGAATACAAAGTTGGTCAGTTTCCATTTAGAGCTTTAGGAAGGGCTAGAGCGAGTGGAGATATTGATGGATTCGTCAAAATACTCGCAGATAAGTCTACAGACGAAGTATTAGGTGTACATATGATTGGTGCTCGATGTGCGGATTTAATCGCTGAGGCTGTAACGGCAATGGAGTTTAGGGCTTCAGCAGAAGATATATCTAGATATTCGCATGCTCATCCTACTTTTGCAGAAGCAATAAAGGAGGCTGCTTTGGCGGCTACGGATAATAGAGCATTGCATGTTTAAAGTTAATAACAATTTTAACATATGTTAATTTAATCTAAGAAGGAAAAGTATTTTATGATATAAATTGACTATTGAACAATGGAAGAACTAACTCTAACCACACCTGCATTATTATTTTCTGCAATTTCGTTAATTATGTTAGCTTACACTAACAGATTTTTAGCTTATGCCGCAGTAATAAGAGACTTAAGTGAAAGGTATAGAGAAAAGGCGGAAGATTCTTTAATTAGACAAATAAAAAATTTAAAGTTGCGACTTCAATTAACACGTTGGATGCAAATTTTTGGGATTGCAAGTTTACTTCTTTGTGTATTAACTATGTTTTTAATTTATATCGATTTGCACATTGTTGCTGTTTGGATATTTGGTGTAGCTTTAATGTTGTTAATCTTGTCTTTAGCTTTTCTGATATGGGAAATACAGATATCATCAAGAGCTTTAAATCACCACTTAGGAAATATTGAAGAGCGATTAAAAAACTAAATTTTTATTTTCTACGCTTTTTCTTTTTGTTGTAGTTTTTATCGCCTCTAGTTTTCGGTTTTTTATATTTCTTGGTCATTTCACGTCGGTACGAACCTCCAAGATTAACCTTTTTGTTCTTTTCCTTTTTCTCATGGAATGCTGGGCCAGGAGCATCTTCATCACGTCGCTTAATAGGGTTGTAATGTTCTTTAATTTGAGGACGTTCTTCCTCGATTAAATCAGTAGAAATTTCAATGGTTTCGGGGAGATTTTCTAATTCTATATCCATCTTCATAAGAGATTGAATAGCTTCACGATACAAAATCTCTTTTTCAGTTGTCAATAAAATAGAAATACCTTGTTTCTCAGCTCTACCAGTTCTACCAATTCTATGCATGTAGTTCTCTGGGTATTCTGGTGTGTCAAAATTTATGACATGTGTTATATTATCAATGTCTAAACCTCTTGCCATTACATCTGTAGCAATTAGTATGCGATGTTCTCCTTCGCTAAATTGCTCAATACTGCGTAATCTGTAGTTTTGTGTTTTATTAGAGTGGATAACGCAACATTGAGAGGGAAATAAATTTTCTAAGGCATCAAATAAACGATCTGCCATACGTTTAAAAGCCACAAAGATTAAAACCCTAGAGTATGTTTGGTCATCGTTCAATAATTTCTCCAGTAGATTGACTTTAGTATAATAATTAGGTATGTTATAGCTTAGTTGCTTTATGTTGTCTAAAGGTGTACCAGAAACTGCAATTTGTACTTTTTGAGGATTAATAAAAAAGTTTTTAATCAAATCATCTACATACTTAGTCATTGTAGCAGAAAACATAATGTTTTGTCTGCGTTCTGGAAGAATATCAAAAATATTCATCAATTGATGTCTAAAGCCAAGGTCTAGCATTACATCAACTTCATCAATTACCAGTTTCTGAATAGATTTTAATTGCAATACTCTGCTGACAGCTAAATCGTAAAGTCTTCCAGGTGTAGCGACAATAATATCTAATCCTTCTGCTACGGCTTGTTTCTGGGTGTTGATATTTGTGCCACCATAAACACCTAATACACGGTTATTTATGTATTTGGAGAGTTTTTCAATTTCATTTACCACCTGAACAACCAGCTCTCGAGTTGGTACTAAAACCAATACCCTTGGATTATCTTGCTTAGAAAATTTAAGATTTCTCAATATTGGTAACATATAGGCAAAAGTTTTACCTGTACCTGTTTGTGCAATACCAACAACATCCTTACCAGATGCTACAACACTGAATGCTTCAGATTGAATTGGAGTAGGATGTTCAAATCTTAAATCATCTAAAGCATTGTATAATGGCGTATTAAGATTTAAATCTCTAAATGTCACACTTACTATTTTGGCACAAAGCTACTATTAAAATATTTGTTAGTTTAAAGTATAAGTTGCTATTTCTTTAAAAACTGAAGAATTTAAAAAGTATTCTCATTATTTTTACAGTCATTAAATTCTACTATTGCGAACTAAGGTTTTTCATCACGTATCAAATCCTCAACAATTTAAACAAAAACTGCTTTTTTGGAGCCAGCGCTACGACGAAATAGTTTGGTTAAATTCTAATAATTACGCAGGTAATTACGACGACTATGATGCGGTTTTAGCTGTTGATGCATTTACAAGTATTAAAACAGATTTTATAAATGCTTTTGGCGATCTAAAAGACTATCAGGCCTCAACAAACGATTGGATATTTGGTTATTTAACTTATGATTTGAAAAATTCTATCGAAAATCTTAAATCTAATAATTTTGATGGATTAGGATTTTCTGACTTGTATTTTTTTCAACCAAAGAAATTGTTTTTGCTTAAAGGTGAAGAGGTGGAAATTCAGTATTTGAAAATGGTTGATGATGAGCTGAAGGAGGATTTAATAAATATTGATGAAATAGAATTCAATGGGCAAACTCATTCGGAAGAACCTGTTAAAATAAAACTGAGGATACATAAGGATGAATACTTTGACAAGGTAGGTGAGATGCTGGGTCACATTCAACGAGGCGATATTTATGAAGCAAATTTTTGCCAAGAATTTTATTCTGAGAACTGCAGAATTAACCCTTTAGAAACCTTCAATAAATTAAATAACATTTCAAAGCCACCTTTTGCGACTTTTCTAAAGATTGAAGACAAATATTTAATGTCTGCTACGCCTGAGCGCTATATTAAAAAGGATGGTTGTAAAGTGATATCCCAACCAATTAAAGGTACAGAGAAACGTTCTGATAACAAAAAAGAAGATCAGCAGTTAGCTCTAGAACTCAGCAATGATGAAAAGGAGCGAAGTGAAAATATAATGATCGTTGATTTGGTTCGAAATGATTTGTCTCATACAGCAAAACGAGGAACTGTTAAGGTAGAAGAGCTATGCAAAGTGTACACTTTTATGCAGGTTCATCAAATGATCTCAACTATTACTTCTGAAGTAGATGAAGATATTTCACCTATTGAAATATTAAAAACAACCTTCCCTATGGGAAGCATGACAGGTGCTCCCAAAATTTCCGCAATGAAAATTATTGAAGAATTAGAGGAAACAAAACGAGGTTTGTACTCTGGTTCTGTTGGTTATTTTAAACCAAATGGAGATTTTGACTTTAATGTAATTATAAGAAGCATATTGTATAATGCTACAAAAAAATACATATCATATTCTGTTGGTAGTGCAATTACGGCAAAGAGCAATCCGCTAAAAGAGTATGAAGAATGCTTGGTAAAAGCAAAAGCAATGAGGCAAGTATTAGAAAGTTGACATAAAGCTATTCTAAGTGACTTCTAAAGCTCTTTTTAACCTTATCGAATATTGATTCTACACGAACTGCGGTTATTTGTTTAATTTTCGCAATATCACTAAAATCTAAATTACCGAAAATATATAAATCCACAATATTAGAAATGTTGATTGGTAACCAACTGTAGAATCTACCAAATACTTTAGGTGATTCGCTAGGTGAGAGATCTTCTAGTTCAAATGCTCTAAGCATAGAGGCTTCTTTATCTTCGTATAGGTATAGGTGATTACTGTGGTCTTGATTATAAGAAATATCACTGAGTTCTGTATTCAAAATTAAATCGAGATCAGCATCAACTGTAAAATCTTCACCTAATCTTGAAAGTTCATCATCAAGTATTGTGTTGGTACTTATGGTTTTTTTATGATACGCTTCTTTTTTAAACAACTCATTCATATAATTGTCTACTAATTTGAAGAGTTCGAGCTTTACAGCCATACGTTCAGCTTCGATGTTAAATCCATTAGTATAAAGCTCTATAATAGATTCATCTATAATACCATTAGATGAATACATATTTTTTGGTAAAATACCTGTAGTTTCAGCAATATAGATTCTGTGCTTAACATAAGGATGTAAATGTGGCACTGCAGACAAGACCTTTTTATCAAAAGCAGTCTGAGCAGATTTTGATGATAATTTTTTAAATGTACTCATGACCTTGATTTTTAATATTTATTAAAGCTATTACTAATCAATTTTAAATACTATGACAATTGTCATTTTACAGTAGATTAAAATTGTTAGACCTCCTCAATATTGTATATTTACAACATGCAATTGGCCTTTAATGAATACACGAAAAAGCACTTAGATTTTCTGTTAAAATCTAGGATTATTGTTGCGGTTTCTGGAGGAGTTGATAGTGTGGTATTGGCACATCTTTGTCATCAATTAAATCTTGATATTGCCCTAGCACATTGCAATTTTAACCTAAGGGGTAAAGAAAGTGATGCTGATGAAGATTTCGTAATTGAACTAGCAGACCAATTGAATGTTGAAGTGTTTGTTCAAAATTTTGATACAAATGCCTACGCAGAAAAAAATAAAACCTCCATTCAAATGGCAGCAAGAGAATTGCGTTACGATTGGTTTTATGATTTGGCAGAGCAATTGAAATTCGATTATATTCTCACCGCACATCACGCTGATGATAACCTAGAGACTTTTCTAATAAATTTTACCAGAGGTACAGGTTTAAAAGGACTAAAGGGTATTCCTGTTGTTAACGGTAATGTTGTAAGACCATTTCTAAGTTTTTCAAGAGATTCAATTGAAGCTTTTGCAAGAGAAAACAAAATCAAATGGAGAGAAGATAGTAGTAATTCATCAAGAAAGTACTTAAGGAATAAATTAAGGCATGAAGTGGTTCCTATTTTAAAGGAAATTAACCCGCAGTTATTAGAAAGTTTTCAAGTTACTCTAGAGAATCTCAATGATACTGCAGATATTGTGGAAGAAAGTTTAAACGCTGTAGCTAAAAGAGCTATTGTAGATATAAATGAAGATTACATAGCCTATAAAATTTCTGAGTTTAAGAAAGTAAATAATTCAAAGGCCTATTTATTTGAAATGTTCAAGGATTATGGCTTTACAGAATGGAATGATGTTGTTGGCCTACTAGATGCTGAAACAGGAAAGTACGTATCTTCAAATACCCATAGGTTAACAAAACACAGAGAATTTCTAATTCTTACAGGTGCAGACCAAGCCAATAACGATACAAAACTCTTGAATGTTTCTGAAGTTGATACATCAAGAGAAACTCCAATAGGTTTATTGTCATTTGAAGATATCCAATCCTCTCAAGATAATACTCAATCAATAATCTGTATTGATAAGTCTAAATTGAGTTTTCCCTTAATTATTAGACCTTGGCGAAAAGGTGATGTTTTTTATCCATTAGGAATGAAGGGAAAGAAAAAGGTGAGTAAATATTTAAAGGATGAAAAATTAACACCATTGCAAAAACAGAATACTTGGGTGATAGAAACTGAAGATAAAATTGTTTGGTTAATTGGGATGAGGGCAGATGATAGATTCAAAATCACTGATACATCATCTGATTTTTTTAAAATTGAATTACATTGATTCTAAGAGGTAATATAGTAGATATTTTGAATAGACGAATTTTCAAGGGTGAGATTACTATTGAAAATGGTAAAATATCTAGTGTTGTAGAAAATGATTGCTCAGAAGAACATTTTATTTTACCGGGCTTTATCGATGCACATATTCATATAGAGAGTTCTATGCTTATGCCATCTGAGTTTGCCAAGGTGGCCGTTAAACATGGTACCGTTGCTACAGTTTCTGACCCTCACGAAATTGCAAACGTGTTAGGTGTTAAAGGCGTGGAGTTTATGATTGAAAATGGCAAGCAAACACCCTTTAAGTTCAATTTTGGAGCACCGTCTTGTGTGCCTGCAACAAGCTTTGAATCTGCAGGTGCAATAATTGATTCTAATGGAATAAAGCAATTATTGGCTAACCCAGATATCAAATATCTGGCAGAAATGATGAATTATCCAGGAGTGTTATTTGACGATAAAGAAGTTCTTAATAAAATAGAATGGGCAAAACACTTCAATAAACCAATTGATGGCCATGCACCAGGATTAAGAGGTGAAGATCTAGACAAATATATAAGTGCAGGTATAAATACTGATCACGAATGTTTTACTTACAAAGAAGGCTTAGAGAAACTTCAAAAAGGTATGAAAGTTCTCATTAGGGAGGGAAGTGCGGCTAAAAATTTCAATGCCCTTGTTAATCTTATAGATGATCATTATGAAAATATGATGTTCTGTAGTGATGACAAACATCCTGATGACTTATTGCTAGGTCATATCAACCAACATTGTGCTAGGGCTGTAGCAAATGGTAAGGATGTATTTAAAGTGCTCCAAATGGCTTGTATTAATCCAATTAAGCATTATAACCTCAATGTTGGTATGTTGAGAGTTGGAGACTATGCTGATTGTGTCATTTTAAAAGATATGCAGGAGTTTAAAACACTTCAAACCTATATTAATGGTGAGTTAGTATACGATAATGGTGTCTCGAATATAAAAGATGTACAATTTGAGAATTTGAATAATTTCAATACTAATGAGAAGAATCCATCAGATTTCAGAATGGAATCAAGTACTGAAAAAATAAGGGTTATTGAATGTCTAGATGGTGAATTGATTACAAATGAAGTTATTGAAAGCTCAACAATTATAAATGGTAACTTAGTTTCTAATACCAAAACTGATATTCTAAAAGTTGTTGTAGTAAATCGTTATAAAGATGAAAAACCAGCCATTGGATTTATAAAAAACTTCGGATTAAAAGAAGGAGCTATTGCATCTTCGGTTGGTCATGACTCGCATAATATTATTTGCGTTGGTGTCTCGGACAAATCAATTTGCGAGGCTGTTAATCTCATTATTAAAGAAAAGGGTGGTATATGTGCCATTTCGAATAAGAATAGCAAAGTAATGCCATTACCTGTGGCAGGTATAATTAGCGATAAAGATGCTAGAACTATTGGCAAACAATATCATGAATTAGATTTGATGGCCAAGTCAATGGGAAGTAAATTAAATGCACCATACATGAGCTTGTCCTTTATGGCCCTTTTAGTTATACCATCACTGAAGCTATCCGATAAAGGACTTTTTAATGGCTCTGATTTTAACTTTACATCATTAGAGGTCTCTTAACATTTTCTTGTAATAATTATATATCCTAACAATTATCTTTAGCTATTCAAAAAAACCAACCTTGATATGTTTAAAAGAATACTCCCAATTGCTGCACTCGCATTTACTTTAATTAGTTGTAACAACGTAAAAAAATCAGTTACTGTTGGCAATGTAAAAGTTGAGATAGAAACTAGCTACGCCAGAGACAATTACACCAAAAAAGAGGTTGCGATAGAAATGCGAGATGGCATTAAACTGCACACTACTATCTATGCACCAAAAGACACATCAAAAACTTATCCTATTTTAATGATGAGGACACCTTATAGCTGCAGACCATACGGTGAAGATGTATACAAGACCAATTTAGGACCTAACAAATATCTAATGGAAGAGGGTAATATCATGGTATATCAAGATGTAAGAGGTCGTTGGAATAGTGAGGGTGTTTACGATAATATGAGAGCATATATTCCAAATAAAATAGGAAATCAAACTGATGAAGCTAGCGATACCTATGATACGATTGAATGGCTAATTAATAATGTCGAAAATAATAATGGTAAAGTCGGTACATATGGAATTTCATATCCCGGATTTTATGCGACATACTCCTTATTAGATGCGCACCCAGCGCTTAAAGCGGTTTCGCCACAAGCATGTATTGGAGATTTCTTCTTTGATGATTTTTATCACAATGGCGCATATTTGTTGAGCTATTGGAGAGCAACTTCTGTTTTTGGCTATATGAAAGAAGAACCAACAACTGAATCTTGGTATGAGTTTCCAGATATTGGTACAGACGACCAGTACCAATTTTTCTTAGACAATATGCCTCTAAGTAAATTAGATAAGTATTACGATGAGGATAATGTATTTATGGAGCAATTAAAGACCCATGTAACTTACGATGAGTTTTGGCAGAGTAGGGGTATCATTCAGCATTTAAAAGACATTAAACCAGCAACAATGATTGTAGGCGGTCAGTTTGATGCCGAAGATTTATACGGACCTTATAATACTTACGCGAGTATTGAAAAAAACAGTGATAACTATAACACTTTGGTTTTCGGACCATGGAGTCATGGCGATTGGGCAAGAACAAAAGAACGTCAGGTCATTGGTAATATTCACTTCGGTGATAATATTTCGGATTACTTCCAAAAAAATATCGAAACAAAGTTCTTTAACCATTTCTTAAAAGGTGATGCTAATGGTCAAACAGGTTTAGCAGAGGCACATATGTTTGATACTGGCAAAAAAGAATGGGTAAGTTTTGATTCTTGGCCACCAGCAAATGCGGAAAAGCAGAACTATTTTATGCAAGCTGGTGAACGATTAACGCAACAAGCAACAAGAAATGTTGCAACTTCTGACTTTATTAGCGATCCAAAAAAACCAGTGCCATATTCTGAAGATGTAAAAGTGGTATTTACGCCGCGTAAGTTTATGACAGATGATCAACGATTTGCATCAAGACGACCAGACGTGCTAACCTTTGAAACCGAGGTTTTAGAAGCTGATATGACCCTTGCTGGAGATATATTGACCAAACTTAATGTTTCTACTACCGGAACCGCAGCGGATTGGATTGTTAAGGTAATCGATGTTTTCCCTGCTGATACCGAAAATACAAAAGATGTACAAGATCACTTAAAGCTCAGCAATTACCATATGTTGGTGAGAAGCGAAACGTTACGTGGCCGTTTTAGAAATAGTATGACTAATCCGGAACCATTCGTTCCTAATCAAAAAACTGCTATTAATTTAGAATTGCAAGATGTGTTTCACACCTTTAAAAAAGGTCATAAAATTCAGGTACAGGTTCAAAGTACGTTCTTTCCATATATTGATGCTAATCCTCAAACCTATGTAGATAATATTTTTGAAGCGAAGGAAGAGGATTTCAAAGCACAAACACACAAGGTGTACAATGATTCTTCAATAGAATTCACAGTATTAAAATAAGGAAAATAGAATGCCTGTTTTAGAGTCAGAATACAAACCACCATTTTGGGCAAAGAAAAGCTTTGTGTCTACTGTTTTTTCTGGTTTGGTGAGACAAGTAAAGGGTTTAGAGCAAAACAGGGAACGCCTGGAGCTAGAAGATGGTGACTTCATTGATTTGGATTGGAGTTATGCAAACAAACCGTCTCATAGGGTAATAATCTTATTACATGGTTTAGAGGGTCATGCGCAACGACCGTATGTTACAGGTCCAGCAAAACTATTTAATGATAACGGAGTTGATGCTTGCGCCGTGAATTTCCGTGGTTGCAGTGGCGAGACAAATAGATTGTTTAGAAGTTACCATTCTGGTGCGACCGAAGATCTAGAAGCTGTAATTAGTCATATTTTAGAAAAGGATATTTATAAAGAGGTCTATATAAATGGGATAAGTCTAGGTGCTAATATGGTACTCAAATATGCTGGAGAACGAGATGAAATTCCAAAAGAATTAAAAGCAATTATTGCGGTTTCAGCACCTTGTAGTTTAAAAGGGTCTTGTGATGAATTACTTAGTTTAAGGAATAAGCATTACGCGATTAGGTTTTTAGATCACTTAAAGAAAAAGTTAAAACCAAAATTAAGTCAATACCCTGAAAAAATGAGTATTACAGATTTTAATTCAATTAAAAGTTTAATAGATTTTGATCATGTATACACATCTAAAGCGCATGGTTTTTTAGATGCTTATGATTATTATGATAAAGCAAGTAGTCTTCAATTTTTACCAAATATCAAAGTACCTTCATTAATTATTAATGCACTAAACGACTCTTTTCTTTCGGCTTCCTGTTATCCTGTAAAGGAAGCCAAGAATAATCCTAATTTATTTTTAGAAATGCCCAAGTATGGTGGGCATGTTGGGTTTATTGATAAGAACAATATTTACTACAACGAGAATAGAGCGTTGGAGTTTGTAAATCAACTTTAATTTGTAGATTTAGGCAAATTAATCTATATGCTCAAAAAAATATTCGGAAGTGCCGTATTTGGTGTTGAGGCAACAACAATCACAGTTGAGGTCAATGTTGATAAAGGAATCGGTTATCATCTTGTAGGTCTTCCGGATAATGCCATAAAGGAGAGTAATTATAGAATCGCTGCGGCACTTCAGAACAATGGGTATCGCATTCCTGGCAAAAAGATCACAATTAATATGGCACCAGCAGATCTTCGTAAGGAAGGATCAGCTTACGATCTTACACTAAATTGTATTTTTACTAGACATCAAACCATTCTAAATGAAAAAATATTATCTCAGTTGCATGTTTCTGGTAGTCTTATTTAGTTGTAATAAGACTGAAGGGCAAAAAAGTGCATTGGCAGAGGCTACTGCAAATGCAGTCGTTGACACGCCAATTCTTAACCTAGAGCAAGCCAATCGCTTGGCAGAATTGCCTTTGAGTTGTGTTGGTACGGAGTATCCTAATAAACTTAACCAAACCATAGGCAGTGCAGAAGATTTAAAATCACCAAAAGAACTGCATCCAACATTTTATGGGTGCTTTGATTGGCATTCTGCAGTGCATGGACACTGGAGTATGGTGAGTCTGTTGCGTCAATTTCCAGATTTGGAAAAAGAAGATGAATTAAGATCATGGCTAAAAAGGAGTATTACCGAAGAGAATGTAGAGCAGGAGGTTGCCTATTTTCATGGAAAACACAATACATCTTACGAGCGGACTTATGGTTGGGCATGGCTTTTAAAATTGGTAGAAGAGTTGCATACTTGGGATAGTGATGTGGCCAGGCAACTAGAATCAAATCTACAACCTATGACTCATATGATTGTTGCTAAATATCTTGAGTTTTTACCTAAACTAAATTACCCAATCAGAGTAGGAGAGCATCCTAATACAGCTTTTGGGCTCAGTTTTGCTTATGATTACGCTGTGACTGTTGGTCATTTAGAACTTAAATCATTAATTGAACAACGCGCTAAAGATTTTTATGGTAAGGATTCAAACTGCCCGTTAGAATGGGAACCAAGTGGTTTTGATTTTTTATCCCCTTGTTTAGAGGAAGCAGCCTTGATGAAACGTGTGCTGCCTTCAGATGAATTCAAAACCTGGATCAATAATTTTATGCCTCAATTAAAAGACAAATCATTTTATATTGAAACAGGAAAAGTTTCAGATAGAACTGATGGTAAGTTGGTTCATTTAGATGGTGTTAACTTTTCTAGGGCATGGAGTTTAAACTATATTGCTAAAGACTTACCAGATTACGAGCATTTAAGGAACCTCGCCAATGCACATATAAATTATTCATTACCAAGTATTGTTGGTGACAGTTATGAAGGTGGTCATTGGTTGGGTAGTTTCGCGATTTACGCATTGAATTCTATAGAAGAATGATTAAGAAATTCTTTAAGAATATTGGTCCTGGACCCTTGGTTGCAGCAGCCTTTATTGGTCCTGGAACCGTAACCTTATGCACAATAGCAGGTGCTAACTTTGGTTATGCTTTATTATGGGCAATGGTATTGTCAATAGTTGCAACTATCGTTTTGCAGGAAATGGCAGCAAGATTAGGTGTGATTTCTCAAAAGGGTTTATCTCAAGTTATTAGGGAGGAAATTAGAAACCCGCTTTTAAGAAATTTTGCAATTATATTGGTGATCAGTGCAATAGTAGTTGGTAATGCTGCCTATGAGGCTGGTAATATTAGTGGTGGCGTTTTAGGCTTGCAAACGATAATGGGAAATACTTATGTAGATATATTGGGTTTCCGATTAGAAACTATGGCGCTTTTGATTGGACTTAGTGCTTTCATATTACTTTATATAGGAAATTATAAAGTTTTAGAACGTGTATTAGTTTCGCTTGTTATTTTTATGAGTTTAGCATTCGTAACTACTGCTGTTATCACTAAACCAAATGTTATTGAGATATTTAGAGGTGCTTTTATTCCAAGTACTCCAAATAAAAGCATACTAACGGTAATAGGATTAATTGGTACAACGGTAGTGCCTTATAATTTATTTCTTCATGCCTCATTAGCTAAAACCAAGTGGAAACATAAAGCTGACCTTAGTTTTGCTAGGAAGGATACAATAATAGCTGTGATATTAGGAGGCTTGGTATCTATGTGTATAATTATCACGGCAAGTGCAATACAAGGGCAAAGTTTAAATAATGCTACTGATTTGGCTAAAGGTTTAGAGCCACTTTTTGGTAGCTATGCCAAGTACTTTTTATCTACTGGTCTTTTTGCGGCAGGTATTACAAGTGCAATAACAGCTCCTTTGGCAGCGGCATTTGTTGCTGGCGGATGTTTGGGTTGGGAATACAACTTAAAATCTACAAAGTTTAGAGTGGTTTGGATATTCATTTTAGCTTTAGGAGTAATATTTGCTTCAGTTGGTTTTAAGTCTATTGAAGTAATAAAGTTTGCACAGGTAGCCAACGGTTTGCTTTTACCGGTTATAGCTGGATTTTTACTTTGGATAATGAATAAGACCAATGTTTTAGGAAGCTATAAAAACTCTGTATTTCAGAATATAGTTGGGCTTATTGTTGTCTTTATTGCTATATTTTTAGGGATAAAAGGAATAATGTCTGTATTTAATCTGATTTAAAATGACTAAAACATATAGTATTGACATTAACGCGGATTTAGGTGAGGGCATAGGTAATGAAGAAATGCTCATGCCATTTCTGTCCTCTTGCAATATAGCTTGTGGTGGTCATGCTGGTGATAGATCAATAATGCAAAACGTTTTAATACTCGCCAAACAACATTATGTAAAAGTTGGTGCACATCCTTCATTTCCAGATCGCGAGAATTTTGGAAGAAGTATTATGGATATTGAACCTAAAGAGCTTAGAAAGAGCTTATTGTATCAGGTACAGACATTAAAAACGTTAGCTGATGAATTAGGGCTTGAATTAAATCATATAAAGCCACATGGCGCACTTTACAACTTAATAACCATTGACAAAGAAACTGCCAATATTGTAGTTGAAACTATAAAAGATCTTGATTTTGAAGTGAAACTTTATGCGCCTTTTAATTCAGTGGTAGCCAAACTTGCAATCGCTAACGATATTGAAGTAGTTTATGAAGCTTTTGCCGATAGAAATTACAATGAAGATTTAAACTTGGTATCGCGTAAATTGAATAATGCTATTAAGCATAAAAAAGAAGAGATTTTAAGTCATGTTTTAGGGGTGGTCAAAGACCAAAAAGTAATCACTGTAAATCACCAAGAGAGAATGATAAAAGCATCTACTTTTTGCGTGCATGGTGATACTGAAAACGCGCTCGAAATAGTTAGATATTTAATTTCAGAATTACCAAAAAACGGAGTAGAAGTTGAGTAGTATATTATGGGATTCAATCTGAAATATTCAAAGTTTAATAGCAGTTCAATTTTAATTGAATGGCCACAAAGTATTGATCAAAATATACTAAGGGATATCTTAAAATTTAAAAAATCTATTAATTCTCATTACTTTAAACTTAAAGTTGAGGTAATTAATACATATACTTCAATATTAATTATATATGATTTTACTATTGATAACTTCAATGATGAATTTTTAACGCTAAAAGAGTTATATTCAAGTCTTAGTACTATACAAAATTTTGATTCTAAGCTTTGGGAGATTCCGGTCTGTTATGATGATTCATTCGGGCCAGATTTAATTCAATATTCTGTAACAAAAAGGATGTCTAAATCAGAGATTATTGACTGTCATACTAGGAATCTTTATACTGTTTATTTTTTGGGTTTTTTACCAGGTTTTTTATACCTCGGTGGTCTCGATCCAAAATTGAATTTAGCTCGGAAAAAATCGCCTTCGCTAAATGTAAAAAAAGGGTCTGTTGCTATCGGTGGATATCAAACGGGAATCTATCCTCAGGACAGTCCTGGAGGTTGGCATGTTATCGGAAATTCTCCAGTGGAATTGTTTAATCCAAAACAAAGCCTTCCATGTAAGATACTACATGGAGATAAAATAAGATTCTATCAAATCAGTAAAACAGATCATGAAAGAATAATAGAAGAGATAGATTCTAATGCTTTTAAACTAATTTCAATACCTCATCATGCTTAAAGTTGTTAAATCGGGTTTTTACACCACCATTCAGGATTCTGGTAGATTTGGCTACAGAGCATTTGGCGTCCCTATTTCTGGGTCGATGGATTCTTATTCAAGTCATTATGCGAATTCTATATTGGGTAATGATAGAGATTGTGCTGTTTTGGAAATTACAATGTCAGGACCAGAATTGCACTTTCAAGAACCGACTCAAATAGCAATAGCAGGTGCAGACTTGACACCAAAGCTAAATGGTAAACTCATATCTAATAATCAAGTAATTGATATAAAATTTAATGATGTATTAAGTTTTGCAGGCCTTAGAAATGGATTAAGGTGTTATTTGGCCATCAAAGGAGGATTACAATCTGAAGTTTATCTTGGAAGTAGAAGTATGTACAATACAATTTCGGAATCTGATACTATCAATGTTGGTGAAGAAATATACTATGAAAAGTCACCTTCAAATTCTATTAAGACGTATTCTAATTTAAAATATGATCATGATCTTCTTTCAACTAAAATTCTAGAAGTTGAAAATGGACCTGAATACAATGAATTACCCCAAGAACTTAAGAATAAATTAAGCAAGCTTCAGTTTAAAGTTTCTAAGTTTAATAACCGCATGGCCTATCAATTAGAGCCGCTAATGTCAAATACTTTAGAAACTATATTAACCTCACCTGTATTACCAGGTACAGTTCAGCTTACTCCAAATGGAAATCTCATTATTTTAATGCGAGATTGCCAAACAACGGGAGGATATCCAAGAGTACTGCAACTTACAGAGAGGTCACTTAATATAATAAGTCAAAAACGACAAGGGGAGAAGATATTTTTTAGATTAACGAATTAATATTGTAAGAAAAATTCGATGCTTAATTTTTTTCTATTGAATAATTTCAATAATTTGCTAGTATCTGTTAATCAAAAATCTCATTCATGAAAAAATTAGGACCTCTTTTATTAGGCCTTATTATTGGCGCATTGGCCATGTATTTTTATTGCAATCAAGGCGAAGCCGAAATGAAAACAACCCAAGAAATTACTAAACCAAAAGGTGTTATTACACCAAAAGAAGCGAAGGTATTAGACCAAGCGTTCAATTTAAAACACACAATTATCAATGATTCATTGTTCAGAAAATCTACTGATGGAGGTGATAACCGTTCATCTTGGTGGTCTATAGAAGATATCCAAAATTACATCAACTATGCTGAAAATCAAGCCGGTGAGTTAGGATATAAAATGGATGGGCTTAGAGTTTACTTAGGTTCATATCCTGCAAAACCAGGTGAGATGGCTGGACTAACAACAATGTTCATTGTTCCGACTGGTAAAAAGAACACTGCACAAGGTGCTGTATTTGCAGTACAACCTATGAGTGGTGATATACCAGGTGGTAATGGGTTAAATATTGGACAAAGTGGAGAGCCACCAGGAGCGAATTACCCTCAGTAATAAAAAGATTATAGGTTAAATGAGAACGTCTGTTTTTCTCTTTCATCTTTTTGAACTTACAGCTGCAATATCGGCGTCAATTTATTGGCTCAAAACTAAGGATAAGAGTATAAGACCATTTGTTTGGTATTTGTGGGTTATTGTTTGTGTTGAAACTACAGCTTTATATCCATATTTGTATGATTTTACAGATAATTCAATTATCAAGGCTATTGCAAATTCTAGAATAAGACGAAATTCCTGGCTATATAATATATACAATCCAATTGCCGTATTATTAATTGGTAAATTTTTAATTGCTAATACTAAAGATTTAATATCACACAAGGTTATAACTTTATTGTCTCGGTCTTATGTCTTTTTCTGCATCGGTTATTTTATAATAACCAACAGTTTTTTTAAACATGGGCTTCCTTATGACTTTATCGTTTCAACTTTTGTAATTTTCACAATGGTAATGTTGTATTTGAGAGAATTAATGAGAAGTGATAGAATTTTAAGCTTTTACAAAACTCCAGTTTTTTATGTAACAACAGCCTTGTTATTATGGTATATTTGTTTGACACCATTATTTATTTTTGATTCTCATTTTTTAGAAATAAACCCTGAGTTTAATGCTTTTAGAAGAACATTTCTTGACACCTCAAATATAATATTATATTCATGGTATACATTTGCGTTTTTATATCCCTTGCGTTTCAAAAAGAAATTAGCACAGAAATAATAGCATTAATAGCATACGTCGCTTTTTTCGTATTAGCGTTAATTGTTGTCTTTGTTGTTTTTTTCACAGCCTTTCAACGTCGTAAAAACCAACTTTTATTTGATAAGATTAATCAGCAAAAGGTGTTTGACGAAGAATTGGTAAAATCACAGCAAGAAATCCAAGAAGCAACTCTAAAACATGTAGGTAGAGAACTACATGATAATGTAGGACAACTATTAGCTTTCACAACCATGCAACTCAAAGCATTTGAAAAAGTAGCTGAAAAGGATATTTTACCAAAATTAACCAATGCGCAAGAGGCTGTAGCGTCTTCATTGACGGAAGTAAGAGCATTATCTAGATCATTGAATAATGATGTTATTCTTAAAACAGGTTTTGATACTACTGTTAAAAATGAAATTAAGCGATTAAATAATTCAGGATTAATTGAAGCTTCCTTTAATGTATTTGGAGAGAATGCAAACTTTGAAAATGGTAAAGACGAAATAATTTTGTTCAGAATATTACAGGAATTTTTCTCTAATACACTTAAATATGCCAATGCAAATAAATTAGAGGTAAACATTACATATTCTGATAAAGATCTTGTTCTAAATGTGAATGATGATGGTGATGGTTTTGATTTTGAAACCATTGAAAAAAGTTCTGGACTTATCAATATGGAAAAGCGCTCAGAACTAATAAATGCAGAATTTAATTTAACATCTGAAAAAGGTAAAGGAACACAACTAAAAATTAAATATAATTATAGAGTTCTTAGCTAATCCCGCATGCTTTCCATAATGCATCCTTAGGCGTAGGGGCAATTATTTCAATATGTTCATTTTTTACTGGATGATCAAAATGCAATTGTCTAGAATGTAAGCTTATGCTTGCATCTTTATTACTCCTGTCATAGCCATATTTTAAATCACCTTTGATCGGACAACCAATTGATGCTAGTTGAGTTCTTATTTGGTGATGCCTGCCTGTTTCAAGATCTATTTCTAGCAAGTAGAAGTTTTCTAATGTTTTGATTACATTGTAATGTAGAACCGCCTTTTTACTATTGTAAACCTCTTTGCTGAATGCTTGAGATTTATTGTTTTTAGGATTTTTTCGTAACCAATGAATTAAGGTGTCCTCCAATTTTAGTGGTTTGTTTTTTACCAAAGCCCAATAAGTTTTTTTTGCTTTTTTCTCAGCAAATAGTTTATTAAGTCTAGGTAAAGCTTTACTAGTTCTAGCGAAAAGTACTATGCCTGTAGTTGGCCTATCTAATCGATGTACAACACCTAAATAAACATTGCCAGGTTTATTATATTTTTTCTTTAGGTATTCTTTTACAACTTCAGAAAGTGGTTTGTCACCTGTTTTATCGCCTTGTACAATATCACCTGCTCGCTTATTTACAACAATGATGTGGTTGTCTTCGTAAAGAACTTGAAGATTGTCTTTGTCCGAAATAATTTTTCGATTTTTTGGCATTAGGCTCTGGTCAGTGATTCAATAATATCTTCATGCTGGGGAAACTTATTAAGTAGTTCTTCTCTTTCCCCTAATTTGAAATCATTAAAATCAAATCCTGGAGATACTGTACAGCCAACAAGTGCAAAAGAATTTGCCTTCAAAAGTCTTGCCCCGAACCAGTAACGTTTAGGTACAACAAATTGTAACACCTCCCCATTTGAAACATTGTTTCCAATTGTAACCATTGAGAGCTCTCCTGCTTCAGAAATCATTGTGAGCTCAATGGCCTCACCTAGATAAAAATGCCACATTTCATCTTGATTAATTTTATGCAATGCCGAAAAATCATCTGATTCTAATAAATAATATATCCCTGTACATAAGTTTCTTGATCCATTGAATTCGTTGCCAAGTATAGTATCTCGAATTATATCTTCAGATCTGTAGGTTTCTTTGTAATAGCCTCCTTCAGGATGAGGTTGCAAATCTAACTTTTTTACAATGTCTTTTACTAAAAGCATTAGCTTTAATATTGCTCTTTTTCACTAGGAAAGTCCTTAGACTTTACATCATCAACATATTGCCCAATTGCTTTGGTCATATCTTCATATAAGTTCATATATCTGCGAAGAAAACGAGGATTGAACTCGTGTGTCATGCCAAGCATGTCATGCAGTACGAGTACCTGTCCGTCTACACCATCGCCAGCTCCAATTCCAATTACAGGTATTGAGATGCTTTCAGCCACTTCTTTTGCCAATTTAGCAGGTATTTTTTCCAATACTATTGCAAAGCATCCAGCTTTTTCAAGCATTAATGCATCTTCCTTTAATTGGAGTGCTTCTTGCTCTTCCTTTGCTCTAACTGTATAGGTACCAAACTTATAAATCGATTGTGGTGTTAGTCCCAAATGTCCCATAACAGGAATCCCAGCATTTAAAATACGTTTAATAGACTCCTTAATTTCTTTTCCACCTTCCATTTTAACAGCATGTCCACCACTTTCTTTCATTATTCTAATAGCAGATCTGAGCGCCTCTTTTGGATCGCTTTGATACGTTCCGAAAGGTAAATCAACAACAACAAGACAACGATCAATCGCCCTAATCACAGAAGACGCGTGATAGATCATTTGATCTAAAGTTATTGGTAATGTGGTTTCGTGACCAGCCATTACATTACTGGCAGAATCACCTACTAGAATTACATCTACACCTGCGCCATCAACGATTTTCGCCATTGTATAATCATATGCCGTTAGCATAGATATTTTTTCTCCCTTAGATTTCATGTCAACAAGGGTCTTAACTGTAATTCGTTTGTATTCGGATTTGGCTACAGACATAGTTTTAAAATTAGTTGAACGTAAAAATAAGAGTTTTGTTAAACTTTTGTTTAATCTATATTAGAAATAAGGTCGAATCTTTATTTTACGATAGATACAAAAATTATGAGATTCTTTTTAATTGCCTTTTTGTTCGGTTTTTCAATTGCAAGTAATTCACAAAATTCTGATATAGAGCATGTAAAAAATACTATAAATGAGTTTTTTGAGGCTTTTCATAAACAAGATACAACCACAATGAAATCATTGGCAAAGGGGGATATATTGATGCAATCTATTTCTGTAAACAAAGAAGGGCATACTGTTTTAAACGAAAACAGTTATAAAGATTTTCTTAGAAACATAGCAAGTATTCCTAAAAATCGATCATTCGAAGAGAAGTTATTGGATTATTCTATACAAATTGATGGCGAAATGGCAAATGCATGGACGCCTTATGAGTTTTGGTATATGGAAAAATTAAGTCATTGTGGCGTAAACTCTTTTCAACTGATTAAAGAGAATGATAAATGGAAAATAATTTATCTTGTAGATACTAGACGTCGAGAAGGCTGTAAATAAAAAACAGTTTTGATAATTTTTATTTATCAAAACTTCTTCTCTAAATTAATTCTAATAATTATCGTCTAGGAAATTCAGTAATTCCAAAAGTATCCTGTACTGCTTCTAGATTTGAAATATCTAAACGTCCTACGTTATCTGCAGGTACTACCACAACTCTAAACACTTGCTCGTCTGTATAAGATGGGTCTAACAAGGAAAAGTCAGTCGTACCATCTAGAAAAAAGCGCACATCATTTTGAGTAAAGTCGTAATTATAAACTAGGACACCGTCATCAAAATATTCTGTTTGAGGTAATAGTCTCCATATGTCCTGCCCATTGTCAACTTCCCAAGAAATATATACCAATGTAACATCCGTTGGTAATACGTTAAAACCATATGGTTCTAAAAATTCGTAATTATTGCCTGGTGTAAAATCTAGAACAATTTCAAAGGCAGAAGAAGCGATCACTTCGCCATCCAGGCCATCTAGTCCGTCAAATCCAGGAGGCCCTTGCGGACCTTCGCATGCTGTGAATAAAAGTGTAAATACAGTAAGTAAGGATAAAATATGTTTCATAATAACTAATGTTTTTTCTTATTATATCAAAGCGTATACCAAAGTAGAAGTGGTTAGAATTTTTATTTTAAAAAAAGCGTATGACATCATGTCATATTTTTTGACATGGCATAATACTTGACCTATTGCTGTAGAGTTTAAATTTTAAAAAACAACATAACACACATAAAAATTATGAGTAAGATTATTGGAATAGATTTAGGAACAACCAACTCTTGCGTTTCAGTAATGGAGGGTAATGAGCCTGTCGTAATACCTAATGCAGAAGGTAAGCGCACAACGCCTTCAGTTATCGCTTTTGTAGAAGGCGGTGAAATTAAAGTTGGCGATCCAGCAAAAAGACAAGCAGTGACTAACCCACAAAAAACAGTTTATTCTATTAAACGTTTTATGGGGAATAAATATTCTGAATCAAAGAAAGAAGCGGAACGTGTTCCATATAATGTAGTAAAAGGTGATAATGATACACCAAGAGTAGATATTGATGGCCGTTTATATACGCCACAAGAACTATCTGCTATGATTCTTCAAAAAATGAAGAAAACAGCAGAAGATTATCTAGGTACAGATGTTAGTAGAGCAGTAATTACTGTTCCTGCTTATTTTAACGATGCACAACGTCAAGCTACCAAGGAAGCTGGTGAGATTGCTGGTTTAAAAGTAGAAAGAATTATCAACGAGCCAACGGCTGCGGCATTAGCTTATGGTATGGATAAGAAAGGAACCGACCAAAAGATAGTTGTATTTGACTTTGGTGGTGGTACACATGACGTTTCTATACTAGAATTAGGAGATGGTGTATTTGAGGTATTATCTACTGATGGTGACACACACTTAGGCGGTGATGATGTTGATGAGAGAATTATCGATTGGTTAGCGGAAGAGTTTATGAAGGACGAAGATATGGATCTTCGTAAAGACCCTATGGCTTTACAACGTCTTAAAGAAGCAGCTGAAAAAGCTAAGATTGAATTATCATCATCTACCCAAACAGAGATTAACCTTCCATATGTAACTGCAACGGCAAGTGGACCTAAGCACTTAGTGCGTACATTGTCTCGTAGTAAATTTGAGCAATTAATTGATGATTTAATTAAGAGAACTATTGAGCCATGTGAATCCGCATTGAAAGCCGCAGGTTTATCAAAGAGCGATATAGACGAAATTATATTAGTGGGAGGTTCTACAAGAATCCCGGCGGTTCAATCTGCAGTAGAGAATTTCTTTGGTAAGGCACCAAGTAAAGGTGTAAATCCAGATGAAGTAGTTTCTCTAGGTGCAGGTATCCAAGGTGGTGTATTAACTGGAGATGTTAAAGATGTTCTCCTTTTGGATGTAACACCATTATCTCTTGGTATCGAAACTATGGGTAATGTAATGACAAAGCTGATTGAAGCTAATACTACGATTCCAACAAAGAAATCTCAAGTATTCTCAACGGCTGCTGATAATCAACCTTCGGTTGAAATCCATGTTTTACAGGGAGAGCGTCCAATGGCTGCGGATAACAAAACAATTGGTCGTTTCCATTTAGATGGAATTCCACCAGCGAGACGTGGTACCCCTCAGATTGAAGTTACTTTCGATATTGATGCAAATGGTATCATCAAAGTATCTGCTGAAGATAAAGCTACAGGTAAAAAGCAAGATATTAGAATTGAAGCGTCTTCAGGTTTAACAGAAGAAGAAATTGCGAAAATGAAAGCAGAAGCAGAAGCAAATGCTGAAGCAGACGCCAAAGCTAAAGAAACTGCAGAGAAATTGAATCAGGCAGATGCCATGATCTTCCAAACTGAAAAGCAGTTAGAAGAATTTGGTGATAAATTATCAGATGATAAGAAAAAGCCAATCGAGGATGCTTTGGAAGAGTTAAAGAAAGCTTATGAAACTAAAGACAATGCTATAATTGAGCCTGCCTTAGAAAAAATCAATGAAGCTTGGAAAGTGGCAAGTGAAGAAATGTATAAAGCTCAAGCTGAAGCGCAACAAGGTGATACTCAACCAGGTCCTGATGCAAGTCAAGGAGACACAGGTGAGACTAACGATGTTGAAGATGTGGATTTTGAAGAAGTGAAGTAATTCGCTTGCTTGACAAAATTGAAAGCGCAATCATTATTTGATTGCGCTTTTTTGTTTTAGAACTCTATTTTTTTCAATTTATAGAAGTTCTTGTTCGGATAATCGGAAAATTTCTTTATTCTCAATCAATTATTTTAGTTTCCATATCATATAATCCCAAATTATGCAAAAATTGATTATCAATTTCACACCAACTGGAATGATTCCTACAAAGGATATGACACCTCATATACCTATTACCGTAAATGAAATTATTGAAGATGTTCACAAGGCCTATGAAATAGGTATTACAATGGTTCATATCCATGCTAGGGAAGAAGATTCTGGTATACCAACTTATAAGAAGGAAGTTTATGCAAAAATTATATCAGGTATTAGAAGATATGCACCAGACTTGGTAATTTGTGTATCACTAAGTGGGCGTAACTTTAATACTTTCAAAAAAAGAGCAGACGTTTTATCCCTAGAGGGTGATTTAAAACCAGATATGGGAAGTTTAACTTTGAGCTCTTTAAATTTTAATAAAGTGGCCAGTATGAATGCACCATGTATGATAGAGGATTTAGCCAAAATCATGAAGGACAAGGGCATCATACCAGAGCTCGAAGTTTTTGATGTGGGAATGATCAACTTTGGGAATTACTTGGTAAAAAAAGATTTAATAAGACCTCCATTGTACTATAATCTTTTATTTGGAAACATCGCATGTGCTCAAACTAATTTGTTGCATACAGGTGTTATGCTTAACGATATTCCAGAAGATGCTTTGGTTAGTATAGCTGGTATAGGCAATGGACAATTAATGATGAATTCTTTGGCAATTGCAATTGGTAAGGGAGTACGTGTTGGTCTAGAGGATAATATTTGGTTTGATGCAGAACGTACAAGATTGGCAACCAACACCGCTCTTATAGAGCGAGTACATGTTATTGCAAAAGCCAATAACAGAGAAATTATGACTCCGTCAGAATTTAGGGCTCAAATGGATATGGAGCCTGGCAATGGTCGCTATGGTCGTATTTACGAATAAAATTTAATATGGAAGGAGATAAAGGTGGCTTGTCATATAGACTTAAGTGGATGTCCAATATTATAAAACATGGATTATTTTGGCATGGTGTACGAAATAACCTTGCTAAGATTGGTATAGACTTTATGCCTTATTATTGGGTTAAGGAAGCTATCAGCCCTATATCTCCGCCAGAAATTAGGGGAGTCGAGAAAGATTTTAAAATTACCACTTTTGGTGAGGCTGAAATAAATTACATTAAGAATACTATAATTGGTATAGAGCAAAAGGATTTATTAGCAGATCTTAAAAATGGTGAAATATGTATTGGGTTAAAACATAAAAATGAAATCGCTGCTTATATGTTTATAAAATGCAGACCATTTGTCTTTAGAAAACGCTTTTTTGATTTAAAACCTACTGACAGTTATTTGCATAGCATGTACACTTTTGAAGCCTATAGAGGCAAGAATCTTGCACCTTATTTGCGCTACAATAGTTATAACTATTTAGAAAAAAAAGGTATAACAAACTTTTACAGTATTAGCGAGTATTTTAATAAATCTACAATTAGGTTTAAGAAAAAATTGAATTCAGAGCCAATGAAGCTTTATCTCAGTTTGGTAATGTTTAATTATTGGACACTAAACTTTATTTTAAAAAAATATTGATTTCCATGTACCAAACATTAAAAAGAATTTATTTAAGCAAAATTTTATATTACCAGAGGCAGTTGGTAGCTTTTAATTCTAAAATGAATTCTCGTAAGATTATAAAAGATATCTTACGAAGAAATAATATTCCAAAATTAGAGCCACATGAAGTAGCTAAGGCTAAAGCCTTTTATAAGTCCAAAGGTTATAAACTAAAAAACACCTATTGGCATAGGTTTTATAAGTTTGCTAATGGTGAATTCCATAAAGACTATCTTCCACTTGATATTTTTAGAGCAATAATAGAACCAAATATAAACAGAAGATTATATTGGCCAGCATTGGTAGATAAGAATTTAACATCTAATATCTTTGATAAATTTAACCAACCAGAAACTGTTGTAAGTAATATCAATGGCTTTTATTACATGAATAATACCATGGTTAAAGAAGCTATTGCTGTTGATGCTTGTAATAATGCTAAAGCTCAACTAATTATAAAACCCTCTATTGAATCTGGTCAAGGAAAAATGGTTAAAAAGTTTACTTTGAACAATGAAATATCTCCTCATAATAATGTCGATATCATTGATTTATTTAAATTGTATAAAAAAGACTTTATTGTTCAAAAGGTAGTTGAGCAAAGTAAACTATTAAGTACTTTGAATCCGACAACTTTAAATACATTAAGAGTTGTCTCTTACCTTGATAAAACCGGAACAGTGAACGTTTTATGCACTTACTTAAGAATTGGAAAGCCTGGTTCTGATACTGACAATATTTCTATTGGAGGCATAGGCTGTTCTGTATATAATGATGGATCATTGCATAGTAAAGGATTTGGTCATAGAAAAGACGGCGGCAAATCTGATATTACAACTGCTCCATCTGGAGTTTTGTTAGAAGGTTTTAAAATCCCTAATTACACCGCAGTTTCTAAAATGGTTAAGCAGATGCATATTATAATTCCTATGTTTAAAATGGTATCTTGGGATATTGGTATTGATAAAAATGATTCACCTATTTTGATTGAGTACAACACATTATACCAAAGTATTGATATGCAAATGTTTATGGGTCCATTTCTAGGTGATTTCACAGATGAGATTTTGTATCTAGGCAGAATTAATTCGTAATTAAACTTACTTTTTGCAAATAACTACAACTATAAAATTCATCTCTTAACTTAAATAGAGGTTATGGAAAAAAATAAGATAGGTTTCATTAATAGAATAAAGTGGATTTATAAGCTTACCAAACATGGTTTGTTTATGCAAGGTCTACGTAATAATATTGCTAAGATTGGTATAGATATTATGCCGTATTATTATTTCATTTCAACAAAAGAGAATGCTGTACCACAAAAAATTACAGGAGAAAAAATAAATTCTGATGTTACAGTTTTTGATGAATCTGATTTAAAATTGATAAAGGAGTCAATTAGTGGCTTGGAACAGAAAGACTTTCTCGAAGATATAAAGAATGGAGACATATGTATGGGGATAAAGCACAAAAATGAAATCGTTGCTTATTCTATGATTAAAAACAAGCCCTTTTATTTTAGAAAGCGCTATTTCCATTTAACCGATAAAGATATCTATATACATAGTTTATATACTTTTGATAAGTATAGAGGGAAAAATATTTCTCCATATATGAAATACCATAGGTTTGGATTATATGAGAAAGAAGGGGTCATATTTCATCATGCTATTACTGAGTATTTTAATAAATCTGCTTTGAGAATTCAGCATAAACTTAACGCTAAAACAGTTGCGTTATATCTTAGTATTGTTTTATTTAAAACTTGGACACTTAACTTTACTCTAAGAACATATAAGTAGTTGATTACTTTTTTATTTTAGTCCAAAATCGATTTTACCAGAAACCTTAATTATTATGTCTATCTATATTTCAATTAAGCAAAAACTTATTAATCCCTTTTTAAGTGTACGTACAAAATTACTCAGATTCAATATGGCTGCTAATGCCAAAAATGAAGGAAGAGAATTCGTAAGAAAATTTAATTTTGATAAACTCAATAAAGAGGAAATTAAAATAGCAAAGGCTTATTGGAAATCTAAGGGTTTTAAACTTGATAATACAATCTGGCATCAATACTATAAAGGTGCGACAGGGAATTTTGTAAAGGAATATGTTCCGCACGATATTTTCTCTTCGCATATTGCCCCAAGCTTAAATCAAAAAATACAATGGCCAGCATTATTGGATAAAAATTTAAGCTATAATTTATTTAAAGGTTATAAACAACCGAAACTTGTAATTTCTAACATCAATGGGTTTTATTTCAATAACGGAGAAATTATTAGCGAATTAGAAGCTGTTCAGATTTGTTCTAAATCTAGCAGTAAATTAGTTGTAAAACCCAGCATAGAATCTGGTGGCGGATTTATGGTAAATGTTTTATCGATTCAAGACATAGTTGAGGAAGAAATAGTAGAGCATATTATCAACATGTTTAAATCCTATAACAGAGATTTCGTTGTCCAAGAATTTGTGGAACAAAGTCCTGTGATGGCAAAGCTCAATAAATCTTCCTTAAATACTTTACGGATAATGAGCTATTTAAATAATGGCGGCGTTCATATTGTTTCTTCGGTTCTTCGTATAGGCAATGCCGGAAAAAGTACTGATAATTTTGCAACTGGAGGAGTGGCTTGTGGTGTAAAAAATACAGGACGTTTAAAAGAAATAGGATTTATACAAGACGGCACGACACTTACAAAAACTACCTCTGGAATTGTTCTAAAAGAAGTACTTATTCCTAATTATAACAACGTACTAAAAATGGTTGAACTACTTCATAAAAGAGTGCCATATTTTAGGATTATTTCATGGGATATTGGCATTGATAAAAATAATGACGCAATTTTGATAGAATATAATACGTATAACCAGAGCACAAAAATCCACCAAATTGTGAATGGCCCGTTATTTGGGACGTTTACTAATGAAATTTTAGCGGAAGCCTGTCAATGTTAAAGTAATAATCTTAGTGTTAACGTGAGATTAATTTAATAGATGTATATATATCCCTTACTTAAGAAAATATTTTTGAAACGCCTCCTTGGTTTTCAGAAGTGGTTACGCCAGTTTCATACCGAAATTAGCACTGTACGTTATATGAGATCTTTAATGAAGAAAAAGAACCTCCCAAAATTAAGTAAACAAGAAATTAAAGAAGCGAAATTGTTTTTTAAAGCTAGAGGGTATACCCTAAAAAACACCTATTGGCACAGATATTACAAAGGTATTAACGGTGAGTTTCATAAAGATTATATACCGTATGATATATTTAACCCTAAGATTAATCCAATGCTGAACCAAAGAAGACAGTGGCCTGCCTTATTGGATAAAAATTTCACCTACAATTTATTTAAGGAGTTTAATCAGCCCAAACGTATTGTTCAGAATATAAATGGTTTCTATTATATAGACGATAAAATTGTTAGTTTGAAAAAAGTGGTTGAAGCTTGTCAAGCCATCAAAGGAAAATTAATAATTAAACCAACTGTAGGTACCGGAGGTGGGAAAATGGTCAATGCCTTTAGTATTGTTAATGCCAAAACCACATATAAGGACTATAGTATTGAAAAATTGTTTGGGTTGTACAAGAAAGATTTTGTGGTTCAGGAATTTCTTGAGCAATGTGATGTATTGAAATCGTTAAATCCTTCGAGTTTAAATACGCTTCGGGTTGTATCTTACTTAAATAATAATGGCGCACATATCTTAAATTCTGTATTACGAATAGGTAAGTTAGGAAATACAACAGATAATTTCTCAACAGGTGGTCTTTTTTGCGGAATTTTAGATAACGGTGCATTAAAAGGGAAAGGCTACAGCCCTAAAGGAAATATTGTAACAGAAACCTCTACAGGTGTGCATTTAAAAGATTGTAAAATACCTAACTATGAAAAAGTTCAGGATATGATAAAATCTATGCATTATGTTGTGCCTTACTTTAAAATTATTTCGTGGGATATAGGAATAAATAAGTACGATGAGCCTTTCTTAATAGAATATAATACACATAGGCAAGGTATTGATTTGCAAATAGCTGCAGGACCTTTATTAGGAGATTTTACAGACGAAATATTAGCACTTACATTAAGGCGTTCTTAAGATTTTTTGTAGTTGTTAACTACTTTTCTTCTTTTTCCAGAAGATAGTGGAGGAATTTCATCAACATAGGTAATTGTAACATTAGAATCCTCACCAAAGTCAGATTTTATAATGGCAATTAGGTCATCTTCAAATGCAAAAGTATTGCCTTGTAGATTGAGTTTTACTTCATAGTCTTTCTCACTTTGCTGAATAAACTGATACTGCTTTAATAAATGGTAATATTTATAAAATTTGGTGTAAACTACGAATGAGGATATTAGATTTCCATCTGAATCATAAATGACGTCCATTTTTCTGCCTTCGATTTCATCTAACTGAATTACACCATCGTCATTGATGCCTAATTTAGCAATATCTCCGGTATCGTATCTAATAATTGGCATCGCAAAATTAAATAAATCAGTAACAACTATTCTTCCAAATTCTCCTGGTTTTACAGATTCATTGTTGTCAAATTGTAATACTTCAACGACATAGCTGGCATGGTTTATTACAAAACTGTTTGGTGAGTTTAAGGTTTGTTGAGCAATTATTCCAATTTCTTCACTGGAATATCTTGAAAGAATCTGGGTATTGAGATGCTTACCTAAGGTTGTTTTAGTATAAGGATTGAGATATTCTGAATTTGCAACAGCGGAAGTTAAACCTAAATTATCTAAAAAAATATTATTACGTTCCATATATTGAGCAATCATTTCATAGGATGATGCAAATCCCAACATGGTTTTTTTTGACTGCTTATCATTTTTTAGCAATTCAATAAAGGATTCTATTCTTTTATCTGTGAGTTTTGATATGTCAAATTGAATAGTGTTTTGAAGCCATGCTTTTAATCTATTTTTTTCATTATGCCCTCTCCAAACTTCTAGTTCATATAGCCTGTTTCCAATCTTAAAACCAGATTCCTTTAAGAAATAAATAACATCAGAATGATTTCTTCTTCGTTTGTTTTTATCTTGGTACAAGAAAAATGGTACTCCGGTAGATCCACTTGTGGAAACTTTAAAGTTATCCTTATCTTTATATTCAGTTGATTGAAATTTATCAAAGTTTTGTTGAATAATTACTTTCTTTATAACTGGAAAATCTTGAATACTATTGAAGTTTTTATATGATGAGTAATATGGTGTTGAATTGGTAGCATGAATTAATAGCTTGTCTATATATTTTTTTTTGAGGTTTTCTGAATTAGATGATTCTGGATGTATTACAGAATATTTAATTTCTTTTATTTGTTTTCTAATATAACCACCTTTTATGGAGTCTAGAAACCAAAATAAAATATTGCGTAGATAATTAAATAACATAGTTATATTTACTATAATAATTATAGTCCTTTTCACGATCCTTTGTAACCGTAATTGGAGAACCATAAGCGAGTTTGTGATCTCCTACATCTTTACTTGAAAGAGAAGACGCTCCTATCACCTTATGTCTTCCAATATTAATATTGTTAACTAAGGTGGCCTCAATACAAATCGCTGAACTATCACCAATTTTCACACTACTACCAGTTGTTACGCCAGGCGTGAGGTTAGAAAAATTAATCATTTTAGAACCTTGTCCCAACGATCCATTGGTATTAATAATACGATACCTACCAATTTTTACATTTGAATTTAGGATTAAGCCGACAATATTATAATTATTTCTTTTGTGGATGATATCCATAATCATTTTTACCTGCCCAGAGGCCCCATAAACTAAAATATTGTTCATAATGTTTAAAATAGACTTGATTTGGTACTACAATATGGAGGATTTCTTTAATAGAATCGTATTATTTGCGATGAAACGACAAAAAATTTACCTAATTGGTTAATTCGTTCTATTTATTTGAGATAAAATGCGAGAAGTTTACTTATTTGTTTTACTATGTTTGCTCATATTTTGGAATAGATTTAAGTGAATAAAACAGTTAAAAATAATAGTCATCCTCAAAGTATTGCTGTAAAACTAACCTCAAGGGGAGAACAATTTGTAGTAAGAGGTCATCCGTGGGTGTTTTCCAATAGTATTGTGAAAGTCTCTAATAATCCTCAAACTGGTGATATTGCAATAATTTTTAGTAAGAATAAAAATAAGTTAATAGCAATTGGTTTATACGATTCTAATTCACCGATAAGAATAAAGATAATTCATCATGGAAAAAATAGAGTTGAAATAAATACGAAGTTTTTTCATCAAAAAATTCAATTGGCTTTTGAAAAGCGTACTGATTTATTGAAGACCACTACAAATAGCTACAGACTTCTATTTGGGGAAAATGATGGTTTTCCAGGATTGATAGCAGATGTATATGATAGGGTACTTGTTATAAAACTTTATTCTGAAATTTGGTTGCCTTATTTGGAATCGATAATAGACAGTCTTCAAGAAACTTCCAAGACAAATACTGTAGTAGTCCGTTTAAGTCGAAAATTACAATACAGTAAAAGTCATGGTTTGAAAGACGGTAATGTAATTATTGGAGCGTTAGTCAATGAGGTAGTTCAATTTATTGAACATGGTGTGAAATTCTCAGCAAATGTAATTAAAGGCCATAAAACTGGTTATTTTTTAGATCACCGAGAGAATAGAAGAAGAGTAGGTGAATTAAGCAAAGGTAAAACAGTTTTAGATGTTTTTTCATATGCTGGAGGTTTTTCCATACATGCCTTGGCTAATGGTGCAGATGAAGTTACTAGTTTGGATATTAGCAAGCAAGCACTTGATATAGCAAAGCATAATGCAAAGCTCAATGAGTTTAGAGGAATTCATAAAACTATTTCGGGAGATGCATTTCAAGTTTTAGATGACTTGATTAAAAATAAAAAGAAATATGATGTTGTAGTTATTGATCCACCTAGTTTTGCAAAACAAGAATCTGAAATTTCACTAGCTAAGAAAAAATACGCAGAGCTCGCTAAATTGGGAGAACAACTTACTGCTAAAAAAGGATTGTTGGTTTTGGCATCTTGTTCGTCTCGAGTTTCAGCTCAATCTTTTTTTGATCTAAACCAACAAGTTTTAAATTCTCGAACTCGATTGTTTGAAACATATTTAAAAACCGCGCATGATAAAGACCATCCTATAAGCTTTCTTGAGGGTGCTTATTTAAAATGTGGATACTACAGATTTTTAGAATAAAAAAGCCCAACGTTGAGTTGGGCTTTTTTAAAGATATAAATTACATAAAATCACCTTTTTCATTTAGTTTCACTTTTATCTTTTTGCCACCATTTTCAAGTCTAACCTCATAAAGTTTTTTGGTGACTTCATTAAGATAATGATAATTTACTCTGTAGACATCACTTACCACTGTCCAATTTGGGAATCGTTCAGCAATCGCCATTCTAATATCTTTTGGTAATTTTATATCTTTATATTTTTCAATTGTTCTTAGAAGTTTACCATCTTTAGCGTAAGCCGCTAAAATTTTACCATCAGGTATATAGAAGGAAACATTGTAAGTAGCATACTCATCGCTATAAAGATCAGAACTCTTTAGATCATACATTGCAACTTTTTCTAGCAACAATTTTATTTATATTGTAGTGTCATCTGAGTCAACTGAGCTTAAATACTCATAGTTAACTGCAGAAATTTCAATTTCAGGTAACTCGATAACCTCTGCGTATACTTGGTTGCTAAATGCTAGTAGAAGTATTAAGATAAATAGTTTTTTCATGATTTAGTCTTTTATGATTAATAAACTAAATGTATAATTGACAAGTTGATCCTAAAATGATTTTGTTCAGTATTGAAAGAATTATGATTTACGTCAGTAATGTGATTTTGGATTAAACTGTTTTATTATGCATGCATAATAAAATTTATTATATTTGGGAAATATTATTAAAAAATGAAAACTAAACTCACAGAACTTCTTAATATACAGTATCCAATTATTCAGGCACCAATGTTTTTAGTGTCAAATGTAGCTATGGTTACAGAAGCTATGGATGCCGGTATTGCAGGTTGTATACCTGCGCTGAATTATAGGACTTTAGAAGAATTGAAAAATGCTATAAGACAGTTAAAACAGAATAAAGTGGAAGGAGGCTCCTTTGGGTTTAATCTTATCGTTAATAAATCTAATGTTAAATATTTGGGCCAACTAGAAGTTTTATGTGAGGAAGGTTGCGATTTTATAATTACGTCGCTAGGTAGTCCAGAAGAAACAATCAATCAAGCGCATAAAGCAGGTATAAAGGTTTTTTGTGACGTTACCGATTTAAAATTTGCGAAGAAGGTAGAAGAATTAGGTGCAGACGCTATCATTGCGGTAAATAACGAAGCTGGCGGACATAGAGGTAATTTATCTCCGGAAGAATTGATTAAAGAATTAACTGACAACTGTGATATACCAGTTATATCTGCCGGTGGAGTGGGATGCAAGGCAGATATAGATAAAATGCTTGGTTATGGAGCAGAAGGCGTATCTGTCGGTAGCCCATTTATTGCTTCAATTGAAGCTAATGTTACGGATGAATATAAGCAAGCATGTGTGGATTATGGTGCTGAGGATATTATAATGACCGAACGTATTTCTGGAACACCTTGTACGGTTATTAATACACCTTATGTTCAGAAAATAGGGACTAAAGCCACATGGATTGAAAACCTATTGAATAAGAACCGAAAACTTAAGAAGTGGGTGAAGATGATTCGATTCTCAATTGGAATGAAAGCAACGGAAAAAGCTGCTAAAAAAGCAACTTATAAAACCGTTTGGGTTGCTGGTCCAAGTATTGAACATACTAATGCTATATTACCCACTAAACAGATTATCGATGGATTAATCAGAGATTGATTTTAGCTTAGCATGCTGTTTCTTTTCTTTTTTTCCAGTAAAAATATTGAAAGTATAACTCGCTGTAAGACCTCCTAACATGGTAGCAATCATTTCTGATGTATCAAACTTTCCACTTATAATGTTGCCATCATAGAATTCTTTAGAAATACCTGCTAACGATGATAAACCAAAGCTATACCAAAATGCTTTCTTTTTATTTTTTGTTTTAGAATATACCAAAGCATAAGTTCCGCTGGATATTGCTGCCCCAGTTAAAAAATGTAATCCGTCGTCTTCTAATGTAATCTGGGCAGAACTATTGTTAAATAAGGTCAGAGCAAGTAATAAAAATAAAATTCTCATTATAGATTAAGTTTCCATTGATTGAAAAGTATACTTTTTTAAATTAGATAGCCTTATTTATTCGTTTGAATATTTATTTTGACGATAAACTGTGGAAAGTAATTATATTCAACAATATATGTGTTTATCCACTTTTGAAAAGGATATATGTAACAAAAGAAAATAATTAACTAGGTATAAGTGGACATTGACTAAAGAGAAAACTATGATTCAGTATAAAGGAGCACTGGTGCTAGGTACAATAATTGGAGTTGGTGTAGCAGTATTACTTACGCCTAAAAAAGGTAGCATTACAAGGGAAAATCTAAAAAAAGAAGATTTGAAAGTTAAAGATCAATTGGTTGATGATTTTAATGAAGTTAAGGATGATTTATCTAAAGCAAGTGCCTCAGGTAAAGAAAAACTTAAGGAAGATTTAAAAGGCCTCGCCTCAAAAACAAGTTTTCAAACCGAAAAGGCAATAACTTTTCTAGAAAAATAATTGGCAATACTGAAGGAGAAAAATAAAACGTTTCAACAAACGTCTTAGTAACCTTCAAAAATAGTAGATTTTATATCAGACCATTCTTTTTTTAGAATGCCATAGCAACAAGTATTTCGTCGAAAGCCATCTTGCATTATTGTGTTTTTCCGTAATACTCCTTCCAGAGTACCACCAATTTTTTCAATAGCTCGTCTTGATTTTAGGTTGCGTTCATCAATTCTAAATTCAACTTTTTCAAAATTCATGTTTTCAAATGCATATTGAAGCATTAAGAACTTCATATTCTTGTTCAATCCGGTACCTTGAAATCTTTTCCCTATCCAAGTCCAGCCAATATGAAGAACTTTGTTATTATAGTCAATTAAACCAAATCTGGTTGAGCCTGCAAATTCACCATTCAATTTATCGAAGACTAAAAATGGAATAATTGTTTTATCATAATAACCCTTAACTGCAACTTTAGCATATTCTCTAAGTTTTTCTTGAGTAGAAATATCCGATGGTGAGTAGTAAATGAGTTGATCTTCCTTAGCTATGTCTGTGAGATTCGAATAATTGCTTAAATCCAATAAGCTCAATTTTACTCTGTCATTTTCTAATACTGGTATGTTCATATAATACTTTTAATAAAGTCTACATTAACTACATGCTTACCTTCAAAAGGTATAATTTTTAATTTATTACCAAACAACTCTTTGGCTAATTGAGTTTCCTCAATAATTCGATATTCGTTTAAATATTCATCTTTCGTACCATAAACTATAAACACTTCTGTTTCATTATTCATATACTTAAAATTTTCATCAACGAGTTCCTTGGGTATACCACCTGAGTGAATAATTAATTTGTTGCACTGAAGTTTTCTCTTTGAAATATACCTTAATGCAACACTTACTCCTTGGGAATAACCTAAGACAATAAAATTTATATTTTTTGGCAAATGTTCATTATCCAAAATTGCATCAAAATATTTAATGATATTTTCCATACCAGATTCAGTATTATCACGAGTTAACCAATTCGCACAAACGTGCATTTTTGGTTGCTGGTAGTACTTACTAGGTGCTTGAGGTGCAATTATATAATTCTTGTCAGAATCTAATGTCTTAAAGTATTTTAGAAAATATCTGCTTAAGTAACCCATGCCATGACACACAAACCATACATTTTCTGTATTTTCATTAATATTATTAAGTGTTGAATAAGAGTTACTTGAAATGTAACTTACTTCTTTTTCGGTCGAATTCATTATTCTCAGTATCTTTGCAATCGACTTTAAAAATAACGTTTTTCTATGCAACTTTCTAAAGAACAATTTCTAATAAAAGCCAATACAATTTGTAAAAACACTCTAATGGAGACATTAGAAATTGAGATGGTAGATTTTGGCGATGATTACCTCATTGCTCGTATGCCTGTAAATGAAAGGGTGCACCAACCAGATGGCGTTTTACATGGTGGTGCAACGGCAGCATTAGCTGAAAGTGTTGGAAGTTTTGCATCTCATTTATTCATAGATACTGAAAAGTTGTTTGTTAGAGGATTAGAAATCACAGCAAATCATTTAAAAAGCGTTAAAGATGGTTTTGTTTATGCAAAAGCAACTTTTTTGCACAAAGGAAGAACAACTCAGTTACTAGATATCAGAATAACTGATGATGCCGATAATTTAATCTCTATTTGTAGGTTATCTACAATTTCTCTACCCAAATCTTTGTAAAATTGAATAGCATTTCATTTTTTTCTGCCTTAGAAAATCATTACAATCAAAAATTACCTTTTGTAGTATACAGCAGACCAATAAATTCTGTGATAAAATGTTGGTTGCAAAAAGATAAAGAATTGCACACAACAGGTAATTATGGTGAAAGTGGATTTGTATTTGCACCATTTGATAGTGCTGAGAAAAGTATATTATTACCAGAAAAGTACTGCACTCAACATATATTGGAGGTTGATTCTGAATTTAAGTTCAATTTTGTGATTAATTCAAATTTAGAAGCACCCTTAGATGCTGATAAGAAAAGCTATTTAGACCTATTAAAAAAAGGTGTTACGCAAATAAAGGATGGGAAATTAGACAAAGTTGTCTTGTCTAGAAAAGAGGAGCATGAAGTTGGATACTTGAGTCCACTAGACTTGTTTAAACAATTATATTCAAGGTATAAAAATGCAATGGTTTATTGTTGGTACCATCCAATGGTAGGTTTATGGTTGGGTGCTACTCCAGAATTGTTGTTCAAAATAGAAGGCAGACAATTAACCACTATTTCATTAGCCGGTACCCAAACTATAAACAATCTTAGCCAAATCAATTGGGCCAATAAAGAACTGGATGAACAGAAAATTGTAACGGACTATATAACTAATCAGATCCAAGATTATACATCGAATATTAATATTTCTAAAACTGAAACTGTTAGAGCAGGTGATTTACTTCATTTAAAAACAAGGATTACTAGCAACCTAAATAAAGACACAAGATTAAAAGATATAATCCGTGCACTTCATCCTACACCTGCGGTTTGTGGATTTCCTAAAGAGGCTTCAAAAGCATTTATTATCCAAAATGAAAATTATAAAAGAGCGTATTACACAGGGTTTTTAGGGGAGCTCAATTTGAAGCAAATACAATACAGAAATTCAAATCGAAGAAATGTTGAAAACAATGCTTATTCCAGTATTAAAAATATTTCAAATTTTTATGTCAATCTGCGTTGTATGCAAATTAAACAAGGTAAAGCCTTAATTTATGTTGGTGGAGGAATCACTAAAGATTCAGATCCAGAAAAGGAATGGGATGAGACGGTAAACAAAACCAAAACTATCGTTAACGTTTTAAAGTAAAACAAGGAGAATCCTTATCTTTGTGCGTTAATGAAATATTCTAAAATTCCCTTATCACAAACTATAGTCGCTTTATGTGAAGCGCAGAATATTCAGCATGTAGTTATTTCTCCTGGTAGTAGAAATGCACCTTTAACAATCGGATTTACAAATAATAAATTTTTTAAATGCTACAGTATTGTAGATGAACGTTGTGCGGCATTTTTTGCTTTAGGTATTGCGCAGCAGTTAAACAATCCTGTTGCATTAGTTTGTACATCGGGTAGTGCCCTTTTAAACTATTACCCAGCAATATCAGAAGCATATTACAGCAATATTCCTTTGCTAGTTTTATCTGCTGACAGACCAAAACATCTTATCGATATTGGTGATGGGCAAACCATTAAACAAAACAATGTATTTGGAGATCATGTGGTTTTTAGCACTAATTTGAAGTTAGACCTTGATGAAGAATCGGTAAATAAGAATGAAGAAGAATTACCAATTTTTAAAAGTATTGAAAACCAATTAGAGCGATTTTTAGGGCTTCAAAAAGATATTCAGTCATATAACGAATTGGAAATAATAAATGCTTTAAATATGGCTAGATTAAATTCTAGGCCTATACATATCAATATCCCTTTTAATGAACCGCTATATGAAACTATTGAGCATCCCAGCATAACTGTTAATGATTATGAAGTATTAAATAGAAATGAAGATTTTAACGATGACGACATAAAGGCTTGCAAGGATATATGGAATGGAACTGACAAAAAAATGATTTTAGTTGGTGTTCTGCCTCCTAACTCAATTAAGGAAGATATATTAAATCAAATTGCTGACGATAATAGTATAATTGTCTTTACCGAAACCACCTCAAATCTCAACAATCCTGATTTTTTCCCAGGAATTGACAAAATAATTGCTTCCTTAGATGATTCTGGTTTTAAAGAGCTTCAACCAGATTTATTAATAACACTTGGAGGTCTGATCGTATCAAAAAAAATTAAGGCCTTTCTCAGAAAATACAAACCAAAACACCATTGGCATATTGGGTTAGACAATGCAAATGATACTTTCTTTAGTTTGAGTATGCATTTAAGAATCGCTCCGAATAGCTTTTTTGCAGACTTTTTACCAAAAGTAAGCAATGATAAAAAAAACAATTACAAATCAAATTGGATTGATGTAAGGCAAAAGCGACGCAAATTGCATGATTCTTATTTAAAGGAAATTCAATTTTCAGATTTTATGGTTTTTGACAAAGTACTTTCAACATTGCCTCTTAGAAGCTTACTGCATGTAGGTAACAGTTCTGCGATAAGATACACACAACTATTTCAGTTAAGAACGGATATAAGCGTATTCTGTAACCGAGGGACTAGCGGTATTGATGGCAGTACGAGTACAGCAATTGGAGCTTCTGTTATGTCAGATAAACGCACAACTTTTATAACAGGAGATCTTAGTTTCTTTTATGATAGTAATGCTCTTTGGAATAATTATATCCCTAAAACTTTCAGGATTATTGTAATTAATAATGGAGGAGGAGGTATATTCAGAATATTGCCTGGACATAAAAACACCGATAATTTTGACACATTTTTTGAAACCAAGCATAACTTAAACGCAAAGCATTTATGTGAAATGTTTGGACTTGAGTATCAATCAGCAAATGATTCTGAGAAGTTAGATTCATGCCTAGATACTTTTTATAATTTATCGGATCAACCTAAACTACTTGAAATTTTTACTCCCTCTAGATTAAATGATGAAATACTTCTCAATTACTTCGATTATATTAAATAGTGACTAGAATCATTTACTTCAGAAAAGTGACTTATCCATTTATTAAGTGTTTAAAAATTAGTTATCTTTAATAACCAAAAAAATAATAATCTAAAACATTAAAATAATGAGTAAAAGAGATGAATTAATCTTAAAATATGCGGCAGATTTAAAAGACAAGTGTGGTGTTAAACCAGATATGGATTTGTTAACCAAAGTAACAATTGGTTTAGGCCCCTCAATTTATAATGCAGATTCATCTACTGTTTCTGGTTCTGATGAAAAAGAATTAGCAACGGTAAAGAATAACTTTTTAATTAAAAAATTAGGATTAAATGCTAGTGCTGAATTAGATGGAGCAATAGACTCAGTAATTGAAAAGTACGGTCGTTCTAATAGAAACAAGTATAGAGCAGTAATCTATTATTTATTAGTTAAGCACTTTAAAAAAGAGTCAGTTTACTAAGATTTATTTACAAACAATTAAAAAGCGCTTTGATATATTATCATAGCGCTTTTTGTTATTAATATCAATACCTTTGCAAAATGATGCAATTAGGAGAATACAATACATTTGAGATTTTAAGAGATACAGATCCTGGTTTGTTTTTAGGTGATAATGAAGGCAATGAGGTCTTATTACCAAACCGATATGTACCTGAAGAATTTAATATTGGAGATAAAATTGAGGTTTTTGTTTATTTAGATAACGAAGAAAGACCAGTTGCCACAACTGACAAACCATATATTACCAAGGGAGATTTTTCACTTTTAAGATGCAATCAAGTAACAAAATATGGTGCTTTTTTAGATTGGGGGCTAGTTAAGGAATTATTCTGTCCTTTTAAAGAACAAGCATTTAAGATGAAAGCAGGTGGATGGTATTTAGTGCATTGTTACTTAGATGAAGAAACAGAAAGACTTGTAGCCTCTAGTAAGACCAATAGATTTCTTGATAATAAGGAGTTGACGGTTTCAAAATTTGACGAAGTTGATTTAATTATATCTCATCCATCTGAAATTGGAATGAATGTAATTGTCAATAAGAAACATCTTGGATTGGTTTTCAAAGATGATATTTTCAAAGACATTAGCGTAGGAGATAGATTGAAGGGCATTGTTAAGAAAGTTAGACAAGACAATAAATTAGATATTCTTTTAAGTCAGATAGGGTATAGAAATATAGAGCCTAATGCAGAAATTATACTTAAGGAATTAAACGATAATAGTGGGTTTATACCATTACACGATAAGTCCGATCCTGATGATATTAAGCATCAGCTTCAAATGAGTAAAAAGAGTTTTAAAAAAGCTATAGGAACTCTTTATAAAGAGCGTTTAATTACTATTGAATCAGACGGTATAAGACTAGTTTAGAAATAGAAAGCTTTAAAAATTTAATTAGATTTTCAATTATTAATTGATCAGAAATCATTGTTATTAATTCCTTATTTTTACAGTTAAATTCCTGAAAAGAATGAACCAAATAGATTGGAAAATTGCTAAAACCTATGAAGATATTACATATCAAAAATGTAATGGTGTAGCACGGATAGCTTTTAATAGACCTAACGTAAGAAATGCATTTCGTCCTAAAACAACATCAGAATTATATGATGCGTTTTACGATGCAAATGAAGATACTAGTATAGGTGTTGTATTATTAAGTGCAGAAGGACCTTCAACAAAAGATGGGATTTGGAGTTTTTGTTCAGGTGGAGATCAAAAAGCAAGAGGTCACCAAGGTTATGTTGGTGATGATGGTTATCATCGCTTAAATATTCTTGAAGTGCAACGATTAATTCGTTTCATGCCAAAAGCTGTAATTGCCGTGGTTCCAGGTTGGGCTGTAGGTGGAGGACATAGTCTACATGTGGTCTGTGATTTAACATTGGCTAGTAAGGAACATGCAATTTTTAAGCAAACAGATGCTGATGTTACTAGCTTTGATGGTGGCTATGGTTCAGCATATCTGGCAAAAATGGTTGGTCAGAAAAAGGCACGTGAAATTTTCTTTTTAGGAAGAAATTATTCAGCGCAGGAGGCTTATGAAATGGGAATGGTCAATGCGGTAATTCCTCATGAAGAATTAGAGTCAACAGCTTACCATTGGGCTCAAGAGATATTAGCTAAATCCCCAACCTCAATAAAAATGCTAAAGTTTGCAATGAACTTGACAGATGATGGTATGGTTGGGCAACAAGTATTTGCTGGTGAGGCAACGCGTTTGGCTTACATGACAGACGAAGCAAAAGAAGGCAGAGATGCTTTTTTAGAAAAAAGGAAACCCAACTTTCCTAAAAAATGGATTCCGTAATCTAAAAGCTTTTGAATGAAAAAAATTAAACCTTGGCTATCGGCCATGCGCTTAAGAACATTACCATTATCCGTTTCAGGTATTATTTTAGGAACGTGCTTTGCCTATTTTAATGGGCATTTTAGTTGGTGGGTTTTGGTGCTAGCCATTCTAACAACCATGAGTCTTCAGATACTTTCAAATTTGGCAAATGACTACGGTGATGGTGTTAAAGGAACAGATAATGATGAAAGAGTTGGGCCAGAAAGAGCTATTCAAAGTGGTGCCATAACTCCAGATCAAATGCTCGATGCTATAAAGTTTAATATTGTTGTGGTAATTATTTTAACATTGGCCCTAATTTGGGCTGCCTTTGGGCCTAATGAATTCTTATTATTACTATTGTTTGTAACGCTAGGAGGAATGTCTGTTTATGCTGCACTTAATTATACCATGGGAGATTCTCCTTATGGTTATAAAGCGTTAGGAGATGTATTTGTATTTATTTTTTTTGGATTAATAAGTACTATAGGTAGTTATTTATTATATACTAAATCAATTGATCATGTTGCAATTTTACCAGCAATTGCCTTAGGATTTTTGAGCGTAGGCGTATTAAATCTTAACAATATGCGTGATATTCAGTCTGATACAAATTCAGGTAAAATAACAATTGCAGTAAAACTCGGTTTAAAAAAGGCTAAATCATACCATAATTTATTGATTTTAGGAGCGATGTTGTTATCCATTGTTTTTTCAATTCTTTATTATATTGAGCCCTACAATTTTTTATATCTTCTTTCATTTATACCTTTTGTCATTCACTTAATAAAAATCAATAAAGCAAAAGAACCTAGTGACTTTGACAGTCAATTAAAGGTACTTGCGTTATCAACTTTTCTCTTTTCAATATTATTAGGGATTGGATATATTTTGTATTAAATTTATTCTGGAGATCATTCTATTAAATAATTAAGTATGAAAGTAACTTTTTACGGACATGCCTGTTTAGGCATTCAAATTAAGGACATAAATATACTAGTCGATCCTTTTATTTCAGGAAATGAAAAAGCGTTACATATTGATATAGATACATTAAAGGCAGATTACATTTTAGTAACACATGCACACCAAGATCATACATTAGATGTAGAAGCTATCGCGAAGCGCACTGGTGCTGTTATTGTTTCTAATTATGAGATTGTAGTTCATTATCAAAACTTAGGATTAAAAGGTCATCCTATGAATCATGGTGGTTCTTGGGAGTTTGATTTTGGTAAAGTAAAGTATGTAAATGCAATACATACTTCTTCATTTCCGGATGGAAAATACGGAGGCCAACCAGGAGGTTTTATTATTGAAGGGGATAAAACAATTTACATAGCTGGAGATACCGCATTGACTTACGATATGCGACTAATAAGAAAACAATTTGATTTAGATTTAGCTGTATTACCTATTGGTGATAATTTTACAATGGGAGTTGACGATGCCATACAAGCTGCTAGATACGTTGATTGTGATAAAATACTAGGTTATCATTACGATACTTTTGGATATATTGAAATTGATAAACCTAGGGCAAGGGCAAAATTCGATTCTAAATTAAAGAAATTGTACTTATTGGAAATCGGTGAAAGTTTAGACGTTTAGAAATAACTACCGTACTTGACTTTTCATTACCATTTTGTGCAGTAGCTTTGGGAAAAATCTCTTAAGGTATATTCCCTTGGTTTCACCTCTACCTATATAGGCTTCAAATTTTTCTTTCTTAATTGCTTTAATCATCCGTTTTACAAAAACATTTGTTGAAAGCCCTTGTTCTGTTGCTTCGTCTTGTTGTTTTTGTGTTGATCCGTCTCCAGTTAAAGCATTTCGAGCAATATTTGTGTTCACAAATCCAGGGCAGATCATTGTTACTTTAATATTATCCTTTTGATGCTCCATTCTTAAAGCGTCAAAAAAACCATGTAAGGCATGTTTAGCACCACAATAAGCAGATCTATAAGGTGAGCTAAATTTTCCCATTAAACTCGTCACTGTAACAAAATGACCTGATTTATTTAGTATAAAATGAGGCAATAAGGCTTTTGTTAATGCAACCGTTCCTAAATAATCAATTTCCATTAGTTTTTTGTCTACAGAAATGTCAGTGTCTATTATCAGAGAACGTTGACTTATGCCACCATTATTGATTAAAATGTCAATTTTACTGAAGTAATTAATTGCCTCTTTACATATTTCTTGCATGTTCTGATAATCTGCCAAATCAAATGGTAATACTTCTATATTATGGTTATTTGAACATTCCTTCTTAACTTCATTCAATACATCACCACGTCTAGCTGAAAGAATTAATTTGCAATTGTTTTTAGATAGTTCAACAGCAAGTGCTTTGCCAATTCCGCTTGATGCACCTGTAATCCATATTACTTTATCTTTAAATGTCATTGTTTAGAATTAGTTTCTAGCCACTCTTCTCTAAGTTCATCGCTTATTTTACCAGTACCATCATGCTTCCATCCAGGTGGTTTGATGAGATATTGCAACCTATCTTTTATGGATTTATTACCACTAAATGCATCTTTAAACATGTATACCCATTCAATAAAGGCAATTTTTATTGGGTTGAAGGTATTTATGTTTTTAACCAACCCATAATTTACTCTTTCACTTTCTAATTCTGGTTGAAATGTACCGAACAATTTATCCCAAATAATCAATATGCCTGCATGATTTCTATCAAGATAAATAGGGTTGCTTCCATGATGAACTCTATGATGAGACGGTGTATTAAATATAGCCTCAAACCATTTTGGCATTTTATTTATTGCCTCTGTGTGTATCCAAAATTGATACAATAAACTTATTGACATTTGAAGCATTATCATGGCAGGATGAAACCCTAATAAGGGTAACCACAACCAAAATATAAAAGTGTAAAATCCACCACTCCAAGTTTGTCTCAGTGCAGTACTGAGATTATAGTGTTTAGAGGAATGATGTACTACGTGCGATGCCCAAAATAACCTACATTCATGCGAAATTCTGTGAAACCAATAATAGGCAAAATCATCAGCAAAGAACAACAATACAAATGACCACCAAACAATAGGTATTTCTAATAATCTAAAACTATCATAAACCCAGAAGAATACTAAAAGTACAAGTGCTTTACTGCCAAATCCCAAAAACACATTGCCCAAACCCATTGCAATAGAAGAAAAAGCGTCTTTTGGCTCATAGGTCTTTATACCCATTTTAATGGTAACATAGAGTTCTAGCAACATTGCTAAAATAAAGAATGGAATAGCGTATAGTATTATGTTAGGAAAATCTGGCATTTTTTTATTTAGAAACGTGAGTTACGTATTTTTGTATTTCAAAAATAACCCATTTTATATGAAGTTAAAATTACTTGTATTCATTTTAATTGCCAATGTATTTGGTCTATCTGCACAAGTTGATGAATCTCAGACTGGTGCATGGTATATGTATTTTTATAGCCATAAATTTAATAATAGTGAATTTGGCATTCAAGGTGACTTTCAATATCGAGATTGGCAAGGTCTTGGGGATAAAGAACAGTTATTGCTCAGATCTGGTCTTACCTACACACCTAAGAACGTAGGCGTTACTTTTACCTTGGGATATGGAAATATTACAACAGGGCAATATGGTAATAGTGATGAAACTTCAGCTGAAAGTCGAATTTATCAAGAGGCTTTAATTCCACAAAAGCTAGGTAATCGTGTTTATCTAACACATCGTTTTAGGTTTGAACAACGATTTGTTGAGGATCAAGATTTTAGGACAAGATATAGGTATAATCTTTTTTTAAATGTCCCTTTAAATAAGAGTGATTTGTCACCAAAAGCCTTTTATATAGCACTTTACAATGAACTCTTCATCAATGGGCAGACTGATATAGGTGATTCTAGAACGGTTGAATTATTTGATAGAAACCGTACCTATCTTGGGATGGGATATGTATTGAATCCAAAAATAAGGTTTCAATTTGGATGGATGAATCAGAAGACTGTGAATTGGGGCAAAGGTCAAATTCAATTAAGTATACATCATAATTTTTAGGTCAATGCATGCTAACTATTTCAAGTATATTTTAAATTTCAAAAAGCCAAGTGGTACCTCTCGAGGTATCATGAATATTAAAGAAACTTGGTTTATTAAACTTGAAGATAATGGTAAAATTGGAATAGGTGAGTGTGGTATTTTAAGAGGATTGTCAATTGATGATAGACCTGATTACGAAGAAAAGCTTAAATGGGCTTGTGAAAATATCCATCTAGGATTAGAGGTATTGATTACGGAGTTAGAGGAATATCCAAGTATCCAATTTGGTTTAGAAATAGCCTTTATTTCATTGGGTAGTAGCAATGAGTTTATATTATTTCCGTCTGCCTTCACAAAGGGTTTAGATTCCATTCCTATTAATGGACTAGTTTGGATGGGAAGTGAGGATTTTATGCGCATTCAGATTTCAGAAAAAATAGATTCTGGTTTTAACTGTATTAAGTTGAAAATTGGAGCAATTGACTTTCAAACCGAACTGAATATTCTTAAATCTATTCGTAAGGAATTTTCAGAATCTGATATTGAACTACGGGTCGATGCAAATGGAGCTTTCTCAACACATGAGGCTTTGGAAAAACTGAAAAATCTATCAGACTATAAGATTCATTCAATTGAACAACCCATAAAACCAGGCCAATATGATGAAATGGCTAGTTTATGTGATGTTACACCAATTCCTATTGCCCTTGATGAAGAATTAATTGGTGTCTTCTGCCGAGATAGAAAAAAAGTTATACTTCAAGATATTAAGCCTCAATACATCATATTAAAACCCAGTTTAATTGGCGGATTTAAAGGAAGTAGTGCATGGATAAATTTGGCTAATGATAATGACATTAATTGGTGGGTAACAAGTGCATTAGAAAGTAATATTGGATTAAATGCTATCGCTCAGTGGACATACACTTTAGAGAATAAAATGCCTCAGGGATTAGGTACTGGTGGCCTATTTACAAATAATTTTGTTTCGCCATTAACGGTAAAAAATGGTACTTTGCGTTATAATACTAATCAAGATTGGAATTTTAATTTATGAATATGGACTATATACAACAGGCGTTTAAGGGATTACATGATGGATGGCGATATTTTGTAGGAACAATAATTGTAATAGTATTTGTAATTATTGGTCAAATACCATTTACCGTAGCAGCGATTGTTGAAGCAAGTAACCAAGGTATGTCGTTTTTTGAATTGGATGAAACTACATTAATGACAATTTTAGAGCCAAACCTAAATCTATTCTTAATGCTACTGTCTTTTGCTTTTGGTTTATTGGGGCTTCTTTTGGTTAATAAATATCTCCATAAAATGAGTCTTACCCAACTAACCACAGCAAGGGAAAAGATTGATTGGAAGCGTTTTTGGACTATATTTTTTGGTTGGGGAATAATATCATCAGGATTTGTTCTAATGGACTATTTTATGGCACCTGACGATTATGTTTTGAATTTTAATCTATCAAAGTTTTTAATTCTTTGCATAATAGCAATAATTATGGTACCTCTCCAAACAAGCTGTGAGGAATATTTGTTTAGAGGGTATTTAATGCAGGGATTAGGCGTTGTAACAAAGAATAGATGGTTTCCATTATTATTTACTTCATTAGTTTTTGGATTATTACATATAGCTAATCCAGAGGTTGATAAGTTGGGTTACATCATTATGATATACTATATAGGTACAGGTTTATTTTTGGGGATTGTTACCTTAATGGATGAAGGGTTGGAGCTAGCTCTTGGATTTCATGCGGCGAACAACTTGTTTACGGCTTTGCTAGTTACTGCAGATTGGACGGCATTTAAAACATATTCTATATTTAAGGATATGTCAGATCCTACTGAGGCTACATTTGTAGATATTATTGTGCCTGTATTTGTCATTTTTCCAATACTACTATTTATCTTGTCTAAAATGTATGGATGGAGTAATTGGAAGGAAAGATTATTAGGTAAGGTTACTGAGCCGCCAAAAGAAGACTATAAAATCATTGAATAGAATACATGACACCAAAATATAATAAAATACATAACCGATTTAAGCTAAACGGACTTCATTTTAGTTATGAAGACTTAAAAGAAGTTGCTTACAGCTTAATTAAAGAGGGTGAACCATATGAAAAGGTAACCGGAAATTTTTTGATTGATTGGTTAAATCAAGATGATTTTTTATATGTTATTACGTCAGGTTCGACGGGTCAACCTAAGGCCATAAAATTAAAAAAACAGGCAATGGTAAATTCCGCCATTGCAACAGGAGATTATTTTGGTTTAGAACCTGGAGATACTGCTTTGGATTGCTTACCGAGTCATTATATTGCTGGTAAAATGATGTTGGTTAGGGCTATTATATTAGGCCTTGAGATTGATTGTGTTAAGCCTAGTGCACGTCCTATTTTTGACTATGAAAAGAAATATGATTTCTGCGCAATGATCCCATTGCAATTAAAGCACACTATTAATTACACACAAAACATTAAGACCATTATAGTTGGTGGTTCTATGATTACCAAACCCTTATTAGAACAAATAAAACATAGTAGTTCCAAGTTTTATGAAACTTATGGAATGACAGAAACTGTAACTCATGTTGCCGTTCGTAGATTGGAGTCAACATCTGGAACAGGTGAAGAGTTTTTTAATGCATTACCTAATATTTCATTTAATAAGGACGAGCGGAATTGTCTAGTTATCAATGCTTCAAAATTAGTAGAAGAAGCGTTAGTAACTAATGATATTGTGGATTTAAAGTCAGATACTAGCTTTAAACTATTAGGCAGATTTGATAATGTTATAAATTCAGGTGGTGTTAAACTTTTTCCGGAGCAAATAGAGAAAAAATTTCAGCCAGTAATTGATGAAAGATTTATCCTAGCTGGAGAAGACGACGGTACTTTAGGTGAAAAATTAGTACTCATCATTGAAAATCCAAGGGACTCTAAAGATTCTATTGCCAATAGAATTAAGCATCTTAGAGATCTCACAAAGTTTGAAATTCCTAAGGAAATCTATGTAACGGATAAGTTTGTTGAAACGGTTAATGGGAAAATACAGCGTAATAAAACCGTAAAAATGGTTTTGGACAGTTAACTCAATCAGATTCATAGTTTACTCATTTTATCTATTAATTTCTGGTATTGGCTTATAGTTTTATGTAAACTTTAAATGCCAATCAGATGAAAACATTATTCCAATTTATTATAGTATTAACGATATTTAGCACAAGTTTTGCACAACAACAGAATATTGAAACAAAATCAGTCGTTATTGAAAATCTTATCAGTTTCATGGTTGATGAATATTCAATTAGTTCTGATTCAATACTAAAACATAATATTACTTTCCTTATTGATCCTATGCTGATAGATTTAATGCATAAGATGGCTTAATGCTTAAGCAGGCATTTAAGATGATGGAATCGAAGCAACTTATAGGATTGCTAAAGAAAATTTCAAAGAAGAAACAGAAAATTATGTAGTTACGGTTAGAAACCCTAATACTTCAAAAACAAAATCTTCTCAAAATAAAACAATTAAGGTAATAGTTGAAAACACTGGTAGTAATAGTAAAAATAGCAATGACGTGGTATTGACTGCTATTGCCTTGTTACCTGAGATTATTAAAGACTTATCTCTAAAATTAAAAAACCCGATACGGAAGTATCGGGTTTATATTATAATATAAGTTTATATTAATTTTCAGCAGAAAGATTTTTCATTTCTTGTTCTATCATTTCATAGAACTGATCAATTTTTGGTAATACAATAATTCGTGTACGTCTGTTTTTTGCTCTGTTTTCAGCTGTATCATTTTCTACTAATGGTACATAATAACTGCGACCTGCTGCGATCAGTTGTTGAGGATTAACCTTCAGTTCTTCCAAAACTCGAACAACCGAAGTTGCACGCTTAACACTCAAATCCCAATTATCTAGTAATGGAGGTTTGCTGTAAGATTTGTTATCTGTATGTGATTCTACCATTGCTTCAAAATCAGGTTTGCTATTAATGACTTTAGCGACTTTACCTAATACTTCTTTAGCTCTATCCGTTACGTTGTAACTACCGCTTTTGAATAAAAGCTTATCAGCAATAGAAATAAACACAACACCTTTTTCAACATTTACTTCAATATCAGGATCGTTTATTCCTACTTCTTTCTTTAAACTAGATACTATTGCAAGTGTTACGCTATCTTTTTTAGTCAAGGCATCTTGTAAACGAGAAATTTTTAAATCTTTTTCTTTTAAGCTTTCAAGAGATTTTTCAAGATTTTCCGCACCTTTTTGTGTTAACGTGGTTAAATTTCCTTTGGTATCAATTAAATCTTGATTTGCTTTACGTAAATCAGATAACTGATCTTTCATCGTTTCAACTCTTGCGTTTGCTGCCGCCGCATCAGAAAGACATTTATTTAATTTTACCGTTGCAGAATTCAATAAATCTTCTGTTTCCTTCTGTTTCTCCTCAAGTGCTAGGTATTCTTTTTTAGACACACAAGATGCTAATAGCACCATTGAAAAAATGCTTAATAACATTAGTTTTTTCATAATCAGTATTATGTTTAAATTGATAAATATAACTGCTCAAAATTATAGAAAAGAAAACAGGGAACTACACGGATTAACAAATTTTTTAACAGTTTTATAAACAATTAAAAAGTTTTCTTTTTTTCGATAAAATAAGACCATACAATTGAATTTTTCTTAAAATAATCTGGTCGTTTTGATGATATGCTTCTTACTTTTAAAATTCGACTTAAGCTAAGGTAAAATGCAAAGTGTGCCTTTAATACCGCAATAAAAAATAAAGGCTTAAGCTGAAATAGGAATCTAATAGCCGCCAATCCATCAAGAAACATCCTTGTAAGTATTCTACCTAATAGTTTGCTGTCTGTATTTTTTGCAAGTGTGAAAAGGCTGTTTCTAAAATTGAGAAATGTTTTTTTAGGATTGGTGTTTTTTAAAGTTGCACCACCAACATGATAAACACAAGAATCTCCTACAAATTTAGCAATATGTCCATTATTAAATGAACGCCAGCACAAATCTATTTCTTCCATATGTGCAAAATAGGATTCGTCAAAACCATTTAAGGATTTAAAAACATCATTCTTAATGAAGAAACATGCGCCAGAAGCCCAAAAAATCTCACAATTATCATTGTATTGGCCTTTATCTTGTTCAATGGTTTCAAATATTCTGCCACGGCAATAAGGATAACCATATTTATCTATAAAACCACCAGCAGCACCAGCGTATTCAAAGTACTCCCTTTTATTGTAGTCTAATATTTTAGGTTGAATTATGGCAATATTATTATCTAAATTAAATTCCTCATTTATCGAAACCAACCAATTCTCAGAAACTTCAATATCACTATTAAGTAGACATAATATAGGCTCATCAACATGTTTTAATGCATCATTATACCCTTTAGCATATCCACCATTTGTTTGATTCTGAATTATTTTAATGCTAGGAAAACGCTCCTTAACAAACTCTACTGAATCATCTGTTGAGGCATTATCTGCAAGATAGATCTTAGATCCCTTTGAATAGTCCACTACCTGAGGAAGGAAACGCTCAAGAAGGTCTTGACCATTCCAATTAATTATAACTATCGCTATGTCATTTAATCCGTATTTCACCATTCTTTGTAACTCGGGATATCTTTTAAAAATGTATATCGTTCCCCAACAAGGTCCATTTGGCAATAATAATGATTTAAACCATTTGTTACCATTATATAAGAAGCATTCAATGCTAGATTGTATCTGGCAATCTGATCAAAAGTAGATTGAGAAATATCAATAGAAGGCGATTTGCATTCTACTATTAAATGTATACTACCATCAGAATTAAAAATTACAATGTCGTATCGTTTTTTTAATCCATTAACAACTAATTCCTTCTCAACATTAATCAAAGATTTTGGGTATTTTTTGGTATTTATCAAATAATGAATACAATGTTGTCTTACCCATTCTTCTGGTTGAAGAATGATAAATTTTTTCCTAATAACATCAAAAATAGAAACTTTATTTTCTTTACTTTTGAGACGGTATTTAAACTTTGGAAAGTTAAGATCTTGCACCTAACAAAATTATAATTTTAAAAATATTTAAAGTTAATTTTCTGTCGAAATTTTAACTAATAAATAATACAGTATCTGCAATTGAAGGAGGTTAAACAATTAGTATCTGAGATTAAAAATGGTAATCTTAAACCCATCTATTTTTTAATGGGTGAGGAGCCTTATTATATCGATAAGATTTCAGAATTTATAGAGAATAATATCTTAGATGAAGCTGAGAAAGGTTTTAATCAAATGGTGCTGTATGGAAGGGATGTGACTATTGATGATATTATCAGTAATTCAAAGAGATTTCCTATGATGGCAGATTACCAGGTAGTAATCGTTAAGGAGGCACAAGATTTAAGTAGAACAATTGAAAAATTGGCTAGTTATGCTGAAAACCCTCAACCAACGACCATTCTAGTAATTAACTTTAAGTATAAAAAATTAGACAAGCGTAAAGCACTATATAAAACCTTAAATAAAACAGGTTTTGTTTTTGAAAGCAAAAAACTATATGAAAATCAAGTTGCTGAGTGGATTAGAAGAATATTGGCAGGACAGAATTACAATATTTCACCCAAGGCATCACAAATGCTAGTTGAGTTTTTAGGAACAGATTTGAGTAAAATTGACAATGAACTTAATAAACTGAAAATTGTATTACCTGAGGGAACTCAAATAACACCAGAGCATATTGAAGAAAATATTGGAATCAGTAAGGACTTCAATAATTTTGAGTTACGCAAGGCTGTTGGAGATAAAGATATAGTGAAGGCGCATCGTATAGCCAAGTATTTTGCGGATAACCCAAAGGATAACCCAATGGTTGTTACTATTTCGTTGTTATTTAGCTTTTTCTCCCAGTTATTACACTTGCATGGAATGAATGATAAAACACCACGAAGTGTGGCATCAGCCCTGAGAATTAATCCCTATTTTGTTAATGAATATTTAACAGCCGCACGTAATTATCCGATGAAAAAAGTGAGTACGGTTATTGCTTTATTGAGAGATTTTGATGTAAAAGGGAAGGGGGTTGGCGCTAGTGCAGTACCTCAAGGGGATTTACTCAAAGAACTGTTGGTTAGGATTCTAAACTAATCTATTAATAATTGTTTAGTTAAATACCCATTATTAGAATCCTTTATTTTAATCAGATAAACACCTTTAGATAATTCTGAAATATCAATTTTTGACTTTGATGTTGTTTTTATAAGTTTACCGGTTAGGGTGTAAATTTCTGTTGTACAATTCTTCTTATTTATAATTAATTCTGTTTCAGCAGGATTAGGGTAAAAACTTATTTGACTATCATTAAACTCAGTATCTGATAACGTAGCTATGTTGAAGCTATATAAACCGTTCAAATCACTTGAAGCTTTTTCAGCACTAATGTAGTATTCATCTGTTCTATAGAATGTAATTCCTTCAGTTTGCTGGGAGTAATTTGTTGGTATAGCAATAGCCGTTTTTAATAAAGTTCCGTTTGAGAAAATCCCACTATTAAAATCGCTTAATTGTAATAAAAATGAACCAAGACCATCATAACCACAAAGCATTACATCTCCGTTGATACTATTATATGAAGACCCTGTAATCAATCCCTGAGAATCTATTGAATCTACTAATGTGGCAGAATGTGTCCCAGGACTTTTTGATAATTCATATACATTGGTTTTTGCATCAATCCAGTTTTTTGTAAAAATATAGAGTTTGTTATTAAAATGGATTAAAGCCTCTGCATCAAAATTCGTTGCAAAAGCGCTAGGTGTAAAGTCTACTTGATTGCTATAACTATAATTGATAATTTCTGCAATAACACTTGTGTTATTGACGTAATCAGAGCGTAATACACGGTAAATTTTTAAATCTGTTCTCGAACCTGTATTATTTCCAATATCAGCAATATAAATATACGTATCATCATAAGCCAAATCTTCCCAATCTACATTTGTAGCATTTGATATAGTAACTGTTCTTGTAATTGAACCATCGGTGGTATTAATATCAAATAGTTGATTTGAATTACCAGAATCGTTGTGAGTGATTACAGTGTTATTGAGATAAAGCAATCCTGAAGTCTCTTCAAGTGCAGCATCTAAGCCAGTAACCAAAGTATAAGTTTGGGCGGTTAGAATTAAAAAACAAGAAAAGTAGTTAAGTAATGTAAATACAATTTTCATGTGCTTTCAGGATTAATTGCATATAAATGTAATTATTCTAATTCATTGGAGAAAGAAGATGTTTGAAGAAGCTATAACTTTTAACTTTGACTTTCTCGATTCTAAAATGTTTTACGGTACATTAATAATTCTTGGTTATTATTTGGAAGATAGCCAGTACCTGTAAGTTTTAGGTCCAGAAATAAAAAAATAAATAATTATTGTTTTTTTTAAAAATGATAAAAAATTATAATGTAAAAATATAAGTAAGTTTATTTTGAGACAATTATTTGTATAAATCAGGCAAGTAAAAAACGCTTAAATTCACCATAATTGCTAATAGATATAGCTTTCTTTTCATTGTCCATTATAGCCTTTATCTGTGGTGGTAAAGGAATTTGTTCTTTTATTACTTCTTTAACCACATCCAAAAACTTGGTAGGGTGAGCAGTTTCTAAAAATACGACATGATCGTTTTCATTTGATTTTAAATATTTCTTTGCGCCTAAATAACCAACAGCACCATGAGGATCAGCAATGTAACAATACTTATTAAAAATTTCTAGGAGAGCTTCTTTGGTCTCATCATCTGAATAGCTATAGGACGTTAAATTGGATTTTAAAGCATTAAAATCATTATCATGTAATTCTTGAATTCTAATAAAATTACTAGGGTTGCCCACATCCATAGCATTACTTATTGTCTGTACCGATGGCTTTGGATCATAAGTCATGGTTTCCATATAATTGACAACGGTATCATTTGCATTATTTGATGCTATGAAATGCTTTACTGGTAAACCTAATTTTTGAGCGACCATACCTGCGCAGATATTTCCAAAATTACCACTAGGTACGGAGAAGGCGACTGAATTATATTTAGATTTAAGTTGTTTGTATGCAATTAGATAATAAAATAACTGAGGTAGCCAACGAGCTATGTTTATTGAGTTAGCCGAAGTCAATTGCATTTTTCTGGTTAATTCTTTATCTATGAAAGCTTTTTTAACCATATCTTGACAATCATCAAAAACACCCTTTACTTCTAAAGCTGTAATATTTTGACCGAGAGTGGTTAATTGTTTTTCTTGAATTTCACTAACCTTACCAGAAGGGTATAGGATTACCACTTTAACACCTTTAACTCCTAAAAAACCATTGGCAACCGCACCTCCAGTATCACCAGAAGTAGCAACTAACACGGTTACTTCATTAGTATTTGATTTGTTAAAGTAGCCCAAGCATCTCGCCATAAAACGTGCGCCTACATCCTTGAAAGCCATAGTTGGACCATGGAATAATTCTAATGTTGATATTTGCTCATTTAATTTTACAACCGGAAAATCAAAATTGAGAGTTTCTTCTACAATTGTTTTTAAAATATCTTCTGGTATCTCAGGAACTATAAATTGCTTTATGGCTTCAAAAGCGATATCTGCATTTGATTTTTCTTCAATGGTATCAAAAAAAGACTTTGGAAGTGGCGTAATTGATTCTGGAAAATACAATCCTTTGTCTGGCGCTAATCCTCTAACAACAGCTTCCTTGAAATTTGTATCCTGTGCTTTTTTATTTAATGAGTAATATTTCATTTTACAATTTTAATACCTTCAATATTAATTTTAGAAACATAGGTTTCAAATGCAATGCCTGATTTTGAATAGACATTATGCATGGCTTCCTCAACTTGTTCGGCAGTTTCCAATCTTTTACACAAGGCAAATATTGAAGGTCCTGAACCAGAAATTGCACATCCTAGAGCACCAGCTCTCAATGCATTTGCTTTTACATCCTCAAAATAAGGAATAAGTTTTTTTCTATGTGGTTCAATTATTACATCAATTAGTGATTCTTGTAATAAATCATAATCTGAAGTATGCAATGCATGAATTAAACTACCAACATTTGCCCATTGTGTTATGGCATTTTCTAATGGGACCACCTTTGGCAATACAGCCCTAGAATCTACTGTTTTTACTTCAATTTGGGGATGAATAAGAGTTGCAAACAAATCAGAGGGGGTGGGTAGAGGTAATATCTTTAGTGGTTTAGTGGACTTCACCAGTGTAAACCCTCCAAAAATACCAGGTGCCAAGTTGTCTGCATGCTCACATTGACTAGCGAGTGCTTCACCTTGCATTGCAAAATAGGTTAATTGTGTTTTATCGTATGGTCTACCAAGTAATTCATTTATACCATAAACGCTTCCAGAGGCACTTGCCGCACTACTACCAATTCCGCTTCCAGGCTTAATTTTTTTATGGATTTCTATTTCAAAACCACATTCTGGTCTTAGATCATTATATAAGGCCTGTGCAGAAACTCCAGCAACATTTTTCTCAGTTTCGTACGGTAAATCAAATCCTTCAATTTTTGTGATTTTAATGCCTTTTTCTGTAGTTTTTCGAATAACCATGTAATCACCTATAGAATCTAGGCAGAATCCTAATACATCGAATCCACATGCTACATTTGCAACGGTTGCTGGTGAGAAAATTTTAATTTCATTCATGGTTAATTATTAGCTATTCTGATTATATCTGCGAACAATCCAGAGGCTGTAACATCTGCACCAGCACCAGCACCTTTGATAATCATAGGTTGTTCTGGATAACGCTCAGTGAAGAACATAACTATATTGTCCTTTCCTTCCAGATTATAAAATGGATGTCCTTCAGGAATTTCTTCTAAACCAATTTGTGCCTTACCATCCTTAAATTCTGCTACAAACTTTAATTGACAGTTTTTTGCATTAGCAGATTTGTATAGACTTTGATAATGAGACTCATCATCATCTAAAGTACTGAAAAAGTCCTCAACTGTATTGGCCTTAATTGCGTTTTCGGTTAGAAAATTTTTACTCCTAATATCAGACAACTCCATTTTATAACCACTTTCTCTAGCTAATATTAAAATTTTACGAGCTACATCTGCACCACTTAAATCAATTCGAGGGTCAGGTTCAGTATATCCTTCAGTCTGTGCCTGTTTTACAATATTATGAAATGTAGTCTTTGCATTGAAATTGTTAAAAATAAAATTAAGACTACCAGATAAAACTGCTTTTATATTATTGACTTTGTCACCTGATGTAATTAAATGGTTTAGGGTATCGATTACAGGCAATCCTGCACCAACATTGGTTTCAAATAAAAATGAAGCATTATACTTTCTAGAAAGGTTCTTAAGTTCACTATAATAATCAAAGTTGTCGGAACATGCAATTTTATTGCATGCTACTACCGATATACTTTCTTTTAAATATTGTGGATAGATATTAGCCACGTCTGAATTGGCAGTAATATCTACAAAGACCGAATTCCTTAGATTTAACTTTTTAGCATGATCGAAAAAACCTTTTAGACTTGCTTTTTCTCCATTTACTAAAGTTGATTTCCAATCTTTGAGGCATATTCCATCATCATCAACAACCATAGTTCTAGAATTTGATAGTCCTGTAACTCTAAGGTTTATTTTAAAATTTTCTTTTAAATATGATTTTTGTTGTTTTATTTGTTCTATTAATCTTTCACCAACATTCCCAACACCCGTAATAAAAAGATTAATTTGCTTAGTTCTTAGTTCAAAGAATTGTTCATGTAAACTGTTGAGTGCCTTTTTTACGTCATTTTTGTGGATTACTGCTGAAATATTTCGCTCTGACGCACCTTGAGCAATAGCTCTAATGTTTACATTGTTTTTACCAAGGGTACTAAACATCTTACCACTAATTCCTTGATGACTCTTCATTTTATCACCAACAACAGCAATAATTGAGAGGTCGGTCTCAACAACAATTGGGTCTAATTTCTGTAATGTAATTTCAAACTCAAATGCTTCGTCAATAGCATTTTTAGCCTTAGATGCATCATTTTTCGAAATTCCAAAGCAGATAGAATGCTCAGAAGAAGCTTGAGTAATTAAGATTATATTGATTTTTTCTTGAGCTAAAGTTTCAAACAGACGTTTACTAAATCCAGGTATACCAACCATACCATTACCCTGTAATGTTAATAGTGCAATACCATCTATATTGCTTATACCTTTTACAGGAGAGATACCATTTGGTTTTTTATCTAGAGTAATCGTTGTGCCTGTAGCTTCTGGTTCCATTGTATTTTTAATTACAATTGGAATTTTTTTCCTTAGTACAGGCATAACAGTTGGTGGGTAAAGCACTTTTGCGCCAAAATGTGATAATTCTACTGCTTCTTGATACGACAACTCAGTTATTGGTGAGGCCTGTTTAACAAGTTTTGGATTAGTTGTAAACATACCGCTTACATCTGTCCATATCTGTAATTCATTAGCATCGATAGCTGCCGCGATAATTGCCGCGGTATAATCTGAACCACCTCTACCAAGTGTAGTAATTTCATTACTCACAGATTTAGAGATAAAGCCAGGAAGAATTGTTATTAAAGGTTCGCTATTCTTAAAGTAATCGTGAATATTTTTATTGGTAATTGTAAAATTTACCTGAGCGTTATTGAAATTTGAATCTGTAACAATTAATTCCTGTGAATTTTTTAATTGAGCATCAATATGTCTTGATCTTAATGTATAGCTTATAATAGTAGAAGAACAGTATTCGCCATAACTCAAAAGCTTATCCTTAGTTTTAGGAGATAGTTCATTAATAAGATATATCCCATCAAGTAAACTTCTAAGTTCATATAATTTGTCAGAAATAATTTCATGCAATACATCGTGTTGTTGCTGAATTTCATTGTCATTTTCTGGATTAATAAATAATCCTTCAATTACCTTGTTGTGAATTGACCAAATATTATTGTATTTATTGATATAATCAGAATCTTTTTCACAGGCCAATTCAGCGGCTTCGATCAGTTTGTTAGTTATACCACCAACTGCAGAAACAACAACTACAATTTTTGATGATTTACTTTGTTGTTGTAAAATGGATATTACTTTATTAATATTTTCAGCTGAACCTACAGATGTTCCTCCGAATTTTAGAACTTTCATAATTTGTTATTTAATGGAAAATAGAATGTCTAAATAGACTATAATTGGTACGAAGTGCATATTACAAATTACCCCTAAGGGTAATAATAGTAGAAATAAAATAAACAGAAATTGAGGCACAGTTAGACAAGACTAGTGCGTTCTTTGATATGTGCATTTTTTTCTTCATTACTGGTCAAATGTATTATTTTTAGGACAATTAAAAAACAAATTGTAATTTTTTGAGGAATTATGAGAAAAGCATATTTCTTTTTAAGAAAACTGAAAAGAAACAAGCACAAATTGTATTATAATCAATGAATTGCTAACCTACTTTTACTGATATAGATTACATAGATGAAATTATTTTCAAAAGAACAAATTTACGAAGGGGATAAACTAACTACTGAACGGCAAAATATATCTTCAACGGACCTAATGGAACGTGCTGGGAACCAAATATTTAATTGGATCCATATGCGCATGCAAGGAGCGCAAGTACCCATTCACGTGTTTTGTGGTATAGGAAATAATGGTGGTGATGGTCTGGTTTTAGCTAGGCATTTAATTACGCATGGATATAATGTCGTTACCTATATTGTAAATTATAGTAATAAACGATCTAAAGATTTCTTAATTAACTACGAAAGAATTAAGAATGTAACTAAAGATTGGCCAAAAATGATGACAAGCGTAGCCGACTTTCCTCAAATTCATCAAGACGATATTATTGTAGATGCAGTATTTGGTATTGGATTGAATAGATCTCTAGATGATTGGGTCCAGGAATTGTTTCAAAAATTTAGGGCTTCAAAGGCATTTACGTTATCTATAGATATCCCATCTGGATTGTATACAGACAAGGCAGTTGATAATAAAAATGCCGCAGTATATTCAAATTACACCCTAAGTTTTCAATCTCCTAAATTAGTTTTCTTTTTACCAGAAACAGCCAGATTTACAGAACAGTGGGAAGTTTTGGATATAGGTATTGATAGGGATTACTTGATGCAAACGGAAACAGAATCTGAATTAATTTCCAAGTTTGAGGTTTTACCACTTTATCAGCCTAGAGATAAATTTGCCCATAAGGGAGACTTTGGGCATGCACTTATTATAGGCGGGAGTCGTGGTAAAATTGGTGCCGTGAACTTAGCAAGCAAGGCTTGCTTGAGTTCAGGAGCAGGACTGGTGACGGCATATGTGCCTAATTGTGGTTATGATAGCTTACAGTCTTCACTTCCTGAGGCCATGGTAATTACCGATAAGGATGAGAATCATATTACTGATATTTCATTTAACATTGATCCAAACGTTATTGGAATTGGTGTAGGAATGGGTACTGACGATATTACAATTAAGGCTTTCGAGGCTTTTCTGAAAAAGAATAAAAAACAGTTAGTTATTGACGCTGATGGAATTAATATTATTTCTAAAAAGAAATCGTTGCTAAAATTATTACCTACCCGAACAATTATAACACCTCATCCTAAAGAACTTGAAAGATTAGTAGGTAAGTGGACAGATGACTTTGATAAACTTAGCAAAGTAAGATCTCTGTCAATAAAATATGATATAATTATTGTTATTAAAGGTGCAAATACAATAACTGTGTATAAAGACAAACAATATGTCAATACAACTGGTAATCCAGGTATGGCAACCGCAGGTACAGGAGATGTATTAACTGGTGTTATTACTGGAATGATGGCCCAAGGTTATGAACCAATACCCGCAACTTTATTTGGTGTTTATTTACATGGCAGATCTGCAGACATTTCATTAGAGGATCATGGCTATCAAAGCTTATTAGCTAGCCATATAATTGATACCCTAGGTGAAGCCTATATTGATTTATTTAAAAAACCTGAGGCGCCTACTGAAGGTGAACAGCAACAGGAGGAATAAAAATAAACCTTCAAAAATTTGAAAGCTTTATTATTTAAATTTCTAAACTGTTTAGTAATTCTACAAGTTGAGGGTTTGAAGGTCTTGGCGCGTCAGCATTAACAACATTGCCTTCTGGATCAATTAAAATAAATCTCGGAATACTGTTTATTTTATAATCCTTTATAAAAGTAGAATTAAAACCATTGTCAGCAATAAGCTGAATTCCTCCAAGATCTTTGTCCTTTACCATTTTTCTCCAGCCTTCATAGGCCGTATCACTATCACCTTGATATCCTCGTCCTTCATCTATTGAGATACTAACAAATTGAATATTTCTATCTTCAAATTGCTTTTCAAGTTTTTTAAGAGAAGGAATTTCAACCTTACAAGGGCCACACCATGTCGCCCATACATCTATATAAACGTATTTACCCTTTAAATCTTTCAAAGAGGTATTGTTGCCTTTAAAGTTTTCATAGTCCGTAAAAACAGGAGATGAACTACCTTTTGGGAAATTTGCACGCATCGCCAGTCTCGAACTTACATAATTTGAAATCTGTTTTGCTGTACGCTCAACATTTTCATCTACACTTGCGAAATGGGTTGAATCAACTTTAGAATACTTTTCTTTTAATGCTTTGTATGCATTATTATAATTATTAAGTGCATTATCTAAATCTTCTTGTGTGCCCATTGAAAATAGATTGGAGTCAAAGTGCTCATTCGAAATCAAAAATGATTTTACAGTAAAATTATTTATATCTGATCCATCGCCTTCATAAACTATCGATTCAGCAAATGATTCATAATCTGTCGTAAACGAGGATTCGAAATTATTTTCCAAATAAATTTGACCATATTTATTACCATGTTGAAAATTGTAATCACCCGATTCTACTTTCAATGTATCTTTAAAAGATCCATCATCATTTAAATTGATAATTTTACTATAGTTTCTACCTTGAAATATTCTGATGGATTGGGTCTCATTAAAATTCTCGATTTTACCTGATATGGTTGCGTAATCTTTTGGTTCTTCCTTACAAGTAATTAATAATAATGCAAGTCCAAGTATTAATAATTGTTTCATAAATGGGGTTTTATTTCGACTAAATATAAAGATTTAATAAAGGATTAACCAATCTCACTAATTATTAACAATTTGTGGAAGTCTTTAAAATTATTCTCAATTTTGAATATTATTTAACTACTCAACATGAATCAATACCATATAATTTCTTCAAAACCTCTTGATATTGTTACTATTTATAACGTTTTTCAGAATAATAAGAAGCTAAAATTATCAGATGAGTTAAAGCAAAAAATTCTAGCGAGCAAGACCTATTTAGATAATAAACTAATGAGCAATAAAAAGCCAATATATGGCATAAATACAGGTTTTGGTTCATTATATAATGTGAAAATTTCTAATGAAGATCTTACCAAACTGCAGGAAAATCTAGTAATGTCACATGCTTGTGGAACTGGAGAAAAGGTGCCTGAGTCAGTTGTAAAGGTAATGTTGCTTTTAAAAATTCAGTCATTGAGCTATGGTCACAGTGGTGTTCAGTTAGACACAATAGAGCGCCTAATAGAATTTTTTAATAACGATATTTTTCCTTTTGTGTATACTCAAGGTTCACTTGGTGCATCAGGTGATTTGGCACCGCTTGCACATTTGGCTTTGCCATTAATTGGTAAGGGAAGGGTAGTGCATGACAATGATGAATACGAAGCCACAGAGATTTTACATAAGTTTAATTGGGAACCAATTAAACTTGAGGCAAAAGAAGGATTAGCATTGTTAAACGGCACCCAGTTTATGAGTGCTTATGGCGTATATCTACTCCTTATGTCTCATAAGACATCATACCTGGCTGATATAATTGCCGGAATATCATTAGATGCCTTTGATGGTAGATTGGATCCATTTCACGATTTGGTTCATTCTGTAAGACCACATCCTGGACAATGGAAAGTAGCCAGGCGATTTAATGAATTACTTGATGGTAGTGAATTGATTAAAAGAGAAAAAGAACATGTGCAAGATCCATATTCGTTTAGGTGTATACCTCAAGTACATGGTGCCACAAAAGATACCTTAGACTTTGTAGAAAAAGTTATTCTAACCGAAATTAATTCAGTAACAGATAATCCTAATATTTTCCCTGAAGAGGATCTAATTATTTCAGGAGGAAATTTTCATGGACAACCATTAGCATTTGCACTTGATTACTTAAAGATTGCAATGGCTGAAATTGGTAATATTTCAGAAAGACGAATTTTTCAATTAGTTTCTGGTTTAAGAGGGTTACCAGCATTCTTAGTCGATAATCCAGGTTTAAACTCTGGCTTTATGATTCCTCAATATACAGCTGCAAGTATTGTTAGTGCTAACAAACAATTGGCTTCTCCTGCTAGTATTGACAGCATTGTTTCAAGTAATGGGCAAGAAGATCACGTAAGTATGGGTGCCAATGCAGCAACTCAGGCATATACATTAATTAGAAATGTTGAGAGGGTTATAGCTATTGAGTTAATGAATGCTTCTCAAGCAATTGAATTTAGAAGACCTTTAAAAACATCACCACTTCTAGAATCTTTTTTAGAACATTACAGAAAAGTCGTTCCATTTATTAAAGTTGATGAGGTGCTACATGACGATATAGAGGCATCAATTCAATTTTTAAAAGATGTAGATATTGAGGTTGAAGAATTGTTTTTGAACAATTATGGACTAAAAAGTTAGATACTCAATATATCTATTGATTTACCAATTCATTAGCCCAGGCAACGGCTTCATTTAATTCTGAAAAAATACAGAAAGGCTTGTTAAAAAACATTTTTTCAACTTCAGCATTACTTTTAGCTTTATAAACATTAGAAACAACCGCAAAACCTTTAAGGTTTTCGATTTTAGCCGTTTCAAGATATATTTGAGGATCGACAGAATAAGAATTTATTCTATGCGTAATGTAGACAAAAGCTTGGTTTTTAAAATATTCGTTTGCGACTTCAAGAAGTATTTTGTTGTTTTCCGGCAAAACATTTGTACCTTCATGCATAACAACTACCAAGTAGTTATCGTAAATAGATATGTCACAAAAATGGAGGGTTAGGGATGCTCTCATATCTTCATTAATTCAGTATGAAGATAAAAAAACTCCTTTTAAATAAAGGAGCTTTATAAAATGTTCTGAGAAAATATTAGGATTCCGTGGTTTTACTCGAACTCTTAATTTGAATCTTCAATTCATTCTTCTTTTTGTCTAAATCCATCGTGATTGTATCACCTTCTTGAATCTTTGCGCCAATTATTTCTTCTGCTAATGCATCTTCAACATATTTTTGAATCGCACGGTTTAAAGGTCTTGCGCCATATTGTTTATCAAATCCTTTGTCAGCAATATAATCCTTAGCAGATTCAGTTAGTTTTAATGTATATCCTAAATCTTGAATTCTATCAACTAGCTTAACCAATTCTATATCAATAATTTTATTGATGTCTTCTTTTTCAAGAGCATTGAATACGATTACGTCATCAATTCTATTTAAAAATTCAGGTGCAAAAGCTTTCTTCAGAGCGTTTTCAATAACAGCTTTCGCATGGTCAGATTCTTGTGCTTGTTGTGCAGAAGTTCCAAAACCTACTCCAGTACCAAAATCTTTAAGCTTTCTTGCACCAATATTAGATGTCATGATTATTATGGTATTTCTAAAATCTATTTTCCTACCAAGACTATCAGTTAAGTATCCATCATCTAATACTTGTAAAAGCATGTTAAAGACGTCAGGATGAGCTTTTTCAATCTCATCTAGTAATACTACTGCATAAGGCTTGCGTCTAATCTTTTCAGTTAGCTGGCCACCTTCTTCATAACCTACATATCCTGGAGGTGCACCGATTAATCTTGATATAGCGAACTTCTCCATGTATTCACTCATGTCTATTCTAACAAGTGCTTCATCACTGTCAAACAACTCACGTGCTAACACTTTGGCCAATTGTGTTTTACCAACACCCGTTTGACCAAGGAATATAAATGAACCTATTGGTTTATTAGGGTCCTTTAGACCGGCTCTATTTCTTTGTATTGCTTTTACAATCTTGGCTACTGCCTGGTCTTGACCAATTACTTTTCCTTTAATAAGTTCAGGTAATTGTGCGAGCTTATTAAGCTCAGTTTGAGCAATTTTGTTAACAGGTATTCCTGTCATCATAGAAATAACGTCAGCCACGTTATCTTCAGTAACAACTTCTCTGTGTTGTTTGGTTTCTTCTTCCCATTTCTTCTGTGCCGAAGCTAAATCTATTTCAAGACGCTTTTCATCATCTCTTAGTTTAGCAGCTTCTTCATACTTCTGCTTCTTAACAACACTATTCTTAGTTTCCCGGACTTCTTCTAATTTCTTTTCTAATTCTATAATCTGTTTTGGTACGTCAATATTGGTGATATGAACTCTAGAGCCTGCTTCATCTAAAGCATCAATTGCTTTGTCCGGTAAGAATCTCTCTGTCATATATCTATTTGTAAGCTTTACGCAAGCTTCAATTGCTTCATCGGTATAATCAACATTATGGTGTTCTTCATACTTACCTTTAATGTTGTTCAATATTTCGATAGTTTCTTCTACGGTTGTAGGTTCTACAATTACCTTTTGAAAACGACGCTCTAAAGCACCATCCTTTTCAATATATTGACGATATTCATCTAATGTAGTTGCTCCAATACATTGAATTTCGCCTCTGGCTAGGGCAGGTTTAAACATGTTAGAAGCATCTAAACTTCCCGTTGCACCTCCAGCTCCAACGATGGTATGAATTTCGTCTATAAAAAGAATAATGTCATCATTCTTTTCAAGTTCGTTCATAACAGCTTTCATACGCTCTTCAAACTGACCTCTATATTTTGTTCCAGCAACCAAGCTTGCCAAATCTAAAGTCACTACACGCATATTAAACAAAGTTCTTGAAACTTTACGTTTTACAATACGCAAGGCAAGACCTTCAGCAATTGCAGATTTACCAACTCCTGGCTCTCCAATTAATAGTGGGTTGTTTTTCTTACGTCTACTTAATATTTGTGATACACGCTGTATTTCTTTTTCACGTCCCACAACAGGATCAAGTTTACCTTCTTCAGCTAGAACTGTCAGATCCCTACCAAAATTGTCTAATACAGGTGTTTTAGACTTCTTATTTGTTTTGCCTGATTGCCCTGATCCAAATGGATTCTGTTTCGCTTCCTCTTCTTCGTTTATTTCGTCGTCAGAGAATGATTCTGACTTTGGTGTTTCTATGTAATCGTCTTCGCTTGTAATCATTGACTTAAATTCTTCTTTTACGTTATCATAATCTACTTTAAGCTTATTTAAAAGTTTTGTTGTAGGGTCATTTTCATTTCTTAAAATGCACAACAATAAATGTGCTGTATTTATAGAAGTGCTCTGAAATAGTTTTGCTTCTAAAAATGTTGTCTTTAAGGCACGTTCTGCCTGTCTAGTTAAATGTAGGTTTTTCTTCTCGTTAGATGTGGTTACAATATTTGGATTTGCTGGGCTTAAAATTTCAACTTTTCTTCTTAAATGATTTAGATTTACATCAAGTGAATTTAAAATATCAATAGCTTTTCCGTTGCCATCTCTTAATAAGCCTAACATCAAATGTTCGGTTCCAATAAAGTCATGACCAAGCCTTAAAGCTTCCTCTTTACTGTATGCAATTACATCCTTAACTCTTGGTGAAAAATTATCATCCATAGTAATTTCCTTTCTGCATTAAAAATAATAAAACATATTAATTAAAAGGCAAAAACTATACCTTAATTAATAGTTGGAAACGAAGAGACTAAAAAACCATTTTATATCAAAGTAAAATGGGAGATACTTATTAAAAAAAAGATATTAAATATTGTTAATAAAAAGTGCTAAAATTCACTTGTTCCAACTCTTCAAACACTGCTATTTTAGTTATATTAGCACGTTTTGAAAACCTACAAAAAATTAATTATTTAAATATATGGCAGAAGGAGAAAAACTTATTCCAATTAACATTGAGGATGAAATGAAATCAGCTTACATTGATTATTCAATGTCGGTCATTGTGTCACGTGCTTTACCAGATGTAAGAGATGGGCTAAAACCAGTTCATAGACGTGTTTTATATGGCATGCACGAACTTGGTGTTAGAGCTAATACTGCACATAAAAAATCAGCAAGGATAGTTGGTGAGGTATTAGGTAAATATCACCCACATGGCGATACGTCGGTTTATGATACAATGGTACGTATGGCTCAAGAATGGAGTTTACGTTACATGTTAATTGATGGACAAGGGAATTTTGGATCTGTCGATGGAGATAGTCCTGCAGCCATGCGTTATACGGAAGCTCGCATGCGGAAGATTTCAGAGGACATGTTGGCAGATATAGATAAAGAAACAGTTGATCACAAACTAAATTTTGACGATACTTTAGAAGAACCAACGGTATTACCAACTCGGATTCCTGGTTTATTAGTTAATGGAGCGTCTGGTATTGCTGTAGGTATGGCAACGAATATGCCACCTCATAACCTGACAGAGGTTGTTAATGGAACTATTGCATATATAGATAACCATAATATAGAGATTGACGAGCTAATGCAGCATGTTAAAGCTCCAGATTTTCCAACTGGTGGTATAATCTATGGTTATGACGGTGTTAAAGAAGCTTTTCATACTGGTCGAGGTCGTATCGTAATGCGAGGTAAAGCTAATATAGAAGAAGTTAATGGTCGTGAGTGTATTATCGTTAATGAGATCCCTTATCAAGTCAATAAGGCAGATATGATTAAGAAAACTGCTGATTTGGTTAACGATAAAAAGCTTGAGGGTATTTCTACCATAAGAGATGAGTCCGATAGAAATGGAATGCGTATTGTATACGTTTTAAAGCGAGATGCAATACCAAATATTGTTTTAAACAAGCTTTATAAATATACAGCACTTCAATCATCATTTAGTGTAAATAATATAGCCCTTGTAAATGGTAGACCTCAGTTATTAAACTTAAAAGACCTAATACATTACTTTGTTGAGCACAGACATGAAGTTGTCGTTAGACGTACAAAGTATGAACTTAGAAAAGCAGAAGAACGTGCACATATATTAGAGGGATTAATAATTGCCTCAGACAATATCGATGAGGTAATAGCATTAATCAGAGCATCAGCTAATGCTGATGAAGCAAGAGCCAAATTGATTGAGCGATTTAAACTTACTGAGATACAGGCCAAGGCCATCGTAGAAATGAGACTACGTCAATTAACTGGTCTCGAACAAGATAAATTGCGTGCAGAATATGAAGAGTTAATGAAAACCATTGAAGATCTTAAGGATATCTTAGATAAAAAAGATCGAAGAATGGACATCATTAAGGAAGAACTTAATGTGGTAAAGGATAAATATGGTGATGAAAGACGTTCTTTAATAGAGTACGCAGGTGGTGATTTAAGTATTGAAGATATGATACCAAACGAGAAAGTGGTAATTACCATTTCTCATGCAGGTTATATTAAGAGGACTTCATTGACTGAATATAAAACTCAAAATAGAGGAGGCGTAGGTCAAAAAGCATCTACTACTAGAAACGAAGACTTTTTAGAACACTTATTTGTTGGTACGAACCATCAATATATGTTATTCTTTACTCAAAAAGGAAAATGTTTCTGGATGCGCGTTTATGAAATTCCAGAAGGCTCTAAAACCTCAAAGGGTAGAGCAATTCAAAACCTTATTAATATAGAGCAAGATGATAAGGTAATGGCATTTATTTGTACTCAAGATCTAAAGGATGAAGATTACATTAATAGTCACTATGTGATAATGGCCACTAAAAAGGGTCAAGTGAAGAAAACCTCATTAGAACAGTACTCAAGACCAAGAACTAATGGTATTAATGCGATTACAATTAAAGATGGTGATGAGTTATTAGAAGCTAAATTAACCACAGGTGAAAGCCAAGTTATGTTGGCGCTAAAGTCTGGTAAGGCCATCCGATTTGAAGAGGCCAAAACTAGACCAATGGGCAGAAATGCTTCAGGTGTAAGAGGAATTACTTTAGCCAACGACAAGGATGAAGTTATTGGCATGATTGCCGTTGACGATATGGAAAGTAACATACTTGTTGTGTCGGAGAATGGATATGGTAAACGCTCTAGTTTAGATGACTATAGAATTACAAATAGAGGTGGAAAGGGTGTAAAAACTATTTCTATTACAGAAAAAACGGGTAACCTAGTATCTATAAAAAATGTTACTGACGAGGACGATTTAATGATAATTAATAAGTCTGGAATTGCAATTAGAATGGAAGTTGCTGATTTAAGAGTAATGGGTAGAGCCACACAAGGTGTTAAGCTTATTAACCTAAAAGGAAAAGATTCTATTGCGGCAGTAGCTAAGGTGATGAAAGATGATGAAGATGAAGATGCTGAAAATTTTGAAGAATCAACAGATAATCAAGATGTTAGTAATGATGGCACGGCTATTGATACTAATGGAACGGATAACTAAAAATTAACAACAAAAATCTATTATTACAAAATGAAAAAATTACTGACATTAGTATTGCTTTTGGCTTTTAGTGCTATGTCTTTTGCCCAAAAGAATGAAATTAAAGCAATGGAAAAGGCAATTAAGAATTCTAATTTCGCAAGTGCCAAAAGTGCTTTGAAATCTGCAGATGCATTAATTGATAACATGGATGATAAAACAAAAGCTAAGTTTTATTTTCTAAAAGCTCAAGCTTTATATGCAAACGGAACAGGATCTAACGATGAAATAGATATTGCAATAAAGAGTTTAGGCAATTTAAAGGATTTAGAATCTTCAATGGGTAAATTGAAATATACCGATCAGGCCAATCAAATGAAAACCCAAATGATGAATACGTTTTTAAATAATGCAAACGATGCATTCCAGACTAAGGATTATGCAAGTGCATCAAATGGATTCGAAAAGGTATATAGAATGTCGCCAGCAGATACGTTATATCTTTATTATGCCGCTTCGGCAGCAGTATCAGGTCAAAATTACGACACTGCTTTAAAGCATTATATAGAGTTAAAGAATATGGGATATTCTGGTGTACAAATGTATTACTATGGTGTGAATAAGGAGAATGGTCAAGAAGAACGTTTCCCTAATAAAGAAACAAGAGATATATCTGTTAATATTGCAAAATCTCATACTGATCCTAGAGATGAGAAAAGCTCATCTAAATCTGCAGAGATTGTTAAAAATATTGCTCTTATTTATGTAAGTCAAGGTGAGAACGAAAAAGCTTTAGGAGCGATGGCTGATGCCAGAGCTGAAAATCCAGATGATGTAGGTTTATTACTGTCAGAGGCAAATGTACACTTAAAAATGGGCAACAGAGATAAGTTTAAAGCTCTTATGGAGGAAGCAACTGTGAAAGATCCTAATAATGCTGAACTTTTATATAATTTAGGTGTATTAGCTGCTGAAGGAGGAAATATAGAAGCTTCTAAAAGTTATTACCAAAAAGCAATTGAAATAGACCCTAATTATGTAGATGCATATAATAACTTAGCTGTTGTTATCCTAGAGGGTGAGTCTTCAATTGTCGAGGAAATGAATAGTTTAGGCACTAGCGCTGCAGATAATAGAAAGTATGATGAGTTAAAAGAGAAACGTTCCCAGCTTTATCAGGAGGCTATACCATACTTGGAAAAATCCCTTGCATTACGAAACTCTAATATCGACGCGGCTAGGACATTAATGAATATCTACAGTGCACTTGGTGAAATGGATAAGTTTAAAGAAATGAGAACTATGGTTGAAGAATTAGAAGCTGCTTCTGGTGGAAACTAATTCAAAGAATTATGAATCAATAAAAAAGCAACTCTCACGAGTTGCTTTTTTTATATGATTTTTTTTATAACCCTCAGTTTGTGTGTATGTATATTTTTATCCACATTATATATACCACTATGGTCTAATCGGTCTATTCTAACCTTTCCATGTGCATGAATTATATAATTATCTTCCATAATAATTCCAACATGGATTATGTCTCCTTCGGAATTGTCAAAAAATGCCAAATCTCCTGGCTCACTTTCTTCTATAAAACTTAATGCGTGGCCCAAGGTTGCTTGTTTAGAGGCATCTCTAAGAATTTTATAGCCATTAAGTTTATATACCATTTGGGTAAATCCTGAGCAATCAATACCAAATGGGGTTTTTCCACCCCAAAGATATGGTGCGTTAAGGTAAAGAAATGCTGTTTGTACTATGTTAGATTTTTCTTTCTTATCATTAGAGCAATTTCCTTCATAATTGTGTCCTAGAAGCTTAAGACCAGTTAATTCAGATCCTAACGGAATAGGGTATAGATTATTCTTTTCATCAGATACATATTCTACAAGATCCGTTGAAAGTCTCGCTTTTGAATCTAATAAAGACTTGTAATGAGATTCAGAAATCTCAACATATTGTTTGTTGTCAATCCAACCCTCGTATTTATCAAAGGCAAATCTAATACGGCTCCATTTTTTACGTTGTTCTAAAACCTTGAAATAATCACCATACAAAGCCTGAGTTACCATTTCACTCGGATCTGATGGTTCTATTCTTATTGGAACAATTCCTAGATTACATATGCCGTATTGCATAAAGTGAAATTAAACGCGTTCAATTACCATTGCAGAAGCACCACCACCACCATTACAAATAGCAGCAGCACCAATTTTGGCATTATTTTGATGAAGTACATTAATAAGTGTTACCAAAATTCTTGCACCAGAACATCCCAATGGATGTCCTAACGAAACTGCGCCACCATTAACATTTACCTTTTCATCTGATAACCCTAAAATTTTCATATTAGCTAAACCAACAACTGAGAATGCTTCATTGAACTCAAAAAAGTCAACATCAGTTAATTCAATATTGGCTTTTGCAATTGCCTTTGGTAATGCTTTGGCAGGTGCAGTAGTAAACCAATTAGGTTCATGTGCCGCATCGGCATAACTCTTTATTTTAGCTATAGGTTTAAGACCTAGTTCGTTTGCTTTTTCTAAACTCATTAACACCATTGCAGCTGCACCATCATTTATAGTAGATGCATTGGCAGCAGTAACTGTACCATCTTTAGTAAAAGCAGGTCGCAAAGCTGGAATCCTTTCCATTTTCACATTGGTGTATTCTTCATCTTTACTAACTATAATTGGTTCTCCTCGTCTTTGTGGAACTTCCACAGGGACAACTTCACTATCAAATTTCCCATTGCTCCAAGCAGATGCAGACCTATTATAAGATTGAATTGCAAAAGCATCTTGATCCTCTCTAGAAAAATCATACTCTTCAGCACAAGCATCAGCACAAACACCCATTGCATTCTTGTCATATGCATCAACTAACCCGTCTTTCTGCATACCGTCTTCCATTGTAGCAGGTCCAAATTTGGTAGCACTGCGAGCATGGTAATAATGAGGAATGGCACTCATATTTTCCATACCTCCTGCAACTACTATTTCAGCATCACCGAGTTGTATGGCTTGAGCTGCTTGCATAATAGCTTTCATGCCAGAGGAACAAACTTTGTTAACTGTTGTACATGGAACCGTATTTGGTATACCAGCATATATTGCAGCTTGTCTTGCAGGTGCTTGGCCTGTACCTGCTTGTACAACATTTCCCATCAAAACTTCTTCAACTGAATCTGGATTTAAATTTATTTTATCCATTGCTCCTTTAATGGCAATTGCGCCCAATCTAGGAGCAGGAACTGAAGATAAACTTCCTAAAAAACTACCTATTGGAGTTCTAACTGCAGAAACTATAACAACGTCCTTGTTCATTATGATTGTCTTTATATTAGTTGGTTGCGAAATTAAGGATTTTTTGAGAGATTTTTGAATGTATTATTGATTATGAACTCTTAAAATTTTATTATTTATTACATTTGAAAGTATATGAATGTACTTCTAAATAAATGGTATAAAAACCATGCACTAGTATATAAGATATTGTTGTTTTTAGTAACAACACTTTTTATTGTATATCTATTTCCTAAAACAGGTAAGTTCAGATATTCTTTTGAAAAAGGAAAACCCTGGCAATCTGAGAATCTTTATGCGCCTTTTAATTTTGCCATAAAAAAATCCCAAACAGAAATTGAAAATGAACAGATTGAAATAAATAAAATAAGCCCTGTTTTTTTTGAAATTGATCCGGAAATTAAGGATGTCGTTTTAAATGAATATCTGACTGCTTTTAATCGAACCTTTGCAGACTCTATATATATAAGTACTCAAAGTACTAGCTTATATAAAACAGGTAAGAGTTTAATTGATAGGTTGTATAATAATGGCGTGTTGGATACTGAATATAGCTTTAATAAAGATAGGCCAGTAAATTTAGTGTCTGATAACCAGATTCAAAAAGAGCTGGTTTTTAATGATTTGTTTCAAATTGGCTCCCTAAGACCAACAATTGAAATTCATTTTGGTTCTGATATCAATGTCAATGACAAAAATAAGATGATTTCTCTCTTCTTTGATGTTATTAAACCGAATGTGAGCTTAAATGAAATACTTACGGACAAGGCTTTAGAAGAGAGTTTGCAAGAAATTTCACTTACTAGAGGAAGTATTGAAAAAGACCAACTAATAATTTCTAAAGGTCAGGTTGTAGAGGACGAACAATTTGCCATTTTAGATTCACTTAAATCTGAATATGAATCCCAGGTATGGAATACAGCTAATTATAATTGGGTTCTGGTGGCTTATACGTTATTGGTAGCACTTGCATTACTGATGCTCCTACTTTTCTTGAGAAAATACAGGGTAGAAGTGTTTTTAAACAACACCAAGGTGACGTTTATATTTTTCAATATAGCCTTGATGATATTTTTGACTACCCTTGTCATTAACTACAATTCACAATACATCTACATTGTTCCATTATGTATTTTACCACTGGTATTAAAGGCATTTTTTGATGCTAGATTAGGATTATTTGCTCACGTATTAACCGTACTTTTATTAGGTTTTATAGTACCTAACAGTTACGAGTATATGTTTCTTCAAATCATTGCAGGTATCGTAACGATTTTAACTGTATCAGAACTTTACAAACGAGCGAATCTATTTATATCTGTGGGTCAAATTACTTTTATATATATCATTGCATATTTTGCCTTTTTTGTAATTCATGAAGGACAAGTCGCCAATTTAAAATGGGAGACTTTTGGTCTTTTTATATTATGCGGTTTAGCGACGTTATTTGTTCAACCATTGATATATATCTACGAGAAGATATTTGGACTTGTATCAGATGTGTCTTTGTTAGAATTATCAGATACTAATACAAAACTATTAAAAGAGCTTTCTAATAGAGCACCAGGTACATTTCATCATTCGTTGAATGTTGCGAATCTTGCTGAAGCATCCGCAAATGAAATTGGGGCAAATGCTATGTTAGTTAGGGTAGGTGCACTATATCATGACATTGGTAAAATGAATAACCCAACATTTTATACTGAAAATCAAAGTAACGGCATTAATCCGCACGAAGAATTTTCAAACAAGGAAAGTGCCGATGTTATTATAGGCCATGTTATTCAAGGCATTGAAATTGCAAAAAAGTACAACTTACCTGATAGAGTTATAGACTTTATAAGAACGCATCATGGCACAAGTTTAGTGTATTATTTCTATATGAAAGAAAAGTCTATAAATGATGATGAGGTTAACATTGAAGACTTTTCATATCCTGGACCAAAGCCATTTAGCAAAGAAACTGCTATTTTAATGATGTGTGATAGTGTAGAAGCCGCTTCAAAGAGCCTTAAAGAACCTACAAGTGTAAAAATTAGTGACTTTGTTGAAAATATAGTAACAAAACAAATGGAAAGTGGACAATTCCTAAATGCAAATATTACGTTTAAGGAGATTCAATCCATAAAGAAGGTGCTAAAACATAAACTCGCCAATATTTATCATTTAAGGATTGAGTATCCAGAGTAAAACAGAAAATATACATTTTAATTAGAGCTATCTGATCGCATCAGAATTAGAATCTATTGCCACTCAGCTCCCGACCAAAACAACCACAAGGCTTCACGGCATCTCAATTAAGAATGGTGTAAAATATATAATACATAGTTGTGATTAATCCATTTAACGACATTCATGAAATGAAGTCTCTTTTGACTATATTTAACCTTTTACTTTTAGTCTCAATTAAAAGATATAACATTTTCATCTTATGGAATTATTAGGGATTGATATTGGTGGCTCGGGAATCAAAGGAGCTATAGTAGATACAGAAACGGGTGAACTAATTTCTGAACGTCATCGTATACCGACTCCTGAAGGTGCAAAACCTTCTGATGTTGCTGATGAGGTTGCAGAGCTAGTTGAATATTTTAATTGGAAAGGAAAAGTGGGATGTGGATTTCCGGCATTAGTGACTCATGGCGTTGCCCATACTAGTGGAAATATTCATAAAAGCTGGAGAGGGGTCAATGTTGAGGATTTATTTAAAGAAAGAACAGGTCTAGACTTTTCGGTAGCTAATGATGCTGATGCTGCAGGGTTAACCACCATGACTTTTGGATCTGGGAAAGGTAAAAAAGGATTGGTATTTATGATAACCCTAGGAACAGGGATTGGATCAGGTGCATTTTATAATGGTATATTAATTCCAAATTTTGAGTTAGGCTCTATGCCATATAAAAAATATAAACGAATAGAATATTACGCCTCAGACGCTGCACGAAAGCGTTACAAATTATCTTATACGGAATGGGGTGGACGTGTCCATAAATTTTTACGTTTGGTTGAAAAGTTGTTTTCCCCAGATTATATTATTATTGGAGGTGGTGCAAGTAAAAAGTTTGACCGCTATAAGGACCAAATTAAAATTAATACACCGGTAATACCTGCTGCCTATCAAAACAATGCAGGCATTGTAGGGGCGGCTCTTATAGCAAAATAAATATTCAAAAATCAAAATTCTATTAAAAACAAAAAAGCCATTTCTCTAATGAAATGGCTTTTTGTGATCGCGACAGGATTCGAACCTGTGACCGTCTGCTTAGAAGGCAGATGCTCTATCCAGCTGAGCTACGCGACCATTCAAGAGTAAAACTCAGAATTTTTAAAGTCGGGGTGGCAGGATTCGAACCTGCGACCTCCGCGTCCCAAACGCGGCGCGATAACCGGGCTACGCTACACCCCGAAATTGGTTATCAATGCTTTAATGCGGAGAGACCGGGATTCGAACCCGGGCAACACTTACGCGTTGACAGATTAGCAATCTGCTCCATTACCACTCTGGCACCTCTCCAATAATTTATAAGAACGTTTCCTAAAAATGCGGTTGCAAATGTAACTTATCATATTAAAGAACGCAAAAAAATACTCAATTTTTTCTATAGATTTAGATTATTTTGAAATATGACTCCAACATAATTTAAAATCTAAACTTTAACTAAATTTTACTACTAACATTTTAACATTTTCAATAGCTTCGTTACACTATGTCTAGGGAAAACCAACTCGTAAAATTTACTAAAAAAGGTATTTACTGTCCGCAAGGAAGATTCTATTTGGATCCTTGGTATCCTGTCGAATACGCTATTATTTCCCATGGACACGCAGATCATGCACGTTGGGGCATGAAACGCTATTTGTGCACTGATGATTCCAAGGCCATTTTACAACATCGTTTGGGCAATGACATAAATATTGAAAGTATTTCTTATTACAACTCAAAAACCATAAATAGTGTCAAGGTATCTTTTCATCCTGCTGGTCATGTTATTGGCTCTGCTCAGATTAGATTGGAATATAAAGGTTATGTAGTTGTTTTTTCTGGAGATTATAAAACCCAGCCCGATTTTATTACGCAGCCATTTGAGTCTGTTAAATGCCATACATTTATTACTGAAAGCACATTTGGGTTGCCAATTTATAATTGGAAAACGGAGGAAACTCTTAAAACTGAATTACAATCTTGGGTAAAAACTAATCAAGCTAATAACAGAACTTCAGTTTTTTTAGGCTATTCTTTGGGTAAAGCCCAACGTTTAATGTCTTTATTAGATGGCTGTGATGAGATTTTTGTACATCGTGCTATTCATAATTTAAACAATGCGATTTCTGGTTCAGGGATTCAGCTTCCTGATACTAAATTGTGGTCTGCAGACTTAGATAAGAAAATGCTCCAGAATAAAATTATTATTGCACCACCAGCTTTATTAGGTTCTCGTATGCTGAAACGTGTTCCAAATGTGGCAACGGCCGTCTGTTCTGGTTGGATGCAAATCCGTGGTAATAGACGATGGCAAGCTGTTGATGCAGGATTTGTGGTTAGTGATCATGCTGATTGGGACGGTTTAATTTCTGCTGTTAAAGCTACTGGAGCCGAACAGGTTTATGTAACACATGGTTCTCAAGCTGTATTTTCAAAATATCTTAATGAAATCGGGATAAAAGCAGATGAACTAGTAACTGAGTATGGTGATGAGGCTTTAGCTAAAGCTGAAAAGGAAACTGAAAATATTGATACAGAATGAAGTTGTTTTCAGAATTGATAAGCACCATAGAGATTACCAATAAAACCAATGCCAAGATTGATGCTTTCGTACAGTACTTTAAAACAGCGCCTGATAAAGATAAACTATGGGTTATAGCCCTATTTACAGGGAAACGACCATCAAGACCAGTTAAAACAACTTTAATGAAGGAATGGTGTATGGAACTCACGGATATTCCTGAGTGGTTGTTTCTAGAAAGTTATAGTACTGTTGGTGATTTAGGTGAAACACTTGCCTTATTATTGCCAAAACCTACACATCGCTTAGATTTAAGTCTTAATGAATGGATGACGGAACTCAAAGCTTTAAAACCAAAATCTGATGAGAATAAAAAAGTGTTTGTTTTAGAGGCTTGGACTGGACTAGATCAACAAGAACGACTTATTTTCAATAAGCTAATTGGTGGTAGTTTTAGAATTGGTGTTTCAAAAAAAACTTTAGTTAATGCCCTTGCTAAGCTTACCAATATTGACGCTAATCAACTCATGCACAGTATTATTGGTAATTGGGAAGTTGATAGTATTTCTTTTGAAGCATTAATCCTCGGTAAGCACATCAATTACGATAATTCCAAACCATATCCCTTTTGTTTGGCCTATGCTCTAGAAAAGGAATTACCGGAGTTAGGCAAACCTAATGATTGGATAGTTGAACAAAAATGGGATGGTATTCGTGGTCAAATTGTAAAGCGTAATAACGAAATCTACATCTGGTCTCGTGGTGAAGAATTGGTGACTAAGCAATTTCCTGAATTGGTTGAAGCTTTTGGCAACTTTAAGGATGACTTCGTTATTGATGGTGAAATATTAGCCATGAAAAACAATGATGTTTTGCTGTTCAATGATTTGCAGAAGCGTCTAAATCGTAAGAACGTCACAAAGAAATTGTTAGAAGAGGTTCCTGTTGGCTTTAAAGCCTATGATATTCTCGAGTTTAATGGCGACGATAATAGAGAACAACCTTTTGAAAATAGACGAAAACAACTAGAAACTCTATTTAATTCAGTGGCTCTGCCCGAGTATGTCAAGCTATCATTTATAGTAGATTTTAAGAAATGGGTAGACCTGCATGACATACGGAATAATTCTAGAGCCATAAATAGCGAAGGTTTGATGTTAAAGCAGAAGAAATCACCTTATCACATAGGTCGTAAAAAAGGCGACTGGTGGAAGTGGAAGGTCGACCCATTAACGATAGACGCTGTAATGATTTACGCTCAAAAGGGTAGTGGTCGCCGAAGCAGTAAATACACAGATTACACCTTTGCCGTTAAGAAAGATGATGCTTTAGTTACTGTTGCTAAAGCCTATTCCGGATTAACAGACAAGGAAATTACAGAAATATCGCAATGGGTAAATAAGAATGCCATTGAAAGATTTGGGCCTGTTAGAACCGTAAAACCGGAATTAGTTTTTGAAATTGCTTTTGAGGGTATCGCTCTGAGCAACCGTCATAAATCTGGAGTTGCACTTCGTTTCCCTCGAATTGCTAGATGGCGAAAAGATAAACCAGTTGACGAAATAGACACTATAGAATCCGTTAAACAATTAATCACAGCATCTTGAGTCAGTTTAGAGATAGCGACGGTTTACGCATCATAAATAATTGGATGGCTGAAAAAGGCCATGCACCTTTTCTATTTCAATTGCAGACTTGGCAACGTTATTCAAATGGCTATTCTGGTATGGTGGTAGCACCAACCGGTTTTGGCAAAACCTTTTCAGTATTCTTGGCTGTGGTTATTGATTATCTTAATCACCCTGAGAAATACCCTAAAGGCTTAAAATTACTTTGGATTAGTCCATTACGTTCCTTGGCAAAAGATTTGGCGAAAGCTATGACCGACGCCGCAGACGATATCGGTTTAGACTGGTCGGTGCAAGTTAGAAATGGCGATACACCAACTGCGACAAGACGCAAACAGGAACGCTTAATGCCAGATGTGTTACTCACAACACCAGAAACCATGCATTTGTTGTTCTCTCAGAAAAAAAATTCGAGATGGTTTAAGAGTGTAAGGTGTGTTGTAATCGATGAGTGGCATGAGCTTATTGGTAATAAACGTGGTGTTCTTACAGAACTAGCAATTTCTCAATTGATACATTATTCACCTAAGGTTCAAATTTGGGGAATCACGGCGACGATAGGTAATCTTGAGGAAGCAAAGCAAGCATTATTGCCATATCCAAATCTTAAAGTCACTCAGGTAACGGCAAAACAGAAGAAGAAATTAGACATAATTTCTGTGCTTCCAGATGAAATTGAAGTCTTGCCTTGGGCTGGTCATTTGGGTACTAAAATGGTTGATAAAATACTACCAATCATAGCATCAAATACTACAACTCTGATATTTACTAATACGAGAGGTCAAGCTGAATTGTGGTACCAAGTACTATTGAATGCAAAACCTGACTTGGCTGGATTGTTGGCCATCCATCACGGATCTATAGATAAAAAGTTACGTAACTGGATTGAAGATAATATTGCTTCAGGATATCTAAAGGCTGTGGTATGCACGTCATCTTTAGATTTAGGTGTGGATTTTAAACCAGTTGATTGTGTAATACAGATTGGCTCAGTAAAAGGCATAGCGCGTTTTATGCAACGCGCAGGCCGAAGTGGACATTCACCTTTTGAACGTTCAAAAATTTACTTTGTACCAACACATTCTTTAGAATTGGTGGAAGTTTCGGCATTAAAGGAAGCTATAAAAGAAAAGCAGATAGAATCTCGTGATCCTATGGTGTTGATTTTCGATGTTTTAGTGCAGTTTATGGTGACCTTAGCTGTTGGTGAAGGGTTTGAGGCTGAGGCATTATATAAGCGTGTTAAACAAACTCATGCTTTCCAATACTTAACTAAAGATGATTTGCAATGGTGCTTACATTTTATTACAAAAGGTGGTAAGACGCTACATTCTTATGAAGAATTCCATAAAGTCATTCTCGATGAAGATGGAACATATAAGGTAAAAAGCCGTCGCATAAGTATGCTTCATCGGATGAATATTGGTGCTATAGTGAGCGAAGTGAACTTGAAGGTTAAGTACTTTTCTGGTGGGTATATTGGTATGATTGAAGAGTTTTTTGTTTCAAAACTAAAGCCAGGCGAAAGTTTTATATTGGCTGGACGAATTTTGGAATTGGTTCAGATTAAGGATATGACCGTTTTGGTAAGACGGAGTAAAGCAAAAAAAGCTGTGTCGCCAAGTTGGTTAGGTGGTCGTTTACCTTTGACATCTCATTTGAGTCATTATTTACGATTAAAATTATCGGATGCTTTACAGCCAGGACGATTAGAAAAAGAATTACGCTTTTTAAATCCATTGGTGAGCCGACAAAATGAACATTCGCACATACCAAAAGCTGATGAATTTTTGGTTGAACTCATTGAAACTAGAGATGGCCATCATTTGTTTATGTATCCACTTGAAGGTCGTTTGGTACATGAAGTGTTTTCAGCATTGATGGCATATCGTATTAGTAAGTTAACTCAAATTACATTTACAATTGCCATGAATGATTATGGCTTCGAATTATTGAGTGATCAACCGATACCAATTTCAGAAAAAAATATTGAAACTTTATTGAGTAAAGATAATCTTATGGATGACGTCATTGCTAGCATAAATGCATCCGAAATGGCATCTCGAAAATTTAGGGATATAGCAGTAATAGCAGGTCTGGTTGTGCAATCCCAACCTGGAACACGGAAGAACAACAAAAGTCTACAGTCTTCATCCGGACTTATATTCAGGGTTTTGGAAGACTATGAACCTGAGAATTTATTATTGAGACAAGCTTATACGGAAGTATTTAACCAACAATTAGAAGAAGCGAGGTTACAAAAAGCATTTGACCGTATTTCTAAAAGTAAGATCATCGTTAAATATGCAAAGTCATTTACACCTTTAAGTTTCCCACTTAAAGTCGATAGCCTACGTGGTACCATGAGTAATGAGAATTTAGATAAGCGTATTCAGAGAATTAAAGAGCAAGCTTTTAAGATTAATTAAATTGAAAATCGTAACTGAACATATTACCATCTTAAACGAGGAGTTAGTCTTAACCAATCAACGTGCTATCTATTGGAATAAGGAAAGTGCACTTATTCTATCCGATCTTCATATAGGGAAAACAGCTCATTTTAGACGGCATGGTATTCCAATGCCAGATGACATTCTTCAAAAGGATTTAAGACGTTTAAAGGAGCTTATAAATCATTTTAATACCAGAAGATTAATAATTGTTGGAGATTTATTTCATGCTAAAGCCAACAGTGACATGGATACATTTAAAACTTGGTTAAAGCAATTTGATGACTTAAGTTTGGTTCTTGTCAAGGGCAATCACGATAGACAATCTCAGCGATTAATGGATGAATTGAACATTCATGTTGAATCTACGCTAATTATTGATCCATTTATATTTATTCACGATCCAAGTGATAAGACCACAAAGAATTTTACTTTTTCAGGTCATATTCACCCAGGTGTTTTATTAAAAGGGAAGGGAAAACAGAAATTAAAGCTGCCTTGCTATCAAGTAAGTGAAAATCAAATAATTTTACCAGCTTTTAGCCTTTTTACAGGTTTAAACACTCTTAGAAATAAAACCGACGTTGTTTCATACGCTTTTACTGATACTGCAATTTTCAGATTACAATAAATTTCATTTTATCGAATAAATATTACATTTTATCGATATATTAAATTTTTTTTACTATGTTGGTTGTCCAAATCTCTTGAAGCTTGCAATAAGTTTCTATGAATTTATTAACCAATGAAGAGCCTACTTAAATTCATTCCCTTTTTTGGGTTAGCTTTTATTATGAAAGCTTGTATAGTTGAACCTGTCGATGCAGAATTGAATCTTATGATCCAATTATATTTTAGAGCAAATTAGAATCGTCTTTTCATCATTGATATTTGTTGTGAAAAACAAATAAATATCTCCACCATCTTTTAATTTCATTTTTTTTCTGATGTCACCAACAGATATAGGGAAATTCCGAGTGGTTACGTTTGCATTGCGTATACTTTCTTTAGCCATTGCTTTTTTATTAAACGGTAGACATTTTTCAATTTTGAACCGTCTGCCTGGAAATTCGATTAAATCTTTTGAAGTATACAGATGGGAGTGTTTATGAAGCTTCGGGAGCTTGAGTAAATTACTAATAGTTTTGAAACCTCCTGCTTTAAGTATAGCTGAATTTGGTTCATATAAATAGGAGAGTGGCTGAGAATAGTCTATTTCTAAATTCAATTCATCTTCTAAGTTAAATTCTAGAACTTGTTTTTTTGATTTAATGAGGTTTATTGTTTTTATCTTCAAATCAGAGTTAAAATCGCTTTCAAGTATCCAGAGCAATTCCTTTACCTCATTGTTAACTGCCACTATATGCAACTCTTTGGCATTTTTTAAATCTTGATAGGTAGCTTTAATATCTAGTAAGGGCGATGTTTTAATCATTACATTTTTAGCATATTTAAGAAATAGCCCTTGAAAGGTATTTACATTTGGCGTACAGTCGGAAAGTAGAAATACCTTCTTTTTAGATTCATCACGTCGCGAAGGATCTACATAAATCCAGTCAAATGGTTTGTCAATACGCTTTAAAGCATCAATGCCGTTTTCACTGAGACACTCAATGTTAGCTACATTTAACGCCCTGAAATTATGTGAAACTATTTCAGATAGTTGTTCATTTATTTCACAATGAATAACGAAATCGACCTGTTTGGAGAAGTAATAAGCATCTATTCCAAATCCACCGGTTACATCGATTAAAGATTCGCCTGAAACTAAATTGGCTTTGTAATTTGCGGTAACTTCAGATGAGGTTTGCTCAATATTAAGCTTATTTGGATAATAAATGTTTTTAGTATTGAACCACGTCAGAAGTTTTTTTTCTGAGCGTTTTTTAGCTTCAATCTGTTCTATTATTTCTTTTGAATAGATACCTTCAAAATTAATACCTTTCAATAATAAACTTGAAATATCTGAATTTAAATTTGAATCAATAAATTCTTGAACTACAATATTTAATAAATGTTTATTCAACTTATTACTATAAGTCTTTAGTGAGTTTTTTTACGACCTTATTCTCAGATAAGAATTCTTTTAAAATTACTTTAATTGCAGTATAGGTTGGTACAGCCACAATCATACCAATAATGCCAAACAAAATTCCTGCAATTACAATTACCAAGAAAATTTCTAAAGGATGCGATTTTACACTTTTTGAAAATATAAACGGTTGGCTAAAGAAGTTATCCACTAACTGAGCGAAAATAAAACCAATCATTACATAAGTGGTTTTAGGTAAAATTACTTCACTGAAACTTTCACCAAGATTACTAGACATGCTTAAAAGAAGCATAAGAAACCCACTTATTAATGGCCCAACATATGGAACAAGATTTAATAGTGCACATAAAAATGCAATTACCACAGCATTATCGATCCCGAATATTAAAAGAACAATAGTATAAATAACGAACAGTATTAAAATCTGGAATATTAATCCAACAAAATACCTTGAGAGTAATTCTTTAATGGAAATGAAGGAATGTTTTGTTTTGGTTTCATTACCACTTGGGATAAAAGTCATTATACCGTTTTCAAAAAGTTGACTATCCTTTAAAAAGAAAAACGTAATGAACAACACAGAAAATAAACCTATGCTAAAACTACCTAAACCACTAACAAGATTATTCAGAAATTCTGGTATATAAGCGAAATCTAATTTTGAAAGTAGACCTGAGTTTTTGATCGATTGCTCAACATCAATATTCTTAAACTCAAAATAACTAACTACTTGGTTGTATAGTTTTTGAATATTGTCTTGCAACTGTTCAATATCTAACAAAGCCAAGTTTTGGCCTTGTTCCGCTACCAACGGTATAAATAGTCCTATTAACCCAACAAATAGGCCAATTAATAGAACCATTGTTACAACCACAGCGAATGTGTTGTTAAATTTTAGCTTTCGCCTTAAAAAGAGTACAATCGGTCTACCAATTAGCGAAATAACAGCAGCAACAGCTATGTAAACAATTACTGATTGTATCTGATATAGAAAATACAGAACTGATGCAACTGCTAAGATTATCCCTACAGCTCTTAATATACCGTTTGCTACAACTTTTGAATTCATGGTTTAAATATAGCTAAATTCTATCTCAAGAATTAAATTGTTTGGTGATTTCGTATAGCGCAATACTAGTAGCAGTAACCACATTCATACTACTATTGTTGCCATACATATCTATGTGGAATATATCATCACATTTCTTTAGGACACTTTCTGAAATCCCATAGTTTTCATCGCCAATAATTAAGGCTATTGGTTTATTTGAACCTATACTTAGAGCATGAATTGCTTGGCTATTTTCTGTTATTTCTAATGCAATTAGGTAATGAGAATTAAATCTATCAATGACAGATTCGATTGATTCATAAACTTCAAAATCAACATAATTCTCTGTAGAACGAGAAGTTTTTGTCATTCGTTTGCCTAACGGAATATTGTTACCGCAGAAAATAAGTTTTTCTATACCCATAGCATCAGCAATACGAAATAAACTCCCAATATTGGGTGCGTTAGATACATTCTCGCAGATCAAGGTAATAGGAAACTTAATCGGAATAAATTTGTTGGTATTGTGAGTTAGTTGCAACGATATTTTATTTAATTCTCAAATGCATATTTGATGATATTTGCTCCCATTTTTAGAGCTTTTTCCCTTACATTTTCAGGGTCATTATGAACCTCTTGGTCTTCCCATCCATCGCCAAGGTCACTTTCAAAAGTAAAAAGTAGAATAAGTCTATCTTCATGAAATTGACCCATTGCTTTTGGTGTCTTACCATCATGTTCATGAATTTTTGGTAACCCATTTGGAAACTTATAAGCTACATTAAAAATCGGATGGTTTGAAGGCATTTCAATTAATTCCTTATTTGGAAACACTTTTTTAAGTTCCTTCGTAATATATGGTTCCATACCATAATTGTCATCAATGTGAAGAAAACCTCCTGAGAGAAGATATTTCCGTAGATTATCGGCATCGTCTTCACTAAAAAAAACATTGCCATGACCTGTCATATGTAAAAACGGAAATTGATAAATATCTATGCTTCCAACCTCAACAGTTTGAGTTCTTTCATTAATGTTGGTGTCAATATTATCATTGCAAAATTTAACCAAATTGGGTAGGGCAGTTGGGTTACTATACCAATCGCCACCTCCTTTATATTTTAAAACCGCAACTTCTTGTGCATGCACAAAAAAAACGGAAAATAATATCATTAAAAAAGTATAAGATTTCATAGTTATGAATTCAACAAAGCAACAGTATGGCAAGCCAATATTGCTGCCGTTTCTGTTCTTAATCGTGTATCTCCCAAAGTTACAGGAATATACTCATGTTGCAATGCCATTTGAATTTCTTTAACACTAAAATCTCCTTCTGGCCCAATTAATATCAAGTAATCTTTTCCAGATTCGATACAATTTTTTAGATTGGTTTTCTTTGTGTCTTCACAATGTGCTATGAACATTTGCTCTGAATTATTATTCTTAATAAAGTCTTGAAACTTAATTGGCGCATTTAAAACTGGTAAATAGTGCTGAAGTGATTGCTTCATTGCAGATTGTAATATCTTTTTAAAACGCTCAGTCTTAATTACTTTTCGTTCACTTTGATCACAAATAATAGGTGTTATTTTATCCACACCAATTTCTGTGGCCTTTTCTAAAAACCACTCATAACGGTCATTCATTTTGGTAGGTGCCACTGCTAAATGAACTGAAAAACTCCTTTTTTCTTTAAAGCTTTTAGAAATCATTTTTACTGTACAACTTTTGTTATTGCTTTCTGTTAATTGGGCTTCAAATAACCAGCCTTTTCCATTTGTTATAAACAAAGTGTCACCTTCTTTTTTGCGTAGTACTTTTGCAATGTGCTTGCTTTCATCTTTGTCAAAGTTGAAAAAAGCATCACTTTCGGCAATGTTAGAATTATAAAAAAGTTGCATTATTACTTAGTTTCAGAAAATCTTAAAACAGTTATCTCTTCAATTTTTTTTGTGTCGTGTGTTTTTAATATCACATAGTACCAATTCCTATCATTTATATCTAATGTAAAAATATCCTTAGTGCTATGCGATTTCACTGCATTTTCAAAATCTGGAGGCATTTTACCATCTTCAAACCAACCCAAATCACCACCTCTACCTGCATTAAGATCCATGGAGTACATTTTAGCCAAGTCTTTGAATTTATGTCCTTTTTTATACAATGCAACAATTTTTGTACGCTTGCTATTGATTTCAGAAGGAGTCATTTTTTTACCATCAAAGAGTATATAACTTACTCTGTTATGAGATTTTTTTTCCTTATCTAATATTTTATAGTAGGTATTGTTATATTCTGACTTAACAACTTTTTTGTCACCCTTTGAAAGTTTAAATAAATCTTCTGCCAATTGGGTTTTATGTTTCTCTTTATTGAAAACTATAATTTTACCCTTGACATCTTTATTTGATTTAATAAATGTTTTAGCATCCTCTTTGGATAGAATGGAATCTAATTCTACACCAAAATTTTCTTGACTACCACATATAAGTGGCAAAATAAAAAGGACAATTAAAAGTTGTTTCATTATTGATTTGAGATTGATTTAAACACAAAGCAACTAAAATTTAACATTGGTTTGAAGGAAACTAGTAAGGCTTATCAACAGATGTTTTAACAATTCAAATTTTCAGTCTTGCGGTCGCCATAACATCAAAATCTGAGAAATCTTTTTCTAAATATTTTAAATAACCAACAATAGCAATCATAGCTGCATTATCTGTAGTATATTCAAATTTTGGGATATATGTAGTCCAACCAATTTTATGCTCTGCATCCTCTAATGCTTTTCTTATGCCTGTGTTAGCAGAAACGCCACCACCAATAGCAATATGCTTGATGCCAGTTTGTTTTGCAGCCAATTTTAATTTATCCATGAGAATTCCAATAATGGTATACTGTATAGAAGCACAGATGTCATTCAGGTTGTCCTTCACAAAATTTGGATTTGTTTTAGTTTCTCGTTGAACGAAATATAAAATGGCGGTCTTTAAACCTGAAAAACTAAAATTTAAACCATCGACTTTTGGCTTAGTAAATCTAAATGCTTTTGGATTGCCTAATTGCGCTAGTTTATCAATTTCTGGTCCTGCAGGATAACCCAAGCCCAGTACTTTACCACTTTTGTCATAAGCTTCTCCAACAGCATCATCAATAGTTTCTCCTAAGACTTTCATTTCAAAATGATTAGACACTTTAACTATTTGGGTGTGACCTCCTGAAATCGTCATTGCTAGGAATGGAAAAGGTGGTTTTTTGTGGTTTTCTTCACTAATAAAATGAGCAAGAATATGAGCTTGCATGTGGTTAACATCAATCAAGGGAATATTGAGACCAAAAGCAAGAGATTTTGCAAAGGAGGTACCAACGAGTAATGATCCCATTAAACCAGGACCTCTTGTAAATGCTATAGCACTAAGTTGTTTTTTAGAAATACCGGCTTTTTCTATAGCTTGGTGTACAACTGGTACAATATTTTGTTGGTGAGCTCTTGATGCTAATTCGGGTACTACACCACCATATGCCGCATGTATTTTTTGGTTCGCAACAACATTGCTCAAAATCTTATCGTTACATAGTATAGCTGCTGAAGTATCATCACATGAAGACTCTATGCCAAGGATATAAATATTTTCGTTTTTCATAGCGGATATTAGGCACAATAATTGTTAATTTTACCGATATAGTCTAGAACCATACTTTGTAACGTACTGTATAGACAAAGGTAGTGAAGATTTCATTCATAATTAAGCATAAATTCTATCAAAAGAGTATTGAAAATATTGGGGAAAATTGCAGGTATAATTCTGCTGATTTTCCTTATTATATTCTTAATTCTGGCAATTCCTGCAGTACAAACCAAACTAGGTAAATATGCTACTACACGTTTAAATGACGATTTTAATACAGATATAAATATTGGCAAGGTAGGTCTTCAATTAAACGGCGATGTTGAGCTCAAAGAAATTCTAATAAAGGATTATAAAAAGGATACACTCATAAGCATTGGTGAACTCAATACTTCAATTATAAGTTTTAGAAATCTGTATAACAGCAAATTGAATTTTGGAGATATAGACATTCAGGATTTATTCTTTAACCTAAAAACTTATGAAGGAGAAGAAGATACGAATTTAGATATTTTTGTAGCTAGGTTCGATGATGACAATCCTAGGGTTGGACCAAGTAAATTTCTTTTCTCCTCAAGTGATGTTTCAATTGAAAATGGCATCTTTAGACTTTCAGACGAAAATCTTGATGACCCTGAAGTTTTTGTGTTTAGCGACCTAAATGCTAATACAACCAATTTTTTAATCAATGGACCAGACGTAAGCTCTCGTATCAATAAATTTAGTTTTATTGACAGCAGAGGTATTAAGGTTGAAGATCTCATGGCAAATTTTGAATACACAAGGAGCCATATGATTTTCGATGATTTAAACATTAAGACTGAAGCATCGGAGCTTAAAGGAGATCTCAGATTTGATTACAAAAGAGAAGATTTAAAAGACTTTACTGATAAGGTGAACGTATTAGCTAGCTTTAATGATTCTGAAGTTTCCTTAACCGAATTAAATGTGTTTTTCGATGAATTTGGTGTTAATCAAAAAGCAAAGCTTAATGCAGATTTAAAAGGGACATTGAATAGTTTAGAGGTAACAAATTTAAATATTAGCACAACTCGAAATACGAAAATTATTGGTGATATTACCTTTGAAAATTTATTCAATAGAGAGCCTCACACCTTTACACTAAATGGGAGATTTAAAAATCTAGCATCAAACTATAATGATCTTACTGCGTTATTGCCGAGAATATTGGGTAATTCTATACCAACGGTTTTTTCAAATGTTGGTAATTTTAGAATCAGTGGTAGTTCTTACATAACAGAAACTTCAGTAGATGCAAAAATTAAGATTAATACAGATTTAGGTTTAATTGATTCAGACTTAGAACTTACAAATATTGATGATATTGATGATGCAAGTTATATAGGCAATGTGGTATTTGATGAATTTGATATTGGTGTATTGATTAATGATCCATTATTTAAAAACATTTCGGCTAATTTAGATTTAGACGGTAAAGGATTTAGAATTGACAATCTTAGAACAGATGTAAAAGGAGATGTATACAATTTAAATTATAATGACTACGATTATAAAAATATAACTATTGAGGGAGACTTAGGCAATAAAGTATTTAATGGAATACTCATGGCAAAGGACCCGAACCTTCAATTAGATTTTAATGGATTAGCAGATTTTTCTGGTGATTTAAAGAATTTTGATTTTAATGCTAATGTTGGTTATGCCAATTTAAAGACATTAAATTTTGTAACCAGAGATAGCCTGTCAGAATTTATAGGAAAGGTAAGAATGACGGCACTGGGCTCTAGTTATGATAATGCTACAGGAGCTATAAATATTAAAAATACAACCTATAAGAATCAAGATGGAAACTATCGTTTTGAAGATTTCGATATAGTTTCCTCTTTTGACGATGATAAAAGAACGTTATCAGTTAACTCACCAGACATTGTCAGTGGTACAATTACTGGCAATTATAGAATAAGGGATATTCTTAAGTTAGTTGAAAATTCTTTGGGTAGTATATATACTAATTATATACCTAATGAAGTAAAGGCAGGTCAGTATCTCAATTTTAAATTCAATATATATTCAAAAATAGCGGCGGTCTTTTACAAAGATTTATATTTAGGTAAAAACACATTTATTGAAGGAAAGATTGAATCTGATGAAAAGGGTTTTGACTTAACATTTAATTCACCAGAGATTAAGTTTCAAAAGTATTTTGCAAATGACATTTTGCTTATGGTAGATAATAGTAACCCTATTTACAATACTTACATTGAGATAGATAGTCTAAGTGCAGGAATTTATAATGCTTCTGATTTTTCCTTAATTAATGTAACGAAACGTGACACTTTATTAATTAAAACTGAATTTAAAGGTGGTACAAAAAACAGAGACAATTTTGACCTCAATTTGTTTTACACAATTGATGATGAAAATAAATCAATAATTGGGTTTAGAAAATCTGATATTCTTTTTAAGGATTTTGAATGGGAAGTTAATTCTGACAAGGATACTTTAAACAAAATTATATTTGATAGGGATTTTAAGAATTTTAATATTTTCCCTTTAAGGATTAACCAAGGAAGAGAAGAAATCCTGGTTGCTGGCTCACTAAATGAAGGTGGCAACAAAAAATTAGGAGTGGATTTCAACAATGTCGAACTCGTTAAAATTACACCAAGAATTGATAGTTTGGCACTTCAAGGAGTGGTAAATGGTAAAATTAATATTGAACAAAATAATGGGATCTACTTACCAAAATCAGACCTTGAGGTTAGTAGCCTATTTGTTAATAATTATGATTTAGGAAATTTAACTGCAAAAATTCAAGGGAATAACTCAATAACCAATTATGAAGTTGATATTACATTGGTTAATGATAATTTAAAATCGTTCAGTGCAATTGGTGCAATTGATGTTTCTAAGTATAATCCAAGTATAAATTTAGATGTTGATTTTTATGAATTTTTATTAGACCCTCTAAATCCCTTAGGTGAAGGAGTAATCAGTAATATAAGAGGATTAGTGTCTGGCAGTGCCAAAGTTACAGGAAACTTGAACAAACCAAGCATAGATGGTGAATTATTGCTTGACAGGGCAGGTTTATCCATACCATATTTAAATGTAGATTATGGTTTTGATTTTGATTCTAAAGTAACGTTACAAGAACAGCAGTTTATTTTTAATAACGTTGCTATGACAGATTCTAAGTTTTTCTCTCAAGGATATTTAAACGGATTTATTGAGCATAATAACTTCTCGGATTGGGAATTAGGATTAGAACTAAATACGGATAGATTACTTGTTTTAAACACAGTAGAGGAGGAGGAATCCTTATATTATGGTGATGGTTTTGTTACAGGTGAGGCAACTATTAAAGGTCCAACGGACCAACTCGTTATTAAAGTAGTTGGGAGCACAGCACAAGGAACAGTTTTTAATATACCGCTTAATGATTCCGAAAGTTTTGGTGACAACACTTTCATTCATTTTTTAACACCTGAAGAAAAGCAAGCAATGATAAATGGTGAAGTAATCGAACAAATTGAAATAAAAGGTTTGGAATTAGATTTTGATTTAGATGTTAACCAAAATGCAACTATTGAAATTGTAATTGACAAAGAGGCTGGAAGTACAATAAAAGGAAATGGAAAAGGTGGATTACAATTTCTAATAAATACTAATGGCACTTTTAATATGTGGGGAGATTTTTCGGTATTTGAAGGAATCTATAATTTTAAATATGGTGGTTTTGTTGAAAAGAAATTTGAAGTTGAGCAAGGTGGAAGTATAGCATGGGAAGGTGATCCTATGGGTGCTGAAATAAACTTAAAAGCCATTTATAAAACAACCGCTAATCCATCAGTTCTTTTAGATACTCCGGTAACACAGAGAATACCTGTGGAGGTAGATATTTATCTTACAGGTGATTTAGAACAGCCACAACCAGATTTTGATTTGAGATTTCCTAATGTATCATCAACAGTAAAATCTGAGTTAGATTATAGGTTGTCATCAAAAGATGAAAGGAACAACCAAGCCTTAACACTTTTAGGTACAGGCAGTTTTTCTAATGGTATAAGAGGAGTGAACTTCACAGGTACAATATCAGAGAGATTATCTGGTATAGTAAATAATATAATTAGCAGTGATAATGACAACCTCAATGTTGGTATTGATGTAGAATTGGGAGAAAACACACCAGAGTTGCAAACGGACAATAGATTTGGTCTTACACTTCAAACTCAAATTAGCGATAAAATTTTGGTAAATGGTAAGTTGGGTGTACCGTTTGGTAGCGCACAACAAACCACAATAACTGGTGATGTGCAAATAGATTGGTTGCTAAACGAAGACGGAACGTTTAGAGCAAAAGTATTTAATAGAGAAAACACGATAAGAAATTTTGGTGAAGAAATTGGTTATACTCAAGGAATTGGTCTTTCATATAATGTAGAGTTTGATACTTTCAAAGAACTCATTCAGATTATTTTTTCTGGTAAAAACAGAAAGGATAAAAAGGTTAAAGCTACGGAGGAAATAAATGGAAAAACGGATGATGATTTTATGCCTGAATATATGTCTATGAAAAAGAAAAAGACGAAATCATAGACGAGAATCCTTTTAATTTTTTTCATTTTATTAAATACTTATCAACGAAAACGTTTGAATTGTTTTCACACTTTTTATTTTATGATAATAGTCACATTATTGTATAGATTGTTTATTAGTTTTACTGGAAATAAATTAAAAAATGTTACAAACCATTAAAAAAATTGGAGTAATGACATCTGGAGGAGACTCTCCAGGAATGAATGCTGCTGTTAGGTCTGTTGTAAGAACATGCGCTTTTCACAACGTTGAATGTTTTGGAATTTACAGAGGTTATGAAGGAATGATTGATGGCGATTTTGTAAAAATGGACGCACGCAGTGTTAAGGGAATTATTAATAAAGGAGGAACTATATTAAAGTCCGCTCGTTCACAAGAATTTAGAACAAAAAAAGGAAGACAAAAAGCTTTCAATCAATTGACAAAGGCAGGGATTGATGCTTTTGTAGTTATTGGTGGTGATGGCAGTTTTACAGGTGCTATGATATTTAATCAGGAATTTAATTTTCCTGTAATGGGAATACCTGGTACTATTGATAATGATATTTTCGGTACCACCCATACATTAGGTTATGATACAGCTCTAAATACAGTTGTTGATGTAATTGATAAAATTAGAGATACAGCAAGTTCTCATAATAGGTTATTCTTTATTGAAGTTATGGGGCGAGATGTTGGGCATATAGCTCTTAATGTAGGTGTAGGAGCAGGTGCAGAAGAGATTCTTATACCAGAAGAGGACTTAGGATTAGATAGATTGTTAGAATCCTTGAGAAGAAGTAAGCAATCCGGAAAATCGTCTAGTATAGTTGTTGTTGCTGAAGGAGATAAAATAGGTAAAAATGTTTTTGAACTCAAAGACTATGTAGATCAAAACCTATCGGAATACGAAGTCAGAGTATCTGTTTTAGGTCACATGCAACGTGGCGGATCACCATCTTGTTTTGATCGTGTATTAGCAAGTAGAATGGGAGTAAAGGCTGTAGAAAGTCTAATAGTTGGTAAAAGTAATTTCATGGTTGGATTAAAAAATGACATCATGGAGTTGACACCTTTTGATCAAGCTGTAAAAGGTAAATCTAAAATAAATATGGAACTTCTTAGAGTTTCAGATATAATGTCAATATAAACTTAGAACACAATAAATTAAATTATAAAAAAATGTCAAACTTAAAGTTAGGAATAAACGGATTTGGTAGAATAGGTAGAATTGTTTTTAGAGCAACAGTAAAAAGAGATGATGTAGATGTTGTTGCGATAAATGATTTATTAGATGTAGAACATCTAGCTTACCTTTTAAAATATGACTCAGTTCATGGTAGATTCGATGGAGACATTCAAGTTAAAGACGGAAACTTAGTTGTTGACGGAAAAACAATTAGAATAACAGCAGAAAAAGATCCTAAAAATTTGAAATGGGATGAAGTAGGAGCTGATGTTGTTGCAGAGTGTACAGGTATTTTTACAACTTTGGAAACGGCACAATATCATATTGATGGTGGCGCAAAAAAAGTAGTTATTTCTGCACCAAGTAAAGATGCACCAATGTTTGTTATGGGTGTAAATGATGATAAATTAACATCAAGACATAATATTGTGTCTAATGCATCTTGTACTACAAACTGTTTAGCACCTATTGCCAAAGTCATTGAAGATAATTTTGGGATTAAAGAGGGATTAATGACAACAATTCATGCTGCAACCTCTACTCAATATACGGTAGATGCACCTTCACGAAAAAATTACAGATTAGGACGTTCAGCAATTGTTAATATTATACCGTCATCTACTGGTGCTGCAAAAGCAGTGGGGAAAGTTATTCCAGAATTAGATGGTAAATTAACAGGTATGGCATTTAGAGTGCCAACAGCGGATGTTTCTGTTGTAGATTTAACAGTAAAAACAAATTCAGCTACTTCATTAGAGGAAATAAAAGATGCAATGAAAAAAGCAGCAAATGAATCTATGAGTGGTGTTTTAGGTTATACAGATGAGGCTGTTGTATCTCAAGATTTTGTAAGTGAAGAAAGAACAAGTGTTTTTGATGCAGACGCCTCAATTGAACTTAATTCAAATTTCTTTAAATTAATTTCTTGGTACGATAATGAGTTTGGATATTCAAACAAGATGGTTGATTTAGCTCAAAGAATTAACAATCTATAACAAATTAGTATTAATTCAAAAATTCCGTAGGTCATTGAATTAAGGTCTCCTGCGGAATTTTTAAGTTTTGGCTTTATGATATTAATTACAGATGGTGGTTCCACAAAATGTGACTGGATTGTTATTGACAACACAGGTAAAAGATTAGCTGAAAAAATAAGAACTAAAGGGTTAAATCCAGCTATTCTAAGTGAGAAGAAATTGACCAAAATCATTAATAAGAGCGAAGAATTAATGGCTCTTAAGGATGATGTAACGCATGTCTTCTTTTATGGTGCTGGTTGTGGAACTGAAAAGCCAAGGCTCATGTTAACGCATGTTTTAAAGTTAATTTTCTTGAAGGCTCATGTTGAGGTAAAAGAAGATACTATGGCAGCAGTAAGAGCAACCATAAGTTCTAATGATGAAAAAGCTGTAGTTTGCATCATGGGAACAGGATCAAACTGTAGTTATTTTGATGGTGTTCATCTTCACCAAAGAGTTTTAAGTTTGGGATATACTTTAATGGATGATGCAAGTGGTAATTATTATGGTAAAGAATTAATTAGGGATTACTACTTTAATAAAATGCCTGAGACCATAAAACTTGCATTTGAACATAAATATGAATTAGAAGCCGATCACATTAAATACAATCTTTATAAACAGCCAAATCCTAATGCATATTTAGCGAATTTTGCGGAATTTATGTTTTTAAATAAAGATTCCGATTATATCAAGGATCTTATTAAAAAAGGGTTTAGAATATTTAGTGAAAATATGATCCTTCAATTTAGGGAAGAAATAAACAATGGTGTACCTGTTCATTTTGCAGGATCTATTGCATTTTTTGCTCAAGAAGAAATACATGAAGTATCAAAGGAATATGGATTCAAGGTTGGTAATTTTGTTCGTAGACCAATTGACGGTCTTGTAGATTATCACGTTAGGAACTTTTAATCTTCGATAATATTTTTAATAATCTGTTGATAAAACTCAAAAATGCTATTGTAAAACTTATTAATTGGTTTTATCTTTGCAACGGATAAACGAACCGCTATTATGTTTGAATTTGATCAATACTTAGGATTTTTAGCTTTTTTAACCATATTAACAATTGGATTTTGGTTGATGATATTCCTTTTAACGTTTGTTATACCTTATTGGGTATTTGGTTCAGCAATTGAGCGATTCAAGGAAATAAAAGAAGAGAGAAAGGCAAAAAGAGCAGGTACAGCTTAAGATTATATATACAGAATTAAAAAGGATGCAAAATGCATCCTTTTTTTATGGTTTAATTTTGGTAAATTCGGGACAAAATTAAGTTATTCATGAAAAATATATTTCTACTCATTATTTTATTTACTTCAAGCATTAACGCTCAACAAATATTGCAAGAGAAGCAACGTGCTCAAGTTGTGGACGAAATATTGAAGGACAGATTCAATAATTTATTGCCTGAATTAATGGATAGCGCTGGGATTGATATGTGGGTTTTAATTTCAAGAGAATATAATGAGGACCCTGTTTTAAAAACTATGTTGCCAGCAACATGGTTAAATGCAAGACGAAGAACAATTTTAGTATTCTATAGAAACAAAACACAAAATACCATTGAAAAATTAGCTGTTGCACGTTATAACTTTGGTGAAAATATTATTTCGGCTTGGGACAAAGAGAAAGAGCCAAATCAGTGGAAACGCTTAGTAGACATTATAAATGAACGCAATCCTGAGGTAATTGGTTTAAATTACTCTAATAATTTTAACATATGTGATGGTATTGTTAAAACAGATTATGAAGAATTTATGGCCGTTCTGCCAAATAAACTGAAGTCTAAAGTAGTATCTGCCGAGAAACTTGCCATTGGATGGATAGAAACAAGGAGTGAAAAAGAAATGGTTATCTACAATCAGTTAGTTGATATAACACATGGTATAATTGCTGAGGCTTTTTCTGAAAAAGTTATTACGCCAGGAATAACAACAACAACAGATGTAGAGTGGTGGATGAGAGACAAGGTAACATCATTAGGGCTTGAGACTTGGTTTCATCCTACTGTTGACGTTCAAAGGACGGCTGAAGAGTTAGGGAACCATCTTTATGCTTTTTCAAACAGACCTGAAAATATGGTCATTGTTCCTGGTGATTTGGTGCATTGTGATTTTGGGATTACCTATTTAAGACTTAATACAGATTGCCAAGAATTGGCATATGTTTTAAGGCCAAATGAAAAAGAGCCTCCAAAATATCTACAGAATGCATTGAAAGACGGGAATCGTATCCAAGACATTTTCACTTCGAATTTCAAAACAGGTAAAACAGGAAACGATGTATTAAGAGAATCATTAGAACAAGGAAAGGCAGAAGGTTTAAGACCTGCGATATACACTCATCCACTAGGTACTTATGGACATAGTTCAGGTACAACATTAGGCATGTGGGATTCACAAGGCGGTGTGCCAGTAAATGGTGACTATCCACTGCATGAAAATACCGTCTACGCCATTGAACTAAACACAACTGTGACCATACCAGAATGGAAACGAGATATACGGATTATGCTCGAAGAAGCTGGTTTCTGGGGCAAAGATGGCTTTAGATATGTAAATGGTAGGCAAACAAAATTACTTACTATTCCGAGGGTAAAAGATCATCAAGGGAATTAAACCTGAAGCACACCTAAATTAAATGGCTTTTCAATAGGAGCGTGGTTTGCTGCTTCAATACCCATACTAATCCATTTCCTAGTATCTAATGGATCTATTACGGCATCAGTCCAAAGTCTTGCCGCAGCATAATATGGTGAGACTTGATTATCGTAGCGCGACTTTATTTTATTGAAAAGTTCCTCTTCTTTTTCTTTAGTGATTTTTTCACCTTTCTTTTTCAAAGAAGCTGTTTCTATCTGTAAAAGAACTTTGGCTGCAGATTTACCACTCATTACAGCCAATTCAGCACTAGGCCATGCAAAAATTAATCTTGGGTCATAGGCTTTTCCGCACATAGCGTAATTACCTGCACCATAACTATTACCAATTACAACTGTAAATTTTGGCACTACAGAATTACTAACCGCATTAACCATTTTGGCACCGTCTTTTATAATGCCTCCATGCTCAGATTTGCTGCCAACCATAAATCCTGTGACATCTTGTAGGAATACTAACGGAATTTTCTTTTGATTACAATTAGATATAAATCTTGTGGCTTTATCTGCTGAGTCATTGTAAATAACACCACCAAATTGCATTTCGCTAGGCTTGGTTTTAGCACCTTTAGTTTTTACAATTTGCCTTTGATTGGCCACAATACCAACAGCCCAACCGTCAATACGTGCATAACCAGTAATTATAGTTTGTCCATAACCAGCTTTGTATTCTTCAAATTCAGAGTTATCTACTAATCGCTTGATTATTTCATTCATATCATATTGATCAGCTCTGCTCTTTGGTATTATACCATAAATATCCTCAGGATTTTCAGTTGGTTTCGCCGACTTAATTCTATTATATCCAGCCTTGTCGTAATCACCAATTTTGTCAACTATATTTTTAATAGTATCCAAGGCATCCTTATCATCTTTAGCCTTATAATCTGTAACCCCAGAAATTTCACAATGTGTCGTTGCACCACCAAGAGTTTCGTTATCTATTGTTTCTCCTATGGCTGCCTTAACTAAATAACTACCAGCCAAGAAAATGCTTCCTGTTTTATCTACGATAAGAGCTTCATCGCTCATAATAGGCAAATATGCGCCTCCAGCAACACAACTACCCATAACTGCAGCAATTTGGGTAATTCCCATACTGCTCATTACAGCATTGTTTCTAAATATTCTACCAAAATGTTCTTTATCAGGAAATATCTCATCTTGCATCGGAAGGAATACACCAGCGCTATCAACCAGATATATAATTGGTAACCTGTTTTCAATTGCAATTTCTTGAGCTCTCAAATTCTTTGTACCGGTAATTGGAAACCAAGCTCCGGCTTTTACAGTGGCATCATTAGCAACAACTATACACTGTTTTCCTTTTACATATCCAATCTTCACTATAACACCACCAGATGGACAACCACCATATTCAGGATACATGTCTTCACCAGCAAATGCACCAATTTCGATTGATTTTGATTTTGGGTCTAGTAGATAATCAATCCTTTCTCTAGCTGTCATTTTACCCTTGCTATGATGTTTAGCAATGCTTTTTTCTCCTCCTCCTAGTTTTACTTTATTAAATTTTCTATTAAGGGTAGAGAGTAGAAGTTTATTGTGGTCTTCGTTTTTATTGAACTTGATATCCATTAATGTGTTTTTCTATTTTACGAATTTACGAAACATAAGTATTATAATTTAACACCAATTTCAAAATGAAATGTTAAATATTAATTACATGGAAATATATACCTAGGAATATAAATTTATTTTACATACATTTGTTTAACTAAAACAATTAAAAATGAAAAGAGATAGAATTATTTATTATGTAGCAACAGCATTATTAACAGTTATGATGTTGTTTTCAATAAGCATGTATTTTTTTAAACACGATGATATTGAAGTAGCCTTTACAAATTTTGGATATCCAACCTATCTTATTTATCCTTATGGTGTTATAAAACTAGTAGGCATTGTTTTGTTATGGTTGCCAGGATTATATAGTCTAAAGGAATGGGCTTATTCTGGTTTCTTTTTTGCGTTTATCCTTGCCTTTTTTGCTCATTATATGATAAATGATGGTGAACACATGGGAGCTTTAATGGCGCTAATACTATTAATGGTATCGTACATATTTTATAGAAGAATTAAATAAAAAATAGATCATGAAAAAAATAATCGCATTAGCTGGTAGTAACAGTAGCACGTCAATAAATGAACAACTCGCAACATATGCTTCAAGTTTGGTTGATAATGTAAAAGTAAAGGTTCTAGATTTGAACGACTTTGAAATGCCAATTTATAGTTCAGATAGAGAAAATGAATCTGGTCACCCAAATGAGGCAGTTGCTTTTGTGGATGAAATTAGAGGTGCAGATGGTATTATAATTTCACTTGCTGAATATAATGGAGCATACTCAGGAGCTTTTAAAAATATTTTTGACTGGGCGAGCCGTGTGGAACAAAAAACATTTTTAGGTAAGCCAATGTTGTTAATGGCGTCATCACCTGGTGGAAGGGGTGGAGCATCAGTATTAGAAATGGCTTCAGAACGTTTTCCAAGACATGATGCCAATATTGTAGGGAAATTTTCACTACCTTCTTTCTATGATAATTTTAAGGATGGTAAAATTATAAATGAAGATTTGAACAATGATTTGCTAGAAGAGGTGAATCAATTTCAAGAAAGTCTATAGTCATGAATATTCAACAATATGATGATAATAAAAAAGGCGAATTCTTTCTAGAATCAGAAGGTAAGAAGCTTGTGTCAATAACAGATAGCTATGCTGGACCCGATAAGATTATAATAGATCATACGGAAGTTGATGACACATTAAAAGGTCAAGGCTTAGGATATAAGCTTGTGGAGGCCTCGGTGAAATTTGCACGACTCAAGAATATTAAAATTATGCCACTTTGCCCTTTTGCAAATGCAGTATTTAATAAGAAAAGTGATTATAATGATATAAGATTTTAATATGGGAGATTTAGCCAAGGATATCAATTCAACGTTTCCAAATAATAGAGTAAAGGCTCTTTTGAACATAATTTATACAGCCAACTGGATTACTAGTTGTCAAAACGAATTTTTTAAGGAGTTTGGTATTTCACCTCAACAGTATAATATTCTTAGGATATTAAGAGGAGCTGGCGAACCGCTAAAAGTTCAGACTATTAAAGACAGGATGTTAGAGCGTTCACCAAATGCAACGCGCTTAATGGATAAATTGTGTGCTAAAAATTATATTGAAAGATTACCGTCAGAGCATGATAGGCGTGTGGTTAAGATCGTTATAACGAAAGAAGGAAAAGAATTATTAGAGTCTATTCCCAAAAACCTAAACAAAGATTTGCTTAAGAATATAGATGAAGATGAAGCTAAACAATTAAGTGATCTATTAGATAAAATGCGCTAATGCATTTTTTTAACTAATTATTCTCCATGGAAAATAACTTAAAAGGAGAAAAACAAATGAAAAATAACACTATTAAAAGAGTAGGACGAAGTGATTTCGTTAATATGGGTCCAATTCGTCTACGTCAACCTTTACCGACCCAGCAAATTGAAATGATTGATCCATTTATTCTTTTGCATCATTATGGTCCTTATGAAATAAACGAAAGAAGCAATCCTTTTGACCTAGGACCACATCCACATCGTGGATTTGAACCAGTTACTTTTTTGGTGCAAGGCGAGCAATTACATCGTGACTCATTAGGTAATGAAAGTATTGTAAAGACAGGCGATGTACAATGGACTACTTCTGGAAGGGGTATAATACATGCTGAAGGCCCATCAAAAGAGTTCGTAAAACGTGGTGGAACCATTGAAGGTATACAACTTTGGCTCAATTTACCCGCTGAAAAGAAGATGATGCAACCAAATTACCAGCATATTAGAGACAATGATTTTGAGGTTTTAACATCTCAAGATCAAAAAGTCGTAACAAAAGTAATTGCAGGTAGGTTAAATGATGCTCAGGGAAAAATAAGATCTCAGACGCCAGTAAATTCTTTTATTATTCATGCAAAAAAAGGCGGGGAAGAATCATTTAATTATTCTAATACTCATGAAGGCTTCATTTATTTGTTAAAGGGAAAAGCTGTTATAAATAATGAAGTGCTCTTAGAATTGAATAAAAATCAATTAATAAGGTTCAATCAAGATGGTGATGGGTTTGCAATTAAGGCTGTAGAAGATAGCTTATTGTTATTTCTATCAGGAGAACCAATTAATGAAGAAGTTGCTACGTATGGGCCGTATGTTATGAATACACAAACTGAGTTGTTAGAAGCTATGAGAGATTATCAAATGGGCAAAATGGGTTTTTTGCCAGTAAGCTAAATATTAATGATAAAATAAAATATTATGAAAACTATAATTCACAAATCTAATACTCGAGGATATGCAGATCATGGTTGGTTAAAATCGTATCATACATTCAGTTTTGCAGGTTATCAAAATCCTGAGCGGATGAACTTTGGTATGTTACGCGTTTTAAACGATGATATTGTTCAACCTAAAATGGGATTTGGTACGCATCCACATCAAAATATAGAAATCATTTCAATTCCATTAAAAGGTGCTTTATCACATAAGGACAGTATGGGTAATAAGCGTGCTATTGAAGTAGGTGAAGTTCAGGTAATGAGTGCAGGGACTGGTTTAACACATTCTGAGTTTAACGACAGTAAAACTGATGAAGTTAATTTTCTTCAGCTTTGGATTATTCCAGAAGAAATGAATTTAAAACCTAATTATGAGCAACATCAGTTTTCCAAAGAAGGTAAGTTGAACAAACTTCAAACTTTAGTCGCACCGAAAGATAAGATCGAAGGTGAGGCACTACCTATTAGTCAGCAAGCTTACATTTACAGAACGACCTTAGAATCTAATCATTCTATTGAAGTAAAATTGAAGTCTGACGATAATGGTATCTATATTTTTGTTGCAGATGGAGAAATTAATGTTGGCGGAACAGCTTTATCTAAAAGAGATGCGATAGGTATAAGTGAAATTAATACCGTTGATATAGTTTCCGTTGAAAATTCAGAACTTGTAATTATCGAAGTACCAATGCACTAAACAGAAGACATGATTTGTAGCAAAAAAAGCATCCTGCCAATAGGATGCTTTTTTTAGTTTATTTCACGATATTTGTTTAAAACTAACTAACTAATTCAAACTTTAAGACAATGGCGATGAATAAGAATACCGTATTGGCATGGGCAACAGTGCTTATGATTATAATGGGAGTAGTACTAATTTTAATGGGTGCATATCGATATGATGATGTAGCAGGATGGGGTTTTGCAACTGTTGGTATAGGATTTTTTGCAATTGCATGGGTTTTTAATGCATTAAAAGGACGAGTTTAAAATGAGTGATGACAAAAAAGTGATCTTTTCAATGTCTGGTGTTACCAAGACATTTCAATCTGCCAACACACCAGTACTTAAGAATATATATTTAAGCTTCTTTTATGGAGCTAAAATTGGTATTCTTGGTTTAAATGGGTCTGGTAAGTCAACATTACTTAAAATTATAGCTGGAGTTGATAAGAATTATCAAGGGGATGTTGTTTTTTCACCAGGCTATTCAGTTGGGTATCTAGAACAAGAACCACAATTAGATGATGATAAAACAATAATTGAGGTTGTAAAGGAAGGTGTTGCAGAGACTGTTGCAATTTTAGATGAATATAATAGTATCAATGATCAATTTGGTTTAGAAGAGGTCTATAGTGATCCGGATAAGATGGAGAAACTAATGAATCGTCAAGCAGAATTGCAAGATCAAATTGATGCTTCAAATGCTTGGGAACTAGACACCAAGTTAGAGATTGCAATGGATGCCCTACGAACACCAGAAAGCGACAAAAAAATAGGTGTATTATCAGGAGGGGAAAGACGACGTGTGGCGTTATGCAGATTATTATTAAAAGAACCCGATGTACTTTTACTAGATGAGCCTACAAACCACTTAGATGCAGAATCGGTTCATTGGTTGGAGCACCATTTAGCGCAATACAAAGGAACAGTAATAGCAGTAACACACGATAGATACTTTTTAGATAATGTTGCTGGTTGGATATTAGAACTAGATAGAGGTGAAGGTATCCCGTGGAAAGGGAATTATTCATCTTGGTTAGATCAAAAATCAAAACGTTTAGCACAAGAAAGTAAATCAGCATCTAAACGTCAAAAGACACTTGAACGCGAGCTTGATTGGGTGAGACAAGGAGCAAAGGGTCGTCAGACCAAACAAAAAGCGCGTTTGAAGAATTATGACAAGTTAATGAGTCAAGACCAAAAACAGCTTGACAAAAAACTAGAGATTTACATTCCAAATGGGCCAAGACTTGGTACAAATGTTATTGAGGCCAATGGTGTTGCAAAGGCATATGGTGACAAATTATTATATGATGATCTAAATTTTAATTTACCTCAAGCAGGAATTGTTGGTATAATTGGACCAAATGGCGCAGGTAAAACCACAATTTTCAGAATGATAATGGGTGAAGAAACTCCAGACAAAGGAGATTTTAAGGTAGGTGATACAGCTAAGATTGCATATGTAGACCAAAGTCACTCAAACATAGATCCAGAAAAATCAATTTGGCAAAACTTTAGCGATGAACAAGAATTAATTATGATGGGAAGTCGTCAGGTAAATTCGCGTGCTTACTTAAGTCGTTTTAATTTCTCAGGTAGTGAACAAAATAAAAAAGTCAAATTACTATCTGGTGGAGAAAGAAACCGGTTACATTTGGCAATGACTCTTAAAGAGGAAGGGAATGTACTACTTTTAGATGAGCCTACTAACGATCTTGATGTCAATACATTAAGAGCATTAGAAGAAGGTTTAGAAAACTTTGCAGGTTGTGCTGTTGTAATAAGCCATGATAGATGGTTTTTAGATCGTATTTGTACACATATATTAGCTTTTGAAGGAGACTCTCAAGTGTATTTCTTCGAAGGTGGATTTAGCGAATATGAAGAAAACAAGAAGAAGCGATTAGGAGGTGATTTAATACCTAAAAGAATTAAGTATAAGAAACTGGTGAGATAGAAATTAGAAGAATTTTGAAATAAAAAAAGCTAGTTAAAAACGAGCTTTTATATTTTCTTTTAATGATCACTGTAAAGATGGCCTCCCGTAAAGTCTTTATAACTCTCATCCACATCCTTAAATGCATTTGTTTCCATCAGTTTTTTATTCTCAGCTTTTAGCCTATACATTTTTACGACAGCTATAATGATAAATACTAAAAAAATAGTTGCTACGGCTATTAAAATCATAGTAAGTTGAGTGGTGGTCACTATTAAAGCCTTTCTAAGTAGGTTGATAATCATGATTAATTAACGTTAAGATTTGGTTTAGACTAGTGCGAAGATAGAAAAAAAAGTAGTTCAATTAGCACATAAATGTGTAAAACCCCATTTTTTAATTACAATTTATCCGATAAACTGTTAATAAAAATCGGCAAAACGCACTAAAATTGGGCGAAATACAACTTTTTTCTACTTATCAACAAATCAAATTTTAACATATTATTTTTTATACCAATTAAGCAATTTCACCTCAATTTCATCATTTTTCGCTTCAATCAAAGATTTAAATTTTGCAATATCACTTAGTCCATTTGTCCCTCTATAATGATATGGATACACTGTTTTTGGTTTAAAATCCAATACTGCACCTGCAGCGCTCTCAACTGTCATAGTATAGGGTAAGTTCATACAAACAAATGCCTTATCTATGTTCTTTAGATTTCTCATTTCTGGGATGTCTTCTGTATCTCCAGAAATATAGATACGTTGATCTTCAATAGTTAAGATGTAGCCGTTACCGCGTCCTTTTTCATGAAATTTTAAGGCTTCCTCTCTTAGGTTATACATGGGTATTGCCTCAATTAAAATACCATCATCACTGTAACTTTGGCCATTTTTCAGAGTCATAATGGTTTTAGATAATGTTGTTGGAATTTTATCGGTAACAGCTTTAGGGCTAATAATTATTACATTGGTTAAATCTAAGCTTTCTAATGTAGAATTACTCAAGTGATCACCATGTATATCTGTTATTAGAACATATGTTGGCTTTTTTTGTCCATTAAACGCTTTTTTACCACCTGTTGGATCTACATAAATAGTCAAGTCCTTAGTTTCTATTACCAAAGTACCATGCTGAATAGGATGTATTAATACAGGATCAGCAGTTATATTCTCAGCAATAGCCTTATTTTCATTTGTATTTGATTTATCATTTTTACAACCTAGGGTAAAGACTAAAATGACTAATAAGAGTATGGGTTTAATTGGTTTCATCGAATTTGGTTGTTATAAAGATATTTAACTATAAATCAGTAATTATTATTTGTAACATTTTAATAACAAATACTAAATATTATTTAAAGTAAAAAAATATGTGCCTACCCTTATTAATAATATATTTTTCAGGTTTGCTTAGTATTTCTTAATCGAAAGGCTCAACATAAAAATAGGCTTTAAGATACTCAATGTTTAAATCATGAAAATTCTGAGAATATGTTTTGTGAAAATCTATAATTTCAAACTTCCATTGGCTCTTATAAAATCTGTAATCAAATATGCTATAGCTTTACCAATATTTTGTTGAGTTTTTTTTATTGGTGATGCCTCACAGATGTGTAAATATTTTACGTTACTATTTTGACCAAAGAAATTAATATACTGCCTTGCTTGTTTCATGGAAAATCCACTTGGTGTCATGGCACTACTTGGCATATTTTCTATGGCATCACAATCTAATTCAATTCCAAAAGCTTCTTTAGATATAAAATCTGAGGCATAATTAAGTTGATCCTTAAAATCTAATTCATTTCGTATTTCAATAGACTCATAAGTATTAAACTTGATGTTCTTGAGTTTTTTAATGGTCTTATATATCCTTGCTGATGTATAGTTTTCGTGTAGACCAAAAATAAAATAACGCTTTAAAAAGCCCTCTGCAAAGGCATAACTGAATCCATTGCCACTATGTCTGCCCTCTTCTGGTCTAAAGTCTGTGTGAGCATCAAGATTTATGACATTAATCTTATTGTTTAATGCCAATGAAGTACCTTTTATATTACCATAGGAATTGTTATGCCCTCCGCCTATAATTATTGGAATCTTTCCGGCTTTTACAATACAAGCTACAAGATATGTAACATCACTATCAATCTTTTCGACCATTGATCGTATTTGTGTCAATGATTTTTTTTTGGTTTGATCTATCTCATTAAGTGTATTATGTTCTTCTGCATAATTTAAATGTCCTAGAACTGCAATTCTCTTTGCATTAGTATACGCATTACTCTGCATATTTAGCAGTGCCGTAATTGTTGATTCCCATACTTTTCTAGTACCAGGTTGTCCTAGATTCGCTTGTACGCCTATATCCTCAGCAATGCCAAATATTATATAGTCGACATCTAAATTGGTAATAGCTTCGTATATGTTATTGAGGTTATGTATTAACCTTATATGTTCACCAAATTTTGATTCGCCTTTACGAGAGTTTACGATTAGATCTCGGTCTTTCTTAGAGAGTAAAACAAGATTTTTCATATGGTCAATAAAATAAAGATTAAATGTACATTTTTATTTTATTTTTAAATCAAATTAAAAGAGGTATTAACAATAACTTAAAATCATAATTTATGGAAAGTTCACAGAAATCAGGAATAGGTCTAAAGGTAGGTTTAGGGATTCTTTTAGTCCTTTTTTTAGGAACGGCATTTTATGCATCTAAGCTTTACAGTGACAAGCAAGAAACCGAAAAGGTTTTAATTAGTGAAAAGCAACAAGTAATGAAAGACCTTAGTAATATGGCAAAGGATTACGATGCTGCCATTGCTGAAGGTGAAAGAACAAATCAAGACTTAATTGATGCTAGGGAACGTATTCAGAATCTAATGGATTCTTTAAAGGTGTCTCAAAACAGTGTTAATAGCTTATGGAGATATAGAAAGAAGTATTTAGCACTACAGGAAGAAATGGAAATTCTGTTGGAAGAAAATGATCGTTTAAAAGTAGAAAACGAATTATTGGCGGTTTCATTAGATAGTACTCAGGTTCAGTTAAAAGAACGTACAATGTTTACAGATTCACTTTTAGTCCAAAATACAGAGCTAGCTAATGTTGTTGAAGATGCAGCAGCATTACAGACTGTAGGCCTTAAAGGATTAGGTGTTATTGAAAGAAGAAGCGGTAAACAAATACCAACAGAACGTGCTAGACGTAGTGATAAAATTAAAATCTGTTTTACAGTAGCTAAAAACACTTTGACAGAGGCTGGCGATAAGGAACTATACGTTCAGGTCATAGACCCTAAAAACAATGTATTAGGTTCAAATGGACAAGTTCAATTTGATGATCAAGTTTTAAACTATAGTCTCATCAGCCGTTTTAATTATGAAAACCGTAACCTAGATATTTGTGAATATATTCGTGCTTCAGATGAATCAAAATTTGAAGAAGGACAATATAGAGTAAACGTATTTAATGATAAAGAGTTGATTTCTGCTTCAGAATTTGTCCTAAAGTAGCCTTCAATTCTTTAATTGGTTGATTAATAGCAAAAAATCCAGAAGTAAATCCTCTGGATTTTTTTATTTATAATAATTGGCCGTTTATAATTATTTGATCAACTGGGTTGTGAGTAAATGAGTAAGGGATTTCCCGGTAATGTTTCATAGGCTTTGTAATAATAAAATTTGCCTTTTTACCTCTTGTAACACTACCATACATATTACTTATACCCATAGCATAGGCACCATTAATCGTAGCGGCATTTATGGCTTCTTCTGGTGTTAGCTTTAGCTTAGCACATGCAGCACCAACAATAAAGTTCATATTTCCACTAGGAGCTGAACCAGGATTGTAGTCCGTGGCAATAGCAAGCGGTAAGCCAGCATCAATTAACTTTCTAGCAGGCGTGTAAGGAATACCTAAAAAGAATGAGCATCCAGGTAAAGCTACAGGCATAGTATCACTTTCTTTGAGTGCTTCTATATCTTCGTCATTTAATAATTCTAGATGATCTACAGATAAGGCATTATGCTTTACACCTAAAGCAACACCACCAAGAATATTAAATTGATTTACATGAATTTTTGGCCTGAAATTATGGGCTTGACCTGCCTTTAAAATGGTTTCTAAATCTTCAATATCAAAATAACCTTCTTCACAAAAGACATCAATAAAATGTGAAATATTAAGGTCACCAGCTTTGGGAATTAATTCGTTAGTAATCAACTTAATGTATTCCTCTTTGTTTTTTCTATATTCCTCTGGTATGGCATGGGCAGCAAGTAGTGTAGGAGCAATAAACGCCAAAGTATCCTGTTTAATACGTTTAATTACTTTAAGCATTTTTAATTCTGCATCAACTGTTAGTCCATAACCGGTTTTAATTTCAACAGCACCAGTGCCCATTTTAATAATCTCGTCTAGTCTGTTTATAGATTGATTATAGAGATCCTCTTCAGATGTATTTTGTAATTTTTTAGCTGAATTTAAAATACCACCACCACGGCTGGCAATATCTGCATAACTCAAACCATTTATCCTATCAACATATTCACCTGTTCTATCGCCAGCATATACTATATGCGTATGGGAATCACACCAAGATGGTAGTACAATTCTTCCCGTAGCATCGAAAGTAGTTTCCGCATCAATAGGATGGTATTCATCCATGGTTCCATATTCAATTATGGTGTCATGTTCTATATACAAATAGGCATTCTCTAAAATTGAAAGTTTCTTCATTTCCTCACCTCTTAATATGGTGATATTATGTTTATGAACCTGAAGAAGTTGTTTTATGTTAGTTATAAGTATAGACATTTTGTTGGATGGTTTAACGTAAAGATTATCATTTTTTTTGAATAAAAAAAACGCCAATCTTCTGAAGAATGGCGTTTAAAATATTTCAGCTTTAATTTATTTTAAGCTTCCGACCATATCTTCTGGTTTAACCCAGTCATCATAATCTTCAGCGGATACATATCCCAGATTGATGGCTTCTTCTTTTAGGGTTGTTCCATTTTTATGAGCCGTATTAGCAATTTCTGCCGCTTTATAATAACCTATTTTTGTATTTAAGGCAGTAACTAGCATTAAAGAATTATTTAAAAGTTCTTTAATCACTGAATGATTAGGTTCTATGCCACTGGCACAGTTCTCATCAAAGCTTACGCAAGCATCTCCAATTAATTGAGCAGATTGTAAAATATTAGCTGCCATCATAGGTTTAAAAACATTCAACTCGTAATGCCCTTGAGTACCACCAACACTAACAGCGACATCATTACCCATTACTTGAGCACATACCATAGTAAGTGCTTCACATTGAGTAGGATTTACTTTTCCAGGCATTATTGAACTGCCGGGCTCGTTAGCTGGAATTTTGATCTCACCAATACCAGAACGTGGACCTGAAGCCATCATTCTAATATCATTTGCAATTTTATTTAATGACACAGCTATTTGTTTTAAAGCTCCATGAGTTTCTACAATTGCATCATGAGCAGCCAATGCTTCAAATTTATTTTCAGCGGTGACAAAAGGTAATCCTGTAAACTCAGCGATATAATTTGCTACAAGCACGTCATAACCTTGTGGTGTGTTTAATCCAGTTCCAACGGCAGTACCACCAAGTGCAAGCTCACTTAAATGCGATAATGTATTTTCTATTGCTTTTATACCATGATCTAATTGAGATACATAACCAGAAAATTCTTGACCTAAAGTTAGGGGAGTAGCGTCCATTAAATGCGTACGTCCAATTTTCACAACATCTTTAAATTCAATCGATTTTTCATGTAATGTATTGCGCAGCTGAATTATACCTGGAATTGTTGTTTCTACAACTTTTTTATATGCTGCAATGTGCATACCAGTTGGGAAAGTATCATTAGAGGACTGTGATTTATTGACATCATCATTGGGTTGAATGGTCTTTTCGCCTTCACCAATCTTCTTGCCTGCTATTTGATGAGCTCTGTTAGCAATTACCTCATTGACATTCATGTTACTTTGTGTCCCTGAACCTGTTTGCCATATAACCAAAGGAAATTGGTCGTTATGTTGGTTGTCTAATATTTCATCACAAACTTGAGCTATAAGATCTCGCTTATCTTTAGTTAGTACACCAAGCTCACAATTAGCATAAGCCGCAGCTTTTTTAAGATAGGCAAATCCATGTACCACTTCTAGTGGCATAGAAGCTGGTGCTCCAATTTTAAAGTTATTTCGAGAGCGTTCTGTCTGGGCTCCCCAAATTTTATCGGCAGGTACTTTTACCTCGCCCATAGTATCTTTTTCTATTCTATAATTCATGATGTAATTAATTTTAAAAAGCTCTACAAAATTACAGATTTAGAATGTTTTAAATACTGAAGAATATCATTTTATTTAAGAACTTTTCATTTTACAGCTTGCAGTAATTGAAGAAAATGTAACTAGTGAATTTTAATCTGGAAATATTGATATAGCGTTCTATTTCTTGAATCTTAATCAACAATTTTACCATCTACCATTGCCAACTTTCGGTCTGCCATGTTGGCTAATTCTTGATTGTGTGTAACAATGACAAATGTCTGTTTAAACTTATCTCTTAATTTAAAGAAGAGCTGGTGAAGTTGTTCTGCTGATTCACTATCTAAATTACCTGATGGTTCGTCTGCAAAAATAATGTTTGGTTGGTTTATTAATGCTCTGGCCACAGCCACCCGTTGTTGTTCGCCACCAGACATGCTATTTGGTTTATGATTGATTCTATCACTAAGGCCTAAATAGTCTAAAAGTTCTTTGGCGCGTTTCTCTGCTTCAATTTTCGGAGTTTTATTAATAAATGCTGGAATACAAACATTCTCTAAGGCCGTAAATTCTGGCAAAAGTTGATGAAATTGGAAAATAAATCCAATATTTTCATTTCTAAACTTGGCAAGAGCGCTATCACTTAAATCTTTGATTGACTTACCATTAATAATTAATTCGGTTTCGTTTGTGTAATCAGGTTTATCTAAGGTTCCCAGAATTTGAAGAAGTGTAGTTTTTCCAGCTCCAGATGCGCCAACTATGGAAATAATTTCGCTTTCATCAATAGTTATATCAACTCCCTTTAATACCTGTAAGTCTTTAAAGGCTTTTTTAATTTGTTTAGCTGAAATAACTGTTTTACCCATACAAGTGTGAAAGTAACATTAAATGTGTAAATGCGCAATATTAAGAGGCGGTTTTGTTCTTTTTAAAGACTGATTTCAAACCATTAAAATCAATAAAATACTGGACGCGAAGTGAGAAGGTGTTTTGCATTGGTTGTTGAAAAAGCAAATCTAAACTTTCCGTAAAATTATCTTCTGAATTTTCGTCAAAGTTAAAGAGTTGATTTCTGTACAGTGCTGTTAGGAAACTTCCAGGTGCAAATTGCCATGAATAACTTAAGTCAATGTTCCAAGTACTAAAGTTTATGTTAGGGTCATCAACAACATTATCTATATTATATCCTTCTTCTGCTGTCAACCTTCCATTGTCTAACAGCGTAAAAAGGTCATAATCATATTGTACAGTATCCCAATAATGTCTAAATGTAAGCCCTAGGCTATGGAAAGGATTGAACGTGTAATTTCCTGAGATTGTATTTGTTACTATTTGTCTATTACGTTCTCCAAAAATTGAGTTGTCATCAACACTGGTTGCATAACCTCGATCTCCGTTTCTATTCTCAAAATTTAAACCATAGGTTAGTAATAACTGATCTGAAAATCGAATACGTGGTTCAATTTCAAAATCATATCTAAATAAATCTCTGCCTTCCTCAAAGAGCGTTGCTGCGTTTGCTCTAAGATCAATAGCAAATACTTTATTATAGTTTGAAGAAAACCAAGCACCTGCACTTACTGAATTTTCAAAGATAAATGGACGACCATCCCTAGATTCGAAATAATCATATTGTTTACCAGGTTGTATATTTAATCTAAAACCATGTGCGTTTTGATTTTTAGTAAAAGCCCTATAACCACCACCAAAGTTGAATCGTGCAAAAGTGTTAGGGTCTACAAGTCTTCGATAATTACTAAAAAAATTAAATCGATAGTTGTTTAAACGGCCTGATGGTTCAAATGTTTGATATGAAAAATCAAAACCAAAATCATTTTGATTATTTCTTCTGTTTAGACCAAGATCATTAATGTTGTATTTCGTATCAGCAAATTTGTGATCAAAACTATAACGAAAATTACCGGCTACTTTACCTACAAATAAAAAACTACTAAAGCCTGTTTCTGAAGGATCATTCTGGTAATTAACATTGCTCATCCTAAGCTCAGTATCTACTCTGTAGGTGTTCTTCTTGTTAACTAAATTAGCCACTAAAGCTGTTGCATTGGCATCTCTAAATTCACCTTCTCTAGTCACATTGGTGTTGATAAGACTAATAGCCGAATTACCTCCAAATTGCTTATCTACGACCAAAATATTATAGTTGGTGAACGGTTCTACAACTTCCAGTCTTTTATCTCCAGTATCGTTATCGGTAACTGTAGCATATGTTTTCTCTGTAATCGCATTAAAAAGTCCTAAGCCCCAACCATCCTTTGTACGTCCTGATACTTTTAAGGCATTTAATACCTTAACTTCATTTGGAACGTCAGCGTCTTCATTTTCTGCTAAATCTAGTTCACCAGAGGGTCTACCACCAACACGTCTTGAAAAGAACAATCCACCTTTAGAGAATAAATCTACACCTTCTGTAAAAAATTGTCGTTGTTCTGAGAATGTCTGCTCAAAAGGACCAAGATTTAATACAATATTATCAAAACCGGCTTGGCTAAAATCTGGTATAAGTGTTGCATCTAATGTAAAGTTATCAGTTATACCATATTTTACATCCATACCAAATGTAAGGTCTGTATCAATATCACCATCAAAACTATTAAGTATCCCTGTACTAAATGGATAAAGATTTAATCTTAGTGGAGGTTTTAAATTATCTAAACCTTTTAATTCACCATTATAAAGACCTATATATCCTTTCGTAGGGTCTATTGGGTTCCATGTATATTGAGATCTATCACGTCTAAATTGTCGATGAAATTGTAAACCCCAAGTAGGATTTTCTTGGTCAGCAAAACGTAAGGTTCTGTAAGGGATTTTCATTTCTACTGTCCAGCCATCATCCTTCATTTTAACAGCGCTACTCCAAACAGCATTCCAACTAAAATCTTCCCCTATAGTGGGATTAGAAATAGCATCGGCCTGTTGCCCTGAACTAAACACAAAGAAACTTGTGTCATTTTGTGCATCATTATTTGGATTTAAAACAACCAAAAAGAAATCCGTTTGACCAAAATTATCTCTGTTGACTATCTGAGACATAATTTTTTCAGGATTATCATATAAATAAGCGGCAACATAAATGGCTTGATCGTCGTAGGAAACCTTTACTTCAGTACGTTTATTTCTAGGCAAGGTATTGCCAATTTCAGGTTTAAATTGAATAAAATCTGTTGCTATTTCTGCATTTTCCCAAACTTTGTCATTTAGTTCACCATCTATTTTTGGAGCTTTTTCTGCACGTGTTATGTTGAGCTCTTTTTTGTCTTGACAGTGGGTATTAAACACTGCAAATAATGAGCAGAATAATAAAAAAGAGGATTTTATTTGTTTACTTAAAGGCAATGGTCAAGTTAGTTTATACTGGTAATTTGAAGGTTTTACTAATCAAAATGTAAAACTACATTTACAAATGTGCATCTGCTCTTAATTAAACGTTAAAAAGGCCTAACAGATGTTAACGTCTTGTTGCGGTTTTGTCAGGTCTAAATTATTTGGAATACTTATTGCTTAATAATTAAAAATTAATCGTTATAAATGAATAAATATAATATTCTAGGATGGAGTTTATTATTTGATGCATTAGGTTATGTGTCATTAGTTTTTCCTCCATTTGATTTTATTTGGGCGCCTTTGTCAGCTTACCTAATGACTAAACTTTACAAGGGGAAAGAAGGAAAGATAGCTGCAATAATATCATTTGTTGAAGAGGCATTACCATTTTTAGATGTAGTTCCTACTTTTAGCTTAATGTGGTTATATACTTATGTTTTTAAAACTTACCATACACAAAAAAAGGCTACTTAAAAAGTAGCCTTTTTTAATTATTTTATGCAAAATTATAAAATTGCAACACCTGTCCAGGTAATGTTGAAGTCCTCAGATCCGCCTGTTGCAGAACCAAATTCATCAGAGTCGTCAACTGTTGTAGGTTCGTGGATTAATCTAATTTGTAAATTCCCATTACTGATTGCCCCGGCAACCCAAGTAGTATTAACACCTAATTTACTTCCGTCAGGACCCGCTATATCACTAGCATCTCTAGTCATCGTAAGATTTATACCATTTACCGCATAAGCGAAAAAATGTTCATCAGCCTCTGGTATAATATCGTCATTTAATATGTCATCAGCTGGGTCTTCTTGCTCATTTAAAATTTCAAGACTTAAAGAATATGTTGCTCCTGCAGAAAAAGTACCAACGATATTCTCAGTAGATGTACCATCTTCAAAACCGTCTGGTGCTGTGCTAAATAAAACTACAGAGTCTGTTGCATCTGCAGTATTAGTAAATGTTAAGGTTAAATTTGTAATAAACTCCTCTTCTAGTACAGGATCCGGATCATCATCATCCGAACATGATGTAAATGAAGTTGATAGCGCTAAACATATAATTGCGCTCATAAAAAATTTAGTAGATTTCATAGAATTTAAATTTAAATAAGTAATTTTCATTGTATTAAAGTTTGAATTTATAATTTATTAATTTGTTTAATAGTTAAGTTGCAGTTGCAACGTAATGTTTCTTCCCAATTCGTCAGCATAAAACCTAAGACGATTTAAATAGTTTCGATAAGCAGTATCTAATAAGTTATTTACACCTAAACTAATATTTAGGTTTGTTTTCTCACTAAGTATAAATGTTGCTTCACTATAGAAATGTAATAAATGATATGCAGGTGGAGGTGAACTTATATCAACCAAGATCATCTCCTCATTGAGTTCATCTTCTACCTCAAAATTGAAATCAGGAAAATCATTTTGCTTAAACACCCATTCTGATTTTAAGCTGGCAGAAAAGTTGTTCCAAGATTCATTATTATAAGTGATTTGATTTGTGGTATTAAATGGTGGTATATCAATAATTGCCATATCAGTACCCAAATCATTACCTTTTATATAAGCTGTTTTATTAGCAAATTGCCAGTTATCGGTTATTTTATAATTGATAGTCAAGTCAATACCAAATATTTCCGCATCCGTTTGTTGGTATTCCCATAAAGGAAAAGGACCTCTTGCAGTACTTATAAAGTCAAATGGCCTTAAATAAATAAAATCTTTGATTTTATTATAAAAGATCTCTGTGGATAGATTAAGTTTTGATGTACTATAGATGTATGACGCGGATATTCTATTGGATATTTCTTGGTCAAATCTAATATCACCTAGTTCGAATCTGGCAGCAGAATGGTGAAGTCCATCACTAAATAACTCCGCTACATTTGGTGGCCGACTTGCTAGACTATAATTTAGAAGCATCTGTTGGCTCTCATTAATACTATAATTAATGCCAACAGAAGCAGAAATATTGTGGTAATCAAATACAGGATTTGTTAGATATTGAGTAGGTGTTTCATCAATAATTATATCTGAAAAATCCTCATCATAACCACGTTCATCCCAACGCGATATTCTGTAGAATTTCTTCGCATCAATTCTATTAAAATCATAGCGTAATCCAGCATCTGCAATTAATCTGTTATTGACCACATATTCTACAGTAGTATAAATACCAAAATCATACTTGTTATAATCAGGAATTAAACGTCTCACTCCAGTATCTGGGTTAGCAAAATTATCTTGAAATCGCCCTATAACTCCAAAATTTATTTTTCTATCTAAATTAGAATCTAAATTCACATCTGCCAAAATGGAATGCGTTTGTAGGGTTAAATCAATAGCGGGAATTTCTCTCCTATCACCAATTCTAACATCAAATTCAAGACGTTGGTTATGTTGATAATCATACTGTAGTTTAAGCCTGCCAAAATTTTTATACCTTTTATAATAATTAAGCTTAGCTAAATGATGCGTTATTTCTTGTTTAGGAGCATTGATCTCATAACTAAAATCCTCAACCAAAAATGGTTGCCCCGAATTAATAGCTCTTTCTAAATCAAAAACACTACCAATATGAGAAGCACCTAGAATACCGATTTCATTATCTAAAAAACTGTAGTATATTTCAAAACCAGACTCAAAATTTAACTTACCAAAACGAGCAGAAACACCTTTTGAATCCAAACCTGTATTAGTTAAAGTATAGTTTGGAGCTTTCAAATCTCCATTTCTTTTAGAAGATCCTTGGATTTCAGCAAACCATCCTGAACTAAAGTTTTTATTTAGAGTTGAAGTTATATTATAACCACGACCGTTAGTTTGACCACCAATTAAAGTGCGGCCATAAATTGTATCCAAACGAATTATCCGTTTTGGATTTATCACAACTACACCTCCAACGGCATCGCCACCGTAAGCCAATGCGCCAGACCCTTTTATAACAGAAATTTGATTTGCAATATTTACATCAATATTTGGCGCATGTTCAATACCCCATTCTTGGTCTTGTAATCGTACGCCATTATTCATTATCAAAACCCTACTACTATGCAATCCATTAATCATTGGTTTAACAATAGTACTTCCAGTATTAATAGATGAAACTCCTGGTACCTCTTTAAGGGCATCTCCTACGCTTAGATTACTATAGCGTTTGAGCGTTTCTGATTTTATAATTGTTTCTTGAGATGTTTTTGTTTCTTTTCTTTCAACAGTTGCCGCAATAGAAACTTCATTTAATTCCTCTATATGATGTTCTAAAGCAATGTTTTGAAACATATCTCCATCAATATTGAATGTTATTCTTTTTGTTTCACATCCAATATGAGATATTACAAGAATAAGTTCTCCTTTGCACAGATTTTCAATTTTAAATTTTCCTCTTTCATCTGAGGCAACATATTTATTTAAGTTTTTAATAAATACTGTAGCTCCATTAAGTGGTGTATTGTCGTGAAAATCCCTTAATTCCCCTAAAAATACGTCATCGCATTTTTGAGCAAATCCAAAACACATAAATACCAAAAGTACTATAAGTACGTAGTATTTCATTATTGAAAAAATTTATATTAATTAAACAAGACTTATTTTTTAATCTTGTTTGAATTTAGTGATTATCTGGTATGATTGATTACACTGTGTGAGGTGGACCTCTTAAATGTGAAGTATGTTGCTGATGTGTTCTTAAAAATATATAATAAGACAAGTTTGTCTTATTATATATTTCATGTGAGGTATTGTTTGAATATGCTAATTCTGCGTAAAAATGATTATTTAATTTAAACTTATAAAACTCACAATCAATATCTATTTGATGTAAGTGCGTTGAATGATCTACATCATCAGTACAAACAAAATGTTCATGATGATTATAGACATGTGAAAGCTTTACTACTGATGGGAATAATACAGCGCATACCAACACTATAGCTAGTGTTTTAAAAATTGTCGTTATTAAAGCTTTTTTATTCAATCTATAAATCGTCTTAATCCAAATCGTCTAAGCATTTTCTTTTCAAATTCCCAGAAAAACTTAAACTGACCGAACAACCAGCCAAAGGTAACCAAAAGAATCTGATAAATTATGAGCCCAATAATAATAAATAATATCCAGTAGAGGACAGGGTTTAAGTTTTCTTTAGTAATTCCCAATAGCTTTATAATTGGTCTTCCAACTAACATAGAAGATGAACCAGTAACAGCAAAAACTATGAATACTCGGATCATTTCCCATTTATAATTGAGTATCCATTTCTTTTCTAATTTTTTAAAGAGAAATAAAGTAATTTTTAATAATAGGTAAGATATTTGAATTGTTGCCAAAACCTCAACTATGATATGGCATTCGGCTAAAAGAACATTCGCTATTTTATATCCTGAATATATTAAACCTATTAAACCAAAAAATGGAAAAATCAACTGCCAATTCTGTTGAATCTCCCATTTTTCTTTAAAATTTTTCATATCTCATTTTTGCGATGCAAAATTAAGTCAAATTCTGGGAACAAATGATGTGAGACGCTGATTATATTTTAACTGAAAGTAGATAAAATAGTTATAAAGTAAATAATTGACCTCATATCCATAATCAGTAAGATTATCATAATCAATTCTTAACTCATATAAATTAGGGTCATAAACTTGAGGTTGAAGGTTTCTTTGATTCCATGATTGAACTAAAAGTTGATTTCTAGTTTCTAGGTATTGTTGAGAATGAAAACCACGGGGTCTTGCTTTGCTTAACAGCCAATTATAAAATCCTGGTTCAATAATTATTATTTCATAGTCAGTTTCATTACTACTAATTGAAACCGTATCGGTTTTAACAAGTGCATCTTCAGAATCATGATTTATTATTTGGGTGTTGTTGTATGATTTACAACTGACAATTAATGCAATAACAATGATAATTGGTAGTATCTTTTTCATAGTATTTAAAGGTATTAATTTTAGTATTAATTATTTGCTTTTTAACATCACAAATGACCTAGATCTTAGAACCATAAACAATAACCAATTAGTATTACACAATATTTACTTAGTGAATATTTTGTTTCACATAGTGTATAAAATAAAAAACAGCCCATATTGAGCTGTTTTATAAATTTTTAATATAGAGAAGTTTATTTCCCTAAAAGTCCTCCTAGTAAACCACCAAGACCACCTTTTTTCTTGCTTCCGCCTAAAACCATGCCAGCAACATCATCGATAACGCTACCATCAACATCTGCATCTAAAATGCTTTCTAAGAAACTTTGTTCATTTCCTTTAGTACTTGAAACACCAGTGATAATTGTTTTTCCAAGGTCACTGCTTGATAAGTCTAGAATTCCTGAATTTTTTTTATTTTTTTACCTTTAATAATTTAACTTGAGGGTACAAAAAAAGTCCCAACATATATTAGGACTCATTTGTAATGGGAAAGTCACAATTAATTAGCAATTAACCTAGAATACTAATAATCTGATCTGCCAATTCTACACCGATTCTGTCTTGCGCTTCATTAGTTGCAGCACCTGTGTGAGGCGTTAGCGATAATGAAGAGTTCATTAATAATTGTACTTCAGGTTGTGGTTCTTTTTCAAAAACGTCTAATGCTGCACGAGCTACCTTACCGCTTTCAATTGCTTTAACCAGAGCCACTTCATTAACAACACCACCACGAGCAGCGTTTGCTATGATTACACCATCTTTCATTTGATTGAAATCCGATTCATCTATTACATAATCTTTTTGTGCAGGTACGTGTAATGTTATAAAATCCGCCTTTTTTAAAACCTCTTCCTTAGAAACTGTCTTTATATCGAAATTTACCTTTTGCCCATCAAAGAACTCTAGTTCTAAATTTACTTCTTCAATAAATGGATCAAATGCAACAACTTTCATTCCAGCCCCTAAGCCAATTTTAGCAGTGGCTTGTCCTATGCGTCCAAAGCCAATGACACCTAACGTTTTGCCTTTTAACTCTTTTCCTTTAGCATAAGCCTTTTTAAGACTCTTAAAATTTTTATCCCCTTCAAGAGGCATATCGCGGTTTGAGTTGTGAAGATATCTAGCTAATCCGTAAAAATGACCAAATACTAGTTCTGCAACAGAATGTGAGGAGGCTGCAGGTGTGTTTATAACGTGAATTCCTTTTTCTCTAGCATATTCTACATCAATATTGTCCATTCCAACACCACCACGACCAATAATTTTTAGACCTGGACAATTATCAATGATATCTTTTCTAACCTTAGTTGCACTTCGCACAAGTAGAACTGAAATGTCATTTTCATTTATATAGTTTTGTAGTTGCACTTGTGCAACTGTAGTTGTCAATACCTCATACCCAGCAGACTCCAAAGCGCTAATACCACTCTGAGAAACACCATCATTTGCTAATACTTTCATTATAATTTTTATATAGGTTATTTAATTAAGCTTTACGCTCTAGTTCGCTCATTACCTCAACAAGTGCCTTTACGCTATCTAAAGTTAAGGCATTGTACATTGAAGCTCTATAGCCTCCAACACTTCTATGACCATTCAATCCATTAATACCTGCTTCTTTCCACATAGCATCAAATGTTTCTTTTAAATTCTCATTTTCTAAAGTGAAGGTTGCATTCATTATTGATCGGTCTTCCTTGACTGAATACCCTTTAAATAATGGGTTTAAATCAATTTCAGAATATATCAATCGTGCCTTTTTATCATTTTCATCTTCAATGGTTTTTATACCGCCAAGATCTTTTAGCCATTGCATTGTAAGCATTGACACATATACTGCAAATACTGGAGGCGTATTAAACATACTTCCTTTTCCAATATGTATTTTGTAATCCATCATAGATGGTATTTTTCTCGATACTTTTCCTAAAACATCTTCTTTTACAACAACTAATGTTGTGCCAGCTGGACCCATATTTTTCTGTGCACCAGCGTATATAATATCAAATTGAGTAAAATCTAGTTGACGTGAAAAAATATCACTACTCATATCGCACACCATTGGAATTGGTGAATTAGGGAATTTTTTTATTTGAGTTCCAAAGATTGTATTGTTGGATGTACAGTGAAAATAATCATAATCTTCAGGAATATCATATCCTTTAGGAATATAATTATATCCTGCATTTTTCGATGTTGCAACCTCATAAATGTCATCATAAATTTTTGCCTCCTTAATTGCTTTGTCTGACCAAGTACCTGTATTTAAATAACCAGCTCTTTTTTCAAGTAAATTTAGAGCAACCATTAAAAATTGTGTACTGGCACCACCTTGAAGAAATAAAGCCTTGTAGCCTTTACCTTCTAATCCCAATAATTCTAAAGCAAGAGATCTTGCTTTTTCCATTACATCAACAAAAGGTTTGCTCCTATGAGATATTTCAATTAGAGATAAACCGTCGTCAAAGTTAACAACAGCTTCCGCTGCTTTTTCCATTACTGACTTAGGTAATACACAAGGACCTGCGCTAAAATTATGTTTTTTCATGATATTATTTTTAAACGTACAAAAATGCTAATTAATTGACTAAAAAGCATTACGAAATTGATAATTTTTAGACTATCTTTTTAACAGGAATTCAACAGTATCAATATTGTCCGCATAATCCCATAATTGTGGGTTTTGAGTTTTTCCAAAAGCTATTTTGTTCTCAAAATCTCCTCTAGTTACAATACACTGAATATTGTCTCTGTTTGAAAGCAACTTTTCCTTTAATTGCTTCGGGGTTTCATAATATTCATAAAAAACAGTTGCAATTGGTGAAGAATAACTTTTATCTTCTTTTAACATTAAGAATCCATTTTCAAGCATATCAAATTCACTCATTAAATATACTGCCTTATTGTAATCATAGTTATTAACATATTTGGTTTCGTGAATTATTGGATGCCATTTGTAAACTCCATTGAAGAAAGCATCGAAATCATAATCTTTTGGTACAAATAATTTTGAAACATTTCGGCAACCCAGACCGTAATATCTAAAAATATCATCTGAGAGCGCTTCTAATTCCTCCTTAGACTCATCACCAGATAAAACGGCAACAGAGTTTCTGTTTTTTCTTATGATAGATGGTTTATTCTTAAAATAGTATTCAAAATAACGTGCCGTGTTGTTGCTACCAGTAGCAATGACTGCATCAAAATGTGACAATTTATCTTCAGTGAACTTTATTTTACCCTTAAAGCCTGGTTCTATAATTTCGAGATATTTTGCTAAAAAAGGTAGAAGATGTTTGTCATTTGAAGATTGCTTTACCAAAATATCATGACCCGTAATTAGAACGGAAATAAAGTCATGAAATCCTACCAAAGGGATATTTCCTGCCATTATTATTGCTATGGTTTGCTCATTAACTTCATTAAAGTTATACTTCTCCAACCATTTATTAATATTGCACATAATCAATGCATTAGACCAAGACTCTAACGAGAATAGAATATTAGTTTTTGAGAACCAACCATTATTTTCTTCAGCTATTTTTATTTGATGTTTAAAGCCATCAAAAAACAAATCGTTTTCTTTAATATCGTCATTTTTGTCGATACCCTTAGTGGTAAACTGACCCAAAAACAATCCTAATTTTGCAAAAGCGTTAATTCTTTGTTGTAAATCCATGCAGTGTTTGGTAAAAAGTCTTTTTGGCTTTATTTTTGCACCTGCAAAATTAAGGAAAAGAAAATCGATTATGGCAATTATAATTACAGATGAATGTATTAATTGTGGTGCTTGTGAGCCAGAATGCCCAAATACTGCTATTTACGAAGGGGCTGATGATTGGCGATATTCAGATGGTACTAGTTTAGAAGGTAAAATAGTATTACCAAATGGTAAGACTGTGGATGCAGATGAAACGCAACAACCAATTAGCGATGAAGTTTATTATATAGCTCCTGATAAATGTACTGAGTGTATGGGCTTTCATGAAGAACCACAATGTGCAGCAGTTTGTCCAGTAGACTGTTGTGTGCCAGATGAAGATGTTGTGGAAACGGCAGATGAATTACTCGGTAAGCAACGATTTATGCATCCAGAAGATTAAAAATTAATACTATAATATGATTAAATCCCAAGTTAGCACTTGGTATTTTTTACTAATAGTTGATAAAATATTCCAATACTTTTTGGTAAACTTGACAAATTGAATGCTAACTCTGGCAAATACTTGTAGTAGAGACCGTAAACGTCAAAGAAATTTTCAAAAACTATTTTCAAAATCATTTCTCTGTAATTATTCGCTTAAATACTTATTTTTGCACTCGCAAAATAATTAATACATGAAAGCTGGAATTGTAGGATTACCAAACGTTGGGAAATCAACCTTATTTAACTGTTTGTCTAACGCTAAAGCACAAAGCGCAAATTTTCCTTTTTGTACCATAGAGCCAAATATTGGTGTTGTGAATGTACCCGATCCAAGGTTGGCAAAATTAGAAGAGTTGGTTAACCCGGAAAAAGTTGTACCTGCTACAGTAGAAATAGTTGATATTGCCGGTTTAGTGAAAGGTGCTAGTAAAGGAGAGGGATTGGGTAATCAGTTCTTGGCAAATATTAGAGAAACAGATGCAATTCTTCATGTGTTACGTTGTTTTGATAACGATAACATTATTCATGTTGATGGTTCAATAGATCCAATTAGAGATAAAGAAACCATAGATATGGAATTGCAGTTGAAAGATTTAGAGACTGCTGAAAAAAAGCTTGATAAAGTAAAGCGTGCAGCGAAAACTGGTAATAAAGAAGCTCAAGCGGAGGAGGCTGTACTTTTAAAAATCAAAGAAAATTTAGAATCTGGTATATCCGTTAGAGTTATTGAATTTTCAGATGAAGATTATGCAGAATATGTTAAGCCATTGCAATTTATTACGGATAAACCTGTAATGTATGTATGTAATGTAGATGAAGCTTCAGCATCAACAGGAAATAATTATGTTGATAAAGTTTCTGAGGCAGTAAAAGACGAAAATGCAGAAGTTTTGGTTTTAGCTGTGGGTACTGAAGCAGATATTAATGAATTAGATGATTACGAAGAACGACAAATGTTTTTGGTAGATATTGGTTTAGATGAGCCGGGTTCGGCAAAATTAATAAGATCAGCTTATAAGCTATTAAATCAACAAACCTATTTTACTGCAGGTGTTAAAGAAGTTAGAGCTTGGACGGTTACTGTTGGTTCTACTGCACCACAAGCAGCAGGAGTCATTCACACAGATTTTGAGAAAGGATTTATTAGGGCAGAAGTTATCTCTTATGACGATTATGTCAGTTATGGAAGTGAAGCCAAGGTGAAAGAAGCAGGAAAAATGCGAGTAGAAGGAAAGAATTACATTGTGAAAGATGGTGATGTAATGCATTTCTTGTTTAATGTTTAGAATAACAATCAAACTTTTCGAAATAGTGGCCAAGGTTCTCAACAACATTGGCTTTTTTATTGTTAATTACTTTAGTAAATCCATATTTCATTTTATAAGGTATAGTCTTATATTAGCGTCCTATCAAAAATTTTCGTCCTAAGATTTATGGCAGCACAGTCTAACTATACTGAAGAGAATATTCGTTCACTCGATTGGAAAGAACATATCAGAATGAGACCTGGTATGTATATCGGGAAATTAGGTGATGGATCTTCTCCAGATGACGGTATTTATATTCTTCTCAAAGAGGTGTTAGACAACTCTATTGACGAGTTTGTTATGGGTGCTGGTAAAACCATAGAAATTTCTATCCAGGGAGAACGTGTTACTGTAAGGGACTATGGTCGAGGTATTCCACTTGGAAAAGTCGTTGATGTTGTGTCAAAGATGAATACAGGTGGTAAATACGACACGAAGGCCTTCAAAAAATCAGTAGGTTTAAATGGTGTTGGGACAAAGGCAGTAAATGCTTTATCTACTTATTTTAGGGTAGAATCTACACGTGATAATAAATCGGCATCTGCAGAGTTTGAGCAGGGGAACCTAACCAACCAAGAAATGCTTGATGAGACATCACGTAGAAAGGGGACAAAAGTTTCTTTTGTGCCAGATAGTGGCATTTTTAAAAATTATAAGTATAGAAGTGAATACGTAGTTAAAATGCTTAAAAACTACGTATACCTAAATCCAGGTCTTACAATTGTATTTAATGGTGAAAAGTTCTATTCTGAGAACGGTCTTAAAGATTTATTGTCTGAGAACATTTCAGAATCAGATTTACTGTATCCAATAATTCACTTAAGAGGAAATGATATAGAGGTTGCAATTACCCATAGTAAAACTCAGTATAGTGAAGAGTACCATTCATTTGTTAATGGACAAAACACAACACAAGGCGGTACGCATCTATTAGCATTTAGAGAAGCAATAGTCAAGACCATTAGGGAATATTATGGTAAGAACTATGATGCTTCAGATATAAGAAAGTCAGTTGTGGCTGCAATAGCTATTAAAGTGATGGAGCCTGTTTTTGAGAGTCAGACCAAAACTAAGTTAGGCTCTACAGATATGGGAGGAGACCTTCCTACTGTAAGAACTTATATCAATGATTTTGTAAAGCGTAATTTAGATAATTACCTACATAAGAATTCAGAAGTAGCAGAGAAAATTCAAAGGAAAATTCTTCAGGCAGAAAAAGAAAGAAAGGAATTATCCGGCATAAGAAAATTAGCTAAGGAACGTGCTAAAAAAGCAAGTTTACATAATAAGAAATTAAGAGATTGCCGTGTACATTTTGGCGACACAAAAAATGAAAGAAACTTAGAGACTACCTTGTTTATAACAGAAGGAGATTCTGCTTCAGGTAGTATTACAAAATCAAGGGATGTTAATACTCAAGCCGTTTTTAGTTTAAAAGGTAAGCCTTTAAATTCCTATGGTTTAAGTAAAAAGATTGTTTATGAAAATGAGGAGTTTAATTTACTTCAGGCCGCGCTAAATATTGAGGAATCAATCGAGGATTTGCGTTACAATAATATTGTAATTGCTACAGATGCTGATGTTGATGGTATGCACATTAGACTGTTATTGATTACATTCTTTTTACAATTTTTCCCTGAATTGATTAAGGAAGGACATCTTTATATATTGCAGACACCACTTTTTAGAGTAAGAAATAAGAAAGAAACAATTTATTGCTATAGTGAGGAAGAGCGAAGAAATGCATTAGAAAAACTAAAACCGAAACCAGAAATAACTCGATTTAAAGGATTAGGTGAAATATCTCCTAATGAATTTAAGCATTTCATTGGTGAGGATATACGCTTAGATCCTGTGATGTTAGATAAGGATATGTCAATTGAGGAACTCTTATCATTTTACATGGGTAAAAACACGCCTACAAGACAAGAATTCATTATAGAAAACCTTAAGGTAGAATTAGACGTTGTCGAAGAATAAATTTCCATTATAAAGTTGTGAAGTAAGACTTATGTCAGAAGAATACGAAGAATTAGAAAACATTAATAGCGAAGAAAATCAGGAGCCTCAAGAAACCATTACCAGAGTTACTGGTATGTATAAGGATTGGTTTTTAGATTATGCTTCTTATGTAATATTAGAGCGAGCTGTCCCTGCAATTGAAGATGGATTTAAGCCAGTTCAGCGCCGTATAATGCATTCCATGAAAGACCTGGATGATGGTCGCTATAATAAAGTTGCAAATATTGTTGGTCATACTATGCAATACCATCCTCATGGAGATGCCAGTATAGCAGATGCCATGGTGCAGATAGGTCAGAAAGACTTGTTAATAGATACACAGGGAAACTGGGGAAATATTCTTACTGGTGATAGAGCAGCGGCTTCAAGATATATTGAAGCAAGGCTGTCTAAGTTTGCATTGGATGTTGTTTATAATCCTAAAATCACAGAATGGCAAGCATCTTACGATGGTAGGCGGAAAGAACCGATAAACCTTCCTGTTATGTTTCCGCTCTTGTTGGCGCAAGGAGGAGAAGGTATTGCCGTAGGATTATCCACAAAAATATTACCTCATAATTTTATTGAATTAATCGATGCTTCGGTAAAACATTTAAAAGGTAAGCGATTCACAATTTTACCAGATTTCCCAACTGCAGGTATAGCAGATTTTTCTAATTATAATGATGGATTGCGCGGTGGAAAGGTTAGGGTGAGAGCTAAGATTTCACAACTCAATAAAAATACTTTAGTGATTTCTGAAATTCCTTTTGGTACGACGACATCATCGCTTATCGACTCTATTTTAAAAGCCAATGATAAAGGCAAAATAAAAATTAAGCGAATAGAGGACAATACAGCTGCTGAGGTAGAAATTCTCATTCATTTACCATCAGGATTGTCGCCAGACAAAACCATAGATGCCTTATATGCTTTCACCAATTGTGAAACCTCAATTTCGCCTTTAGGTTGCGTTATTGAAGACAATAAGCCATTTTTTGTTGGTGTAACCGAAATGTTACGTCGTTCAACAGATAATACGGTTCAACTTTTAAAACAAGAATTAGAAATAAAACTTGGAGAGTTTGAGGAGCAATGGCATTTTGCATCTTTAGAACGTATTTTTATTGAAAACCGTATTTATCGTGATATTGAGGAAGAGGAAACATGGGAAGGGGTTATTAGTGCGATAGATAAGGGGTTAAAACCTCATGTCAAACATTTAAAAAGAGCTGTCACCGAAGAAGATATTGCGCGATTAACTGAAATTAGAATTAAGCGTATTTCTAAGTTTGACATTGATAAGGCTCAGCAAAAAATAGATGCTTTAGAAGATCAAATCGCAGAAGTAAAACATCATCTGGTTAATCTTATCGATTATTCAATAGCCTATTTTGAAAGATTGAAGAAAGATTATGGAGAAGGTAAAGAGCGTAAAACTGAAATACGCATTTTTGCTGATGTAGATGCAACTAAAGTTGTTATTCGCAATACAAAGCTTTATGTAATTAGAGAAGAAGGTTTCGTTGGTACCTCATTACGCCGAGACGAGTATGTCTGTGATTGTAGTGATATTGATGATATCATTGTTTTTACAAAAGAAGGTAAAATGATGGTTACAAAAGTAGACTCCAAAACGTTTGTTGGCAAAAACATTATTCATGTTGCTGTATTTAAGAAAAAAGATAAGCGTACTATTTATAATATGATTTATCGTGATGGAAAAGGCGGTCCGTCATACGTTAAGCGATTTGCTGTTACCAGTATTACTAGAGATAGAGAATATGATCTAACCAATGGCAATAAAAATTCTATTGTATGGTATTTCTCAGCAAATCCAAATGGAGAAGCAGAAGTTGTGACGGTAATGTTAAGACAAGTAGGCAGCATTAAAAAATTGAAGTGGGATTTAGACTTTGCGGATATCCTAATTAAGGGTAGAGCTTCTAAAGGTAACCAGGTTACAAAATATTCGATTAAACGTATTGAACTAAAGGAAAAAGGAGTTTCTACATTAAAGCCTCGTAAGATTTGGTTTGATGATACAGTGCAACGATTAAATGTTGATGGTAGAGGAGAGCTAATCGGAGAATTTAGAGGTGAAGATCGTTTATTAATTGCTACTCAATCAGGTATTGTAAAAACAATAATCCCAGAACTAACAACTCATTTTGATAATGATATGATAGTATTGGAAAAATGGATACCTAAAAAACCAGTATCTGCAATCTATTATGATGGTCAAAAGGAAAGATATTACGTAAAACGCTTTTTAATTGAAAATGAAGGAAAGGAAGAATCTTTTATTTCAGAACACCCAAACTCACAATTAGAAATAGTTTCGACAGATTGGAGGCCGATGGCTGAGGTTGAATTCACAAAAGAGAGAGGTAAGGATAGAAAGCCAAATTTAGAAGTAAACCTTGAAGAATTTATCGCTGTTAAAGGTATAAACGCACTTGGAAATCAATTAACTAAGGAAAAGATAAACCAGATAAATTTATTGAATCCTTTACCATATGAAGCACCAGAGGAGGTTCATGCTGACGAATTAGAAGTTGTAGACGAACAAATGGTTGAACCTAAACCATCTGAAAATATGGTAGCTTCAGAAGATGCAGTTAATACCACAACAGAACTGAATAACCCTTTAGATGACTCTGATCCGGATATTGATGATTCAGGTCAAGCCTCATTGTTTTAGTTAATAACTTTTTGAAGTTCTTTTTTTAAATTAATAGAAAATGATTCTGCGCCTTTTTTAGACAGATGTGTCTTGTCTTTCCATAAGTCGTTATCATTTTTATTGGCAAATAAATTAGATCTATCCAAATATGTTAAACCTAATTCCCTTAGCGTCTTAGCCAATAATTTATTGTCTTTCTCACATGGGTCATTGAATGTTGGACTTGTAACAAATATGAATTCCTTATTTGAATTTTCTACAAAATCCTTGATAGATTGTAAATAGCTGAGAGCTATTGAATTTATTTCATTAATAGATTCACAATCTACGGTGTTTTTCTGAGCAAGTATTAAATCTCTTATTTCTTTTTGATCATCACGAACTAGTAATGGGTCATAACCATTATATTCAAGAAAATTATAGCCTGGTCTAATAAAATTTTTGATAATTCCTATAATTTTACCATTGTAATTAATGCTGTAATATATGTTTTGAAAAAAAGGAATCTGATTGGATTTATTTAAAACATCTGTGATATAAACGTTACGGTTAAATTTAGTCTTTAAACCATTTATATCCTTACCATTATAGTTCTTACTAAAAAAATCTTTAGTATCAATGTGGACAATTACAAGTTGCTCTTTGTCCTTAGATAGAGTATTTATCAATGTACTACTGTAGGCAATTCCAGTTCCATCCATCCCCATGTTATAGCTCTTTTTGCCGAATAGATTCATATCTACATGATGATTAGCTCTTGAATTACCAAATACTAAAATATCGACGGAATCTTTAACTAATAGAAATTGATTTAACTTTCCTATAGATTGGCCTGTCATTACTTTATCACTTATGGTATTTAATCCAAAAAAAATAAGTTTATCAAGAGTGTAGCTTATCACTAAAACTAGTAATACAATTTTTATTAGCTTTTTTGTTGTTTTTGAGTCCATATTAGAATTGAAAATAAATGAAATTCTCCGCAGTGGAATAGAATAAGCATATTATTAATATAATAACAGAAACAACTACAGATAGGCGAATTGTGGAAAACTTTGTTCCATAGTCTTCTAAAGGTGTCTTTGAACTAAATATTTTCAGGTCTATCAATATCCCTGTAACTGCAAGTAATAGACCATTTACAAAAGCATTTATATCACCAATAAAAATTGGCCCAAATTCTAAAGAAATCCATTTGCCTAGAATATTGATAGCTGTATTTAAATCAACAGCCCTAAAAAACACCCACGCTATAAGTACAACTATAAAAGTGTAGAGAAATCCAAAAGCATTAAATGTGTTGATTTTTAATTTTGAAAATGTAAACTTTTCAAAACTTAAAAAAAGTCCATGTATACCACCCCAAATTATAAAATTCCAGGAACTTCCATGCCATAGTCCACCTAAAAGCATTGTCAATAATAAATTTCTGTAGGTTAATATTTCCCCCTTTCTATTTCCTCCTAGAGATATGTAAAGATAATCTCTTAACCAGTAAGAGAGTGACATATGCCACTTTCTCCAAAATTCTGTTAAAGTTTTAGAAAAATATGGAAGATTGAAGTTTCTGTTAAATTTAAACCCAAACAGTTTTGCACTTCCAATGGCGATATCTGAATACCCTGAAAAGTCAAAATAAATTTGAAAAGCATAGAAAATGGTAGCTATTAATAAGGTTGAACCATTGTTTATTTCATGGTTAGCATAAGCTGCATCTACATAGACTCCTAAATTATCAGCAATTGCTACTTTTCTGAATAGTCCTATAAAAATTTGAAATATCCCTGTTTTTACTAAAGTCGAATTTAGTGATCTTCTTTTCTCTATTTGTGGTATTAAATTAGATGCTCTTTCAATTGGTCCGGCAACTAATTGCGGAAATAGACTAACAAAAGTAAAAAACGCAATAATATCTTTACAAGATTTAATTTTTTCTCGATAAATATCAATGCTGTAACTTAAAGTTTGGAAGGTATAGAAACTTATTCCAACAGGTAAAATAATATTTAAAGTCAAATCATTGACCTCCCAGCCGAGTGTTGACATGGTACTTGCAAAGGAATCTGCGAAGAAATTGTAGTATTTGAAAATGGCTAATAATCCAAGATTTGAGCATAAGCTCACTAATAACCATCGTTTTTTGTTTTCCTTTCCATTTGCTTTTTCAATTTTTTTACCAACAAAATAATCAATAAAAGAACTAAAAATAATTAAGGATAAAAATCTGTAATCCCACCAGCCGTAAAATACATAGCTAGATATAAGCAATAATATATTTTGGTACTTATAATTTGATTTTAGTAACCAATAGACAATGAATACTATTGGCAGAAAAATGAGGTATTCAATCGAGTTAAATAGCATTAAATGAAGGTTTTATAGAGTTGGGATATTGAATATTTAACCATCGAAAAATAGCAATCGTATTTTTCACACCCTAATATGTTGTAAAATTTTAGTTGAGTTGCCTAAAATAAACGTTATACAACTAAGCCATCTCTTTGTTTTCGTACTTTAACGTTTGTTTTTTGTAGTTCTGTAATTTAAGAATTCTACAAATAATGAAAATGCTATTGCAAAATATAGATAACCTTTAGGTATCGCACCAACTGATGCGCCGAAGAACTCAGTATGAGAGAGGTGCGCAGATTCTGTAATAAGCATAAAGCCAATTAGTATCAAAAATGCTAAGCCCAGAACTTGCATACTTGGGTGTTTGTCAATGAACTTGCGTATTGGATTCGCAAATCCAATCATAACAATAATAGAAATCACTACTGCAATAATCATTAAAACTAATGTATAATTATGATTAGGGTGAAGACCATTAGTCATTCCAACAGCTGTAAGAATTGAGTCTACGGAGAATATAAAATCAATAATTAAGATTTGTGTAATAGCTTGAGACAAAGATTTAATTATCTTAGATCTGACTCCTTCTTCGTCATGACTAGGCGTTTCAACCTTTTCTCTAATTTCTGATGTACTTTTATAAATCAAAAATAATCCACCTGCAAACAAAATAAGTGCTTGCCAGCTTATTGCCATCTTTAGCCATTCATTTTCTATAGTATAAAAGGGTTCACTTAGCCCAATTAAAAATGAGACAAAGAATAGTAAAATAACTCTTTGCAACATGGCTAAAACAAGACCAATATTGGTCGCTTTATTTCTTTGATGTTCTGGTAGTTTATTAGCTGCAATAGAAATAAACACAATATTGTCTATCCCTAAAATAATTTCAAGAAATGTCAATGTTAAAAGGGCCATTATGGCATCTGATGTAAGGAGGAATTCTAACATATGCTTATTCTATTCTTTTTGCGATACCTTTTTCAACACGCTGTGGTCTATTAGGTTTTTTTACTGCCAATTTATACTCAAATGTATATGAACTGTCTGTTGTTGATAAGATTTTCATATGAATTGCGTCCTTATCAGCATTTGATTTTGGGTTTATTTTTTTTAAAATAAACTCACATTCATTTATCCACCTTACCGTTGAGGTATCAACAACACCATCATAATAATCAATATTATAGTATAGCGTCCGTACAAATTGACCGGTTTTTTCTAGTCCGTCGATAGTATATTTAAATTCAAATTTACCAGTTTTATAATCACTACAGTTTCTACTTATATTATAGCAACTAATAAATAAGAGACAAATAAAGGTGTAGGATAGTCTTTTCATCTTAATTACAAAAATACTAAATCAGCATTGTAAATTAAGGATTGTAACTTTTGAAAGTGCCATCCTTGTAAAAAATAACTATTTTCTCAATTCCTTGATCAAGATTTGTGTCAACTTGTGCAGTTTTTCCATTACTGGTTTCATCATTAACTATTTTAGGAACATCTTTACTATTGTTTTTTGGAAAATTTCCCTTTCCATTTAATAACCAATAAAGCTCGACATCTGGATAGGTGTGCAGTACTTTCATGACAAAGTCTAAACTTGGTTTATTTCTGCCAGAAAGAATATGTGATATGCTCGATCTTTGAACTCCAATTTTCTCAGCAAAACTTGATGCTGTTTCGTCATGGAAATCAATGATTCTTTGTAATCTATTTGTAAATTCTCTATTGTTTATCATTGTAAACAAGGTTTGTCACTATTATAACGTTACAAATGTAAACAATTGTATAGTGTTTCTGTAATTAATTATTTACATATTGTAAATTACTTAAATAAATACTTCATTTTATAAATATAATATACTGATATATAATATTTTATAATAATAAATATTAACACTTTGAATTATTTTCAATGCATTATAGTCTAAAATTAGAAATGCTCTGGTTTTTTGTATAGAATTGTAAAATGTAGTATAAATATATAGTTTACAAATGTAAAATATTAAAAGATTACATTTGTTATTGCTTAAATAAACAAATGAATATAAAACGAATTTTAAGGGATTATTCTAGTATAAAAGAACCTCTTCTTTTTGGTCGATATATAACTAACAAAGACATTGAAAAGTGTTTTAAAAAATTAAAAAAAATTAAGGTTGAGGTAATTGGTAATTCGGTTGAAAACAGACCAATTTATGGGATGAAAGTTGGTCATGGATCAATCAAGATATTAATGTGGTCTCAAATGCATGGTAATGAATCCACAACCACCAAGGCATTATTTGACTGTTTGAATTTATTTGAGTCTAATAATGAGTTGTCAAAAAACATACTTGATAATTGTACACTATACATTATTCCTATTTTAAACCCAGATGGTTCTCAGTACTATACAAGATTAAATGCAAATAAGGTTGATTTAAATAGAGATGCCCAAGAATTATCTCAACCTGAAAGTAAGGTGTTAAGAAGCGTATTTAATGATTTTAGGCCTGATTATTGTCTTAATTTACATGGGCAACGCACAATTTATGGAGTTGGTGATACAGGCAAATCAGCTTCAATGTCATTTCTTTCCCCATCTCAGGATGAAAAACGTTCAATTACGGTTAATAGAGAAAAGGCGATGTCTATAATTTCTAGCATAAATGAAGCTCTTCAAGATTTAATACCAGAATCTATTGCAAGGTATGATGATAGATTTGATCTTAACTGTGTTGGTGATACGTTTCAAAGTTTAGGGATTCCAACTGTCCTTTACGAAGCTGGACATATAAATAATGATTACAATCGTGAGGAAATTCGTGAATCAGTATTTATTTCTTTATTAACAGGCCTATCTGTTATCGCTAACGGAATCAATATTTTGAACGCTAAAGATTATTTTAAAATTCCAGAAAACACAAAATCATTTTATGATATAATAATTAGAAATGCTAAAATTATTCCTGAAGACGAAATGATAGTTGATATAGCTATTCAATATGAAGAGGTCTTGAATAATGAGAAATTAATATTTAAACCTAAAATTGAAGTCATTTCAAATCTGGATGAATATTTTGGTCATAAGGAATATGATGCCGAAGGGGAAATCATAAAATCTGTTGATAAAATTCCGTTGGAAGTTGCTCGCGAAATCGATTTCGTTCTAATAAAAAATGCTAAAACAGCACTAAAACCTTAAAATAATTCACTTTTAATGGTTATTTGTTAATGAAAATGCTTTATTTTTGCATATAGTTTAAAAAATATATAATTATGGCAAAGTTTAAGTTAGATGAAATAGACCACCAAATCCTCGATATGTTAATTGATAATACTCGTATCCCATTTACGGATATCGCGAAAAAATTATTGATTTCGGCGGGTACTGTTCATGTCAGAGTAAAGAAAATGGAGGAAGCAGGGATTATTAAGGGTTCGTCACTAACTTTAGATTATAAAAAGCTTGGTTACTCTTTTATTGCATATGTAGGTGTATTTTTACAGAATACGTCACAAACAAAATTTGTTTTAGAACGAATAGAGAGTATTCCATATGTTACTGTTGCCCATATAACAACAGGAAAGTTTAATATTTTCTGTAAAATCAGAGCTAAAGATACAATGCATGCAAAAGAAATTATTTTCATGCTAGATGATATTGATGGCGTTTATAGAACAGAAACAATGATCTCATTAGAAGAAAGTATCAATGATAAAAAACGATTGATGCACACAATTTTTAATGAGTTATAATAAATAAGTTGAATCAAAAGAAGCCCTTAGTTACTTTCACTGAGGGTTTTTTTTATTTAAAGCTATGAATGAGAATTTCTTAAATACTTAAGAATATAACCCACATTATAAACAATACAAAGATAAAATATCTGCCTGGGATATTGTTAATGGACAAAAAAACTTAATTTCTTTTGCAGAGTTCTTTGGATCCATTTGGCAAGAGAAGCATTTGTTACATATGTAGAAAATAAGTGGAGTATATTGGATATTTTGCTCCATATCATAGATGTAGAATTAATTTTTAGTTATCGAGCATTAAGAATCTTTAGAAAGGATTAAACTCCAATGGCAGGATTCGATCAAGATGAATTTTTTATTAGTGTTGACACCAATAAAAAATATACGTATAGCTTAATTGATGAATATTAAGACTGTCCGTAATAGTACGATTACACTTTATTCAAATTTAAGGTCTGTATAATTGGAGTTAATAGGTGAGGCTAGCGGTTCAAACATTTCTGCTAGAGCAATTGGTTATATAATTATAGGACATGAAAACCACCATATTTCAATTATTAGAGAGCGATATTTATAGATTGTTATAATAATCGAATGCTTCAAAAATAAGATCATTACTTACCTCGCAATCTATTGTTGGTTTGCCAATGGCATTAAGTAATACAAACTTAACTTTACCATGACTATTCTTTTTGTCATGCTTTAACAACCTAATGATAACTTCCAGATCTTGATGGTTTATTTTAACCTTCTGAAATGATTTTAATATACCTTCAGTTATATTAGCCAGCTCATCTAAAGACATTCCACAAACTATAGTAGATAGGTAAGTTTCTAGTAGCATGCCTATGGCAATTGCCTCGCCATGCAGTAATGGGGTTTTATCAGCATTTTGCAAGAAATAACTTTCTATTGCATGGCCTAAGGTATGTCCAAAATTTAATATTTTTCTCAATCCTTTTTCTGTAGGATCCTCAGAGACTATATTATTCTTAATAACCACTGAATCGTATATGAGCTGATCTAAATCTGATATATCTAATTTTTCAAGTTGGGTCAAAGTATCCCAATAGTTCTTATCTGTGATTAAACCATGTTTAATCATTTCCGCATAACCAGAAATCATATGATTTTGGGGTAGTGTATCTAGGAACGAAGTGTCAATTAATACCATACTTCCTTCACTAATAACACCAATCTGATTTTTAAGAGAACCTAAATCCACACCTGTTTTACCACCAACTGATGCATCAACCATAGCTAATAGGGAAGTAGGCACATTTATATAATCAATGCCTCTCATATAGGTACTCGCAACAAATCCGCCTAAATCAGTAACAACACCACCTCCCAAATTGATCATTAAACTTTTACGGTCAGCATTGTATTCAGAGAGTGCTTCCCACACACCTGTACAAATATCAATTGTTTTATGCTCCTCTCCTTCGGGTATTTCCATAACTTCTACTACAATATTATTTGACTCTAATTTTGATAGAACTTGTGGTAGACAATAGTTGTGAGTATTGGTGTCAACAAGAATAAAAATACTTGACGGATTAGTATTTTTAATGTGCCTATTTAACTCTATATATACATCAGAATTAAAATAAACAACTGCACTTTTAGTCGGGATAGATTTCATTTTGAAAAGTATCAATTTGAGGTTGCGAAAATACTCAGATTTTAGAAAAAATTAATGCTATTATAAATATATTTGTAATAATATACTCTAGAAACAAATGAAAGATCGTACATTATTTGAAAATACAGAAACTGCATTTGTTTTAAAATCAGATTCTGAATTAGAACGTGCCTATTTTTTGTTTAAAATGATTTCTTCACAACCGTTGGTGAAAATAGGTACTGCGGCAACTAATTTTGCGTTAAAAGCAAATTTGCCAGTCGAAGGATTAATAAGATCTACTGTGTTTGATCACTTCTGTGGTGGTGTTAATGAAGAAGATTGTTTGCCTGTTATTGATAATTTGTACGCAAAGGGCGTAAGTTCAGTTTTAGACTATTCGGTTGAAGGAAAAGAAACTGAAGAACAGTTTGATAATGCTGTAAAAAAGATATTAAAAATTGTACAGTTTTGTGATGAACGTGAAGCTATTCCTATAGTTGTATTTAAGCCCACAGGCTTTGGAAGATTTAAGTTATATCAAAAAATAACTGAAGGTAAACAGCTCACTGATACTGAAAAAGAAGAATGGAATAGAATTGTTGAGAGATTCAAAGCAGTTTGTGCATTTGCAAAGGAAAAAGATGTTGAAGTGTTAATTGATGCAGAAGAAAGTTGGATGCAAGACGCAGCAGATGAGCTCGTTGAAGAAATGATGCGTCTATATAACAAGGATAGAGCGATAGTTTATAATACTTTACAATGTTATCGATGGGATAGGCTAGACTATTTAAAATCCTTGCACGAGAGGGCTAAATCAGAAGGCTTTAAAATAGGAATGAAAATTGTCCGTGGTGCATATATGGAAAAGGAAAGGAATAGGGCAGAGGAGTTTGGTTACAAATCACCAATTTGTGAAAATAAGAATGCAACAGATGAAATTTTTGATAATACCTTGACTTATATTTTAAATAATCTTTGGGACATATCAATTTTTATTGGAACGCATAATGAGGAGAGTAGCTATTTGGCTATGGAGTTAATGGAAAACTATAGCATTGATAAAAATGATAACAATGTATGGTTTGGGCAATTATATGGTATGAGTGATCATATAAGTTTTAATCTAGCATCACAAGGTTATAATGTAGCGAAGTATATTCCTTTTGGACCAGTAAAAGACGTAATGCCTTACCTTATCAGAAGGGCTGAGGAAAATACTTCTGTTGCTGGGCAAACCAACAGAGAGTTAGAACTTTTAAAAACGGAGAGGAAAAGAAGGAAAATCTAAATTAATTTTAATAATATTAATTTTTTCAAAAGCGATACCACTTTTTCTTTTTGGTCGGTGAACTTCCGTATCCATAGCCATATCCATATCCGTAACCTTTTTTACCTTTCTTTACTCCATTTAAAAGTAGCACCAAATTTGGCAATCGATTTTTGTCATAAAGAGGTTGCGCAACATTAACAAGCTGTCTTTTATCCACGTTATCAGCACTTACAACATAAATAAACATATCAGCAAATTCTGAAATTAAAAGTGTATCACTTACTAAACCTACAGCAGAGGTATCCACAACGATATAATCGTATTTTTTCTCAGCATAGGCAATGATTTCTGCAACTCTTTTACTCATGAGTAGCTCTGAAGGGTTTGGTGGAATTGTTCCCGATGGTAAAATATCAAAAAAGTGATTTTGTGGGTGATTAATTATTACTTGGCCAGGTGTAAGAGAATTATCAATAATATAATCTGACAATCCTTTTTCATGCTTATCTTTAATTCCTAAATACTTAAGTATTTTAGGCACTCTAATATCCATCTCAATTAATAGAACTTTCTTCTTTGAAAATGAAATGGAACTAGCCAAATTTGTAGTGGTATGTGATTTGCCTTCTTGAGCTTTAGTTGATGTCACGAAAAGTTTCTTGGCTCTATTATCGACAGTTTTTAATAAAAAATCTATATTGGATCGGATTATTCTAAAAGATTCTGCTTTTGATGAATAATCAACCTTTTTTATCAGCTTTACTTTTTTCGAAGTTTTAGGGATATCACCTAAATATGGAATATCGAGAATATTAGTTAAATCATCCTTACTATATATCTTGTTGTCCAGCAAATCGATAATAAATATAATTCCAATAGGAATTATTAAACCAAATATTATAGATGCCAAATAAATAATAACAGCAGTTGGTGAGACTGGTTTAAATGAAGAAAAAGCCTCATCAACAATTTTGGCGTTAGGAGAATACATTCCTAATCGAATTGCTGATTCTTCTCGTTTTTCTAATAGATATAGAAATAACGATTCTTTAATGTCTTTTTGCCTCTGAATTGATCTAAATTTCCTTTCTTTTGTAGGTGCTGAGTATAATTGACCACTAACACGTCTACTTTCATTATTTAAATTTTTAAGTGTAAGTTTAGATGTTTCCTTTATACTCTCTAATGAGTTTTGAAGGTTTGTTTTTAATGTATTTATTTGATTGTTCAATGAGATAACAACCGGATTTTTTTCATCAGCATTTTTTAAAATTCTATCTCGCTGGGCAACAAGCTCATTATGGCTTTTTATAATCTGAGCCGTACTAGCATCACCAATACCAATATTGGCTGGCAATAAATCGCTTATTTTATTTTCGTCAACGATTTCATCTTGTAAATAAGAAATCATTTGAATATTTGTAGATGTCGTAGCAATCTGGTTATCAAGTTGTTTTCTAGTTTGTAAATTCAAATCTGTTTGTGCTCCTAACGCAGTAAGATTGTTTTGTTGTTGTATAAGTTCGGCATTTGATTCAACTTCACCCAATTCCTCAGATACTTGTTCGAGCCGTTTATTTATAAAATCAGAGGTAACTTTGACGATTTCTTCTTTGTCAAGTAGCACATCTTTATTGTATTCTTTAATAAGTTGATTTAAATAGTCTACCGCCTTCTGAGCAACTGTTTGTTTTACATCTAATTTGATCACACTTGATCCTTTTTCAACTGCGATAGTGACCGATTTATTGTATACAGGTACTAATTTATTTAAAGGACGAATTGTTATCTTAAGATCCATTTTTTTCGCCTTACCAGTTTCAAAATTTGGAAGTAAGACATAACCTCCAAAATCTGAATCAATTTTATCACCAAAAGTATGGAGTTTGCCTTCAGAATCATCTTTATCATAAAGAGATTTTCCGTCATCTTTAAACAATAAAAATTCTGAATCTGATATTATTCTAATATAGATTGCTTTATTGACAGTATAAATTAATGAATCACTTTCAAAAAAATTAATTTTTACTGGTGGATATTTATAAATTTCGTTTGTTTTTATTTTACCTGCTGTAAAATAACTAATATTTAAGTTTAAAGCTTTGATAACGTTTTCTGCTAACGTTCTAGACTGAATTATTTTTATTTCATCCTTTATTTTGTCTGAACCTTGGGAGAAAAAACCTGATTTGGTAACATCTTCTAAACTTGGTAATTTTGCAGCCTGATCTTCTTCCTGTAATTTTATAGTTGCTGTTGCACTATACTCATAGGTTGCATATCTTAAATAAGTAAAACCCAATAAAATTGCAATTATTACACAAAATAATATCCATTTCCAGTATGATATATATAGTTGTAATATCTCAGAAATTTCTTTTCTTACTGATTTAGATTTCATAAAGTTTTAAATTATATTCCTTTTATTATTATACTATATTAAGGAGATCTTATCTATCAGTTTAAATACTAGTTCGAATTTGCTAAATAAATAGCAACAATTGTAGTTAACGTTCCGATTGCTGCAATCAAAACATTATTGTTTTGATTATAGTTAGAAGATCTTATTCGGGCTCGATTTGGTTCAACATAAATTACATCATTTTGTTGTAAATAATAAACAGGAGAGTTCACCGTATTTATTGACGTTAGATCAATTGTAGCGAATTTCTTTTTTCCTTCAACTTCTCTAATAATTAGAACATTTTTTCTTGCCCCGTAGATTGTCAAATCATTTGCCATACCTAATGCTTCTAATAAGGTAATTCTTTCATCCTGAATTGTAAATGTACCTGGTCTAGAAACTTCACCTATAATTGTAATTGTAAAGTTTGCAAGTCTAACATTAACAATAGGATCATTAGCATAAGCACTAATTTTTTCGGTTAATAGTGAAGTTAGCTCAGTTCTAGTTAAACCTTCAACCTTTAAAGCACCCAAAACCGGAAATTGAATATTACCGTCGTAATCAACTAAATAAGATTGAACTTGTAGTTGTGCCTGTGCATTAAGTCCAACATTGGTGTTGTTAGCAACTACAGGTAAGTTAAAGGGTCTTACTGTATCAGGATCGAGTGCTGACACATTAATAGTTAAAATATCATCTGGTTTATAAACCAGTTGTTCAGGTTCAGAGACGAGTAAACCAGCTTCTAATGGTTCGTCTTGAAAGTAGACAAGGTTCTTTCTTGATGCACAAGAAGTAATAAAAATAATTGATATGATTGAAATTACTAAATAATGATTTTTCATTTTTATTATTCTAATTGGTTAATTGATAGCATTTTTATCATCTAACACTTCAAATGTTGAATTGTTAGAAATATACTCAGGTATTAGTGATTTTATAGCTGAAACGATTTCCAGAGGTTGCGCTAAGGTATTGATATTGGATAACTTATTAATATTTCTTTCAACTGATTCAATATCAACTCTTCTAGACTTCGCAATCATAATTTTTTCATGATATGTTTTTTTAGTGTTTTCTCCATCAGCCAATAATTCTTCATATATCTTTTCGCCTGGTCTCAAGCCTGTAATTTTTATATCAATATCTTCTGGGTATCTAAGACCAGACAATACAATCATATTAGTAGCTAAATTAAATATTTTGATAGGCTCTCCCATATCAAAAACATATATTTCACCACCATTCCCCATTGCAGCTGCCTCTAATACTAATTGACAAGCCTCTGGAATAGTCATAAAATAGCGTGTTATTTCTTTATGTGTTACGGTTAATGGGCCACCTTTTTCAATTTGTTTTTTGAATAAAGGAATCACTGAACCATTAGAGCCTAGAACATTACCAAACCTAGTTGTTATAAACTTAGTATGACCTTTACCCTTTAAACATGTAATATACAATTCAGCAATTCTTTTAGTAGCCCCCATTACATTAGTAGGATTCACAGCTTTGTCGGTTGAAATAAGAACAAACTTATCAACGCTATGTTTTACAGAAATATCAGCAACGTTTTTTGTACCCGCAATATTTACATTTACAGCTTCAAATGGGTTGTTTTCCATCAGTGGTACATGCTTGTAGGCTGCAGCATGAAAAACAATTTTTGGTTTATATTGGTTAAATATTTGATCTATTCGCGCTCTGTTTCTTACATCTGCAACAACAGTCTCTATATTTTGAAGGCCTACTTGTCTAAATTCTTGTTGAATGTCATATAGTGCTGATTCAGCATTATCAACAAGTATTAATTTTTTGTAGTTATATAAACTTACTTTTCGACATATTTCACTACCTATTGATCCAGCAGCTCCTGTAATAAGTACAACTTTATTGTCATATTGCTCTTCTAAATCAGGATTCTTAATATTTATAGGCTCTCGTCCCAAAAGGTCTTCAATTTTAACCTCTTTAATTTGGCCAACACTGAGATCTCCATCAATCCAATTTTGTACTGGAGGTACAATTTTTACTTTTAACCCTAAACCAAAAAGATTACCGGTAATCTGAAGTAACCTTGTAGGCTCTATATTTTGAATGGATATTATTACATCCTCGACATTATTTTTTTCAATAAAAGTTTCATCTATTGATAATAAATTATAAACCTTGACGAGATCGATTTTCTTCCCAATTTTTCTTTCGTCATCATCAATAAATCCAACGACCTGAAGTGTGTTTTTAGTATCATTAATAATAGCATCATATGTGAGCATTCCAGAACTGCCAGCTCCAAATATTAATACATTAGAAATTGAATTTAAATCTTGTTTAATATAGTTATATACTGATTTAATAAAAAGTTTAGAACCTATTAAAAATAAAATATTCAATAATAAATGAATGTAAACAATAGAACCTGATATATTGAATAAACTATCAACAACACTTATTTTTCTACTCAAAAAGGTAAGACCAATTAGAATTGTTGCGAGAATATTAGCGCCAATTACAATATTGACAATATCCTTGAATCCTGTGAATCTAACAACTCCCTCGTGGGACCCAACGGAAATAAAACTGATTGCAGCTGCGATGGCCACATACGGAATTTGTTCAAGAAGTGTTGTTAAACTAAAGTCAAGTTTAAAATTAAACCTAATAAAATATGCAATAAAAAATGCGCTAATTACTATACAAATATCAAATAGCAAAACAAGCCATTTAGAAGCATATTTTTGGGATATTTTATTTAAAAAATTATTTAGCATTTTGTAAAATACGTTTTTATTCCTAAAATTACCCTGTTTAAATCATCTTCGGTTAAATTGGAACCACTAGGTAAACATAGACCTTTTTTAAATAAGTCTTCTGATATTCCATTTATAAATGCAGGAGAATCCTTAAAAATAGGTTGTAAGTGCATTGGTTTCCAAAGAGGTCTTGACTCAATATTATCTTTAAGTAAAAATTCTCTAAGTCCTTCGCGTATTGAATATGAAGGTAATTGAATAGTTGTTAACCAACGATTAGAATACATCTGAGATGGTTCTTCCAAAAACCTAATTTCCTCAATTCCATCAAAAGCATTCATATAAAACATATGATTTAAACGTCTTTGTTTTACATGGTTATCTAATATGGTCATTTGACCTCTCCCAATACCAGCAACAATATTTGACATCCTATAATTATAACCTATCTCAGAATGTTGGTAATGTGGAGCGTTATCTCTAGCTTGCGTTGAGAGAAAAACGGCTTTATCTTTCACGGCCTTAGAGTTTGTAACTAATGCACCTCCTCCTGAAGTGGTAATAATTTTATTGCCGTTGAAAGACAAAATAGCGATATCGCCAAAAGTACCACATTTAACACCCTTGTATGTACTTCCTAAAGATTCAGCACTATCTTCTAAAATTGGTATTTCATATTTGTCAGCAACTTCCCTTATTTCATCAACTTTATATGGCATTCCATATAGGTGAACTGCAATAATTGCTTTAGGTTTTTTACCTTTTGAAATTCTATCTTTAACTGCTAATTCTAATTGTTCGGGACATAAATTCCAAGTGTCTTTTTCACTATCAACAAAAATTGGAATAGCACCTAAATAGGTAATTGGATTTGCAGAGGCAGAAAAAGTTTTACTTTGACAAATAACTTCGTCTCCATTTTTAACTCCTAATAATATTAAACCTAAGTGTAAAGCAGACGTTCCAGAAGCGAGCGCAGCTACATTCATATCTCGTCCTAAATAGGCTTCAAGTTCGTTTTCAAAACCATTCACGTTTGGTCCGAGAGGCGCTACCCAGTTTGCTTCGAATGCTTCTTTAATGTAGAATTGTTCTTTACCACTCATATGTGGTGAAGACAACCATATTTTTTTATTCATAGGTTATTTATTAAGCTATAAACTTGATAAAGTTTAAATTATAGGTGTTTGGGACCTAATTAATTATTAATATAATAAGGCGAATATAGTTTCTATTGATATAAAGTTTAAATCTAAAGTAATTAATACGATAAAATGTTCGTTTTAAACGTTATATATATATTTAGAACTGTATTTATAGATTAAAATCAAATTATTATAATAGGTTGATTAGGACTTTTGTGTTTGTGGTTCTTATGAATTTTCAGAATAAAATAAACCTAATATTTCTTTACCAAAAATAAGACGTTTGCACAAACTGTTGATAATTAAATTTCTTTTGAAATAAGTTCAATAATATCGCTGTTAACAATATTTACATCAAAGCGTTCTTCAGCATAATTTCTGCTGTTTATACCCATTTCTTCAATCTTATCGCTATTAATTAGAAAGTACTCCATTGCATTGATTAAAGCGTCTATATTTTGAGGCTTAATTAAAATACCGTTGTAATCTTTTTTTACTGTTTCTTTACATCCTGGAGTATAAGTTGTAATAATTGGTAATCCAACTGAAAGCGCTTCTAATATGGATCTGGGTACACCTTCCCGATAATAAGTGGGTAATACAAATACATCACGATTGTACAAGTGTTCGGGTATGTTGTTTTGTTTACCATAATACACTATTATACCTTGTTCATGTAAATTTTTTAATTCTTCCTCCTTAATAGAAGATGGAGATTTATCGGTGGCACCAATTACATGATATTCAGATTCAGGATATTTTTCTTTTAGAACTTTTGCAGCATTCAAAAATAGAGCAATTCCCTTTTCTTTAATCAATCTCGAAACTAGTAAAAAACTAATTTTGTTAGAATCAATTTTATTTTTTCTGAACTTAAATTGATTTAGGTTTACACCAGAACCGCTAACAAATGCAACTTTGTTATTTTTCTTAAGAATCTTTCTATCCAAAAATAATTGATAATCATCACGATTCTGAAATACTACAATTTTATTCTTTCTTATAGATAACTTGTATAAGGTTTCATTAAGTTGTTGCAATACTCTTGCTTTTCTCGTCAAACCTGTAAAAGCAAATCCCAAACCTGTTATTAAAGAGATAACAGGTATGCCCAATTGATTTGCTGCTATTGAACTGTAAATTACTGGTTTTACGGTGTAAGGAAATACTAAATCAATTTTATTATCCTTCATAATTGATTTCAATTCTCTAATGGTTTGTATATCCTTAATTGGATTTAAACCGGTTCTATTTAAATTAAAATCAAGAGGTTTTGCGCCAAATTCAATTAATTTATCCTTAACTTTATCAAGATGCCTAGGTGCTAAGGCATAAACGTCATAACCAGAATGTATTAGACTTTTGATAAAATCCCCTCTAAAATTAATAAGTGATTGAGATAAAGAAGCAACTATTAATATTCTTTTCTTTTTCATTTTTATGCTTCACCATTTAAATAATTGAACTTATACCACTTTTGAAAACAATAGTAGGACCAAACTCTAAATGTACTATCCTTCTTACTATTCAGATGATCAGTTACTATTTTTGTTATTTCATCTCTGTTAAAGATACCTTGTTCCCTTAACATGTTAGGATCGATATACCCCTCTAGCTCTTTTCTTAAACTTTGTCTTAACCAATCTCCAGTTGGTGAACCAAATCCACTTTTACTTTTTTCAAGAAAATTTTCTGGAAAATCGTCACGAAAAGCTTCTTTTAGAATATACTTTTTATTCCATCCATCCATTAAGTATTTTTCTGGTAGTGTATTGGTAAACTCCCAGATTTCTCTATTAAGGAAAGGTGCTCTACATTCTAAACTCGTTAACATGCTTGTGCGGTCTACCTTAGCTAGCATACCTCCTTCAAGGCTTAAAATCTTATCTACCAGCCTGAAGTCTGTAAGTGTTTTAATATTTTTATTACCTAATACATTCTTATATTCCTTAAATATATTTTTGTCAAAATATTCTGGAAGCATTATTTCTGATAATTGACGGCTTGTATTGGCTAAAGATATAATGTCCCAATAAAACTCACCTTCATAGTTAATTGCATTGAGTAGCTTATTTATTTGAAACTTTTTACCACGTTTATCGTCTTTGTCTACTAATAGTTTCTTACTCAGATTTAAAATAAAATTATGTAATGCTTTTGGAACAACTTTAGTGTACTTCCTATTCATTTTTCCCACATAATATTTATTATATCCTCCAAAAACTTCGTCGCCACCATCACCTGTTAATGCAACTGTGACATGTTCTCTTGTTTTTTCAGAAAGTAGGTGAGTGGGAAGTGCCGCAGAATCAGAAAATGGTTCGTCAAAATTTACCAAAATCTCATGAATGTTATTTTTTAAATCATCCTCATCAATAATAAATTCATGATGATTACTATCTAGCATTTTGGCAACTACTCTTGACTTATCCGTTTCATCGTATGAGGCTTTTTTAAAACCTATGGAAAATGTGTCAATCTTTCTTTCTGTTGCTCTTGAAAGACATAACGAAATAATTGAAGAATCTACACCGCCAGATAAGAATGTGCCCAGACCAACATCTGCAATTGATCTACTATCAACACTGTTATAAACCAATTCCTTTGTTTTCTTCCTAGCATCATCAAAGGAGATATCAGATTCTTTAGGTTCTGGTTCGCTATTGATCTTTTCAATCTTATAATCTTGTTTTTCTAAATCGTATGTTATAAAATGATTGGCTTCTAATTTAAAAATACCTTCATAAATTGTATGAGGTGCTGGTACGTATGTTAATCTAAAAAAAAGATTCAATCCTTTTTTTGAAATCGCTGGTTTGGATTTACAGGTCTTGATAATAGATTTTAATTCAGATGCCCAAATAAATTTATTATCTATCATTGCATAATACAAGGGCTTTTCACCAAAAAAGTCTCTAGCAATGAAAATTTTATTTATTCTTTTATCATATATACTAAAACCATACATTCCATCAAGCCATTTAAACGATTCTATGCCATGTTTTTCATAAGCTTTAAGTATGACTTCTGTATCACTTGATGTATTAAACTTAACACCCTCTGCCTCAAGTTTAGATTTTAGAATTTTGTAGTTATATATTTCTCCATTGAACACAATAACTATCTTTTCATCATCTGAATAAATGGGCTGTTGTCCAGATGATAAATCTATTATTGAAAGCCTTCTCATACCCATACCAACTGAGCATGAATCTGAATATTCTGCGAAAATCCCATTCTCATCTGGACCACGATGAAATATCAACTGATTCATATTGTTTAAAAAAGAAACTACCTTATCCTTTTTAGAAGAATTAAAATCTATAAATCCATTAATTCCGCACATACACTTTTAACATTTAATAAATTGTTTAAATTGATTGTAGATTGTTTTAAGCTCATAAGCTTTCGCCCTTTTCATACCTAGGCTACTAAAGCGTTCTCGTTCTGATGGGTTATTATGATAGAAATCTAGAGCTTTGCTCAAGCCGATATGATCATCATTGTTAACGAGTAGGCCATATTTTCCAATATAGAAATCACCATCATTTATTTGTATTGGATCGTTTTCATTTAAAAGTTCCAATGGACCTGATAAGCAATTTGTAGATACACAAGGTAAACCAATGGCCATAGCTTCTATTAATGCATTTGGGAATCCTTCTGTAAATGAAGACAATACAAAACACTGATTATTTAATAAAAATTCATTTACATTTTTTACTTTGCCTTTTAAAGCTATTTGGTCATTTAATTTTCTTTGGATAATTGCTTGTTTTAAATATTCTTTCAAATCTCCATCACCCATAATTGAAAAATTATATTCTAAATTAGATTCAGATATAGCCCTAATAATCATTATTTGGTTCTTTCTTTTGTTTATTGTACCTGCTGTAATAAGTTTAAGTTTTTTTGTTTCAATATTTAACTGTTCAGGTTTAATAGTTTTAATGGGCAATTCAATCGGATTATAAATAACTTCCATAGGAATTTTAACACCAAAGTTATCTTTTAAATCATTATTTATATAAACTGAATTTGAAAATAATTTGTCACATTTATTGTAAAAAATGGGATAGAAGAGTTTAGAAATATAAAAAGACAACCTACTAGTCACATTATCTGACGGAAACCCTCTTTCGCTAATGATTGTTTTTACATTTTTATTGAAAGTTGCAACAATACCATTGATTAAATTCGGAAATGCTAAAAAGGAGATAGATATTTCTACATTATTTTTTTTGACAAACCGATAATACTTGATAATAAATAGGATGGAGTCAAAAATCTTTTTGTAAAATGGTCTATTGGGTAAATTCTCGCTCATGGCGAAAATTTCAATACCTTCTGGAACTGAGAAATGGAAAACTTTATGAAATAAAACTAGAGTAACATTATAATCGTGTCTTAACTCTTTTAAAAGTAAGCTAATTACTTTTTCTGCACCACCACTAGCCAGAGAAATACTGAGAATTGAAATATTTTTTTTGGTCTTTGGGGCCATTTCTATTTTATTAAACACTAGAAATAAAAAGGAATAACTTTAGTGTAATAATATTAATTAATTTTAACAACTTATAAACCTTAATGATTAGTAGGTAGATTATTGAGTTTAAATTCAACTAATTTTTCTTTCTGAGCCAAATATAATAGTTAACAGCATTTAATGTTTATTTCTTCGACTTTATGAACGGTTTTTGTGTTTAATAGCTTAATTTGATTTTGTTTTTTAAGTATTTCTTAATTTTTCCCAACCTAAATCTTTAAAGCATGGCCCTTGTACCATTTCATTAAAGGTAATACCATTATGTCCTCCATTTAATTCTATAACCCTCATATTATTATTTTCATCTACGATTATATCCCAACCAATACATCTTATATAAGGGATAAGAGCATGTAATCTCTTAATTTCCGATATACAATGATAAAAAGAAGGTAATTTCATTCCAGGATAATCAATATCATTATCAGGCAATTTTTTAGTAAACTCGCTTTTTGGATAAAAGGCTAGGTGAGTGTCCCACAAACAACCATTTTTAATGTCTATCGGTATTCGCATTTGACTGGATGAAATTACATGAGAATCTCCATCCCGTCCAAACCTAAAATAGCCTGCTCTAACTTCAACGCTTCCGTCATCTTTAAGTACAGAGGTTAATCTAATCGTTGCTAGTGCGGATTTATTAAACTGATTAAAAAATGAATGCTGAATTATAAATTTCTGAAATACACCATTACCAAGTTTTTTAATTTTTTCTATATTAAATGAGTTTTGATCATAAAAAAAGACGCCTTTACCTTGTAAAGAGTTTTCTATTTTAAAAACAATTCGATCCTCACTTTCAAAAAGAATCTTCTTAAAATTTTTAGCATCTATTACTTCTTTTTTATGACTGAATAATAAACCGTTTATAAAATACCCAAGGTCTGAAGAATACTTATCTTTTAAAAGTTCGTTAATCGTTATTGCTCGGTCACATATTTTACCATAATCACCTTTATATAATGGCACAACATATTGACCATAATAATTGTCTGGAATCCAACCTTCTTTAAACTCATTTGAATATGAGCAATAAGACATTAACCACGGTGCATATTTTTTGTGTCCAAATACGTCTAAAGCGTACTCTTTACACATTACCCTGTTTTTTTTAGAGAGCTTGCCTTTATAACTCTCGGTAAGTTTCATCATTCGCCATGCCTCTGTATTTTGCTCTCTGTGATATAAATAATCTTGACCTTTTTGGAGCATGATTTTGGCAGTTTGTTTTATTGTTTTCATTTTTAAGTTGTACAAAGGTTAATGATGCTAATTTGAATTATTCTAGAATTTCAAAAAACAAGTTTTCATAATCCTTAATAATTTTATCTAAATTAAATTTTTTGTAAACAGATTCTCTTACCTTTTCTGGGTACCATTTTTGCTTATGATTAAGTTTTTCAATGAATTCTTTTTCATTTTCTACTAAGAAGCCGTTAACACTCTCTTCGATGATTTCATTTAAACCGCCTGGTGCATTAAATGCTATTACTGGTGTCCCAACCGCACAGCTTTCTATAAGACAATTTGGAAACCCTTCTGCATAAGAGCCTTGTAAGTAAAAGCTACACTGCGAAAGATATTTTGATACTTCAGCTGTGTAAGGAACATGAATTATTTTTTCTTGTATTCCTAATTCATTTACAATACTAAAAATTTTTTCTTTTTCTTTTCCATCACCTACTATATAATAGATGTATGGGTAACTTAAAGTTGATATTGCTCTTAATATTCTTTCGTGTCCTTTCATTGGTACTAAACGCGCTACAGTTATAAATTTCACTACTTTTTCATCGTTAGAACGTTCAGGTTTTAATTCAAAATCACTTCTCATAGGATTATTAATTACTCTAAGTTTATATTTAGATACTTTATAGTTATTAATTTGCATATCGTTATACATATCTATTGATTGGCATAAAACAATATCTAATAAGTTTGTACTTATTCTAAAGATTTTTTGAGTAATTTTTTTTGAAAAGCTTTCATTCTTATCCTTTAAGGCTATTTCATTTTGGCTTACTATAGTATATCTACCTATAAATTTAGTTTTTGGAAAAAGTAAAGAGATTAGACCCATTACCACATTAAGATGTGACAATGTGCTTAAAACAATTTTTGGCTTTTCTTTTGAGAAAATTTGAACTAATTGTAAAATAGAATTTAGTACTCTCTTTTTATTTAAAAACCTTACAGGAATCCCAGAAACTGAATAGGTACTGTCTTTCTCAAATCCTATTACAATTAATTCTACATCAAATTTATATTTATCAATAAATTGCGGTATATATGAAATAACTCTTTCTGCTCCACCACCATATAACGTTGGGACAACAAAAAAAACTTTAATTTTTTCCATGATTTAGGTGAGTTTTATTTTTTTAAGAGATGATATGTCTAACATATCTCCAAACTTTTGGTCACATTCTTTTTTATAAAAAGCTTGTAAACCTGATGCATGATAAAACGTAAGTTCACCAAAATAGATTTGAGATTTAATCAAATATAGATCAACTCTAAGGTAAACAAAATCACTAGCCAGTTTTTCAGCAACAGCTATCATTTCATCAAGGTTTGAAGGCTTGTTCATTTTTCTTCCATATGGCCTTCCCCAATTGCATTCTATTAAATTCCAATCTGGATCATAGAGATTTCGTGTTCTTAATTTACCAAACCTATCAAAGTCAATCATTATAAAAGCGACCTTACCATTAAAACAATGTAATTTAATATCTTCAGGAATACTGCCATCGTCATGGGTTAACAATTGCTCAGCAATAATTTGAGGTTCTATGTTCTTGTAATGCCATTCTACAGTGCTGTAATAATGGTTTTCATTTAGTAAACGCTTAAATCTTTTTTGAGCTTTTTTCCAGTTTACTTCGGACTTGTCTCTGACAATTAGACCACCAGAACTATTATGGTTTGTTTTAATAATAAAATTTGACTCAGGAAAATTTTCAGAAACCAAATCTTTAGCATTTGTTGTATTAAACAAAAGCGGAATTAGATATTTATCGCCTACTTTGTTTTTTACGTATTCTCTAACTTTAAATTTATCTGCTAAAACAGATTGAATATCATTTCTATTATAGAGTTTAAGCCAGTTTATTTTTTCATTTAAAGTTTTTGGATTATCTAGGTCTAGAAGATAACCCATATGTTTTTTAAAACTTCTTTTTATTAATATTTCATCTGGAATAAGTCTTAGTCCAAATTCATAGATTTTATAAAAAGGTCTCAAAATTGAGTAGCTAAAATTAGAGTTTCTAAAAATATTTGAAATTAATCGCCTTAATTTAAAACTTATTTTATCTTGGTTTTGATACATCTATAAATGTTTTATGATTTGGCTAATATCTACATCTCCAATAACTTTTGCTGGTATTCCTGCTATTACTGTGTTTTCTTTTTCAAAAGATTTATTTACAACGGCATTTGCGCCAATTGCGGTATTACTTGCAATAGTAATATCCCCATAGATTTTAGCACCTGGCGCTATATAAATATTGTCACCTAACTGTGGTGCCTCAGGTTTACCACCAGAAGCCCCAATATTTACGGAAGCATGGATTCTGCAATTAGCGCCAATATTGGTGTTTCTATTAATGACTATAGTACCATAATGTACAATTGATAATCCAGGACCAAAAACATTAATAGGTATTGAAAAACCAAGCTTTATCGATATTTTTTTGAACTTATATTTAAGATATGCTGTATATAGCTTATTTAAACCTTTATTCTTACAATTGGAATAATATTCTAACTTTCGCATACTTTTTTGAAAAGTATAAATAGGATTTGGTGAAATTACACCAATTACTTTATCCTCTAGATTTTTTGGTTTAGCGTTTAGGGCAATTCTATCTCTTTCTAAATAATATTTATAATCGACTTTAGACTTAATCATTTAGCTGGTATGGTAAGTATTATAAATTTTGAATGTTGTGAAAATATACATTAATTCGTCCTATTTTTGTATTTTACTTAAAACTAATGTTTTTACTCTAATGCAAAAGTCTTTAAATCCTGGCACAAACAAGTAAAGCATAGTACCATAGACAATAGTTACCACGATAGTGACTTGAATCGCGTATATAATCCAATTGATAAGAGTTATATTATCTGAATTATAATAAAAATAATCTTTTATAATATAAATAAAAAATATTGTTGCTATAAACACTATTATCATTGGTAATAAACCTTTCCAATAATGCAGTACACTTTTTTTAAATCCTCTTTTGTATAAAAAGTAAGGTTTCCATAGAACAACTATAAAAAACATACTTACGACTGTACCCAGAACTATACCAGCTATACCTAATAATTTGCCAAAAATAAACGATATTACCAAGTTAATAACTGCCTCAGTCATAGCGGCCCAAGTATCAGAATATAATCCATATGCATTTTTGAATCGTTCAATTGGCGAACTTATTTGTATCATAAAGAAATTGGCTATCATTAATAGTAATATGGTATGGGATAATATATATTTTTCTCCTAACCACAATAAGACGAAAGCATCCATTGTATGATATATAACTAAACTGAAGAACCCAGCGATAAAAAACTGAATTGAGATTAACTCCCACAACACCTTATTTATGTTCTTTTCATCGTTTTCTGCAATTAAATTACCCACGGCAGATCCAGTACCGGCAAATGCCATCTTTACTAGACCGATAAGTTTCATAAATATTAGTTGATAATTGCCGAAAAAAGCTACACTTTGAAGATTAATAAGGGCATAAATCAAAAGGTTGTCAGTACCATTTTTCACAAATGCACTCAACTTATGGAAGAATACCTGTTTGATTTTTGTGATCACCTGAGGGTACTCTTTAATGATTTCTGTTTTTTGTGCCGAATTTATAACAAGCCAAGGATATTCTTGCTTAATTTTATAACGTACTACAACACTGTAAATTATGCTGAAAACAAGCTCTAATGTGATATAGACAAAAAAGTTCTTGTAATATAAAGCTACGATAAACTGCAAAATTACACGCGTTATAGTAAATGTTTGAAAATACTGTTGCACTATGTAACCTTTTTGATCTGCACCTAAAAGACTAATATGATAATTAACAAAATAGCTTAAAAGAACGGATATCAATAGTGAATAAAACACATAATAAATGATTGTCAAAGAGAAAGGTGTATCAGCAAATATTAAAGGAAAAAATAGAGAAATTATAAATCCTACACCAAATATGATGTAACCAATTCTTCTATAAAGAACACCTAAGAGAGCAATTATTTTATTTATTTCATCATGGTTCTCGTCAAAAATTGGTTTGTAGAGTGTAAAACCTATTGCAGTACCAATTCCTAATTCGGCCAAGTTTAAAAAGCTAAGTATACTTCTTAGAGTTGTTTCTAAGCCAATAAATTCATCCCCTAAATTTTCTAAAAAGATTTTCCTTGAAAAGAACTGTACAAAAATTGAAAGTATAAAAAAAAATACACCAACTTTCGCATTCTTTAATGATTTGGAGACTCTTGCCATTTATAACTGTTTTATTGGCTTGTAATTAAAGATTTTATTATAATTTGTATTGGTAATAAAATACAGTATGGACTTTAAATCCACAGGCTAAAATTAGCATCTTATTTTAAAAATTCATTAAAAATCAAAGCAATTATAAAAAATGGATGTTATTAATTATAATTTCTGTGTTAATATACTTGAAAACACGGCAAAAAGGACACATTCCTAAACTATTAGTCAGAACTGACCGTTACTTCGAAATAATTAGAACTTCATGATTAGTCAACCTTTTTAACGAATACAAATTAGTTTATCAATAGACTATTAATCATTTGTGACTATTTAATTGTAAGAAAATATTTTTAGCTCTTAAATATTATGGGTAATCCAATCCAGTATTATCGACGTATGTTTTAATATATAATTTAAAAATAATATTACAAATGAAAATTCCTACAAATAAATACGTTATAACGAAAAAAAATGTATTATAGCTATATTTTAAATATATTGCACACCCAAATCTATTTAAACAGAAAAAATGACAATTTTCAGGAACTTACTTCAAGTCATAAATATTTATGCTTTCATTTTATTATTTTCAATTTTTAATATATCAAGTTCTCATAGTCAGCAACCAGCGTTTCCAAGTGCTTATGGTGCGGCCGCTTATTCTGTAGGTGCGAGTGGAGGAGTAGTTTTGCATGTAACTAGTCTTGCTGATGGCAGTCGAGATGACATAGGAACATTACGTTGGGCTATTCAAAATGAAATGAACAAAGGCCTTGATAGAACAATTGTTTTTGATGTAAGCGGCGTTATTGAATTACAAGATTGGATTAGATGTAGTAATTTGCCTGGTGATGAAGGAGGTTACACAGGATCTATTTATCTGGCTGGTCAATCCGCTCCGGAAGGCGGTATCACTGTTACAGGTAATAGAATTATTATGTCAGGATTACCCTCTGTGATAGTTCGATATATGAAATTTAGAAATTCTGGTGGTTATTCTGGTTCATTACATGTAGGGCGTGGAGATGATACTATTATTGATCATTGTTCGTTTTCACATGTAAGTAATTCAACGGCTGTTTCGGTTGCCTCAAGAGAAACAGGTGGTCTTTCATCACATACAATATCGAATAATTTATGGGGCCAATGCTCATATTCATTAATTATTGGAAACTCTTCGCCTGAGGGACCTGTTCAACAAGAAGATGGAAGTTATACAGTAATTAGAAATGCCTATTACAATGTGGGATGGCGAGTACCTTTTAAAGGTGGTAGCGCTATAAAAGTTGATGTTGTTAATAATCTTATCCATAATTGGTCAAATAGATTGATAAGAATGGATCATTGGGATTATAAACTAAATCATATTGAAAACTATTATCAAGCTGGTGTAAATACAACAAATAAGTTACTTTGGTGTGGTTATAACAATAATTCAACATCAATGCCACAGATTTATAATCAAAATAATTTTTTACAAGATGAACCAAGGGGAAATTATTCTGTTCCAGAAGGATTTGATACTGACGAAAGTGTTGCATGGACGAGATTTCAAGTTAATTTTGAACCACTTCCCACGGATTGGTTTCTAGATAATAGTCTTCCTTTTCAAGGACGTGAATTTGATATACTTCCTAACAGCGAGCTCAAAAATAATCTTTTGCCTTTAGTTGGTGCTTCTCAATATATTAAAGATGATGGAACTGTAGGATTCTACAGAGATACGTATGATATGGAATTTGTTAATGGGATTGATTTAGATGCTGAAGAACCTAGGAATAGCACATTAAATTTACCAATACAAACTATTAATAATACTAGACCTGTCAATTTTTATAATCCTCTAAAATCAGATCACATACCTGAAGTATGGTATGATTTAAATATTCCAGATGGTCAAACTCATAATGATTTGGCGCCTAGTGGCTATACATGGATAGAAGAATATCTGAACCAAGTCGATGGTGCTTCTTTGGGAAACGTAGAGGCCACAGGGATAGATATAAATCCAGATGTGGTTACTTTGAATGTGTCGGAAATTTTAGATTTGGATGTACAATTTACACCTGCAAATACTACAGATCAGAATGGTCTATGGACTTCAGAAAATGAATCTATAGCCACAGTTAATTCAAGTGGAACAGTAGTTGGTAATTCAGAGGGAATTGTTGAAATTAGATTTACATCAAATGACGGTGGTTTCACGGATACCTCACTTATAACTGTTATTCCTGTACCTCTGAATGCAGAAGCTGGTGAAGACCAAACCATTTGTGTAGGAGATTCTGTTACGCTCTCTGCATCTGGTGGAACAAATTTTTTATGGAATAATGGAGAAACAACACCGACGATAGAGGTTAGTCCATTAGAAAGTACAACGTATACCGTAACCGTATCTGATGGAAATCAAGAAGATACCGATGAAGTTACAGTTTTTGTAGATGCTATACCAAATTTAAATATTTCAGAAGATGTTACGATTGTTTCAGGAGAAACTGCAATACTTACAATTGAAGGTGCAAATACTTATTTATGGAGTACAGGTGAAACAACTAGTAACATAACAGTTAGTCCAACTGAAACAACTACATATACAGTTTCTGGATTTAATGGAGCGTGTGAGGTTCAATCACAGGTTACCGTTACAATAGAGGAAATTTTTATTGCTAGTGCAGGAGGAAATCAATCTATTTGCGAGGGTAGTGGTGAAATTGTAACATTAACAGCAGGAGATGGTGATTCCTACTTATGGAGTACTGGTGAGACTACACAGAGTATAAACGTTAGTCCTACATCCACCACAACATATTCTGTAACTATCTCAAGTGGAATCCAAGAAGATTCAGATGAAGTCACAGTTTTTGTGGAAGCGATACCGAATTTAAATATTTCGGATGATGTTACGATAGTTACAGGAGAAAGTACAGTACTTACAGTTGAAGGAGCAAATACTTATTTATGGAGTACGGGAGAAACAACTAGTTCGATTACAGTAAGCCCTAATACTACTGAAACCTACACAGTAACCGGAACAAATGATGTATGTGAGGTACAAGCCCAAGTTACCGTTACTGTTGAACAGGTCTTTCAGGCTAATGCAGGAGATGATCAGTCAATTTGCGAAGGTAGTGGCGATGAGGTCACACTATCTGCAGGAGTTGGAGATACTTACCTTTGGAGTACAGGAGAAACGACTCAAAGTATAATTGTAAACCCGGTTTCAACAACAACATATTCTGTAACTATCTCAAGTGGAATCCAAGAAGATTCAGATGATGTCACAGTTTTTGTAGATGCTATACCAAATTTAAATATTTCAGAAGATGTTACGATTGTTTCAGGAGAAAGTGCAGTACTTACAGCTGAAGGAGCAAATACTTATTTATGGAGTACAGGAGAAACAACCAGTTCGATTACGGTAAGTCCTAATACTACTGAAACCTATACAGTAATCGGAACAAATGGTGTATGTGATGTACAAGCCCAAGTTACGGTTGCTGTTGAACAGGTTTTTCAGGCTAATGCAGGAGATGATCAGTCAATTTGCGAAGGCAGTGGCGATGAGGTCACACTATCTGCAGGAGTTGGAGATACTTACCTATGGAGTACAGGAGAAACGACTCAAAGTATAATTGTAAACCCGGTTTCAACAACAACATATTCTGTAACTATCTCAAGTGGAATCCAAGAAGATTCAGATGATGTCACAGTTTTTGTGGATCCAAATCCAAACGTTGTAATTGTTAATGGTGATAGCGTAGACATACTTAATGGTGATTTTATTACATTATCAGCCACGGGTGCCAATTATTACGAATGGAATAATGGTGCTACGCAACCAAATATTGCTGTGAGTCCTAATGCAACAACAACTTATGAGGTTCGAGGTTATATCAATGATTGCTATGATGAAAAACAAGTTACGGTAAATGTTTTTGAACCAGTTCAAGCCTATGCTGGTGAAGATATTAGTATTTGTTTAAATGAAGTGGCAACTTTAACAGCGACCGGTGGTGACGAATTTTTATGGAGTACTGGTGAAACTACCCAATCCATTCAAGTTTCTCCATTAATAACTACAGATTATACCGTTACAGTATTTAATGCACTAGATTTTGATGAAGCAACTGTTAGGGTATCAGTACAAGGCCAATGTAATGAAAACACAGTAGGACCAGATGATGAAACACAATCAGGAATTACTTCTTTTAATGTTTACCCTAATCCTGCCAGCAATTATGTAAATATTAGATTAAAAGAAGAATCGAATGTTACTGATGTTTTAGTTTTAATTTATGATTTTGCTGGGAGAATTGTAAGGCAGAAAAGAATAGAAAATGTAAACCAGTTATTAGAAATTAATTCTAGGATAGATTTAAGAACATTGTCTAGTGGAATATACTTTATTAAGCTTTTGACTATTAATGGTAGTGAATTAACTAAAAAGTTAATTGTAAGGAATTTATAATGAATGGTTAACTGTTAATATAACAATGGTTCTTTTATGTAACTAGTTGATTAATATTTCTTCTATATTTTCAATTTCATTTTGTTCATCTTGTTTACACAAATGTATTTGATATTGAATCCACATCGCAGCAAATGAAACAAAATAAAACCCGAAGAAATTATGATTGGCCATTAAAAAAAGAGATAAGGCAATAGCTTGCATAATTAAATTCGGTTTTTTTTTAAAATAAAGTAGGCTCATAGCTAACAAATATCCAATATAAGCCACAAATAATACGAAGGGGATAATTCCGGCTTCTCCAAGTATCATAAGATACGAGTTGTGAACTCCCATATCATAACCCTCTTTTCCAGAAAATGACCCGTAACCATTCCCTATAAGTGGAGAATCTAAAATTTGATCATAAAAGAGTGCCCATGTGTCAGATCTTGAATCGGCATTCAAATCTTCTGTAGATACTTCTTCATTATTCAATATGCTTCTCAGTTGTTCGAAACGCGGATTATTTAATCCAACCATTTCATCTATAAAAAACAATGATCCAACAATTAAGAAACCCAGTCCAAAAATTCTAATATTTCTAATATTTATTTTTAGAGAGATTAAATTAATTACTAACCAAATAACAATAAAGGTTCTAGAAAAGGTTAATAAACCTGCAAGAGTGAATAAGAATTGTCCAATTAATTTTGTTCCTACATTTTTTAAACCATAAGTCGATGCATAACCTGTAATGCAAATAAACCCTGCCACATTTGCGTTAATGTAAAAACCGGCATATCTCCCAAAATCACTTGTGAAGAGTATTGCTTCTAATGGTATTGTAATAGCTCCCAAAAGAAGAAATAGGTTAAATTCAGCAATATTAGTGTTTTTAACAAGTTCATAAGCGCTTATTAAAAAGATTAAGAATTTTATGATGTCCATAAAAAATTGGGAAGTCAATCCTACATATTGCAATCCACTAATCATTAAATATAAAAGAGAAATAATTAAGAGAAACCAATTTGGAGATGTCTTTTTCTCAAAAAAATAATATAGTGCTAGAGATAAAATAGTAAAATAACTCATTAAAGCTCCAAATCCTACGCCAAAAACAACTAATACAATAGATGGTATGTTAAGTAGAACCAGGCCTAGTGTGATGTACTTTAAAATTCTCACTTATAATTGTATTTCTATTTGGATTTATTGATGAATAAAATAAATATATGATATGCAATTCCATTCGGAATGGTAGCTATAAATATAAATAACAATATTTCTTCAATAAATTTATTTAAGTTTAAATATGTTTTGAGATAATATTTTTCCACATACGAGTCACGATTTTACTTTTATATTTTAAAGCGGTTTTATGTCCATTTTGAGAAATTATTGTTCTTAAGTCCTCATCCTTTATAACCTGATCCATTTTTGCGACTAATCTACTTTGATTGTCAACTGGAATTAAAAAACCATCCTGACCATTTGTTATGATATCTGATGGGCCATAATTACAGTCTGTTGAAATACATGGCAACTTAAAGTACATTGCCTCTAACAATACATTCGGGAATCCTTCAGCTCTGGAGGTAAAAATAAATAAGGAGGCCCTTCTATAATAATCTTCGATATTTTTTATGTTTGATTTTATTTCAATTTGATGAGATAAATCTAAATCATTGATAAGTTTTTGTAATTTACTCTTATTAGACCCAAAGCCAATAATTAAAACTTTCCAGTCTTTAGGACTAAGAGTTTTAAACGCTTTTATTAACAAATCATGACGCTTATCATTATTCAAACGACCAACAGATAATATTATTTTTTCTTTTTTTACTTCACTTGTAGCCAATTCAGTGAAATCTGTAGAAATTGGGTTGGGTACAACAACTATATTTTCGTGATTTAACATTTTCTGGTAAATTTCCTTTACCTTTTTCGTCTGAACCACAATAGAATTGGCTCTTGGGTAAATTAACTTTCTTAAAATCAACCAGAAACGAGGAATATCACTTTTAAAAGGGTCACTTCTTTCGCTTATAATACATGGTATTTTGTTTTTTTTTGCTGCTAAAACAGTTTTAATATTTGCCTGAGTGATAAAACCTATGAGTAAATCTATATTAAGATCTTTAACTATTTGAGTAATACGCTTGTAAATTTTGTAATTAAGTTTTATAGACTCCAAGAAAGAGTTTGGCTGGCTAATCTCATCAAAACAAGAAATTACTGTTACAGCATGGTCTAATCGGTAAAATGGTTCAGTCTTTCTAAATGTTATGATTGTAACGTTAAAGTCAGAAATAAATTCGTTACTGAGTGTCGAAATAACTCGCTCCGCACCTCCTGCTGTTAAGGCACCAATTACAAAGGCAATTTTCTTTTTTGTCATTGCAGATATTAGATTAGTTGATTAAGATTCAACTTTTTTTTGGTTGGTGAATTGAAACGCAACAAAAACTATTTATAAACACATAAAAGGTAAATATAGATACTTATTAGGTCTTACTTGCCAATTCCAGCATATTTAAAACCAATGGTGGTCAATTTATTTTCATCTAAGATATTTCTCCCATCAAAAATAAATGCAGGCTTTTTCATAAGATTATAAATCTTAGACCAATCATAAGTTTTAAACTCGTCCCACTCCGTCATTATTGCGATAGCATGAGCATCTTTTACTGTATCATAAGGGTTATCATAAACTTCGACAAGTTCTTCATTTTCTTTCTCTGACCGTGTGTTAAGATAATCTAAATCCGTGTAAACTTTCCCTTTAGGGACCTTAGGGTCAAATACAGCAATATTTGCTCGCTCATTTAATAAATGATCTGCCACATAAATAGCTGCAGATTCACGAGTATCATTGGTGTCTTTTTTAAAAGCCCAACCCAACATTGCAATTTTTTTACCAGAAACGGTGTTATATAAAGTGCTGATTAGATTATCCGAAAATCTTCTTTTTTGATGATCATTTAAAATAATTACTTGTTCCCAATAATCTGCGACCTCATTTAAACCATAGCTTCTTGCGATATATACAAGATTTAGAATGTCTTTTTGGAAACATGACCCTCCAAAACCAATAGATGCATTTAAAAATTTAGGCCCAATTCTTGAGTCCATTCCAATAGCTCTTGCCACTTCATTAACATTAGCTTCTGTATGTTCACATAGTTCAGAAATTGCATTTATTGACGATATACGTTGAGCTAGGAAAGCATTTGCTGTTAATTTAGATAATTCTGAAGACCAAACATTTGTTCTCAGAATTTGTTCTTGAGGCACCCAACTTCCGTAAATATTTGCTAAGGCTTCAATTGCATCTTCAGACTCACCACCAATTAAAACTCTGTCAGGAGCTAAAAGGTCTTGTATTGCCGTACCTTCAGCTAAAAATTCTGGGTTAGACAGTATATCAAATTTAACATCACTTCCAGTATTATCTAAAATACTCTTAATAGCATGAGCTGTTCTGACTGGTAAGGTAGATTTTTCGACTACTATTTTATCAGTTTTTGCAACATTTGCAATATTTCTTGCACATAATTCAACATACTTTAGGTCTGCGGCCATACCTTTTCCCTTACCATAAGTTTTTGTTGGGGTATTTACAGAAATAAATACTATTTCAGCTTCATCAATTGCTTTATCAATTTCTGTAGAAAAATGTAAATTTTTACCCCTAGTTTCTTCTACGATTTCTGCCAATCCAGGTTCGTAGATTGGAAGCTTCGAAACGTCATCATCATTCCAAGAGTCTATTCTCTCTTGGTTAATGTCTACGATTGTAACTTGTATATTTGGATTTTTTTTGGCAATAACGGCCATAGTAGGACCACCTACATATCCTGCACCGATGCAACAAATTTTATTTATCTTCATAGTTTCTAGCTAATTTGACTTGGGTTAATTTTTAATTCCAGCAAATGTGAATGAAATTTTCTAATTTTTATAAATTTTTATATTAACGTATCTTTTTAACGATAAAAATCAAATACGTAATTAATTATTTTTACTATAATAATTTTTAAACCAATCGATAAAGGATTTTACACCTTCTTTTATTGAGGTATTTGGTTGATAATCATAATCTTTTATCAACTCATTAACGTTAGCCCATGTTTTTTCTACATCACCAGGTTGTATAGGTAACATTTCTTTCTTCGCAACCTTTTTTAAGTTATATTCAATTTCTTCAATAAAATCCATCAACTTTACCGAGTTATTATTGCCTATATTGTATACCTTGTAGGGTGAACTATTCTTTAAACGTGGCTTAGTTGAATTTTCACAAATTCTGAGTATACCTTCAACAATATCATCAACATAAGTGAAGTCTCTTTCCATTTTACCATGATTAAAAACCTTTATTGGACTATCATTTATTATAGCATCAGTAAATAGGAACATAGCCATATCTGGTCTTCCCCAAGGTCCATATACTGTAAAAAATCTAAGCCCTGTTGTTGGGATATTAAACAAATGACTATAAGTATGTGCCATTAACTCATTACTCTTTTTAGTAGCTGCATAAAGACTTATTGGATGGTCTACATTATCATCTGTTGAAAAAGGAATTTTCTCGTTTAGGCCATAAACGCTAGAACTACTAGCATAAACTAAATGTTTAATATTATTATGCCTACAGCATTCCAAAACATTTACAAATCCAACCAAATTTGAATCTACATATGTATTTGGATTTTCTAAGCTATATCTAACACCTGCTTGGGCGGCAAGATTACAGACTACATCAAATTTTTCATTTTCAAATAATTTAGGTAGGCCTTCACGATCTTCCAAATTCATTCTAACAAAAGAAAAATTGAGTTTATCACTCGATGATAATTTATTAAACTCCTCTGCGTATTCCCTCTTGATTCCTAATTCTTTAAGTCTTGAATATTTAAGGTTAATATCATAATAATCATTAATGTTATCTAGTCCAATAACATCATGACCCTTCTCTGCTAAAACTCTTGAAGTAAAAAAGCCAATAAAACCAGCGGCACCAGTAACCAGTATTTTCATTTAATAGGTAGATTTAAGTTTAAAAACCAAAGATTAAAATTTAATTGATAGTATTAATAATTATACTATGAAAATGTAATTTTATTCGTTAATGTAGTTCATATCTAATATTTTGGAAATTGAAAAGCAGTTTTCTATAGACAACTGAATTTGTCTTTCTTTATAAACATTATCGATTTGATATATTTTGCACGAATCCAATTCGGTATTACTATTGGTGAAATCAACGTCACCATATTTAATTAAATTTTTAACCACTGTGGTATCTAATCCATTATTATTCATGAATAATTGCGCTTTTTTAGAATAACTTATAGTCTTTGAGCTAATATTCTTAACCGTACGTGCATTAGGACCATAATCACAAGATGCTTTCTTACCATTTAAAAAAAACATTAGCAGTATTATTCCTATGGCAAAACCACCAAGATAATATCCTAAGCGCTGTACAAATTTCATTAAATATTTGGATTAAAATATGAGAAGATTGGCATCATTATAATTTAAACCAAACCAATCTGCAACTGATTTATTCGTTAAAATTCCGTGATAAAGGTACAATCCATTTTTTAATCCTCTATCAAATCTTAGGGCATTTTCTAATCCACCATATTCACCAATTTGTAATAGGTAAGGTGTAAAAATATTACTGATTGAAACTGAGGCTGTTCTAGAATATCGAGCAGGAATATTAGGTACACAATAATGAATTACACCATTATGTTCAAACGTTGGATGATCGTGCGTAGTCACCTCACTTGTTTCAAAGCATCCGCCCATATCAATACTAACATCGATGATAACAGATCCATTTTTCATATGATTAACCATTGTTTCAGTAACTACAACAGGAGATCTATTACTTCCCCTAACAGCACCTATTGCCACATCGCATCGCTTTAAGGCCTTTAATAAATTCTTAGGTTGCATGGTAGACGTATACACATTTCTACCTAAATTAGTCTGAATACATCTAAGTTTAGTTATAGAACTATCGAATATTTTTACATTGGCTCCTAAACCAATAGCAGAACGTGCAGCGAATTCTCCAACCGTACCAGCACCAAGAATAACGACTTCCGTTGGGGGAACACCATTTATATTACCCATCATTAACCCATTGCCACCATTCACGTTAGATAATAACTCTGAAGCAACTAATATAGAAGCTGTTCCAGCTATCTCACTCAGTGATCGTACTGCAGGATAGGCTCCATCTTCATCTTTAATAAATTCAAATGCAAGAGCTGTAATCCTTTTTTTAGCAAGAGCCTCAAAATATGACTTACTCTGAGTTTTTATTTGAAGTGCGGAAATTAAAATAGTTTGAGGGTTAATCAATTCTATTTCATCAAGAGCAGGTGGTTCAACTTTTAATATAATAGGGCAGGAGTAGACTTTAGATTTATCCTTAGTTACTTCTGCGCCAGCTTCACTATAGTCTTTATCTTTAAATTTAGCACCTTCACCAGCACCAGACTCTAATAAAACTCTATGGCCATTAGCTGTTAAAGCAGATATTGCATCAGGAGTTAAGCAAACCCTTTTTTCCTGGAAATGTGTTTCCTTAGGTATGCCTATAAACAATTCTCCTTTTTGTTTTAGTATTTCTAAAGTCTCTTCTTGTGGTAGTAATTGAGCTTTGGTAAACGGCGTTAATGACTTACTCATTTAAGTTAGTTATATTGATATCTCTTCTGCAAGATAATGAAACTGTCTTAAATGTAGTTAATTTTTAATCTCAATAGATTTAGATAAGTCTTACGTATTAATATTACTAAAAGTATTGACTGATTTTCCCCCAGAAGGTTTTAGGTTTAAACATAAACTCCTCTTCAAGCTCTTCCATGGTCTTATCATGGTCATTTATTTTATCAAACATTTTTGCTCTTATTAAATAGATGGACGGGAAAATGATAGCCATTATTGGAACAAACCAAATAATATCAGCCACATCTAAATATCTTGCGTCAAAATTTAGTGAAACAATACATTGATAAGAAAACATTGCAATTGGAACTAAAAGGGCATGATACCACCAATGCTTACATGTAAAAAACCAAATAAAGGAAAGTAAAAGAGGAACAAATTTCATTGCCAGAACCCACATAGCTACATTCGCGCTTCCGTATTCTACACTATAATATTTGCCAAATATTGTATCCCATTCCTGTGTGTCTGGAACATATTCATATAAATAAAACAAAAAGGGAGTAGCTGCAACAATGGTTGCAACTATACTCCCTGTTAAAATTTTCCTATTGTAGGACTTTTTATCCTGCTGGTGGAACTTTAAGCTTTCTTTTGTCAACTTGTGTCGTAACTTGCTCATCTATGTCAATAATGTTAGCTGCCTGAACAGTAAATAACATTCCTCCGAAGATTGCAATCGCTAAAACTAGTTTTTTAGTTTTCATAATTTCTAGGATTTAATTAATTAATTACTACAAAACTAAACTAGGACCTTCTGCCCTGAAAATGGAGTAATGTTAAATTCCAAGAAAAATTGCGGTTTCAATTACGGTTTTTCCGTAACGAACTTGCTCATCTAAGAGTAATGTTTTCAAAATTTAATCAAAATTTTGGTACTGTCATGGCGTTATTTTCGGTTAAACTTTCTTTATTTATGGTCAATTTGAGGGATCGTTGACTGTCTTCTAATATACTAATAGTAATGGTTTGAGCGTTTTCTGGTAATAATTCTGAGATACGTTCTGGCCATTCCATAAATATCCAATGATCTGAAGATAGATAATCTTCTATACCAAAATTGTAGGCTTCTTCAATCGATTCAATTCTGTAAAAATCAAAGTGATAAATCTTATCTTCTGGCAATTGATATTCATTAACAATTGAAAATGTTGGGCTGGTAGCTTCATCAGTACTTTGCATTGCTTTAAGCATCGCGTTAATCAATGTCGTTTTACCAGCACCCATATTTCCATAAAACAAAACAATTTTAGAATCCAAATGTGCCAAAATCTGTTCTGCAATGGAGTTGATATTTTCTATATGATATGTGAATTCAATATTATTCAATGTTGTTGGACATTTTATTGAGCACAATTATAGGTATAAATATTTAGAAATCCTAGAAAAAAGTGTATTTCATCGGATATTTATGCTTTTTACGGATTTATTTAGGGTCTAACACTACAAACGGAATAATCATTTCTTCTAGAGAAACGCCTCCATGTTGGTATGTATTTCTGTAATAACTCACATAGTGGTTAAAGTTGTTAGGATATGCTAAAAACATATCACCTTTTGCAAAAATAAATGAACTACTCATTGTTAATGCAGGCAAATGAATGCTTTTTGGATCTTTTATTGCTAAGACATCTTTATCTTGATAAGTTAGGCTTCGGCCAGTTTTGTAACGAAGGTTCAAACTTGTATCTCTATCTCCAATAACTTTAGATGGTGCTTTTACATTTATGGTACCATGATCAGTTGTCAAAATCAATTTGAATCCAAGTTGTTGAGAAAGTTGAATCATTTCTAGCAATGGCGAATTTTTAAACCAACTTACAGTGAGTGATCTGTAGGCTTTATCATTTGAAGCTAATTCCTTGACTACCTCCATTTCTGTTTTAGAATGAGAAAGCATATCTACAAAATTGTAGACAATAACGGTAAGATCATTGTCTTTTAATGACCTGAAATTCTCTACTAATTTCTTACCTGATTTTAGATTAGTAATCTTATGATATTCGTATTTAAGGTGATTTAGCCCCAACCGTTTTATTTGCTCTCTTAAAAATTCATTCTCGTACATGTTTTTACCACCTTCGTCCGTGTCGTTTTTCCAATATTGAGGATACAATTTTTCCATATCTTCGGGCATTAGCCCTGAAAAAATAGCATTTCGTGCATATTGGGTTGCAGTTGGTAAAATACTGAAGAACGGTAACTCTGAGGCTTTCTTATAATAATTGTTGACAATAGGTTCAAAGGCCTTCCATTGATCATATCGCAAATTATCGATAACAACCATAAGTGTTGGTTGTTTGTCACTTAATTCTGGGACCACTTTATACCTAAATAATGTGTGAGACATTATTGGTGCATCTGTATTTGGTTTAAACCAATCTGAATAATTTTTTTCAATAAACTTCCCAAACTGAGAATTTGCTTCATTTTTTTGAGATTCTAAAATATCGGTCATACCAATATCTTCAATATCTTCAAGTTGTAACTCCCAATAAAGTAGTTTTTGGTATAGTTCTATCCACTCTTCATAAGAATTCACCATAGATAAATCCATAGCAATTTTTCTAAACTCTTGCTGATAGTTAGATGTAGTCTTCTCAGAAATTAAACGCGAGTGATCCAAATTCTTCTTTAAACTCAATAAGATTTGATTTGGGTTGACTGGCTTAATTAAGTAATCTGCAATTTTACTACCAATTGCTTCCTCCATTATATATTCTTCTTCACTTTTTGTAATCATTACAACAGGGAGATTGGCACGACGTTCTTTAATTTCGTTTAATGTTTCCAACCCTGTTAAACCTGGCATATTTTCATCAAGGAAAACGATATCAAAATTAGTATCGTCAATAATTTCGAGTGCCTCTGTACCACTCTGACAAGTAGTAACATCATATTGTTTCTGTTTTAAAAAAAGTATATGTGGTTTAAGTAAATCTATTTCATCGTCAACCCAAAGAATATTAATCATGTTGGTGTATATTTGTTTCTTAATTAATGATTTTAAACATTTTGCCTATCAAGAATAAGCTCAAAATATTTAACGATCCAATTTACGGATTTATTACTATTCCAAATTCTTTAATTTTTGACTTAATAGAGCATAAATACTTCCAAAGGTTAAGACGAATTACGCAAATGGGACTGTCTTATTTGGTTTATCCGGGAGCACATCACACTCGTTTTCATCATGCGTTGGGTAGCATGCATTTGATGCAACAAGCGATAAATGTGCTTCGTTTTAAGGGAGTTAGTATTGCGGAAGATGAAGAGAATGGATTATTAATTGCCATTTTATTGCATGATATTGGTCATGGGCCTTTTTCTCATGCTATGGAACATAGCCTCGTGACAGACATTACCCATGAAGAAATATCACTTTATTTTATGGAGGCGTTAAATGAAGAGTTTAACGGAAGTTTAACTTTAGCCATCTCAATTTTTAAAGGAAAGTACTCTCGGAAATTTATGTGTCAACTAATTTCTAGCCAGCTGGATATGGATAGAGCTGATTATTTGAAACGAGATAGTTTCTATACAGGCGTGGCAGAAGGAAACATAAATAGTGAACGATTAATTACAATGCTTAATGTAGTAGATGACCACCTGGTTATTGAAGAAAAAGGTATTTATAGTGTTGAAAAGTTTTTAATAGCCAGACGCTTTATGTATTGGCAAGTGTATTTGCATAAAACTGGTTTGGTGGCAGAACAATTATTAACTAGAATATTGAAACGAGCCAAGGAATTAGTCTTAGATGGAGAAGAATTGTCTTGCAGTGATGCCCTTAATCATTTCTTAAGTTTAGAAATTAATAAATCTAATTTTGAGGATTCTACCTTGCAAGTTTTTGCCAAACTTGATGATTATGATATTATCTCCGCAATAAAGGAATGGCAATATCATAATGATTTTGTGCTTAGTAATCTATGTGATATGATCATAAACAGGGATTTATTAAGAATCCAAATAAAAAATAAAAGTATTAAAGTTTCAGAGTTAGTTGAGCATAAGCATGATTTAATGAATCGATATAAAATCTCTGAATTGGAGGCAGATTATTTTGTGTTTCAGGGTAAGATAACTAACCAAGCATATCAACAAAAAAAGGAGAACATAGATGTACTATATAAGAACGGAAAAATTAAAGATATTGTAAAAGCATCAGACCAGCTTAACCTTAAAGCACTAAGTAAACCGGTTACGAAACATTATATGTGCTATCCTAAGGAGAGAATGTGATACATTTTTTCTATTTTTGCGGAAAACCAGCAAATAATATCAATTAATTGAAATTCACAGCAGAACAAATAGCAGGTATTTTAGAAGGCGAAGTGGTTGGGAACCCAACTGTGGAAGTTTCAGAACTTGCAAAGATTGAAGAGGGAAAAGAAGGGACGCTTACTTTTTTAGCAAACCCAAAATATAAACCCTTCATATATTCAACAAAGGCTTCAATTACTATTGTTAATGCTGATTTTGAGACAGAAGAAGATCTTTCAACAACCCTAATTAAGGTAGATGACGCTTATGGCGCATTTACCAAGCTATTAGAGTATTACAACCAAATTAAACTTAATAAGGCTGGAGTAGAACAGCCGAGTCATATTTCTGACTCAGCGATGTTGGGTGATAATTGTTATGTTGGAGCGTTTGCATACATAGGTGATAACGTAAAATTAGGTGATAATGTAAAGATTTATCCTAGTGCATATGTAGGTGATAATGTTACAATTAGTGATAATTCTATAGTCTTTTCCGGTGGCAAAATATACTCTGAGTGTATTATTGGTAAGAATTGTGTAATTAACTCTGGTGCAATAATTGGTGCCGATGGTTTTGGTTTCGCACCAAATGAAAAGGGAGAATATTCAAAGGTTCCGCAAATAGGTAATGTTATTTTAGAGGATTTCGTTGATGTAGGAGCCGGAACCACGATTGATAGAGCGACTTTAGGGTCTACGGTCATTCGAAGAGGCGTAAAATTAGACAATCAAATCCAAATAGCACACAACGTAGAAATAGGAAAAAACACTGTTATAGCCGCACAAACTGGTGTAGCTGGTTCTACAAAAATTGGAGAGAATTGTCAGATAGGTGGTCAAGTTGGTATTGTTGGGCATATTACTATTGGTAATAATGTAAAAATTCAGGCACAATCTGGTATTGGAAGACATGTAAAGGATAACGAAGTATTACAAGGATCACCAGCTTTAACATATGGTGATTACAATAAATCATATGTATACTTTAAGAACCTGCCAAAGATTGTAAAAAATATAAACGATTTAGAAAAGAAAGTCAATGGCAATAATTAAAACTGAAACAAAACAAAAGACCATTAAAAAGGAAGTAACACTGGAGGGTGTTGGCTTACATACAGGTACTGATGTTAAATTAGTTTTTAAACCTGGTCTTGAGAATTCTGGATTTATTTTTGAGCGTGTGGATTTAGAAGGGAGCCCGAAAATAGAAGCCGACGCCAACTATGTTACAAATACCCAAAGAGGAACTTGTCTTGAAAAAAATGGAGTAACAATCCAAACTTGCGAGCATGTTTTAGCAACATTGGTAGGTCTAGATATTGATAATGCAATTATAGAGCTTAACGCTTCAGAACCACCAATTATGGACGGTTCATCAAAGTTTTTTGTAGAGGCTATTGAAAAAGCCGGAATTGTTGAGCAAGAAGCCGTTAGAGAAGTGTATGAAGTAAAGCAAGTAGTTTCTTATTCAGACGAAGAATCGGGTAGTGAAATCATTTTAATGCCATCAAAAACCTATCAAGTTACAACTATGGTAGATTTTGGCACCAAAGTATTAGGTACACAAAATGCAACCATGAATGATGTATCTGATTTTAAAGGAGAAATAGCTAATGCTAGAACATTCAGCTTTTTACACGAGCTCGAAATGTTGCTTGAACATGGTTTAATAAAAGGGGGTGATCTTAACAATGCAATTGTTTATGTTGATAAAAAATTGTCAGCTGAAACAATGGAGAGGCTAAAAGTCGCCTTTAAAAAAGATAGTATAGCTGTTAAACCTAATGGTATATTAGATAATCTAACGCTTCATTATCCTAATGAAGCAGCTCGTCATAAATTGCTGGATGTTGTTGGAGATTTGGCCTTAATTGGAACAAAAATTAGGGGTAAGGTAATTGCTAACAAACCTGGTCACTTTGTGAATACGCAATTTGCAAAGAAGATTTCTAAATTGATTAAGAATGAAAGGCGTAACAATGTACCTCAAGTTGATTTGAATTCACCTCCACTCATGGATGTAAATCAAATCATGAATATGTTGCCACATAGACAGCCTTTTTTATTGCTAGATAAGGTTTATGAGCTAACCGATAATTATGTTATCGGTATGAAGAACGTAACTATGAATGAAGAATTCTTCAAAGGTCATTTTCCTGGCGCACCTGTTATGCCAGGAGTATTAATTGTCGAAGCGATGGCACAGACTGGAGGAATATTGGTTTTAAGTACAGTTCCTGATCCTGAGAATTATTTAACGTTCTTTATGAAAATGGATAATGTAAAGTTTAAACAAAAAGTTGTACCTGGTGACACATTAATTTTTAAGTGTTCCTTGATAACTCCTATAAGAAGAGGCATATGCCATATGCAAGGTTATGCATATGCAAATGGAAAATTATGTGCTGAAGCTGAATTAATGGCCCAAATTTCTAAAGTAAAATAAAATGAATCAACCACTAGCATACGTACATCCAGGAGCAAAAATTGCTAAAAACGTTGTGATAGAGCCGTTTACAACTATTTACAATAATGTAAAAATAGGTGAAGGGACTTGGATTGGTAGTAATGTTACTATCATGGAGGGTGCAAGAATTGGAAAGAATTGTAATATTTTTCCTGGAGCTGTCATATCAGCCGTACCTCAAGATTTAAAATATAATGATGAAGATACTACTGTTGAAATAGGTGACAATGTAACAATTAGAGAATGTGTTACCATTAATCGTGGAACAACTGATAAAATGAAGACTGTTATTGGTGATAATTGTCTTATAATGGCTTATTGTCATATTGCTCATGATTGTGTTGTGGGTAACAATTGTATCTTTTCAAACAATAGTACTTTGGCCGGGCATATAAACGTAGGGGATCATGTCGTATTGGCAGGTATGACTGCAGTACATCAATTCTGTTCAATAGGCAACCATGCTTTTGTAACTGGTGGATCATTGGTAAGAAAAGATGTACCACCTTTTGTTAAGGCTGCAAGAGAACCATTATCGTATGTGGGTATCAATTCTGTTGGGTTAAGACGCAGAGGATTTAGTACTGAGAAGATTAGAGAAATTCAGAATATTTTTAGAATACTTTATCAGAAAAACTACAATAATACTCAAGCTTCAGAAATTATCGAAGCAGAAATGGAAGCCACACCTGAGCGCGATGAAATTCTTCAATTTATTAAGAATTCACACAGAGGTATAATGAAAGGGTATTTTAAATCAAATTAATAAAATAACATAACTACAATATGGCAAGTACATCAGATATTCGAAATGGATTATGTATTAAATACAATCACGATATATATAAAATCATTGAATTTTTACATGTGAAACCCGGTAAAGGTCCTGCTTTTGTGAGAACCAAACTTAAAAGTGTTACAACTGGAAAAGTAATAGATAATACATTTTCGGCTGGTCACAAAATTGATGATGTACGTGTTGAAACTCATAAATTTCAGTATTTATATAATGATGGTGAATATTATCATTTTATGAATGAATCGGATTACTCTCAGATTCAATTAACTGAAAACGCTTTAGACAGACCAGATTTAATGAAAGAAGGTGAGATTGTTACTGTTTTAATAAATACGGAAGATGACATGCCACTATCTGTAGATATGCCTGCAAGTGTAGTTTTAGAAGTAACGCACACAGAGCCGGGAGTTAAAGGTAATACTGCAACTAATGCAACTAAGCCAGCTACTGTTGAAACTGGTGCAAAAGTTAATGTTCCATTGTTTATTAATGAAGGTGATAAAATAAAAATTGAAACCGCAAAAGGCACTTATAAAGAACGTATAAAGGAATAAATGAAATTTCCTGAAGTATATACCTTAAAACAGATTGCAAATTTAATTTCATGCAAATATATTGGTGATGATAACTTCCCAATTTATGGTATCAATGAAATTCATGTTGTTGAACCAGGTGATATTGTATTTGTTGATCACCCAAAATACTATGATAAGGCTTTAGAATCAGCAGCCACTGTAGTTTTAATTAATAAAGAAATAGAGTGCCCTAAGGGTAAAGCGCTTTTAGTATCTAATGATCCATTTAAGGATTTTAACAAACTTACACTTCATTTCAAACCATTCAAGTCTTCAAGTGTAGCTGTAGCTACTGATGCTGATATCGGAAAAGGTACAATTATTCAGCCAAATTGTTTTATTGGTAATAATGTAAAAATTGGTGAAAATTGTGTTATTCATTCTAATGTAAGTATTTACGATGAAACTATAATCGGTGATAATGTTACCATACACGCAGGAACTGTTCTAGGTGCATCAGCATTTTATTATAAAAATAGACCTGAGGGGTATGATCAATTGATTTCTGGTGGTCGTGTTATAATTGAGGATAATGTAGACATTGGGGCGTTATGTACTATAGATAAAGGCGTAACTGGAGACACCACTATTGGTGAAGGGTCAAAATTAGATAACCAAATTCAAATTGGTCATGACACAGTAATTGGGGAAAAGTGTTTAATAGCTTCGCAAACTGGTATTGCTGGTTGTGTGGTTGTTGAAGACAATGTTACGATTTGGGGACAAGTAGGTATTAAAAGTGATGTAACAATTTCAAAAGGAACAGTAATATTTGCACAAGCTGGTATAAATAAAACAACCGTTGAAGGTGTAACATATTTTGGAACGCCTGCAAAAGATGCGCGTTCATTCTTTAAGGAAATGGCCTATATTAAAAAGATTCCAGAGATATTAGAATTCATCAAAAAAAATACTAATTAATTCCCTTTACATTTATGTGAAGAAGAATTATTTTTGCATTCGAAACAAATCAAACATAAAAAATATCTAAATGAGCGTATTAGTCAATAAAGATTCAAAAATTATTGTTCAAGGATTTACTGGAAGTGAAGGTACTTTTCATGCTGGTCAAATGATAGAGTATGGTACAAATGTAGTTGGAGGTGTTACACCCGGCAAAGGAGGTCAAACTCATTTAGATAGGCCTGTGTTTAATACAGTTTCTGAAGCGGTTGAAAAAGTAGGAGCAGATACAACAATAATTTTCGTACCACCAGCATTTGCTGCAGATGCTATTATGGAAGCGGCAGATGCAGGCATAAAAGTAATTATAACTATTACAGAGGGAATTCCTGTTGCAGATATGATTAAAGCTGCAGATTACATAAAGGATAAGGGTAGTCGCTTAGTGGGTCCTAATTGTCCTGGAGTAATAACACCTGGAGAAGCTAAGGTTGGTATTATGCCTGGGTTTGTATTTAAAAAAGGTAAAGTGGGTATTGTATCTAAATCCGGTACATTAACATACGAGGCTGCAGACCAGGTTGTAAAGCAAGGATTAGGAATTACTACAGCTATTGGTATAGGTGGTGATCCAATTATTGGGACAACAACTAAAGAAGCTGTGGAGTTATTAATTAAGGACCCGGAAACTAAAGCTGTTGTGATGATTGGGGAAATTGGCGGCCAGTTAGAGGCAGATGCTGCTAATTGGTATAAAAAAAGTGGAAGCAAAAAACCAGTTGTAGGTTTTATAGCTGGAGAAACTGCACCTGCAGGAAGAACTATGGGGCATGCTGGTGCCATTGTAGGAGGCAGTGATGATACAGCTCAAGCTAAAAAGAAAATTATGAGAGCATGTGGTATTCACGTAGTTGATTCGCCTGCTGAAATTGGTAAAAAAGTAGCTGAAGTTCTTTAAAACTCGGTGATTTATAAAAGTTAAAAAACCTTACAAAATCTTGTGAGGTTTTTTTATGTCGCCGTAATTTGTAATTATTATATTTGAGAGAAGTAATTAATAGATTATAAACTAACTAATCATAAAACTAATATGAAACTATTAGAAGGAAAAACCGCAATTATAACTGGTGCAAGTAGAGGAATTGGTAAAGGTATTGCTGAGGTATTTGCAGATCATGGTGCAAATGTGGCTTTCACGTATAGCTCATCTGTAGAAGCTGCAAATACTCTTGAAAAAGATTTAAATGACAAAGGTATCAAAGCCAAAGGTTATCAAAGTAATGCAGCTAGTTTTGATGAAGCACAAAAATTAGCTGAAGATGTGTTGTCTGAATTTGGATCTATTGATATACTGGTAAATAATGCTGGTATTACAAAAGACAATTTATTAATGCGAATGGGTGAGGAGGATTTCGACCAAGTAATTGAGGTAAACCTCAAATCTGTTTTTAATATGACAAAGGCTGTACAACGTACTATGTTAAAGCAGCGTAAAGGATCAATCATAAATATGAGTTCTGTTGTAGGAGTGAAAGGTAATGCTGGCCAGACAAATTATGCGGCTTCTAAGGCTGGTATTATTGGTTTTTCTAAGTCTGTTGCATTAGAGCTTGGTTCTAGGAATATTAGAAGTAATGTTATAGCTCCAGGGTTTATAGAAACTGAAATGACCGCTAGGCTCGATGAAGAAACAGTAAAAGGTTGGCGCGCAGCAATACCATTAAAACGAGGTGGAACACCAGAGGATATAGCAAACGCATGTGTTTATCTAGCTAGTGATCTAAGTTCATATGTTACAGGTCAAACATTAAATGTTGATGGTGGTATGCTAACTTAAAATAGGCATGTAGTCTTCTATTTATATGACTACACAATTATGCAGACAGAAACGATTATATATATAATTATTGCTGGTATAGCAGCGCTTTCATTAGCGCTGTTTCAGTATAAATATAAATCGAAAATCAAAGGAGCCCTAAGATATGTATTGTTTAGTTTAAGAGCTTTGGCAACATTTGGAATTTTACTTTTACTGATAAATCCAAAGTTTGAATCCACTACATATTTTAATGAAAAACCAACATTGGTCATTGCTTTAGATAATTCTGAATCTATTAAATATTTAGAACAAGATTCAGTAGCTTCAGTAGTTGTTGGAAAGATTTTGGAAAACCAAAAAATTAAGCAACAGTTTAATGTCGATCAATATAGCTTTGGAAAAAACATAGAAGTTTTTGATAGTATTTCATTTTCTGAGCGGCAATCTAATATTTCAGAAGCCTTAAAACAATTACAAGAGATTTATAAAAATAAAACAGCACCCATTGTATTTATTTCAGATGGAAATCAAACTCTTGGATTAGATTATAGTTATGTATCTAATGTATTCAATCAACCTGTTTATCCTTTGATTTTGGGAGACTCAACGGTTTATTCAGATTTAAGAATTAAGCAACTTAACGTTAACAGGTATACATTTTTAAAGAATCGTTTTCCGGTAGAAATAATTTTAAGATATACAGGTGAGGAATATGTAAATTCTGAACTAAAGATTTGGAGAGGTAATTCAGTTGTATTTAGAAAGCAACTTCAATTTGATAATATTAAGACTTCAGAAATAGTTAATACAACCTTACTTGCTAATAGTTTAGGGATAAAAACATTTAGGGTTGAAATAGTTCCGTTGGGTCAAGAAAAAAACAAAATTAATAATTATAAAAATTTTGCTATTGAGATCATTGACCAGAAGACAAATATTGCCATAGTGTACGATCAATTACATCCGGATTTAGGTGTGCTTAAAAAGGCAATAGAAAGTAATGAACAGAGAAGTGTAAGTATTTTAAAACCTAATGAATATTTAACTCATATAGATAAATTTCAATTAGTTATATTATATCAACCAAATAATAACTTTAATAAAATTCTTAATGAAATAAAGCGCCAGAATTTAAATACATTTATAATTACTGGATCTGGTACTGATTATGAGTTTATTAATAATACACATTTAAAAGTTTTATGGGAAATATCAAGCCAGACTGAAGATTTTCAACCAGAATTAAACAGAAATTTCAACTCATTTATAATTGACAACATAACATTTGAGGATTATCCACCATTAAAATCAGAATTTGGCGGATTTAATTTCTTGGTTCCGGCAGATGTGATTTTGTATAAGACAGTAAATGGTATAAATACTGGTGATGCCATGTTGGCAACCTATGCCTTTGATAATATGAAACATGCCGTTTTAGTTGGCGAAGGTATTTGGCGCTGGAGAGCCCAAACATATATAGACACGGAAAGCTTTACGGATTTTGACAATTTTATTGGAAAACTCATTCAATACTTGAGTTCCAACAAAAAACGAAGAAGATTAAATGTGGACTATAAATCATTTTATAACGGAAATGACGATGTTATTATATCAGCGCAGTACTTCAATGAAAATTATGAATTTGATGCCAAAGCCTCATTGAATATTCAATTAAAAAATAATGATACTTCTGAATCTAGGGAAATACCACTTTTATTAGATGGTTCAAAATATACTGTAGACTTGAGTGGTATTGATGCAGGAGAGTATGATTTTAGAATTTTTCATAGTGCTGAAGCAATATCGTTTTCAGGTCAGATTAGAATATTAGACTATAATGTTGAACAGCAGTTTCTAAATGCAGATATCAGTAAATTAAATTTACTTGCTGAGAATACAAATGGTAAGGTTTATTACCCTTCAGAATCAGCCTTATTTATAGATGAATTATTAAAAGATAATAGATATTCAACTATTCAAAAAAGCACTAAAAATATTGTACCTTTGATAGACTTGAAATGTCTGCTTGGTTTTATAGCGTTATGCCTATTTGCTGAGTGGTTTATAAGAAAATATAACGGTTTAATTTAAATAAAAGTTAGAAATGGAGAAGTTACCTAAGATTGGATTACCGATTTTAATCGGATTAATATTTTTAATAATAGTGGTTGCAAAATCTGCAGTTACAATTGGTTCGGGTGAATCAGGTGTTTTATATAAAACATTTGGTGGTGGTGTAGTTACTGATGAACCACCATTAGGTGAAGGCTTTCATATTGTGGCACCTTGGAATAAAGTATATGTTTACGAAGTACGTCAACAAGAATTATTTGAAAAAATGAAAGTGTTATCTTCAAATGGTCTTGAAATACAGATTGATGCTTCTGCGTGGTATCAACCAGTTCAAAGTCAGTTAGGTAATTTGCATCAAACTATTGGAGAGAATTATTTACAACGTGTAATACAACCAGCGATTCGTAGTGCAGCTAGAAGTGTTATTGGACGCTATACACCAGATGATTTATATTCAACCAAGCGTGATGCTATTCAGGTTGAAATCTATGAGGAAACAAAGAAAATACTTGATAAACAATACGTTCAATTAAATGAGGTTTTAGTTCGAGATGTCACTTTACCACCGACAATCAAAGAAGCTATTGAGCGTAAGTTAAAACAGGAGCAAGAATCTTTAGAATATGAATTTAGATTAGTTTCCGCAGCCAAGCAAGCTGAAGAAAGGATTATTGAAGCAGAAGGTAAAGCAGAGGCGAATAAAATTCTAAGTGCATCTTTAACAGATAAGATACTTCAAGATAAAGGTATAGAAGCTACAATTAAACTATCAGAATCAAATAATAGTAAAGTTATTGTTATTGGCTCAGGCGATAGTGGCATGCCAATTATTTTAGGTAACCAATAGCCTGTTCAAATTAATGATTTAATTGAAAGTTTTATATTTTAGAAGTCGGTTTACGAAAATAACCGGCTTTTTTTTAAAATAAACCCATATGACTTCTGGCAAAATTTGTATTGTTTCCGGCCATTATCCGAAGGGTGTTTTCTTCACAGAATTAACTAAAAAGCTCTTAATTGAATACTGCAAAAATCATAATTACGAATTGTATTATGACGATGAAACAGAAGTACCTTTGGAAGTTTCTGAACTACATTTTAGGCGCTGTTTAATTCTCTGTAAAGCACAAGAAAAATTCCCTAATGTGGAGTGGTATATTTGGTTAGATACCGATATATATCCAAAAATGTTAAGCCAACCAATTGAATCCTGTATAGACTTAAGTGATTTCCGTATACTTTATCATCTTTTTCACGAAAAACCTTGGGATTATCCGGTTAATACAGGGGTGAAAATTGTTAATCGCAAAGCCATTCCTTTAGAAAAAGAGGTATATTCTAAAAGATTTAATTGTCCCTTTCCTTTTGAGCAAAAAATAATGGCCGATTATATATTACCAAAATATAGAGAACAAATTAAAATACATGATCCCAACCAACTCAATTGTATTTATGGTCTTCATAATATGGATGAGGCATTATTTTTACATGTCTGCAATAAAACGGAATTAGAAAGAAATTTAATTATCTTAAATAAAAATATAACTTATTTTAAAAATGATGCGGATGTCATAAAAAATAAATATTACAGATATTACTACTATTATAGACTTCTAGCGCTTTGGCATAAAGCAAAATTAAAGTATAAAACCTTCAAGAAACTCCTGCTGAATGGCGAATTTAAAGTTATTCTCAAAAATATGAGATCGTCCAGAGTAAATAATCAATTTATGTAAATTTTATAATTTTAATTAATAGTCATAATTAAATATTAATTACTTTTGTCAAATGAAGAAGCATTTACATCATCGTTTTCATTTAGTCGCTCAGGCGAGGTAATGATGTGTTGATTAGTTTCAAAATATTAAAAAACCCGTTTGAGAATATCAAGCGGGTTTTTTTATGAACTAATGCGATGTTCTCAGACCAACTAAAATAGAAATGAATAAATTAAAAATTGCGGTACAAAAGTCTGGAAGACTAAACGAAGATTCTTTAAGAATATTAAAACAAATTGGGATTTCCATTGATAATGGTAAGGATCAATTAAAAGCCTCTGCTCGAAACTTCCCTTTAGAGGTCTTTTACCTTAGAAATGGAGATATTCCTCAATATCTAAAGGATGGCGTCGTAGATGCAGCTATAATCGGTGAGAATGTATTAATAGAAAAAGGAAAGAATATAGTAATTATTGAAAAACTTGGATTTTCAAAGTGTCGAGTATCCATTGCTGTTCCCAAATCTTCTGGTGCTAAAAACTTAAAAGATTTAGAAGGAAAAAGGATTGCAACATCTTATCCAAATACGGTTAATCAGATCTTAGAAAAAGAGGGTATAAAAGCAAACTTGCATATCATCAATGGTTCTGTTGAAATCGCACCAAATATTGGGTTGGCGGATGGAATTTGTGATATCGTTTCTAGTGGAAGTACCTTATTTAAAAACGGATTAAAGGAGATTGAGGTCCTTTTAAAATCTGAAGCTGTATTAGCAACTTCTCCAAAAATTTCTGAAGAGAATCAAGCGATAATTGATAAGATACAATTTAGATTAAAATCAGTGTTAAGAGGTAGAGAAAATAAATATGTTCTGCTTAATGCGCCAAATGACAAACTAGAAAACATAGTAGATATACTTCCTGGTATGAATAGTCCAACGATTTTACCATTGGCAAAAAAAGGATGGAGTTCTTTGCACTCTGTAATCAATAAGAATGATTTCTGGAATGTGATTGATGAACTTAAAGCCAATGGTGCTGAAGGTATTCTTGTATGTCCAATTGAAAATATGGTATTGTAGTATGAAGCTGATCGAAAATCCAAAGCGAAGTGAATGGTCGGAAATATTGAGTCGGCCTACAATATCTGTCGGTGATATTGAGAATTTAGTTAATGACGTTTTTAAAGCTGTTAAAGCTAATGGTGATTATGCAATTAAGTCTTTTACTGCTGATTTTGACAACGTTGGGCTAGACAATATAGAAGTTACTAAAACTGAAATAGAAGAAGCGTCAGAGCGTGTTTCCAAAGACTTGAAGAAAGCAATTAAGCTTGCTAAGAAAAATATAAAACAATTTCATAAAGCACAGCAAACGGATAAGGTCTTTCTGAAAACAATGAGAGGAGTTAAATGCTGGCAAGAGAAAAGACCTATTCAGAAAGTTGGTCTTTACATTCCAGGTGGCACTGCACCATTATTTTCAACAGTTTTAATGCTGGCTATTCCTGCAAATATTGCTGGTTGTGGCGAAATCGTTTTGTGCTCACCACCTAATAGTGAAGGTAAGATAGCCGATGAAATATTATACACAGCTAAACTATGTGGTGTCACTAAAATTATAAAGGTTGGTGGTATTCAGGCTATTGCAGGTCTTACATTTGGTACAGAATCTATTCCTCAGGTTTATAAAATTTTTGGCCCAGGAAACCAATATGTAACAGTTGCAAAACAAATTGCTACCAAATATGGTGTAGCTATAGATATGCCTGCAGGACCTAGTGAGTTACTAGTAGTGGCAGATGAATCGGCTAATCCTGCTTATGTGGCTTCAGACTTGCTAAGTCAGGCTGAACATGGTTCAGACAGTCAGGTGATTTTAGTTACTACGTCAAAAAAGTTTGCCGAACAGGTTAATTCTGAAGTTGAGTCTCAACTTGAAGTTTTGCCAAGAAAACAAATGGCTACTGATGCTATAAATAATTCTAAATCAATTGTTGTAGAGGACCTCAAGACAGCATTAGAATTAATTAATGAATATGGGCCAGAGCATTTCATTGTTGCTACAAATAATGATGACTTTTTTGTTGAGAACATCGGAAATGCAGGTTCAGTTTTTATTGGTAATTATACACCAGAAAGTGCTGGAGATTATGCTTCTGGTACAAATCATACCTTACCAACAAATGGGTTTTCTAAGGCATATTCAGGAGTAAATCTAGACAGTTTCCAAAAGAGTATGACCTTTCAGAAAATTTCCCAAAGAGGTATAAAAAATATCGGGCCAGCTATAGAGTTAATGGCGGAAGCAGAAGGATTACAAGCACACAAAAATGCAGTGACATTGCGTTTAAAAGATTTAGAATCATGAAAATAGAAAATCTTTTACGAGAAAATATTAAGACTATTAAAGCCTATTCTTCTGCAAGGGATGAATATAAAGATGCTTCCTCTGATATGGTCTTTATTGATGCCAACGAGAATCCGTTTAAGACCAACGTAAATCGTTATCCAGACCCTCAACAAACGGATGTGAAGCAACGATTGGCGGAAGTCAAAGGTGTTTCTACAACTCAAATCCTTTTAGGTAATGGTAGTGACGAAGTTCTGGATCTTATTGTTAGAGCGTTTTGCGAACCTAATAACGATAATGTTATCACTTTGCCACCAACTTATGGAATGTATAAAGTGTTGGCTGTTTTAAATGCTGTTGACATCATTTCGGTAGAATTAGATAATGATTTTGAACCAAAAGTTGATGAAATTCTTGCTGTTCAGAATGGTAATTCTAAGTTGTTGTTCTTGTGTTCACCAAACAATCCAACAGCAAATAGCTTTAATTCTAAAAAGATAGAACAGTTAATCAGAAAATTCAATGGCATTGTAGTTGTTGATGAAGCCTATATCGATTTTTCATCGCAAGAGAGTTGGCTTGGTAGACTAAATGAATTTTCAAATCTAGTAGTAACCCAGACCTTGTCAAAAGCCTATGGCTTAGCCGGAATCAGGCTAGGAATTTGCTATGCTTCAGAATTTATTATTTCTGTTCTTAATAAGATAAAACCACCTTATAATGTGAATCAGCTAACGCAATATAAAGCACTTGAACGTTTAAGTGAAATTAATGAAGTAGAGGACCAGATAGCTTTAATTTTAAAAGAACGTGATTTACTCATCACTGAATTAAACAGTATTTCATTCATAAAGACGATTTATCCATCAGATGCCAATTTTGTGTTAGCTAAAGTAGATGACGCAGACCTTCGCTATAAACAATTGATTGATAACGGCATTGTAGTTAGAAATAGAACTAAACAACCTTTGTGTAAAAATTGTTTGCGATTTACCATTGGCACACAAGAAGAAAACAAGAAATTAATTAGGACATTAAACCAACTATCATGAAGCCTGTATTATTTATAGATAGAGACGGCACCTTAATAAGAGAACCAGCAGACGAACAAATAGATTCATTTGAAAAACTAGAGTTTTATCCGAAGGTATTTCAATACTTAAGTAAGATTGCGGAGGAATTGAATTTTGAAATTGTAATGATTACAAATCAAGATGGTCTTGGTACAGAAGTGTATCCGGAAGATACGTTTTGGCCAGTTCATAATTTTGTTATCAAAACGTTTGAACAAGAAGGAGTAGTATTCAAAGAACAGTTTATTGATAGAACATTTGCTAAGGATAATGCACCGACGCGCAAACCAAATACAGGTTTGTTGACCAAATACTTTTCAGAAGATTATGATTTGACTAATTCATATATTATAGGTGATCGATTAACTGACATAGAATTAGCAAAAAACTTGGGAGCAAGAGGAATATTTATTAACGATAATACGAATCTTGGGACAGATGAAGTGACGGTTAGTAATAACGAATTGCAACAATACATAGCTTTAGAAACTAATGACTGGGAAGCTATTTATGAATTTTTGAAGACCACTGAACGTGTTGGTTCTATTGAGCGTAATACTAATGAGACTAAAATTAAGATTAATCTAAATTTAGATGGAACAGGAAAAAGTAGCGTCGACACAGGTATTGCATTTTTCGACCATATGCTAGATCAGATTGCTCGTCATGGTCAAATTGATTTAAATATTAAAGTAGCTGGCGATTTAGAAGTTGACGAACACCACACTATAGAAGATACGGCGATTGCCTTAGGAGAAGTATTTGCTTCAACTTTAGGGAATAAACTTGGTATAGAGCGCTATGGATTTTGCTTACCAATGGATGATTGTTTAGCTCAGGTAGCTATTGATTTTGGAGGTAGAAACTGGCTCGTTTGGGATGCAGATTTTAAACGAGAAATGATTGGTAAAATGCCAACAGAAATGTTCTATCACTTTTTTAAATCCTTTACAGATGGGGCTAAATGTAACTTAAACGTTAAAGTTGAAGGCAACAATGAGCATCACAAGATTGAGGCGATTTTCAAAGCTTTTGCTAAAGCCATTAAAATGGCAGTTAAACAAGATGCAAATAAAATGATTTTGCCATCAACTAAAGGAATGTTGTAATGGATCTTAGAATAGTAAATTACGGTGCAGGTAACATAAAAAGTATTCAATTTGCATTTCAGCGGTTGGGTTTTAATGCCGTTTTAACATTTGATGCAGACGAAATTCTGAAAGCTGATAAAGTTATATTTCCTGGAGTAGGTGAAGCTAGTTCTGCTATGAAAATGCTCAAAAAATCTGGTTTAGATGGATTAATTCCTAAATTAAAGCAACCGGTCTTGGGCATATGCTTAGGAATGCAATTAATGTGTAATTATACAGAAGAAGGTGACACTAATGGTCTTGGTATTTTTCACACGGATGTAAAACGTTTTTCAAATAAAGTGAAGGTTCCTCAAATGGGCTGGAATACTGTAAAAAATCTAAAATCTGACTTGTTTAAAAATATAGATGAAGGTGACTACATGTATTTAGTACATAGCTATTATGCTGAAAATTGTAAAGAAAGTATCGCCACATCTGATTACGAAATCGAGTATGCATCGGCATTAGAAAATGATAATTTCTTTGGAGTACAATTTCACCCAGAGAAATCGGGAAAGGCAGGTGCACGCTTACTACAAAACTTTTTAGAATTATAAAATGAGGATAATACCAGCAATAGATATTATTAACGGTCAGTGTGTTCGTTTAACTAAGGGCGATTACGATACTAAAAAAGTATATAATGAAGATCCATTGGAAGTGGCTAAATCATTTGAGGACGCAGGAATTGAATTTTTACATGTTGTTGATTTAGATGGCGCTAAAGCGAGTCATATTGTAAACTACAAGGTTCTAGAATCAATAGCTGGCAAAACAAATCTAAAAATAGATTTTGGTGGAGGATTAAAGTCTGATAACGACTTAAGAATTGCTTTTGAATCTGGTGCAAATCAAATAACAGGTGGAAGTATTGCAGTTAAAAACCCAAAAGTATTTGAGACTTGGATTGCCAAATATGGTTCAGATAAAATTATTCTTGGTGCTGATTGTAATAATGAAAAAATAGCCATTTCAGGTTGGCAAGAAGAAAGTGATTTAGAGGTTATTCAATTTATAAGGGATTACCAAACTAAAGGTGTGTCTTACGTTATTTGTACAGATATTTCTAAAGATGGAATGCTTGAAGGACCTTCCTTTGACTTGTACAAAAGAATTTTAAATGATGTAAAAGGTATTAAACTGATTGCTTCTGGAGGTATTTCAAAATTTAGTGAATTACCGCAATTAGCAGAGATGGGTTGTGAAGGAGTTATTGTTGGTAAAGCCATATATGAGAACAGAATTTCATTGAAAGAATTAGAGCAATTTATTTTAAATAATTAAACATGCTTACAAAACGAATTGTTCCTTGTTTGGATATTAAAGATGGACGTACTGTAAAAGGTGTCAACTTTGTAGATTTGCGCGACGCTGGTAATCCGGTGGAATTAGCAAAGCAATATGCTGAATTAGGTGCTGATGAATTGGTATTTTTAGATATATCTGCTACACAGGAGAGACGTAGAACAATGCACGATATGGTATTAAAAGTTGCAGAACAAATTAATATCCCATTTACAGTTGGTGGAGGTATATCCTCTGTTGAAGATGTGGATGACTTATTACATTGTGGTGCTGATAAAGTATCTATTAATTCGTCAGCAGTTAAACGTCCAGAACTTATTAATGAGATTTCTCAGAAGTTTGGAAGTCAATGCGTGGTTGTAGCCATTGATGCCAAGAAAATAGGTGAGGAGTGGATTGTACATTTAGCAGGAGGTACGATTCCGACAGAAATTAGGCTGTTCGAGTGGGCTATGGAAGTAGAAGAGCGTGGTGCAGGTGAAATATTATTTACTTCCATGAATCATGATGGGACTAAAGCAGGATTTGCAAATGGAGCCTTAGCTAAATTATCTGAGCTAGTAAACATACCAATAATAGCATCTGGAGGCGCTGGTACCATTCAGCACTTTGCAGATACTTTTATAAAGGGCAAGGCTGATGCGGCATTGGCCGCGAGTGTTTTTCATTTTGGTGAAATACCAATTATAGAATTGAAAAAAGAACTAAGGAAACAAAATATAGAAGTACGGTTATGAACATAGATTTTAAAAAAAATGGAGATGGTCTAGTACCAGCAATTATTCAAGATGCTAATACTAAAAATGTCTTGATGCTTGGTTATATGAATAATGAGGCATTAGAAAAAACTAAATCATCTGGACTAGTAACATTTTTCAGTCGTACTAAGAATAGACTTTGGACAAAAGGTGAAGAAAGTGGTAATGCGTTAAAATTGGTTGATATGAAACTTGATTGTGATAACGATACTCTTTTAGTTTCTGCTAAACCAGAAGGCCCGACCTGTCATAAAGGTTCTGATACTTGCTGGAATGAGGACAATAATCAAAACTTTGGATTTATTTCAAAATTAGAAGATGTGATATCATCTAGAATTGAAAATGCCGATTCTCAAAAATCTTATGTAGCTTCCTTGTTTGCAAAAGGCATTAATAAAGTTGCTCAGAAAGTAGGAGAGGAAGCTGTGGAAGTTGTCATAGAGGCTAAAGACAATAATGACGAGTTATTTCTTGAGGAAAGTGCAGATCTCCTGTTCCACTATTTAATGTTATTGCAGGCAAAAGGTTTCAAACTTAATGATGTGGTTGAAATCCTTAAGAAAAGACACAAATAGTTAACTTCATTTAAAGTCTGTAATAACTCTGGCTTGTTCCACGAGTACAAGCACAGTTACTAGCACCTTGGAATAAATCCAATCCAATAGTAACCATATGAGTACCAGAATTAAAGCCTGATAAATCATTCATTGTAATCTGGTAACTATATGCAAAATATAATCCATTGTGCATAACACCACCCATTGGACCAATATTTAATGGATCTAAAAATTGATCATTCAAGAACCTGTAAGACGCTCCAACCCAATAGTAATTACGGTCTCTATTAAATTTTCTGTATTTAAAATTAATATCTGTAGCAGACCTATTATCACTATCAAATAATTGAAAGAATACAGACGGCTCAAATTCGATATCCTTGTTTGTTTTGCTTGTTAGTACTAAACCAGAATATAATTGAAAATTCAATAATTGATTTGGCTCTACACCTGTAAAGTCATCAATATCTTTTTCAATTAAATTGTTAGCATTTAAACTAACGAAGAAATTTTTCCAACGGTATAAAATACCAGCATCAAAATTGTTGTTATTTATTGATCTATCATCGGTTATACTTGGATCTATTATTGGTATTTCATACGTGGTATTAAAATTCTCAATCTCAATTCTAAAACTATTTATGTTGTAAGAAATACCAAAAGATAAATACTGTTTTGACTTATAATCAAGGGTAAGATGGTGTGCATATGATATTTTTAAACCCTTTTGCCTTGTGTTACCATTCTTATCATTATATGCTGAAACTCCAACACCAGAACGATTAGCAAATCTAAAATCTGCATAAATAGATTGGTTGTCTGGTGCATTTTTAATGCCAACCCATTGTGTCAATCCATTAGCTCTAATTTTCAAATTATCACCTATGCCAGCATAAGTCGGAGATATAACAAAATCATTGTCTGCTAAATATTGTGTCCAAACAGGTAAATTTAATTCTTGTCCATATCCATAAGATAGTATCAAGAAACATATATAAAGTGCTATTTTTTTCATCTTATTCATCATATAATTTTAGAGGGCTTACCTGTATAGTGTAAAATTTCCAACAAACTCTTTATCGATATTAGGATCATTTGTTTTTACAACAAACCAATAATCGCCTGTTGGTAATTCATGTCCGTTATATCTACCATCCCAAACTTCACCAACCTGATATGTCGCAACCTTTCTACCGTATCTATCAAAAATGTCAAAGGTTAGATTTGGATAGTTTTCAGTACAACCTGGTGACCATGTATCATATTCACCATCTCCATTTGGTGTAAACCAATTTGGTATACATATATCTATAAATTCTAATTCAATTTGCGCTTGGGTAATACAACCACTACTGTCAACTACAGTGATAGTATAAATTCCAGACTCCGTAATGATGAAAGATGTTTGATTTCCATAATCTTCATCATTCATGTAATAGGTATATTCTCCAGAACCACCTGTTGCACTGGCAAGAATTTCATTGATCTCGCCTTCAGATAATTCTAGTTCTACTGGTTCATAACCTTCAATATCAAATAATGGTGTAGACTGAATACATCCATTTGTATGCCTTACTTCAATATAATGACCAGGACCAACCGGAACATCTGTAAAAGTATTACTTGCCTGGTAAGGACCACCGTCAAGTGAATAATCAAACTCGGTTAAATCTGTATTTGAATCATCTATTGAAACCGCAACAGTGTTACCTTGGGAATTATCCTGACAAACATATTCTACAGCTACATCAGGATTTATTATTATTGGTTCTGGGAATGTAATATTCCATTCAGATTCACAACCTTCGGCATCACGTACATATACTATGTGATCACCACCTCCTAAACCAGAAAAGTCAAATTGTGTTTGTGTTGAAAGACCTGTAGTATATGGACCATCATAATTATCTAAACTCACACTATATGGTAAGTTGCCACCTAATATATCTATGCTAAACTCGCCATCCATATCACCATCACACAGCTCTGGAAATAAAGAATCTGGTACGATACTTAGAATTACTTGTTCAGGTTCTGAAATAGTGAAATTAAATGTTAAGTAACATCCTAATTCATCTTGAACTATCAAATCATAATCACCAGGAGAAAGATTTTCAAAAGCATTCGTTTCGAAAAATTGATTCAATTGTGGTGAAATTGCATATTTAACGATTCCTGTCCCTCCAGATGAAGTGATTTCCACGGCACCATTTTCAGTACCTGTACATGTTACATCTGTTATGGCAATTGTAGCGTCAAGAGCGGTTGTAGGTTCAGTAATTGAAATTGGAGCCGATGTAACCGAACAATCTTGACTTTCTACAGATACAATATAATCACCTGCCACTAAACCAATAAAGTATCCTGGTAAATTCTGTGTGGCAGTTATTACATTCCCATTTCCATCTTGAAGGGTATATACGTAATCTCCTAAACCACCTTGAGCTATTGCAGTAATTGATCCATTATTATCTCCAGCACAATTAATTGTAGGATTTGTAGAATCTAAAACAATAGAAAGCTCAGGTAAAGGATCTATGGTGATTTCATTTGAAATTGATGCAATACAATTATTTGCATCTCTGACATAGTAGGCATAAGTTCCAGGAGTTACAGTGAAAGTTGTAGACGCTGTAAAACTACCTAGAATAGTACTAAAGTTAGGATTATCACTATATGTGTAAGAACCTGTTCCACCTGTAGCACTTAGCGTAAGAGTGGTTTCAGTATTACAAGACTGGGTAGTGTTAACTACTAAATTGGCATTTACAGGTGTTGGTTCTGATATAACAATATCAACCGAAGTTAAAGTACAATTGAATCCATCTTCAATGGTAACCGAATATGTACCCGAACCTAAGTCAGTAAACACATTTGATGTTTGAGGACCTGAAGAACTTACTGTTGGTGAAATTGTATTTAATGTATATGTATAATTACTACCTTGTCCACCAGATACATTGTCAATTGTAATGGTTCCATTTTGATCTCCAAAACATGACAAACTATTTGTGCTAGGAGTAAAATCTGCAGAAATTGGATTTGGTATATCTAAAACAATATTGGTTGAAGCAATACAATTTTCAGCATCTCTTACATTAATCGTATAGTTACCAGCTGATAACCCTGTAAATGTACCATTACTTGAAAACGGAATAGACGTGTCACCTGTTAACTCATATTCATAATCTCCCCAACCGCCTTCTGCAATTGCAACAATTGTTCCTTGGTTATTATCGCAAGTAACATTTGATGTTTCCAACGCTGTAAGCGTTAAATTATCTATTGGTGAAGGAATTATAACATCTGTCGAAGCATTACAAAATGGAACATTGGTCTCCGTTATAAGAACTGTATATGTACCTCCGGTTAATCCACTAACATTTATTGGATTAGTAGACGTATTTGCGTTTACAGTTCCAAATATTGAAGTATTTGTTGTATCAAAAACTTCATATGTATAGGTACCGTTATAACCATTAACTAGTAAATCAAAGCTACCTGAATTATCTCCAAAACAAGTTACTAAGTATGGTGTAGTAATTATAGTAGGAGGTGTTGCTTCTGGAACTGCAATTGTTAGGTCTTCAGTACATAAAGTCACTGTGTCTGTAACAGTTATTGTATAGATACCAGCTGGTAATCCTGAATATGTATTACCTGTCAATACTACTGTTGCAGGATTAGGACTAATACTATAGGCATAACTCCCTGAACCTTGGGATGCACTAATAGTAATTTCACCATCATCGTCATTACATGACGGTGTAGCTAAAAGTGAACCGTTAATCTCAATAGGAGCATAGACATCAATACTAACTAAATTACCACATCCATTTACATCTTGAATTTGAATAGTGTGCGTACCAGAAAATAAATTCGAAATGGTAAACGGGAACGATTGTGTTTGGAAGGCACCACCATCTATACTGATGCTATATGGCGCTATTCCTGCTGTGTCTAAGTTTACATCTATTTCAAAATTTCCATCAGAAAGCAAACAATTGTCAATTACTGTGGCAGAAATAACTGGTGTGTCATCCTGAGGTAAAATTACAACAGGACTAGAAACAATACATCCATACGCGTCTATTACATGAACATAATAATTACCTGCATCTCTGTTAAAAGTGCTCGTTGAAGACCATCCACTATCTGATGCTAAAGGAGCAGTTGCATTTGTGGTCAATTGATATTCATATGGTGCAGTTCCATTTTCACCAAATGCACTGATTATACCTGAGTTTGCATTACAATTTGCATTTTGATCTATGTTAACTATCAGTTCTAATGGAAAGGCAGATTCTGTGATATTAAAAGGCGCTGTTACGATACCACAACCTGCATTGGGTCCGGATGTTTCGCTTATCCAAATATAATAGTTTCCAAAATCCAATGGTCCTAAATCTGTAACAGTTAAGGATCCGTTTGCATTTACTGTTCCACTGCCTGATATACCTGTACTAGCTAATGTTAATGAATCAAATATTTCATAGTTTACATCTACGGAAGTTCCGTAAATACTATTTATAGTAAATGATACATTACCATCCGCACTCCCTGTACAAGTAATATTGTTTGATCCTACAGCACTTAGCGTAAGAGTTGAACTGGTTGGGATAGGAGCAGTTGCCGGCTCATAATAACTACAATTTGTTGACTGGTCATAAACAATGAAGGTATAACTTACACCAGGTGTAAGACCTGCAAAAGTTGCTGATTGACTGCCTGCCGTATCCTCAGGTATCCAAGAACCTGGTGGGTTAGGGTAAACCGAAATAGGTCCTTGGTAAATACTGAAAAAGAATGGACCGCTACTAACTAAGGAAGTTCCTATACTTACTACAGCTTCTCCACCAGTTGCGCAGTTAACTGTTGTATTAATATTAATATCTAAATCTGTAGGAGGAGATGCTACAAGTACATCTTGTACAAGAATAGAGCACCCATTAGCATCAACAACATTAATTTCATATAAACCAAAATCAACTACATCAAAACTTACAGAAGTTGATCCTGTAGTATTTAATTCTGAGTTGGCGTAACCGTTAGTTCCAGTAACAAAATAATTGTATGGTGCTGTACCACCTGTTACAGAATCTATAATTACTGAACCTTGAGAGACTCCACCTGGACCACAAGTAATATCAACTGTACTATAGTTAACATTTATTGCGTCTGGTTCGCTTATTACAACAGTTTCTGTATCTGTACAAGAATTAGCGTCTGTTAAAGTAATTGTATATGAACCAGCTGGTAAACTTGATGTCTGGTTTCCGTAATCGGTGGAAGTTGTATCATTATAAATATTTATTGTAAAAGGAGGTGTACCAGCTGAGGTATCAATTGTAATATCTAAGGAACCAGTTGATTCACCATTACAAAGAATATCTTGACTTTGGGTTATAAAACTAATATCTGGTGTTGACAGAGGATTTATTGTAATGATAGAAGATTCAGCTATACATCCATTTGCATCCGTAATTTCAAATTGGTAGGTTCCGTCTGTTGAAGTTAAATAATTGAATGTAGTCCCTGTGCTTCCTAATGGAGCATAAGCACTACCATTAATTGAAACAGCATATGTATAAGGTGCAGGACCAGTAATTGTACCTGATAATATGGCATCTGGACTAATAGTACAGTTAAGATCTTGTGTTAATATTACATTAACAGAAGGAGATGGTATTGGGTCTAATGTATATGACTCAACATATGTACATCCATTTTCATCTCTTACTTGAAATGTATAGGTTCCTGGAATTAATCCACTAAAGCTATTTGATATTTGATATGCCGTTGTTGAAGCAGCAGGTGCTATAATTTGGTATTCAAGAGTTCCCGTCCCTCCAATAGTATTTGTTATAGAAACTGTGCTCGTATTCGTTGGACAAGTAATAGGAGTATTATCAAACTCCATATCAGTTGGTGGGTCAATAGGATCTATTACAATTGTATTTACAATATATGTACAAATATTAGCATCACTGATAGTAATAGTGTATGTTCCTGGAGTTAAATTATTGAATACGTTACTAGATTGAAAATTTGTGCCATCAATACTATAGGTATATGGAGGATTTCCTCCAGTAACACCTGTAACGGTTATGGTTCCATCGCCTATACAAGAAAACGAACTCGTTAACTCTGCAGTCCCTGAAATGGCTGTGTTTTCAATTATTGAAACGCTCTGAGTATTTGTGTTACAAATTGCTGTTCCAGATGTGTATTGTATAATGACATCATAGTCATCTGCAGTCAAACCAGAAAATACATTCGAATTTACAAATGTAGTTCCTCCATCAATACTATATTGAATGCTATTTCCATTTGGGTTTGTAACATTTATTGTTATTATACCTGTATCATCTGTGCCACCACATAAAATATCTGTGGTTGAAATATTGAACACTGGCTCTGGGATGGGATCAACAGTGATTGTTGTGTCTGCACTACAGTTGTTAGAATCAACGACCGTTATATCATATGTACCTGCAGAACTAACAGTAAATTCAGGTACTGTTTGAAAATCGGTAGTACTATTTATATAATAAAAGTAAGGCGGTGTTCCTCCAACTGGGTAAATGGTAATCTCACCATCAGTACAAGATAAAGGTATTGTAATTGTAGCCGTAACTGTTAATAATGGTGGATCAGTGATGGTAACATCCTCAGAATAGATACAACCATTTTCAGATTCAACTGTTACCGTATAAGTTCCAGTATTTAAGTTCTCAAAATTATATGTGTTTTCTGTTATTGGCCCAACACTATTAACCAATGTTCCACCATTAAAAATAGAGTAGGAGTATTGAGGGTCAATATCATTTGCAGCTAAAAGTATACTACCCTGTCCGCCATTACATAAAGGCTGAATAACTGTAGCCTCACCAGAGAAATCCCTATCTCTGATTAGTACTTCAGGTACTGAGAAAATACATGGGTTTGTAGGAACACCCACTTGTCTTATATAAACAGTATAAGTACCAGGTGTACTTACAGAAAATAAATTACTTGATTGGTAGTTTACACCATCTAAGCTGTATTCATATCCATTAGGTACGTCGTTTACAATTATATTACCAGGCGTAGTACAAATAATGTCATTAGATTCTACCGTTGGATTGAGTATATTTTCATAAACATTAAAGTAAAACTGATTAAAACATCCTCCAGGATAATTTAAAGTAAGTCTGAATTGACCTGATGAATCAGCCAGAAAATCTGGTCCTGTAGCCACTTGATTCCAAACACAAGAATTTTCTTCGTTAGCACAATCTGGATCTGAAATAGCAGTACAACTAGATTCGTCTAGTTGTTCCCATATGATTGACGTGGTATTGGCAATATTTGTTTCAATAAATCTCGAATCATCAGCACCACATAAGAAAATATTCGGTAATAATTTACCATCATTAGGACAAGTCACAACTTCATCTGCATATGGAATAACAGGGTTTTCAACATCTCCTCCAAATAATTGAACTTCATATTGTTGCTCAATAGATTGACAAGGTGCAATTGCATTATTAAAGGAATAATAAGTTCCAGAAGCATTGACAGTAATTGTTTGCGTATTTCCAATTACAGGTGCACCAGTTGGGCTCGTGGACCATGTGTATGAATCATATCCATTAGCTGCCGTTAGTTCTACAGAATCACCACATAATATAACTTCCTCTATAAACTGACAGTCTAAATCTGCCAAGAAATTAGTTGCTTGTGGAGTGAATAAACAACCTGTATTGCTGTTTAAACTTGGATCATCTGTGATTTGAAACGTTGGATTAAAAAAGCCATTATAGGTTGCAAAGGCTTGATTATTTATAATATTAGAACAGGCATCAGCAAGTTCGCCGCATGAATCTACTACTTGTACTTCAATTCTTATCTCATAAACAGGATCATTCTCTTCTACTAAAGAATTATCAATATTGAATATTATTTCTCGAGTTGTTGAGTTATAACTGGCAACAGTAACTCCAGGTGGTAAAATTAAGTCTGTTGGATAATTAAAGATGATATTAACTGGTAGTATATCCCTAATTAGAAAATTTGTGGCATTATCATTACCTGTATTCTGGAATCCTATGATATAATTGAGAGGAGCTCCTAAATCTACAAGTTCTCCACCAATATCGTTACCCATATCATCTTCTACTATTTTTGTAAGAACTATGTTAGGTTCGATGATTTCTACAGCAAAGGCAAAGAAATAAGGAAAATAAGTATCACCGCTTGTCTCTAAAGTAATAACTCCAGATGTGGCATCATTGGCAATTACAGAATTACCTGGATTAGGGACCGTAATTGTACCAGTATCAAAACCTAAAGTATTAGCACTGTTTGGAACTCTATTTGTAACAGGAGTTGCATCCAAACGTGTAACTGAGCTATTAAAGAAATTAGTTGCTGGTCTATCAACTGTGGAAAGGTTAACTCCATTTAGTAATAATTGATCTCCCAGAATTGGATTATCGCCTTCAAGTGTTGCAAAAGCAAAATTTGCTCTAACTGGAGCAGGAGCAGGGACCGTTCTAAAACCATCCACTGGGATATCTAATGTTTGGTTTCCACCAGTAACACTAATGGCACTGAAACCATCAAAACTCGTAATAGATTTACCAGGTAATGTTGGATCTTCATATACAATAAATAGTGACCAACCAGCTGATTGACCCGTACCGTTAAATGGATTAAATGTTGCAGTTTCTCCAGTTGCAGAAGAGACATTGGCAACAGTATATGTTCCTAAATCGTTTCCAAATCCAGTAACAATGTCTGTAACGTCAGCAAAACACGCATAAGAAAAACTATCTCCACCATCAACAGTCGTACCATTTGAGTCATATATTATTGTTCCTGTAATATCGTTATATCCTCCTTCAGGACCCATGAATTTCACTTCCGTTATTGGTTCACTGCCTGGGTTTACAGCACCCCAATACAAACCTGCATAAATAATTCTAAAACAGTTTGGGTTAGGAATTTCTAAGTCTGCACTAGACGAGCTGAAAGTAGAAGGATCACCATCAATATCGATATATTGCATATCTACATTATGGTTGTATATATTTAAATTATTAAATGGATTATTATCTGGTCCAAGAATATTATTACCAATTAATATAATATCCCCTTTTAAATCTTGATTAAACCTTGGTGTAAATGGCTCATAATTCTGGGCATATGATTGAAGCCCCATTACCAGAATGGTAATTAGAATTATAATTCTTGAAAATGTAGGTCTTTTCATGGCTTTTAAATTTTCACTTTGAAATAGTCTTTAGGGCTCAGACTAAATCATAGCATTGCTTAACTATTTAGTTTTCTATTTTCATGAGGGACATATTTATATTATATGGTCTTGTTCCTTTTTTGTTCAGTGCTTCATTTGCTTCTTGAAGACTATAAAATTTATCAGTATAGATGTAATATTTGCTTGTACTCACGTCGTAAAAGAAATCCACATCTTGTCTACCTGAAGCAATAACCTTAGTAACAAAGTCATTTCTTTTGGCAATATTGCTATGTACTGCAAGCACCAAATAGAATCCACTTTCTACGTTATTGATATTCTTAAGTATCTTAATACTATTGCCTTGATTTTCACCAAAATCAAAATCATTTTCAGAGTATGGTGTATCTGATAAGGACGTGGTTGATTTAATTGTCTTTAATGTTTCTCTATCTTGTGCATAACGCTCCTCTACATTATCATAGGCAGCTCTTACAATACGTCTTCTTTTTTCAAATTCTGTTGCTACTCTAATAGTTTCTAATCGCACTTCCAATCGTTGTTTAGTTTCTAGGGCCTTCAATTGCTCTGCCTCTAAACGCTTTATTTTCTTTCTGTAAAACAATAAAACAGTCTCGTTAGTTAACGTATCTCCAATTTTAGTTTGTTCTTCATAAAGTGATTTCAAGTCCTCAATTTTCTTGTTTTGATCTTCAATTATCCTTTCTAAATCAGTTTTAATAGCATTTAGTTTATTATTTTCTGCCGTAACACTTTTAAATGGGCGTGGTGCAACTGTTATTCCTTGTTCGCTTAGGTCATTTTCTTCTTTAAGTGCTTTTAAATCTTCATCTTTAATTTCTATTATAGTGTTATAATCACTTAATAGTTTGTCTTGCTCTTTTTTAGTTGATTCAACAATTGAATCCATTCCTAACATGGTCTTACCAAACTCATTTTTAGGATTTGTAATTAATTCTTTTTCGGCTTTTTGTTCTTTGAGTAACTTGGCTTCAGCTTCTTCTTTAGCTTTTTGCTCTGCTAATAGTTTAGCTTGTGCCTCAGCTTCTTCCTTTGCTTTTTGTTCTGCTAAAAGCTTAGCCTGATTTTCAGCCTCTTCTCTAGCTTTTTGCTCTGCTATCAGTATAGATTGTGCCTCAGTTTCTCCCTTTGCTTTTTGTTCTGCTAAAAGCTTAGCCTGAGCTTCAGCCTCTTCTTTAGCTTTTTGCTCTGCTAAAAGTTTAGCCTGAGTTTCAGCCTCTTCTTTAGCTCTTTGCTCTTCTAATAGTTTGGCATCTTTCTCTCCTTGTACAGAAGTATTTTCCTGATTGATTATTTCTTCAGAAGATTTTACAATAGCTACTGGTTTTGCAGTAGTGGCTTTCTTTGATGTTGTATTTGTTTTACGTCTTCTTGAGGCAGATACTGTTCTTGAACGACCTGTTCTAGGCTCAGTTGAAATTAGGCCACTTATTTCGTCATCACCACTATTGTAGTAGTTTTTGTTTTCTTTAAACCTGTAAGCCAATGTAATATCATGTGAAGGTCCAAAATTATTAAGATCTCCAACTGTAGTTTCAAAATTATATTCAATTGCAATCTGTGTAGTGATATTTAAACCTAATCCTGCAGAAGGGCCAAATACTGAATTGTAACCAACTTGTGCCCATATACCTTTTGGTACCGTTACCATAGCAATTCCCGAAACTATTGTTTCTTCACTTCTAAATTCTGAACGTACCAAGGCAGAAAACTTTGCATTATCAAAAAATCCACGACTTTGCATATACCCAGTATACATCGCGTGAGCTTGTATACCTTGCTCAGGATTGTCCTCAATCATTTCCGAAGTCTGCAAATTGTATGAAACCAAATTGTTCATAGAAACTCCAAAATCAAAAAACTCTGTACCATAATTAATACCAGGACTTGTTGTAAGAATAAAATTAGATGGCACATTGTTTAATGATGGATCACTAAAGTTTGTAACAACACTAGATGTATTAATACCACTACTATAGGCACCAATGTTCAAACCAAATGTTAGGTTGTTCATTCGGCTAACTCTAGCATTATAAGCAAAGTTTAAAATTCCTCCAAAAGTTGTTAATACACCAAAGTTTTGCTGAAATACGCTCACACCAGCTCCAATATTTTCTCCAAATCTTCCAGTATAACCTGCCATATAGGTTAAAGGTGCATCTTCAAACTGTACCCATTCTCTCTTGTTATAAAGACTAATGAACTTTGATTGTTCTCTAACAAAACTGAATGTTGGGTTTAAGGCAAATCTGTTAAAAGTTAACGAGTTTCTAACTGGTAAAGTTAAAGCAACAACACCATCTTCTTCTTGTGCAATTGTAAATTGCACAGAAAAAAGAATAATAATCAGTATGATAGGTGTCATTTTCATTTTACTTTACTACTGTTATTGAGCCTTTTTTTGTTTCATCATTTTCTGTTGTAATGATGTAAAAGAAAACTTTATTAATACTAATTAAATTCAAGTTTGTTTGCGGCCAATTGTTTTGATAATCAGTTGTTTGAAATACCACAACACCACGATTATCCATTATCATTACTTCTGTATTTGTACCACTTACATACTTTTGAGGTATTACCCAAGTATCATTAATACCATCACCATTCGGGCTAATTACATTAGGTAATTTTTCTACATCTGGAAATGGGTCTTGAGCTTCTTCAATTGTAAATTCATAAGCTTTTGAACTGTTACATCCCGAAGTTTCCGTAATAACAACTTTATAATCACCAAAACTTGAAGCCTCTATAGTATCTGATGTTTCACTTGACATAAGTTGATTCTGAAAGTACCACTGAAATTCTGGTGCCTGCGCATCTGTGGTTACTATTACAGTAATAGACTCGCCATCTTCTATACTGTTAACTTCGTCTACATTAATTTCACTATTAAATAGTTCACTGACTAATTCAATAGTTCCAGAAGCAGAACAATCTCCAAGATCTACTTGTACTGAGAATGTGCCAGATTCATTAGTTTGCAATTGCTGTTCAGTTGCATCAGGAATTATTTCTCCGTTTTTATACCATTGATAGCTAATACCACCAATTGTACTTAGTGTTGTATTTCCTTGCTCAGGACAATATGGATTTCCTAAACTTGAGGCAATCGTAGCATCAGCTTCTCCAGAAGAAGCTTCTGTAATTGTTACTCTGTTGGAAAATGAGTTTGAAGTACATGTTCCATAATTGGTTTCAACGAAATAAGTACCTTCTGTACTAACAGATAGAGTGGGACCTTCAGCTATAAATTCAGATGTAGTAGGGCTTGTTTCTCTAAACCAGTTAAATGTCAATGATGGATAGTTTAATGGAGAATCATTATTACCGTTACCTGGGTTATCTATTGTTAATAAATAACTTCCACCAGTACAATAAGCACCAGTAGAAACTAGATTATTTATAGTAAATGGAGAATCTTGTAATTTAAAATATGCCGCGAAATTTGTTGAACCAGAACTATTTGAGGCTGGAGCACTACTTTTTACTCTTAATCTATAATTTTCACCAGCCGTAGTTTCTGGCATTGAAAATTCTAGTGTAACAGGTGATGTCGTAAACTCACCTGGTTGTGAAATATATATAATGGTTGAATCTGAAAAATCACCGTCTGGATCTGACATCTCAATACTGAACTGGTTTGATGATTCTAATGCACTTTCTGGTGAAAACACAAAAGACAAACTATAAGTATTAAATGTATCATTTGCACAAGCTTGCGTAAACCCTAAGTTTGGTGTACCTAAAACAACTTGAGCCTTTGCTTGCTCTTGAAAGGTTGAAATAAGCAAACAAAGACTAAGAATAAATTTATTCAGGTTTGTTGTGGTTAACATAAGTAGTACTGTAATTTTTTTACAAGCAATAGGTTTGTTTGGGGTAATTACTTTTTAATCATCGTCATCGTCAAAGTAATCGTTAGATGCAATAATTCTGTTGATTCTTAATCTAAAATCCGGATATTTTTTATGGCTTGCACCGATAAAAGTTTCTGAATCTGGTCCTTTTGAATATACGTTGTTAAATGCTCTACTACCGTACCAACTCTCTAAGTCATCGTTGTTGGTGTATCCTTTTCTAAAGATATTACCGTTACAGTTGTTAAAATAAGTTCTAACGAACTCAATTTTGCTTAGGTTGGTATTATTCATTTTAATTTTATCATCTATTACTACAGCTGGATTAAATCCAGATATAACGCTTCTGTCACTCACAAACGAAGTATCATTTCCAATATAAATTGCTTCTTGTACTAAGCCAATTTCAATATCTGATTCTAAATCGTTAGTTATATTTAGTAATGTTAAATTCTCTGCGTTTATATTTGTGTATTCTTTTGTTGGATCTACATCTTCCTTAAAGTCGTATGAAGAAATATATAGTGCTCTGGAACCATCAGGACTTGATACGTAAGGAGATCTTACAGCCAAAGAATTAACTAAGTTGCATTGAGCACCATAATTAAATTTATAGTCATTTTGGTTCGAACGGAACGAAACCATTTTAACCAATATTAAATTACCACCTAATAGATTAAAGGAATTTCCTTCACAATAACTTACCATTACATTATACAATATAGTATCGCTACCAACACCTGCAAGTGTCAATCCACTTAGATTTCCGTGTTGTTTTGTTCTTTTACCGGCAAATTCAATTCTTACATATTTTAATATTCCAGAATTACTCACGGAATTCTCGCCACCATAAACAATATCCATGTAAGAAGAAGGTCTAAGTCCGCAGTTTACTGAAGACTCATTGCCATGTACATTTAATGGAGCATCACCTAAAACAAAAATTCCGCCCCAATCACCTGGTTTCTTAACACTTCTGTTTGAAGTAAAAATAATAGGATCTGTTTGCTTTCCTTCTGCTAGTATTTTTGAACCTTTACTAATTATAAGAGTACCTTTAGTTTTAAAATCACCTAAGATCACTGTACCTGGTTCTATGCTTAGTGTTGAATTATCAGTGACAAATACATCACCTACTAAAAGATAGGTATTACGTTTTGTTAATTTAGTGTCAATAGTAATCCTACCACTCAAAATTTGTGTAGGTTCCTCATATTCAATTTTACTTGGTTTAAACTCTGTCCATGTATCTAGCCAATTATCGTAGCCAATAATTCCTTTTTCTTGTTGAGCAAAACAATTGCTAATTAATAAAAAAGCAATAAGCGTAGTAAATGTAATTTTTCTCATAGTAGTTCAGTTCAGTTAATAAAATTTGGTCGCTTTTATGATAATAAACCAAACTTATGAATAAAGCCTATGAAATACAAATAATATCGATGAAATACACTTAATTAAAGTAAAATGTTTTATTTTCTTACATATATTAAAAATATCAAAATGGCTAAAATTTGAAGCATTTTTAGAGACGTGACCAAACCACAAGAATAAAAAAACCTCGACATTTAATGCCGAGGTTTAATAACTAACTAAATTTAAATCAAAATAAAAAAACTAATTTGTTTTAAAATCGTCATATGTATGAAGTGATTTTAGGGTCTCTTCATAGAATAATATCGCAGCAATGAGATCTGATGTGTCTGAATAGGGTAGAATCTTTTTTTGAAATTCTATGGTACTTTCAAAATACTCACCAGAAGCTTCAATGTTTTCTTCTAATGCCTTCTTATTCTCTTTGGTTTCTGGGATACCTAATGATTCCATTGTTACTCCAGGCTTCGTTGCGAAGGCAATATTTGGTAAAATATTTACTATTACTTCAATTCTTTCAATATATAATACCAATAATTCACCTTTTGGCATATTATCTAAATCTGTTCGGCTATGGTATTTTGAGATACTTGTTTTGCCTGCGATGATACTTTGAGATTTCTTATCTTTTTTTTGAGCAAAACTCATACTTATCATAAGCAAAAAAATAGCACTAAAAAGTGTAATTTTAGTTTTCATATTCATGGGTTTGATTTGGACTTTCTAAAGCAAATCTATATAAATATTCCATAAAACCAAGAAAATTTAACTATATTTTTTAACATTTTAAATGCGTATATCTTAGATAAACGGCATTATAAGTGGATTAAAAGCATATTTAATCGATGAAATACTTTTGTTTTTGCAGTGAATTTTATTGTCGATTTTTAATATTTTGATAAAAAAATTACATAAAAAAATAGAATATAGGATTTAATTAAGACATTTTATTTTGGAAATTTTAAATACTAGATTTTGTGTTTTTTAACGGTAGAAAATGCTGCTTTATACATTTCATCGTAAAAATTCGGCATTCATATTATATTTAGGGAGTTATGAATTTAATCTATGAATTTTGACCTGAACCCAAATTCAAAGTAAATGAGAAGATTAACTAGCCTAATATGTATTTTCTTTTGTCTTTCAGCAATACATCTTGGCTACACTCAAGACATTTCAGACCTATTAGATTATCAAGAACGTCATTCATTATACGACTATAATGATCTTCAATTAAAAAATACGGATACAATACCAGACTTTAATTTAAAAGATGAAAAACTTAAACTTACTGGTACCATATACTTAAGTGATGGAGTTACACCTGCAAAGGATGTGATTCTATTTATTGAACAACCTGATGAAAATGGTAATTTTGATTTACGTGAGGATAATGAAAAGCGATATGTACATCATAGAGCTTGGGTAAAGACAGATGTTGACGGTAAATATACATTCTACACCTTTGTACCAGGTAATGATAGACGCTACAATCAGTTACAACAGATTTTCCCTGTTATAAAAGAGCCATTTAAAACTGAATATGAAATAGATACGTTTTTGTTTGAAGATGATCCATTATTGTCTAAAAGATGTAGAAATAAAATAACAAAAAAATCACATTTATCTAGAATACTAAGTCCTAAGAAGAAAGATGGTATTCTTATAGCAGAAAGAAATATAATTTTGAACCCTTAATTCTAAGTCTGTATAAATTAGTACCATAACCATGTTGTAAAAAAGTCGTAATTATGTATTGCGTCTTTTTTCTTTATCTATTCTACATTAAGCTAAGATACTTTCATGACCAGAATCCTTGACGAATAAGCACAAACTGCTTGTTCTAGTAGTCATTTCTTTAATGAGCACAAATTTTAAATTTGGCTCCATACCAAAGATATCAAGGCCTGCTGATGGTCCTATAGTTACAATATCACTGTAATAAATTCTTGTTTAATATAAATTATCACCTTCAGAATTATTTTAATTGTTATTCAATTATAAGATTCACTTCTTATGTTGAAGTCATAAACATACAAGACATTAATGCGACTTATGAAAGAATGCTTAAGAGTGATGTTAAATATCGCTTTGTTATTGATATGAAATCCCTAAGTTGATTTTGTAAATTTAGTTAAGCATTGGTCTTAATTTTTCCCAAACCGTTTTGGCAACAATTTTATGACCTTCAATAGTTGGATGTATGCCATCTTGCTGATTTAATTCTTTAATACCACCAACTTCATTTAAAATAAAAGGAATGAAGGTAACATCATTTTCTATTGCTAAATCGGCAAATACAAATTTAAATTCCGATGTGTAATCCTGTCCCATATTTGGTGGGAGTTCCATACCAGCTAGGATAATTTCAGCATCACTATATTTCTCCTTTACAGTTTCAATAATGGATTGAAGATTAGATCTTGTTTCTGTAAGAGGAATACCTCTAAGGCCATCATTTGCGCCAAGTTCTAATAAAAAGATATCTACATTTTGTCGTAAAACCCAATCAATTCTACTTCTTCCACCAGAAGAAGTTTCACCGCTTAAACCAGAATTTATTACTGTATAATTAAGATTTAAAGAATCAATTTTTTGTTGTAAAATAGCAGGATAAGCGTCAGAACTATCATCTAAGCCGTAACCAGCAGTAATGCTATCACCAAAACACAGTATAGTTTTAGTCGTTCCCACCATATTTTCGTTTGAATCTTTTTCAGTTTTCATCTGACTTTCAGTTGATTTATCATTACCCTTATCACCACCACAACCTAATAAAACCATAACCACTATAAAATAACAAAACTTTAAGATATTAAGCTTCATACTTTCTAGTGAAATCAATTGCAATTGTGTATTTTGAAATTCGAACATAAGACGTTGTAAAAGTTGTTAAGCCTATGACAAAGATATTAAAGATTAACGGTTTGGAGAAGACCTATAAAAGTGGGCAAAAACAGTTAACAGTATTAAAAGATATTTCATTTGATGTTGAAAAAGGCCAAACTTTCTCAATAGTAGGACCTTCGGGAAGTGGCAAAACTACATTATTAGGATTGTGTGCAGGTTTGGACGAACCAAATTCTGGTAATGTTGAACTTTGTGGGCTTGATTTAAAAAATCTTAACGAGGACGAACGCGCTGAACTTCGGAATAAAGAGGTTGGTTTTATTTTTCAGAATTTTCAATTATTACCAACGCTTACAGCGCTTGAAAATGTGAGTGTTCCATTAGAACTGCAAGGGGCAAAGGATGCCATCCATAAGAGTAAAGAATTATTGGAAAAAGTAGGGCTTGCAGACAGGATGCATCATTACCCATCACAACTTTCTGGTGGTGAACAACAGCGAGTTGCTTTGGCTAGAGCCTTTTCCAATACACCAAGTATCTTGTTTGCTGATGAGCCTACAGGTAATTTAGATGAAGAAACAGGAGAAAAGGTTATACAATTGCTTTTTGATTTAAATAAAGAAGCTGGTACAACACTTATAATTATTTCTCATGACCTAGATTTAGCTAATAGAACACAACAAATATTAAGACTTAAAGGAGGTCAAATACTAACCAATCAAAGAACTTAAGTAAATTGAAACCAACATTTTCATGGTTATTTAAAATGGCATTGCTAGATGCAAAAGCCAGTCGTGTAAGATTGCTTCTGTTTATGTCTTCCATAATTTTGGGTATATCTGCGGTCGTTGCTATTCAGTTATTTTCTGAAAATCTAAGAGATAATATTAAAAGGCAATCTAAAAATCTCATGGGAGCCGATTATATTATAGATACTCGCCAAGAACCAACGGAGCGTGCTCAAGAAATTATTGACTCTCTACAACCTGATGCAATGGAAGTCAATTTTGTTTCGATGATAGCATTCCCGAAAAATGGAGGTACAAAATTAGTGAATGTTAGAGGTATGCAAGGAGATTTTCCATTTTACGGCACCATGAAAACAGAGCCAATTGTCGCTTCCAAAAATTATCAAGACAAAAAAGGAGCTCTAGTTGATGCTACATTGATGTTACAGTATAATATTTTAACTGGTGATTCTATCAAAGTTGGTGAAGTGATATTTCCGATACTAGGTTCATTAAAATCTGTACCTGGAAGCAATGCTGTTTCAACTTCGGTTGCACCTCCGGTGATAATACCATATAGTTCAATTGATGATACAGAATTATTACAATTTGGTAGTCGCAAAGAATTTCAATTTTTTTATAAAGCATCAGACACGCTAGATTTAAATGCCTTTGAAGATAAAATTGATCCTATGTTAGATTTGGCAAATGCAGATTTAGATACACATACAAGTACAAGTCGTCGTTTAGGTAGACGATATGATAATGTTGGCAAGTTTTTGAATTTAGCAGCCTTTATAGCATTACTTCTTGGGTGTATTGGAATAGCTAGCTCAGTACATATTTACATAAGAGAAAAGCTTAAAGCAATTGCCATTTTAAAGTGTTTGGGAGCAAGCCGAAAGCAAAGCTTTTTAATTTTCTTAATCCAAATTTCTGGTATTGGTGTATTAGGCGGATTAATTGGATCATTTATTGGCGTGGTCTTACAAGGTCTATTTCCTTATATACTCAAATCATTTTTACCATTTGAAGTAGAAATGTCAGTTACAGTACAACCAATCATCATTGGTATTCTACTCGGATTATTTATGTCAGTGTTGTTTGCATTAATACCTTTATTACATACCTGGTATGTATCGCCCTTAAAGGTACTGCGAGTGAGTGAGGAGCCACAACAACCAAGGAAAGTGATCACCTTAGTATATTGCTCAATTTTACTTTTCCTGTTTTTATTTTCATTTTGGTTATTGAAAGATGCCTCTTACGCATTAATTTTTGTTTTAGGAGCAGTTATAACTTTTATTATTATAGCAATAGTCGCTAATCTCTTCATGAAATTGGTAAGACGCTTTTTTCCTAAAACTTGGAGTTTTACGTCCAGACAAGGCTTACTTAATTTGTACAGGCCGAATAATCAAACAGTTGTTCTTGTATTAGCTATTGGATTAGGCACCTTTCTTATAAGTACATTGTATTTTACGAAAGATATTTTACTGTCAAAAACAGAAGTGGGACCTACTGCTGAAAATGCCAATATTATCATATTAGATGTACAAAGTCATCAGAGAGAAGCAATGGTATCTCAACTGAACGAAAGTGAAGTACCTATTTTGGATAATATTCCATTAGTAACCATGCGCATGCATCAAATAAAGGATAAACTTCTTAATGAACTAAGGCAAGACACAACAAGACAAGTAAGAGGTTGGATTTTAAATCATGAGTTTAGAACTACTTATCGTGATAAACTAATAGCGTCAGAAATACTTATTAATGGCGAATGGACGGAGGAATTAGGGCGTAATGAGCCTATAGTAATATCTATATCAGATAATTTGGCAGCTGATGCAAACGTTGAAGTCGGGGATAAAATAGTTTTTAATGTCCAAGGTGTTTTAATGGAAACAACTATTGGAAGCATTAGACAGGTAGATTGGGGACGCATGCAACTTAATTTTTCAATTGTTTTCCCAAAAGGAGTTTTAGAAGACGCTCCTCAATTTAGTGTATTCACCACAGCTGCTGAGAATGAACAAGTTTCTGCTAATCTACAGCGTAATTTAGTAGAGAAGTTTCCGAATGTAACTATCATAGACTTAAGACAAGTATTTAATATTGTTGAAGATATTTTAGACAAAGTTGCATGGGTCATAAATTTTATGGCATTCTTTAGCATCATAACTGGACTGATAGTTCTAATAGGATCAGTTAGAACAAGTAAATACCAGCGTATTAAGGAAAGTGTTCTTTTACGTACAATAGGTGCCAAAAATCCTCAAATACTAAAAATTTCTGCACTGGAGTATCTCTTTTTGGGAGCATTGGGTAGTTTAGTTGGTATTTTGCTCGCCCTTATCAGTGGGCTATGTTTAGCACTATTTATTTTTAAAGAACCCTTTACACCATCGGCAATTCCATTCGTAGTATTCTTACCTGGAATTACATTAATTGTTTTGATAATTGGTCTAAGTAATATTAGAGCAGTATTAAATAGTTCTCCATTAGAAGTACTTAGACGAGAAGTATAAGAATTATATTAGATACAAATAGCTAATCTAATAGTGAGGTTATCCCATTATTAATAACACACTAAGGTGCCAGTAATGGTGCTTTTTTTATTCGTATATAATTCTAATAATCAGTATATTTAAGGCTAAAACCAATCAAATCAATTTTGCTCAATAAAAACTAAATTCATTAATGAAAAAATTATTCTACTTCTCAGTAATAATACTACTTTACGTTTCTTGTAATGATAATAATAACAAGAATGAAAAGGCAACTTTTGAGGACACCCAAGCCACTGTAGGTAAGAATTTTACAGGTAATAATGCGACCGTTTACCTAACAGCTCAAAATACAGATAAAAGGTTGGCTTTAGACTCAGAAAATCAATTTACAAACGCAAATCAACCCTTAGAAACGGAAATAGCTGTTTTTGTAAATCCAGAGAAAAAATTCCAAGAGTTTTTAGGAATTGGAGGTGCTATTACAGATGCGTCTGCCGAGGTTTTTTCAAAATTAACTGAAGATAAACAAGAGGAATTACTAAACGCCTATTTTTCAGATGATGGTATAAATTATAATATCATAAGAACTAGTATTCATAGCAGCGATTTTGGTATAGGAAGCCACACCTATATTGAAGAAGGGGATAAGGAACTTAAAACATTTTCAATAAAGAAGGATAAGGTAAAACGAATTCCTATGATTAAACGTGCGCAAGCACTTATTAAGGATGATTTAGTGTTTTATGCTAGTCCATGGAGTCCACCTGCTTTTATGAAAACAAATAAACACATGCTTCAAGGTGGTAAATTGTTACCAGAATATAATCAGACTTGGGCGGATTATTTTGTGAAGTTTATTCAAGCGTACGAAGCGGAAGGAATACCTGTTTGGGGAGTTACCATTCAAAATGAACCTATGGCAGTACAACGATGGGAGTCTTGTATCTATACAGCAGAAGAAGAACGAGATTTTCTAAAAAACTATTTAGGCCCAACCTTCGAATCTAACGGCTATAGCGATAAGAATATTGTAGTTTGGGATCATAACAGAGACTTAATTTCGCATAGAGCGAATACTATTTTTGAGGATCCTGAGGCATTTAAGTATGCTTGGGGAATAGGGTTTCATTGGTATGAAACATGGACAGGTGGTGATCCAAAATATGATAATCTAAAAAACGTTAAAGAATCCTTCCCAACTAAGAATTTACTATTTACCGAAGGTTGTCAGGAAAAGTTCGATCCTACCCAATACCAACGTTGGTCAAATGCAGAGCGATACGGCAATTCTATGATAAACGATTTTAATAGCGGAACAGTAGGTTGGACCGATTGGAATATTCTGTTAAATGAAAACGGTGGGCCAAATCACGTTCAAAATTTTTGCTTTGCACCAATACACGCGGATACTCAAAATAATGAACTTATTTACACACCAACATATTATTATATAGGTCATTTTTCAAAATTTGTTAAACCAGGTGCAAAACTTATAAGTACTACAGCAAGTAGAAGTACTATAGAGAGCTCATCTTTTCAAAATCCAGATGGGCAAATAGTTACTGTAGTGATGAATAAAACAGATGAACCAATAGCCTATAAACTATTAGTCGGTGAGAGTGAAATAGCTTTAGATATACCAGCTCATGCTATGCAATCGATTATATATTAGAAAAAGGATAAAATAGTATAATATTGTGTTAAAAGCGATGTTCTCAGATACTCATTTAATTATTAGTTTTGAAATAGTTGAATGAAACATAAAGTAATTGATACTTAATATCATTAAAAAGAAACATTCAAGACTCATCAAAATAAAAGCTCTTGTTATTCAGGGGCTTTTTTTAGAAATTAGTAATAAAGGGTAGGGATTTATGGACGTAACATGTTATATATTAAAACAAACTAAATTATTATGAAAAAATCAGTATTTATTCTTTTAGCATTTCTAATTTCCAATTGTTCAGATGATGATACAGTAGATCCAACTGTCTTTAATAACAACCTCTCGATTATAGAAAATCTAGAAAATGGTGTTGCAGTCTTAGATATTACAAACGCTTTAGGCGCTGAGGTATTCTATGGATTAGAATATGGTGGTGGATACATTTATTATGTTAATGAGATGGATGGTTCATTAATGGTTGCAACAAATTATTCTCAAATTGGAACTAAATCTTGGGGCGATCATTTTGATTTAACTAATGGTGAAGCAATTGGTGATGGGGAGTTAAACACCGAACAAATTGTTAATGGGAATTTAGCTGATAATAGTAGTGTTCCAAATGGTTTAGAATTTGGTAGCGACGATTATGCATTTAAAATTGCTTATGACCTAAATCATAATTCCTATGACGATTGGTTTATACCAAGTCGTAGTTCTGCAGAAACTATCTTTAATAACCTTCATCTACAAAATATTGGAGATTTTGATGAAACATTGTTTTATTGGACATCAACAAAAGCAGGATATCAACCGTATGTCATTAGTTTTAATTCTAATTTTGGAGGAGAGACATTTCTAGGCTCCTGTTTTAATTCTAATGCAATTATATTGGTCAGAAAAATATAATATCACAGAAATTAAAGAAGGCCAACTTTGAAGAAAGTTGGCCTTTAAAATTGCGTTAGATTTTAAATTTCCAATTCTCTAAAAGATATTTAATTCAGCGCAACATATGCCTTGTTATTAACTTCACTGTCAATTTTGAATTTCAAATTTTTAATTTCATTGTCCTTTTTGATTTCTACTTCATATATTCTATATGTACTACTATTAGAGTTATAGTATACTTTTTGTAGGTTATTAGAAATAGACCATTGGTTATTGTACACTCACATAGAAAACCAAATAATAACAATTGTCTTATAATTTATATTATGTAAAATAGTATTTTGAGCTTACCGCTTTCCTATAATAAATATTAATTATTTTTTTACTTCATAATAAAATTCAGTATTTAAATAGTAATATTTTTACTACATATATAAACGTTTTAACGAATTATTAATTCATTAATCTATTTTATACACATTTATTTTATAAATTCGTTCCACTCCAAATTAAAAAAACTTAATCTAAATGAAACTATCTCGATTACGATCTAATTCGACCAAATCTAGAATTCAATTACTACATCAATATTATTCATATACCGGTTTTTATGAATTTGTTTTGCTTGCATTGAAAAATGCCTTTCCATATATAGTTGGTTTTATTGCAGCAATTGTTACGTTAAATCAGTTTGTTGATATTAATTTGACTTTAGAACGCGTTACACAACTATTACCAGTTTATGGTGTTTTAGGTTTCTTCTTTGTTTCAGAAACTATACTTGGTCTTGTGCCTCCTGAGATATTTATCGCCTGGTCTGGTAATATGCCAAGACCATGGCAGTATTTAAGTATTTTGGCATTATTGTCTTACTCTGGAGGTTTAATGGCCTATTGGTTCGGAAAATGCATTACAACTATGCCAACTGTTCATAACTATTTAGAGGTGAAAATGGCAAAACAACTTAGAAACTCGAAAAAATGGGGCGGTATACTCATCGTAATCGGAGCCATATTACCATTGCCATTTGCAGTATCGTGCATGACAGCAGGTATTATTAATTACCCTTTTAAAAGTGTTATGTATTATGGTTCATTGCGCATCATTCGCATTTTCGCATATGGCTTTGTTATTTTCAGTATGTTATAGAGATATGTATTTTTTTATAGTTGGTATATAATTTTTTAATCCTTATCGCTGTCAATGTATTCATAACCTTGATTAATACCTTTTTCAATAGCAGGAACGCCACGATCCATCCAAATAGGCTTTGGTTCTCCTTTTAAATAATAATCAAAAAATTGCGCCATTCTTATATTAAAATCCACACGGTTTTGCATTTTTAGTGGCCAATGTGGTTCGTCGTTATAATTCAAGAACCAAGAAGGTTTTCCAAGACGTCTTAAACTCACAAAAAACTCAATACCTTGATACCATGGCACATGACCATCAGCATCATTATGCATTATCAATAGTGGTGTATTAATTTTATCGATATTGAAAATCGGAGAATTTTCAATATAGCGTTGGGGGTATTCCCAAGGCGTACCTCCTATTCTACTTTGTGTATGTTCGTATTGGAATTGACGGCTTAGACCTGTCCACCAACGAATTCCACCATAAGCGCTAATCATGTTTGGAACCGGGGCACCAGATTCGGCAGCTTTAAAAATATCTGTTTTGGTAACCAGGTATGCGATTTGATATCCTCCCCAACTATGACCTTGAACTCCAATATTATCCTTGTCTATAAAGCCTTTTTCAATTAACATGGTTATTCCAGGAATAACACAGTTAAAAGCACTTTCACCAGGATAACCATCTCGATAGTATACATCAGGATTAAAAATTACATAACCTCTACTTGCATAGAACGGATAGTTTATTGTACTACGACCATAGCTTGGTGCTCGATGACGATACAATCCGTCAGAGCTTTTCTCATAGAAATTAACGATTAATGGATATTTCTTTTTAGAATCAAAATTTTCTGGTTTAATCAACATTCCTCTTAAAAGTTTGCCATCTAAAGAAGTCCATTCTACCATTTCTGAAGTTCCCCAGTTATAATCACCTTGTTGTGGATTAGCATCTGTTATTTGCTTTGGTGATTTAAATGAAAGATTAGTACTCCAAAAATTAGGGAAATCTGTGAAGGACTGTCTGGTGAATACAAGTCGATTCTTTTTATCGTTTTGTGCCATTGCAATTTGACCATATGAATATGGTCCTTCTTCTAATTGTTTTAGTGACTTTCGTTTTGGATTGTAACTCGCCGTTCCGCCATATTTATTGCCTTCATTGAATGTGCTTAACATCCAATTTTTACTTTCAGAAATTGATCTTTCTTCATTATCTAACTTTACATAACGGTAACGAACCTTAGATGCTCTACCATTGGTTAAATTTTCTGGTTTTCCAGTATCAGGATCAAATGACCAAATATCAAAACGATCATAAATCAGGAATTTAGCATCATTCTCGGTCCACCCTGCATAACCGTAACTGTATGGGTCATCCGGATAATCGTGTAATTCGTTATAAAATTGACGTCCCTTAGTTAATGCAGTATACTTTAAAGTGTTAAGGTTATAAGTGTACCAAGTGCTATCCTTTCGGCTATAGCCATATAGATAGTTTCCTTTTGGACTTATTGAACTTCCTCCATATACTTTCTTAGCTATATCAGTGCGTTCGCCAGTATTTAAATCTAAGCGTTGCATATCCATTGGACGCTGGGCCGTCCATTGACTCTGTAATAAATACGGTGTTTGGTTACCTAAAACTGCATATCTACTATTCCCTTCATCACTGTATCTTGCTAAGTCATATTCTGTATCGGCAACTGGGATAACCTTATTGCTGGTAAAATCGTATAAACTCATATACGCTTTTTTCTTATCGTTTTTTAGATCTAATTCTTGAACAGTATATAATCTAGGTTCATCATAAGTCCAAACTTCTACGTTAACGATTTCCTCATCAAGTAAAGTTGTGTCTTGAACAATTGGTGTTGTTTGTAACCCAAAGAATAATCGGTTTTCATTTTTTGAAAATCTTAATTGTTCATCACTAGAAACCAACATATTTGCGCCATTTTCTTTAGAATCTGCTATTAATTTAGCAGTAGTATCTCCTTGATTCCAAGCATAGAGTTTAGGCATTTTTATTAAGCTTTTAGTTGAGTCCGCATCTACCACAAAACCTATGCGTCTACCTGATTCTGATATACCCAACTGAGGATATTTAGTTTTATGGTGACTAGACATTAACAAAGTCTTGGAAGCTTTGTCTATATCATAACTATAAACACCACCTCCAAGGCTATCTATTGTGCCTGAAGTTGCATAAACCAGATGACGTCCTTCCTTAGCCATGGCATAGCGATGTACGTATTTAAGAGTGTCTTCAACACCTGTTTCTAGGTTTCTTATTACCAGATGAAAACCATTGTCTTTAGAGACCTTTTTTAATTTCTTTTTAACTTTAGTGGTATCATTCTCTTTTGATTTTGAAGTGTCTTTATTGGTAGATTTTGGTGCTTCTAACGTATAAGCAACTATTCCAGACCATTTTTCTGGCATTTTATAGGATTTTACATTCGGAATCTTTTGCAGTGATTTACTATCTAAATTATAAATCAGTAAAGAATCCTTTGGTAAATCTTTCTTTTTCAACTTTTTACGCTTCATTTCTCTAATACTATCCTTTAAAGCATTGACTGCAAACACTACATGTTTAGAATCATATGAAAATGCACCACCTTTACTGCGTTCATAGGTCATTATTTTTCTGCCATCCATATCGTGTAAATGAAGTTTTTGGTCTTTTTCCTCTGGTCCAAGATTATAAAGCATATAATCACCTGAATTTGAAACTTCAACATTTCTAATACGGTTCCATAATGCCTTATCTTCGTGCTGCATTACTTTCTTCTGTGCTGTTGTATTTATTGTAAAGAATAACAGCCCTAAAATCATTAAAATTCTCATATAATTTTTCAGTTTAATTATTGTTTTCGTAACCACGTCCTTGTGTATACAGTGCACTGCCATATACTAGCTTTTGTTCAAAATTATTCAATATTTAAATAGAAGAATGGTTAATTTACCCACTCAAATCTCAGAATAATCTATTATATACATTATTTAATCCTTAGGAGGATAACCATGTATTTCCTCAAATTTCTCATCAAAATTAGCCCGTAGATAAGAGTTTAATTTCATTTTGTAGTCATCTTTTAACCACTTCAAGAAATTATGGGTGCTTTTACTTATACACTTGGCGTAAGTTTCAATTCTTTGATTTATATCATCTTTAAGCAGTTTTGCTAAAGCTATGGCATCATATACATCCTCACTGTTTTCGATACATATTTTAGCGTGATGCTCTATAGACCGTTCAAGCACCACCTTTGACGATTCTCCGTTATCCACAGCATCTTTGTAGCACTGACGAATATCAAAATAAGTAACTTCTGATTTAGAAAATTCATCCTTAATTTCATCTGCCAATTCATGTTTAAAGTTGGCCTCAATGGCTTCGTCACTTTTAATACGATCTGCATACCAATTAGGTGACTTAAATATTAATTGCCAGTCTAGGTCAGCTCCCCAAGGTCCAAAACGATACAAGTTATTCCCTAAATCTATGATAGTAAATTTAGATTTATTGTTCAAAATTCTAGATCCTCGTCCTACCATCTGATAGTAGAGCGTAAGAGATTTTGTTGCTCTATTTAAAAGAATAGTGTCAATTGTAGGTTCATCAAAGCCAGTGGTAAGGATACTTACTGAAGTTAAAATGGCATCCGGTGTTTCATGAAACCAATCTAGAATTTGCCTTCTTTGTTTTTTATTTGCCGTATTATCTAAATGCATTATGGGCAGGCCTGCTTGTCTAAAGGCATAATAAACACTAATTGAAGTATTAATACCATTATTAAAAATCAAAGTCTTCTTCCCTAGTGAATGTTTTTTATAGGCATCAATTGTTTTTTGCAACATTGCAGGGCTAGTATATAAATCTTCTGAAGATTTCACAGTATAATCACCATTTGAACCTATTTCTAAGGACGTAAGTCCCATGTCGTAAGCATAGGTTTCTGCTCTAGCCAAAAATTCGTTTTCGATAAGGTTTTCAATAGTTTCACCCGCAATTAACTCATTATAATTGTCCTTCATTGGTAAGTCCTTGTTAGAACTTAAAGGGGTTGCCGTAACACCTAATATGAACGATTTTTCAAAGAACTTGAATAATTTAGTAAATGAATTATAGTGTGCCTCATCAATAATAACCAGCCCAACATCAGAAATGTCTAGCATATTATCGTTTAACCTGTTATTTAAAGTCTCAACCATTGCAACAAAACAAGTGTACTCAGCTTGATTATCTAGATTTGCATTGCTACTTACAATCTTATTGGTAACACCAAAACTAGTGAGCATTTTAGAAGTCTGATTACAAAGCTCAATACGGTGTGTCATTACAAGAACCTTTTTATTATGGTTTTTTAGGTATTGACGAACCATTTCAGAAAAAATTACCGTCTTCCCTCCTCCGGTTGGTAATTGATACAATAAATGATAATCATAAGGAGCTGTATCAAATTTTTCGAAAATTTTACTAATGGCACCTTGTTGGTAGTCGTATAATTCTTTATCAGTCTTCTTTTCTTGGACTGTTTGATTATCTTGAGACATACTTACTATGTTTGTTAATTATTGAGGTACAAAAATAGTCTATTTTAACAGATGTTAAAGCGATTTGAGTTCAACAATAATTGTGTTAATTTTGCATTCTTTCAGTATATAGTATATAACAAAAATGAAAAAATCCCTTTTATGTTTCATATGTCTAGTTATTACACTTTATGTACAATCACAGGAAAACCCTTCACATAGAAGCTTAAAGATTCAACTTCCTGTTGCATCGCTTAATAAACTGGCAAATCCAAATGAAATAGAAATACCACTGATTGAAAAAGACTCAGTTCTAAATATAAAATCTATATTAAACATAAAGGAGGATCACTGGAATACGATAGTATATAATCCCTACAAAGACTATGCACCTGATTATCCGTTTAAAATATTTTTTGAAGACTCGGTTTATGCATCACCAATTTTAAAGGAAAAAGTTATTACATCTAGATATGGCTGGCGTCGAGGCAGACCTCATAAAGGTATTGATATAGATTTGGTTACAGGAGATAGTGTAGTCTCAATGTTAGATGGTATAGTACGTTTTGCAAGATATAGCGGAGGTCACGGTAAAACAGTTGTTGTTAGACATTACAACGGTTTAGAAACAACATATGCTCATCTTTCTCGTATTGGAGTTAAAGCAAATGATAGTGTTTCAAAAGGTCAGTACCTTGGTAAAGGTGGTAATACGGGCAACTCCAGAGGGAGTCATTTACATCTCGTAACCAGTTTTAAAGGGGAATATATTCACCCTGAATATTTATTTGAAATTACCGAAGACAATAAAGTACGTTCTAAAGAGCTTTGGGTAACACGTAAATGGACGAGAACAAGATATCATAACTCTAGACGACTGACTAAACTAGCGTTGTATGAAACTGAAGAGGAAGCTCGTAAGAGTTTAATTAAACAAACAAAGGTTTATATAGTTAGAAAAGGTGATACTTTGTCAAGAATTTCTAACAGAAATAATATAACTATTGCTTCAATTTGTAAGTCTAATTCAATCAGGAAAAACTCAACTCTCAGAATTGGCCAGAAGCTAATATTAGAGCTTTGATTTTATTGGTAAATAAACGTCCTCTTCAGACTTATCACTATTATTGATATATTTCTTTCCCATAACTTGAAAATGAGGCCTACTATCTACTTTATAGCCAGAATTTGGTAACCACTCAGACAATATTTCACGGTATAATGCACCAGCATCCATTCCCTTTAGAACAAAAACTGCATACTCGCCTGCAGGAATAGTTAGGCCACTCAACCCTTCTGGAATATTATTTAAGTCAGACACTTCTGCACATGCCCAAATATCAAAAGCCAATTTGGTGTTAGAAAAGTCTTTATAGTTCTGCAGAGCAATAAGTTCTTCATTTAGAGTATTGGTCACCTTAAATTTATTTGGCATAAACTGTTTCCACAAAGCAATAATTTTATGCATTTCACCATGATGCATACTACCTCGCATTCCTATAAGGTGTTTTTCACCAATTGTCTTAATAGTTGGATTCAATAGTTGACTACGATTTTTTAACTCTCACAGCATTCATTCCCCTTTGTCCTTTCTCGAGTTCAAAAGTAACCTTATCATTTTCAATTATATCATCGATTATACCACTAACGTGGGTGAAGTATTTCTCGTTTGTTTCTGTGTCTATTATAAAACCAAATCCCTTTGAGCTGTCGTAAAATGAAACCTTACCTTTTCTAATCGGATCAAACTCTTCCTCATCACCTTCTTCCTTTTTTGGAATACCGATTTCAATATTTTCGGCCTTTACTTTTACTTTCATAGAAGGATCTGGAGGTGTATCAGTTAAATTACCATTATAATCAACGTAAGCTATTGGTATTCCCTGAGACCCACCTTCTTCTTTGGCAAGTTTACGCGCCTCCATTTTTTTGCGTTTGTCTTCACGCTTTTTTAATCTCTTTTTTTCTTTTTCACTTTTACTAAATGTCTGTTGTGATCTACCCATGTAATGATTTAAAATTAATATTCACTTGCTTAAGAAAATACTAATAATGATTACTAAATAACTTACGAAACAGAGAATCTTAAAATACCGAAAAAATAACTTGGAATACTTGTTACTTGTGAGGTGTACCTTCAATAAACTTAGTGTAAAGGTACTGTTTCTTTTTAAAATTATATGTACTCTGAAGATAAGTTTTCAACAACAAGGCCATCCTCTAAACTCATGATTAAACCTTGAGCAGCCCGTTCACCTGACAACATCGCTCCATTTAATGATCCATTTAATAAATGGTCTCCGGCTAAATATATGTTTGGCTTCAATTGTGTTTCAGTTGGTGAAATCTCGTATTGCAAATATTCTAAGTCTGGTAAAGCCTGCTTTATATGGTAGGTTTTGATAAATTTTAAAACTTCAATATTGCAATACTTTTTCAGGTCTTGTTCTACCCTCTCAGTTAGTTGTTGTTCATTTAATTGATGCTCTTTTACTACAGTGACAGAAAGCAATTCATTATCACCTCTAGAAGAGGTCTTGATACTATTATGAAAAAAGATATTATTAATTAAGGCATCATTATCAGCCACTAAACCGATTAGAGGCTTATCAATGTTACGTTTATCGACTTCAAAATATAAACAATAACAAGATTTCCACTGTTGTTCCTGATCCTTTAAATTTGAAATAAATTGACTTGGTGAAGTGGCGATAATTGTGAAATGTGTATCTAATACTTCACCATTATCTAATAGTATTCTATTGTCTTCTACAGATTTAACCTTAGTGTTAAATCTAAATTGGGTATGTTTAAGTTGGTCTTTAATTTGATTAGGTATTGCTCCGATTCCAGCTTTTGGAAGTGTAGCAGATCCCTCTCCAAACATCTTATAGACAAACTCAAACATAATACTGAGAGTTCTGAGTTCAGGTTCTAAGAATATTCCAGAGAAAAATGGTTTAAAGAAATTATCAATTATCTTATCTGAAAATCCATAATCCTTTAAATATTCTAGAGTAGATTGTGATTTTTCCTGAAAAATTTGATTTATGGATTTCTTTTTTAACTGTCTGTTTAACTTCAATATTTTCAATTTGTCACTTAGTGTACCGACTGATGCCATTATGGTTGGTAACAACAAACCTAAATTACGACTTGGATCTCCTATGGTTTGTGACTTAGCATTAGTAAAAATGGTTGCACCTGGTAAAAATTTTTGAAGGTCTAAGTCATTATAATCCAAATGCTCTTGAGCTTTTGGATAAGCATCAAGTAATACTTGAAAACCATGATCTAATTGATATCCATCAACAATGTCCGTTTTAACTCTACCACCAACATTATCAGAAGATTCTAGAATGATTGGCCTATAACCATTAGCTTCTAAAGTTTTAGCTGCTATTAACCCGCTAATTCCAGCACCAATAATATGAATTATATATTCCTCTCTTTCCATTTATTGTCTAAAGATTGTACCTATGTATTCTATTTCTTCATTCAATGAATAAACCTTCAAAAAAGCCTTACCATTTGGCATTATTCTAATATTGAATTGAAATGACATTTCTCCAGAAGCAAGGTCAAATGACAGTTCTACTGATTGGTTTTCATCATTGGTTTGCACTTTGTAATTCTTAATTCTGTCCTTTTCAAATGAAACAACACTAGATTTAGAACTTGTAATAGGTATTAATGACCCAGATAACTTGTTTTCAATAAAGGATACCTTACTATAGTTTTTTTCGCGTTGTGAACCATCATAAACCATGAGAGATCTAAACTCATATGAGTTACTTTCTATAATTGTCTTATTTCTCTCATATGTTTTTTCAAGTGTAATATTATCTGTTTTATGGGATTGAGCTGTTATACCTGAAATTGAAAAAATAAAAATGATAAAAACTAATGAGATTGATTTTAAGAATTCATAAAATAGGTTTTTCATTTGTATGCTCAGTGTATTTAAAGATTGGTTTCATGTATATAACATGCTAAAGATAATTAATCGAAATTGAGTATTAATATTTTTTATTAAAAGCTGTTAAAAACACCATTTAAAATACAATTCTCATGTATTTTTGTACAAATATTTTCTAATGACAAAACTGTTGCCACTATTCAGAATTACTGCTATTCTCGAAGGGCTTTCATACATTTTATTACTATTCATTGCAGTGCCTATCAAATATTTACAAGATGACCCACAATTTGTAAAAATGCTAGGTATGCCACATGGTTTATTTTTTATGGCCTATATAGTCCTTGCAGTAATGCTTGGTGCTGAATTAAAATGGCCTAACAAAACATTATTTATTGTCCTTGTTGCCGCAATAATTCCTTTTGGAACTTTCTATATTGACAAAAAATATTTAAGAAATGAAAACGCTTAGTATAAGACATTATATATATGACCTCTTGATGGAAAAGGGGTTTTCAGAAACTTCAGCTCAGTACATAAACATGATTTGTTTATTGTTAGCTGTATTAGTTATTGCGTTTGTAGTTGATTTTATTACAAAAAGACTTCTTTGGCGTTTTTCTGCTGGTCTTGCAAAACGGACTAAAACCAATTTTGATGATATCCTAATTAGTAATAAACTACCAAGAAACATAGCGCACATAATTCCGCTTATAATTCTTATAGAATTTGTTCCTGAGGTTTTTACAGATTTTGAATATGCCGAAGATATTATTGAAAAAACTTTAAAAGTTATTACTGTAATATTAACGCTTAGGATAATTAGAAGTTTTTTAAATTCTATTAAAGACTATCTAAAAACATTAGCTAAATATAAAGACAAACCTGTTGATAGTTACATACAAGTATTTATGATATTTGCATGGATTTTAGGCGTCTTTGGAATCTTTTCTATCCTTACAGGTATTACTTTTTTGAAATTTGCATTTACCCTTGGTACTGCATCTGCAGTTATCCTGTTAATTTTTAAAGACACTATTTTAGGGTTTGTAGCAAGTATTCAAGTGTCTATTAATGACATGGTGCGTATTGGAGACTGGATTACTTTTGAGAAATATGGTGCTGATGGTGATGTCATAGAAATAAACCTGGCAACTGTTAAAGTGCAAAATTGGGATAAAACAATAACAACCATTCCGACATATGCTTTGATATCTGATTCTTTTAAGAACTGGAGAGGTATGATGTCTTCTGGTGGTAGGAGGATAAAACGATCAGTTATTATAAAAACTTCGACTATAAAATTTTTAACGGATGAAGATATTCAGCGCTTTAAAAAAATTCAATTAATATCTAGTTTCATAGAACAAAAATCAAAAGAGATTAAAACGTTTAATACAGATAATGCTATTGATAAATCTGTGCTTATCAATGGGCGCAATTTGACCAATTTTGGAGTGTTTAGAAAATACCTTTTAACCTATGTTGAGAATCACTCAGCTATAAACCATAATATGACTTTAATGGTCCGTCAACTAGAACCAACACCTCAAGGTATACCAATGGAGATTTATGCATTTAGTGCAGACATACGCTGGCAAAATTATGAGTTTATTATGGGTGATATTTTTGATCATGTTTTAGCTTCTGTATCTTATTTTGATTTAGAAATTTACGAACTAAGTGTTGCAAATTCTGATTAACTTTTAGATAACTTAAAACGGCATTGTTAATAACAACGTTAACAAGATATCGATGCTATAAAAATATTCTTAGGGTTAATAATTAAATTTAATTCCAAATTAATCCTACCTAATCATGAACAAACGATCCGAAAACCTACACACTATTAGACCTATTATAGCCTCTGCTAAAATTTATGAAGCAATGAGTGCTGACGAAAAGTTTCAAAATGAAACCCTAAGACCTATAATAAAAATGCAACATGATTTATTTGTTGCCGTCTTTAAAAATTATATTTCTAAGCGCAAGAATGTATTTTATGAACTGTCATTACAAAAGCAGTTAGATTATATGGAAAATGCTATTCACAAGGACATGAAGTTTAGAAATTCTATTAAGGGTATGATTATTGGCCAATTTACAATTGAAGAGTACGATACTTATATTCAAAATTCGTCTGCATTAAATAAGCGTATGATGAATATTGTAAAGAATCGCCTAATAAATAGCATTCAATTGTTTATAAAGCCAGATGTTCTAAAGGCTGTCTAAAGCAAAGATTCTCCATTTAAATTTGTTGTGAGAACATCACTCATATAATCAAAGAATGGTCTCACATTGACAAATGAGGTGTTTACATCATCTAGGAAACCCTTTGAATTAACCTCTTTATCAGTATATTTTTTAATAAATATAAATTGCTTTTTCCTAATCAAATCAATTGCTTGGTGTTCTTTATCAAATCCCTTTGGAGCTGTTTTTAATTCGTCACCAACAAAACCTCCCCAAGTATTATTGAATTTTGTCTGATTTAATATTTCACGTATTTCACTATCATCCATTTCAAACTCTTTTCTTATCCTGAACAAATCTTCCTTGTTTGGCTCCCAAAATCCAGTAGCAATAAATGACTCATTTTTTGGTTGTAGATGCAAATAGTAGCCACCTCTCAATTCAGGTTTTTTTCTATGAAACGAACCACCGAAATGGGTTTTATATGGAAGTTTATTTTTAGAAAATCTTACATCTCTATAAATTCTAAAAACTTTTACCTTATCTATTTGATCATGGTTATTCAATAATTCACCAAGAGAGTTGTAGGCTTCCTTTACTTTGGTTTCTATTGCTTTAAATTCTGCTTTATTATCGTTAAACCAATCTCTATTGTTGTTTTTGGATAATTTTTTTAGAAAAGGAAGAGTCTCTTTTGGAATTGTATTGACCATTGTATTTAACTATTTATATAAAAATAGAAAAAGCCTTTTAAATATGGTATTTACTTAACTATGAATTAACGATTCTTCTAATGATTGAAGTTTCTTAATAGCCCCAAAACTCAAATGTTAAAAAATAAACTTGCGTAGTGATATAATTTTCACTATCATGCACTCCTATTTAAAATTCACAATAAATTTATGGGTAGACCAGCAACTAGACCAACCAAATTAAAGGATGGTTTTTACATTGAAATTAGAAACAAAGGCTCAAAATCAGGTGTTAAACTTTACAGTGGTACAAAATTACAAATGCATCGTGCAATTAAAATGTACGAGCGTTCTAAAGAGGTCATCATTCTTGGTGAATCTGTTAACGGTAAATTTGTAGATAAAGAGCCAAAATTACATGTTGTAGAATAAGAAATTTAATATTTTAAATTAAAGGGTGTTAGCAAAAACTAACGCCCTTTTTTCTTTGTGTAAAATCAATTTATCAAACATTTTTAATTGTTTTTTTATAAATTGTAATAGGTATAACTAACTAAATCATCAATATTATGACATCAACAACACAAAAACCACCAGTATGGTTTTGGATTATTAGTGTATTAGCTTTAGTCTGGAATGCAATGGGTATAATGGCCTATTTGGGCAGAGCATTTGCTACAGACGAAATGATTGCGGCACTTCCAGAAGAACAGCAAGCAGAATTTCTAGTGGAATATCCTGCATGGTATACTGCAGCATTTGCCTTAGCAGTATTCGGTGGTGCCTTAGGAGCTCTTTTCTTATTGATCAGAAAAAAATGGGCAATCTCAATGTTTGTTTTATCAGCTCTGTCTGCCATAGTTCAGCATGTTTATTTATTTATAAACGTTGAGGGTATGAGTTTAACAATGCCAATAATGGTAATGGTAATTTGTGTTGTACTAGTTTGGTTTGCTAGACATTCATCATCTAAGAACTGGATATCTTAAAAATTAACCAACCAATCAATAAAGAGGTATTAGTATTTACTAATGCCTTTTTTGGTTTTAAAATATTAGATTTGGTAACAAATAAAAATTATGAAGTTAGGTACAATTGATTGGGTAATAATCATTTTCTTTTTAAGCTTATTTGCATTTATTGGTGTATATGTTTCCAAACGCGCTGGTAAAAACACTAATGAGTTTTTTCTCTCTGGTAGAAATATGCCTTGGTGGTTATTAGGTGTAAGTATGGTAGCAACCACATTTGCGGCTGATACACCAGGACTTGTGACTGAATTGGTTAGAAATGATGGTGTATCTGGCAATTGGGTTTGGTGGGCATTATTGCTTACAGGTATGCTAACTGTATTTTTTTATGCAAAACTATGGAGAAGAAGTGGTATTACAACTGATCTTGAATTTTATGAACTTAGATATACTGGTAAAAGTGCTGCATTTTTAAGGGGATTTAGAGCCATTTATTTAGGTGTAATATTTAACATTATTACAATGGCTGGTGTATGTTTAGCCGGAGTAAAAATTGCTAATATTTTGCTTGGTTTTTCACAAGAGCAAACCTTAATATATTCTTCAATAATTGTTGTTTTTTATGCATCTTTAGGAGGATTGAAAGGTGTACTTATAACCGATTTCATTCAATTTATTATTGCAATGATTGGTAGTATTTGGGCCACGATCTATATTGTTGGTCTACCTGAAATAAATGGTTTGTCAGCGCTCTTAACTCATGATAGTGTAAGTTCTAAATTAGATTTTTTTCCTGATTTTAATAATACCGAGGCTTTAATTACCCTATTAATTATTCCTCTTGCTGTTCAATGGTGGAGTACATGGTATCCTGGTGCCGAACCAGGTGGTGGTGGATATATTGCTCAGAGAATGTTAGCTGCTAAGAACGAAAAACACGCAACTTGGGCAACCTTGTTCTTTAATTTTGCACATTATGCAATGAGGCCTTGGCCGTGGATTATTGTAGGTCTTGCTTCATTAGTTATATTCCCAGACCTTAATTCTATTTCAAGTGCATTTCCAGGTCTAACTGCTGAGATGCAAGGAGATGATGTTGCTTATGCCGCTATGATGACATATTTACCTGCAGGACTAATAGGAATTGTTATGACATCCTTAATCGCTGCATTTATGAGTACTATATCAACTCAATTGAATTGGGGAAGTTCTTATGTAGTTAATGATTTTTATAGTAGATTCATTAATAAAGAAGCATCAGAAAAACAAAAAGTACGCTTTGGTAGAATTTCTACTGTTTTATTGATGATTTTAGCAGCTTGGTTTTCTTTTTATTTGCAATCTGCAAAGGATGTATTTAACCTGTTATTACAGATAGGTGCTGGTACTGGTTTGCTTTTTATACTTAGATGGTTTTGGCATCGCGTGAATCCATTTAGTGAAATAGCTGCAATGGTGATTTCATTTTCTATTGCATTATTCTTTTTCATTAATGGAAAGTTAGATGTTCATATCATAGATTTACCGTCACATTGGCAATTAGTCACTGGAGTTGTAATTACCACATTGGGTTGGGTCTTGGTGACTGTATTTACCAAACCTACAAATCAAAAGACAATAGATGAGTTTGATAGCTTGGTTTTTGCTGGTAAATCTAAATTTAATGGTTTTGGATTAAAAATCGTAGCATTCATTATTGGTACCTTAGGAGTGTATTCAACATTATTCGGTATAGGTAGTTTTATTTATGGTAATACTATTAAGGGAATTATTCTTTTAAGCTTAAGTACAATAGCCTGTATAATTATAGTAAAAATTATCCAGAAAACTGATTAATCAAAATCTAAGGAATGGAGTATTAAACCTGATGCAGGAGCAATATAATCCATAACTTCCTGGCTATCATCTTTTAATGTTGAAGCAATATAATCTAGGGTTACTTCTCCCCTTCCTAATTTTATCAAACAACCAAACATTAATCTAATTTGATTACGCATAAATCCTTTTCCTCTAATTTTAAATACATATGTTGATTCGGGAAAGAAATTAGCGGAATATATGTTATTATTGGTAATTACAGATTTTTCAATTGTTCTAATATATTCACCTTTGTTAGTTGCGCGATAGCAATAAGATTTAAAATTATGAGTACCCTCAAATAACCTCGCACCTTCTTTCATTAATTCTACATCTAACCGATCTAAAATGGTAGATAAAATTGGCGCACAAAACGGGTGATTTTTAGTGCCTTCAGAGAAAACATAATGATATTCCTTAATTTTAGAATCTTGAATTATATTAAATTTTTGGTCTACCTCTTTAATCTTTAATGCTCTAATGTCTTGGGGTAAATTATGGTTGAATAATTGAAGAAAGGCATCAAAATCCTCTATCGGCTTGTCATAAAGAAACAGCTCTAATGCGGCTTCATTGGCAGAAACCATTGCATCCGTTCTTCCTGCACCTAAAGTTTTAAATTTTTGATCGCCTAAAATGAACTTAAACGTCCTATCGATCATTAAATGCAATGTTTTTACATCAGGTTGTTTTTGCCAACCATGAAAACGATAACCTAAATACTGAATTTTAATGAGGTAGTAATAGCGTTTATTAAACATAAATACAAGAACGCCATTTTGAAGTAACTACACAAATAAACTAGTTGTCTTTGTCTAATGGTAGTATTTCTTCTGTATATCTTATCGCAGTCCTATTAGAACCGTAAACGATCATATTGCTCTTGTAGTTAGTAAATACAACCATTCTAATCCTAAATTGTTCCACGGTACTATTAGCGTCAAATTGAATAATAATTTTATCGCCATCTTTCTTTTCTTCGATTGAAAAATCGGTATATAGACCAGAAAAATTAATACCATTATCTGAAATATCACTGAATCCCACATTACGCATTTCTCCAAAAAATGACAAACTACCTTTTGCAGTGTCACCATCTAAAATTAAAAAATCACCATTGCTTGACAAATTTATTTGACCTCCCAAGTTTTGAGTACCTTTCATTAATGCATTAGTAGCCCGTATTACATCATTAGATTGCATAGGATAAGCAAACTTAGCATCAAATTTAAATAATTTGGCCCGAACCATTTCTCTTAATTCTTCTTCCTTCTTAATTTCCTCAGGAGAGAATTCTTTTTTTGAACTACCACAAGCAAATAATATGGTAAAGATTAAATACAACAAAACAAACCTTAATTTCACAATATAGAATATTAAATCACACATTTAAAGATAATAATTATGTGTTTTTTAAATATTAAAATTCCTTGAAAATTGCATCAATAAAGGTACTTTTACTTTATGCTTAAAAACATGTCATAAGCTAGGTTTTAATTATTTTCAAAAGAATTGAAAAGTGAATTCTCACGACAAAGAAATATTACAAGAAATGTTTAATGGCTATCAGGGCACTCCTCTACTTTGGAAAGACAAAAAGGTATTTAATATGGAGCAATATGTTCCGGATTCGACATCCAAGCTCTTTATTAGAGATAAGGAATTTAATTCAATTCGTCTTGGGAATCTAGTAGAAAAGTTTGTGTCATTTCAGATACAAAATCTATCTAATGCAGAAATAATTGCAGAGAACTTACAGATAAATAAAGAAAAGGAGACCACTGGTGAGCTAGATCTATTGTTTCTTCTAGAACAACAACCAATTCATTTAGAAATTATTTATAAATTCTATCTGTTCGATTCTAATGCTGATCCTAATGATTCACTTGGGCATTGGATTGGACCCAACAGAAAGGATAGTTTGATTTACAAGCTCAACAAGTTAAAAAATAGGCAATTACCACTTCTCTTTAAGCCTGAAGCTATTTCAGCAATCAAAAGCCTAGGTATTGATGTGGCTAAAATTAAGCAACTCACATGCTTTAAAGCACAGCTTTTTGTACCTTATAAAAGTAATGCAGAAAAGCTTAAACCTTTAAATGAACAGTGCCTTACGGGTGAGTATTTCAATTATAATTTAATAGAGTCCTTGAAGAATTGTCAATTTTATATACCTACTAAATTAGAATGGCTGTGCAAAATCAGAAGTAATATAAAATGGTTAGATTTTAATACAGCACATGCTAAAATCAAGAAGTTTATCAATGAAAATAGATCACCTCTTATTTGGGTAAAACAGGAAAATAATAGCTTACAAAAATATTTTGTTACATGGTGGTGAATTTTAAATAAGAAAAAGGGTGCATCATTATTATAAAATATATAAACCCTATGGGTATTTAAGTCAATTTGTGAACAACCAGAAGAAAAGGAAAAGTAAGCATCTTTTAGGTGAGCTAGATGAATTTTCTAAAGATACTATGGCTGTTGGTAGATTAGACGAAAAATCTGAAGGTTTATTGTTACTGACAACAGATGGAAAGTTTAGCCAATTAATAACAAGTTCTAAAATTGAAAAAGAATACCACGTAATGGTAGATGGTATCATTGATGAAATAGCAATTAATGAATTAAGAAATGGTGTAGATATTACTGTAAAAGGCAAATTCTATAAAACACAGGCTTGCGATGTTTCATTATTATCTAATACAAGCCATATTATTGATAGGTTTGTGAGAGAAGAACGTCATGGTCCGACCTCATGGATTTCAATTATATTAAAAGAAGGTAAATATAGACAGGTAAGGAAAATGACTGCCAAGGTTGGATTTCCAACTCTACGCTTGGTAAGAGTACGTATTGGAAACTATAAACTAGAAGGCATGAAACCTGGAGATATTTCTAAATTTAATTATTAGAAGCTTCGTCATTGTCTTCCTTATCTCCTGCTTTAGGTTTTATTACAGTTTTTTGATTATTGAAGATTATCCTAGCTTTCACACCAGTTAAGAGATTCCACTCTTTTGAAGAAATTACTTTTCCTGCATCATCATAAACTACAAATTCAGCTGTATTTGGGCCAGAATCACCTTGATTAAGCGCGATGATATCTACTATATTTTTACCTTCTGCCAGGTTAACTTCAACTCTTCTGTAACTGTTAGTAAGTAATAGGTTATGTTTTACTATAAAACCATTTAATACAATTTGCACCCTATCACCATCAGGAAACTCATGATCTCTGCATACTATATTAACAAACTTTGTATCCACATTGTGTTCACCTAGAAACTGATCTGACATTGTTTTGATCACACCACCTTTTACAAGTTCTTTCTTCCAACGTTTTTCGTAAATCTCACCTGGACTTTTTAAACCATCATCATAAACCATGGAGAATGGCGTCTCAGATTCTTTCATTTTAAAGTTCTTAGTATCGTTTTTAGAACCTGAATTTTTATTGTCTTCCTTTTCTAATTTTGGTGCTACCTTAATTCTTAATGGAATGGAGTCTTTTTCCTTATCTGACTTCTCAGCAGGAATTCTTATGGATTTAGTTTTCTTGTCCTTAACTTGAGAATACACCATTGTGGCACATAACATGCTAAAAACAATTAATGTAGATTTGAGTGTTTTCACTTTTATTTAGACTAGAATTCTATTTTAAACTTGGGTTCAAAAACTGTACCTATTTCAAAATAAACGCTAAAAAATATAATTCCTTACAAAAAAACGTTAAAACTTACCGTTAAAACTTATTCTCAATTTCCTGTTATATTCCTCAAAAAGCCAATCTTTATAATTATCTGTACTATTCATAATACAGTAACTATATTGTTTAATACGGTATGCAATATCATCTTGCAACAACTTAGTTAATGCCCTTGCATCGTATACATCCTCACTGTTTTCAATACACATTTGAGAATGTTGGGCAATTGATAGTTCAATGACTGTAAAAGATTTTTTACCTGAGTTAATCACATCTTTATAAGTGGCTTTAACATCAAACTCCAAGCTGGAAGATTTTTTAAATTGTTCCTTTACAGATTCTGGCATAACGTAAACAAAATCGCGTTCTAATAACTCATCATCAATAATATTCTCGAGATATAAATCTGGATATTTAAAAATGTGTTGCCAGTCAACAGGTTGGCTCCAAGGACCAAACCTTGCAATATTGTTACCAAGATCTATAACTTGAAAAGTGTTTCTGTCTTTAAAAATTCTGCTACCACGACCAATCATCTGAAAATATAAAGTTAATGACCGAGTAGCTCTATTAAGTATGATTGATTCTACAGTTGGTTCATCAAATCCGGTTGTGAGAATACTGACCGAAGTCAACACAGCATCTGGAGTATTTTTGAACCACTTTAAAATATCCTTACGCTCTTGTTTACTCGCGGTATTGTCTAAATGCTTTACGTTATAACCAGCCTTCTTAAATGTATAATATACTTCCTTTGACGTATATATACCATTATTAAAAATCAGTGTTTTTTTACCTTTTGCTAATTCTTCATAGGCCATTAGCAACTTAGATTGCATTAATGTATTGGTGTAAAGTGCTTCAGAAGACTTTACGGTATAATCTCCATTAATACCTATTTTTAATGTGGTTAAACCAACATCATAATGATACAAATCTGCTGTAGCTAAAAATCCATTCTTAATAAGTGTAGCAATATCATCACCAACTATAAGTTTATCATAGTTATCTTTCATTGGTAACTTAATATTACTACTTAAAGGTGTTGCAGTAACTCCCAATATAAAGCAGTTCTCAAAAAATTTGAATAACTTTCTAAATGAGTTATAATGAGCCTCGTCAATGATTACAAGTCCCACATTATTTAACTCAAAATCTTTATCAGATAATCTATTATTAAGTGTTTCAACCATTGCCACAAAACACTTGTAATCGTCTTGATCTGGTAAGGTTTTAACCTTACTGTTTATGACTTTATTCTTAACCTTAAATCCTGTAAGAACATTCGAAGTTTGTCTACACAACTCAATACGATGCGTTAAGATTACCACCTTTTTATTGTGCTTTTCAATGTAACGTCTTACTATCTCAGAAAAAATTACAGTCTTCCCTCCTCCGGTTGGTAATTGATACAGCAAATTAAACTTATCATCTTCCTCGTCCATTACATCAAAAATGCGGTTGAGGTCCTTAATCTGATAATCATAAAGGCGCTTTTCTGTAATATTTTCGTTTAACGTTCCTGTAGACATTGAAAATTGCTAAGTCATTAATTTTGCAAAAATAGCACATTGTAAGTGTTTCTCGTAGCTATTGTTAATAACCTTTAACAAGATTGGTATTGTTCTTGGCCTTTATAGTATTAACATTTAAAATATTCAAATTATGAATACTTCACGAGGACAATCTGCCACGGTCAACGCAGGTTCAATGGCAGACATTGCTTTTTTATTACTTATTTTCTTTTTAGTAACCACTACAATATCTGATGAAAAAGGAATTTTACAACAATTACCAGCAGAATGTCCTTCAGGAACAATTTGCAAAGCAGATATCGCGGAAAGGAATTTATTGAGAATTTATATAAATGCTGAAAATGAAATAATAGTAAAGAATGAAATTATCCTTATTGAGAAATTAAAATAATCCATAATTGAGTTTGTTGATAGTAACGGATCAGATTCATGTGGTTATTGTAACGTAAATAAGAGTGAACAATCTTCAGATCATCCCAAAGAGGCGGTCATATCTCTGAGCCATGATGCATCAACATCTAATGAAGCATTTGTAGCTGTACAAGATTAATTAACCAAAGCATACTTCCTTTGAAGAGAAAAATATGCTAAACGGTTTTTTTATAAAGCTCCAAACGAGTTGTCTAAAAATGAACTGTTTACAGTTTAAAAGGCCTACCCTTTCATTGTTTCAGAAGTTAAAATAATGCGTAAATAGTTAAAGTATGTTAAATTACTACTATGTAATGCAAAGTACTGTAACAAATTAATTTTTGTGTCGTCTATATTATGTAATCAATTAAAAACGAAAATCATGAGAACATTAGACAATAATCAATTAACTTGTACAATAAGAGGCACAAAAAGTCATACTTGGAACAACAAAAGACGTTACAGATAATAACGTAATTCATCAATCACTAAATCAAATAGTTATGAGAGCTTTATCAAAAATCGTCAATACATCTAACAGTTTAGATGATGACCTAGAAACTATCAAGTTATGAGAATTGAAACTAATCAAAGTCAATCAAAGTAAAAAGCCAGTTTATTTAATAAACGGGCTTTTATTTTATTATAAAATCTTTAAATTATTCCTTAATAATTTTTTGAACAAAACTACTGGTCGCAGTACTTAGTTTAATAAAGTAAATACCGGTACTTAATTCTGATAATGAAATTCTATTTAGCGTATTAATAGGTAATTTACCTACTTGAACATTTTGACCTAGAGCATTTACAACTTCGTAATCCAATACTTCACTAATGTTTTGTGTACGAATATTTAATTCGTCCTCAACTGGGTTTGGATAAATTGAAACATAATCTGCTAGTGAGTTATCATCAATACTAAGTGGATCCAATGCTTTAAATAAAACTGATTCGCTAGCTCCAAAATCACCTCCTGCTATTATTACATTTCCATCTCCATCCTCTAAACTATAAGAACCACTTCCAAATCCACAACAAATACCATCTCCATAGGAATCTAAAATAGTAAATGTATAACATTCATCAAATGCAGGAATTGAAATTGTCTCTTGATAAGTAGTGGCATTGGCATATGCTGCTCCTCCATTACTAATTAATACCCCTAAACTATTTCTCACCTCCCATGTAGTCTCACTTGCATAATTATCCGTAGTGATATCAAGAATGATGTCATTGGTTGAGTACTCTGGTGAAACTTCGAAGGCAAAAACAAAAGTGTTATTTGAGGTATTTTCATCTACAGTACTATTTGGATTTGTTACTTGAACAGTAAACGAATGACCACCAGGAGCTAAGCCAGGGTAGGTTGGATTAGCTATTACTTGACTTGCATCTGTAGCCAAATTACCAGTCCAATTAATTGTTGTTTCTGGCTCTGAATCTAAATGATATGTTACATCTGCGGATATTAAGTTTAAATTTCCTGGATTTATAAGTGTTACATCTGGAGAAAAATCTTCAGAACACAAAATCGCTTCATTACCACTACCGGCAGAAACTCTTGCGTCAATATCATAGGTTTCCAATGGAGGATATATTCCAACCTCTGTTGCTCCTGTATTCCCTGGATCTAACCAATCTCGTAATCTTGATGAGGCCGAACTACCAAAGTCCCAGGCCACACCAAAACGACCATAGATATCAAACCCTCCATTGTCGTTAGTGCCAGAACAAGCAGCGCTACCTCCGGATAATACACCTATCAACTCTCCATTCTCATTAAACAATCCTGATCCTGAAGATCCAGGTTCTGTAACACCTAAATCCCAATCAGCAATACGCCAAACCTGAGTTGTAGGATTTCCATTAAAATTGGTCTGAGTTCTAGTACCTCCTTGATCGTCTCTACAAACCTTTTGAATATCTCCACTTGGGTGATGTATTCCAAAATTCAAATTAGGAGTTTGTGTCGTTGAGTTATTCCAACCAGCCCAAACTACGTCAGGGTTATTATTAAAAAATGTTGGGTCAGTTATTTCAACTAATGCCATATCTGATTGTGAACTATTTGCTCTTAAAACTGCACCACTTACGGTTTGATTAAATGGGCCATTTGTGCTATTGGTAAACGTGCCACAAGAAGGGTTCGGACTTCTCCAGTTAAAACGAAAGGCCCAACTAGTTGAAAAACCACAGTGATTTGCAGTCATAAAATATGGTGTACCGTCATTACTCGTGTTATTCACCAATGTACCGGAACAAAAGCCTGTGTTTCCGGTTACAAGCATACCTGACGCCTTTTTAACGCTCTCTTTTACAGTATCGATATTATAAGAGTCAGTGCCTGGAGGTGTAATATCACAATCAACATCATGGTTACATGCACCAGAATCGTTAAGTGCCTTTTGGTACGTTTCTGCCGTTCTGTATCCATGGATTACAGAGCCTACTGTTAATTTTGCTTGACCTTTAATGTTTGCAGGTTGATGATACTCAATCCAAGCTCTATCTCCTTCTACCAACCAAGTACCTAACACTTCTTCAGGGTTGTTATTGTGATATGTAAAAGGTCTGATAATATCAGTTTTTTCATTGTTGTAGACATACAATTTGGCACCTTCAGGAATCCGAAAGACATCAAAGAAAAAGTTTAATGATAATGCTCCTTCAGATGTATAAGACATTCTCCATACCTTATCTCCATTAGGTAAAGTTGTCCATTTACCTACTTCATTGAAATTATGATCCACATAGAGTTCATGACCAAAGCGCCATGGTTTTGACTTGTCCTTATCATTAATTAAATCTTCATCTTGAATACTCTTCAAGTCAAATGATTGAAGTTTAAATGGTTTTGAACTTGAAGTAAATTCATTGGGCTGTTTCCAGCTTGGTGGCTTAACATCTTCCGGAATGATTTGACCGAATGAAAATGCTGAAACGCAAAGCACCAACAATAGTAGTTTGTTTTTCATTTTAGATAATTTTTTTAGTGTCCCCAATTTACCAATTTAATTGGAAAGCATTAAGATATTTTTAGCTTTTGTAGATTGTGACTATACAAAGCACTAAAAATTCCGATAAACTAATAAGCGACCAACTCCATTAAAACATCATTAAGCTTAGATTTAGCTAAATATTGATCTTCTAATTGTTGAGCAAACGGAATAGGTGTTTCCATACTTGCCAAGCGTTTAATTGGAGCATCTAAAAACTCAAAGCATTCCTCCATAATTAATGCCGAAATATCGCTCGCAATACCACCAAATAAAGAATCTTCTTGAAGAATGAGTACTTTACCTGTCTTTTTAACTGAATGTATTATTGATTCTATGTCTAGCGGCTGGAGAGTTCTTAAATCAATGAGATCAGCAGATATATCAGAATTAGCGTCAAGTGATTCAATAGCCCAATGCACACCAGCTCCATATGTAATTATACTTATATCATCACCATCTCTAACCTTAGAGACCTTACCAAATGGTAATGTATAGTAATCAGTTGGCACGTTTTGACGTATGCTTCTATATAATGCCTTATGCTCAAAGAACATTACCGGATTTGGATCATTAATTGCAGTTGCCATCAATCCTTTAGCATCATAAGGAAATGCTGGGTATACTACTTTGAGTCCAGGTGTTTTTGTAAACCAGGCTTCATTTGTCTGAGAATGAAAAGGACCTGCTCCTACACCAGCACCGCATGGCATACGTACAACAACATCAGCACTTTGTTCCCATCTATAATGTGATTTTGCCAAATAATTTACAATTGGATTAAACCCTGAAGTTACAAAGTCTGAAAACTGCATTTCTACAACTGCTTTCATGCCTGCAATAGACAATCCCATACCAGCTTCAACTATAGCAGATTCACAAATAGGTGTATTTCTAACTCGTTCTTTTCCAAATTGTTCAACAAAGCCTTCTGTAATTTTAAAAACACCACCATATTCAGCAATATCCTGTCCCATAATAACAAGATCTTTGTGCTTTTCCATTGATTGTTTTAATCCTTCTGAAATAGCATCAATCAATCTTAACTCATTTACTTTTTTGTTAGGTGTAATATCTTGATATTCAAATGATTTATAAACATCAATTAATTCATCACTTCTATTTGGAGTGATAGCTTCTTCAGCATAAGCTGACTCCAATGATCTATCTATATCAGCTTTTATTTCAGAGCTATACTGCTCTTCGATTTCTTGATTTAAAATCTTCTTACTAAACAAGTAACTTCGGAAATTTTCAATAGGATCTTTAGCTTCCCATTCTTTCATTAATTCATTCGGCACATACTTTGTACCACTCGCCTCTTCATGACCTCTTCTTCTAAATGTTTTAAATTCAATAAGGAGAGGTCTTGGACGCTTTCTTATACTTTCAGCTAATTTCTTAACCTTAGTATAAGTCTCAATTATATTATTACCATCTAATATAAAAGACTCCATGCCATAACCTTTACCTCTATCTGCTATATGTTTGCAACGGTATTGCTCATTTATTGGTGTTGATAATCCATAACCATTGTTTTCAATACAAAAAATTACAGGTAATTGCCAAACAGCAGCAACATTTAAAGCCTCATGAAAATCTCCCTCACTTGTACCGCCTTCACCTGTAAAAACCGCTGTAACTTGTCCGTTTTTTTTAAGAAGGTTAGCTAATGCTATACCATCAGCAACTCCTAATTGTGGACCTAAATGAGAAATCATTCCCACAATATTGTAATCTTGTGTTCCAAAATGAAAAGATCTATCGCGGCCTTTGGTAAAACCACTCGCTTTACCTTGCCACTGACAAAACAAACGATGTAATGGGATTTCACGTGTTGTAAAAACCCCTAAATTCCTGTGCATCGGAAGTATATACTCACTCGGTTTTAGGGCCATTGTTACTCCAACAGAAATAGCTTCTTGTCCAATGCCAGAGAACCATTTAGAAATTTTGCCTTGCCTAAGAAGAATTAACATCTTTTCTTCAATTAACCGTGGCCTCAGCATATTGTAATAAAGTCTCAGTAAAACTTTATCATTTAAATCCCTTTTATCGTAATTAATATTGCTCTTAGTTATGGTGGGCATAATGCATTTTAAAGATTATCTCAAATGTAAATAAATTTGATGCAACATTTATATAAACACCTTTAAATTGTAAATAAATCGGACCTAATAATTTAGTAGTATTTTCGTTAGATTTGTATATTGAATAAAAATAAAACACAATCTAATGGATAGAATACCTAGCGTAGATTTAATGGACTTCATTTCTAATGATCCTGAGCGAAAGCAAAAGTTTATAAATGAAATAGGAAAGGCGTACGAAGAAATTGGTTTTGTTGCTCTAAAAGGCCATTTTTTGGACGACAATTTGGTAGATAGACTTTACAATGAAGTAAAAACGTTCTTTAGTTTACCGGTTGAAACAAAAAAAAGATATGAAATTCCTGGAATTGGTGGCCAAAGAGGCTATGTCTCTTTTGGTAAAGAAAGTGCCAAGGGAAAGAAAGAAGGTGACTTAAAAGAATTCTGGCATTTTGGACAATATGTTGAGGATGATGAAGAAAGGAAAAAGGAATATCCGGATAATGTAGAAGTTAAAGAAGTTCCAGAATTTAATAAAGTGGGGAAAGAAGCTTATGAAATGCTTGAGAAAACTGCAAAGTATGTATTGCGCGCTTTAGCATTGCATTTAAATTTGGAAGAAACCTATTTTGACGAGTACATACATAACGGTAATTCTATATTAAGACCTATTCATTATCCACCAATTATTGAAGAACCTGAGAATGCCGTGCGAGCAGCCGCTCATGGTGATATAAATCTAATTACTTTATTAATGGGAGCACAAGGTCGAGGCCTTCAAGTACAAAGACATGATGGTGAGTGGATTGATGCTATTGCAGAACCAGATGAATTAATGATTAATGTTGGCGACATGCTCTCACGACATACAAACAATAGGTTAAAATCTACTATTCATAGAGTTGTAAATCCACCACGTGAACTTTGGGGAACTTCTAGATATTCAATACCTTTTTTTATGCACCCAATTAGTGAAATGAAATTAGATGTATTGGATAGTTGTGTTGACGAAAAGAATCATAAAAAATTCGATGATATTACTGCAGGTGAGTTTTTAAATGAAAGACTTGTTGAACTTGGCTTGATAAAGAAATAGAATGGATTTAAAAGATCAATTAAAAAATTTATTTCCTGATCACGTTGAAGTTCCTAATGAAAACCTGAACGAAAAAGAAAGTGGTGTTTGGATGCAAGATGATCCTATAATTTGCAAATACGAAAAAAGAAAAGGTAAACCAATAACAATTCTTGAAGGTTATACTGGTACAACTAATGATTTCAAGAAACTAGCAAAAGAGCTTAAATCTAAATTAAGTGTTGGAGGTAGTTTTAAGGATAACAAAATCATTATTCAAGGTGATTATAGAGATAAAATTATGTCCATGTTAAAAGAAAAAGGATTTAACGTTAAACGAGTTGGAGGTTAATTATTATGGGTAAAACTTGTTTGCATATTACTAATGGTAATATTCTAACTGATTATTTGAGAGAACTAGGCTTTAAAAATGATATACTAACCTGGCAAGAAATGCTTTGCGAAGGGCCAACTATACCAAAAATTGACTCAGAAGAGTTTTTCGAAATTAGAGCTGATTTTTTAAAGTCTTATTATGATATTGAAGTTGACACAAATGAACTTAAGGAAGAGTTATCAAAACTAGATGATGTTGAAAAGTACGATGAGATAAATCTCTGGTTTGAATATGATTTGTTTTGTCACATTAATTTAATTGGCGTCCTTAATCTTTTGCATCAAAAAGAAATAGAAAAACCACTATATTTAATTTGTAGCGGACGAGTCGAAGGAGAAAAAAGCCTAAAAGGATTAGGAGAACTTAATCCTGATCAAATAGAACGGCACTATAAAGACAAGGTATTATTAAGTCAAGATGACAAAGATTTAGCAATTGCCTTATGGCGAACATACTGTGGTAAAGATCACAATATTTTAAAACCGTATATAGTAACAAATTCTAACTTCAGATACATGAGTAATTGCCTAAAAGCTCATTTGAAGCGATATCCTCACCAAAAGAGTGGTTTAAGTGTTTTAGAAGATAATATCCTTAGGTTAATTAGAGACAACCAGATTAACTCAGAACATCATTTAATGGGTTATTGTTTAAATTATCAAGGTTTTTATGGATATGGTGATTTACAGATGAAGAGATTAATCGATAAACTATCCATATTTTTTGAGGTTTCTGAGGAAGGTATAAATCTAAACAGAAAAGGACATGAGGCGTTATTGAGAAGGTATAATTATGCAGTGGAAGTCAATAACGATATGAGTTATGGAGGTGTTAAAAGGTTAGAATACCAATTTAGTGTAGATCAAAATAAACTTGTAAAAACGGTATTGCATGTCAATTAAAAATTCCGAATTAATATTAAACCCAGATGGCAGTGTTTACCATCTAAATTTGAAACCAGATGATATTTCAGACACTATCATTTTTGTTGGTGATCAAGATAGAGTTGAGAAAATCACAAAACATTTTGACAGCATTGAGTTTAGTACTCAAAAACGTGAATTTAAAACACAGACTGGGTATTATAAAGACAGAAGGATTTCTGTAATTTCTACAGGTATTGGTCCAGATAATATTGATATAGTACTTAATGAGCTTGATGCATTAGTTAATATAGATTTAAAAACACGCAAACCAAAAACAGAATTAACCAGTCTAAATATTGTAAGAATTGGCACCTCAGGATCATTGCAGGCAGATATTCCTGTTGATTCCTTTATAATGAGCACCCATGGTTTAGATATAAACGGTATGCTTCATTTTTACCAAATTAATGGTATTAGCAATCCGGAAATTGAGGATGCCTTTATAAAACATACAAAATGGGATAAGAATAAAGCAAGACCAATTATTATTAATAATAGCAAGTACTTAGAAAAACACTTCAAAAGTGAAAAAGTTTTTATGGGTATGACCGGAACTGCTGGCGGTTTTTATGGCCCTCAAGGAAGAGTGCTTAGACTACCCTTATATGACGACCAACTCAATTCAAAACTAGATAACTTCAGTTATAAAGAATTTAGAATCACCAATTTTGAAATGGAAACCTCAGTTATTTATGGACTTTCCAAACTTTTAGGACATGAAGCCTTATCGCTTAATGCTATTATAGCAAATAGATCTAATGGTGATTTTAGTAAAAATCCTAAAAAAACAGTTGAGAAATTAATCTTATATGCCTTAGAACGCATCGTTAATATCTAATATGAAAAAAGTCAATATAGGAGGTGTTCCTGAACATTTCAATCTTGCATGGTACTTAACTTTAAAGAATGGTGAATACAAGAATGCGGGAATTAATTTAAGATGGCATGATTATTATAGTGGTACTGGCGCAATGTGCAAAGCTTTACGTTCTGGCGAAATTGACATAGCTGTTATCCTTACTGAGGGTATCATAAAAGATATAATTGCAGGCAACCCTTCTAAAATTGTTCAAACTTTCGTAAAAACTCCATTGATCTGGGGAATTCATGTGGCGAATAAATCAAAGTTTGAATCCTTGGAGGATATTAAGGGCTCTCGAGCTGCAATAAGCCGATATGGTTCGGGTTCACATCTTATGGCCTATATAAATGCCAAGAATAATAAATGGGACTTGAACAAAGATTTAAAGTTTGAAGTCATTAAAAATCTTGATGGTGCGGTTAAGGGTTTAACCGATGAAGAAGCAGATTATTTTATGTGGGAAAAATTTACCACAAAACCTTTAGTTGATAATGGAACATTTAGACGCATAGGCAATTGCCCTTCCCCTTGGCCATGTTTTGTTATTGCAGTGCGCAATGAATTTATCGAAAATCAAGAAGAAGCCCTGAGAAGAATTTTGAACATCATTAATATTTCAACTACTGATTTTAAATCTATACCAAGTATCGATAAAACCATTGCAAATAGGTACGATCAAAAACTGGAAGATGTACAAGAATGGTTATCTCTTACAGAATGGTCTCAAGAGGTTATTGATGAAAAAACCATAGAAAATGTTCAAGATGAACTCCTAAATTTGAACATAATTCCAAAAAAAGTGAAATATTCAGAATTAACTACTAATATTTAGCAATCTTCTATAAAAGACCCTTTAATTTTACGATAAGTTTAATATTTGTCGATAAAACGTTTGTTTTTTACGACTAAATACATTATTTTTTAATAATATATTTAGATTTTTCTTACAATATAACAGGCTAAAGTACAGATTATCCATTTTTTAATTATATTTACCAAGCCAACTATGTGCTATTAACAAAAAAAAACAGACTAATATGCTATTAACAATTACTCTGATTTTAAGTTTTCTGGTGGCGGTGAATTTTTTGCTTTTAATATTTAGTTGTAATAAATCAACAAAAAAAGTAAATAACAAAAAGCCACAAATAATAAGAAACGAGAAACCTACTTTAGTGACCACTCAATTGCAGACAGCCCAGCTTGCAGCAACAGGGAGTTAGTTGTACTAAATTGCTTATTACCAAACCAATACCCCCTATTTGCGCTTAGTGGAGACGGATGACCAGTTTCCAAAACAAAGTGGTTATTGGTATTGATTAATTTCTTTTTCTTGTTAGCATATCCGCCCCAAAGCATAAAGACTACATTTTCTTTATTATCGCTAATGATTTCAATTACCTTATCTGTAAAAGTCTCCCAACCCTTCTTTTGATGGCTCCCAGCTTGATTTGCTCTAACAGTTAATGTTGCATTTAATAAAAGAACACCCTGATCAGCCCATTTTTCAAGGTTTCCACTTACAGGATAATTAATGTTTAAATCGTCTTCTAATTCTTTAAGTATATTTTTTAATGAAGGTGGATGTTGTATACCGTCATTTACTGAAAAGCACAAGCCATTTGCTTGACCTATTCCATGATATGGGTCTTGCCCAATAATTACAACTTTTACAGCCTCGAATGAACAATGATTAAAAGCATTGAATATTTGTGATCCCTTAGGGAAGCAAGTATAATTTTTATACTCAGCTTTAACAAATTCTGCTAAACTCTTAAAATAAGATTTATCAAACTCTGCTTGCAAATATTGTTTCCAACTAGGACCTATTGAAACATTCATTTAAGTAGTTTTTTCAAAAATAAGCATATCATAGCAACCTTGCATATTATTCTTATTAGAGTAATTACCGTAAATTTGCGTTTTTAATTCTGAAACAGACATGATAAAAATTCATGAAAAAACCTTAAAAGACCTTGAGTTTTTTACGGTTTTAGAACAAATAAATGAATACGCTATCACCTCTTTAGGAAAAGAGGCTGTTTCATCTATTTTTCCCTTTGAAGTTGAAACTAAACTTAAGCGTGAGTTAGACTATGTCAATGAGTATTTATCTTCGTTTGATAATGACAATAGAATACCTAACCATGGTTTTGAGCCGATAACAAAGGAGATTCAGTTATTAAAAATTGAAAACACATATTTAGAAGTTCCTAGTTTACAAAAACTGGTAAGTATTTCTTTAACAGCAAACAGTATTGTGAAATTTTTAGATAAATTCAAAGAATACTATTCACAATTATATCAATATAGCCAACATATTGAATTAATTACAAGCATTATTGAACAGGTTGATGCAGTTGTGGATCGATTTGGTGATATTAAAGACAATGCATCTGCTCAATTATTAGAATTAAGAAAAGAAATAAATAAGTTAAAGGGTAAAATAAATAGCAGTTTTTCATCTGCACTTAACAGATATCACGGCCTAGAATATTTAGATGACATAAGAGAATCTGTAGTTGATAATAGACGGGTTCTCGCAGTTAAGGCCATGTATAGAAGGAAAGTTAAGGGTGCAATAATGGGTGGTAGTAAAACTGGTAGTATTGTCTATATAGAGCCTGAAACTACACTACAACATACAAGAGAACTAAATAATTTAGAATACGAAGAAAAGGAAGAGGTTATTAAAATACTGAAAGAATTGACAAATTATATTCGTTTGTTTCTTCCACTGTTGAATGATTACCAATCTTTTTTAACTAAAATAGATGTTATTTCTGCAAAGGCTAAATACGCAAAATCGATTAATGCCATTTTACCAGAAATTACGGATGCTCGTGAATTGAATCTTATTAATGCCTATCACCCACTGCTTTTTATAACAAACAAAGAAAAGGGTGAAAAAACATTCCCTCAATCTATAAGTTTAAGTAACGAAAAGAGAATTATAGTTATTTCAGGACCTAATGCTGGTGGTAAAAGTATAACCCTAAAAACCGTTGGCCTCTTACAAGTTATGCTTCAGAGTGGTATTTTAATTCCTGTTCATGAACGTAGTAAGGCTTATTTATTTGACAGAATTATAAGTGATATTGGAGATAATCAATCCATTGAAAACCATCTAAGCACTTATAGTTATCGCTTAAAACAAATGAATTACTTTTTAAAGAAGTGCAATTCTAAAACTCTTTTCTTAATTGACGAATTTGGTACTGGTAGTGATCCAGAATTAGGTGGTGCACTTGCTGAAACTTTTTTAGAGGTATTTTATGAACGAAAGTCCTTTGGTATAATCACCACCCACTACTCTAACCTAAAATTACTGGCAAACGAATTACCTCATATGCAAAATGCCAATATGCTTTTTAATGAAAAGAGTTTAGAACCCATGTACAAATTGGTAACAGGTCAAGCAGGTAGTTCATTTACATTTGAGGTTGCTCAAAAGAATGGTATTCCATATAGCCTTATAAATAAATCGAAAAAGAAGATTGAGCGTGGTAAGGTAAGATTTGATGCAACAATTGCGAAGCTACAAAAACAAAGAAGCCGATTAGAAAAGACAGAACAGTCTTTGAAGGCGTATGAAAAGAAGAAACTTTCTGAGGCCGAAAAACTAGAACTCACAAATGCCAAAATTCAAAAGAAACTAGAAAGTTTTCAAGAGCTTTATGATAGTAATCAACGCTTAATTTACTTAGGACAGAAAGTGAATGGCCTTGCCGAAAAGTTTCAGAACAATAAGAAGAAGCGCGAATTAATGGCAGAATTATTCCGGGTAGTACAGATTGAAAATTCTAAACGTAAAAAAATGTCTGCTAAACAGAAACGCGCTGAAAAAGCTGAGGAAAATCAGATAAAACAAGAGGCGGAGAAAAAGGTTAATATAATCCGTAAAAAGAAAAAAACTGCAAAAAAGAAAGAAGTTGTGTTTCAAAATCCAAAACCGATATTAAAAGTAGGAGATCGCGTCCGCATGCATGATGGTAGAGCCGTTGGTTCAATCGATACAATAGAAAAAAATAAAGCCACAGTAAACTATGGTTTATTCACTACAAACGTGAGTCTTGATTTACTAGAACTGGTTGAGGCCAATAAGAAATAATTACTAAGTTAGTGGTAACCTATATTGGCATTGTTTATTATTGTATTACCTTTACATCGTGATTAAGGAAGTTCCAAAATCTAAACAACTTATTCTTTTTGATGGTGTTTGCAACCTATGCAACAACAGTGTTTTGTATATTATAAAACGTGATAAAAAGGAAAAATTTTTATTTGCTCCACTACAGGGCGAAATTGGTAACAAAATCATAAACTATTTTAAAATAAATACTAAGAAAATAGATTCAATATTATTATATGATCCTATAACGGATAAAATATATTACAAATCTAATGCGGCACTTCGCATAGCAAATCAGTTGAACTACCCTACTAAATTACTATCTATATTCTATATTATTCCGACCGTTGTTAGAAATTGGGTATACAATTTTATTGCAAAAAACAGATATAAATGGTTTGGAAAAAAAGACGCTTGCATTATACCTAATCCAGAATTGCAGGCCAAATTTATAAAATAAAAAAAAGCCTTTTTAGCTTCCATTCTAAAAGGCTTTTCTAATTAACAACTTACTTAAAACTATTTCGTTTAAACAAATTTTAAATTTTGTTGAATGAGGGAAATAACAAAAAATTAATAGCACATTAGTTTTGTTACATCAAAAATAGAGTATCTAGTTTCAATGATTAAAAAAAATCGATGTATTGTCAAATCTTTTGATTAAAAAATTATAATGGTTAAAAACTTCTATGAGTTACACATTGTCATTTCTGTTTCACTAATTCCATACTCAGTTTTACTAAATCTAATTCAATACATACATGTTTGATTTTTTAATTTATAAAACCCAATTAAATTAAATCTAAGCTTTCAAGCAAATGTTTAGAGCTTATTAATGTTGCGAACCTCAAAGTATGAAAATATTGATTCGACCCTAGCTTCTGTTAGTTAGAAATGAGTTGAATTCTAATTGGAGACATGTCTAACTTGCTATTAGTATCATTGAAGATGATGGACTGAGAAACCTCTAGCTTTGAGGTTTTAAATTAGGTTAAATTTTGGAAGCTATTTTAAACTTTTAAGAATGAAATCTAAATTAGGATCCATGTTATCATTATTTGCAAAGCCATCCGTAAAATATTTAGACTGAACAGCCAATCCTAAATCTTGTAGTTTTACAATAGTTGGTATATACTCTTGACTTACTTTACCAGTTAAAAGTATTCCTAAGTCCTGCCCTTTTTTAGCATACTTATATACATTTCTAATACCACGCAAATAAAGGTGGTCCTTTGTAAAACCTCCTCCTCTATGAACCCTTAATGTTATAACAAAAGCTTTATCTCTATTGAGCTTATGTTGGCTGTGCAATAAATGGAATGTGTCTGAAAAACTGTAACCTTTATGCAAGCTATCTACAGCTATAACCCTAAATGCAAGTTCCTTTAACCGTTCAATAGTTAGGCAACCACTCATGAATTCTGAATATACAGCGAGACCTTCTTGAGTCTCTACATTATTTGGGAATCCATTTGAAAATACTTTTAAGGGCTGTATTAAACCATTAAATGTAGTAACCATATGCACACCAATCTCATGATTTGTAAGTACCTTGAGTTGATTTAAACTAAAATTGTGGCTCTTTCTCAATACTAGTGTTTGCGTATTATTAAGTACCATTGCTGCCGCAGAGATATTATTGGATATTTTAATATTATAATTAAAATCATAACGTTTAGAAAACTCATCGAAATATTCTCTAGCCTCTTCAGAATTATACATTGGAAGCATTTCCTCATTAAAATCGGAATCATCAAAACGCAGAATGAATTTAGCATTATCCAAATCTTTCTCGGTCGGTGTGCCGAAACTTTTGAGACTGTTAAAATAAAACTTTCTACCATGCCCAATGGTTTGTATACATTCTATTAAACCAGAATACTCATATATGATATCTTCATATAATTGTCTTATGTCAAGATCTGTTATACGCTCTAATCGTTGAGAAAAGAATAGCCGATGCAACTTATATCCATTAAATCTTATCTTAGGATATTTAAACTCTGGTTCATACTTATACTTTGAAGAAAAAAACTTCTTCTTTTCAGAGGCAATATTTAATGGATTGATGTAATTGAGCAGTTCAATATTCCTAACCAGTCGATTTAGATTTGCGTCTATATCAAATAAATCTTGGTATTCGTCTGTAGTCTTTATTTTAGACATTTACTTTAAATGTGTTGTGGAAAGCTTCAGCATGCTTGGGCAAAAGTGTTCTTAATTGATTCTCAACTGCATTAACTACTTCAGGATAAATTATCTGATCTAATTCTTCACAGTAAACTTTTGCAATTTCAGTCGCCAAAACTAAGGTATTCTTAAAGTTTTTGGTAATGAATTTTAAAAAATATCCATTGCCATAAAAAGTATTGTTTTCTGCTGCTGTTTGCTTAATACCATGAGGTAGTTTTATACTTTCCAACATTTGTCTCCAAGATTCAACTTGGTCTCCAAACCTTTCATTGTCAATATTTGAGGTTCCTAGGTTCCAAGTTGGCACTTCCCTATCCCAGCGTTTCCAGTTATAGCTATGCATATCATAAACTATACATGAACCAAATTTGGTTTCAATTTTATCGATTAAAGCTTCTACAACCTTATAAAAGTTATTGTGTTTCTTAAGGCTGTTGGCTTTTTCCTCATCTGATAATGGTACTCTCCAAAGCTCTTTACCCCAAGCGGTTTCAAAAACTGCTTCTTCAGGTGGACGGTTTAGGTCGTATTCAAATCTAGAATCACATCCTGCGATTAATATAGGGTGTGATATGACCATATTTTTAGTCTCAGGATCCTCCTCATACCATCTCTCATATTCAGTATGCAAACAATTGTCCCAAAGCGAACGTCTAAACTGGTGTCCATCATGCACAGCACCACAGACATATGGCACATAGCTATCTATCTTTAATGTTAATGAATAATCACTTGAAACAGCATGAAATAATTCCTCTGTTTCTATTTTAGTAATAATAGAATCTATAGAAAGTTGTTGCATCATAATGTATTAAATAATCGTTCTAATGATTTTAGTAGGTTGCGCTCATTAATATTAAATTCTCCATCAGCAAAAAACAAAGTTCTAATATCTGCTAGAAGCACTTGAATATCTTCACTTTCATAATTATGTTGGCGTAGGCTTGTCATTATTTTTTGAATCCCTTGATAATCATTATCATTATTAAATTCATCATGAATTTCTTGAAAGGTGTTCATGTCTACTTTAGAAATAATAATATTACGTTCCTTATTATCTTCTTTAAAGTCTGAATTGGCGGCAAAAAGTAAAATGTAGGCTACAAGTTCATCTCTTGTCCAGTCAAGTGTTTTCATTATTTATTTGTTAGAGTTCCATATTCTGCCCATGAACCATCATAGACAGCAAGGTTATTATAATTACATAGTTTGGCTGCTAAGGCGAGTATACAAGCCGTAATTCCCGAACCACAACTAAATACTAACTTAGATTCTTTCTTTACTAATTTATTAAAGATTGTTGAAAGTTCCTTTACTGGTTTCAATTTATTGTTATCGAAGAGCTCTGTGTATGGCAAATTTATAGAATTTGGTATAGTGCCACGTCTCAAACCTGCTCTAGGTTCATCAACCAAACAATCAAATCTATCTTTTGATCTAGCATCTATAATTAGTGTTTGCGAATCATCAATAAATGATTGAAGATCCAAAAAATTAGTCATTAATTCTGGCTGATAAATTGCTGAGAAATCACCAGTAACCATTGCTGTTTGATCAAAATTGTCCAGTTTAAAATTGTTCGCTTTCCATTCTGGTAAACCACCATCTAATACCACAATATTGTTAAATCCAAATGTCTTAAAAAGCCACCAGGCCCTTGCAGAAGAGTAAATGCCTCTATCGTCATAAACAACAATTACCGAATCATTATTAATGCCTAAGACCTGAGCTTCACTTTCAAATTGGCTTTCATTTGGCAACGTACTTGGAAATTGAGCATTAAGATTACTAAATTTTCCTTTGATATCAAAAAATCTTGCATTTGGTATACATAGAGAGTCGTCATCTATTTTCTTATTAATTGTAGCATCTAGAATAACCAGATTTTCCAGTTGTAAATTATAATGTAGCCAATTAATTGAGACTAAATTAGATACAAGTATAAAAGACTTGTTCATCAATTTAAATATTATGCCTCATCAACTGCTTTACGCAATCTAGTTCGTCTATCGAAGGCTTGTAATTTATCAATTACTTTGCTTTCAAGAAAATCAATAACCTTCTCCTCTACTTTGCGTTTGTTTTTATATACCTTATTGATATAAGTAATTCCACCTGGTGACATCACATTCACTTCAACTAGTTTACCACCAATTACATCAATACCTACAAAATAAAGACCGTCCTTGACCAATTTTGGTCCTATTTGCTTACAGAGTGCTTTTTCTGCTTTTGTTAACGTATGTTTTTGTACGGATCCACCTGCAGAGACATTAGAACGATGATCATCCTTGCCGGGAACGCGCCTCATTGCACCTACTGGGTCACCATTTAAAAGCAGAATTCTAACATCACCTTGATCTGCACCTTCGATATAATCTTGCAGAATTACGTAGTTAGACTCACCTTCACCTGTTGTTATATAAAAATCCAATAACGAATTAATATTACTCATTGCAGATTTTTCTATTAGAATTACTCCAGATCCACCAAAACCATTTAATGGCTTAAGAATCATCTTATCTGCTTTAGAATCTTTTATTTGCTTGATTAAATAATCCTTATTCTTTGAGACATGTGTATTAGGGATAATATTGCTATGTGCATCACCAAAGGCTGCTGTATAAAGTTTATTATTAGCTTCTCGCATACCTTGAAGTGAATTTATAATAAACACATCGTCCTTTACAGAATCAAGAAAATTCAACATAATTGGGTCCAAAGGTGGGTTGGCCCTAAAGAATATAGCATCAAATCCTGCAAGCGGTAACATCTCTTCTCGCAATTCAGCTTTTCTATAAAAGGCTTTTAATGTAGAGGGTACTTTATCCATACGCCCAATAACCGTGCAAAACGCATTAGTAACACTATCTCTTATGGTTAAATTAGCTGGTGTACACATGGCTACACCATGTTTGCGTCTTACACATTCCCTAATAAGAGCTAAACTGGTGTCGTTTTCAGCATCTATATTTTCCCAAGGGTACATTATAAAACAGATGTTCATGTACTATGATTTTAACTGATTATTTAGATATTTAAATTTAGTGACTTTTAATAAGCCAATAAAATTATTTTACTTCGTTATAATGGTCATCCCATTCTTTTGGTTGTGGCTTACCTAATTTACCTACAGATTTAGCCACTAGCATTGATACTGTAGCGTCTCCTGTAACATTAATTACAGTTCTGCACATATCTAATGGTCTGTCTACAGCAAAAATTAATGCTAAACCAATTGCCAGTTTATCTGCAGGAAATCCTACAGCTTCAAGAACAATGACGAGCATAACCATACCAGCCCCTGGTACTGCAGCACTACCAATTGAAGCTAATAACGCTGTAAGAACAATTATTAACTGGTCTGCAAAAGTTAAATCAAAACCTAATGCCTGTGCTATAAAAACAGTTGCAACTGCCTGATATAAACTAGTACCATCCATATTTATAGTTGCTCCTACAGGCAGCACAAAACTCGATACTTCTTTATCAACTCCAATATGTTCCTCTACACGTTCCATTGTAACTGGTAAAGTAGCGGCACTACTGCTCGTAGAAAATGCCAAAAGTTGAGCAGGACTTATTTTTTGCAAAAACCAAATTGGATTTTTCCGAGTTATTGTTGCAACCAAGATTAAATAGAAAATAACCATTAAAATAAGCCCAACAACTACAACCAAAGAATAATATAATAATGCATAAAGTAATTCTGGATCACCGGATGACACTACTACATTTGCCAACAACGCGAATACAGCTATGGGTGCTGTTAGCATTATCAGATCTACCATTTTAAGAACAACATCGTTTAGAGAATCAAATATGTCCTTCAATGGTTTGGCTTTTTCTTCACCAATCAAAAGCATTGATATCCCTAGAAATATGGCAAAAAATATGACCTGAAGCATTAATTTATTATTGCTTAACGCCATAAAAATATTTTCAGGTACCATATCCACTAAAAACTGCATTGGTCCACTGTCTTTTTGCCTTATAGCCTCAGTGATCTTTCCTTGCACACTACTATCATTAGCATAAGTTTCAGTCAATTTTGCAATGGTCTCATCCGAAACACCGTCACCAGGTTGTAAAACATTTACCAATAATAATCCAATGGTAATGGCCACAACCGTTGTGGCAACATATATACCTATTGTTCGGAGTCCGATATTGGCAAATTTTGAAATATCCTTAAGATCAGAAATTCCTTTAATCAAAGATGCCAAGATTAATGGGATTGCGATAAGTTTCAACAGCTTTACAAAGATTGTACCAGCCCAGTTAATCCATTTATCCACAAATTCAGCTCCTCCATCTACTTGAAGCATTATAAATCCAAATACTACACCAAGTAGCATTCCTATTAGTATTTTCCAATGTAGAGCAAGTTTTTTCATAAGTTATTTGTCCTCAATTATATAAAAAATTGGATGCGTTCGCGAGTTCTTTAATTGTTAGTTTCTTGCCTTCTTAAAAGCAAATAATCCGCAATTACCAGAGCTGCCATTGCTTCTACAATAGGTACAGCCCTTGGTACTACACAAGGATCATGTCTTCCTTTACCTTGCATTTCAACTGATTCTCCAGAACTATTTATGGTTTCTTGTTTTTGAAGCGTTGTTGCAACTGGCTTAAATGCTACATTAAAATAAATGTCCATACCGTTACTAATACCGCCTTGTACACCTCCGGATCTGTTAGTTTGAGTGCTTCCATCTTCATTAAATTTATCATTATGAACACTTCCCAACATTTTAGAACCTTCGAAACCGCTACCATATTCAAAACCTTTCACAGCATTTATAGAGAGCATAGCTTTTCCTAATTCTGCATGCAATTTATCAAAAACAGGCTCGCCCAAACCAGCTGGTACATTTTGTATAACACAAGTAATAACACCACCAATGGTATCGCCTTGTTTTTTAACTTCATTGATGCGGTTAATCATAACCTCAGCCATGGTCTCGTCTGGACACCTTAACACATTAGACTCTATTTTACCTAAGTCTAAGTCTTGATATGTTTTGTCTAAGCTAATATGACCAACTGCAGATGTATATGCGTGTATTTTAATAGAACTCAATAGTTGCTTCGCAATGGCACCAGCGACTACTCTACTTGCAGTTTCACGTGCAGAACTTCGTCCACCACCTCTGTAATCTCTTACGCCATATTTTTTATCATAGGTATAGTCTGCATGACTTGGACGATATACATCTTTAATATGTGAATAATCCTTAGATTTTTGATTTGTATTTTTGATTACAAATCCAATTGGCGTACCTGTCGTAACACCCTCAAAAATTCCTGAATAGAAATCAACAGTATCAGGTTCTTTACGCTGAGTTACAATTTTTGATTGACCTGGTTTACGTCGATCTAATTCATTTTGAACTGCCTCTAAGTCTAGTTGAATACCTGCCGGACAACCATCAATTATACCACCTATTGCTACGCCATGAGATTCACCAAATGTGGTGAGTTTAAATAGTTTTCCGAAGGAATTTCCTGCCATTAAAAATATTTTTACGCTAAGGTAAATGTAATATTATAGAAACAAAAAAAATTGTTCTAAATTTGAAACTATATGACTTTAAAATTATGAAGAATACTACCTTGTTTTGTCTTATTGTTTTCTTGTTCAACTCTTGTTCCACAGACGATTCAACAAGCAATAATCAAATTAATAGCGCCGTTGATTATTTTCCAAATGAAATAGGTAACATCTGGAATTATAATGTTGAAAATATTAGCCAAAGCAATCCAGAGCTAAATACAAATACAGTAGATGTGGTCAGTATCGAATCTTCAAATGAAAGTTCATTTAGCTTGGATGTAAACAATGGAGAGATCGCAAACGGAACTACCAATTCAATTTTTAGTAACGGTACGTTTCTGGTAAACACTGAAACACTAATATTTAATGGTGATTTGTCATTATTGTCGAGCTTAGAGATTTTTCAAGATTTTGAAATTGCATTTACTGATTTTGTTGTCTACGACATTAATGCCACTTTAAATACTGAATTATACTTTTCTGAAGATACTATTGAGCAAGAAGTTGATTTAGGAGAACAGGTTATACCATTCTTATTGGAATACAACTTGTCAAATACACACATAACATACTTAAATTCATTGAATGTAAATGAATTTGAGTACAACGACATTATTCAAACTGAAATTAAACTAAACTTATCTGTTTCTGCAGTCTTCGACTTAGGAATTCCAATTACACAAAGTATCTTAAATACACAAGATGTTTTGGTTATCAATAATTATTATGCAAAGGATGTAGGCTTAATAAAGTCAGTGGCCATCCAAGAATTTACACTAAATCCAACTTTTATTACATTATTGAATACGTTAGGCATTGATATTGATTTTCCAACATCACTTGAAGTTGAAAACACACAAAATCTTGATAGTTATTTCTAAAATTTTAAACTAGCGCTTCTTTCAGAATTGTGATGGGATGTTTTGCCACAACTCCTGTCCCATCCTTTATTTGATGTCTACAACTTGTGCCATTAGCAACAATTATAGTATTTGCAGAAACCTTTCTTACGGCAGGAAACAAGGTTTGTTCCCCAATTTGCATACTAACGTTATACTTATCCTTCTCGAAGCCAAAACTTCCAGCCATACCACAACAACCACTTGGTATTATTGAAACTGAGTAATTTTCTGGAAGACTTAAAATATCAAAACTTGATTTTTGATTGGTCTGAGCTTTCTGATGGCAATGTCCGTGAAACTTCAACTCTACTTTATTAGCGGTAAACTGTTCTTTGGTTATATTACCCTCTTTAATTTCATTTTGGATAAATTCTTCAATCAAATACGTGCAATTTGCCAATTGCTTAGCATCACGTTTATCATCTGCTAATCTTAAATATTCGTCCTTAAATGATAATATAGCTGAAGGCTCTAAGCCTATTAAGGGTGTATCTTCTGAAACTAAAGGTTTAAGATGAGAAATATTTTTATTCACTATCGATTTTGCCTCTTCTAAAAAACCTTTAGACATATAAGTTCTTCCACTTTCTAAATTATTGATTATATGCACTTTGTAATTTAATGATTCAAGTAAATATTTAGCATCAAAAGCAATCTCTGATTCTAGGTAATTTATAAACTCATCAACAAATAAATAAAGAGTTTTTATGGGCTTAACATCTATTGATTTGGAATTATTAAAATTGATCTTCATTGGTCTTGAAAAATGTGGAATTGAACGCTCTGGATGAATCCCCAAAGTCAATTTCACGATTTTAGAAACAAATTTGGTATTGATTAAGGCATTAAAAAACCAAGGTGCCTTTGCTCCTATTTTATTATACTTTGTTGCCTTAGCAAAAAATCGGTCTTTAAATTTAAAACCGTTGGCTTTTTGAAAATGGTATTGAAATTCTGCCTTTAAACTTGCTACATCAACACTGCTTGGGCATTCACTTGCACATGCCTTACAGCTTAAACAAAGACTAAACACCTCTTTAAGCTCCTCGTGATTGAATTTATTGGGTTTTGTAGAATGTGTTAAGAATTCACGCAGGGCATTGGCTCTTGCGCGAGTTGTATCTTTTTCGTTGCGTGTTGCTCTATAGCTAGGACACATGGCACCACCAAATTCAGGTAGTTTACGGCAATCACCTGACCCATTACATTTTTCAGCCTCTCGTAAAATACCTTGAGCACTGGAAAAATCTAAAACCGTTTTAATTTCAGGTTCTGTTCTATCTGACTGATATCTCAGATTTTTATCCATAGGATAAGCGTTTACAATCTTACCTGGATTAAAGATGTTATTAGGATCGAAAGTAGATTTAATTCTTTTCAGAATCTCATAGTTTTTCTCACCAATCATGAGTGGAATAAACTCTGCTCTTACAATACCATCACCATGTTCACCAGACATTGAACCCTTATAGCGTTTTACAAGCTTTGCTACATCTTCAGTAATCTTTCTAAATAGCACTACATCTTCTGATTTCTTTAAATCTAATATGGGTCTTAGATGGAGTTCACCAGCACCAGCATGAGCATAATACACAGCTTTTTGGTTGTGTTTAACCATCAATGCAGTAAATTCGGAAATGTAATTGTCTAAATCCGTTAAAGCCACTGCGGTGTCTTCTATACAAGCCACAGCCTTTTTGTCACCAATTATATTTCCCAGTAATCCTAAACCTGCTTTTCTTAATTCTATGGCTTTATCAATAGCATCATCCTTCAACACAGGATTGGCATAGCTAAGATTTAAACGATCTACGGATTCCAAAAATTCGTTAACTATGGCATTTAATTCATTTTCGGAGTTGGCTTTTAGTTCGCACATGAGTATGGCAACTGGATCCCCTTCAATAAAACGTCTATTCTCCTGCTGGGTTTTATTGTGCTTGGTTAAATTTAGAATGGAATCGTCCATCATTTCGCAGGTATACAAGTCGTGCTGCATCAATGACTCAACAGATTTGAGACATTTTTCAATACTTTCAAAATGAAGTGCAACCATGGCGTTTTTAGTTGGTGGCAAATCATCGAGTTGTAAAGTAATTTCAGTAGTAAAAGCCAATGTGCCTTCGCTACCCGCTAGAAGTTGGCACAAATTTAGCTCAGTACTTTCGGGATTAGAGGAGTCGAATACATTAGAATTTATCAGCTCATCAATGGCATAACCTGTATTTCTTCTATGGATTTGAGGCTTTGGGAATTGTGACTGTATTTCTTTTTGAACTTCATCTCTTTTCAGCGTCTCAAAAATATTACGGTAAATATCTCCTTCAAGCGTTTTTAATTCTAGCTTATTTTTGAATTCGTTCTTTGATAAGGCTTTAAATTCAACATCGCTACTATCACCTAAAATCGTTTTTAAGCTAATTACCTTATCTCTTGTAACACCATATTGTATTGAGGTTGTACCAGAGGAGTTATTACCTACCATACCTCCTATCATACATCGATTAGATGTAGATGTGTTAGGGCCAAAAAAGAGTCCAAAAGGTTTTAAATAATTATTAAGCTCATCTCTAACCACTCCAGGCTGTACAGTTGCTGTCTTTGCTTTTTCATTAATATCAATTATTCGGGTAAAATATTTAGACACATCTACCACAATACCATCGCCTACACATTGGCCAGCTAATGAAGTGCCCGCGGTTCTCGGTATTAATGATGTATCGTTTTTTTGCGCAAAATCAATTAGAAGTTTTATATCATACTTGTCTTTTGGTAAGGCCACAGCTAGTGGTAACTTCCGGTAAACTGAAGCATCTGTCGCATAGAGTTTACGCATTAAATCATCAAAATACAATTCTCCCTTAAGGTTTAATTTTAATTGATTTAATAATGGTTTTAGCTTCATTTATATTGAATAAATATGTTTATAAAACTATAAAGAATTATAAATATAAATTTCGTTTTGGCGTTATTTTTGTAAAGATTAATGAAATCAATTAAAAACGAAATATTATGAGAAAATTATTTTTATCTACAGTTGCCATCTTTACTGGTCTTTTATTTATGAATGCTCAGGACGTATCAGAAAATGCAATAGGTCTAAGACTTGGTGATAGTGATGGATTTGGTGCAGAAATATCGTACCAAAGAGCTCTTGGAGAAGCCAATAGACTTGAGGTAGATTTAGGTTGGCGTAGTGCACGCGACTATGACGGTTTTAAACTTACAGGAATTTACCAATGGGTTTGGGAATTAGATGGTGATTTTAACTGGTATGCAGGTGCAGGTGGTGGACTTGGGTCATATGGATTTGACAACAGTGCTTTAGACGATGAAACCTTTGTGTTTGTTGCAGGCAATGTTGGTATTGAATATATTTTTGATATCCCTCTCTTATTGTCCCTAGACTTTAGACCAGAATTGGGCTTTGGTGATTTCAATGACGACCTGGATTTTGACATCGCTCTTGGTATTCGTTATCGATTCTAACAGTGTCTATCATAAAAATATTAACCACCTTTCGTGGTGGTTTTTTTAGTCTAAATTCTAACATAATATTAAAACTTAACGCGTAAAATTGATTAATTTTGCGCATCATTTAAGATTACAACATTAAAGACTAAATAATGAAAAACACTGCATTAACAGACACTCACGTTGCACTAGGTGCTAAAATGGTTCCTTTTGCTGGTTATAATATGCCTGTACAATATGAAGGCGTAAACATTGAGCACGAAACGGTTAGAAATGCAGTGGGTGTTTTTGATGTCTCTCATATGGGAGAATTTTTAATTGAAGGCCCAAATGCGCTAGAATTAATCCAGAAAGTATCGAGTAACGATGCCTCTAAATTAGAAATAGGCAAAGCACAGTATAGTTGCTTACCAAATGACGATGGAGGTATTGTAGATGATTTAATTATCTATAAAATTAAAGACGAAACTTACTTGTTGGTAGTCAATGCCAGTAATATTGAAAAAGACTGGAATTGGATAGCATCTAAAAACGATGTTGGTGCTGATATGCGCGATTTAAGTGAAGATTATTCACTTCTCGCCATCCAAGGACCAAAAGCAGTTGAAGCTATGCAGTCCTTATCGAGTCATGATTTATCAACCATAAAATTTTACAACTTTGTTGTTGGTGATTTTGCAGGCATTGAACATGTGATCATCTCTGCAACAGGTTATACTGGCAGTGGAGGTTTTGAAATTTATTGCAAGAATTCTGAAGTTAAACAAATTTGGGATAAAGTATTAGAAGCTGGAGAAGAATTCGGCATTAAACCAATAGGCTTAGCTGCAAGGGATACGTTACGATTAGAAATGGGCTACTGTTTATATGGTAATGATATAGATGACACTACTTCACCTATCGAGGCAGGTCTTAGTTGGATTTGCAAATTCAACAAACCATTTACCAATAGCGAAGCGCTTCAAGACGAAAAAGAACGCACTCCAGAACGTAAATTGGTAGCCTTTAAGTTAGATGACAGAGGTATTCCAAGACATGGTTATGATATTATTGATAATAGTGGCAAAACCATTGGTAATGTAACCTCAGGTACTATGAGCCCAAGTTTAGGGGTTGGTTTAGGCTTAGGTTATGTGCCAACAATTTTCTCTAAAGTTGATAGTAAAATTAACATTCAGGTGCGCAAAAAAGCCATACCTGCAACAGTTGTGAAACTTCCATTTTACAAAGGTTAACCAGTTTTAATGTGTTGGAAGATTAATGAAGAAGGATTTAAACAAACATCGCATACTTATATTAGGTGGTAGTGGCTACATAGGCAATGCGCTCTATAAAGAATTGGGTCCATACTTTAGAACCTATGGCACATACAGTACGCCTAAAAAGGAATTTGAAACCAACAAACAATTCTTTCAGTATAATGTAGAGGAAGACGATGTCTATGAAATCATAGAAGCCTCCAGACCATCGATTATAATTTCTGCCATTCGTGGTGATTTTCATGCGCAGACGATCGCACACCAGCATGTTACAGAGTATGCTTTAGAGCATGGTAGTAAAATCATTTTCCTGTCTTCTGCCAACGCTTTTGACGCCTACAGCAAGTATCCAAGCTATGAGCTTGATAAAACACTGAGTCATAGCAAATATGGTCATTTTAAAATTAAGATTGAGAACATGCTATTACGTCTGCCTAAGAAGCAAGTTGCTATCTTGAGACTACCAATGGTATTTGGACCAAATTCTCCAAGAATACAAGAAATAAAACAGCTTGTTGGTGAAAAGGAACCTATTGAGATTTTTCCAAATCTTATAATGAATGTTACTTTAGACAAAAAAGTAACACAACAAGTGCATTATATTATAAACCGAAACAAGTACGGTATTTTTCATTTGGGCAGTACAGACTTAGTACACCACGATGAGTTTATAAAAGATATTCTAAAGGTCATTGCCAACGGTAATGTAAAGTTTAAGCATGTTTTTACAACCAATGAAGACCGTTATCTTGCTGTATTACCTAAGTTTAATAAGTTACCAAAACATCTACAGATAACAAGTGATGTTGTTTTAGAGGAACTACAGAAATAGGTTTGTTATGGAGCAAGTTATTTAGTAATTTTCAGATAAAGAAAAAGTATATGAAACTAGACGATTCTACCATAGAAAAAAAGTTACTACATTTCCCAGATTGGGCATTTCATAAAAATGCCATTCATGCCGAGTTTGAGTTTGATAATTTTAAGGATTGTTTCAGTGCCATGAGTAGAATAGCATTTGAGTGCGAGGCACAGAACCATCATCCAGATTGGACTAACGTGTACAACGTTTTAAAAATCTCTCTTTCCACTCATGACGCTGGTGGAGTTACACAAAAGGACTTTAATCTTGCATCAGCTATTGAAGCTATTGTAGAGGTTGAAGAATAAATCGGCAATTTAAATTCGTCGGTTTTCAACCTTCAAAAAAAATTAGAAAACCGTTATATTTGAGCCTTTAATAATTCACACTAAAATAAGACATATCCTATGGGAAGAGCTTTTGAGTTTAGAAAAGCAAGAAAAATGAAACGTTGGTCAGCAATGAGTAAGGCCTTTACCAGAATTGGTAAAGACATTGTTATGGCTGTAAAAGAAGGAGGACCAGACCCAGATAGTAACTCACGTTTAAGAGCTGTTATACAGAATGCCAAATCGGTTAATATGCCCAAGGATAATATTGAGCGTGCTATAAAACGTGCCAGTGACAAAAATCAGGGAGATTATAAGGAAGTACTTTTTGAAGGTTATGCGCAACATGGTATTGCCATACTCATAGAGACGGCAACAGACAACAATACACGTACGGTTGCTAATGTACGCTCTTATTTTAATAAGTGTGATGGCAGTTTAGGTACTCAGGGCTCAGTAGTTTTTATGTTTGACCATACTTGTAATTTTAAAATTAAGGGAGACGGATTAGATCTTGAAGAATTAGAGCTGGAGCTAATAGATTTTGGTGTAGAAGAAATTTTTGAGGATTCTGATGAAGATGCAAATGGAAACGAGCAAACCAGCGTAATGATCTATGCACCATTTGAAAGTTTTGGTAGCATACAATCGTATTTAGAAGATAATAATATTGAAATTATTTCATCTGGTTTTGAACGAATACCTCAAGTCACTAAGACATTAACACCTGAACAAATGGAAGATGTTGAAAAACTTATAGAAAAACTAGAAGAAGATGATGATGTGCAGAACGTATATCATACCATGGAAGAGATTACGGAGTAATTACTTCATTACATATAAATTTAAAAGAGGGCTGAAGCCTTCTTTTTTGTTATTAAACCTTAACCAACTATGAAACTTTAATTGTTCTTTGAAGTCGTTGTTTGCCCTATTCCTTCTTAGGAAGATGAATACTCAAAATCCTTGGTGTCTTACAGAAATATTTATGTCAAAATGAATTCAGAAGGAATTTCAATCCAGAATAAAGCATTGAATCTATTAGATGTAATTGGTAAAATCAAATCATATTGACTCGCTACAAAATATATAATACCTTTAATTATAGTGATATTAATTAATAAATATCATAATAGCACCCAGAGAAATTAACAAGTACATGCCAATAACGTTTATAATTCCATATATTTACTTCGTTTGTTGGTTGGGTAAAGATTAATAACCCATTTGATATTTAAATAAATGGAAAACACTCCCAAAACGGGTTTTAAGGGACTTCTTGAGAATTGGCAAAGCGATTTAATCGCAGCGGTGAGTGTAGCACTCATTGCATTACCCCTTTCGTTAGGTATTGCATTAGCAGCAGGAGCACCAGCAATGTCTGGTATCTTTTCAGCAGTTATTGGTGGTGTGGTTACTACACTCTATCGAGGAGGTCATATTTCAGTAAACGGACCAGCTAAAGGAGTTATTGGGGTTATTCTCTTAGGTATTGTATTAATGGATGACGGAAAAGGTCAGGCATTTAATTACGTTTTGGCTGCAGTGGTTGTTTCTGGTGCGATACAAATGCTATTGGGAATATTAAAGTTAGGTCGATTAGCGGATATTTTCCATAGTTCCGTGATTCATGGCATACTAGCTGCTATTGGTATTATCATTTTCGCAAAACAGATCCACGTGGCAATGGGCACGCATTCTGATAGTCCGAGTATTATACAAAACCTTATTGATGCTGTTTTATTGTTGCCTCAAGCTAATCCATTCGTGCTTATTATTGCTTTGTCTGGATTACTATTATTATTGTTTCATTCAAAAATCAGTTATAGATTTTTTCATCTACTACCTGCACCAATGTGGGTCATAGCACTTTCTATTCCTCTTGTTTATGTATTCAATTTCTTTGACCAACAAACGCTTTCATTTCTAGGTAGATCCTATGAAGTAGGACCTTATTTATTGTTGGATATACCAGATACTATTGTGGATTCCATAATGCATCCCAACTTTGGGAAAATTAATACCATTGAATTCTGGACGACCGTATTTTCAATTTTGATCATAACAAGTATAGAATCCTTAGCTATTGCAAAAGCAGTTGATAAAATAGATCCATATAGACGAAAAACAGATTTAAATAAGGATTTAACAGGTATTGGGTTTAGTACAATGATTGCTGGATTAATTGGAGGTTTGCCAATCATTGCTGTGATTATAAGAAGTACTGTTAATATTCACAATGGTGCAAAAACTAAATGGTCTAATATGTATCAAGGTCTTTTGTTGTTACTTTTTATAGTAGTATTGAGTCCAATAATGAGACAAGTACCATTATGTGCTTTTGCTGTTCTACTTGTATATACAGGTTTTAAATTGGCATCACCCGCCGTCTTTAAACAAGTGTATAATCAAGGAACGGAGCAACTCGTTTTCTTTATCGCTACAATGATTTTAACCTTATATACTAATTTATTAGTTGGTTTAATTGGTGGTTTATTATTAGCATTAGTAACCCATATGTTACTTGCTAATGTGCCCATCCCACAGTTTTTTAAGATGGTTTATAAATCGCGTACAAAATTAATGAAACGTCCAGATGGTAGTTTTGATTTAAAGATTAGGGGTATTGCGAATTTCTTGGGAATTTTAAAAGTGGATAAACTGGTAGCACAAATTCCGGCAGGAGCAGATGTTAATATTGATTTATCAGATACAAGATTAGTAGGCATGACCTATATGGACTATTTAGTAGAATACCTCAAGATACAAAAATCAACAGGTGGTAGGGTGTTTATAACAGGATTGGATTCGCATGTTTCGTCATCTACATATAATAGAGCTTTAAAACTTAGTTTAACCAGTTCAACAGTTAAATTGTCTCAAAGGCAAAAACGATTAAGAAATTTAGCAACTGAAAAAGATTATGAATATTCTAGTCTGGTTGATTGGAATACAATTTATTTAAAGAAGTTCCACTTTTTTGAAATAAGACCAATTGAACGTAAATACAATTGTCTCAAAGGAACATTTGAAGATTTAAATGTATCGTGGGAAATTGCAGATGTAACTTTTAATGAAGGTCAAGCTTTTACAGCTGAGACATTTAACACAACGCTCATGATTCTAAAATTGAATAAAAAAATTCCGGTTTTCACAATGGAAAAAGAAGCGGTACTAGAAAAATTATTTGACCGCGTTATGGCTTTCACAGGTTACAAAGACATTGATTTTGAGATGTATCCAGATTTTTCGAATAAATTCCTACTCATGGGAAATAATGAATCTGAGATTAGGTCATTTTTTACGGATGAAATAGTTCGATTTTTTGAGAATAATCAGATTTATCATTTAGAAAGTAATGGAGAGGCAATAATTATTTTTGATAAAATCAAATTGGCACGTACAGATGAGACTATAGCGTTTATAGATTATGCCAAAGAATTAGCTACGCTATTAGATACGAAAACGACATAATATTCTTTACCTCAAGCTAAGATTCGGTTAAATTTTGATTGCTCTACTGAATATTTATTTCATCCGAATTAATTAATTTTAAACTACATCAATCAATAATATTTAAATTCTCAGGATCTAAATATTAAAAAATATGAATCAAACTTTCAAAATAAATAATGATACACAAATACCTTCTATCGGGTTTGGTACTTAACAAACTCCTGATAATAAAATAGCAAAAAATGCTGTAGTTTTAGGCAGTAATAAATGATAATGTTTTTTTATCCAGCTTAATTTACATTAAGAATGTCAGACAAACCGTCTTTTATAGACCATTTGGGATAATAGTTAACCTTTTTATAAATATCATCATCGTATTTAAATCCTTGACCTGATTCTTTTCTGTCTTTTACAAATTCAATATTAACAGAATTGTTCGTTAATTCATAAACGTTACGAGCAATCTCTAAATACGTATTTGGCGTCACTGTAGTACAGTCATATACACCATATACATTATTTTTTACAACCCTATAAATCACTTCTGTAAAGTCCTTTATATGAAGATAATTAGCACTACCTCCAAACTTTCCAAATAAAGAAATTGGTTGACCTTTAGAGGCCATTTCTACAATTTGATAAAGAAATGGATGATGTTTTATGAACGACGGATCATTACCATACAACTGAGAAGGCCTTAAAATAGTGAATGGTATTTCATCTCTTTCTAAACAATAATTTATAATTTCTTCTGCATGTCTTTTAGAAATATCATATATACTGTGGAGTGGTGATGAATCCTCCAAATGAACAAATATGCTAGATATAAAAATAAAGTGCTTCACATTCATTTTTTTCAACTGAAAACACAATTCCATTGTATCCAATACATTATACTTTTCTGTTTCATATATTTCCTCTGCTGTATTCCTACCAAATGCAGCAGCTGTATGAATTACAATATCCACATGTTTGGGTAACTGATCTGATAACGATCTTTTTGCATCCAAATTGATATCACAATCTCTACGACCAACTGTAATTATCTCATAATTTTCAGAAAATAATGGCTGTAAGTACCTTGAAACGCTCGAATTTCCTCCAATAATTAGTATTCTCATTTGAATTTAAAATTTCTTCAAGTATATCACCCATTTTAAGAGGGCGGACTTAATATTAATTGGCGCAAATGTAAGAAAATTTCTCATTGATTATGAGCCGTTGGATAAGAGAAACTATATCGAATGCACAAGTACCTAGATTAACAATTTCGAATTATCGATCAAAAATGTATGTAATGATTAAAGGCTATTAAAAGGATGTCAAGTACCTGGCCTTCCTCTTAATGGTACTACACAATAACAAATACTAAAACTCTAAATGAATAAATGTCTAGATTTTACCATTAGCCGCACAAATATGTAAATAACCACAAAAATTAATCAGAAATAGAACTTTTTGAAATAATTGTTTTTTATTTGTTTCAAGTTACAGAAAATAAAAAAGGATTTAAATAAAACTAAACCAATAATGAAAAAAGAGTATTTAGAAAAAGTTCAAACCATAGATGATTTAATAACAGCATTTTATGCTTGCCTTGGTGGAGAACCAGGTGAAAAAAGAGATTGGGATTTTATGAAATATTTATTTCACCCTCAAGGGATGAAAATTGGTTATGAATATGATATAAATAAAAACTTTAGACCTCAATGGATTCACCCGAATGATTATATTGAACGTATTGGATTTTGGTTCAATAATACTCGAGAAACAGCATTTTACGAAAGAGAATTAGGTAGAGTTGTTGAAACTTATGGGAATATTGGTCATGCCTTTAGTCATTGTGAGGCTTTCCATAGTAAGGAAGATATGGCAAATAATAAACCCTACAAACAAGATGTAAAAAGTATTCAATTGGCTTATTACCAAGACAGATGGTGGATTATCAATATGTTTTGGCATGGTGTTACACCAGAATTCCCTGTACCAGACAGATATAAGAAGTTTCAACAATTTCCTTGATAATTTATTTTTCTCATTATACTACTATATTACAATATTAATATTAGTAGCGCATGTAGTCGGTTTTAAATTTCAGCATTAAATTTATCAAGTTAAGTTTTTAATGGTTTACAGAAACTTACAAGATTATTATCTCGTGTAGATAGAAATTAATAAATGATTTATGTATGTATAAAAACTTTTTCAAGAGAATTTTAGACATTCTAATAGCTCTAATGGCATTAATTGTATTATCTCCATTGATTATTGTTTTAATAACTCTGTTGATATTTGCCAATAATGGTAAACCGTTTTTCTTCCAAAAAAGACCTGGTAAGAATTCAAAAATATTTACCATCATAAAGTTTAAGACCATGAGAGACCCAAAAATTAATGAAAGTATATTGCGCAATCAAGAGGAACGTATTACAAAAATTGGGGCATTTATTAGAAAGACTTCCTTAGATGAACTGTTGCAATTAGTCAATGTTTTAAAAGGCGATATGTCAATCATTGGTCCAAGACCACTTTTAACAGATTATCTTCCACTTTATAATCAGGAACAAGCAAGAAGACATTTGGTGAAACCAGGTATCACTGGCTGGGCCCAAGTTCATGGACGTACATCTTTGTCGTGGCAAGAAAAATTTACTCTGGATGTTTGGTATGTTGATAATTTGAGTTTCAAGAATGATCTCATAATCTTACTAAAAACTGTAAAAAAAGTCTTCAATAAAGAAGACATGTCCTCTATTGAAAGTGCATCTTTTAAAGGCTTTGAAGGAAACTAGTAAATAATATTAACCTATTTTACCAATATATTCTAAACATAATATTTGGAGTAATTCCTATAGAATAACGCTCGACAAGTTCAACAGGATCACTTAAACTGTTATTACCACGATATTCCCGAGAAATCAAATTATTTCTATTGTATAAGTTACGAATAGACAAACCTATTTTCCCTCTTAACTTATTTCGATTAGACATTTTAAAACTATATGTAGATGAGAAATCTAACCTATGATAAACTGGTAATTCAGCAGTATTTATACCTCGATTAAACTCTAAACCTTCAATACCTTCGTCAGCTAATGTATATGGTCTACCTGTTTGCCATTTCCAGCCTAAGGCCATTTGAAAATCACCTACCTTATAACTAAACGCAGTTGATATTGCATGAGTAATATTAGATTTAGATTTAAAAGACTTATTTTTATTAAGATTATTGAATTGACTTCTAGACCTAATAAACGAATAGCTTATCCAAGAATTAAAACCATTAAATCGTTTTTTAATAAAAGTGTCAACTCCAAATATATTCTGATTACCTGAATTAAAACTAGTACCTTCCGGGTTTAAAAAACCAAGAGATAAAGCTGTGATATTATTCAGTTTTTTATAATAGGTGTCTACGTCAAGACTGAATGCACTGTGAGTATAAATAAATCCTCCAGAAATATGTTTACCATTAATAATCGGAAAATCCTTACCATTAGACAATCGCCATACACTATTCTCTAAAGACAAATCACTAAAAACAGTTTCATCAATTTCACTTATAATTTGATTCTTAATTTCAGCACTTACTTGAATTTTAAATCGCTGATTTAATTCTTTAAAAACCAATAATCTTGGCTCAAATCTGAGTGCATCTAGTTCTGCGAAATATGTACCTCTTAAGCCAAATGAAAAATCAAATAATTTTGAATTTTTATAATTTAAGTTTCCATATACACTATGGGTTTGCACTAGGTTTTGCTCGGTATCTAGTATAAATTCTAGGTCTGTCGTATTAATAAAAGCATAAGCAACATCTTTTAGTGTATATTGATATCCAAGGGTAAAATCTGTATCGTTAAATGTATTATAGTTTAACTCTGTAGAGATACCAGAATCAAAAATTGTATTTCGTTTTTCAAAATTAGAAACCTGTATACTTTCCTCTGAGGTAATATAGTTATAACCAAATTTATAATCTGAAAAAAAAGCTTGGGTAGTTTGCTTTAATTTGTCATTCCAAATAAAGTCCCAACCCAATCCATAACCTGTATTTTTAATTGATAGTTTGTCATTAAAACTCGTTGTACTTTCCTTTTCATTAGAAACATAATCTAATAGATTCTCTACATTAATCACACTTACATAAAAACTATTAGAAGAATTTAGTTGGTAATTCAACTTAACGTTATAGTCTAAAAATGAAAAATTATTGGCATTGTCTTCATCTTCAATAATCTTTGTGTTTTCAAAAATCTTATCTGCCAATTGATTAAATGTAAATGTTTCTAAAAAGTTGGCATAACTACTTCTAATAGATGCCTGTAAACTCAGTTTATCTTTTATAATTGGTAATTCTAAAACAGCATCAACATTTAGCCCATTAAAACCCATTTCTGCTTTAATATCATTATTAATGGCTGAGCTAGACCTTATATCTATTACACTAGATAATCGCTCACCATATCGAGAATGAGAACCTTTATTAACAAATGTAATATCGGATTGAACATTTGGGTTTAACGGTGATATCATTCCAAATAAATGTCCTTTGTGATAAATGTTAATACCATCCCAAATTAAACGGTTCTGGTCTGCAGATCCACCTCTCACAAAAAAACCAGATGCAGTTTCATTTGGACTTAATACACCTGGTAATAATTGAATACTTTCTAAAACATCTGGTTCTATTAAACCAGGTAAAATACCCAAACGAGATGGATATAACCTATATGTTCCATCACTATTTTTTTCTATCCCTTTCGCTACATAACTTCTTATTAAAACTTTTTTTAGTGCTTCAGTTTTTCCTTCTCTATCCTTTGACACACTTACAATAATATAGCGCTTATAAATCACCTCGTAAAATAATTTGGAAATACTCTCAAGCTCATGCAATGTTTCTTCCAGAGTTCTTTTTTTTCTTATAAACGTTACTTTTTTTCCAATAAGGTAATCATCCTTATATGAAAAAAGAACATTATAAATGTCTTCAATTTCCCCTATTGCCTCGTTTAAATCTACATCTTTAAACTCAATGGAAAAAGCCTCTTCTTGAGAAAAGGCTAGTATAGGAAGTAACATTAAGACTAAGACATATATTAACCTCATTCTTTATATCTAAGTTTAATGTTACGTTTTTCTTTTTCTGTATATTTTATATTTAGTGTCTCAAAGACAGTCTTTAATGCAACATTTAAACTGTCGTGGGGAAAGCTTCCTGTAAAAATATCTGAGTCATTTATAGATTTGTCATCAAACTCAATTTGATATTGCTCCTCCAAGGCTTTTATAACATAACGTAGTGGTACACTTTTAAAGGTACTTTCACCATTAACCCATGCTGGCATTTTATCTAATGTTTTAGAAACTTCAGAAGTATTTCCATTTATTTTTCTAAATGTATCAGTCGGATAAAGCACATGATCCGATTGTAAAGTCTTAACACCTACTTTACCCTCAAAACAAACTACATCAAAAAAATCTGTTGTAGAATTAACATTGAATTGTGTTCCCAAAACTGAAACTGTTCCATTATTTGTAATTACTACAAAACCTTCTCCTTTTGTAACTCTAAAGTAAGCTTCACCATCAAGATATAATTTACGCTCTTTAATCCAGTTATCTTCGTCATAAATAATCTTAGTTTTTGAATTTAATATAACTTCAGAACCATCTAATAGTGCTATTGTCTTACTTTCCCCAAAACCTGTTTCGATAATAATCTCACCAGTGTCTAAAAACATAAATAACCCGAATAGCAATGCTATGGAAGCTGCAATACCAATAGCCCAATTAGAATATAATGGTCTAACCTTGTCTTTTTTACTTTGTATTTTATCTTGAATTTTTGAAAAGGTTGCATCAGTCGGTCTATCTAACAAATTTCTTACATGCAGACCATGACGTATTTTTAAAAAAGCATTATAGTCGTCTTCATTGACAAGATTTTTAAATTCTTGGTCAGTAAGCTCTCCTTCTAACCACTTGGCCAAAAACGAATCTAAATCACTATTTAAATATTCTTTTTTCATCTTTCCTATTATTAAGACAACTAAGGCATAATAAACCCTACTTTATTTTATTATTAGATATTTCCTATTTCTTTTCTCATAACCAAAAGGGCTTGATGCATTCTTTTTTCTACAGCTTTAAGTGAGATACCTAATTGATTTGCTATTTCTTTATATTTTTTCTTTTCAATTCTATTTAATAAAAAAACCTCTCTTTGTTTTTCTGATAATTTTGAAATTGTAGTTTCTAATTTATCCATAAACTCCTTTTCTAACATTATAAATTCTGGAGATTCATTCGTTTTCTCTTCTTTGTAAAGCTTATTATACTTTCGTACTATTTTTTCATGTTTAACTTCATTCAAAAACATATTGTTCGCTGTAGTAAACATGTAACTTTTTACCTTATCATAATCTACTTTATTACAATTATCCCATAATTTTATAAAAACATCTTGCATTAAGTCTTCTGCTCGCTCTATATTTTGAGTTTTAAAAAACAGAAACTGTCTTATGTCTTTTGCATAAGTTTTATAAATATTCTCAAAATTTTGAGACTGACATATATTGCGTTTATCGTTTACATTAATCATTTTAAAGTAGTTGCATCGAAGCTAAATAAAAATATTTTTCATTAAAAGTAGGGTTTTTATTTTATGAATTGTCTTATATCCGATTAACCTCATAAATTTGTTTAATCTTATAATATGTACAAAATGAAAAATTTTAAACGTGTAATTTTAAGTATCGTAATGGGACTTTTAATATTTAGTTCTTGTAATAATGAAGAAGTAATCATTAACCCCCAGGAATTAATAGAAGAAAGTGAATCTATTACTGATGCCTTAAATTTCATGAGCAAACAATTTGATGCAAATGGCAATGTTGTAGCAGATGAGAATCCTGCAGGAGATATAGTTTTTGATTTTTGTTTTAATTTTATTTATCCAATCGATCTTTCCTTTAACACAGGTGCTACAATTACTATCAATAGTTTAGAAGAGCTTGTAACTGTTGTGACGGCCTCAACGGAGGAATTATTTATAAATGGAATTGCCTTCCCTTTTGAAGTAGAAACATATAATGAGGATAGTAATTCACTAGAAATAGAAACTATAAACAACGAGGATGAATTTAATAGTCTCTTAGAAGATTGTGAACTTGAAGAAAATGATGATTGCATTTGCACTGAGATATATGATCCAGTTTGTATTGATATTACAGATTTAGATGGAGAAGTATTTACAATTTCATATCCTAATTCCTGCTATGCTATATGTGACGGATTTACTGAAGAAGATTTTAGTGAAGAATGCGAAGGAGACTATGCAAATGGCCTAGACGAATGTTTTGATTTTGTATACCCTATCTCAATAATATTAGATGATAGCACAGCTGTTAATATAAATTCTAATGAAGAATTGTTTAATACAATATATGGAGTTCATTATTTTGATTTTGTATTTCCGTTTGAAGTACTAATTGAAATTGATACAGTAATAACTATTAATAACTATGATCAATTAGAAGACATAATAGAAAATTGCTTTGACGATGGTTATGGAACAATAGACTGTTCAATTGAAGACATTGCAAGTGCTTTAATAAATTGTTTTTGGCAAATTGATTTTGTTGATGATGACCAATATCTCTATAACTTTTTCAACGATGGCACATACCAGGTACAGTCTGGTGATAGTCTTCTTACATCTGGGGAATGGATTATAAATGATGGAAACGAGACCTTTTACATAACCCTAGCGGCAAACTCACCTAACTACAATGACGAATGGGTGGTTACTATATGTGATGAAAATTTAGAAATGCAAAGTTTAGTATCTCCTCAAGCGGAGCTTTACTCAATTGATTGTTACGGGATAGATTTAGACTGTTCAGTTGAAGACGTTGTTGTACTTTTATCTGATTGCTCGTGGTTAATTGACTTTATTGATTTTAATGAATTTAGCTATAATTTCAATACCGATGGTACATATGAAGTGCAGGACCTTGGAGGTAATTCTAATGGTAGTATTCTTACTACAGGAGTATGGGGCATAGATGTAACAAATAATTCCTATACGATTTACCTAATCGCGGATGACTCACAATATAACGATACATGGTTAATTAGTGATTGTGATGAAGATGAATTAACGATTGAAAGCATTGATTATCCGCAAGCTGATATTTATTCTATTAATTGTGACTAAGCATAAAAATACCCGTTAAAAAAAGTGTATTTAAGTTAGTAATTAAAATACTTTTTTAGCCCTCAGTACTATATTCTGAGGGTTTTTTATGTTTAAACAATAATATTAAAATAAAGTAAAGATCATTCAAGAAGTTAAAGATTTTGGTTTCTTCAACTAAAATATCAAGTTAAATCTCCACTGTCTAATACTTCCCATATAATTTTTGGTAAGCGTGAGTTTCAAGAACTAACATATCCCACAAAAAAAGAATTCAATTATAAAGTTAAGGTTGTCTATTGAGGGTTTTTAAGGAAAGGAAACCAAGAACTTGCTTAATGTTTCTTCGTAAATAGCTTCGTATCTAGGAACAATATTATGTATGTCAAATTTCTTGGACTGTGTTTTTGCATTCTTTTTAAATGTACTTAACACATCTTTATCTTTCAATATTCTTAAGGCATTTATTGTCATATCCTTAACTGCGTTAACATCACTTAAATAACCTGAATATCCATCAACATTTACCTCAGGAAGTCCTCCTGTATTAGTTGATATTACAGGTACTCCACTTGCCATAGCTTCTAATGCAGCAAGTCCAAAACTTTCAGTCTGAGATGGTAATAAAAATAAATCGCTGAAACATAGTATTCTATCTATCTCATTACTATTTCCAAAAAATATAACCCTATCTGAAATACCTAATTCTTCAACCATAAGTTCTGCTCCCTCCTTCTCTGGCCCTTCGCCTACCATCATTAGCTTAGCTGGTATTTCTTTCTGTATATTGTAGAATACCTTAATAACATCTGGAATTTGTTTAACCTTTCTAAAATTACTGATATGCGTAATTATACGCTCGTGATCTTCTGCCATCATTCCTCGCTGGCAATCTGTAAAATTATTAAGATGCTTTTCTAAATCAATAAAATTTGGGACAACATGAATATCTTTTTTAATACTAAAAAGTCTTAGTGTATCTTCCTTTAAACTCTTCGATACAGAGGTAACTGCATCAGATTTATTAATACTAAAGGTTACTGCTGGTTTATAGAAAGGATGACTACCAACTAAAGTAATATCCGTGCCATGTAAAGTTGTAACAATAGGTACTAAAATACCTTCATCCAAGAGCATTTGTTGCGCCATATAAGCTGCATATGCATGTGGCATAGCATAATGCACATGCAACAATTGAATTCCATGCAACTTTACCATATCTACCAGCTTACTCGAAAGTGCTAGCTCATATGGTTGATAATGAAAAAGTGGATATTCTGGAACATGTACCTCATGAAAATGTACGTTGTTGCTTAACAATTCTAATCTTACAGGTTGGCTGTAAGTGATAAAATGGATTTCGTGGCCTCTACGAGAAAGTTCTAACCCTAATTCTGTAGCCACAACGCCACTACCTCCAAATGTAGGATAGCAAACAATTCCTATTCTCATGTAATACTAATTGTATTGAGTTGATAACATTAAATGTCTAAGTTATTTAAAATACTTACAACCTAAGATCTTTTTAACTTATTATTAAAATAGTTTATTCTATAATCGCCTCGTAGATAAGACGTTGAATTTCCGTTCTAATATTTTCTCTCAAGAGTAAATTATTTCCAGCTTCAGGATAGGTTCTATTGGCTAAAAATACATACACTATTTCTTCCTCAGGATCGGCCCATGCATAAGTGCCTGTAAAACCTGAGTGTCCAAAGCTTGTCATAGAAATACATCCGCAAGTTGGACCTTCATCTCCTAGCTGTGGTTTATCAAAACCTACACCTCTTCGATTATCAGAATCGCAATAATAACAGGTATTGAACTTATCAATAGTTTCACTCTTAAAATAGCGTTTCCCACCGTAAAAACCTCTCTGCAAATACAATTGCATGATTTTTGCAACATCATTGGCATTACTAAAAACACCTGCATGTCCTCCGACACCATCTTGCATCGCGGCACCCATATCATGCACGTAACCATGTATTTTACTATATCTATAATACTTATCTACCTCTGTAGGTACAATATCCTTTAAACTAAATTTTTTTCTTGGGTGATAGGTTGCATAATTTGCTCCTAAGGATTTGTAAAAACGATCTTCAGTAATTTCATTCAACGGTTTGTCGTAAAATCCTTCTAAATATTCTTTCAAAATATAATAAGGTAAATCACTATATCTATACCTTAACCTAGTAAGTAAATCACTCTCTTTAATAATTTCTTGAATAGAATCTTTATAATCATTTCGTAAGTAAAGTGTATTCGTAACTTCAATATTAAAGCCTTTTGTCCGTTTTTTTCTATAGTATTTTGGATTAGGTTTGTTAGTTAATGAATCTAATGTAGAATAATAGAATGGAATCCAAGGTTTAAGCTGGGCATAGTGGGATAGCATTTTTTTTAAGGTAATGTCCTCTTTATTTGTACCTCGATAATCCAATATCAAATCTCCCAATTTTGAGTCTAGGGAAACAGCTCCTTTCTCTTCAAGCTCCATTAAAACGGGTAAGGTACCAAGTATTTTAGTTAAAGAAGCAACATCATAAATATCATCAAAATCTACCTTATTCTTTTTAGCATAGGTATGATAACCGAAACTCTTGTTGTAAATCACCTTACCACGTCTTGCAACCAACAATTGAATACCAGGTGTCATTTTATTCTTTACAGCATAATTAGAGACAGAATCTAATTTTTCTAATAGATATGAGTCCATACCTACACGCTCAGGAAGACCATAACTCAAATTTAAAATTGCATTATATGATTCACCAGTACCTAATGGAAAAAATTGTCCAGTACTAACAGGCAACCTACCCTTAGCAGGTATTGCTCCAAAAATTACTTGAGCAGACTTTTGTTGAGCAATTTTACTATTCTGGTAACTCATGATAATTCCTTCAATATTATCAATTGATAATATATCATTCAATGCGTAGGGTCTTGCAAATACGTCTAATATAACTGTATTGTTTCTAGAAATTTCATATAACCAAGCCATCTCCTTTTGTGTGAATTTGTAACCTCTCCAAGGATTAGCATTAGATTTGTGGAAACCAATAATTACGGTATTATAATTTTGAAGTTTAGAAATTAACTCATCTAGCTGATCTGCCTTAATGTGATGTACTTTGGTGTATTTTTTTAATTCACTATAAAAAGTAGAGCCGTTATCATCACCCAACTTTACGTAAGCTATTTTTCTAGTTTCTAAATCTCGCAACGGTAGGATTACTTTATCGTTTTTCACAACCGTAATGGCATTCTCCATTAGCTCTTCATACAAAATGTCATCTTTAAGTCTATTAAGGTCATTCTTCAAATTTACAAGACTCACTGGGCTGTAATTGTTTAATCCAACCTTATACTTGGCCATTAATATTTTCTTTACAGAATGTTCTAAGCGTTGCTCAGAAATAATACCTTCCTTATAGGCCTCAACAAATCTTTCTATTCCATAAACAGGATTTTCAGACATAAGCATAACATCATTACCAGCTAAAAAAGCCATAAGATCTATCTCTCCACCGGTTCTGACAGAATTCTTGTTAATTCCATCTATATTCTTTTCAACATAATCTGCAGCACCCTTCATAGTTAGAGCATCAGTGAATATTAATCCTTTAAAGCCGAGTTCTTCTTTTAAAATATCGGTAACTATGTATTTGGATAGTGAAGAAGGAAAACCACGACGCTTTTCTAGACTAGGAACGTTTAAATGAGCTACCATGACACTAGAAAGGCCTTTCTTAATCAAACTGCGATATGGATGAAGCTCAACAGAATCTATACGTTTTTCACTAAATGACACAGTTGGCAATGTTTTATGACTATCATCTTCTGTGTCACCATGTCCAGGGAAATGTTTAGCATTTGCAAGAACACCAGCACTCTGCATCCCTTTCATAAACGCTAATCCCTTTACCGTTACATTATCTCTATCCTCACCGAATGAACGATTTCCAATAATTGGATTTTTAGGGTTAGTATTGATATCTACAACTGGTGCAAAATTAAAATGTACACCAAGGCGTTTACAATGTTCGCCTATATGTTTACCTGTACGTTCAATTAAATCATTGTCTGAAATTGCACCCAAAGTCATATTCCACGGAAATGCGTAAGTAGAATCTAAGCGCATACTCAGTCCCCATTCTGCATCCATACCAATGAGCATTGGAACTTTAGATACAGCTTGTAATTTATTATTTAGCTTGGCTTGACGCATTGGACTACCCTTAGAATAAATAATTCCACCAATACCATATTCATTTACTAACCTGAAATATTTATTATTAACATCCGCATTGTCAGCTGACATTATCTGAACCATGAATAATTGTGCAATTCGCTCTTTGGTTGACAAGGTTGCATAAATACTATCAACCCATTGTTTTTGAAGCAAAGAATCTTGAGACTGAAGTGGACTCTTTATGTCATTTTGAGCAAATAAAGGAAGAAGGTTTAATAAAAAAATGATAAGGGCAAATCTTCGCATGTAATAAAATTTCAAATTTAGATTAATCAATAACGAATACTATGCCAAAATAGTACAATAAGCAGTACAAATGAAGACTTTAAGATAGATTTATAAACTGCTTAGTTAACAGTTTTAGTCTAATAGATCAATGTGCCTATCGTGATAACCTAAAAGATATAAAACACCGTCTAAACCTATACTTGAAATAGAACTTTGGGCATTATCCTTAACTTTTGGTTTTGCATGAAAAGCGATACCCAAACCTGCTAAATCTAACATCTTAAGATCATTAGCACCATCACCAACTGCTATAGTCTGACTAATATCAATACCCATTTCATCTGCAAGTAATTTTAAATATTCTGCTTTCTTTTCTCCATTTACAATATCGCCAATATAATTACCAGTAAGTTTGCCATCTTTAATTTCTAATTCATTGGCATAAACATAATCAATGTCTAACTTTTCCTTTAGATAATTTCCAAAATATGTAAAACCTCCAGAAAGAATAGCAGTTTTAAAACCATAACTATGGAGTGTATCAATTAACCTTCGTGCACCTTTGGTAATAGGAAGTCCTTCTGCCACCTGTTGCAAAACCTCTTCGCTAAGACCTTTCAATAGTTTCATTCGTCTTTGAAAACTCTCATTAAAGTCTATTTCACCTTGCATTGCCGACTCTGTAATAGCCTTAACTTGTTCTCCAACACCAGCTAATTCAGCTAACTCATCAATAACTTCAGTTTGGATTAGTGTAGAGTCCATATCAAAGCAAACCAATCTTCTATTACGCCTAAAGATATTATCCTCTTGGAAAGCTATATCAACATCTAAATCATGAGCTATCTCCATAAACTTCTCAGTAAAATCACTCTTATTTTCAATTTTACCCCTTACAGATAATTGGATTGAGGCTCTTGGATACTCCTCTTCTTTAATTAAAGAAATTCGCCCTGTTAGGCGCTTAATAGCATCAATATTTAGATTTTTGTCAGATATGACTTTAGTAACCTCCGATATTTGTTCAGCAGCAAGTTTTTCTCCAAGAATAGTAATTATGTAGCGATCCTTACCTTGAAGATTTACCCATTTCTCATAATCCTCTTGGGTAATTGGTGTAAACTTTGCTTGTATTCCTAACTCATAGGCTTTAAACAGCAAGTCTTTGAGTACAGATGCAGATTTTTTGCCTGAACTAATCTCAAAAAGAATCCCCAATGAAAGTGTATCGTGAATATTAGCCTGACCAATGTCTAAAACTTTTGCACCATATTCCGCCAGTACACTTGTGAGGCTAGATGTTAATCCTGGTTTATCTTGTCCTGAAATATTAATTAAGAAAATATCTGTAGCCACTATTTTATTGCGATTAAAGAATTGTAAAATTCAATATTAAAAATGAATAATAAAACATATGTTAAAGTTTTATTTTAAAAAACGACTATGCCAGCTTTCACTAGCTGGTACTTCCCAATTATCTTTAAACTCGGCAATGTTATTAACCAAATTGTTAAACACAATGGTACCTTTACTTATCGCTCTGTCTTTCGCCATTTTTTTAAAGTCCAACAATGGTTTATAAGCAATAAACTCACCTTGTTTATAAGATACATTCATTTTATCCATTAAATCTACGTTATATTTTTGCTCTAAATCCTGAATAAAGTGTACAGAAGCATCAATAGAGCAACCTGTTGCGTTATTCAAGTTTTGATTTAAGGCAATAACTATAAATCTCTTATAAACAATTTTATAGCCAGATTCAAGGTCCTTACCGTGAGCTGTCCAGTTTTCAATAAAAACATCCAATTCACTTTTAAGTTCCTTAATTTCAACATCAGAAAAACTTCGGTTTGCTTGATAAATCCAAACTCTAGATTCGTCTGGTAAAACATCGAAATCTACTAGCATTATTTTAATTCTTTAAAGGATTAAAGTATATCTTAAAGTTCTTCACTTTTAGTAATCACTTATATTTTAAGCTATGTGTTAGCAATTAATTCTGCAATATCCATTACAGATATTTTATCTTCCTTTTCATTGAATTTTACACCATCTGTCATCATGGTATTACAATAAGGACAACCTGTTGCAATAATATCTGGTTTAGTTTCTAAGGCATCCTGAGTTCTAAGGATATTAATGTCCATATTACCTTTTTCTGGCTCCTTAAACATTTGAGCACCTCCTGCTCCGCAACATAATGCAGTTGCTTTATGACGCTTCATCTCTATTAAATTCGCATTAGTTTTTCTTAAAACGTCTCGTGGTGCATCATACTCGTTATTGGCACGCCCTAAATAGCAAGGATCGTGGAAAGTGATACGCTTGCCCTTATAAGTATTACCCTCAAGGTTTAGCCGACCTTCTGATATTAATTCTTTTATATACTGTGTATGGTGTACAACATCAAAATTTCCACCAAGTCCAGGATACTCATTCTTAATGCAATTAAAGGAATGTGGATCACACGTTACAATGCGTTTAATACCATATCCATTTAATACTTCGATGTTCATCATAGCCTGCATCTGAAACAAAAACTCATTTCCTGCGCGTTTAGCTACATCACCAGTGTTACTCTCTTCACTACCCAATACAGCAAAATCTACATTTGCTCTATTTAGAATTCTAACAAAAGCCTTCGTTATTTTTTTTGCCCTATCATCATAACTTCCGGCAGATCCTACCCAGTACAATATCTCAGGTTCTTTACCCGCTGCCATAAATTCTGCCATCGTAGGCACTTCTAATTGATCACTCATTGTTTCTAATTTCATTTTTTCTAAAATCAGCTCGCAACAGTCCAATACCACCACCGATTAATCCACCACCAATCAAATGATTATAACTATTATCGCTATCAGATAGTATCATTACTGAAATACCTGAAATAATCAAAAGTACACCAATACCAATGACTATCTGTTTCCTACTCATCTTTCCAATTTAAACGGTCCATTTGGTTGTATGGCCAAGGAGCACCATTATTTTCGATGTTAGTCATCATATTATTTAATTCCATTGGTGCATCACTTTGCTCCATGACCAAATACCTCCTCATTTCCAAAATAATGGATAATGGATTTATACTTACGGGACACTCCTCAACACATGCATTACATGTTGTGCATGCCCATAACTCCTCATTACTAATATAATCTCCTAAAAGTTGTTTACCATCATCCTTAAACTCGCCACTATTGGCATCAATATTTTTACCAACCTCCTCTAAACGATCTCTAGTATCCATCATTATTTTACGAGGCGATAATTTTTTGCCGGTTAGATTGGCGGGGCAAGCAGATGTACAACGTCCGCACTCTGTACAGGTATAAGCATTCAACAGCTGTATTTGGTTTAAATCCATTACATCACTAGCACCAAATTTAGCAGGCATCTCATCTCCTTCACCTTCGGCTGGTGCCGCAAATGGATCAGCATTAGGATCCATCATAAGCTTTACTTCATTTGTAACAGCTTCTAAATTGTTGAATTTGCCTTTAACCTCAACGCTACCAAAATATGTGTTCGGAAAGGCCAACAATATATGTAGATGCTTGGAAAAATAGAGGTAATTTAGAAAAACTAATATACCAACTATATGAAGCCACCATGCACTACGTTCAATTAGATGTAAGGAAAATTCAGACATTCCTTCAAACCAAGGCGCTATAAATTGTGAAATAATATTTCCAGAACCTAATTCTTGAAATGAGGTATCCGTGGCATTCATTAGCAGGAACAGACACATCAATACAACTTCGAAATAAAGAATAATATTACCATCATTTTTAGGCCAACCTTTCATCTCAGAGCTTAAGAATCGTTTTAGCTTTACAACATTTCTTCTAAGCCAAAAAACAACTACAGCAAGCAATACCAAAACGGCCAAAACCTCAAAAGCACCAATTAAAAATCCATAAATAGATTCTGGTAATAGCTTTAAACCAATGCGGTGTGTGCCTAACAAGCCATCAATAATAATTTCAAATACTTCTATATTGATTATTACAAATCCTATATACACGATAACATGCATGATACCTGCTATAGGCCGTTTTACCATTTTACTTTGCCCAAGCGCTATCATTATCACATTTTTCCAGCGCTGAGATTTATTATCACTGGCATCTACGTTTCTGCCAAGTTTAATATTGCGGATAAGTTTCTTTACGTTTCTGGTAAAATAACCAACGCCCAAAACTAAAATAATTGCAAAAAGGATATTAGGTATGTATTCCATATTGAAATTTAGGTCTAGTTCTTTTGATCTTCTGTTGGTGATTGGTATGGTATCTCCTTTTTTGATAAGATACGTCTGTATCTTGCAGGATGAAGTTTAATATCTAATAATAGCAACTCCATTTCTTTTGAAGCGGCTTCTAAATTATTATATAAAGAATCGTCATTTAATAACTTACCAATTGTGCCCTCATTATTGTCAATGGTTTGAAGCATATTCTGTACACTAACCAAAGTCTTGTTTAAATTTTCAATAGTTTGTGACAATCCCGCCTCTTTAATCTCATTTGAAAGTTCACTTAAATCTTTACTCGTCTTGTCAAAATTATCTAGCACAGAAGAAATCTTTTCATCATTGGTCGCTATAACACCTTGTATTGAATTTGACAGATCCTTAAATGACTTTAGAGTTTCATTTAATTCTGCAATTGTATTTTTTAGGCTTCCCGCACTTTCGTCGATTACCATAGCGTTAATACTAGTCATTAAGGTATCTGCCGACCGAATTGCGCTATCTAAATCAGTACTAATACCAGAAAAATTGTTTTTTAAAGTTGTAATTAACCCAGGCTGAACATCTGAAGGTATAAAATCACCAGATTTTGCCAAGTCATTATCATTAGCCCTAATAATAGCGAGGGCATTACCACCCATCAAACCTGTTTCATAAAGCCTAATAGTACTATTTTTAGAAAACTTAAGTTTAGGACTTACCGAAAATTCAACTCTTGTCTTTCCAGTTTTAAACTCATAACTGATATCTTCTATTTTACCAACTTTATTACCACGAATGGTGACTGGTGACGACATACTTAGAGCGTTATAATCAAACTCTGTATAATAGGTGTTTGTTGTCGTGAAAAGGTCTTCACCTTTTAAATATGAAAATAGATATATAAAAAGTGCTATTCCAGAAAGTACGAGAATAGCGGTTTTAATTTCTCTTGAGATCTTCAATTGGTTTTAATTTGAATGTAAACAAAATTAGGAATATTTTTATTAATAATGTTTCTAATTTGTTGATGATTTCAACACATCAGAAACATCAATCCTTTCCCCATTTTTATAAGCAACCACAAAGCTAGATGTATAGCCTTTAGTTTTAGCTTCTTGCAATAATTGTTTTACTTTACTGTAATCTGAAGTATCACCATAATAATATTTATAAAGATTACCAACCTTATCCTTAGTAATATCTGATAGTCCATTAAAATTGTAGGATTTAGGAGCAAGGTTTTTAGAGCTTGCCGCAATTTGCACCTTAAACGTTACACCACTGTAAACTTGAGGTAAATCCTCATATTCATTTGAAATATCCTCATTCAATCCTGCAATATTTGTGCTTATATTCTGGTCTAATTCTTTCTTGTATGCTATTATAGCATTTTTGATAGCCTTTGCCATTGAAGACTGCCCTTTTTTAGTATTTAAATAAGCGCCTTCACGTTTATTTGTTAAAAACCCAACTTCTACCAAAACACTTGGCATATATGTATTTCTTATTACAAGTAAACTTGCCTGCTTTAGACCTCTACTTTTACGTTTAGCCTTACCAATGAAATTATCCTCAATTTTTCGAGCCAGAACAATACTCTGCTCAACATAAACTTCCTGCTCAATACCGATTGCAATTGTAGATTCTGGTGAACTAGGATCAAATCCCGCATAATTTTCTTCATAATTTTCTTCAAGAAAAATCACCTCGTTCTCACGTTTTGCAACTTCGAAATTTCTACCTGTATTCTTTTCTCCAAGAACAAAAGTTTCAGTACCGTAAGCTTGTGAACTATGAGCATTACAGTGTATAGAGACAAAAAGATCAGCATCTGCCCTATTAGCAATGTTAGCCCTTTCGTGCAATTCAATGAACACATCCTTTTTCCTTGTATAAATTACTTTGATATCTTCATTTGACTCAAGTGCTTTACCAACTTCTAATGCAATTTTTAGTGCAATATGCTTTTCTTTATGGCCATTACCCAAATTACCAGGATCGTCACCACCATGGCCTGCATCAATAACCACCACAAACATATCATCTTGAGCATATACCGAATTAAGCGATGTTAAATAAGTGATAAATGTAAAAGCAAGAAATACTATTATATAGGGACGTTTCGTTTGCATATTTAATCTAACGATTTAAAAACTCAGTTATTACCCATTATTATTGGCTAACAAACATTTTTAAACTTTGTGATTTTAATAATTAATCACAAAAAAATATCTGTACTTTTGGCGTTTCAAAAACCGAGCCATACTTTTACAAAAATACATTTAAAAGGATTGCGTACAAACAGCCTACACATACTTTTTAGTCTGAGTTTTACAGTGTTTATCAACACTTTGAGCTTTGCGCAAGAATTACCTAAAAAGAGTAAAGAAATTCCTGCCCGGGAATTAGACGACCGTATGCCAATTAGAGCAGATTCAATTATTAACAGACCAGTAAAAACCATAGAAATTGATACTACTGAGCAAGATTCTATAAAACAAGATGAATTTCTTAAGGATGTAGTAACCTATAAAGCAAGTGATTACGTAGCTGTAAACCAAAAAAAGCAAAAAATCTATTTGTTTAATGAAGCTTTGGTTCAATATGAGGACATGGAGATTAAGGCTGGTGTAATTGAAATTGATTACAGTAAGAACTTGGTCTATGCTGGCCGTTTAAAGGATTCTACTGGTTACTCACAAAAACCTGTTTTTACCCAAGGTGCTAATGTCATTGAACCAGATTCAATTATTTTTAACACGGATACTAGAAGAGCTTTAATCTTTAATTCTGTTACCGAACAAAGTGGTGGTACTGTGATAGCAGAGCGGACAAAACGCGAAAATGATTCAGTCTATTTTATTGGAAGAGGCAAGTTTACTACGTCAGAAGATCTAGATGACCCAGAGTATTACATTTTGATGAATAGGGCCAAAATTGTTCCCAACAAGAAAATTGTTACGGGATTAAGCCAAATGTACATATATGATGTGCCGACACCTATAGCCATACCTTTTGCGTACTTTCCTATGTCTAAAAAACAAACCTCAGGTATAATATTCCCATCCTTTGGTGAAGATACTGGTAATGACAGAGGGTATTTTTTACAAAATGGAGGTTATTATTTTGCTATTAGCGACTACTTAGATCTTGCTATATTAGGAGATTATTACACAAACGGAAGTTATGGGTTCAGAGTAGACAACAATTACGCCGTTAGGTATAAGTTTAGAGGAAACATTAGTTTTAGATACGAGAATTTATTGAATAGTGAGCGTGGCTTCCCAGACTTTGCCCAAAGCACTATTTATAATTTTAGGTGGTCGCACAATCAAGATGCAAAAGCTAATCCAAATTCTCGCTTTTCAGCTTCTGTGAATTTGGGTAGTTCTCAGTATTACCAGCGATCCATAAATCAGCTAAATCAATCTAATTTTTTAAATAATACACTTGCATCTTCAGTTTCTTATTCTAAAACTTTTAAAGGGGAACCACAAGTAAACTTAAATGTAACAGCCACGCATTCTCAAAATACAAATACAGAGTCAATTAATTTAACTTTACCAACGGTACAGGCTTCTATGAGTAGAGTTTTTCCTTTTGCCCCTAAATCTGGCGCCAAAAAGGGTATTATTCAAAATATAAACTTCCAGGTAAATACTAGAGGTGAATATCGTATCAATACTACTGATTCCTTGTTTGGTAAAAGTGAAATGTTTGATGATGCTATTGCAGGAATGAAACATACCATACCTCTTACAACCAATTTTAAAGTTTTTAATCATTTCAGCGTGAGTGCGAGTACAAATCTTGAGGAAACCTGGACCTTAAAAACCATTAGACGCTTTTATGATGCAAGCCTCGATGAAGTCGTTACAACAGATATAAATGGTTTTGACAGGTTTTTAACTTATAATTTCAGCACTAGTTTAGGGACAACCCTTTATGGAATGTATAATTTTGATAAAGAAGGGAAAGACCCTAAGATTCGAGCTATAAGGCATGTTGTTCGTCCCTCGCTTTCTTACAGTATAACACCTGCATTCAATCAATATTATGAAACCTATGAGGTGATTGATGCAGATGGTACTACAACTGAGGAATATACTAAATTTGAGAATTCACTTTTTGGAAGACCAAGTAATAATTACTCCAGTAGTTTAGGTATATCTATAGGAAACAATTTTGAAGCTAAAATACGGGATAAGGATTCCACTAAAACAGAAGCTAAAAAGGTCTTTTTACTTAATAACCTAAATTTTGGAACATCTTATGATTTGGCTGCTGACTCTTTAAACTGGAGCCCTGTTAGAGTTACTGGTGGTACGCAGATTCTAAATAAAAAGATGAATATAAACTTTGGTATGACATTAGATCCGTATGCATTAGATAGTAACAATAATAAAATCAACACTTATAATATTGATAATGGTGGCAGTCTATTCAGACTAACTTCTGCTAATATGAATATTAGTTACTCCCTATCAAATGAAAGTTTTGGAGGTGGAGATGATGATGAAGATAGTGCTTCATCAAGAGAGGCTGCAAGATCTGGTGGTAGAACTGATGGTCTATTTGGAAAAACACAAGACTTCGCCGACAAAAGACTTTCTGATAGAGACAGAGATAATAAAGACGAAGAAGAAAACAATGATTTCTACAATTATAAAATGCCTTGGTCCTTAAGATTGTCATATGCCCTCAATTACACCAATACCAGAAGGCAAAATCAGATTTCCTCAAATTCATTAATGTTTTCTGGTGATGTAGAATTATCGCCAAGATGGTCAATAGGTGCTTCATCGGGTTACGATTTTCTCAATAAGGGTTTTACATTTACTCAATTACGTTTTGAACGAGATTTATTGAGTTGGCGTATGAATTTTACTTGGGTGCCTTTTAGTGATCGTTCGTCTTGGAACTTTTTTATAGGAATAAAATCTAACTTATTAAAAGACCTGAAATACGATCAAAGACGTCAACCAGATCAACGTTTAGGAAACTAACCTAATTGATTTAAAGGTATTTTTCTAAATTTAATTCACCAACATGCATACCCTAATTTATTTAAGATGAAAAAAATAATTAATACTTCAAAAGCTCCCGCTCCAATAGGACCGTACAATCAGGCTATTTTAACTGGAAATACACTTTACACCTCTGGACAGATTGCTCTAGATCCAGAAACTATGGAATTAGTAACAGATTCGATAGAGGCAGAAACCACTCAGGTTATGGAAAATATGAAAGCTGTTTTAGTTGAAGCAGGTCTGACCTTTGAGAACGTTGTGAAAACTTCAATTTTTATTAGTGATATGAATAATTTCTCTAGAGTCAATGCTATCTATGGAAAATATTTTGATGAAGCAACTGCGCCAGCAAGAGAAACCGTAGAGGTTGCAAATTTACCCAAGTTCGTTAACGTTGAAATTAGTATGATCGCCATTCAATAAAGGCATATTAGGTTTTAACTAATTCGAATCTTCAATTAATACATAAAAAATTAAATGACTATGGTCATTGTTTGCATTTTAATTTAGAATTCAATTAAAGATTGCACTATTAAAATAAAATCCAATACCAAAAATGAAAAAATAACTATTAGCGGGCATTTAGACTTTTACTTATGTGAATTCACAAAAAAATAAAATTTAAATGCTATGATACTAGGTTTACTATTGATCTTCTCTTTTCTGATGGCTGTTATAGTATTAACCCAAAATCATCTAGGTATGAAGCCAATAATAACACTTTGTGGTTACCTATAAAACTAAATAAAAAATCTAAAACCATTTATAAATCTAACGGGGCTGTACGAAGATCATTTATATATTTTCCAAGTATCATAAAAACCATTTTTAATATTATAGACATAAGTTTATACAATTATATTGTGAATGATAAGATCCTAATATTTGAAATGTATTAAACTGTATAAGAAGCATTACTTTTGTAAAAAATACCCTATTATTGAAACTTAACAAAACAGAACTTAAGGAGTTTTTAGATACTAAAGTTAGCCTCTATAATAATCCCAAATTTATAGATAGTGATCCTATCAAGATTCCTCACAAATTTTCCAAAAAAGAGGATATTGAAATTATTGGTTTTTTAACCGCTACCATTGCATGGGGAAATCGTAAAAGCATAATCACAAATGCCAATAAAATGGCGAAATTAATGGACTTCTCCCCTTTTGACTTTGTGATAAACCACCGAGCATCAGATCTAGAAAATCTTAACGGATTTGTACATCGTACTTTTAACGCAGAAGATTTTAAACAGTTTATAAAAAGCCTCCGGCATATTTACCAAACTCATGGTGGATTAGAATCAATTTTCAATAAGTATTGTACTGAAGAATCATTACAAGTAAGTATTCATAAATTTAAAAATGTATTCTTTGAAATAAAACATTTAAAGCGCTCAGAAAAACATGTTAGTGATCCTTTAAGAAATTCTGCTGCAAAACGAATAAACATGTATTTACGTTGGATGGTTAGAAATGACAACAATGGTGTAGACTTTGGTATATGGAAATCCTTAAAACCATCGCAGCTTAGTTGTCCATTAGACGTACATTCAGGAAACGTAGCTCGCAAACTTGGTCTTTTAAAAAGGAAGCAGAATGATGCTAAGGCTTTGTTAGAACTTGATACCGCCCTTAGAAAATTAGATCCAACAGATCCGGTTAAATACGACTTTGCACTTTTTGGACTTGGAGTGTTTGAAGGGTTTTAATTTACAGGTTCCCTTTTTATTATCTTTAAACTTCAAAAACCTCTCAAATGAAACTTTATAAATTATTATTCATTTTTTTATTCTCAAGCTGTCTTGTTTATGCACAAGATCTAAAAATTCCGCTTGACACAACAATTATTAGTAGTGGCTCAGTGTCAATAAAAGGAAAGCAAGTAAACTACAAAGCTGAAACTGGATTTCAACCCGTTTGGGATAAAGATGGCAAGACCATTGCCTCACTTTATTACACTTATTATAAGCGTACTAATGATAACAAGGGAAACAAACGGCCTATTATTTATTCTTTTAATGGAGGTCCTGGTTCTGCCTCAGTTTGGATGCATTTGGCTTATACCGGACCGAAAATCTTAAAAATTGATGAAGAAGGTTATCCAATCCAACCATATGGTGTTAAGGATAACCCCAATTCTATTTTAGATGTTGCTGATATAGTTTATATAAATCCTGTCAATACTGGTTACTCTAGAAAAATTGCCGATAACGAAGGTAAAATGCCTGAAGATCAATTATTCTTTGGAGTAAATGCAGATATAAAATATTTGGCAAGTTGGATGAACACATTTACAACGCGTCACAACCGTTGGGAATCTCCCAAATACATAATTGGAGAAAGCTATGGCGGCACCAGAGTAATGGGATTGTCACTTGAATTACAAAATAGTCAATGGATGTATTTAAATGGCGTTATTCTTGTATCTCCTGCGGATTATAAAGTTTTGCGTGTTGGAGGTCCACTGTCCTCGAGTTTAAACTTACCTTATTATACGGCAGCCGCTTGGCATCATAATGCTTTGCCTAGTGTTTTACAATCTAAAGATTTATTAGATATATTGCCTGAAGCTGAAGAATTTGCAATAAATGAATTAATTCCTGCGTTGGCAAAAGGCGGATTCATTAGTACCGCCGATAAACAAAAAATTGCCAATAAAATGAGCTACTATACTGGCTTATCCGAGAAAGTAATACTACAACAAAATTTAGATGTTCCAAACCATTTTTTCTGGAAAGAACTCTTAAGGGACAAAACAGGACAAACCATAGGCAGATTAGATTCTAGATATTTAGGCGTGGATAAGGTAGAGACAGGAATAAGACCAGACTATAGTGCAGAATTAACATCATGGCTACATAGTTTTACACCAGCAATCAACCATTATGTCAGGAATAATTTAGGCTTTAATACAGATGTAAAATACAATGTCTTTGGTGATGTTGGAGAATGGGATAGAACCAATGACAATACTAGAGACAACCTAAGGCAAGCTATGGCACAAAACCCTTATCTAAAAGTACTGACCCAATCCGGATATTATGATGGAGCGACAACATATTTCTCGGCAAAATACTCACAATGGCAAATTGACCCAAGTGGTAAGATGAAAGACCGCATTTATTTTGAGGGCTATCGTAGTGGACATATGATGTACCTTCGAAATGTAGATCTCATAAAAGCCAATGAGGATTTAAGAGAATTTATTATTAATTCATCCTCTAATGGCAAAGCGGCCAAATATTAATTAATACAACTAAAATTTAAAGTATATTAAATAGTGACTATTACATCGCATTTAATTCAACAATGATTTAGGAAACTGAAATAAGATTATTCAAATAATTTCCGGTTAAGTAAATTATTTTTTAACGGTAAAGTAAAAAGTTGTACCAATACCTAAAGTAGACTCAAACCAAATTTTACCACCAGCATTTTCTATTATTTTTTTAATGATCCATAGGCCAACACCACTAGAATCTGTTCGCTTATTCATTTTTTTAAATATTGTAAATACCATATGATGATGACTATCGTCAATACCAATGCCATTATCTTTGATTTTAAATAAAATGTGATCAGATTTATCCTCGAATGATATATCAACATAAGAACTTTTCTTCTTATCTCTATATTTAAAACTATTATCAATTAAATTTTGAAATATTTGTTTTATTTGAACCTCATTGTATTCAATATCTGGAAAAGTCTTTGGGAGTCTTACTTCAAATTCATTTTTAAAATGCAAGAAATTATTGTTGATTAAACTATTAATGGTTTCAGATAAATTAATTAGAATATTTTTATTGCCTTCCGCGCTTCTTATTTCGGCAAACTGTAAAGTGCTAGAAATGAGTTTATCCATATCTACAATAGTATCTTCTATGGTTTTTATATGGTTAATACTTTCTTCATTTAAACTATCTACATTATCCTCGTAAATCCAATTAATAAAAGTAGAAATTGTACGCAGTGGAGTCTTTAAATCGTGAGATACCAAATGAGCATAATGCGATAGCTCTTCGTTACTATCTGTTAAATTCTCAATTAATTTTTCATTTTTTTCGATAAGGTTTTTAAGCTCTGTTATATCCAAATTAACCCATACCGAACCATAAGAATTACCATTAATATCTTGAATTGCACTACCACTTGTAAGCCATTTGCGAATTGTACCGTCTTTTGTTTTAATATCTAACTCAAAAAGAACAGAATAATCATCTTTATTTTTATCTCTAGAATGTTTGAATACATCATTTAATGCACTTTCATCTGCAAGTAATAAATCCTTCGCCTTTACACCAAAAAGTTCTTTATTTGAATAACCCGACATATCCATAAGAGATTTATTTACAGACAGAATGTTATCATCATTGTCAACCTCCAATAAACCTAAATTCATATTATCGATTATACGCTTGTATTTTGATTTTTCAAATTCTATACTTTTTTCATAATTAACACTTAGGGTAACATCTCTATATCGCCATACAAAACAATCTAGCTTTCCATTAAATAAAACAGGCATAAAATCTCGCGACACAAACCTACCGTCTTTTAATTCCAATACCTCTTGCAATATAGGTTGTTGATTTTTAATGAGTTCTTCAATTCTAGTAACAAATTGTTCCTCATTTACAAAAAAAGACTTTAAATTTTCTCTTGCAGTAGAACAAGACATTCCTATGAATACCTTTTTTTGTTCTAATGGTATATTAAATAATTTTAAAAATGCATTTCCAAGGTCTAATATTGACCCGTCAGAAGATTCCACAACTTCAGCGTTATGGTCGCTATTGAAAATTAATTCTAATCTATTTTTTGTTATTATTAACTCTCGATTTTGAATGTCTTTTTCTATTTCTATTATCGATGCTTTAACTCTTAAGGCTATCGAATTACTTATATTTGTTAAGAAGTCTAATTGCTCTTGTTTATAATAGTTTTCTTCAGGGTGTTCAGAGTCTATAACACCAATGACTTTGTTATCTAAGATTATTGGTACGGTTATTTCTGATAATCTTGTGGCATCGTCTTTAATATATACTTTTGATTGTCTAGTATTTTTAGTTATTATACCTTTCTTAGATCGTGCTACATAGCCTACTATACCTTGATCTACGGGGATTTTTAATTTATTTATTATTTGTGTTGTATTATACTTAATCTTGTTGCCAGTTGCGGCTATTTGAATTAATTTATCATCGATAAGTGTGTAAAACACACAATCGTCGGTTTTAAGATATCTTGCTATATGGTTAACTAATGACCAGGAATTTTCAATAAGGTCATTTTCAACTAAAAACTCCTTTAATATCAGAGCCTCGAACTTTTGATTTTCATAACGTTGTTGAAGCTGTAGGTCTAATTGATGTTCAGTAGTAATATCCCTTACTATAGCTTGAATGGCATGGGCTTTACCAGTAAAGTTATGTAATAATCTGGACTTGATCATTACTACTTTTTTTTCGTTTTTCCTATTAGTAAAACTCCATTTTAAGCTTATTTCGCTATTCTTTTTGAAATTTACATTTTTGAACAAAGATGTAATTTCTTTATAATTTTTACTTTTAAATTCTTTTATAGATTGTGGAAAAACTTCGTCTGAATTTAAACCAATTAATTTTCTAGCCTCCTTGTTGGACTGTATAATATTACCCTTGAAGTCTACTACAAATAGGGCATCAACTAAATTCTCAATTAAAATTTGTTGGAACTCAGATTGGGATTTAAATTTTTTGTTTAGGGATAAATTTTCAGTATAAAGTTCAAAAATACGCTGTTCAACAAATAATTCTGCATCCTCCTTTGCCTTACGTTCTCTTTTTAAAGCTCTTTTTAGTATTTCAATTTCACCTTGGGACATAATCTCGGAGTTAATTACTTAAGATAAACTTTTTTATGATGCAACGAATAATCGATAAATTACTTTAATTCTCATAAAATGCAAAGTGTTTATATCTATGAATCTATAAAGTACAATTAATCCTCTAGAGTTACAGTAAATTTTACCGCATTACTATTTTTTGGATTAAAACTTTCATCAATTGCTACGATACCTTTTACTTTGAAATGTTTTAGAGTTTGTTTCATTAATCCTATAGCAAAATAAGTAAGTCCTCTTTTAGATTGATAAATAATTATAAGTTGCTTATCGGTTTTTTCAACTAAAGTAAATGTAGGTAACTCTGCATCTTCATATAGTTTTTTTACCTCAATATGTATGTGGTTTTCAATACCTGCAATGAGCTCTATGGGATCCTTATAGTCTTCAATAATATAACTATGCTTACCTATTAAATAAGGGAATACAAATTTACCAAATTCCTCTAGGGCAACTTCTGGTTTCAATCCAGATTTTGAACATACATAGGTTAGCATACTTTGCAATTCACCAAACTCATAACTATTAAAGGCAGTATAAATACCTTCTGACTTTAAATTTGAGTTAGCGATCATCTGGTCGACCATTTCTAAGCCAAATGATTGCTCTACAAAGTCAAGGAAATTAGTAAAAACAAATCCTTTCATATTCTGTTATTAAATGAATTAATCCAATACTTCCCAATGGTAATTAGGGTTTCTTTGTACTTATTAAAGTCTACATTTTTCACAAAATAACCGCTAACACCCAAATTTTTACACTTAAAATAGTCCTCTAAATTAGAACTTGTCGTGTGTATAACAACCGGTATTGTGGAAAAATTATCATCCCTTCTTATCTCGGATAAAAATTCTATACCATTCATAATTGGCATATTCAAATCTAAAAGTATAAAGTAAGGAAAGTCAACTTTGTTACACTTCTGTAAATAGTTTAGTGCCTCCTGACCATTTTCAGTAATTGTGATATCTATAAGAGGATATTCTTTTTTTAAAATTCTTGTATTAGCGAGGTTAGTAACCTTGTTATCTTCAACAGATAATAGCTTCATAAATAAAAAAATAATTGGGTTAAGGGCTTTTAATCATTCTAAGGAGTGATGAAATTTACAAAAAAAACATAATTATTCACAAAAAATAAGAAAATATTATGATCCTTTGTGCATTAAGTCTAACTATATGGTATATGGTATAGGGTAGAGAGATACATAATGATAAAAAAATTCTATTATATCTTGAACAAAAAAAGAAATAAAAATGATATAATATTATTTCTTTAGCCAGGCATTACGTAAAGCAACTTTCTCATCTGATGCGTTAGGATCTTCAATTAATGATTCGCTTTCTGCTGTAGCCTTTGTAAGAACCGTTTTAATCGAAACTGTTTCACCATTGCGATTTAATTCAACATCAATCTCCTGCCCTTCTTGCCATCCATACATTTCTGTAATAATTTCTTGAGCATTCATTAAGGTCAATTCTTTAGCATCAACTTTTTTTATGACATCACCAACCTGCACACCTTGAGACGCCCAGAACGAATTTTTAAGTGCCATTTCAGAGAAAAATATTTCGCCTTTTTGAGGATCAGCATCAAAAATTATATTTTGGCCACCAGCAAAAATATAATTTGTTGGAACTTCGGAATTGCCATATATTAAACCAACCATATCAAAAAATTCATCATAATTAATAGGAACATCACCTTCAACATATGTTTTAAAAAACTCTCCTATGCTTGGGTAGGTCATAGTAGTCATTTCTTCAATAATTTTATCATCTTCAAATGGTTTATTCTTACCATATTTATTTGATAATTCTTTCATAAGCGATAACATGCTACGCTCTCCATTACTTTCCTTACGCATTAAAATATCAATACACATACCTATAAGTGCGCCTTTCATGTAGACATTATAATAATTGGTTGCATACGGTTCGTCTAATACATTTTCACTCATTATTGTAAAGCTCATAGCATCATCAAGATTCATAGATGTTGCAATTTTTTGCATTACCGTATTATAAAATTGATTATTGTCTATAAGACCTTCATATACTTGAAAATGCTGAGCAAAATATTCTGTAACACCTTCGTACATCCATAAATGCTTAGAAAATGTTGGTTTGTTATAATCGAAATAATGAACATCTTCTGAGTGCACTGACAAAGGCGTTACAATATGGAAAAACTCATGCGCTACAACATCGACCATTTGAAACTTAAGACCTTCTAAAGTGCTATCTTCAGGAAATACTACCACAGTAGAAGTATGATGTTCTAAAGCACCAAACCCTTTTGGAGAGGTTTCATCACCACGTGATAGATACACATATATATCATATCTAGGTGTACTGTTTATATCACCCAAATAAGCTTTTTGGGCTTCCATCATCTTGTAAACGGTTTCCTTTAAACTAGAGGCAGTATGCTTTTTAGTTGGAGAATATAGACTCAAAACAATTTTGATATCTCCAACCATAAATTCTTCTACATCGAGTTTACCATACATCATTGGATTATCAGTGATATCAAAATAACGTGGTGCATGATAACTACTTGTTATTGATTTGCCATCAGCCGAAGTGACGTTACCTTTACTTTCTAAAGCAGAGGTTCTTATAAAATCTGCAGGTGCAGTAACATCTAGAGTGTATTGGTTATTCTTTAAAGAATCAAAGTAACCAACAAATCCATGCAGGTTTAATACATAGTTTTCAGGCTCAATATTAGTACCTGCTGGAGAAAAAGGCTGTTCTCCTTGTATACCTCCACTTGTTTCGATATCGTAGGTGTCATTTACAAAATATTCTATTCTGTCTAATTGAGTAGCATTGTTAATAGACCAAGAGTTTGTATCAATTTTGTTGACTGATAAGGTATTGCCGTCGTAATCAAACGCTCTAAAATCGTCTACATACTTGCTAAAATCACTCACTGAGTATGTTCCCTGAACTACTCTAGGTAATCTATACGTTACCGTTTCTGTAGTGAATCTTCCTGGGTTAATTACAACAGGTACTTTATCCTCTTTTACTGCAGACAAATTAAGTGCAGTTTCGATGGGATTGTTTGTTGCCAAATCATCAATTTTAGGTTTTGCAGATCCACAAGCGACCAAAATCAAACTAAGACCAAAGAGGGCTATATATTTCTTCATTTTAACTATATTTAGTTTTAACATATCGCACAAATCTACAACCTGTTACTCCTTAAAATCTAAAGGTTTTGTTAAATTCGTGTTGTGTCAGAACCATTAATAACCATATTAACACCCTTCAAGAATACCGAATCATTTATTGAGGAATGCGTCCAATCTATTATTAATCAGAGCTATACAAATTGGGAAGCAATTTTTGTAGACGATAATTCTACTGACAAGTCATTCAAAATTATGGAGACCTTTACTCTCAAAGAAAAAAGAATCAAACTTTTAAGTAATGAAGGTTCAGGTATAATTGAAGCCTTAAGAACCGCATATAATGCGAGTTCTGGACAATACATCACAAGGATGGACAGTGATGATATAATGGCCAACAGTCGTCTAGAATACATGCTTGATGACCTTATTTTATATGGTAGAAAACACCTTTCAATTGGTTTAGTAAAATACTTTAGGGATGATGGCATTAGTGATGGTTATGCCAAATATGAAACATGGATTAATGGTCTAACTAAAGTAGGACAAAATTATTCTGAAATCTATAAGGAGTGTGTTGTGCCCTCACCTTGCTGGATGTTGCATAAGGAGGATTTTAATAATTGCGGAGGGTTTTCACCTAATCTTTATCCTGAAGATTACGACCTTACATTCAGGTTTTATAAGGCTGGTTATACTTGTATTCCTTGTAATGAGGTTTTGTTACACTGGCGAGATTATAGCACAAGAACTTCAAGAACACATGAGCATTATGCTCAAAATTATTTCTTAGACATAAAAGTTCGTTATTTTCTAGAATTAGATTATGACAAATCAAGACCATTAACTATTTGGGGAGCTGGATCTAAAGGGAAAACTGTCGCACAACTTCTAATTAAGAATAGCATCCCATTTCATTGGATATGTGATAATCCAAAAAAAATTGGAAAACACATCTATAACAAAAAGATGCTGAAGTTTGAATATTTAAAAGAACTTACTAATCCGCAAAGCATTGTTACGGTTGCTAACGAAGAGGCGCAAAATGAGATACGCTCTTACTTTTCAAAGCAGAAAATGACCTCAATGTCAGATTATTTCTTTTTCTGTTAAATTTCTCAAAAGTGACTCACAGTTATCATTGAGCATTTTCTATATTTGACAGTACAACTTTGGCTTAAAAACGAATGCAGTTTAAACATCCGGAATTACTATACGCTTTATTTTTACTGGTTATTCCAATTCTCATTCATTTATTTCAACTTCGACGTTTTCAAAAGGTAGAATTTACTAACGTAAAATTTTTAAAAGCCGTCAAATTACAAACTCGCAAAAGTTCTCAACTTAAAAAATGGTTAACCCTGTTAACTAGAATGCTATTAATAGCATCTGCAATTATTGCATTTGCCCAGCCTTTTATACCAAAAACAGAAAATTTCAATGAATTGCAAGAAACTGTTATCTATTTAGATAATTCATTTAGTATGGAAGCACAAGGTAGAAACGGTAGCTTACTAAATGAGGCTATACAAGATCTTATAAATTCAGTATCTGAAGACGAAAAAATCAGTGTTTTTACTAATGATAATGTATTTACTAATACAAGTATTAAGGCCATTAAAAATGACTTGATTAATCTATCGTTTTCTAATAATCAAATTAATTACGATGCTGTTATCTTAAAAGGAAAACAAATGTTTTCTAAGAATACTAATGCAGAAAAAAATCTGGTTCTAGTTTCAGATTTTCAACAAGGAACCAAGGCTCTTGACATCGAGAAAGACAGCATAGTAGACATATCATTGGTACAACCTAAATCAAATCTAGTCGCAAATGTTAGTATTGACAGTGTTTATGTTGCCAATACAAATGCAGAAACCTTAAATTTAAACGTAAAACTCACAAACTATGGAGAACCAGTTGAAAGTATAAGTATATCATTGTACAACAATAATGAGTTATTAGCAAAGAACTCTGCAAACATTGAAAATGAGGCCGAAGCCACATTTACTATTTCAAATAACACTGAATTAAATGGTAAATTAATTATTGAAGATGCTGGCTTGCAATACGACAACGTCCTTTACTTTAATATTGGTAAGAAACCCAAAATTAGAGTGCTGGCCATAAACAATAAATCGAGTGATAATTTCTTAAAACGCATATATACCAATGATGAATTTGATTTCAATTCATACAATATCAATGCACTTAATTTTAATTTAATAAATGACCAAAATTTGGTTGTATTAAATGAACTAGAATCTATTTCATCGGCTTTAGTATCAGCTCTAAATGCATTTAAAAAAGATGGAGGAAACATATTAACTATACCATCAAATAACATTTCACTAAATTATTATAATCAATTATTTAACATAAATAATTTGTCTAATTTTGTCGATGGCATCTATTCTACAAAAAGAGTCACCTCTATTAATTATGACCATCCTTTGCTATTGAACTCTTTTTATACCAAAGTGACTAATTTTCAATACCCACGTGTCAACTCGTCGTTTAGATTTTCATCAAATACAGGTGGTGTGTTATCTTATGATGATGGCTCTATATTTTTGCAAGGTAAAAATGGTAGTTATGCTTTTGCTTCAGCCATAAATGTCGACAATTCAAACTTTCAAAACTCTCCTTTAATTGTTCCTGTTTTATACAATATTGGTTTACAAAGTCTTGAATTACCAAAATTGTTTTATACCATAGGCAGGCCTAACTCAATTGCTATAAAAGCCGTATTAGGACAAGATGACATTTTAAGTCTTCATGCAAACGATGGGTCTGTTATTCCTTCTCAAAAAACATATAGCAAATCTGTTGTATTGGAAACCCAAGAATATCCTGAAAATGACGGTATTTATACCATAAAGAACGATGATGAAAATTTGCAAAATATAAGTTTTAATTACGGCAGGGAGGAGAGCAATATCAATTATTTAAATATTAATTCCCTAAACAATATAAATACAGAAACCAGCTTGTCTAAAACAATAAATGCGATAAAAAGTAATGCAAATGTTAATGCGCTATGGAAATGGTTTGTTATTTTTGCGCTAGTATTTCTGCTTTTAGAGATACTTATTTTAAAATATCTTAAATGAACGCACTCATAAAATCTGCAACTATCGTTGATTCTAAAAGTGATTTTCACAATGAGACAGTCGATATTTTAATTGAAAAAGGTCGTATCGCTGAGATTTGCAAAAGAATTTCTAATCCCAATAATTACAGAGAAATTAAACTAGACAACCTTCACGTTTCACAGGGCTGGTTTGATAGTAGTGTCTCATTTGGAGAACCAGGATTTGAAGAAAGAGAAACCATTGACAATGGTCTTAAAACAGCCTCAAAATCTGGATTCACAGCTGTAGCATTAAATGCTAATTCTTTTCCTGTAATTGATAACTACGCAGACATTTCATTTGTTAAATCTAAAGCATTCAACAATGCTACTCAGCTTATACCAATTGGAGCATTGACTAAGGAGAGTAAAGGAATAGAACTTGCTGAATTGTTCGACATGAGCAATGCAGGCGCAGTAGCATTTTATGACTACCAAAAGCCTATTTCTAATCCTAACTTAGCCAAAATTGCAATGCAATATGCAAGTAATTTTAATGGTTTAATCTGTTCGTTTCCACAGGAAAATAAGATTACTGGGTCAGGAGTTGTAAACGAGCATGTCAATAGTACTAAACTCGGTCTTAAGGGCAATCCAAATCTAGCTGAAGATTTACAGGTCGCAAGGGATTTATTTTTATTAGAATACACAGAAGGTAAACTTCATATACCCACAATATCTACTGCAAAATCAGTTGACTTAATAAGACAAGCCAAGGCAAAGAAACTTGATGTCAGCTGTAGTGTAGCCATACATAATCTTATTTACACCGATGATGTATTATCGGATTTTGATACTAATTTTAAGGTTTTACCTCCTTTAAGAACTCAGAATGATTGTAAAGCATTAATTGAAGGTTTAAAGGATGGCACTATTGATATGGTTACTGCAGATCACAATCCAATTGATATTGAAGACAAAAAAGTAGAGTTCGATTATGCTAAATATGGTACTATCGGTTTAGAATCTTCATTTGGAGCGCTTCAAACAATTTTCACAACCAAAAAAGCTATTGGTCTTCTTACGCAGGGAAAATCGAGATTTGGTGTTGATGAAAATACGATTAATGTAGGTAACGATGCAGAATTAACACTATTCAATCCTGATGTTAATTACCAGTTTTCTGTTTCTAACATACTATCAAAATCAAAAAACAGTGCTTTTATTGGCCAAAACCTAAAAGGGATGGCTTACGGTATTGTAGCAAATAAAAAAATCGTCTTACTTTAATGAATCAGAATTCTGCTAAGGAAGGCAAAGGCCTAAGTATTATTGCTTATATCACCATTATTGGTGTGCTGATTGCTTTTTTTATGAATCAAGAAAAGAAAAACTCATTTACTTTTTTTCATATTAGACAAAGTCTAGGTCTTTGGTTAATGTATTTCATTTTTGGATATGTAGTAAGCGGATTTGATAGTTGGATGCTCACCTACTCTTTTTGGATATTTTTTGCTGTTTTATTTCTATATGGATTACTAGGTGCCATTTCTGGAAAGGCAAATAGCATCCCTTTTCTCGGTGATTTTTTTCAAAAGCTTTTTAAGTCATTAGGTAATTAATTATGAGTGATTTATTTTACGTAAAACGTCCTTCATCATTACAATCTAATGCTCCTTTGGTAATCATGTGTCATGGTTATGGAAGTGATGAAAATGATTTGTTTTCCTTTGCTCAAGAATTGCCAGAAGAACTTTTCATTATTTCCTTGAGAGCTCCTTATAGAATGCAACCTTTTGGGAACGCATGGTATGCCATAAATTTTGATGCAGTACAAGGCAAATGGAGCAATAATGAACAAGCCAAAGAATCGGTTAATTTAATTGCGGAATTTATCGATTATGCCTGCACTATTTATCCCGTTGACAAAAACAACGTCACATTATTAGGTTTTAGCCAAGGCACAATTTTAAGCTATGCTGTCACCTTAAATTATCCAACAAAAGTAAAAAACGTTATTGCGTTAAGTGGTTATATAAATAATGATATTATTCCAGACAAACTGGATACAGAAAATTTTAAACATTTAAATTTCTATTGCTCACATGGTACAGTAGACCAGGTAATCCCTGTAGATTGGGCTAGAAAAACCCCTGCTTTTTTAAAGGCTTTAAACATTAACCATGTTTATTCAGAATATCCGGTTGGACATGGAGTTGCTCCGCAAAATTTTCATGATTTTAAAGACTGGCTAAAGAAATATATTTAATAATTCATTGGATACATAAAGTATTCAACGAGATTATATTTTAATTCATTGTTTTCATTAATTTCATAATTCACAAAAATCTCACCCCAATTTTCTGTATCGGTAAAATCTGCAATAATCCATTTGTGATTAAGTATTCTCACTTTATTGATTACCATTTTTGAATCTGTCATGGATACATATGGAACAATTGGGTGATCTTCACCTTTGTAATTGTTCATGCTATATAAACCATCAACTATTGCTGGAATGAGTTCTTCAGTATTATAGCCTTTATCTTCAAAAAATGTCAAAGCATCTTCATTTCCATTAATAATGAAATGATTTAACTCAAAATTCTGCTCTTCTAATTCATTAGATTTCTGCTCCAGTTCAGTAATATTGGCCTTAAAGGTTTGTATATCTTTTTCGTATTTATCAATAATATTTTTTGAATTAACATATTGAAATACAATAAGTAATACAGAAAATAAAAACAAGTACATAAAAATTCTATTCTTCATTATTAGATTTGTATTTGTAGATTATCGTATGCTAAAAAAACGTTTTTGGGAAGTTTTTGTTGTACATCATCATGAAATCCCATATGATGACTGATATGTGTTAAATATGCACGTTTAGGTTTAACCTCCGCAATAAATTCTAAGGCTTCCTCTAAATTAAAATGTGAGATATGTGGCTCTTCACGTAATGCGTTAACGACAAGAACTTCTAAATTCTTTAATTTTTTCATCTCCTTTTTTGATATAGTTTTCATATCGGTGAGATATGCAAAATCGCTAAATCTAAATCCGAAAACTTGTAATTTATAGTGCAAACCATCTATTGGCCAAACATCCAAGTTACCTGCTCTAAAAGCACTATTGGATATCTCATGTTTTATAACACTTGGCACACCAGGATATTTCTTTTCGGAAGTGAATATATAGTCAAATCGCTTTTCTAGTGCTTTAAAAACTCTTTTATTAGCGTATAGTGAAATATCGCCTTGCCTAAAAAAGAATGGTCTAATATCATCTAATCCCATCGTATGGTCTGCATGCTCATGTGTAAATATTATGCCATCTATACGATTCACTTTAGCATTTAGCATTTGCTGTCTAAAATCAGGCCCGCAATCCACAACAAAAATGTAATCATCCCACTCTACCAATATAGAAACTCGTAATCGTTTATCTTTTGGATTTTTGCTTAAGCAAACAGGATGTTCACTTCCGATAATGGGTATTCCTTGCGACGTACCAGTACCTAAAAATGTTATTGTCAAGACTGTTAAGTTTATAACAAAAATAAGCTTATTTTTTTGTATACCACCGTAAAATAGTACCTTTACGGCATTAAGAAGAACCCAAATTCTATGGAAGACATAAGGTACAAAGGTGACTTTGAGATAGAAAATATACCTTCATTAAAGGACAAAGCCCTACGAATAAACCTTAACAAAGATATTTATGGAACATTCGCAGAGATTGGTGCAGGCCAAGAAACTGTGCGTCAGTTCTTTAGAGCAGGTGGAGCTTCTGGCACCATTGCAAAGACAATGTCAGCATATGATAAGGACTTTAGTGATGCTATTTATGGTATTGAAGACGATAAGCGTTATGTAACCGAAGCTAGGTTAAGAAAAATGCTTAATCATGAGGTAAATCTTATTGAACAACGTATAGGAAGAGAAAAGCAACCAAACAAAATATTCTTTTCATATGCTAATACAGTTGCAACAATTGATTTTGCAAAGAAATATAAAGGCCACGGATGGGTAGGGATTAAATACCAGGTAGCACCAGACCAAGATTACAATGATATTGTGTTGCATATTAGATTTAAAGAAAACGATGCAAGACTACAACAAGAGACCTTAGGTAAATTAGGAACTAACCTCATTTACGGTGCTTTCTATAAATACAATCAACCCCGTAAATTATTACGCTATTTATATGACCATTTAGACAAAGATCAATTAGAAATTGATACCATTAATTTTTCTGGTCCGGTTTTCGAAGATGTAGATAACAGATTAATGAGTCTTCAACTCGTTAAAAATGGAATGACCGATGCAGTAATGTTTGCACCAGATGGTAATAATGTTCTACCAGCAAGAGTACTTTACAAAAAAAATATACTTGCATTAAGAGGAAGCTTCAGGCCTGTAACAAAGGTGAATATGGATATGTTTGAAAAATCACATGAAATGTTCATTAAAGAAAACAAGGTTGATAAAGAAAAGACGCAAGTAATTTTTGAAATCACCCTTTCAAACCTTAGGGCTGAAGGTGAAATAGACGAGCAAGATTTTATGGATAGAGCTCGGCTACTGTGTTCTCTAGGTCAGACTGTTTTGATATCCAACTTTCAAGAATATTATAGACTGGTTGAATATTTCTCTCAATATACTAGAAATAGAATGGGTCTAGCAATGGGTGTAAACAATCTCATTGATATTTTTGATGAAAAATACTACCGTCACCTAAGTGGTGGTATATTAGAAGCTTTTGGTAAGCTTTTCTACAAAGATCTACGCGTTTACCTATATCCTATGGAAAATGAAGATGGAAGCTTAACAAATAGTGAAAATCTTAAGGTTCATCCACGGATGAAAGAATTATACAAATTCTTTAAGTACAATGGAAAAGTGGTAGATATTCATGATTATGATCCATCCATATTAAGAGTTTTCTCTCGAGAAGTTTTAAAGAAAATCACTAGTGGTGATGATGGTTGGGAAGAGATGCTACCAGAAGGTGTTGCTAAACTTATCAAAGAGAAGTCGTTATTTGGTTGTGAAACTGAAGAAGTTTTAAGGTAATCCCATTTTTTTATTCTTACGATAAATTGCATATTAGTTGAGGACTAATGATTGCTGTAATGCAGTTTCGGCTATAATTACTTATTTTGTCCAAAAATTCAATAATCACTGCTAACATGAATCAACTATTCAAAACTCTTCTTTCCATCGTAGTTATATTCTTAATTTTTTTCTCATGTAAAGAAAAACTGAAAGAAAAAAAATTTAATACAAAAGAGCTAACTGAAATTGGATCAAAAAATGAAGGGTGGAGTTTGGTATGGTTAGACGAATTCGATTCGGATACTATAGATTCAAATAATTGGAATCTTCAAGTTCTAAAAGCCGGTCAATTCAATGATGAGTGGCAACGATACACAGATAGCAATGAAAATGCATTTATTGAAAATGGAAATTTGGTCATAAAGGCTTTACATGAAAGTGATACTCATGGTATAGACCAATATTCTTCAGCAAGGCTTAATACGGCAAACAAGCAATCTTGGAAATACGGTAAAATCGAAGCTCGTATAAAACTTCCAAAAGGCAAAGGAATATGGCCTGCATTCTGGATGTTGGGAGGGAATATAGATGAAAATGGAGGTGATACTCCATGGCCACAATGTGGTGAAATAGATATTCTAGAGCTATACGGTACTAAACACGATGCCGTTGTCGAGGCTAATTTACATTATGCTGATCAGTCAAATTCTCATGCAATGATGGGAGCAAAATCCTATAAATTAGATAAGGGAATTTTTGCAGATGATTTTCACATATTTGCTTTAGAATGGGATGATAAAAATATCAAATGGCTTGTAGACGGTTATCAATATGCAATCACCTCTATTTCTGAGGCAGAACGCTCAGAATTCCATAAAGATTTTTTTATCCTTCTTAATCTAGCTGTTGGTGGTACGTACGCAGGACGACCAGATACCTCTACTCCATTTCCACAGTTAATGTATGTAGATTGGGTAAAAGTTTATCAAAATAACCAAAGTAGCTAAGCTCTGTTTATTATAATTCACTGACCTCAATGACATATATTCTAAAAAACAAAACCATTGAACTCCATATTGATGACCCTTCGGAAAATTATAATTTTTCTCGTTTTGACTGGAGCGGTAAAATCAAAAAACTAATTTTTAAAGGTACTTGTGTAACAGGTGATGAAAAGACAGACGCAAAGGAAATTCCAAATTATGGGAGAGGATTTTACAATGAATTTGGAATAAATAAACCTGTAGGTTATCAAAACCTTGAACTGAATGATTGGTTTCATAAAATTGGAGTTGGACTTTTAAGAAAGGAGGAGTCAGATTATTTTTTCATGAAAAAATACAATATTAAACCAGCAAGATTTTCGTTGAATGCTAATTCTGAAACACTTCAAATTAAATGCCAATCTCAATCACATAATGGCTATGCGTATATACTCGAAAAAGAAATAAAACTATTAAAAAGTGGATTTGAAATTAATTATACTCTCAAAAACACTGGAGAAAAATCCATTATTACAGATGAATATGCACATAACTTCATATCAATAAATAGAGCCTTGATTAATGAAGATTATGACTTGATTTTTAATTTCAATATCAATCCTGACACCTTCAATGAAACTGTTAATCCTGAAAATGTAGTCAAAGTCTCCAACAATCAAATATCTTTTAATAGCACTCCCAAAAGTGATTTTTTCTTCAGTAATATGACTGGAGGAAAAAGAGTTAAAGCACAGTGGAAATTAGTAAATAAAAGAAATAAGATCTGCATATCGGAGAAAGGTGATTTTGAAACTAACTCAATTAATCTCTGGGGTTGTCGTCATGTAATAAGTCCAGAATTATTTATTGATATTAATCTTAAACCAGATAATACCAAGAAATGGTCAAGAACATATATACTATATAATTTAAGTTAAACTTCATAATTTTTGGTTTAATAATAGATTATTACCTTAGACGATATTTTGGCGTAAGCCATTTTAAATTACTAACTAACTCTTACCAACTAAAATGAATAATCAATCTTTATATACCATACGTATTGCTCTTATTGTAGCATTAGGAGGTTTCTTAATGGGTTTTGATGCATCTGTAATTTCTGGTGTTAACAAATTCATTCAAATAGATTTCAATTTAACAGATATTGAACTAGGTTTCTCCGTAAGTTCATTAACCATTATAGCTGCCTTAGCAATGATGATTTCAGGACCTTTAAGCGATCGTTTTGGTAGAAGGATTATGCTAAAGGTTTGTGCAATAGTATTTACAATTTCTGCCGTTGGTTCAGCCCTGGCGTCAGATTTTTCACTTTTCTTGATTTTTAGAATGCTTGGTGGTTTTGGCGTTGGAGCATCATTAATTTTAGCGCCAATGTATATTGCTGAGATTGCACCACCAGCACAAAGAGGTAGACTTGTATCTTTCAATCAATTAAATATTGTACTTGGTATAACCATTGCGTTTTTTAGCAATTACTATATTTTATCACTTGGTGATTCTGATGCAAGTTGGGTACAATCTCTAGGGATAGCAGAAAATAATTGGCGTTGGATGTTAGGTGTAGAAGCCCTTCCTGCAGTTCTTTACTTTTTTGGGCTATTAACTGTTCCTAGAAGCCCTAGATGGTTGGTTATGAAAAATCATTTAGTTGAGGCAAAAGGCGTACTACAAAAGTTTTATACAGATGAACAAGCGGAAAAGGATATGGTAGCTATACAAGATTCATTAGAAACTGATAAGAATAAAAAGAAAGTATCAGTAATGGAAATCTTTAAACCTGCCATGAGACTAGTTATCACCATAGGTTTAGTTGTAGGTATTCTCCAGCAAATAACAGGTATAAATTCTGTCTTTTTCTATGCACCGATGATATTTGAACAATCTGGTATTGGCACTGATGCGTCATTCATACAAGCCATACTAGTTGGAGTAAGCAATTTGGTCTTTACAATTTTAGCAATGCTATTAATTGATAAACTTGGGCGTAAACCATTACTTACATTTGGCGTTGCCGGAATTGGTGTTTTTATGGTGTTATTAGCCTTTGGGTTTAATTCAGCAACATATTCATTAGATAGTGAAAAAATAAACCAATTATCAAATACAGAATTAAGAGAAGAATTATCTGTTCTTGCTGGGAAATCCTTTAAAAATGATGTCGCCTATAAAAATGAACTAAAATCACTTTTAGGACCAGAAAGAGCAAAACAAAATGAGTCTGAATTAATTACTGCCGCAATTAGTATGAACCCATCTCTTATCCTTATAGGTATCCTAGGCTTTGTAGCATGCTTTGCAATTTCACTTGGGCCTGTTATGTGGGTGCTTTTTTCAGAGTTATTCCCATTGAGAATCAGAGGTGTGGCAATTTCATTCGTTGGATTCGTAAATTCTGCTGTTTCAGCAGGAGTCCAATTTATTTTCCCATGGGAATTGTCTACCATAGGCAGTTCAATGACCTTTTTGATTTATGGTCTTTTTGCCTTTGCTAGTCTAATATTTATTATTAGAGTAATTCCAGAAACAAAAGGTAAATCCTTAGAAGAACTAGAAGCTCAATTGGTAAAATAGCTTGTTAAAATTTAATATTACATCAATGTTCTAGTCGACTAGAATTTGAGCTGTATGACCTTTGGTTTTAACTTTAGTGATTACATCTTCTATGATCCCCTTTTCATCTATGACAAAAGTAGTTCTATGGATGCCATCATATTCCTTACCCATGAACTTTTTTGGTCCCCAAACACCGAAAGCATTTATGACTACCTTTTCCTCGTCTGCTAGTAGAGGATATTGAAATCCATATTTAGTTTTAAAGTTAGATTGACGCTTAGCACTATCAGCACTCACACCTAATATTTCATAGCCTTGCGCCTTAAACCTATCGTAATTATCGTTAAGATTACAGGCCTCGGCAGTACATCCTGGTGTACTAGCCTTTGGATAAAAGAAAACTACAAGTTTTTTACCTTGGTAATCTGCTAGTGATATTGTATTTCCTTGTTCGTCTTTTGCCTTGAAACTAGGTGCCTTATCACCTATTTTTAAGTTCGTCATAATGCTTAATTTTATTTTTGTAAAAATACGATGCATAACAAAATATTGAAAACCTAGGTTTGTTATTAATAAGTTAAATTATACTATAGATTCGAATAAATCTTTCCATTTTAACATTATATTCTCTTTTGAATACCTTTGAATATTATTATATGCCATATCCCCAAATTCAGACCTTAGTTTATCATCCTCAATTAATCTTATAATCGACGTAGCGAGAACATTAGTGTCATTTGGAGGGACCAATAGGCCATCAATACCATCACTTATTATTTCACTAGGTCCATATTTACAATCGAATGAAATTACAGGAATTCCAAAAGACATGGCCTCTAGAAGTATTAGTGGAAAACCCTCTAGTCGTGAACTACAAACATATATTGATGAATTTAAATAAATACTTTCGATATTCTTAGTGGGCATTTGAACTTCAACAGAGTTATTTATTCCAAGCTTATCAATTTGTTTTTTAAGCTCATTATCAGTCGCTTTAACACCAACTATCTTAAGTCGCCAATCTGGATATTTTAAAGTAACTATACTCCAACTTTTCAACAACATATCAAAACCTTTAATCGGATCTGATCTTCCAATAGCTAAAACAATTTTTTTGTCTAATCTAGCCTTTCTTCTGTCATCATTAATCGTCAATGGATTTTCGATTACAATTAAATTATTTAGATTTTTCCAATCTGCCCTATGTGCATCTGAAAGTATCACAAATTTGTCATACTTATGGCCTGCTAAATTGAGTAAGAATATTTTTAAAGTATTACCAAAGCTTATTTTAAGATTACCACTAAGTCTTTTTAAATTTCTTTCTTTTGTATCATGACGTTGATATATATATTTAAATCTTGAATTTGTAAAATAAGGTAAATAAAGACTAAAGAAATTACTCTCCACAGGCATCACTATAGTTGGATTTATCTTATTAAGTATTTTATTTAAAAGTTTAAGTTTTTGAAAAGTGTGTTTAACCCCATTTCTTTTTCTGTTAATAAAATGTAGATTAACCTTGCAATTTAAATCATAAAAAAAAGTAATTTCTTTAGGACTTTGTTGTAATAATATAAAATCTATATCATAACCATAATTACTAATAAAATAATTTGCTTGTAGAGTTACCATTCTAATAATACCTGAAGTACCATTTAAAGTGTTTATGATATAAGCTAATTTCATAATAACTATAGGTTTCAAAGATATATCCATCATTTATTACGAAATTATTTATTAGATTAAAGGCTTTATAAATCCGTCCTAAAAATTAAAATATAGTTTTAAAGCATGAATAAACAAGAAAAGGTACAATTTGTTATAAATACGTTAAATGAATTATACCCAGAAATTCCTATTCCTTTAGACCACAAAGACCCATATACGCTTTTAATTGCAGTACTAATGTCAGCACAAAGCACAGATGTACGTGTTAACCAAATCACGCCCTTGTTGTTTGAACGTGCAGACAACCCCTATGATATGATTAAATTAAGTATTGAGGAAATACGCGAAATTATAAAACCAGTTGGTCTATCTCCAATGAAAAGTAAAGGAATATATGGCTTATCTCATATTCTAATTGATAAGCACAATGGTAAAGTACCTAAAACCTATGAAGAGCTTGAAGCATTGCCAGCTGTAGGCCACAAAACGGCGGCTGTTGTACTTTCACAAGCCTTTGGCATACCTGCTTTTCCTGTTGATACTCATATTCATAGATTGATGTATCGTTGGAATTTAACCAATGGTAAAAATGTTGTACAGACGGAGAAAGATGCAAAACGTTTATTCCCAAAGGAACTATGGAACGACCTTCACCTTCAAATAATATGGTATGGTCGTGAATATTCTCCGGCTAGAGGTTGGGATTTAGAAAAAGACATTATTACGAAAACAATTGGCCGACAGTCCGTAATTAAAGATTATTATAAAAATAAAAAGTAGTGGCAGTGGTATAGTTATTGATGCTTTTTCATCAAACTAACTTTCCATGAAAAAATTTGTTCTATTCATATTTTTAACTGCTATTATCACATCTTGCATTCCTACTAAAATTGCACCACGGTTTAAAAATGAAGATTATAAGGTAATGCAAGCGAAAAAATTTGAGCGGAAACTACCCAGAGAGACTTCCTTTATCTTCAAGGATCCTAAAGATGCAGATGAATTTTATCAATTCATAAATATCAAGTTAAATCTACAGCACAAAGACGTGGGATACAATTCCCCTTTTCAACTGGATGGAGCGACTTACTATCTATCTTACAAAGAAGTGGGCAAGGAAGACAGAACTTTAAATATAGGATTGGCAGCTGTAGATCTTGTTCTCAGCGAAAAAGCTGGGTTTAGAGTTTTTGACGAGAATTATGATAGTAGAAAAGGCCACTGGTACATCCTTATAACGGTATATGATGAAAAGGTTAGCAATTGCTTATTAAATAAGCACTCTAAAAGACAAGATATTCTTCAATATTTAAAATCATTAAAAAAAGAATATTTAGATACGCACAACTACGAAGAGTTATTATTCACAAAAAAATCCTGATTGTAAAATCAGGATTTCTTTCCAACTTAATTTAGAAGTGCTTCAAACTTCAATTTATTATAATTTATAACACTTAAAGCCTTAGAATAATTCAAAAGGAAACTTACAGTTTCATCTTTTGGTTTTAGGTTAATGTTTTTTGGGGTTTTAGTAGAGTAAATTTTTGCCATATTAATAATTTAGGATTTATTATATGGCTATAACGCAATCTATTCTACTTTATTATATCAATTTGTTAAAACAATATTCTTTTGTTCTATCACCTTACGCATATTGATTAATGCATACCTCATACGTCCTAATGCTGTATTAATACTAACACCAGTTCTTTCTGAAATTTCCTTAAAACTCATGTCCTGGTACATGCGCATCATTAATACTTGTTTCTGGTCATCTGGTAATTCTTCAATAATACGTCTTACATCTTTTTCTACTTGCTCCTTAATAATAGATTTTTCAGCGTTCAGACTAGAATCACTTAAAACCGAAAAAATACTGAATTCGCCTGCGTTGTCAAACTTGGGCATTCTGCTATTCTTTCTAAAATGATCAATAACCAAATTATGGGCAATACGCATTACCCAAGGTAAAAATTTACCTTCTTCATTATACTTTCCTAATTTTAAAGTTCTAATTACTTTAATAAAAGTATCTTGAAATATATCTTCAGTAATATCTCTATCGTAAACTTTAGAATATATAAAGCTATATATTCTTTGCTTATGCCTTTCTATCAAAATTGATAATGCATTCTCATTGCCTTGTATGTAATTTGATACCAACTCAGCGTCTTGGATAAGTTCTTTATTCATAACATCTACTTTAATACCTAATAACTAGGCTATTAGGCTTGGGGTTTCTAGCTTTTTAATTAAAGTAATATTATGCTATACGCTGTTTTTTTAATTGAATACGTCTCAAATATAACAACAATCATTCCGAAAAAACAAAATTTACTACTAAATTTTAACATTTAATCTAACATTATTGCGTTTTATCAGCTAAATAAGTTATAGTATCTTTGCAAAATTATACACTTCGATTACCTATGAATACTGCTATCACAGATGTAAACCCTAAAGAAAATATCATAATAAAGGGTGCGCAGCTCCATAATCTTAAAAATATAGATGTTGTAATTCCTAGGAATGAACTAGTAGTTATCACAGGATTATCGGGTTCTGGTAAATCAAGCCTGGCCTTTGACACCTTGTATGCAGAGGGCCAAAGACGATATGTAGAGAGTCTTTCAAGTTATGCTCGTCAATTTTTGGGTCGGTTAAACAAACCCAAGGTTGATTACATAAAAGGTATTGCACCGGCAATTGCTATTGAACAAAAGGTGAATTCTACAAATCCACGTTCTACTGTGGGTACTACAACTGAAATTTATGACTATTTAAAATTACTTTTTGCTAGAATTGGAAAAACATATTCACCAATTTCAGGTAAACAGGTTAAGAAACATACGGTAACAGACGTTATTGACTTTATTTCATCCTTTGATGAAGGAACAAAACTGTTGCTCCTATCACCTATAATTTTAGAGGAAGGCAGATCAATTGAAAACAAGTTAGATACACTTCAAAAACAAGGTTATTCTAGGGTTAAAATTAATAATCAGGTAATAAGAATTGACGAGGTACTAAAAAATGGAATTAAATCCAGCGAAAATCTTTTCTTGGTAGTAGATAGAATAGTATTTAAGCATGATGAAGATTTTTTAAACAGGTTGGCAGATGCTATTGAAACCGCATTTTTTGAAGGTGTTGGTTCATGTATAATAGAAACCGTTAATGAAGGCAAGCAAACTACCTTTAATAATAAATTTGAACTAGACGGTATTACATTTCTAGAACCAAATGCACATCTCTTCAGTTTTAACAATCCTTATGGTGCTTGTCACAAATGTGAAGGTTATGGTGATGTCATTGGTATTGACGTTGATTTGGTAATACCTAATACTGCTTTGTCTGTATATGAAAACGCAATATTCCCATGGCGTGGTGAAAGTATGAGCTGGTACAGAGATCAACTAGTCATTAATTCACATAAGTTTGATTTCCCAATTCACAAACCGTTTTTTGAATTAACCGAGAGCCAAAAGTCCTTAGTCTGGTCTGGTAATGAATATTTTGAAGGCTTGGATAGCTTTTTTACCGAATTAGAATCCAAAGCTTACAAGATTCAAAATCGTGTGATGTTATCTCGTTATCGTGGCAAAACCAAATGCAATGTATGTAAAGGCAAAAGATTACGTGAAGAGGCTAACAATGTTAAAATCAATAATTCTACCATCACAGATTTGGTTGATTTACCAATCAAAGAACTGATTTCATTCTTTAACGAATTAAAATTAGATAAGTACCAATCTAAAATTGCAAAGCGTCTTTTAGTTGAAATTAATACTAGGTTAGAATTTTTATCTAATGTAGGTTTAAGCTATTTAACGTTGAATAGAAAATCAAACTCACTATCTGGTGGAGAGAGTCAACGTATAAATCTTGCAACCTCATTGGGTAGCAGTTTAGTTGGTTCAATGTATATATTAGATGAGCCAAGCATTGGGCTTCATCCTAAAGATACGGAACGGCTAATTAATGTTCTAAAATCTCTTCGTGATTTAGGAAATACAGTCGTTGTGGTAGAACACGACGAGGATATAATGAAAGCAGCTGATACCATTATTGATATTGGACCTGAGGCTGGTACATTTGGTGGTGAGGTAGTCGCTACAGGTGGTTTTAAGCATATATTAGAATCTGATACACTTACTGCCAAATACTTAAATGGAGAATTGCAAATTGAAGTTCCCAAAAAACGAAGAAAAACTAAATATTACATTGATGTTTTAGGTGCCAGAGAAAATAACCTGAAAAATATAGATGTAACTTTTCCATTAGGCATGTTAACCGTAATTACTGGTGTTTCTGGAAGTGGTAAGAGTACTTTGGTTAAGAAAATCTTATACCCTGCAATACAGAAAAAGTTAACTGGTTTTAGTGATAAAGCTGGTCAATTCACCAAAATAAATGGTAACCATAGCAATGTACAACATGTTGAATTTGTAGACCAAAATCCAATTGGTCGTTCTTCAAGGTCTAATCCCGTAACATATGTAAAGGCATATGATGATATTAGAGCTTTATTTGCATCTCAAAAATTAAGTAAAATTCGAAATTACCAAGCCAAACATTTTAGTTTTAATGTAGATGGTGGTCGATGTGAGACATGTAAAGGTGAGGGTGAAGTTACTATAGAAATGCAATTTATGGCAGATGTGCATTTAACCTGTGATACGTGTGGTGGAAAACGATTCAAAAAAGAAGTGCTCGAAGTAACCTTTGAAGGTAAAACAATAGAGAATATTTTAAATATGACTATTGATAATGCAATTAACTTTTTTGAAACTACTAGTCAAACTAAAATTAAAAACAAACTACAGCCGTTGCAAGACGTAGGATTAGGTTATGTTACTCTTGGCCAGTCCTCTTCTACTCTATCTGGTGGAGAAGCACAACGTATAAAGCTTGCAACATTTTTGGGCAAAGGAAGCAAAAGTGATAATGCGCTCTTTATTTTTGATGAACCTACCACAGGCCTACATTTTCATGATATTCAGAAATTACTTAAATCATTTCAAGCACTAATTGAAAAAGGACATTCAATTATAGTAATTGAACACAATATTGATTTGATAAAATGTGCTGATTATATCATAGATCTCGGGCCAGAAGGCGGCAAAGAAGGTGGTAACCTAATAGCAAGTGGACCACCTGAAGAAATTATAAAAAATTCGAAATCCATAACAGGAAAATACTTATCTGATAAGCTCCATTAATAAAACACAAAGGAGAATGCTAACAACAGCAAAAATGAAGTTGGAATAATAAATATTGTAAAAATAAATGTGATTATTCCACTTTTAAACCAAGTTAGCAACCAGTGCTGGCGATAAAATTTTATCAGTGCTATTAAAAAATACAAATAGGTTGAAATTGCAATTAGCCAATCAATCCCATCCGGAATATCATAAACAAATCTGTTGACTGCAAATAAAATTGCAAATACTGTAAACAGAAATGAGAAAAAGTAAAAACTAAAAACTAAGTGGTGCGCGTATGTCCCTTTATTGTAATAGAAAATTTTCAATATAAAGGCAAACAGCGGCATTAAAAAGAACATCGCGATTGGTATACTATCAAAAAAGGCCTGTACCATTCCTCCCGCTCCTCTACCTTCCATAAGATTTAGAATATTAGCAAAAAATCGTCTTTCTAAGAAACTAGCGTCATCTGTCATTCCCATTTCCTTATAAATTAACTCTTTATCAGAACCAGCATTAATCATAGAGTCAATTTTCTTCTTATTAAAATCAAATGAAGATTTTATATTATTTGGTTCATTATTAGCACTCTTAATTATAGAATCTGGTATTTTAAAATCATCTTCCTTTAGACCTAACTTATCTTGATTTTCCTTTAATGGCTTCAATACTTTCTCAAACTGTATTGAATCGAGAACAGCTTCTACACTATCAGTATTAACCGTTTTGGTTTCGATATCACCTTTTACTACCTTTTCATTAAAAGTATTTGCTTGTGACACCAACTCTCTTGTACTAAATGAAATAACAAAAAAGAAAATCACCGAGATAAATAAATACATCTGGGCAGGATGTAAATAGAGCAGTCTTTTTCCTTTAATAAACTCTTTTGCCAAATGACCTGGTTTAAACATTAATGGCAAAAAACTCTTTAAAAAACGAGCATCAAAAGAAAAGTAGTTACTAATAGTGTTGTAGAACAAAATACCAATTGTGAGATCATCATTGGTCTTTTGCCCACAATGAGGACAGAATCTAAACCCTTCTTGATAAGGTTGTTCGCAATTTTGACAATTGACTTGTTTGTTACTCATGGTTGGTTAATGTCTGTTTAAAATTAGTAAAATTTCTAATACACTTCACTCAGAATATAGAAGATTGAAAATAAATATTGTAACAACACAGTAATAAATAATTCATTTAATCACCTGAATATATGGTATTTACAATAATGGCACGCTAATTGAAACCGGCTTAACAAATAGCGTAAGGCGAAAAGCTAGATATGAGTAGGCAAAATCTAAATTTTACAACTATGAAAAAATTAGTTTTACTTTTTACAGGTTTGTTAATGGGATTAACAAATGTATCCGCAACAGAAAAATTTTCTGAAAATAAAAGTATCAATTTAGATATTACATCACGCTATCGTCATGCACAACCTATTTTGTTTGTAGAGCGTGGTGTAGAATTCTTAATCTTTGCTGATGGAAGCTTTGACTTTAATACAGAGATTTTCTATGATTCACCTCGAGATGTCTATTACAAAGACAGACGAAATAGAAGAAGTAGAATTTACGGAGCTCCAGGGCATGGTTACGGAAGATCTAACCGAGGAACACTTGTGAGACATGATAGATTCGGAAGAGTCAGGCGTATTGGAAATGTATTTATTAATTACGACAGATTTGGAAGAATTATCAGGGCAGGTTCAGTATATATGGATTACAGACGTGGTTTACTGCATCAAATTGGAGGATTGAGAGTTTTATACAGCAGACATGGTATTATGACCGGTACGCGTGGACAAATAAACTTTAGAAATCCAGGTAATGGTATATATGGTTTTAATGATTTTGAATCAGATCGATATTATGATAGAAGAAGACAAAGAAACAATAGATGGGTTAATGATGACTGGGATGATGACAGATACTTCTATTTTAAAAAAGATGGAAAAGTCAAAAAACAGAAAAAGCTGAAAAGCAAAATTTCAGATTGATTTATAGTCCATTAAGATTTTCTTGGTGGTTTCAAAACCCTGAATATTACCCCAAATAATTCAGGGTTTTTCTTTTAATATATCTCGCTAACAATCAGGATTTTAAGTTTTTTGGCACGCTGTTTGTATCATAGGTAATGAGTGTAATTTTAAAACCCTTTTACTATGAAACGATTACTATATTTATTTGCAGTTTTGGTGACAGCTAGCACCACAGTATTTGCAACCAACACAAGTTCAAAGGAAGCTGATGCTTCAATTAATAATTATGTGAGAGGTTATGGTAATTCTTTCATATTTATGGAAGCAGGTATTGAATTCTCTGTATACCCAGATGGTCAGTTCGATTTCTACATGCCTCAATATGGACCAAATGTTAGCGTTGGCATCAATAGACCAGGCTTTACTTTAAGCTTTAATACGGGTTTTGATTATAATGCATACGTACAGTACGATGGTTATGGGGCAATTATTCAAATAGAAAATACACCGATCTTCTATGATTATTATGGTAGGGTAAACCAAATAGGTAACATCTTTATCAATTATAATGGGTTTGGAAGAGTTAATAGAATTGGTGGATTAAACATTTATTACAGAAATAATTTCTGGAGATATGATGGGTTTATAAATGTCTATAACAGAGGTTATGTTTGGAGACCATGGCATAGATACTATGCAATTCCTCCGGTAAGTTTCTGTGTAATAAACACATATCCATACAGACAGTTTTACACGCCTGTACGACATATTTGGTATAGACCATACAGAAACAATGTAAGATATTATAATGTTCAAAATGGAAGTCGTGGTAACCCACAATATGGAAGACGTAATGCATCTACCAGAAACTCAAATAGATATGCTCAAACTCCTCGAAATAGAACGGAACGAAATGTTCAGAAATCAGTAGAACGTAGAAATGCAGAAATTACAAGGTCTAGATCAACGCGTATTGTAAGCAATTCTGGTACTATGCGCACTGGAACAACTAATACATCAGGATCATTAACATCCCGCTCTTCATCTAGAAACTCTGAACGAAGTCTGAGTACTAGATCCAATAGCAGAAATATTGAGCGCGGTGTAAACACTAGATCTAATAGTAGGAATGTTGAACGTGGTGTTAACACGAGAACAAATTCTAGAGAAAATACTTTAAGTAGATCACAAAGTTTTAGTAATAGTAACGCTACTAGTTCCCGATCTAACTCAAGAGTAACATCTCAAAATAGAACAAGTAGATTAAATAACAATACACGTTCAAGAAATTTAAAAGAAAATGTAACCAGAAGTAGATCTTCTGTGTCCAATGAACGAACAGGAACAAAAAGTACTTCTGTTAGAAAACCAAAATTGGCTAGTTCTCGTAATTATAGTAGAACAACATCGAAAAACAGTAGACAAAGAAGTAAAATACAAAATAAGAGAAAGTCATCGTCGGTATTGACAAGATCTAAAAGCAGTAGAAAAAGCAACCAAAGTTCTACAAGATCAAGTTCAAGACGAGCAAGAAGATAAAAAATGATTTTTTTGGTTGGTTAGTAGAAGTCCCGCGTGCTGTATGCCTCAGAGTACCTTGCGGGGCTTCTTATTTATATAGGTACTTAAAACTTTAGATATCTTTTTATTTGCTCATTAACGTCTTCTGAAACATTTAATTTATAAATACTCACAAAGTATAAAATCCCAATTAAAGTAGATTTTAATGCTATATTAAGAATTGGATGAAACGGAAAGTCCCAGAAATACATAACTAGAACCGAAACTACTAGTAAAAGGCATATTTTCAACGATTCAGCTGAAAACGGTTGCATATTAAATTTCCGTTTAACAAAAAGGATTTTCACCGTATTATAAAATACAATTGCTAAAAAAGTGGCAAGTGCAGAACCTTCAATTCCATACCTTGGAATAAAAATAATATTCAATACTATAGCAGTAATCGCAAGAAAAACACCAAAATATAGAACCATCTTATAGTATTCGCTATTAAAGAGTATGGCATTATTATTTCCTAAACTGTTATCATAGAGTTTAGCTAGACTGACAATAAAAACAACAAATAGGCCACCAGTAAATTCTTTTGGTAGGATAAGATAAAGCTGATTAATATTTAAAACTATTAGTAAAAAAATAAAACCACTTACTACCAATAGAGTCATGGAACTACGTTTATACAAATCTTCAAGCGCAGTTAAATCATTATCATTTAAATACTTCGCTGTTAACGGCATCATAATTTGATGCATAGCTCGCTGTGGCACGGCTATAACAGTAGCTATAAATATTGCTACACTGTAATATGCTACTTGTTCAATATCTTCTATTAGTATGCCTATCATAAACTTGTCTATATCCAAAATCAACATTGCAACAGAGCCAGCAATTATCATTAATAAAGCATACTTAAATATAGATGATAAATTATTTGGTAATTGAAATACAAGTTTTGGAAATCTAACAGTATAGGCATATAATTTCATTATAAGCATTCTTAAAACGTAAACTCCTACCAATCCAATAATAAACTCATCTATGCTAAGCCAATTAAGATAAACTGCGAATAACAAAATCATTATGGCTACTCTATGGAAAACTTCTTTCATTATATTTCCAAAAACAGTTTGCATTTGCACTTTTGTCCACGCAAAAAAGATCTCAAAATAGGCCATAGCAATGGCCAAAATAAAAATATACCATGTATAATTTTCTACAATTGAATTTTCTCTAGAAAGAAAGGAACCTATAGTTTCATATGAGAAATAACCTATAGTCCCAACTGGAATAATAAAGATTAATGGAAGGAACAGCATCAATGTTAGGAATCCATTAATACTATTTTTTGTTTTAAAAGAAGAATAATATTTTATTATCGCATTATGAACGCCAAACGCCATAAATGGCATCATAATATTGGCTGTAGAAAACAAAAATGCGACTAATCCATAATATTGATCAGTTAAAAGATTGGTATAAAGAAAAAGCGTATTAATAGCACCTATACCAAAACCTAGATAAGTACTAATGGTATTTTTGAAAGATTGTTTTAAAATGATGCCCATTGCTAGGCAATTTACAACTTAATTTTATTTATGATAAAAGCTTCATTATTAAACCCTATGAATAATTTTGCTCAATTTTTCGGTTAAAGATTTACGGCTATATTGTTCTAGGCCAACTGCATTTACTTCAATATTCTGAGACTTATAATCCGCAAATAATGATAAAATTTTAGTCTTTAGATTACCCTTGTCATTATATGTAAAATAAAACCCAGTATTTGTTGATATTATTATTTTCTCCACATCAGAATCAGATGGGCCAATGGCTAAAATTGGAGTTTCAGAAATCAAATATTCAAAAACTTTACCTGGTATTATTGATTTTGTATCCTCAGAATCTATTTCAATTAACAATAATACTTGAGATTTCATTTGATAAGCCAGTGCTTCTTTATGTTCAACATAGCCCATTATATTCATGTATTTATCAAGCTGATGGTACCTCATTGATTGAATTACTTCCTCGCTGACAACTCCAATTAAATTCAATTGAAAGTATTCGGCAAAACCCTCACTTTCAGAAATGATTTCTGAAAGTACTTCCCACAACACCTGCGGATTTCTCTCAGATAATAAAGATCCAATATGTGAGAAGGTAAACTTTTCATCCTTCATATCAATTATTACATTATGAGTATCATAACCATTTGTAATTACCGTAATGGGCTGTTTTGTTTTAGATGAAAACTCGGCTTTAGTATTTTTACTAGTGACAATTATCTCGTCAGCATTGTTCAGTACTCTTGATTCGAGATTTCTATGCTTTTTCTTAGATATAGAAGTTAATTTCAATTCTTTGTGATACCCAATTGTTGTCCATGGATCTCTAAAATCTGCAATCCACTTGACTCCTATTGCGTTTTTTAAAGCTAATCCTATTAAATGCAAACTATGAGGTGGACCTGTGGTAATTATAGAATCAATATCATTTTCTGTAATAAACTTTGAAAGAAATTTCACCGATGGTTTAACCCAATTTTTACGTGCATCAGGAATGAAAAAGTTGCCTCTTATAAAAAGTAATAGTTTTTCTATTACAGATTGTTTCTTTGACTTCGGTATTATCCCTGAGCTTATGTTTTTTGTGCTTTTACTTGAAAATGCACTAGCAAATCGATAGGGTTCTTTAATTGAACGCTTAACTATCTTTATACCCTCTGGTATTTCATTAACTAAAGTCTCATCAACTATTGGGTAACTTGGATTTTCAGGACAAAAAACAAATGGTGTTACATTAAAATCTGCTAAATACTTTACGAATTTTAACCAGCGTTGCACACCAGGACCACCAGCTGGTGGCCAGTAATAGGTAATCACTAAGACTTTCTTTGATGACATTACTATAAACTAAGTATCAATTTTTTTACGTTTAAACTCAAAGAAGAGTCCTAAGAATAACAAAATACCTAAAACTACAGAACTGGCCAATGCAATTTTACTACCTATTTTAACCACTTGAGGCTCAAATTTAAATTCGATTATATGAGTACCTTTTGGTATTGACATCCCTCTTAAAACATAATTTACTCGTTGATGTGGGACTTCTTGACCGTCTATTAACGAAATCCAACCTGGCTGGTAATATATCTCTGAAAATACAGCAAAAGCGCTATTACTATTGTTGGTTTCATACTTTAAGTAGTTAGGTTTAAATTCTATTAACTCTATCGAGGCAATTGAATCTAGTGAATAACTTTCTTTTAAAATATTCGAACTTAATAGTGATTTTTGAATTACTGCCTTCAATTTTGTATCTAAACTATCGAGAGCTTTTATTTCTTCATTAGCAGTTTCAACAATTTCCAATTCCCTAATAAACCAAGCATTACCATTGGTTTCTTTATTTGTATAAGGCAGTACTTGGCCTTGCTCTTCAATGATAATATATTTTGTATTAAGCATGTTTAAGACATTAATGTTGTTTCTATAAACATGAAAATCTAGTAGTTCATTATAACGTCCAAGTTTAGCGGCATGGTAACCCAATAAAGAATTATGGAAATAGGCAGCCTTTCCAGGTTGACTCTGACCTTGGGACGACATGTCCAAGACTCTAAAATGACTTTTATCCCTCAATATATCCTTATCTGCCGTGTTTGCCTGATATGGCATATCAACAATTCGTGCAGATTTAAAATTACTACTATTTACGTATTCTCGATCAACCGAAACCAAATCAAATAGAACTAAAATTACAAACACAATTACAACCTTTTTTTCTGAGAGCTTTTCCTTTAAAAAAAGAAATACGGTTCCTGCGGACAGCAAAACGAAAATCAGCGTTCTTAGGGTATCAGTAGTAAACAATGCTTTTCTATCTTCAATTAATGCGTCTACGAAGTGCTGACCATAAGCCTGAGCATATCTGTCATCGCGTAATCCTTCAAAATCAAAAAGAGAGGATTTAAATAGTAGAAACACAACACAAAGACCTGCCGTAATAATTACTGTGTATTTTAAATACCTTAATTTATCTTCATTATTTTGAAAGTCATTAAACAAACGTACTAATGCAAAAACACCTAATATAGGTACACATAATTCAAGAATGACCTGTACTGAACTCACTGCCCTAAATTTATTGTACAACGGCACATATTCAATAAAGAGATTAGTAAGGAAATCTAAATTCTTACCGTAGGACAATAGTAATGAAAAAATAGTACCACCAACTAACCACCATTTTAATCTTCCTTTCACTAAAAACAGACCAAGAACAAATAAGAAAATAATTACAGCGCCAACGTAAGCTGGTGCTTCAACTATTGGCTGATCTCCCCAATACATAGGTGCTTCTCTAGATGCTTCTAATGCTTCAATAGGCGATGCACCAAGATTTACATAAGCTTTGTAAGTTGCGCTTTCCTTTCCGACATCTTCCGAATTTCCACCACCCATAAATTTAGGAATGTAAAGATTAAAGGTTTCCCAAATCCCATAGCTGTATTCTGTTATGTATTCGTTAGACAAACCTGTTGAGACCTCCTTTGGTGAACCATCAGGATTAATAGTCAGTTCGCTTTTACCGCGAGTACTTTCCTTAACATATTCTTGAGTGGCCAAAAAGTTGGTAGCATTTAAACCAACAGCAATTATGGTAGCTACAATTAAAATCCCAACAGATTTAAAAAAGTGTGGCACTAGTTTTTTTCTATATGCATCAATGAGATATGTTATTCCTATTACTAAGACTAACAATAACAGGTAGTAGGTCATTTGAAAATGATTGGCTACAATTTCTAATCCTAGTGCTATTGTGGTTAATAGAAATCCTAAAACATACCTATTTCTAAAAGTTAATATTATACCTGCCAAAACCATTGGTATGTACGCAATAGCATGTGCTTTAGAATTATGGCCTACACCAAGAATAATTATCATATACGTTGAAAACCCAAAGGCTAAGGCACCAAAAGCAGCCAATTTAAATTCAACCTTCAAGCTTAATAATAAAATATAAAAACCAATAAAATACAAAAAAAGGTAATCTGCAGGTCTTGGCAAAAAGCGTAAGGTTAAGTCTAGTTTCTTTATATAGTTATGTGGGTATTTTGCACCTAATTGATAAGTCGGCATTCCTCCAAACGCACTATTGGTCCAGTAGGTTTCCTCTCCTGTTGATTTTGCAAATTCTTTTTGCTGTTGGGCCATGCCTATATAATGCATGATATCGCTTTGGAAGATCTTTTTACCCTCCAATACTGGGCTAAAATAAGCCAACGACAAAATAACGAATCCTAGTAAAACAAAAAGATGCGGAAGAAATTTCTTCAAAGAAAACGACATGAATTATGAAAGATTTGAATGATACTGAAAAGTAGTTATTTTTTTGAAAAGAATTTGATATGACTTACTCTATTTCCTCGTAATCTATATATTCTCCTACTTTATCATTTGAATTTTTAGACTTATTCGGCATTTTATCTATTACAGTCTCACCTTCTTTTCTGTGGTCATTCCGACTATTGTTTTGATTTTGAAAACCACCGAATTGATCACCAAATCGTCGCTCTGCCTTCTTAGCAACAAAACGCAAAAGTAATGGAGCAAAAATTCGTGACAATATCTTTAATCCAAAATAGATTAGTAAAATAATTAATATAGTTCTCAATAATCCCATTACCGACGCCGTATATATCATATTATCAAATTCTAATCAAAAATACAATTATCATAATTTATAATACGTTATAATTCCCTAAAAAAACTATAAAATATATATATTTGAATTTAAACAAAAACCAATGAAAATTCTCAGATCACTACTTACCTTACTTATTTCATTTAGTTTTTTTACAGCCTTTGGTCAATATACAGAAGTCATAAATTCCAACAGACCAGGTGTCTCAGAAAGTGCATTCTCTGTTGGCACAGGTATTCTTCAATTTGAAGCTGGAGCATTTACCGTTAAGGAAGAGCATACACCCCTTAACTATGAAGTAGGTGGATTTGGACTTGATTTTTCAATTAGATATGGTGTTCTGTTTGAACAACTTGAATTTTCACTTGATGGCATTTACCAGAATGATAAAATAACATTTAACAATGCCGCAATCCCTGTAGAAAACAAAAGATCTAATTTTAAAAATTTTACACTAGGCGCTAAATATTTGGTTTATGATCCTTATAAAAATGCGGAAGACGATAAACCAAATCTGTATAGCTATCATGCAAATAGAAAATTCAAATGGAAATCATTAATCCCTGCTGTGGCAGTTTACGTAGGTGCAAATTATGATAGTGACCCAAACCCATACACAGCAACAAGTGTTGAAGGGTTTAGCTCAAAAGTAATGATAGCAACTCAAAATAATTTTAATGGAGGTTGGGTTTTTGTAATGAATTTAATTCAAGACAGAATCGGATCAGATGATTCAATTTTTCAATACGTTCTGACATTAACCCATTCATTCAATCCTAAATGGGTTATTTTTGGCGAGGCACAAGGCATAAATAGTGATTTTTATGCCGATAACATTTTTAGAGTTGGTGGTGCCTATCTTTGGGATAAAGATTTTCAATTAGATGCCAATATTGCATTTAATACAAAAGATACACCATCAGTATTTAATATAGCATTTGGTGCTTCGTACCGTTTAGATTTTCATAAAGACAAGAAAATTGATAACGGATATTAGACATATCATCTCAACCAACTATATGATTACAGTAAAAGAAGTTTCTTCAAAATCGGGCCTTAGAACCTTTGTCAAATTTCCATTTAAACTATATGAGGACTCAAAATATTGGGTACCTCCAATTATATCAGAAGAAGTAAAAACTTTTAACAAGGAGAAAAATCCTGTATTTAAAGATGCAGACGCGAGGTTTTTCTTGGCTTACAAAGGAAACCAAGTTGTTGGCCGAGTCGCTGCAATAGTAAATTGGTTAGAGATTAAAGGCCAAAAGCAAAAGAAGATGCGTTTCGGTTGGTTTGACTTTATCGATGATTTAGAAGTTAGCAAATCATTGTTGGAAGTTGTTGAGAACATTGGTAGAGAACATAAATTAGACTACGCAGAGGGTCCTGTAGGATTTTCTAATTTAGATAAGGTAGGTGTTATGACTGAAGGATTTGATAGTGTTTCTACTATGATTACTTGGTATAACCATCCATATTATGTTGATCACTATTTTAAGCACGGCTACAAAATAGAAAAAGAATACTCTGAAAGTAAATTTCCATTTAAGAATGTTACGCCCGAAGCCTTTGTAAAGGCTCAGGAGCTTATTAAACGTCGTTATAAACTCAGAGCGCTTAAATTCACCAGAACTTCGGAAGTGATGCCTTATGCGGATAAAATGTTTGATTTATTCAACGAGAGTTATGCGGTACTTTCGTCATTTGTTGAAATCACAGATATCCAAAAAGAGTATTTCAAGAAAAAGTTTATAAGTTTTGTGAATCCTGAATACATAAAATTTGTGGTAGATGCTGACGACAATCTCATTGGGTTTGCAATTGTTATGCCTCGATTTGCAGAAGCATTACAAAAAGCTAAGGGTAGAATATTTCCGTTTGGCTTTCGACATATATTAAAAGCTAAGAAGAAAAGTAAAGATGTTATTTTCTACCTAATAGGTATTCATCCTGATTACCAAAACAAGGGTATTCATGCAGTTATTTTCAATGAATATTATGAGACGTTTAAAGCAAAAGGTATTGAATTTTGTTACAGAACGCCAGAGTTAGAGGATAATGAGGCAATACATAAAATTTGGAAACATTTTGACACTATGGTATATAAACGACGAAAAACCTTTAAAAAATATTTATATTAAAATGAAAAAGACCTTGCAATACAAGGTCTTCTGTTTTTATGATAATTAAATAATGATTACTCTCCCATTGCAGCGATTAGAGCTGCAGACATTCTTTTATAAGTTCCGTTAGTTAAACGTTCTCTTATTGCGTCAAACGCATCTAAAGTTAGTTTAACATCTTCCAATGTATGGGTTGCTGTAGGTATCATTCTCAATAGAATCAATCCCTTTGGAATAACAGGATAAACAACAATGGAGCAGAAAATACCATGATTCTCTCTTAAATCTCTTACCAATGCCATTGCCTCTGGTATACTACCCTTTAAATAAACGGGGGTAACACAACTTTGAGTTGTACCTATATCAAATCCTCTTTCTTTTAGTCCTGATTGCAATGCGTCTACAATAGTCCAAAGGTTTTGCTTTAACTCTGGCATTGTTTTTAGCATTTCTAGACGCTTTAATGCACCTACCACAAGTTGCATTTGTAATGATTTTGCAAACATTTGAGAGCGCAGATTATATTTCAAATAATCTATTATTTCTTGATCACCAGCTATAAAAGCTCCTGTACTGGCCATCGATTTTGCAAATGTTGCAAAATACACATCAATCTCATCTTGTACACCTTGTTCTTCACCTGCACCAGCTCCTGTGACTCCTAATGTACCAAAACCATGTGCATCGTCAACAAGGAACCTAAAATTAAACTTTTTCTTAAGCTCAACGATTTCCTTCAATCTACCTTGCTCACCTCTCATTCCAAATACTCCTTCAGAAATTACAAGAATTCCTCCTCCAGTCTGCTCAGCCATCTTTGTGGCTCTCTCAAGATTCTTTTCTAAACTAGCAATATCATTGTGCTTGTAGGTAAATCTTTTGCCCATGTGTAAACGAACACCATCAATAATACATGCATGAGCATCAACATCATACACTATAATATCGTCTTTAGCCACTAATGCATCAATTGTGGACATGATACCTTGGTAACCAAAATTTAAAAGATAGGCTGCTTCTTTATTAACAAACCCTGCAAGTTCATTTTGTAATTGCTCATGTAAGTCAGTATGACCAGACATCATTCTAGCACCCATTGGATAGGCTGAGCCATATTGCTTGGCAGCTTCCGAATCAACTTTTCTTACTTCTGGGTGATTGGCTAAACCAAGGTAATCGTTAATACTCCATGTAATAACTTCTTTACCTTGAAAATTCATTCTATTAGAGATTTGACCTTCTAATTTAGGAAACACAAAATAACCTTCTGCCTGAGACGCCCATTTACCTAAAGGACCCTTATCTCTATAAATTTTCTCAAATAAATCTTTCATTAGTTACGTTTGCCATTAATCGTTTAAATAGTGCTTTCCAATCACATAAATAAACTCTTAAAGTTTAGTTAATTTAATCTTGTCAGTTCGTGCAAAATTAATTAATAATATTATGACAGCATAATTTATTTTTATTGTCTATTCACACTGTTTTCAACATAAAAAAACCTATCACAGTATTACCATGATAGGCTTTATCTATTATTAAAATAAAATTATTTTATATACTCTATTGTAGTATGTACTTCATGCTTACTATCAAAGAATCCTTGATCTTCCATCCATTTATCGCTATAGACCTTGCTCATATATCTTGAACCATGATCTGGGAAAACCACAACAACCTTATCAGTTGATTTGAATTCTCCTTCTTCATTTAATTGTTTGATTGCCTGCATCGCGGCACCACTAGTATATCCTACAAAAAGTCCTTCTGTATTAGAAATTTCTCTTGCTGTATGTGCACTTTCTTCATCTGTTACCTTGACAAACTTATCAATTGCATCAAAATCTGTTGCAGTTGGAATTAAATTTTTGCCTAATCCCTCAATTCGATATGGATAAATCTCTTTGTCATCAAATTCTCTGGTCTCATGGTATTTTTTCAATACCGAACCATAGGCATCAACTCCGATTATCTTAATATTAGGGTTTTGCTCTTTCAAATATTTGGCAATTCCTGAGATAGTTCCGCCAGTACCACTACAAGCCACAAGATGTGTTATTTCACCTTCGGTCTGATCCCAAATTTCCGGACCAGTTGTATTGTAGTGTGCATCAATATTCAATTCATTAAAATATTGATTTATATAAATAGAGCCTTTAACTTCTTCATGAAGGCGTTTTGCAACTTGATAGTAAGATCTAGGGTCATCTGCATTAACATGGGCAGGGCAAACATATACTTTTGCTCCCATTGATTTTAACATGTCAATTTTATCCGCAGAAGACTTTGAACTCACCGCAAGAATACATTCATATCCTTTAATTATGCTTACCATAGCGATACTAAAACCTGTATTACCAGAAGTAGTTTCGATTATAGTATCACCAGGAGTTAAAATTCCTTGGCGCTCTGCTTCTTCAATAATGTGTAGTGCTATTCTATCTTTAGAGGAGTGACCTGGATTAAAAGCTTCTACTTTCGCGTAAAAATCACCGTCGAAATCGGCAGTCATCTTGTTTAATTTGATTAAGGGAGTACTGCCAATAAGCTGTAGTACATTATCAAATACATTTTTGTTTTTACTCATAAATGCTATTTATCGCTCACCAATTTAACACATTGATGACCTAAACCTCGCAAAAGTAACATTTTTTTTTAAATCAGCCCCTTATTCCTTCAAGATCTAATAGGAAAGCAAATTCTTCTGCATCTTCTCTTAGACTCTCAAATCGGCCAGAAGCACCGCCATGTCCTGCATCCATATTGGTTCTTAGGTACAGCTGATTAGAATCTGTTTTCATCTCTCTTAATTTGGCAACCCATTTTGTTGGTTCCCAATATTGTACTTGAGAATCATGCAAACCTGAAGATACAAGCATATGAGGGTATTTTTTTGCTTCTACATTGTCGTATGGAGAATAAGATTTCATATAGTCATAATATAACTTATCATTAGGGTTTCCCCATTCATCATATTCACCTGTAGTAAGAGGTATAGCATCATCTAGCATTGTGGTGATAACATCTACAAAAGGAACAGCCGCAATTACTCCATTATATAATTCTGGTGCCTTATTGATAACAGCACCAATTAATAGTCCACCTGCACTACCTCCCATTGCATATAAATGTTTAGATGATGTAAATCTTTTTTTTATTAGCTCAATTGAACAACTTATGAAATCTGAAAATGAATTTTTCTTATTAAGCAACTTACCATCTTCATACCATGGCCTTCCTAGATATTCTCCACCGCGTACATGAGCTATCGCATAAATAAATCCTCTATCTAATAAACTTAGTCTAATAGTTGAAAAATAAGGGTCTACTGTAGAACCATAACTTCCATAAGCATATTGCAATAATGGATTTTTTCCATTTTTTTTAATCCCTTTTTTATATACAAGTGAAATTGGAATTTTAGTTCCGTCTTCTGCCTTGGCCCAGATTCTTTCTGATATATAATTTTCTTTTTTGAATTTACCTCCTAAAACTTCCTGTTCTTTTAAAACTTTCTTTGATTTAGTTTTTAGATTATATTCTATAATGGAGGCAGGGGTTGTTAAGGAATTGTATCCATATCTTAAGACATCAGTATCAAATTCGATATTAGTAGTAGTGTAGCATGTATAAGTCTCATTATCAAAAGGTAAATAATAGTCCTCATGATTATCCCAACGTTTTATCCTTATTTGGTTTAAGCCATTGCTCCGTTCACTAATTACCAAATAATCCTTAAAAATATCTATGTTTTCAATTAAAACATCATTTCGGTGAGATACTACATCTTTCCATTTTTCAATGGAAGTATCATGTATTGAAGTTTTCATTAATTTGAAGTTGGTAGAATTGTCTTTATTAGTCAGGACGAAAAAATGATCCTTGTAATGAGAAATACTGTATTCTACACCTCTTATTCTTTTCTGAAATAATTGAAACTTACCCTCTGGTTTATCAGTATCTAAAAAATGATATTCGTTAGTTAATGTACTGTAACAAGCAATGATGATATATCTTCTTGATTTGGTCTTGTAGACTGTAACACCAAAGGTAGTATCACCTTCTTCAAATAACAAGTCATCCTGATTATCTCCAAGCTTGTGCTTGCAGATTTGATGTGCTCTTAAGGTAACTTGATCCTTCTTTGTAAAGAAGATTGTTTTATTATCATTTGCCCAACTGGATGAACCAGTTGTGTTATCCATTGAATCCTTAAGAATCTCTCCAGTAACTAAATTTTTTATATGAATAGTATATTGACGTCTGCCCGTTAGATCAATTCCATAGGACACCAATTTATTGTCTGGACTAATACTTATACCAACAATTTTGAAATAATTATGTCCTTCTGCCATTTCATTGCAATCAAAAAGGAGTTCCTCAGGGTTAGCTAGAGAATCTTTTTTTCGAGTATAAATAGGATAATCTTTATCTTTCTCAAATTTTGTAATATACCAATAACCATTGTATTTATAAGGCACAGACGAATCATCTTCTTTTATTCTAGCCTTCATTTCTATGAATAAACTTTCTTGAAATTCCTTTGTATGAGACATTTGCGCATCACAATAATTATTTTCAGCCTTTAAGTAATCAATTACCTCTTTATTTTCTCTATCATTCATCCAAAAGTAGTTATCGATTCGCACATCACCATGTATTTCTAATCTCTGTGGCTTTTTTTTCGCTATTGGATAAATTGAATTTGATTTCTTTAACATTGCTTTAAAATTATTTAGACTAGAAAAGTTGAGCAATTTACTAATTTTGTACTCCACAATATAAAATTGAAGAATATGTTTGGAGATATGATGGGTATGATGAATAAACTTAAAGAAGCCCAAAAGAAAGTTGAAGAAACAAAAGAGCGTTTAAATACAGTACTTCTTGATGAGTCGAGCAATGACAATAAACTCTCTGTTACGATTACTGCAAACCGTACTATAAAATCAATAAGAATAGACGATGAACTACTTGAAAACAAAGAAATGCTTGAAGATTACTTAATCTTAACTTTAAATAAAGCAATAGAAATGGCTTCAAAAGTCAATGAAGCTGAATTAGCTGCTGTTGCAAAAGAAGGCATGCCAAATATACCAGGAATGGATATGTTTAAATAAAAGGAGACTAAAATTTTAGACTCTTTAAAATTTTTAAATGAGAATCGTGCATGTCATCTGTATAATCTAAATGCGTAACCATCCTTAATTTGTTGCTACCCATACCTATTATATGAATATTATTTTCAGTTAAAGTAATTAAAAAGTCTTTTTCGCTTACAGAATCATTTAGTTCAAAAATTATGATATTTGTTTCAATAGGTTCGACCTTTTTAACAAAGGTTAATGATTCTAAAACTTCACCTATTTCTTTGGCTTTTATATGGTCTTTCCTGAGACGCTCAATGTTGTTATCTAGAGCATATAATCCTGCTGCCGCCAAATAGCCAACTTGGCGCATACCACCACCAAATATTTTTCTTATTCTAATGGCATGTTGCATCAACTCTTTATTTCCTATTAAAACAGATCCAATAGGACAACCGAGACCTTTGCTCAGACAAACTGAAATGGTATCGAATAATTCACCATATTGTTTTGGTTTATGATTTAAAGCTACTAACGCATTCCAAAGTCTTGCACCATCTAAGTGATATCCAAGATTATGTTTATGAGCTACTGCCTTAATTTTCTTAAGTTCTTCAAAATCCCAACATGCACCACCACCCTTATTGGTTGTGTTTTCTACCTCAATTAACGAGGTTAACGGGCTATGATAAAAATCCGGTGGGTTTATAGATGCTTCTGCTTGTTGAGCTGTAAACATTCCTCTATCCCCGTCTATTAATTTACATGATATACCACTGTTAAATGATGCCCCTCCACCTTCATAATTATATATATGGGCATATTTATCACATATGACTTGTTCTCCTGGGTTTGTATGTAATTTAAGTGCTGCCTGATTAGCCATACTTCCAGTAGGGAAAAACAGAGCCTTCTCCATCCCAAACATATTTGCTAGCTTTTCCTCCAAGGCATTAATCGTAGGATCCTCTTTATATACATCATCTCCAACTTCTGCATTTATCATGGCATTTAACATGCCTTTAGTAGGTTTGGTAACTGTATCACTACGTAAATCTATAGTCATTTTTATAATTGTTTCTTCAAAAATACTTCAAATTTGAATAATAAAATAGATTCAATTTGCATCCAAGTTTTATAATTCATAAAATCATGACAATATTGATTATTAAGCTCATACCGTACAAGTAGTTTTAAATTTTTCAATTACTATTTATCCAATAAAAAAGAAATTTATATATTAATTCCTTTTCCACCTAAATAGTATTTTTACATCCTACTTTCTAAATATCTTTTGAATTAATATGTTCTTTGTGCGCCAAACAAATTTATAAAGCATAGGCATAGGATCTCTTAGAGCAAAACTAATAGGCGTATTTTTCCAAATGTAACTAGTGTTAATGATAAAAAATGGGTTCGTTTTCAAACGTTTAATCAAACCTTTTAGGTTTAAATAAGTTATTTTATCAGCCTTTTGAATTTTAAAATTATGATTTAAAGTTGATAAACAATATAGATAAGGAAAGTTTACACCAGCCATTGCGGATGCTTCAATATTTTCCCAGAATCTCGTGTTTATTTCAATAATCTTAAATGTGCTAATATCAATGTCATACCTACAATCAATATTTGCTACACCTGACCAGTTAAGGCTTTTCATTAATTTTTTTATTATTTGGAGTAATGCTTCTTCTTCAACAAAAGAAAAACTTAATTGAGGCGTTAATTTTCCTTTCTCGCTGAAATGCGCTTTCTGAATTGAGTATGCTATTATATCTCCATTTTTACAAAGAACATTACAACAAATATCATAACCTTCAATAAAGTTTTGAAAAATAGTATTACAACTAAATGTGTGTGATTTAATATATTCAAATATATCTTTATTTTCACTTAATACTTCTATTCCTTGACCCGCTCCAAAACCCTCAACTGGCTTAGCAACAACGGGAAATGTCAATTCCGCTAATTCTATTGGCTTATTTGGTTCAAGGATTACACTTTGAGGACAGGGCAAATCATTAGCTTTAAGATGACGATATAACGAATCCTTATTTCTTGCTGATTCAAAATTTGGAAAGGTTGGCAAAGAGCAAAGTTTATCTTTTTCTTTTAGTTTGTTCTTGTTTTTAATAATTCTGTTAAATCCAACTTCAAATACAGGCATGATAACATCAATATCATTCTTCTCAACTTCGTAATTAATGTTATTAACCCAATCTCTATCGTTTGAATCTGGATAAAAAACATAGCTCTTGATGTATCTAGAATATTTCATATAATAATGCCGTCTTGATGACATAACATATACTTCTACATTTTCAACAAGTGACAAACAATTAATAACAGATAATAATCTAGGGCTTTCCCCATCTGGAATCAATACTGTAATTTTTTTATTGAAATTCAAATACATGTAAGAACAAATTAAGTATACAACATTTCGAATAATAATTTTATTGAATTACTAAGAGCTTGCTAATTAACAATCTAAATACAGAAAAACTTTTATTTAACTCTCTTATTTTGGTTACTATCCTTAAAATAATTTTTACAATATTTTAATAATCGATAACAAATTAATTTATAAAAATTCGCAATTGGATCTTTTAAAACAAATCTAAAAGCGGTATTGTTCATTATATAGTTTATGTTAAAGACAAATAATGGATTATTTTTAATTTTTTTTAATAAACCATGTAAAGTAAGAAATGAAATAAACTTGACTTTAGGGTTTTCAAATTCTATTTTAAGACTAGTCAAGCAATACAAATATGGAAAGTTAATTCCAGCTAATGCAGATGCCTCAGTTGTCATCCAAAATCTAGGATTTATCTCAAGTATCTTAAATTTAGAATCCTTCTCATCAAACATCAAATCTATATTTGCAATTCCAGACCAATTAATACTTTTCATTAGTTTTCTGGTCGCATCAATAATTAGATCTTCTTCAACAATATCTAGACCTATTTGCGCAGAAAACTTTTTATTACTAAATAGATTGCCTTTTTGAATAGTATAAGTCAAAATATCTCCATTTAGACATAGCACGTTACATCCTATATCGTAACCACGAATAAACTCTTGGATAATAGTTTTTCCAGCAGGTTTAGAACAATTATAATAGTTTTTCAAACCTTCTCCATCTTGAAATAACTGTATCCCCCTTCCATCGCCTAAGTTTTCTACTGGTTTGACAATTACTGGGTATTCAATTTCAGAAAAATTCGGTAATTTATTTTGTTTAACTACTTGGCTATTAGGACATGGTATACTATTGGCTTTCATGTGATAATATAAAAGCCCCTTATCATTAGCTGTATTGAAATCACTTAATGCTGGCAAAACACAAAGTTTATCCTTATTTTTTAATAACTTTTGATGTTTTATTATTCTTTTAAATCCATTTTGAAAAATTGGGATAATAATATCTATATTATTTTTTTCAACCTCATGATTTATTCTGTTAAGCCATTCCTCATCACTAGAATCAGTGAAAAAAATATATTCCTCTACAAAAAAAGAATACTTCATGAAATCTGATTTATTGCTCGAGATTACAAAAATCTTAATATTTTTAACTAAGCTTAAACAATTAACTACAATCTGTAAAAAAGATGATTCTCCATCAGGAATAAGCACAGAAATTGATTTTGACTTTGATTTCATGCAATTAGTCATTAAACAAAAATCCTGGTGAGTTTATCATATTTTGAATGAATAATTCCAGATTTATAATTAATGTGTTTTTTAGTATCCAAATCATAATTATCTATAATCCAGTCAACATAAACGGCTGTAATATTAGCCCCTGCTAAATGCGAAAATGGGTAACCTCCTCCAAATCTCAAGTTTATATCTAAAATAAAAATCTTTTTATCTTGAACTATTACATCAACATCAGCAAGACCAAGATGCATCAAGTTTTTAGATATTTGTTTCCCAACATCAATTAGTGACTTATCAATTACAGAAATTGCCATATCAGTCTCGCCATTTCGCATAGATAGTTTTTCTCTAGCAAAACAGGCGAAAAATTTAGAATTAAAATTATTAACTATGTCTAGCCCAAATTCTTTACCCTCAACTTTTTCTTGGATTAAAACATTATTTTTAAAGGATAAAGCTGTACTATCATTAATTGAATTAGCTTTTTTTATTTGAATGCATTTTATTTTATAAAAAAGTTTTAACTCTTCAACTGTTTCAGCTAACTCAACACCTTCAGATCCACTTCCAATCGTAGGTTTGATTACTACTGGGAAGTTTAAAATATTGTTATCTATATCATTCAGTGCATCTTCTAACTTAAGATAAGACTTTGGTGAATTAAGACCAATTCTATTAATAAAGTTATGACATTTCCATTTATCAAAAACGATAGAAACTATTTCTTCAGTTGGTACAATAACTTTAGTTCCTAAACTTTCAAGATATTTTTTGTTTTTAGATAAAACCAATAGCTCATAATCATTCAATGATATAATTACTTTTACCGAATATTTTTTGATGATTTCTACAATATCTTCAATATATTCTTGTTGATTGAAGCTTGATACACAAATAGACACATCAGCATCTGAAAATGCTGTGGCAAATTTATTTGAATCGGCAACAATTATCATTCCCCTATCTTTTAATGCAACTTTGAAATAATTGATTAGGTAGTTACGCCGTCCTGCAGAAGTAATTAATATATTAAATCTCATCAACTTTTGAATTATGCTTTTTACAATTTCGTCTTGATACGTCTAAATCATCTATGACATTCGAAGTCTCAAAATCAACATCTTGATTAGAAAAGATTTTATTAATTGTTTTAAGAATTATAATTAAATCATTCTTAAATGATATATTATTAACATATTGAATATCTAATGAAAATTTATCATCCCAATCTAAACTATTTCTACCTGAAATCTGAGCTAATCCCGTAATGCCAGGCTTTACACTGTGTCTTATAGATTCTTCTAAGGTGTAAAAAGGAAGATATCTTACTCTTAAAGGTCTGGGGCCAACAAAACTCATATCCCGCTTGAGAACATTAATTAACTGAGGTATTTCATCTAATGAATATTTTCTTAAAATTAATCCAACTCGAGTAACTCTATGGCTATTTGGCAACAAAAGCCCTTTTGAGTCTTTTTTGTCTGTCATAGTTTTGAATTTTATTATTTTAAATATTTTTTCATTTTTACCCGGTCTTTTTTGAATAAAAAATACTTTTCCATTATTATCTAATAGAAGAATAATAATTAATAAAAGTATTAGTGGTAATAAAATCATTAAACACATAAAAGCAAGAATGAAATCTAAAACATCCTTTATGAAATTTCTATAAATAATTTTCAAAATATGGTATAAATTTACTTTTTGTTTGATTTAGTTTTGTGTTGTAAAAAATTAATTGGAGAAATAAGAATTATAAATAACAGAAAGGATAAAACTAATGATTATAAGTACAAATACCACTTCCAATGGGTGAACCGTCTGGTATTTTCGGTGAAGGTATTATTTTGAACTTTTCTGGATGTGATTTAAATTCAATAATCAATTTCAAATATTGATTAGCATAAGGAACAAGCTTTTTCTTGTCATTAAGAAACGAACTGAGATTATTAATCACTTCATTAGATTTAGCTTGAACCTGAAAAAATGAGTTATTATTCACTGCTAGATTCATAATGTATTTCAACACATTAATGTTTATTTGGTGCTGCACTTCAGAAAAATAACTGTCCTCATGTTTGATACCAAATGTAGATTGAATTAACGCATTCAAAACATTGTGTAATGAGAGTTGATTTTCATCTAAACTATTTTGAATAACTAGCCTATTTGCGCGTTCTGGATGTAAAAGTAATTTCAAAGTCATATCACTTGCAGTATTTACTGCGCTAAATGGATCAAATGCCACTCCAGTTTGACTTTGAAACGATTCACGTGTTCGATTAAAACCATATGCTCTCGGCGGAAACATAGAAAGTTTATTCTTAGGAATGGCAAGCGTTTCAACTCTTAAAGTATTAATTATAGCATTTAAAGTCTGTTCTTGTAATTTTTTATCAACACTTTTTGTAGTGAATTGCCCATCGCTTTTCACAGCATAATTATAATCTAATCCACCAATAACTTTCGTCGCCGCTTCAACTTGATATCTGTGATAAAAATATAAAGGAACAAACACATCTTCTAAAACAGAATATGGCTCAAAACTTTTAATATTGTTACTAGAAAAATTACGTATTGCTAATTCCCGCACTTTCATCACTTCTGATAGCTCTTGATGTGGGAATTTACCATTATCCCATAAATGGGCAAATGCATGAGCCCCACCAATAGCTCGCGCATCGCTATCGGAGATAAAACGTAAACCATCATTCTTGGCTTTTTCTAAAATATCATTCAAAGCCTCAGTTTCATTTATTGTTTTATCAAATTCAGAATAACTATAAGCAGTCGTTATTTTATCCCACTCTCCTATCCCTTTATCATAAGCATGGCTAAAATCAATAATATTGTGCTTTACAACAACATTTGGGTGTGGATAATCCATTACAGAAGCCCTATCATTAGTGCTCGAGGCAAAATTATGAGTAAACCCTAGGGTATGTCCAATTTCATGAGCACTCAATTGTCGTATTCTTGCCAATGCTAATTCTAACATTGGTTCATAATTATCATCACTTAGAGCATACGGATTATTCATTAAAGCCTGGGCGATCATAAAATCTTGACGAATACGCAAACTTCCTAAGCTAACATGACCTTTTATAATCTCGCCTGTACGAGGATCAACTACACTTGCCCCATAACTCCAGCCTCTGGTACTCCTATGTACCCACTGTATAACATTGTATCTACAATCCATTGGATCAGCGCCTTCAGGCAACATCTTCACTCGAAAAGCATTTTTAAAGCCTGCTAATTCAAATGCTTCATTCCACCATCTACCGCCTTCTAAAAGCGCGGACCTAATAGGCTCTGGTGTTCCTGGATCTAAATAATAAACAATTGGCTCTTTCGCTTCACTTTTTGCCAAATCTGGAAATTTCTTCTCTAACCTATGACGAATAATAAAGCGCTTTTTGATATTTTCTTGAATAGGTGTTGCATAATCCATATAAGAAATTGATATGGCTCCACTTCTTGTGTCAAAAGCCCTTGGCTTATAGTTATTATCTGGTAACTTAATAAATGAATGGTGTTGAATAACAGAAACAATTGAAGGCGTAGGTGTTACAGTTTTCAGGTTTTTCCCTATTGGTTGCCCCGTATAGGTTATCAGAGCTTCAAATTCCACATTTTCAGGAAAGGCTTTGGTAGTATTCAATTCTATAGCACTTCTCGTCTTATCTAACTTAAAATTACCTTCCTTTTTACTTTTTAATCTGTTTATAACACCATGGGTATCCTGCATTAGAAATGGTGTAAAATCAACAATATAACCATCAGTATCGGAAAGTATTTTAAAACCAAACAAGACAGATTTGGCAAAAGCTTGTTCAATACTTTTCCGTTCTAACTCATTCTCAGTGTTGGCACGATACTTTAAATTTGGTTGAATCAGTAACAATTTATGGCCGGCTTTTTGAAAATAAACCAGTCGCTCATTACCTAGTTGACCACGATCTAACCCTATGTCATTGCTACCAATACCAGAGGCAAGAGAATTTACATAGAGAAATTCTTTATTTAAATTTTCAACTTTTAAATAAATCTTATCCGTACTTTCTTCATAATAAAAATCAAAATAGCCATCGAATGCTTGTAAATTCTTTTTGTTTAAAATTTGAGCATTCACTAAATCCGAAACTATGAAGAGAAGAATAAGAACATTTTTCATAATAGTTAATTTATAATATGATTTAATCTGTAAAACTATTTTTAGTTTAAAAATATACTTCTAAGTATTTCATCTTGAAATTTTCCAAAAAGAGGTCCATTAGTAATCTGATGAATGTCAATACCTTGTGCATAGGTGTTATATTCAATAAAAACAGGAGCGTCATTGATATCTAGTGCTATATCCCAAGATACAATTTTAAAATAGGGTATTTTAGAATGGAGTGCTTTTACCATATTCGTAACTTTAGGAAAATTTGGTATTAAAATTCCATCTAATTTTAAGCCTGATGGTGATGTATTTGTTATTTCTCCATTCTCTTTGTAGCTATTAGATTTCAGATAACCCGTGTCTTCCACACCACAAATCGATCCTCCTTTACCATAATTATCAATTCTAGAGTCTTTACCTCCCATTCTTAAAACTGTAGATAGAATAACCACATCATTGTTACGAAAAAAAGAAAGAACTCTTAAAGTATTTAAAGAAGTAGGATTTAATTCCTTTAATATTTTACATTGATCTAATATTTCTTGAATTATAAAGTCTTTTTTGTATAATTCAAAAAGATCATTAATTTTTAAATTTTTATAGTTTGTAGTAGACTTTTTTACTTTAAAAAAATTAATCATTTTACCACCTCCAGACCTGATACTCGGCTTTATTATAAGCTCTTCTTTTTGATTATTTAATATACTTATTGCCTGATTAAGACTTATTAATTGATTATTTGAATAAAAATATCCATTAATATTTTTAATGATATATTTTGGTTGTGAAAAGTTTTCAAACAATCTATCATATAAATTTTTATCCAACAATGCCGGCCATTGTACTGAATTATTAAATTTAGGTAAAATTACAGAGTGAAATATATCATCGGGTATATAATTTTCATAAAATTGTCCTGTTATTGATGTATAATATTGATGAGCGTATGTGTTTTTTAATTTAATACCATAAAAATTGTAGAATCTTATTGCTTTTATTTTATTTCCATTTGACAATTTTTTTGCTTTTGTCAGAGCTATTAAGTTTTTTAAAAAAATAATCCAATTTTTTTTTGAATTGTAGATAATTAAATTCTTTTTAATTGAATTAAAAGGCTTTATAATTTTGTTTTTTATATGGTAATACATGATATGTAAATGATAGCTTTTTATCAGTTACTAAACTACCAACAATATTTAAAGTTTAGTAAAAAAGTATTTAGAATCTTAATAATTAATTTAATTCCAATTAAAATTCATAAATAAAGTCAATACTGATTAATCATGAATATATTAATTTTACAAAAAAACAAAAAATGATAACATCAGATCACATTAAAGATCTAAATACGCGCCTAGCTAAGCTAAGGCAATATCTTTGACTTAGATGCTAAGTTAATAGAAATTACCAACGAGGAAGAACAAACCTTCGATCCAAATTTTTGGAACGATTCAAAAATAGCTGAGCAAGTGATGCGTTCTTTAAGAGAAAAGAAAAGCTGGGTTAAGGATTTTGAAACTGCAAATACGTTGTGTGAAGACCTTGAGGTCATTTACGAATTCTACAAGGAAGATGAGGCTCCAATGGAAAACGTTGAAGCTCGATTTAGCAAGGCGATAGAAGCCATTGAAAAGCTCGAATTTAAAAACATGCTTTCAGAAGAAGGTGATAGTCTTAGTGCGGTTTTGCAAATTACAGCAGGCGCAGGTGGGACGGAAAGCTGTGACTGGGCCAGTATGTTAATGCGTATGTACTTGATGTATGCAGAGAAAAATGGATATAAAATAAAAGAATTAAACCATCAAGAAGGAGATGTTGCTGGTATAAAAACAGTAACATTGGAAATAGAAGGCGACTACGCTTTTGGTTGGTTAAAAGGAGAAAATGGAGTTCATCGCTTGGTAAGAATTTCCCCTTTCGATAGTAATGCTAAACGTCATACAAGTTTTGCTTCAGTATACGTTTATCCTATGGTTGATGATTCTATTGAGGTTGAAATAAATCCAGCTGATATTGAAATTACAACAGCTCGTTCAAGTGGGGCGGGAGGACAAAATGTAAATAAGGTTGAAACAAAGGTTCAACTTTTGCATAAGCCAACCGGAATTCAGATTCAGTGTTCAGAAACCAGATCTCAACACGATAATCGCGCACGAGCTTTACAAATGTTAAAATCTCAGTTGTACGAGATTGAACTACAGAAACAAATGGCGCAAAGAGATGATATTGAAGCTGGCAAGATGAAAATTGAATGGGGAAGCCAAATTAGAAACTATGTGATGCATCCATATAAATTGGTGAAAGACGTCAGATCTGGTCACGAAACCGGTAATATTGATACTGTAATGGACGGTAATATTGAGCCGTTTTTAAAATCTTATCTTATGATGATGGGACAAAAAGAAGAAGATAATAACACTATATAAATGAACAAGATAGATACCGTTATTTTTGATTTAGGAGGTGTTCTAATCGATTGGAATCCAGAGTATGTCTATTTGGATGTATTCAAAGGAAATCACCAGAAAATGAAATGGTTCTTTGATAACATCTGTACCAACGATTGGAATGAAAATCAAGACGCAGGCTATCCTCTACAACTAGCAACTGAAGAGAGAGTAGCCATGTTTCCAGAACACGAAGAAATAATTAGAATGTATTACGGCAGATGGGTTGAAATGCTTGGAGATTCAATTGAAGGATCTGTAAAAATATTAAGGGCGTTAATAGATAATCCAAATTACAAAGTAGTTGCATTAACTAATTGGAGTCATGAAACTTTTCCAATAGCATTGGACCGTTTTGATTTTTTACATTGGTTTGAAGGCATTGTTGTTTCTGGTGAAGAAAAAACAAGAAAACCTTTTAAAGATATCTATGAAATAACCTTGAATAGGTTTAATATTACGGCACAAAATTCAATTTTTATTGATGACAATCTAAGAAATATTGATGCTGCGAAAGAATTAGGTATAAATGGCATACATTTTGAAAACCCTAAAGCATTGATTAAAGAATTAAGTAACTACGCAATCAACATTTAAAATGATAACTATTTATCACAACCCACGATGTAGAAAATCTAGAGAAGGTGTTTCAATTATCGAAGCATCAGGTAAACCTTTTGACATTGTTAAATATTTAGACAATAAAATACGTAAGTCTGAGTTAAAAGATATTCTTAAGAAACTTGATATTTCACCAATTGAATTAATTAGGAAGAATGAAGCAATTTGGAAATCAGAATTTAAGGGGAAATCTTTATCTAATGATGAATTAATTGAAATAATGATTGCTAATCCAAAGTTAATTGAGCGACCAATCGTTGTAAATGGTGATAATGCCGTAATAGGTAGACCACCAGAATGTATTAATAGAATTATATAATCTAATTAAAATGAATAAAACAGTTGTAGCTATAGTATTCCTTTTTTTAAGTCTTAATGTTCTAAGTCAAACCAGAAGAGACCGAATGGGAAACCCACAAGTTAATAGAGAACCTACCGAGCAAGAAATTGCTAAACGAGAACGCGAAATCGAACAACGAAAACAAGAATATATTTCTAATTTTTTAACAACACTTGAAGCAGATGAATTCCAACAGGTAATAATAAGACAGCACCTCAATTCTTATTATGATGCAAAATTATCTATACTTAAAACACCTTTTGAACGCAGTTTTGATAGAGCAAATGCCATTAAACATCTTGAAAACACTCATTTTGAAGAATTGAAGACTTTGATTTCAGAAGGTGACATGAATAAAATTCAAGACATGATTGAGGGCGATTTTGATGAAAAGGCTGTAAAGAAAGAGAAGAAAAAGAAAAAGAAGAAGACGAAAAAGAAGAAAAAGGGTTAAGTTTAAATACTCAGCTACAGCGAAAAGTAAATTTCCTAGATCACAAATCCTTAAAAAGAATTGACGTTGGTGTTACCTGTGAACAATGTAGCATTAAAAATTGTGAGGTGAGACAAGTTCCAGCAACTCAGTTAGTGTCTAAAGAAAAAGAAGCTACAACTACTGCTGTAATTAAACAGATTACTGAACGCTACAGTTAATCACTTAAAAAAGTGTTTAGATTGTCAAACCTTATGTCATTAAAATCTGAAATAACTAAATCTGCATTCGAATAATCCTGCCCAGATGAGTGAGAGCTTTTAAAGCCAATACAGTAAATATCAGCATCATTAGCTGCTTTAATGCCATTTGTGGAATCTTCAATAACTATACATTCAGTCTTTAAGAAACCTGTAAATGCAGATGCTTTTATAAATATCTCAGGATGTGGCTTTGATTTCTTTAAATCAGCACCACTAAATTTTCCAGTGAAATATTGGTTTAAATCAAACCTTTTAAAAACCCTTTCAATATTAGGCATTGAAGCAGAAGATGCAACCACTAACTTAATGTTATTATTGTAATAATCTTGGATTAATTGCAATACACCATCGATTAGCTTTAAGTCCTTATCATGTTCAAATAAATATTTAAAATGCTGACGTTTAAGTTCAACTAAATATTCAGGTGCAAAGTCTAAATTGAAATGATCGACCAATCGTCTGCAAATATCAATTGTAGATTGCCCAGTGAATGATTCATACAAATCTTCATCAACATTAATATTAACATCTCCAAACATCTTATGATAGGCCTTATAGTGTAAAGGTTCAGTATCTACAATAACACCATCCATATCAAAAAGAACAGCTTTAAGCATAGGTTTCTGATTTGCGGCGAATATAAAAACTTAAATATGAAAAAAGCATCAAACCACAATTTGATTTGATGCTTAATTTAAAGGTTTAGAATATTAGATAGGTCTAAACAACATTGTCCATAATATCTTGAACCACCTCAGGATTCAACAAAGTACTCGTATCCCCTAATTTGCTTGTGTCATTTGACGCTATTTTTCTTAATATCCTTCTCATGATTTTACCAGATCTTGTTTTAGGCAAGCCAGAAGTAAACTGAATTTTATCAAGCTTTGCAATAGGGCCAATACGATCGGAAATCAGTTGGTTTATTTCTTTTCGAACATTTTCATGAGAACGTCCTTCTCCTGTATCTTTCAAAGTAATGTAACCATAAAGCGCATTACCCTTAACATGATGAGGGAATCCGACAATTGCAGATTCGGCAACAGCATTATGCTCATTGATGGCATCTTCGATTGGTGCAGTTCCTAAATTATGACCGGAAACAATAATTACATCATCAACTCTACCTGTTATTCTATAGTAACCAACCTCATCTCGCAAGGCACCATCTCCAGTAAAATACATGTTTTCAAAAGCAGAAAAATAGGTGTCTTTATAACGCTCATGATTTCCCCAAATAGTTCTCGCCATTGATGGCCAAGGAAATTTTATACACAATCTACCGTCTACTTGATTGCCTTTTATCTCTTGTCCATTTTCATCCATAAGAGCTGGCTGAATACCAATAAATGGCAATGTTGCATATGTTGGTTTTGTTGGTGTAGAAAAAGGAATAGGTGTTATCATAATTCCTCCTGTTTCCGTCTGCCACCAGGTGTCTACTATTGGACTCTTCTTCTTTCCTACATTATCATTATACCAATGCCATGCCTCTTCATTTATCGGTTCACCTACTGAACCAAGTACTTTTAAAGATGATAAATCATATTTATCAACTAATTCCGTACCATGCTTCGCTAATGCTCTAATAGCCGTTGGTGCCGTATAGAACTGATTAATTTTATGTTTTTGTACTATTTCCCAAAAACGTCCAAAATCAGGATAGCTAGGTACACCTTCAAACATTACTGTGGTTGCACCATTAGCCAGTGGACCATAAACTATATAACTATGTCCAGTAATCCAACCTATATCAGCGGTACACCAATACACATCTTCCTCTCTATATTGGAATACATTTTTAAAGGTATATGCCGCATACACCATGTAACCAGCTGTTGTGTGCATCATACCTTTTGGCATACCAGTGGAACCCGACGTGTAAAGAATAAATAATGGGTCTTCAGCATCCATTTCAACAGCAGAATATTCCTGAAAAGCATTATCTAAAAGTTTTTGTAGCCAATAGTCCCTCCCCTCTTTCATATGTATGTCAGAATCTATACGTTTTGCAACTAGAACGGTTTTAACTCCTAAGCAATCTTCTAAAGCCTCATCTACAATACCCTTTAAATCAATAGTTTTAGCACCGCGATAAGAACCATCTGAAGTGATAACCATTTTAGCATCACAATCATTAATTCGAGTTGATAGTGCTGTTGAAGAAAAACCAGCAAAGACCACTGAATGTATAGCGCCAATTCTAGCACAAGCCAGCACTGAAACGGCAAGTTCTGGTATCATTGGTAAGTAGATACAAACACGATCACCCTTTCTTATACCCTTATCATGAAGCACATTGGCAAATTTACAAACACGTTGATGCAGGTCTTTATATGTAATGTGCTCAGCTGACTCATTTGGGTCGTTAGGCTCAAACAATATAGCTGTTTTATCACCTCTTGTATGTAAATGTCTATCTATACAATTTTCGGTTATATTAAGCTTTGCGCCTTCAAACCATTTTATTTCTGGTTTACTAAAATCCCAGCTGAGGACGTTTTCCCATTTTTTGCGCCAAACAAAATGTTCTTCAGCAATTTCTTCCCAGAATTCTTCAGGGTTTCTTACTGATTTTCTATAAACCTGAAAATACTCTTCAAAATTCTTAATGTGGTAATTACTCATAATAAATCTAATGTTGAATAGCTTCTTTGGCACCGCTTGGGATTCTTATATCTTCAACAATTTTTTGAACCTCTTCAGGTGGTGCTTTAGTGAGCTTCATTATTATAATTGATATTATAAAATTAAGCATCATCGCAATAGTACCAAAACCTTCTGGTGAAATTCCAAACCACCATTCGCTCTTATCAGGTAATTGTGAGTCAAACCAACCGAGTTTGTATTTGATCATGTAAAGCAACATACTTATAATACCTACCAACATACCTGCAATAGCACCTTCCTTATTCATTCGTTTGTAAAAAATACCCAATATTATAGCAGGAAAGAAAGATGCCGCTGCCAAGCCAAATGCTAAAGCAACAACGGCAGCTACGAAACCTGGAGGGTTTATGCCAAAATAACCAGCAATACACACAGCACCAACAGCAGATAAACGCGCTACAACAAGTTCTTCTTTTTCAGAGATTGAAGGTTTTATAATTTTCTTAATTAAATCATGAGATATAGAAGATGAAATCACTAGTAATAATCCTGCAGCAGTAGATAGTGCAGCAGCTAAACCTCCTGCCGCCACTAAAGCAACAACCCAATTAGGCAGTTTGGCAATTTCAGGGTTTGCCAAAACCATGATATCTCTATCGATTGTTAACTCATTTTTTGAAGTATTAGCAACATAAGAAATTAATCCATCTTTATTTTTATCATCAAATGAAATTAGCCCTGTAGTCTCCCATTTCTTAAACCATACAGGCACTTCAGCATAAGGTTGATTGGAAACCGTTTCAATCATATTTGTTCTTGCAAATGCTGCAACTGCTGGCGCTGTAGAGTATAAAATAACAATTAACAATAATGCTATACCTGCTGATTTACGAGCATCTTTAACACGCTTTACGGTAAAAAATCTAACAATGACATGAGGTAAACCAGCTGTACCTATCATCAAAGCTAATGTGATTGCAAAAATATCTATAGTCGATTTTGAACCCTCTGTATATTCAGCAAAACCAAGTTGGTTACTTAAGTCATCTAACTTATCTAACAAATAAGTTCCTGAACCATCACTTAATTCTGAGCCAAATCCTAATTGTGGAATTGGGTTACCAGTCACTTGAATGGAGATAAAAATTGCAGGCACCATGAAAGCAAATATTAATACACAGTATTGTGCTACTTGTGTGTATGTGATACCTTTCATACCGCCAAGCACTGCATAAAACAAAACAATGAGCATTCCTATGATGACGCCAGTATTAATATCTACTTCAAGAAATCTTGAAAATACAATACCGACTCCACGCATTTGTCCTGCCACATATGTAAATGAAACTAACAAAGCACACATCACAGCAACAATTCGTGCTGTTTTAGAATAGTACCGATCACCAATAAAATCTGGAACTGTAAATTTCCCAAACTTACGAAGGTAAGGCGCTAGCAACAATGCAAGCAAGACGTAGCCACCTGTCCAACCCATTAAATATACCGCTCCATCAAAACCTGCAAAAGAAATAATACCAGCCATAGAAATAAAAGAAGCAGCACTCATCCAATCAGCTGCCGTTGCCATACCATTTGCAAGTGGTGACACTCCACCTCCTGCAACATAAAATTCTTTGGTTGAGCCTGCTCTAGACCAAATGGCAATTCCAATATAGAGCGCGAATGTGGTTCCAACTAAAATGTATGTCCAATTTTGAACATCTAATTCGGCTATAAGTAGAAGTTTATTTATCATAACCGTATTTTTCATCAAGTTTATTCATCATCCTTACATATATAAAAATCAATATCACAAAAACGTACATTGAGCCTTGTTGAGCAAACCAGAATCCGAGTTTGAATCCACCAATCTTAATTTGATTCAATTCATCTTTAAACAAAATCCCAGCACAATAAGACACAATAAACCATATTACTAGCAAAATGATAACATATTTAATATTTTCACGCCAATAGGCTTTTGCATTATCTGTTACCTTCATTATCAGTTTGATTTTAATTTTGAAAAATAAAATTTTGATACTTCTAAGACCTTAGGCGCAAGAATTATGGTAGAAAGCATTGTAGGTATAGCCATTAAAGCAAAAACACCGTCAATAAGATTAATCATAGCCTCAAACTCCGTCGTCGCTGCTAATACTATACTCGCTATATACAAGTAATTATAATAATGCTTTTTATCTGCTCCTATCAAGAAAGACAAGCATTTGGTACCATAATACGCATAAGAAAACAAGGAGGACACACTAAAAAAGAAAACGCATAGCATCAAAAGGTATTGGCCATATGGCATTGCATTCTGAAATGCTTCAGCTGTAAGGCTTACACCACTGCTACCTGTGGTCTCCCAAACACCCGTTACTAAAATCGCTAATGCCGTTAAAGTACATACCACCAGGGTATCTATTGCTGGGCCAAGCATCGCCACCAAGCCTTCCCTAACCGGTTCATCGGTTTTTGCAGCACCATGTGCTAAAGGTGCAGTACCTAAACCTGCTTCGTTAGAAAATGCACCTCGTTTTATACCATGTAATATCAATCCACCTAGAACACCACCAAGAAACGACTCATCTTTTGGATAATAATCTGCATTAAAGGCATCTGTAACTATTAGTGCCAAATATTTAGGAACTTCCGTGTAATGCATTGAAAGAATTATCATCACTAAAATAAAGTATAGCACAACCATAGAAGGCACCAAGCGAGATGCCAAAATACTAATACGTTTTAGACCACCTAGTATTACAATACTTGTAAAAAGTACTAATACCAAGGCAATGACTAGATTAGATTGAAAAGATACCTCTACACCGTTTGGTATCAATATTATATCGTTTATTGCTTGCTTTAGCTGGTTAACGTTAACTACTGGAAGAGCACCCAACATACCAAAGAAACTAAACATCACTGCAATAGGTTTCCAATGCTTACCCAAGCCTTCCATGATAAAGTACATAGGACCACCTTGTACCACACCAGCACTATCCCTCCCTCTATATAAAATGGCGAGCGTAGATGTAAAGAATTTGGTAGACATCCCAACAATGGCACTTACCCACATCCAAAACATAGCACCAGGTCCTCCAACGGAAATGGCCAGGGCCACACCAGCAATATTTCCCATACCGATGGTTGAGGACAGTGCTGTCGTTAAGGCTTGAAAATGCGATATATGACCAGTATCATTCTGATCATCATACTTACCATGTAAAATACTAATGGCATGTCCTAAATAACGAAATGGTAAAAACTTAGAGCGAATAAGAAGGTATAAACCACCACCAATAAGTAGTATGAGCAATGGCAAACCCCAAGCCAAGTCCGAAAATTGCTCTAAAAGATAATTGAATGTATTCACTGCTGTCAAAAATAAGGAATCTAAAGGACTGTTTGTAATTTCTTAGAATTGCATAGCCAATCTATTATTTTCCGATTTTGAAACCTTTTACATGGCTTATCACCCAATAAAATTAATTAAAGCTGGATTTATCAAACTGTTGACAACCAAATTAAATTCTTTGCAAAAATGATTAATATCACCTCTGAAAAGAATGAATATTATCCACTTCAAAATATTTGTTGATTTGGATCAATAGAGTCATTGTTTTTTATTTAATTTAATTTGTAAAACAATTACTTACAAAAATAATTACGAAAAGCTTTTTGAGAATCCTATTTAATCCTGAACACCTAAGGATTATAATATTTTAAAATCCTAATATATTCATGATTCATAAAATAATTGCATACCCCCCCTATCTTATTTTCAATTTATTAACTTGCTAATACGAAGTGATTTTTAAGCTCTGCTTTGGTTGTATATTTTCTTTTTTTAATGAGTTTATTAGTTAACAGTGTGTACTCTTGATCAATAAATTCATTCCTGTAAATGAAAGCCTTTTTTATATTTTCACGTTTCCACTGGTCCTTTTTATCTGCCTTTTCATTTATAATCTTTTCTATGAGTGGAATACTCTTATCTATTTCCTCTAATCGAATATAGGTAATGTTGTTAAGACTACTCGTTTTCTTCGTGAAATCGAAGTAAAACTTTATAAGTTTATTTATAATGATTTCATTCTTTTCAGTATCATTTTCAAAATCAAACTGTCTTAGGTCAACTCCTATTTTATCTTTCCAAAATAAATCATAAGAAACACAAAAATTTAGTGCGGACATATTAGGTCTATTCCAATAATTAATTACTGATGTTATCCATGAAGATGGAGGTCTTAAAACACATAAATAATTTAGTTTCTTTGCAATTTCATTTGTCGCCAATTCATCGACATAAGCACTCCAATATCCTGAACATTCGAATTTTAAATTTAAATACCTCAACCGTTTAGGGAAGTATTTATTAAAATCTTTATCTAGTATTTTATAAGTTGTATAGTGAAGTGGTTCGTGCTTAGACACCTCTGAACCAAATGTACTCGATAAGAATGTTGTTCCGGTTTTATATGGTGAAATACAAATTAAAGTATTTGGTATTAATCGAAGGGGTCTTTTATGACTAAGCTTAATTGACACAATAGCAAATTCTATTCCTCGAAAAAATTTCGCTAAAGGAGTTTTCAGCAAAAAAAACTTAAATTTATCGAAGGTTTTCATAGTTTATGAATTTATAACATCGATAATACTTAAATAAGTGCAAAAGCCTGAGTGTAGTGCGCTAATAATGTTTTAATCAATAACTTACTTAGGGGCTTTTTCGATATTGGTTCTAAAACGGGCTTCTATTTAATTAAAAATGTTCAATTATCCTGAAATCTTCGTTAAAAGTAAGTTTCTATACGTCAAACAATGGTTTTACACAAAATATTACTAGCAAATTTTGTCTTTTAAAATGTAAGAAAAATCAACTGAAACCTATAAAGGGTTTAATAATCTAAATCTTATATTTGGTATCAAACAAATAATTAATTGAGTTCTAATAGGTTATATTTTATTGATGCGGTGCGTGCATTTGCCATCTTAATGATGTTGCAAGGGCACTTTATTGATACCTTGCTAGACGTTAACTTTAGAGACGAGAACAATACTGCGTTTCAAATTTGGACCTACTTTAGAGGGATAACTGCACCCACGTTCTTCACCATTTCTGGGCTTATTTTTACCTATCTACTTATCAGAGCAAAGCAAAAAGGCACATTAAAACAACGAATGCGAAAAGGTTTGATACGAGGATTAATGCTAATAGGTATCGGTTACCTTTTGCGCGTACCAATTTTTGAGTGGCTGGTTGGTGAGTTTAACAGCTACTTTTTGGTTATTGATGTTTTGCAATGTATAGGTTTATCGCTAATTGGTGTTGTCCTCCTATATAAACTAACACTTAAAAACACCTTGGTCTTTTCGGTTTTAATGTTACAGATTGGGATATTAATTTTCACAACAGAGCCTTTATATCGCGACTTAGTTCTGCCCAATATACCAGAGTTTTTGGCAAACTATATGACCAAATCAAACGGTTCTGTTTTTACCATTTTACCATGGTTTGGATATATAGCCTTTGGTGCTTTTATTGCCACCTTGTTTTATGGTTATGTTGACAGACCAAAGTTTAAACCAAGTATTATAGCTAGTTTTTTTATCGTTGGATTGTTTTTAATAAATACCTCATCTTATACGTTGATGAAACTCTATTACTGGAGTGATTTTGTGTTACTAAAAGAGGTGGCTTATTTTAATTATCTATACACCAGGTTAGGAAATGTACTTATTCTATTCGCAATTTTTTATTTGTTTGAATCTATTGTAAAACAACCACTAATATTAAAAATTGGTCAGAAGACACTATCCATTTACATCATTCACTTTATTATAATCTGGGGAAGTTTTACAGGTACCGGATTGCATCAAATTATTGGTAAAACCTTAGTGCCTTGGCAAGCTATTTTAGGTGCTTTATTATTCTTAACCGTAGTTTGCTTCATATCATTTCATTATACCAAGACCAATGCCTTTGTATATTCCAAAATCAGAATATTAATAGATAAGATAAAGCGTCGTGCACAATAAAATTGATGCGAGCTTTAAGTTTAAAGATGGATTAATAATAAAGCATACTTATATATTTAATTTACATAAATGGGTAAGGCAAGCAATGGGCTTGAAAGACTTACTATTAGGTGGGTTTTCTTTCTTTAAAAGTAAATTGAATCAACATTCTAATCATCTATTAGAAAAGTATATGAATGAAAAAAAGCTACCTCGTTAGGACCTAGATAGCTTATTTTAATAGCAATGTTTCTTTTTAGGGACTTTATAAGTTTACTTTATGTTTCATTACATATTAGAATACTCAAATCTTATACCAAAAATTTGTTACTTAAAGTTAACAGATTGGTACTAGAATCCTCTATTTCGAGGGAAACGGAACATAAATTGGATAAAATAAAAGCGGAAGTTGTTTTTATCGATTAACTGTAGGCCTTTACCTTACCCACTACACCATTATAAAATGACTTTATGCCTTCAAAATCAGCTTCTATATCATCAGTTGGGTAAAAAGGTTCAGAAACTTTATTCTGTTTATTTTCAAAATCTAAAGTGAACATTATTATAGGCACATTGGCAGCTTTAGCTATATAATAAAAGCCTGTCCTCCACTCTTCTACTTTTTTACGAGTACCTTCTGGCGCCAAGGCCAATCTAAACTCATCTTCATTTTCAAAAAGCTTTGCAATAGCCTCTACCTTATTTTGACCAGGAGTTCTATCTATTGGTCGTCCTCCAATGGCTTCAAAATAATAATTAAAAGGCCATTTAAAGAGCTCCTTTTTGCCAATAAAATTGGTTTTAATGTTTACAATCTGTCTCAGTAAAAGTCCTATATAAAAGTCGTGCCAACTAGTATGGGGTGCAGCGATAATTACCGCTTTTTTGATGGTTTCTTTAGAAAAGGTTGTGTTTCCAACAATTTTCCAGTCAAAAATTTTATAGTAAATAAATTTTGCTAACCAACGCATTCTACATCTTTTTGTATAGCGTCGTCAATTTTTCTCTGGTAATTTTGGTTTTCCAGTTCTTACCTAAAGCATTTTCCCAAAGCGGTTCCAGGCTAAAAGCCACATTCACCATAATATTTATTTGATCGTCATGCAAGTCCGCGCAAATACATTGTGGTAATTCGATATTATGCTTTTCTTTCATTTGCTTAAAAATGGCCACACCTTCTGGATAATACTCCTCAAGATGATCAAAAACGATACAGTTGCCAATTCCATGTTTTATGCCTAAAAGATAACTTAATCCATAACTCATTGCATGAGCAACACCTACTTGAGAATATGCAATGCTCATACCTCCATGCCATGAGGCCATCATTAATTTATCTTGAGACTCTTCTTCAGTCAAAGTATCACTTAGAAATATTTCTATACACAGTTCAAACGCCTTTTCGCCATAGCTCTGGCTAAATGCGTTAAGAAACGTTCCATCTAAAGACTCTACACAGTGAACAAAACAATCCATACCTGTGTAAAACCATTGATCCTTCGGTACACCCTTAGTTAATTCTGGGTCTAGCAAAACTTGATCAAACGGAGTATAATCACTATTAATACCTAATTTTCTATCAGGACCAGTTAATATAGTAGTTCTAGAAACCTCCGCTCCAGTTCCAGATATAGTTGGTACGCCAACATGATAAATTGCTGGATTTTTAATTAAATCCCAACCTTGGTAATCCTTGGATTCCCCTGGGTTTGTTAACATCAATGAGACTGCCTTGGTAATATCCATTACAATACCACCACCAATTCCAATAATTCCAGAGGGCAACTCACTGAACTCAAGTATAATATCTTCAACTAGTTTATCGATCTGAGAAGTTTTAGGCTCCTCTTCAGTGGGAATGTAAATGATCTTATCCTTGTATGACAAAGAAATTCTAGAAGTCAACCAGTGGTTTCCTTTAAAAACATCATCAACATAAAATATGAATGGTGCATTACGTCCTTTGCGTTTTGGCGCCAAAATTTCATCTAATTGATTTAAACTTCCGCGTCCAAATATTACTCTAGACACCATTGGATAATTTTTATATAACATTTACTTAATTTCTTAAACAAAAATAAAACTTAGTTTAATTCTTTACTTTGAAATATTTTAAAATTTCAGTTAAACTTTCTACTGTTTTATAAGACTTTCCATTAGTTTCCTTATCAGTTACTTCTTCATGTTGCCATGTTGTATGAAAAGGCACATGAATTGCTTGTGCACCGATATTAACTAATGGTAAAATATCTGACTTTAATGAGTTACCTACCATTAAAAACTCAGAGGGTTTTATATCTAAGTGCATTAATAGCTTTGAATAATTGCTTTCTTGTTTTTCGCTCAATACTTCAATATGATGGAAGTAATCTAACAGTCCAGATTTTTCCAGTTTTCGTTCTTGATCTAAAAGATCACCTTTTGTTGCCAATATTAATCTGTATTCTGTTGAAAGCGTTTTTAAAACATCCTCTACGCCATCTAATAGTTCAATTGGTTTATTAATCATCTCTTTACCAATATCTAAAATCTGACTAATTATAGAATTTGCAACAGTTCTATTAGAAAGTTCAATAGCCAATTCTACCATAGACAGAACAAATCCTTTAACACCATAACCGTAGGTGCCAAGGTTTTTCATTTCCATCTTAAATAATTCTTGGTCTATCTTATTAGGTGTTTCAAAATGAGACAATAAAATTCCTACACGTTCTTCAGCTTCACGAAAATATGTTTCGTTAACCCAAAGCGTATCGTCGGCATCAAAACCAATTACTTTTATATGTTCAAAATCTATTTCCACAGTCGTTTTGCACGTTCTAAATCTTCAGGTGTATCTATTTCTACACCTTGTATTTCGGTTTCAACCATTTTTATGCGCTTACCATATTCTAGGTATCTGATGCACTCAATCTTTTCAGTTACTTCTAGAAATTGCATAGGCAATACTGTAAAATCTAAAAGTGCTTGTTTTCTAAATGCATATATACCCTTGTGCTTAAAATAACTTGCACCTGCACCCTTATCTCTTGGATATGGTATAGCGCTTCTAGAAAAGTACAAAGCGAAATTATCTTGATCAACAATCACCTTAACCGTATTTGGGTTATTGATTTCATCCCAATCGGTTATCTCTACCATTAAGGATGCTAAATCTATCTCCTTTTTGGAATCACCCTTAAAAACTTCTAATACTTTTCTTAAACTTTCACGTTCTGTAAATGGTTCGTCTCCTTGAACATTTACAACTATATCACAATCTACTGATTCTACAGCTTCAGCTATCCTATCACTACCAGACTCATGTTCCTTAATACTCATTATAGCTTTGCCGCCATTATTCACAATTTCATCATATATAATAGAACTATCAGTAACAACATATACCTCACTAAAAAGCTCCGTCTCCACTGTTGCTTCATAAGTACGAAGAATGACGGATTTACCAGCTAAATTCTGCATTAACTTACCTGGAAATCTAGAAGCACTATAGCGTGCAGGTATCATGGATATAATCTTCATGTATCTATTTTAACGAAATCAAAAATACGGGTTTAGGTTGATTTTTCTCTCTTAGATTTTAACTTTTTGTACTCTTTAAAAACCAAGTAAAAAATAAATAAAACTAAAATAATTACCAATATTGGTAAAAATATAGAAACAATGGACATAACTACGGATGCAACAAGACAAATGCCAAAAAATATACTTAAAACTGTTAAGGTTGTCATACTTTTAACTTAAATCATTATCAACGAACATTTCATTTTTAAACCCAATAAGATATAATTTCTCCTTAGCTCTTGTTACGGCAGTGTATAACCATCTTATATAGTCTTTATCCATTCCATTAGGCAAGTAAGACTGCTCAATAAAAATGGTATTCCATTGACCACCTTGAGATTTATGGCATGTTATTGCATAAGAAAATTTCACCTGTAGCGCATTGAAGTATTTATTATTTTTTACACCCAAAAATCGTTTGTAGTTAGATTTTTCGTGAGCATAATCTTTAGTAACCTCTTGATATAACCGATTTGACTCCTCGTAACTTAAGGATGCACTCTCAGCGTCAATTGTATCCAGTAATAGTACAGTTTCAAACGGTCGCATCCTTGGGTAATCTACCATTTTTACTTTTACTTCGGCGAATCTAAATCCATATAACTCTTTAATGCTGAAAATCTCAAGTACCTCTACAATATCTCCATTAGCAATAAATCCAGCTTCTGTGGTTGGTTTTATCCAGAAATAATTATTTTTCACCACCATTAAATAATCACCAGCAGACAATTCACTTTCATTAAATAAGATCCGTTCTCTTATTTGCTTGTTATATAGGTTTGCCCTTTTGTTGCTTCTTACAATTATCGCTGTTTCCTCATATCCATAATTACTGTAGGCATCATTAATAGCATCCATGATTTCATGACCATCTATAAGACGAACTATATCCTCAAAAGGGTTTACATAAAATTTAAAACTTTCATAAAAGTTAGATTCTAATACAGCCCTTAATTCGGTAGCGTTCTTTAAAATACCAGAATCTTGTTCTTGCCTAACGACTTCATCCAATTCAATACTTGTAACTTCCTTGTTGTAATTAAGGCTCAATTTGTCTCCATCTAAAGCAGGACTTAAATCTGATTTTATCGGTGGCAATTGTGCCTTGTCTCCAATTAGTAGTAATTTGCATTGGTGGCCAGAATAGACATATTGCATTAAGTCATCTAATAATGATCCGTTTTCAAATAGTTTTGAATCCGAAGGGATATCTGGGATCATAGAAGCTTCATCAACAATAAAAATTGTATTTCTATGCTTATTGGGTTGCATTACAAATTTTATACCACCACTTTTTTCCTTTTTCGGAAAATAAATTTTCTTGTGAATGGTAAAAGCTTCTTTTTTAGAATAATTGGATATTACTTTAGCCGCTCTACCTGTCGGTGCCAACAAAACGGCACTTTTTTTAGCTTGCCATAAGTTTGAAACCAAAACTCCTATTATACTTGTTTTACCAGTACCAGCATATCCTTTTAACAAATAAATGTCGTTGAATGACTTATCAAAAATAAATTGCGATAACTGCATCAACACCATATCTTGCTTGGATGTAGGTGCAAAAGGAAACTTGGATTTTATCAAAGTATAGAATGCAGAGGCATTGGAAATCATACATCAAAAATATAGAAGCAAGATAGTACTATTCTACATTTAAAAAAGGGTTATTTGAGTTAGTACGCTATTTTGAATGATTTTTATTTAGATAGTTTTTACGAACAAAAAAAAATTGTAGATTTGCGATAGACCTAATTAAGTAATAAGAATATGTTAAACGTAATCATAGCAATTATAGTTATTATTCTATTGACCATTGGTATAGTATGGTTGATTGATAAATTTGTACCAAGTAAAATTAAACCTGTAATTAACATCCTTCTTTGGGGTTTAATAATTTACTTGGGATATATTACGTTCATGTCGGTATATAAAGAAATCCAATTCAACCAATTAAAAGTAAAGCGCTATGCAGTTGTAATTGATAGATTAATTGATATTAGAGATTCTCAATTGGCATATAAGGAAGTTAAAGGAGAATATGCTGATACATTTGATAAATTGATAAACTTTATAGATACAGATAGTGTACCAATTACTCAAAGAAGAGACACACTGGTTTTAGATGAAGAAAGAACACGTGCATTTGGTGGTGTTGAGACTATGAAAACCATTACACTAATTGACACACTAGATCATTGGTTTGTGAAGGACTCTATTTTTAAAGGAAATAATAGATATAAAAGTATGGCTGACGTTGGTATTGGGAAAGAAGGCGCTAAGTTTAAGCTGAAAGCTGGAAAATTAGAGGATATACCAGTTTTCCAAGCTAGCGTAGAGAAGTCTGTTATTTTAGACGATCAAGAAAAATATTTAGTTGAAAAAGAAAACCAGGTTGTTTCTGTTGACGGTGTCAACGGTTCAGCATTGACTGTTGGTTCTATGGAAGAAGTTAATACTACAGGTAACTGGCCTAAAAACTATTCTAAAAAGCAGTAGTTTTGACTAAAAATAATATTAAAGAACTGTCCATTCAAGTTAATTTGAATGGGCTTTCTTTTTGCATTTTAAATAGAACCTCTAATACAATAGAATATCTAAACTGTTTAAGTTTTGATACTAAACTAACACCCTTTGGTCTTTTAAATAGATTAAAAACAGAACTGAGCTCAAATACTGTATTTGCAGATGAGTTCAACGAGGTACAAGTTATACATCAAAATGAATTGGCATCACTTGTACCAAAAGAGCTATATAGTGAAAACCATAAAGCAGACTATTTAAAATTCAATTCTAAAATTTTAAAAACAGATTTTATTGCAACGGATGATCTGGCAATAAATGAAAGTATTAACGTATATGTGCCATTTGTCAATATAAATAATTTTGTCTTTGACACCTTCGGTACCTTTATCTATAAACATTCGTCTACAATAATTATTGATTCTATCTTACAAAGAGAAGAAACTACTGAATTACCTCAGGTTTTTATTAACGTGAATTCAAATACTATTGAAATGCTAGTATTTCATAATAAAGAGCTTTTATTATTTAATGTATTTGAATATCATAGCAAGGAAGATTTTATCTATTATATTCTTTTTGTTTTTGATCAATTAAAGCTAGATACTGAAACAACACCAATAGAACTAAGTGGTAACTTACAAATTGACGGAGAGTTATTTAAAACCCTTTATACATACGTTAGGCATGTAGATATAAATAAATCAAAATACTCATTCAATTTCACCGAAGATTTAAATGAGAACTACCTACATAATTACTTTCTAGTCTTAAATTCATTTTAGTGAGAATTATCTCTGGATTATATAAAGGACGACGCATTACTGCACCGAAAAAATTACCTGTAAGGCCTACAACAGATATGGCCAAAGAGGCATTATTTAATATCTTAAATAATAGATATTATTTTGATGGTATTTCCGTTTTAGATTTATTCTCTGGCACAGGTAACATATGCTATGAATTTGCATCACGAGGCACAGAACAGATTTTAGCTGTAGATGATAATTTCGGTTGTATAAAATTTATAAATGAAACTGCAGAATCTTTTGAAATGCCTATAAATACAATAAAAAGTGATGTGTATAAATTCTTAAACCAAACTAAGAAAAAACATACAATAATATTTGCAGATCCTCCTTATGATTTTGATTTGGATACCTTTTCAAAAATACCTGAATTAGTATTTAAAAATAAGTTGTTAGAAGACGAGGGACTTCTAATTGTAGAGCATTCTAAGCACACCGATTTAAGTAGATTAGAACACTATTCACAATCCAAAAATTATGGTGGGAATGCCTTTAGTTTTTTCGAAAAACACTGATTTTCAATTATATAGGTGTTTTCCTATTTAATTTTTCATTAATTTTAATAGCCTTCGCATAAAAATACAAAACAATTCTTCTGTGAATCTATTCCCTTATACATGGTTAAATAGCTATTAACTAAATTCACAACAATCATGAAAATTTTTAAAGCAGGAGTGCTAATCTTATTGACTTTAATCTTTGCATTTAACTTTTCAAATACACAAGACTACCTAACAACAATGTTTTTAATATAACGGACAATCTTAAATTCGGAATGATGACCCATTATGAAGAACTGGTCAAGGAACTAAAAGCTCATTGTGACAAGCACAATGTAGAAGGTGCCAACTGGACGGTTATTAGTGTTGAAGACGGCAGATATGTTTATGTAACACCAGTTAAAAGTATGGTGGATCTTGACAAAAACACAAAGGAAAATTTCGCTGTGAAAATGGGTGAAGAAGAGTTAGCTAAACTTCTTGATAAAATGGATGAATGCTATGACTCGCATAGCGATTCAGTATTGCATTACATGTCAAATCTGTCACACCTACCAGAAGAATATATTACTGTAGGGAAGAATCATAGAGAGTATCATTTCTTATGCGATGTTATAAATCATTCTCAAGAAAGGAACGCTGCATGAGTGCGATACAGGCTGAGTCTAAAAACGAATTGGAATCTAAACATGAATAAAACCTAATTTCAATGTTTATAAAAAAACCTTCTTGAAAAAGAAGGTTTTTTAATAGGTAAATCTATAAGCCGAATTCTGTACTCCAAAGAGTTCTTATCATTTATCTGAGTCTATCGTCACCAATAGACTTTAGCTGTCTACCCTCCAACATTGGGCGTGCAACCCTCAAACGTTGGTTTACATGACATTGCACCACATAGAGTTTACCTGATTTCACTACAGCATTACCTGTACATACTTTCTGTTGCACTTTTCCTAACCTCTCGGTCGATGGCTGTTAACCACTACGATGCACTAGGGTGTTCGGACTTTCCTCCATTTCATAAATGAAACAGCGATAAGACAATTTACCACTGTAAAGGTACTTAAATTGTTAATAACTACTATTAATTTTAAGACTCTAAAAATGGCTATTTATTGGTTATTATTAAATTTGTAATTCAGTTAGTTATTAATGGAACATTTTGTAGTATCAGCACGAAAATACAGACCCCAAACATTTAAAGATGTTGTTGGGCAACAGGCTATTACAAATACTTTACTAAATGCTATTGAGAACAATCATCTAGCTCAAGCATTATTATTTACTGGTCCTCGTGGTGTTGGTAAAACCACATGCGCACGGATTTTAGCAAAAATGATAAATAGTGATGGTAATACTAGTGAAGATGAGGATTTTGCTTTTAATATTTTTGAATTAGATGCTGCATCTAACAATTCTGTAGATGATATCAGAAATCTTACAGATCAGGTAAGAATCCCACCACAAATTGGAAAATATAAAGTATATATTATAGATGAGGTACATATGCTATCTCAAGCAGCATTTAATGCTTTTCTAAAGACATTAGAAGAACCTCCAAAGCACTGCATCTTTATTCTCGCAACAACTGAGAAACATAAGATTATACCAACAATACTATCGCGTTGTCAAATATTTGATTTTAAACGAATTACTGTTACAGATGCAAAAAATTATTTAAAGTTTATAGCAGGAGAACAAGGCGTACAAGCTGAAGATGATGCATTGCATATTATTGCTCAAAAAGCAGATGGCGCCATGCGTGATGCACTTTCGATCTTTGACCGAGTTGTGAGTTTTTCTGGGAAAAACCTAACTAGACAGGCTGTAACTGAGAATTTAAATGTCCTTGATTACGAAACTTATTTTACAAGCACGGATTTAATTTTAGAAAATAAAATTCCAGATTTGTTGCTACAATTCAATTCAGTTTTGGCCAAAGGTTTTGATGGTCATCACTACATTGCTGGTCTTGCCTCCCATTTTAGGGATTTAATGGTTTGTAAAAACCCTGAGACTATTGAACTTCTAGAAGTTGGCGAAGACACGAAACAAAAGTATATTGATCAAAGTAAAAAGACCTCAAACACCTTTTTAATGCAAGGCATTAATCTTGCAAATGATTGCGATTTAAAATACAAAACAAGTAAAAATCAGCGATTGCTTGTAGAATTAACATTAATGCAATTAGCCTCTATCACTTTTGATGGAGAAAAAAAAAACAATAAACACTTTATAATACCGCCTTCGTATTTTAAAGCAAAAGGAATAAAACCAGTCCCTGTTCAGATTACACAAATTGAGAAACCTGTTGAAGAAAAACCCCTTATTAAGGAAAAAGAATTAGTAAGAGAGGAAATATCCGACAACATTGTAACAGAGCCAGTCATACCTAAACTTTCAATAAAAAAACCTGCTAACGTTACATCTGGTCTTTCTCTAAAAAGTATTAAGGAAAAGAAAGAGCACCAAATAAAACAGTTAGATGTTATAATTGATGAAGAACTACTCCCTAAAGAACCTGTTAATCAAGAAGATCTAATTAAGGCTTGGAATGAATATACCGAATCTCTTCACAGAAAGGGTGAAAAAATATTAGCCTCTATTTTCGAGATGGAAGTACCAAAATTAAAGGATACTGCAATTTGCCTTACTTATTCAAATAATACTAATAAGATTGAATTAGAACGTGCACAATATCCGTTAATGGTATATTTGAAAAAAACCTTAAAAAACTATGATCTTTATTTAGATATATTAGTAAACGAGGAGGTTGCTAAGAAATATGCATTTACACCACAGGAGAAGTACAAAAAGCTAAAAGAGAAAAATCCAAATATAGAAGTACTTAGAAAAACTTTTGGATTAGATATTTAATACTGATATCATGTTAGGACTAAAATTACCAACGGACCCAAGATGGGTAAATATTGTAGAGAAAAATATTCAAGAAATTTTAACCGATCATGCCTATTGTGAACAAAAAGCCGCAAGCACAGCAATTTCTTTAATAGTAAGTTTTCCTGAATATACTGAGCTTGTACAAGAAATGACAGAGCTGGTTAATGAAGAAATAAGCCATTTTAAAATGGTTCATGATAGAATAATCGAAAAAGGTTGGGCGTTAGGTAGAGATCGTAAGGACGAATATGTTATTCAATTAATGAAGTTTTTTCCTAAAGGAGGAAGTAGAACTACGCAATTAGTGCATAGGTTACTGTACGCTGCCCTAATTGAAGCAAGGAGTTGCGAACGGTTCAGACTTCTTTCAGAGGAGTTAGAAGATAAAAAATTAGCGATATTTTACAGAAAATTAATGATTAGTGAGGCTGGGCACTACACAATGTTTCTCAACTTTGCAAGAAAATATGGAGATAGAAAGGAAGTAGATGAGAAATGGCAGCAGTTATTAGATTACGAGGCAGAAATAATGAAAAACCTCGGTAAAAAAGAAACCATTCACGGATAATAAAAAAGCTTCGGTAATACCGAAGCCTATTCACTAATGTCATCTTCTAAAATTATATTTTGATTCCTAAACCAAATTGAATAACATTATTCTTTGCTGAACTATTAGTCATATCCTCGTCTAATATGTTGGTTAACCCAAAAGAAAATCTCGCGTCAACAAACAGATCAGAAGTAATCATATATTCTGTACCTAATACACCTGAAAATACAAAAGTTGAAAAAGCATCTTCATTCTTCCAAGTTTTTAATGCAACTTGAGGTCCTACTCCAAAAGATAAACGGTCAGATGCTGAGAGTCTAAGCTGAATAGGCAATTGAATATAGTCAGCCCTAAGATTTTCATCTTTACCGCCTTCGGCAGACCATTGAAGCTCAGTTAATAATGAAACAGTATCGGAAAATCCAAATTCTACAAAACCACCGAATGAAAAACCATTACGGTGTTTATTTTCAAAATCTGCATCTGGATCAAAGTCTAAATTCGATATATTTAATGCGCCTCTTACACCATAACTTACGTCTTGAGCCATTGCAAAAGTTGTAAAACAAACTAATAAAATGGCTAATAAATAATTTTTCATAATAATAAATTTGAGATTGCCAATATAAATGAAAAAATTAAACTAATAATAATTGAAATGATTTAAGGACAAATAATTCAGACGAAGAACATTTATTAGAATTTGTGTTTAAACTGATACACTAGTAACAGTTTCATAATAGACGCTTTTAATAATTCCATCAGATAAACCTATTTTTGGAACATAGATATGCTTGGCGCCACTCCATTTCATCGCTGAAAGATAAATTCTGGTTGCAGGAATAATTACATCAGCCCTATCTTGATTTAAATTTAATTCAGTTATCCGTTCTTCATAAGAATAATTCTGTAGCATCTTATAGTAGGTCGTTAAATAAAAGTATGTTAAAGGTTTACCTAAATCCTTACCAGAAATCTTGAAAATCTTATTAATATTTCCTCCAGATCCAATAAGTTCTATTTTATAATAATTCTGGGTGTTTTCTTTTATCCAATGCTCTAATTGGTCCCAAACTTCTTTTTTAACAATATCATTTAACAATCTTACCGTCCCTATTCTAAAAGATTTTGATTGCACTTTTTCTCCATTGTGAATAATTGAAAACTCAGTACTTCCACCACCAACATCTACAAATAGGTATGTTTTATTAGGATCTATGTAAGTATTTAAATCTGTTGCTGCAATAATGGCTGCCTCCTCTTCACCACCAATAATATCAATACTAATACCACAGACATTAAAAATCCTTTTTGTTAAATCAGCACTATTACTTGCTTCTCGCATCGCCGAAGTAGCACAAGCTTTATAACGCGAAACACCATGAGATTTCATCAAAAGGCTAAATGCCGTCATGGTATCTAACATCCGTTGTTGATTAAATTCTGAAATTTTACCATTAATAAATACATCTGCACCTAACCTAATGGGAACCCGAACCAGTGAGTTTTTCTTAAATACTACAGATTTATTATTTTGTTCTATAATATTAGAGATCAACAACCTTACTGCATTAGACCCTATATCTATAGCTGCGTATTTCTGTATTTTCAGCATTAACTCTCTAGTTTTTTTAGATAATAATTATATGTTTCAAATTGTGCCCTTATTTTCTTTTTATCATTTTTAAGATAATTATTATCCTGAGTTTCATTAATAACTCTAGCCTTTACATTATCATTCCAACAAATGTCAAATAAATCTAGGAGCTCCTTTTTAATATTTTCATCATATATAGGGCAAGTCACCTCAACTCTAGTGTGGATGTTTCTTGTCATCCAGTCAGCTGATGAGATATAGATCTTAGGATCATCATTATTGGCAAATACAAATAACCTAGTATGCTCTAAGAATTTATCTACAATACTTATCACCTCAATGTTTTCGCTCATACCATTTACGCCCGGAATTAAACAACATATTCCTCTTACTATCATTTGTATTTGTACTCCTGCTCTGCTCGCTTCATACAATTTTTTTATCATATCATTATTCGATATGCTATTCATTTTTAATTTAATATAAGCAGGTTTTCCAGAATTAGCATTTAAAATTTCGTTGTCAATTAGATTGAAAAGTTTAGTTTTTGTATAGTGTGGTGAGGTAATAATATGCTTATACCGATATACCTTATAGTTGACCCTGAAAAAGTCAAAAACCTTATTAATATCCTTTAGAATTTTAGAATTTGCAGTTAATAAAGTAAAATCTGTGTAAACCTTTGCGGTAGACTCATTGAAATTACCTGTGCTGATAAAACCATACCGCTTCAACTTACCTTCCTCTTCGCGCTCAACAACACACATTTTACAATGTACTTTTAAACCTGTTACACCAAAAAACATTTTAACACCAGCACCCTGCATCTGCTCAGCATAATTAATATTTGCCGCTTCATCAAATCGTGCCCTTAATTCAATGGATACTGTAACTTCCTTTCCATTCTTGGCAGCATTTATTAAGGAACTGGCAACATGAGAAATTTGAGCTAATCTATAAATGGTGATTTTAATTGTTTTTACATTTGGATCAAGTGCCGCTTCCCTTAAAAACTTTACGATATAAGAGAACGTATGATAAGGAGTATATACCAAATAATCCTTATTTGCAATCGTATTAAAAATACTTTTTTGAAGACTTAGTCCTTTTACTGGTAAAGGCTTTATTTTATCGTAAAGTAAATCTGTTCTACCTAAACTAGGAAAATCCATATAATCACGTCTATTATGATAACGACCACCAGGAATTATACTATCTTGAGAATCAATACCCATAATATTGAGTAGAAAATCTAAAGTGTCTTGGTCAATTTTTTTATCATAAACAAAACGAACTGGTTCACCACTATTTCTATCCTTTACACTAGCAGAAAGTTTTTCAACGAAACTCTTACTTAAATCACTATCAAAATCGAGTTCACCATCTCTAGTGATTTTTATCATATGAGCAGATATACTATCGTAATCAAAAATATTAAAGATGTCATCTAGACAATATCTTAAAATATTATCCACCATTATGATGTATTGAGAATCACCAACACTAGGTAAAACTATGAAGCGATCCATTGCCTTAGATATCTCAATTAAAGCGAATCTATCATTTCCATTAGTATTTGACATTTTAACCGTAAGATAAGCCGCACTATCTTTTAATTCTGGTAAGGCTACTTCTTCATTTAAAATAATAATCACCAAAGCTGGACTAATAACTTGTAAGAAATAATTCTTTATAAAATCATGATGGATCTCGGTTATATCAGATTCATTGAGAATATGAATGTTTTGGTACTCTAATTCAACTTCTATTGAAGATAGGATTTTTAAACTTTCACTTTGTTGATCGATAACAATTTTTGTAATTGCTTCCAACAATTCCTCAGCTTTTAAACCTCCTAATTGGCTCTTCCCCTCTTTACCTGCTTCATAAATACGTTTTACCGTAGCATACCTCACTTTAAAAAATTCATCTAAGTTATTCGAAAAAATACCTAAGAATCTCAATCGCTCTATTAATGGCACATTATTGTCTGCCGCTTCTTGTAAGACTCTCGCATTAAAATGCAACCAGCTAAGCTCTCTATTTATATACCTGTTCTTTTGTTTAAGCATTATCGTAAATCCTTTGGGAAGATTATTAATTCAGTTTTACCTTTTTCTAGTGATTTCCAATTATCAATATTAAAACTGATTTTTACTAAACCACTAGTTGGTAAATTTTCAATGAAATTGTCGCCAAAGATATTAGAAATAGATGTGAAAGCATGATTATGACCAAATATCATAACAGAATCGAGATTATTATCGAGATTTTTTAGAAAATCAATGACATTTCTACCGTTGAAATCATATAATTCTTCGATAATCGTCACCTCATTTTCACTTTTGTCGGACGTTTTTAGAAATATTTTACTGGTTTCAAAGGCTCTTTTCGCAGGACTTGAAAAAATTTTATCAGGTAATTCGCTAATTCTTAAAAACTGTTCTGATACAAGCTTAGCATCATTTAAACCTCTTGTTTTCAAGGGCCTTAACCGGTCACCGACGTCATATTTCCATGATGATTTACCATGTCTCATAATAATAATTGTCTTCATATTAATCGTTTAAATGCGTATTTTTTCGATAAAATGTTGTGTATGTCCGTTTTAACGATTATTTTGCCGCTTAAACTCTAATGTTTGTAAGAAACCTTAGATATAAGTTATTTTGTTTGTAAAATTAATGTAAATGACCCCAAATCAAAAATATATTAATTCAGCCTTGGACGCATTTGCATTTTTGATACTTCCCTCAGTATTTCAAGTTGAACAAAAACAGATGATGTTAAAAGAGTAACAATCTGCTAACTTTTTATGCAGTAATGTTTCGTCTTTTAGCGCAATATGACATTTAGAAGTTATTATGTGTAATATGAGAAATACCTACCATCGTGTACATCGATATAAGTTCATACAAATTGTTCTTACAATAATATTTTGTTGGTTTGTACAAACGTTTAATGCTCAGGGTAAAATCAATCCAACTACCTATAAAAACTTTGAAGCAGGAGCTTCAATTATTGATATGGGAATTGTTCCTCAAACAGAAAATAATGCCTTAAAACCTTATGGTTTAATTGCTGAACTGGTAAATTCAGAGATACCTGTTAATTGGGTGATAAAGCCTAATAAGAGTTTTGGTCAAAACGATCTATCAAATAAATTAGATGACTATGATATTTTAATTTCCGGAACCTTATCATCTAACATTAATAGCCAAAGTATTGTTAATTACCCTTGTAAGACTGGAGCTTTTCTTATTTCTAAGGAATACATAGATCAAGCAAAACCTATACTTGAAACTTGGATAAATAATAACCCTGGGTTAACAGTATATTGGAATTTAAATGCATTAAACAATGTACCGGTGTACGGTGTTTTAAACTCTTTCCCGAATGTAGTCGTTTTTGATAATGGTAGGCATACAGATGTAGCCACTGGTTTTTATGACAGAGCAGGTATTACTTCTGGTTATAGAATGGGAACCCCCCAGGATGTAACTGATTGTGATCAGTTTTATGTGCTAAGTCACCACACGGATCCTGATAAGCTGCCATGGACAATTGATGATACCAATAAGTTATATGATTTTGTTACGAATGGTGGTAACATATGGATGGGATGTCATGATGTGAGTTTAACTGAAAATAAGCTTAGAACTAGTTCTGGAAATAATTTAAATTTTTTATCGCAAAGTGGGCTCGTTCCGTATAAAGATATATCTACCGTTCAATATCCGTGGTTAAGTCAATATGATGCACTGGATGGGAATACTGATAATAAAATAAAAAAACATAATAATTCCTTTAACAATAATGACATCTATTATGATAGTAATTTTGCTAGCCATCCTATCATGCAATTTCAAGGAAATATCGAACCTGCTTTAAACGGTAATTCAGAGCGCATATATATTCCTTTTTCAGGTGGTTGGAACCAAGAGACAAATGTTCCGATGTATGATAGTGGACCAACTGATAATAGAGCTACAGGACGAAGTGCAATTGTTGCTTTCGGACCAGCCTTTGGAGACGAATCAAATGGAAATATTCTTTACACAGGATCACACATTAGTTCAAAAAATGACGGTACAAATTCGCAATGGGTAGGAGAAGCCAGATTATTCGCAAATTTTTTGTTGTTAACAGCAATCGAAAATAAACCTCAAATTGAAATTTTAAATTTAGATAGCACATTTTCAGGTTTAGTCCAAGACTCTACAGTTAATATTGATGCCACTGTAACCGGAGTACCCAATAATGGAGTCTTAAGCTATTCATGGGAATCAGAAGTAATAAGCGGTGACACGGTTAATATATTATTTTCTGATGCTAATATTGAAGATCCAACAATACAGTTACCGCTTGTAACGGAAACAACTACATTTAAAATAATATTTACAGTACAGTTTACCTCGAACTCCAGTTGTCAAGCACCAATTGAGACCAAATATATTGGAGTATTTCAATTAGAACCAAACGCATTTGTTGATATTCAAACCAATAATTCAGAGTGTTCAAATATGAATAATGGCTCTATAGATATAACAATATCAACAGCTGTGGACCCATATTTTATTCAATGGACCGGACCAAATAATTATAGTTCTAATTCAGAAGATTTAAATAATCTTTCAGCTGGAACGTATGAACTAAATATAGAAGATAACGCAGGCAATAACATTTATTCCAATAATGTTATTGAAATATTGGCTAATGACAACGAAAGTCCAATTATTGTAGCTCCAAACGATATTAATCTAAATGGTTGTAATACCGGAGTAATAAATAACCCTATTTATTCTGAATTAATTTCTAATATTTCAGAAATTGATTTTCTTAATTTATCTGGAGGAAATAGCAGTGTTAGTGATGATAGTGGTCTTTATTCTATAACATATTCAGACATTCAAATTGATTCCTGTCCAATTACAATAGAAAGAACATTTTTTGTTACTGATAATTGTGGAAACACAACAAGTGATATTCAATTAATAACCATAATGGACTCTGAGGCTCCTGTATTTGATTCAGAAGCCTATGATTTGACTGTTCAATGTAACTCCAGCATAAATACCGATCAATTAAATGACTGG
>NZ_QPHL01000015.1 GCF_003335675.1 Winogradskyella sp. KYW1333 | reverse complement strand
ATCTGCTGATACGGACGGCGACGCGACAGGCGACACTCCTGTTAGTAGCGACGAGAGCGAGACGGTTAACGCGAACCAGACCCCAAGCATAGCGACGGTTAAGGACTTTGCCGATATCGACGGCGGCGCACTTACGGAATACGATACTGTAGGCCAGGTTATCAACTATACGATCACGCTTACCAACGACGGTAACGNACTCCTGTTAGTAGCGACGAGAGCGAGACGGTTAACGCGAACCAGACCCCAAGCATAGAAGCTGTTAAGACGGTAGCGATCAGTAATGATGTAGCACCGGCGGGAGTGAGTTTGGGCGATGAGCTTACCTATACGATCACGGTAGAGAACACAGGAAACGTGACTTTGAGCAATGTGATGTTAACAGATACGTTCTTGGATGCCAACGGTAACCCACTGACCTTAACGGGACCAGCATTTGTAAGTGCGGATCTTGGAAGTGCTGAAGGCATTATTCAAGTTGGAGAAACTGCTACTTATACTGCTACACATATTGTTACTCAAAGTGATATAGATTCGGGTGGATTAAGCAATAGTGTAATTGCTGATGCTAATAGCCCAATGGGTACTGATGTTAGCGATACGAGTGATGATGATGATGACACTGATGGTAATACTGAAGATGATCCAACAGAAACTGTTATTGTTCAAAATCCTTCTATTAGTTTAATTAAAACTACTTTGCCATTAGATGATACGAATGGTGATGGAATTGAAGGAAGTATTGATGATATTATCACCTATGTATTTGAAGTTGAAAATACTGGTAATGTTACTTTAACGAATATTGATGTTCAGGATGTATTACCAGGACTGAATTTAGTAGGTGGACCAATACCAGTGTTAATACCTGGACAAGTGGATAATACGACTTTTACTGCAACGTATCAGATTACTCAAAGTGATTTAGATACGGGATTTGTTACAAATTCTGCTACAGTAACTAGTGAGGGACCTGATGGTGATTTATTAGATCCTTCTGATGATGTGGTTGATATAAGTGATGATCCAAATGATATGAATAACAACGATAATAACGGAAATGGTAACCCTGATGATCCAACAGTAACTGAAGTAAATTCAATTTATGATTTAGAGGTTGGTAAAGTCGTAGATCCGGTAGATCAAGTTGTAGTTGGTGATGAGATTACCTTTACAATTGAGATTGCAAATATTGGTAATGTTACTGCAACAGATATTATTATAAGTGAACAAATTCCAAGTGGATATGTGTTTATTTCAGCGTTAACAACAGCTGGTATATACTCAGATGTAAGTGGAGAATGGAGTATAACTCAATTAGATCCTGATCAAGTTGAAATCTTACAGATAACTGTTGAAGTACTTGGAATAGGTGATTATGTGAATACAGCATTTGTTCAAAGTTCAGTTGGAGGAATAGATGTGAATATAAATAATGACGAAAGTTCTGCATCAGTAGATCCAATATGTTTAACAATTTACAATGAATTCTCACCAAATGGTGATGGTGTAAATGAAACATTTGTGATTGATTGTTTAGAGCGATTCCCAAATAACAAACTAGAAGTATACAATAGATGGGGTAATTTAGTTTACTCTAAGGAAGGATATTTAAATGATTGGGATGGAACATCTAATGGTAGATCAATAATCAATGAATCTGATAAATTACCGGTTGGTACATATTATTATGTACTGGATCTGAGTAATGGTTCAGAACCTAGAGTTGGATGGTTATACATTAATAGATAAACTAATTAACACTGAATTATAAAATACGTTAAAATGATACATAAATCATCAACAATTAAAGGAGTAATAGCTTTAGTATTTATACTAATTAGTGCTAATAGTTTTGCACAGCAAGATCCTCAGTACACACATTATATGTACAATACGTTGAGTGTAAATCCTGGTTATGCAGGACAACGTGAAACACTTAGTGTGGTAGGATTACATAGATCACAATGGGTTGGAGTAGATGGTGCACCGCAAACACAATCTTTAGGTATCCATTCGCCTTTACGAAATGAGCGTATTGGTTTAGGACTAAATATTGTAAGTGATGCACTTGGGCCAGCTAGAGAGACTTTTGTGGATGCAAATTTTTCCTACACTATTCCATTAAATGCAAACGATTTGAAACTTTCATTTGGTGCGAAGGCAGGTTTTCATATGCTCGATACAGATTGGAGTAAAGGTCGTTTTCAAGATCCAGATGTAGTTTTTAACCAAAACTTAAATTTAATATCACCAATGGTAGGTGCTGGATTGTATATGCATACAAGAAAGTGGTATTTAGGATTTGCTATACCAAACTTCCTAGAAACGGAACATTATGATGATTTTCAAGAATCTGTTGCTACGGAAAGAATGCACTTTTATGCAATCGGTGGTTATGTATTTAACCTTAGTGAAACTCTTGAATTAAAACCTGCATTTTTGGTAAAAGGTGTATCCGGAGCTCCATTAATTGCTGATGTTTCTGCAAATTTTTGGTATAAAAAGAACTTAACAGCTGGTATTGCATGGCGTTGGGATGATTCCGTTAGTGCACTTGTAGGATTTCAAGCGACTCCTGGAATGTTTATTGGATATGGCTACGATCTTACCACTACAGGATTGAATAATTACAATAGTGGTACACATGAAATAACTTTAAGATTTGAAGTGAAAAGATTAGGTAGAATATTATCACCACGATTCTTTTAAAAATTTGAATATGAGAAAAGTTTATAGATATATATTATTAGCAATTGTAGTTGTATCAACTTCAATTTCATTTGCTCAACAAGGAAAAATTCAAAGTGTCAAAAACGATTATAGAGATTTTGCTTATGTAAAGACTAGTGAGGTATTACTAGAAGTTGCGAATAAAGGGTACAAGTCAGTTGATCTATTTCAAAAGCTAGCAAATTCTTATTATTTCAGAAATGAAATGAAAGATGCTTCAAAATGGTATGGCGAACTGGTAGCCTTAAACGAGGTTATTGATCCAGAATACTTTTTTAGATATGCTCTGGCACTTAAAGGAATCAGAAACTATGATGAATCCGATAAATGGATGAAGAAGTTCAATGATCTTAAACCAGATGATATAAGAGGTAGAGCTTTTATGTCTAAAGTTGATTATAGAGAAGCGATAGAAGGGTCGAGTAGAGAGGATATTGAACTTGAGAACCTTGAGATAAATACAGAACTTTCTGATTTTGGTGCAACTGAATATGAGAACAGTATTGTTTTTGCATCTTCTAGAGGTGGTGGTCGTAAGTATAGATGGAATAATCAGCCCTATTTAGATCTGTACAGCGTAGAAAAAACTGAATCAGGATTTGGAGAGGTCAATGAGATTCAAGGTAAAGTAAACACTAAGTTTCATGAATCAAGTGCAGTATTTTCACCGAACGGTCAATATATGTTCTTTACTAGAAATAACTTCTTCAATATGAAGTATAAGGAAGATGGAACAGGTGTAAATAGACTTCAGCTTTATAGAGCTAAATTAAGTGAAGATGGAACATGGGATGAAATTCATTCAATTCATTTTAATAGTAAAGACTATAGTGTTGCCCACCCAGCTTTGAATCTATTGGGTAATAAACTCTATTTCGCTTCAGACATGCCAGGAACTTTTGGTCAATCCGATATATTTGTGGTTGATGTTAATGATGATGGTACACTTGGAGAACCTGAGAATTTAGGACCTTCAATTAACACAGAAGGACAAGAATCATTTCCTTTTGTAAATACCGATGGTGACTTATATTTTTCTTCAAATGGTTATCCTGGACTTGGTGGTTTTGATGTGTTTAAATCTGAGGATTTAGATGCGAAAGTTAGAGCTAGTTCAAATAGAAATTTTCCAATAGAGAATATAGGAAAGCCTGTAAACAGTGAGTTTGATGATTTTGGATATTATGAAAATTTAGTAACTAAACGCGTTTACTTTAGCTCCAATAGAGAAGGGGGTAAGGGTAGTGATGACATCTATACTTTTGAAATTCCAGAATGCGAACAACTTGTAGTTGGAACTGTTCAGGATATGGATACAGATGAGTTTTTGCCTAACTCAACGGTTATTCTTTTTGATGGTGAGGGTAATGAATTAGAACGTACAATTGTTCATGAAGATGCCGTATTTCAATTTAGTTTGGACTGTGAAATGGAATATTTGGTCAGAGGAGAGAAGGAAACGTATACCTCTGATGAAAAACGATTTACAACTCCAAACAGAAAACAGGAACTAAGATTGCAACTATTATTAGATAAAGACGAGCAAGTAATAGCACCATGTGATGATTTAGCTAAAATATTGGACATTCCGATTATTTATTTCGATTTCGACAAGTCTAATATTAGATACGATGCAGAAATTGAATTACAAAAAGTCTTGGCTGTATTGAACAAATACCCAACAATGACAATAGATATTAGAAGTCATACAGATTGTAGAGGAACTGAAACTTATAACGAGAGATTATCTGAGCGCAGAGCAAAATCTACGCGTAAATACTTAATTGATAACGGTATTGCTTCTGAAAGACTTACTGCAAAAGGATATGGCGAGTACAGATTAATTAATGATTGTGGTTGTGAACCTACTAACGAGTCTAGTTGTTCTGAAGCTAAACATCAGTTGAACAGACGAAGTGAATTTATTATTACGGGAATCAATGGTGAAACATGTCCTAAAAAATAAAATCAAAATAACAAAATAACTAATAAAATGAGCCGATTAATTTAATTAGTTGGCTTTTTTTTATGAAATCCTTTACTTAATTTAATTCTATTGGTAGTAATTTTGTGATATGGAAGAAGAAAAAGTCATCTTAGTAGATGAAAATGACAATCAATTAGGATTAATGCCTAAAATGGAGGCGCATGAAAAAGCAGTATTGCACCGAGCGTTTTCCGTATTTATATTTAATAATAAAAATGAATTAATGCTTCAGCAACGCGCATTGCATAAATATCATTCTCCTGGTTTATGGACTAATACATGCTGTAGTCATCAACGTGATGGAGAAAGTAATATAGAAGCAGGCAAGAGAAGATTAAATGAGGAGATGGGGTTTGTTACAGATTTAAGAGAAACTACCTCATTTGTTTACAAAGCTCCATTTGATAATGGTTTAACAGAGCATGAATTGGATCATGTAATGATTGGTAATTATAATGAAGAACCAATAATTAATAAAGACGAAGTTGCAAGCTGGAAGTGGATGCCATTGGAAGATGTAAAAGTTGATATAGCTTTAAGACCTGAGAAATATACTGCTTGGTTTAAGATTATTTTTGAAAAGTTTTACGAACATATTAATGTAAATCCGTCATGAAGGTAACTGTACATAGAAAAGCGCACTTTAATGCGGCTCATAGGTTATATAGAAAAGATTGGTCCTATGAAAAGAATGATGTGGTATTTGGAAAGTGTAATAACCCTAATTTTCATGGGCATAATTATGAGCTAATCGCTAGTGTTACAGGCGAAATTGACCCTGAAACCGGCTATGTGATCGACGTTAAAATTCTAAAAAATATTATTAAGGCAGAAGTAGAAGACGCATTTGATCATAAGAATCTCAATGTTGAAGTACCGGAATTTCAAAATTTAAATCCAACAGCAGAAAATATTGCTGTTGTAATCTACAATAAGGTGAAAGCCAAATTAAATCCTAAATTTGATCTTGAAATAACACTTTACGAAACACCTCGTAATTTTGTAACTTATTCAGGTGAGTAAAATTATGACCAAGTTATATCCACTAAAATTTCAACCTATTCTTCAAGACAAGATTTGGGGAGGCAAAAAGCTTAGCCAAATATTTAATAAAAACTCAAATTCTCAAATGTTAGGTGAAAGTTGGGAAGTTAGTACCGTACCTGGTAATGTTTCTATAATATCTAATGGTGTTTTAAAAGGGGTAACCTTACAAAGCCTATTGGATGATTATAAAGAGAGTCTAATTGGTGAAAAGAATTATAAAAGATTTGGTGCAGACTTTCCATTATTAATTAAGTTTATAGATGCAAAAAAAGATTTAAGTATTCAATTACATCCTGATGATGAGCTTGCTAAAAAAAGACATAATTCTTTCGGTAAAACCGAAATGTGGTATGTTATGCAAGCTGAAAAAGGCGCTAACTTAATCGTTGGATTTAAAGATAAAATAGACAGGGAGACCTATTTAAATCATTTAGAAAACAAAACACTGACTAGCATTTTAAACTTTGATGAAGTTAAAGAAGGCAGTACTTATTTCATTGAAGCGGGTCGAGTTCATGCAATCGGTGCAGGAGTTATGTTGGCTGAAATTCAACAGACTAGCGATATAACTTACAGAGTTTATGATTGGGATAGGGTAGATAAAAATGGGAATGAAAGAGAACTTCACAATGATATTGCTATTGACGCGTTCAAATTTGATTTGAAAGACGATTTTAGGGTGAAATATGGAGATTATCCTAACGCATCTAATGAAATGGTAAGTTGCCCATTTTTCACCACAAATTTTTTACCAATTCAAGGTGAGTTAACCAGGAATAACACATATGATTCTTTCATTATATATATGTGTGTTAATGGTGAAGTTGAAATTATTACAGAGGATTTTAGGGAAACCGTTTCAAAAGGCGAAACTATTTTAATACCTGCATCAGTAAAAGATTTTAATTTGATTTCTAACGATGCAAATCTTCTTGAAGTTTACGTCTAAAACAAAGGTGTATTTCTAATTATTTAACTTAAGTATTTATTACTTTTGTACCACAAAATTCAATTAACTATGGCTAATAAAAGAGATTTAAAAAAGGACATAAACTACGTCTTAGGAGATATTATAGAGGCAGTTTATATTTGGGAGTTGGCAAATGCTGAAAAACCAACAAAACAGAGCGAGGCTATAATTGACGAAGCGATTGCAACATTTGATGAATTAATCACTAGGGTCAATGATAGGAGTGTTGAGGATAAAAAAGCACACTTTAAGGCAATTAATAATGATCTTGAGTCAAAAGGTATAAGCCTAATTGACAAAATCAATAAATTAAAATAATTATCAAGCCGATATAGCTCAGCTGGCTAGGGCAGCTGATTTGTAATCATCAGGTCGTGGGTTCGTGGCCCTCTATCGGCTCAATAAAAAACTCCGACTAAAATAGTTGGAGTTTTTTTATTTATTATCTTTTGTCTATAAACTCCTTGAGCTTTTTTCCGTAAAAGGACACTTTGATGTTATCAGTTAATCCATTATAAATTGAGTCGATGTATATAGGATTGGCACTAGGAACTTCATAAAGTGCTAAATATGGTGCAATTTCACTATCAGAATTATTCATAGCATATTGTATGGTATATGAATATTTTCTTTTCACTAATCGTTCAGACAGTTTGTTAATAGAATCAAAAGCAATAGAATCTCCATCTTTTTGGGCTATTAAAGCAACCTCTATTAAATCTAAATTTTGGTTTTTGTAACCTTCCATTATATCTAAATAACCTTCTAAAAGCTCTTGTTGTTTAGATCCTTTAATTGAAGCATCAAAATTAAAGTTTTTCAATGTTGTATTTATTTCTGTAATACCATGGTCTGCAAAAAATGGTATAAAATGTTCTTCGCCATCATTCTTAAAAAGTTTTAAGTAAAGAAGTTTTGGCTCATCGAGATTAGTTTGTAAAACAAATTCTGGCTGTCCTGTAATTTGTAAACTATCTAAATTTACCACTGATGAGTCTCCATCCTTTTGTAAATATACCTTGCCTTTTTTAAGCCCTTTAATTGTTCCTTTTAAAGTGAAATTAGATTCATTAGAATTGTTACAGGAAGCAAGTAGTAATGCAAAAAATAAAGTTGTAAATATCTTATATGATTTAGTCATTTTTAGGATTTAATTTAGGAATACAAATATCTATTATTTGTTTTTAAATTACTAACTAACTGCCGCTAATTCCATTAAAATTGTACAACCAATTGCCGCTATTGTACCAACAGCATAGCCAAATACGGCTAGTAAAACTCCTACTGTAGCTAAGGATGGGTGAAAAGCCGAAGCAACAATGGGTGCAGAAGCTGCACCTCCCACATTTGCTTGACTTCCTACGGCAAGGAAGAAATATGGTGCTTTGATAAACTTAGCAACAAGAATTAAAAGTACCGCATGTATGGTCATCCAAACCACACCAATAGTAATTAACCAGCCATTTTCAAAGATTAAAGTCAAGTCCATCTTCATTCCTATAGTGGCAACTAAAATATATATGAAAACGCTTCCAAATTTGCTTGCTCCAGCACCTTCGTAACTCCTGGCCTTAGTATAAGATAACAGAATAGCTATTATTGTTGCGATGCTAATCATCCAAAAGAATTTAGATTCTAAGAAGGTGAATACATTTCTAGTTGTAACAGATTCAATTCCTGATACTAAATTCTCAAAAAGTGGAGCTAAATAACCAGCACATAGATGTGATATACTCACTGCGCCAAAGGCGATGGCACATATAATCATTAGGTCTGTTAAAGATGGGTTTCGTTTAACTTTCTCGGAAAATAATGTCACTTTTTCCTTTAGTGTTTCGATCGCCGTAGTATCTGCTTTTAACCATCTGTTTATTCTATTTCGTTTGCCAATACCAATTAAAATTATGGCCATCCAAATATTGGCAACAACAATATCAACAAACACCATTCCTCCATATTTGGCTTGGTTGTAACCATAAATCTCTAACATTGCTGTTTGGTTTGCGCCACCACCAATCCAACTTCCGGCAAGTGTTGAAAGTCCTCTCCATACGGCATCAGGACCAACTCCTCCAACTGCATCCGGTGCTACAGTGGCAATTAGTAAAATTGCAATTGGACCTCCAATGATGATGCCTATGGTTCCAGTGAAAAACATTACCAAGGCCCTCCATCCAAGGTTAAATACAGCTTTTAAGTCAATACTTAAAGTCATTAAAACTAAAGCTGCAGGTAGTAAATAACGACTTGCTACATAGTATAAATTTGTACTGTGCTCAATTTCATCACCAGATTCCGTAATAGTTTTCCACTCAGGGGCAATGAGCCCAGCAGTAGTTAAAACAGCTGGTAACATATATGCCATAAAAAGGCCAGGTACAATTTTATAAAACTTAGGCCAGAATCCGGTTTTTATAGATTCTGTAATAAAAACAAAACCTAATGCTAACATTAGGAGTCCAAATACAATAGTGTCGTCTGTAAAGATAGGAGAAGTGTCCATAGTTGAGTTTTAAGAGTATGCAAAATACAAAAATAAAACACCAAATAAAGGGGCTATTTTGGTAGGTATAATTTCATAATAGAAGTACCTAAATATTTAACCAATATGTAAGTTTCAAATTTATTGATCTGGTTTTGGGCGCAAAAGCATTCTCAACAAAATAGTTGTCATTATAGACTAAAAATAAATCTGAAAGAGGTGCAAAACGCCATTGCAGTCTGGTGTTTACGCTAAAATTATCTTGCTGATTGTTGTATTGTAAGAATGTTGCCCAAAAGAGGTTTTTATTAAAAGTTATGTCAAAACGAGGTCCAATCAACCAAAGTTTTGCATCAGAATACGGATCGGGCAAATTTATGTTGTTGTAGTTTAATTGAATAGATGTAGAGAAATGTGGTTGAAATCTATAATTAAGATTGGCATTCAAGGTAAAAATATCACCATTAAAAAAACGTCCCACTGAAGGGTTAATTGAATATGAAAGTATTTTTCTTCTATCTGATCGATAACTAGCACCAATTGTAGTAGCATAATAATCTCCAATGGGAAGTGGTATGGCATTATCAACACCTGTGGGCTCAAATTCATCATACAAGTGTATGAACCTGTTAAACATTTCGAACTGAAGATTAGCTGTGTTTTGTAATGAGCCTTCCCATCTACTAATTATTGTATAGTCAGAGTTTTCAAAATTAAGCTCTGGCCTCCAAATAAAAATAGGAGTAATTGAAAAACTATGTTTTTGCAATGGTCCTTTCTTTGGCCAAAAGTTACGTGTAAATTGAGGGTTTATTTTAAAAATGTCTGTACGTCTAATAAAACCAAGGTCTGATCTAAAATTATCACCAACAAACAATCCGCTCAATCTAATATTATAATTTCTTGAATTGTATTCTGTTGAAGCACCAAATGAGAGGTCATTACTATTTACATTGGGAGAGAAAGATTTATGAAAATAGTACTTACCAGTCCATGTGTTATCTTCTGATGCAAGTCTATAGTCAATACCAAATACTCTATTATAACGGTCGTCAGAAGAGGTGAAATCATAATCTTTAGTAGCTTGTTTGTTGATAAACATGAGGCTGATATTTGACCTTTTGAATAATTTATATTGAGCAGTAATTAAGGCATTATTTGTAGTTGCGATTTCATTAGTTTTATCCTCTGCGGTTTGCATATTTAATATCCCAATTCGCATATTGTTGTTTAACTTACCGCTTAGCCTTACACCCGCTATAATATCATTTTCAATATTGTTTCCATCTAAATCAGTAGCAATCCCAATGCGACGCGAAAAGAAGGGGTTGGAATCTCTTGCATTACCAAAGTCATTAAACAAGTCACTGTTTTCAATGAAGAATTGCCTACGTTCTGGTAGAGAAACTTCAAAGCGCGTTAAGTTCGTTACTTGCTGATCTACTTCTACCTGTGAGAAATCAGGATTTATAGTTAAATCTAAATTTAGACTGTTATTAATGGTCATTTTTACATCTCCGCCATATTTAAAATCTGATGATGAAGGTGTGTCAGATTCATAGTCTTTACCTACTAATTCATTAACGTACGGTATTATGGAAATGGGTGATTTGGATTTGCCCAAAGGCTTTTCAAAAATCATATCACCCATAAATGCTAAGTTGAAAATGAACTGGTTTTGAGGAATTCTTACCCAGGTGTTATTCTCATTATCTTGAGTGTCAAAATGGTAACTATTAAATCGCCATTTTGTTTCACCTTCTCTATATTTGAAAGCTGAAAGTGGAATGATCCACTCTGAAATGTAGTGATCGTCGTGGGCTACAGTTTCGTTTCTCCATTTTGTATCCCAAGCCATATTAAAACCTCTAAGTTCAGTACCGCCTCCAGATAAGAGCATTTCACGTTGCACGCCTTCAGGATTTGAGCCAAAAATAAACGCATTGGTTCCATCATTAAAAGTATCAAATAAGAGTGTGATATTATCGCTCCCACCAGCTCTAAAATCACGTCTTAGAGAAGGAACTATAAACTCATTTCCAGGAGCGTTGACTTTAATGCCTATATAGAGGTTGGTATCGTCAAAAAGCATTTTGATCACTGGTTGTTGCTTGGCTTGTAACGAATCCGTTGGAAAATAATTCCAAAAGTCGGTTGCAGGTTTAGCCTTGCTCCATGAAGATTCATTCAATTGACCATCTAAAATTATGGTCTCAGAAATATATTTTACTTCGAAAGATTTGGTTTGTGCCATCATCAAGGATGATGTACAAAGCAATATAAATTTGAGTAAGCTTTTCAATTAAGATTGGTTAGTGTGAACCAAAAATAATAGAATTATTAATTTTTTAAAGAATTAAGAATCAGAGCTTGTGGATTTTTTTGATGATTTAGGTTGTCTTTTGTTTTCCTTAAGGTATTGCATTAGCATCCATTCTATTTGTCCATTGGTACTTCTAAACTCATCAGATGCCCATTTTTCAATAGCTTTAAGCATATCTTCATTGATTCTCAGTGCAAATGCTTTTTTCTTAGCCATTTTCTACTTTTTTAATCTTTGATTTATATGTTGCTAATATTTTCTTGGTATCATTTTCTTTCTGTGTACCTATTAAAAGCCTTTTTCCGTTTTTTAATTCAAGTTGTATACCAATATCACCAGAAACATTGATGGCAACGCCTTTGGATTTTTTCCATAATGCACCACCTTTTAAACCCCAGCCACCATATTCATTTAGGGCATCATATTTTCTAACATATGCTTCGGTAATTTCATTCCATTGAATGCCTCGGTACTTTATATGAAATGGAAAAAATTTATAATGAATACCATATTCGTCTATTCTAGTAGAAAGTTTAAAAAGAAATATAATTCCTGAAGCAATAATTAGTATTCCGATAATAATTAAAAACTCAGTCGTTGTAAAACTATCAGGTTTCTTTAAATAGGTTCCGACTATAATACCAAGGGGAACCAGCATACTAACCATTATTAGTATGATGATCCATAATTGGTTAAATCTTTGTTCTTCTTTAAAAATTCGCATTATCTGTTTTTATTACGTTCTAATACTACACTCATAAAACCTTGGCCAATGAATTTGACGCTCCAGCCTTCTCTGGCATATTGATTTAAAATGTCTTCAAAATTCTGCAGGCGATTTCTAAACCCTAGTTTAGGCTGTATAACTTTGTACTCTTTCATTTTTCTTCCTCTTTATTATTTAGTACTGTAATTGATATAATGGCTCTTAAAATAATACCCGCCAACATTCCATATACTGTGCCCATAGCAACATCATCAAGTATTGCACCAATGGCAGTGCCAATACTTGTTCCCAAGACACTACTTATTGCAATACTATATATCTGTTTATTGTTCATTTTTTAATGACTTAGTGTACCTGTGTTTACTACTGGAGATGCATCCTTGTCACCACAAAGTACCACCATTAAGTTGCTTACCATAGCAGCTTTGCGTTCCTCATCTAGTTCTACTACTTCATTTTTATTTAATTCCTCTATGGCCATTTCTACCATGCTAACTGCTCCTTCTACAATTTTATGTCTTGCAGCAACAATTGCTGTGGCTTGCTGACGTTTAAGCATTGCGTTGGCAATCTCTTGCGCATATGCTAAATATCCAATTCGTGCTTCTAGAACTTCTATACCTGCTATTGACAATCTTTCGTCAATTTCTTTTTCTAGTGCATTGCTTACCTCGTTTACACTAGATCTAAGCGTAATATCTTCGTCATGTCCTTCATCAGCAAAGTTGTCATAAGGGTACATGCTTGCGAGTTTACGCACAGCTGCATCTGTTTGTACTCGCACAAAATTTTCATAGTTGTCTACATCGAATGCGGCTTTATATGTGTTTTGTACACGCCAAACCAAAATAGTACTGATCATTACAGGGTTTCCTAACTTATCGTTGACTTTTAATCTTTCGCTATCAAAATTACTGGCTCTTAAAGAGATCTTCTTTTTTGTAAAGAATGGGTTTACCCAATAAAAACCATTTTTCTTCACTGTACCTACATATTTTCCAAACAATAGCAAAACTCTAGACCCATTTGGTTGTACCATTATAAAGCCAAAGACCAATAAAAGTGAAATTACTATACCGAAGGCTGGCCAACCAGTTTTAGTAATTGGGAATAGCGCTATACTTCCAAAAAATAGGATTAGAAATATAAACAGCATTAAATAGCCATTTGCTGGGACAATAATTTTCTCTTCTTTCATAATTTAACTGATTAATTGATTAATTTAAATTGATATTAAAATGATATTATAAAGATATAATTTATTTCATAAGTATACAAATGAAATATTTTGTTACACTTTATTTATTAAAATTTAAAAATAAAGTTTGGCACAAGGTTTGCTATATACATTATGTGATGTTTCAAACGAGAGTTACTTAATGTAACATTACTTCAAAATCGTTACATTACAGTTTGGTTAGTTAGTTAGTAAAAAAGCATCTCAATTATGAGATGCTTTTTTAAATGCTCATAATCGGGATAGCTTAAGATTTAATAAAGTTTGTAATGTTTTCAATTAGGGTAGGTGAAATTTTTCTAAAGGACTCATTGTAAGACTTAGAATTTTCTAAATCATCACCTTCTATTTCAATTAGTACATGATTCATCTTTTCTATTATTACAATATTAGAGTTATCGTTGGCTCGTTTCAATAATTCGGCTTCTTTTACTGAAACTTGAAGGTCTTTTGTGCCATTAACTATAAGAACTGGGCAGTTTAATGAATTAATGATATTAGTTGGGTTATAAGCCATCCAGCTTATCATAAATGGTTGAATATCCTTACTGAACATTGAGGATAATGCTAAAGGATAATCATTTGTGGTTTTACCAGCTTTTAAAATTGATACAACCTGCTCAGTATCTTCTTTAAGCATAGGCGCTGTATTATTAATTTGTTCTATAATAACATCACCAATGTTTTGACCAGTTCCAGCCAAAGAAACAAATCCATTAACCTTGTCTTGTGATGCAATCATTCCAACTAAGCTACCTTGACTATGACCGATAACAAATATTTCTGAAAATTGATTGCTCGTTTTAAAATGAGTAATGACATCAGATGCGTCATTTATAAAATCATCAAACTTTATATTGTTATCTAAATTTCCCTGTCTAATTTGCTTAACTATACGTTTATCATACCTGAATGTAGCAATACCGTTGTTGGTTAATTCTTCAGCAAGTTTTTTTAAGGAGTTGTTTATAAGAAAGTTTTGATTTCCATTTCTATCGGTAGGTCCTGATCCAGCAATTATGATTGCCAATTTGTTGGCCTCATTTTGTTCAGGAATTAACAATGTACCATCAATCCATTTAGTGATAGACAATTCGCTTGATAAAAATGTATTTTCTTCATTTTGTGAAAAACACAAATTTGAAATTAAAATTAGCAGTGTATAAATCTGTGTTTTCATATTGTTTTTTAAAATCTAAGTTAATTATTAACGGATTTTATGTCTAAAATTAAAATAAATTTAAGTCAGTTTTAGTATTAGTCCTATCATTTTAATGATTTTTTAAATTGTATTTCATCGATGAAATGCATAATTTCATCTTTAAAAGTTAAAATTTTATGCATTACATCGATTAAATATGTTTTTTGGCGTCAAAATTAAATCCTAATTCTATATTTGAAGTGTACTAAAATTTAGTTTTTAGTTCAATGGATTAATTAATTAATATTTGCATTATGTTGTGTTGACTTAGAGACCCTAAATCTACTTACATAATAAAAAAAGCAAATTAGAAAAACCGGGTTTGAGGGAACCCGGTTTTTTGTTTTATGCATCTAAAAGTTTTCTAAATGTAAGATTGATTCTTGGTGATATTTTAAGTTTTGTTTTTGCAATTTGATGTAGCCAATAATGTTGCATTTCACCTTTCATTATTAGTAAACTGCCATGATCTAATAAAAGTTTATGACGTTCTTCTTTTATGGTTCTGTGTTTAAAATGAAATGGTCGTGACTGACCAAGGCTTAATGATGCTATAATAGGATTTTGACCTAATTCCTTTTCGTTGTCTGCATGCCATCCATTACTATCATTTCCATCTCTATATAGATTTACAAGGACAGTATTAAACGTGGCGTTAGACAAGGTTTCAATCTTTTCTTTAATTGTTTCTAATTCTTTTGTGAATTCTTCTGGATACATTGTTATGTTAGAATATGCATATTGTTTATTAGATTCACCAAAAAGCGCTGTAAGACGTGGTTGTTTATAGGTTTTACCGAAAACTGTTATGTCATCATGTCTCCAATTGGTAGTTTCGTTAATAGAGTTAAAATATTTATCTGCTTCTTGACAAGACAAAAAGCTAGGTACATAAATCAGTTCTGCATTAGGTAAATTAAAGTATTGATTATCGTTTGAAAACAATTCCATAGCATATTTTTTGACTAAATTAGTGCTTAGGTATGAAATTAAAAACTCTTTTAATTCTTCTTTTAACAAGTGGATTGTTAAGCTTGGGTCAGCGACAAACGATGCTACCGACAGGTTTTGTTTATGCTAGGGATGTTATAAATGATCTAGATATAGAGCTACGGTATTTTTCAGTCAATAATTTTGTTGGTGATACTATTGAAGGTTATCATTCCAATAAACTTATTATTACTAAAGAGACTGCAGATAAATTAATGTTAGTACAAGAGGAACTCCAGTCACAAAATCTATGTTTAAAGGTTTATGATGGCTACAGGCCCCAGCGTGCTGTAAATCATTTTATAAGATGGGCTAGAGATTTAAATGATACAATTAATAAATCACAATTTTATCCAGATGTTGCTAAGGAAAATCTTTTTAAGGAAGAATATATAGCATCGAGATCTGGCCATAGTAGAGGTAGTACTTTAGACTTGACTATTATTAATGTAATTACAGGTGAACCACTAGATATGGGTAGTCCTTATGATTTTTTTGGGCAACAATCTTGGGTTGATTACCAAAGTATTTCTGAAACTCAAAAAATGAATAGACAGTTGTTGCAGACAGTGATGTTAAAACATGGATTTAGGAATTATCCTAAAGAATGGTGGCATTTTACCTTGCGTGGGGAACCCTTTCCGGAAACCTACTTCGACTTTGTTGTTGAGTAACTACTTTTTCATGTTGCGCTTGAAGTGTATAATTACACCAACAATATTTACTGCTAAACCTATAACTATAAACGCAGGAGCAGATTCTTCAGTTTTAGCTTGATATCCAATAACTCCTGCGAGTATTACAATTCCTATAAATGCGATTATTAGTCCTGTTTAGTCTTTCATATAATCAATCTATATATAACCATGCCCAATACATTAAAGCGAACTGTAAGGGAATTCTAAGAACTAAAATCCATTTTGGAATTCCTAATGATGCCTTATCATTATTAAGCATATAAAAATGTACGGTTAAAAATACTATCAGCATTGCGATAATACAGTATAAAGATAATGTCTTAAGGGATGGAATACACAACCCAATTCCCATAATTATTTCTGCTATACCACTTAAAATCACTAAATTCTTATGGTTGCAAAAATACTCTGGCATTATGATCATATACATTTTTGTTTTAACAAAATGCAATATTCCTGCGATTATATAAATCGCTGACATAATATAAATGCCTATAGATTCATTCATCTTTATAAGTCTTAAATGAATTGCCTATCCTGTAATTTAATAATTCTTTGTCCATTAAGTTCGGTTTAAAGCCAATTCATTTGTCAAAGTTAAATATTTAATAGTTTTTAAAATAAAATCAAAGTTCAGTGATTTCAGTATCTAACCAATTTAATCTATCTTCTATCCATTCAATAAGGTAATTCTTTTCGTCTTCATAAGAATTTCCAACGAAGTTGTTTGGCCATACATACTGACCCAAGACAGGCCATTTTTCAAAATTCTCTTGAATTCCACCAGATAAGCTAAGTGTTTCTGTATAAGAATCTATTTTTTGAAGTATTGCGCTATTTGAGAGTGAACCACCACGCAATTCTAACCAACGGAGTTTTAATTGAGATACAAATTCTGGATCTTCAAGTAAACGATCCCACCAAAAAGGAATTTGCCAGAAATCATTTGAACATCTCTCATTAAATTTATATGCCCAAACATTAGTTGATCCACCGGAACAATAATCAGCATTACCAAAAGCTAAATTGAAATCCCAGATAGGACCCATTTGAAGTTTTTCATTTTTATCTTTAACGAGCCAAGTACTTAAGCGGTAACCATCTACGTTGTTGGATAATTCGGTAAGTAAAAAGAAGTCAATAAAACTCTGTGTTTCTATATATGCAGAATAGCCAGTATTAGGATCGGTAAAATCATTACTTGATAAAGCATTTTCAAAAGCTAACATATAATTGCTGATGTAGGTTTTTTGTTCTTGTGTAATATCTTCTTCGTCTGGTGTGTCGTATAAAAAATGAATTTCCTGTCCGGAACTTGCATCGTTTGGCGTATAAGTAGATGTAATTGAATTTATATTGGTATATATGGTATTATTAGGGCCATCTGCTTTATCAATTTTAAGTATATAACCACCAGTTAAATCTTCTCCACTATTTTCATTTTCTCTTAATTTATTGATATCGATACGATTATCATCTCTTTTTAATTTTTCCATTAGGACATAAACTCCGTTGTAGGATTCATTTATTATAACATCAACAAATTTTGCTCGGCTGGCATAACGGCCAATTTCTCTGGATAAGTCATAGATAAGCATGTTACGAATCAACGATTTGTCGCTGTAAGGAGCATATAAGATCCAATCTTCTTCTTCAGGGAAACCCAGCAAGGAGACATCAAGGTCTTCATTTGCATCATCTCGCGTTTCAAAGCCAAATTGTTTTTTTGGGAATGATTGAGAAGATGATCCTCTTATTTCAATACCAATATTACCATCATAATCGACTTCATCATTAATTGTGATGGTCATTTGCGCAATTATTTTGGGTTCATCAACAATGGTCGCTCCATTTGTATTTATTTTTACTTGTGGTAATCTGTTTTCTGGTAAAATTATGACTTCTTCATCTTGTTCTCCAGTATCATTTTTCTCGCAAGAATATGTAACTGTGATAATTAGGCAAAGAATAATATAACTATAAACGGTTTTCATTTTAGGTTCTAATATTATATGTTACGAAAATAGAATTATTATAATTTACTTAAATAAAGCTAAGCCATTTCATTCGTCTTTATAGGTCTTATATGCAATACCTATACCATAATTGAATAACCCTTTATCCAATAGGCTTGATTTAAAGCCCTTGTCATTACTGAAATTAATCCAATTATTGCCATTGATAAATACACGTTTTATAAATGTTCTTTTCTCACTTAATTGACTGGTAAAAGGTAGTAGCGGTCTAAAATTAGTTGGTATTTTAATGATACCATTTTTAGCTTGTACCTCTTTATACTTTTTATTTGGTAGTAGCTTACCGTTTTGATCAGTGTAACCCAAAACCTGTAATGAAACAAACAGACCATTGTTTGGAACATAGATATTAAAATCCTCAACGTTTAAGGTAAAAGAGTCACCATTTATCTCTGTAGCTCGAAAAACTATGGTTTCATAGCTTAAAACCTTACCTGGACTACCATTCTCGTTTTCATAAAATTTCACCTTGAATAAGGTTGAAAACTTCTTTTTTTCGCTATTAGAACGTTTTCTTTTTTTCCAATCTCGAGATTCCAAAGCTATTGGGAAAATGACAGATGAAACTTCCTGGTCTTTAAGGTTTGTTTTAGGAAAGTAAACAGCAATTTCAGATTCTATTGTTGGTAGCCAACAATTATAATAATTATCATCTAAATATGGTTTTAACTTTTCTTCTTTAAATTTTCTATTCCGTTTAAATTCTATAGTTACTTCGTCTAGTTCATCAGCTTGGGAAACCATGTATAAAGTATCTATCAATTCATTGGAATTCATATTAAGATCTTTATAGCTTAATGCAGAAATAAATAAAGAATCTATATCTGGATAGAGCTTCTCTGTAAACACAAATTTTCCTTCGTCATCTGCAAAAATTCCATTCCCATTACCAAATGAAACAGCCGCATAACTCACTGGATGTTTAGAAATGCTATCTAAGATGGTAATTTGTGCGCCAACAAATTGTGCAGAAAATAGAAATAGAAAAAGGATTTTACGCATTCTTTATATGTATGGATTTAAAGATACATCATTTATAAACATAAAAAAACGCCTCTGATTAGGAGGTGTTTTTTCATTGATTGGTTTATTTATTAATCTTCTAACGCTTTTTTTGTTTGAGTGTACTCAACATATAAGCCTAAACCTGCAATTATGAATATTATTGACGGATAAACCGCATCTTCATCTAAACCTGTGTAGGTGTCTAATATATTTGCTATTAGCACACCCAAACCTATACCTATTAATAGAAATGCAATGTTGATCACTGTAATTTTCCAAGAAGATCCAGATTTTTTCTAATATTAAAAATAATTGCGTTTACACCTTTTTCTTTTAATGCTAACCTCTCTTTGTTTCTTGTTGAAATATTAGTCGATAATGCCAAATTCAAGCAAAGTACTTATGAAATTTCAACTAAAGTGTACTAGTTGTTATTATCAAACATTTGTTTTATTTCAGGTTTACTAAGTTCAATTAAAGTGAATACACCTAGCAAAATTCCAAGTATTCCTGTTAAGCAGCTTACAACCGCCATTGCGAAAATAAAATTGTAATTCTTAATTGATTTCAAGTAACTAGAGGCTAAAATTTTAAGTATACCCAAGGTCACTGTTATAATTAAACCAATTACCCCAAGAATAATAATTATTATTCCAGGATTGAAAGGCATGTCCTTAGACTGGTCTAGTTCTACAGCACTGGTTACAAAAAATCCTAACCCTACATAAAATATAAAGAAAATCGCAAAGCAGAGTGTTAGTATACCTTTAATTAAAAATAATACACTAAAAGTGTTAAGTTTATTATTAGAGTGCATGATAACAAGATTTAAATATCTGTTACCTAAAGATAACAAAACCACTTCAAAATTGAAGTGGTTTTGTTATTTAAGGTCCTGAATTTCTGTCAGCGTTCCAACTACTTAATCATATCATAACTACGCTTAATAAAGTTTGTTAACTCTTCGCCTTTCAATAGGCCTTGTGACAACCTTGCTAAATCTAAACTCTGATTTATTAAACGCTCTTGTTTTTTACGTGTTTTTGTGTTAAGAATTTCATTCACTAAGTCATGATTTGTATTCACTACCAAGTTGTACATCTCTGGCATGTTACCCATACCAAACATACCACCCCCTCCAGTTTGTTGCATTTCTTTCATACGACGCATAAATTCTGGCTGTGTAATAATAAATGGTGACGCATTACTATCCATTGCTTCCAACTGTACCATGAATTTGTCTGAAGGAACAACCTCTTTTAATAACTCGTTTAGTTTGGTTTTTTCATCTTCACTCAACTTAGAGATAGTTGTATCGTCTTTCTTAATTAAGTTATCAATATGATCAGCATCAACACGTGCAAAAGAGATATTTTCTTTAGATGTTTCTAGCTTTTGCATTAAATGACTAACTATTGGTGAGTCCAATAATAAAACTTCATAATTTTTATCCTTTGCAGCTTGTATGTAAGCATGTTGCTCATCCTTGTTTGAGGCATAAAGAATTACCATTTTATCATCCTTGTCAGTTTGTTTAGCTTTAATAGCATTTGTTAATTCTTCAAAGGTGTAAAATTTACCATCTACAGTTGGATATAAAGCGAATGCATCTGCTTTTTCAAAGAACTTTTCTTCAGATAACATACCATACTCAATAACAATTTTAATATCGTCCCATTTTTTCTCAAAATCTTCACGATTATTATTGAATAATGATTTCAATTTATCCGCTACTTTTCTAGTGATATAAGATGAAATTTTCTTAACGTTTCCATCAGCCTGCAAGTAACTACGAGATACGTTTAATGGAATGTCTGGTGAGTCTATAACACCACGAAGCATGGTTAAGAACTCCGGTACTATACCTTCTACATTATCAGTTACAAATACCTGGTTTTGGTATAACTGAATCTTATCCTTCTGAATATTAAGGTCATTTGTCATCTTTGGGAAATACAAGATTCCCGTTAAATTGAATGGATAATCTACATTAAGGTGAATATGAAACAGTGGTTCTTCAAACTGCATTGGGTACAATTCTCTGTAGAATGAGCTATAATCTTGATCCTTTAAATCTGCTGGTTGCTTAGTCCAAGCCGGATTAGGATTGTTAATGATATTATCAACTGTGATTTGTTTGTGCGGCTCTGTAGTTTCCTTACCGTCCTTATCTTTTGTAGTTTTTGGAGTGAAATCTGGATCGTTAATTTCCTTAGTTCCGAATTTAATCGGAATAGGCATAAACTTGTTATATTTTGTGAGTAACTCTCTTATTCTTGCTTCTTCGAGAAATTCCTGTTCCTCCTCAGAAATATGAAGAATGATTTCTGTTCCTCTTTCTTTTTTATCTGCTTTCTCTAAAGTGAATTCTGGTGAACCATCACACACCCAATGTGCAGCCGGAGCATCAGTATGGGATTTGGTAATAATTTCTACTTTATCTGAAACCATAAAAGATGAATAGAATCCTAATCCAAAATGACCAATGATACCAGCATCTTTACCAGTATCTTTATATTTATCTAGGAATTCTTCAGCACCTGAGAAAGCAATTTGGTTGATGTATTTCTCAACTTCCTCTGCGCTCATACCAATTCCTTGATCTATGATATGAAGTTTCTTTCCCTCTTTATCTATTTTTATTTCAATCTTTGGTTCACCGTACTCTGATTTAGATTCACCAATACTTGTTAAATGCTTTAATTTAAGAGTCGCATCTGTTGCGTTACTGATTAATTCACGTAAAAATATTTCGTGATCACTGTACAAGAATTTTTTAATTAACGGGAAAATGTTTTCTACCGACACATTAATATTTCCTTTTGCCATGATATGTTGTTTTTTTATTCCTGGATTAACAGGTTTGATTTTAATTGTTTATTTCACTAATCCCGTATTCAAATAAAGTACCAAGTATTAAACTGTGACAAGATGGCATAAAAAAACCATTGGCTGTGGAATGGTTTTTCGTTTTCGGAATATTTTTAATTTTTGATTGTTTCTTTAACTTCAATCTTTTCTTCTTTCTTCTTTTTATTCTTCACATGCTTTTCTAACCATTTATCTTGCTCCCATAGCATATGCATTATTGATTCTTTGGCTCTATAACCATGACTTTCTTTAGGTAACATTACCAGTCTAACTGGTGCGCCTAGTCCTTTTAAGGCATTAAAATAGCGTTCGCTTTGCAATGGATAGGTTCCGGAATTATTATCGGCCACACCATGAATAAGTAGTAATGGTGTTTTCATTTTGTCTGCATGCATAAAAGGTGACATATTGTAATAAATTTCTGGAGCTTCCCAATAACTGCGTTCTTCACTTTGAAAACCAAAAGGCGTTAATGTTCTATTATAGGCTCCACTTCTTGCAATTCCTGCAGCAAATAAATTAGAATGAGACAGTAAATTGGCTGTCATAAATGCTCCATAACTGTGCCCTCCAACTGCAACTTTTTCTCTATCAATGTAGCCTAAATTATCAACTGCGTCTATTGCTGCTTTACCATTAGCTACAAGTTGTGTTCTAAACGAGTCGTTAGGTTCTTCATCACCTTCACCAACTATTGGAAACGCGGCGTCGTCTAGTACAACATAACCTTTTGTAACCCAATATATAGGTGAGCCCCAATATGGGTAAACAAACTCGTTTGGATTAGCCGTACTTTGAGATGCACTAGCCTTATCCTTATATTCCCTAGGATATGCCCATAAAATCATTGGATACTTTTCACCTTCCTTATAGTCTAAGGGTAAATAGAGCGTCCCTTCTAGATCTAAACCATCATCACGTTTGTAGCTGATGACGCGTTTGTCCACCGTTTCAAGGCTTTTAAACGGATTTTCAAATGTTGTTATAGCTGTGAGATCGTTTTTTTTATTTATATTCCTAATGTAGTAATTCGGATATTGGGTTTTTGACTCAATACGAACCAGTATTTTACCTTTTTTCAGATCTAAGGCACTATTGAGACTTTCTAACTTATCCGTATACTTAGACTGATAAAGTCGCTTAGTTTTGCCTGTTTTTGTATTGTATTCATCAATGAATGGAAACTGTCCTTCCTTTGAATATCCATTACCCATGAGGTAAATTTTATCACCGTTCATATTGAGTGTGTAGCTACCATATTCATTTTTTGAGGTCACAAAATTTCCAGGATCGCTGTAAACATCTTGATAGTTTCTATCAGAAATAACTTTGGCCTCAGCAGTAGAAGGATTAAACATATATGTTTTAGTATTTCTTGTATTCCACCAATAATCATATGCCATTGCTGAATTGTCATTTCCCCATTCTATCCCGGCAAAACGTTGTTTTGTTTTAAGGATCATTTTTTTTGGTCCATTAAATGGTGCGTTTTGCTCATATACAGCATCTCTATATTCTGCTTCTATTGCTGGATCACCGCTATCTAAAGCTTCTGCCCATACCAAAGTAGAAGGTTTGTCGCCTCGCCATATCATATTGCGTTTACCAAGTCTGGTAGACATAAATCCTTTAGGTCTAACTTCATCTAAAGGAACTTCGTTTACAACGGTTACTATGTTGCCATTTTTGCTATACATAGTGCTTTCACTAGGAAATCTGCCAAATGTTACTAAATAAGAAAACGGTTTTTTAACCTTTGTAATCATTACATAATTACCATCAGGCGAAAAGCTTATGCTTCTATACATATCAGCACCTAGAAAATCATCTACTTTGCCATCAATGGAAACCTTTTTAATCTCAGATCTTGCTAACTGTTCAAAGTTAAACTCGTCATTAGGTGTTTTTAATAAATCTTGATAGGTTCTATTTTGTGCCTTAGCTCCATTACTTACCGAAACAGTTGGTCCAGTTGGTACAGCTACTGCTGTATTTATCAATGGTTTTCTATCAGCAGGTAACATTTTAACCAAAAGATTTTGGTTGTCTTTAAACCAATTTATAGTACTTCCCATATTTGCATTGACCTTAGCATCTGTAAGTTTTGTGACCTTGGCATTGGCAATATTTAATACCCAAACTTCTACTCCAGTGGATGTTGTATTAAGGCAGGCAATCATACTTTCATCTGGTGACCATCTAAATCCTGAAAGTCTTGCGTTTTCTGGTAACCCAGAAACTTGTTTTGCGTCTTTATCTTTTACACCTTTAACCTTAATATTTGTGTAATAATTAGTTCTGCTTCCAATATTGGTTACCGGATTAATTCTAAGACCAGCTAATCTTAATTCTGTTTCAGATAACTCTGCAATTGATTTGTATTGATTGCGATAAAGCAATACCATTTGCTCACCTTTACTGTCAATTTGAACGCCTGGAGCTAATTCTACATCAGCGAGTTCTAAAATCTCATTAGAAGGTTGTTGATATGTAAGATTCTGCTGTGCAAAACCATTAATCACGAAAAGAAATACGAAGATTCTGAGTAATTGTTTCATTATTTTTTTGATTATGGATTAGTGCCTTTAAATTACTCAAAAAAATATCTCCAAAATCTGATAGGCATGTTAAAATTAAATGAAATTTTTAATCTGTTAAATTTATTATGCATGCATAACGAATAGGTTTAGGAATAGATTCAAATGGGTTAAATTTGTTAATCTAACTATATATAACAACTAATGTACAATTCTAGAATAACAGGGTTAGGTAAATACCTGCCAGAAAATGTTGTAACAAACAACGATCTTAGAGAATGGATGGATACCAGTGATGAATGGATACAAGAGCGAACTGGTATAAAGGAGCGTCGTTGGATAGATCCAAAAACCAGTGACGATACTACATCTATTATGGGAGCGAAAGCGGCCAAAATAGCCATTGAACGCGCAGGTTTAACGAAAGACGATATTGATTTTATTGTATTTGCAACCTTAAGTCCAGATATGTATTTCCCTGGAGGAGGAGTAAGGGTCCAAGAGTTATTGGAAATGGACACAATAGGTGCCTTAGATGTAAGAAATCAATGTTCCGGCTTTATTTATGGATTATCTGTTGCTGACCAGTTTGTTAAAACCGGCATGTATAAAAATGTATTAGTAATTGGTAGTGAAAATCACTCAGGAGGATTAGAGCGTTCAACTCGAGGTAGAGGTGTAACAGTTATTTTTGGTGATGGAGCAGGTGCTGCAGTTCTTAGTAGAGAAGAGGACAATAGTAAAGGTATTTTATCAACTCACTTGCATTCTGAAGGGAAACACGCAAAAGAATTAGCCTTGGAAGGACCGAGCACAGGACGTTGGATTGATGCTATTATGGAAGAAAATGACCCTGACGATACATCTTATTATCCATATATGAATGGCCAATTTGTTTTTAAACATGCTGTTGTAAGATTTAGTGAAGCTATAGTCGAAGGCTTGATCACCAATAATTTACAAAAAGAGGATATAGATATGTTGATTCCTCATCAGGCTAATCTCAGAATTGCTCAATTCATTCAAAAGAAGTTTAGGTTGTCTGACGACCAAGTCTACAATAATATAATGCGTTATGGTAATACGACTGCAGCTTCAATACCCATTGCATTGACCGAGGCATGGGAAGATGGTAAAATTAAAGAAGGTGACAATGTCGTTCTTGCAGCTTTTGGTAGTGGATTTACTTGGGGGAGTGCAATTATTAAATGGTAATATTAATTATAAACAAAAAAAGCCCAGATAATTAATCTGGGCTTTTTCAGCTATTAACCAACTTTAACTAACACTACATTATAAAACATAAATTTTATAAAGTTTCGTAATTAAAACTTATCTCCATACTTAAGATGTAACGAATTCAGATTTATTTCAAACTTTAACATATTTAAGTGAATTTTAACAAAAACCCGAAACGCTTGTTTCGGTTTTTTTTATTTAATAGTATTAAAAAGAAATACTTCATTTTTTGATTTTTTTTTGATTGATTTGATAGTTTCTAAGTGTTAAGGCGACTATTTTTACAACGTGTTACCACATTTAATAGAACTTAATATCTTTTTAACAAATGAATAAAACCACTTTAGTTTTAGGTGCCTCATTAAAACCTGAGCGTTATTCGAATATTGCTATCAATAGATTAAGAGGTAAGGACCATGAAGTAAAGGCCTTTGGCTTGAAGTCAGGAGAAATTAATAATGTGCCTATTGATACAGAGTTGATTTCTTATAATGATATTAATACTATTTCAATGTATCTTAGTCCACAAAGACAGAAATCGTATTATGATTATATAATTGGTTTAAGTCCTAAGCGAGTTATTTTTAATCCTGGTACAGAAAACCCTGAACTATATAAAATATTGGAAGAAAATAATATTGAAGTTGAAGTTGCCTGTACACTAGTTTTGCTAGCTACAAATCAATATTAATCTCTTATTCTGAGTAAGTATATTGCTTTAACTCTGCACTATTTGATAAGACAAAAATCACATTATTATCTCTCATCTTTACAACTTCAATTTGCTTTATTTGATCATTAAATGGAGACATACCTAATTTTGAAACAGGTTGATAATTGGACTGGTCTTCAACCAGTAATCCTTTCAATGAGGTGTAAGAACCATGATAGGTGTTGACTTTATCAGAATTACCACCAACAATTAACTTGGTTATGTTGTCAGACTTAATTTCTGCGAAAGTTGTAATTGGTGCAAGTTGCATGGCATCTTCAAATTCAATAAATTCAGAATACTTACCATTGTCATTTCTTAAATAACCAGATGCCAGAGTGTGAGCCACTGACTTTTCAGCTTTTTTAATACTACCTTGTTTAATGACTTCCTCTATCGTTTTACCTGCTACACTTTTATGATCTAAATAAATTTTGTTCATAATATTCATTTGACCAGCCATTTCATCCTTTGAGTTTAGTGGATAATATTTACCATCTCTATTGTAGGCAATTAGTGTTTCGTTAATTCCGTTTTTATCAAAGTCTGAATAGTATAATAAAAGTGGGCCGTCAAAATAAAGGTTGAATTTTGTGTTGAGTCCCCAATTTCCTAACAAAATATCTTTGTCACCATCTGAATCAATGTCAAATGTGCTGATTGACTGCCATAAACCATTCATTTTTTCTGGTATATCAAGTAATTCTAATTTTCCGTTAGTATTGATATATATTTTTGGAGCATCCCACTCACAAGATACGAGTAGGTCCTTGATATTATCACCATTAATATCCGTCCATTCAGCAGATGTTACTTTTGAAGCTTCAAGAGTTTCTTTTATTGTGAAATTACCTGAACCATCATTATTCAAAACGTAAGATTTCACTTTTTTACCGTAGTCATTTGCGACTGAATGATTACCAATAAATAGGTCTGTATCACCGTCACTATCGTAGTCATGGGCTTCGACACTTGTTGAAATATTGGTGTTAGAAGGTATTCTGTCTGAAGCATCTATAAATAGACCATTTTCGTTAATGTATAGTCTGTCTTTCATTAATCCTTCTACCTTCAACTCATTAATACCTGTAGCTACGTAAAGATCGAGATCTCCGTCATTGTCTGCATCAAAAAATGTGGCATCGTTATCTTCATAATAACCATCATTCTTGAATGTTTTTTGTTCTGATAATTTAAATCCAGATCCAGAGTTAAGATATAGCTCACTTACTTTACCTGAAGCACTGCCAATATATACATCTTCAAATCCGTTACCATCAACATCACCTTTGGCAAAAGCCGGTCCAAATATTGAGACCTTGTATGGAATTAATTTTTCTTCTAAAAAATCTGTATAATTATCTTCTACATGCGTGTAATCAATACTGTTATCTGCATTAAACAGGGAGCTTTTGTTTTTAGTGTTATTGTAGACATAAAGCTTATCCGAAGCAGTATATTCAATAGCTATTAATGTGTTTGTGTCTGGAGTATGAATAGTTTGGTATTCATTATTAGGCCATATGATTTCTATAGAATCAATTTTTTCAGTACTACCAATTCCAAAATGAAGCTTACTCTCTAATGAAGATAAAAACCCTCTAGATTTAAATATCTGCTTTGTTTGAGTTTTACCATCGGCATAAACAATTGCTTTTGTACCAATTCCTTCTATATTTGAGCCTTTATAGCTAACATCTAATGAAATATAATTGCTATTATTGTCAGTTGTATTTTTGTACAAGCCAGCAGTCGAATTAAAGTTGTTTGTAACAATATCTAAGTCACCATCATTGTCAAGGTCAACATAAATAGCGCCATTAGAAAGGCTTGGTTTATTTTCTATCCAATTTCCAGTTTGGCTTATTAATCTTTCAGAATTGCCTTCAAAAATTTCATTGGTTACTTTTCCATGAGTCATTTCACCAATAGAATTAAATAGCCATTCCAGGCCTTCACTTTCCGTTCGGCCCTTAAAGGCATTGGATACATACTTCTTAAAATCTAATCCATTGGGACGTCTTAAAATTCCATTGGAAACAAATAAATCCTGGTGGCCGTCATTATTGAAATCTGCAAAAAGTGGTGCCCAACTCCAATCAGTATCAGCAACTTTATTCAATAAGGCAGTCTCGTGAAAATACGCACCATCGTTATTGATTTGTAGCATATTGCGTGAATATTGATCTTTATAACCTAAGTTATCAAGATGTTCTTGCATATTAAACATAGCATCATCACCTTCGGTCTCTTTTAAGATTCGTTCTTCTTTAGGAAGCATATCCAAGGTCATTAAATCTTGGTATCCATCTCCATTAATATCTGCTGCATCACTTCCCATAGAGAATCTGCTAATTGTGGTGAAAGATTCTCCAAGACTTTCTTTAAATGTGCCGTCTTGATTATTTAAATAATAGTAGTCATCTTCATGAAAATCATTACAAACATATATATCATCCCAACCGTCATTATTAAAATCAGCAACAGTGGCACTTAAGCCATAGCCATTTACACCACCATAGATATTTGCCTTTTCACTTACGTCTGTGAACTTACCATTGTTATTATTTAAAAGAACATCGCCTACAAGAGGTACGCGCTTATTTCTTAAATCAGCATTACCATGTGAAAGGGTTGTGTGTACAGCATGGTTTACGATATATACATCAAGATCGTCATCTTTATCATAGTCAAAAAAGTATGCTTGTGTGGAGTAGCCTTTAAAGTCTAGTCCGTAGTCCTTGGCCTTTTCAGTAAAAGAGCCATCGCCATTATTTATAAAAAGTTCGTTATGACCTTTAAAGTCTAACAAACCAGAGACAGCACAGACATAAATGTCTAACAAACCATCATTATTAATATCTATCATAGTAACTCCAGTTTGCCAGTTGGATTTACCATTAATATTAGCTTTGACTGAAACATCCTCAAATTTAAAATTACCCTTGTTGAGATAAAGTTTATTATCACCCATATTTGATACAAAGAACAAATCAGGTAACTCATCATTATTTATATCACCTGCTGCTACACCACCTCCATTATAATAATAAATGTAATTAATAATGCTATGGGTTGGATCTTCAGAAACTAAGTTTGAAAAATCAATACCTGAGTTTTCTGGTGCAATTTCCGTGAGTAAAAAAGATGAGTTTTCAGAGCTTTTATCTCCTTCTTTTGAGCATGCGAAAATAAAAGCAAAAACTAATATTAGTATAGAAAATTTTTTCATTGGAATAGTAGCAAAATCCATGCAACAAATATACTAATAATTTAAGCTATTCCCTTATGCATTAATGCCACCGCAATTTTATTTTACCGTCTTTTTTCTGATTATTAAAAGTCCTAAAAATGTTATTAAGCCATTAATTGGAAGTAGTTCGTAACCTAATGTGTAACCTCCAAGGTTTTCGGGTGGAATTGATCCAATTATTGAAATTATAATAGCAGCGCTTAATGCCACAATCCAAACGTATTTGTCCTTAACTTTATATTTGGTAAAGATTCCAAATGCAAATAGGCCGAGTAATGGCCCATAGGTATATCCTGCAACTGTAAGTAGACTGTCAATAACATTACTTGTTAATACATATTTAAAGATAATTATTACGACAATTAGTAAAATGCTCATTGCGATATGTATCTTTTTTCGGAGGCTTTTTTGGTCTTTTTTAGGTTTCTTATCGATATCTAAAAAATCAACACAAAATGAAGTTGTTAACGATGTAAGTGCGCTATCTGCACTACTATACGCTGCGGCTATTAAACCAAGCATAAACGTGATAGCCAATGTTATACCTAAACCACTGTTTAAGGCAATTTCAGGGAATAATAAATCAGTTCTCGGATTTCCATCCATTAATGGAATTGCGATGTTATTTTTATTAGCATAGATGTATAATAACGCACCTAAAAGCATAAAGAGAAAAGTTGCGGCAACTAACACTATACTAAATGTCACCATGTTTTTTTGAGCATCTTTGAGAGATTTACACGTGAGATTTTTTTGCATCATATCTTGATCGAGACCTGTCATACAAATCGTAATAAACATACCTCCTAAAAAAGATTTTATAAAATGACTACGTTCTAAAAAGCTATCTGTTATAAAGATCTTGTCATAGTTTTTAAGCTCATCTGATGCGAGAAACTCATTGAATGACCAGCCCAAATTGTCATTGATAAAATATATTGAAAGTATAACAGCAATTAACATAAACAAGGTTTGTAAGGTGTCTGTCCAAATAATAGTTTTTATACCACCTTTATTAGTATATACCCAAATAAGTAAAATTGAAATAATCACCGTAATCTCAAACGGAATGTTCCATGCATCAAAAACAAACTGTTGCAAAACAATGGCTACAAGAAATAGCCTAAATGATGCACCGATTACTCTTGAAATAAAGAAGAAAAAAGCACCTGTTTTGTGACTCACCACGCCAAATCGTAACATCAAGTACTCATAGATTGAGGTAACATTGTGTCTATAATAAAGTGGTAGAAGTATAAAAGCTACCACGAAATATCCAAACATATAGCCTAGTACCACCTGAAAATAACTGAATTGCGATCCTTCTATCCATCCAGGAACAGAGATGAATGTGACACCAGAAAGTGATGCGCCAATCATCCCAAAAGCCACTACATACCATGGTGATTGCTTATTGGCTTTAAAAAAAACAGCGTTACTGTCATCCTTACCTGTTAGATAGGAAATTAAGATGAGAATACTAAAATAACTTACAATTAATATCAGTATGGAAACTGGTGACATAAAGCGTTTATTTAAGAATATTTTAGAAAAATACTATTTTTGAAAAAAAAAGCTACCTCAAATTGAATAATTATGAAAAAGTTAATCCTTTTATTTTCACTCTTCTTTATTGTGTTAATCGGGAATTCTCAAGAATATCTTGATTTAATTGCTGAAGGAACTCACACTGTACAATATATATCTCAACAAGCCGAAACTCACTTTGATGAAGTGGGTAGAGATCGTGGTACAGGTTATAAGCCATTTAGAAGATGGAAGTATTTCGCAGAGCGTGCTATGGATGAAAATGGAATACTAAAGACACCTGAATTTTACTACAATGAGCTTCAAAATTATAATGCATTACAAAATAGCGAGTCATTGTTTTCAAGAACAACTGTTGGTACTTGGGAAGAAATGGGCCCAACGTATTGGAATGCTACTTCTGGTTATAATCCTGGTGTCGGTAGAATCACATCTATTGCTGTAGATGAATCTAATTTAGATCATATTATTGTTGGAAGTCCAACTGGTGGCGTTTGGAAAAGTTTAGATGGTGGTAATACTTGGACCGGTCTTACTGATAATTTGGCAAATATCGATGTCTATGCATTGGCTATTGATCCACTAAATAGTAATACATATTATTGGGGATCTAATGTAGGGTCTATTTTTAGATCAACTGATGGAGGAGCAACTTGGGCTTTACACGGGAGTGTTTCCGGTGGTACGGTAAATAGAATTTTAATTGATCCAACGAATACATCTAAAATGTATGCTAGTGCTCAAAGTGGTGGTTTATTCAAATCTACTAATGGAGGATCTACATGGACTTCAATTAATTCTAGTGCCACCACAGGATACGATTTTCAGTTTAAGCCTGGAGATACAAATACAATTTATGCTTCAGGAACTGGCTTTTATGTTTCCACAGACGGAGGCCTAACATTTGATACAGGAGATGGGTTAGGAGCCTGGACTCAAGAATATGTTAGTGGTTCAACAGATTGGACAACTTCTGATTCAAACCAAAACAACACAGCTTCCCCACGAACAGGAAATGGTTTGGCGTTATTCTATATTGGAAACTTTTCTCAGCCAAAAACAAGATTGGTAACACCATCTTTAAATTTAGCTGGTGCTGTTAACCCTAGAGTTAATTTTTCGTACACCAATGTGAATTGGGATGGAGCAATAGATGAATTAAGAGTGTTCTATAAAGCATCTGCAGGTGGAAACTGGACTCAAATTGCAGAATATACTGCTGAGGTGACCAGTTGGTCCGACATTACTTTGAATTTGCCAAATCCAACAGGCGATTATTATGTTGCCTTCGAGGGAACATCAAATTATGGTAGGGGTTTAACATTGGATGATATATCGGTGGAAGACAATAATCTCGGAACTGTTTTTTCAGATGGATTTGAAACTGCACCAAATAGTTTTTCAACTGGTGTTAAAATGATTGGTATTTCGGCAGATGACCCCTCTGTAGTATATGTTGTCGAAGCAGATGGAAATGTATTTGGTGGTTTTCATAAGTCTACAGACAGTGGAGTAAACTTTACTGAACTAAGTCATCCTTTTCAAAATTATTTCGGATATGATACTAATGGGTTTGATAATCTTGGTCAAGCACCAAGAGATATGGCTATTACGGTTAATCCAAATGATGTAAACGATGTGCATATAGCTGGTATTAATACATGGCGTTCTACAAATGGAGGCATTTCATTTAGTATTAGTTCTCAATGGACGCCTGGAGGAGCATCAAATGAGAATATTGGTTACTGCCATGCTGATGTAGATATTATGCAATTTTTTGGAACAGGTGCAAATACGAAGTTATTTGTTGGTTCGGATGGAGGTATTTTCAAAGCAGACGACCCTACATCTGTAAATTCCGATTATTATATGGATTTAACACCAGGATTGGGTATTAGACAATTTTATAGAATTGGAATTAGCCAAACCGATCCGGTTATAGTAACTGGTGGTTCTCAGGATAACGGTTCTTCGGTTTTAAGAGCTGATGGTAATTGGTACGATTGGTGGGGTGCCGATGGTATGGAAGGTTTTGTTGATAAAAACAATTCTCAAATTCTTTATGGAACCTCACAATTTGGATCTTTTGTTAAATCCATAGATGGAGGAGACGATGTCATAAATGTAGCCCAACCAGATGGTAAAGGAGGGCAAAACAATTGGAATTGGGTAGTGCCTTTTGAACAGGATCCAATTGTTCAAAACACCATTTATTGTGCCTTTGATCAGGTATACAAATCAATAGATTCAGGTGTTAATTGGACAGCAATTTCACAAAATTTTGGAGATGATATTGACGAATTAAAGATAGCTCCAACTGACAGCAATAAAATGTATTTAGCTGTTGATGGCGTATTTTGGTACACTTCAAACGGTGGTTTAAATTGGACACAATCGGGATTAAACCTATCTGGTGGACAGGTTAATAGTATTGCGGTTCACCCTACAGAACCTGATAAAATTGCAATTGCTGTAACTAATAGTAATAAAGTTTATGTGAGTACAAATGGCGGTCTATCATTTACAGCTATTCCTTGGGATTTACCAAACTTCTCAGCACAAGCAGTAGCTTGGCAAAATAATGCTGAAGATGGGCTATATGTAGGTATGAATTACGGTATTTATTATACGGATAATGATCTGGGTAACACTTGGATTCCATTCAACAACGGGCTTCCTAACGTGAGAATTAACGAACTTGAAATTAATAGTGCTGATAATAGGTTATATGCGGCGACCTACGGTAGAGGATTATGGAGATCTAACTTATATGATGCTTCGCTTAGTATAGAAGAATTTGATACGGACGATTTTAGTATTTATCCAAATCCTGCAAATAATGAAGTAAATATTAAATGGACCAAACCAGAAATAGTTACTTTAAGGATATATAATAGTTTAGGTAAAATAATGTTTTATGCGAAAAACCTTAAAGTATTTAATGGTCATAAAATTGATGTCTCTAACTTTGAGCAGGGTATCTATTTTGTAAAGTTAAACAGTGACTACGGTGAAGTAACGAAGAAGTTAATATTAGATTAGTATTCTCAAACTGAATATAAGTTTAAGTTCAATTGTTTTACCTTGATAATTGGACTTTTTTATACTTTTTCTTTGAACTTAAAAACTGTACCTTCGCAACTATGGAATTTTCATCAAAACTTCTTGAAAATGCAGTAAATGAGATGTCTCAATTACCTGGAATAGGTAAGCGTACAGCTTTGAGATTAGTATTGCATATGCTCCGTCAACCAGACTCCCAAACCTTTCAATTGGCAGATGCGTTAACCAAAGTAAGATCTGAAATAAAGTTTTGTAAATCATGCCATAATATAAGTGATAAGGAACTATGTGAAATTTGTTCCAATCCAAATAGGCAAGATGATTTGATTTGCGTAGTTGAGGATATCAGAGATGTTATGGCCATTGAAAATACAAGCTCATATAAAGGATTGTACCATGTTTTAGGTGGTAAAATTTCACCTATGGATGGGATAGGTCCACAGGATTTAAATATTGATTCATTGGTTCAAAAAGTGAAGAGTGGACATGTAAAAGAACTGATTTTTGCAATGAGCCCAACTATGGAAGGTGATACTACCAATTTTTATATTTTCAGGCAAATTCAAGGAACTGAAGTTGCCACTTCAACAATAGCTAGAGGTGTTGCAGCTGGTAACGAGTTAGAGTATACAGATGAAATAACTTTAGGAAGAAGTATCGTTGATAGAGTTCCGTTTGAAGCCTCTTTAAAATCTTAGGGATTCGTGAAACTTTCAATTATTATTCTTAATTATAATGTTGAGCACTTTTTAGAGTTGTGCCTAAAAAGTGTGGTAAGGGCAACTAGTACAATAGAGAGCGAGATAATTGTTGTAGATAATGCCTCCAATGATGGAAGTTGCGCCATGGTTAAATCTAAATTTCCCAAGGTTAAATTGATTGAGAATGAAGATAATTTTGGTTTTTCAAAAGGTAATAATATTGGAGTAGCCTGCGCAAAGGGAGAATTCCTTTGCATCCTTAATCCAGATACGGTTGTTGCAGAAGACACCTTTATTAAACTAATAGAGTTTTATAAACAAAGAGCAAAAACTGGGATAGTTGGTTGCCAGCTTATTGATGGGACGGGATGTTTTCTGCCGGAAAGTAAACGCAATATTCTAACACCGTTTGTATCTCTAAAGAAAATGATTGGTATGGATAAATCATACTATGCCAATCATATTGATAAAGATGGAATAGGCAAGGCGGATGTTTATGCAGGTGCATTTATGTTTTTGAAATCAAAAATATATAATGAAGTAGGAGGATTTGATGAGGACTACTTCATGTACGGAGAGGATATAGATCTATCGTATAGAATTAAAAAATCTGGTTATACAAATTATTATTTTGGCAAAACGAGCATAATACATTTCAAGGGTGAGAGTACTATGAAAAATAGTGTTTATGCAGAACGATTTTTCAATGCGATGCAAATTTTTTATAAGAAGCATTTTAAAAGCAATCCTTTGTTTAATACTATTGTTTGGTTAGGGATAAAAGCCCTAAAGAATACAAGTAGATCTAAACAGTCTATAGCACCAATGATAAAAAGCACCTATGTTTTCGCGGAAAACTTGAATAGTGGTGTTTCAATTAAGTTAGTTAAACCAATTGAGCCTATACAAGACTTGGGGATTGAATTACCACCAGATAGTATGCTGGTTTATGATTGCGATTATACAGAATTTAAGACCATAATTAACGATATGAAACAAAAATCAAAACAAGTTAATTGTGTCTATAGATTTTTACTGAAAAGCAGTAATTTTATCCTTGGAAGCGATTCTTCTATCAGTAGAGGCGTTGTGGAAAAATTTTAAATAGATTCAAAATGAATAAAAATCAACAAAATATCTGATTTTTTATTAATTTTGCATTTAACTGACTAATAAAGACCTTCAAATTATAGATATGGCAAAGTTTGAACTTAAGTTACCTAAAATGGGAGAAAGTGTTGCTGAAGCAACAATTACGTCATGGTTAAAGGAAGTTGGTGATACTATTGAAGCGGACGAGGCAGTTTTAGAAATTGCAACTGATAAGGTAGATAGTGAAGTTCCTAGTGAAGTAGATGGTGTTTTGGTTGAAAAATTGTTTAATGTAGATGATGTTGTTCAAGTTGGGCAAACTATTGCTGTAATTGAAATTGAAGGCGAAGAACAAGAGACTACAAGTGCGCCTGTTGAGGCAGTTAAGGATGAGGTAAAAGAACAAGAAATAGTTCAAGAGGTAGCCCAAACGGTTGTGGCTGCTCAACAATCTGTTGAACCTGTAATATCATCTGGAGATCGGTTTTACTCACCACTAGTTAGAAACATAGCAAAGCAGGAAGGCGTATCACAAAAAGAGTTAGATACAATTCCAGGAACTGGTAAAGATGGACGTGTTACAAAAAATGACATGAAGGCCTATCTAGAAAATAGAGGTGCTAAACCTACCGAATTATCTCAAGTGCAGCCAGTATTAGAACAAAAAGTTGAGACGAAATCTGTGTCAAAACCTGTTGTACAACATCAAGAAGCTACACCTGTTATTGCATCTGGAGGTGATGAAATCATTGAAATGACCAGAATGGGTAAACTCATATCCAAGCATATGGTAGAATCGGTCCAAACTTCAGCTCATGTGCAATCATTCATTGAGGCAGATGTAACAAATATTTGGAATTGGAGAAATAAGCGTAAAGATATTTTCAAAAAACGTGAAGGTGAAAATCTAACATTTACGCCTATCTTTTTAGAGGCAGTTGCTAAGGCATTGAGAGATTATCCGATGTTGAATATTTCCGTTCAAGGTGACAATATTATAAAAAAGAAGAATATAAATTTAGGAATGGCTGCCGCTTTACCTGATGGTAATTTAATTGTACCTGTAATTAAAGATGCAGATCAATTGAATTTACTTGGTATGGCCAAAAAAGTAAATGATTTAGCCAACAGAGCAAGAATAGGTGAATTAAAACCAGATGAGATCCAAGATGGTACTTATACTGTTACTAATGTTGGTACATTTGGAAGTATTATGGGAACGCCTATTATTAATCAGCCACAGGTTGGTATATTGGCTTTAGGCGCTATAAGAAAAGTTCCAGCAGTAATTGAAACTCAGGAGGGGGATTTTATTGGAATACGATACAGAATGTTCCTTTCACATTCGTACGACCATCGTGTTGTTAACGGTGCGTTGGGAGGGCAATTTGTCCAAGCCGTTAAAAATTATCTCGAAGCTTGGGATATGGATAGAGAAATTTAATTTTTACTCAAATATTATATTTATTTAGAGGCACAGTTTAATTACTGTGCTTCTTTATTTCACGAAACCTTCCCAGCGTTTCATATAATTAATAAATGTTTTACTTAATCCTTCAGATTTTAAATAATCTTCTGAAACAGGATTTTCTACTGGCATAAAACTTGGGTTTTCAATAAATTTTTGAGGGAAATCGTGATGTAAAATAGCAGAACGACCAATAGTTACAAAATCAATACCAGCCTCAAGTACCTTTCTGACATCTTTACCACTTCGAATATTCCCAGCTACAGTAAGCTTCACATTTTTGAAATTTAGTTGAAGAACATGTTCCATTAAACTAAGTTCGCTTTCAGGATATTCTTCAGGCTTTTTAAAACAATCCCATAAGGATAAATCTAAGAAATCGATATCATGTTCGTTAATTAGCGTTTGACTGACTTTCATCATCTCACTTAATTGCATTCCAAATCGCTCTGGTGATAATCTTACACCAATTAAAAATTTATTACCGCATGCTTGTCTAATTCCGTCCACAATTTCATATAATAATCTTGCTCTATTTTCTAATGAACCACCATATTCATCAGTACGTTGATTAATTTTAGAACTTAAAAACTGAGTTAGGATGTAACCATGAGCGCCATGGACTTCAATACCATCATAACCACATTTATTTGCTCTTGCAGCTGCACCTATGAAATCTTGCCTCAATTGATGAACCTCTGTAAGTGTTAATGCTCTAGCATTATGTTTTTTACTATCTGAAGGACAAACAGCTTTTTGTTTTATCACCTCAAATGGTGACCTCATACCAGCATGATGCAATTGTATAACGGCCAAACTACCATGAGATTTAATTTCTGATGCTAGCCTTTTGTGACCATCAATTAAATCATCTGAAAATATACCTAATTGTCCAGAAAAACCTTTTCCGACTTCTTGTACATGAGATGCGCAAGTCATTACCAAACCAAAACCACCTTTAGCTCTCATGGTGAGCCATTTATACTCATCATCAGATAGCCTTCCGTCTTCGTGGCTCTGTTGATTGGTTAGAGGTGCAATCATAAATCTATTTTTCATTGTTGCACCACAGCTAAAGGCCAATTTAGTTGTGGAATTTTGTATCATGACTATTATTTTTCAAAACAAAATTCGCCTAAATTTATCGTTTCCTCAAATATTTGTTTTCAATAATTATTGTGACTAAATCCACTACCTTTGTATAAAATTTTAGAATATGCAATTAAATCTGAATAAACCAATCTGTTTTTTTGACTTAGAAACCACAGGTATTAATATTTCAAAAGACAGAGTCGTTGAGATTTCTATTCTTAAAGTCTTTCCTAATGGCAAAGAAGAATCGTATACGAAATTGGTTAATCCTACTATACCAATTCCGCCAGAGGTCACAAAAGTGCATAGAATTTCAGATGCAGACGTTGCAGATGCTCCGACCTTTAAGGAAATTGCAAAAGAGGTACATGCTTTAATCAAAGATTCTGATTTAGGTGGGTTTAATTCAAATCGATTTGATATTCCACTTTTGGCTGAAGAAATGTTACGTGCTGAAGTAGATTTTGATATGAAAAATCGAGTTGCTGTAGATGTGCAAACCATATTCCATAAAATGGAGCAAAGGACACTAAGTGCCGCTTATAAGTTTTACTGTGGTAAACATTTAGATGATGCACATAGTGCAGAAGCAGATACAAAAGCTACTTATGAAGTGTTAAAGGCTCAACTTTCAAGATATGACGAGTTAGAGAACGACACTAAATTTTTAGCTGAATTTAGTTCTCGTAAAAAGTTTGTAGATTTCGCCGGTTTTTTAGTCTACAATAAAGAGGGAGAGGAGTGTTTCTCATTTGGAAAGCACAAAGGTAAGCGAGTTGTTGATGTTATGGAACAGGAACCTGGATATTTTGGTTGGTTGCTTAATGCGGATTTTCCATTGTATACTAAAAAAGTGTTAACTGCAATTAAATTACGTCAGTTTAATAATAAATTAGGCTAATGAAACTTATCTGCATAGGAAGAAATTATACAAAACACATTGAGGAATTAGAGAATGAAAAACCTTCAGATCCAGTGATTTTTCTTAAACCTGATACTTCAATTTTATTGAAGAAACAACCATTTTTTATACCTGAATTTTCGGATGAGGTGCATCACGAGGTTGAGGTATTGGTTAAAATTAAAAAAGTAGGGAAGTACATTGATAAGAAATTTGCACACAAGTATTATGATGAAATAGGTCTCGGTATTGATTTCACCGCAAGAGATTTACAAGCAAAATTAAAATCAAAAGGATTACCTTGGGAAAAAGCCAAAGCCTTTGATGGTGCAGCAGTAATAGGTAAATGGTTACCCAAAATACAGTTTGCTGACATTGATAATATAAACTTTAGTTTAAAAAAGAATGAAGAGCAAGTGCAAACAGGAAATACCAGACTAATGTTATGGAAAATAGATGAACTGATAGAATATGCCTCAAAATATTTTACTTTAAAAATTGGAGATATTATATTTACAGGAACACCTGCCGGAGTTGGTAAGGTTTTTGCAAATGATCAATTAAAAGGATACATTGAAGACCAAGAAATGTTTTCAATAAAAATAAAATAAATGGCACAACATTATACATTAGATCGAGTAAGAGAAATGGCAGATAACGACGAAGATTTCGTTATGGCATTGGCCGCGGCGTTTATTGAAGAAGTTCCTGTAGATGCGGACCGATTGAGAAAAGCGATTCCTGAAAATGATTTTTATGAAGCTTATCAAGCTGCTCATAAAATGAAACCAACGTTAGAATTATTTGGATTATCGTCGTATGATGCCTTAATAGAGGTACAAGATTGGGGGAAATTTGAACAAAAAGACAAAGACATAACGTCACAATTGCAAATTGTATTAGAAGGTGTCGAAAACGCAGCTGCAGAGATTAGGTCTGATTTTAATTTGTAATTATTTAATTCCTAAAACATTTTTAGAGATGTGCATGGTAACAAGCATATGTGGCAAATCTACAACTTCTGCTATTTTGAGGTCTCCAGCAAGAGAGCATAAAGCATATGCCTCATTTTCACTTAATTTATGGTCGTTCATTAAATAGTCAACCATATAAAGCGTTGCTTTTTTAGCCGCAATATCAATTGTTGTTCCGTAACCTGTAGTGGCATAGTAATCCTTTGTTTCGTATTGTGGCTCTTCAATGGATTTGTTTTTAATCAACTCAATCTCATAAACTATTCTTAGCGGTACTTCTATAGCTGTACCACATACTTCACCTAAACCTTGCACAGCATGGCCATCACCAATTGAGAATAAGCCACCATCTACAAATACGGGGAAATAAACTGATGTACCAACAGTCATATTAGGATCATCCATATTTCCACCATTTGCCCTTGGTGGAATGGTACTGAGAAGTTCAGATGTGTCTGGAGCCACTCCCATAACGCCAGGAAATGGATTTAATTTAAGTTGAATTGAATCGTTAAAGTTGACTTTAGTTTTGTCATTTTTAAGGTCATATATTCTTAAGTATTCTCCTTTAATGGAGTCGGCAACAAAACTAAATCCAGGATAGATGGCATTCCAGCCCCAATCTCCAAGCTCAATTTCATGCAATGTTACTTTTATAACATCTCCTGGTTCTGCATCTTCAACAAAAACAGGTCCTGTTAAGGGATGGATAGGTTCAAAGTCAAGATTCTCTAAATCTTTAACCGTAGAATTTAAATTAAACTGTTCGTCACTAGCATCTTCAGTAAAAGCTTCAATAATAGCACCAGATTTGACGGTAAGTACAGGTGGTATGGTACTGCTAAATTTATTATGTGTTTCATCCTTGGTAAGAGTAAACTCTGGTTTAAAACTTACTTCTATAGGTAGATCTTCTGTTACTTCAGTAGCCTTTTCTTCATCACATTGATAAAACATACTGCAAAATATTGCACAACAAAAAATTAGATTAGTGATCTTTCTATTGGTCATGGTTAGTCAAGAATTTTATCAAAGGTTGGTTAAAAATAATGAATTAACTTTTTAATAGCTTTACCTTTGCCAAAATCATTTAAAAGACTAACTATTGACGGCAGAAATAATAACAATTGGAGATGAGATTCTCATTGGTCAGATTATAGATACCAATTCGGCATTTATTAGTAAAGAATTCAACAAGATTGGAGTTTCTATATTTCAGATTACCTCCGTACAAGACGATAAGGATCACATATTAAAATCCCTAAAGGAAGCAGAGGATAATGCAGATATCATAATAATCACTGGTGGTTTAGGGCCAACAAAGGATGATATCACCAAGCGTACTATTTGTGAATATTTTGGCGATACTTTAGTTGAAGATAAGGCTGTGCTAGAAAATGTAGAACATTTATTTTCGAAGTATATCAAAACACCTATTTCCGAGATTAACAGACACCAAGCCTTAGTTCCGTCAAAGGCCAAAGTACTAATGAACAAATACGGAACTGCACCTGGAATGTGGATGGAGAAAAGTGATAAAGTCTTTGTGTCATTACCAGGAGTCCCTTATGAGATGAAGGTCTTAATAAGTGATGAAGTTTTACCTGCCTTAAGAGAAAAGTTTCACTTTCCATTCATTAAACATAAAACACTTTTAACCTTTGGGTTGGGAGAAAGTGCTATTGCAACCAGGATCGAGGATTTTGAAGATAATTTGCCTGATTTTATAAAACTAGCTTATTTACCAAGTTTGGGTAGGGTAAGATTACGGCTTTCAGCTAAAGCAATGGATAAGTCTTTAGTTGAGGCCGAAATGGAGAAACAGGTTAATCACCTTGTTAAACTTGTTGAAGATATTTTTATTGGTTTTGAGGAGGATGCTACTATTGAAAAGTTAATTGGTAACAGATTAACTGAAATTGGCAAAACACTTTCTATTGCGGAGAGTTGCACAGGAGGAAGAATAGCACAATCATTAACTGCAAATGCTGGAGCTTCAAAATACTTTAAGGGTAGTTTGGTAAGTTATGCTACGGAATCAAAGGTAAATGTGTTGGGGATTAATGAAGATGTAATTAATAGTTATTCGGTAGTTAGTAAGGAAGTTGCAGAATCCATGGCTAAAAATGTTCGTGAGCTTTTTAACAGTGATTATGGATTAAGCACAACTGGTAATGCAGGTCCTACTAAAGGAGATTCTGATGCAGAAGTTGGAACTGTATGTATTTCTATTGCCACTGAAAATGAGGTTTTATCTAAGGTTTTTAATTTCGGAAATCATAGAGAAAAAGTAATAATGAAGGCAACAAATAAAGCCTTTGAATTACTTCTTAAAGAAATTTCAAAAAAGTGACACTTTATGTTTGTTGAAACATAAAGTTTTACTAAATTTGCACCCTGTTAAAAATTAACGTACCTAAAGAAAGAATACAATGTCAAGAGTTTGTGAACTTACTGGGAAAAAAGCAATGGTTGGAAACAATGTTTCTCACGCCATGAATAAAACAAAGCGCAAGTTTAACGCAAACTTGATTAAGAAGCGTTTTTATATTCCTGAGGAAGATAAGTGGGTAACATTAAAAGTTTCTACGTCTGCATTAAAGACTATCAATAAAATTGGTATTTCTGCAGCACTTAAAGAAGCTAGAGCAAAAGGTTTTTATAAATAATAGCAAAAGCTAAAGTCAATTTACCATGGCAAAGAAAGGAAATAGAATTCAAGTAATCTTAGAGTGTACAGAGCACAAAGCTTCTGGAATGCCAGGAACTTCAAGATATATTACAACTAAAAATAAAAAGAATACGCCAGACAGAATGGAGATTAAGAAATTTAATCCAATCCTAAAGCGTATGACAGTTCATAAAGAGATAAAATAATAGAATCATGGCAAAGAAATCAGTAGCAACCTTACAGACAGGATCTAAGCGTTTGACAAAAGCTATTAAAATGGTAAAATCACCTAAAACTGGTGCCTACATGTTCGTAGAATCAGTGATGTCACCAGAGTTTGTCAATGACTTTTTAAATAAGAAATAATAATATTTCCGATATAAGATTCATAAAACTGCTTTCGTTTGAAAGCAGTTTTTTTATGGCTATATTTGAGCGCATATGACAACTTTACAGAATCCTATAAAAGGCAAGGTTGTTGCCATTAGCAAAGCAAATATATAATATGAGTATTTTTAAAAAAATATTTTCTTCAGAAAAGAAGGAAACCCTCGATAAAGGCCTAGAAAAATCTAAAACATCCTTTTTCAACAAATTAAATAAAGCTGTTGCAGGTAAATCTAAAGTAGATGATGATGTATTAGATAATCTTGAGGAAGTTTTAGTGACCAGTGACGTAGGTGTTGATACTACTTTAAAAGTTATTGAGCGCATTGAAGAACGCGTAGCTAGAGATAAATATTTAGGCACTTCGGAGCTTAATCAAATCTTAAGAGAAGAAATAGCGGCATTACTATCTGAAACTAATATTGGTGAAGCTACTGAATTTACAGTGCCTCAAGACAAAAAGCCATTTGTAATTATGGTGGTTGGTGTTAACGGTGTTGGCAAAACCACTACTATTGGTAAGTTGGCTTATCAATTTAAAAAACAAGGATTAAAAGTTGTGTTAGGTGCTGCAGATACTTTTAGAGCGGCAGCGATAGACCAGTTACAGGTTTGGGCTGATAGAGTTGATGTACCCATAGTAAAACAGAACATGGGAAGTGATCCTGCTTCCGTGGCATTTGATACCTTGCAAAGTGCAGTTAATCAAGATGCAGATGTTGTAATTATTGATACTGCTGGAAGATTACATAACAAAGTGAATCTAATGAATGAGCTGACTAAAGTTAAACGAGTAATGCAAAAAGTAGTAGGTGAAGCACCACACGATGTACTACTGGTTTTAGATGGTTCTACTGGTCAGAACGCATTTGAGCAGGCAAAGCAATTTACGGCTGCTACAGAGGTTACATCATTGGCAGTTACTAAATTAGATGGTACGGCTAAAGGTGGTGTTGTAATTGGTATAAGCGATCAGTTTAAAGTACCTGTGAAATACATTGGCGTGGGTGAAGGTGTCGAAGACTTGCAAGTATTCAATAAATATGAATTTGTAGATTCTTTCTTTAAGTAACATTTAGTATAGATATACTATAAGGCCTTGTTAGCGACAGTCTAATAGGGCTTTTTTTATTTTCTAAACAAATGGTTTTCGTATTTTTATAAAAAAACTAACCATGCGTTTTACATTTATTTTCATTCTTTTTTTGTCCATAGTTTCTTGTAAAAAGGACAAACAGTCAAAATCAACTATACCTCAAGAAACTCAAACTGACGAGATATTATCAAAATCCGAAGATTCAATTGAATTAAAGGCAGTATCAAAATCTGAAGATTCAACTAATTTAAAAGCAATATCTACAAAAGAATTCACTGAATTTAAGGTTTTAGACTCTAAGAATTTAACTAAAGCTGAAATTTGGGATTTAGTTAACCAAAAATTGGATGATTTTACAGATGAAGATTACCATAGGCTTATACCAATTGTTGTAGAACAAGATATTTTAAGTTTACAAGAACATGTTAAAGATGGTAGTTTAAATTATGAAGAACTAACTAAATTCTATTTATACCGAATTAGAAAGTACGATAGGGAAAACCCTAATTCTTTGAATTCTGTTATAGCAGTTAACCCTAATGTGATTGACCAAGCAAAAAAATTAGACCAACAAAAAATTGAAAATACACATCCTATTTACGGTATGCCAATACTGTTGAAAGACAATATAAATGCTTCAGGTATGGCTACAACAGCTGGTGCTGTTGCCTTAAAAGACAATTATGTGGATGACGCGTTTATTGTTAAACAATTAAAATCTAAGGGTGCTTTAATATTAGGTAAAGCGAATTTAAGTGAATGGGCTTATTTTTTCTGTGGAGATTGTCCTAGTGGTTATAGTGCAATAGGGGGACAGACACTTAATCCTTATGGAAGACGGGTCTTTGATACTGGAGGTTCTAGCTCTGGAAGTGGTGTCTCTGTTTCAGCAAATTTTGCAGCTGCAACTTTAGGAAGTGAAACGTCTGGGTCAATATTGTCACCTGCAAGCCAGAATTCAGCTGTTGGATTAAAACCAACCATAGGTTTGGTAAGTAGATCGGGAATTGTACCAATCTCTTCAACGCTAGATACTGCAGGACCCATTACAAGAACGGTTATGGACAATGCAATTGTCTTAGATGCAATTTTTGGCGAAGACAAATCAGATTCTAAATCCATATATGCACTTTGGGATCCGGGTTTTTATACTAATGATATAAAAAAAGCTAGCCTTGAAGGCAAAAGGTTTGGTGCACCCAAACGTTTGTTAGAAGATACGTTGTACCTAAATGCATTGGCCGTATTGAAAAATCAAGGTGCAGAGATTGTAGAAATAGATGAAGAAAAACTAGGCTTACCCAATTTTTTAAGACTTTTAAATCTGGATATGAAAAAGGACTTACCTACTTATCTGGAAAATTATGCCAACAAAGATATTGGGCTTAAATCTGTTGCTGATGTAATGGAGTATAATCTTCAAGACTCAATTGCAACAATGCCGTATGGTCAAAGTTTATTTAAGGGTATTGTGGAGGATCAAGGTGACTCGCTTTTCTTAGAGCTTATTAAAGATACTTTAAATACCAATGGTAAGCAGTATTTTGATATACCTATGAGAAATCATAAGCTCGATGGATTCTTGTCCATTAATAATTATCATGCAGGTTTCGCCGCTGTGGCTGAATATCCTGCAATTACAGTACCTATGGGTTATACAAAAGAAGGTAAACCAAAGGGCTTAACATTTATTGCAAAGCGATTACAAGAGAAGATGTTATTAGAATGGGCTTATGTATATGAACAAGCATCAAAAGCGAGAAAGGCACCCGAATTATAATTAATTAATCATGGCGTTTATTCTAAACCAAAGTTGATTATCAAAATCTGATAGTGCTAAATTTTCACTGTCAGTTGCGCTACCCATCCTAATTACAACTAACTTGTTACTTGGTGATATGTAAATTTTTTGATCGTTTTTTCCTAGTGCGCTATACATATCGGCAGGTGCTTCTGGTATAAGTTCTCCACTAAATTGAATTTGAGTTTGTGGTAATCTAAAAGAAGACTTTCCATTAAGCCACCACATATAACCATAAGCTTCATTTAGATTTTGGGATGTATTTACGGCATCATTTAAAAATGCCTCTGGAATTATTTGTTCATTTTGCCATTTACCATTGGCATAAGTCAATAAACCAAAACGTGCCATACTTCTAGTGTTGCTCCAATAGACGCTAAAGTCACCATTTTGAATCCAAGCACCAGACATACCAATTCTGTCTTTCAATTTTGTATTAAAATAAGACGACCAATTTTGTCCACTCGCACTTGCAATAACATCCTGAAGTTTCACATAAACATTATGATACGCCCAACGCTCTCCAGCATCTGCAATATATTGTAGGTTAGATGAAGATACATTGTCTCCTAGACTATCATCTAATCCAGAAGTCATGGTTAATAAATTTCCGCAAGTAATAAGATCTTCTTTTTCTAGTGGTGTGCTTGTCCAACCAGTTCCAATATAATCGGAAACTTTATCGTTTATATCTAGTAATCCTTCGTCCTGTGCGATTCCCGTAACTGAAGTTGTAAGTGTTTTGCCTGCACTTGCCCAATACCAAGGAGAGGTATTCGTATGACCATCAAAATAAGATTCTACAACAATTTTTCCATTGTGTAAAACCATGAAACTTTTACTATTGTTAATTTCTAAATAGTCTAATAATTCTAGAAGCTCATTTGTATCCCAATTCAATTCCTCCAAAGATTTCGTTTCCCAAATATCTGATGCCAAAGGTGGAAAATAGATGCCTTCTGATTGAGGATTGTTATTATCTGAAGCATTATCATCTGATGAACAGGAAAATAAAAGCAGGGAAAACATCAATAAATAAGGAAAACTAATTCTCATATCAATTATTTGGTTTTTAGACTACAATTAGCGTTAATCGTTTAATTGCTCATTATTAACAATAGTCAATCAGCAATCAAATATCGTAAATCATTGCTTATCTTTGCGCACTGATTTAATTAAAGGTATGCGCACTAAGACAATTAAAAAGAATAGAATTAATGTGGTGACACTTGGCTGTAGTAAAAATGTTTACGACAGTGAAGTATTGATGGGTCAATTAAAGGCAAGCGGTAAAGATGTAGTGCATGAGCAAGAAGGTAATGTAGTTGTTATTAATACTTGTGGTTTTATCAATAACGCTAAGGAGGAAAGTGTAAATACTATTTTAGAGTATATGCAAAAGAAGGAGGCAGGTGAAGTTGATAAAGTTTTTGTTACAGGTTGTTTGAGTGAACGCTATAAGCTAGACTTACAAAAAGAAATACCAAACGTTGATCAGTATTTCGGTACTACAGAGCTACCAGGTTTATTAAAAGCCTTAGGTGCTGACTACAAGCATGAGTTAATAGGTGAACGATTAACAACGACTCCAAAAAATTATGCATATCTAAAAATTGCTGAGGGTTGTGACAGACCTTGTAGTTTTTGTGCAATCCCTCTTATGAGAGGTAAACATAAAAGTACACCTATTGAAGAGTTGGTGATTGAAGCTGAAAAATTAGCCTCTAATGGTGTCAAGGAATTAATATTGATCGCTCAAGATCTAACATATTACGGATTAGATCTCTATAAAAAACGAAATCTTGCCGAGTTATTAGAACATCTTGTTAAGGTTGAAGGTATAGAGTGGATAAGATTGCATTATGCATTCCCAACTGGATTTCCGATGGATGTATTAGATGTTATGAATCGCGAATCTAAAATCTGTAATTATCTAGATATTCCTTTACAGCATATTTCAGATTCAATTTTAAAAAGTATGCGACGTGGTACAACAAAGGAAAAAACCACAAAACTTTTAAGAGAATTTAGGGCCAAAGTACCAGAAATGGCAATTAGAACTACTTTGATAGTTGGATATCCAGGAGAGACTGAGGAAGACTTTCAAACCTTAAAGGAATGGGTTAAAGAAATGCGTTTTGAGCGTTTAGGTTGTTTCACCTATTCGCATGAGGAGAATACCCACGCTTATAATTTGGAGGACGATGTGCCAGAAGATATAAAGTTGCAACGCGCAAATGAAATTATGGAAATCCAATCTCAGATTTCTTGGGAGTTAAATCAAGATAAGATAGGGAAGGAGTTTAAAGTTGTTATTGACCGTAAAGAAGGAAACTATTTTGTTGGTCGTACCGAGTATGATTCACCAGATGTAGATAATGAGGTTTTAATTGATGCTACAAAAACCTATTTAAAAACAGGAGAATTTACAAACGTGAAAATAATCGAAGCAGAAGATTTTGACCTGTATGGCGAGGTTATTTAATCTTAAAATCTAATAAAGTTCCTTTGATTTCAAAAGGATGAAATCTAGAAAAAAGTTCTTCTGAATACCATCCTAGTTCTCTTGTCTTCTTCACCATATCTGCATGTTTTTTATTCTTATAGGCATAGTTGATCATATCATTACCATTGGTCCATAATGAGAATGTAGCTTGCATAAATATGGGCCATTCTCCAATGCCTTTAGAATAAACAAGTCCTTTATAACCATCCATAGATTTGGATACTGAAGGCACATGTCTCCAAAATTTATAGGCTAGTTTGGGTTTAATTGTCGCCCTTGTGATTACAGCCAAAGGTTTGTCATTAGCAAATGGTATAGAAGAATTAAATGGTTCTTGATTACCCCACTTTCCATGTGCTTTTATGGAATACATCAGTATATGACTGTATTGTTTGGCTTCATTTGTATAAGATTGAATAACATCACAATTTAAAAATGCTTGTGCTTCAGATTCCGAGTTAAATACTGTAAGTAAGCCAAAGGTTGAGAAATCTGGCCAAATTGAAAACCCATTACCACTGCCACTACCTAGAGATTTCCAGAATGTAAGTCCGTTGATATTCTTGTCTAATAAAAGCGGTCTACCCATACGACCTAAGGCCCTCCATTTGTTCCGAAGTCCCTCATACTTAAAAAAAGAGATGATAGTAGTTTGTGGCATATAATATAACAGCTAATCTATTGTAAATATAAAGCCATTAGGTTTAAAAATAAAGCTAAAAAAATAGTTGAGCTAAACAATCTAATTATGAAAAATTCGGCACAAAGAAATAAATTAAAGATAGTTTTGCTTTCAATCTACATAGTTTTAAGTGTGTTTATTCGGAACATCATACTTTAAGCTACCTACTTACTTAGATGGTAAGCTGTTAACATAAGCGAAGCTTGGCTCAAAATAAGCTACCATTAGCCCTAATTCGCCCAAAGTGATTCCGGTACCAAGACATAGTCTCTCATTTTTGCACCATTAGAATAATAAGGACCAGTATTGTAGTCTTCCATAAATTTAGCTACTTTCTCCTTAGGTAATCTTATACCAATTTCAGCATCTTTATTTAAAAGTGTAAACATATACCCATTTGATGAGGTATAAATCATTTTTTTGCCTTTACGCTCAAACCCCTTGCATGTATCAACTATTTTATTTTGATTAATACTTAAAGGTAGTAAAATCAAATCAATGCTCGTGGAAGGGAATAATTACTATTTATTTAAAAGTATTGGCTTACCAAATCCTAGATTTTCTAGTTTATCTAATTGAGTTTCTGCATCACCTACAATTAGGTAAATCATCTTATTAGGTTTTATATAGTTATCGATTAGCAGTTTAACATCGTTTACGGACATATTTTTTACTATGGTTTCACGTTGTTTTGCATAATCATCCTTTAGACCATAATTGCCAATGTTAGAAAGCATATTAAGTTTAGCGCCTAATGTTTCAAATGCTCTTGCCGTACTTTTAATAGTGTAACCTTTGGTTACTTCTAAATCTTCTTCACTATAATTTTTTCCATAATTTTCTAGAATTTCCTTTACTAGGTCTGCAGATTCAAAAGTGACATTTGTTCTAACGCCGCTACTAATTGTAAATTCACCAGTATAATTTGATCCAGAGAATCCAGATCTTATGCCGTAAGTATAACCCTTACCTTCTCGTAGTTGCTGTGTGAGCTGTGAAGCAAATCCACCGCCACCCAAGCGGTAATTCATTACTGTGGATGCATAGTAGTTTTCATCTGTTGCTTTTAGGGCAGGATAACCAAACCTAATTACAGATTGTTTGGCACCTGGTACATCATAAAAATATACTTTTGAAGCGTCAGGAACTTTAGCGAATGGTAATTCTGGAATTTCAACTTCTTTTGATTCCCAATTACTATCCATAGTTTTTAACGCTTCTATCACCTTATCTTGGGAAATAGATCCTACCACAAACATCTTTGCAAGTTGAGGTGATAAGTATTTATTATAATAGTCTTGTAAGTCTGTTAATGTTATAGATTCAACGGAGTCTTCTGTGCCACTATTACTATAGGCTAATATGTTATTGTCACCGTAAATTATTTTGGCAAACTCGTAAGATGCTATACTGTTAGGATTACCCTTTCTACGTTTAATACTACTTTTTGTACTTGCTTTTAAGAGTTCAAATTCATTCTCGTCCCATCGTGGTTCTAATAAGATCTCATCGACAAGAGCTATCGTTTCATCAAAATGCTTGGATAGTGTAGTGCCTGAAATAGTAATGTTAGTATCTGTAGCATAGGCATTAATGCGAGCACCTAAACTCTGGATGGCATTTTCTAACTCTTCAGGTGTTTTACTCTTAGTGCCTTTAGTCATTAGATTTGCCAATAGATTTGAAACACCGACCTTATGTTTGTTTTCTAATAAAAGTCCACCTTCAATTTGTAATTCAAATTGTACAAGAGGTACTTCAGTATTCTCAATACCAAGAATGCTTAAGCCAGAATCTAAATTTTGCTTCCAGACTTCTGGTATATTTAATTCTGGGCTTTCACCATAAGATGGCTCAATACTGCGATCAAAATTACTTGGTGTTTTCTCGTAGGTAGCATTGATACTTGGATCAAAAGATTCTTCTGCTCCATCTACAATTTTTTCTTCAACAACACTAGCTAGTTGAGAGTTGTCTAAAACCAGATCAATTTGCCCTTTCGGAACAAAGCTTGTAGCTATATAGTGCTTGTCTTTAATATACTTGTTGTAGACATTCATTACATCTTCTGGCGTAACTTTTAAAATATTCTTCACATCTTGGTTGATGAAACTTGGGTCACCTGCAAAAATTTCATATTGTGCGAGTTGAAACCCTTTGCCTAATACACTAGATAAGCGGTTGTAAAATGATGTTTCTTGGCCTGCTTTTATTCTATTAAGGTCCTTATCTGAAATGCCATTGAGTTCAAAATCCTTAAATCCATCTGAAAGTGCAGTAGAAACCGCATTTAAATCTGTTTGGTTAAATGCTGTAACTGAAAGCATAATTTGTCCTGCTAGTTCAGAATTGTTTTGATAAAAATTTACACGATCTGTAAGTTTTTCTTGATCTATTAAGACTTTGTTTAATGGTGCTTTTTTTCCCGCAGATAAATACTCTGTCAATATACTTAAGGCATAAGACTCCTTATCGTATTGAGGTACTCCTGGCCAAGCCATAGTTAAGCGAGGTAGTCTCGCAAAATTATCTTCATAAAAAAGACGTTTAGAAGATTTTAAAATAACAGGTTGTTTTTCTGTTTCTGATATTTCTTCTCCTTTAGGTATTTCATCAAAATATTTTTTAACCCATGCTTTAGTTTGATCTACATCTATATCTCCTGCTATGGTTAAGGTTACATTATTTGGGACATACCAACGTCTATAAAATTCTTTTACATCATCTAATGTTGCATTTTGGAGATCTTCTAAAGAACCAATAACCTCCCAGCTATAAGGATGGCCTTCTGGGTATAGATTTTTATTAATAACATAAGAATTGTGTCCATAGGGTTGATTGTCCACACGTTGTCGTTTTTCATTTTTTACAACTTGTTTTTCCTTAGCTAAAACAGGTTCCGTAACTGTATTTATAAAGTATCCTAATTTATCAGCTTCTGCCCAAATCATTTTTTCTAAAGCATCTTTTGGGACTGTTTGAAAATAATTAGTTCTATCTCTACTGGTAGAACCATTAGCACCAGATCCACCAATGCGTGCACTCATTTTATCTAAACCTCCTTTACCTAAATTCTCGGATTCCAGAAATAATAAATGTTCAAATAGATGCGCAAAACCTGTCCTACCTTCTTTTTCACGTGCAGATCCAACATGCGCAGTTAAAGCTACAGCTACAACAGGGTCAGACTTGTCAACGTGGAGAATTACTTGTAATCCGTTGTCTAGTGTGATTTTTTCAAAATCTACAGAGAATTCTTTGGTCTCATCTTCGGTATTGTTTTGCTTGCATGCCGTACTAATAATAATAAGGCTGAAGATTACGGCTAGATTTTTTAAAATTTTCATGAGTAATTAATTAATAATTATAATTCAAATACGTTGTTGTTTACAAAAAATAACGAGTTGACTAAAAATAATTTTCCGTTTTCCCAAAAGCTTCTAAATAGAGGATTATCGACCATATAGATAAAACTTCCTCGACCTTTCCTTTCTTCACCGAATACTAGAGAGTTGCTTAATTTCTCAATGGCATTTTTACCTGCAAAACCTGAATATACTTTAGTGTCTTTTATGTGGCCAATATTATATCCTCTATCTAAAAGATTATAACTAGAGCTACCCAATTTTAACGTAAAATACTCCTTATCATAACCATATGCCATAGGATGTGTATTATCTAATTTAACATTGAATATAGCACCTGTAATCATACTATTTGTATATAAACGCTCACGCTCTGCATATGGTATTAGGTTATCTGATGATTCCATTGTATTTGTTGCCTTTAATTTTAATCCAAATCCTTCCTTGCCAGCAAAACTTCTTAAGGCACCATCAATTGCAATTATTTTACCACCTGAGCGCACCCAATCCTCAATCTTTTTAGAATTGTCTTCGTTTAAGACATCGCCATAATATCCATTTGGCATAATAATGACATTATACTTGGCTAAATTTGTTGTGCCCAAATTAGCAGTATTTATGGATGTTAAAGGGTAATTCAATTGATTTTCAAAGAAATTCCAAATTTCACCATAGCTTAATGAAGATGTGCCTTCACCTGATAATACGGCAACTTTTTGTTTGTTTATCAATTTAATGTCTGGTGAACCTATGTCTGGTGTGGTTTGAGAAAATCCGGTATAAATTGGAGTGAGTAATTGATTGTGTTTCTCAGTAAGATATCTTAATGCATCAAGGAAATTGTCAATGTGTTTATTATCACCTTTTGTAATTATTAATGAACCACGCTTAAATTTGTTTCCATTTGAGGTGAAAGATCTTTCAGTAAATCTAACTCTAAAGTTGTTCTTTAGCAGTGAGGATAAAAATTGAGCATCTTTTAATGAATTCCACTTACTCACATAACCGTAAGCATTACTTATTTTCGATTGTCTTTGGTCACTTGATATAGATTGACTTGCCACCTTTGTTTTACTGGCAATTGCATCTAATCCGTACGCATAAGGAAGTGACCAAGCCGTAATATCATAAGTTAGGGAATCTGTAAGTGTTGCATTTGGCTCGAAAAGTACTTTTACCATTTTACCTTTTGGTTGATTGGTGTGTACTACTAAGTCCTCTGATGTAAGACTCATGCTACCTTGTTTTCCTTTGCTATATTGATAACCTGAAGCCTTGGTGCCTGATGCGTATTCAAAATCAATTTCGTGTTTGTTTAATAAGCTTTTTAGACTTTCAATTTTATCATTTTCACCTTTAAGGACGTAACTCTTGTATTTCAGTTTACTATTATCAAAGAATTTTTTGAATTCCACATTTAACTGTTTTGCATTTTTAGAAGCAATTTCAACAGTCGATATTCCAGTGGTGGTATGATGTGTTAAACGCTCTACCAAAGTTAAAACATGCCCTTCGTCATTTAATACGCCCAATCCAGCTCTGCCATGACCGCCTTGTTCGTACGTCATTCCTATAGCTCCCATATAAGTTGGGTAGGTGTCACCATAACTTGGATAAAATAAATCAAATCTTTCCCTAGTAAAAAACAACCAACCTTCAGCGTCAAAATACTTAGCATGGTTTTTACCGATTTGGGTTTGAAAATCAGTTTGCCAATCAGTAATAATTTCATGGTATGGCTTTGCTGCCGGAGCAAAATAGTAAGGTTCATTCATGCCTTGTTCGTGAAAATCTACATGGATGTGAGGTAACCATTTGTTGTATACTTTTAGTCGATTTTGAGTTTCAACTTGGGTTGCCCAAACCCAGTCCCTATTTAAATCAAAAAGATAATGGTTTGCTCTACCACCTGGCCAAGGTTCATTGTGTTCGCTGGCTTGACTATCTAAGTCATATGGTTTGCTCGCTGTCTCGTTATACCAATTGACATAGCGATCTCTTCCGTCTGGGTTAATGCACGGATCTATTATAACAACTGTATTATCGAGCAGATTTTTATATTCTGTAAGAAGTTTGAAAACCGTAAGCATTGAGGCTTCAGAACTAGATGCTTCATTACCATGTACATTGTAGCTTAGCCAAACTATTGCAATATCTGAAGATTCAGAAGTACCCTCTAAAATACCAGTCTGTTTTAAATTGTTCTCTCTTATTGTTTCAAGATTTCTGAGATTTTCTTCGCTAGAAATATAGGCTAGATTTAAGGATCTTCTCTCGTTGGTTTCGCCGTATTTTTCTAAAATGACATTCTTGTGCATTTCATGTGCAACATGCTCAAAATAATCTATAACCTGATGATGACGACTAAATTGTTCGCCAATATTATAACCTAAAAATTCACTTGGGGATTTTAAATTTTGTGAGTTTACAATGGTTAAAGAACTTATTGCAATAAGCAAAATGAAGAAAATGTTGCGCATGTTTAGTTAGTTTTGTTTCAAAGCTAGTAAATATAAAGACTGCAGATTAGATTCTATAATTTGTTAATTTGAATTAACTAAAAATTAGCAGTTAGAAAATTGAAGAGCCTTATATTTATGCCATAATTAAACATAACATGCCAACTGATTATTTACCGTTTAGAGAAACCAATTATTTCTCTAAGTTTATCTGTGATTACCTGGATCAAAAACCAGAGTTGGCGCAATTCTACAACCGTTTTCCAACATTAGCTAATTTTAAGGATCAAATTGAAGAAAAAGCGAGTAGTTATAGCGATGAAAACAGAAAAGTTCTAGTAAAAGTTTTAAATGAGCAATATGCTCATCTTAAAGTGTCTAAAGCCACTTTGAAACATATTGATTTACTTTCAAAGGAGAATACATTCACCATTACTACTGGTCATCAATTAAACCTATTTACTGGGCCGTTATATTTTTTATATAAGATTATTTCTGCCATTAACCTCACAAAACAGTTAAAAAGAACCTATCCTGAGTATAATTTTGTTCCTGTTTATTGGATGGCCTCAGAAGACCATGATTTTGATGAGATAAATTATTTCAATTTTAAAGGGAAAAAAATCCGTTGGAACAGTGAACAAACTGGTGCGGTTGGGCATTTTAATACAAATGGATTAGAGGAAATTTTTAATGTAATTACTTCTGAATTTGGTCCGGGAAAAAATGCAGATCAGTTAAGAGAATGGTTTAAGGAGGCCTATATTAATCATGATAACTTGGCTGATGCTACAAGATATTTGGCAAATCAGCTCTTTGGTGAATATGGTTTGGTTATAATTGATGCTGGTCATAAAGACTTAAAGCGTCTTTTTATTCCGCAAATGACAGCGGAATTGTTAGAGAATGTAGCCTTTAAAAATGTCACTGATACCAACAATTCACTTGAAGCCTTAGACCTTAAAATTCAAGTAAACCCAAGAGAGGTTAATCTTTTTTATATAAATAGTGGAATGCGTGAACGTATCACTGTAGAAGATGGTGTTTATTCTGTTTTAGAAACTAATATACATTGGACGGAAGAAGAATTGAAAAGTCATCTTCAGGAATATCCAGAACGGTTTTCGCCAAATGTAATTATGAGACCGTTATATCAGGAGGTTATTTTACCAAATCTTTGCTACATTGGTGGAGGAGGGGAAATAATTTACTGGTTGCAGTTAAATTCTAATTTTAAGGCTAACAGATTAACATTCCCAATTCTTTTATTAAGAAATTCGGTTTTGGTAAAAACCCGAAAACAAAAGGAGAAACTTGATAAGCTGGAGATTCTGGATAAGGATTTGTTTTTAAATCGCAATACCTTTATTAATAAACGAGTTCGTAAAATCTCTAATATTGATATTGATCTTTCAGAGCAGATTGAACATTTAGAAAATCAATTTATAGGACTTCATCAATTAGCACAACAAACGGATAAGTCATTCTTAAGTGCGGTTAAAGCTCAAGAAGTTAAGCAGTTAAAAGGTTTGAAACATCTTGAGAAACGATTATTAAAGGCCCAAAAGAGAAAATTGGCAAATCAAATAGAACGATGTACAGATTTGCAGGAACAATTATTTCCAAATCAAAGTTTGCAAGAGCGAAACCTGAATTTTTCTGAATTATATCTCGAATTTGGAGACGAACTTGTTACAGAGTTAATGCGAGTGTTAGAACCCTTGAAGGGCGAATTTACAGTGTTAACAATTTGAGGTAATTTTTGTTTTACAGACCTTTCATTTTTAGTTGCAATTATTACTTTTGCACATGCAACATAATAAAGTCCTTATTTTAGATTTCGGTTCGCAATATACACAGCTTATTGCGCGACGTGTGAGAGAGTTAAATATCTACTGCGAAATACATCCTTTTAATAAAATTCCTAAAGAAGTTGACAGCTTCAACGCCGTTATTCTTTCTGGTAGTCCTGTTTCTGTAAGATCAGAAAATGCATTACATCCAGATTTATCTCAAATCAGAGGAAAAAAACCAATGCTGGCTGTATGCTATGGTGCTCAATATTTAGCACATTTCTCAGGTGGAGAAGTGGCAGAATCAAATACAAGGGAATACGGAAGGGCAAAATTAGCTTTCATTAAAGAAGGTGAAGATTTCTTTGAAAATATCCATGAAGATAGCCAGGTTTGGATGAGCCATAGTGATACCATTAAAAAACTACCAACAAATGGTGTTTTGCTAGCGAGTACGCACGATGTTGAAAATGCGGCTTATAAAATAGAGGGTGAGGATACCTACGCTATTCAATTTCACCCAGAAGTTTATCATACAACCGATGGTCACCAGCTATTACATAATTTCTTAATTAAAATTGCAAACGTAAATCAAGACTGGACGCCAAATGCTTTTGTAGAAGAAACAGTTGATGAGTTAAAACTAAAGTTAGGTAATGATAAGGTAGTATTAGGTTTATCAGGTGGTGTTGATTCTTCAGTTGCGGCAATGTTGTTGCACAAAGCCATAAGTAAAAACTTGTATTGCATTTTTGTGAACAATGGCTTATTAAGAAAAAATGAGTTTGAGGATGTCCTGCATCAGTATGCGGATATGGGCTTAAATGTAAAAGGTGTAGACGCTTCGGCACGCTTTTTGGATGCTTTAGCAGGAAAGAGCGACCCAGAAGAAAAACGAAAAATAATTGGTCGCGTGTTCATTGAAGTTTTTGATGATGAAGCACATCGTATTAAAGATGTTAAATGGTTAGCTCAAGGTACCATTTATCCTGATGTAATTGAAAGTGTTTCTGCAACAGGAGGACCAAGTGCAACTATTAAAAGTCATCATAATGTTGGTGGATTGCCAGACTTTATGAAGCTTCAAGTTGTAGAACCATTGAAGGCCTTGTTTAAAGACGAGGTTAGACGTGTAGGTGCCTCCATGAATATGGATTCTCATTTGTTGGGCAGACATCCATTTCCTGGTCCAGGATTGGCAATTCGCATACTTGGAGATCTAACACGTGAGAAAGTACGTATATTACAGGAGGTTGATGCAATTTTCATTAATAACCTGCGTTCTTGGAATTTATACGATAAAGTTTGGCAGGCTGGTGCAATGTTATTACCGGTTAATAGTGTTGGTGTTATGGGAGATGAGCGGACGTATGAAAAATGTGTAGCATTAAGAGCAGTAGAAAGTACTGATGGTATGACCGCAGATTGGGTGAATTTACCTTACGAGTTTTTACAAAAAACTTCTAATGAGATAATAAATAAAGTAAAAGGTGTGAATAGAGTGGTCTATGATATTAGCTCTAAACCGCCAGCGACGATAGAATGGGAATAGTTTGTGACCTTTGGTCAAAATATGTCTCTAATATCATATAGTAACATGAATATTATGAAGAAATTTTTATCTCTGTTATTTTTTGTATTAGCTTTTAATCTATTTGCTCAGAATTATAAGACGCATAGGGTAGAAAAGGGAGAAACTATAGAAAGTATTGCCAAGCAATATTTAGTGACTCCTTTTGATATATACGCTTTGAATCCTGATATAAAGGGTCGTTTAAAACCAAATACAGTTTTAATAATCCCAAATTCAAAGGTAAAGAACCAACCACAAGAGGAAGAAACTTCGGAATTAATTGGTTACAAAAGTCACAAGGTAAAGCGCAAGGAAACCCTATTTAATATTTCAAAAAAGTATAGTGTTTCTATTGAAGACATAAAAAAAGCTAATCGCTTTTTGTACTCTGAAAATCTTAAGAAAGGGGTTAAGCTTAGAATTCCAAAATATAAGACTGTTATATATAAAAAGTCTTATAATAATACCATAAAGAAATATACGGTACTGCCTAAAGAGGGAAAATGGCGTGTTGCATATAAATTTGGTATAACTATAGATGAGCTAGAGGACTTAAACCCAAATATGAAGGAGGTACTTCAGCCTGGTGATGAATTAAATGTACCAAACATTGCTGATAATGAAGAAAAAGCGATAGAAGAATCCTATAACTATTATGAAGTATTACCTCAAGAAGGATTTTATAGGTTGAAGATTAAAACTGGCTTAACACAAGAAGAATTAGAGGAACTTAATCCAGAATTAAAAGAAACAGGATTAAAAGTTGGAATGGTTCTTAAGTTACCAGAAAAATTCGATGCAGAAGGTGAATTGGGTTCTGTTGAAACAACAGCATTACATTCAAAGCTATCAAATTTTGAGACTAAGAAAATAGCATTAATGTTGCCATATCGCCTGAATAAAGTGGATGTGGATTCTGTTGCAGAAACAAAAGACATGATAAAAAACAGTAGGTTAATGTCTGTGGTCTTAGATTTTCATGCTGGAGTTCTTATGGCCTTGGATTCTGCAAAACAATTGGGAATATCTACAGACCTAAAAGTATTAGATACACAATATCAAATTTCAAAAACACGTGAAATATTAGAAGATAACGATTTTTCAGACTACGATGCTGTAATTGGACCCATGAAAGCTCAGTGTTTTGATAGAGTAGCAACTACATTAAGGAGAGACGGCGTCCCTGTTATTGCTGCGCTGAACAAGCCTAATGAAGTATATTCAAATGTATTTCAGACCATACCGCAAGACAAGCTATTGCGAAAAACAATGATAGACTTTATTAAGGCAGATAGTTTAAAACGGCAAGTTGTTGTAATATCAGATCAGGCGAATAGACCAAGGGCAGAAATGTTGAAAAATGAATTTCCTGAAGCTAAGTTGATTTTTTCTCGTAATGACATTAAAACAGATAAAGACGGATATTATATAATACCAGAGGACTTAGAGAGTATATTTCCGACTGATGTGGAAGAAATTAAACCTATTGGCAGATGTATTGTTTTTTTAGAGACTACCAATAATAACTTTGCATCAAATGTAATTAGTATGCTTAATAGCTTGCAAAGAAGCTATAAAGAAATTATTCTAGTTACATTAAATAAAAATAATGCCTTTGAAGGTAAGAATATAGATAATGTTCATCTTTCAAACTTAAAATTTCATTACCCATCTGTTAATAAGAATTTTGAAGAGCAGCACAATTCAAGTTTTGTCAAGGCGTACAAAAGCACTTATGGTGTATCACCAAGCAAATATGCTTCACGTGGATTTGATTTAATATTAGATATTTTATTACGTTTGGCAACTGAAAAAGATCTTTATGAGGCATCTTCGCAAAATATTGAGACAGAATATATCGAAAATAAATTCAGATATAATAAGGCAATGTTTGGTGGCTATATAAATGAGGCACTTTACATTGTGAAATACGATGATTTAAGAATTGTAAGAGCCAAATAATGACATCAAAAGTTACCTATCTAGGAGATTTGAGAGCAAAAAGTACTCATATAAAATCCAATAATACATTTTTAACCGACGCACCCTTAGACAATAATGGTAAAGGTCAAGCATTTTCTCCTACAGATACCGTTGCTACAGGATTAGCAAGTTGTATGCTAACGGTTATGGGAATTAAAGCAAGAAATATGGGTGTTGATATATCTGGTACGACTGCTGAGGTTACTAAAACCATGGCAAGTGAGCCAAGACGAATTTCTAAAATTGAGATTGTAATAAATTTTCCATTTAAGGCCAATGATAAAACAAAAATAATTTTAGAACATACTTCAAAAACTTGTCCTGTACATTATAGTTTGCACCCAGACATAGAAAAAGATGTCACTTTTAATTGGCATTAAATGCAAATAAAACACCTCATAATCTGTTTAACCTTCTTTTTCTTTAGTCAAAACCCTAATGAAGAATCCATGACATGGTCTGAGTTACGCAGACTAACCTGGACAGACTTTAAAGGTGATGTTAATCCAAATTCAGATGCAGTTGCACTAACTGCCTCTGGTATAACATTTGGATTTTCCGTATCCACATCGGGTTCAAGAATTGTTGATTATAGTACTAGTATTGACGCACATTTTTATCCAAATAAATCATGGTATAATAAAGAGGAGGCAGATGATTATATTCTTGAGCATGAGCAACTCCATTTTGATATAACAGAGTTATACACTCGAAAATTTAGAGAGAGATTAACCAAGTTAACCGTTAATCAAAACATAAGAAAGCAGTTAAAACAATTGCATACTTCAATTAACGAAGAACTTAACGAAACTCAAAAACGTTACGACGAACAAAGCGTTCATTCTATAAATACTGAAGTTCAAAAGCAATGGCGAGAACTAATTACTTCTGAGCTTGCTAAACTAAATCAATTTAAGTCACAATAATTGTGGAAGGTAATAAAGAAGCTCTCATTGAGCTGGCCAATTACAAGATGCCTTTTGGGAAATATAAAGGTGAGTATTTAATTGATATTCCTGAATATTATTACACTTGGTTTAGTCAGAAAGGTTTTCCTGAAGGTAAGTTAGGTTTTATGATGACCCAAATGCACGAGATTAAAATTAATGGTTTGGAAGATATAATTAAAAAGATAAGACGCGATTTTAAACGCTGATACTGTACTTTCAAATAACATATTAACAAACCATAAACAATACTTAGAATACTCGTTTTATTTTGTAAATTTGCCTGCGTTTAAAAGCGTATCATGACCACAAACCCTAAGTATATTTTTGTAACTGGTGGTGTGTCTTCTTCCTTAGGGAAAGGCATCATCGCTGCATCTTTAGCTAAACTTCTGCAAGCACAAGGTTACAGAACAACAATTCAAAAATTAGATCCTTACATCAATATTGATCCTGGAACATTAAACCCTTATGAGCATGGCGAATGTTATGTTACTGATGATGGTGCTGAGACAGACTTGGATTTAGGTCATTATGAACGTTTTTTAAATGTACCAACCTCTCAGGCCAATAATGTTACAACTGGGAGAATTTATCAAAGCGTAATTGATAAAGAAAGACGTGGAGAATTTTTAGGAAAAACAGTACAGGTAATTCCGCATATTACAGACGAAATTAAACATCGTATTCAGATACTAGGTAATTCTGGTGACTACGATATTGTAATAACTGAAATTGGTGGAACTGTTGGTGATATTGAATCATTACCTTATATAGAAGCGGTTCGTCAATTACAATGGGAACTCGGTGACAATAATGCTTTAGTAATTCACTTAACACTTATTCCCTATTTGTCTGCAGCTGGTGAGCTAAAAACGAAGCCTACACAGCACAGTGTAAAAACATTGATGGAAAGTGGAGTACATGCAGATATTTTAGTTTGTCGTACAGAGCATGAGTTAAGTAATAGTATCAAAGCCAAATTAGCACGTTTTTGTAACGTTAAGCAAGAAGCAGTTATTCAATCTATTGACGCATCTACTATTTATGATGTGCCAAATTTAATGTTGGATGAAGGGCTGGACAAAGTGGTATTGGACAAATTAAACTTAAAGAGTGATGAACCAGATTTAAACCAATGGAATGAGTTTTTAAAGCGTCATAAAAACCCAAAAAGCGAAGTAATAATTGGTTTAATAGGTAAGTACGTAGAGTTACAAGATTCTTATAAATCTATACTCGAGGCCTTTATTCATGCTGGAGCAGAGAACGAGGTAAAAGTAATGGTAGAGCCTATTCACTCAGAATATTTAACGCCAGAAAATATTGAGTTTAAACTACAGCATTTAGATGGAGTATTGGTAGCTCCGGGTTTTGGTGAACGCGGATTAGAAGGAAAAATTGAAGCGGTTCATTATGTACGGGAAAATAATATTCCGTTTTTAGGGATTTGTTTGGGTATGCAAATGGCAGTTATTGAATATGCAAGAAATGTACTTGGCATTAAAAATGCTAATTCTATAGAAATGGACGAAAGTGCTGAAAACCCTGTTATCAGTTTAATGGAGTCACAGAAAAATGTGGTTAATAAAGGTGGTACAATGCGTTTAGGTGCTTGGGACTGTGACATCGTAGAAGGTAGTATTGCCCATAGTGTATACAATGAAAAGCGTATAAAGGAAAGACATAGACATCGTTTTGAATTTAATAATGACTATAAAGATCAAATTGAATCTGCTGGTATGAAAGCTACAGGTTACAATCCAGAAACTGGATTAGTAGAAATTGTAGAAATTCCTGGTCATAATTGGTTTGTGGGTGTACAATATCATCCTGAATATAAGAGTACGGTTGCAAATCCACATCCTTTATTTGTGGCGTTTGTAAATGCCTCTTTACAATTTAAAAATAAGAAATAGTATCTGCCACTTTGACGTAAAGTGAAATTTGGATAGCTTTTTGGGCTATCGAACTAACTAATCAGATTACCGTAAATTACGGAACAAGTATGGAAGAAAAGAAATTAGATATCAATTCAATAATAGGATTCATTTTAATATTTGGTATTCTATTATATATCATGTATCAAAATCAGCCTACACCTGAAGAAATAGAGGCTCAGAAAAAAGCTGAGCAGGAGCAGGTCGAAGCAGAACGTGAAGCGAGTAAGCAAAATGAAGTGCTTGTAACTAAGGCAGAAGATTATTCTAATACACAGGCATTAGATTCTACACAGCGTGCTGCCCTTCAAAATAAATTAGGAGCATTTTCTTATGCTTTAGCACAGCCAATATCTGGACAACAAACCGAAGTTGAAACGGATGTATTTAAGTTGGTGTTTAATAATACTGGTGGTCATTTGGCTGAGGTCAAATTAAAAAACTTTGTTGACTATGATTCTGTTCCGATTTATTTGATAAAGGACAAGAATAGCAGTTTCAATATTACTTTCGGAACAACTGACAATAGGATTTTTAATACACAAGATTTACCATTTCAATCATCCGTAACAGAAAGTGGTGATAACACAATAGTTTCTATGAAGCTTAAAGTGTCAGAATCTTCATTTTTAGAATACCGTTATGAGTTGAAACCCGATGATTATATGATTGATTTTTCAATTAGATCGCAAGGTTTAAGTAATGTCTTTAACACATCACAACCAATAAATTTAGATTGGCAACAAAAAAATATACGTCAGGCAAAAAGTATAAGCTATGAAAATAGATATACAAGATTAACCTACATGCATGATGGTGATAAGTTGGATAAGTTAGCGCAAATGAATGATGATGAGGAGGTTGTTGATGATGTTAGATGGTTATCGTATAGACAGCACTTCTTCAGTACAATATTAGTTGCAGGCGAGACGACTTTTAAAGATGTGGCTATTACTTCTACAGATTTAGTTGAGGACGAAGAAGTAGATACATTATTTACCAAAAAATATACTGCAAAAATGCCATTGGCATTTAAGGGTGGTGAACTAAATGAAAATTTAGGATTGTATTACGGGCCAACGGACAGTAAAGTTTTAAAATCCTATGGTAAGGATTTAGAAGAAAGTATTCCTTTTGGATGGGGAATTTTCGGTTGGATTAATAAGGCCTTGTTCATACCTCTATTTGGTTGGTTAAGTGGCTTTTTACCTTACGGTATTGCGATTATAGTAATGACCATTATGGTTAAAATATTATTGTCTTTTGTACAGTACAAGCAGTTCTTGTCGCAAGCTAAGATGAAGATTTTAAAGCCAGAATTAGATGCATTAAGAAAAAAGTACAAGGATAATAAACTAAAGGCTCAACAAGAAACTATGGCATTGCAAAATAAGGCAGGGGCTAGCCCATTAAGTGGTTGTTTACCTGGTTTAATGCAGATTCCTGTGTTTTACGCCTTGTTCATGTTTTTCCCTACAGCTTTTGATTTACGTCAAAAAAGTTTCCTCTGGGCAGATGATTTAAGTTCTTACGATTCCATTTTTGAGTTGCCATTTAATATTCCTTTTTATGGTGACCATGTGAGTTTATTTCCAATATTGGCAGCTGTAGCGATTTTCTTTTACATGAAGATGACAACTGGCCAGCAAATGGCTACACAAGCACCACAGCAAGAAGGTATGCCAGACATGAGTAAAATGATGAAGTATATGATTTACTTCTCTCCTTTATTAATGCTTGTGTTCTTTAATAACTATGCATCAGGATTGAGTTTGTATTACTTTATATCTAACTTAATTAGTATTGTATTAATGTTAGTAATTAAGAATTATATCATCGATGAAGAAAAAGTTTTAGCTAAGATAGAGGTGAGCAAGAGTAAGCCTAAGAAACAGAATAGATTTCAGAAGAAAATGGCTGAAATGATGGCGCAAGCTGAGCAACAAAAGCAAACACAACAAAAGAGAAAAAAGTAATTAGTACTAAATATAATAATAAAGCCTTAGCATTTTTGCTGAGGCTTTTTTTGTCTTATGAGATAGATTTATAAAGGCATATCATATGTAAGTTTAAAGTCGCCTAAACATCTGTAAATAGATATTAAACAGAGTTGTTGTTTCTATTGGTAAAAATCTGAGTTTGAAGCCTCATTTATCTTTGATAGTCACAATTAATAATGTAATGAATAGGTATTAGAAAATTTACCAGAAACTATATAAAATGAGTAAACCCAGGCCAATTGCCTGGGTTTACCACTAACTAAATCAATCAATATAAAAATGAGGTAATCAGCCTCGACTTTCCTATAATTAGTCTACCGCTGGTGGAGGTAGAATTACTCTATCAATTACGTGTACAACACCGTTGATAGATTGTACGTCAACTAGGGACGTAATAATGTTACTTACACGGCCATTTTGATCTGTAAGTGTAAAGTTACTCGTGTCTGCTTCAATAGAACCACCTAATGTACCTACAGCACCTGTAGTTAATTCATTAGATTGTACGTTAGCTCCAACAATGTGATATAATAATACAGAGTTTACTGTATCAGTATCTAAATCTGTTAAAGCGCTTAATTCTAATTCAGCCAATAATGCAACAAACGCATCGTTTGCTGGTGCAAATACTGTGAATGGTCCGGCAGTGTTATCAGATACTGTAGCGATATAAGGCACAGTTGGGTTGCCAGTATCAGCATAAGCTAAAGCATCAACTAAAATTGATAATGCTGGATTAGAAGTTGCAAAAGTTGCAATAGTTGGTAAATCTATAACTGTATCAACAATATGGATTGTGCCATTTGTAGCTGTTTTATCTGGATATGTTACTGTAGATACACCATTAATCATTACACCGTTAGATGTTGAAAAATATAAACTTAAATTTTCGTTGTTTGGTCCAGTTGCAGCTGTGTTTGTATAACCAGAACCTGCAGCAACTAAATCAGCAGCCATTAAATTGTTACCTATAATAACGTGATTTAATAAAATGTTTGTTACTAACGCTTCTTCAGCAGCAGACATATTGTTTAAGTCTACACCTGCAGCGTTTAAAAAGGTAGTAAAAGCGTCGTTAGATGGCGCAAAAACTGTGAAAGGTCCAGGGCCTTGTAAAGTACTCACTAATCCAGTTGCTTCCAAAGCATCTGCTAATGATGTTAAATTGTTCTCTAAGGCCACATCGATCACTGTAGTGTCTTGTTCAACAGGGTCATTGCCATAATTGTTGTCATCGTCACTACATGCAGTAAGTCCTAAAACCAAAAAGAATACCGGTAGTAATTTTAATGTTTTTGAAATAATTTTCATTTTTTTAAGTTTTTAATTTGTTCAACATTGCACAAACACTTTATATGTTTGTTTAACGAAATTACAAAATGATTAAACAAAATAGATTTACGGGTTTAATTTTTACAATAATTTTAACAACTTGCTATGCACAAAAGTCAGTTAATCAGTACGATAATAACGGTGAACGTCATGGTATATGGGCAAAAGACTACGAAGGCACCCGTCAAAAGAGATATGAGGGTCAATTTAACCATGGAAAAGAAATTGGCACTTTTAACTATTACAAACTAAAAAATGGCAAAAGTGTATTAAGCGCTACTAAAGTTTTTAATGAGACAAATGATATTGCAGATGTTGTCTTTTATACTTCAGCAAAGAAGATTGTTAGCAAGGGCCAAATGAATCAGAAGAAATTTATTGGTAAATGGACTTACTACCATAAAAACGCTGATAAGGTTATGATTGAGGAACATTATAATTCACAAGGTGAATTAGATGGCTTAAAAACAGTGTACTATGAAGATGGTAATGTTGCTGAAGAGAAATTGTATAAAATTGGTAAGCTTAGCGGAAAAGCTAAATGGTATACCAAAGCGAAGCAATATATAAGAACTACAGAATATTTAGATGATAAGCGCAACGGTCAAACCATTAACTATGATGGTAAAGGAAATAAAGTTTCTGAAGGTACATATAAGGATGATAAAAAAATTGGAATATGGAAGTATTATAAAGAAGGTTCCTTAATCAAAGAAATTGACCATACCAATCAAAAGGTTATCTTTAAGAAAGATTAATATAATATGAGGAAAACTTTACTTTTCATTTTATGCGTTGCAATGCTTTTTTCTTGTGCAAAGAAAAATGTAAACGTTAAACAGATTAAAAAATCTACCATAGATAGTATTACAGATTTAAATTCGTTGAAAGCGTTTGTTAAAACGGTAGATTCTACATTAAAAGATTTTACTTGTGTTTCACCTCATGTTTATAAAAATGAAGAGCTCGCCTCCTCGCCAGTTAAACAAAAGTTAGATTCCATGATTCCAAAAACCGATTATATTAAGGCAGACCTTGATGGTAATGGTTTAATGGATTTGGTGATAACTGGAGAAACCCAATTCTCCTTTCATGTTCTGGCACTAATGAGTTTAGGTGAAGAACAATATAAGATTATACCCTTAAGCTCGCCACGTATCTACAACCAGTTTCCGATTTATACAAAGCTTGTCACTAAAAATGACAGCCCAATTATTGAGCTTTACAAGAAAAGAACAACATTTAAAGATCAAAAAATTGATAAATCAAGCTTAGTATATAAAGACGGTACTTTTGTTGAGTATCAGGATAAGTTTGCAAACTATCAGATTACAAAAATTGAATTTGGTACAACTGGTTGCTTTGGTACATGTCCAGTGTTCGATTTAACCCTAGTTCCTGAGGGCAAATCACTATTTGAGGCAAAATATTACAATTTCAGTCAGAATTTGGGTGAGCGCAAAGAAGAGGAAGGAGATTTTGAAGCTGTCATTAAACCATCTGATTTTAATGCAATTGTTCAAATGATGAATGAGATGAATATTAAAGATCTAGAATCTAGTTATACTGTTAGTTGGACAGACGATCAAACTGCGAAACTAAAGATATCTTTTGCAGACGGTTCCATGAAATACATCCAAGATTATGGGATGCAAGGCACCAGAGGATTAAAGATTTTATACCAGAAGCTATTGGCACTTCGCTTTAATCAAGATTGGGAACGTATTTAGCTTCCCTTTTCATTATAATTTTTAACTATTATTTCCATAGGTTTTCAGAATGGTAAACTAATAAGGATTGCCTTTTTTATTTGTAATTTTGCCACGGTTTTTCAGACCAAGAGACAAAATAAATTAGAATGAAACGTGTTATTGTAGGACTCTCTGGTGGTGTAGACTCTAGCGTTGCGGCTTACTTACTAAAGGAGCAAGGCTATGAGGTCATTGGTCTGTTTATGAAAAACTGGCACGATGACTCAGTCACGATTTCAGAAGAATGCCCTTGGTTAGAGGATAGCAATGACGCTATGTTGGTGGCAGAAAAGTTGGGTATTCCATTTCAAACGGTAGATCTTAGTGTACAATACAAAGAGCGTATTGTAGATTATATGTTTAGCGAATACGAAAAAGGACGTACGCCAAATCCAGATGTGCTTTGTAACAGAGAAATTAAGTTCGATGTCTTTATGGATATTGCCTTAGAACTTGGTGCAGACTATGTGGCAACCGGTCATTATTGTCGTAAAGGATCAATTGAAAAAGATGGTGAAACCATATATCAATTATTATCTGGTGTAGATGGCAATAAAGACCAATCCTATTTTTTATGTCAATTATCACAAGTGCAATTGTCAAAGGCCCTATTTCCTATTGGAGAACTTACCAAATCAGAGGTTAGGGAAATCGCCAAGGCACAAGATTTAATCACGGCTGAAAAGAAAGATTCCCAAGGCTTATGCTTTATAGGAAAGGTGCGTTTACCAGAATTTCTGCAGCAACAGCTTAAACCTAAAGAAGGTGTTATTGTTGAGGTAGATGAATCGCTTTCAACTTACACAAAGGACATACCTAAGTTTGAAAACAAGGAGAATGAGCTGGCTTATTTTTCTACAAAACCATCGTATAGTTTAGATGACGGCAAAGTTGTTGGTAAGCACCAAGGTGCACATTATTTTACAAAAGGCCAGCGAAAGGGATTGGCAGTTGGTGGTACAAAAGAGCCACTGTTTGTTATTGAAACTGATGTTGATGAAAACGTGATCTACACAGGCCAAGGTAAAAGTCATCCTGGATTATTACGTAATGTACTCTTTGTAACTAATGACGAGTTACACTGGATTCGTGAAGATTTGACATTGAAGGATGGTGAAACCATGAACGTTAAAGCACGTATTAGATACAGACAACCGCTTGAAGAAGCAACGCTTCACAAAGTACAATCTGGCTTGTATGTGGAATTTAAAAACAAACAATCTGCCATTACAGAAGGACAGTTTGTAGCTTGGTATATTGGTGACGAATTAGTTGGTTCAGGTGTAATTTCTTAACTTGCAATAAAAAGAAAAGCCATGTTTAGAAACATATTCATGCTTTTATTGCTCCAAATTTCAATAACTGCAACAGCGCAACAAGACGCTTGGATTTACTTAACCGATAAACCAAATGTTGCGTCGTTTTTAGCAAATCCAATTTCTATTCTTACGCAAAAAGCAATCGATCGTAAACAACACCATAACATTGCTATTGATGAGCGCGATGTACCTGTAAATGAAGCTTATATTGCCGATTTAAAAACTCAAACAGGTATTACCGTAATGGCGAAGTCTAAGTGGTTCAATTCGGTGCATGTAAGAGGAACCGAAGCCGATATTAACGCACTTGATGCTTTAACCTATGTGGATTCTATCGATTTTGCTGATAAGAGCCTTAATTCTGGTTCACGAGAATTTCATGCACAAGATAAGTATGATAATTTCGAACAACAGGTTGTTTTTACCTACGGCAATACACAGAATCAAGTTGAGATGATTAATGCAGATAATCTTCATGTTGATGACTTTACTGGTGAAGGCATTACTATAGCAGTTATGGATTCTGGTTTTCCAAATGTGAATACTATAGGAGCATTTCAGCGTTTACGTGATAATGGTGATTTACTAGATGGTTATGATTTTGTAACAAGAAATACAGATGTGTATGCCAATACCGCAAGTTCTCATGGAACACGCGTACTGAGTGATATGGCTGGTTATATACAAGACCAATTTGTTGGTACTGCACCTGATGCGTCCTACTATTTGTTTTTAACTGAAGATGTTTCGAGCGAAAATCCGGTAGAGGAGAGCTATTGGGTAGAAGCAGCAGAACGTGCTGATAGTCTTGGTGTAGATATGATCAATACCTCATTGGGATATCGTGTGTTTGATAATAGTAATTACGATTATACACCTGCTGATATGAATGGCCAAGTAGCCTTTATATCTAAGGGTGCTTCTATAGCAGTTGAAAAAGGAATCTTGGTAGTGGTTAGTGCTGGCAATGCTGGCGCTACAACATGGCAAACGGTAGGTGCTCCTGCTGATTCTCCAGACGTACTTTCTGTTGGTGCAGTTGATGCCAATGGAAATTATGTAGCGTTCAGTAGTCAAGGTGGTACTGCACAAGTAGGTTACCAAAAACCAGATGTAGTGGCTAGAGGAGGAGCATCATACGTCGTGGATCAGAATAATAATATTACCCAGAATAACGGAACGTCCTTTAGCAGTCCTATACTTTGTGGTGGAATTGCATCTTTATGGCAAGCAATACCAGATGCTTCACCGACTGAAGTAATGGATTATGTGAGACAATCGGCTTCGCAATACACTACTCCAGAAGACTTGTTAGGTTATGGTATCCCAGATTTAGACCTGGCAAAGAACATTGCCTTGAGTTTGGATGAAAGCTTACGGCCAGCGTTCTCTATTTATCCAAATCCGGTTGTAAATGAAATACATATTCAATTCCCAGAGAACTATATTAATGCTGGACTAAAGATTTATAACCAACTAGGACAACGAATTTTAAACACCAACCTTACCAACACTTTTAATACGGTTGATGTTTCGTTTATGTCTCCAGGACTCTTTGTTTTAGAACTTAATTCTGAAGGCAATACCAAAACTTACAAGTTCATCAAGCAATAGCACGAATGGAAAATAGAATAACCAAACTCTTTAATATAGACTACCCAATCATACAAGCAGGTATGATCTGGAATAGTGGTTGGCGATTAGCATCTGCTGCAAGTAATGCAGGTATTTTAGGATTAATAGGAGCAGGCTCTATGTATCCAGATGTATTACGTGAGCACATTCAAAAATGCAAACCCGCAACTGACAAACCTTTTGGAGTTAATGTCCCAATGTTGTATCCTAATATTGAGGAGATTATGGATATTATCGTGGAGGAAGGTGTAAAAATTGTGTTTACGTCCGCAGGAAATCCAAAAACCTGGACTAAATGGTTGCAAGACCAAGGTATTACTGTGGTGCACGTAGTTAGTTCTGTAAAGTTTGCGTTGAAGGCACAAGATGCTGGTGTAGATGCAGTCGTGGCTGAAGGTTTTGAAGCAGGAGGTCATAACGGACGTGATGAAACCACAACATTAACCTTAATCCCAATGGTTAAGGAACATCTTAATATTCCCTTGATTGCTGCAGGTGGTATAGCCACAGGAAGTGCTATGCTGGCCTGTATGGTTTTAGGTGCAGATGGCGTACAGGTTGGTAGTCGTTTTGTTGCTAGTGAAGAATCTTCTGCACATACCGACTTTAAAAAAGTAGTTGTTGATGCCAAAGAAGGTGATACACAATTGACCTTAAAGGAATTGGCACCAGTACGTTTAATAAAGAATAAGTTCTACAACGAACTACAAGAGCTTTATAAGACGTCTCCATCACCTGAACAACTAAAGGAATTATTAGGAAGAGCACGTGCCAAACGTGGTATGTTTGAAGGTGATTTAGACCATGGCGAACTAGAAATTGGTCAAATTTCAGGACTTATTCATGATATAAAACCTGTTGCAACTATTGTACAGGATATGTTGACTGAGTTTGAAGAGGCTAAAAAGGAAGTTGCTAAACTTTAGAAATTTTCTTACATAAGTGATATTTATCATACTTAAAGCTTTACCTTTATTAGTTGTAAAAAATACGTAAGGTTACGTATTGACTTTAGTACATAAAATCACGAATTTTAAGACCACCAAGTAATATGTATTTAGAGCGTATTTAATTGGTGATTAAAAGTACATGCGTTTTGTATATCAAAAAATTTGAAAACACGGTATTGTTATACAATATGTATGCATACAAATATTTAATAACCCTTTTTAATACGCGGTTTTTAACGTTATCCATATTAAAATAAATATAAATAAAATGCAGACTTATTTACGTGTTGTACACAATTTGAGAAATGACCGAAACTGAAATAAAAACCGTTGTTGAATTGGAAAAATGGCTAAAGGAAAATTGCTATCCAATGAATAGTTATAGCATTAATGGAAATGCTATTTATGAGGGTTTTGGATTGGAGAATAACGGAGGACTTTTTCAATGGTTCTATACCGAACGTGGAGATAAACAGACTTTGGATTACTTTGCAACTGAAAAAGAAGCTGTTGATTTCGCTCTAGAGAAAATTAAATCGGATGAACACGCTAATCGGAATTATATCGGAATGTATAAATCTGACCAAGAAGTAGAACAAATACTTTCTGTACTAAAAAAACGTGGAATTGAATATTGGACTGACAAAATCCCTTATGGCGGAATAAATGACTGGCGAACTCGAATTTTTGTAATTGGTTGCGGAATTAAAAAAGTACAGGATTTAATAAAAAATGATTAAAAAACTGCGTACAACAATGTATAACCGCAATTACGGCGTAGCTAGCTGGTTAAGATTATGAAACTTCTTACAAATTAATAAAACTAATTACAGCGGAAAAAAACGTAACTTTAAATCCGTAACTGGCGGTTATACGAGACCGTTGTACACAATATCCAAAAAAGACCTAATCTAAACATTAAAATTTTGCAGAAATAAGCTTTTTAAGAAACATTCTGCTGTAAAAGTTTTCAGAAAATTTAGGATTAACTTCCCGCAAGAGTATAAAATTTTCCTAATACATCTGCCTTTCTTAAAAATTTTATACACTTACTACATTTGCCCTTAAATTGATGATTTTTTTGATTACGTATAAAAAACCAGCCACGAAAATCATGGCTGGTCTGCTATTAATCAAAAAATTTGGGGCTGATGGACAAATTACTAACTTATTTACCCTTTTATTTAATTCTTCTCAAATGTGAGCATATCTGTTCCTCCATTACCTCCACTTATATCAATAAGTTCAATTCTAGTAGATGAAGTAGATACAATATCCCAATCATCATTGAGGTCTTCAAAATCATTGCTGTCTGGCACAGGGAAGAAAATATTAAAATCAATATCATCGTCATCATTACTATCATCACTACTGCTATTGCTATCGTCTGTAACAGACCAAGTTCCAGTCATTGTATTTGTACCATTAGTCGCAACCAATGAACCATCAGAATTGAAGCTAAAGTCATACCCATTAAAATCAGAGGTTTCATTTTGACCAGAATCATTAAAGTTCGTGATTCGCCATGTACCAGATTGAGCTGCGCTTTTAATTTCTGCTATTTGTTGACTATTATTGTTTGGGCTTCCGTCATCATCGTCACTAGAACACATGGACGACATTAAAGAAAAACTTAACATTAATAACATTCCAAGATTAAATGCTTTTTTCATAATTATTGTTTTAAAGTTATTTGTTGCTTTTATAGTTTTTGAATAGTTAAGGTATCTGTTCCTCCACCACCTCCGCTAACGTCTTGTATGACTACTTCGGTAGCTGAAACAGAAATTACATCCCAATCATCATCGTTAAATTCTTCAAAAGGCATATTTGTACTAAAATCAAGAGCCATTTGATTACCTGCACTTAAGACTTGCCAAGTACCATTATTTGTATTAGAACCATTTGAAGCTGATACTGAACCATCCATATTAAAATCTAACTCATAACCTGCATAGTCAGAGGTTTGGTCATCTGAATCTTCCGTATAAGAAGCAACTATCCATAAACCATCCGTTAATATTGCTTCTAAATCATCATTTCCATTTCCTCCATCAAATGGGTTTCTCTCAAAAGTTAAGAAGTCTTCTGAACCATCACCACCACTTACATCTTTTAATCTAATAATGTCATTTGTTACTTCAAGAACATCCCAATCATCAGCTAATTCATCAAGTGGAATACCCGTTCCAAAGTTTAAATTTAGTCCAAGTTCGGTATCATCTCCCGATGTTGTTGACCATGAGCCATTTGTTGCGCCGCTCATGTTTGTTGCAATTGCTGAATTATCTGATGCAAAATTGAAAACATAATCTGCAAAGTCTGCCGTTTCATCTGTATCATCAAAGAAATAAGTTACATACCAATCTCCATTTGTTAAGGCATTAACTAGAGCAGTATCATCAATACTTCCTCCTGATGAACAATCACTTTCAAAACGCAATCTGTCATCTCCTAATCTTAAATCGACTTTGACTTCATCATCATCTTCTTGTTCTATTTCATGTAAGTTCCAAGTATCATTAAAATCAGGAAGTCCTGTTACATCAATGGTTACTGAAATATTATTACCAGTTCCTGATGCTTCCCATGTACCATTAAAAGTATTTACTCCTTGAGTAACTAAAATTGTTCCATCACTATTAAACTCAAATTCATATCCTACGTAATTATCTTCTAGGTCATTGTCATTGCGCTCAAGTTTATCAACTGTCCATTCTGAACAATCAGCAAAAACAGTATCAAGGTCATTGGTTGAACAGTTGTCACAATCGTCATCATCAAAATCATTATCGTCATCTTCATCACAACTATCATCTGCAATTTCAATAGCACTTTCTAACTCTTGAATACTATTTATCGTTTGGGTTGTTCCATCTGCAAATATTACAGTAATAGGAAAGTTAATTGTAACTGCTGCAAATTCATCTAAATCATCAATAAAATCATACATATCATTATCGTTGTTGATAATAATAGAATTGATTAAATCATTATTCTCATCAAAAACAGATGCTGTAATAGGGTATTGGAAGTCAATACATTCTATATCATCATCATCTTCGTTTTCGCCAACACAGTTAGCTGTAAGTGCTGCTAACTCTGTATCAGAGTTAACCACAACCGTCGAAAAATCGGTAAGTACTACAGTTATAGGATATGAAATGATAACGGAGTCCACATCATCATCAAACAAATCGATAATATCTTCGATATTCTCATAACCATCATCGTCATTTATTTCAAGTTCAATTCCGTTTACTGTAACGGTAACAGGTAATTGTACGCTTAAACAACTAGCATTATCAATAATGTTATCACTAGAACCATCATTGGTTGCTGTTCTACTCATTAAATTGGCTATAGTTGAATTGGCTTCGATTGTTTCTTCAACTGGTGGGTCAATTGCTAAATCGTCTTCAGTTCTACAAGAAGTCATAGTGATTAAAATCCCTATAACTAATAATAAGATTGGTTTCAATGTTTTCATAATGAAATGGATTTTATTTTAATTTTAAGTTCGTTTGTTAATTGGCTCTTTATTCTTAAAACAACTAATTCAATAAATATCCCAAGAAATTTTTCAAAATTTTCGATTAATTCTTAATTCTAATAATTTTAAATCAAAAATTGTAGACTTTAAATTATTGAATCTGTCATTTGCTTGTCTATATTTATAAAGATTGATAGAGTTGTAATCCTTTTCGAGGATTTGCTCTAATGCCTTTATCTTCATCTTACATTGTAATAATTCCTCTCTTTTCATCATAGAGATTGATTTAATAAATTTTGTTGTTCTATTTACACAAGATGATTGCATTCTATATTATGAATCTTAATACTGATTAAGCAATTAAAGTTTTATATTTAAGACAACTCAAGCTAACATTATCCCAATTAATTCTAGTCAATATTTTTTCTATCTTTCCATTTCAACTAAAAAAAACAATTTTGCCTAAATCATTGCACCAAGATATATGTGATAAAATTCGCTTCTCAAAACTTTATGAGAAGTACGCACAATCGTTGAGCAATATACTTTTTTATAAGTATGGCGAACTTTTAAACCCTTCAGACAAGGTACAAGAAGCATTTATCAAATTATGGGAAAATTGCTCTAAAATAAAACCAGAAACTGCTAAATCTTATTTATATACCACAGCAAATAATATGATGTTGAACGAAGTGAAACATCAAAAAGTGGTATTAAAATATCAACAGGTAAAACCAAAGGACTACACCAATGAAACTCCTGCATTTATCTTGCGTAAGAAGGAATTTTTAAAACGGTTTGAAAATGTGCTGTCTCAATTAAAAGAAGAAGAACGCCTAGCGTTCCTATTGAACAAAGTAGATGGTAAAACACATAAGGAAGTTGCAGAAATTTTAGGCATTACAAAAAAGGTCGCTGAACATAGAATCTACGCAGCTTTAAACAAACTTAAAAATGAGCTTGAAGAACTCAACCGAAAATAATTTTGGGACAATTATAGTTTAAGTTGTTTTATATATATAACAGCAAGTTATGAATAAAGAGTATTTAGTTAAAAAATGGTTAAGTAATGACCTGTCTGACACAGAGACAAAGGCTTTCAATGCGTTGGAAGATGCGGACTTTTACAAAGAAATTATTGAGGAAGCTCAACGGTTCAATGGTAATATAAATGCTAAAGTTGAGTCCTTTAATACATTAGATGAGAAATTAGTTTCCAAAAATAATACTTCTATAAATTGGATAAAGGTTATTTCTAGTTTAGCTGCTATTCTAGTTGTTGGCTTTGCTTTATTTACTTTGATAAATAAAGACCAAATAAGCTCGTTTAAGACCGCTCTAGCTCAAAATGAGACCATAACTCTGCCTGACAATTCAGTCGTTAATCTAAACGAGTTATCAGAACTAAAATATGATAGTTCCAATTGGGACGAGAATAGATCATTACAACTCAAAGGCGAAGCTTTTTTTGATGTAGAAAAAGGAAAACAATTTGATGTTAATACTGACTTTGGAAAAGTGAGTGTGCTGGGTACAGAGTTTAATGTCTTATCAAGAGACAGTATTTTTAAGGTGTCTTGTTATGAGGGCTTGGTGCAAGTAATATACAATGATGAAAAAATTAAATTACCTGCTGGTACAGAGTTTATTTTATCAACAGGAAAAGGTTTAAAATCAAGTATTGCAGTCGCAGAACCTTACTGGCTTAAAAATATGAGTGTTTTTGAAAATGCTTCATTTAAAATTGTCATTGATGAACTTAAAAAGCAATATAATATCAAGGTGCAATATCCATCTGATTTGAATATAAAATTTACAGGTGCTTTTGAACATGACAATCTTGAAAATGCCCTAAAATCTATCACAAACCCCTTTAACTTGACCTATAAAATTCAGAGTACTAACGAGGTCATTATTAAGGATGGGCAGAACTAAATTTTATATATTTCTATTACTGTGCTTTTTTCAAGTATTTAAGTCACTAGGGCAAAATTCAGAACAAAAAGTTCCAATTTCTCAAATACTTGAACAAATTACAAAAATGCATTCTATTACCTTTAATTATGAGAGTAGTCTCTTAAAAGATATTACCGTAATTCCTATATCGAAAGATTTAAGCTTGTCAGCAAAAATCAATAATCTTGAAAGGCAAACCAACCTAGTTTTTGAAAAAGTTAGCGATTTAGTTTACACTATTTCCAAAACTATTAAGTTGTGTGGCTATATTAATAGTTCAGAGTTACCAGAACCTCTCATAGGTGCTACTATCACAAGTAAATTTGCTTATGCAGTAACTAATGAAAGTGGTTATTTTGAAATTGAACTGAAATCTTTAAACGAACTATTGACCATAAGACATATTGGGTTTAAGACGATTGAACGTCAAGTAAAATATTTCACTTTAGAAGATTGCGGAACGATAACAATGCTTGTTCATCACGAGGTTACATCACCAATACTTATTGAAACTTATCTTGTTAGAGGTATAGATAAAAGACAGGATTGGTCAACCTCAATCGACTATAAACGATTTAGTCTTTTACCTGGTCTTATTGAATCTGATGTATTGCAAACCGTTCAAGCTTTACCAAGTATTTTAAGTGTTGATGAAACTGTTTCTAATATTAATATTAGAGGTGGTTCTCACGACCAGAATTTGATGCTTTGGGATGATATAAAAATGTATCAAACAGGGCATTTTTTTGGTCTAATTTCTAGTTTTAATCCGCTTATGACACAAACAGCAAGTGTCATCAACAATGGTTCAGATGTATCACTTACTGATGGTGTTTCTGGGACGATTCATATGCAAACTGACAAACAAATTGATTCAAAATTTAATGGTGTTTTTGGTCTTAACTTTTTAAATGCAGAATTATTTTCAAATATTCCTATAGGTAATAAATCGTCTCTACAAATTGCATCAAGAAAGTCTTTAGATGACTTTGTTAGAACACCAACTTATGACGTTTATTTCGATAGGGTAACTCAAGACACAGAAGTAGAAAATAATAGTTCTAATGTTACAAATTCTAATCAAGAATTTAATTTTTACGATGCTTCATTAAGATGGTTGTATCAACCAACTGATAAAGACTTTATTAGATTAAATTTTATTCTAATTAATAACGATTTAGGTTTCAACGAAACTGCTGATGTCAATGGAGTATCGAGAACCAGAAGAAGTAATATATCTCAAAATAGTCTCGCAATAGGTTTAAATTATAAGAGGCAATGGAACGAAAAACTATCCTCAACTCTTAATATTTATGATAGTGAATATAAACTCGAAGCCCTTAATGCTGATGTATTAAGCAATCAATTGCAATTACAAGAAAATATAGTTTCAGAAACAAGTGTTCGGTTGAATAATTTATATGAACAAAACCAATGGCGTTTCAATCTTGGTTATCAATTCACGGAGACTGAAGTCATTAACTTAAACGATATTGATTTACCACGTTTTGTGAGACGTGATGAAGAAATATTGCGAGAACATGGAGCTTTTGGTCAGGCTTGGTATAAGAATGCAAACAATGGTTTTTCAATTAGAGCTGGAGTAAGATCAAATTACTTAACTCGATTTGAAAAGTTAATTATTGAACCAAGATTAAGCGTAAGAAAATCTATTGGAGAACATATTAAAATTGAAGCCCAAGGAGAATACAAACATCAAAGCACTTCGCAGATAGTCAATTTCCAGAATGACTTTCTAGGAATTGAAAAAAGACGTTGGCAATTAACAGATAATGATAGTATTCCTATTATACAAAGCAAACAGGCTTCACTCGGGTTAACGTATAAAAAAAGTGGCTGGTTACTGGATGTTAAGGGCTATTACAAAACAGTTGATGGTATTACCACACAAAGCCAAAGTTTCAATACAAAATATGAATTTGCAAAAGAAAAAGGAAGTTATGATGCCTACGGTTTTGAGTTTTTGTGTAGAAAAAGGCTAAGTAAATTCAATAGTTGGTTAAGCTATTCGTACATAAACAATACTTATACTTTTGAGGCACTTGAAGATATTAAATTTCCAAGTAATTTTGATATTACACATTCGATTACATTAGGAACAACTTTTAGTCATAAATCATGGAATATTTCAGCAGGATTAAACTACAGAACCGGAAAGCCTACGTCAATCCCTCTGAATGGTAACGAAATTGTAGATGATGACGTAAACTTTGATGAAGGTAATAATGAACGTTTATTGGATTATTTAAGAATTGATGCTTCTGCCATATATAAATTCAAAATAAATAATTCATTAAGGTCAGAAATTGGAGCATCCATCTGGAATATATCAAATAGGGAAAATGCTATTAACAACTATTATAGAGTTAATGAAAGTGATGCAGTTAATGAGTTTTCAAGATTTTCATTAGGTTTGACAACTAATGCTGTAGTTAGACTTCTCTTTTAATAACAATGAATTGAGTTAGAAAAAAAATTAATTTATATTAACATTCCATACACTTTTTCTCCACAAGCTTAAGCCAACACAAAAAGAGTATTCCATTACAATGAAAAAGAGACATTCATCAAGAAAACTTTAGTACTTTTTTGAAGGTTATAAAATGGAATTAAGGTTTAATTATAAAAAAATATTTTTAAGATGAATTTTAATTAAAAACCACAAAATTAGATCTAAAAATACTGTGTACAACACCGTTTATAATTAATTGCTTTGACAAGTGCTTATTTGGAAAATTCCTTCGGAATTTTCTCTGGCACGTTTTTGTTTACTAATTTAGTAGCTGAAACACGCAACTAACCATACACAAAACCGTTAGTGGCAATGCTTCGCACGAGAAAACCGTTCCGAATACTCGGGACTTCCTTTTGCTCTATTGCCACTAACGGCCAGACAGTACGACTGTCATTCGCCGGCAATAGGCTATGGTAGTTGAGCTTAATAATCATTAAAAACAAACAGTGTTAGGCACTGCCACTAACATAGGGTAAAGCGAATAACGTCTAAAGGCTTATATTGCTTATATTTATAAATAAATAGCGCAACTCGCCTTACCCGTATGGCCGTTGGCTGTAATTTGAGAAAAATCATAAAATCACAGTAAAAAAAATGAAACAATCGATTTTAGCTTTACTTATTTTGACCTCATTATGCGGATTTTCCCAAAATTCTGAATATGAAGTTTCTTCGTATCAGACAGAGGGAAGAAAAGCACCTAATACTCATTACATTGGAGAAGCTTGGTTAAATGCTATTATTCACGACGACCCTGAATTGGGTTATAATATCACAAAAGCGACTTTTAAAGCCAACTCGACATTGGATTGGCATAAACATAGTTCTGCACAAGTTTTAATAATTGTGGATGGAGAAGCATATTATCAAGAAAGAGGAAAAGAACCTATAATTCTAAAAACAGGAGACGTTATTAAATGTGAAAAGAATACCGAACACTGGCATTCATCAACCAAAGTTAGTGATGTAACGTATTTAGCTTTATATAGTGGTGGACAACCAACAACTTGGACTGAAGTAGTGACGCAGGAATATTATGGCCATGTTGCCGAAAAGTTGAAAAGCAACTGATTATTGACGAATACAACTAATTGGAATTAAAATGCCAACGAACAACAATGTATAACCGCAATTACGGCGGATTCGACAACGTCCGAATCCATTCGGAATTGCGAGCGTCAGTGCTTAACCGAAAAACAGTAACTTTAAACCCGTAACTCGCGGTTATACTAATCCGTTAGAGTTAATTGAAAGAACAGAGAGTTACTTTATCCATCCAGATAAGGACTATGAAAAAAGTAGGTGAGGTCAACGAAGTGTGCTTTATTGAAGGCTTGGTTTATTTTAAGGATCAATGGTTTTTATATTATGGTACAGCAGATTCTAAAATTTCTGTTGTGGTCTACCAATAACTTATTTCAATACAATGTTTCCTAAATCAAAACCACTACTTTTGCACGATGGTTTTGAGTAACTATACCAAAGAGTTTAGATATAATCTAAGACTGGCGTCTCCTGTTATTTTGGGTATGCTGGGCCACACCTTTGTTAGTTTTATAGACAACGTTATGGTAGGCCAATTGGGTGCGGCAGAACTTGCCGCTGTTTCCTTGGGTAATAGCTTTATTTTTATTGCCATGTCCTTGGGTATTGGATTTTCTACGGCTATTACACCATTGGTAGCGGAGGCAGACTCGGAGAAAAACTTTGGTAAAGGCAAATCTGTATTTAAGCATGGGTTTTTTCTGTGTACCGTATTAGGCATTATTCTGTTTCTATTACTCTTACTGGCTAAACCTTTAATGACAGTTATGGACCAACCAGAGGAAGTAGTTGACCTTGCTATTCCGTATTTGGATTTGGTGGCCTTTTCCTTAGTGCCTTTAATCGTATTTCAGGCTTTTAAGCAGTTTAGTGATGGCTTATCATTGACCAAATACCCAATGTATGCCACCTTATTGGCCAATGTCCTTAATGTAGCGATAAACTACGTGCTCATCTTTGGTAAGTTTGGGTTTCCGCAACTTGGTATCGTTGGTGCTGCGGTTGGTACTTTGGTATCGCGATTTGTTATGCTTTTCTTTTTATGGTGGCTCTTGGCCAAACGAGATAAGTCTAGCAATTATGTGACCAATATTAAGTTCTTTAAACTCAGCAGTCAGCCACTAAAAAAATTGATTAATCTCGGCTTACCTTCAGCCATGCAAATGTTCTTCGAAGTCGCCATTTTTACGGTAGCCATTTGGCTTTCTGGAATTTTGGGTAAAAATGTACAAGCGGCAAATCAAATAGCGCTCAATTTGGCCTCTATGACCTTTATGGTGGCTATGGGACTAAGTGTGGCTTCAATGATACGCGTAGGCAACCAAAAAGGGCTTAAGGATTTTGTAAACTTAAGGCGTATTGCAGAGTCTATCTTTTTTGTTGGGACCATTTTTGCTATGGTCTTTGCCTTGTTCTTTGTAGTATTTCATCAATACCTGCCACATCTCTATGTGAATCTAGATGATGTTACTGAACTGAGCGATATTAATGAAGTGATTGAAATTGCATCAACTTTGTTATTAGCTGCAGCCGTGTTTCAGATAAGTGATAGTTTACAGGTAATCGTATTAGGTGCGTTGAGAGGCTTACAAGATGTGAAGATTCCAACATTAATCACCTTTGTTGCTTATTGGCTCATTGGTTTTCCTATTAGTTATTTCTTAGGTAAGGAAGATGCTTATGGAAGCCTTGGGATATGGATAGGTCTTTTAGCTGGATTGACTTCTGCTGCAATTTTATTGTATATTAGGTTCCATTATATCACAAAGCGTTTAATTTTGCATCAAGACAATACTTAAGCATGGATTTACCAAAGTTTATTTTAGGCGACAATACAGATCATCCTGATGCGATATATATTATCCATACAGAGTTTCCGAGATTCATCATTAACTTAGAAAATGATGAGGTAGAATGGTTTGAGGAGTTTGATCAACACGATCAAAAAGAACTAGAAACCGAAACGGAGAATTACATAAAACTAGCCACAGAATTTTACGATAGGGAAGTACAACGTTACGAAGACTAATGATAGACCAGCTATTAGAACTCGATAGAGAGCTTTTTTTATACCTCAATAGCCTTGGTACTGAGACTTGGGATGACCTTTGGTTAATCATCACTAACAAACTCACATTTATTCCACTGTATGCACTTTTGTTATATTTTATTTATAAAAAATATGGTTTAAAACCCTTATTGCTTATGGTATTGGTGATTTCTGTGATGATCACATTTACAGACCAGATTACCAATGTATTTAAAGATGGTTTTATGCGAGCTAGACCATGCAGAGCAGATGGCGTTTCAGACCTGGCACGTTTTGTAGCAGAACGTTGTGGTAAATATGGTTTCTTTTCTGGTCATTCTTCTAACTCCATGGCAGCCGCAGTTTTCGGAGGGCTCATTTTACGTCCTTACTTTAAGAATCTTATTTTTATTCTGTTATTCTGGAGTTTTATTGTGGCTTACAGTAGAATTTATGTTGGTGTACACTATCCGTTAGATATTATCTGTGGTATGACCTTTGGTGCACTTTCAGGCTTTATGTTTTATAAGCTTGCCAAATACCTCATTAAGCGCTATCTGAACTAGACTTGTCTATCTGGTAGTTGATATACTTGCGTTTCATCCAAAGAAAGGCAAAACAGTCTGCTAATGGGCCAAGTAATCGTTTTCCAAATCCATATTTAGAAGTACCTGCTTGTCTCGGAAAATGTCTCACAGGTACTTGTTTTACGCAACCATTTTGTAGTAGTGTCATAGCGGGTAAAAATCGGTGTAAACCTCTAAACATAGGAATGCCTTTGGCAGTTTCGGTCTTAAATACCTTTAAAGGACAACCTGTATCTTCCATACCATCATTAGTGAATAATCGTCTGACACGATTCGCCATCTTAGAGGATAAGTTTTTTAACAACGTGTCTTTTCTATTGTGGCGTACACCAGAAACGAGTTCGTATTGATCAATATGCTCTAGTAATAGATTAAAATCTTCAGGTGAGGTTTGTAGGTCTGCATCCATATAGCCCACCAAAGGACATGTTACATAATCAAATCCTGCTTTTAGGGCAGTACTTAAACCTTGATTATTTTCAAAAGAAATAAATTCAAAAGCATCATTAACAATGCATATACCTTCAATCTTTGATAAACTGTTATCTGTAGAACCATCGTTTACCAATAGTACTGAAGTTTTAAGAGGTGCGATGTTGATATAATCGTTAAGTTCTTTTTCAAGACGTGCTAAGTTGTCTTCCTCATTAAATATAGGAACTATGATGGTGAACTCAGATTTCATGAGACTATTTTATAAGCTAAGCAAATATTCTGCCGCCACAAAAGGTGTTGTTTTACCAGCTTCAACTAGTGCAAGTTGGTTTTCCAGTTCTGCCTTGATCTTTTCAGAATTATAGAAGTTAGATTTTAAGCGTTCTTCAATAGTCTGAAGCAACCAAAATTTATTCTGGTTATGTCTATTATGTTCAAAGTAGTTATTGGCTTTGGTGGTATTGAGATACTCGGTAATCAATTCCCAAACTTCTGCAATTCCCGTTTGCTTTAAGGCACTACATAGGGTTACTTTTGGTGACCAACCTGAGTCCTTTTCGGGATAGAGGTGAAGTGCTCTATTAAATTCTACCTTGGCAGACTTAGCAGCTTTGAGATTATCACCATCAGCTTTATTGATAACAATGGCATCAGCCATTTCTATAATTCCGCGTTTAATACCTTGCAATTCATCTCCAGCACCAGCCAATTTCAACAACAAGAAGAAATCCACCATACTATGCACTGCAGTTTCACTCTGGCCAACACCCACGGTTTCTATCATAATGGTATCAAATCCGGCCGCTTCACAAAGAATGATGGTTTCTCGTGTTTTTCTAGCCACACCACCAAGGGAATTACCAGAAGGTGAAGGACGTATAAATACATTCTGGTTTTTAACCAAATCTTCCATTCGGGTTTTGTCACCTAAAATACTGCCCTTGCTAAGTGTACTGCTAGGATCAACTGCAAGGACCGCAATCTTTTTACCCAAGTCCGTCAAATGACTGCCAAAGGCTTCAATAAAGGTGCTTTTACCTACACCAGGAACACCAGTAATACCAATTCTAACAGATTTATTGGCATAAGGCAGACAGGCTGTAATTACTTCATTTGCCTTTTTATTATGGTTTGAATTAGTACTTTCAACTAAAGTAATAGCTCGGCTTAAGGCTGAGATATCGCCATTGGTAAGGCCGTTAACCAAGTCTGTAACCGATGGTTGTTTTTGGCGTTTGACCTTAATGGCTTTTGCAGAAACGTTACTGAGAACTTTAGGAGGTTCTACACCTTCTTGTTCCTGTAACGCAGATTTGTATTTAGGGTCTTCTTTTGACACAATAGCTTAAAGTTACAACTTTATTGTTAATAGGCTTCAATAGGAATTTCTATCAATGTTGTATCCCAAGCGAAGGTGAGTTTTAGTTTTCCGGTAGTATTATCAAAAGCAATTGTAAATTTCTCAACGGTTTCGTCCAATTCTTTTACAGCTGCTTCTAGCTCAATGGCGTCGTAGTTTGGGTCCCACATTGGTTCCATTTTTTCATTAACGCCCCATTCGTACTGCCTAGTATTAAACATGATTTTCCAATTGTTTTCCATTGGTACGGTCCATACTGTATATTTTCCTTTGGCTAAGCGCATTCCATTAATCCTTAAATCCATATTGGTTTGAAAGGTCGTAGCTTCATTGGCACCAGTACGCCAGACTTTATTAAAAGGAACAAGAGCACCAAAGATTTTACGCTCGCGCCTAGAAGGTCTATTATATTCTACTTTAAGATTTAAATCGTTCAACTCAATTTTTGCCGAATCCTTAGGACTCAATCTTGGTGAGAAAATATTTTCAACAAATGCAGAATAACATAGTAGACCTACTGCAACAAATGCCAAAATAATAAGTAGGCGCTTGAGAAAACTGTTCATTGATAGCATTTTTTTTGAATGTTAAAGATAAATCAAATACATAAATTTATAAGACTCAAACGCTTAATTTTAAGCAAATCTTATAATTTCTAATTTTTTTATGGCCCTTTATGATTTTCATACTTTTTTAAAATCACTGCAGCCACATACTTTACTTCCATCGTACGTTGAAAAGGAGGATTACGTGTCATTAAATCTATCTCTTGACAATGAGGATCTAAAAAGCGTTGATGTCGGTTCTGTTGATGAATTAAAGGATTATGTTTGGCATGTTATTAAGACAAATAATGGAAAAGTAGCTTATGGTGGCTATTTAGAAAAGCGTGGCATATATAAACGAAGTGATTATTTTAATCAGGCGGATCCAGAAACAGTGCGCAATATTCACTTAGGATTAGACCTTTGGATTGAAGCAGGTACGACGATTTACGCACCTGTGGAAGGAACAGTCCATAGTTTTAAAAACAACACAAATTTTGGTGATTATGGACCATGTTTAATCTTGCATCATCATGTGTCTGGTTTTGAGTTTTACACACTTTATGGTCATTTAAGTTTAGAATCTCTACAAGATAAAAGAACAGGTGATAGGGTCGAAAAAGGGCAACAGATTGCAACTTTAGGGACAGCTGACGTTAATGGTACATATCCACCTCATTTGCATTTTCAGATAATTAAGGACATTAAAAATTATGAAGGCGACTATCCTGGTGTATGCAACAAAATAGATTTGGAATTTTATAAGATGAATTGTCCTGATCCGTCCATTTTAATACAGCCTTTTAAAAAATGATTTAAAATCATCTATTGCAGACACTTTTAAATAGCACTAATAATAGACTAACCTTTTTCATTGCTCTATACTTCAGTTGTTATTTTTTTCATTCCAAGTTGTCTACCTACTAAAAAGCCAATAATCACAAGTACTCCGTCAGAAAGAGTGAACCATAGTTCTTTAGGCAGCATTACAATATTAAAAAAAGTAGCGGCAAGCATTAGACTTCCTACAATGTAGGTTGGTACCATAGATTTTTTGGATATCATTGCGGCAACCAACATACCGATTACGATTCCTGCAAAATGGGCGATGACAACAAATATTTTTGAACCAACAGGTATTAGTTCCATGTTGTTTTTAATCCACTCCATATCCATTGGGTTTGCACCTTCTGGAAATGGAAATAGATTTTGGCCGATTAAGGATTCGAAGATATAAACTGTGACAGAGACGACAATAAAGCCAATAATTGTGGCTAATACATTTTTCATGAGTATTAGTTTAGTTAGTGCTATTAAGGTAATAAAAAAATGATAATAAGTAGATAATTTGGTATTGACCATTTAATATAAAGGCCTGAAATTGTGACTTTTATGGAAAGGATATAAATAATCATCCTGGATTAATGTAACATAAAGTAAATCCTTAAATGTAGATTGCTAAAAAGAAACATTAGTCCTATTAACAACATATTGAAGGCCAGTGTTCTTTACCAAAAAATTCTGATGTCACTCATCAGAATTTTTTAGTTTTCATATTGTTAATTGGTATTAGTATTTGATAATTAGTCATTTACCAATACCCATTCACCTTTATCAATTAGAGGTATTGCTTGCTTATATTTAAGCACTTTACTTTCACCACTCATCACGTGTTTAATGGTAACTCTATCATTACGACCAATCTTTGGTTGTTCTCTCACAATGGTTTCAACAACTTGTTGTTGGCGAGATGCGCCTGCTCCGGCCGCCCTACTTTGTGCAGCGCGTTCATCCATATTTGGAATTTCGTCTTTCTGTGTTTCAAGCTTTTCTTGCTTTCTTCGTTTAGCCTCTTGTATGGTATTTGCAGTTTCTTGTGGAATTTCACCTTTAAACAAGAATGAAATTACATCTTTATTAACCTGATCTATCATGCTTTTAAAAAGCTCAAATGATTCAAATTTATAAATCAATAGTGGGTCTTTTTGCTCATGAACCGCCAACTGTACGGACTGTTTTAATTCGTCCATTTTACGTAAATGTGTTTTCCACGAATCATCTACAATAGCTAAAGTGATATTCTTCTCAAAGTCATTTATTAATTGCTTTCCTTTAGATTCGTACGCCTTCTCTAAATCAGTAACAACCTGTAAATTTTTCACACCATCCGTAAATGGTACTACGATGCGCTTAAACCTATCTCTTTGAGTATTGTAAACATTCTCGATTACTGGATATGCTAAATCTGCTGCACGCTGCATTTTTTCTCGATAATGCTTAAATGCCTCTTTGTAGATTATACCTGCAATATCTGAAGCACCCATTTTAGCAAAGTCAGCTTCAGAAATTGGTGAAGACATCGAGAAGTAACGAATTAGTTCAAACTCAAAGTTTTTATAATCGTTTGCATCCTTGTTGTTAATAGCAATACCTTCTGAAGTATCAAAAATCATATTAGCTAAATCAACACGAAGACGCTCTCCATGTAAAGCATTACGACGACGTTTATAGACAACCTCACGTTGCGCATTCATTACGTCATCATATTCAAGAAGTCGCTTTCTAACTCCAAAGTTGTTCTCTTCAACTTTTTTCTGAGCACGTTCTATAGATTTTGAAATCATGGAATGCTGAATTACTTCCCCTTCCTTTAATCCCATTCTGTCCATCATTTTTGCAATACGATCACTACCAAATAATCGCATCAAATTATCTTCTAAGGATACATAAAACTGAGAACTACCTGGATCTCCTTGACGTCCAGAACGACCTCTAAGCTGTCTATCTACACGACGAGAATCATGTCGCTCTGTACCGACAATGGCCAAACCACCTGCTTCTTTAACTTTATCACTCAATTTAATATCGGTACCACGTCCAGCCATATTGGTTGCAATTGTAACTTGTCCTGGTTTACCAGCTTCTGCCACAATATCGGCTTCCTTCTTATGAAGTTTCGCATTAAGTACATTGTGAGGTACTTTTCTTATACTCAGCATTTTTCCTAATAGCTCCGAAATTTCAACATTAGTAGTACCAATTAATACTGGTCTGCCTGCTTCAGAAAGGGCGGTTACTTCCTCAATTACAGCATTATATTTTTCGCGCTTGGTTTTATATACTAAATCATCCTTATCATCTCTTGCAATTGGTCTGTTGGTTGGAATTTCCACAACATCAAGCTTGTATATTTCCCAGAATTCACCTGCTTCCGTTACTGCAGTACCAGTCATACCGGATAGTTTACGGTACATTCTAAAGTAATTTTGAAGGGTTACTGTTGCAAAAGTCTGTGTTGCGGCTTCAATCTTTACATTCTCTTTGGCTTCAATGGCTTGATGTAATCCATCAGAATAACGACGACCGTCCATTATACGTCCCGTTTGCTCATCAACGATCATAACTTTATTGTCCATTACAACATACTGGATGTCTTTCTCAAAAAGTGCGTATGCTTTTAATAGCTGATTTAATGTATGGATACGTTCTGACTTGATACCGAAATCTCTAAATAGATCTTCTTTAAGATTTGCTTCTTCTTCAGACGATAGGCCTTGATTTTCAATTTTAGCAATTTCAGTTCCCATTTCTGGCATTACAAAGAAATTAGGATCATCCTCGCCAGAAAGAAAATCTACACCTTTATCCGTAAGCTCTACTTGATTGTTTTTCTCATCAATTACATAATAGAGTTCTGCATCTACCTTAGGCATTTCTCTGTTGTTGTCTTGCATGTAGAAATTTTCGGTTTTTTGAAGTAATTGCTTAATTCCTTCCTCACTTAAGAATTTAATTAAAGCTTTATTCTTTGGTATACCCCTATAAACTCTTAACAATTGAAAACCACCTTCTTTGGTATCACCTTCGGTAATTAATTTTTTAGCTTCTGCTAATACGCCAACTAAATGCTTGCGTTGAACTTCTTCAATTTGTTGCACCTTTGGTTTTAACTGATCAAATTCATGTTCATCGCCTTTAGGTACTGGACCAGAAATAATCAATGGTGTTCTTGCATCGTCAATTAATACAGAATCTACCTCATCTACAATTGCAAAGTGATGCGGTCTTTGTACCAAATCTTCTGGTGAGTGCGCCATATTATCACGCAGGTAATCAAAACCAAACTCATTGTTGGTACCATATGTAATATCAGCATTGTATGCTTTACGTCTTGCATCTGAATTTGGTTTATGATAGTCTATACAATCTACTGATAAACCATGAAACTCAAATATTGGCGCCATCCAAGCACTATCACGTTTTGCTAAGTAGTCGTTAACTGTTACTAGGTGAACACCTTTACCTGCAAGGGCATTTAAATAAACGGGTAATGTAGCAACAAGTGTTTTACCTTCACCTGTTTGCATTTCTGCAATTTTTCCTTGATGCATTGCAATACCACCAATTAACTGAACATCATAATGAACCATGTCCCATGTAATTGGCTTTCCCGCGGCATCCCATGTATTGGCCCACATAGCTTTATTACCATCAAGAGTTACATAATCTTTTTCTCCAGACACTTCTCTGTCAAATGCATTCGCAGTGACTGGAATTTCAGTATTGCTCACAAAACGTTTTGCTGTTTCCTTTACTACTGCAAAAGCTTCAGGTAATATAGCGTTTAATACATCTTCTGTTACTTCGTAAATGTCATCTTCTATCTTGTCTGCTGCCAGATATAAATCCTCACGTTCATCGATATCCTCTGTTTCTTCTGCTTTAGATAACAATTCATCTTTCTTTTCTTGGAGTGGTTTTCTGGCTTCAGCAATTTTATTTTTAAACTCTGTAGTTTTAGTTCTTAACTCATCATGAGATAAAGCCTCTAAGGCAGATTCAAATGTTTTTACCTTCTCTACAATTGGTGTAATAACACTAACGTCTTGTTTGGATTTATCTCCTACAAAAACCTTTAATACTTTGTCTAGTATACCCATGTCTATTTATGTTGTAAAAGATTGATTGGTGTCAATCTTTATTTTTTTATATCAATAAATTTATAGTCTCAAAGACTCTTATGCGATTCTTATTTAAGAGAAACCGAAAATAAAAAAAGTCTCTCAGTTATATTAACGTAAGAGACTTTTTTATCAAAATATTATATGTTAATATTCATCCTCATTCCAGAGGTAATCTTCATCAGTTGGATAGTCTGGCCAAATTTCTTCAATTGAATCGTATGAATCACCTTCATCTTCGATCGCTTGTAAATTCTCAACAACCTCTAAAGGTGCACCTGTTCGGATGGCATAATCTATAAGTTCGTCTTTAGTTGCTGGCCAAGGCGCATCACTTAAATATGATGCTAATTCTAATGTCCAATACATTTGCGTCCGTGTTTAATTTTTTTTTGCAAAAATAATTTTTTAGCTGAATAATTCAAGAAAAAATTAAATTAATTAATCATTAATAGAAAGAACATGTAATTTTCAATCGTTTTCAACTTATATAGTTGAATTATACAATTCTAATGACTGAATTCAATTTTTACTTAAGATTCTTTTTTGGGAATCCACTTTATTTCTTCAGCCTGTAAATCATATGACAACTTCCGTGCCAACACAAAAAGGTAGTCAGAAAGCCGATTAATGTACATTAAGGTTTCAGGTTGAAAAGGTTCTAATTCATTAAGATGAGAGGCTAAGCGTTCTGCTCGACGACATACTGTACGCGCTATGTGACAGAATGACACGGTTTGATGACCACCAGGTAAAACAAAATGAGTCATCGGTGGTAGACTGGCTTCCATTGTGTCCATCTCTTTTTCTAAAGCTTCAATATCTTCATTTGATATTTTTGGAATATTTAAGCGAGCCCTACCATTTTTCAGTGTAGCTTTTTCGGGATCAGTAGCTAATATTGCGCCTACAGTAAATAATAGATCTTGAATTTTCATCAAAACATGCTTGTAGTGTTGATTAATATCTTGATCACGTACCAGACCAATGTGCGAATTTAACTCGTCAATTGTACCGTAACTTTCTATTCTTAAGTGATGCTTCGGTACACGTGTACCCCCAAAGAGTGAGGTAGTACCTTTATCCCCCGTTTTTGTATATACTTTCATAAATGTAAAGATAAGGCTAATACTCAAATTCTTAAAAAAGGCCGAGATAGCAAAGTCTATAAATTCAGATTGCTGTTTGTGATTTAGTTATTATAAGTATCTGTGTCAATCATTCCATCATTTAAGCGAATGATTCTTTTTGCATGTGCCGCTACATCTTCTTCATGGGTAACCATAATAACAGTATTACCATTAGCATGAATTTCATCAAATAATTCCATAATTTCTAATGAAGTCTTAGAATCCAAATTTCCTGTAGGTTCATCTGCCAGAATAATTGAAGGCTTATTTACCAGTGCTCTACCAACAGCCACACGTTGTCTTTGACCACCAGACAACTGATTTGGTTTATGGTCCATACGATCTGCAAGTCCAACATCGGTCAATACTTCTGAAGCTCTTTCGGAACGTACTTTTTTAGATGCACCTGCATAAATCATAGGCAAAGCCACATTTTCTAGGGCAGTGGTTCTTGGTAGGAGATTAAATGTCTGAAAAACAAATCCAATTTCAGTATTTCGTATTTCGGCCAATTCATCTTCTGACATTTGGCTAACATCTTTTCCGTTAAGAACGTAGGTCCCTGATGTAGGAGTGTCTAAACAACCTAATAAATTCATTAAAGTAGATTTACCAGAACCTGATGGGCCCATAATGGCGACATATTCACCTTTCTTAATGTCTAAATCTATACCTTTTAAAACATGAACGGTTTGCTGTCCTAATTTAAAATCTCTAATGATGTTTCTAATCTCAATGACGTTGTCACTCATAATTACTATTCTTGGTTGCCATTCATCCTGCAAGATACAGGATTTTACAGTTAATAAGACGTTAAAATTGGGAGGTTGTTACATTCTAATCTTAAAATGTTCTTCGACCTGTTCTTTTCTGAAAAAAACAATACCAAAATGAAAGGTGTCTACAGTAACAGTAACAGAATTGTGATTTTTAATATAATCCCAGGCTTGAGTCATTTCTTGTGACCAATAGATATCATCAAAAATGAATATGGAGTTATTATTTGCTTTTGGCAAAAGAGCTTCAAAGTATTCAATTGTTGCGCTTTTATCGTGGTGTCCGTCAAAAAATATGAGATCAAAACTTTCTTGTTTTATTTTGGGAATGTAGTTTTTAAATGGATTATTTATTAATTGAATATTGCTGTATTTTGACAATGATTTTAGAGCAAATCTGAAGGTGTTATGACATCCTTCAACACTGATTATATTTTCAACTGAATTATTAAGAGACATAGCTTGGGTAGCAATTCCTAGAGAAGTGCCTAATTCTAATATGGACTTAAATTTAAAGTACTTTACAATTCTGAATAGGAGTTTTGCTTTTTTTAAAGGCGTTCCTGCATGAGCTGCAATATCACTGATTTTTCTGATGTTGGATTTAAATACTTTTGAGCCTGATCCAAAATCGGTGATGGTAATACTTTCTTTGTTTTTTAATAGGGCCTTACGATAATCCTTTATGAGATTGTACTCTAGGTGATTCTTTTTGTCATAAATACATTCAGTAACAAATTTGTATACAAAAGGAGAGTGTACACCATGTTTGTTTTTGGATGCTTTAAGGAATTTTAAATAAGCAAGTATCTTGTACATTTAATGCTCTAATTTTTCAGCAAGTTCAAACCAACGCAATTCTTTTTCTTCGATCAAGCTAATTATTGTCTGTAAATCTTCAGACAATTTATTGATATCCTCTTGTGATAGTTCTGGGTTGTTGAATTTACCTTCTAATGCTGTCTTGTCTAATTCTAATGATCGTATTTTTGATTCTAAATTTTTATATTCTTTTTGTTCGTTATAGGATAGTTTATTAGCTTCATTTTCCTTGACAACCTTATTTGTATCTGCTTTTACTTTGATATTTGCAGTTTTTGGCAGACTCGTATCATAAGCCCTGAAATCTGAATAATTACCAGGAAAATCGTCAATGACTCCATTGCCACGGAAAACAAATAGATGATCAACAATTTTATCCATAAAGTAACGATCATGTGATACAACTAATAAAACACCAGGAAAATCTAAGAGAAAATTTTCAAGTACGTTTAGCGTAACTATATCTAGGTCATTAGTGGGTTCATCTAAAATTAAAACGTTTGGATTTTGAATTAAAACAGTACATAAGTATAATCGTTTTTGTTCACCACCACTAAGCTTTTCAACAAAATCATACTGTTTTTTTCTGTCAAACAGGAAACGTTCAAGTAACTGCTGTGCACTAATTTGTCTTCCTTTTGCCAAGGGAATATAGTCACCATATTGTCGAATGACTTCAATTACTTTTTGACTAGGTTTAACAGGGATACCACCTTGTGTGTAATATCCAATTTTAACAGTTTCACCTAACACAATTTTACCATTATCAGGTTTTAAGCTTTGCGTCAGTAAATTCAAAAATGTGGACTTACCAGTTCCATTTTTACCGATAATACCAATGCGTTCCCCTTTCTTAAAAGTGTAGTCAAAACTATCTAATATATTTTTGTCTTTAAATGCCTTATAAACATTATGGAATTCAATGATCTTGCTTCCCAATCGTTCCATATTTATCTCTAACTGTACTTCGTGATCCTTACGTCTTTGGTGTGCCTTTTTCTTTATTTCAAAAAAATCATCTATCCTGCTTTTTGATTTTGTAGTGCGTGCTTTGGGTTGACGTCGCATCCAATCTAATTCTTTTTTAAAGAGTTGTTTCGCCTTACCAACCTCTACCAATTCATTTGCAATGCGTGCTTCTTTTTTTTCTAAGTAATAGGAATAATTTCCTTTGTAGGTAAATAACTTTCCATGGTCAAGCTCTATTATTTCGTTGCAGACACGTTCTAAAAAATAACGGTCGTGGGTTACCATGAACAGTGTTTGCTGTGTTTTTGTGAAATAGTCTTCTAACCATTCAATCATCTCTAAATCTAGATGGTTTGTAGGTTCATCTAGGATTAATATATCGGGTTTACTCAATAAGGATTGCGCTAGGGCCAATCGTTTTTTTTGCCCTCCTGAAAGCGAACTTACTTTTTGCGATAAATCTTCTAATTTTAATTGAGATAAAATTTGTTGGTATTGCGTTTCAAACTCCCAGGCATTATGTCTATCCATAGCTTCAAATGCCAACTGATATCCTTCCGAGTCTTCAGGGTTTTTGAGTGCATTTTCGTAGCTTTCAATGACTTTAAGAATAGGAATTTCCGAAGCAAATATTGTTTCCTCAATTGTAAGTTGCTTGTCTAATATAGGTTCCTGGTCTAGAAACGATAGCCTAAGTCCCTTGCGAATAATTATTTGTCCTTTATCTGGTGCATCCTTTCCTGATAAAATATTTAGAATAGAGGTTTTACCACTACCGTTTTTAGCTATAAAAGCTATTTTTTGATCCTTGTGAATGCTAAAGGACAAGCCTTCAAAGAGGACGAGTTCGCCATAAGATTTTGAAATATTTTCTACATTAAGGTAATTCACTTTTTATTTTTTACAAAGAACGTAAATAAACCAAAAATAAAGCATATAGTTTTGTTATTGTTGGTGATAGATTATATTTGTGAAATACCAAATAAAGACCTAAATGAAAAAGAACATCTTGTTTTTAATATTAATATTTTGTGTTGTCTTGTCATCATGTATTTCAAATAAAGATTTGGTGTATTTTCAAAATAAGGAAACGAGTCAGGATACTTTGATCAATAATCTATCAGAGATTCAAAAACCGTATCGTGTACAGGTCAATGACATCTTAAATATAAGGGTAAAAGCACTAGATCAAGCGAGTGTTTCCATTTATAACCCGGTTGGAGATCAGGTTTTAGATACCCAAGGTGAAGAACGTGCTTATTTAGACGGTTTCACAGTAGATATGCATGGTAATATAAGAATTCCTGTGTTGGGTGAAATAAATGTATTAGGATATACCACAGAGGAAATCCGAAAATTACTAGAACAAAAATTGTTAAAAGATCAGTTTAAAGAAACGGCTAATATTTTTGTTACGATAAAACTAGCAGGTCTCCGTTACGTAACAAATGGGGAGATAGGAAGCCCAGGCGTAAATGTTATATATAAAGACCGTGTCAATATTTTTGAGGCTATTGCCAATGCAGGAGATATCACCATAACTGGAAATAGAAAAGATGTTTTAATTATCAGACAATACCCACAGGGACAACAAATACACAGTGTAGATTTAACCGATATTAATGTTATGAAATCGCCATATTATTTTATACAAAATAACGATATGATTTACATAAAGCCTTTAAGACAAAAGTCTTGGGGTACTGGAGTGACGGGTGCAGATACGTTTAGAACCTTGTTATCTATTGCAACCTTACTTACAACAACAATATTATTAATCAATAGGTAGTAAACAATGTCAGATTTAGAATACGAATTAAATCTTGATGATAATCAACAAGTACAGTTTGATTTTAAGAGTTTGCTTTTTAAAATTTTAGGCAACTGGCCTGTAATATTAATAGCGGTTGTAATAGCTTTAAGTATCGCTGAATTTCAAAACAAAAGAAAGCAAAATATATATCGCCTTGAGAGTTTAATTTCTATAGAGAACGAACAAAGTCCATTTTTTACGGGTAATACCAGTATTTCTTTTAACTGGGGTGGTGTATCAGAAAAAGTAGGCAAAATAATTACAGGCATAAATACGAGAACCCATAATGATTTAGTTGTTGACTCTCTTCAATTCTATGTACAGTATTTGCAGCAGGGACCTTACAATCTTATTGATATTTACAAAAGCTCACCATTTGAATTATTATTAAATAAAAAGAATGATCAGATTACAAATAGATTATTAGAAATTAAGCCTCTAAATGAAAATCAGTTTCAACTTAGTGTAGATTTTACGGAAACTCCAAAGGTGAGTTTTCAAAATTATGACACAAAAACGAAAGGGCAAATAGAAGTAGTACCTAATATTTTTAAAGCGACGTTTAATTATGGGGATAACATAAATTTACCATTTTTTAGTGGTGTGATTAAGAAAAATAAGGGTATTAGCTTTAGTGCAGAATCTAATTATTTTTTAAAGTTTACAGATCATGATGCAACAGTAAATAGCTATAAAAATGCAGTGACTCCTAGAGCAAAATCAAAAAATGCATCTTCTATTCTAATTTTATCAATGCAAGGCACTAATAAGGCTCGTATTGTAGATTACCTAAATGCGACTGTAGATATTTTAGCCAAGACTGAACTAGAAAGAAAAAATATTTATGCCACCAATACCATTAAATTTATTGATAGTAGCCTATCTAAGGTAAATGAACTTCTAAAATCAAATACTTTAGAAATGAGTGATTTTAGAAACCGTAATAAAGTATTTGATATTTCTGAAGAACTCACAACTTTAGCTGAAAGTTTAAAGGACTACGATAAATCTGAGGAGATTGAGCAATCTAAATTAAGCTATCTTAATTCTTTAGAAGATTATCTTTTAACCCAAACTGACTATACCAAAATAGTAGCGCCGTCATCAGTTGGTGTTGAAATTGGTTCTCTGAATGCTATAATCGGTAATATAATTCAACTGGCTATAGAACGCCAAAACTTAGAATACACCACCCAACCCGGTAATGTGCTTTTTAATGATATTGATCGACGTATTGAATCTGAAAAAAATGTATTGTTAGAAACCATAAAATCTACTAAGCGCGTTGTCAATTCTCAAATTAACACATTGAAAGGTAAAATAGTACAATTGGAGTTAGAGTTGGCAGATTTACCTTTAGAGCAACAAGAGTATTTACAAATTCAACGCAGGTTAGATCTTAGTATCGAAGCTTATGATATCTATCAAAGTAAACTAAGCGAGGCTAAAATTATTAAGGCATCTAATGTTTCTGATATTAATTTTATTGATATGGCCAAGGATATTGGTGGTGGTAAAATAGGACCTGATACCACGCTGAATTATGTGATTGCAATAACGTTGGGTATTGGAATACCTATTCTTATTATTATTATTTTATTTCTTTTAGATACTAAGATTCGTAATGTAACAGATGTTGAGAAGTTATCACAAATTCCAATTTTAGGTCTAATAGGAAAGATAGCTCACCCTAATAATCTTATTGTACATGAGCAACCCCAATCTTCAGTTTCTGAATCATTCAGGTCTGTTAGGTCAAGTCTACAATTTATTTTGGGCAAAAATAAAATATCAGACACATTGGCTCAAACTATACTCGTCACCTCCTCTGTGAGTGGAGAGGGTAAAACCTTTTGTTCTATAAATATAGCTTCAGTATATGCTTCAGCAGGTAAAAAAACCTTACTCATGGGGCTAGATTTAAGAAAGCCAAAAATATTTAACGACTTTGATCTAGATAATACGGAGGGTATAGTTGATTATATGATAGGAGAACGACAATTAGATGAAGTCCTTAAAAAAACCCATATTAAGAATTTAGATTTAATTTCGTCAGGTCCAATACCACCTAATCCGTCAGAATTGTTGATGAGTGATAAATTAACTGAGGCCATGTCGATATTAAAACACCAGTATGACTATATTATTTTAGATTCTCCTCCTCTGGGATTGGTAACTGATGCTTTAGATCTATCACGATTTTCAGATGCCATTCTTTATCTGGTACGTTTTGACTATACTCAAAAAGGCATGTTGCAATTAATCAATGCAAAATATAAAAACAGGGAAATTCATAATGTAAGTTACATCCTTAATTTTTACCAGCATAAAGCCCAATATGGTTATACTTATGGCAAGGGTTATGGTTACGGCTATGGCTATGGCTATGGGAGCTATGGAAGTTCATATCATAAAAATAATAAACGATCTATTTGGTCTAGGGCTAAAAAATTGATCTCAAGGAACAAAAAATAGAGTATTTGATAACAAAGCCTCAGCTTAGAGTAAAACGTTATTTCGATTTTATATTAGCACTTATTCTTCTGCCAATTCTTATGCTGCCAATATTTCTTTTAGTATTATTTTGTACAATTGATACAAGGAGATGGGGAGTATTTTCACAGTTAAGGGTTGGGCAACATGCCAAGCTATTTAAGATTTATAAATTAAGAACCTTAAAGGAAGAAAGACATGTCTTAGGACAATTGGACAGAAGTGCGACGCGCCTTGGTAAATTTTTAAGACGGACTAAATTAGATGAATTTCCTCAGATCTTTAATGTCTTAATTGGTAATATGAGTTTTGTTGGGCCAAGACCTGATATACAAGGGTTTGCGGATGAATTAGAAGGAGAAGACAGAAAAATTTTAATTGTTAAACCTGGTATCACTGGTCCAGCAACTTTAAAATATAAGTATGAAGAACGTGTATTAGAGCGACAAAAAGATCCAGAGTATTTCAATAGAACGATTATTTGGGTAGATAAAGTGAAAATCAACAAGAAGTACTTAGAGAATTATAGTTTTTCCTTAGATTTGAAAATCATTTTTAAATCTACTTTTAACATATGACTTACACTAAAGATAAAATTGCCATAATTGGACTAGGTTATGTCGGTTTACCACTTGCCGTTGAATTTGCAAAACAATTCTTAGTAGTGGGGTTTGATATAAATAAGCAACGCATAAATGAACTTAATTCTGGTGTGGATAATACCCTTGAAGTTGAAGATAAAAACCTTCAGGCTGTATTAACTACAAACCTCGAATCTGACAAAGGACTTTTTATAACTGATGATATTGACGCATTATCTGAAGCAAATATTTATATTATAACTGTACCAACGCCAACTGATGTTCTGAATAAGCCTGTTTTTACTCCCTTGATTAAGGCTAGTGAGACTGTTGGTAAAGTATTATCGAAGAATGATATTGTGGTATATGAATCTACTGTTTATCCCGGCGCAACTGAAGATATTTGTATCCCTGTTCTAGAAAAGTATTCTAGTTTAGTGTATAACAAAGATTTTTATGCAGGATACTCGCCAGAACGGATTAATCCTGGAGATAAAAAACATACTGTAACCAAGATTTTAAAAGTAACATCAGGTTCAACGCCTGAGATTGCTGAGAAAATAGATAATCTTTATAAAAAAGTAATAACTGCAGGAACGCATTTAGCCCCATCAATTAAAGTTGCTGAGGCAGCTAAGGTGATTGAAAATTCACAACGAGACATAAATATTGCTTTTGTAAATGAATTATCTAAGATATTTAGACTTTTAGACATTGATACAAAAGCAGTATTAGAAGCTGCGGGTACAAAATGGAATTTCTTAAAGTTTTCACCAGGTTTAGTTGGTGGTCATTGTATAGGTGTAGATCCCTATTATTTAGCTCAAAAGGCTATCGAGTCAGGATATAATCCTGAAATTATTCTTGCTGGACGTAAGATGAATGATAGTATGGGTAGTTATGTAGCAACTGAGACTGTGAAAATGATGATTAATAAAGGAGCCACGATTAAAGGGTCTAAAGCATTAGTGTTAGGAATTACATTTAAAGAAAATTGTCCTGATATCAGAAATTCTCGTGTAATTGATATTATAGAAGAATTACAATCGTATCATGTCAATGTAGATGTATATGATCCTTGGGCATCTAAGGTAGAAGTTAAACACGAATATGGTTTAGATTTAATTACAGATCAAAGTAAACTAGGCTCAGATTATGAGGCTATAATTCTAGCAGTTTCTCATAAAGAATTCCTAGAAATTAACTTAAATAGCATGAAGTCAGACCAATGCGTAACTTTTGATGTTAAATCGTTACTTCCGTTAGATGCTATTGATGCGCGGCTATAACAAATTTAAGAAATAGTATGTACTCAAATCCACATCATAAACAAGATATCTCAAACCTAAGTTTTTTAATTACAGGAGGAGGCGGTTTTATAGGTTCAAACTTAGTAGAATATCTTTTAAAGTATAATGCCAAGAAAGTAAGAGTCTTGGATGATTTCTCAAATGGCTACAGAGAAAATCTTACAGAATTTATGAATAATCCTACCTTTGAATTAATTGAAGGCGATATACGTGACCTTGACACCTGTAAAAACGCCATGGAAGGCATGGATTATGTAAGCCACCAGGCTGCATTAGGTTCCGTACCAAGATCTATCAATGATCCAGCAACAACCAATGACGTAAATATTACTGGCTTTTTAAATATGATGATTGCGCTTAAGGATAGCAAAACCGTCAAAAGAATGGTTTACGCCGCCTCAAGTTCAACGTATGGTGATAGCAAATCATTACCCAAATTAGAGGATAAGATAGGTAAGCCTTTATCACCTTATGCGGTTACAAAATATGTTAATGAATTATATGCGGATGTATTTGGGACTACTTACAATACTGATGTTATTGGTTTAAGATACTTTAATGTGTTTGGGCCTAAGCAGAGTCCTAATGGTGCGTATGCCGCTGTTATACCCTTATTCATGCAATCTTTGAAAGATAATAAGCCATCAAAAATTAATGGTGACGGGGAGCAAACTCGCGATTTCACATTTATTGATAATGTTATTCAGGCTAATGTAAAAGGATTTTTTGCATCAAAAGAGGCTAAGAATGAGGTTTTTAATGTAGCATGTGGAGAACGTATAACAATTAATTATCTCTGGGACTCCCTTAGAGTTGCAGCTGGCTCAGAATTAAAAGCCATATATGGACCACCAAGACAAGGGGATGTTAGAGATTCATTAGCAGATATTTCAAAAGCAGAACGCTTATTGGGTTATAAACCGCAATACACTGTGCGTGAAGGGTTAAAAATTACTTGGGATTCTTTTAATTAATTTCCTGAGAATCAAATCAAAAATTTATCTTTTTCTAAATTGTTAAAATCCCTTTAATAATTGCAGTAGTAAATCATTTATTTCTACCATTTCATTTGTTATATTGGCTCAGACTAAAGCTCGAAAATTGAAAACAACCGAAGACAATTGGTTATATACTATTTCATCAAAACATAAATTAATAGACCTCAATCTAAAAGAAATATGGAGGTATAAAGATTTATTATTCTTGTTTGTAAAACGTGATATTGTAACGGTTTATAAACAAACAATACTTGGTCCTTTATGGTTTTTGATTCAACCACTTTTTACATCTGTAATTTTTACATTAGTATTTAATAATCTTGGGCAGATACAAACTGGTGATATTCCCCCTTTTCTTTTTAATTTGGCAGGAATCACTGCCTGGAATTATTTTAAAGAATGCTTAACAGGAACCTCAGGGACCTTTACCAAAAATCAAAATATTTTTGGTAAGGTGTATTTTCCTAGAGTCATTATGCCAATGTCAGTTACCATTTCAAACCTCTTGAAATTTGGAATTCAAATAGGAATATTTACTGGATTTTATCTTTTCTACTATTTTCAAGGAAGTGGCGTTAATATAAATATCAATATTGTACTGTTTCCAATTTATGTGTTGTTAATGGCACTATTAGGTCTAGGCTTCGGAATGATTATTTCATCTATGACTACTAAATATCGAGACCTGACTATTTTAGTTGGTTTTGGAGTGCAGTTACTAATGTATCTTTCGGCAGTTCCCTATCCAGTGTCTGAAGCAAAATTAAAATTCCCAGAATGGGTTGTACCTATTGTAGTATATAATCCATTAACGCAAATTATAGAGGGCTTTAGATTTATGTTATTGGATTCTGGAACATTTAGTTGGACGAGTTTTGGTTATACAACATTAATAAGTGTTGTAATATTCTTATTGGGATTAATTATTTTTAACAGAACTGAAAAAAGTTTTATAGATACAGTCTAATGGTGAGTAGTGAAAGGTGAATGGTGAGGAGTGAGTTGTTAGAAGTTAATCGAAAAAGAAATTATATGAATCATAAGGATTTAGATGTTTGGAAGAAAAGTATGGAATTAGCTGAATTAATGTATTCAGTGACGAAATCTTTTCCAGAATCTGAGCGTTATGGTTTGACTAGTCAGATGAGAAGAGCTGCCGTTTCTGTGCCTTCAAACATTGCTGAAGGTGCTGCTAGACAAAGTGATAAAGAACTAATTCAATTTCTGATGATTGCACTAGGATCACTTTCGGAATTAGAAACTCAGTATCTCTTGTCAATTAGGTTAGGAATGACAGCCGAGGATAATAAAGTATTGGATTTAATAATTAATGTAAAGAAATTAATCTTAGGGTTGAGAAACTATTTGAGGAATAAATAACAACTCACGTTTCACAATTCACAACTCACATAAAATGAGCGTCATTTTAAGAGCAGAAAATATATCTAAACAATACCGATTAGGTTTAGTTGGTACTGGCACTATAAGTCATGATTTAAATAGATGGTGGCATAAAGTACGTGGTAAAGACGATCCATTCTTGAAAATAGGAGAAGTAAACGACAGAAGTACCAAAGGAGAAAGTGACTATGTTTGGGCTTTAAAAGATATTAATTTTGAAGTGAAGCGCGGTGAAGTGCTTGGTGTTATTGGGAAAAATGGTGCAGGAAAATCGACTTTATTAAAAATTTTATCTAGGGTTACAAGCCCAACAACAGGTGAAATTAAAACAAAAGGACGCATTGCATCCTTATTAGAAGTTGGTACAGGCTTTCACCCAGAAATGACTGGGAGAGAAAACATTTATTTAAATGGTGCTATTTTAGGAATGACCAAAGCAGAAATTCGCTCTAAAATAGATGAGATCATTGACTTTTCTGGCTGTGAGCGTTATATAGATACACCAGTAAAACGATACTCTTCAGGGATGACCGTGCGTTTAGCATTTGCGGTGGCTGCGCATTTAGAACCCGATATTTTAGTAGTAGATGAGGTGTTAGCAGTTGGTGATGCTGAGTTCCAAAAAAAGGCCATTGGTAAAATGCAAGACATCTCAAAAGGAGATGGTAGAACGGTGTTGTTTGTGAGTCATAATATGGGGAGTTTGCAAAGAATTTGTACAAGAGCTTTATTATTAGAAAATGGTGAATTAGTATATGAAGGTTCTGTTGAAAATACTATTGAGAAGTATATCAAGCATGGAGAACGCAATTCTAAAACTTTAATTAATAATGATTTGAATTTACCTCTTTGTGTTACTGGGGCTGAGCTAATTTCTGACAGTAAAGGAGTTATAGATGTTGAAGATGATATTAAATTTAAGATAACTTATAAAGTTAATAAAGCAGATTGTGAAAATTCAATAGCTATAAGATTAGTAAGAAATGGAACAATTTTATTCACAGATTTTGTTAAAATAAACGACGAATATTGTTTAGATAAGCAGTTGGGAAGTTTTCAAGTGATTTCTAAAAACTTTCCTAAAAGATTGCTTAAATCAGGAAGTTACTCTGTTGATATTCATGTAGGAATAATTAAAAAGCAGGTAATTCAAAGGGTAGATGGAGTATTAGATTTTGATGTAGAACTATCTTCAAAACATGGGTACAATTCATCTTTTTCAAAAGATAGACCAGGAGTTATCGGTGTAAATATTGATTGGGATTTAATGTTATGAAAAAGAATGTTCTATATCGATTTTTAAGAAAGTTATATCATAAACTGTTTGGTTTGGATGTGAAAAGAGTAGAAGTGAATTCAAACCCTGAAAAGAATTTTTTTAAAAATGGGGATGCAAATCAGCCATTTAGTGAGCTGCCCTTTGCAGGAGAATCAATGGAGTATCTAATTAAAAACTATGACTTTGAAACAATTTTAGATATTGGAAGTGGTGAAGGAAGACATAGTGATTTACTCGTATCTTTTGATAAAAGAGTAACTTCGATAGATTATGGACGGTCAGTTTATTTTGAACAGAGAATTGAAAAGCATACTTGTATCTTTGGAGATTATTATGAATTTCAATTTGAAGAAAAGTTTGATGCTATTTGGATTTCACATGTTTTAGAGCATCAACCTAATCCAAACTTATTTTTAACTAAAGTTCATTCGGATTTAAAAGAAGGTGGTGTGTTGGCAATTACAGTACCACCATTAAAGCACGAGATTGTTGGAGGCCATGTGTCTTTATGGAATGCAGGTCTTCTAATGTATAATTTGGTACTTGCCGGGTTTAATTGTAAAGACATAAGGATAAAATCTTATGGTTATAACATTGGGATTATGCTTGTTAAAAAAAGTATTTTAAATTTTCCGGAACTTAGCTACGATAAGGGAGATATTATCAAACTGAAAGAGTTTTTTCCAGATAGTATTTCTGAACCTTTCGATGGAGATATTAAAATACTTAACTGGTAAATAATGATTAGTAATTCAAACGATCAGTTGATAGTTTTTAATGAGGTAAAAATTAATTGGATAGTAAAAAGCATTTCCAGTTTTAAATTCTCTATTTATAAGAATGGAATTAAATATTTGCCTTTAAATGAAAATAATGTTGACCAAAACCTTATAAATTTTAATGATCTTAACTTGAATATGAAATACAAATCAATACAATTGTATGATGTAGCGATTTATAATATTTGCAACGATTTAGGAATATTTAAAGACGAATTAAGTTTAGAGGTACATATAGATACAGTTAAGAAGTGGTTTTCTCGAGCTATTAATACAATAGACTATTTAGAAAAAGCTTTTGAAGAAAACGACGTAGCAGGTGCTTTAATCTTTCATGGACATCTTTTGTTTGATGCGTGCTTGTTAGAATTTTGTAGAACAAGACAAACAAAATTTTTAACCCTTGAACTAACGGCGAATAAAAACAAAATTGTATGGGATAATATTTCAGGCTTTGTAGTTACTTATAACCTGTCAAAGAATTTTTTTGATAAGTATATTTATACTCTTGACGAAAATTTAGTGAACGAGTATGTGAAAAATTATATTGAAAATATTCATTCTGTTAAAAGAGAAGAACATTCTTCAAATACTCAATTACAAAATCAGTTAAAAACAGATAAACCATATATTTTATTCTTAGGTCAGGTATATAACGATGCATCTCAGCTATTTACAATTGAAAATGACATTGGCAACCCGGTTAACATTATATATAAACTAGAAGAGATATTAAATCGAGCTAACTTAAGTTTAGTAGTTAAATTGCATCCAAAAGAAATAAATGGAAGAAACCCTGTAACTCAAAAACTGTATGATAACCCTACATATTCTAGAATAGCCAAGAACATAAAGTCAAATAATATACATATCGATAGTGTTAATCAATATGATACATTTCAACTGATAAAAAATTCAAAAGCAGTAGTAACATTAAATTCGCAAGCAGGTTTAGAAGCTAGCCTTTTTAATAAACCCATATTTTGTTATTATAAAGGATTTTATTCTAATTTAGGATTTACAAATGATTATTCTAATTTAGAAGAATTAGAATCTAAACTCTTAGAATTTATTAATGATGATAAAGCTATTAAAAATGAATTATATGCTAAAGGCTTTTTTTATATCTTTTTTGAAAAATATTGTTTTGAATTAAACGAACTTAACCTAATTAATAAAGTTATTGAAATATTTAATTTGAAGACAAAGAAAAGGAACAAATTACTCGTGTTTTACAAAAAACAAACTCAATATTTTAAATATCAATTGTTTAAGTTTACTTGCAAAGCAAGAAAAATGATAAAGAAATAGAAAAATTTATTTTTAATAAGTTAGAAAAAATATAGTCTAGAATGACTAAAGATAGCTATCCCAAAATATCAATAATAACACCAGTTTATAATCAGGCAGATTATATTGAAGCAACCATACTTTCTGTTATCGAGCAAGACTATCCTAATTTAGATTATATCATAGTTGATGGAGGGAGTACCGATGGTACAATAGATATAATTAAAAAGTATGAAAAACAAATCACAAAATGGATAAGTGAACCAGATAAAGGTATGTATGATGCCTTGAATAAGGGCTTTAAACTATCAACAGGTGACATTATGGGATGGATTAATAGTGACGATATTTTACTAAATAGGTCATTGTTTAATTTGGCAAAAATTTTTACAGATGTAAAAAAAGTGAACTGGGTACAAGGCTCAAGTAGTTATATTGATTTAAGTGGAAGAGTCATAAATATAGCAATGCCTAAACGGTTTAGTTTTCTAATGTTTTTAAATAATGATTATAAATGGATACAGCAAGAGTCTACATTTTGGAGACGTAGTTTGTGGGAGAGAGCAGGAAGTAAAATTGATGATAACCTAAAACTTGCTGGCGATTTTGAATTGTGGTTTCGATTTTTTCAATATGATCGCTTGTACAATTGTAATTTGCCAATTGGAGCATGGCGTAAACGAGATGGTCAATTATCTGCGCTGCGAAAAGATGATTATATTAAGGAAATAAACTTGGTTATTGAGACTCATAATATAGACGCAAAAACAACGAGGGCATTAAAACAAATTAAACGTTTAGATGTCTACATTTCTATACTCAAATCACTTAAAATATTTAATGTAAATTATTTAGTCGGCAAAAGAGCAAAGTATTATAATATCATAGATAATGAAATTTACTATTCTTATATGGATAGAGTGTTTAAGACCATATATTAAAGGTGATTTTAGCCTGAAAATTAAATCAAAATTAATTTGAGTATTAAAAGTTTTAAACAACATATTAGAGAACGACTTTATAAACGATATAATATTAGTTTTTCAAAATCTGGAGACGATATTCAATTGCATAAACTCATCAAAGCAAAGTCACCAGGTATTTATGTTGATATAGGTTGTTGGCATCCTACAAAAGCATCAAACACTTATTATTTTTACTTGAGAGGATGGAAAGGGCTATGTATTGATCCAAACCCTGAATTAAAAGAATTATACAATAAAACACGTCCAAATGATAGTTTTTTAAATTTTGGAGTTGGTAATTCAGAAGACTTAGAGTATTATATGTTAGAGGAACCACATAGCTCGATGAATACACTGAATCTTGATTTTTTAAAAAAACATAACTTAACAAATAAGATTAAAAAAACGATAATAGTTCCAACTTACTCTTTAAGACAAATTCTAGACGAGAGTTTAACTCCAAATGACCGACTAGATTTTTTTGATGTTGATGTAGAAGGGTTTGATTTAGAGGTTTTAAAAACAAATGATTGGAATAAATACCGACCAAAAGTTATTATTGTTGAAAGCGATATGTTATTAAAAAAAGATATAACTTCTCCAATTGTTAAGTATTTAGAGTCTAAAAACTATAAATTTATCGGAAAATCAATTATTATGGGTGATTTGGGGAATTTATTTTTAATTGATCAAAAACAAATTTAGTTTTCGTTGTAAGATGTATTTCAACAAGAATAAATATTTAAGTAATTAAATAAAAATGATTTAACTCTCTTAGAGTTTTTTTAACAACAATGACAAGAATATTAATAACTGGAGGCGCTGGAAATATTGGGAGCGCTTTAACTGATAAATTGGCTGAAAACAAAAATAACCAAATAGTTATTGTAGATAATTTTTCTACTGGCGATATTACTAAAATTCCAATTAAAGATAACGTCATTTTTATTAAAGCTGATGTAAACCAATATAAAGACATTATGCCAATATTTGGTCGCTTTGAATTTACATACGTATTTCATCTAGCTGCTGTTGTTGGTGTTGCGCGTACTCTAGAAAATCCCATTGCTGTATTAGATGATATTGAAGGGATAAAAAATATTTTGTCATTATCTAAAAACACAGGAGTTAATCGTGTTTTTTATTCCAGTTCATCCGAGGTTTATGGTGAGCCATTTGAGAGTCCTCAAAACGAAAACACAACTCCTTTGAACTCCAGATTGCCTTATGCTATAGTTAAAAATGTTGGCGAAGCTTTTTTTAAGAGCTATCAAAAGGAGTATGGATTGGACTATACAATTTTTAGATTTTTCAATACCTATGGACCAAATCAAAGTGAAGATTTTGTAGTTCCTAGGTTTTTAAAGATGGCTATGAATAATGAGCCTATAAGCATTTATGGTGATGGTTTGCAAACAAGATCCTTTTGTTATGTAGATGATACTGTTAGCACTTGTATAAAAGCAATGCAATCTTCAGAATTTAAAAATGACGTATTAAATGTAGGGAGTGATAAAGAGATGTCTATTTTAAGCCTTGCTCAACTTATTATAAAGATTACAGACTCAAAATCTGAGATTTTACATTTGGATGCTTTAGAAGAAGGCGATATGAAACGTAGATGCCCAGATAATTCTAAAATGCAAAAAATATTAGGAAGAGAATTAACACCATTGACCGAAGGATTAAACAAATTAATAAGCTATTATGAGAATAGGGCAAAATCCTGAAAAATCTAATGTAGAATTATCTACTAATGTTTTGCATCGAATTGTAATACCTGTTTACATACCAAACCTAGATGAGGATTATTTTAAAGATGGGTTGGATATTTTAAAGTTATGTATTGAATCTTTATTAAATGCCATTCATAATAAAACAAGAATTTCAATAATTAATAATGGATCGTGTGTTGAAGTTAGTTCGTATTTAGAGGAATTGTATGAACAACGTATAGAAATCGATCAGTTATTAAATTCAAAGATAAATTTAGGAAAAGTAAATGCGCTTTATAGTGTTATAAAAAGCTGTTTAGAGCCGATTATTACAGTAACAGATTCCGATGTAATGTTTTTACCTAATTGGCAAAGTGCATGCGAAACTATTTTAAACGATTTTCCTGAAGCTGGTATGGTATCTCCAGTTCCTAGTAGTTTAGGTTATGCAAATGCATTTATAAATAGTACTGTTTATTATGCTTTTTTTAAAGAAAAAATAAAATTTTCTAAAGTTGTATATCCGGAGGGGCTCCTTAATTTTCAGAAAAGTATAGGTAGAGTAATGTATAACGACTATCATTTACAAAACTACCTTACAGTGAGTAATAAAAAAAATAAAGCAGTTATTGGTTGTGGACATTTTGTAGCAACGTTTAGAGCTGAGGTATTTGAAAATTCTCCGAAACAAATTTGTAAAGAGAAAATAGTTGGAGGTAGTGAGAATAGGTATTTGGACTTTCCAAATGACCATGGAGGTTATTTAAGATTGGCAACAATGGATAACTATGCCTATCATCTTGGGAATGTTAAAGAAGATTGGATGTTCAGGGTGCTTAAGGATAATGCTGATAAACCCAAACCAGAGCCACTAAAAAAAATTTCAAAAGGAAAACCCTTAAAAAAACACCAATATTTTATGGGTAAAGTATTACATAGATTATGTTTGGTTAAATTCAAGAAGCAGTTTTTTAAATATAAAGGTTTAAGTAAAGAAGCCGCACAAGAGTATTGATTTTATGACAAATTCATTATCGATTATTACTGTTAATTATAATAATGCAGATGGTTTATCAAAAACCATAAAAAGCATATTGAATCAATCCTTTAAAGGGTTTGAGTATATTATTATTGACGGGGGCAGTACAGATAATAGTTTAGAGATAATAAAAACCCATAAAGAGCATATTACGCATTGGGTTAACGAACCTGATAAAGGAGCATATAACGCTATGAATAAAGGCTTGCGGTCTGCGACTGGTGATTATGTCTTGTTTTTGAACAGCGGTGATTTATTATTTAATAGCGCAACTTTAGAACAGGTTTTAAAAAATATTACTCCAAATGACGACCTAATTTATGGTGATGTAGTATTACGAAATGAGGAACTCAATACTGAACGTGCGCAAGTACATCCCGAAATACTACCGTTTTCTTATTTTTACAAGCAAACTATTTGTCATCAAGCCTGCTTTATTAAACGAAGTTTATTTGATAGAATTTTTTATTTCAATGAGGATTATAAAATTAGTGCAGATTGGGAGTTTTTAATTTATGCCATTTACATAGAAAAAGTAAACTTTAAAAAAGTAGATATAGTAGTTTCTGTTTACGATATGGGTGGTATTTCTAGCAACTCAAAGTATAGATTAACCACTATTAGAGAACGCGAAAAAACTATGGACAAGTATTTTCCGTTATTTAAAGAAGACTATAAAATATTTACATCATATTCATCCAAGAGATTTTCACAATTAAAACGTATTGAAAGCTCAGTGTTTTTAAGAAAAGTAGTATCTGTATTATTTAAATTAATGTTGTTTTTGGTGCCAAATAAAAGGAATTAATATTTATTGCTATTATAAAATAAAACCATGTCTAAAGTTATTTTAATATCACAAAAGCCTTTACCTTATCATGAAATAGGTAGTTGGACAACCATGTATAAAAATTACTTTGAAACTGGAAAAAGCAACATAGATATTATTATATGTGAAGCACCTCAAACTAAATTTAATAACGTAGAATATTGTATTGTACCAAATACAACTTCAACAAAAATAAAGCGAAGATTTTCTAAAAACCCCTACCAAGTTTATATTGACACACTTGTTAAATGCTTAAAGTTTCGTGAAAAGTATGTTATTCAGATTGTAGATAATTTTGGTCTGGCGAAAGCGCTTTGTGATTTTTTAGAGGATGATTTACAGTTGAGGTCACGTTTATTTATTCAGTTCTTTTATCATGGATACCCACCTTTTTTTGGCAACTTTGAAAGCAGGTGGTTTTTTGAGTTTATAGACGAAATGGTTTTGCTAACCCATTCATCTTATATAGAGCACAAAGAGGCATACACTATTTTGCCTTGTCTATTTTCGGTTTTACATAACGGCATAGATGCTGAAAAGTTTTTTAGAGCGTCTGAAGATGAAAAGCGTAAATTAAAGCAAAAATATCAGGTTGAAGATAATACAGTGTTTTTATGGTGTTCACAAGATAGATCCAAAAAAGGACTTGACCTTATTCTTTATGTTTGGAAAATGTTACTTAAGAAACACAATAATATAGAATTATGGGTTATTGGTGCACAAAGAGACATACAGTTAAACCATGTTAAGTTTTTCGGAAAACTTCCAAATGATAAACTGCCAGAATATTATCAAACTTCCGATTGTTATTTGTTTCCCGTTTTAAATCATGAAGGTTTTGGTTTAACCCTAATAGAAGCGTTAAACTGTGGTAATTATTGTATAGCATCAGCACTCGGAGGTGTACCAGAAGTATTACAATACGGTAAGATTGGAAAATTAATTGAAAACCCTCATTTTATTGACGAATGGATTATTGCTGTTGAAGATTTTCTGAAACATAAACACGTATTTAAAAACAAACAAACTCAGCTGTATACAGTTGAAAATTGGATGAAGAATATGAATACTATTATTCTTAATGCAAAGCAACTATTAGAATAATGAAACTAAAAAAAAAACATTAAATTTTTTTTAAAGGTCAATTTCAAAAAAGAGGTTTTAAGATTCAAAATGTGTATCATTTCAATTTTTTAAATAGTTTATTATATCAATTCATTAAAAAAAATAAAGAATTAAACTTCATACAAATTGGCGCAAATGATGGTAAACGATTTGATCCCATTCATGAGTTTATTAAATATAATAAACATTTTGTAGAAGGTTTGGTGGTGGAGCCTGTTAAAGATTACTATAATCAGTTATGTGAAACATACAAAGAATACCCAAAAATAAAACCTTTGAATTTAGCAATCCATAATTCACTTAAAAAAACTTTTATTTTTAAAGTAGGAAAATAATTTGAAGCTAAAGTACCTGAGTTTGCTTTAGGGATTGCTTCCTTTGACAATGAACATCATAAGAAAACAAATATAGCCTCAAAATACATCACAAAAGAAAAAGTAAATTGTACAACTTTAGACAAATTATTGAAGCAAAATTCAATTCAACATTTAGATTTATTAGTTTTAGATACCGAAGGTTATGATTATGAGATATTAATGGATGTAAATTTTAAAACATTATCACCAACAATAATTCATTTTGAGCATGGTTTAAAATCGGGAACAATGAGTAAAAAACAATTTAATGAAATTAAGATATTGTTAAATCAAAATGATTATCAATTATTTATAGAAACTTCAAATACAACTGCGTATAAGACACATGTTTTATTTAATCCCTCATCTTTTTAAATAGAATTATGAACCATTCAACAACCATTATTTTTGCTTATAGAAATCGTGATGTTGTGCGAGTTAATTTAGCACTACAATCTCTACAAACTCAAACCAATAAAAATTTTCAAGTACTTTTAATCGATTATGGAAGCGATATTGAGTATGCTTCTAAACTAATTGCTGTTGTCAAGGCATTTGACTTTGCAAATTATGTTTATGTTGGACATACAGGATTATTATGGAATAAAAGTAAGGCACTTAATTATGGTATTAGAAATGCAACTACAGACTATATCATAACTGCTGATATAGATGTGTTATTTACACCCAATTTTATTGAAAAAGCCCATCAATTAGCTAATTTAAATCAGTTTTCATTGTTTAAAATTGGGTATTTGTCCAAACAAATATCCGAGCAACAACATAGACTTCTAAATTTAAAGCACATTAAAACAACTCATGTAGGTGACACTTTTGGTATTGGTTTGTACCCAAAAATTGTACTCGAAAAGGTTCGAGGTTTAGATGAGTTTTTTCATTTCTACGGTTCAGAAGATGAAGATTTAAATATGCGTGTACAGTTAACAGGAGCAAATTTATTCAGATGTGAGGAGGTAATGCTTTATCACCAATGGCATCCAAGATATCCACAAAAGAAAGATAATAAATTGACAATTCAGCCAAGATTAACAAACATTTTAAGAATAAATCAGCGACATTTTCTTCAAAACAAAAACAATTCAATTAGTCATCCTAATACTAATAGTTGGGGAAATTGTTATAAAAAGGAAGATGCTAAGCGTCTAGAAGATCCAAATGAGGTTATCAAACTAAGCAATATTGCTGCTAATGTTGTACATTTTTTACAAGAAGAATTACCAAAACAATGCAAAGGGGTTATTGAAGTGCTTTTTGTAGAAGACACCTATTATAATTCAGTGAAATATAAAATAAAACAATTACTTGGAAAGCAAACACAACCATATTTTAGTATGAAGGAGATAAATGATTTAGTTTTAAAATCTATTCTATTTCGTTATCGCGATTACAATTACAGTTACGCGATTTCAAAAGACTTTAAGCAAATACGATTTATTATAGATTTAAGTGCATAACATAGTATTAAATCCTTTTAATATGACAGCTTAGATTGCCTTAAACTTTTTTATATTTGAGAATTATCAATCTCGATGAATTAAATGAATAACCTCTTACTTATTGCCGAAATTGGACAAGCACATAATGGTAGTTTACAAAAGGCACACGATTATATCGATGCAGTAGCAACTACAGGAGTTGATGCCATTAAATTCCAAACACATATAGCTGAAGCCGAAAGTAGTATCCATGAACCTTTTAGAGTGAAGTTCACAGATGACTATGCTACGCGATTTGACTATTGGAAAGCTATGGAATTTACTTTAGAAGAGTGGAAATCATTAAAAAATCACTGTGATGAAGTAGGATTAGAGTTTATGAGTTCTCCTTTTAGTAATGCTGCTGTAGATTTGTTAGAGCAAGTTGGAGTAAAACGATATAAAGTTGGATCTGGAGAAGTAAATAATTTTTTATTGCTAGAAAAAATAGCACAAACTAAAAAACCTGTTATACTATCTTCAGGAATGAGTTCGTTTAAGGAGTTAGATGCTGCTACATCTTTTTTAAGATCAAGAAGTATCAATTTTAGTATTATGCAATGCACGTCCGCATATCCAACATCTTCTAAGCAACTAGGTTTAAACATTATACAAGAACTTAAAGAGAGATATAATGTTAATGTAGGTTTTTCCGACCATTCGGCTAAAGTAAGTACTGGAATAGCAGCAGTGGCTCAAGGAGCTGAGATTTTTGAGTTCCATATCGTTTTGAGTAAAGATGAGTTAGGTCCGGATGTTAAATCTTCTTTAACAATTGAAGAAGCAAAGGTGTTAGTAAATGAAACTCGCTATATTTTTAATGCATTGCAGTATCCGGTTAATAAAGATGATGATAGCGCGTTTTTAGAGATAAAGCAAATTTTTGAAAAATCACTAGCGGTTAATAAAAAATTACCTAAAGGGCATCATTTAACATTTGATGATTTAGAAGCTAAAAAGCCAAAAGGTTATGGAGTTAATTCAATTGAATTTGAATCGGTTATAGGAAAACAATTAACTAGAGATTTAAACGAGTGGGAATTCTTGAATAAAAAAGACTTGCCTTAAATGAATACCATTAGAAAAATTTGTGTTGTAATAACGGCAAGACCATCTTACAGTAGAATTAAAACTGCTTTAACTGCTATAGGAGAACATCCTAGGCTAGAACTACAATTAGTTGTTGCAGGATCTGCGTTGCTTGATCGTTATGGAAATGCAGCAAATTATATTGAACGTGATGGGTTTAAAATAGACGAGCGTGTATTCATGGTTCTTGAAGGTGAGAACAAAACAGCAATGGCAAAAACTACAGGCTTGGGTGTTATGGAATTAGCTAATGTATTTTATAACCTTAAACCTGATGCTGTAATTACTATTGCAGATCGTTTTGAAACTATTGCAACGTCTATTGCTGCTGCTTATCAAAACATTCCTTTAGTACATATTCAAGGAGGTGAAGTTACTGGAAATATTGATGAAAAAGTACGTCATGCAAATACAAAACTAGCAGATATTCATTTAGTAGCATCAGAAGATGCTAAAGAGCGAGTTTTGAGGCTAGGAGAGGATAATAACTCTGTTTTCAACACAGGTTGTCCTTCAATTGATATAGCTCATCGATTACTAGAGAGTAAGGGCTTAGACTTTAATCCTATCGAAAAATATGGTGGTGTTGGAGGACTGCAGAAAATGCCAGATAAGTATTTAGTTGTTTTGCAACATCCTGTTACTAATGAATATCACGAAGCAAAAGCTGACGTTGCCAAAACACTTAATGTAATTAACGAATTAAAAATACCAACATTTTGGTTTTGGCCAAATGTAGATGCAGGAGCCGATGGGACTTCTAATGGTATACGATCATTTAGAGAAAAGCATAACCCAAAACATATTCGCTTTTTTAAAAACATGGACTCTAATGATTTTTTAAGGCTTTTAAAGCACAGTCAATGTTTGATTGGAAATAGTAGTGTAGGTATTAGAGAATGTTCTTTTTTAGGTGTTCCTGTAGTTAATATTGGAACACGTCAACACAGAAGACAACGAGGGGAAAATGTTATTGATGTATTGTATGATGAAGTGCAAATCAAAAATGCAATTAAATTACAGTTAGAATCACCTAAAAATAAACGAAGCAATATCTACGGAAATGGTGATAGTGGACAGAAAATCGCTGATATTCTTGCTAATATTGATTTACAATTTCATAAAACAATAGTTTATTAATGAAAATTCTTGGACTTATACCAGCAAGAGGAGGCAGCAAAGGCATTCCTAATAAAAATCGTAAAGTTTTAAACGGGAAACCACTGTTACAATATACTATTGAAGCTGCATTAGGTTCTAAATTACTTAATCGCGTTGTGTTTTCTACAGAAGATGAAACACTTATTAAGTTAGCTAAGGAAATAGGAGTGGAAGTACCTTTCGTGCGTCCTTCGAGCTTGTCTAAAGATAATTCTGGAACCCTGGAGGTTGTACAACATGCATTAAAAATACTTGCTGAAAGAGGAGAAATTTATGATGCAGTATGCTTACTTCAGGTAACAAATCCTTTTAGAACTTCAGAATTTATTGATGAAGCCATAAGGAAGTTTGAAACCGCTAATTCTGACAGTTTACTTTCAGTTTTAAAAGTACCACACACGTACAATCCGCATTGGGTATTCAAGGTTTCAGAAACTGGACACATTAAATTGGCTCTTGGCGATGATAAAATCATGAAAAGACGTCAAGACTTACCTGTTGCTTATCATCGTGATGGTGCTATATATTTGACGAAAGTGGAGACTGTTATGAACAAGAATTCATTGTATGGTGAAACAATTAGTTATATAGAGTCTAATCACGAATACAATATAAATATTGATACTAATGAAGATTGGTTGAAAGCAGAATTGTTAATCAAAACTTTTAGCAAAAAGTAATATTTATAAAACTTAAACATTGTCGAATAACCAAATAAAAATTTTTGTTTTAGTACCTGACGGTGTTAGCTTACGTAATTTTGCATACTCTAGCTTTTATAATCAAGCAAAAGAGAGAGGGTTTGATATTGTATTTTGGCATCATACACCTTTTAATATTGAAACCTTAGGCTTTCACTCTATTTCATTAGAAAACCCAAAATTACACTGGTTAACAACACTATTAAAAAACGTTAGAAAGCGCATAGAGATTTCTCTTTTTGCTAATCGAGAAAATGATAACATATATTATAAATACTTATTCCCATTATCTTATAGCAGTATAAAAAAATCAATTATAAGTATTTTGACACAATTTCTTGTGTTTTGTTTTAATTCTGAAAAAGGAATTAATATTATAAGAAACTTAATTAATACTTTAGAAAAGCAAACAGCTTATTTTAAACATTGTAACTCAGTTTTGGAAAGCCATAAACCCGATTTGGTTTTTTGTACAAGCCAGAGAAATGCTTTAGGTATTGCACCACTACTTGCAGCAAAAAAGCTAAATATTTCTACAATGAGTTTTATATTTTCATGGGATAATTTGCCAAAAGCTACATTAGATGTTTCAGCAGATTTTTATGTGGTTTGGAGCCAGCTCATGAAGAATGAGCTTTTGCATTATTATCGTTTTGTAAGCGATTCTCAAGTTAGAGTGACAGGGACACCACAGTTTGAATCGCATTATGATAAATCACTAATTTTGAGTAAGGATGAGTTTTATTCAAAATATAACTTAGAACAGGATATAACTTACCTTTGTTTTAGTGGTGATGATATTACAACATCTCCAAAAGATGAACTGTATTTGAGGGATATTGCTGAAGCTGTAAGGCAACTAAATATTCAAGGACACAAATTGGGGCTACTTTTTAGGCGTTGTCCTGTAGATTTTTCGAATAGATACGACAGTGTAATAAATACCTATCATGATGTTATTATTCCTGTTCAACCAGAATGGAAAAAAATTGGAGGATCCTGGGATACTATTTTACCCTTACCAGATGATTTAGCCTTATTAGCTAATTTAGCAGAACATACTGAAGCTGTCATCAATTTGGGCTCATCAATGGTTTTCGATTTTGTAGCTCATCAAAAGCCATGTATGTATATGAATTATAATTATCTAAACGCAAGTAATAGCCTTGACAAAGAGGTGTATGTTTATGATTATATACATTTTAGGTCAAAACCAAACGAGGAAGTTGTAGTTTGGTTAAATCATCCACATGCTATTTCTAAAGTAATTTTAGATACCTTAAAGTGCAATCAAAAAACTATTAAAGAAGCAAGTAAATGGTTTGAAAAAATCAATCAGCATCCTCCTCAATTTGCATCAACTCGTATTTTAGATAGTATAGTTGATATTATAAGCACAGCTAAAGCTAAATAACCATGCATATTGCCTTTCTCACTCCAGAATATCCGCGTCCAGAATTAAGTCGCTCTGGTGGTTTAGGTACGAGTATCAAGAATTTGGCAATGGGATTGGTTAAAAGCGGAATTAAAGTTTCAGTTTTTGTAATAGGTCAATCTAGGAATGTTAATTATGATGATAGTGGTATTAAAGTAATTAGTTTGGCAAAAAAGAAACACATTACTTTTAATTGGTACTTTGAACGTAAACGAATTCAGAAAATCATCAATCAATACGTTAAAACAGAAGGGATTCAACTAATTGAAGCACCAGATTGGACAGGTGTTTCTGCCTTTATGAAGTTTAATGTACCATTAATAATCAGACTTAATGGAAGTGATGGTTTTTTTTGTCATTTAGACGGTCGCTCACAAAAGAAGAAGAATTATTTCTTAGAGCATAAAGCCCTAACAAATGCAGATGCTATCGTTAGTGTTAGCACTTTTACTGGTAAGTTAACGAAGCAAGTCTTTAAACTTAAGCATGATATTAAAACCATTCATAATAGTATAGATATTGATGCTTTTAAACCAATTGATGTTGAGATATATGAGGATCAATTATTATATTTTGGAACCATTATTAGAAAAAAAGGCATTTTAGAATTAGCAGAAGCTTTTAATCTTGTTGTAGAAAAAGTACCAAAAAGTAAGCTCCTGTTAATAGGTAAAGATGCCATTGATGTGTTTGAAAAGACCTCTACTGTAAGACTCTTTTTTGACAAACTGTCCTCAAAAGCAAAAGCTAATGTTACTTATCTAACTGAAGTACCATACCATGAAATAAAAAAACATATTGCTGAAGCACAGATTATAGTGTTGCCAAGTTTTGCAGAAGCCTTTCCTATGACTTGGTTAGAAACATTAGCATTGGAAAAGCCTTTAGTTTCTTCTAATATAGGTTGGGCAAACGAATTAATGGTAAACAATTCTACAGGATTTACTGTAGACCCAAAAAATCATGAAGCATTTGCATCAAAAATAATTGAGTTATTAGAAAACTCAGATTTATGCAAAGCATTTGGTAAAGCGGGTAGATTAAGAGTTATTGAAAAGTTTTCAGCTCAAAAAATAACGAATCAAAATATTGAGTTTTATAAATCTGTAATTAATAGATGATTGTAATATTACATAAGGATAATAAGGTTGTCAACGTTTTTGATTATAATTCAAAAGAGGAGATTCAAGCTGGAAGCAGGAATTTATTTGAGGTTTTTTTTGATATTGGAAAGCGGTATGAGAATACCCTTATAGTATGGTGTCATGATGATTTAAAAGATTATATAAACGAAAGTGAATTCAACAATATATTTCATCATAAGTTAATAATGGCTTCTTTTAATACAAAAGATTCTTATTATATAGGTAAACGTATAGGCTATGTGGAATCATCCCCTTTTATAAACGTGAATAAAAAAGTCACTTACCCAACATGGTTAATGAGTAGTTGTATTGGTGGCGTAAATTCTGATGTTTTGTCTAGTTACAATAAAAACGATTATAAAAGTGAAACATTTAGTTATGTTTTAAATTCTATTGCCAAAAGAGGTATGAATAATGGATTATTTTGCTATTCTTCACCCAAACTTCTAATTAACAACAAGATAGCTCCAAAACCTTTCAAACCATCAAAATATGTGCTTTTTAGGTTTATTAAAGCGCATTATAAAAGTAGATGGACTTTCTTAACTTTTTTTAATTGCTTGGTGTATGAAAAAAGATTGTTAGTACTACCTTTTTTAAGGTCTTTTTTTACTTCTAGAAAAGATTATAAACCAAATTTTGAAGATTTAAAAATTGTTACTAGTAAAAGTATTAGTACAATTAATAGTATTGATGTTATAATTCCAACCATTGGTAGGAAGCAATATTTATACGATGTTTTAAAAGATTTAGCAAATCAAACAGTAGTGCCAAAGAATGTGATTATTGTTGAACAAAATCCAGATAAAGGAAGTAAATCAAAACTAGACTATTTACAAAATCAATCATGGCCTTTTCTAATAAAACATACGTTTATTAATAAAACTGGTGCTTGTAATGCTAGAAATATGGCACTACAACAAATAGAGTCTGATTGGATTTTCATGGCTGATGATGATATAAGGTTTGAAAAAAATATTTTAGAAAATGCCCTAAAGGAGATGGCTTCTTATGGTTTAAAAGCAGCTACTTTGAGCTGTATGAGAAAAGAAGATAAAATAATCGAAAAGCCCACGTTGCAATGGAATACATTTGGTTCAGGATGCAGTATTATTTCAAAAAGTATTGCCGAACAAATTAGGTTTGATATTGCTTTTGAAAACGGTTTTGGTGAAGATGGAGATTATGGCATGCAGATTAGAAATTTAGGTGAAGATATTGGTTATATTAGTAAGTGTAGTCTATTGCATTTAAAAGCACCTCTGGGAGGTTTTAGAACAGAAGTTATTCAACCTTGGCAAGATGACGAAATACAACCTAAGCCTTCGCCAACCATTATGTTGTTCAATTTAAAAAACCAAACCAAGAAGCAAATTTTAGGATATAAGACAATTTTGTTTATCAAGTTTTTTAACAGGCAAAAGAACAAGAAAATGTTTTCCTATTTTGTTAATATGAGAAAACGTTGGAAAAAAAGTATGTATTGGGCTAATAAGCTAAAAAACTCTGACAGCTAATGAATTTTTCACTAGTTATATGCACATACATGAGAGCACAACCTTTGTTAAGGTTGCTAAACTCGATTAAAACTCAAACCTTATCTCCTAATGAAATTTTAATCATTGATGGCTCTACAAATATTGAAACTGAACAAATTTTAAAAGTAAAACCTTTTAATAATCTAAAGTATTTTAAAGTAAATAATGACCAAAGGGGATTAACAAGACAACGTAATTTTGGGATTCAACAAATATCAAATGATTGTGAAATTATTTGCTTTTTAGATGATGATATCATCTTAGAGGAAAACTATTTCAAAGAGTTAATTTCAACTTACAAAATCCATCAAAATGCCTTAGCTGTTGGAGGATATATTACTAATGAAGTGAATTGGATGAAATCTGACAGGAGCCGTAATCCATCTAATTTTTATTATGACGGATGGATGCGAAAAGAGCCATCTAGATTTAAGATTAGAGGCAAGTTTGGGCTATTACCAGATAGTAAGCCAGGGTTTTTGCCCTCATTTTCACATGGACGCTCTATTGGGTTCTTACCACCTTCGGGTAAAATTTATGAAGTGGAATTAATTATGGGTGGAGTTTCATCTTTTAAAAAAGAAGTATTTGATAAGATAAAATTTTCAACTTATTTTGAAGGCTATGGGCTTTATGAAGACACCGATTTTACACTGCGATTATCTAAATTGGGAAAGTTATTCGTAAATACTGCTGCTCAATTAGAACATCATCATGATGCACAGGGAAGACCAAACAAATATCAGTATGGAAAGATGGTAGCAAGAAATGGGTGGTATGTATGGAGAGTGAAGTATCCAAAACCCGGACTTAAGGATAGAATAAAATGGAATCTTACTTTTATATTGCTGATGAAACTTAGGTTTTTAAATGTTGTTACAACAAAGAATAGACATGAAGCACTAACAGAATCTATTGGAAGATTGTTCGGATGGTTTTCTTTGCTATTTAACAAGCCAAAAATTCAACGATGAGGTTTCTAATCATAACACATGTACTCCATAAAAAATCAGGGGTTAATTATGCTGGCTATGCACCATATATACAAGAAATGAACTTATGGTTAAAGCATGTGGATGCTGTAGAAATTATTGCACCTTTAATTGAACGAGAAGGGCTATCTCCAATTGATATACCTTATAAACATGATGACCTAAGCATAAATAAAATACCTCAAGTAGAATTTACTTCAATACAAAAGGCAATCATATCATTTTTCAAATTGCCAATTATTTTGTTAACTATTTTCAAAGCATGTAAAAAAGCTGACCATATCCATTTACGTTGTCCAGGAAATATTGGACTGTTAGGAAGCTTGGTTCAAATATGCTTTCCAAAAAAAATAAAAACAGCCAAGTACGCAGGTAACTGGGATCCAAAATCCAAGCAACCCCTCAGTTATAAGGTACAAAAATGGATTTTAAATAATACGTTTTTGACGAGACGTATGACAGTTTTAGTTTATGGCAAATGGAACAATCACACCCACAATATCAAATCTTTTTTTACGGCTTCATATCTAGAGTCCGAAAAGGAATCAATAAACACTAAATCACTAAACGGTACATTAAACTTATTATTTGTTGGTACATTGAGTGAAGGTAAGCAACCGTTGTTGACAGTAAAAGGGATTAATGAGTTGATTAAGTTAGATTATAATGTGTATTTAGATATTTATGGTGAAGGACCGCAGCGCAATATAATTGAAGACTATATTTCTAAAAATAATCTATCAAAACATATCACTCTGCACGGTAACAAGGATAAGGCAACGCTTAAAAATGCCTATCAAAAAGCTCACTTTTTAGTAATTATGTCAAAATCTGAGGGTTGGCCTAAGGCTATAGCAGAAGCTATGTTTTGGAAATGCTTACCCGTAAGTACAGCGGTTTCTTGTGTGCCAGAGATGTTGGATATGGGTTCTAGAGGCAGTTTGGTACAAGACAATGTACATGCCACTGTTAAAGAAATTGAAAATTATATTAAAGATGAAGCACTATATGCCTCTAAAATAGAGAATGCCTTTAATTGGTCAAGACAATACACGCTCAATCGTTTCGATAATGAAATTAAAGATCTTTTGAAAAAATGAGAGTTGTACAATTAATAGATACACTCAATACAGGAGGTGCCGAACGTTTGGCGGTATCATATGCCAATCTATTGACGAAAGATATGAAGGGTTCTTATTTGTGTACAACAAGAGGAGAAGGTCTACTCAAAGCCACTTTAAATGATGAGGTAGGTTATCTTTTTTTAAATAGGAAATATATAATTGATTTTAGGGCTATTGCAAAATTTCTATCATTCATAAAAAAGAACAAGATAACTGTAGTACATGCACATGCTACATCTTTCTTTTTTGCAACCGTGATAAAATGCTGTTATCCAAAACTAAAAATTATATGGCATGATCATTATGGTAAAAGTGAATCACTTGCTAAACGACCTGTTTTATTCATTAAGTATTGTTCCCTATTATTTAACCAAATAATTGTGGTTAATCAAAAGTTATTAGATTGGGCATCTGCTAAAACATGGTGTGAAAATATTAGATATTTACCCAATATTGTAACTCTAGATAATTGTAGTCCTTCCACTATGCTTAAAGGAAATTCTGGCAAACGTATTTTATGTTTGGCTAACTTAAGACCCCAGAAAGATCATTTAAATTTGTTTAGTGCGATGCTTCTAGTAAACAAAATGTATCCAGATTGGACATTACATTGTGTAGGCCTCGATTTTAAGGATGATTATTCCCGTGAAATAAAACAGTATGTCAGTGCAAATAATTTAGAAGAGGTAATTTATTTTTATGATAGTAGGTCAGATATAAAAAACATTATTAAACAATCTGATATAGGTGTATTATCTTCAAAATCAGAAGGTTTGCCTATTACTTTATTGGAATATGGTTTTTTGGGTTTGCCGGTTATCGCGACTCATGTTGGAAACTGTGAATTGGTAATCACTTCAGATAAAATGGGGCAATTGATTCCGAGTAATGATTCTAAGGCGCTATCCAAGGCTCTAATGTATTACATTGCGCATGAGACTAATAGAAAAGCATCGGGACTATATTTAAAAAAACATATTCAATCACAATTTACATCTAATGCTATTAAAGGTGAATTATTGAAAATTTATAAAAAATTAACTAAGCTTGGATAAGAGATCTATTGTTCATAACTATAACATTAATAACAGAGAAAATTATATAGCTCTAATTATTATGCATATTGCTTTGGGTGTGGTTATTAATATAATTCCTGTATTATCAAAAGTAATATTTATAGCTACAATCCTATTTTTTCTTTACAGGATATTTAATGCGACACCAGGTAATAAACCCTTAGAGATTATTTTAGCCTGTAGCTATATGGTCGGTGCAGAGGTATTGTTTAGAATGACCTCTGCTACCTTTTTTTATGAGGGGGTGAAGTATTTGGTTATTCTTTTTATGCTTACAGGCTTGGTTACGAGTTATATTTCCAATAGGGCTTATCCCTATCTTATCTATTTAATTTTATTGGCACCTTCTATAGTAGTTGCAATATTAAATTTAAATTATGGTAGTAACTTAAGAACAAATATTGCATTTGTACTGAGTGGTCCCGTTTGTCTTGGGTTTTCGGCATTATATTTATTTGATAAAAAAATAGTAATGCGAGATTTTTTAGAAGCTTTTAAATATTTGAGCTTACCTATAATTTCAATGACAACCTATTTATTTTTATATAATCCAAGTATAAGGGATGTACTTAGTGGTACGAGTTCTAACTTTGCGGCCTCAGGGGGTTTTGGGCCAAATCAAGTGGCTACAGTACTTGGTTTAGGTATGTTTACATTAACAGTTAGGCTTTTTATGAAATCACCAACATTGTGGTTAAAAATTTTAAACACCATACTGTTAATAGCGGTGAGTTACAGAGGAATCATCACGTTTAGTAGGGGAGGAATATTAGTAGCATTAGCAATGATTGCTGTTTTTTTGCTCTTCTTATATCAAAGATCAACACTTAAAATGAAGGGAAATATTGTTTTTTCTTTTTTATTAATTGTTTTATTAGGCCCTTTAATATGGCTGTATACCTCGAACCAGACGGATGGTCTCATAGAAAAACGTTATGCCAATCAAGATGCTCTTGGTCGCGAAAAAGAGGATATCGCTACTGGACGCTTATATATTTTTAAGAGCGATTTAGAAGGGTTCTTTCAAAATCCTATTTTGGGAGTTGGTGCTAATGGCGCCAAAGAACTTAGAATTAAAAATGGAGAGGATATAATTGCATCCCATAATGAGATTAGTAGACTTCTCTCAGAACACGGTTCTTTTGCATTTATAATTTTATTGATTTTAGGTTTTAAGCCATTATTATACCGAGTAAAAAACAATAAAAATATTTTCTTTTATGCAATGCTTGGATTTTGGTTTGCAACTATAAACCATTCAGCAATGCGTATTGCAGCCCCAGGCTTTATATATGCATTGGCACTATTAAATATTCAAAATGACAAACGTCTTATACATAGGAAACGCCTTAGCACAAAAAGGTAATACTAGTACTACTATAGATACACTGGGAGATCAACTAAGTGAATTTTGTAATGTTAATATTGCTTCCAATAAGTCCAACAAGATATTGAGATTATTAGATATGGTTTGGTCTGTGATTAAATTTAATAAAAGAACAGATTACGTTTTAATTGATACATACAGTACTCATAATTTTTATTATGCTTTGGTAGTCAGTCAATTTTGTAGACTCTTACGAATAAAATACATACCAATATTGCATGGAGGAAATTTGGAGAAACGACTAATCCATAATTCTAGATTAAGTAAATTATTGTTTAGTAATGCAAACAAATTAGTAGCACCTTCCAAGTTTCTAGAGTCTATATTTTTAAAATACGGTTATGATAATTTGTGTTTTATCCCCAATAGCATAGAAATTGATAATTATACTTACAGACAAAGGGAAATCAATAATCTTAATCTTCTATGGGTAAGGTCATTTTCATCAATATATAATCCAGAATTGGCTTTGTTGGTATTAGAAGAATTGAAAAGTAAGGGATTAAACTCTAATCTTACCATGGTTGGTCCTGAAGTTGATGGTTCAATGCAAAGGACAAAGGCGCTTGCAACAGAAAAAAAATTAGATGTTAAGTTTACTGGTAAACTATCAAAAAAAGATTGGATCAATCTATCCAAGTCTCATAATATATTTATAAATACCACAAATATTGATAATACTCCGGTAAGTGTTATTGAAGCCATGGCACTTGGTTTACCTGTGGTCTCAACTAACGTTGGTGGTATATCCTATTTAATACAGGATAAGAAGGAAGGGATATTAGTACCTCCTAATGATGCCAAGAAAATGAGCGATGCTATACTAGAAATTTGTAATGATGTTGATTTAAGAAAATTAATATCAAAAAATGCGAGATCTAAGGTAGAAGATTTTGATTGGGATAAAATCAGTTGCAAATGGCAACAAGTATTGGTTTAAGTCAAATATATTAGATAAGTAAAATTTAATTAGGATAACAAAAAAATAGTATCGTAAATTTAGTTGTTAGCAGTAAATAAATTAAATTGCAGTAAACAAGTTATTTTTAAATCAAAGTAAACAAAGGCCTCCCCAAGTTCATAAAATGACCCATAAAAAAAGCATACATTTTGAAGTTTCTGAGCGTAAGATATTACTGAGACTCATCGATTTGTTGGCTATTTTTCTAGGTATAAGGTTATTGGCAATTGTTTTTTCATATGAGTATTTAATTTTAAATAAACAACATACGCTACATGTTGTTGTACTCGGAATTTATATTACAATTGTACATACTATTTTTGAGCTTTATGATTTACAAAAGGCTAGTAAATTAGATAGTACCGCAAAAAATTTAATTGTTTCATCTTTTTTTGTTGCTCTTTTTTACTTATCTACCCCTTATGTAACCCCAGTCCTTCCTGAACAACGTACATTTATAGTATATTTTTACTTGACCTTATGCATTCCAGTTTTGTTGTGGCGTGTTTGTTATATACAATTTATTGAATCCCCTCGTTTTTATAAAAAAGTATTATTAATTGCAGATATTGGTAATGTTGATAGTCTCGTGAAGACTATTCAGAGATCTGATCCTAATTATAAGATAGTTGGTTTTCTCAACAGCGAACCTAGTAAAAAGGATGCGATTAAATATAAAGGCTTAATAGAATTTCAATTTGATACTATTGAACAGGTGATTTTAAATAATGATATATCTGAAATAATCGTGGCAAGGTTTAACGATAACGAGATGATGTCTCAAGTATATGAAAATTTAATATTACTTGTAGAGCAAGGATATAAAGTAAGAGACTATACCCAAGTTTATGAAGAATTACTCAAAAAAGTACCGCTTCAGTTTGTTGGTGACGATTTCTATAAATATTTACCATATAGCAGAAACAATGAAAATAAATTATATCGCTTCATCCGTAGAGTAAGTGATATTATATTTTCAATTATTGGTTTGATGATAATGATTTGTATACTACCTATTGTAGTATTAGGAAATATCTTCGCCAACAAAGGCCCTTTATTTTATAAACAAAAGCGTATCGGTAAAAATGGAGTGCCATTTAAAATATTTAAATTAAGAACTATGGTAGTTCATGCGGAGTATAATGGTGCAAAATGGGCAGATAAAAATGATAAAAGAGTCACACCTTTTGGTCGATTTTTACGCAATTCACGATTAGATGAAATTCCTCAATTTTGGAATATTTTAAAAGGAGAGATGAATATCATAGGACCTCGACCAGAACGTCCATTTTTTGTAAATCAATTGTCCGAGACTGTCCCATTTTATGAAATACGCCATATCATTAAGCCCGGTTTAACGGGTTGGGCGCAGGTTAATGCGAGATATGGCTCTTCGATTGATGATAGTACTGATAAACTTCAATACGACCTGTATTACATTAAACACAGGGGGCTATTTATTGATTTAAATATTTTTATTAAAACCTTTAGTACCATTATTTATTATAGAGGACGGTAGTATTTACTTGAAGCATCGTAATAAATAAAAATAACGAACGCATAAAGTGATAATTAGAGGAATCAGTCCCACAGCGAAAACTTGCACGCCTATGAGCCAATGAAGTGTCATTAAGCAAAGCATAATAATTAAGAATTTTAAATATCCCTTTACCCAATTTTTCATTCTATTTTTTACTACTTGACCAATTAATATAAAATTTAATGGAAATGCCCAAAGGAGGTTGTAATTATTAGCGGTGGCACTGTGGTCTGTAGCAAACCATAGTAAGAATAATAAAATACCCACAATACTGGTTACACTAAATAAAGCAATATCTAACCATTTACTTCTAGAATGGTTTTTATGATTTCTAAACGTTATAAATAGTATAATAAATCCTAAAAGGCTATTGATAAATATTGGACTTAATAAAAAATTTGAAGTGTCTTTCTCTGGTTTTTTATTATATACAATTGATGAGCGTTTTACAATTGAATCAGGTCCATTGTAAGAGGCGTTTAAGAAAAATTGATGGATATATTTTGGTAAGAACATGAACTCGTTAGAAGATGCATTTTGATCGATTACAGAACCCAAGGCTAGGTCAATACCAAAACTTCCCCAACTGTTATTGTCTACGTGTTCATAAATTAATTCTCTAAACGTTTTTGGTTCGAAATTTTTGGGTTTATTAAAAGTTATTGGATTTGCCGTAACCGATTGAGAAACATCTCTGATTCTTGTAGCACAGTTGTCAAAAAAGAAATCATAAAGATATCTTCTGTTTTCCGGTTTATAATTATTTTCTAAGAAATCAAATAAAGCCTGTTTTTCTGTTTCGGAGAAATTTAAAACTTGTTCTTTTAAAGTACGATTATAATGCACATAATGATTATAAAAATCAGAATAATTATGTCTACTGATTAGGTAATTCAGCTTTCCTAGCGCAAACTTTAAATAAAAATTGGGTGCATCAAAGTCATATTCGCCATAGCCATAAGTAACGTCAATGCCAAGAGACTTATCTGTTACCCTAAAAGCGTTATGTCCAAAAGCATCATTTAACGATTTACCAGGTCCAACAGTTAGTATAGATACTTCTGCATTTGGAGATAATTTAATTTGTTGTGCTACAACAGATCCAATGGAAAAAATAAAAATGAATAGTGTAAAAAATAATCTCATAATTATCTAAAGATACCAAAGTCTATTTTTAATGAAAAGACATTAGAGTATAAGGCTGCACTTTGATCGCCAATATCAGTAAAGGCATAGTCTATTTGTATACCCTTATATTTAAAACCTACACCAAAATTTGGTTGAAATGTTAAGGACTCAGAATTGTCTATTTGCAATTCATTCTGAAAATTACCAACACCACCGCGTAAAAAAACAAGATCTGTATATCCAAATTCAAACCCTAAAGCTGGATTTATACTTGCAAAAGAGCTTGAAATGACATCATTATTTTCTTCAAATCTTACAATAAGATTAGTAGCCGCTAGTAATGAGTAGTCATAATTGAATATCCATTTTTTGGATATTCCAAATTGAAGTTTTGGGATGGTTATTTCAGTAGTTTCGGGTAATTCTTGGTTCTGTCCGTCAACAGCACTACTAATTTGCTCAAACTTATCTTCATCAATGGCCCAAGCATTATAAGTTGTGGTAATGTCTCTAGCCATAAGACCAAATTTCCAATCGTTATCAGTTTCAAATTGTATACCTGCGTCAAGTCCAAATCCCCAAGAAGAGGCAAAATCACCAATAATTCGTCTTATGATTTTTGCGTTTACACCAAAATTCAGTCCATCTAATGGCAGTTTTCTAGCATAAGAAAACGTAAGACCGTAATCTGCAGTGGAAAAGGTGCTGATTCTATCATAATTGATATTACCTTGATCGTCAATTAACTGCGTAGTATCTAAAATATCATCTACACCAAATCTTATGAGTGAAATACCAACCGCGCTTCTATCATCAAGTGGCATTGCGAAAGCTATGTAGTTGTAGTTGGCAATATTAGCGAAATAACTAGAATGCATTAATGCTACCTGCTTATCTTCAATATGTACGAGTCCTGCTGGATTCCAATATCCAGAATTTACATCGGAAGTATGGGATACAACCGCATTACTCATACCTAAGGATGCTGCATCTACACCAATATTCATAAATTCATTAGAATATTTCCTTGTGGTTTGTGCTATAGTAGCAAGCGAGGTAAGTGTTAAGAGAATTACAAGGTAATTTTTCAACAGCAATAATTTTTTACAAAGATGCACAATATTTTCTATCTAATAAACTGCAAATACCAGATCTTATTGTGTGTCAGCCATAATTTGGTGATTTATTGAGATGAGAGTTAAATAGTTTTTTATTTTTACGGAAAGTTGAAGAATGAATATAAAGAAACACATTCCTAATTTTGTAACTCTACTTAATCTTTTTTCGGGCTGTATTGCTGTAATATTTGCTGTTTATGGTAATTTTATCATAGCAGCAATTTTTGTTTTTACTGGTATATTTTTTGACTTTTTTGACGGGCTTTTAGCACGAAAACTTAATGTACAGAGCCCACTAGGAATACAATTAGATTCATTGGCAGATTTAGTAACTAGTGGCGTTGTTCCAGGTATAATCATATTTAAACTTTTATCGTTAACTGTAGATACTCCAGATTTTGCATCGTATAATGACAGTTGGAATTCTGTGTTTCATTGGCAAGGATTTAAATTATCTGTGTTACCATTAATAGGTTTTTTAATTCCATTGGCCTCAGCATATAGATTAGCCAAATTTAATCTAGATGAAGACCAGCAAACTTATTTTAAAGGACTTCCTGTACCTGCAAATACTCTATTCATCTTGTCATTTCCATTAATTTTAGAATTTCAAAATAATGACATCATGAATTCAATTATTATAAACAAGTGGTTTTTAATTGGTATTACTTTGGTAAGTTCTTATTTGTTGAATTCAAAAATCAAATTATTTGCTTTAAAGTTTAAAGAATGGAGCTTTAGGGCCAATACTATGCGATACATTTTCTTGGCATTAAGTATTGTGACATTAATTATTTTTCAATTTGCGGCTATTCCACTCATTATCGTTTTATACATAGTCCTATCACTTTCCGACCAAAAGAACATACACTAAAATTATAATCTAAATATTATTATGGCAGAAATCATTTTCACCCTACTCATGCTTGTTATGTTGCAAGCAGTACTTGGTTTTGATAATTTATTATATATATCGTTAGAATCTAAGAAAGCACCTGAACAAGAACAAAAAAGAGTTAGAAAGGTTGGTATTTTAATTGCTATAGTATTGAGAATTGTTCTTCTTTTTGTTTTAGTATCCATCATAGACTATTTTCAAGAACCATTTTCTTTCTTGACTGGTCATATTGAGAATGTATTGGACTTCGCTTTTAATGGACATAGCATTATTGTATTAGCTGGAGGGGGTTTTATCATTTATACGGCACTAAAAGAAATATGGCATATGATATCTGTGAAAGATTTAGATGTTGACGTTGAGGGAGAAAATAATGGCAGAATGAAATCTGCTAATGCTACCATTTTTAGTATTGTAATTATGAATCTTGTATTTTCTTTTGATTCCATCTTGGCAGCAATTGGTCTCACTAACGAGATTGAAAATTCAAATACAGCCTTTATTGTAATGGCTATTGCAATTGTTGTGAGTGGACTTTTAATGTTGCTTCTAGCGAATAGAATTTCTACTTTTTTAGCTAAAAATAGAATGTATGAAGTTTTAGGTTTATTTATACTTTTTATAGTAGGTATAATGCTAGTAACTGAAGGAGGTCATTTAGCACATTTAAAAATATTTGGAAATGAAATCGTACCAATGAGTAAGACCACCTTTTATTTTGTAATTGCTGTATTAATAGTGGTTGATGTAGTTCAAGGTCGTTATCAAAAGAAACTTTTGCAGGCAGAAGTTCCTAATCAAGATAAAGTTTAAAACTCTAACTTCTTTTTTCTAAGCTCAAAATTTTGACCTAGATAAACTTTACGAACCATTTCATCGCTAGCAAGTTCCTCTGGAACACCAGCTTTTAATATTCCACCTTCAAACATAAGATAGGTTCTGTCAGTAATTGCAAGTGTTTCTTGTACGTTATGGTCTGTAATTAAGATACCAATATTCTTTTTAGTAAGTTTAGCTACGATACGCTGAATATCCTCAACTGCCACAGGGTCAACACCTGCAAATGGTTCATCCAATAATATAAAATTTGGATCTGTGGCTAGAGCTCTTGCAATTTCTGTTCTTCTGCGTTCTCCACCTGAGAGTAAATCACCTCTATTGGTCCTAATATGCCCTAGTCCAAATTCCTCAATTAATGACTCCATTTTATCGTGCTGTTCCTTTTTGCTCAATTTAGTAAGTTGCAAAACACTTAGAATATTATCTTCAATACTCAGTTTCCTAAAAACCGAAGCCTCTTGAGCTAAATATCCAATCCCGTTCTGAGCACGCTTATACATAGGATATTTTGTAATGTCTGTATTGTCTAAATAAATATTACCACCATTTGGTTTAATGATACCAACTATCATGTAGAATGATGTCGTTTTTCCTGCACCATTAGGTCCCAATAAACCAACAATCTCGCCCTGGTTCACTTCAAGAGAAACATCCTTAACTACTTTTCGTCCTCCGTAGGACTTCATTAAATTTTCGGCTCTTAATTTCATAATCTATTCAACAACGCTAAAAATAACAAAATCATATAGACAATTCTGCCAGTAGCAAAGATTTATTAAAAGTTTAACCTTGATTTTCAATAGCTTCCCAATATTCATGAGCTCTCCTTAAATGAGGTATTACAATAGTGCCGCCAATTAAGGTCGCTATTCCTAGCGCTTCACTCACTTCTGCCTTTGAAACCCCTTCTTTATAAGAAGATTCTAAATGATACTTAACACAATCATCGCAACGCAAGACTGCAGAAGCAACCAAACCGAGAAGCTCCTTAGTTTTTTTATCTAATGCACCTTCTTGAAAGGCATTAGTATCCAAGTTAAAAATTCGTTTAACTATTTTATTATTATCAGCTAAGATCTTGTCGTTCATCTTAGACCGATATTCATTAAATTCACTTACTATGTCAGACATTTTTTATTTTTCTTTTCTGATTTCTTACAACTACTGCAGAAATATAAATACTAACTTGATATAATATTAAAATAGGAATAGCTACTATAACCTGGCTTGCAATATCTGGTGGTGTAATTACTGCCGCTAAAATTAATACGATTACTAAGGCAAACTTTCTGTACTTCTTCAAAAAAGCAGGAGTTACCAATCCGGCTTTTGTTAAAAAGTAGATGATTATTGGCAATTCAAAAACAAAACCAGACGCAATGGCTGATGATCTCACAATAGCTATAACTGAACTTACATCAAACTCATTTGATATCATTTCACTTATCTGATAATTTGCCAGGAAATTAAGCGATAACGGTGTAACTATGTAATATCCAAAAAGTACACCTAGAAAAAACAAAACAGATGCTGTAAATAAAAAGCCTCTTGAATTTCTGCGTTCATTCTCTTTTAATCCTGGACCAATAAAACTCCATAGTTGATAAATTACATATGGAAATGCTATGATGAATCCGGCATAAATGGAGGTCCAAATATGTGCTGAAAATTGGCCAGCAACAGTTCTGTTTTGAATTATAAAAGGAAACTTGTCTGCACAGAATGTTGTGTCATTAATTCCAATCAGCTGCGAGATTTTACAAAGCCCTTCATAAGTTGGGAAATCCATATTTGTTGGTCCAAATATGATAACATCAAAAATAAATTTCTTGAAAATAAAAGCTAAAGTTGCGGCAATTAAAATACCTAAGGTGGCCCTAATTAAATGCCATCTTAAATCCTCAAGATGGTCTAAAAAAGACATTTCATCAATATTCTTTATCGCCATTATATAATGCCCTCTTTGATTAAATCGTGAAGATGTACAACACCTGCATATTTACCATTATGTTCTACAAGTAGTTGAGAAATCTCAAATTCTTCCATGAGTTTCTTTGCATCAACTGCCATGGCATCCTCAGAAATCCATCTCGGATTTTTACTCATTATATCTTTTGCTGTCAAAGTAGTAATGTCATTGCTTTTACTTAACATTCGTCTTAAATCGCCGTCCGTGATAATACCAATAATTGCATCCTTATCAACAACGGCTGTAACTCCCAGCATTTTTTCGGTGATTTCAACAATGACTTCTTTAAGGGTTGCATCAGGCCCAACTTCTGGTTTTAAATTTTGCGAAGAAAGGTCGTTAACTCTTAAATAAAGGCGTTTTCCTAAAGCTCCTCCTGGATGATATTTAGCAAAATCATTACTAGAAAACCCTCTTAATTCAAGTAAACAAACTGCAAGTGCATCACCAATAACCAATTGTGCGGTTGTACTTGTTGTTGGTGCTAAATTATTTGGGCATGCCTCTTGCTCAACATAGGCATTTAACACATAATCAGCTTGTTGCCCTAAATAAGATGCTTTATCCCCGGTGATAGCAATCATTTTATTCTCGGCATTTTTTATAAGTGGCACCAGTACTTTAATTTCTGGAGTATTTCCACTTTTAGAAATACAGATTACTATATCATCTTTAAGTATCAATCCTAGATCACCGTGTATAGCATCAGCAGCATGCATAAAAACAGCTGGCGTTCCGGTTGAGTTTAATGTTGCGACAATTTTTGTTGCTATAATGGCACTTTTTCCAATGCCAGTAATGATAACTCTTCCTTTAGAATTATAGATTAATTCTACAGCTTCTGCAAATTCATCGGTTAATAATTCTGATAAATGCTCAATGGCATCCCGTTCTAATTTTATAGTACTTTTTGCAGTACTTAAAATGGATTGTTTAGTGTTCAAAACTAATTTTTATGGCTTTTTTTTAGATTTAAAGAAATATGTTATCTTTAAACTTATTGCAAATGTATATAAAATACCAATAGGGATTAATGAGTATTGCAGAAATTGACTTACATTCCGCGTTAAAAAAATACTTCGGTTTTTCTGGATTTAAGGGTCTTCAAGAAGAGGTAATTAAAAATGTGATAGAAGGTAACAATACCTTTGTTATAATGCCAACAGGTGGAGGTAAATCTTTATGTTATCAATTACCTGCTCTTATAAAGGATGGCACAGCAATTGTCGTGTCTCCACTAATTGCATTAATGAAAAATCAAGTTGATGCTTTAAGAGCTGTTTCTGAAAATGAAGGAGTAGCACATGTATTGAACTCTTCATTGAACAAAACAGAAGTTAGGCGTGTAAAAGATGATATAGTTAATGGAGTTACAAAGCTACTTTACGTGGCACCAGAATCATTAACAAAGGAGGAATATGTAGATTTTCTTAGATCTGTCACAGTTTCATTTATGGCAGTTGACGAAGCTCACTGTATAAGTGAATGGGGACATGATTTTAGACCTGAATACCGTAATCTGAGACACATACTAAAGCGTATTGGAGACAATATTCCAATAGTTGGGTTAACTGCAACTGCCACACCAAAGGTTCAGGAGGATATTCTGAAAAGTTTAGGAATGACGGATGCTGTAACCTTTAAAGCATCTTTTAACAGACCCAATCTATACTATGAGGTAAGACCTAAAACAAAAAATGTAGATGCAGATATTATTCGTTTTGTAAAACAAAATGAAGGTAAATCTGGTATCGTATATTGCTTAAGCAGAAAGCGTGTCGAAGAGTTAGCACAAGTATTACAGGTAAATGGTGTTAAAGCTGTTCCTTATCATGCAGGATTGGATGCCAAGACTCGTGTGAAGCATCAAGATATGTTTCTAATGGAAGATGCTGATGTTGTAGTGGCAACCATTGCTTTTGGAATGGGGATTGACAAACCAGATGTGAGATTTGTGATTCATCATGATATTCCTAAAAGCATAGAGAGTTATTATCAAGAAACTGGTAGAGCTGGTCGTGACGGAGGTGAAGGTCATTGTTTGGCATACTATGCCTACAAGGATATTGAGAAGCTCGAGAAATTTATGTCTGGTAAGCCTGTTGCAGAACAAGAAATTGGGCATGCATTATTACAGGAAGTTGTGGCTTTTGCAGAAACATCCATATCTAGGCGTAAGTTTATTTTACATTACTTTGGTGAGGAGTTTGACACTGATACAGGTGATGGTGGAGACATGGATGATAATGTGAGAAACCCTAAAAAACAGGTAGAATCAAAAGATGAGGTTAAAATCTTATTAGAAACCATAAATAGTACTAATGAGAAATATAAGTCTAAGGATTTAGTACAAGTCATAGTAGGTAAATCTAATGCGTTAATTTCTTCGCATAAAACAGATATACAGCCATTTTTTGGAATTGGAAAAGATAAGGAACCGCGTTTTTGGATGGCGTTAATACGCCAAGTTCTGGTTGCAGGTTATTTAAGGAAAGATATTGAAACCTACGGTGTATTAAGGTTAAGCGAAGAAGGAAAGACCTTCATTGAGAAACCGGTTTCGTTTATGATGGCAGAAGATCATGTCTATGATGAAGAATCTAATGACGGCATTATAACCAATGCAAAGAGCGGTGGCGTTTCAGCTGATGAAAAACTGATGACCATGCTAAAAGATTTGCGTAAGCGAAATGCAAAACGTTTAGCTGTACCACCATTTGTTATTTTCCAAGATCCTTCTTTGGAGGATATGGCATTAAAGTATCCTATTACGGTTGAAGAATTAAGTAATGTGCATGGTGTAGGAGAGAGCAAGGCCAAAAAATATGGTAGAGACTTTGTGGCTTTAATAGCAGATTATGTTGAAGAAAATGAGATTGTAAGACCTGATGATATGGTTGTTAAATCCACAGGTTCAAATTCTGCCTTAAAACTTTATATTATTCAAAATGTAGACAGGAAATTACCTTTAGATGATATTGCATCTGCAAAGGGTATGGAGATGCCAGATTTCATAAAGGAAATGGAAACTATTGTGTATTCTGGTACAAAACTCAATATAAGTTATTGGATTGATGAGATTTTAGATGAAGAGCAACAAGAAGAGATCCACGAGTACTTTATGGAATCTCAAAGCGATAATATCTCAGATGCAGTTGAAGAATTTGATGGTGACTATGAAGATGAAGAGCTTCGTTTATATCGTATTAAATTTATTAGCGAAGTCGCAAATTAATTAGTCTTCCTCGTCTTGTGTCCCCACATACTTTGTGAAACTTAAATCTCTTTTTTTAGTTTTTAATGTCAGTTCCGTAATTATCTGGCTTTGCATATTTTCAATATCAGATGCTTCAATCTGAAAATCAATTTTAGTAATAAAACGTTTTGCAACTTGAGATGACTCGGACTCTAACTCTAGTGTATCCGATTCTAGTTCCAATTCAAAATCATCAGAGGCCATGACCAACGTTGCACCATCAAATGTTTTGCACTTAAATGAACCAACTACAACAGTTTGAAAGAAATAATAGCCTCCAAGTTCATTCAATCCAGCGAAGAGCACATTAGAATCAGATACTCCAAAAGGTGTGTTTTCAACCTCTGAAATTATTCGTTCTACAGAATCAACAGGTTGGGTTAGTTTAGAATTACTTCCAAATACAGCCTTTAATTTAGAGAATGAAAATCCCATTACTTTAATTTTGGTAAAACTAACTTTAATAACCGACTTCTCAAATATTAAGACTTAATTCGTAAATCATAAATCATTGATTATCTTTGCACCCTTAAATAAAAGACAAAACAATGCAAAACGGTTTATACGCAAAATTTAAAACAACAAAAGGAGAGATATTAGTAAATCTTGAGTTTGAAAAAACGCCTGGAACAGTAGGTAACTTTGTTGCCTTGGCTGAAGGTAATTTAGAAAATTCAGCTAGACCACAGGGTGAGCCATACTATAACGGTTTAAAATTTCACAGGGTCATACCAGATTTTATGATTCAAGGTGGTTGTCCTCAGGGAACAGGAACAGGAAATCCTGGATACAAGTTTGATGATGAGATACATCCAGATTTAAAACATGATGCTCCGGGCAAATTGTCTATGGCAAATGCTGGTCCTGGTACAAATGGGAGTCAGTTTTTTATCACCCATGTCGAAACGCCGTGGTTAGATGGTAAGCATACTGTATTTGGTAGTGTTATAGAAGGGCAAGATATTGTAGATGTTGTAGCTCAAGACGATACTCTGGACGCTTTAGAGATTGTAAGAGTAGGTGAGGCAGCCCAAAATTTCAATGCTATTGAAGCTTTTAGAACTTTTGAAGGTGAAAGAGAAAAGCGCGTCGCAGCAGAGCGCGAAGCGGCAAGAGCTAAATTAGATAAATTAGCATCAGGGTTTGAGGAAACAGCTTCAGGATTAAGATATAAAGTCCTTCAAAAAGGAGATGGTAAAAAGGCAGAAAAAGGTAATATGGTTTCTGTACACTACAAAGGTCAGTTAGCTGATGGAACTGTTTTTGATTCTTCGTATAAGCGAAATCAACCATTAGATTTCCAAGTAGGTGTTGGTCAAGTTATACCTGGTTGGGATGAAGGAATATGCCTTTTAAATGTAGGTGATAAAGCACGTTTGGTAATACCGAGTGACTTGGGTTATGGCGCTGCTGGAGCGGGAGGTGTTATCCCTCCAAATGCAACACTAATTTTTGATGTAGAACTTATGGCAATAAAATAGGTAATCAGTTATTTTATATGATTTAAAAGTCTCACGGTTATGTGAGACTTTTTTTATGGGCGTATGTTAAGTAATGTACTATATAAGAGGAACAATATGCTGAGAAGGAGTGTATTTTATCGTTAAAATTTACACTTAAAATGTACTAAACTAGAAATTTTTGACTTTCATCGATTTCCTATAACAATAACTCACTTTAGGTCTAGATTTGTTACTTGCTAATAACAAGCAACCCCAAACCTATAATCAAATAAATATTAACCTAACACTATTTTACGATGAAAAAGGGATTAATAGCACTCACTCTTCTTTTAACAACGCTAAACGCGTTTGCTCAAACAACTCAACTAACTTTCGATAATTTTGATAATAACATTGGTAATTGGAATGACGGAGGTAATGACTGTAGTCGAGGTACTTACAGTGATGGATGTCTTGATAATAGTGGAAAAATCCGCTTAAGAGATAATTCTGGGACTAGTTCTTCTCTTTTTTCTAATCCATATGATCTTACAGATTATGATGAAATAACAATTGATTTTGAATATTTTGTTACTAGTTTTGAGGGTAGTGAAAATTGGTTAGTAGAGTTTAGCTCAGATAATGGTTCTAGTTGGAGTATCATAAAAAATTATATTGTAGATGTAGATTTTACTGAAAATATTTGCTATAACGAAACACTAACTATCACTGCTTCGAGCCAAACATTTAATACTCAAAATAGAATTAGATTTAGAGCTGATGCGTCTGGTAATAATGATGAATTATTTATTGATGATATCCTTGTTACAGGTGTAGAGACTTGTGCGACGGCATCAGCAAGTTTTACAGCAAGTACTACAAATGTAGGAATATCGCAAACAGTTACTTTTACTAATACCTCGGTTGGTGCAGATAGTTACGTTTGGGATTTTGGAGATGGCAGTAATACATCTACTGATGTAAACCCAACGCACGTTTACACTACAGTAGGTACGTACACAGTGACACTTACGGCGACAGGTTGTACCGGTGGCCCTTCAACAGCCACAGAAACTATTACAGTTGTTTCGTGTGACACAAACCTTTCACCGGGTGATATAGCTATCACTGGGTATTTATTACATGGTCACTCTATCGACGTTCCATTTTATAATGATGATCAAGCTAATGGTGCCTTCTCCTTTGTATTACTAACGGATGTAAGTTCAGGAGAAGAAATAATATTTACAGATTACGGTGTTAAAAGTGATGGTACAACCCTTAAATCTGGCGAATCTAATGAAGGTTCTTTAACGTGGCAGGCAAATACTAATCTAGCCTCAGGTACTGAAGTTTTTATAATTTTAGATCACGATGGAGGTGTTGAGACAAATGTAGGTACGGTAAGTAGTAGTGAAGAAATGTTTTTTGACGACGATGGAAACGGTGATCAAATACTTGCCTATCAAGAATCAGTTTGTGGCACAAAAACGTTCCTATATGCGGTAAATTTTGGTGATGAAGGTTGGACTAATGATAAAAACGATGATAGTGAGACGGCATACAGCGCCTTACCCTCAGGTCTTCAAAACAATAATACAGCATTAGATCTATACGACAATAATGATGGAGATACTAAAAAATCTCATGCTGTATACAACTGTGGTACAAGTACGGGAGCTGCAGCAACGGTACTAGCGGCAATTTCAAATACAAATAATTGGGATTATACACTGGCTAATGGTGCTGATAATAGTGGAAATGCATGGTTTGAATTAGGGACATGCGGTTTCTCTTTCCAAGTCACAACTATATGGAATGGTAGTGCATGGTCTAATGGTACACCAGATATCAATGCAGATGCCGTTATAAGTGCTGATTACAGTGAAGCTGGCACTGATCCCTCGTTCAGTTGTAAGTCATTAACTGTAGATGCAGGTGTAACATGTAGAGTTAGAAATAATAAATACATTGAAATTGAAACTGACATCACCGTAGCAGGTAACCTGGTCGTAAAACCTTATGGTGCTATTGTACAAAATAGTGCAAACGGCACTGTGACGGTAACTGGTGACGGAAAAATTCAAAATGAAAAAATTACTGCTCCTTCAAATAATTATTATGAGTACACGTATTGGAGTTCTCCAATGACGAGTACTACCTATAACAACACATTCCCAGATGTATCTACGCAAAGTAGATATACATTTAATGCCGCTAACTATGCTGATGGTAATGGTGATTCATTTGATGATAATGGCGATGCATGGGTAGGAGTTGGAGGAAACACGGTTTGGACTCCAGGACGTGGTTATACCGGTTACCCAGATCCTGAAGTATTTAATGCAGGTGACGGTACACTTAAATTTACCTTTGAAGGTGTTTTTAATAATGGGACTATCGATGTACCGGTATATAGAAATGACGAACATAATACTGATGCTAACTCTAACCTGTTAGGTAATCCTTACCCATCTGCCATAGATGTAAACGCATTTTTTACAGAAAACGAGTTTAATGGTATTGAGACACCATCTAATGATTATGTAAGCTCTTCAGCTGACATAACAGATGACGATGGAATTACAAATGTAACCTTTAATACCATAAACAATTCTCATACCAATCAGCCAAGTGTGTACCAAGATTTTACAGCTATTGAGACAACACTTATGCCAGGGCAATCATATGACTTATCTGTAAATGTTAATACTAATGGCGAGTTTCAATATGAAATACGCGCATGGATAGATTGGAATTTAGATGGTGATTTTACCGATGCAGGTGAAGTATATGATTTAGGAACTGCTTTTAATAATAGTAATATTACAACCACTAATTCGCCACTTGCAGTGACGGTACCTTCCGATGCTGTGTCGGGTAAAAGAGTAATGCGTGTTACAGCAAAAAGTAGTGCAAATAACCCTATACCAAACCCTGATGACACTAATTTCTATGGCGAAGTAGAAGATTATTCTATTATTATAGGAGGAGGTAAATCTTTGGATGCTATCGTTTATCTATGGTCACAAAATACGGCACTTAATGCAGGTCAGTTCTCTACAAGTGATTATGCTTACATCAATAAAGGCGGTGCTCTTGCTGGAGGTGATGGAGTTACTCCTGGTTCTTATATACCTTCTGGACAAGGATTTTTTGTAAACTTCAGTGATAGTGCCGTTCCAACGAATGGGCAAGGTACTGTAAGGTTTACAAATAGTATGAGAAGTACAGGAAATAATTCACAATTTTTTAGAAACACAACAAATAATGATGCGGATAATGACGAAGTCTTTGTAAATAAACTAAGACTCAATTTAACATCAGATAACGGTGTTTTTAACCAAATTCTTGTTGCCTACATGAATGAAGCGACAGATTTGGATGATGGCTTGGCTTATGATGCACCAAGACGCCTAGAAACAGGTGCCGCTTCATATCTTTATTCTTTACAAAATGACGATGCTACCAAGCAGTATGCCATACAGGCAAAAAATGATACTAGCCTAGACTTGAGTGAGGTAATAAAAATTGGTTATACTACAAGTATAGAGCAGGCAACAATATACAGCCTTAAACTTGCAGATATAGTAGAAATTAGTGATGAAGATTCGTTCTTTTCTAATGTACCTATATATATAAAAGACAATTTAACAGGTGCAATGCACGATCTTAAGATAGGTCCTTACAACTTTACCTCAGAGAGTGGTACATACAATGAGCGTTTTGAAATTGTTTTCCAAGCCGATACTCTTGGTATTGAAGATGTTGAAGCAAATGAAAATGCACTGAAAATCATAGAAAGTAGAAACGGCGATGTGAGATTTTTGTTTAACGGTAGCCAAACTATGAGCTCTATTGAAATATTTGATGTACAGGGTAGAGCAATCTATAATTTTAGACCTAATAAAACTGATGTAACCTATAAGCTATCTAATCTTAGACAAGCACCATTTATAGCAAGAATAGTTTTAGATAACGATGTGGTCATCACTAAAAAAGCAATTAAGCGATATTAATTAATAAAGTTACAAATCCCTATAAAAAAGCCTTTCAGATTCTGAAAGGCTTTTTTTGTTTTTTATAATTGTTTCTTGCTATTTGTTGTACGCAATAAAGTGGAGTTTTAAGATGATAAGATGTTTTGAAGCACCTTCATTCCTTCTGTTGCTGTTTTTGCAATAACCTTAATATTTGGGTGATTGACGGTAGCAGGTCTCGGATCTATATAATAGATTGGGACCTCAGAGCTTACATAGTGCATCAACCCATTTGCTGGGTAAACCTGCATACTGGTTCCAATTATAAGAAGTATATCAGCTGTATGGCAAATTTCTACGGCCTTTTCAATCATTGGTACATCTTCTCCAAACCATACAATATGTGGTCTCAATTGGTAGCCCTTGTCACAGGTATCACCAAGCTTTATATCTTCTGTCCAATAGCTTATATCCTTGGGGTTACCCGTACTTCTAATTTTAAAAAGTTCACCATGTAAATGCACAATATTACTACTACCTGCACGTTCGTGGAGGTCGTCTACATTTTGTGTAACAACAGTCACTTTATATTTTGATTCGAGATTTGCAATTGCCTTATGGACCTCATTAGGTTCTACCTCTTTGAGCTGGCGTCTTCTTTGGTTATAAAATTCTAAAACGAGATCGGGATTTTCCCTAAATCCTTGAGGTGAGGCAACCTGCATTACGTCATGGCCTTCCCAAAGACCACCATGGTCTCTAAAAGTTTTCACACCACTTTCGGCGCTCATACCAGCTCCTGTTAAAACAACAATATGTTTCATGATGTAAAAATACTATTTTTGATACATGGCAGATTTAAAACTTCTTAAATATCTAGAATCTTATCTCACTGAGCATAGAAGAGAGCGTTTCACTTCAGTTTTAAAACAACGCACCAAATATTTTACTGTTGCTACAGAAGATGTGTACCAATTGCACAATACGAGTGCCGTTATTCGCTCTTGTGATGTGTTTGGTATTCAAGAAGTCAATATTATAGAAGAGGTTAATACTAAACGTATTGATAGAGAAATTGCAATGGGTGCACAGAAGTGGGTAGATCTTAACAGATATAACACGGTCAACCAATGTATCAAGGATTTAAAAACTAACGGTTATCAAATTGTAGCTACGACCCCACATGCGGAAGACTGTGATTTAATAGACTTTGATATCTCTAAAAAGTCTTGCTTCTTTTTCGGTAGAGAAACCGAAGGCCTCTCACAGCAGGTCTTAGACGAAGCCGACTGTTTTCTTAAAATTCCAATGTTTGGTTTTACAGAGAGTCTTAATATTTCGGTCTCTGCTGCAATTATTTTACAACATGTAACTTCCAAACTCCGCAATTCTGATATTCCTTGGCAATTAAAGGAGGAGGAGCGCATTGCAAAACGCTTCGATTGGATTGAAAAAACCATTAAAAACTACGATGCCATTGTTGAGCGATTTAAATCCGAATCGTTATTTTAAAAATTTATTTCCAGAAAATAAAAAACGTAATGTATTGAAGCATTATTATTAAGCTCTACCTTTCTTTTTGCCCTTGTTACGTTTATTATTGCGGCTTATTACTTTGTATTCTTCGTAACATTCGCTTATAGCGTCTAGGATCTGAAGATCGTTGGCTGTATTGATAAAATCTTTGGAGTAATTGCATTGGTTCACGATTTCATCTAAATCGTACTTGTTGACTTGTAATAAAACAAGAAGCATTTCGCGATCAAAACGTTTGGCAAGCTGGTTTCTAATCTGGTCATCTTGCTTCATTTTCTTGAGTTTCCTCATCTCGTTTGGGTTCTTTCCAAACATGTTGTAAAGAAAATCAGCCGGATTAAAAATCGCTCCTAATACTTTAGTCGCGATATTTGGTCTGCCAGCTTCATAGCCTTGACCAGGTAAACCAGATATTCTATAACGATTATTGGACTGAATAGGCACAGCCAACATATCTACTTTTAGATAACCAGTAAGCTGTAACTGCTTTACAGTGACTTCTTCAAGAGCTAGAGCTAACTCCGTCATAGCAATTTTGGTATTACCAAATTTAAGCCAGTCATTTGTTACTCTAACCTTAATGGTTTTATAGCCTAAGTATGAAAGTAATAATGTATCGTTAGCAACGGCCTTTATTTCAAAAATACCATCGTCATTGGTTGATGTTCCGACAACTTGATTAATATTTACAATATTTACCTCGCTCAGTGGTGCCTGAGTAGAACTACTAATAATTGTACCCTTAACGCGTGTAGGTAGTTTAGTATTGGTGCTGTCTTGGCTATAGCTATAAACTGTAGTAAAACATAGAAATAAGATTAATAAATATCGCATACACATGTATTCCAGTGTAAATGTAATAAACAAAACGCAGTTTGCTGTAGGACTATTACAGATTTGACTTAATATTAACAAGATGCTATTTTGCCGTTTATTGTTGTCAATTAGCCACTATTGTAAATAATGACCTTATTTTTTGTAATTGTTTGTATTTTCGTTTGACAAAATTTGCATTAAATCCGCTTGCCATTTTAAAAAAAATTGAAAAAGACGCTTTTAACAATATTGTTTTGTTTTAGTTTCATGTATTGTGTTTTATCACAAGGTGAAGCGGCAAATTGGTATTTTGGCGTAAATGCTGGTCTCAATTTTAGTTCAGGAGCACCTGTATTAGATTTAAATGGTCAACTTGCAACCAACGAGGGTTGCGGTTCAATTTCTGATGCTAATGGCGATTTGCTTTTCTACACAGACGGTATTACTGTTTGGGAAAAAAATCACAACCAAATGCCAAATGGATTTGGCCTAATGGGAGATCCTTCCAGCACGCAATCTGGCATTATTATACCATTGCCTGGCTCTGAAGTCATTTACTATATTTTTACTGTTGATAGTTCTGCTGGTGACCATGGATTTAGGTATTCTATTGTAGATATGAGTCTCAACAACGGAAACGGAGATATTACGGTAAAAAATGAAGCGCTTTTATACCCAAGCACTGAGAAAATTACGGCTGTAAAACACGCTAATGGTATTGATTACTGGGTCATTACCCATGGTTGGAGTAACAAGGAGTTTTTGGCCTACCAAATTTCACCACAAGGCATTAATGTAAATCCCGTAGTTTCAGAAGTTGGTTCAGTTCACGGAAATGAAAATCCCAATGAACTTGATCAAAATATTGCTAATACTATTGGATATCTTAAAGTATCTCCAGATGGTAATCGCATTGCGAGTGCAAAATTTGGTGCTGATAGTAGTGTAGAAATATTTAATTTTAATGATAATAACGGAGTTGTGTCTAATTCCATTGCACTTAACGATCAGTTTTATAGTAGCTCATCAGCCTCTGGTGCTTATGGTTTAGAGTTTTCTCCCAGTGGAGATCTGTTATATGTTTCGGATAAAAATTTCGATTTTCAAACAAACGAGGCTAGCTCAAGGCTATTTCAATTTGATATACGGTTTAATAACGCGAATGCTATTATTAATTCGAAGACCTTATTATATGAAGGAAGTGAAGAGCTAGGTGGGTTACAACTGGCACTAGATGGTAAAATTTATGTATGCAATTCAGGAAAAACAGCACTTGATGCCATTAATAATCCTGATACTTTGGGTTTAGGTTGTGATTACGAGATTGGTGCTGTTGATTTAGGTGGGCGACTAGTAACATTAGGTTTACCACCGTTTATTCAATCACTCTTTAATGCTACATTCACCATAAATAATTCATGCTTGGGCAACGAAACAACTTTTGAGTTAGTTTCAGCAGTAGACAACGCCTCAGTACTTTGGGATTTTGGAGATGGTACAACTTCAAATTTACAAAGTCCATCACACACTTATGCTAGTCCAGGAATCTACACCGTTAACGTAAGTGCCTCAGTTGCTGGGCAATCCTTGGACTTAATCGATGAGGTCATTATTTATGAAACTCCAATAGCCAATTTACCAACAGATTATTACCAATGTGAGTCTCAAGAGGATAGTGGTTTAACAACGTTCAATCTCGATACTAAAATTGGTGAAATTATGGGCAATCAAAACACTAATATATTTTCAGTATTGTTTTTTGATTCTGAATACACGGCTATAACTGGTCAAAACCCTGTAGACAATAATTATGCTATATCTGATTTTCAAACGGTATATGCACGAATTCAAAACAACTTTAATCCAAGTTGTTATGATATTACTTCATTTAATTTGCAGGTAATGGATAGACCTGAAATTATTGAAGAAGAAACATTTTATATCTGTGAAGATGAATCTATTGTCCTAACTGCGGATGCTGGATTTGATACTTATTCTTGGTCTACAGGTGATCTCGTATCATCCATTGAGATTAGTGTTGCCGGAACCTATAGTGTTGAAATATTTAAGAACCATAACACAACGCCAAGCATCACTTGTAGCACTACAAAGGTGTTTAATGTGATTCAATCAGGCTTGCCTATTGTTGCTGATGTACAAGTTGAAGAATGGCAACGTCAAAATAGTATTACAGTTATCACCGAAGGTTTTGGTGATTACGAATATTCACTCGATAATTTCATTTACCAGGATTCCAACTTATTTTCAAATTTAGCTTTTGGAGATTATACCCTTTATGTGAGAGATAAAAATGGTTGTGGTTTTATTATAAAAGCCATTTCAATATTAGGTTACCCAAAATATTTTACACCAAATAGCGATGGCGATAATCCATTTTGGACTATAATACTCCCATCTGACGAAAATGACTTCGAAATATCAATTTTCGATAGGTATGGTAAAAAATTAATCACACTCAATGCTTCAAGACGTGTTTGGGATGGTACTTATAATGGGAAATTAATGCCTACCTCAGACTATTGGTTTGTTTTAAAACGACCAAGTAAAAATGAAATTCGCACAGGCCATTTTTCACTAAAACGATAATACTTTTATCTACGTCTAGAACGTCTTGGTCTGTCCGTACCAGATCCCGAATCCGAACGCCTTGGTCTATCAGAGCCAGATCCTGAACGTCTACGGTCAGATTTTGGGCCATCCGAACGTCTACCTCGTCTTTCACTACGAAATCCAGAATCAGAGGAGCGCTTTTTACCGCGTCTATCGTCACTTCTTCTTTTACCTCTACCACCACGATCACGTCTACCGCCACCGCCTTTGTTCTCAGTGACTTCAACATTAACAAATCTACCATTGTATTTAAAGTCCGTGAAGAAATCTAATACCTTTTTCTCCATGGCTTTATCGGTATTAAAGAACGAAAAACTGTCCTTTACATCTACCTTAAATACATCGTCTCTGCCAAGGTCTAAAACCTCTTTAATGAAATCCTTAAGAGACATCCAATCGTAGCCATCTTTACGACCTACATTGATAAAATAACGGGTTTCATTAGCAGAAGGAGCTCTGCCACCACCATCGCTAGAATCTGTAACGGTAAGGTCTTTGGCCTTTCGGTAATAGTTGTAAAAACGTGTGAACTCAACTGAAAAGAATTTCTTAATCAACTCTTCCTTGCTGGTATCATCAAACAATTCGTTGATGCTCTCTAAAAAGGCATCAATTTCATGGTTAATCTCGGTATTATGCATTTTATTAGCCAAGCTCATTAGCTGCACTTCGCATATTTCCATACCAGACGGGATATCCTTTTTCTCAAACTTCTTTTTAATGATACGCTCTATGGCATTGATCTTACGCAACTCGCTTTTAGCAACAATAACCATAGACACACCAGTTTTACCAGCTCTACCAGTTCTACCAGAACGGTGTGTATAAGTTTCTATCTCATCTGGTAATTGGTAATTGATAACGTGTGTAATATCATCTACGTCAATACCACGTGCTGCAACATCTGTAGCAACCAGCATCTGTATTTGCTTGTTTCTAAAGGATTTCATTACCAAATCACGTTGGTTCTGGCTGAGGTCACCATGCAATGCACCAGCACTGTACCCATCTTCAACTAACTTTTCAGCTACTTTTTGGGTATCGCGCTTCGTTCTACAGAAGATTACAGAAAAAATATCTGGATTAGCATCTGCCAAACGCTTTAGTGCTAAGTAGCGATCTCTACCATTTACCAGATAATATTCATGTGATACTTGGCTCGTACTTTCGTTACGGTTACCTACTGTAATTTCAATAGGATCGTACATAAATTTTCTGGCAATAGTGGCCACTTCTTTTGGCATTGTTGCAGAAAACAACCATGTGCTTTTGTCATCTGGTGTGTAGGATAAAATATCAGTGATATCCTCATAGAATCCCATGTTAAGCATCTCGTCTGCCTCGTCTAATACACTGTATTCTATTTTAGATATATCTACCAAATTACGGCTGATCATATCTTTCATACGGCCAGGTGTCGCCACAATAATCTGTGCACCACGTTTTACTTGTCTGGCTTGTTCTGTTATGCTTGCGCCACCATAAATGGCAACCACGTTTAAACCTTTACAGTACTTACCATAGAGTTTAAGCTCATTGGTAATCTGTAAACACAGCTCTCGTGTTGGCGATAAAATAAGACCTTGCGTTGTACGGCTGTCTACATTTATTTTTTGAAGCATTGGAAACCCGAAGGCTGCCGTTTTTCCTGTACCAGTTTGGGCAAGTGCTACTAGGTCACGTTCTTCCGCTAAAAGGGTTGGGATTGCTTTTTCTTGTACTTCACTAGGTTTTGTAAACCCTAGGTCAGCAACAGCATTTAATAGGTCTTGGTTAAGACCCAATTCTTGGAATGTACTCATTCGTCTAGTTGTATAATCGATTATGTTATGTAGTGTTACATAAGAAGGGAACCGACATACTTTAACCTAAACTTCTTATAACACCTGTCCTAAACCATTTAGGACCTCTCGCTCAATAATGTTGCAAATATATACTTTAATTTCAATATCTAATAAATGCTATAAAATACTTGATTTTTTGGTGGTTTAGTATGTTGTTAATACTTATACTTCAGTAGTTTATTCAATTAATTTAATCATGTAGTTTTTTAGATCGAAGATATTTAAGTAATAATTCAGGTCTATCTGTCTGTATTATATCGATATCATTTTCTAAATACCAGTCATAAACATTTATATTAAGAGCTGCCTTTTCATCATCATGTCCACCATTATGATGTGGCCACAAGGCATTAACCCAAACACTAGAGCCACTTTCTCTTATTGCTTTAAAGTTATTCAAAAAGTTAATTGTGTCACTCTCAATGACAAATTCAAACGCTACGGGTTTAAGATTTTCAATGTAATCATCTACTACGTCTTCGTTATCGTCTGATGGTAGAAACAAAACTGGCATGAAATATACTTTATCCAAATATTGACCAAATTCATCCTCAACTTCTTGTCTTGTTTTTGAACCCTTTATAATTACCTGATCAAGTGTTTGAGTTTTAGCCATTATTTCGTAGCATTTATCAAATATCTTGTAGCTCTTATCAAGATTAATTAGAATTTTATTTTTAGATAGTAATAGCGCCTCTTCCAATGTAGGTATTCTGTGTTCCGTCTCTATTCCTAAACCATCAATTAATTTTAGTGTCTTAAGACTATCTAATGTCCAATCTTTAACGAATCCCTTCGCATTAGTTGTGCGGTCAATAGTTAAGTCATGCATTAAAACAAGTTCACCGTCTTTTGTCTCCCTAACGTCTATTTCTACCATATCAACACCCATATCAATACAATTCTTAATTGCCTGCATAGAATTTTCTGGTGCATTTCTCCAATCGCCACGATGGGCAACGACAATGACATCTTTGTTTTTTGAATCCTCAAGATTTGTGATAAGTGCTTTTATATCTAATTTCTTTTTGAAACTATTAACAGTCTTATGATGCTCTTGACATCCAAACACTATTAATAATATTAAAACTAATCTAAGCTTTTTCATTTATTCCTAATTTTATTCCTGTTAAACAAGAAGATCGCTGGTTATTTTGCCATACCTTAAACTTATATCCTTCAAAAATTTTGATGTAATCATTTAAATTTTCGTCTTTATCTAAGTGAAATTCAATATTAAAAGATTTCACAATTTTAAGCCAATCTTTATTATGCTCATTAAAAATAGCTTTTTCAGCACCTTCAATATCCATTTTTAGAAATTCGATGTTATCAATAGAATGTTGACTGATAATATCTCTTATGGTCAAGCCTTGTGCAAAGGCTACATTTTTATGGGTCACTTCATTATCGATTGAAAAAGAGTCAAATCTAGAGTCTTTATTATAACTTACTTTAATATTTTTTATCCATACTGCTTTATTAAATAATTGGACATTTTTATAGTGTCGCGTATTATGTTTGGCAATTTCAAAATTCGATGCATCCATCTCATAACCAATAATGGGATTTTCTGGATAAATAGTCTTATAGTGAGCAACACTTAAACCAATATTTACGCCTAAATCTAAAATTATACCGTCGCTTGATAGCTCATAACCTTTTGGTGGAAGATGAAATTTTTTCCATAAAACATAGGCAAATACTCCAACATCGTTATCTATATTTCTGATTTTTACAGGGTGGGCCAGTTGTTTTGGTTTTAGGATCAAATATTTGGCCTTATTTTTTTTACGGCCCCACAACAGCACTAGTATTTCCTTTAGGCTGAACGTAGATAAATAAAATATGAGTTTTTTAAATCTGTAAGAATAACCAAACTCATTATAAGAATAATTCTGTTTCATATGCTTCATGGATAAGCCATTACTCAACAATATAGAGATAAAAATCTAACTGAACTACTTATAAAGAAAATTGATGAGTAGTTGCATGGCCAATCCACGATGACTAATTTTATTTTTTTGTTCAAAGTCTATTTGAGCAAAGGTTTGCTCATAATCTTGAGGTCTAAACACTGGGTCATAACCAAAGCCTTTATTACCATGTTTGCCCTTGGTAATCTCACCTTTGTAAATGGCATTAAATGTATTGAGTTACCCTTATTGTTTTTTAGATATTATTTTCATTTTCCACTTTAATCAAAATGATATTTTTATTTACAATATCTATAATTCTTAAGAGTCAATTCTTCATTAAAAACCGTTCCAAATGGAAGAAAATTTTTTAAATAATTTTCAATATGAATGATGTTTCTTTCTTCTGAGTACATAGGGACTCTGTTAATACTTAGAAACCAATCATAGAGGTAAAAAAATGTTTTTCCGTTTTGATCTTCTCTATAGTATTCTTGAATTTCCATTGGTAGTGAGGTTTTAACCTTGTCGGATACTTCATAATAAAATTGATTTACATCATAAGTATACATTTTAAAAGCTAAATGTTCGTCCCATAAATTAGCTTTGTTTAATAAAGGGCCTACTAAAATAGTAGTAGCTAAAATTAGAGTAGTAATTCCCTTTTTCGATTTTTCTAGAGAAAAAGAAATGTTTTGATTTTCCCAAAAAAGATGAAACAAAATGAAGCAGTTAATAATATTCCAAGGAATTATATTATAGCTTTTAAACAAAAAAAAGACTAAAATTAAAATAAAAACATGCATAGTTACAAGCCCTATAAAAGCATACTTCTTGGTTAACTTAAAAATAAGTCCTAAAGCTAAAAGAGTTTCTGTAAGAGGAATACCAATAGCTACAACTGACTTGAAAAAATAAGGTAGTCCAAACATATGTAGATTAGAAAAATAGCTATAAAAACAAGGATTGAATTTATGAATACCACCCCAAAAATAAATACCAATAAACAAACCTTTGAAGATAGTAGTAGTAGAGTTGAATAGAAATAAAAGTAAAATAATCATTACCTGATAATGGTAGGTGACGAGTCTATTTTGATCATTTAAAACCATTATAATATAAAGAAAGATAATAAATCCTATAAAAATTTTCTTAGGTTTTATGAAGGCTAAAAGATGAAGTATACCATAAATAATAAGAATAGGCATTTCTAAATAATCTGGAGTCAACCATTTATTATTTATTAAAGGAAAAATAGGTAAAGATTTTGTATTTATCCAAAGTTGATTGCATGTAAACAACATGATAAAGTTTAATAATAAACTAAATCTTACGATGGTATAATGTAATTGATGAGCGCTCTGCATTTATTTAAAGTTAATAATTCTATAATTTAACCTAAATAAAAATAAAACAAAGGAGCTAACAACCTAATGACAGAGTTTTGGTCATAGCTTTCCATATTAAGGTTACTTTTAGATAAAATTTAAAGTCGTAAAGCCAATAGATATGTAGATTAATCTTTTAGATGTTTTTTATTTGTGACATTCACTTTGTAAATGTTTACAACGTTGAGATAAATTCAGTTAAAATTGGTTTTTCTGTTGATAAGCGAAGTTAGTATTTTCTCAGTAAGATTTTAATCCGTAATCTTACGTATTCTTTAAAAAATCAAAAAGTTGCTTTATAGCCTTACCACGATGTCCAATTTGGGTTTTTAAGTTGAGGTTGATTTGAGCAAAGGTTTGCTCATAACCTAGAGGTCTAAACACTGGGTCATAACCAAAGCCTTTATTACCTTGTTTTCCCTTGGTAATCTCACCTTTACAAATTCCTGTAAATTCATGGTAGTTACCATTGAGATGCAGGGCAATAACCGTTTTAAACTGGGCATTTCTGTTGGGATTGTCCTTTAGATTATTCAGTAGTTTGTCCATATTGTCATTGGCATCACGCTGTGGGCCAGCATAGTATGCCGTATTTACTCCAGGTTCGCCATTTAGGGCTTCAACTTCCAAACCAGTGTCATCCGCAAAGCAATCATAACCATAATGGTTTTTGATATGGTCTGCTTTTTGTTTGGCATTGCCTTCAATGGTTCCTGTGGTTTCTGGGATATCCTCAATACACAATATATCAGCCAAGCTTAATAGTTTAATATGAGCTGGTACTAAGGCTTGTATCTCCTTTATTTTGTTTGGATTATTGGTGGCAAAAACAAGTTGCATAAATGAGTATTAAATAGGATTTTAAAGATAATTTAATATTCGGTTAAGCGCAAAAAATTGGGTAGCTTTACATTTTATAAAAAAATTGATATGCGTTACTTGATCTTTAGCCTGTTTTTTTCATTCTTATCATATGCACAAACCACTGTAGAAAAGATAGAGAATCAATGGGTTTTAAAGGTAGATGGCGAACCTTTTGAAATTAAAGGTGCAACTTGGGGTTATGACAAGGATGTGGCTAATTATGACACTTATTTTAAGGATTTAAAATATTTGGGCGTAAATACTTTACGTCTTTGGGCTACTGGAGACAACACACCTGCTTTAATGGATATGGCGCATACTCATGGCATGAAAGTGATGGTTGGTATTTGGATGCGTCATGGAAGACCTGGTATGGAAGACGATGATAGTTTTAACTACCTCACTGATAAAAAGGGCATAGAAGATCAATACAATAGCGCCATTGAGGTTGTAAAAAAGTACAAGGATCATCCAGCAACACTGACTTGGGGAATAGGCAATGAGGTATATCTCAATATGGCTACTGACGAAGAAAAGCTGGTGTATTCTCAATTTTTAGAACGTATTTGCAGTGATATTAAGAAGATAGATGCCAATCACCCGATATCATCAACCGAGGCTTGGACCTTTGGAATGGATTGGTGGAGTAAATATGTGCCATCTTTAGATATTTACGGTCTTAACGCTTACGGTGCTGGTGCCAATTTCTTGCAGGAAGAAATGGAGAAACGCAACATTGATAAGCCTTACATTGTCACAGAGTTTGGCGTTATGGGAGAATGGGATGCTACAGAAGATAAAAACGCTGTAAAGATAGAGCCTAACGATACGCAAAAATATGATGCCATTGCCAATGGCTATAAGGATTGGATAACAAATAAAACCAATTGTTTAGGTGTTTATGTATTTCATTACAGTGATGGAAAAGATTTTGGTGGTGTGTGGCTAATGACACATTTTAATGGCAGTTACAGACCACAATATTGGGCCATACGTGATGCTTATACTGGGAACAAACCAGAAAATTATGTGCCAGAAATCACCAACTTAAATTTGCCAGATAGAGCCTATAGTAGTGGTGAATGGGTTACCGTGGATTTAGAAATTTCAGATAAGGAAAACGAAACTTTAGACGTAAGTTTTGCCTATAACCATCGTGTTGGGAGTAGACGTTATAGAAATCAGATTACACCATTAAATCATAGAGGGAATGTTAATGATGGTTTTGAAATACAATTGCCTAAGGTTAATGGTAGTATAAAAGTCTATGCCATGGTGAAGGACACCTACAATAATTTGGGCATTGCTTCTTCGTCTATTGTGGTACAAGATGCTATTGCCAACGCCAAAAGATTCTTAGTACCCAAAGTAGAGCTCCCGTTTTATGTGTATAAGGATGATATAGAAATGCCTTATTTCCCTTCTGCTTATATGGGAAATTATAATGCCTTAGAAATTGATATGAACCACACACGCGAAAAGCACTCTGGTAAAACCTCCATGCGCATTCATTATAAAGAACGTAGCGGTTGGTATGGCATTGGTTTGGTAGATCCAGCCAATGATTGGGGCGATATTTTAGGCGGTTATGATATTAGCGGTGCAAAGACTTTTAGTTTTTGGGCGAAGTCAGATTTTGGAGGTGTCAGTGCCAAGATTGGTTTTGGTTTAATTGGTAAGGACAAGACCTATCCAGATTCGGCCATTGAGGCTAAGGAAATTCCATTGGATTCTAAATGGCACAAGTTTACTATTAAGCTCAAGAAATCAGATTTAAGTTGCATTCGTTCTGGATTTGTGCTTTTTGCAAACGCTTATGGCTCACCACATAAAATTTATATTGATGATATTGTGTTTGAGTAGTATGAAAGTTATTTTTAAACTAGAATTAAATTAGCTTTATTAAAAACCAACCTATGCGATTGAATTATAAATTCATCATTCTCATAGCACTAATAGTAAATGTGTGCCTAGCACAAGATTGGGTATAAACACCAATTTCTGGTATTGGAAGTATTGAGTTTCCATCAGATCCTGAAATCTTTGACTAAAGCGTTGTTTTAATTTATAAGGTTTAAAATAATCATGTCCTTAGAAGTTTCTTGATTCATTATTCGCTAGTTTATAAAACCATAGACGTGATCTTGGTTTTAAATTTTCAGCACTTAAATATTTAGGTATTATTTATGACAATTATCAGTAATAAACCTTATAAAAAATTGTATATTAGAGTAAGGAATTATTAATTAAAACAAGTATATATATGACGGTGAATTTTCAATATGTAAATACTGATGTTAGCGAGACTTTATCACGGTTTACGACAGAAAAATTAGAGAAATTAGCAAATAAATTTGAGTTCATTATTTCTGCTCAAGTTTATATTAAACACGATGACAAAGATCACCAGGCCGGAAAAATCTGTAATATAGAATTGAGTTTACCAGGTCCTAGAATTTTTGCTACATCGAATGAAAAAAATTATGAATTGGCAGTAAATCAAACGATAAGCGATTTATCACGTCAATTAAAAAAACGCAAGGAAATTTTTAAAACACACTAATTATTATCTATAAACGCACAGGCGTTTAATTATACCGGAGGGTTTGCTATCTATCTATGATGATAGGGTTCGTTCTTTAAAATAGTAAACCCTCTGTATAATTGTTCTATAAAGAATAAGCGTACCATCTGGTGCGAAAATGTCATTTTAGACAGTCCTAATTTGCCATTGGCACGTTGGTAAACTGCTTCCGAGAAACCGTAAGGTCCACCTATTACAAATATTAAGTTTTTTATACCAGAGTTGAGGTGTTTTTGCAGGTAGTTAGCAAAAGCAACGGAATCCATTTGTTTGCCATTTTCGTCTAATAATATCAGCACGTCAGACTTTTGGGTTTTAGAAAGGATAAGTTCTCCTTCCTTGTCCTTTTGCTGCGATTCGCTTAGGTGTTTTACTTTTTTTAGATCTGGTATGATTTCAAATTCAAACCGAACATAATGTCCCAGACGCTTCTGGTAATCAGCAATAAGTGTTTGCAAATTGTTGTTGTCGGTTTTACCGATGGCAATGAGTTTAATGGTCATAATTTCAAAGTTATACTTTTTTAGAAATTGATATTCTCTTTTTAAAATTTTTAATCTTTCAATTCCTATTTTTACAGTAAATACATATGTATGATTTCAAAAGAACAATTTGATAAGGAAATAGAACTGATAATCTCTAATGCTTTCCGTGAAGATGTTGGTGATGGCGATCATAGTTCATTAGCTTGTATACCAGGAACAGCAAAGGGAAAGGCAAAACTATTGGTAAAAGACGATGGTGTAGTTGCAGGTGTAGAATTTGCAAAAAAAGTATTTGCTTATGTTGATGAAGACATGGTTATTGAAACCTTAATAGAGGATGGAAGCGATGTGAAATATGGTGATATTGTATTTTATGTTGAAGGTGCATCCCAATCTATATTAAAAGCAGAACGATTGGTATTAAATGCAATGCAACGTATGAGTGCAATTGCCACAAAAACCAAGAAGTTTGTAAATCTACTAGAAGGTACAGGTACTAAAATATTAGACACACGTAAAACCACGCCTGGAATAAGAGCCCTAGAGAAATGGGCGGTAAAAATTGGTGGTGGCGAAAACCACAGATTTGCACTGTATGATATGATTATGCTCAAGGACAATCATATTGACTTTGCTGGTGGTGTTGCAAAAGCTATTAACCTTACCAAGCAATATTTAAAAGATACTGAGCGCGACCTAAAGATTATAGTTGAAGCTCGCAATCTTGAAGAAATAAAAGAGATACTAGACTGTGGAGGAGTCTATCGTATACTAATAGACAACTTTAATTATGAAAATACACAAAAGGCTGTAAAACTAATTGGTGATCAGTGCTTAACAGAATCCTCGGGTGGTATTAATGAGCATACCGTAAGAAAATATGCAGAGTGTGGTGTAGATTATATTTCATCTGGAGCCTTAACACATTCGGTTTATAATATGGATTTAAGCCTTAAAGCCGTTTAATATAATGCTATGACCAAGCCTATAGAAGATAAACTTGATAAAATTCCCGTCCTCAATCTTATTGTTAGATTTTTTAAGAGAATAAAATTACCAGGATTTGAAGGGTTATCAATTTATGATCTCTTGGAACTATATATCATGGGAATAGTTAATGGCGCACTAACCACAAGGGCTAGTGCTATAGCTTTTAGTTTTTTCACGGCCATATTCCCTTTTTTGTTATTCGTTATCATCATAATGCCATATATACCTATTGATGGCTTTGAAACTGAGTTTTTAGATTTTCTAAATTCATTTTTACCACCTCAGACCTCTGATTTTTTCTTCTCCAATATTTTTGAGAATATCAGTGGTAGTGGAGGAGCTGGGCTGATATCTACCATCTTTTTACTGTCCATGATATTAATGGCAAATGGTGTAAGTGCGGTCTTCTCCGGGTTTGAATATTCGTACCACGAGCAATTAACCCGTAATGTAGTGCAGCAATACCTCTATGCATTTGGTGTATCCTTGATTTTGGTATTCTTGGTTCTATTGACCGTTGCGGTATTTGGCTATTTTCAGATTTATATAATTCAACCTATTTATGAAAGTCTCACAGGTCAAGATGCGTTGAAAACTGATTCCGGATTGGGTTGGATTGTCTTTGCTAAGTATTTATTTTTTGTGGTGATGGTGTATATCGCCACTGCAACCTTATACTATTTCGGAACCAAAGAAGGCAGGCATACACGTTTCTTTTCCATTGGAGCATTATTGACCACCTCATTGATTATACTCACGTCGTATTTGTTTGGTGTCTATATTGAAAACTTTTCACAGTATAACAAACTATATGGTTCTATCGGAGCATTATTGATATTGCTGTTATATCTGTGGCTCAATTCTAATATTTTATTGCTTGGTTATGAGCTAAATGCTACCTTAAGAAATTTAAGGAAGAGCTCAGTAGATAATATTGTAAGTTAGTATGAACTACTTCATAGACGTCATACTACCAATACCGCTTCAAAAGGCTTTTACGTATCATATCACTGAGGCAGAAGCCGATTTTATTAAAACGGGAATGCGTGTTGCGGTACCTTTTGGTAAGAACAAAATCTATACTGCCTTAGCGTATAAGATTCATATTAATCCTCCCACAGCCTACGAACCCAAAACGATCCATCAAATCCTGGATGATACTCCTATCATTACCAAATTACAATTAAAGCAATGGGAATGGATTGCCAATTATTACATGTGTAGTTTAGGAGAAGTTATGCGTGCTTCATTACCAAATGCATTAATACTTGAGAGTGAAACCATTATCTCAAGAAATGAAAGTATTACAGTAAATGATGTTGAACTTAAGGATGATGAGTTTTTAATATATGAAGCATTACAGTATCAGTCTTCTTTGAAAATTCAGGATGTCATTTCCATATTAGATAAAAAGCGCGTACTTCCTGTCATAAAAAGTTTGGTTGAGAAAAACATACTTCACCTGCACGAAGAACTATACGAAAAATATAGACCAAAATTAGTAAGATACGTCAAACTTGACGATGCCTTTAAATCCGAAACGAAATTACAGGAGTTGTTGGATATTTTGAGTAGAGCTCCAAAACAACGAGAGGTTGTTTTATCCTTGTTTACACTCCAAGCTCAGAATAATAAACCCATTAAGGTTTCAGAGCTTACCAAAGCTAGTGGCGCATCTACTGCAATTGTAAAGGCATTGATAGAAAAATCTATTTTAGAAGAATATCATATTCAGACGGATAGAGTGCAATACAAAGGTGAAGATAATTCTGAAGTTAAAGCCCTTAGTGAGGTTCAAAATGAGGCTTTAATAGCTATTGAAAATAATTTTCAGGATAAATCCGTTACACTGCTTCATGGTGTGACCTCTTCAGGTAAAACCGAGATATATGTCAACCTGATTAAAAAACAACTAGAACAAGGAAAACAGGTGCTTTACTTGTTGCCTGAAATTGCCTTAACTACACAATTGGTAGAGCGTTTACAGAATTATTTTGGTGAGCAAGTTTCAGTATTTCATTCTAGATACTCTAGCAATGAACGTGTTGAGGTTTGGAACAATTTACTCACCCAAAAGAGCAAGGCACAAATTGTAATTGGAGCGAGATCTGCCGTATTACTACCTTTTTCTGACTTAGGTTTAATCATTGTAGATGAAGAACATGAGCAATCCTTCAAACAGTTTGATCCTGCACCAAGATATCACGCAAGAGATGTGGCAATTGTATTGGCAAATTATCATAATGCTAAAATATTACTGGGTTCTGCTACACCAAGTTTAGAGAGTTATTTTAACGCAATTAACGGTAAATACGGACTAATACAGCTGACGACACGATACAATAATGTTCTAATGCCAGATATTGAATTGGTAGATTTAGCAGATAAGTACAAGCGGAAGCGTATGAAAGGTCATTTCAGTGACCGGCTTGTTGAGGAAATGAAAGTGGCATTAGATGATGGACAGCAAATTATATTATTTCAAAATAGACGTGGTTTTTCTCCAATTGTAGAATGTGTTACCTGTGGGCACTCACCTCAATGTCCTAATTGTGATGTGAGTTTAACCTATCATCAATTTAGAAATCAGTTAAGATGTCATTATTGTGGTTATAATTCTGCCATGATGAATAATTGTGAAGCTTGCGGTAATGCTTCATTAGATACTAAGGGATTTGGTACGGAACAGATAGAGGAGGAGGTGAAGGTGTTATTCCCTGACCATAAGGTAGCTCGTATGGATTTAGATACCACACGAGGTAAATTTGGTTTTGAAAAACTGATAAATAATTTTGAACAAGGAGAAATAGATGTACTAGTCGGTACTCAAATGCTTACTAAAGGGTTAGACTTTAGAAATGTTAAGCTCGTTGGGATAATGAATGCGGATAACTTGCTCAATTTTCCAGATTTTAGAGCTTATGAACGAAGTTATCAATTAATGTCTCAAGTTGCAGGAAGGGCAGGCCGTACGGATTTAAGAGGTAAGGTGTTAATACAAACGTATAATCCACACCATAACATATTACAGCAAGTTTCTGTAAATGCCTATAAAGAGATGTTTAAAGAGCAAATGAATGATAGATATAACTATCATTATCCACCAATTTATAGATTAATTAAAATAACATTTAAGCATAAGGATTATAATAAAGTGAATTTAGCTTCAGATTGGTTTTCAAAATCGTTGAGACAGGTGTTTAAAGCCAATGTGTTAGGTCCAGAGTTTCCGCCAATCTCTAGAATTAGAAATTTATACAATAAGAACATTCTTGTAAAAATTCCACAAAATCAATCCTTAAACAAAACAAAAGAAGCCATTATGAAAATACATAATAGCTTCAATGCTGTAAAAGATTTTAGGCCTGTAAGAGTAATTTTAAATATAGATAACTACTAATAGTTACATATTATTTAAAGCATCTACCAATTGAGTCTTTTTATTTCTACTCAATGGAATCTCATAGGCTCCCACTTCAACATTTTTACTGTTAAAGCGATCTATTTTGTCAAGATTCACAATATAAGATTTGTGAATTCTTAAGAATTTACCTTCTGGTAATTCTTTTTCAAATGCTTTCATTGTAGATAAAACGACTAGGCTATTTTCTTCAGTTACAACTTTTACATAATCGCCTAATGCTTCAATCCATTTAATATCCTTAATATAAACTTTACGTTTTTTAAGATTGCTCTTCACAAAAATGTGTTCGCCATCTGTTTCGTTAAAGTCTAATTTTAATTTATGCTGCTCAATAGCTTTCTCTACAGCAGTATTAAATCTTTCTTTAGTAATTGGTTTTTGAAGATAGTCGGTAGCGTCGTAATTAAATGCTTTAAAAGCATATTCGGTTTTACCAGTAACAAAAATAATTTGGGGTTTGTTGTTGAGTACATCTAATAGCTCAAAACCGTTTAATACAGGCATCTCTATATCTAAGAAGATAAGATCAACCTTGTGTGTATTAAGACCGTTTTTCGTTTCTAACGCACTGCTGTACTCTGCAATAAGATTAAGCGAGGAATGGTTCTCGATTAACTTTACTATAGAGAGACGCTGAATCGCAGAATCATCAACAACTACACAGTTTAAAGTCATAACATTTATATTTTATTAGGTTAAGATATCGACAATAGTACAATATTTTCGGTTAAAAAACAAATTTTACCGACAAAGTGTAATTTTTAACATAATTTTTTGTGCATAAAAGCACGATATTTTAATAGTAAAAACGTTGCTAGAATTAGAATAAATATGTATTTTTGCACCCGTTTTAATAACAAACAAATAAATTATTATGAACAATTATGAAACTGTTTTCATCTTAAATCCCGTTTTATCTGAAGATCAGATAAAGGAAACAGTGAAGAAATACGAAGATTTTCTTGTTTCTAAAGGTGCTAAGATGATAGCCAAAGAAGATTGGGGCTTAAAAAAGCTGGCTTATCCAATCCAAAACAAAAAAAGTGGTTTTTATCACTTATTTGAGTACCAAGTAAATGGTGAAGCTATTGAACCTTTAGAGTTAGAGTTTAGACGTGACGAGCGTTTTATGCGTTACTTAACTGTAAAATTAGACAAGCATGCAATTGCTTGGGCTGAAAAAAGAAGAGAAAGAAACAAACAAAAAGCGTAAACTATGTCATCAATAGAACAACAAGCAAAAGGAAAAAAGGATGGTGAGATTAGATATCTTACACCATTAAATATAGAGACTACAAAAGCAAAGAAGTACTGTCGTTTTAAAAAGTCTGGTATCAAGTATATTGATTATAAAGATCCAGATTTCTTATTAAGTTTTGTAAACGAACAAGGCAAACTATTACCAAGACGTTTAACAGGAACTTCTTTAAAGTATCAAAGAAAAGTATCAGTGGCAGTAAAAAGAGCTAGACATTTAGCTTTAATGCCATACGTTGCTGATTTATTAAAATAAAATATCATAACAATGGAACTTATATTAAAACAAGACGTTGAGAATTTAGGATTTAAAGACGATATTGTAACAGTTAAGAACGGTTATGGTAGAAACTATTTAATTCCACAAGGTCAAGCTGTAATGGCAACACCTTCAGCTAAAAAAGTTTTAGCAGAAACTTTAAAGCAAAGAGCTTTTAAAGAAAAGAAAGTTATCGATGAAGCTAATGCGACTGCAGAGGTATTATCTGGTTTAGAAATCAAGATTGCATCAAAAGTAGGTGCTGGTGATAAGCTATTCGGTTCTGTTAACAATATTGACTTAGCTTCAGCTTTACAAAAAGAAGGTCAAGAAATTGACAAAAAATACATCAATGTAATTGGTGGTAATGTAAAGCGTTTAGGAAAATACAATGCTATTATAAGATTGCATAGAGAAGTTACTGTAGATTTACCGTTTGAGGTGGTTGCAGAAGCTTAATCTTAAGACTATTATAATTAAAAACCGTTTAGTTTACTAAGCGGTTTTTTTATACCTCATTAATGTACAAGTACATTCTCATTTTCGTTTTATCATTTGTTGTGATTTCATGCAAATCCAACAAAAGTGAAACAGTAGCTAAATCTAAACTTGTTGAAGTCTTTAGGGCATCTAACAAGAATTATCCTAATATCAGTGTACATCGTGGTGGAAAGGATATTTTTAATTATCCTGAGAACTGCCTTGAAACTATACAATTTATCAACGATAGTATTTCGGCAATTTTTGAGATTGATATAGCACAAACAAAGGATGATAAATTGGTACTAATGCACGATAATTCTATCAACAGAACTACAACAGGTAGCGGATTAGTTAGAAAAATGACGTATAAGCAGCTTTCAAAATTTAACTTAATAGATGATTTTGGCAATAAAACCTCGTATAAGATTCCTTTGTTTAAGGATGTGTTAAAATGGTGCAAAACCAATAATGTAATTCTTACTGTTGATATTAAACGCAGTGTAAGACAGATTGATGTTATAAACGCTATTAAAGAGGCTAATGCTGAGGATATATGCGTTTTGATTACGTATGATGTGGCTCAAGCTAAATCAGCTTTCAAGAATGCTCCTGAACTATTATTGTCTGTCTCTGCAAGAAACAATGAAGAATTTGAAAGGTTATTGCAATCCAAAATCCCAACAGAAAATATGCTTGCATTTACAGGGACACGTTTGTCACCTCAATCCTTGTATAAACGCCTTCATCAAAATGATATAGTTTGTATACTCGGTACCCTGAGTAACTTAGATAGACAGGCAAAGGCTAGAGGAAATCAATTATATGAGACTTGGAAAGCTATGGGGATTGATATCATTGCAACAGATAGACCTTTTGAAGCTTTTAAAGCCATTAATTGAGAATTTTCGTTGATAACTTCGCGTTTAGGTTAATAAACTATTGTCATTTTTCTTCATAATTAGGTTCTAAAAAATTAATTTTAGTGAGTATTAACTAACACTATTTTTAATAATTATGAAAAATTATGTTTTTGTTATTTGTTTGTTATTTGTCTCCCTGTCTTTTGCACAAGTAACAACATCTAATATTAAAGGTCTCATTCAAGAGGAATCGTTAGAGCCATTATTTGGTGCCAATGTAGTAGCTGTACATACACCTACCGGTACAAAATATGGCGCAATTACAAATATTGAAGGTCGCTATAACCTATTAAACCTTAGAGTTGGTGGTCCTTATACCTTAACCATTAGCTATGTTGGTTTTGAAACTAAGGTGTTCTCTGACGTCTACTTAACACTAGGGATAACAGAAAATATTGACCATGTTATGCAATCAGGCAGCGAAGAATTGGAAGCTGTTGTTTTAACTGGTACTACTTCTGGCACATTTAGTAGTGATCGAACAGGAGCCGAAACTAGTGTTGGAAGACGCGAAATAACTAGACTACCTACTATTTCTAGGTCTGCATCTGATTTTACCAGATTAGAGCCTTCTTCTACGGGCAATTCCTTTGGTGGAAGAAATGACCAGTTTAATAATTTTTCGTTAGATGGTTCTATTTTTAATAATCCATTTGGTCTAGATTCTCCTACACCAGGAGGACAGACTGGAGCACAACCAATATCTTTAGATGCAATTGACCAAATACAAGTTTCTTTAGCACCATATGATGTTACACAATCTGGATTTACAGGTGCAAGTGTTAACGCGGTTACAAAGAGTGGTACTAATGAATTTCACGGCACAGTATATGGATTTTCACGAAACGAGAGTCTTACAGGCGATAAAGTAGATGGTGATTCTGTGTTAAGACCTGAACTCGAGCAAAATCAGTTTGGATTTAGTATTGGTGGACCATTAATAAAAAATAAACTCTTTTTCTTTGCAAATTTTGAAAAAGATCAGCGTACTGATTTAGGTACAAACGGATTCTTTGCAAGAACAACTCCATCTGGTAGTGGTGCAGCTGGAGAATCAAGAGTTCTAGAGTCAGATTTTCAATTGGTTGATAATATCCTTAGACAAGTATCTATAGGTGGTGGTGAATTTTATAATCCTGGTGCATACGAAGGTTTTACTTTTGATAGTAACTCCACTAAAGGTATATTTAAGTTAGATTGGAATATTAATGATAAAAACAGATTAGCTTTTATCTATAATTTCCTTGAAGCTTCTAGAGAACAGCCAGCTCACCCATCTGCATTAGGTTTTAGAGGGCCAGGTCCAAATCAATTGCAGTTCCAAAATGCTGGTTATCAAATCAATAATAACCTTGATTCATTTCAATTAGAATTAAATAGTGATTTAGGCGATGGCGTGAGTAATAAATTTCAAATTGGTTATACACATTTTGATGATTTTAGAAATCCATTATCGACACCAGCACCCACTATTACTATTTTAGAGGGGGGTGCAAACTATATAATTGCTGGTCATGAGCCATTCTCAATAAACAATAACTTAGATCAAAAAGTGTTTCAATTTACAAACAATTTAAACTTTGTAAAAGGAGACCATACCTTCACGGTCGGTGTTTCTTATGAGAAATTTGAATTTGATAATTCATTTAATTTAGGTGCTTATGGCGCTCAAGGGGTGTTCTTCCCTACTGCAGATATCCAATCGTTTAGAGATGCAGCAGGTGATCCAGCAGCAGAAGCAGGATTAGTAGCATTTTATCAAGGTTTATTTAATGATGCTATTGCTGCAAACAGTTCTTTGAATGCAGCAGGTTTAGGAAATCCTGGAGGATGGGCATTAGCAGAGACTAACGTTGGTCAATTGGCTTTTTATGCCCAGGATGAGTGGAATGTTACAGAAGATTTTAAATTGACCTATGGAGTTCGTTTTGATAGACCATTATATTTTGATACAGCTACAAAAATACAAGAGAATATAGATAGAAAAGGTGGTGTGTTTAATCCAGCTGATTTCTCAGGAGGTACTTACCAACCAACTATAGATTATTTTGATCCTGAAACAGGAGAAATGGTTAACCTAGATTCTACAACCTTACCATCAAATAGTTTATTGGTTTCACCAAGACTTGGATTTAATTGGGATGTTAATGGCGATAATAAAACGCAGATTCGTGGTGGAACAGGATTATTCACAGGTCGTTTTCCTTTTGTTTGGTTAGGTAACCAAGTACAAGGTGTAGATTTCTTCTTTTATCAAGTTGTAGATCCTGACTTTAAATGGCCACAAGTATGGCGCACAAATTTAGGTGCTGATCATAGATTTGAAAATGGTCTTACCTTAACTGCTGACCTTTCATACACAAAAGATGTAAATGGTGTCCATGTACAAAATTGGGCATTAGATGATCCTTCAGGAACTTTACAAGGTGTTGATAACAGACCGGTCTACGAAGCTTCTGATATTGCAACAAACGAATTTGGTGGACCAACAAATGCCTATGTATTTACAAACTCGGATAAAGGTAGAATTTGGAATGGTACGTTGAAAGCCCAAAAGACATTTGGTGATGGTTTCTATACTAGTTTAGCTTACAACTATTTAAATGCTAAGGATGTAAACTCCATAGAAGCAGAAATTACGGGTGATGCTTTCGCGGGAAATGCAATTTCTGGTAACGCTAATGATGATGTATTATCTTATTCTAAGTATGGCGACACACACCGTTTTATTGGTGTAGGATCAAAGAAGTTTGAATATGGAGATGGCAAATTTGCCACCACAATTTCTACGTTTTTTGAATATGCTAGAGGTGGTAGATTCAGCTATACTTATGGAGGTGATATCAATGGTGATGGATCTAATTTTAATGATTTATTGTACATACCTACAAGTGGTGAAGTGCAACAAATGACGTTCTCAGGTCCGGGACAGGCGGAGGCTTTCGAATCGTATATTCAACAAGATGATTACTTAAGCGAAAATCGCGGTAGCTATGCTGAACGCTATGGAGCACTCTCACCATGGAGAGGGCGTTGGGATATTAAAATCTTACAAGATTTTAATTTCAAAATTGGTGAGAAGACACACACTTTACAGTTTAGTGCAGATGTACTGAATGTTGGTAATTTAATCAATAGTAAATGGGGTGTTGTAGAGGTGCCAAATAGTATACAACCAATAGGTGTATCTGTAGATGCTAATAACGACCCAACGTATACTTTTAATGGTAATCTAACAGAAACTTTCAGTGCGGATGTAAGTCTATTGTCAAGATGGCAAGCACAATTCGGAATTAGATACATATTCTAAAAGTTATACAGCTTTATTTATTACATTTGCGCTCTTATTTTTAAGGGCGCTTTTTTTATGAAATATACCAGACTTACAAAAGAGCAGTTTGAAGAATTGCACCAAGAATTTATCAATTTTTTGGCGACACAGTCCATTACGGCTAATGAGTGGGAAGATTTAAAGAAAAACAAGCCCGAATCTGCAGAGCAGGAACTAGATGTGTTTAGTGACTTAGTTTGGTTTGGTGTGTTGAGTAAAGTTGAATATTTAGAGCATATCTCACCTCAACACATACATTTATTTAAGTGTAAAGAAAAAAACATGCACCTCATTGCTCTGAAATTAAAACATGACCAGGTGGACTTAACAACAACAGAAGGGTTTCAATGGTTGCGTGATAATCTATTATCTAATGATATAGAATTCTTTAATGCGAACAAAGATTATTCTGACGACAAGCACTTAGATATTTTCAAGCTAATTCAATCAGGTGCCAATATCACTAAAGGTGAATTATTTCAGTATTTCGAAAAATTAATAGGTCAGTAATTGTATTACTCGTAGCGTAAAGACTCAATTGGATCTAATTTGGCCGCTTTTGTAGCAGGATAAAGCCCAGAAATAACAGCCACAATAAACGCTATACTTGTAGCCCAAATCATTGCAACCCATGGAGTGGAGAACTGCAAACTAAATCCAGATGCAACTGCCCAGCCGATTAAGATACCTAGTAATATTCCTAATAGACCACCTAATTGACCAATAATAATGGTTTCCATAAAAAATTGAAACGCAATGGTTCTGTTTTTTGCACCTAAAGCTTTGCGCACTCCTATTTCTCTTGTTCTTTCCGTAACTGAAACCAACATGATGTTCATTAAAGCTATAGTCGAACCAAAAATGGTTATAATACTAATTATCCAAGCGGCTATATAAAGTGCAGCTGTGTTTTCAGCAACTCGATTAAGAAGATCGTCACTACGTTCTATCCCAAAATCATTATCTTCTACTGGGTTTAGCCCACGTATGTTTCTAAAGGTTAAAATTGCATCATCTTGGGCCGCTTCAATCATATCTTGCTTATCAACCTTGATACTTAAACCATAGTTTATTCTAGGGTTGGTAAAAATTGATCTTGCCTTTTGTATTGGTATAATAGCTCTTAAATCTTGATTATTTCCAAATGTGGCACCTTTTTCCTTTAGTACTCCTATGATTCTGAATTTTGAACCTCTAACACTAATTACCTTATCAATAGGGTTTTCTTCGGGAAATAAAGCTTTTTGCAAGTCGCTTCCAATAACTGTAACCGCATTACTGTTTTCAATATCAAATACGTTAAGGGATCGTCCGTTCTCTACTTCAAGTCCAGAGTTTTCTATAAAATTTTCATTTGCACCCAAAATAGTTACTTCGGGATCAGTCTTAATATTTTCATATTTAACCTCTGCTGAAATGGTACCAGTAAAAACTACAGCAACCTTTGTAAATGGATAGTTATAGTTATCTTCAAATTCCTTTACATTTCTATAATTGATAACAGGGTTTAATTTCTGGCGCTCTCTACTGCTTTGACGTTGCGCTGTAAACTCATAGCGTTGAATGTTAAATGTATTGGATCCCATGGAAGAGAAATTACTAGAAATTGTATTTTCTAATGCTGATACACCACTTAAAATACCAACAAGGGCCATAATACCAATGGCAATAATTAATACAGTTAAGACGGTTCTTAAAAGTTGACTTTTTATCGAGCCAAAAGCAATCTTAACATTTTCTCTTGCTAATGAAAACATAGAATTTCTCTAATAGTTGGGTTGTTTAAAAGTATAAGACTACTGAAACAGCATAAAGTTACTATAAAATCAAAATATCTTGGTTATGCCTTTAAAATTTATAATATTTTTGTGAAAAATTAATTGAGAATATGGCGCAAAAACCAAGTATCCCTAAAGGAACAAGAGATTTTAATGCAACTGAGGTAGCAAAGCGAACTTATATCGTAGATACGATTAAGAATAAGTTTGAGGTTTTTGGTTTTCAACCAATTGAGACTCCTAGCTTTGAGAATTCCGATACCTTAATGGGAAAATATGGAGATGAAGGTGATCGATTGATTTTTAAGATTTTAAATTCAGGAGAATACCTCAAAAAAATATCAGATGATGATTATTCATCAAAATCAGAGCAAAAACTAACACCGAGAATTTCAGAAAAGGCACTTAGGTATGATTTAACTGTACCTTTTGCGAGGTATGTAGTACAACACCAAAATGAAATAGAGTTTCCTTTTAAACGCTATCAAATTCAACCTGTATGGAGGGCAGACAGACCTCAGAAAGGACGTTTTAGAGAGTTTTACCAGTGTGATGCTGATGTTGTTGGATCTACATCATTATTTCAAGAGATTGAGTTTATTCAGCTTTATGATGCAGTATTTGACGTTTTAAACCTTAAAGGTGTAACCATTAAAATAAATAACCGCAAAGTTTTATCTGGTATCGCTGAGGTTATTGGTGCAAAAGATAAACTTATTGATTTTACGGTTGCTTTAGATAAACTAGACAAAATAGGTAAGGAGATGGTCAAAGCAGAAATGCTAAGCAAGGGAATTTCTGAGGAGGGAGTTGCAAAACTTCAGCCATTGTTTGAACTAACTGGTGACTTTGGAGACCAAATTAAAAGTTTAAAAGCTATTTTAATTAATTCAGAAGAGGGATTAAAGGGTATTGAAGAACTTGAGTTTATCAATAAAGCTACTGCTGAATTCAAACTTAAATCTGCCAAACTGGAACTTGATGTGACACTGGCACGCGGGCTCAATTATTACACAGGTGCCATATTTGAGGTTTCTGCACCAGAAGGAGTTAAGATAGGTTCAATAGCAGGTGGAGGTCGCTATGATGATCTTACAGGTATTTTTGGACTGAAGGATATGAGCGGTATTGGTATTAGTTTTGGATTGGACCGTATTTATTTGGTACTTGAAGAATTGGGCCTGTTTCCTAATACCATAACAGCATTTACAAAAGTATTATTCATAAATTTTGGTGAGACGGAAGCCATGGCTTGTCTAAAGGCTGTTACAAAACTCAGAGAATTTGGTATTAAAGCCGAGTTGTATCCTGATAAGGCTAAAATGAAAAAACAGATGAATTATGCTAATCGCAGAAATATACCATTTGTTGTTTTAGTTGGTGGTGAGGAGTTAAAAACAGAAACCTTTACCTTAAAAGATATGAATAAAGGTTCGCAGGAATCTATAACTTTTAATGAATTGCTAGAAAAAGTTAATTAATAAAAAAACCCTGACATAATTATCAGGGTTTTTTGAGGTTAAGATTTAAGATTTGGGGCAAAATTATTTTACCAGGACTTTTTTAGTTGATACCGAACCGCTTGCAGTATACAGCTTAATGATATAAGTTCCGGTACTTAAATTCTCAACGTCATATTCAGAGTAACCGCTCTCTGAAATATTTTCTAACTGTTTTACCAACTGTCCCATGATATTGAAGAGTTCAATTGAAGTCACCTCAATAAGGTTGGGATTAATCAGTACAATTTTTTCTATGTCGTTAGAGTAGACAACGTCTAGGGTTTTGTTTTCTTGATCGTCAATACCGAGCAGGTTATTTGTGCCAAATGTAATTTCGAAACGATCTTGATACTCACCTTCGTTTAGGAAAATCGAGTAATCGCTTTCCCTAAGATCGTGGTAGATTTCCAGTACCTTGTCGTGTAGATAGATGTCAACATCACTGGGTACGTTCTTCAGCTTGTCAATGGTTATGGTATTGGTGCCATCTGAATCGGTCTTGACACCCAACGGATACACCGTATCAACGTTTGCCTCGCTGTTGGCCTGTACCATATATGCCTCATCGTTTATAATCCAGTACATATCATCTATCTGTTCTTCGCTAAGAACGGCATCATAGGCCCAATCCACGCCTTCGGTAGTATTTTCGTCTATAGTAAGCAAAAGTTGTCTATGAACGGTATTAACCGAGTTGAATCCTATTCTGAACTTCATTCTATCGTCAGAGGTTTGGTTGTCACTAGAGTTCTGTGCAGACATGTTTCTTACGAATACGGACGATGCACCGCCTTCTTTCTGAAATACGCGCTGACCGTTGTTAAAGTTAATTGTTCCCGAGTTTTCGGCTAAGACGAAGAACCCTTGACCAACAGGTATGTATCTTCCCGGCAATTTGGTAGGTGTTCCGCCAGTACCGACATCAGGATCGTTCGTTCCCATAGATGCCGCGGCAACGGCACCAGAGTAATTATAGGTAGCGTAACCACCTTGGTATTGTTGTAGTACGTGAGAACCGCCTCCCCAATGTTCCCAGAAGTAGAGCGTACCGCTCAATAACGGGTCAGTTTCAGGATTAGAGCCTGGGTCTATATATTCCAGTTCAGGTCCGTTGTCCCTTATAAACTGATCGGCATCGATGGCAGAGGCGTATGGGTTACCTACTAGGTAATTGTTGCCTGCAGTTATTGTTAGGTTAATATCTCCATTATTAGGTTTTCCTAGATATACATAGTTTTGCTCGTCTAATATAGCACCGGTACCAGGTCCTTTCATTGTAAATCCTTCACCTGCTTTAAGGGATCCTGTGCTTCTTACGTGCTGCCATGACGAATAATCACCAGCTGTCTGATTTGAAAACTTCCAAATCCAATAATCTGCTATGGTCACAGGATTTGTAGCAGCGCCGTTATACCCTGAGCTAGTGAAGTTTACAGCGTTGTTACCGTCATAGAATATATCTTGCAGTGTATAGCTATAGTTGTTGGTGGCGATATCCGTATCTCCCACAGGAGCGGACCAGTAGTTATAGGTAAAGGTATCGGCGGTACCTTGCTGGTCTCTTTCCAGTTCGCCATTTACGGCAACTAAAAGATCAGAATCTTCTTCCTGTATCAGCTGAGACTCACCTTCAAGGTCTAACTTGCCTGTAAGGCTTAGGTAATGCGATATATTGATACCGTTACCTGTATCAGTACTGTTGTTACCATCAATGGTCAATTCATTAGCATCTACGTACAATCCTAGAACCGTTCGAACATCATTATTGCCTGCTGGCAGAGATGAATTGTCCATGGTAATATCGTGTGATGTCCTAACGATATTCCAGTCTACCGTAATTGTATTGTCAACAATTGATGTTGTGCCTGGTAAGGCAATGACATCACCATTAGCCCAAGTAGCATCTAAGTCCCAATTACCATTTTGAGTTGACTCGTATGGGAGCGGTGTCGTTTGTCTGTCTACGGTATCCAAGTTTCTTAATGCGCCGTGATTATTATTACCAGACGCATCATCAGTATTGGTATAGGTGTAAATACTCATCGGATAATATCCTGCCAAGTCAGACCAAGGGATTGCATTTGCATCATTTCTCGCAATAGAGGTTGGTAATTCATTACCCATTACTTGACCGGAATTATCCGATATTTCTTGATTCATTACAAAGCGCAGTTCGTCAGCTGAAAGTGCAGAATCCCAAACTCTGACTTCGTCGATATTTCCTCTAAAGAACTGTGTAGGCGCGTTTTTACCTGCTGCTGCAATATAGAAGTTCTCGTCCGTAGCTACTGGAGCTGTCAAATTTCCAGAGTTATCTTCAACACCGTCAATATATAATGAGATACGAGTGCCGTCATAAATAGCGGCAACTTCGTGCCACTCATCATCAGGAATACTTGTATTGGATATTAAACTTTGATCAGAGCCATTTTTCCAAATAATTTCAATTCTGTTGTCGTTTAATATTCTCAAATCATACCCTTGTGTAAATATTACGTCTCGTTTAGAAACAATTGAAGCTGTTCCGGTATCAGCTGCATCTCTTTTAATCCAAGCAGAAATTGTAAACTCAGCAGGATTAAGATCTAATCGGTCATCAACATCAATATAGTCCACTGTACCGTCAAAATAAACAGAGCGTTCAGCAATTACTTGAGGTGCATAGCCAAAGGTGACGTATTTTGTGCCATCGAAGTCATAAGAGGTTTCAAGGTTGCCGTTACCATCAGATATCATAACGCGATAATCTGCCGTAGGATCAAAAACACCTGTATCTGAAATAAACATATAGTAATGTCCTGGAGGTGTTGTATTTCTAATCGCATTTTCTGGGATACTGATTTTGACTTCTGGTATATCGCCACCGGTTTCATTGAACTTCCACGTACGTTGCATTGCTGTAAATGATACGTTTGTTGTTAAAGCAGGTGTACAACCTGCACTCATATTTACTGTAATTGTAGAGGCTGCTAGGTCAAGGTCAGTACCGTCATTTGCCCATACCAAGAATTCTTTATCCTCTAAGGACGTTGCATTTAAATCTTTATTTTCTTTATTAGTGTCATAAATATCAGTAAGCCCTACGGTTAGAATGCCTTCAATAGGTCCTGTACCATCAACGGCATCATTTATACTACTGGATTGTTTTTGGTTTAATTCAGAGGCATCGTCCCTGCCAATACCGGCAACATCATAATTATAGGCCCCACCATCTTCAGATTGGTCCCAAATTACGGTACCGTCACTATTAACATAGTCTTGCGATGTACCATTAATACCAAGCGTAATACCATATTTTATTGCTAGATAGGATTGAATTCTGTTTCTGGCCTGAGTGGCATCACCGTCATTTTGAGTTGAAGAGTAGGTAATAACCTCTGCAATTCTGCCATCAAAACTACCATTCCAGTACTGGCTTCGGCCTAACCAGTATCTGGTATTACTAATAGACGCAAAATCTGGTAAATCGTTCGATGTATTGGCTATAGAATTATTATTAAGAAACATGTCCATATTAGTTACTGAAGCGTTATCTCTTATATTGATAATTCCGATTTTATTGTAATCATTTATTCCAGAGGTGTCAGATCTGCCATAGCCATTACTTCCTGATGTTGTGCCAATACAATATGTAAAATATTCTCCAGAAAAACGTTGTGTATAATTTCCATAACCAAATCCCGTAACATCTTCGTTTTGTGTATTATCTTCAACAGGATCCGAACTTGTGAAGGTATCTAAAGGGATCATGCTTGTGGTAATCGTTGGATCTGGCATAATAACAACGAACATATCAGTACTGTTAAAACCTCCTGTTCCTGTTAATTCGTCTCTACTTCCATCGCTAATTATATAAGTTAAATCACGATTTGCAGTGTTGTTATTATTTTCGAATTCAATAACAGGGTTAAAATTAAAGTTATTAGTAGAATTATCTCTATATACGGGCTCTAATCCGGATACCATTGTAGAGGCATGGTTTCCTTTACCATTATCAAACCATTCTGAAACTAGAGCACCGTCTATATCCTCTTCAATACCATCAATCATGTTTGCTTTGAGCCATAAATCTAGATTTGAAGTAACACCGCCGGGACCATGGGTTGGGCTATTATAAATAGTACCTTTTATTGTAATGTTATCAATATAAACTTCATCATCATTTGCACTGGCATTACATCGTATTCTAAATCGAGAAATTGTAGATGCTGGAAATGTGTATTCACTACTTTTAAGAGTTACTATTTTAGAGTAAAAAATGGGACTAGATGTCGTTTCAAAATCAGCACTTTTTGCGCTAATAGAACCTCCTTCGAATACCTGTACTGTTGTCCATGTACTACCGTTATCATCACTATATTCAATCATGAATTCTTCTGTGTCTTCAACACTATTTGGAGCAAAGAAGAATTTAAAATCAACTTTATCATAATCTGACAAATCGAATGCCTGAGAGTCAAAAGATGAAGCTGATCCTGTGGCATCGTCGTCTCTTACCCTGAGACTGTAATTACCTTCGTACGACCATGTGGAGTTATTAACTCTTGAGGCATCCGCACCCCCCGAACTCCAGCCGTCCAAGCCACTTTCTAAATCAGTGGAATGTATTAATACAGTCCCTGGACCAGGTGGTGGTGGGCCTTGCGCTTTGATATGATAAGGCATTGTCAGAATGACAAGGAATACCCATAGCAAGTTTAGAACTATACGGTTCATTAGCGGTTAAATTTAGATTTGGGACTAAATCTGATACAATAATAGAATATAAATCTATAAAATGCAAAAAAAATCGATGAAACGCATACGTAAAATGTAAATAAATGAATTCCAATAATTTAATTTTCATGAGTTTTAAGGGAGAATAATTATCAAAAACCAAGAAAAACCTACAAATGTGAAGCTAATTAATAAGGATTTTATAAAATTTATATTTTATGCCAGATACCGTCTGCATCTAGGTAAAAACTTCCAATATGGTTAAAATTACATTCTTCTGGTGAAATTATTGAAAGGAAAGTGGAGTCATTTTCTCTAATATAAAGATGGTAATTTTCACCAACCACAGGTTCAAAATTAAAGGAAGCACTATATACCAAATTGTTATACTCATACTGTTCCATCATTTTATCATATTCAGATTTGAGTTCATTGTACTTGGCCTGTATATGCTTATTGACCTTATTAATATTATTGGTTTTCCAAGCAATGGAATCTGTTGATGTGATAACAGGCGCGACCAAATCAGTGGCATAAGGCTTTATATTTGCCTCATAACGTCCAGTTTCAGTATTAAAGACAACTTGATCTGGTTTCTTTTCTTTTTTCACCTTATAAAACAATTGTATTATTGTCGTGCAAAGTTAAGTAATACAATTACAACTGTAGATAGCTTTAATAATTTCTTATGAAGGAAAAATTTTGGAATACTAGTTCAGTTAATGCTGTTTTAAAACTAAAATTAGCTAGTCTGGTTATCGTAAAATCCGTATAATCATCGAAAAAAGACCTTGTGCATTGCTCATTTTGTCATAATTTAAGTACATTGAAGCGCTTCATATTGTTCGTTATTAAAGTATTATGCCTAAAATTAAATATAACCTACTCGCTCTAACATTCCTCTTTCTTTTTGGATGTATTGGGGCTTTTAATCTCGCTAGACGTGTCATATCAGACGCAGAATTCAGGCTTAATATTTCTGAAATCATTGCTTTGCCACCTAGTGCAACGATCTCTGGAACGGCCACTGCTTGCTTAAACGAAACACCTTTACCACAGATCACCTTTACAGGATTAGGAGGTGATATACCTTACACATTTGTTTATACGGTTAATGGTGGCCTGGATCAATCGGTTACAACAAATGGTAACGATAGCTCAGTTTCAATTGATGTAAATACAAATATTTCTGGTGATTTTGTTTATGAACTTATTTCAGTAACTGATAACAATAACGATATTCAATTAGTTAATGGACAAGCAACAATTACAGTTGCAGAACCACCAAATGTCACTTTCATTTATGCGGATACGGGGTGCTCTGCTGATACTGTTATTTTCACATCAAGTGTTAGTGGCGCCGAACCCTTTTCATATAATTGGTCATTTGGAGATGGGAATTTTTCTCAAGATGAAAACCCTGAGCACATTTTTGATGCTTTAGGCTGTGGATTTTCTAATTACACTGTAGAATTAACAGTTACAGATAATAGCGGATGTACAAATACATTCTCATCTCAAATAAATTTGCAACAACGTCCAAACTTGAGTTTTGAGGATTTAAATGCAGGATTTGGTACACCATTTGATAATTGTGGAAACAATACGGTTGACCCTACCTATACTATTAATGTTGGTAACACATCAGTTTCAACAGGTTGCATTATGAGCTATGATGTAGATTGGGGAGATGGTAATACGGCGTCTAATATTACTTTTCCAATTGAACACACTTATTCTGATATTGGATCATATTTTATGACTTTTACAGGAAATAGCGATTCGGGTTGTGACGCAACAAAAACTATATTAGTAAGAAATTCTAGCAACCCTGTTGGAGCAATTATATCACCAGGTAATACAATTGGTCTTTGTGTACCAGTTGATGAAATTGACTTTGCTATAGGATCCTGGGGTTTAAATCCTCCAGATACAGTATATAATATTGATTATGGCGACGGAACAGAAATTCAAATCTCTCAAGACGAACTTATAGCAGGTACGGTGAATTATGACCCATCAAATCCTGAATTATCAGATCCTTTTCCTATACCTCATGAATATACGGTATCGAACTGCCCGGAGCCAAATTATACAATTACAATGGTCATAGAAACCTCCTGTGGTGAAACTATTCTGACGGCCGGTCCTATCATAGTTTTAGAACAACCTGTAGTTGATTTTGAATTTAATAATCCAGGATGTGTAAATACTCAAATTCAATTTACAAATAATTCTACTGGCGGATTTAGTTCTAATTGCTTATCTGTTGGAAACCATTTATGGGATTTTGGAGATGGAACTACTTCAAACCTTCAAAACCCTTCACATATTTATCCGGCCCCTGGCAATTATACAGTCACCTTGCAAGAGTCAAACATCTGCGGTGTTTCCATTCCGGTACAAAAAACTATTTGCATAAACCCACAACTTGAAGCCAATTTTGTATTAGACAACAACACAGGATGTATACCTTTTGAGCTGAATGTAACTAATACAACCGATTTATCACAAACTTGTGGTGATGACACTTATTTATGGAGTATTATTTACATTAGCGATTTTTGTGGTACTGTGCCTTCGTGGTCTTTTACAAATGGAACTGACGAGACTTCAGAAAATCCTTCATTTCAATTTAATAATGCAGGATTATATCAAATAACCATGACGGTTACAAATTCTTGTGGCGATGACTCAACTACTGAAATTATTGAAGTAAAGCAACCTCCAGAGTCGAATTTAATTAGTATTCCAGATTCATGTGGTCCAACCTCAATAAATCCAGTAGCAACAATATCAGCCTGTTCACCAGAGTCTGAAACGATTTATAATTGGTCATTTCCAGGAGGAATACCTGCATCATCAGATCAGTTAAATCCTGGTCTTATAACCTATACCTCAGTTGGAGATTACACAATAACATTTGAAATTACTACTAGTTGTGGTACTTCAACAAGTACAGAGGTCTTCTCTGTAAAAGAAGTTCCAGAGGTAACAAATACAGATATAAACCAAACAATTTGTTCTAATACCATTTCTGCAGAAATTAGCCTTGAGTCTAATCTGATAGGAACAACGTATACTTGGAATGCAAACAATCCAATTGGATTAACAGATTATATACCTTTTGGTGATTCAGATTTAATTCCTGCACAAATTCTTCAAAACAACACAGATACAGATATAACACTTACCTACACTGTAATACCTGAGAATAATGGTTGCCAAGGTCCACCTGTAAATTTTGATATTATAATAGAATCTACACCAGTTATTATAACGCAACCTGAATCTAATGATTGGTGTTTAAATGAGGTTCCAGATGATTTAAATGTAAGTTTTCAAGGATCCGGTTTACCCGATTATCAATGGTATGAAAATACGTTAAATGATAATATTTCAGGAACACCAATTGTTGGTGCAAATAATGCCACTTATACACCTTCAACAGCATCAATTGGTACAAAATTCTATTACGTTATCATAACATTTCCAACAGATCAATGTAATGAGACAATTTCAGAGCCTGCAGAAATTACAGTTTTTCCAGTACCCTTTATTTCAGATAGTTCTTTTATAATTTCCATATGTAGTGATAGTAATTTTACTTATACACCAGATGCATCAAATGGTGATATAGTACCAGAGAATACAACCTATATTTGGCCTATGCCTGTAGTAGAACCCGTTGGAGCTATTTCTGGAATTAGTGAGCAGTTAACCCCAGTTTCATTGATTGAGCAAACATTAGTAAACACCTTAGCTATTGAAGCAACTGCCACTTACACAATTACTCCAATAACGGGAGATTGTATTGGCGAAAGTTTTGAAGTGGTTGTCGAGGTTAATTCGCCAATTTTACTTGATGCTACAGTGGCTAATGATCCCTGCTCAGGCACTAATGATGCTACAATTACTATTAACGGAATTACTGGTGGATCACCACCATATAATGTGCAGTGGAGTAATTTTGGTACAGGAGATATTCAAAGTAATTTATCACCTGGTATTTACACAATAACAATTACAGATGCTCAAGATTGCGTTAGTGAATTCCCTTTTGAAATAGAAGATAATCAACCTTTAACAATTGATTCAATGGTTAATCAGATGTCTTGTGTGGGTGAAAATGACGGACAAATCCAACTCAATTTACAAGGGGGTATAGATCCTATTTCAGTAGTTTGGGAAGATGATCCTACAGCTGGTGTTGAACGCAATAATTTAGCACCCGGAACTTATTCTGTGACTATTACTGATGGTAGACCCTGTATAATTGAAGAAGATTACGTTATATATGATATTTTACCTCTACAGATTTCTGCTATTGTAACGGATGCTTTGGACTGTGAAAACGCAAATAGTGGAAGCATTAACGTGTTAATTGAGGGTGGTACGCCGCCATTCTCATCAGTATGGTCAAATGGTGAAGTTACAGAGGATTTAGATAATCTAATACCTGGAGCTTACAGCGTGGAAGTTACAGATGCAAATGGATGTAATATTGAAGGTAGTTGGGATATTTATCGTTTTGAACCCCTTGTTCTAGATGTGGTAACACAAAGTGAAATAGATTGTGATACCAAATCTGTTGTGCAGACATTTGTAGCAATGGCAAGTGGGGGTGTACCACCATTTCAGTATACATGGTCTAGTGGTACAACAAGTGGAATAAACAACGAATTAATGATAACAGATCAAGAAGGTCTGGTCACCTTAGAAGTATTAGATGCTCAAGGATGTACAGCTAATTTTAGTTTGAATGTTGATTTTCCAGAATTGGGTGACCCTGATTTTGATACCTCCTCCTTTGGGTTCTTGAATTTTGGTGTTTATTCCATTCAAGATCCAATAGAATTTACCAATACTGCTACTGGCGATTATGTTAGTTTTTTATGGGATTTTGGAGACGGAAGTTTTTCGGCTGAAGAAAATCCGGTGCATACCTATTTCAATGTCGGAAGCTATATTGTAACACAATCCGTGACTTATCCATTTGGTTGTGTATACGAACGTATTTATACAATTGATATTGAGAAGGGTTATAAACTAATAATGCCAGATGCCTTTACACCAAATGAAGATGGCCTAAATGATTATTTTGGGCCACAATTTACAGGATTAAATTCTCTAGAACTCAATATTTTTGATACTTGGGGCAGTTTAATCTATTCAGAGTCTGGTGATGATATTAGAGGATGGAATGGTAGGATTAAGGATGAAGCTGTAGAAAACGGCAATTATTATTACATGTTCACCGCCAAGACTTTCTATGGTGATATAATCAAAAAACAAGGCGTATTTGTATTTATTAAATAAGACAAAAATGAAGTTTGGATATATAGCCTGCGTTGCCCTTGTTTTTTGTGTTTGGTCAGTAACTGCACAAGATCCTATATTTACGCAGTCTAATTACATACAAGAAACTCTAAATCCAGGGTTTTCTGGCTTTGAGGATAGCGATCGTATTAGTGCAGGTGTATTGAGTAGAACACAATGGCCAAATCTAAACCTTAGGATTAACACGCAGTATGCCTATGCTAATAAGTCCTTTGATTATGGTCCGAGTATGGGCTTTGGAATAGGGATAAGTGCCCTTTGGCAACACGAATCATTTAATAACTACAATTACTATCAACTCAATGCCAATTATGCACATCGTGTTAATTTAAATGGTGGATGGTTTTTTAGACCAGCAATTGAGGTAGGCATGGGCTTTAAGGATATTAGATTTAGAAGCCTCACTTTGGCAGATCAGATCAATATAGATACAGGTGTCATTAATCCTATTTCCTTAGATCCAGTGAGCAATAATGTGGAGAATGTGTTTTTTGCAGATATTTCTGGTGGTTTTGTTTTTGAAAAAACAGAATTCAATGGCAGAACGTATTGGTTTGGTTTTTCTGCAAAACACCTTAATACACCTAATATTTCTTTTGTAGATGGTGAAAAACTGCCGTTAGATATTTTCTTCTCGATACATGGTAACTACAGATTCCCGTTTTTAAATAATTACAGCATTATGATGACGGCCAATTACATGCAACAAGGACTTTATAATAGATTAGATATTGGTTCTATGTTTCAGTTTAATGATTTTTTAATAGGCGTTACCGCGTCTACAAATCCTGCGAAGAATGATGACAATAGCCACTTATTAACCTCTGTAAATGCCTTTTTTGGCTTGGAGTACAAAGAATTGCGATTTGGATTGTCTTATGATATGAATACTACTAATATAGGAAGAACAGATGGTGTGTATGAGATTTCCGTGACCTATCTTTCAAGATGTAGACGTTGTAGTACAGATCGCAGTAGAAAGCGATAATAGGTTTGCGGTAAAAGTTTCCTGTCATGAAAACCTCTGTTGCAATTGCCTATAACGTCTAAACTTAATTAAAACTTATTACTAAGTATTAAATTATATAAACAGTAGGTGAGTTCCATCCTGATCAGTTCTACTGTAAAAATCACCAATGGTTATTATTCCATCGAGTTCTTTGATAAAGTCTTCCTTTTTAAGATGGAACATATCCACAGCAAGTTTACAACCCCAAAGTTTTTGCCCATACTTATTTCAGTATAGCTCAAGAGATACTTCGCACTTTTGGGCTTCATAAATGAAATAATTTTATAAATTATTATTAGTTTAAGAGGTATTAGAAGTTAAATTCAACAATTTAGAAGATACAATTCTCAGTGATTTAAAATTATAATAATTGGTTATTTGCTTATTAATAAGTTAATTTGATAAGCGCCTCGAGAGGTTAATAAATGTAAGATTTCTAAAATTATTTTCTGTGTTATGTAACAAATGTTACATTAATAATTAATTAAATTCACTATTTTTGATTTAGTAACGGGTTAAAGTGTTACTATCATAAGGTTAAAAAGGCGCCATTCAATAGCAATGGTGCCTTTTTTTTTATCAATATTGAGTTTTAATAAAATGTCATTTTTGTTAAAGAATAAGAAAAATCATAAGTGTAATTTGTAGAAAGTAAACTTTTTTTTATTTTCGTGTAACCTTATGAGCTAAATATTCCCCTAACGAAATATTTAGAATATTTAGATAACACGCCAATAAAGAGGATAGATTAAATCTATCCTCTTTTATGTTTTTTGTGAATTAAGATTTGTATTAGTACACAATGTAAAATCAAATATTGAAGTAATTTTTTTGCAACCATTTAGCATTATTGTTTAGTAATAAAAAGCATATGCTCTTTTAGCATCTGAGTAAAACTTTTATTGCTTTTATTTTTTTGAATTTTTAATAAAAAGGGAATATTTAACTTTACAGAATTACAAAGATATCTGATGTCCAAAAAGAACACATTAGCAGATGCTATTCTCCAACTCATAGAAACCATTATGAAAGCCTTAGGTCATGGCCCAAAACGCACCTGGAACCAGCACGTCGTCCCTTATGAAGACGGTTGGGCTGTGCGACGCGAAGGCAATAAGCGCATTACCTCTAAACACAGAAAACAAAGCACTGCAATACGCAAAGCTAAAACCTTGGCCAAACGTAAAAAAGCAGATGTTGTTATCCACAGAGCAAGTGGTGGGATAAGGGACAGGATTAGTTATGCAGAGTAATTTTCATAACTTTATTCTAACTGTAAATTCTAAAATACAATGTATCAACGCGTCCTTATGTTAGTATTACTAAGTTTATTCCTTAATTGCCAAGGGTCTTGGAAGTCTATACCCTTAGATAGTGTTAAGATTGATACTTTACAAGGGCAATCCTTTTTAATGAAGCCGTTAGTTAGCCCGCAATTGGTGGGTAAGAACTCTGCCAAAGTTGCTAAATACCTTAAGGCATTAGATACTTATAATAGTAATCCTATGAATGCGGATTTTATCATCTGGCTGGGTAGACGCATTGCCTATTTGGGTGATTACCAAAAAGCCATTGGTATTTTTACAGAGGGCATTGAAAAATTCCCTTATGATGCACGTCTATATCGTCATCGAGGTCATAGATATGTAACCACGCGCCAAGTAGATTTGGCAATTACCGATTTAGAAACGGCTGTTGCACTTATAAAAGGAAAGCCAGATCCTATTGAACCTGATGGTATGCCTAATGCACTTAATATACCAGTATCATCACTACATACCAATATCTATTATCATTTAGGTTTGGCGTATTATCTAAAGGCCGATTGGACCAATGCCTTAACCAATTTTGAGAATTGTTTACGAGCCTCTACCAATGACGATATGCGCGTAGCTTCCCTGCATTGGTTGTATATGATATTACAACGCTTAGATCGTGCAGAGGAGGCTAATGCATTGCTCGAACCCATAACATTTGAGATGAACATTATTGAAAACAAGGCATACCATATGCTATTGCTGTATTACAAAGGTGACTTATTGGATAATGATTTAGATGCCAATACCTCGGGCGGATCAAAAGAAGCTGTACATTATGGCATAGCACATTGGCATCAGTATAATGATCAGTTAGAAACGGCAATGGCCATGTATAAGCATTTAATGGCCAATGGTAATTGGGCCGGTTTTGGATACATCGCAACAGAAGCTGAGCTATCCCGAATGCAAGAGTAACTATTATAGGTAGGCCGTTAATCCGTTAAGGTAACAATCTCAAATTTCCAGCCCTTATCGCGTTTATGATTTTTATTGAAATTTGGTGAGTTTAATCCTGCATAGAGCAGAGCACTTCCGGGAATCACAAACCAAAGTGCAGACGCATCTGCGAATACACCAGCTATAACGCTAAAGCCAACCGTTATAGCGCCAAGATAAATAAAAAATGAAGGGCCAATTATAGAGATTAAGAGGGGATTACGTTTTAATGCATCAATATCAGCTAAGTCTATATTTATGTCATCAAAAATAATGGTATTGGTATTGACTACTCTAAAACGGCCTTTAAATTTTTGGCCGTCAAGGGTTCTAAGTTTTATTCTTTTATTTTCTTTAATAATTTTTTCTTTATTAGTGTTGAGGTTGGTGATTTTTATGGCATTGGTTTGAGCGGTAGCAACATTAAAAATGAATGTGCTGATAAGGAGTAAGAATAGATATTTCATTAAGCTGTTTTTTGTTTATATACTAAAATAGGACAATGGTAGTATTAAAACTATAGAATATAAAGTAAAGACCCAAATTTAGGGTCTTTATTATATTACATATTACTCACAGTCTGTTGGTGAGGTACCAATGCGCCACCACTGCCACACACTATCGGGAAATATGACGTTAACAACATCGCCATTGCAATCAAACTCAATATTAAAGAGCATATCGCCATCAATAATTAATACATTAGGTTCAAATGAAAAGGTATCAGGATTGGGTATGGCCTCGCTTGTTTCGAGAGCACTCCAGTAGGCATCATCACAATTAGTGGTTTCATCGTCTCCGCAGTAGTAGATGTAGCGCAATCCGTCTTTAAACTCGTACATAGTGTTTGGTGGTAATTCACTGCCGCCAGCATTGGCCAAAAGCCATTTGCCTTCAATATAATAGGTTTCTTCTGTGACATCGTCGTCACATTGTATGGCGAGAAGTAGGGGCATGAGGCATAAAAGTTTGATGGTTTTGATAAGTGTTTTCATAAAATTTATATTGCTTTTTTTAATAGAACAGTTAAGATAGAAAAATTCCTACTCTTAGTTGCTACTCTTTTTAATTTAGGGTATAACTACAGGATGTAATTTTATTTAAATATGCGTAGGGTTACGTATTGTTATTGTAAGTATTTTCTTTGCTTTTACAGCCTATCGTATAGTTGGGATTAAAACATGGTTTTTTATGCGCCTGCACTTAAAAGCAAGCTTTACATTTGTAGAGATTTATTGAATCTGCGTTTAGGAGTTGTACAATAGTAAAAACCCATAAAACTCCGTTTTGATAGTCTTTTTTTATGCGCCTGCACTTAAAAGCAAGCTTTACGTTTGACGCATAAAAAAACCCTGTACTTATCAGTACTGGGTTTTTACTGCTGTAGCGAGATCGAGATTTGAACTCGAGACCTCCGGGTTATGAATCCGACGCTCTAACCAACTGAGCTACCTCGCCATTATTGCGGGTGCAAATATAAAAACAAATTCAACGACAACAAACCAATCATTCTAAAAAAATAATTTTATAATAAAGTTTTGAATTGCACCATAATTGTATATATTGAGCACATAATACTTACAGTAAATGGACGATAAAGAAAAATTTGAAATGGAGTTTGTAATTCAGGCATCTCCTTCATTATTATACCAATACATATCTACACCTTCTGGACTTTCGGAGTGGTTTGCAGACAACGTAAATTCACGTGGTGAATTATTCACCTTTATTTGGGACGGTTCTGAAGAGCAAGCAAAATTACTAAGCAAAAAAAGTAGTGAGCGTATTAAGTTCCGTTGGCTAGAGGATGATGAAGATGGTGCAAGCTATTACTTTGAATTGCGCATACAGGTAGATGAGATCACAAAAGACGTGTCTCTTATGGTAACGGATTTTGCTGAAGATGATGAGGTAGAGGAAGCTAAAATGCTATGGGAAAATCAAATCTCTAGCCTGAAACAAGTTTTAGGTTCTGCTTAACACGTAACTAACTATTCTATTATATCTTTGTCTCGATTTTTTACAACATAAATCGGGACATTTTTTTATGGTAAATTTTAACGGTAATCTTGTAGAGGCAACGAACTCTAAATTAACTTCTGAGAATAGAGGCTACAAGTACGGTGATGCACTTTTTGAAACGCTTAAAGTGGTAAACAGTAAAATCTTCTTTTGGGAAGATCATTACTTTAGACTCATGGCATCCATGCGTATTATGCGAATGGATATTCCTATGAATTTTACCATGGAATTTCTAGAAGAAGAAATCCTTAAAACTATTGAAGCTAACGACTTAAGCAATAGTGTTGCGCGTGTGCGCCTTAATGTAGATAGAGGTGAAGGCGGTAAGTATTTACCTGGTGAAGATGCGAGCATTAATTACAATATTGTTGCAGAGCCACATCCCAATCCGTTCTATACTATTGATGACGCGTTTTATGAAGTAGATCTATACAAAGATTTCTATATGGCACCTGGTTTATTATCTGGTTTAAAATCCAATAATAAAGCCATACAGGTTATTGGTAGCATTTATGCTAAAGAAAATGACCTGAACAATTGTTTGGTGCTCAATACTGATAAAAGTGTTATTGAAGCATTAAACGGTAATCTATTTTTGGTAAAAGGCGACTGTGTAAAAACCCCACCATTGGAAGATGGTTGTTTAAAAGGTATTATGCGCCAGCAGGTTTTGGAGGTATTGCGTAAAGATGTGAACCTTATCATTGAGGAAGCGTCTATATCGCCCTTTGAACTTCAAAAAGCAGATGAACTGTTTATTACCAATGTAATAGTTGGTATTCAGCCTATTTCGAAATATCGCAAGAAGGACTATGGCACTGAATTCGCCAAGTCGGTTATAACAAAGATTAATGCAAAGATAAGGTTGCTTTAATTATAACTCGGATTTTCTGGTGCATTAGACCAAATGCTATAATCGCCACCTAATTCTAACATTTTTTCACGCCAGAAGGTTGTACAACTTTTAGAGATAATCTGGTTATCGTACACGTTCTCCAAAACCAGCCAAGCATTAGACTCTAGCTCATTATCTAGTTGCTCTTCTGCCCAACCCGAATAGCCAAGAAAAAACCTAATATCATCTTTAGAGATTTTATCAGAATTAATAAGGTCTAAAACCACACTAAAATCACCTCCCCAAAAAATACCATTTGAGATTTCAACACTATTAGGTATAAGACCAGGTGATTTATGAATAAAATAAAGATTGTCTTGTTCTACAGGTCCGCCATTATAGATGGTAAAGTCAGATTCTGTGCCTTCAATTAAATCCTTAAGGTTATATTCTAAAGGTTTATTTAAGATAAAACCCACTGAACCAAGTGCGTTGTGATCTGCTAATAGAATCACGGCACGGTTAAATGAAATATCTCCGATTATGGATGGCTCTGCAATAAGTAAATTGCCTTTTTCGGGTTTCATAATTTTGATTGTAAGCGTACAAAGGTTAACTAAATCTAGGTTATTTTTTTGAAATACACAACTTTAGCTCTTTTAAACTTAAGGCAAAAAAAAACCCGCTCATTAAGCGGGCTTTTTATGTAAAATAAAAATATCTTAGTTTACAGCGCTATTTAAGTCAGATCCTGCCTTAAATTTTACTACATTTTTAGCTTTTATTTTGATTGTTTTACCAGTCTGTGGGTTTCTTCCGTCTCTCGCAGCTCTTCTAGATACTGACCAAGAACCAAAACCAACTAAAGAAACTCTGTTACCTTTTTGTAAAGATCCTTCGATATCAATTAATAACGAGTCTAATGCTTTCTTAGCAGCAGCCTTAGTGATACCAGCATTTTCTGCCATACCATTGATTAAATCTGTTTTGTTCATAAAATTTTAAATTTAAATTGTTAAAAATTCGGTTTTTAATAATAGTTGTTAAAAATCCTTACACAAATTTATAAGTAAAATTAAGCTACGCAAGTAATAGCAAGGGAAAGCAGCGATTTTGTTAATAAGTTGAGTCTTTTGTTAATAAAGCGATGCATTTTGTCTGATTTTCCCAAGGTCAATGATAATAAGGGCTTAGAGAAGTTTTGCGGTTTCAGTAAACTTAAATCCGTTTAAAAGTGATTTTACGTCCATTTTTCGCTTTCCAGGAAGCTGTATTTCCTTAATAATTACATAACCGTCTTTGCATGCCACTTCTAAATGATCCTTATTAATAAGGAGATGGCCTGCTTTAAGATTATGATATTCTGCTTTCTTTTCAACAGCAAATAACTTTACCGTTAACGGTTCGTCTTCATCATTGTCTAAAAAGCACCATGCGGCAGGAAATGGATTTAACCCTCTTATTTTATTATAAATGGTATCTAAACGTTCTGTCCAATCAATTTTACAATTATCACGATTGAGTTTATAGGCTGTTTTTAAATCGCCTGATTTTGGTTGTACGGTCGTTGAAACATTATCCGCTTCAATCTGTTCTACGGTTTTAATAACTAATTCACTACCAAGTACCATTAAGTCATCATGAAGTTCACCAACAGTTGTGTCATGTCCTATAGATGTGCTTTGGGACATAATAATTGCACCAGTGTCAATTTTCTCATCAATAAAAAAGGTGGTTACACCAGTTTCGGTTTCACCATTAATGATAGCCCAATGAATAGGCGCAGCACCTCTGTATTGAGGTAGTAAGGATGCGTGAAGATTAAAAGTACCGTATTGTGGCATTTGCCAAACCACTTTTGGCAACATTCTAAACGCTACTATAATTTGAAGGTTGGCCTTTAAGCTCTCAAGCTCTTCAATAAAGGATTCAGCCTTAAGATTTATTGGCTGTAATATGTTTAAATTATGCTCTAAGGCAAACTGCTTTACTGCCGAGGCTCTTAATTTTCTACCACGACCCGCAGGTTTGTCTGGAGCTGTGATAATACCAACAATATTATAATTATGGTCTAAGAGCGATTTTAGTGTTGCCACGGCAAAATCTGGTGTGCCCATAAATACAATTCTCATATCTCGCTTAGTAGTCATAATTTTTTGTAGGTATTTGTTGCTGTTATTTCTATTTTATTGATTTCCACTAATTCCGAAAGGCTTTTTACAAGTAGCATTTCCGTACATTTCAATTGATTTAATAATTGGCGCGAATTTAAATCTTCTTGCTCTAAGGCTTTCAATATTCGTGCTGAAAGGGTTTTGGTTTCAGATGCATTGGGTACAGATTGACTCGCCAAACACACCGAGCATTTACCACAATCTTCTGAAACAGTTTCACCAAAATACCCTAATAACTTTTTGCTTTTGCATTGTGAGTCATTATTAATATACGCTATTACAGCCTCGATCTGCTGATGTTTCAGTTGATGTTGATGCTCTATGGTTTTAGCAATAGGATTAATAGTAATTTCATCTTCACGTGGTTGTAAAAATATTATTTCAGAATCCGTATTGGCAATTTGAAGCTTAATGATATTGTCTTTTTCTAATAGTTTTAGTTGTTCTATAACCTTGTTTTCTGAGAGATTGGATTTGCTGATTACCAAGTTGAGATTTACTTTGGTATCATAATCAAAAATACCACCATAGGTTCTTAAAAGTGCCTTAACCAAGGTATTGAGATCCAAATGTTTCTCTAGGTATTTAAACAAAAGGTCATTTGAGACTATAAACTGAATCTTGGTTCTAAAATTAAAGTGTTGCGTTAAGGCTATAATTCCATTCCTATCTAATGCCAACAACACATTATAGGTCATACTTGCGTTGAGCTTATAGGTATTGCAAAAGGATTTAAAATCAAGCTGATGCTGACTGTTTTCACCTTCACCATAAGACACTTGAAAATAGTTGCAGAGCTTGTTATAGACTAATTTTATATAGTCAATCGAAGGCAAGGTGCTCAAAAATTGACTTTTAAGATGATCTTCGTCTATATGCTGTTTTAGAATAAATGAATAAGCATCATTTCCATCGCGACCTGCGCGACCTGCCTCTTGATAATAACTTTCTAAACTTTCTGGTAAATTGAAATGTATTACTGTTTTCACATTAGCTTTATCGATCCCCATTCCAAAAGCAGTTGTGGCAATGATTATTTCTTTATTACCATCGGTCCATTGCTGCAAACGGTCTTGTTTTTCTTTATTGGTGATGCCACCATGGTAAAAGGTTGTAGAAAATCCTCTGGTACCCAGATAATTATGGATATCTTTTGTAGCACGACGATTTCTCACATAAATAATTGAGGAACCAGAATGTTTGGTCAATAAATGTTCTAGCTTATAGAGTTTATCGTCGGTATGAATGACATGATAACCAATATTAGGTCTACTAAATGAAGCCTTAAAAATCTTTGGAGCCACAAAATCTAAGTTGTCAATAATATCATCTACAATATTATGCTTAGCCGTAGCCGTTAGCGCTATACAATTCACATGAGGATGTATGTCCCTTAATTGTCTAATGTTGCTATATGCTGGTCTAAAATCATGTCCCCATTGGCTAATACAATGCGCCTCATCAACTGCAATAAGATTAACTTTCATTTGGGCGATACGCTCTTTTATTAATGGCTGTTGTAAGCGCTCTGGTGATAGGTACAAGAATTTATAATTACCATAAATGCAGTTGTCTAAAAGTGTATCTAACTCACTATAAGAGATACCTGAAGTTAAGGCTATGGCTTTTATACCTTTGCGTTTTAGTGATGTCACCTGATCTTTCATTAAGGCAATTAAGGGCGATACCACAATACAAATACCCTCTTTAATAAGCGCTGGTACTTGAAAGCAAATGGATTTACCACCACCTGTTGGCAATAGGGTAAAGGTATCTTCATTTTCAAGAACAGAATTAATAATGTCTTCTTGCAATGGTCTAAAGGAGGTATAATTCCAGTAGCGCTCTAAAACTTCAATTGGATGCATTATTGCAAATTTAAGACCTCTAGAACAAAATCTGAACGTTTTTCTATGGTTTCGAAGGGTACATCAATAAGTTGATACCCAAATCGCATATAAGTTTTTAATAAGTTATGGTGAATTTCAATCGCTTGCTCAAAATTTTCATAGCGTTCACTGTCGCTCGTAAATATTTCTTGCCACGGTGCCAATACAAAAACATATTCGTATTGGTGTGTTGCACAGGTCTCGATGAATTGGTTTGGGTAATCATCACCAATAAAATCCATATACGCCAAAACGTCAGGTAACCCTCTGTCTAAGAAAACCACATTCTCAGATTCTTGAGTGGCGTTTAAATACTGTTGTTTCCTGCCTTCTAAAAGCTTTTTACTAAACAGTAGTGGCTTCGTTAAAAAAAGTTGCTCTATACCGTCTTTTCTGGCTTGTAAGGTAACCTGTCGAGAAATTTCTTCGTAACAAAGAAAACCTTTGGACTTTAGATGATTTATTATGGAGGATTTACCTGTCCCAGGACCACCAGTAATTACAATTTTCTTTGGATTCAAATTGACAATATTTTTGCAGTAAAATTCGTGATAAAAAATTAGACAGAAAAATGCATGGATAAGCTTATCTTTGTAACTGAACAATATTGATATGAGCGACGCTAAAAAATCGGAAGAGTTTTACAGCAAACTAAAAATACAACTGCAAGACACAGCCTTGTGGCCAACGACCTATTTATATAAGTTTATTGTTATTTCTGAAACAGAAAAGATAGATAATCTTAAGGGGCTTTTTAATCATTTAGGAGCGGTTATAAATACCAGAGCTTCAAAAAATGGTAAGTATACTAGTATATCAATTAACGTACGCATGAAAAACCCAGATACAGTAATAGCTAAATACCGAGAAGTAGCAGAAAAAATTGAAGGAGTAATTTCCCTTTAAATTTCTTTTAGGCTTCATTATTTTTTGTACTTTGCAAGAAAACCTAAAGACTGCGGGTTTTTAATTTTGTTTACTACACATTTTAATAATTTTGATAGACGATTTAGAATACAACACAGAACGCGAGCATTTGATAATACCAGAATATGGACGTCATTTGCAGAAGATGATCAATCATGCCAAAACGCGTGAAACCAAAGAAGAGCGAAACAAATTAGCAAAAGCCATTATTTCTGTTATGGGAAATCTACAGCCACATTTAAGAGATGTGCCAGATTTTCAACATAAATTATGGGATCAGCTTTTTATTATGGCCGACTTTGAATTAGATGCTGATTCTCCTTACGATATGCCATCTAAAGAGGAATTAACCTCTAGACCAGACCCTTTAAACTATCCTCAAAATCATCCTAAGTATCGTTTTTACGGAAACAATATTAAAACTATGATTGATGTTGCACTTACATGGGAAACTGGTGAAATGAAAGAAGCTTTGGTTTATACCATTGCAAATCACATGAAGAAGTGCTATCTCAATTGGAACAAAGATAGTGTTGAAGATACAGTGATTTTCGAGCATTTATTTGAATTGTCTAACGGTGAGATTGATCTTAGAAATAGTGAAGAGGATTTGAGCGATTCTTCAAGCCTATTGCGCACAAAAACCAAGTATAGCAACAAAGGTGGTAAAAAATCCAAAAAGAAATATTCTAGCAATAGAAAACGTTACTAAAACGTATGAGTACATTTAAAATAGAAGGTGGCCACCAACTCAAGGGTTCTATTAAGCCACAAGGTGCTAAAAATGAAGCATTGCAGATTCTTTGTGCTGTGCTCCTAACACCAGAAGAAGTAACAATTAAGAACATTCCGGATATTGTTGATGTCAATAAGCTAATTACACTTCTTGGTAATTTGGGTGTTGCCGTTAATAAATTAGATGCCAATACCTATAAGTTCAAGGCAGAGCATATAAATTTAGAATATCTAGAGTCAGACGAGTTTAAAGTTGAAGGTAGAGGTCTAAGAGGTTCAATTATGATTGTTGGACCATTATTAGCGCGGTTTGGTAAAGGATATATTCCTAAACCAGGTGGAGATAAAATTGGACGTAGACGTCTTGATACGCATTTTGAAGGCTTTATTAATCTTGGTGCTAAGTTTAGATATAATCGCGAAGATCATTTTTATGGTGTAGAAGCAGAACGTTTAAAAGGTACCTTTATGCTTTTGGATGAAGCTTCTGTAACAGGAACAGCCAATATAGTAATGGCTGCAGTATTAGCTGAAGGTAAAACTACCATCTACAACGCAGCTTGTGAACCTTACTTGCAACAACTGTGTAGAATGCTCAACCGAATGGGTGCTAAGATTTCTGGCATAGGATCTAATATGCTAGTTATTGATGGTGTTGATAATTTGGGAGGTACTGAGCATACCATGCTACCAGACATGATTGAAATTGGTAGCTGGATTGGTTTAGCAGCAATGACAAAAAGCGAGCTTACTATAAAAAATGTAAGTTGGGATGATTTAGGGCAGATACCTAATGTGTTTAGAAAACTTGGTATTACGGTAGAACAGCAAGGGGATGATATTCATATTCCTGCACACAAGGATGGTTATCAAATACAGAATTATATTGATGGCTCTATATTAACCATTGCAGATGCGCCTTGGCCAGGGTTTACACCAGATCTATTAAGTATCGTTTTGGTAATAGCAACACAGGCCAGAGGAGAGGTGTTGGTACATCAAAAAATGTTTGAGAGTCGTTTGTTCTTCGTAGATAAATTGATAGATATGGGTTCAAAGATTATTCTTTGTGATCCACATAGAGCTACAGTTATAGGGCACGATTTTAAATCTACCCTAAAAGCAACAACAATGACCTCGCCAGATATTAGGGCTGGTATTTCTTTGCTTATCGCAGCACTTTCAGCAAAAGGAACATCTGTAATTCATAATATAGAACAAATTGATCGTGGTTACGAAAATATAGACCAACGCTTAAGAGCTATTGGAGCTAAAATAGAACGTCTACCAGGTAATTGATATTAATCAGAAATACATGAAATTAAAAGCTTCAAGATGACTTGGAGCTTTTTTTGAATAAAGCAAAAGCTCTGAGGCACATCAGAGCTTTTAAATTGTTTTTGAAATGGTTATTTTCAGTTCAAGACGTTAACGTCTTGAATAGCATAACGCATCTATTTTTTATTTATTGTCTAAAAATTCAAAAAAAAGTTAATTTATTTAGATTAATACAGTTTTTATGTTAATTCAATGCGGCTTTATAAGTAGTTAAGCAGCGTTCTCTTGCCATTTTATGCTCTACCATTTTTTCTGAATATATGAGTTCCTGAAATTCTGGCACCCATTTTTTTATGTATTCTAAATTCTTATCGAATTTTTGAATTTGTGACGTAGGATTAAATATTCTAAAATAAGGCGCTGCATCTACACCAGAACCAGCTACCCACTGCCAATTACCAACATTGCTTGCCATTTCATAATCGTGTAACTTCTCTGCAAAATAAGCTTCGCCCCAACGCCAATCAATAAGTAGGTGTTTACACAAAAAACTACCAACCAGCATACGAACGCGATTGTGCATAAATCCAGTTTCATTCAATTGTCGCATACCTGCATCAACCAATGGATAGCCTGTTTTACCTTGGCACCATAATTTGAATTCATCTTCATCATTTCGCCATTCAATCCTATCGTATTTAGGTTTAAAAGACTGATCTTTTGTATGAGGAAAATGCCATAGAATTTGCATAAAAAATTCGCGCCAGATAAGCTCTTGCCAAAATATTTCGTTCTTTTCTTGTATGGCTTTGTCAACCATTTTTCTGATACTCACAGTACCGAATCTTAGATGAGGTCCTAAACGTGATGTTGTATCTTTAGCCGGAAAGTTTCTAGTAGCTTCATATTCTTGGATTAACCTTGGAGTAACCTCATAAGGTTTAATAGGTTGATTGGATCTTGTAAATCCTATATCTTCTAAACTTAAATTCGGAAGGTTGATGTTTTTTACACAATTGTTTAGTTCTTTCTTAGACGGACAAAATTTAAAGTTGATAGTTTTAAATTTTTCCTTCCAGGTTCTCATGTAAGGTGTGTAGACTACATAAGGATTTCCGTCTTTTTTAACGACCTCGTCCTTTTCAAATATGACTTGGTCTTTAAACGTATTGAAGGCAATATTTTCTGATTCTAAAAGTGTTTTTAATTGAGTATCTCTTTCCGTTGCGTAGGGTTCATAATCGTGATTGGTGAATACTTCTGTTATGTTATATTCTTTAATCAGATTTTTATAAATATCAATTGGTTTACCATGAAAGATCGCAATACTACTCCCAAAATCACTCTGAAGTTTTTCTCTTATGCTTTGAAGTGTATCATGTATAAAAGTGACACGAGCATCATCTCTCGGTAATTTTTCTAAAATTTCAGAATCGAAAATAAAAATTGGTAAAACATTTTGCCCACTTTTTAAGGCATTATATAAACCAATATTATCGTCTAATCTAAGATCTCGTCTAAACCAAAATATACTTAAAGGTGTTTGCATTGTTAATAGGTTCCGAAAAGTTGTTCGAGTTGTTCTTTTCTGTAGTTAAAAATACCTTCAAGTTTTGGTTTCACCAAAACCGGATGCAAAAGCCTGCCAAGTATTCCAAAAGGAACTTTATAGTCAATAATATCTTCCATTTCTACACCACCTTCTATTTTATGTACAAAATGTTTGTGGTGCCAAAAGGCATAAGGGCCATACAATTGGAGATCAATAAAATACGTTTTGTCCTTGTATTGAGTGATTTCGCTCACCCATTGAGTTCTAAATCCTGGTATTGGTCTTACACTATATTGTATTACTTGACCAGCATACATTGGTCTATCAGCACCAGAAATAATTTTCATATTCATTTCTTGAGGTGTCAACTTTGAGAGATTTGCAGGATTACACAAAAAAGCCCATGCTTCATCTAATGAAATAGGTAATTTTTGTTTTTTATGTAGGGTAAATATTTTCATTTCTAGTTATTCAAAACAACATAGCCGTTTAGAGATATTGCAATACACAGCCATAATATATATGGCACTAGCAGATATCTCATTTTGCTTAATTCATCATCACCAAAACTTATAAATAAGTATATGATAACCAAAGCTAATGCAATGAGATTATATAGCGCAATACTTGTAAAATGCTGGTTAAAGAACAAATAATTCCAACTTATATTAAGTAATAAAGCGATGCCGTATATGGTTGTAACGTATTTGGATTTTCTTAGAGAAAATAAAAATGACAGGTAAATGGAAAAACATATCATTATTAGTGTCCAAACAACACGAAAAACCCAACCTGGTGGTGTCCAAGATGCTTTATTAAGGCTGTTATACCATATGCCATTGGGGCCATCTCCCATAAAGAAATTGCCGAGTGCTAGTCCAACAAAATTGAGAATTAAAAATAATATGATATAATGGATTTGCTTCAAACCTATTCTGGTTTCAAAACTTCTATCTGGTCCAGTATTTTCTGTGCCTCGGCATATTTTTTATCACTTTCCGTACGGTTAGTCGTAGATAGTTTGTGCCAATCTGCCATTAATTTCTCATACTGCTTTTGCAATTTCTCCAATTTTGTCGTTTTCTTGAATAAACCGAACATAATAGATTATTTTAAATATTTTAGGATTCTATCGTTAAACGGTTTGGTAATAGAATAAAAGTAATCTAGAAACTCACCGTTTTCGTCAACTAGATATTTCTGGAAATTCCATTTCACTGAAGAGTTTTGTCTACCATTTATATACTTTTTTGTTAGCCAAGCATAGAGTCGGTGCTGGTTAGAACCTTTTACGTCAATCTTTTCTGTAATTAAGAACGAAACACCATAATTGACTTGGCAAAACTCCTGAATTTGGTCTGAATTGCCGGGTTCTTGCCTCCCAAACTGGTTGCAAGGCACACCAATAACTACCAATTGATTTTTGTAGTAATCGCTTAACTCTTGAAGTTCTTTATATTGTGGGGTAAATCCGCATTTAGAAGCAACATTTACAAATAATAATTTCTTTCCTTTAAACTCTGATAGATTTATAGGATTACCGATTAAACTGTTTATTTCAATATCATAGATCGATTTTGTTGCATTTTCAACAACATCACTTTCAGTTCCTGTTAGTGTGCTAACAAAGGCTTTTAATGGGTTCATTTTTTTAAAGTTTAAAACTTACTATTCCGCAATCCATTTCAAAAATTTGTCCTGATAAAGACGCGGCCTTATCAGATAATAAAAATGCAGCCATATCAGCCACTTCTTGTGGTTGTAAATATTTTTTAAGCGGATGACGCTCATTCATGTTTTCTATCATTCGTTCATTACGCAATAGCTTCGAAGCCAAATCTGTATCAGTTACCGTTGGCGCTATTGCATTAACCCGTATTGTAGGTGCTAATTCGGCTCCAAGTGATTTGGTAAGTCCTTCTACTGCTGATTTTGAAGCCGCTACACTAGCATGAAATGGCATTCCTAATTTAGCTGCCACAGTACTAAATAATACTACTGACGGTTTGTTTCCGTTTTTAAGTGCTGGCAAATACTTTTGAATTGCCTTTACTGCTCCCAGAACGTTTATGTCAAAATCATTTTTAAAATCATCAATACTTAAACGGTTTATGGGTTTAAGGTTGATACTTCCAGGACAATACACTAGGCCGTCAGCAGAATCTATTTCTGGTAATTCGTCATTTAATATATCGCAATTGTAATGCGTTAAATTACCTGCCGTTTGTATCGGTTCGGTTCTACTGATGTTTACTATTTCATCATAAGAAGAAAGCAAAGACGAGACAATTGCATTGCCTATACCTTTGCTTCCTCCAATCACTATTAATCTGCTCATTGCTTACGCTGCGGTTAGGGGACGACCTTTTAGTCGTTTTTCTATTTTTTGTTTTATAACAGTTAAACGCTTCATTAATTCCATAAGTTTTGCGTCTTTTTTCTGCTTGTATACTTCATTAACACCTAGGATGATTTCTTTGGCTTCTCTAGCTGCTAAAATTCTATCACTTGTTGTCTTAAAAGAAAACTTTCTGTTTTCAAATTCTGTTGCTCTTTCTAAAATATCCATAGCTAATTGTTTATGTAATTTTGTAATTCTGAAATTTTCTCTGGTGTATTAAACTCTCCACCATAATAAGTCGTTACTGTCGCAGATGTATCATCTTTAACACCTCTTGATGAAACACAAAGATGTTTGGCGTCAATTATAACCGCCACATCTTCTGTTTCTAAAACTGTTTTTAGTTCGTTGGCAATTTGATTAGTTAATCGCTCTTGAACTTGCGGACGTTTAGCATAGTACTGTACTATACGATTTAATTTGGACAATCCAATAACCTTACCTGAAGACTTGTATGCTATATGTGCCTTTCCAATTATTGGTACAAAATGATGCTCACAGTTTGAATAAAACGTAATGTTTTTTTCAACTAGCATTTGATTGTACTGGTATTTGTTGTCAAACAAAGCTACTTTTGGCTTATTCTCAGGATCTAAACCTGAAAATATTTCTTCAACATACATTTTTGCTACACGGTCTGGTGTGCCTTTTAATGAATCGTCCGTTAAATCTAAACCTAAAACATCCATTATTTCTGAAAATAATATGGAAATTCGATTTTTCTTCTCGTGGTTAGACATATCGAAAGCATTAGCTTTCATTGGTGTCTCTAAACTTGTGAATAAATGGTCGTCTCCAATATCTTCATGGGTAAATCCATTAAGTTTGTGACCATTTGTTTTGGAAATTGCTTCTGTGTTCATAGCATCTTTTTTATGTGCTGTCTTTAAGTACTCCAAGCTTAAATCAAAGCACGTGTTAACGTTTTGAAATAGAGTTATTTGTTATTGTTCTTTGACGCGAACATTTAAATCTGCCTTTGTCAAACGTTCTTTTTTTACTGTGTTTGGTTGCTCTTCCTTGAACTCGTTCTCTCCACATTCTGAAACTGCTAGGTTTCATTTCTTTGCGCATCAGCTCAATGACTTCTTGCTCTTTTAAACCAAACTGAAATGTAATTGCTTCAAAAGGTGTTCTGTCTTCCCAAGCCATTTCAATTATGCGATCAATATCCTTTAGTTCTAAATTCATATAAATTCAGGTATCGCATATTGCATATCATACTTTACTTTCTCATCTAATAGCTTATCAAAGAATTTTTTGTTCTCCTTGAAAGTTTTGCTATTTCTAAAATGGATAAAACGACCCTGAGCATGCAAACTAGAACCATTTACCTTATAAATAACTAACTGATAGTATGGTATAATCCATGTAAAGTTTTTTAAACCTTGGTTAATCATTACTAAAATACCTTTTGGTCTGAGCTCTATATTTGCATAATTAATATCAGAAACCCTATTCATCATAGTCTGCATATTAGGGCTAACTTCATCAATAATCATGCGTTTTGAGCCTATACCTTTCATTTTCAATTTCTGTACCAAACTAAAGGAACCTCCTACTAAATCAGCGATAATCTGTTTATGGTCAAAGTTATAATGTGTCGTATTAAGAATCATATCTATGTAAATATACAAATGTTTAACTTTTATAATAAATAGTTAAACAAAAATTAACAGAGAATTATGATTGTAGGAATATGACTGCTTTTTTTTGAAATTACTCATTACGAAGCATTCGATTTCTGTCTTGTAGAGTATGTCGTTTTAAAATGCGAAAACTTTCTTTCACTACTTCCGGATCTTCTTTCATATTCCAGAGAATTTCACTGGCACGCTTTCGATTTTCCTTAATATCGACAATAGGATTTGGATAATCTTTGCCCAATTTAAAATAATATAAGCCTTGTTCTAACTCTGTCATAAGATAAGGCTCATGTATAAAAGGTATATCTAAATGGGTAAGTTCAGGGACCCATTTTTTGATGAAAAGAGCATCTGGATCGTGTTTCAGGCTATTAACGGTTGGATTATAAATTCTGAGATTATTTATACCAGTTTCACCTGCTTGCATTTGCAGTTGCGGAAAGTGAATCCCTGGCTCGAAATCTAAAAATTGCTGTGATAAATGTTCCGTAGCATCTTGCCAAGGTTGCCATAATATATGCGTAAAGAATGACACCAGCATAGCACGCATCCTAAAATTAATATAACCCGTTTCTACTAGACAGCGCATACTTGCATCTACTAGTGGAAAACCAGTTTGCCCTTCACGCCAAGCCTTTTGGTAGTCTTCTGATATACTTTTCTTAAGTTTATGATAGCCTTTGTTTACACTGGCATTTTCCATGGTGTGTTCCATTTCAAACTTCTGAATAAAATGTGCTTGCCAGCGTAATCGTGATAAAAAGGCACCAATATGGCGTTTATCTGAAGTCTTATTTTTTAGTTCTTGACCTTTTTGAAATATTTGGCGAATAGAAACATTTCCCCATGCAATGTAAGGTGATAATCTACTACAACTACTTCTTGATGCTTCAGGTTTAGAAATATTGAACATGTAATCTTCATGCCTGTCCTCAAAGAAAGAATTAGCATATTTCCAGGCTATTGTACTTCCGCCTTTTTGAAATGGTGTGTCTTTAGGTGTACTTAAATCAGTCTCTTTTAATACACTTTCTAATTCTAGAATCTTATCAATAAATAACAATTGACTCTCCTTTGGTTGAAATACCTCTTGTGGTTGATACATGTAGCTTTCCCAGTTTTCAAACCAATTATCGCGATTTACCAAACCTCGTTCAACACCATTATTTTTAGATTCAATCCACTCTATAAGGTTATTTCTGCAGTAACGTGTAATTTCTTTATCTCTGTTATAGGTTATGAGTAACCCGGTTTCAACATGAGAATATATAGTATCAATTTTATAGAATTCTTGTATGATATTGAAAGTGCTCTGTATATCATTTATAACTACTAAAACCTTGGTATTATATAGCTTAAGTTGTTCATTGATATCTCTAATTGATTCCTTTATAAAGTTAAAGTGTCGTTCACTGTAATGCCCATCATTTAATAGAATATGCTCAAAGACATAGAGTAGAAGAGTAGGTTTGCCACTTTTTAAGGCATTGGAAATGGCTTCGTTATCTTGAAGTCTCAAATCACGCTTTAACCAAACTACATTTATCCGTTTTTTGCTTGCCATTTACAATTGTGATAAGAAAGATTCAGCATTTTTAAAGTGCTTTTCCCTAGTTTCTTGTTTCATTTTATCGAATGTTCTGATTAACATCCCTAACCTAGGATTGCTTAAAAAGAATTCACGATGTTTATCCATAAAAGTCCAAAAGAGCCCATCCCAAGTTGCTTGCCAAGCACCTTTAGAATAGTTGCTCATTTTCATAATGTAGTTGCTACTGCTTATGTAGGGTTTGGTAGACATGAGTCCACCATCTGCATACAAGCTCATACCGTAAACGTTTGGTACCATAACCCAATCGTAAGCATCAATAAATAACTCCATAAACCATTCGTACACTTCATCTGGATGGAACTCGCACAATACCATAAAATTGCCGAGTATCATAAGGCGTTCTATGTGATGTGCATAAGCGGTTTTGTTTACTTTCTTTATAACATCGTCAATAGGTTGTATGCCAGTTGTACCATCATAAAAGGACTTAGGAATTTTTCTATTGAAATTCCAAAAGTTTTTAGTACGTTCTTCAGTACCCTTTACTTGGTAAACGCCACGAATAAATTCACGCCAACCTAAAATCTGGCGCACAAAGCCTTCTGTTGAATTTATAGGCACATCATTGGACCTGGCATAATCAATCGCTTTATCTATGACATCTAATGGATGCAATAGACCTACATTGATTAATGGCGAAAGCAAGCTGTGATTTAAAAAATGTTCTTCTTTAACAATGGCATCTTCATAAGCGCCAAACTCGTGAAATCGATACTCAAAAAATTGTTGTAACCATTGTTCAGCTGATTTAAAATCCATAGGATAATTAATAAAATCATTCAATTCACCATAGTGGGAATCAAAGTTTTTCTCTACATAAGAAATTGCTTCATTGTGATATTTTGATATATCAGGAAACTGAATACTTGGTGGTGTTTTATCCTTGGGATATTTCTTGCGATTTTCAGAGTCATAGGTTAGTTTTCCGCCTTCTGGTTGGTCATTAACCATGAGTATGTCTCGATCTTTACGTTGTTGCTTGTAAAACGAGGTTTGAAAAAATTTTTTTTTTGAAGGTTTAAAGAAAGAACTCAATTCTTCCTTGGTGTTTATAAATAAAGGACTCTCGTACCATTCTACAGCTATTGATTCAGAAACAGATTTTATATGTTTCTCTAACCAGTTATCGGATGGGTCAATTATATGAAGCGTTTCGAGACCTTTATGAATTAATTCAGGAATCAATTCTCTGACATCAGATGTCTCTGACGTAGCCTCAATATAATTTACTGAAAGCCCCTTGTCTTTTAAAAAGTCTGCATAAGCTTTCATTGATGCCCTGTGAAATGCAATTTTTTGCTTGTGGAATTTGTAATGCGAAAAAAACAAAAACTCTTCAACCAAATAAACATCACAATTTAAGTTTAGAATTGGTGTATCCTTAAATAGCTGATGTGGGAATAGGAGTACTGCATCTGCTGTCATAGTCTCTTGAATTTTATTGTAGGTTTATTACTAGATGAATTGTTGGTTTCAAACTTGTTATGAATTAGAATAATTGCCAATCCAAACAATACAGCAGATATTATTAAAACCGTACTTACCAAACCACTCACTCCAAAGGATAACCGAATTAAAATAGTGGAAACTATAAAACCTGAGTTTCTTATTATTTTGTGGAACTTGTCTGTATAAAAGAAAGAGATCAGTAATAAAACAACATCCACTAAAATTAAAACGGTAAAGAACTCGTCAAAAAATAGGTTATTAATTGTTTCAAAACTTGTTAAACCTTCTGTCGTAAATGAAATACTATCTAACCAACTTGAGAATGTAATTAATGCCATTATGAAAAATGTTGGAACCAAAAAAACTGCTAATATTTTTTTTCGATTTATAAATCTTTCAATTTTTGGCACATCAATCTTGGGTTGGTTGTTTTTGCGTTTTCCTTGTTTTTGAAATTGAAATATTAAATAAAATAGAACAATGGACGCCAAAATATCATATGTAAACTGTAAATCATCTTTTATCTCAAACCAATTTGACGTCAGTTGAAGTCCTGATAAATCTTTAAATAACTTTCGTATGATTATTAGCGTGATAATCTCATATTGTTTGGTTATGTATGTGGTAAAGGATTTTGGTAAATAATAGATTAAGAGATATACCTCATAAATTAAAATAAATGAAAATGGTGTGTAGATGGCTGAAATAGGATTTTTAAATAATTCTGATTCTAAATGAAAATTAATAATATTAAATTTTGACAGAAAGATAAGAGCCAAATGGATAAAGAAGCCCAACAAAGCTACATATAGAATAACTTTCTCAATTCGCTTTTTGGTATTCTCTGATAGAAAAACTGGATATATTTTATTTAGTAAAACCATTTTTAGTTCTTTTTAATTATTTACACATCATTTAGTCATTTGGATGATTTGGTTTTTTTATATAAACAAACTAGGTTGTAACCAAATTCGTCTAAATTTTCCGCTAGCATCATAGCGCTCTGCTTGCAGTTGTACATTAAACTTTCTGTCCCTCGGATCATTACCCACACCTGCGACATACATCCAATTACCATAATTGCTATGTACGTCATAATCTAAGAGCAAAGACTCAAAATAAGAAGCACCTATACGCCAATCTAATTCTAGTTCTTTAGCGAAATAAGAGGCTACATTTTGTCGTCCCCTATTACTCATCCAACCCGTTTCCTTTAATTCAATCATATTGGCATTTACAAAGTCAGATTGTGTTTCACCATTTATCCATTTTTGTAATTGGTTTTGATTTTTAGACCATTCATAATCTTTTTGAAGTATGCCTTCTAATTTAAAGATTTGGTTACCATATTTTAGCGACACATATTTAAAATAGTCACGCCAAATCAACTCAAAAATGAGCCAGTAGGTCGATTGGTTTTTAAAATGTTCTTTTTCAAACTGTTTAATCTTCCAATAGATGGTTCGTGCAGAAATACAACCATTGGCCAGCCAAGGTGAAAACTTAGAACTATAATCAACACCAGCTAAACCATTTCTGGTTTTCTTATAAAATCCTAGTTTCTTAGTTTTAAAGAAGTAATCGTTAAGTCGATTTATAGCTTCTGTTTCGCCACCTTTAAAAGGAAAGGCAGAATTAGGATGGGATTTAAAGTCTACAAAACTTAAATCTGATAATTTTGGTATGCTGGTATTATTTTCAATCCTATTAAATTGGCTTAGTTTTGTTGTTGACGATTCCTCTCGTATATCTATATATTTTTCTAGTTTCTTTCTAAAAACTGTAAAAACTTGAGGTGTTTTAGAAACATCAAAATTGATATCCTCAGGGTGATATAAAAACTGGTTATAAATGTGATGCCAGTTGACATCTGTAGTTTGAGCTTTCACAGTATTTTCTGTATCAACTTCCTCTTGGGTCCATTCCTTTTGAAGGTAGATATCAGTTATTTGATTTGCCTCACAAATTTTTGGAATCACGTTTTCTGGCAAGTCATGGTAGACGAGTAAGTCTATATTTAGTGCATCGAGTTGGGCTTTAAGATTATGAATTGATTCAATTAAAAACCCAGTACGGTATTTTTCGATCTTTTTAAAACCAAATCTGTTCTTATCAAAATGCCTTGGATCAAAACAATAAAGTCCAATAACCTTGTCCGCTTGTTCACTGGCTTTAGTCAACACAGCATTATCTGCTATTCTAAGGTCATTTCTAAACCAAACTATGCTATATTTTTCTGTCTTCTGCATTTTTCACTGCAATATTTTACGTTTTCCCAGTATTTTTCCCATTTTTTGCGCCAAGTAAATTGTCGCTCGCAAACAGGACATATTTTTTCTGGTAGATGTTGTTTTTTAACACCTTTCATTTTGGTTTAACTAAGGCGTTAATCATTCCTTCAAATACAAAAGCATGTAAGGGTGAAATCATGTACCAATACAATCTTCCCCAAACACCTTTTGGTCTAAAAACAGCACGTTGATATAACCTATCTTTTACAATTTTAAATTCTAACCAGGCCTCACCTGGCAGTTTCATTTCAGCAAATAAAAGAAGTCTTTTATCTTTTTTATCAGCAAAAAGTACACGCCAGAAATCAAGTGGGTCACCAGCTTCTAGATACGTGTCATGTGTTCTACCTCGCCGTAATCCTACACCGCCAAATAATTTATCGACGTAACCCCTGATCTTCCATAAACCGTTGAAACTATACCAGCCATTTCGACCACCAATTCCCCAAATCTGATTCAGTGTAAATTCTTCATCGATAATCGTCTTGGAGCGAATATCCTTAAAACAGCCATATTGTGGTAGCTCTATATGTTTAGATAGTTGGTCTTTAAAAACTCCACTACTTACGGCATCTTTCCAACTAGAGATCACAGAATTTTGTTGAATCCGCTGAAACGCCAACTCTACAGCCTTTTTATAGGTCATGGGTTGGATCCTAATATGATTATTGATATCACTTGGTTTACCAATGACTTCAACCTTCATACTATCTACTAATGCTTGAGCTAATTGAAACGATGTTGAAGTTACAAAATAAAGCCAGTAAGAAGAGAGTTTTGGTGTCAAAACTGGTAAAGTATAAATATATCGTTTTAGTCCTCTTACTTCAGCAAACTGTAATAACATTTCCTTATAGGTCAGTATTTCAGGTCCGAAAATATCATAAGAGCTATTGTAAAGCGCTTCTTTTTCTAGCGCACCTGATAAATAGGTTAGGACATCTCTAATGCCTAAAGGCTGTGTTTTGGTATTTAGCCATTTTGGTGTAATCATCACCGGGAGTTTTTCAACGATGTCTCGTATAATTTCAAAAGAAGCACTTCCGCTACCAACAATAATACCTGCTCTGAATGTTGTTAGCGCATATTTCTCTGATTTAAGGGTTTCTTCTACCTGTAATCTAGATTTTAGATGTTTTGATAACGAATGATCATTAACAATACCGCTCAGATAAATAACTTGCTTACATTGGGTGGCCTCAACAAGATTTTTAAAATTTTGTGCACACCGACGTTCTAAGGATTCAAAATCATCCGCGTCAGTGGCCATGGAATGAATTAGGTAATAGGCAACCTCAATATTTATTGGAACTTTGTTGGGTTCTGGACTTAGAAAATCTATTTTTATAAAAGAGCACAGAGGATGCTCAGCTATTTCATCTGGAATACGATTAGTATCACGGACACAGCAAATAAGTTCGTGCTTATCTTCTAGTAACTGTAAAGCTAGTCTTTTGGCTATATAGCCTGTTGTACCTGTAATTAATATTCGCATTAGTCATTGATTATTGCAAATTCTGGCTTTGGTCGTTGGTATTCTAATCGTTTTTTTAATTTTGGCACTGCATAACCATCTAGTCCGTTAATGGTCGCTACTTTACCCTTTGATAAATTAATAAAACCATCATTTTCTAGCAAGTTATCAGGAACATAAAGTTTTTCAATTTGCCCAATAAGTAAAATTGTGTTATTCGCTTTTATGGGATACTCTTCAACATAGCTCATAGCCAATTGAATAGGGCATCCTTTTACAAATGGTGCAATAAAATCGTCCTTAAATTCTTCAATTAAGGACGTTACATCAAATTCTGATATAGACGAATCATACTTTGCAGATGTATGATGAGCATCTTCTAAAATGCCTTCATGGATATGGTTTAGCGTATATTTACCTGTCGTTTTGATATTATCATAGGTATTACGAATAACAGTGGTAGGTCTTAAAAAAAAACCTAATAAGCCAGGATTGGAGCCTAAATGTGTTATGGAACTGAATACAGCAACATTACTCGTACCGGCACTATCCTTTGTGCCAATGAGGTTTGCAGATTTGTACCCAGAACAACTATTTATTAAGTTAATCCTATATAAATGGTGCATTTGGTTGATATCATCTAAACTGAATTTAGCCATCTTATAGGTTTATGAAATTGTTGATTTTAATATTCTCAGCTTTGAGATCAAACATTAAGTTATATAAACCGAAAAATGTTCTGTTGATGTATATAAAGTGAGTTGAACCTCTGTTACCATTCATATTGCGTAGTTCAGTACTTTTTGAATATTTCTGTCCAATTTCACCAACTTTATTGAAAAACTCAGGATCTGAAAAATCAAAAGTTTCATTATGAAAAGGTTGGGTGAATAGGCTTAATAGTTCATGAAACATGGAAGTAAAGAAGTCTATTTCTTGTTTTGAATCGTCATGTCTTAAAATCTCGAGCTCGTACATTTTCTCAGTAAAAGCTTTAGGGTTGTCAATACATTTCTTTTGAGCTAATTCAAAATAGGGTTTATAAAACTCATCTGGTATAGCTTTCATACATCCAAAATCTAGCGCAATTAAATGACCTTCTTCTGATATTAAGAAATTCCCCGGATGTGGATCCGCATGGACCTTCTTCAAAATATGAATTTGATACATGTAGAAATCCCAAAGTGCTTGACCTAATTTATTAGACAATTCTTGGTCATTATTATCAGTTGCAAATTCTGAAAGGTGTTTACCTTCCATATAATCCATTGTAATGATTCTTTCTGATGATAAACTCTCATAATATTGTGGAAATTTTAGATTTGGGATATGCTTGCAAGCTTCCACCACTTCATTACTCTGATTTAACTCAAGAAGATAATTGGTTTCTTCAATAAGTTTATTTTTAACCTCTTTGAAATATTTATCAGAATCCTTTCCTTTTATATTAAACATTTTTATGGCTATAGGTTTAACCAGCGCCAAATCAGAGGTGATACTCTCCGCAACTCCAGGATATTGGATTTTCACAGCAAATTTTCTCCCATTCTTATCTGCAATATGGACTTGCCCAATGCTTGCAGCATTGACTGAAGTTGCGTTGAAAGTATCATATAGTTCTTCGGGATGTTTTCCGAAATATTTTTTAAAGGTTTTTATAACCAATGGTGGCGAAAGTGGAGGTACAGAAAATTGTGATAAAGAAAACCTCTCAACATAAGCTTGAGGTAATATGCTCTTTTCCATACTTAGCATTTGAGCCACTTTAAGTGCGCTTCCTTTTAATTTTTTAAGGCTGTCATATATATCATCCGCATTATTCTGATTAAGACGTTCTTTGGCGTCTTCTTTAGGATTAACGATTTTATCTCCATAATACTTGAGATAATTAACACCAACCTTTGCGCCAGTTGAAACGAGTTTTGAGGCTCTTGAAATTTTTGTAATCGGTATGCTATCTATGGTCTTCATTTAATTGGCGTGCATTTTTTCTTTATACAAAAACTTACCTAAATCTATAAGACTTTTGAAAGAGGTTGTGTCTATAAAATCAAAACTTGCTTTCACAGATTTCTCAATGAATAGATCAGTTTTTTCAAATTCAGAAGACGTATCGTCTAGCCAGAATTTCATTGTAACTAACAATTGTAACCAAGCCGTTTCTTTGATGCTTTTATTTTGGATTTTATCCAACTTCTCGTGGTTTATTTCAAATATGTTAATGTTTAGATGCTCAATATAGCTTGTAAATCTTTGCTTTAGCCTTGCCAATACTTTAACAGTTTTTAATTGGTTTTTACAATCGTCTAAAACATTAACAACGTAGCTTCTATTAGCCGTTAGAATTTCAAAAAAGGTATAATAAAAACTTAATAATTTATTTCTGGAATCAAATGTTAGGTAGTCTTCGCTTTTTTCTAAAACCTCATGTGCGTTATCAAAAAACACTTTAAACACACATTGCTCTAAAGTCTCGAATGAATTAAAATATTCATAAAACTTTTGCTCTTCAAAATTGTTAGTTTTAGCAAACGCATAGATCGACTTGGGTTGCTCGCCATAGGTTAGCACATGGTCCATGTATGATATGATGATATCGGATTCTGTAACTGATTTTTTCTTTGCCATTGTTTTTCATTTACAATGTAAAGTTACAGAATGTTTAACGATAATTAATAAACGTTAAACAAAGTTTAACATCATGAGTAAATCAAGTACTGGCTTGGTAGTATTTATTACGTAACCAAAATGCAACTCTTACGAGTAAAATAAGAGCTGGTACTTCTACTAAAGGTCCAATGACACCTGCAAAGGCTTGTCCTGAATTTAAACCAAATACAGCAATGGCTACAGCAATAGCAAGCTCAAAATTATTTCCCGAGGCTGTGAATGAAATGGCAACATTTTTATCGTAGCTGGCACCCATCGATTTACTGACGAAAAATCCAACAATAAACATCAAGGCGAAATAAATCAGTAGTGGAATGGCTATAACCAAGACATCCATTGGTATTTCTACAATAAGTTCTCCTTTTAAAGAAAACATAACAATTATGGTGAATAGTAATGCTATAAGTGTTAGCGGTGAGATGGTTGGTATAAATTTGTTGGTATACCAGTCTTCACCTTTGAGTTTTACTAATATTAAACGAGACAAGATTCCAAGTACAAATGGTATGCCTAAATAAAGGGCAACACTCTCTGCAATTGTGGCAATTGATATATCTACAATTGCACCATCAAACCCAAAATAAGGTGGAAGAATAGTTATAAAAATATAAGCGTAAAAGCTATAGGCAAAAACCTGAAATATGCTATTTAGTGCAACTAGACCAGCACCATATTCATTGCTGCCTTCTGCTAAGTCATTCCAAACTAATACCATGGCGATACATCTTGCAAGTCCTATTAATATTAGGCCTACCATATATTCTGGGTAGTCCCTTAAAAATATTATGGCAAGAAAAAACATTAAAATGGGACCTATGATCCAATTCAACAATAAGGAAATTGATAAGATTCTGACATCTTTAAATACCTTTGGTAATAACGCGTAATTAACCTTTGCAAGTGGTGGATACATCATTAATATTAGACCAATTGCAATAGGTATATTGGTTGTGCCAGTACTGTATGAGTCAATTAATTTGGAGAATGATGGAATAAAATAACCAATGGCAACACCAATTGCCATAGCCATAAAAATCCATAGTGTTAAATAGCTATCTAAAAAGCTTAGCTTTTTTTTAATGTTGGGCATGGTATCTATTTTTTTAGTTTAGAGAAAACATACTTTAATTCCGTTGCAATTTGAATACTACGCTCTTTATATTTTTCGGCTTGTTGAGGTGTATTGTCAAATGCTTTAGGATCTTCGAAAGTTACTGGAATTCGTTTTTCAGCACCTGAAATAAAAGGACAGCCTTTGTCTGCACTTGAGCAAGTCATAATCGCTGCAAATTGAGAAGAAGGGTTAAAGCTGTGATCGTAAGTTTTTGAAAATCCAATAACAGGATGTGCAAACTCAGAAAATTTTATGGCATAGACAGGATTTGATTCTTTAGATAATGTGTCAATTTTAAATCCAGAAGATTCGAGTGCCTTGGCGGCAGAAGAGAATAACGCAGTAGCTTCAGTTCCACCTGAATAACAAAAAACATTAGTAATATCAAAGTATCGTGCTATGGTTTGGGCCCATATCTGAGACAAATGACTCCGTCTTGAATTATGCGTACAAATAAAATTTAGGTTTACAACTGAATTGTTATTGATTTTATTCTGAATATACTCTGTAAGAGGTTGCAGTATTTCTTTACGTTTGGCAGAAATAGTTGAGACATCTAAACTGTTTAAGGTGTCTTCGATGGTTTTATATAACATGGATTGATTTTAATAATATTAGCAACAGCCTGAATCTGGCGAACAACATGCTGTTGTGTTCTGTAATTCTGAAAGTTTAACCCTAGGTTTTAATGCCTTTTCAGGAATACCGCAATTGTCTTTAGCCAAACAATCGGTGCGTTTTGAGCTTAGCAAGAAATGTTTACCGTCAAAATCTAAATTATACTTACCAATTGTGTCCCCTTGGTATTCAACTTCTACCGGAAGGTCTTCATTTAAATTAAGTTTTGATTCAGAAAGTTCAATGATATTCAATAGTTTTTCAGGATGAAGTCTATGATCGTAATCATTGGCATCCCATAATTGAAAATTAATTACCTCCTCATTTCTTATGGTTCCACCACAATCTATAAAGAGTTTATTTATTTTACCTACTTCTGTTACATGAAAATGTTTTGGTACTAATTCTCCATTTGGAAACTCAAATCCTATAGTTTCTAAGAATCTTAGTTTTTGTTTAATTTCTAATAAGGTCATGATTCTATATGTTTTAACAACAATTTAATTTGATTTCTTGGTTAAAAAAAGTGGTTAGGAGTTGTTTCATTTCCTGCCATTTTTTTTCATTTATGCAGTAGCAAACACTTGTACCTTCAATGTTACCTTTTATTAACCCAAGATTTTTAAGTTCTTTTAAATGCTGTGAGATCGTAGCTTGTGCCAACCCAATTTCGTGCACCAAATCACCACAAATACAGGTTTCTGATTTAAATAATTGATGAAGTATGGCAACTCTAGCCGGATGGGCAAATGCCTTTGCAAGGGTAGCAATTTTGTTTTGAGCATCAGTAAATATTTCTGATTTTGTGACTCCCATATATCCTTTTAATTCGTTTATTGCAATATTACGATTAATAATTGATATGCTAATGATTTATTTAGGAAAATTGTAGTTATTCTTCAAATTGGCTTTTTAAGTTATTATTAACATTTAGCACTGTGGTTAAGTCGTAATTTTATATAGTCTTATAATTCAAATATTAAATCCAAATTAAATGAAAAAATTAGTACTATTTGTATTTGCTGTAACGCTATTGTTTTCAGTAGATGCGCAAATTGAAACACCCCAACCAAGTCCATTCACAAAAATTGAACAAAAAGTTGGTTTAACTGACGTAACACTTGAGTATTCTAGACCCAGTATGAAAGGTCGTAAAATATTTGGTGATTTAGTACCTTATGGCAAGATGTGGCGCACTGGAGCTAATAAAAACACAATGGTTACATTCAGTGATGATGTAGTCGTAGACGGAACTACATTAAAAGCAGGTTCTTATGCAATATTTGTTATACCAGGCGAAAGTTCTTGGGATGTAATATTTTATTCTGATATTCAAAATTGGGGTACACCTAGGGAATGGGACGACTCTAAAGTGGCAGCCAAGACCACAGTAAATACTTATGAAATGCCTATGGCTGTTGAAACTTGGACTATTTCTATAGATGACCTTAAAAGTAACTCTGCTCAAATAGGTTTCATTTGGGAAAACACATATGTTGGTGTTAAAGTTAAGGTGCCGACAGATGATAAGGTTTCAGCGTCAATTGAAAAAACAATGGCTGGTCCTGGTGCAGGAGATTATTATTCTGCAGCGGTATACAATCTCACTGAAGGAAAAGATTTAGATAAAGCTCAAATATGGATGGATAAGGCTATGTCTATGATTGAAAACCCTGGTTTTTGGCAATTAAGACAACAGTCTTTGTTATACGCTAAACTAGGCGATAAGAAAAAAGCCATTGAAACAGCAAAGAAATCATTAGCTGGTGCAGAAGCAGCAGGTAATGCAGATTATGTAAAAATGAACAAGGAGTCCCTTAAAGAATGGGGTGCTCTGTAAAAATTGATAAATAATATCATACAACGCGACTCATTTGAGTCGCGTTTTTTATGCTTTATTTTTAGTAAATATTTGAAGTAAATTCGCAATAATAATAACCACAATGCAACCTATTACATTTAACCATAAATATGGTAAATTAATTATGCCTTCATTATCCATAAAATAAAGTGCTATTATAACTAATTGAGTAATCAAGGCGCCAACAAAGACAGCATTTCCTCTAATGTTTTTAAAGAAAAATGCAAGTAAGAATATACCAAGAACATTACCATAGAAAATGGAACCTATGATATTCACTAATTGAATTAGGTTCTCTGCAAGATTTGCAAAACATGCAATTATTATCGCGACTATTCCCCAACCCAATGTGAACCATTTGGTCATTTTTACCATGTGTTCTTCACCCTTATCTTCTTTTAGGTTTCTGCCATATAAATCAATTGAGGTAATCGTTGCTAATGCATTAATTTCTGATGCAGTCGAAGACATTGCTGCAGATAGTATAACTGCAATTAATAAACCAACGAGTCCAACTGGTAGGTGATTTAGGATAAAACGTATGAACATATAGTCTCTGTCATTGGTCTGGGTGTCCTTTGCAGCATCACTGTAAAGGTTTTTAAGCGCTAATGATTTTTCTTTGAATACAATATTAGAGGTGTCAGATTGTAATGTAATAACCTCTTTTTCTAATTCTTCATATTCTTTTGTATATTCAGGGTCTATTGCTTTTTTAATTAGGAATTTGGATTCAGATCTATATATTTTTTCAATAGCATCTAGTTCTGCAAGTTTCTCTTTAGCTCCATTGTTTGAACTTTCAGTAGTGGCAAATTCTAAAGAGATACTTTTTCTTGAGTCAAAAAGTTCAGATTGTTTTTTCTGAAGTATTCTATATTCATTTCCATATTTAGAATTCAAAACCGTTTGGGTAGAAGCGTCAATAAAGTTTAATGGTGCAGGATTAAACTGGTAGAACACAAAAACCATAACTCCCACTAAAAGTATAAAAAACTGCATAGGGACTTTTAGTAGCCCATTAAACAAGAGGCCCATTTGCATTTCTTTCATGGATTTCCCTGAAAGATAACGTTGTACCTGGCTTTGATCCGTACCGAAATAAGACAACATTAAAAAAGTACCACCGATTAACCCGGTCCAAACGGTATATCGATTTTCTAGATCAAATGAAAAATCCAATACTTCCATCTTGCCTGTTGCACCTGCAATATCAATAGCCTCTGTAAATGAAACTTCATCTGGTATTAGGTCAATAACAACATAAAGTGCCCCAAGCATACCTGCAAAAATTACGAACATTTGTTGCTTTTGTGTTACCGTAACGGCCTTGGTTCCACCAGATACAGTATAAATAATTACAAGTAATCCAATTGCGATATTTAGAGTTACAATATTCCAATCTAAGACCACGGATAAAATAATTGCAGGTGCAAAAATTGTAATACCTGCAGCTAGGCCACGTTGGATTAAAAATAGTATAGCTGTTAGGCTTCTAGTTTTTAAATCGAATCTATTTTCTAAAAATTCATAGGCAGTATAAACTTTTAGCTTATGATAAAGTGGGATAAATACCATGCAAATAATCACCATTGCAATCGGAAGCCCGAAATAGAATTGAACGAATCCCATACCATCAGAAAATGCCTGGCCCGTAGTTGATAAAAATGTTATGGCACTTGCCTGTGTTGCCATTACTGATAGACCAATAGTCCACCATTTAGTAGTATTTCCTCCTTTAACGTAATCTTGTACATTTTTACTTCCTCTTGTTTTCCATGTACCATAGCCAACTATGGTCAATAAAGTAAGGAGTAATACTGTCCAATCTATCCAATCTAGCGTTTGATGCATATGTTATGAGAATGAAACGGTTATGAAATAAAAAAGAATGATATAAATGGCATTAGCCACCAAAATAATGGTGTACATCTTATCCCATTTTTGTTTTGATTCTGGTTGGTTGTCCATTTTTACTAGTTTTTGAGCTGTGTTTTATCTTCTTTTCCAGCAGATAATAAATTGGCGAATAGTCTATATGCACCAGGAACTCCTGCGGGAAACTCCCTAAAGAAACTCAATCCAGTATAGATATAATTTCCTTTCCCATATTTTGCTACTATAAGACTTCCCTTTTTAGAGTTTTCTCCACTATCATTCATTGCAAGGAGTGGTGTAAATTCATCAGACCACTGATTAGGAAAGTATAAACCACGTTCTTGTACCCATCCATCGAAGTCATCCGCGGTAATTTTATTTGGAAAGTTAAGAATTGGATGTTCAGGTTTTAAAATTTTCACATTTGCATTTTCATCTGTAACCCTATCTCGTGACAGCTTCAACTCATACGGTGCGAGTTGTTCGGTTTTTAATTGTCTACTCGTATTATATTGAACCACTAAGTTGCCACCTTCCTTCACATAATCTAATAAAAATCTTTGTTTGAATTTGAGTTCGTCTAAGATGTTGTAGGCGCGTATACCAACAACGATAGCATCAAAATTTGATAAATTTTTAGGTGCTATTTGGTCAGGTTTAATAATTGTTACATTGTAACCAATCTGTCTTAGGCTTTCTGGCACCACATCACCTGCACCTTCTATGTAACCAATATTATTTCCTCTTTTATCAATATCAAGTCTTACAACCTTACTTACGCTTGGCATTAAAACAGTTTGAAACGGAATATGGTCATAATCTATCTCTATTAATTCGTCTGTGTAGTATTCACCGTCAATGTTTATTATAGGAGTGATCAATCCCTCGCTTTGGTTCTTTGGCGGTATTACAGTAAACACAACTTTTTGAATGTCGCCTTTATTTTCAATCTGAATTTTTTGTTTTTGTGGGTAGACGTTCCAATCATTAGGATGTGCCATTTGTACATAACCCTCAATATTTTCTTTACCAGCTTTTACAGTTATTTCAATTTCTTTTTGTTGGTCATTTTCAAAAATAAAAACCTTATCACTTATGCTTCCAGAGACTTGAGGAATAATTTCAAAAGGCCGGTATAATTCGCCTTTATCAGGTCTTGAGTATCTATAAATTACTGGTTTGGTTATTGTTATTGGTGTTTTGGCCATAATTAAGTTAAAATCTACAGAAATACCCCTTGGTGTTTCAGGTAGACCAATTAATTCTTGCTTTTCTACATGGTAGATTCCAATGTCATTTTTTTTATTTAGCCAGTATGGAGTGGTATAATTTAAATCCTCAGGTATAATGACATCTTCAAGAAAATTAAGTTTTTGATTAGGAAGCATTGAGAGTGATTTTGACACGCCTTCAGTCATTGTGGAAATATTGTATGATGCCAATTCTATATTAACATTACTACGGTTAAGAACTTCCATGCGTAAACCAATCAATGAATTTGGCGCAGCTTGTGGCGAGTTTGCAGATACTTCAATATATAATCCTGTGCACGCCTCAATGATTTGAAGAATTTCTTTTGTTTTAACAGATTTCCAATGGTCGTTCGGCAGATTTTGTATTAATTTATATCCTTCAATAAGTTTTGGAAGGTGAGTAGAAGGGTTCATAAAATCGAAACTATTTTCGATATCCTTTAAAATAGTACCAATTGCTTCTCCTCCTTCAATACGGTTCCAAGATGTATCTATCCCTGAGAATAAATCATTACTACCATCTAAAGGTTTGCCCTTCAGAAATTCAATATATTCTTGTTGCGTACCGCGTTGAGATAGACGCCCAAAACCTTGGCATAAATGTTGGCTACTAGCAATAGCTGCGACTTCATTATTAGACAGACCCTTGGTAGGATAATATACTCCAACATCAAAATTTATCATGTTACTCTTGTCTGCCTTTTCGAAGTTCTCTTGACTACCATAAAACCACCAAGACGTATTAAAAAATAACCTCTTAGGTTGCCATGTATCAGTTAAATTAAGATGGGAAGAGTATTTTGTTTTATCGTTTGCAAGATCAAAAGCCTCTATACTTAGCATGGCAGAACTCGTGTGATGGCCATGGGTTCTTCCTGGTGTTCTGTGATCGAATCGATTTATGATGACATCTGGTTTAAACGTTCTAATAGCCCATATCACATCAGACAAAACCTTATCCTTATCCCATATTTTTAATGTCTCATCTGGATGCTTTGAATAGCCAAAATCATTTGCTCTAGTAAAACGTTGTTCACCACCATCAACGCTTCTAGCTGCTAAAAGCTCTTGTGTTCTTATAACACCAAGTAATTCTCTAATTTCTGGGCCAATTAAATTTTGCCCGCCATCACCTCGAGTTAATGAAAGGTAAGCAGTTCTGGCTTTTACATGGTTTGCCATGTACGAAATTAGTCGGGTATTTTCATCATCTGGATGCGCAGCGATGTACAAAACCGATGCCAAGACATTAAGCTTCTGGACGGCCTCATAAATCTCTGATGCATTAAGTTTTTTAGGTTGCTGTGCTTGAATAGATACTATTGTGCTTAATAGAACCAATAGACAAAGTACAAATTGTCTCATGAATAAAGAAGTTAGTTACACCACCAAAGGTAAAAAAGATAATAGGTGAAGATTGTGATTTTAGATTTATTTAACGGTATGGTTTATTTGATGAATTAGGTAAAGGATTTTGAATTTACTACAGCCATTTCTTTTTCTTAAAATAATAAATCATACCTAGAAATATCATAATCATTATTCCCCAAAGAATATAATAGCTGTATTTATAATGCAATTCAGGAATGTTTTCGAAATTCATTCCATAAATTCCTGCAATAAAAGTTAGAGGAATAAAAATGGTAGCAATAATGGTAAGTAATTTCATGACTTCATTCATCTTATTACTAATGGTAGTCATGTACATATCCATTAAACTCCAGATCATTTCTCGATATATGTCTAGATTTTCTGTTACTTGAACTAAATGATCGTAAATATCTCTAAAATAGGTAATTGTGCGTTTGAAAATAAACGGGTAATCACCTTTTTCAATTCGATTTATTATTTCACGAAGTGGAAAAATAGCTCGTCTTACTTTAAGGATTTCTCGCTTTAATTGTTGTACTTCAATATTAATATCTTCTCGTACAGTTCCGGTAAATAAATCAGTTTCTAAATCTTCTATTTTATTGCCTAAGGTTTCAATAATCGTGAAATAGTTGTCTACAACTGCATCGATAAGAGCATAAAGTAAATAATCAGATTTCATTCCTCTGATACGACCTCGATTTAATCTTAATCTATCTCTAATAGAACCGAAGACATCACCTTCTGATTCTTGAAAAGTCAATACGTAGTTTTCACCTAAAACAAAACTTACTTGTTCAATAACAATATTTTCGTCTTTATTATAATAGAGCATTTTTAGTACTATGAATATGTAATTTTCATATTCATCAATTTTAGGGCGTTGGGTGGTATTAACGATATCTTCTAATACCAAGGGATGCAACCCATATTGCCTACCAATATTTTCAATTTCATCAGTATATTTTAAGCCTTCTATATTTATCCAGGTTACAGATTCTGTTTCTTTATAATTAATTGCCTCTTCAATATAAAGCAGTATAGATTCTTCAATATTATCCTTTGTGTAATCAAAACATTGAACATTGAATTTCTTATCGGATTTTTCGCCTGTATAGACTAAGGTTCCAGGAATTTGCCCAATTTGTTTTTGATACTTTTGGGTGCGTTTTTTAGTCATGATTTAAAGTATACTAGTATCATCCAAGGCGTCTTTTTGAACTAAAGTTACCGCCTTCTGAAGGATTAGGTTATTTGGATATGTAACTAGGTTTCCATTGTCTTCTCTCAAAATTAATTGGAAAGCTCTTATGTCTTCTATGATGGCTTCTACCGGATAATCTTTATCGTGAATTTTTATTTTGTCTCCAACTTTGTAAGGAAAGGAAAAGAACATTATAACTCCAGATGTTACGTTGCTTAGTATGGACCAAATTGCGAATAGGGCAATACCAATAACTGCAAAAACAGAAGAAAATAACAAGGTGATATCTTGGGTATCTGCACCTAGGATAAAGGCTTCTATTAATAAAGCAATAAGAATCAATGTTACCGTTACATAACGGCCCATTAAAATTGCTCGTGCTTCAGAAGTGCCACTCTTTTTGCCAATTTTCTTAACTGTTAGTATAATTATTGCTCTGATAATTAATAGTATCAGCAATAACACCACAGTATAAATTATTTCAGATTTACAGGTATAATAAAAATCTAACATATTAAAGCAAATTTGTCTTAAACAAATATAGCCCTAATTCTATTTTAATTTCAAGGTTTTTCTCAACCCAGTATCAGCAGTACTGTTCTTGTTCCAATAAGCGGATTTAATTGTTTCAAGCTTGGTAGCTTTTGTTGTTAGTGTTTTAGACTCAGAACCATAGCCACTTACTGTAGTTTCTTCCCAACCATTTATTTGATACGGAAAACTATTTTCAAAATTGATTTTAAGGGTTCTATTGAGGTTTGGGTAAGACAACATATACATTCCATCCTTTAATACTGCGTAGGCTTTATAGGCTTTAATTTTTTGGTGCTTTAATCTCGTAAATTCTAAGGATGGAATAATATCTAAATCTCCTATTGGCAAGCTTTTCGGATCAATTCTTAATTTGACCCATAGTTCGTTTTCAGTCCAAGTTTTACTTAATTTATAGTTTTGATCTGCTTCTTCTTGAAAATACGAATGAGATATTAATTCAAATTTTTCTCTATTATTTAGTTGGGCATAAACATGGCCACACCAATCTTGTACTGATGCTGTGACTTTTAAGGCATGATTGTTATTTGTAACTGGATAAAATGTGCTTTGCATTATTGAATAAGGATATACACCAGTATTAAATTTTTTTGTGGCATTTAGTTTTAAAACGGGAATATTTGATTTGCTGTAATTGTCAGCTTTCACCTGTAAATCAGGTAAAAAATCTTCAGTAACAAATACCATAACTGCACTACCTTCTCTAATTTCACCATAGCGTGCCTGCTCTAATTTATATGAGGTTATTTCTGCATCACCATCATACCAGTAATTTTTAAATGAAGAAGAAAGCTTTGTTTTTAGTTGAGGGAGATTATCTACGGTTTCATAAACTGATATCTCATCAGTGATTTTTGTTTCTTTCTCCTCACATGAAATGCAAACAGAGAGATATATGATAGGCAACAAAAAGACTAATCTTTTCATAAGGTATTGTTTTTTTACAAAGTTACAATCCTAGTCTTCCATAGCAATGCTATTTAACGTTTCATAAAGTAAATGTGTGGGAAGGCCAACAACGTTATTATAAGAACCTTCAATATTGGTTATGCCTACAGATCCTATCCATTCCTGTATACCATAAGCACCTGCTTTATCGAAGGGCTTAAATTTCTTTATGTAGTACCAAATTTCTTTGTCTTCAAGAGCTCTAAAAGTTACCTTGGTAGTCGTGTGAATAATTTTCTGTGATTCTTTTTGAGTAAAACAAATAGAGGTAATAACATCGTGTGTTTTGTTGCTCATAGATTTGATCATATCAAAAGCATGACGCTCATCTTTTGGTTTTTCAATCGGTTTACCCTCTAGCCAAACAATGGTATCACTTGTTATTAGAATGTCATTTGCTTTCAATTCATTTATAAACGGTTGTGATTTTAATTTCGCCAGATAATCAGTGATTTCATTTGCTTTTAAATTATCTGGATATATTTCTTCTACAGGGTGTAATTTAATTTTAAAATCAATATCCATAGCTTTTAAAAACGCATGACGTCTTGGAGAACCAGAAGCAAGGATGATATTATAACCCTTCAATTTGTCTTTTAGCATTGTACTTACTTTAAGATTAATTGGTACATTAAAATAGAAAGCATTCCGGTTAGCATAACAACTTTAAGGACATGACTTATATGCCTATAATCTGATTTTTGCTCGGCATTAAAGATCTTGATAGTTGCATATATAAGAGGTCCAACCACAAATACTAAAAAGTAAGCAACTACCAATTGTTGCTTAAATAAGTATGTTATTACATAATATATTACAGCGATTATAGGCAGGAGTGAAACTAAAAATGCGACACTATTAGCTCTATCTCTACCAATAACAACGGGGAGAGTTTCTATACCAGCATTATAATCTCCATCAATGTCTTCAATATCCTTAATAATTTCTCTTACGAGATTAATTAAAAATGCAAACACTGCATAATCTAAAATAATGTCAAGGAATGTCTGTTGAGCGGATTTGTTTATTTCTGCCATTACTGGTAAGAGTTCAAAAATACCTACCATTAATATGCTCAATGCCACAACTAGAGAAATAATAATGTTACCAACTATCATTATTTGTTTGAGGGCGGTAGCGTACAGATATAATAAAGCAGAGACTACTACAAAAAGGACGAAGAAGGTCGATTTACCTATACTATTAGATAAATAAAAACCAAGTCCCACACCAATTATATTGAGGACTATAAAGAGGTTAAAGCCCATTTTTTCTGAAATGTGTTTATTTATTATTAACCGTTTGGGCTTGTTGATTTTATCTGTTTCAATATCATAGATATCATTTATAATATATCCTGCGCTAGCAATACAGACTGTTGAAAGTACAAGAATGAAGAACTCAAAATTGTTAAGGGCAGTAAATACGCCATATTTATCTTTAAAGGGAACTAGAAGGGCATATTTTAGTAAATATTGTACAAATACAATTATTAATAAGTTTTGCCAACGAATTAATTTTAAATAATGAATCATTCTAAGGTTTAATGGGATAATATTTGATTGATAAGGTAATAGGCGAAATATGCAACACCCATGAATACAAACAGACTGATGACTGAGGTTCTAATCAAAAGCTTACGCTCTTGTCTTCTTATTTTATCTTTTATTTTTTGTTTGTATTCCTTAGTAAGGTTTTTATGCATAAAATGCATTTCATAGTGCAGATGGGCCTCTAAGTCTAACTTTTCTTTATATACAGAAAACGGTGTGCTAGTCTTTTGGTTAAATGTAGTCTGATTATTACCAAAACCTATGTATCCAAATCCTGTACTATGTCGTCTGCTTTTTCTTTTCATTAAGTTAGTCGTATTTAGCATCAAAATTACCATTCCATTTGCCATGCACTTTTAAAACCTGTTCAATTACATCGCGCACAGCACCATTTCCACCATTTTTGTGAGATATATAGTTGCAAATTGCCTTAATTTCAGGTACTGCATCTTGTGGACAACATGGTAAACCCACCAGCTTCATAACTGGGAAATCTGGAATATCATCTCCCATATATAACACGGACTCTGATTTTATATTATAAATTTCTAAATATTCATCTAGTTGCTCAATTTTATTATGTGCTCCGAGGTAAATATTGGTAATGCCTAATCCTCTTAATCTTTTTCTAACGCCTTCATTAGAGCCACCTGAAATAATACAGACATTAAATCCTGCATCTACAGCAGTTTTTAGGGCAAAACCATCCTTAATGCTCATTTTACGCAACATTTCTCCTTCAGTTGTAACAGTGATGGTGCCATCGGTAAGTACACCGTCAACGTCAAAAATAAAGGTGGTTATGTGCTGTAGGTATTCTTTGTAGCTTTTATCTTTTTCCATGTGTTTTTTTAATAGAATTAGTAAGCATTTGATAAATTGCCTTATGTTCTTCGCTTTCTATTTGTTTAAGATGTCTTTTTATGGTTTTTTTATCATTTCGCTTTGCTGGTCCTGTTTGCGCCATGTATGGTGACATATCTTGTACTTTACGAGCAGTCTCCATTATTAATGGCTTCAAGATATCAAAATTAATGCTTTTAGCATCACTGATTTCGTGTGCAATTCTATATAATTGGTTCACAAAATTATTTACGTATACTGCAGAAAGATGAAGTGTTTGTCTCTGTTCTGTGTTTATTTTATAAAATTTACAGCCTAATACTTCTGCCAATGATTTTAACACTTGTAAATTTTCTTTTTCCAAGCATTCAATACAAATTGGTACTTCGCTAAAATCTATCGTTGCTCCTTTAGTGAAAGTTTGTAATGGATAAAATACAGCTCGTTTGTGTTTTTTGTCTAATTGGTGAATAGAAACACTACCAGAGGTATGTGCAACAAGTCTATTACTAAAAGGTAATGCATTAGATAATTCTGCTATGCTATCATCACTAACTGCCATGATGTATATGTCAGCCTCTTTTAAAGTACTTAAATCATCTGTAATATCAACATCGTTTTGAAAAGGCTTAATGGTATCAATAGTTCTGTTATACCATTGTATAATGGATGCTGATTCTGATTTTTTGATAGCATTGAATAAATGTGAGGCCACATTGCCAGCACCAATTAAAATTACTGATAACATGTTGTAAAAATACTAAGTTTTACCAATCTCTACTGATATGATTAATACAAATAAGATAACTTTGAGAATTATGGTTAAAAAAGATATTCAAAATAGATACGATATTCATCTTTTGGTGAAAAATTTCTACTCCAAAGTTAGAAAGGATAATACGCTAGGGCCTTTTTTCAACGATAGTATCAACGATTGGGATGCACATTTAAAATATCTAACTGATTTTTGGGAATCCGGCTTGTTTCTTAAAACAAAATTTACTAGCGATCCCTTAGTGGCTCATATTAAGGTTGATAAAGCTCATAATAATTCCATTACAGAACTGCATTTTGGTATATGGTTAAATTACTGGTCTCAAACTATTGATGAGTTGTTTAAGGGTGATTATACACAAAATGCGAAAAGGAGAGCTCGTAAAATGGGCACATTTATATATTTAAAGATATTGAGCTTCTTTCTGATTTAAAAACACTAATAGAAGAACAAAATAACCTATTGAAATCATCAAAATAAGCGTAAGTAATTTTAACATCATTTGTACGGATTAAAGGCATAAATTAATCCTTAAAAAGCACTATCTTTGCACGTGCTTAAAAACAAGCCAAAAACTATGCAAAAGAAGATATTTAATTTCCTTTTTTCCACAAGACTTACTGCTGTTCTATTTATTGTTTTTGCTCTTGCTATGGCAATAGGTACTATCCTAGATAGAAATATGGATACTTCACCAACGCCTTACACAAGACAATTAATCTATAATGCCCGGTGGTTTGAAGCTATAATGATATTTTTTGTTATAAATTTTGTTGGGAATATTTTTCGGTTCAAACTACATAAAAAGGAAAAATGGGCTACTCTAGTTTTGCACCTTTCCTTTATTTTTATTTTAGTAGGTGCCTTTGTAACGCGCTATATTGGTTATGAGGGTATGATGTCCATTAGAGAAGGTGCCACTGAGAGTGAATTTTTATCTCAAAAAACTTATATCAAGGGTAGAATTGTCGGTGATTTTCAAATAAATGGCCAGCTTCAGCAACGTAATATTGAAGAAGAGGTAGATTTTTCACCACGATTAAACAATGATTTTAGTGAAACTTACGATTATGGAGGAACAAAAGTAGTTATAACCCTAGACGAGTTTATTAAAGGTGCAGAAAAGGATATTATTCCTAACGATAATGGTGAGCGATATTTAAAAATTGTCGAAGCAGGTGGAGGACAGCCACATAACCATTTTCTCAAGGATGGTGATATTGCAAATCTACATAACGTTTTAATTAGCCTTAATAATTATCAAGAGGGTGCAATAAACATTACAGAAACTGACGATGGTCTTTTTATTAACTCTCCATATGAAGGTGAGTATTTAACCATGGCAACTATGACAGGGGGGGAACTAGTAAAAGATAGTTTGCAGCTATTAAATTTAAGATCTAGATATATAATTGGAAATATGCAAATGGTATTTCCAAAGCCAATAATTAAAGGTGAGTTTAGTGTTGTAAAAAAATCCCAGATTTTAAAGAATGATACTGATGGAATTCTTTTGAATGTTACAGCTAATGGTGAGACCAAGAAAGTTGGGCTTTTAGGAGGTCAAGGCAATTACAATGGATTTGAAGAGTTTGAAGTTGGCGGTATGGAAATGACCTTGCAATATGGTTCTAAAGTATTGAGTTTGCCATTTCAGGTAAAACTAAATGATTTTATAGCCGAAAAATATCCAGGAACCGAAAATGCCTATTCTTCCTATGAGAGCAAGGTAACGGTATTGGATTCTGAAAAAGGTGATTTTGATTATCACATTTACATGAACAATATATTAGATCACAGAGGTTATAGATTTTTTCAAGCAAGTTTTGATCCTGATGAAAAAGGAACGATTCTTTCAGTTAATTACGATCAATGGGGAACCTATTTAACTTATGCGGGTTACCTATTGTTATATTTTGGTTTATTGGCTATTATGTTTGCTAGACATACGCGTTTTGACAAACTAAGAAAACGATTAGAAAAATTAAAAACGAAGAAGGCTAAATTACTAACCATGTTGGTTTTAATGTTTAGTATTTCTGGTTTTTCTCAAGAGCATTCCGAGAATGATGGACATGATCATTCAGTGGGATTAAGACCAACTAAAACCCAAATTGATTCTATTTTAAAAGCAAATATTACACCTGAGGCTCATACTGAGGAGTTTGCAAAAATGGTAATTCAGGATTATAGTGGTAGAATGATGCCTATGCATACCTACGCTTCTGAAATGTTGAGAAAACTGAGTAAGAAAGAAACCTATGAAGACTTTACGGCTACTCAAGTATTTCTATCTATTCAAGAAAGTCCATTACTGTGGTACAATGTCCCTATTATTTACTTGAAACCCCGTAAGGCGGATTCGATAAGAACCATCATAGATGTGGATTACAGTGAAAAATATGTTAGTCTTCTAGACTTTTTCACACCAGACGGACGCAACAAACTGGGACCATATATTGAGGAGGCCTACAAAGCCCAGGTGCCAAATGGGTTTCAAAAAGAAGTGAAAGAAGCCTATGGTAGGTTGGGATTACTGTCTGATGCAATTGAAGGAAGATCCATTAAGATTTTTCCTGTACCAGAAGATGAAAATAATACATGGATTTCTTCTTTAGATTTTCGAGAAGGTAATTATCGTGATAAGATTAAGGACTCACTTTATGGTAATTTTATAAACAATGGGTTTAGTGCTTATTTGGTAACCTTAAATAATGGAAAATTGAATAATGATTTTTCAAAAGCCGAAGAATTATTAACCGGTATAAAAAAGACACAACAAAAGTTTGGTGCTTCAGTAATGCTACCTGATGAAAAAATTGAAGCCGAGATAATGTATAACAAATACGATATCTTCAAAAGGCTTTTTAGTTGGTATATGTATGCCAGTACCATCTTATTTATTCTTATTATTGTCCAGATATTCAAATATCGAAGCAAGTGGATAGACATAGCTATAAAGACTTTATTAGGTATTATTATTTTCTTGTTTGCGCTTCACGTAGCTGGTTTAGGAATGCGTTGGTACTTGTCTGGTCATGCACCTTGGAGTGATGCTTATGAATCCATGATTTATGTGGCTTGGTCGGTAATGCTGTTTGGATTATTATTCGGCCGTAAGAGTAATTTAACTATTGCCTCATCTGCATTTGTATGTTCCATGATTCTAATGGTGGCACATTGGAATTGGATGGATCCTGCGATAGCCAATCTACAGCCAGTTTTAAAAGGCTATTGGTTAATGATACATGTATCAGTTATTGTAGCTAGTTATGGACCATTTGCAATTGGTATGATATTAGGGTTGGTTGCACTATTACTGATGATTCTCACCAATAAGGAGAATAAAGCGAGAATGGATATTAATATTAAAGAGCTAACCATTATCAATGAATTAGCACTTACTGTTGGATTGGTAATGTTAACTATCGGTAACTTCCTTGGTGGAATGTGGGCTAATGAAAGTTGGGGACGTTACTGGGGCTGGGATCCAAAAGAAACTTGGGCATTAATTAGTATAATGATATATGCATTTGTAATTCATATGCGACTAGTACCAGGTTTGCGAGGTCTTTGGCTTTATAACTTGATGTCCGTGTTAGCTTTTGGAAGTATTTTAATGACCTATTTTGGTGTTAATTTCTATTTATCTGGTTTACATGCCTATGCAAGTGGTGATCAAATATTGAGTTTTCAATTTATAGCAATTACGTTAATCGTCATTGCAGTTCTAGCATATTTTGCCTTCAGAAAATATAAGACTTACTATAAATAAGCTTAACTTTTCGCACAAAAAAATAGATTCGAAAAGTATTTTTATTAACTTGAGGCTTTAAACCCGGTCGTATAAATGAAATTCTTCAAAAAATTAGGTTTCGCAAACGTTTTGATGTTAGCATTATGTGCGTTGATAATTCTAGTGTCAGAATATTTATTTCTTAATGGAGACCAAATGCATGGTTTGTTTATTGGTCTTTGGGCACCAACATTACTCGGTGTTATGATTTATTTAAAATTAATACAGAATGGAAGCAAATGATATAGTTTTTTGGTTTTCTATAATTGTTTCTGTATTAGTAGTGATATGGGCAATTTTAATGATCCGTGCCTACAATAAAATAGACTAGTTGTAACAATTCGTTTCAAACCCTAATCAATTTATTCCTTTCAAAAGATAAAACAGTTAGTTTGCTTAATGAAAGATGTATTATCATTCCGTTCTTAATGTGACAGGTATAGCTATCTAAATTTGTAAAAGATGTATATGGATTTTTTACTTGACTCACTTTAAAACTAATGATATAATCATCTAGAAAAAAATCGATGTTAACAATCTAAAATAAAAAAACCCCCTTGATACAGGAGGTTTTTTCTTTTATGTGATGATAAGTTATGCTTCGTCAGAAGATGCTGCAACGGCCGCACCGTAAACAACAAGACCAAAACCTATCTTATTTACTGCATCTCCAATGTTGTAGATGACATCCATATTCAGTCCTAAATTAGCAATACCATCGTACCATCCTTCAGTACCAGCCATATATCCTAAAGGATAAATAGCCCAACCGACGAGTACGAACCAGCATAGCGTTTTATGTGCTTTTAATACAGCACCACCCGCTTGTTCCGCAAGTTGTTTTGCTTCTCCGAACCATATCATATATGCAATAGCAAAATAAGCTAGTCCAGAAATTAAACCCCATACTGCAGGTCCGTTACCTGTGGTGTAAACTGCTTCACCAAAATAGCCCGTAACTAACATTACAACTGATAGGAAAATTAGTTTCCACATCATGGCCTTTTTAGCCCCTGCTACTTTTAGGATTAAATAAAATTCAACGCACATCAATGGAACGGTTAAGACCCAATCAACATACCTAAAGAAAGTTGGAGATTCTCCAACAGCAGCCCAATAGTCTCGCATGTACCAATAGTGCACAGCTGCAATAAATGTAATCAATCCTGATACAAGGATTGAAGTTCTCCATTTCTTATCAAATGAATTCATTGATAAAAAGAAAAAGGCCGAAGCGGCCATCATAGCCATACATCCAACAAAGAACGTAAAGCCTACATAGTCATCAGTAGCAATTTTGCTTACATCAGCTAATAAAATGGTTAGTATTTTCATGTTTATTTAATTTTGTTGAAACAAAAATATAAAAACGTAAACAATAATTCTGTAAAATTTTAATAAAAAATTTAAGAATAATCAAAAAAACATACCTTTACATTATGAAATTGTCAAATTATAATTTGTTTATTACAGTCTTTTTACTATGGTTAACTCAAAGATTACAAGACACTTATGAATCATATTTTGCCTATATTTTAATTTTAACGGTTGGTATTTTTCATGGATCTAATGATATAGCTTTAATAAGATTTTTAAATAAAGGATCCTCAAATCATATAACGAGATACCTGTTATTTTATGTTTTATTAGTTCTAATTACATGTTTTGTGTTCATAAAATTACCACTTTCGGCCTTATTGATTTTTATAGCTTTTAGTTGTTATCATTTTGGTGAACAACATTTTAGTAGTCAATTAGAAAGTTCTACTCGAATTAATCAATTTCTTTATGCCGGATATGGTATATTAATATTTGGTCTTCTTTTCTATTTTAATTATGAAGCAACTGACTCAATCATTTTAGAGTTAACAGGATTTTCTTTCTCAAAATATTACTATCTGGTATTTCTCGTAATTGGATTTATAATGACTTGTATTTTTGGATATATAAGCCTGTCCAATTTTAAAAAAGACGTTGATTTTTTTAGGGAAGTATTTTTGATCTTACTTTTCGCTTTATTATTTAAGCTGGCTTCGTTATTATGGGCTTTTGCCATATATTTTATTGTATGGCATTCACTACCATCTTTAAAAGATCAAATACAATCGCTACATGGTAAATTTAATGCAAGTAACTTAATTAGTTATATTAAGTCTTCTGTTATTTATTGGTTGATTTCATTAGTTGGATTGGTAATAGTATTTTATATTTCCGAAAGTTTTGACATCCGATTTATTACTTTATTTTTTGCCTTTTTAGCGGCTATTACAATACCGCATGTCATTGTGATGTATTATCTCAATAAGAATTAAAATATTATAGTGATTAAGTATTAATCTATTATTTTTATGCTATGAAAAAACTAGGATTAAATACAATTTGCATACATGTGGGTGAAGTAAAAGATGAACAATTTAAGGGTGCAGTATCACCAATGTATTTAAGTTCGTCATATGAATTTTTGGATGTTGAGATAAAACGCTATCCAAGATATTTTAACACACCAAATCAAGAATATTTATCAAAAAAAATAGCTGCTTTAGAGCATACAGAAGCTGCAATGATTTTTGGGTCAGGAATGGCTGCTATTAGTACAATGTTCCTCGCATTTCTTCAAAAAGGTGATCATCTTGTGGTTCAAAATACCCTTTATGGTGGTACAGTTAATTTTATAAAGGAGGAGTTTCCTAAATATGGTATTGAATTTACTTTTACCAATGGTTATACGGTGAATGATTTTGAAAATTCAATTAAACCAAACACAAAATTGATTCATATTGAAACACCATCTAATCCTTTAATGACCATAACAGATATGAAGGCTATAGCTAAGCTTGGAAAAACTAAAGGTATTCTAACATCTATGGACAATACATTTGCATCACCTGTAAATCAAAACCCAATTGATTTTGGAATTGATATGGTTATGCATTCTGCAACAAAATATTTTGGTGGTCATAGTGATATTTGTGCAGGTGCAGTTGCAAGTACAACCGAACATATTGAACGTATTTGGAATGTTGGTAAGAATCTAGGAGGAAATCTTAGTGATATGACGGTTTGGATGCTAGAACGAAGTATGAAAACTCTGGGATTGAGAGTTAAAGAACAAACTAAGAACGCAATGAAATTAGCTAAATGGTTAAATAAACATCCAAAGGTTTCAAAAGTATATTACCCAGGTTTAAAATCTCATCCAGAATATAAATTGGCAAAGAGCCAAATGAAGGGATTTGGGGCGATGCTTTCTTTTGAATTGACTCAAGATTTAGATTCTATTAAATTTCAAAAACAACTTAAATTAATTAAATCATCAATGAGTTTGGCAGGTATCGAAAGTACTGTTATTTCTCCTCATTTAACTTCACACGCCTTATTAACTCAAGAGGAGCGTGACAAGGTGGGAATTAGTGATCAATTGATTCGTTTTTCAGTAGGAATAGAAAATATTAAGGACATAAAGCGCGATATAAATAATGCTATAGATGTACTATAGTATTTTGTTTTCTGGCATCAGTTTGTATACTTATACCCATCTGAATTCGATTTAGATTATTTTTTCGGATATGTTGCTTTAAATAACCAATTTGTAATTGTGAGTTTTTGAGAAAATTTATACCTAAGCCAGTGTAGAATCTATTTTCGTGAAATACCTGATCTTGAAAGTTCACAAAAGGTTCTTCTGATACTACTAAAAACAAGGTTTTATTGATATCATACCTAGCCTGTATTTTATATCTGAATCGATTTTGCAATTCTGAATTAGATGTGAAATATTGAAATCGTTGTTCCAATCGACCTCGATGCGAGAGCTTTAGTGTATTTAATCTATGATATTTTGTGTACTGTTGGAAAAGTCTATGTTCATGTACATTAGGTTCTTCGTCAAACTCAAATAATGTGTCTATATTTAGGTAGGCATATCCAAACCCTATGCTTTGATTTTTCTTAAAATGATAATTACCTCGGATAGAAACAAATGCCAAATTATAGTTTGAAGAAGCTTCGTAAAAACGAAGTTCTGCATATGGATTTATACTAAATCTTTCATTCAACCTGTGGTTACTACCGTAAGTATACCAAGAGCCTAAATAATCTTCTGTAGAGGTTTGGGAATAAGAGATAAACTGAAAGGCGGTAATTAAAATGGCAAATATTATGTATCTCATCTTAAAATTAATATGAAAGAGCCCATTTCTGGGCTCTTTCTAATCACGGAATTTTTAAACATGGTCGCCTAAGTGATGGTGTTCATCAATTAATGGACCGCCTTCTATAATCTGATCTGAAGCTTCACTAGCAAATTTTTCGAAATTCAAGTGGAATGAATGCGCCAATTGAATTGCTTTACTAATGTATGCACCTTTTTGTAACCAAGTATTCATAGGGTCTAACATTTCTGTTGGAACGTTAGGACAATACTTAGGCATATTTAATCCAAATATTGGATGTTGTTCAAAATCAACGTTGTCTAAATCTCCATTTAATATGGCGGTAATCATAGCTCTTGTATATTTAAGCTTAATACGAGATCCAACTCCATAAGGACCGCCACTCCAGCCAGTATTGACTAACCATACGTTTACACCAGCTTCTTGCATTTTCTTGCTTAACATTTCTGCATATTTAGTTGGGTGTAACGGCATAAATGGCTCACCAAAACATGCTGAGAATGAGGGAACAGGTTCTGTAATACCAGCTTCTGTACCAGCAACTTTAGCAGTATAACCAGATATGAAATGGTAAGCTGCTTGTCCAGGAGTTAATTTAGATACAGGAGGTAATACACCAAATGCATCACATGTTAAGAAAAATATGTTCTTAGGATTATCAGCATATGATGGAGTTTGAATGTCATCAATATGATAGATAGGATAACTTACACGCGTATTCTGTGTAATGCTACTATCAAAATAATCCACGTTGTTATTTTCATCAAAAATCACATTTTCTAGAATTGCTCCAGGCTTTATGGCTCTATAAATGTCTGGCTCTTTTTCTTCAGTAAGGTCAATAGTTTTAGCATAACATCCACCTTCAAAATTGAAGATTCTATTTTCTGCTGTCCAACCATGCTCGTCATCACCTATTAATTTACGTTCAGGATCCGCTGAAAGTGTTGTTTTACCAGTGCCAGATAAACCAAAGAAAATTGCAGTATCTCCATCATCCCCAACATTTGCCGAACAATGCATTGGCAATACGTTTTTGTCGACTGGTAATATCATATTTAGAGCAGAGAATATACCTTTTTTCATTTCACCTGTGTAAGCAGAACCACCAACTAAGGCAATTTTCTTAGTGAAATTAAGTATAGAGAAATTACCTTGTCTTAAACCATATTTAGCAGGCTCAGGACATTCATAGCCAGGCGCACAAAGTACCAGCCATTCTTCTTCAAAATTTTCTAATTCTTCTTCTGAAGGTCTTAAGAACATGTTATAAATAAACATATTAGACCAAGGATACTCAGTTATAGTTCTAACGTTTAATCTGTATTTTGGATCAGCACAAACATATCCGTCACGAGCAAAAATTTCTTTGCCACTAAGATATTTTTCAATCTCACCTTGTAAAAAATCAAAGTTCTCGGGAGAAATTCCTTTATTTGTTTTTCCCCACCATACTCTATCTTTAGTGTAATCATCTTTAACCAAAAATCTATCTTGAGGTGAGCGTCCTGTGAATTTTCCAGTATTAATGGCTAATGTACCATTTGCTGTCTCTTTTCCCATACCTCTTTCAACGGTAATGGCTTGTAATTTTTCTGGCGATAAATTCCAATGAACTTTAGCATCTCTAACACCATACTTTGTAAGGTCTCTTGTCTTCACTGTTTGATCTTTTAATAATGTTTCCATGAGTTAAAAATTTATTTTGACGTTCTTTAAAATGGCCAAATTAATGGTACTAATAATAATGTTGATATTAAAAACAGTAGGAGCAAAGGAGCACCCACTCTTACATAATCTATAAACTTGTAACCACCTGATGTCATAACCATAGCATTTGTTGTTGTACCTACAGGTGTTAAAAATGCTGTTGACGCACTAATGGCAACTGCAATCATAAATGGAGCCGCAGATAAGCTTAATGTGTTAGCTGCAATAATGACTATGGGAGCCATAAGTACTGCTGTAGCAGAATTGTTAATGACTTGACTAAATCCAGTAGTTAATAAGAATACTCCTGCTAATAGTACAATAGGATCTAAGCTACCAAGTGTACTCACAAGTCCTTGTGCAATGAGTTGAGCAGTACCCGTTTTTTGTAAAGCAATTCCCATTGGAATCATTGCTGCAATCATTACAACACTTATCCAACTTATACCATTGTAGGCTTTAGTTATTGGTACACAACCTGTAATGAGTATAATACCTGCCGAAATCAATGCAGCTACGGCGCCAGGAACAACTTTAAATACCAATAGTATAATCATTAAGATTAGAGCGAATAACGCGATATATGATCTATACGTAAGATTGGTAACTCTTTTAGACATACCCTCTGGACTGCCACATATCACAAGATTTTCATGGTGTACTTTTAATTGTTCAATATCACTCCATATACCTCTAATTAAGAATGCATCTCCTGCCTTAACCCTAACTTCTCTTTCTGTAAATGGTTTATTGTTTCTAGATGTAGCCATTAGTTGAACTCCAAACCGTTTAAAGAATCTACCAATTCTAATTTTTCTGCCAACTAGAACAGATTTAGGAGTAACTAAAATTTCAGCCATACCTACCTCTTGGTTAATAAGATTGTTTCTCAACTCGTCAGCAACTGGCTCTAATGGAAGTAGACCTAATCTAAATTTAATCATTAAGGCATTAATAGCTTGTGTATCACCTTTTACGGTAATAATATCGTGATATTTAAATACTGTATCATTTTCAGGAAATTCTATAAATGGGTCATTCCCTTTTAATCGATTTGGGTGTCTTCTTTTTATTCTAAGGATAGATACATTGTGATTCTTCTCAAAGTCCCATTCACCTAATCTGGTGTCTAAAAGAGGAGAAACTGAACGTACCCTTAATCTATAGTAATCATCGTTGACTTTATAAGCTTCAATCCATTTATGCAGTGTTGTACTTATATCGACCGGTTTATTGTTTGTTTTATTATTTGGTAAGAGTTTGTAGCCAATAAATCTGAAGTACAATAATGCTAATAAAAGTAAAGGCAATCCAATTAAAGCAAATTCAAAAAATGAAAATCCTTCTAAGCCACTCTCTAACATAGTATTGTTTACAATAATATTAGGAGGTGTACCTGTTAAGGTTAATAGTCCTCCTGTGTTTGATCCAAAAGCTACAGGCATTAACATCTTAGATGGTAAGGTTCCTATACTCCAAGCAGAAGAAATAGTCACTGGCATAAGAGTAGCAACAGTACCTGTATTACTCACTACACCAGACAAAAGGCCAGAACCTAAAGTAGTAATCAACAATAGTTTTGTTGAACTTTTACCTGCTAGTTTTATAAATTTTTCTCCAGCCATTGCTGTCCATCCTGTTTGAGATAGGCCCTCACCAATTATAAATAAGGCAGCAATCATAATCACCGTTGGATTGCTAAAACCACTTAATGTTTCATCTAATGTTAGTATTCCGAATAGAAATAAACTTAACATTGAAATCAGTGCAATAATATCTGGTGTGAATTTGCCCCAAATAAATAAGGCGATGGTAATGATTAAAATTATAAGCATTAGGCTCATATACGTTTCTATCTCTAATTATGGTATAAAGTTAGTGGCATTAAAAGCCAATATTTATGACGAATGTCATACTTTTATATTATTATGGATTTTTCAACTTAGCTCATTTTTTTAATGCTAAAATGGCTTTATTTTAAACCGATAACGTTTGCGAAATAGAAAGTAAATGATAATCTATCTACTTTTTAATATTTTTGATATCACAGAAAAGTAAAATTAAATGAAATTAGACATTTTAGCCATTGGAGCACATCCAGATGACGTTGAATTAGGTTGTGGCGCAACACTCGCTAAAGAGGTTTCCAATGGAAAAAAAATTGGTATAATTGATTTAACTCGCGGTGAACTAGGAACGAGAGGGACAGCTGAAACACGTGATGAAGAATCTTTTAATGCGGCCAAGATTCTTGGTGTTAAGAGCAGATATAATATGCAGTTTGCAGATGGATTTTTTGTTAATGACAAATCACATCAATTAGAAATAATAAAAATGATACGCTTTTACAAGCCTGAAATTGTCATTTGCAATGCGATAGAGGATAGGCATATTGATCATGGGAAAGGAAGTAAGCTGGTCAGTGACTCTTGTTTTTTAAGTGGATTAAGAAAAATAGAAACTATTGACAAGGATAATACGGTACAAGATGCTTGGAGACCAAAAGCTGTCTATCATTATATGCAGTGGCAGGATATTCTACCAGATGTTGTTGTAGACGTTTCCGGTTTTATGGACAAAAAAATGGAAGCTGTTTTAGCTTATAAAACTCAGTTTTATGATCCTAATAATAATGAACCAGAGACACCCATTTCTAGTAAAAATTTTACAGACAGTATAAAATATAGAGCCAGAAATCTTGGTAGATTGGTTGGTACTGAATATGGTGAAGGCTTCACAGTAGAGCGATATCCTGCTGTAGAATCTCTTTTCGACCTAAAATAAGTAACGAAAACACTTTGTAGAAAATTGTAAATAATTTACATTTGCAGTCCAATTTAAAATGGTGGTTGTAGCTCAGTTGGTTAGAGCGCCTGATTGTGGTTCAGGAGGTCGTCGGTTCGAGACCGATCTTCCACCCAAAAAGACCAAGCCTTTCGGAAACGAAGGGCTTTTTTTGTTCCTTAAGACTACCCCAAATTTACCAAAAAAAACACGTTCACTGCCACTTTGCTGGCAGTAAATAGACATTGGATTTTGTCTCTTTGTAATAGCATCATAACTTTGTGAAGTTTTAAAAAGGTCCACTATTACTATCCCAGTTTGGTAAGTTCTTTTTTATTTCCAATTTATCATCTGCTATGTAAAAAGGTGGGTCAGTTTGCTGTTCTTCATTTAAGCGCTCAACAACTTCATAATCTTTTTTCCATTGCGCTAGTTGTTCCTCAGACCAAAATTCATCTGGGCTAGGTAAATCATCAATATTAATCTTAACCAACTCTAACTCAGATTTAAAGTAGTATGAAAAATTAATTTCAAGTTTTGACACATCTATTGGTCCTTGCCCGGCAATATTTAAAAGTCTATTAATAAGCTCGTCTCTTTCCTTAGTTGAATTAGTGTAAAACCCAAGCTCAATACATGGCCGTTGTTTAATCTTCCACCCATTTGTAAATTCCAATTCTAATTTTATAATTTTATAAGGTTTATTACTAAGATATTTCATTAGCTCAGCTGTGTTTTTATGCACCTTATGCATCTTCCTAATGGGGTGTTTGGTATTTTTGCGCTGTCTGATGCCATTATCTACTTGATAATAGATGGTCTTACTCTTAATCTCAAGGTCTTTAAAATGGAGTAGTAACCACAAGTTTCTTATGGTGTCAACATGTAAGCTAAAGCTTTTATGGTTTGAGTAAAGTTCAATGCTATTTATTAAATAGGACCACATTTTTATTTTTTAAAATTACCACCAACCGTGAGGATTCCCTAAATCTGTATCACCGTATGGGTCATAATCATCATTTTGATTGTCATAGTTTTGATCTTCTTCCTGTGAAGACAAATATTTTTTTCTTTCTTCATCCATACTTTCTGAAGCCCAACCTTTTTCAGGCATAATTTGACTTTTAAAAAATCTAATTAGCTTTTTACCTTTATCCCTGCTAATCCTGTAGTTGTGAAAACTTGCAGAAAAAGAAACACTAGACCAATCAAATTCCCAATCACTTTCAATTAAATTATTCTTTATTAAATTTAAATTGGAAGTTGACTTTAGTGTCTTTTCAAAGTCAAACTTAACCAGCTCAGATTTCCAAAGATCTTTTTGATGTTCTCTTTCCTCATCATTTAACAAATTAGAACACTTGTAGAGATTAATTTTTAACTTGAATTGCTCCAAGTAAAAAAACCCATCTGGTATAAAATCCCAGTCATTATCATACTTTAAATGATTTAAATTATTTACAACGTTATTACTTCTATAAATTAGCTTACCAATATATCTTTTAATGCCTTGAATTTGTATTAATTCGCCCATACCAATTTCAAAAGCATTATTATTTGATTTTAAAAATAAATTATAGTCATTAATTTCACAATTAATCTTTGCTGAAACATCCTTATTGTAAATTTTATATTTTTTTTCCTTGCTACTTATATCAACAGGTGTAATATTTGCATTTTTCAATTGAAATAAAATATTAATTACAATGACTTTGTAATAATGTGAGTTGTAATAAATTTCAAAGAGCCATCTTAGTTTAGTATTTGATCTGCTACCATAAAATTTACCATTTAAAATATCTTGGATATTTACCTTGTTATTGATTTCTTTGTGGACTAAGCTTTGAGCTATTTCTAAGTCAATCAATACATCAATTACATTATATTCATAATTTCCATTTTTTTCCTGGACTAGGACATAATTTTTGTCCATGACATCCCTAAACTCAATTATTGCAGCTAAAGCTCTTGAGTAAAAATCCTTCCAGGTAAAGCAGGACCTTGTTTTTTTGAGACACCAAGTATTGAGAGATTTAGAGTATTCACCCTTTTCGTAATATAACTTTGAAATATATCTATGAGCATTAGAAACCTCTAAGCTATTTTTTGCGTGATTTTTTTGCTTTAAAAACTCTTTAAACTCATCCAAAGCATAGTTAGTCAAACCTTCTTTAAAAGACTCTTGACCAGCTTTATAATTACTTAAATAATCAGTGTTACCCACAACAGAATTAATTTAAATTGTGTAAAAAATAGATAAAAATCATAATATATCAACTGCAATTTAACTCTATTAGTAATATAAAAAACACTGTTCTTTTAATTTTACTCACAATTTTAAGCTATAAATAATCAATAGATTGTAGGGGCACTTGGATTAGCTTTGGTGATAAATTTGAGAACACATTAAGTTTAGAGAAAATTATAGGAGATCTCAATACTTATAAATTTTCATTTGATGGCTGGAGGAAGTCATATGACACTTTTACAGATTAAGAAATTAAATTTTTTGGTGGGATGAATAAATGAAGTTTTTTTTATTGAAACAAAAATAATAATCAATCGCTCAGTTGGTTAGAGCGCCTGATTGTGGTTCAGGAGGTCGTCGGTTCGAGACCGATCTTCCACCCAAAAAGACCAAGCCTTTCGGAAACAAAGAGCTTTTTTTGTATAAAAAAAGGCCATTCAAATTTGAATGGCCTTTTTATTAATATCATTTATTTTTTATTGTTCACTTGTTTTGTCTACAACAATACGTTCCTCACGATTTGCTATTTCCCAGGCGGTATGAAAAACAAGCCTAGTTCTGTTTTCTAATAAATCGTACTCAATTTTATCAGGTGTATCCGTATCCTTGTGATAATCTGCATGAGTACCATTAAAATAAAATATCACTGGAACATTATTTTTTGCAAAATTATAATGATCTGATCGATAATAATATCTGTTTGGATCGTTCTCATCATTGTAGGTGTAATCTAATTCTAGATTAGTATATTTTTTGTTTACTTCTTCAGAAAGATTATGCAGGTCAGAACTCAATTTATCACTTCCAATGAGATAAACATAGTTTCTACTACCTTCCTTGCGTTTAGGATCGATACGGCCAATCATATCAATATTTAAATTTGCCACAGTGTTTTTCAATGGAAAGATCGGATTCATATCAGTGTAATATCTTGACCCTAAAAGACCTTTTTCTTCTCCAGTAACATGCAAAAACAAAATCGAACGTTTAGGTGCATCTCCAGCTAATTGCGCTGTCTTAAAAGCTTCAGCAATTTCTAATATTGCAATTGTACCAGAACCATCATCATCAGCACCGTTATATACTTTACCATTTTTTACACCTTCATGATCTAAATGGGCAGAAATAACCAAAATCTCTTCAGGTTTTTCTGAACCTTCAATAAATGCTACAACATTTTCTGAAGATATGTTGATTGAGTTGTTCTCAATTGTCATTTTTAATTTGGTATTAACAACTTTAGGAGTATTATCATCCATAATTTCAGAATGAAGGGCAGTTGCAAGATTTTTATTTACCATTAGCATCATCATTCCTTCCTCCTTGTTTTTTAACGAAAGGCGACCTGCAGAGCCAGAGGAGGCTTGACGCTTAAAATAAGGAGCATATCTCGAAAACAAACCTTCATCTAAATAAATCAATCCTTTAACTCCGTTTTCCATTGCTGCTTGGCTTTTACTAGATAATGATTGACGTCCGTTAGTCCATTTAGTTTCTTTTTTATCACCAGAGGTAATATAGTTACCATCCACGTCTTCAGGTTCTCCTGCTTTTGCTAATACAATTTTACCCTTTACGTCAACACCTTTATAATCTGAGTAATTATCGGCATCTATACCATAACCAACATATACAACTTCATTAATTAAAATATCAACCGATTCTGAAACCGCTACAGCAATAAGATCTTTAAAATTTTCAAAATTTTTACCATTGACACTGAGTTGTGCTTCTGCTACCTTTTGCTTTTCAAGTGGTACATCTTGAAAATAATTATCGCCAAGTGGTGATGCAATGCCCATATCTTGGTATTTAGTTTTTAAATAATCTACAGCCAATTTCTGGCCTTTTTCACCAGTTTCTCTACCTTCAAACTCATCTGATGCATATTTGTAAAGCATTTCCTTTAATTCGTCTGAGGTAATTGTTGCTGCATAAGTAGCTGGAGTAACAACATTTGTAGATTTAGTTTCAGGTGTCGGCGCAGGAGCTAAACTCTTAGTGGATGTGGCACAACTTGCAATAATCAGTGGGATACATAAAAGTATAAGTAGTTTCTTCATTAATTTATTGTTAGATAATTGTTTAAAGAGCAGTAAAGCTACAAAAATTAAGAGGCCTTACTTAATACACTAAATTTCTTTTAACAAACTTTAACTTAAATTTTCTCCGCCTTAAGTTTATAATTAGAATTAGCTAAATACCAAGCTGTTGCAAAAATTAACTTGGTTCTTTTTGATAGTAAAGGATAATTTATTTTTTCTGCTATGTCGGTTGGTTTGGTATAGTCTTCATGCTCACCATTAAAGAAAAAGATAACAGGTATTCCTTTTAAGGCAAAGTTATAGTGATCAGACCTGTAATAATAGCGGTTAACGTCTTTTTCCGCATTAAACGTATAATCTATTTCCAAATTTGTAAAAGTAGAATTGGCAGTCTGTGCTATAAAATGTAATTCTGTACTGATTCTGTCTGATCCTATAAGGTATATATAATCTTCATTGTCTTTGTGATCTTCATCAACTCTTCCTATCATGTCAATATTTAAAGTTGATACTGTATTCTCAATTGGGAAAATAGGATTATTGGTATAATATCTGGAGCCGTGAAGACCAATTTCTTCAGCCGTAACGTGAAGAAAAACAATACTACGTTTAGGTCCATTGCCATCAATTGTAGCCTGCTTAAATGCTTCTGCCATTTCTAAAACAGCTGCTGTACCTGATCCATTGTCATCTGCTCCATTATATATTTGACCATCGATTATTCCTTCGTGGTCAGAATGTGCAGAAATGTATATATATTCATCAGGAAATTGAGACCCTTCAATATATGCTATAACGTTTTGAGACGCCTTAACGTCCTCTGGTAAGACTTCTTTAGGTACTACTTGAAAATAATCTGGATGCGATTCTGGCGCCTTAATATTTTGCCGGAAATAATAAGATCTAATATAATTACAGACTTCATTATGTCCAGGTTCACCTGTCATTCGCCCCTCATACTTATCATCCGAAATTTCCTCGACGTGTAGTTTTAATTCTTCTTCAGTAATTGTGTTTAAGTACTTGTCAACGGTTAGTTTATCATCATAAGAAATACTATTCTTAAGGTTTTCAATTCTTTCGCTATGTCTAAGAGTGGAACATGAACCGACAAGAATCAATGCTGAGGCAAATAGTAATTTCATAGATAAATAACAGATTTGCGCAAAAATAAATTAAAAATTTTAATATGTGTTAATAGAGTTAAGGGGGTAATTACAAATCTTCATCGATTTCTAAACCTTCGAGAATTTCTTTAGAATCTTCAAGATTTTCTTCTTCTTTTTGTTCTAATTGCTCAGTATCCCCCAATTCTGCGGTACTGAATACACCCTTATAAATTGTTAATACCAATGAAATAATGACTAACAAAAATATATATTGAATTGTTTTTGTTTTTGTATTCTGCTTTTTGGAAATAAACAATATCATTAAGCCACATAAAAACGCAACGATAATTGGTATAATGGCTAGATTTGAAAGTGGTGTTACAGCAAGAATAGTTGCTAATATTGCTGTAATAAAGCCAAGAACTGTAAATACTTTTTTCATGTTTTAATATTTTAAGCCTGATGCTGAATCAATTTTTAATTCGCCGTTACCAACTGGTATTTTAAATTTGGCATAAACTGGTATTTTATTTTGATCTGCTGTTAACCAAATTAAATTAGAGTTACTTCCTTTGAGAACATTGCTACTTTGCATTGAAATGGCCAGTTTATAGCATTCTTTTCTACCAATATTTGTTGATATAGTTTCTTTGGATACATAACGAACCGAAATTACAGTTTCTTCATTATCAAAAAGAACAGTAAGGTTTTGCTGATCGCCAGGATTTGCTTTATGTATATCCATGTTTCTTATACTATACAGCGTTGTTACCAAGTCTTTTGTTGAAGGACTGAATTTTATTGTTTTATTGGTTTCCCAAATTGTTCCATCACCTCTTTTTTTCTTTCTGTTGCTGTGTACAGTATTTGTTTTATGGCTGAATTTATATTGCATAAATTTATAATAGCCACCTTCACTAATATCTCTTTTATAAAGATAGGGTGTCAAGGTTTTTGGATTTACATAGCTTTCGTATAAATCTCTAATCTTAAAAAAATTATCCCACTTTTTATAAGTTGCAGCAGTACATTTAAGTCGCAATAATGTGCTTTTAGAGGTTTTAACCTCGCTTGTTTCCATTTTAACTTGGGCAATATCAGTTAGTATTCCTGACATATTATAGGATGCTGTATATACCAATTTCTCACCTGCGGCAATGGTCTTATTTTGGGCAAAACTCTGGAGCCCAATTACAACCAAAAAAGCAAAAAAATAATTTTTCATAAGTTTTAATTTCTCTAATAACGATTTTATGAGCATTTATTGTGCCGAAAATACAATGCTTTACTAAATGTTACTAATTTAATTTTCAATTGATTTGCCTTTTTGGTTTAATTGAAAAAACTAAAGAAAAATCTTTGGCTAGATAAAAAAGCGTTTTATATTTGCATCCGCTATTGGAGAAATGGCAGAGTGGTCGAATGCACTGGTCTTGAAAACCAGCGAGGGTCACACCTCCGGGGGTTCGAATCCCTCTTTCTCCGCAGAACCCTTTTTAATCATATGATTTTAAAGGGTTTTTAATTTTTGGAAATCTTTCAATAGCTGATTTGATATCAAGTTTTTTTCATCGATAGAACCCATTTATTAATTGCTAAATCAATGCAGTTCTTACTCTAACTGTTTCAATGCCATCAATTACTTCCTTAAGTAGCATCTTTTCCGACTTCTTATCTTTAAAAACGTCTTGCATGTTTTTTACTATACCATATGGGATGTTTTTTAGTTCCAGTTGAGATATCCAGAATTCTGATGTTTTTTGGGCTATATACTTACTTATTTCACTATTTAAGACTTCTCTTTTAGATAATCGCTGGGCATTGGTTTCAAACTTTTTAAATTCTAGACCTGTGAGCGAACAAAAATTTTCAAATTGCTTATCGGATCCAATGGCCAAAACAAGTAGTTTACCATCTTTGGTATTATACGTATCTCCATAAGGAGCAATGTTAGGATGCTGGGTTCCCATGGGCTGCGGATTATGCGCTTCCATTAGCCAATTAGTAGCTTGATTAGCTAAAGATGCTAAAGCACTTTCATAAAGTGAAACTTTGATATGTTTTCCTTTACCTGTATGTAACTTGTTAATAATTGCACACAGAATAGCTTCTTTTAAGTGGTGAGCGGCAAGTATGTCAATTAAAGCAACTGGCATTTTCACAGGGTTTCTATTTGGTTCGCCATTCATGTACATAAACCCAGTTTCAGCTTGTAGTACGACATCAAATGCAGGTCTCGATTCATCACCTTCAAATCCTGTAAGTTCTGCATAAATAAGGGATTGGTTGTATTGTTTTAAGACATCATAATCTAATCTTAATTTTCTAGCTGTGCTTGGTTTATAGTTGGTTATAACAATGTCGGCATTCTTAATATGACTAATTAGAACCTCATAATCAATTTGATCTTTTGCATTAAGCAATATACTTTCTTTCGAAAAATTTGCCGCACTATAATATGCAGAAATAGAATTTTCTTTGGATTCGGTTGGGAGTTTCCAGGTTCTGGTAACATCTCCTTTAGTAAGTTTATTTTCTATTTTAATAACCTTTGCACCTAATTCTGCAAAGAAAGTACCAGTTAATGGACCAGCTAAAACGCTTGCCAATTCTACTATTTTTAAGTTTTTGAGCATAATACATATTCTTTATGAAAGTTATAGAGGACCTTAGGAAAAACTTTGAGTGCTTTTGCTTATCAAAAACGTTCCTTTATTACCCTAAATTACAATTAAAACCTACCAAGAACAATTAACTTTTGTATATGAAAAGATAAGGAAATAGTCAGCAATAATCATAATAGCCAAAGATTATTTTAGCTTAGTTTTTAGGGCGATTATATACCATCAAGCTAGGTAAACTGACTTTTGTTGAGATACCGATTATTGAATTCTTTCAGGTTGAGAATCTCAAAATGGGTTGGTTTATATTTTACAATAAAATTCTTCAGGCAAGATTCTCTAACTACGAAGAATAGATCTGAATTAAAATTTCGCCCATTTATGAGTTTTAGAACTAAATCATGAAAACCTTTATTTTTATTTATTTCTAATGGCCCGATTTCATCTACAATAATTGTTTTGCTGTTTTCTTCAAATAATGATTTAAGAATTATTTTTTCAACTTTGTCAAAACTATTCTTGTCAAAAATATACCTGCCTATTTTAAGATTTTTGTTTTTGGTTTCCATTGGTATAAAATCGTTTGTTTCGATTATTTGAAACATTCTTTTCCCATTTACTAAAGGAGTTAAAAACCCTTTGAGTTGAGGATTGATTTTTACCCATTTTTGAAGGCTGGTAGTTTTACCAATTCCTTTTTTGTCTGAAAGTATATAAATTTTAAGGTTGCACACTATCATCAAAATGGTAATAAAGGGAGAGGCTTAACCAGTTTATTATGAATAACTTAGCTCTTTTCAAAATATTTTTTTCTTTCAAAGTAAGACTATTAGCTGCAGTGATATTTCTTCTGATTGAAGGCATTAACTCCATTATGTTATTTAAAGGTTCATTTTGTGATTCCTTTTTCTTTTTAGCCCATTTCTGTATTAAAATATTAAATATGGGATTAAAAATGAAAAGGAAAAAAATTATGGCACCTATTGTTCTCAATACTATATAAAGTGCACTATTTAAGGAGCCAGAGAACACAAATACCAGAACTGAAAAGAGTAGTAAAAATCCAATAAGATAAATTCTCTTTTTCTTGCGCTTACGTTTACTTAGTCCATTGTCATTAAATTTTATTTCTGAACTATTGATTGTTTTTGCGTTTTCATAAACACGATTTGGTAATCTAATAGCGATTAAGCCAATAAAAATTCCAATTACCAGGTAAAGTAATGCATATAGACCTAGAAACACCCATGGTAAATCCGAGATCCAATCCATATTTAATTTATCCTGAATTCCATTGAATAATTCTTTAATAGAATCCCACAATCCAATTCCAAAAATTATGGTTAAAGTGAGAATTTTTTGAAAGGCTGATTCTAACAAAGCAATTGCTCCGAATATCGTGCTACTAACCTTATTAACACCTAAAGCGGCATAAATACATGCACCTAATACTCCTTGAAATAAAACCGCAATGTAAGCCATTGGCGGTGAATGCGGGCTTGCCGTAACTTTAATTAATACTACTAATAATGTTGCTTTTAAAATTACATTGAATTTATTGGAGCTAATACATGCTAGATAGGTAATAATAAGAACTGCGAAACTTCCAAGAAATAATCCACTAAATGGTATATTTAGAGCATGTAATAAACCGCCAATACCACTTTCACTCACTGCCCATATTGCAGTAAGTTTTGCATTAAATAAAAAAGGTTTGTTTTGTAATTTAATCATTTTTAAAACCTATTTATTTGTATTGATGTTAAAAGTCATTAGCAATTAGTTAATATTTTTAAATGAGTTAAATTAAAAAAAGAAATGTTAAATATAGATGCAATAATGAATTAATATCTTTTGATACGGACATGGCAAAATGAGCAAAATCGTTTGTCTAAATTCTAATTATCCATAGTTATAAGGTGTTAATATTAGCTCGTTGTAATATGAAAGTTTTAATCTACAGTTCTAAAGCTTTTGAATATTTAAGAGGGAATAGCTAAGTTTAATTAAAACATGGAAGCGCTGAAACATAATTTCTTATTTAAGGGTTATTTTAAAAAATTAGAACAGCAAGAAAAAATAGAAGAAAAGCGTTCTGACAATTAGGGGTAATTTTAAAAGTGTTGTATGTATCTTTGCAAAAAAAAAGAACAGCAATGTCTATTATAGAAAAATTAAATTGGCGATATGCTACTAAAAAGTTCGATACTACTAAACAGCTTTCAGATAGTCAATTAGAAATTTTAAAAGAAGCCTTTAACTTAACTGCTTTGTCCTATGGACTTCAAACCTTAAAAATGGTTGTGGTAGGTGATAAAAGTATCAGGGAAAATTTGGTTGCACTTGCGTTTGGTCAAAGACAAGTGGTAGATGCTTCACACTTGCTTGTATTGTGTATTCAAAATGAAATTGACACAGATGATGTAGAGGAACATTTTGATACCGTTAAAGCCATTAGGAATACACCTGATGAGTTATTAGATCCTTTCAAAGAAAAATTAAAATCTACAATTGAAACCATGCCTGATTCTAAGAAATCAGATTGGGCAACCAAACAAGCTTATATAGCACTCGGAAACTTGATGACAGTTTGTGCCATAGAGGAAATAGATAGTTGCCCAATGGAAGGATTCTTACCAGAAGAATTAGACAAGGTTTTGAATTTAGATAAATATGAATTAAAGTCTGTGTTGCTTTTACCTGTTGGTTTTAGAGCTGAAGACGATATGTTTGCTTCTCTTAAAAAAGTAAGAAAGCCAATTTCTGATACGGTTTTAGAATTGTAAAAAAGAATACCCCAAAACATCTCTAAAGACTTATATTTGTTAGTGAATTTTAATTACATAAAGTTTCCAATTTATGCCAGGATTTGAATTATTTAGCCATTTAGAAAGAAAGGAAGTAAATGATGTTTTAGACAATGGTGTTTTAATGCGTTATGGTTTCGATGGCATGCGCAAGGGCCATTGGAAAGCAAAAGAATTAGAGAGTGAGCTACAACATGCATTTCAAAGTAAACATGTACAATTAGTTTCTTCAGGTACAGCAGCGGTTTCTGTTGCATTGGCATCTGCAGGAGTTGGAGCAGGTGATGAGGTTATTATGCCAACTTTCACATTTGTGGCAAGTTTTGAAGCTATAATGATGCTTGGTGCAATTCCGGTATTAGTTGACATTGATGATACATTAACCTTAGATCCAAAGGCAGTAGAATCTGCAATAACACCAAAAACAAAGGCTGTAATGATTGTGCAAATGTGTGGAAGTATGGGTAACATGGAAGTACTAAAGGCAACTTGTAGGTCAAATGACTTAATATTTGTTGAAGACGCCTGTCAGGCCATTGGCGGAACTTATAAAAATAAACCTTTAGGTAGTATTGCAGACGTTGGTTGTTTTTCTTTCGATTTTGTTAAAACCATTACATGTGGAGAAGGTGGAGCCGTCGTCACTAACAATCTTGAATACTACCGTCATGCTGATCATTATAGTGATCATGGTCATGACCATATTGGTAATGACAGAGGAGCAGAAACACATCCGTTTTTAGGTTATAATTTCAGAATATCAGAATTAAATGCGGCTGTAGGATTGGCTCAAGTTAGACGTTTGCCAGAATTTATAGCCATTCAGAAAAAGAACTATTCCATAATAAGGGAGGAACTATCAAAACTTTCTAGTGTAACGTTTAGGACTGTACCTGATGGTGGTGAGGAAAGCTATGCTTTTTTAAATTTCTTTTTACCGAACCTTGAAGATGCAAGACAAGTTTCTAAGGCATTTAAGGAGAATGGTATTGATGCATGTTTCCATTATTACGATAATAATTGGCATTATATCAGAAAATGGGATCATCTTAAGGAACTAAAATCATTGTTTCCTATTACGCAGGAAGTAAAACAAGGATTAAAATATCTTGAGACAAAAACCTTCGAGCAATCAGATCGGTATATTGCTCGTAATATTTCATGCTTAATAAAATTGTCGTGGTCAGAAAATGAGGTTATTGAGCGTGCCAAAAAAATGTCAGAAATTATAAGCTCTACAATAGCAAAATAGGCTTTTGTAATTATTGTATGGTTAAAGTATAGGTAATCCTTTCCCTTCTGGTTTAATTGTTTCTTATCTTTCAAAAAAAAATGAATATATGTTAAAGAATTACGCCTCAGTAATATTGCTTTCAATATGTGTACAGGTCTCAGTAGCTCAGCAAATGCCAATTGACTTTGCCGATAATCAAGATGTGTTTATTCCATTTGCAGGTAGTGGTTTTGCATTAACCGTTGATCCTCAGAATCCAAATGATGTAGCTGGTCAGTTTATTAATGATGGTAGTGATATTTGGCAGGGATTTTATATAGATCTTAGTCAACCTATAGACCTCAGTGTAGAGCAACAAATTACCTTAGATTTTTATCAGTTTGATCCAAATGCTCATACCATACTGCTAAAACTAGAAAATGGTACAAATCCAGATGTTGAGGTACAGCAAACCGCTTCTGGTGCTGGTTGGGATAACGATATTTTATTTGATTTTGCTAATGCCACAATAAGTGGTACTGGTACTGGTGTTAATGCTACAGGTAGTTATACTAGACTTGTTATATTTATTGATGGAGGTGTAGCACAGCCTGGAACTTATATCATTGATGATATTGATGATGGTTCAGATCCAGGTGATCCACATGCATTGGACGTAATTTACACTGATTTGGTCTGGTCTGATGAGTTTGATAGTACAACTCCTGAAGCCATAGACGCTACAAAATGGTATCATCAGACATTCGGTCCAAATGGTGGGCAATGGTTTAATGGAGAGCAACAACATTACACGGATAGACTAGTTAATTCTTATGTAGAAAACGGAAATTTAAATATTGTAGCCAAAGCAGAGAATTTTACACAAGATGGAGTAAACTTAAACTATACATCTGCTCGCCTTAATTCTAAATTTGCATTTACCTATGGTAGAGTAGATGTAAGGGCAAAACTACCATTTGGTGAGGGAACTTGGCCCGCAATTTGGACATTAGGAAAAAACATCACAGAAACCGGAGCTTATTGGGAAACACAAGGATTTGGAACTACTGGTTGGCCGGCTTGTGGAGAAATAGATATTATGGAGCATGGTTTGGGTGCTACAAATCATGTGAGCAGTGCTTTACATACACCATCAAGTTTTGGAGCCACTGAAAACTTCCAATCCTATATTTTACCTGATGTAGCCAATAATTTTCATGTATATTCTATGAATTGGTCTCCAAACCAAATTACTTTTTTAATTGATGGTATTGGTTTTTATACCTACAATCCAGCAGTTAAGGATTCTAGTACTTGGCCTTTTGATGCAGATCAAGATCAATATTTACTTCTAAATATTGCAATGGGTGGTGTGTCAGGTACAATAGACCCTAATTTTGTAGAAAGTAATATGGTAATTGACTATGTAAGGGTATTTCAGAATACTAGTTTAAGTACTAATGAGAATTTTGCAAATAAATTTAGCGTTTACCCTAATCCTACATCAAGTCTAATCAATATAAGTTCAACCGAGCAAGTTGATAGAGTAAATCTATTTAATCCGTTGGGTCAAGTTATACTGAGTAAAACCAACAACTTAACAAAATTAAATGTAGAACACCTCAAGCAGGGTTTATATATATTGAAGTTATACTCAGGTGATAAAAGCGTAACTAAGAAAATAATTATAGATTAATAATTTATGTAATCTACAATCTCTAATCCATAGCCAATCATTCCAACACGTTTAGTTTGAAGACTGTTTGAGATTAGCTTTAGTTTGCTAATCTTTAAATCGTGAAGTATTTGAGCACCTATACCAAAGTCTTTACTATCCATTCCTATGCTTGGTGCTTTTACCAATTTTCCTTCAACTTGATTCTCTTTAAGTATAGAAAGTCTCGTTAAAAGATTCATGGACTGTGCTTGTTGATTAATAAAAATAATAGCACCCTTACCTTCATTATTGATAACATTAAACATATCATCTAATTGTTTGTCAGCATTATTGGTGAGTGTACCAAGAATATCATTATTGACTAATGTTGCATTAACACGTGTCAAAACAGATTCACCAGATTTCCAATTGCCTTTGGTTAAGGCGATATGAATTTGATTGTTGGTTGTTTGTAAATAAGCTCGAAGTCTAAATCTCCCAAAACGCGTTTCAATTTCGAAATCTTCTTTTTTCTCGATTAAAGAGTCGTAGTCCATTCTGTAGGCGACTAAATCTTCAATTGAAACTATTTTTAAGCCAAACTTATTTGCCACTTCCATTAATTGAGGTAGTCGTGCCATTGTACCATCCTCATTCATAATCTCCACAATTACTCCAGCAGGAGAAAATCCTGCCAGTCTAGCAAAATCAATCGCTGCTTCAGTATGACCGGTTCTTCTTAAAACACCTCCTTCTTTCGCAACAAGGGGAAAAATATGTCCAGGTCTTGCAAGCTCAAATGCTCTCGTTTCGCTGTTAACCAATGCTTTAATAGTTTTGGCACGATCTCTAGCTGAAATTCCTGTACTTACACCATTTCCTCTTAAATCCACAGAAACGGTAAAAGCTGTTTCCATAGGGTCAGTATTGTTTCTAACCATCATATTAAGCTCAAGCTCTTCACATCTGTTTTCGGTTAGTGGTGCACAAATTAAACCACGACCATGTGTAGCCATGAAATTGATCATTTCTGCAGTAACCTTATCTGCAGCAGCCAAGAAATCTCCTTCATTTTCTCTGTTTTCATCATCAACCACAATAATTACCTTACCCTGACGAATATCTTCAATGGCTTCTTCAATGGTATTTAGAGAGGTTCTAGTTTTTGCAGTAGTACTCATATAATCAATTTAAAGGGCAAAGATAAGTTTATTTTATATTATTAATACAGCTTAGATAGAAGTGTTGTTCTATTCTATTTTTGAGGAAGATATATTTTAAAGGGTAGAGTGGAAGTGTGATAAAGAACCAAATTGGATTAATACGTTTTTGTTTTTCGTTAATTGTCTTGTAAAATTTTGAATAAACAATCGCAGACACTACAGCATAAATTGCCAAAAAAATAAAACTTATAATACTCAAACTTAAAGATGCTTCAGCCAATTCAGGTAATTTGTTATTTCTAAAGACAAAATGCAATATCAATAAGATACCACCAATTGTAAAACTAACTAAGCTTGTCTTGGAGTAATCCTTGAAGTCTTTGAGGATTGATTTAGCTTCTATTAGTTTGGCTGGTATCTCAAGACCTTCAGTTTTTAAGTTTTCAAGTGATATATTACGGTTAAGCAAGTTATGAAGTGCAATCTCCTTTGGTCTTTTGTCTAGATCATATTCACCTTGGCTTTTTATTACCTTAACCAGTTCTTCAAGAGTATACTTTTTGTAATAATTGTATTCTTTGGTCTCACTTTCTGATAGACGGATCGGACGTTTAGAAGTAAATAATTGTTTCAAAGGAACTAGAAGTGGGTCTATTTGGAAAACACCTTTATCATTGGTTGCACGTGATGTCAAATAGATACTCAAAGGTAACATTACTGTTGTAGATAACCAAGATCCTATAATAGGATTTAAACTTCCTTTTTCTGCACTGTTAATAGCAAAAATCCCAAAGAAATGATAGGTGAGGAATAAAACAATGGCAACAACCATAGGTAAACCTAATCCTCCTTTACGAATTAAAGCTCCCAAAGGTGCTCCTACAAAAAACAGAATAATACAAGCGACAGCTAATACAAACTTGTCGTGTAAAGCAGTAATATGTTTGTTGTACCATATTTTTTTGGTCGCAAAATTTCGTTTGTTAGATTCAATTATCTGAGTGGTGCTATTGGCCGAATTTGTAGCTAAATTTATAATTTGAAGCTTGTTTTGAAGATTAAACAAATCCAATAACTCACCTGTATAGAGTGAGTCTTTTTTATTCTTATCTATATTTAAATTTAAGGCAGTATAAGTAGATCTGTTATAAAGGGTATTAGATAATGCTTTTAAATCATCTTTCCGTTCTTTATCTAAAGTATCTATAGCCCTGTTTAACTGCTTTATATCTAACATACTGTACCTGTCACTTTGACTTTTTTCGTCTAGGTCTTCAGTATTTAAAATTTCTAAATCAACATTTATGATATAACTTTCAAAATAACTTTTGGCATGAGGTTTCTTTTCGTTTCTACTGTTTTTGGAATCAATTATTTCCTCATAATAATTTCCGTTCAATAGCTCTAGCTGTAACACATTAGAATCTGGACTACTTTTGAGCTCGCCTTTCTCTGAAACTATAACTTTATGGTTTCCCGTTCTTGTACTGCTTTTTTCGTGAATGATTACGCCATCTAAATATTGACCTCTTTCACCAGTTTTTTTATCAACCTTAATATTAATGTTTCCAATTTCATTGAATTGACCCTCTGCGATGGCTAGAGCAGGTTTTACTTTAGCAATGTTTTTACGAAGATTGTAGAAATGATACTCGCCCCAAGGAATTACATTATTTGCAAAAAAGAAACAAGCAACGCCTAAGATGACTATAAAAACACTTAGACTTCGCATTGCGCGTTGTAAAGAAATACCAGTAGACTTCATTGCGGCAAACTCATAATTTTCTGCGAAATTACCGAATACCATTATTGAAGTTAATAATATGGTGAGTGGCACAACCAATGGTATGAGCCTTGGCATGTAATATAGAATAAATTTGGCTGTAACAGAAATATCCAAATCTTTACCTGCTAATTCTGATATATAAAGCCAAAGCCCTTGCAGAACAAAGATGAACATGAATATGATAAAAACGCTAAAAAACGTTCTAAGAAATGTGATAAGTATGTACCTATCTAATATTTTCACAAATTACTATTTAAACCTTAATCAATTTTATTGATAAAGTAATCACTGTATTTACTTTCATCAAATGTAAATAAGGTTTTTGATATAGGCTCGTCTGTTTTAAAAGAATTAACGGTTAATGTGGTTTTTGTTCCGTTTTTACCATTTTCTATGAGGTTATAGATGTGTTTTGTAGTAGCATCGATACCCAATAAAATGTTTTTTATTTCTGAATTTGTATCGATAGGATTAAGTTTAACGTACTGAATTTTTCTTCCTCTTACATTTTGAATAATATCCATTTTGTAGGTGTAACCATCTTCATAAAAAGAAAGCATTTTGCTCGGAGTTATGGTTCCTTCCTCATCCGTGTTATCTGAAGAAATAGTTACCTCTTCATCCTCTGGGCTAATAGTATAAAGCGTTTTGCCATTATAAATACGAGTAATACCTAATACATTAAGCTTGTATTTTTCGCCTTGTATGACAACATCGCCTCGGGTTTCTTGATTAATATTTTCACTTATATTATTAAGCTCGTATTTAAAGTCTAAGCTAATATTCTTATAAGTTTTAATTTTCTGACTTACCTCATTAAGTAATGATTCTGCCTTAGCATCATTTTGTGCTAAGCCTGAAAATCCTTGGGCTAAACTTAATATTAAAACTAACTTTTTCATGTGGTATATGTCTACTTTTCTATTGTTTTTCGTTTTCTAATAATTGATCTAATGCTACAAAATCTGGTACTAAGACTTGTCTTGCCTTACTACCTTCAAAAGGACCAACAATTCCGGCAGCTTCTAACTGATCAATTATTCTACCAGCTCTGTTATATCCTAATTTTAATTTACGTTGTAATAGTGATGCAGATCCTTGTTGGGCTGTCACAATTATTTCTGCAGCTTCTCTGAACAACTTATCTCGATCTGCAATATCTATATCAAGATTTGTGCCACCTTCTTCACCTGCATATTCTGGTAATAAGTGTGCATCTGGATATGCTTTTTGAGATCCGATAAATTCAGTAATTTTTTCCACTTCTGGAGTGTCTACAAATGCACATTGTAAGCGAATTAAATCATTTCCTTGCGTAAAAAGCATGTCACCACGACCAATTAACTGATCTGCTCCAGAACCATCTAAAATGGTTCTAGAATCTATTTTACTAGTTACTCTAAAAGCAATTCTTGCCGGGAAGTTTGCTTTTATAATACCTGTAATAACATTTACAGACGGACGCTGTGTGGCAATAATAAGATGTATACCAATCGCTCTTGCCAATTGTGCTAATCTCGCAATAGGAGTTTCTACCTCTTTACCAGCTGTCATTATTAAATCGGCAAACTCATCTACAACCAATACAATGTATGGTAAGAATTGATGCCCATCATTTGGGTTTAGTTTTCTTGCCTTAAACTTTGCATTATACTCCGAAATATTTCTACAAAATGCATTTTTAAGCATTTCATAGCGATTATCCATTTCAATACATAACGAGTTTAAGGTATTAATTACCTTGGTATTATCTGTTATGATAGCCTCTTCACTATCCGGAAGTTTTGCCAGATAATGACGTTCTATTTTATTGAAAAGCGTCAACTCTACCTTTTTAGGATCTACAAGAACAAATTTTACTTCCGCAGGATGTTTTTTGTACAATAGAGAAGTCAACACAGCATTTAAACCAACAGACTTACCTTGTCCGGTAGCACCTGCCATAAGTAAGTGAGGCATTTTAGCTAAGTCTACAACAAATGTTTCATTGCTAATGGTTTTACCAAATGCAATTGGTAATTGCATTTTAGATTGTTGGAATTTTTGCGAGGCTATTACACTACGCATAGATACAATAGTTGCTTTTTTATTAGGGACTTCAATACCTATGGTACCCTTGCCTGGAATAGGTGCAATTATTCTTATGCCCAAGGCTGCTAATGACAATGCTATATCATCCTCTAAATTTTTAATTTTAGAAATTCTTATACCAGCATCAGGTACAATTTCATATAGTGTTACAGTTGGTCCAATAGTAGCTTTAATACTGCTAATACCAATCTTGTAATTGTTTAAGGTTTCTACAATTCTATTTTTGTTTTCCTCTAATTCTTCCTGATCAATTGATATTCCTTCGTTATCGTACTTTTTCAATAGATCTAAATGAGGGAATTGATATTTACCCAGTTCTAGAGTTGGATCAAATTGACCAAAATCTTCAACTAATTTGTCTGAAAGATTATCTAACTCAGATTTTTCTTCTTCTATGGCTTCAACTTCAACCTTTAATTCTGGAATTTGAACTTCTTTTTTCTCAGGTGCTTCGATCTCAACTTTAATTTCTTTCTTTTTTGATTCAGGTTTAGAATATTTTGAAATTGTTGGTTCTGGATTTTCTAGTGGAATCTCAAATGCAGATTTAATAGATTCAGCTTCCTCTGTTAAGCTATTATCAACAGTAAAAGTAGTCATTTCCTCCTCAGTGGTTAAATCTTCTTTAATGTTACGTTTTGCACTCTTAAATATATTGACAAAAGTATCCCCTGTTACCTTGAATCTAATGGCTAAATAAGTGATCAAACCAAATAACAGTAATAGAGCTGTTCCTATTTTGCCAATATAATCTTGTAAGAATTGATTTATTTCAAAGCCAATCGTACCGCCAAGAATATCATATTTATGAGTAAAGAACCCAAACAAGATTGAAAGCCATATGACAATTAACGTACCCCAAATCCAATGTTTTCTTAGACGGTCTTTTTTTAAATTAAGTGTCACATAGACACCAGAAAGAAAAACCAAACCTGAAAATATAAATGAAGGGATACCAAATCCTTTAGATATAAATAATTCGCTTACCCAAGCGCCTAATTGACTAGCCCAATTCTTATATGCCTCAGTTCGTTCTGGAAAATTAGACAATACACTTTGGTCTTCTTTACCCGTGAAAATGTATGATAAAAAGGAAATAAAAAGCAATACGCCAACTATAATCAACAAACTGCCAAATACTAATTTTTGTTGATTAGATAATTTTAGTGAAGGTTTTTTTAATGAATCCTTCGATTTAGTTTTTGTCGTGCTTTTCTTTTTAGTTGTCTTTTTTGCCATATATGATCCAGTATATTGGAATCCTTATTAATTTCTGTAATCTATAACTTTTTTGGATAGGCCATTTACATAATCATTTATCATTTTCATTTCAGTAGCTAGATAATCACCTTTAAATCCCTTAATGTCATTATAGTCCGTATGAGAATTATAATAATTCAAATATTTATTAGCCACCGGCAAATAAGACCAATGCCATTTCTCTAAATTATAACCAGTTCTACCTTTTGATTTGGATGTGTAAACCTGATAAAAACCGAACCTATTAGCATTAGCTTTAAGCCATTTGTATTCTTCATATCCAATTCCGCTGTTAAAATACGAATTATTAAGACTATTTAAATCTAAATCTGTACCCCAATGATGTTTAGAAGTAGACGGCATGGAACTATATTCAAGTATTTTTTTTGCACGTTCTTTCGGATTTAAATCATTGTAATTCAAACACTTGAGTTCCCAAATAGCTTTTTGTTCCTTGAAATTTCGAGTGCCTGACAAGATTTTTAAATTAACTCCATCTTTTTTAGCTGCGTCATACATTTCAATAAATGCTTCATAAACCTGCTTGTTAAGATAAATTTCTTTGGCCAAATATTTGGAATCTACTTTAGTAAATCTAGTGCTATTACGGTAATCAAATTTACCTAAAACCAACTTGTTAGAAATACATTCTGTTTGTTCAATCTTGTTATAAGAAATAAAAAGATGCCCATTACGGTCTTCACTAAAAAACTTAAATGTTGCATCTGTACTATTTAAATACTGAATAGAAGGTAGTAGGATTATTAAAAACAAAAAGTACCTGATATGTACCATAGTAAGTTGTTGTAATCAAGGGTAGAACAAAAATACAAATATGTAACGCTAATCCTAAGGCTTTTGGTATTAAAGAAATTTAGGAATATAAATTATTCCGGCAATGATAACAGCTATAATTGACGCTATAAAAACAGCACCTGCCGCAATATCCTTAATTAAACCAATTTTTTTGTGTTGCTCTGGATGCACAAAATCTGCCAAATATTCAATTGCAGTATTTATACCTTCAATACTCATAACCAATCCTATCATAGTTATTTGTATCATCCATTCTGTTCTAGAGATATCAAAATAAAATCCTGCTATCGTTACTGCAATGGCTATAAAGACTTGAATCTGAATACTTGGTTCCGTCCTTATAAGCATCAGCATACCCTTAAAGGCATAGCCTACGCTTTTAAGTCTATTGACAATAAACGATTCCTTTTTCTCCATTGAGTTTTAGCTCCGTTTAGCCTAATGCATTTAATGCAGCTTCATAATTTGGTTCGTCACCAGTTTCAGGAACTTGTTCCGTGTACAAAACTGAGCCATCAGAATCTAAAACGACTACTGAACGCGATAAAAGAGCTTCAAATGCACTGTCTTTTAACGTAACTCCATATGACACTCCGAAATTACCAGTCTTATAATCAGACAAAGTTATGACATTATCCAACCCTTCAGCACCGCAAAAATTTGTTAGTGCAAAAGGTAGATCTTTTGAGATGCATAATACTTTTGTTTTTTTTAATCCACTCGCTTTTTCATTAAATGTTCTTACAGATTGAGCACAAACTCCTGTTCCGATACTCGGAAAAATATTTAGGACCAATCTAGAACCGGAAAAATCGGATAAAGTTTTATCTGATAAGTCTGTTGCTGTTAATTTAAAATCAGGTGCTTTTGTACCAATTTCAGGAAGTTCTCCAATAGTTGTGGCGGGATTTCCACCAAATGTGATTTTTGCCATAGTAGTCTTTAATTTTCTTGTTAAAAGTAAAAAATATAACTAATTCTCATATTACCTTAATTCTGCACCTAACTTACTTTCAAAATTAGATTGCAGCTTAGACATAATTTTATCAATCTGTTTATCAGTTAAGGTTCTATTTTTATCTTGAAGTGTAAAACTTACGGCGTAACTCTTTTTGCCTTCAGGTAAATTTTTACCTTCATAAACATCGAAGAGATTTATAGTTTTAAGTAGTTGTTTCTCTGTCTGTTTTGCAGTAGTAAAAATATCTTCAAATGTAACTGATCTGTCAATTAACAAGGCAAAATCACGTCTAACTTCAGGGTATTTTGGTATGGCTTTAAAAGTGATAGTGTTATGCTTTGCCATATCTAACACATTATCCCAATTTATATTAGCAAATAATACTTGTTGAGAAATTCCGAAAGACTTTAATATTGACTTCTTAACCAATCCAAAGTCAACCAATTTCTTTTTGCCGAGCGATAAGGTCATTCCTTCATTAAACAAATCAGATTTTACAGGTGCAGACCTTAGGTTGTTTATACCTAGACGTTCTAAAATGCCTTGAACGGTTCCCTTTAAATAAAAGAAATCACTTGGGCTCGCTTTAGAATTCCAATTTTCTTTGGTTTTATTTCCTGTCACAAACAATGAGAGGTGTTTATATTCTTCTCGAGACTCATTGTATTTATGGTAAGATTTACCAAACTCAAACAGTTTAAGATCACCGCGTTTTCTATTAATATTGTGTGCAACAGTTTCTAAACCAGAAAACAATAATGACTGTCTCATCACACCTAAATCACTACTAAGAGGATTAAGCATTTCTACATTATGCTCTGAATTTAATTGTTCACTCAGTCCAATGTAATCTGGAGTTGTTAGGGAATTAGTCATGATTTCAAAAAACCCTTGAGATGCCAATTGATGACCAATTATATTCTGAAGTTTATAATCCTCAAATCTTGTTGAATTAGATATCGAAGCATTTAATTTTTCAGTTGTACAAATATTGTTGTAGCCATAAACACGTAGGATTTCCTCGATGATATCTGCCTCTCTTTGGACATCATTTCTATATGCAGGAACGGTCAATCCTAAACCAGTTTCAGTTACATTGTTTACCTTAATGTCTAATGAAGTCAATATGCTTTTAATTGTTTCCCTCGGGATTTCTTCTCCAATGAGTTTTTTGGCGTTGTCAAAACTCAATCTCACTTGAAAATCCTCAATCTTTACAGGATAGGAGTCAGAGATATCACTTGTAATCTCACCACCAGCGACTTCGCAAATCAACAAAGCTGCACGTTTTAAAGCATACTCTGTACTATTGGGATCGATACCACGCTCAAATCTAAAAGAAGCATCAGTATTTAATCCGTGTCTTTTTGCAGTTTTACGAATACTAACAGGATTAAAATAGGCACTTTCTAAGAAAATATCTCTTGTATTTTCGGAAACACCAGAATCTATGCCGCCAAAAACGCCGGCGATACACATTGGCTTTTCACCATCACAAATCATTAAGTCATCTGCGTGTAATTCTCTAACAACTTCATCTAAAGTGGTAAATTTCGTTCCAGCTTTGCAAGTTTTTACTACAATTTTATTACCAGATATTTTTTGCGCATCAAAAGCATGTAACGGCTGTCCTAGTTCATGCAAGACATAATTAGTAATATCAACAACATTATTAATTGGTGATAGTCCTATAGATTTTATACGATGTTGTAACCAATTTGGAGAAGCTTCAACTTTAACACCAGAAATGGTAACTCCACAATAGCGAGGACATTTCTCTTTGTCTTTAACATCAACATCAATTTTTAAAGATCTTGCATCAACATGATAAGAGCTTACAGAAGGTGTAATTAGCTCTAATGCTACTTCCTTTTGCAATAAACCAGCTTTTAGGTCCCTTGCAACACCATAATGGCTCATTGCATCAGCTCGGTTTGGTGTTAGGCCAATTTCAAAAACCTGATCATTTTCAATTGCAAAAACTTCTGCTGCAGGTGTCCCAACTTTTAAACCAGCATCTAAAACCATAATACCATCGTGGGATTCGCCAAGGCCAAGCTCGTCTTCAGCACAGATCATTCCATGGCTTTCTTCACCACGTATTTTACCTTTTTTAATTTTCCATGCTTCACCCTCAGGCGTATATAATGTGGTTCCGATGGTTGCAACAGGTACTTTTTGTCCTTTAGCCACGTTAGGTGCACCACAAACAATTTGCACAGGTGCATCCTTTCCTATATCTACAGTAGTCAACTTAAGTCGGTCAGCATTAGGATGTTGTACGCAAGTTAAAACCTCGCCAACAACAATACCGTTAAGTCCGCCTTTTACAGACTCATACGCTTCAATTCCTTCGATTTCTAACCCTAGATCTGTCAGTAACTCTCCGGTTTTCTCTGCATCCCAGTCTATCTTAATAAACTGTTTGAGCCAATTATAAGATATCTTCATAATTTCAGTTCAATGAAGCAACAAAGATAATAATAGTTGTATGGTATTAAAAGATAGAAGCAGAAAATTAAAACACACTTCATTATCCTTTTTTTTGTAAGGTAATTGTTGTTATTTTCGAACTTTATACAAAACCTTTTTATATGAGAAACATATTAGTACTACTTGTTGCTTTAATACTTTGTTCTTGTAACAATGAAAATAAATTAAAAACTCTAAAAGCGGGAAATTACCGTGTTGTTTTAGCCGTACAAGACAATGAGGAATTACCTTTTAATATTGAAGTAACGAGCTCAAATACATTGAAAATATTTAATGCCGAAGAAGTCATAGAAGTAGATGAGATACAATACCGCAATGATTCTATATTTATCATGGCTCCTGTATTTGAAGGCTATTTTGCTGGTGTTTTTGAGGGTGATAATATAAAAGGAAACTTTATTAAAGAAAGTCTTGATAGAGTAGTGCCATTTAAGGCCCAATTTAGTAATGCTAAGAGATTTGTTACCAAAGATGAAGCTTTGGAAAATATTACTGGTACTTGGGAAACAGTATTTAGCCAAGGCATTACAGGTGATGAATATATTGCCAAGGGTATTTTTAAGCAAGAAGGTGAAACTGTAACAGGAACCTTTAGAACGACCACAGGTGATTACCGTTATCTCCAAGGTGTAATGGATGGTAATACAATGAGGCTGTCTACTTTTGACGGTGCTCATGCCTTTTTGTTTACTGCAAAAGTTACGGATTCTACAATGGAAGGGACATTCTATTCTGGTAACCATTGGAAAGAACCCTTCGTTGCAAAACGCAATGCTAATTACGAATTGCCAAGCGCCAATGATCTTACCTTTTTACAAGAGGGTTATAATAGTGTGGAATTTTCATTTCCTGATGCTACAGGAAATATTGTAAGTCTTAAAGACGAAAGGTTTAAGGACAAGGTGGTAATAGTTCAAATTATGGGAACATGGTGCCCAAATTGTTTGGATGAAAGTAAATACTATGCAGATTTCTACAACAAAAACAAGGATAAGGGAATTGAGATTGTTGCCTTGGCATTTGAATATGCAAAATCCAAAGAGATTGCATTTAATAGAATTAATCGATTGAAATCTAAGATAGGAATCGATTATGCGGTACTGTTGGCACAATATGGTACTTCTGACAAAAAGAAAGCTCAGGAAAAATTACCAATGCTCAACCATATTTTATCTTATCCAACATCGATATTTATTGATAAAACAGGTAAAGTTCGTAAAATACATACGGGCTTTAACGGACCAGCAACAGGCGAGAAGTATAAAGAATTTAAGGTTGAATTTGAAGGGTTTGTTGAAGAGCTTCTTTCCGAGTAGATTCGAACATATTGAATCTACTGCAGTAAAAAATAAGGGTTGTTATTTTTCAGTATTCAAATTCATAACTTTTACAAACGTTATGTTTTACTGTTTGTAATTTGGATCATGATTATCCGTTATTTGCTTTGCGATTTCGTGTAAGTCTGTATTGAATCCTGTTTGATATGTGTTAGTATTTAGAGCGACATGATAGATACTATTTAACCATATTAGACCACCTGTTTCGCGAACTATATTACCCTGATGTCCTTTTGAATCGGTAAAAATAGAAGTTTCGCGTGCCCCAAACATATCAATATCATCTAGCAATAAGCCGTCAATATTCATTTGTGCTAAATCAAAGGTTGCCAATCCAGTTGGGATAGTAAATATTTTGGTAGACGGAAATTCGATACGCAATTGGTCTACAATTTCGTTATGTATAATCTCATTTATATAATAATCATAGAACTCTTGTATTGAGTTGAATCCATTGTCGCTTGCAAATGTATTCCAATCTGGTCGAGTGCCATTTGGATCTCCATTAGGAAAGTCAAAAGGTGATAATGATATGAAAATAGTTATGTCTGGATTGTTTTGTAATGCATATTCTATCCAAGCGTAATGACCTTCAATTCGATTGATAGAATCATGTCCAAAAGTCATTCCAAAGTATTCAATATTACCCGCATCGAGTGTAGACTTTATCTGTTGATGTTCTGCACTAGAAGAATCGTTCCAAAAATTGATAGGTCTTCCATTTTCGCCCCCACGAAAGACAGTAGTACTATTGTGATTTGTAAAACCAGCATCAAATGCCATTTCATTAAGTTTTTCTGCATAAGGTCTAAAAAAGCTATTCCCAATGAGAAGCATGTTATAACCTCGCGCTTCTGTCAGTTGGGGAATTTCTTCTTCTTTGCTGCAAGAAAATAATACTAGTAATAAAGCAACTGTTAAAAATCTAAATATTTTCATTTTATTTACTTTTTCCTTTTTAGACTAGTATTTTCTTAATTGGTTTAATAACAACTAGTGGGGGCGGTGAATTATCATTAAAAACAGAATAAATCCGATATAGATTGATTAGAATCATTTTTCGTGGTCAAGAAGTTAAAAACCCAAATATTTATGGTGATTTCTATCTATAACCATTGGTATTGCCATCAATGGTTACCTTATTTAATAATGGTTATAGGAGTTCCTTTGACTCCAGCATAAAATACAATAATCTCTGCAGGTACTGTACCAGGATTTTCCCCATAATGCCATACGTTAACAAGTTCAACAATTGGTTCACCTGCCTTAAGCATTAATGTATCATTTTCTTTGCTAATTACTCTTAATTTTCCTTTTAACAAAACACCAGCATTAATTTCAGGATGCTTATGCAATGGTAATTTTGCTTTTGGAGGTATAATTATTTTTAGAATAGTTATTTCAGGATTACCATCAAGATATTTTGGGAGTAGCTTTCCATTCCAACTCTTACTTGTTTTAGCTAAAGAAATTACCGTAATTTCTGCCGTTTTATTCGATTTACAGGCAACTAAAAAGATAAATGTAAAACAGAATAGGATAATTATTTTTTTCACTTTAAATAATTTAATCTTTAATTTTATTTGAGTTTTTCAGTCAATTTTATAAATCAGTTTTATTGATGTTTAATTCGTAGTTAACTTTTTATTTATAAATAAATTGTATAATAAAATACCCTTGAAATTGTTTTTTTGGTAGCAGACATTTAGTTAGTTACATATATTATAACCACTAGTTTTTATTTTATTATTTTTAAAATTTCCAATAATCTCGGTATTTTATCGACTTGTGATTCTGTCCAAAAAGTGTAGTTATTAAATTCACTATCATCATAACTATTAAGTTTAATAGTTAATCTTCGCTTTTTTTCATAAACAAAATATGATAAAGTCATTTCATTTGCTTTAAAAATAAATTCCGATGATTTATCTTTAAATCTTAAATCTAAATTAGGAATTACATTTTCCTCAATAAAATGTATAAACTCATTAATTTCTTCTATTCCAATCCACGCAGTTTTAAAAACCTCAGGTTTCTTAATATTCATATCTAATTGTAGAGCGTTAGTTTTTTCCCCAGTTTTTAAATTGATAACTTCAATGGGATAAAACTCTACTGTTTCACCAATTCCAGATTTAAATTCAGCAATTGTGGTCCAATCTTTATTGATCCTAGTAAAATGAGCTTTATCAATAAATTTTCGAGTCGAAGACTCAATATTTTGACCGAAGGATATCGATGTTACGGTAAATAAGAATAGTAAAATTTGTAGATTCATAATTATTTTTTATTTAGAGCTTGAATTTTTTCCTTATAGTAATTATCACCACTCAATTCATAAGCCTTGTTTAAATATTTTATGGTATTTTCTTTATCGTTTTGAGACTCATAATATTCAGCCATTGAATCATAAGCATATGCACTTTTTGGATTATACTTTATATTCATTTCAAAAAACATAAAGGCCTTCTCAGGTTGTCCCATTTGCATATTCATGTAACCATAGCCATTTAACATTTCGTCAATCATTGGTGCCGTAGGAACACCAAAATGTTTGGTATAGATTTGTTTCTGTTCCTTCAATAGCGCTACCAATTCCTCTATTGGTGTTTCTGGGTTATTATATTTTTGAGGTGATTTAAACTGATACCATTCAAATATAGAAATTAGCCCATCTCTCATTGATGGTAATGTAACTGTACCATGTAAATCTTCATGATAAACTTTCCATGAAAAATTTAGTCCATTCTGTTTTTGAGATTTCGTATAATTTGAAAACTCAATAATTGAACGCGCAAACAAAGTAAATTCTGAAGAGTCATCCATAATATTATCTATGTTTATTTCTTCATTCCACATATGTAGTTGCTCTGCAGCTAAAGAAACAAAAAGGGACTTACCTTTATAACTTTCTATACTAAGCTTTTGTTTTGCCTCCTTCAATAATTTTTGGTCATCCCAATCTAAACTTGGATCTATGGCTATATAGTTTTGAAAAAGATGTTTATGATTAACCAACATATTTATAGTAAACAATCCGGCATAAGAATGTCCAATTAATGTACGATAGTTCATTGTTGGGTATTTACCATCAATATATGGGATGAGTTCTTTTTCCAAAAATTTAGTAAAGGTTTCTGCACCCCCAGTTTTATCGTTCATTGCACTACCGCGTCTCATTTTTATCTGCGAAGTGGTTAAATCTCTAATTCGGTTGTTGCGATTAGAAATCCCAACAAGTATCATATGTGGCAGGTAATGTCCCCAATAATTAGCATAAACAGCTTGCAGAGTACTTTCTAATGAAAATCCATCAATTAAGTATATCACAGCATATTTTTCATCATTATCTTGCTGAAAATTATCTGGTAATCTTACCCAAAAGTCACGACTTTCATTTAAAGTTGTAGAAAATATTGAATCTACTATTCGATTTTGAAATTGCTCAATTTGGGGAGCAGTTGCTTGTGCAATTGCATTTTGATTTACGATTAAAATTGATCCGACAAGCATAAATAAGTAGATGTAATATTTCATTTTTAGATTTAATTTAATTATTGTCAATGTTTTGTCTATGATCAGTTGTGTGGGTTAGTGCGAACATTTGTAAGTACACAACAACCTAAAAATTCCGCAGAGATTTTCAGGGTAAGTCTGTAATAGCAATTGTTTACAGCTATTGTTGTCGGTAGTTTTATTCTATCCATAAGTTTCCAATTGAATAGGTTTTTGCTTTTCCACCAATGATTACTCTATCGTTTTTATCCTTACATTTTAAAAATCCGATTCTATCAGAGATTTGTATTGCATCCATGTCTTTTTTCCCAAGCCTACTTGACCAGAATGGAATTAACGAACAATGTGCAGATCCGGTTACTGGATCTTCTAAAATAGATGCTTGTGGCGTAAAAAATCTTGAAACAAAATCATTATTATCACCTTTTGCTGTAACAATAACTCCTCCTGGATTAAGATTTATTTGGTCAAATATTTGTCTGTTAATTTTGATGTTCTTTATGTCTTGTTCAGAATCATATACCAATAGATAATCTCTTGATTTGTAGACTTCATTGGGTTGTATATTTAAAGATTTCTTTATTATTTCAGGAAGTTCACTAGTTTTTGGCATACGTGAAGGGAAATCTAAAAAGTAAGTATCATTTTTGTTGAAAACGGTCAAATTCCCACTCAATGTTTCAAATATAAATTCTTCTTGAGAATAATTTAGAATTGATTTTAGGCAATGTGCTGTTGCTAGTGTTGCATGTCCGCATAAATCCATTTCTATTTCAGGTGTAAACCAGCGTAGGAGTATTTTATCACCTTTGTCAATAAAAAAAGCAGTTTCGGCAACTGCATTTTCCTTTGTGATATTTAAAAGTATATCATCTGGTAACCAATCATTCAGAGGGACAACACAAGCTGGGTTTCCACCGAAGGTTTTGTCTGTAAATGCATCTATTTGATATAGGTCTAGCTTCATTTTTATTGGGCTAGTTAAGTTTACTATCAAAGCATGGCTTTGTTTAATCTTACGTTTGAAATTATTTGCTTAATTACCGAAGGTAAGCATAAAAAATAAATAGAAGTTAGTATCCTATATTGTATATGGCTTTTGTTCTATAAAATTTTAATAATATGCTTTTTTAATACTATTAGTTTCAATTTCAAATTTAGTTGCTTGAATATAGTTTTTGTTAATTATTATTTTTAATAAACTAAATGAATCCATTCTATATTGCATTTCATTTAATGTAAGATTTGATAGATTATTAATTGTAATTATATCAATTAAATCCCTTATCCTGAAATAATTGTGTTTGTCTTGTTGGGGACTTCCTTGAACCTATTTAATAAAACATAAAGGTTGTTAATTGTATTTAATGAGTTTAATAACTTGACCTTCAATATGCAAATAAAACATACTTTCTGGAAAGTGCGACAAGTCAATTTGTTTGTTATTTTTAGTTAAATTCCCTTTTAAAAGGAGTTGTCCTAATGGTGAAATGAGTGTGAATTGTACATCCCTAATTATTTTAAAATTAATTATATCTCGAGTTGGATTAGGGTAAAATCCGGTAAACAATTGTTGCTCATTGGTTCCTAAAGATTCACATTCAAAATTTTGTTCTATTTTAGAGGCTACATCAGAATCAACAAAGAGATTATCCATCAATAAAGTGCAATAGCAATCATTTTGTTCTACATAAAGTTTTAACCAAGAAAGCGCTATTTTACCAACAGTACCATTTGCGCCGTTTGGCGTATTGGCAACGGAATGATTACCGTTTTCGATTTCGAATAGCACTTTATTTGTAGTGTTAGGAGTGACATTATAATGAATGTCAGCCTGTTGAGAGGGTGGGGCTGTAGGATCATCCTCACCACTAAAAATTAAAACAGGACTCGCATGATCGAGTTGAGGAGTATTGAGATATGGACATAAAGCAATAACGCCCGCAATACTGTTATCAAGTACAGCAGCTCTTTGTGCACCACCACCACCCATAGACCAGCCACTCACGGCCAATTGATCTAGGTTAAGTAATCCTTCAAGTGGAGATCCGTCCCTATTATTTTCTTGTCTTATAGTTTCCAAAGCATCTAACAAAGCATTTGCACGTGCTTCTGGAAAATCAAAAAGAGAATTTGTACCTATAATAATGGTTACAATTCCGTGAGAGGCATAAAATGGACCCCAATCTTGAACACTCGAAGGAAGCGATACAAATCCAGGAACGATTGCTATACTTGAGAATGGCGGTGTTGCGTTTGTTGGGTAGTAAATGGTCGCTCCAAAATAATCGGGGCCATTACGTATTCCATCTGCCTCGGTAAGAGTTTCCACTTCAAAAGGGCCAGGATTAGTAAGGCTCTCTAAAGTGGCACCATCACACTGTGCAAGAATAATATTGGTAAATAGTGGTGAGATAAGTGTAAGGAGAGCGACAAGGTATAAGTTTTTCATATTTTATTTTTATAATAATAGATTTAGAATCTAATCATTCTTAATCAATAATTATAATTTTTTATTGTCTTTAATTATTAAATAGAGCTCTTTTTAATTTAAATTCTTACCAATGTGTTTTTGCTTGATTTGTCATCATTCCCCATAAACTCGGCATATAGTGTGTAATCGAAATTCAATTCAGACCCCTTGTTGTTCGTGGTTACTTTTGCCCTTAATTGGTGATTGCTACAATTCTTAGTGGTGCGCCACTTCCGCCTTGAATTTTCATAGGTAATGCAATTATTTCAAATCCAATATTTGGTAATTTGTCTAGGTTGGTTAGATTTTCAAAAGCTGGAATGTTTTGAGATAGTAATATAACATGACTCTCAAAATATTCAGATTGACCATAATCAATACTTGGTGTATCAATTCCAATTGCATTTATATCTCGTTTTTCAACTAACCATTTTGCTGCTTCTTTAGACAGCCCAGGAAAATGTAGTTTTTTAACTGCGTCTTCTCCACGTTCGTCCGTTCCCATGTATTTAATTTTATCGGGGTAGTATTTTGAAAATCCTGTTTCTAATAAAACAATACTTCCATTTGGAATTTTGATTCTTTCAGTATTTTCCCACTCTAATAAATCATCAATTTTTATTAAGTAGTCTGAATTATTGTGTGTTTTTGAAGAAACATCAATTTTGATTGCTGGTCCTATTAATTTTTCTAGTGGAATTTCATCAACTGTTTGGCCATTTTCTGCAAAATGAATAGGCGCATCTATGTGGGTTCCACCATGTTCAGCAGTACTAAAATTATTTGCACAATAATAAAACCCTTTATCTGTCTCCCCATTAAAAACAGTATCTAACTCGAATTCCTCTGCTGTAACCCAATATACCGTCTCGTCCGAATAGGCGTGGGATAAATCTATAAGTTTATCGTCTGATGTATTACTTTGAATTGATCGATTAGAATCTGATGAAGTGGCCTGTTTTTCACTACATGACAATAATGAAAGAAGGAATAATAGAATTGAAAAACGTCTCTTTTTCATTTATATAATTTTTAATTTCTACATGCTTTATAGACATTGTCGGCAATAGTTTTTTTTAATATCCGATGTGTTCTTTGACTTCAATTTTCTTTTTCGTACCAGTAAGTTCTGGTCTGTATCCTCCTTCAACATAATGTTCTGAACTTATCGTGTCATTTGAAGAGTAGACAAAAACTTTAAAAGTTCCTTCACCCTTATTTTCAAATCCGAAAGAAACTATCTTATGATTTTCTAAGTCGTCCGAATTCATTACCTCGATATTCCCATTTGCTTGAAATTCAATTTTTGTTATACCCGTCTTATCAAGAACTTCAAGATTAACTATTACATCATCTCCTTTTCCCAATTCAAGAGTTCTGTTGTCACTTGAACACCCCGCTAAAATTGAAATTGTTAGTATCAAGAAAAGTTGTTTAAGCATATTTATTTTTTCTAATTGTTGCCAACGTTCTTTTATATATTTCCGTTATGGCGAAAAACAGAATGATTTTCAGAGCAGGAATCAGTAGCATGGGTTAGGGGATTAAATTTAGTTTTTCTCACAGACTTAGAAATGGATTATAGCCATTGTTGCGTAGCGTATTTTTAATCAATTTTAAATTTGATGGTAACTTCAGTTGCAACTTTAATTGGTCTAAATTCAATTTCTACGGGTTTATATTCCGTCTTTTTTCTTGAGCCATAACCAACGACTACTACTTCATCCAATTCTGCATCATAATTATAACCTTGATAGTATTTGTCAACAATGTATAGTGCTCCACCAATCTTTTGATTCAGTGGTTTGATAAGATATTCAGCTTGTTTTTTTGCTTTTTTTACTGCTTTTGATTTCAAATCCAATTTCAACTCTTCAATTTTCGAGTATTCTGTTTTATCAAGTGATACATTTGAAATCCCAATGCTTTCTAATTCAACAAGGACTTTTCCAGCAGTTTGAGCGTCAAAAACCTTTAGTTTATATGCTTTGCTTTTTAGAACATCTTTTTGTTTTAAGAAGTATTTTTTGAAATTACTTGCTAAGTCAGAGAGAGTTAATTGTTTTTTTAAGTCAACACCCAAAGATTCCAACTTTATCGCCATCTTATTCTCTAATTCTTCAACAGAAACTTTATTTCTATTATCTTTTTCTTGTAATAAAATGTCAAGATATATTATGTCAGGTTTTACAAGAGAATCAACTTTTGCAGTTGTTTCTAAGTATGGTTGGTCAATGAAGTTTTTTGTTTGCCCATTTGCAAAGTGGAAAGTTAAAACAATTCCTAAAGTCAGTAATATTCTATTCATATAATTTTTTATTTACTACACAACGGTCTCGGCTATGAGTAGTTGCGTGGTTTAGTGGTTAAGTTTGCAAGTACACACCAAACTGAAAATCCGCGAGGATTTTCAGAAGTAGGCGAGAACAAGCAATTATTTATAGCCATTGTTGTGTCTCGTTATTTTTCTCCAACGTGTTTTTTATAGAATTTCCAAACCTCATTAGCCACATTTCGCCCTAATTCAAGTCCGGCTACATTGTCGGCTTGTATGTGGTAACCCCCTAATACTCTTGAGATACCAGCCATTTCAGCAGTTTCTGTAAAAGTTGGAAACTCTAAGGTTACCGTTTCGCCCAAATTATCTGGTTCTGTCATTGCACCTGCCACTAATTGCGCACTAGAGCCAAATTCATCACTTCCAGTCCATATTTTTAACGCTTCTCCACATCCTCCACTAATTGTGCTATGCCCAGAAACGTAACTTGGGAAAGGTGGACATAAAAACGTTTCAGGTGAGTAAGGTCTCCATTGGTTTCCATCCATTTCAATCATTCCTTTTCCTTCACCACCCCAAGCTTTTATTTTCTGCTTATCGTAATATTCGTGAACTAATGCATATGGTCTAGCATAATCGTAATACATTTTAGAATCCCAAGATGCAATAAAGGCATCCATAGCCACTACTTGATTGTAGAAATACATTTTTACATCTTGGTCGAGGGTATGATTGTCTCTTCTAGAAACGTCTTGTGCAAATTTTAACCAATGTCCAGCTTGTTGCACAGATTGTGGACCATCTCGCATAAATTCAACCAATGCTTTTTGGTAATCAGTCAAATTTGCCTGCATTTCAATAACTTCTTGCACCTCTTTCTCCAATTGTTCACTACCTATCATTGGTGGTGGGCCTGGTCTAAACTGGTTACCAGATTTTAATGCAATTGGCTTGACTTTGTCCCAATAAGGTGTTAGGCAACCTGGTGCAAACTTTCCACCTTTGCCGTCCGAAAAATATTTTGGTTGCCAACGATTTGCATCAACGTTCTTATCGGCTGAATTAACAGGTTCATAGCCTATATAATTAAAGTAAGGTTCTCCGTCCGAACCATCTTCTTCTCCATATTGATTTGCTCCGTCTCCTTTTCGTGCCTCGATAACGGCTTTAGCTGCTAAATTCCCAATTCCTTCTGGTGTGTTTGGGTCTAGACTTTCATTGTTTGGGTCTAATCCCAATTTAGTCATAAATTCTTCAAATAGTTTTTTATCAGAATAGTAGTACTCATTCATTGCTCTGAAAGCGGCATAGCTAATAGCAATTTCTTTATTTTTTAGGGATTGTTCATTTGTGGGTCTTCTATCCACGTCTTGTAAATAAACTGGAATTGCCTTTTTATCATATCTTGACCAAGCATCAAAAACAGCAACAGAAATTAATCCTAAATAACGCGAGGTAATTGTTGGTCTTGGTTTAAATCTTTCAGTGTCATTTGCTGTTGCAGTTAAAGCCATTTTACCCCATTTATAAGCAATATTCTCAACTCCTTCGGGTTCGGTTATTACAATAGAACTTTGTAGTTGTTTGTTTTGGTTATTCTTACACCCAAAAAAGGTCAAGGTGATTATTGATAACAGTAATATTCTTTTCATTATTTGTAGGTTGATTTTACTTCAGAAATTTAAAATAATTTTTTGAGATTGTCATTTTTCATAATGAGACACAACGTTTAGGCTATGATTAGTTGTGTTTTTAAAGTTACGTTTTTTTCAGATGTAATTGTTAGTGTTGATTTGTAGGAATTACACTTCTCTTAACCAGCTAAGCAATTATTTATAGCCATTGTTGTGCTTTGTTTTATTTACTATTCCCAATAAAGAGAAACAATAACAATCACAGCTATTATAATCGTTGATATTATTAAAAATCGCTTTAACCCGTGCCAATCTTTATCAACAACTAAGTCAGTTATTGCACTGCCTAAAAAAGTCCAATAAATAACTGGTATTATAAACAAATAGCTTAATTCAAATTCACTGGCAATTGCCGCCGTAATACACCAAATAATCCCCCAAATAACCATTGATTTATTGCTATTAAATTTTATCCTCATGTTTTTATTAGTTTTTATTCTTTGATCAATATGTTAAATATTTAATTAGATTTTGGAAACATTAATAGTGTAAATGCCATTTAGATATCTCTTTTTCATCTTTAAATGTGTTTGTTTTTTCTGGTGGATTTCTAAGTATGTAGATATCCCCCATACCCCGAATTATGGGTAGCTGATAGTTTATACCCGGTTTAATTTTTATTATTTTCGATGGATTATTTTCTGCACTTGGATTAAAGATGTTATCTAAATATTGCATTTCATCCAAATACCGAACTTCCTCTAGATATAATATTTCTGACGTTTGATTATCGATAAAATAGTCCGACATACTCCAAACATCACGTAGATTAGAAGATTCTTCTCTAGACTGATATTCAAGCTTCCAACCTTTTTCAAAATTTTTATTTATTCGTAGAATATTCTTCTTTTCTACTGAATTACAGCTTGCAGATATTATTACAAGAACAAGGAAAAATATATTTATTTTATTCATATATATTTTATCTAATGAAGCACAACGGTCTTGGCTATGAGTAGTTGCGTGGGTTAGCACTTAACTTTGCAAGTACACACCAAACTGAAAATCCGCGAGGATTTTCAGAAGTAGGCGAGAACAAGCAATTATTTATAGCCATTGTTGGCAATAGTTATTTTTTATATTTATTTACTAGTACTATATTTAGCTTCCAATTCTTGTCATTGTTATAAAAATCAGTATCAATGTTAGTATTCCAATTATGCTAGTAAATCGTCCTACTTTTTTTGATTTTGTCCAACCCGATAAAGCAATCATAGCAGAAAGGGAAATAAGCCCAATCATAAATGTCAACATTCCCAAAATTCTGGCAATTTGAAAGTCATTCAATGAAACATTTTTAATATATCCTCCTGGAGTTGTAGTCATTACAATATTTACCATTGCAAAAACACTCACAAGAAAACATCCAGCTGATAAAGTCGCTGATTTCAAAATTCGATTGTTCAGTTTATCATTTTTGTCAGAAACCAATAAATTCGCCACTACGGTAATTGAAAATCCACTTAATAACGAAGTAATCAGTAGTGTTTGCTTTCCAAGTTCATTCCAATATTCTAATGTAATTTCCATTTAAAATTTTTTTCGTTCTAATTATTGCCAACGGCCATACGGGTTAGGCGAGTTGCGCTATTTATTTATAAATATAAGCAATATAAGCCTTTAGACGATATTCGCTTTACCCTATGTTAGTGGCAGTGCCTAACACTGTTTGTTTTTAATGATTATTAAGCTAAACTACCATAGCCTATTGCCGGCGAATGACAGTCGTACTGTCTGGCCGTTAGTGGCAATAGAGCAAAAGGAAGTCCCGAGTATTCGGGAAGGTTTTCTCGTGCGAAGCATTGCCACTAACGGTTCTCGTGTATGGTGCGTGTCCCTCTGGGCATGCACTATACCTTTTGTTAGCAGTTTTTCTATTTCAAATTTACTTTTCAATTTTTGAATAATACTCTACCCATTCTCTATCTATTTCCCAGTTGTGAAAATCTAAATCATAATCTGAATCTGTATAAGAATAAACTAGATTTTTTTTATCATCAACAAGCAACTCACGGGTTCTAACATTACTTTTATAACGTGTATTAGTTACTTTATTCACTGAGAACCGATTGTATAAAATGCATATGCCATAGTTATCATATCTATATTCTCGATTTGACGAAATTCTAGCAGTTGAAATGTCATTTTCACAAAACTTAATGAAGTTCGGAACATAAATAACTCTTTTATTTTCGTGTTTATTTTTTAAAACTTCAGCTAACCAGTAGTGATCTTTTGGTGAGAATTTTTTATTCTCTTTAAAGCTATATCTTACTTCACCGTTATTATATAGTTGCATCTTTCTTAAATCATTATCCCATCTATATACTTGTCTATACTGTGCATCTAATAATACACTGTAAGTGAATTTATATTTTGTTTCCAAAAAGAATTCATCACGATAATCATTATAGTAAGATTTATAATCATACCAATAACTTTCTATGATATTACCTGCTAAATCATATTTGTATTCAGTTTTTGAATTAGTATCAAATTCTTCTAATTCTGAATTCCAAGTATACCACAAGCGTAATATTTTTCTTCCTTGCTCATCATATTTAAATTCTTCCTTGTCGTATGGCAAGTAAGTCTCTTTATCAGTACTCCAGAAATATTGATATTGAAATAAATTATTCCCATTATCATCGTAAATAAATTCGGTTTTTGATCCATTCATAACGGCTTTAGGTTGAAACTTACCTAACTCTTCTTTCCAAGTGTATTTGAACTCTAGGATAATTAAGTCTCTGTCGTTATAAATACGTACAGTTTTCTCCTCAGGGCTAGTGCTGTTGTCAACTTTTTTAAAAACTTCTTCTGTGATTTTGTTTTTTTCATAGTACCAACGAAGTATAAACTCATTTTCTCCTCTTTTACCAACTAAACTATCTAATCGAAGATCAAATGTGTTTTTTCTTTCAATTGAATCATAACTCCCGCTGCTATTGACATCAATCTTATCATCATTGTCAGAGCTTTGCCCAAAAGTAGAGCTCAAACTCAAGCTAAGTAAAAGGACTAAAGACTGCGTTATTTTATTTTTCATTAGTGTTTATTTCTCATTACTGCTAACGGTCTGGCTAAGCTGCGTTTTAATGCAGTTTAGGTTTTGTTAGCACCTGTTTTATTTGAGTTATTTGATCCAATTTCTGGTATTTCCGTTTGAAACAATCCAATTATTAACTTCAGAATATGCCATATCAAGTGTATCAAAAAGTTGGTCAATTGGCGATGCTTTCTCCCAACTTTTCGTTACTCGTTGTCTATTGACTTTCTTACCTAAATCCCAATGAGCTTTCACGGTGTAATTACCACCATTTCCATTCTGTTCAACCCAAATATGATAAGATAATCCGCTATCGTCTATTACCTCAATAGATCTTACTAAGTAATCTTTATATTCCTTAAAGACCATTAGTCCATATTTCGGTAACCACTCATCTAAAATTGGGTCTATGTCCTTAAATTTATTTTGAATCATTCTTTAATTGGTGCTAACGGCCATACGGGTAAGGCGAGTTGCGCTATTTATTTATAAATATAAGCAATATAAGCCTTTAGACGTTATTCGCTTTACCCTATGTTAGTGGCAGTGCCTAACACTGTTTGTTTTTAATGATTATTAAGCTATTATAGTCTATAATGGTATGTAAGTCACCATTAAGGCTTGTAAAATAAAAAACAAAACAAAGGGGATAAATAAATAGCCAACAATATCTCTAGCCTGTATTTTAATACCCTTCCCCATTACCGGAAACACTAACAATAAAAAGAAAGGTTGAAGCAAATTACTCAGACTTTCTCCATAGGCTACAGACATTGATGCTCTAGCCATCATAGTGTTAATTTCACTTGAAGTCATATTTATACCCAAATCCTGAACCATGTTAATAATACTAGGGCCTATAACGGCAAACTCTCCACCAGCAGAAGGGATGGCAAAATTTACAATACCACCTGTGATATAAGAAATAAAGGCGTAGGAGTTGGGCGTAGCAACAGAAGCTAAGACTTCGCTAATTTTTACACCAAGACCAGATGCCATCATTATGCCCATAATACCTGCATAAAAGGGATACTGAAACAAGATGCCAGAAATATTACTACTAGCACGTTTCATGGCAATGCTATAGCGCATTGGTGTTATATGAAGAAATAAGCCTACTATAATAAAAATAAAGATCATAATATTAAAATTAAGATCAAATCCTTTGGTCGCGAAGTGATATACAATATATACCAATCCTAAAAGCGCAATAGTTATTTGAAGCCAACCAGCATTGTTTAAAGCGTCGGATAAGGCTTTATATGGTAATTTATATGATAATGCTTCGCTCTTTATGGTAGCTTCTGAATCTGTTCTTTCAACGATAAGATTATGAAGCTCTTTGCCATTAGCTGATTTGGGAATTAATAACCAAATAATAAATGGTGCTACAAAAAGAAATAAAATAATCATGAGTAAATTAAGGGTAGAACCTAAACTGTAACTTGTAGAAATGGTATCGGACAGAATATTACTTTCAATAAGAAAATTGTTTTCGGTATTTAATAGTAAGGGAACAGAACTAGATAGACCGCAAACCCAAGCATTACCAGAAAAATACACACAAGCTACTAAAAACGGATAGTGAACACCTTTAATTCTAATTGCCAATTCTCTCGCAAGAATTGATGTTACCACCACCATACCAAAACTTATAAAAGAAATAAGAATACCAAAAACCATTATCGTAAGATATACTTGAATAGGCGTTGTAATCCTTTTAGACAACCAATTGATACCTCTCTTAATTGGAGGTGCTTGCGCAATACTATAAGCAGTGATTACAATTAATACAATTTGCATCCCAAAAGATAACAGTTTCCAAAAACCATCGTACCAACCTTCAAGGATGGTGATAGGTTTTGTACTTGTAAAAATTAGGGCCATCAGCCCTGAAAGTAAGGTTAGCAATAATGCAAATACATAAGCGCTTGGCATGTATCTGGTAAACGTATCTGTAAATTTTTGACCAAGTTTGGTTAGCATCTAAAATTGATTTGTGAGATTAAAGATAATTTAATTTTGAAATTCAGAATTTTTCACTTCATATTATGGCTGTCTTAATCTACAGTTAATTTACATAGTTTAATTTTTTAACATGTCCATAACAGCATGCTCCTGTTAAACAGAGTAACTTAGGCGTACAACTAAACAAAGTTAAATAAAGATATTCATCATTAAAAGACGTTTAGTTACTGTTTTGGAAGGCCTGGTTGTAGTTGGTACTAGGCCTTTTTTAGCTTATATAGTTCCAAATATTTTTATACTTGGCCATTTGCCTGTAGGTCTGTAGTATGAATTTATTCTCTGGTAAGCTAAGGCTTGGATCAATTTTAAGGATGGTTTTGGCAAAATATCGTGCTTGGTCTAAAATTGCTTTGTCTTTTACTATATCCGCAATTCTTAGGTTTAAAATACCACTTTGTTGTGTACCCATAATATCACCAGGCCCACGTAGTTTTAAATCCACTTCCGCAATTTCAAATCCATCATTAGATCTTACCATAGTTTCAAGTCTTGTTTTGCTATCATTACTCAGTTTGTGGCTGGTCATGAGTATACAATAACTCTGTTCAGCACCACGACCTACACGTCCTCGTAGTTGGTGCAATTGAGATAAGCCAAAACGTTCAGCACTCTCAATTACCATCACAGAGGCATTAGGAACATTAACGCCTACTTCAATAACTGTAGTAGCAACCATTATATTCGTTTCACCTTTGGCAAATCGCTGCATTTCATAATCCTTATCACTTGCTTTCATTTTGCCATGAACAATAGAAATTTGATATTGAGGTAGTGGAAATTCTCTAGAGATACTTTCGTAACCGTCCATTAAATCTTTGTAATCCATCTTTTCACTCTCTTGAATTAATGGATATACAACATAGACTTGTCTGCCTTTGGCAATTTCATCCTTCATGAATTTGAAAACATTCAGCCGATTATTGTCATAACGATGCACTGTTTTTATCGGTTTTCTTCCGGCAGGTAATTCGTCAATTACCGAAATATCTAGATCTCCATAAACGGACATTGCCAAGGTTCTTGGAATTGGAGTTGCGGTCATAACGAGTACATGCGGAGGAGATGTATTTTTATGCCATAATTTACTTCTTTGTGCAACTCCAAATCTGTGTTGCTCATCGATAATTGCAAGTCCTAAATTTTTAAATTTCACCTTGTCTTCAAGTAGGGCATGAGTGCCAACTAAGATCTGTAAACTACCATTTTCGAGATTTTCGTGAATTTCCTTTCTTTCTGAAGTTTTACTTGAACCAGTAAGTAATGAAATGCTGATATTCAATTTATTACATAATTCAATTAATCCGTTATAGTGTTGGACTGACAAAATTTCAGTCGGAGCCATTAAGCAACATTGAAAACTGTTATCAAGCCCCATTAGCATTGACATAAAGGCAACTATAGTCTTTCCAGAACCTACATCACCTTGTAAAAGCCGATTCATTTGTGCGTTACTACCTAAGTCCGATCGAATTTCTTTTAATACACGTTTCTGGGCTGAGGTTAATTCAAAGGGTAAATGGTCTTTATAAAAGATGTTAAAATAATCTCCAACCTTATCGAATTTAAACCCTTTTATTTTTGATTTATGAATTAAATTTTTGAGAATTAGTTGCAATTGAATATAAAATAATTCTTCAAATTTTAATCGGAATTGTGCTTTTGAAAGTAGATTAGATGATTTTGGAAAATGAATATTGAAAAGAGCATCAGATTTTGAAATCAATTTCAATTGACCCAAAATAGTTTTCGATAAGGTCTCAACAAATTGCCCTTTAGTTTCGAGAAACAACTGTTGCATTATTTTGGTAATAACGCGATTGGTAATACCTTTGTTAGACAATTTTTCTGTAGAAGGATAAATGGCCTGCATTGCAGAGCGGAGGTTTTTCTCATGCTCATTCAATAATTCCAATTCTGGGTGTGGCATACTAAATTTACCATTATACCAGTTGGTTTTCCCAAATATAACATAGGGTTGACCAGTTTTAAGGCTCTCCCTTATCCATTTCTGTCCTCTAAACCATACAAGTTCCATCACACCTGTATCATCTTTAAAATCTGCTACCAACCGTTTACCGCGTTTTTGCGCAACCTCTCTAAAGCTAATTATGGTTCCGACAACCTGAACTTCCGCATTGTTTTGTTGAAGCGCATTGATTTTATAATATTTAGTGCGGTCTATATAGCGATTTGGAAATAAGTTGATAAGGTCTTGGTAGGTGTGGATGCCTAATTCTGAGCGCAGTAAATCAGCCCTGTTGGGGCCAACGCCTTTAAGATAATCTATAGGTGTTTGCAGATTGACACTCATGGTTGCGAATTTACTCAATTTAGGAATAAAAAGGAATCTCAATTATGAGAGAAAATGACTAAAATTCGTACTTTGGCGTTATCCTTGTATACTGTCAATTCATGAAGAGGTTTATATTTTTTTTTACATTTTTATTTTCTATTGTAATTTATGGGCAACAAACTGAATATGTTGACTTTAAAGAGGGTGTGGCCAAGCTTAAGATAATTCCAGATTCTGGTACAGTTGATGGTTTAATAGCTTATAAGTTTGACGTGGTAAGGCCTATTGATTCTATTTATTTAGACGCTCGACAAATGAGTATTGATGCGGTTTATTTAAATAACGAACCGATTAATTTCTCATATCAGAATGATAAAGTTGTATTAGCATCGAAATTTAAACCTTCTCTCGATAATAATTTGCTCATTCAGTATAGTGCAAAGCCCAAGAAGGCCTTGTATTTTCTTAAACGAAATGAAAATTGGAATATTTGGTCTCAGGGTCAAGGTAAATACACAAGTAGTTGGTTGCCAAGTTTTGATGATGTAAACGAAAAGATTGTGTTTAGTTTTAATTTTGAAGCACCAGAAGATTATCAGGTGATTTCAAATGGAGCATCGCTAGGAAGGAACATATCGAGGGATGGTTGGTTAAGTTGGTCTTACCAAATGGAAAAGGCAATGTCTAGCTATCTGGTAGCATTGGTTGTAGGTGAATACAATAAGGCAACAGAAATCTCAAATAGTGGCATTCCTTTGGAGTATTACTACTATCCTGATGATTCGCTGAAAGTAGAGTCTACCTATCGTTACAGTAAAAAAATATTTGATTTTCTAGAAGAAGAAATTGGTATTGCTTTTCCTTGGCAAAATTATAGGCAAGTACCAGTTCATGATTTTTTATATGCTGGTATGGAAAACACGGGCTGTACTATTTTTTCAGATGCCTTTGTTGTGGATTCCATTGGTTTTAATGATAAGAACTATGTAAATGTTAATGCGCATGAGTTAGCACATCAGTGGTTTGGAAATTTGGTAACAGCAACATCGGGAGCGCATCATTGGTTGCAAGAAGGCTTTTCAACATATTATGCGCTATTAGCAGAGCGTGATATTTTTGGAGATGACTATTTTGATTTTAAACTCTATGAATCTGCAGTAGATTTGGGTAGGCAAGATATAGCAGACCAAGGAACATCGCTCCTAAATCCTAAATCTAGTAGTTTAACGTTTTATCAGCGCGGTGCTTGGGTCTTGCATGCGTTGCGCGATAAGGTTGGTGATAAGGTATTTAAACAAGCAGTGAAAAATTATTTAAATAAGCATGCCTATGGCAGTGCGGAAACTTCAGATTTTATTTCCGAAGTTGAGCGTCTTGCCGGTGTTAATCTCAATTCCTTTGTCAGAGACTGGGTTAAAAATGAAAAATTTCCAGCTTATGGCGCAATCGAAATCTTAAAGAAAAGATCTGCGTTTATTCAAGAATATTTAATGGTAGATTGTCAAGTTAAGTCTTCAAAGTGTACCGAGTATTTAAAATATGATGTTTCGGATGAAGCTAAGATTAAAGTGATTTCACAGGCTCCAGAATTAGTTAATAAAGAGACATTTAAAAATAGTCTTAAGGTGCGTCAAGCAATAGCTAAGTACCTTACAAAAATACCAGAAGAACTTAAGGAAGACTACGAAACCTTGTTAGATGACGCATCATATTTAACGGTAGAAAGTACTTTATATAACCTATGGAATAATTTCCCTTTAGAACGTGGAAAGTACCTATCTAAAACAAGGAGTATTCAAGGTTTTAGTGACAAGAACGTTCGGTTACTCTGGATTGTCCTTAATCTTAATACGCCTTATTACAATGCTGAAAGTAATCAAGAGCTTTACTCTGAGCTATTAGGATATACAGATGATAAACACAATGCTGATCTAAGGATAAATGCATTTCAGTATTTAAGTTTAATAAACGGTTGTAATGATATTTGTAAAAACAACATAGAAAGCGCTAAGTCTCATCATAATTGGAGATTGGTTACATTCGCCAAAGAATTCAGTAAAAAACTAGAAGAAAAAAAGAATTAATGCGAGCATTGGTTATATCAGGAGGTGGAAGCAAGGGTGCATTTGCAGGAGGTGTTGCCCAATTCCTTATGCAAGAAGAAGGTCGTGAATATGATATGTTTCTAGGAACCTCTACAGGAAGTCTGTTAGTGCCTCACTTAGCTGTTGGTAAAATTCACAAGCTCTATGACATTTTCACTAACGTGCAACAACAGGATATATTCAGTATTAGTCCGTTTGTGCAGCGTAAGAAGGGAGATAGGGAATTTGTTTCCATTGATTTCATTAATTCATTGTGGCAATTTATTAGGCTAAAACGAACCTTTGGCGAAAGCAAAGCATTAAAACGTAACATAAAGAGAAATTTTACTGAAGAAGAATTCAATCAAATTAAGCAAATTAGGCATGATGTTGTGGTCACTGTATCCAATCTCTCTATGAACAGGGTAGAGTATAAGTCCATTAATGATTACACATACGAAGAGTTTTGTAATTGGATTTGGATATCTTGTAATTATATTCCTTTTATGTCCTTAGCTGTTGTTAATGGTCACGAATATGCTGATGGCGGTTTAGGTAGCGTTATACCAATAAGAGAGGCGATTCTTAGAGGTGCAACAGAAGTTGATGCTGTTGTATTAGAGGCTGAAACAATGAATAGACAAAAGGTATTGGGTAAAAACCCATTTTCTTTAATGATAAGCTTATTTGGCCATTTGCTAAATCAAGTGGAGCGTAATGATATTGTAATTGGAAAATTGGCAGCAAAAAACAGAGGCGTAAAACTCAACTTATATTACACGCCAACGAGTTTAACGGAAAACTCTCTAATATTTAGTAAACGACTGATGGAAAAATGGTGGCAACAAGGCTTTGAATATGCTTCCCAAAAACATTCTAATGTTACTAGTGCATCATCTTAGAATTACCACATTTCACTCACTTCTTCTTTTATTAAGGCAAGTGCTGTATTGCTAGGTGCCTGTTTGTCCATAAGATCAGTTAAAACAACTTCTCTTAATTTATTTGCGGTATCTGTTTTTTCGTTCATAGTGGCTTTTCTTATAAGCTGAATTGTTGCGTTTTTTGCACCTCTAATCACATTCCAGCATTCGTCACTAACGTATATTTGTTGTGATAAATTATGTTCAAATTCTTGTTCAATTGTTGCTATAAGTAAAGATTCATAATCTTCTTTATTTGAGGAATTTGGATGTATTCTAGTTAATAATTTTGAAGGTGAAATACGCTCTAGAAATAGCACCATGCGTTCATAGGCTTGGAGTCTTATAGGAAAAGTTTCTTTTTGCATGCTTTTTTGAAGCTTAAAGCGTCTTATATTATTTTCGTTCTCTATATGTTGCTTGAAAAAATAATAGGCAATAGCCGCAACTAGAATTGCTGGTAAAAGACTTAAGCCAACCTCTATGAGTTTATCAATATCCATGTAATGTTTTGTTTTTAATTATTTAAATAATTGATGCCAATACACTGTCATTATCTATTTCAATCATTTAAATAGTCTAACGTAATTTGAGAAAACGCTCTTACGCCTAATAATAAACCAGAGTCATCAATTTTAAAATCTGGTGTATGATGAGGAAAAACTTCAGTTTCACCTGGTGTCATGCCGCCTAAGAAGAAATATACACCTGGTACAATCTCTTGGAAGTATGAGAAGTCTTCACCTCCTGTGGTTGCTTTCGTGAGTTGCACATGGTCTTCGCCAGCAACTTTTTGTAAAGATGGCAGAATTTGAGCTGTTAATTCAGGGTCGTTATAGGTAACAATGGTATTGTTTTGCCATTCAATTGTAGCTTTACCACCATATGCATTTGCAATATCAGAAGCCATCTCATTCATACGTTTTATTATCAGTTGACGCATATCCTCATCAAGAGTTCTTACGGTTCCGATCATTTCTGCTGATTCTGGTATGATATTAAATCGTGTACCAGCAGTTATTTTACCAACGGTAATTACCGCAGGCGCTTCAATTAAATAAGATTCTCGAGAAATTATAGTCTGAAATCCATCGATGATTTTAGCAGAAATCAAGACTGGGTCGACACCAGACCAAGGTTGAGAACCATGGGTTTGCTTACCTTCTACTTTTACAACGAATCGTTCAACTGCGGCCATGATTCCTTCTGTTTTGTATTTTATTATACCAACAGGAGTTTCGGAATTGATGTGAAGACCAAAAATGGCATCTACCTTTGGGTTTTCTAATACGCCTTCTTTAATCATAAGTTTTGCACCACCTTCTTCACCTGGTGGAGGTCCTTCTTCTGCAGGTTGAAAAATAAACTTTATTGTACCTTTTATTTTGTCCTTGTGTTTTGATAATACTTCAGCAGTTGCCATTAATATTGCAATGTGTGTATCATGTCCACATGCATGCATTACTCCTGTTTCAGTATTAAGAAATGTTGTTCTTACTTCAGATTTAAATGGTAAATTATTGCGTTCTGTAACAGGTAACGCATCAATATCTGCTCTAAGTGCAACAACCTTTCCTGGGTTATCGCCTTCAAGAAGGCCAACAACTCCTGTTTTGGCAATATTGGTTTCGACTTTTAATCCAAGAGATTTTAAATGTTTCGCAATTTTTTCAGCGGTTTTAAACTCTTGATTTGATAATTCGGGATTTTGGTGAAAATAGTGTCTCCATTCAATTAATTTACCTTCAATGCCTATAATATCTTGTTCTATAGAATTTTGGGCAAAAGTTAGGGAGCAGGTAACGAGGAGTAGTGATAAAAGTACTTTCATGTTTTTAGAAAAATTTTTTCACTAATATATTGAAATTTGATCAATAAAAATCTTGATACATTGTTTATAATTATTAATTGAATCACATGGTTAAACCTAATACAATACTTAATTTCACATTTCTTAAAAAATAGTAATTGGAAAAGTATTTAAGTCAACTTAATGATGCGCAATTGGCGCCAACTTTGCAAAAGGATGGTCCTATGATTGTTATCGCAGGCGCAGGATCTGGTAAAACGAGAGTATTAACTTATCGTATTGCTTATCTAATGAGTCAAGGCGTTGATGCTTTTAATATTTTAGCTCTTACCTTTACCAATAAGGCAGCAAGAGAAATGAAGGGAAGGATTGCCAAGATTGTTGGGGAAAGCGAAGCCAAAAATCTTTGGATGGGAACGTTCCATTCTGTATTTGCCAAAATACTCAGATTTGAAGGTCACCACCTAGGTTTTCCAAGTAATTTCACTATTTATGATACACAAGATTCACAAAAACTTTTGGGATCTATTATCAAAGAAATGGGCCTAGATAAGGACATTTATAAAACGAAGCAAGTTTATAGTAGGATTTCCTCTTACAAGAACAGTCTTATTACAGTAAAGGCGTATTTCAATAATCCTGAACTTATGGAAGCTGATGCTATGGCGCGTAGACCAAAAATGGGAGAGATCTATGCTGAATATGTGGACCGTTGTTTTAAAGCTGGTGCAATGGATTTTGATGATTTATTGTTGAGAACCAATGAGTTGCTTACTCGGTTCCCTAATGTATTAGCACAATACCAAGATAAGTTTAGATATATATTGGTAGATGAGTACCAGGATACTAACCATTCACAATACCTCATTGTCCGCGCACTTTCAGATCGTTTCCAAAACATTTGTGTAGTAGGTGATGATGCGCAGAGTATATATGCTTTCCGTGGGGCAAACATTAACAATATCCTTAATTTCCAGAAGGATTATGATGATGTTAACGTCTATCGATTAGAGCAGAATTATCGCTCTACAAAAATGATCGTTGGTGCTGCAAACTCTGTAATTGATCATAACAAAACAAAATTAGATAAGATTGTTTGGACTGCAAACGAAGAAGGTGATAGGGTAATTGTACACCGTTCTATGACAGATGGTGATGAAGGACGGTATGTCGCTAGCACCATTTGGGAAACCAAAATGAACCAGCAATTACCTAATAGTGATTTTTCAGTACTTTACAGAACAAACGCGCAATCAAGGGCCATAGAGGATGCTTTAAGAAAACGGGATATACCTTATCGTATTTATGGTGGTTTATCCTTCTATCAGCGTAAGGAAATAAAAGACGTTACCGCTTATTTAAGATTGATACTCAATTCAGCAGATGAAGAAGCATTAAAGCGTGTTATCAATTATCCTTCAAGAGGAATTGGGCAGACAACGGTAGACAGATTGGTTGTTGCAGCCAATGCGACTGGCAAAACCATTTATGATGTTATGAAGGACATTGATAATGTCTCAATCAACATCAATAACGGTACTAAAAATAAGCTTAGAGATTTTGTAACCCTGATTGAGAGTTATAAGGTCATGAATCAAACAGCAAATGCTTTTGATCTTGCAGAGCATGTTACAAAAACCAGTGGATTAATTAGGGAACTCAATAAGGACGGCACACCCGAGGGTGTTACCAGAATGGAAAATGTACAAGAATTATTGAATGGTATAAAGGATTTTGTAGAAGGACAAATTGAGTTGGCAGATGCAGGCGACTCCTTAGCAGAATTTTTAGAAGATATAGCTTTAGCCACAGATCTCGATGGCGATAAGGGCGATCCAAACCACGTGGCATTAATGACAATTCACTTGGCGAAGGGTCTAGAGTTTCCACATGTGTTTATTGTAGGAATGGAAGAAGATTTATTTCCAAGTGCAATGAGTATGAATACACGCAGTGAACTTGAGGAAGAAAGACGATTATTTTATGTAGCATTGACACGAGCAGAAAAACAAGCGTACTTAACATATACGCTTTCACGTTACCGTTGGGGAAAATTGATTGATGCTGAACGTAGCAGATTTATTGAAGAGATTGATGATAAATTTGTAAATATAACAACGCCATTAAAAGAACAACGATTTAACCCAATGTTGGATGCTTCAATATTTGGTGATATAGAACCTAATAAAGTACGATTTGCTAAACCCAAATCACCAAAATTTCGAAAGAAAGAGCCTAAAAAAAACCCAGAGAACTTTAAGATAAGTACGCCTAAAAAGTTGAAACCTGTAAGTAAGACTAGCGGTTCTACTAATTTGTTTGACACGAAGTTAGTTGTTGGGAATGTTGTAAATCATCAGCGATTTGGTAGAGGTGAAGTAATGAAAATTGAAGGTGCAGGTGGTGATTTAAAAGCTGAAATAAAATTTGAAAATGGGAACACTAAAAAATTGCTGTTGCGTTTTGCAAAACTTGAAGTATTAGGATAATTCTAATTTTTGTTAACTATTATAAACTGATATGAGAGTATTAATTTTCTTACTTGTATTTTTTCAATCTGCATGTGTATATGCACAGCCACCTAGTGGCGGAAGAGGAGGCTATTCCAATCAATCTCAAAATTCTGGAGCTAGGGAAGTTCAAAAATTTGAATCTCAAAAAGTGTCTGGTATAATTGCGTATGATTCTAAGAAAACCTTGAAAAAGTTGAAGCTTAAAAAATCTGATTCTATTGCCACAATTGTTCTTTCTAAAATTGAGAACCATAATCGTCAAATGAACAAAATAAAATCTGATAATAAGGATTTATTTGAAGGATTAGATATTGTAGTAAATCAAAACATGGAAATTGCGAGGTCTACCCAGAATAGAGAATTAATGCGAGAAACCATGATATTGGTTAGAGAGAAACTACAACCAATACAAGAACAGATAAGAAGTGATGAAGATGAATTAAACAATCAGTTAAAAGCATTGTTGAATGAAGATCAAAACGAAAAGTGGTTAAAGTTTCAAAAAGCAGAAAAAGAAAAGATAATGCCGAGACGAAGAGGAAATGATGCAAGGAATAGACCTGATAATTATAATAATCAATCCAGACGGCGAAGAGGCTAGATTATTAAACAATGGCAGAATACATTAAAATATATCCAGAAAACCCTAACCCAAAAGCGGTTCAAAGAGTTGTTGAGGTGCTTCAAAAAGGTGGTTTGGTAATATATCCGACTGACACGGTTTATGGTTTGGGATGTGATATTACAAATATTAAAGCCTTAGAGCGCATTGCTCAGATTAAAGGTATTAAGTTAGAGAAAGCTAACTTCTCGTTTGTTTGTGAAGATTTAAGTAATCTTAGTGATTATGTAAAGCAAATTGATACCACTACATTCAAAATTTTAAAGCGAGCATTACCTGGAGCATATACGTTTATTTTGCCTGGTTCCAAAAATTTACCCAATCCATTTAAAAAACGTAAAACAGTTGGTATTAGAGTGCCAGATAATTCTATTGCATTGGCGCTTGTTTCTACTTTAGGCAATCCAATTGTATCTACCTCAATTAGAGATGAAGATGATATTATTGAATATACTTCGGATCCCGAATTAATTTATGAAAAATGGAGTAATTTAGTGGATATTGTTATTGACGGTGGCTACGGCGGTAATGAAGCTTCTACAATAATTGACCTCTCGCATGATACTCCAGAAGTTGTCAGAGAAGGTAAGGGTAGTTTAGAAATATTTTAGACATCTTCTATGCAATAAGCGGTCATTTATCTACAGTAAAATGTCGCTTATCTATTTTTATTTTTTTAAATTAAAAAAAGTAATAAATTACTGACAGAGAGCTATTAAGTAATAATGTATTGAAAAATCATAAGAATATCTGTTTAGTCATTGGGATGACATTCCTAATACTTCAATTATGTTCAGTTGTGTATGCTAGATTTATACCCGAAAAGTTTTTTTGTTGGGCACCTTATGACGAGCATACCAACTATCAAATAAAGGTTAATATAAATGGTAAAGACTTGTCTCGGAGTGAGATTACATCTCGCTACAATTATTTATCTAAAGGTTGGGAACCTAGGTCTATTGATAATATTTTTTCATTAGTGCAACAGTATGAAACTACATATGGTAAAGCTGAAAAAGCTGATGTGGAAATATTATATAACACAAATGGTAATGGATGGAAAATTTGGAAGCCAATAAAATAATTAAGTTTTTATCATTACCTTTTAAAGTCTATGGTACATCAATGAGGCCGGGTGTTTTAATGATGTGTAAGATTTTTGTTGTTTTGCTTATTGCTCATAATTTTTTTGGCAGTATAACAGACCCTTTTATTCCTTTTATTAGCTCATTGGATAATTTAAATGAATACCCAAAACTACTCGAGTCAATAATTAAATCACTATTCATAATTGGGAGTGCTACTTTAGTATTTAATTATAAAGTTAGACTTGCTGCGATATTTATTGCTTGTAGTATTTTTTTAGCCATTTTAACTTCCAAACCAATTTTTAGAAATCATTTATTTATAATCGGTTGTGTGTATTTTCTTTCTGGACTTTCTTCCAAACAAGAAAGTCCTTGGCTTTTATTTTTTCAGCTTGGACTAGTTTATTTAGGCGCATTATTGAATAAATTAACACAAATAGAGTGGTGGTCTGGACAATTTATGCACAATTGGCTTTTTGTTGCGCTCGAAAATCCAGTTTATAGCGCATGGTATCAGTCGACCAGTAATTTAATATTAGCTAAATTGATATCATATGCAGCAATGCTGGCAGAACTTTTAATTGGTATTTGTTTGTTTTTTCCAAAGGCTCGTTTCTATGCTATTGCTATGATATTAGTATTTCATACGATTCTATTTTCATTTACCGGTGAGACCTTTGGCTATTTTATGGAGGATATTTTAATTATTCTGATTGCTTTTAAAGAATGGCCTAAACAATTGGTGCAAATAGAATATGGATTATCCAATTTTAATGTTAGATTAGTTGAACTAATTAAATTATTGGATTTTGATAAGCGCTTTGTCCTTAGAAAAAGTTCCGAGCAACATTGCAATGCTATTAAGGCAAAAGGTGAATTTAAAGACTTTTATGGTAAGACCTTAATAGTACATATTTTGTTGAGTACTTCCGGATTTTATATGTTGATTTTGTTTATTGAGTTGGGGATTCGATATTTCTTTAATAACGTCATAGAATATTGGTTATTATTTATTCTCTTTTGGGTTTTACTTTTGTTACTATCACCAATAGTATTTAATTGCATGAAAATAAAACATTTGAATAAATCACATGTTATATAATGAAATTGAATAACAAAAAAATAAATGTTTTAATTCCTGATGGTGAATGTGATTTTATTCATCAAGTTCTTATTTGTCTCTCACAAGACAAAAATATAAGGGTTACTATTTTATCTCAAGACAAAGGTAACCCAATAAAATTCTCAAGGCTTAAGAGTAAATATTATCAAATTGATAAATGTGGCGCTAAGGAATGGATAGCTGTAGTAAATGAATATGTAAGAGATAACGAAATAGATTTAATTATACCTATTGGACACGAAGCAATCGAAAAAATTCTTAAGAATAGACACCTAATTGAAAATAAGGAAAAGTTAGTATATCTAACTGACACCGAAAACTACGATTACTCTTTAGATAAAGCATTATTTTCTAGTCTCTTAAATCATATTAAACTACCACACCCTAAAACTTTTATTTTACATCCAAATGTTGAAAATGGTATAACACATGATCTTAAGTTTCCTCTTATAACTAAACCGGCTAAAGGTTCTGGAGGTAATGGTATTCATAAATTAAATTCGGATCAAGAATTCAAGGAGTGGCTAAATAAAAAAGCAAAACCAGTCACTTATGTGTTGCAGGAGTATATCGATGGTTATGACATAGACTGTAGTATACTATCAAGTGAAGGAGAAATAATTGCTTTTACGATTCAAAAAGGAGTTTCGTACGAAAAGGATAATTTTAAACCACCTATTGCATTAAAATTTTGTACGGATAATGAAATTCTAAGAGTAGTTAAAGTACTTATCAAATCTTTAAAATGGTCTGGTGTAGCTCATATAGATTTAAGATATGATTTTAACGAAAAAGCGTTTAAAATAATTGAATTAAATGGTCGTTTTTGGGCTTCAGTTGAAGGTTCATTAAAAACAAATGTTAATTTTCCCTTAGTTTATTGTCAATCTGCATTGGGTATTTATAAGAAGAAATATACCTATAGACCTATTATTTATTATAGATTAAAAGGATCTGTCAAAAAAATAATTCAAAAACCTTGGTTAATATTTAATCTAAGTTTTATAGCAAATCAAACATCTTTATTATATTGTATTAAGGATCCTCTGCCTTTTTTCCTCAAATTTTATAATAGAACTGTAGTAAAATTAAAAGGCTCGTAAAACTTATTTTCTAATTAATAAATAAGTAAAAATCTTTTTAAATTTAGCGCTTTCCATGTAAAAAAGTATTAATGATACAGTGCCACATACCAAAAACCCAATAAATAAGGGGTGTACTGAATCTTCAATATAACTCCCAATGTAATCTGCAATTGGTACAGCCATCACAGTTGAAATAAAACCATTTAATGCAGAGCCTATGCCAGCTATATGTCCCATAGGTTCCATAGCCAAAGCCCTTAGATTTCCGAATAAAAATCCAATCGTAAAAAACTGTACAGCAAAGAAACCTATTAAAACTTCAATACTCGGATTATTTCCCCCTGAGAACATTAATAAAAAAATAATCGAAGTTAAAATGAAGCTAATCATTGCAATATGAACAATGGTCTTCATGCCGTATTTCACAACCAATTGACTGTTCATAAAAGTAGCTAAACCTACTGAAATAGCTAAGCTTGCAAAGATTAATGGGAATTCTTCGGCCAAATTATATTGATTTTCAAAAATCTGTTGTGATGTGCTTAGGTAAACCATAAAGGAACCTGTTATAAAACCAGATAGAAGTGTGTAAATTACAGCAGATTTTACTCTAAAGAATTGAACAGTTCCTGTGGTGAATATTGTCAACCTATAAGGAATTCGATATTTCTCTTTTAGAGTTTCTGGTTGTCTTAGCCAAAACCACAGAATTACAATTACCCCAAAAATTAATGTAAATGTGAAAATAAACTGCCAACTATAATTATTCATTAAATATTGACCTAGAGTAGGAGCAACAACAGGCACAAGAATAAATACCATAACTACTATAGATAGTATTTTGGCCATATAATTGCCTTCATAAGAGTCTCTAACCATTGCGATGCACATAGTTCTCGGTGAAGCTAAACCTATTCCCTGTAATACTCGACCAAAAAGCATCATTTCAAAACTTTCCGTTGTAACACATATCAAGGATGCTATAACAAAGAGTATAAAGCCTACATAAACTATTGGTTTTCGACCAAAACTATCAGATAATGGGCCAAAAATAAGTTGTCCAATTCCAAGTCCCAGAAAAATTGAAGTAATCAATTTAGGATTTTCTAAAGGGCTAGACACATTTAAAAACTCTCCGATTTCAGGCAATGCAGGAAGTACAGCATCAATTGACAATGCAACGATTGACATAAGGGCGGCCATTAAGACAACAAATTCAAATTGAGAGCGCTGTTGGTTTTGCATTGTGCAAAAATAAGCTAATTATAAGGTGATTGCTTTAGATTTTATAATTATCATAACACTATCAAATCAAAACATAAAAATCAATTTTATTAAAAGTTAAAAGCCTACCAGATTAATAGTAGGCTTTTCCAAATTAAACCGTTTAATACTTAAATTAAGCGCACTAAGTTTGATCATTAAACTGACCAATTTGCTTTAAAAAGAAATTTCTTTGTTCGATTTTTTGAAAGCAACCGCTGTATTCAATAGTGGTTGTAGAACTGTTTTTGTCCTTTATTCCTCTTGATGATACGCATAAATGTTTAGCATTAATAACGACAATTATATCTTCTGTTTCTAAAGAAATTTTTAAATCCTCCAGAATTTGAATACATAATCTCTCTTGCACTTGAGGTCTATGAGCGTAATAATCGACCAAGCGGTTAATCTTTGATAATCCAATAACCTTCTCTTTTGGTATATAGCCAACATGAGCTGTTCCAGTAATTGGCAGAAAATGATGTTCACAAGACGAGTCGATGTTAATATTTTGCTCAATAAGTAGCTTGTTATAACCATATTTATTTCTAAAAGTGGATATTTTAGGACGTTTGCTTGGATTAAGTCCATAAAACAGTTCTTGCACATACATTTTTGCAAATCTGTACGGTGTACCTGATAAACTGTCATCATTTAAATCTAATCCTAGTTCGTACATAATCGCCTCAAAATGTTTTTGAATGGCTTCAATTTTTTCACTATCTGATTTATCAAATGCACCAGGTCTTATAGGTGTATCAATACTTGTTGATATGTGAGCATCTCCTAATAATTCAATGTCTTCTGAATTCATTTTTAATTAATTAGTTTGTGGTAGCACAACAGTTTTCATCTTTACATTCACAGTATTTACGATTATACAGATGCAGAAGAATTAAAGCGATTGCTGGTATATAAATACTTGTCTCTGGTACTGTTAATAGCCCGATTTTTTCATTTAATATGACCAAACATAAGAAAACCCAACTTGTCCATAAAGCATATTTAATCCAAGAATTTATACTATTCTTTACTGACCAGTAGATCGCAAAATAGGACATACCAATAAACAAAAAATCTATTGTAGCCCACCATACTGGTGTGGATGTACAACAAGTTGCAGTACAAGTTTGCGCTAAAAAAAGAAATGGTGTAGCAATACAATGTATTAAGCACAGACTACTTGCCAACGCTCCAACTGAATTAGGATTTGTTTTTTTTACGAAAGTTTTTGCTATCATAATATTAATGCAACAGAATTGCAAAAATATAAAAAAATCACTAACGCAACAAAGGTGCGTTAAAATAATATATATAGATTACCTATGCTTATTATTCTAAATTGGTATAAATTGTTAATCATGTAGCAATAGATTTAGAACACGTTATTTTAAATAATTAAAGAATCATATTAATTCTACTACTTTTTGAACTAATAAAGAATGGCGAGTCTTTTACTGGTTGAATTCAAATTTAAAAACCCTAACAGAATTCTACCTTTAATAAGTACTCGCCATATGTTGTCAAAATGTTTGCTTTATAAATTTCTCAATGAAGACTAAAACTAATAATGCAACCTAGTTGCAAATAAAAGAATTATTATTTGATAATGCAACATTGTTGCCTTAAATTTGTGATATGAGTATTAAAAGAAAGACTAAATCTGTAAATCGAATCTTGTCCATTTTTGAACATGGATATGAGGCTTTATCTGTTGTGGAACTAGTTCAACAACTTAAGGATGAAATGAATAAGACTACAGTGTACCGTATTCTTGAACGTTTAGAGAAGGAGGGAACCATCCATTCGTTTTCAGGTACAAATGGACTTAAATGGTATGCGAGATGTCAAAATTGTACGACTCATCAACATAATGATCTGCACCCGCATTTTGAGTGTAATGACTGTGGTAAAGTAGAGTGCTTAGATGTAAATATTACTATACCAAAAATGAACAATCGTTACATTGAATCAGCAAATATTATGCTTAAAGGTCAGTGTACCGATTGCGCATATTCTAATTAAATAGTATTACAGAGGAATATTACTGTGTTTACGTTTTGGTTTATTAACCTCTTTATTTTCTAACATGCTGAATGCTTTAATAAGTTTATGTCTCGTATTTTTTGGTAAAATAACTCCATCATAATAACACTAAATTCATACGCCTAATGATTTAATTGCATTAAGCACAAATTGGTAATAGGGTTTATTAGTTGGGACAAAATGGCTGTTAACCTCACTCATTTCAAGTAACTCTTCAAATTGACTGTGAGTAACTAGTTTTAATGCTTCAACTTCATCTTCTTGAGGCTCTAATTTGTCAATCTTTTCGTTAAGCTGAGCAATATAAACTTGATGAAACTCATAATCAAGAACATTACCATTGTCATATGATGATTTGTGGAGTTTAACACCTATTTTTTTAAGGTCACCAGGGTTTAAATCTAAACCAATTTCCTCTTTTGTTTCACGCAGTGTAGCTTCTATAAACGATTCACCAGCATCAATATGTCCGGCTACCGAGACATCCCAAAGTAGTGGAAAAATCAATTTTTTATGGGATCGTTGTTGTAATAAAATTTTACCATCATTTGTATATAACCAAAGATGAATAGTGTTGTGATACCAACCATTTTTATGGGCATCTGATTTTAGAGCCACTTTACCTGTTGGTTCTCCGTCTTTTGTTACTATATCTATAAATTCATCCATAAAAAATAGCCTCAAATATATGAGGCTATAGTTTATTTAAAATAACTAAAGGTTTCTCCATCTTCTATGTTTAGAAGTGTTTCATAAATCAATCTAATAACATTTTCCACATCTTCTTTATGCACCATTTCTACAGTTGTATGCATGTATCTTAGTGGTAATGATATTAGGGCAGAAGCCACACCACCATTACTATATGCAAAGGCGTCTGTATCAGTACCTGTTGCTCTAGATAAAGCAGCACGTTGGAAAGGTATTTTCTTTTCTTCTGCAGTATCTGTTATTAAATCTCTTAGTTTTTGTTGAACCGCTGGTGCATAAGCTACTACTGGACCTTTACCAATTTCTGCATATCCTTGTTTCTTCTGATCAATCATTGGAGTCGTTGTATCGTGAGTAACATCTGTTACTATGGCAACATTTGGTTTGATAGTTTGTGTTATCATTTCTGCACCTCGTAGGCCGATTTCCTCTTGCACAGAATTAGTTACATATAGGCCAAATGGTAATTTCTTTTTATTAAGGTGCAGTAAACGAGCAACTTCAGCAATCATAAATCCGCCCATTCTATTATCTAAAGCACGACAAACAAATTTATCACCATTTAAAATATGAAACTCGTCTGGATAGGTTATTACACAGCCTACATGCACTCCCATTTTTTCAACTTCGGCTTTATCTTTGGCGCCTATATCAATACAAATATTATCTGGTTTTGGTGGTTGTTCTTTGGCTCTACTTCTAGTATGAATTGCTGGCCAGCCAAATACACCCTTTACAATGCCTTTTTTAGTATGGATATTTACTATTTTACTAGGTGCAATTTGGTGGTCACTTCCACCATTTCTTATCACATATAAAAGCCCTTTATCTGAAATATAATTAACATACCATGAAATTTCATCGGCATGACCTTCAATAACTACTTTGTATTTTGCTTTTGGATTAATTACAGCTACAGCAGAACCATAGGTGTCTGTAATAAATTCATCAACATAAGGTTTTAAGTAATCCATCCAGAGTTTTTGCCCATCCCATTCATAACCAGTTGGTGATGCATTATTTAGATATTTTTCTAAAAAGTCCATTGACTTTTTTGTCAATAATTGCTTTTTTGCCATGTGTAAAAATTTTTGTTTAAAAATAATAATATTAATACGAAATTAAGGTTAATGGTAGTATTAATTCTTAATTTTGATGCTACTCTAAATAGGTTTTTTGGAATGGCTTTAGCTAGAGTTTATTTATGAAATATTTAGTCTATATTTTTTTATTTTTTAACCTTCTTGTCATTGCTCAAGTTGATCCTGTAAAACAAGATTCAACAGTAGTAGAATATATTATAATTGATGGTGATTCTATTCCAAGAACTGCTATAGATTTAGATGAGGTTTTGGTATTACCAGAATTGAATTTTAAGAACAGGGATGAAAGAATTAGATATATAGTTTTACGTCGTAAAACATTAAAAGTCTATCCATATGCAAAGTTGGCAGCAGACCGATTAGAATCTTTAAAGGAACGACTCTCAAAACTAAAGCGCAAGAGCCAGAAAAAGCGTTATGCGAAGGTGATACAAAAATATATAGAGGATGAGTTTTCTGCTGAGTTGAAGAAGCTTACTAAAACAGAAGGTCAAATTTTAGTAAAACTTATACATAGGCAAACAGGTACCACAACTTTTGATTTAATAAAAGAATTACGAAGTGGATGGCGAGCTTTTTGGTTTAATAATACAGCGAAGGTTTTTGATATTTCTTTAAAAAAGGAGTTTAGTCCTATTTATGAGAAGGAAGACTATTTAATCGAAGATATATTACAGCGTGCATTTCAGAATGAACAGTTAGAGCGTCAAAGGCCTGCTTTTGAAATCGATTTTTATGCATGTGTAAATAAATGGGGCAAACCTAAAACCAAAAAATAATGAGCGTACAAACAAAGCTAGAGGAACAGCTTAATTCTTGGTCTCATGGCATTGGTGCAGCACTGGGTATTGTTGGCTTGATATTGTTAATTTTATTTGTTGATAAGGAAAAACCGTTTCATTTATTCAGCGTTATTGTATATGGAATTTCTATGATCATTCTTTTTTTAGCATCAACACTTTATCATGCCGTAAGAGGTCAAAAACGCAAACATTATTTTAGAATCGTAGATCATATAAGTATCTATTTGCTTATTGCTGGTACTTATACACCTGTCTTACTTATACAGTTGAATCAAAGCTTTGGTTGGCCTTTATTTTGGACTGTCTGGGGAATTGCCTTGTTTGGGATAATTCTTAAGCTTTTCTTTACTGGTAAGTTTGAAGTGTTTTCAACATCCTTATATCTTATTATGGGCTGGCTAATAGTATTTGATTTTAGTAATTTATCAGATGCTCTTGGACCTAATGGTTTACTTTGGTTATTCGTAGGTGGTTTATTCTATACAGTAGGTATCGTTTTTTATGCCGTACAACGCTTACCATACAACCATGTGATATGGCACTTTTTTGTGCTAGGAGGTGCTATAAGCCATTTTTTTATGATTTATTTCCATGTTATTTAAAAGCGTATCTTTTTATAAAGAGCTATTTTTTGTCTAAGTTGTTTACAGGAGAAATCATAATATGCGCCCTATGTGTTCCTGGGTTCATAATCCAAGGATGATTAGAAGCTACTGGTGCTTCAGGAAGTCCTGTCGTTTCTGAAGTTGCAAATGGTAGATATACAACATAACGGTATATTGAATCTTCAACTAATGAGGTTTCGGGGTCGTATCTATCGCTAGTGCCGTAGTAAATATGAAGTGTAGCACCAGGTTCTCCCATGCTCAGCTTACCAGATTTAACTTCCTCTTCTCTGATATCAAATATTTCTACTCCTGTTTTACCCTCAGCTTTTAATTCTCGACCTCTTGCCATAAAAGGTTCTAGGCTTTTATGATAACAGGCAGCATTAAATCCTGACTTTTTTGGATTGTCAGTTAAAACAATGAATTCATTGGTACCTTCTCTAAACGTCACAAATTCTCCAGCCATATTATAGCCCATAACTTTGCAATTTGCCCTACTTGATTTTGGAGCTGCCATTAAGGCTGTAGCTACTAATGCCTCGTCATTATCAATCGAGATATAGTTTATTTCAGTTGTATCACTTGCTATATCTTTTGTAACCTCTGTAATTTTTGATTCAGATTCGGTCTTGGTTTTTTCATTTGTATTACATGATGTAATAACGACGAATATGAATAGAGCTGACCATAGATTTCTCATGAGCTAAGAATTTATTGGTTAATTATGACATACTGAAATTCTGTACCTTATAAAAATACACAATTTTACTGGCAATAATATATCACACAAACAATTAGGGAATACTTATCTTTTGATAATATCTCTATATTCTTCAAAGAATGTTTCAAACAAAATCATGTTGGTATTAAAGAATTCCATAACAGCTCTCCATGAGTTTTTGTTATGAATAGATACTTTTTGTTCTAGTGGTAAATAGATTCGAGATATTTCTTTTCCATTGTCTAAATAAAACTCTTCTTCATATATAGCATCGGGCAGATAATCACTGTGCAGAATGCTTTTTAGTGCAGTTAATTTTTCCCAACAATTAATGCGATTTTCTAAATTATCTTCTAGATCTAGAGTAATGTATGCCTTTTTTGTGTCGAAATAAAATTTAAAGGAAAGACCTTTGATTTTTGTGTTATATAAAAGCCATTTTCTTGGAAAGGATTTTCCGAAACTAGTCCAAAATTCTTGACGTAATAAGCGACTATCTTCTTTCGAGAACATTAAATAAAATAAGCAATTAACACACCTAATACAATAGCGAGAAGCTTTGATAAATTAAACTTATGTCCTTCGCCAGTTTCAAATAAAATAGTTGTAGAGATATGTAAAAAGATACCAATAGCAACTGCACTAACAATATCTACATATTCTGGTGCTATTGCAGTGTTGTTTGATATTACTGTGCCTAAAGGTGTCATGGCTGCAAAAACAATCAAAAAACTAAAAATCTGAATTTTGTTGTAATTAGCTTGTAATAAAAATGCTGTGATAAGAGCTGCTATAGGAATTTTATGGATAAACACACCATAAACCATATCATTGTGCTGATGAATAGGAAATCCTTCAGTTAGACTATGAATACATAAACTTAAAAATAACAACCAAGGGAATCTAGATTCTTTTTTTTGTAAATGTATATGACCATGTTCAGCACCTTTTGAGAAAAACTCTAGTATTACCTGAAGTAATATTCCACACATGATAAATAGACCAGTTTTCTTCGCTTCTAATTGTTCATAAACTTCGGGAAGAAGATCAAAAAGTGTAAGAGCCAATAAAAATGCACCACTAAAAGATAATAAAAGCTTCGTGCCAATTGGTTTTTGCTTCTTAGTAAGTATAGCAATTACAACTCCTATAATTATGGCATAAATAGGAAATAAATACTTGTTCATATCTGTAAATTACTTAAAAATCATAATTAGACGTTCTGAGGATTCTGATAGGTATTTATTAAGATTATAATCACCGAATACATCAAGTAAGTGAACACCTGCTTTTTCAAATAAATTTTCAAAATCTTCTAGTATAAAAGCTCTCACACATTCTTGAAAGTTAAATTTCTCGCCATCAATTTCAAAACTTATATCTTTCATAATGAAACCATTTTCAGCCCTTCTTTTTTGATAAAAATCAATTCCATCAACCGATTTAACATCTTGAGCTACTAAATTGGATGTAACATAATTGGTGTTCATAAAATCAATAACTCCAAAACCAAATTCATTAAGCTCTGATTTTATTGCTTTAATTGTATTAAGATTACAGCTTTCGTCGTCGAAATAGCCAAAGCTTGTAAAGAGATTAAAAACGGCGTCAAACTTATCATTTAAAGGTTTGCTCATATCATGCACCTTAAACTTTAAGGTGTCATTTTCATATTGCTTCGCGTAGTTAATGCTCTGTTCTGATAAATCTACACCTGTAACATCATAGCCTAATTTATTTAGATAAACCGAATGCCTTCCTTTACCACATGCCAAATCCAAAATTTTTCCATTATCTGGCAGATTTAGATAATTGGTAAGATTATCCATGAAACCCTGTGCTTCAGAGTAATCTCTGTCCTTATATAAAATATGGTAATAAGGCGTGTCAAACCAAGATATATACCAATGTTTAGTGGATTTATTCATATCAATAAATGTCGTACAAAAATACTGTATTTTTGCAATCTATTAGACTTTGCTTATGGACAATAATTTCAAAATGGTTGCTAAAACTTTATTTGGCTTTGAGGATATTCTGGCCAATGAATTGACCCAATTGGGTGCTATGCATGTGGAAAAAGGTGTTCGTAATGTGAGTTTTGTTGGTGATAAAGGTTTTATGTACAAGGCAAATCTTGGACTTAGGACAGCAATAAAGATTTTAAAACCAATTCATTCTTTTAGAGTGATACGTGAGCAAGATTTGTATAATAATGTTAAGAAAATTAAATGGGAAAATTTCCTTAAGACGGATGGTTCACTGGCAGTAGATGCGACGGTTCATCATAGTATTTTTACCCATTCAAAATATACTGCACTTAAGACAAAAGATGCTATTGTAGATCGATTTAGAGAAGCAACTGGTAAAAGGCCTAATGTAGATCTTCGCTTCCCTGATCTAAAAATAAATGTTCATATCGATAGACAGCGTTGTACAATATCACTCGATACGTCTGGTGAATCCTTGCACAGAAGGGGATATAAAACAGCAACTAATATTGCACCAATAAATGAAGTATTGGCTGCAGGTTTAATAATTATGAGCGGTTGGGATGGTCAAACTGATTTTATGGACCCAATGTGCGGTAGTGGAACTATTTTGGCAGAAGCCGCAATGATTGCCTGTAATATTCCACCCAATTTAATGCGTAAAGAATTTGCTTTTGAGCGCTGGCAAGATTGGGATGTTGATTTATTTGAAAAAATAGAAGAATCGTTACTGAATAAAACAAGAGATTTCCACCATAAAATTTTAGGGTATGATAAATCACCATCTGCTGTAAAAAAGGCAAAAGAAAATATAAAAAATGCCCACTTAGATGAGTTTATTACAATAAAACACGAAGATTTTTTTAAAACTCAAAAAGCAGGTTCTGAAAAATTGCATATGGTTTTTAATCCACCGTATGGAGAGCGACTAGAAAATCTTAATGTTGAAGAATTCTATGGTAATATCGGAACTACACTAAAACATGGTTATCCAAATACAAATGCTTGGTTAATAACTTCAAATATAGAGGCACTCAAGTATGTCGGTCTGAGACCTTCACGAAAAATTAAAGTATTTAACGCAAAATTGGAGTCGAGATTGGTTAAATACGAAATGTACGAAGGTAGCCGAAAAGCAAAGAAGCAAGTTTAATAATTAAAATGTCTTTAAATCCTTTTTTTCATCTGGATTCCTTGCTACTTACGTTTTAGGATAAGTATCGTACAGATCTGATATTAGGTCGTATATGTATGGTTTCAATTTTTTCTGTGATTGTTGAAGATCACAAACTATAGAAGCATGCCAAATTACTTTTTTGGTTTCAAAATCAGCAACATAGACAACTAAGGTCTCTTCTTCATAAGTTTCAGTGTGAATTGCACAGCTCTCCCAATATTCTAATTCTTCCAAATGTTCACAATCCGTAAATTCTGCAGTCTCTTCACTAATTAGTAATCTAAATCCGGCTTGTAATTGTGGTTTTAATACATTGGTTCGGTGTCCTTTATTTTCAATTTCTAAGGCAACCGCGTCACCAATAATTCTTCGTACTTCTTCATTGTCTAAATTGGGATGATTGGTATGTTCTACAAAAAAGTCGTCCATACATAATACATAAGTATCGTATTGGTTAAAGTCTACTTCTAGGTTGTAATCATATACGATTTCGCTGGTATAAGCACAGCCTAAATTAATTGCGAATAACAATAACAAAAGTTTATTAACAGTTTTCATGACTTCATGAGTTTAGAACTTTACTAAAGGTCTAAATATTGAAGTAGAATAACTATGACAAATGTCAAGTTTAAAATAATAAGTTTATTTCTGGTTTTCTATCTCCTCTAGTTGAATCGTATAGTCATATTGAAGATCTTCATGAAGTGCAGTGATTTTCTTCTGAATAGAAACCACTTGTCTATGGTAGAGATTGCTCAAAGTCCTGTTTCTGTGAATTGAAGGTCTAAGTGAATTTAACCGTTCACAGAAATAAAGAAGGAGTTCTACTTCGGTAGACTTTTTATTAGAATACCTGCTGTAGGTTCTTATTTGCCTTAGTATTTTACGAATCGTTTTTTTCATATAGAAATAACTATCCGTATTCATAGTTTCAAATAGTTCGTCTAAGGTATTTTTTACACTAGTTACATAACCATCTTCATCAAGGGATTCAAAAAGTAGATAGGTGAGTAGTGCTTTATTTTCTTTTTTAAATCTACCTAATCGTAAGCATAGAGTTAGCAAATCCTCTTTTGGAAGGTGTTTTAATTCTTTTTTAATTGTAACAATAGATTCAATCTTCATTCTACAAATTTAAAGCATTTAAAACGGATTGCCTATAGGTTTGGCCAATTGGAATTGTGTAATTATCAACTGTAATTTGATTACCGGAAACTTGTGTCATTTTATTGAGATTTACACTAAACGATTTGTGTACTCTAAGAAAATAATCTGGAAAATTTTCAATTAAACTAGAAAAAGTACTATGTGTTGCAATAGTTTTGTTATGTGCATGCACCTTTACATAGTCGCCAAAAGCTTCTAGGTAAAGAATATCATCAAAATTAATTTTATGAAGCGATTTGTTCTCTTTTAAAATTATAAAATTTTGAGTGTCGCTTTCAATGTTTAATAGGCTTATGGTTTTGTTAATTGCTGTAAGAAAGCGTTCAAACGAAATAGGTTTTAATAAGTAATCCACTGCATTTACTTCAAATCCTTCAACAGCATATTGGGGATAAGCTGTAGTGAAAATAACCTTTGGAGGATTTTTAAGGGTTTTGTAAAAATCTAATCCTGTTTGATTAGGCATATTAACATCTAAAAACAACAGATCTACATATTCATTTAATTGCAGGTATTTAAATGCTTCAGAAGCATTATTGCAAGTTGCTTTTAAATCTAAAACAGTTACTTCTGCAACAAAATGTTGCAACACCTTTTGTGACGAAATTTCGTCATCAATAATCAAGCATGATATTTTGGTTTTGTGCTTCATCGGTTAAATTTAAGATAACTTTAAAAATATCTTCATTTTCACTTATAGTTAGTTGGTGTTTATCAGGATATACCAAATTTAAATTATTCTTAAGGTTACTTAAACCAACACCTGAGTGTTTTGCATTAATTGCATTTTTTATTTGAAGATTTGCGTTTGAAATTTCAAAGCAAAATGTATTTCCCTTTTGTGAGATACTTGCCTTAATAGGTAAATGATCTTGATCATGGATATCCCCATGTTTATAACTATTCTCGAGCAGTGGTAATAAAAGCATAGGATAAATCTTAAAGTCGTAATTTTCTATATCTAAAGTAAAATCTACGGCATTTGTTGCGTTTATACGATAATTTTGAAAGGCAATATAATTCTTCAATAAATTAACTTCATCTTTAAGACTTACACTTTCAGTATCAGAATCATAAATAACATATCTTAAAATATCAGAAAGTTGAACAATCGCTTTAGATATGTCTTCTTTTTTTTCTAAAGCCAGCGCATAAATAACATTGAGAGAATTAAATAAAAAATGTGGGTTAATTTGAGACCTTAAAGCTGATAATTGGGTTTCAAACTGAAGACTTTTCTGTTTGAGTGCTTTATTCTGACTGCTATTAAAATAGAACCAATCCTCTCCTAGTTTCAACAATGTAGTGCTAATAAGAAATATAACAATTACTATGATTAAATTGTTGTTTGTGAGATATGAAATGAAAAAATAAGAAGGAAAAAGAGTATCTAAAAATGGTTGAAAAAAATTATAAATAATGTAGCCAAATACTAGGCCAGATAAGGTAAATCCTATTATATATAATATATAATTTTCTCTTTTGAGAAACTTTGGGATGAGCCAATAGAAATTAATACAAACAGGAATAGCTATAAGAAGCAGAAATCCAATGGTGTAAATAAAATCTATTGTTACCGGTTGCTTGCCTTTTGTAAAAACAAATATTAAAATTAGAAAAGCCAATATCCACAGAACACTATGAAACAGTAATGGTCTGTGGATATTTTTTGGTTTTATATATTGCATATTAAGGCTTGGCATTAGAAGGTTTAAGCGTTTTAATTACATCTTTATCCCATTTGTTTTCAATATCAGATTTCATAAATTTTTTCAGAAAACTGTAAAGTTCTTCACTACTTGCCGTAAGTACCAAATCTTCATCTATACCTGTTTTTTCATGTTTTAACCTTAATTTTTTCTCGCTTATTAAGTTTGTCACAACTGATTCATCCAACCATTTTAACTTAATGGTACCATCATTTTGAAAATCTACATAGGTTACAGAATGTGTTTTTAAAAGATGTTGAGCTACTAATCTGTTAATACCACTGTCCTCATATTCAAATGGTGTAAAATCTAAAAACAAATGTTTATCTACCATAAAGGGCATAGCTAAAAAGAACGCCTCTTTTTCTGAACTCATGTATTTAACAACATAAGCATTCTTGTATGATTCATAGGCTTCCATATCGTCTTCCATCAGTTTTGAATTTCCTTCATTGTCTTTTTCCCAAGTTTCTTTAAAGGATGTAATTTCCCAGGTACTATTCTCTCCTGTTGTCCAGTTACCAATTAATTGGTCGTTAAACCTAATGTGTTCTGCTAAATAAAATGGGCGTAAAGACTTAACAATACAAGAGTTTAGAAGAAAGATCAAGGTGAATGATAATATGTGCTTTAGCTTTTTCATGTCGTACTTGTTTTAAAGTTTATACAAATTTCAGCTGGTTATATCTTTTAACCAACAAATTTCGACAAACTAAGGTCTGCTCATGTCAAACAATGAACATATACTAATTGAAAATATTTTTTTAAACTAAACCTTATAGTGTTTTCGTATTTTATGTTTAACACGTATAAAGCGAAAGATACCAATCGCAAGAATAATTATAGATACATTAACTAATATTATTCCAAAGGATTCTATATCCGAAAACATTTCTAGTTTTATTATTGTTACTCCTGTCCCAAGTTATACTAAAAAGGTCCTAAAGTAAGCTAGAAATGTGCGTTCGTTGGTAAGTTTAGTGCGTTCTATGGCAAGCCAATCTCTAGTAATTAATTGATTCTCTTCTTTATTTGACATTAAAGTGCTCCCTTTAATAGGTTAATACTCACTGTGGCTAAATCGCTATCAGGAAATCTGGCAAAATGATTGTCATCTGGTATTAGTCCTGCTTTCTGTGCCATAGCTCTAAATACACCTACCTCTAAGATATACTGATCACTGAAACCATGAGTGGCATCGTATGCTGTGGCTGGTGTCTTGCCAATATTTTTGGCTGTCAATTCTGGTTTTATTGTATGTAATTCGATAATTAATAAGCCAAATTTCTCAACATAAGGTTTCCATTTGTTGAGGTGTTCGAAAAGAGAGGCTTCAACATTGTTATTTGACAACCTTATGCCATTAGTTGCAAAAGCTCCTGAGGAATTGCTAATAATATTGTATTGATTATTCGGTGCATTCCAGATTCTATTGTGATCTAAAAATGTCCTTACATTTAACAAATCTCTAAGCTCAATGTTGTAATCTTCCTTTAAATCCGAAGCTAAAAGATCAGGTCTTCCAATATCACCCCAAATTACCTTAGCCCAAATATCTGCCTTGATTAGATTTGCTCGCGTTACCTTAAGAGCAGTCTTATTAAAATCAGCTCCCACTAATAGGAGAGGGTATTCATCTAACATCGTTCCTCTGAGAGTTTGTTGGTCAATTACATTAAAAATGTGCTCTATAAATGCGCCATTGCCACAACCCATGTCTAAAATGCCTTTAGGTTGCTCATCAATCGGCCTGTTAAACAAGTCAATAATTACCTTGTCAATTACTTTAAAATAAGTGGCGTGAGCACCACCACTTCCCCAAACATTCATCTCTCTATGAACATGTTTTTCGGTTTCGCTATGTGATGTAGTCTTTAAGATTTTTGGGTTTCCAAAGATGAGTTCATCAAGTTTTAAAAAAGTTGGAATGTAGGAAACTGTTACACCGTAAGCACTAGCACGTTTAGCAAAAAACAGACCTTTATCGGTAAATTGATAAGTATTCTTTTTCTTGTTAAACCACCCTAAATGTGAAAAGAAGTTAAGAATCTTCCTAAAGCTCTCAGGATCTCTATGGTATTCTTCGGCTGTAAATGAGGCCTCCATAAAGTATTTATGAAAAAGACCATTGACACCAAGTAAAACTATAATAGGACCTGCAATTACACCCTCAATATGTTTTAAAACTTGAAATTCTATTGATGATTCATCCTCATCAACTAAACCATATTTATTTTCAAATTTTTTAAAGATTCGTTCCAAAGTAATAAATGCATCAACACTTATCATTTTTTCTTGAGCAAACCTGTCTGAATATTTTAATAGATTAACGACATCTTCATATAATAATGCAAGCTCAAATGCTTTTTCACTATTATCGTTAGTTTTGTAGGTTACTTGGTTGGTTTCATTATTTATTTCTTGGATTAGCCATCCTTGCGAGCATACTACTCTCAGGGCCACATTAAGATAGCCTTCATTGGCTTTAAATTCTTTAGCTAAGTCATGCAAATCAACAGTTTCTAACCTTAGAATATGGTCTAAAACTTTATGTTTATGTAATGTATAAATGGATGTTGATGTAGCAATACCGTCTAAGTGTCTAAAAATGGTGCTTCTAAGTTTTGACTTGTCTTTTTTTGTAAGCATTTAAGTTGTTTGATTTAAAGATATAAAAAAAGCACTTATTGTGTTTAAGTGCGTTTTAAACTATAATTAATGAATACAATAAATAAATGGCTTTGCCTTCATATTCCTTTTTTATCTCAATCAGTAATTTTTTAAATCCTAATCCATTGACTTTATAAACTTTTGTACCAACAGACCAGTTTCATTTTTTTTAGAATTATGCATTATTGGAAAGCCGTAACTAAATTTCGACCCGTCAGTTTTGGGGCCAACCACATAAAAGAGGTTTCTGTTATTTGAATTATTCTTTATCCTGAATTTTAATAAAATTCAACTATATATAAAGTACGACTATCCTTCTAATAATGCGCGGATGGATTTAGGTTTTATAGTTTCTAAATCTTTGTTTTCGTAAGGAATTTTATGTAGAATATACTCAAATGCTCTAATCCTAGCATTTGTTTTTCTATTTGCCTTAATGATTTTCCAAGGCGTAGCTTTCTGTGTATTTAGGAACATTGTTTCCTTATACTTTGTATATTCATCCCAAAGTGTTATCGCTTTTTTATCCACCTCACTATATTTCCATTTTTTGTGAGAGGAGGAAATGATGTCATTAAAGCGTCTTGCCTGCTCATTCTTTGTTATTGAAAAATAAAGCTTCAATAAAATAATTCCAGAATCTTGAATCATCTTTTCAAATTCATTTACTTGGCCCATAAATATGTCATATTCTTTTTTAGAACAGAATCCATTTACAGGTTCAACTACTGCTCTGTTGTACCAGCTTCTATCAAAGAATACTATTTCACCATTATTTGGGAGTCTATTGATATAACGCTGAAAATACCATTGGCCTATTTCGGTTTGATTTGGTTTTGGTAATGCAACAACTCTAATAGCACGTGGTGGCAAATGTTGAATAATACGTCTAATAGCACCACCTTTACCAGCGGCATCGCGTCCTTCAAAAAGGATGATTACTTTTTTATTATTTCTAGCAACCCATTGTTGTAAAATAAGCATTTCTTCTTGAAGTTTTTCGAGACGCTTCTCGTACTTGACATTTCTTAGCGCCTTTTGTAGATCAAATTTGTTTTGTCTTAAAAGTGCTTCTAATCCTTTCTTAGAATTAAGAATATTAAGATCCTTATCTGTTAGATTAAATGAATTTTTCATTACTGGTCTAGCTGAATGGTGTTTCTAAAATAACGTTGTACAATGTTAGGGTCTGGCAGTAGATTTTTACCAATCTCACCTTTGTTTTCGTAATCAAATAAACTAAGCACGTACTTTATACTTTCTAAGCGAGCTTGCTTTTTGTTGTTAGATTTTATTACTACCCATGGGCTAAAGTGATTATGGGTCCTGCTAAACATTTGGTTTTTATAGGTAGTGAATTCGTCCCAAAGTTCTTGGCCCTTTTCATCAACTGGGCTAAATTTCCATTTTTTAAGTGGATTATTTAAGCGTTTTTCAAACCGACGCTGTTGTTCTTCTTTAGAAACTGAAAACCAAAATTTAATGATGTGAGTACCAGATTCAAATAACATGTGTTCAAATTCTGGTACTTGAATCATAAAACGATCATATTGTGTTTTATCACAAAACCCCATTACAGGTTCCACAACTGCCCTGTTGTACCAACTTCTATCAAAGAATACAATTTCTCCAGCATTAGGTAATTCTTTTATATAGCGATTAAAATACCACTGATTCCTTTCAACCTCAGTTGGTTTATTCAATGCAACAACCCGCATGGCTCTGGGATTAAGATGCTCTTTAAATCGTTTTATAGTGCCACCTTTACCTGAGGCATCCCGACCTTCAAAAATTATAGCTATCTTTTTATTCTCTTTCTGTACCCATCTCTGAAATTGTACTAACTCAGCCTGTAATGGCAATAATTCTTGTTCATAGGCATGTTTTTCAAGCACTTTGTCAAAACTTAAATTTGAAGCTCTGTTAGCCTCTAAATAATCATTAAGATCAGATTTTGTTTTAAAAGAATTTATAAGTTCTCTAGTCAGCATAGAAGAGTATTGTTTATAATAATAGTTGTTTCAAATCTATTTAATACACCTTAAATATATTATGATTTATGTTATATGAAAAAATAAAGCCCTCATTTTTTGAGAGCTCTATGTAACAATTGCTATAATCAAGACTTATTTATCGTAATGCAGGATAATTGGTTGGATTTAATTCATGCATTATCGTATACACAGTTTCAAAAATATCTTCTGTCGATGGTTTTGAGAAATAATCACCATCGGTTCCATATGCAGGTCTATGAGGTTTTGAAGCTAATGTTTTAGGTTGGCTGTCTAAATGCTCAAAGGCATTTTGTTTATTTAAAATCTCATTTAATATAAAAGCTGATGCACCACCTTCAACATCCTCATCTATTATTAAAACACGATTAGTTTTAGCTATACTTTTTACAATATCGTGATTAATATCTAATGGAAGTAATGACTGAACATCTATGACTTCTGCATTTATACCTACTTCTAGTAATTCTCTCGAGGCTTCCATTACTAAACGCAAAGTAGAACCATAAGATACTAAAGTAATATCCTCACCTTCTTTTAAGGTTTCAACAACGCCGATTGGTGTTTTAAATTCACCAATGTTACTAGGTAATTTTTCTTTTAATCTATAACCATTAAGGCATTCAACTACGAGTGCTGGTTCATCACTTTGTAGTAAGGTATTATAAAACCCTGCTGCTTTAGTCATATTTCTGGGAACTAACACATGGATACCTCTAATTAGATTTAGTATACCACCTAATTGCGATCCAGAGTGCCAGATTCCTTCTAATCTATGACCTCGAGTTCTAACTATCATTGGAGCTTTTTGCCTTCCTTTAGTACGGTACTGAACTGTAGCCAAATCATCACTCATAATTTGAAGAGCATACATGAGATAATCCAAATACTGAATTTCTGCTATAGGTCTTAATCCACGCATTGCCATTCCGATACCTTGACCCACAATTGTAGCTTCTCTAATTCCAGTATCTGATATTCTTAGTTCACCATGTTTTTCTTGTAATCCCTCTAAACCTTGATTTACATCACCGATGTATCCAGAATCTTCTCCAAAAATTAACGCTTCAGGATATTTATTAAAAATGGCATCAAAATTTTCTCGTAAGACGATACGCCCATCAACAACTTTAGAATCTTTGCCATAAATTGGTTCTACTGCTGTTTGATTAAATACGTTTTTATCAGACTCGCTGTAAAGGTGTGAGCTGTATTTTAGTTGAACATCTTCTATATAGGTACTAATCCAATTTTGAAGGGTGGTTTTTTCCTTTGAATTTTCAAATAATACGTATCTGAGGGCCTTTCTAGCTATTGATAAAACATCTCGCCTTAATGGTTCATTAACAGATTCTAATTCACCAATTAATTTGTTGATAAATACACCATTTGGGCTAGATGAAGCAAGCTGTTTTAATAAATCTAATACTTCATTTTTCTCCTTGAGAATTGGCTTCAAAAATGCAGACCAAGCTACCTTTTTCCCATCTCTCACAGCCTTTTTTATTTCACGCTCTAGAGTTAACAATGTATCGTCCGTAGCAATATTATTGTTAATGATCCATTTACGCATCTGCGTATTACAATCGTGCTCAACTTCCCATGTTAGTCTTTCGTTATCCTTATAACGTTCGTGCGATCCCGAAGTTGAATGCCCTTGAGGTTGGGTTAGCTCTTGTACATGTATTAGAACAGGAACATGCTCATTACGTGCTATTTGTCCTGCTCTTTGATAAACATCAATTAGTTCAGGGTAATTCCATCCTTTTACACGGAAAATCTCATAACCATTTTCATTGTCGGTACGTTGGAATCCTTTAAGGATTTCTGATATGTTTTCCTTAGTAGTTTGATGTTTAGCATGTACTGAAATTCCATAGTCGTCATCCCAAACACTTATAACCATAGGTACTTGTAAAACACCTGCAGCGTTTACAGTTTCGAAGAACAGACCTTCACTAGTACTTGCATTACCAATAGTACCCCAAGCAACTTCGTTTCCTTCAATAGAAAAATTAGTAGTGTCAATTCCTTTCACATTTCTGTATATTTTAGATGCTTGAGCCAATCCTAATAGTCTTGGCATCTGAGCTGCAGTTGGTGAAATATCAGCACTAGAATTCTTCTGCTTGGTTAAATCTTTCCAATTCCCGTTTTCATCTAAACTATGTGTTGTAAAATGACCACCCATTTGACGCCCAGCAGACATAGGTTCTTGCCTAAGGTCTGTGTTGGCATATAGTCCGGCAAAAAACTGTTCTATTGTTAATTCTCCAATCGCCATCATAAAGGTTTGATCTCTATAATATCCTGACCTAAAGTCGCCGTTGGCGAATGCTTTTGCCCAAGCGATTTGAGGAATTTCCTTTCCTCCGCCAAAAATTCCAAATTTTGCCTTTCCTGTTAAGACCTCTCGACGACCTAGTAAACTACATTCTCTACTTGTAACAGCAAGCCTGTAATCATTTAAGACTTCTGCCTTAAAATCTTCAAATGTAATCTCTGTTTTAATATCTGGGTTGGTCTTCATTAAGGTCTAAATTAGAATACGCAAAGGTACGGAAAATAAAATTTTATACAATATAATCCACTGTTATAAAATTGAAATATTCTTAATAAATAAGCTTCATAATTACATAATTATTAAAAAAATGTAAAAAATTAACATTACTCTAAGAATATGTTAATACCATTTTCGTCTAAACAGCCCTAAAAGTACTTGTGGGTCTACGGTTATGATGAAACGGATTTTTTCTCCATAATTTGGTTGGGAAATCTCCCAGCCCAAGTTTGAATAAAGTGGAAAGTATAATTCAAAGTAATCTTCAACTAGATTTAGCCTAATACCAGAATCGTATACGAATTTGGTTTTTTCAAATTTGTTTTTGACCAAACCAATGTCACCATAGGCTTGAATATAGCGCCAGATAGATGTGCTGAAATTGGCAGTAGTAATCCATTGATTGGCAAAGGGTGTATCTAACATGGACTTAAACCCTCCTTCTGCAATTATAATTTGTTGGCTAAATAATCCTGCATCTTCGGATCTTCCAAGGTAGTTTAAATCAAATAGATAATCCGTCGGTCTGTCTAGTGCAAAGCTAAAATAGTCAGAATTTGGATCACTGTCATTGTTTAAGAAAATACCAGCAAATAATCTAAAATTTATATTTCTATTACTCCTTGTGAGACGCCTAAATTCATAGTTTACAGAAAGTTTGCTGAACTGATTTGCTAACTGAAAATCTGCGTTAAATCTTGAAAAATTAATAATTCCAGGATTAGAATGTGTGTAACGTAAATTAAAAACTCCATAATCAGGCTCGTCAACCGTTACGGTAGCATTTTCACCAATATCTCTAGTAATGCTAACATACCTTGCTGTAATAAAATCTCTACCATCAGCTCTAAAGTCATCATCATCTCTAAACGAAAAGGAAATGGATGGTCTTATACTTGTAAAAAATGCATCTTGTGCAAAAGATTGATAACCTGAGGCTATACCGTAAGTGATATCAAATAGATTTTGGTTCTCCAAATTATGAGTGTAATAGACAGAGGCAGATCCTGTTAATGACTTAGATTTCAATGCATATTGTGGCGAAAACCTGTAGTTAAGGCGTTTCCTTAAAATCGTTTTATTATAAATTTTGGTACCAAGGGTTAAACCATCATAAATATTATTGAACTCAACTAAAGGCATGAAAAATATTTGATTATAATCTGGATCTTCTATATCCTTAAATAACCTAAACTGAAATGGCTTATTATTTAAGAAAGACCCATTTACTGCTTTATAATTATCTCTTTGATTAAATTCTGGGACTATATTATCATAATCAAGTACAAACTTTTCCGTATCGTCTTTTGGAATGGAAATAGTCTTTGTGCCAACAATATTTTCAATCCAAGTTTGACCAATTACAGAATCATTTTTGAGTTTAAAAAGAGAGATAGGCATAGTATTTCCCCTCTTATTCCTAATAGTAACCTTGATGGAGTCCTCAGTGGTATCTACGTCTTTTATTTTAAAATCTATTTTTTTTCTTGTACCAACATAATCTTTAAAAAACCAATCAATATCCTTAGTTGTTTCTTTTTTTATAAATGATTCAAAGTCACTTACTGAAACGTTTTGTATTGTATTTGTTTTAAGAAACTGAGTAATACTCTCCCTCAAAACAATATCGTTAGCAAATTCATCTAGATAATTAAAACCAACACCAGCTTTGTATTTATTAGCAATATTGGCATTAAACTTTATAAGTGAATCTTTTGAAGTTGCTAGTGGCTGATCACGGTTTTTTCTAGCAATTTCCATTGAATATAAAAAGTACTGAAAATTAAAGTCTAGATCAGCAGCATGGAAAGCTCTAATACCCCAGATATTGGCAAGTGTACCAATTAATTTCATATCAGGGTAATACTCTTCAACGTATTTGATTAGAAAATATATTTGTAATCCGTCACTAAGCCAATTTTCCTTGCGTGGATTTATAAGCAGAATATTATCTAGATACTTTTTTAAAGCTGTTTTTAGCAATTTCAATTCGTATTGAAATTCTTTTGGAAAAGGTCTTAGAAAGTCTGGTAACTGGTTAAGACCATATAACGGATTCTGGTTGTAATCAATTTCAGTAACTAAAAGTTGTTTATGTGGATATTCTCCTAAGTTTTTCGTTAAAAACCGTGTAATTTTATCAGTTAAAACAGCCTTATCCGTTGGAGCAAGTCCTTTTTCATTGATATTAGAAAGTACTATAAAATCATCAGTCTGCACAAAGCTAAATCGCGGAAACCGGTTTATCGACAAATATGTATCAACCCTATCTTTACCACTAAGAAAGGTTATCTGTGATTTTTTATCTTCGGTTAAATCAAGGCGTGTCAAATCTAACTCTGAGGTTACCTTGTAATTCAAGGGGTGGGTAACTTTTAGTTCTAAGTCTGCTTTTGGAACAAATAAATCATTTAAATCCTTGTTACTATAATAATTCCATTTACCATCATAAACAGTAGGCGTTATGTACCAGTATTTAAGATCAAAATTCTTATTTTTAGTAAAGCCGTAATCTGTAAAGGTTGCGTCTGGTAATACAAGATTGTAATTCAGTATTAAATGATAGGAATCACCTGGTTTTAATTCTGAATGTAATGTCACCTTAATTACATCAGGATGATTTATTAAATTGGTAAACTCTAATTTATTATTAGAGATATCCTTTAGAGAAGTAATTGTGGTAAATCCTCTTTGTTCACTTTTTGCTAAGTGAAATTTGGTGCTAAATTCTTCCTCAAACCGTTTTGCAAGTGGTGTAGTTTTTGTTGAGTAGCTATTATTCCAATCATTTAGGTAAATTTCTTTTAAGGCATCGTCTGATTCATTTTTATAAATTATCGTTTGCGAAATAGTAATAGACTTTTTGTCTATATCAACTACAGCATCAACGGTAATTTTGTTCTGAGCAAATAATATTGACCCAAAACAGAATAACAGAATTGCTATGTGAGATTTACCTATCAATGAGAAACAATAATTTTAATCGGTTTGATCTGAAAATTCGGGATAGTTAAAAAGTAAATACCGTTTGCCAAATCTGAACAATTGATTTTTAAGTTAGAATTTAATACTAACTGTATTTTTTTTATCATTTTACCTAAACTATTATAAATGACTATATCTTCGGCAAAAAGTTTCGCTGGTATATTTATGATGTGAATCTCCGAATCTACTATGGTTTTTTCTAGTTTTAATTCTGCTTCTGCAATATTATCATATATACTAAGCAAATTTTCATCTATTTCTAGGTTCATTGTGACAGGTAAATGGTCACTGAAATTATGTAGGGCATCTCTAACTTCAAAAGAAAATTCAGAACCAGGAATTGCACATGCGGAAGAATTTATGGCACTATTATAGCATGCTGATAACCCGTTATTACCATAAACTTGATAAGAGTTCGGTTCGTATGTAATCGTAGCATTAGTCAACATATTCTCCGAGGTTAAAATAAAATCGAACCTATCATCTAAACCACCTGATGCACCACCTAATCCATTTTGGGTTCTCGTAGATTGCGTAAAAACATCAACAAAATTAGGGTTGTTGTTCCAACTTCCAACTCTATCAGCCGGGTCGGCAAGAGTTATATTGTTGGTGTCTTGCAACAATAGCTGAAAGGCTGGTTCTGACCCTGTATATATATTTAAATCTCCTCCTAACAAAATATTTGAGTCTGAAGGTAAAGTACTTAGGTAATCATCTAACTCTACGACCATATTAAAGCGCCTTAATTCATTTTGATCACCACTTGATGCCTTTAAATGACAAACGATAACATAAAATTCTATTGGATTAGTAGTTTGATCAACAGTGTTTACTTTCAATTTATATACATTAAAATCTCTTAAATCCGTTGGTACAATGATCTCGTCCTCTAATATGAATTTAGTGCTATCATAATACAATAGATTTTGTAAATCATTTTGATCGCCTGTGGTATCATCTGAAGTATTAGAAACATAGGTTGCCATTTCATAATTTGTAGAAATTGAAGATCTAGTAATGTTAAGTACATTATTTGCACCAATAATATTGTTTAATTCGCAAACCAAAAATAAATCGGGTTGGTAATCAGAAAGTATAAATTCTAAATCATCTTCTCTGTTAGGCACGGCATCCTCTAACGGATAGTTTAGAAGATTATAAAACATCACCTTAAATGTTTCTTGACCAGAAACATCTATCCAAAACATGCAGGCGAGCAAAAAGCATCCAAATATTTTCTTTTTCATAGCGGTGAAATTAAAAAGGACAATTTTAGAAATTTGGGCTAAGTCTAGATTCTTTGTAAAAATCGTTTAATATTTCTATGACATCATCAGCACGATCAACAACGTGGAAAAGATCTAAATCCTCTGGGCTAATATTTCCAGCATCTATCAATGTGCTTTTTATCCAATCAACCAACCCGCCCCAAAATTCTGTTCCAACCAGAATAATAGGGAAAGTCTCAATTTTTAAAGTTTGTATCAATGTCATAGCTTCAAAGAGTTCATCTAAAGTTCCAAATCCTCCAGGCATTACAACAAAGCCTTGAGAATATTTTACAAACATTACCTTACGAACAAAGAAGTAATCAAAGTCTAGACTTTTATCATTATCAATGTAGGGATTGTCATGTTGTTCAAAAGGCAACTCAATATTTAATCCTACTGATGTGCCACCAGCAATATACGCACCTTTATTACCTGCCTCCATAATTCCTGGACCACCACCTGTGATAACACCGTAACCATGCTCAACTATTTTACTAGCAACATCTACTGCTAATTTATAGTATTTGTGGTCTGGTTTTGTTCTAGCTGAACCAAAAATAGAAATACAAGGACCTATCTTACTTAGTTTCTCATATCCACCAACGAACTCACCCATAATTTTAAATATGGCCCATGAGTCATTAGTTTTTATTTCATTCCAACTTTTGTGCTTATGCTCTTTTCTCATATAATTATTCTTATTTCCTTTTTGAAAACCTACTAATATAGTTTTTTATTATGGTTATCAATACAGGATCAATTGTAAAATAAACTTAATATTAAGACAGCTCTTTTATTAAGAATTTCGCTGTGTAGCTATTTTCATCTTTAATAAGTTGTTCCGGTGTGCCTTTTGCAACAATTTGTCCACCGCCTTTTCCGCCTTCGTACCCAATGTCAATAATATAATCTACCGTTTTGATCACATCTAAATTGTGTTCAATAATTAAAACGGTATTTCCTTTGTCAACAAGTTTGTTGAGTACTTTCATTAATACTCTAATATCTTCAAAATGAAGCCCAGTTGTGGGTTCATCTAAAATATAAAATGTATTCCCTGTATCTCTTTTGCTTAGTTCTGTCGCAAGTTTAATACGTTGTGCCTCGCCACCTGAAAGGGTTGTGCTTTGTTGGCCTAATGTTATATAACCAAGACCAACATCCTCAATAGTTTTAAGTTTTCTGTAGATTTTAGGAATATGCTCAAAGAAAATAGTAGCTTCTTCAATTGTCATATTTAAAACATCGCTAATAGACTTCCCCTTGTATCGTATTTCTAACGTTTCCCTGTTAAATCTTTTACCTTGGCATGTTTCACATTCTACATATACATCAGGTAAAAAATTCATCTCTATTACTCTCAATCCTCCACCTTGGCATGTTTCGCATCTTCCACCCGCAACATTAAAACTAAATCTACCCGCTTTGTAACCACGAATCATAGCTTCAGGAATTTGAGCAAAAAGCTTTCTGATTTCATCAAAAGTTTTAGTGTATGTTGCAGGATTACTACGCGGTGTGCGACCAATTGGTGATTGGTTTATATCAATAACTTTATCAATATGCTCTAAGCCTTTGATTGATTTATATGGCATAGGCTTTTTTACAGCATTGAAAAAATGTGCATTTAAAATAGGGTAAAGGGTTTCATTTATTAAGGTAGACTTCCCACTTCCAGAAACACCTGTTACACCTATCATTTTCCCTAAAGGAAATTCTACATTAACATCTTTAAGATTATTCCCGGTACACCCTTTAAGACTTATCTTTTTTCCATTTCCCTTTCTGCGTTTTTTTGGAACTTCAATTTCTTTTTCACCATTAAGATATGATGCGGTCAATGTATGATGTTCCAATAGTTCTTTTGGTGTGCCCTCGCTAATAATTTCACCACCATGTTTTCCTGCAAATGGACCAATATCTATGACATGGTCGGCACGTTCAATCATATCCTTGTCATGCTCTACAACAATTACAGAATTGCCCACATCTCGCAGTGAAGCAAGAGAATTGATTAGTTTTTCATTATCTCGTTGATGTAAACCAATACTAGGTTCGTCTAAAATATAAAGTACACCGACCAGTTGAGATCCAATCTGTGTAGCTAGTCTAATACGTTGCGCTTCACCACCTGATAACGATTTAGAACTTCTATTTAATGACAAATAAGTAAGCCCAACATCTAACAAGAATTGAACTCTGTTTTTTATTTCCTTTAAAATTTCAGTGGATATTTTTAGTTGCTTGTCTGAGAGTCTTTCCGAAAGGCCCTCTAACCATTCGCCAAGCTCAATTACATCCATTTTGACTAAGGCGGCAATGCTTTTTCCGTCAACTTTGAAATTAAGGGATTCTTTTCTTAAACGAGAACCTTCGCATACTGGACATTCGATTTTATCCATGTATTCCTTGGCCCAACGCACTAATGAGGTAGAATTTGACTTATGTTGGCTCTCAATGAAATTGGCTACACCTTCAAAATCGATATTATAATTTCTTGAGACACCAAGTAATTTACTTTCTACAGTAAATTTATCCTTACCACCATATAGAATCATCTGTTTTGCCTCATTGGGAATATCTTTCCAGGGGTCATTGAGGGAAAAATCAAATCGTTGGGCAATGGTATCAAACTGTTTGAAAATCCAACTTTTTTTCTGAGGTCCATGAGGTGCTAATGCTCCATTTTTTATTGATAGAGACCCATCTGGCACCAATTTTTTTTCGTTAACTACATATTTCTCTCCTATACCATTACAATTAGGACAAGCACCTTTTGGCGAATTGAAAGAAAAGTTATTTGGTTCAGGGTTTGGATACGAAATTCCTGATGAAGGGCACATTAAATTTCGACTAAAGTATCGCGTTTCATTGGTGTCTTGGTCAATAACCATCAATACATCATCACCGTGATACATGGCAGTATTAATAGATTCCATTAGCCGCTTTTCATTGTCTTGAGAATCATCAATTTTTAAACGATCAATTACTATCTCAATGTCGTGCGTAACATATCGATCTAACTTCATTCCTTTTGCGAGTTCAACAATTTCACCATCGGTACGCACTTTTACAAAGCCTTGTTTTGCAATTTGTTCAAAAAGTTCTCTGTAGTGGCCTTTACGTGATCGAATTACTGGAGAAAGAATATTTATACGCTTGCCACTGTAGGCCTCGATAATTAGGTCCTTGATTTGCTCATCACTGTAGCTAACCATTTTTTCACCAGTCTCAAAGCTAAAGGCATCTGCCGCTCTAGCATATAAAAGCCTTAAAAAATCATAAATTTCAGTAATCGTACCTACAGTTGAACGTGGTGATTTGCTAGTGGTTTTTTGTTCAATTGCGATTACAGGTGAAAGACCATCAATTTTATCTACATCAGGTCGTTCAAGACTTCCTAAAAACTGACGTGCATATGCCGAAAAAGTTTCAATATATCTGCGTTGACCTTCTGCATAAATAGTATCAAATGCTAATGAAGATTTGCCACTCCCTGATAATCCTGTGATGACCACAAGCTTTTCTCTTGGAATGGTTACATCAATGTTTTTTAGATTATGTACACGAGCACCCTTAACTTCAATAGAATCGTTAAATGTTGTCATATAAGTAATAGCCGACTTGAATGTTTTGACAAAGTTGCAAAGGTACAATATTTAGTTGTTAATTTAGTGTGAAGGTTTATTCTTAATAATTAGAATTAAGGCATAAAAAAAAGTGCATTGTTAACAATGCACCTTATAAATTATAGCTATTTTTATTTAAGTTGTTGGCGCTATTTCACCAGCTTCAATAGATTTATTGTAATTGGCTTTTACGCTTTTTAGATATCCAAAAAATTTAGTGCCGTCTTTTCGTTCTAAAACCACATATATAGTACCATCCTCATTGGCCATTACTTCTTTTACTATGACAGTATCTCCATAAACGCTCTTGTAGTTAGCTACTTTACCTCTTTTTGCAAGTATATTTAGCTTAGGAAATTTTACATATTTGTAATTAACTGCAGTAGGCTCATTTATAACTAATTCATCACCAACATTCGGTTCTGTTTGAGCAGAAGCAAAAAAACAAAATCCTAAAAAAAACAGAGTTAATATTACGTTTTTCATAATTAAATAGGTTTAAATTGATAATTATACAAATTTATGAAGTTTAAGAGAATTTTTCAAGTTTTTATGTGGATAAATAATCCATTATAATTTGGTGTAATAGAGTATTTTTAAATTCATTTTTTTGAACAAAATCAATAAAAAATATTTGTATAAAATTATATAGTATAGGTTCACGTATTAATCACTCAACCTATGGTAAAGGTGTGGTTACCAATGTGACCTCCAAGCAATTTTGGGTAACATTTATTGAACGCGGATTGTAAACTTTAGAGGTTGATGAGGAATTTGAAGTGATTGATGCCGTTGAAGACGATGTAGATACTGTAAGTTTCTTTGAGGTAGATAAAAGCTAAAGAAGTATATTGAAGAAATGGTCTGATGTTTCTAAAACTGTAAAAATAGCAGACAAAGGAAAGGCGGTAAGCTCATACTAGAATCAAGTGATACTAATTTGCAAGGAAAAGAATTACCAATTGATACCTTTTTTCACAAAATCACAATGGTTAGGATAGGTTAAGAGTCATGGAGCAGAAGATAAATTCTATCAATCTAGATGAGCAAGAAAAAATAGACCTGCAACAGTATATCACAAGAAATTAAGGGAGTTTAATTAGTTTTAATATTCTTTTTAAGCTCAAAAGTCAGCACTTTGTTGGTCAAAGGAGTAAATTGTCACCTGATAATCTGTCAGTAAGTACAGCTTTGGAGCAAGAATTATTCTTTGCTCGGTATGGTAAAAGCATTCAAAAAGGTATAACGTATTTTTTATATGATAATGGTTGCTTGTATGTTAGGTGTTTCTAATGTCATTCTGGAGAAAATAAGAATGGTAGATGATACACAAGTAGTTATTGAACAAAAATAAGAGGCGCCGGATATACAGATTTCTATTCAGAAAATTTAATCCTTTAAAACAGTACCTTTCACATCATCAATTTCAAGTCCTAGAAACAAGATATTGTGCAACGTTGGTAGCATTGCGCCACTCTCAGTTATCATCCAATTTTCCCAAGTTGCTTCTATGCCACCAATTGGTAATATATCAACCCACATTTGAAAACTTTTTGGTTTGCCATCCTTATCAAAATGCCATAAGTAACTATCACCAGGTGTTGTGCCACCTTTGGTATATGTTACCAAAAGTGATTTATCACCATCTTCGGATTCAACAATACGTCTCTCTACACCATTATCAAATACTTTATAAGGAGCAACAAGCCAAAAGGAATCGTTGTTGAAAAAAGCTTCAGCTTTTTGGGTATAATCATGTTTTTCTATACCGTTATACTCTTGTTCTGCAACAAAAACTTTTGAATTATCATGATCTCTTAAATCTAATTCGACCTTAAAGTCATCCCAGTAAACTTCGCACCTGTTGTTAGCCTTAAACCATTTATAAAAGTGTCTACCTTTAAAAGTCCATTCTAAATAATCTGTATTTTTATATGCTTCAAAATCTAAAGCAATTAGCATGCTCGTAGCCAATGCATCAGCCTGTTTATCAATTTTTCCAACAGGTAATTCGTCGTTATATTTTAAATAAATAAAACCATAAAACAGGAGTGAAGGAAGGGTGAAAAATATAATTAGTCCACCAATAATTTTTAAGATGCGTTTAGTTCTTGATGCCTTTGTCAAAACAGATAATATTTACAACAAAGATAATTTTTCTTTTGTAGCTTTAGCTAAAACATTAGCTGCTTCTGGATTATTCCTAAACCAAAGTTCTGGCTCAATTAACTCTAATTCCGCTAAAGCAATTTTACCTGAATTGTCATTGAAGATATCTACTCTTCCATATAAAGGCATTTCATCACAAGCATGGACAGCCTCAATGGCAAATTTAATTTCTTTTTCAGAAGGTGAGTAATTATAAATGGTGCCGCCAAAGTCGTCTTGTACTCTAAAATCACCAGCTTTAGCTTTTTTTAGTATGGCATGTGTAAATACTCCGTTGAATACCATCATTGATACTTCACCTTCAGTAACTATTTTATGTTGAAATGGCTGTAGCATCATCGCCTCTTGTGCAATTAAATCCTGAAAGATGGATTCATAATGGTTCAAATTATCAGAATTTAGTTTGTAAGTATGTCTTGCAGCACCAGAAATACATGGTTTTAAAACGGTTGTTTCACAATTCATTTTTGTATGAAGATCTTCTAGATTACAATCGGTACCTTTTTCAATAAATAGTGTTTCAGCAATATGAATACCATTGTTTTTAAGGTCTTTTAAATAATGTTTGTCAATATTCCATCTAACGGTAGCTTCTGAATTCATAAGTGTTGTGACTTTTGAGACGTCATTTAACCAATTGGAAAACTCATCGAAATCATCAAAATAATCCCACGTTGTCCTGAACATTATGGCTTTGGTATTAGACCAATCAAATTCAGGGTCATTCCAAGCTTTTCTGTTGACTTTTAATCCTTCTGATTTTAAAGCTTCACATACCAATGCATCTTCATAAAATACATTCTTGTAATATGGGTCTTTACTATCCTTTAAATAGCGACTATCAGTTAAAACAACAACATCGTAATTCATATAAAATGTTTTAAAGCTTCTCTTTCACTCAGTGGTTTTAAATCAGTTCTTTTAACAAAATCAAGAACGGGCTTACTGTTACACTTTGCATATTCCCTTAAAGCCCAGCCTATGGCTTTTTTAATAAAGAATTGGTTGGATGACTTATGTTTAATACATAATTGTGAAAGTAGATGAAAATCTGTTTGCTCCCTGTAACCCAATTGAAATAAAATTGCCGAACGATTTAACCACATTTTGTCACTGTTTGAAAACGACCTAATGGTTTCATCTCGCATTTCAGGTATTTCAAGCAAAAATTGACCAAGTATATGTTTTGCGATAAAATCTACGGTATCCCAATGCGAATTTTTAGTAATTAAAAATTCTATTAAACCAATGTCAGTTTTGTTGTAATTTCTTTTTTTAAACCTTGAATATACATCCATGGCACAATAATGAAATTCTCGTTCTGGCTTATTGTAAAGTGTTTGAGTGATCTCTGAAATATCATTCTTTAATTCGACTTTATTTGAATTAATTATTTCTCTTAGAATAGACTTTCGCAAAGCAGATTTAATACCAAAAAAGACAAACTTATTTTTCATGTAAGCTTTCATTGGTATGGCATTAGCTTCATCTCTATTACTTTCTAAAGAAAAGCTAACTTCTTTTACAAAAGACATATCTAACCTACTAGATTACTTTCAGAATTAATTATCATTTTTGTAACCATCAGGGCGTTTCCATCTTACAGGAGCCTTAGGTTCTGGCTTAAGCTCAAATTCATTACCTCTAAGTAATTTCAAAGCCTCTTCTACAGCACGTTCTAATTGCGGATCGTTACCTTTGGTTGTTTCTTTAGGATGTTGGATTACTTCAATGTCTGGTGCTACACCTTCGCCTTCAACAGCCCAATTGCCATTAACATCATAAAATCCGCCACGAGGAGCTACCATACGACCTCCATCTATAAATCTTGGTGTATCCCAGGTTCCTACTAATCCTCCCCACGTTCTAGTACCTATTAAAGGACCAAGGTCTTTCATTTTAAACATGTATGGTAGTAAATCACCACCAGATCCTGCACGCTCATTAATAATCATAACTTTTGGTCCCCAAATACCAGCCATTGGTGTGGTCCAAGGTCTGTTGTCATTTGCCTTGCTATTAAAATAGCCAAATAGTTCACGGGCCATTACGTCGATCATATAATCCGCAGCAGAGCCACCACCATTATTGCGCTCATCAATTACTGCACCTTTCTTGTCTTGTTGAGAGAAATAATATCTATTGAACGATGTAAAACCGCCACCACCAGTATTTGGTACATAAACATAAGCTAATTTTCCATTAGATAATTCATCTACTTTTCTACGATTTTTTTCAACCCATTCAATACTGCGTAAACTGCGCTCATTCCTAACAGGTTTAACCAAAACAGTTCTAGGATTATTTCCGTTTGCAGAACTACTTATTGTAATATTAATTTCTCGTTCAGATGTTTGTTCTAAATATTCATAGATGTTGTTGTTACTCGTAAGTTTCTTTCCATTGATAGAAAGAATATAGTCTCCTTCATTTACATTTATTCCGGGTTGTGCTAGAGGTGCTCTTGTGTTAGGGTTCCAACGTTCACCATTATAGATTTTTGCAATCTGATATTTACCATTGTTAATTTTGAAATCACAGCCCAATAATCCAATAGGTACAAAATACAAATCAGGAAAATCACCACCAGAAACATAAGAATGACCCACAGCAACCTCACCACTCATAATATCTACAACATAATTTAAGTCGGTTCTATGACGTACATGATCAATCCAAGGCGAATACCATTTGTAAATATCATCCCATGGTGCACCGTGCACATTGTCTACATAAAGAAAATCGCGCATGTAACGCCAACCTTCCTTAAAAATTTGATGTGCCTCAGCTTTAGGGTCTAATTTAATTTTCAAGTTGGTTTTTAATTTGTCATCAGCAGGCTTTGGTTTACCTTTTGAGCTGGTCAATATCCAACTTCCGTTTTGAGATAGAAGAACAGATTTTCTGTCTTCTGAAGCGACCATTTGTGACACACCTTTAGTGAAATCTGTAGCTTTTTCTTTTTCCACATCATACGAATGTACTTTTAGGCCATTTTCATTTGGTATAGCCTCAGCGATAAATACTTTATGCTTCGGTCCTTTTAACAGAGCTACATAATTTCTTGCAGGCAATTTTAATGCAACAGCTCTATCGAAAATACCCTTATCATCAATAATAATTTCAAGATCTTTGTCTTCTTTCTTGTCCTTTTTAGTGTCATCAGATTTGTCTTCGACCTTAATTTCTTCCATATCATTTTTAGGAAGATTCGGCGCTTTGTCAGATGAATTGAGAACAACTGCATATAAACTTCTGGTCAAGTTAGAACCTGGGTCATAGTTACTCATATCTAACCAACCTGAAGATAAGCCATAGTTTGTGCTGGCAAGTGTATACAGGTATTTGCCAGATTCATCCCAAACAGGGGTTATTGCATCTGCTATTGGATCTGTTAATTGAATAGTTTTTCCGGATTCAATATTGTAGGCAAAAATTGATTTAAAGTGACTTTCTTGTTGTTTGGCGTAGGCAATCCATTTACTGTCAGGTGACCAAACTGGATTCATACTTCTGTTAGGATGAGCGTATCTGTCTGTTGCAACTTTCTTTGTTTTTTTGGTATCAAGATTTAAAATCCAAATATTATAATGCGTATCTGTGTAAGTAATATTTTTGCCATCTGGAGACCAATCTGGTTGAAAATAGAAGGTTGGTTCTGGCAATGCAATGGTTACTGGATTTTGACCATCTTGGTCAGCTAAAACTAAACTGTATTCACCACCCATATCTGAAAACCATGCAATTTTATCACCCTTTGGTGACCAAATAGGACTTCGATCTGCAACACCTGGAGAATTGGTGATATTCATCCAAGTTCCATTCTCTTTAGGTATAGTAAAGATTTCTCCTCTATATTCAAATACTGCACGCTTTCCTTTTGGTGATAAATTAGGATTTGATAGGTTTCTACCTGTTACATCATCCCACTTGGATCTGTAAAAATTTAAATCGGCTTTAACTTCAATATTCAATTGACTGCTTTTGCTGTTACTAGGGTCATAAATATGTAAATAACCACCTTGTTCGTACACAATTTTATCAATACTGGAGTCAAGACTTTTTACGTCGAATTTTTTATGAAAAGTGATCTGTTTTTCTTCCTTGGTATTTGGATTAAATGACCAAATGTTCATTGTGTAATCTCGCTCAGACATAAAATAAACGATACCATTTAACCAAACAGGATCAAGATGACGTTCCTTAGTTGGTTGCTTTGTTCTTAGTAACTCTTTCGTTTTCAAGTTAACTACCCAAACTGGCATGGCCTGTCCACCGCGATAATTCCTCCATTCAGCATCCCAACCAGTAATGGGAGTATATGCTAGGTGTTTACCATCTCTTGACATTTCTCCATAAGCGGCTCTTGGTATCTCTAAAGCTTCAGGTAACCCACCATTTGTGGAAACGGTAAAGAATTTATTAGTCATTGTTGGTTGGCTTTCTCTACTAGATCTAAACAAAACTCTACCATCAGGTGTCCATCCTTGAACAAAATCACCACCTGGATGATATGTTAATCGTTTTGGTTCACCACCTTCAGCAGGCATTACAAATACATCTATATTACCGTCATATTGCGCAGTAAAAGCAATTAATTTTCCATCATTAGAATAATGTGGGCTTGATTCATATCCTTCATCACTTGTAAGTCTAATTGCAGTACCACCTTGTGTTGAAGCTTTCCAAAGATCATTTGCATAAACAAATACAACATTATCTCCATGTAAAGTTGGTTGTCTCAAAAGTTGAGTGCCTTGTGAAAAACTGATTAAACTAATAAAAAGGCCTAAAAAGCCAATATAATATCGCATGCTTAGTTGGTTTAAAGTGTAGATTAAGAATTCGGATTGGTGCTTCTAAAGATACAACTTAGATGAGGTGGATATTTTAAAAAGTTGTTAAAACTAAAAACCTATAGCAGTATCGTCTCCACGACTGTCTGCACCTCCCTCTAATCTTCCGTCATCGAGAATCAAAATACCATCAACTTTACCAATAACAGGAGATCGAGTTAAGTTGATAGAATATCCTTTTGCCTCTAATTGCTTTATTATGGAGGGATCGAACGCATTAGGTTCCATTCTTATTTCATCTGGCAGCCATTGATTATGAAATCTTGGAGCATCAACTGCTTTTTGCATACTAAGACCAAATTCGTGCACATTTAAGATGGTCTGTAATACTGATGTAATTATTGTAGATCCACCAGGAGTACCAAGAGACATGTAAAATTCTCCATCTTTCTCAATGATTGTGGGTGTCATGGAGCTAAGCATTCTTTTTTCCGCAACTATACTATTTGCTTCAGCACCAATAAGACCAAAATAATTTGGGACACCCGGTTTACTGCTAAAATCATCCATTTCGTTATTAAGAAAAATACCAAGTTCATCAACAAAAACTTTAGATCCAAAACCTGCGTTTAAAGTTGTAGTTACTGCTATGGCATTACCAAATTGATCAACGATAGAATAATGTGTAGTTTCTTCACTTTCATAGCCAATAATTTTTCCATGAGAAATAGAGTCAGCAGGTGTAGCCCTATTAAAGGAGAAATCCTTCATTCTTTGTTCTAGATAAACTTGACTCATTAGGGTTTCTGTTGGTATTTCAATAAAATCTGGATCTCCAAGATAATAACTACGATCTGCATAAGCACGTTTTTCTGCTTCCGCCAAAACTTGAATCGTTTTAAGTTGGTTATGACCATAATCGGCTAAGTCAAAAGGTTCTATCATTGTCATTATCTGGCTCAAGCAAATTCCGCCCGATGAAGGTGGAGACATGGATGTAATTACTAAATCATCATACTGAAATGTAATTGGGTCTCTCCATTTACTTTCATACTTATTTAAATCATCTAATGTGATAATACTACCTCTTGATTTTAGGAAATCGACAAGAATACGTGCAGTTTCACCAGAATAAAATTCATTTCTTCCGTTTTTGGCTATACGCTTTAGAGTATTGGCTAATGCTGGGTTTTGAATTCGCGTACCCGCTAATACATTCTTGTTATAAAGAATCTCTTTTCCATTAACAACCTGAAAAATACTATCCTTTGACTTAAATCTACGTGCTTGTTTTTCAGTAACAATGTACCCATTTTCAGCAAGTTCAATAACTGGTTGAATAATAGTTTCTACATCTAATTTTCCAAACTTTTCCTGAGCTTTAAAAATACCAGCAATAGTTCCTGGAACACCAATTGCAAGGCTTCCTGTAGTGCTTTTTCCTTTAATTACATTTCCGTGCTCATCGAGGTACATGTCTTTTAATGCACCGATTGGTGCTTTTTCTCGGTAATCTAAAGCACCTTTTGTACCATCAGCCAAGCGATAAACTAAAAATCCACCTCCACCAATATTCCCGGCAACCGGATAAGTTACTGCTAAAGCCAATTCTGTCGCCATCATAGCATCAAATGCATTGCCTCCTTTTTTTAAAATATCAGCACCAATTTTTGAGGCTTCTTGTCTAGCACTTACAACCATCGCATTTTCTGAAATTACACCTCTTTTACCGGTTTGGATAATTTCTAAAACGCGTTCTTTTTTACAGCTTGTAAAAGAAAGTATAGTTATAATTAATAGACCAAATAATTTTCTCATAAATTAAACTTCTTGGTTAATGTTTTTAATTTCTGGTTATTATAAAAGATAAGTTCGTTAAAAAATTCAGTAAAATCTTTTTCAAATTCAGAATAGAACAATTTAAGTTCCTTTGTGGCTAAATTCATTTTAGATCGACCATAGGTTCTTCTATTCATACCATTTAATACCGATTGGATGCCATCAATCTCAGCATAACTCAGTAACCAGTTATCTTCTATCATTAATGGCGTTAAGTGTTTAAATTTGGGAGGTAAAATTTCAAAATGGCGCTCTAGACTATGGTAAAAGTTCTTAACATATGAATCTAAAGGAATCTTAGAATACGCACTCCAATTTTTTGCCAAAAAATGATCATAAAAAATATCTACAATTACACCACTATAATGGCCATAAGGGTCATGAAGACGCTTAGTACTTCTTCTAAAAACTGGATGTGCGTCTGTAAAGGTGTCTATAGCTCTGTGTAATAAAATACCAACTTGGATTTCTTCTGGGTATTGCTCATATTTTTTTCCTCTAATACCATCGGCGACAAAATTTCCTATAGTTATTAATTCATTGTCACTAGAAAGATAAATATGAGCTAAAAAATTCATTTTCCGAATTTACAAATTCATAATAATATAATAGGAATTAGATACTATATTTGCTCAAAATCAAAATTATATGACTTTAATAAAATCCATTTCTGGGATTAGAGGGACAATAGGTGGTAAGGTTGAAGATAATTTAACTCCAATAGATGCAGTTAAATTTGCTGCCGCATATGGTACTTGGATAAAGCAACAGCGCAATAAGAAAAATTACAAAGTAGTTGTAGGAAGAGATGCTAGAATATCTGGAGAAATGATTCAGAATTTGGTAATGAATACCCTGGTAGGTTTGGGAATCCATGTTGTAGATTTAGGATTGTCTACCACACCTACTGTTGAAGTGGCTGTACCTATGGAACACGCTGATGGTGGTATAATATTAACAGCAAGCCACAATCCAAAGCAATGGAATGCACTAAAGTTATTGAATGCAAAAGGTGAGTTTTTAAATGGTACTGAGGGACAAAAAATTTTAGAAATTGCAGAGTCTGATAGTATGAATTTTTCTGAAGTTGATGTTTTAGGGAAAATAACTAAGAATGAAGCTTATATAGATTTGCATATAGATGAGGTGTTAGATTTGCCATTGGTTAATAAAAAAGCAATTGAAGATGCCAATTTTAAAGTTGTAGTAGATGGTGTTAATTCCACAGGAGGGATTGCTATACCATTACTTTTGGAGCGTCTAGGTGTGCATGCAGTTAAGCTTTATTGTGAACCCACAGGTCATTTTCCTCATAACCCAGAACCTCTTAAGGAACATCTAGGAGATTTAGCGCAGGCTGTTGTTAACGAACATGCGGATTTTGGAATTGTTGTTGATCCAGATGTTGATCGTTTAGCATTTATGGATGAAACAGGAGAAATGTTTGGTGAAGAATACACACTTGTTGCTTGTGCGGATTATGTTTTGAGTAAAAACCCAGGAAATACGGTGAGTAATATGAGTTCAACAAGAGCGTTAAGAGATGTAACTGAAAAATATGGCGGTGTGTACGAAGCTAGCGCCGTGGGGGAGGTTAATGTTGTTGAATTAATGAAGAAGAATAATGTTGTGATTGGTGGAGAAGGAAATGGTGGAATAATCTATCCTGAATTACATTACGGAAGGGACGCTTTAGTTGGTGTAGCCTTGTTTTTAAGTCTTCTTGCTGAGAAAAAAATGAAGGTTAGTGAGTTAAGAGCTACTTATCCAAATTACTTTATGAGCAAAAAGAAAATACAGTTAACTCCAGAATTGGATGTCGATGGTATTCTTAGCACAATGGAGTCTAATTATAGTCATGAGAAATTGACCACTATCGACGGTGTGAAAATTGACTTTGCAGATAGCTGGGTACATCTTCGTAAAAGTAATACTGAGCCTATAATTAGGATTTATACTGAAGCACCGACTCAAGAATCTGCTGATAACTTAGCAGATAGATTCATAACTGAGATAAAGACCATTGCTAATATTTAGTATCATTGCTTATCTACTTATAAAATGACTACATATATGGTTTCTGGGGCTTTTACAAATAGAGTATCTGATTTAGAAGCTTATTTTACGAATATAATTGGGTAGGATGAAACATTTAAATCATCATATGGCAAATAAACAATAATTTATACGGATTGGACAGTTTCATGCAGGTTATGCCGGCCAATTGAAGAAAAACTAAGAAACATGGGCATTGGACTATGGATATTCAGGTTGTAATAATGAATTTGTCCATAAATATCAAAATAAAGTACCTTGCAACTCTTCTGATGTAGATTCTTGGTTTAATTTAAGGTAAACCAGATTATTTCAAGTTTTCAGGAACTTGATTACTATATTTCCAGCGTTTATGTGTCCATAAATAGAACTCTGGCTTTTCATAAATCTGTTTTTCGATATATTCTATGTACATATCCGTGATTTCGTTTTCATCATAACCCTTAGGGTTCATAATTACCGGCTCAATTGTGGCTTCATAATAACCACGTTTGATTTTATCTATTCTAAAAAATATAACAGGTACATCCAGTTTCTTGGCAATCATTTCAGGGCCTGTGATAACAGGGACCTCAATGCCCATAAACTTTCTCCAATAGTGCGCTTTTTTCAATTTTGGGGATTGGTCTGCTGCAAAACCAGCAACAAATAATTCACCATTTGCTTTAAGTTGAGTTAAGGTAGCTATAGTTTCTTTTGTAGTAATGAGATAGGCATTGTATCTCGCCCTCATACGCTTAACCAAGCCGTCAAAGTGTTTATTACTTAAACGCTTATAAATTGCATAACCCTTATGCTTTATATGACATTGAATAACTACTGACCATTCCCAATTTGCATAATGAGAACACATTAATAAAACACTACGATTTTGAGATTCTAGTGCTTTTATTTCTTCGATGTTTTTATAAACAAATCGTTTTTTTATTTCACTTTCCTTAATTGTTAATGACTTTATTGCTTCAAGAATTAAATCACAAAGATGACTGTAAAATTCACTCATGATTTTTGAAATCTCTTTTTCAGATTTTTCAGGAAATACCAACCTTAAATTAGATTTAACAACTGATTTTCGGTATCCAAATATTCTATACATAAAAAAGTGTATGACATCAGATAAGCCATACAAGACTTTAAAGGGTAATATGGAGATTAACCAAAGAATTGGAAAAATAATTATGTAAGCAATAAGTTGCATCAAATGATGTTAGTTTTAAAGGGCAAATATATGTTATATTTGAATTAATAGATTAGAGTTTATGTACAATTTAGGAATAGTTACAATTGTTATTATCGCATCCAATGTCATTATGTCTTTTAAGGGTTTTGATGATCGTTTGTTTTTTGAAAAATATAAATTTAATGTTGGTAGTATTAGAAGAGGTGAGCAGATAAGAATGATTAGTTCTGGGTTTTTACATGCCGATACTACGCATTTATTGATGAATATGATAACTCTTTATTTTTTTGCTGGTACTGTAATAAATCAGTTGGGCAATTTCAATTTTGTTATTATTTATATAGCAAGTTTAATTTTTGGAAACTTATTATCCCTATACTTTCATAAAGATGAATATTGGTATAGTGCTATTGGAGCAAGTGGTGCTGTGACAGGCATTTTATATGCAGCAATTTTATTAGAACCAAGTATGAGCTTATATATGTTCTTTATACCCATCCCAATACCTGGTTATGTTTTCGGTATTGGTTATTTGTTGTATTCTATCTATGGTATAAAAAACAGAGTAGGCAACATAGGTCATGATGCCCATTTTGGAGGCGCAGTTGGTGGTTATGCATTAACTCTTTTATTAATGCCGAGTTTATTTAAAACAGACATAGGTCATGTAGGTTTGTTGGCCATACCAATCATTATACTGTATGTTATGCATAAAACGGGTAAACTCCGTTAGAATATAGATGTAAAACTTATTGCATAAACAATTGTTGAATCTTTGATTCTAATTGCCGTCCTCTAAGGTTTTTAGCGACAATTTTACCGTCTTTATCTAAAATATAAGTGGCAGGAATAGCATTAACATCATAAAGACGTGCAACAGGGTCATTAAAATACTTAAGATGTGAAACTTGTGTCCATGCAAGTTTATCTTTCTCAATGGCATCTAACCAAGCTTTCTTAGGATTTGATTGACGAGAATTGCCGTCTAGTGAAACCCCAATAATCTCCAGACCCTTGTCGTGATACTCATTGTAAATTTTAACTATATTGGGATTTTCTCTTCGACATGGTCCACACCAAGCCGCCCAAAAATCAATTATCGTAACCTTTCCTTTGAGTTCTTCTAAAGATACTATAGTTCCATCTGGTTTTGGTGCTTCAAAACTAGGTGCAATTTTACCAACTTGTAGGTGTGCTGTCTTTTGATATTCTGTATTAATACTATCCAATTTGCGTTTTACTTTTCCGCCCATTGGAGTATTCTTTAAACTTGGTGTTAAATTGTCGTAGGCATCTAAAAAATCCTCAATATCAAATTTCTTTTTGTTTGCCTCAAGTCCGATTAAATTAAGACTGAAATAGCTGTCATTATTATCCTTAACATACTTCGCAGGAAATTTCAAAAATCGTTGGCCATGATCTTCTAGAAGAACTTTCATAGAATCTAATCTAGCTGTATCCTGCTCCTTTCTGTATTTCATAAAAGTATTTATCAAGTTTCTATTTTCCTCTTGAAGCTCTTTAATGCCACCTTGATAAGCTACAAGATCATTATGTGTTTTAGATCCAGTTGCTGTAGATTCAAGCATTAATTGCTTATTTATTTCAATTTCAATTTCACTGTTTTCGAGCATAAATAAAAATTCACCAGGTATACCTTGTATTTCTAAAAACCTCACTTTCGGTTCATTAACACTTCCTTTTAATATGAATTTTCCATCCATAACGATTGCTGTATCTGTATAAACCTCTCTTCCAAGATTGCTTACATCTTTTAGATAGACTCTCGAGCCGTTATATACATCCTGTGCAATACCATTAATCACGAAATCTGTTCTTGGTTCCTGTTTGCAACCTACAAATGCAACAAGAAGTACAGCTAGTATTAAAATTCTTTTCATGTTTTTTCTTTTTATAAACTAGAGTTAGCTATTAAATATGCGATTTCTAGTCTTGCAAATATATAAACTAACACTAAAAATTATTAAAATGGATTGTGAATTAAATTATAAAATACAGTAATTGGTTATGGTAGAATCTTTTTATTTACAATACTTTTGCAATAAATTTATTTCTAATGCATAATGATACAATAGTAGCTTTAGCAACACCATCTGGAAGTGGTGCAATTGCTGTTGTAAGATTATCTGGTATCAATGCAATTGCTATTGTAGATGCACATTTTAAATCTGTTACAAATAAAAAATCCCTTGCTAAACAGAAGACACATACTATTCATCTAGGTCATATTGTAGATGAAGGACGTACTTTAGATGAGGTGTTAATTTCAATTTTTAAGAATCCTAATTCTTACACAGGTGAAGATGTCGTTGAGGTTTCCTGTCATGGATCAGCATATATTCAACAAGAGATTATACAGTTGTTTTTGAGAAAGGGTTGTCGTATGGCTACTGCAGGAGAATTTACATTGAGAGCCTTTTTGAATGGAAAATTAGACTTAAGTCAAGCAGAAGCTGTAGCAGATTTGATTTCAAGTGATAATGAGGCATCACATAAAATAGCTATGCAACAAATGCGTGGTGGTTTTTCTTCAGAAATTGCAAAGTTGAGAGAAGAGTTGCTGAATTTTGCATCGTTGATTGAATTAGAATTAGATTTTGCAGAAGAAGATGTTGAATTTGCGGATAGAACCCAATTTAAAGAACTAGTAGATCGAATTTCGTTTGTATTAAAACGGTTGATAGATTCATTTGCTGTTGGTAATGTAATTAAAAATGGTATTCCGGTAGCTATTGTTGGTGAACCAAATGTTGGTAAATCTACCCTCTTAAATGCACTCTTGAATGAAGATAGAGCTATTGTTTCTGAAATAGCAGGTACAACTCGAGATACAATTGAAGATGAGATATCAATAGGTGGAATAGGATTTAGATTTATAGATACAGCTGGTATAAGGGATACAAAGGATATAGTAGAGAGTATAGGTATAAAAAAGACTTTTGAAAAAATCGATCAATCTCAAGTTGTGATTTATCTGTTTGATGCACAGAAAAATATGGAACAATTAGAATCGGTTAGAATAGAAATTGAAAAGATTCGGAATAAACATCCTCAAAAACCATTGCTGGTTATAGCAAATAAAATAGATACATTAGATGATATCCAATTGGCCGAAGTAAATAATTCTATCACAGATATCTTTCCCTTATCGGCAAAAACAGGTTTTGGTATAGAGCAACTTACCAATTCACTTTTAAATCTAATTAATACAGGTTCCCTTAGAAATGACGAGACTATCGTTACTAACTCACGGCATTATGATGCTTTATTAAAAGCGTTTGAAGAAATTCAAAAAGTTAAGCATGGTCTAGAAACTGGACTTTCAGGTGATTTACTGGCTATAGATATTAAGCAAGCCTTAAATCACTTCGGCGAAATTACTGGTGAAATTACTACTGATGATCTTCTTGGGAATATCTTTGCAAATTTTTGTATTGGAAAGTAACTATCGCAAACTGCCTCAAACTACATCAATATAAGTAATTGAAATACAAGTTATTATATTTTTTATTGTGAATTGAACTTTTGTTTGTTTGTTCTAATTTAGTTATTTTTGTCCCGTATTTGTACCTTTTTTAATTTGCGGTACAAAACGGTACAAAATTTTGTCACATGAATGTATCCATTAGAACACGAAAGAAAAAGGACGGTCAGGAAAGTTTATATTTAGATTATTATCTACCAAAGGCCAAACAAAAAAGAAAGAAGGAATCGCTCAATTTGTACTTATATAGTTCGCCAAGTACTTCCAAAGAAAGAGCTCACAACAAAAAGACTTCGTTGTTAGCGGAAAGCATTCGTTCAAAGAGGTTTTTGGAGATGCAACAAGATGCTCATGGTTTTTCGAATATTGCCAAAGAGAATCTTAATAAAAACTTCATTACTTATTTTTCCGAAAAAACAGATGAGCGCTATAACCAGTCTACTGGGAACTATGGAAATTGGGATAGCGTTTTAAAGCATTTGATAAAATTCAGAGGAGACTTTGTCCCATTCAAAGATGTTGATATGAAGTGGCTGGAGGACTTTAAATATTATTTAAAGCATACTGCAAGAACTAAAAGTAATAAACCACTCTCTCAAAATTCATGTTATTCTTATTTTAATAAAGTAAAGGCGTGCTTAAGAGAGGCCACAATAGAACATATTATAACTAATAATCCAGCGGATAATGTCAAAGGGTTTAAACAAGGTGAATCAGAACGCGAGTTCTTAACCTTAGAAGAACTGAAAAAAGTTGCTAATACGGAATGCGAGATCCCAATCTTGAAACAAGCCTTTATTTTTAGTGCACTTACAGGATTAAGGTGGTCTGATGTCCATAAGTTGATATGGAAGGAAGTCCAATATTCTAAAGAGCAAGGTTATTACATACGCTTTAAGCAAAAGAAGACCAACGGTTATCAAACACACCCAATTCCAGAACAAGCCTTTAACTTGCTAAATGATAGACAAGGTGATGAGGAACGTGTATTTAAGGGTTTAAGATATAGTGCTTGGAATAACTTAAAACTGCAGCAATGGGTTATGAAAGCAGGAATTAGTAAAACAATCACATTCCACTGTGCACGTCATACGTATGCAACCTTACAACTTACATTTGGTACGGATATATACACAGTTTCTAAATTACTCGGCCATAAGGAGTTAAAAACCACACAGGTTTATGCCAAAATCATCAATCAGAAGAAGGTGGAGGCTGCGAATGCAATACCTGATATTAATTCTTAATGATGAAAATTAACTATTCTTATTACAAAATCGATACGTCCGATATCAAGGATTATGAGCGATCCTTGATTCTATTAAATAAAACTTCTGACAAATTAGGGTTAAAGATTCTCAACAAGATTGAAGCCATGATATTTAAAAATGGACAACCAGTTTTAAAATCAAAAGATTATAATAATGGGACAGATAAATACTTTAAAGATTATTTAGAAAAGTATGAAGAGGCACATAGTGATTTACGTGAGCGGTTCAATTTGAACTTTTTTATGATGAAGGGTGATTGTTTTCATTATAACGAAAATATTATTATTGATAAGAACGATCCAGAATTCGGTTTCTGGTTTGCGCTTAAATTAAGACAATACGAGTTTAATCTATCTGAAATTGAAAATTTTTTAAAGTTTCAATTGTCAACCAACTTCGACGGTAGGATAAATGAATTTATTGATTTTTTGAAATTTAATATCGCGAAACATCAATCTCAACTTCTTGATGTTGAAGTGGTGGAAAAAGTGAATAATTTAATCCAACATAGATTTGAGAACAGGCCAATCTTAGTAATTAATAATAATAATTTGAATTTGTTTGATGCTTTAAGACCATATTTTGAAAAAAAGGATCGAAAAAAATTAGAGCAACTACTCAATGGAGAGGAGATTCAGAATAAAATTTGTTTTAGAGGTAATGCAAATAAATTTCTTTTAGTATTTAGGCAGCTTTATTTAAATCAAAGGGTCGTAGGTAAATTATCAAATATAGAAAGATGGATTTGTGAATATTTCACTTACATTAACAAGAAAGATGAAGTTACTGATTTTAGCTTAGGATATGTTCATAAAATAATTGCCACCAATTCCCGTACTGTCAAGAAATCTAATAGAATAAATGTACCAGGATTGGAACATATAATAATTAATAAAGACAATTAATTACATAAATCGAGTCACTACTTGATCCCTAAACTGTTTAGGGTCTTTTAAGTGATCTAAATCACTTCCGATTATTGCATCATTAATTAATGATTCGAATGCTCCATATGATTCGACTCAAACTATAAGTGATGCAATGAAAGATTTATCAAAACCCCTTTATTCCCTTACTGTTGGAGAATATATAGACCTTAGTAAAGAAGCTTTTGCTCAAGAAGCAAAAAAACTACTTAACAGCACTGACGGTACATCTGGCCGTTCAAAGTCAAATAGCGACATCATCTTTGTTGAGGAAGTCCAACAACTCACAGGTTATAAAAAGTCAACCATTTATTCAAAGGTGTGCCGCTTTGAAATACCAGTCATTTCTAAACGAAGGCCATTAACCTTTTCAAGAACAGACATTATTGATTGGCTTAAAGCAGGAAAGCCTTCTGTAATAAATCAAGAGGCTAATGACTATTTAAGTAAAACCTAACTAGAACTTAATTAAGCACATTAATTTAAAATTTATATGGATTTAAGTTAGGTGAACATATGCCCAGTTGCATTAACCTATTTCTGTATAAGTTCAAATACATTATAAATACATTGAATTATATAAAATATTAGAAATATGAATGAAGACAACAAAGAAAAGGCCATGGACCCCTTAACAGGTGAAGAGTTCGTACCAAAGCGAAGCAACCAAAAGTTTGCCAGCAGAGAGAACCAAATTAGATATAATAATCTTAAAGCTAAAGAAATACGACAAGCTAAATCCAAAACAAGAAAGATTTTAGATACTAATAGAAGGGTATTACAGATTGTGTTAGGACCCCATAATGAAATTACAAGGTCATACGACTATTTGTTAGGAGCAGGATTAAACTTTGGATTTAATACGCATACGATGAAAATGCAAGGAGTCACATGGACATGTATCGACGATTATGCATACACTCGAATTGATGCAAACACTTTTAAAATTATTAAACTTAAAGTATAAGCCATGGAACAAGAAATTATTAATTGTTTTGAATTAGATGTTAGGCAGGATATTCCTGCAGAGATGGATTTGCTCGCATCTAGTAATAGAGAGCTAAAGAAATCGAATCATCATCTTACAATTATTCTGTTATCTGTTGGTCTTGGGACTATATTGTACGCTGTTTACCAAAGTTCAAAACAAGTAATGGAAAAAAAGAACAATAGGTAAATTTTATTTTTGTATCTGTAACCAATTTACACCTGATTATTTTAGGGAATTTTTGGTTGATTGTTTTCGAATATGGTTGATTAGAACTCAAAAAAAAATCTCGAAAAAAACTAGGCTTTTTTTTAGTGATAATTACTTTGTTATTTTTGTACATAATGGTTAATTTTTAGTCAACCTATTTCAGGAAAGTTCATTTCTTAAATGACGCACAACGGTTGGTGTATGGTGCGTTTGCATCCCGAAGGGTGCATATGCACTATACATAGTGTTGTGCTTAGTTTTTACTTACAGTAAATCTAATCATTTTTATAGTTTGCTTTTGCTAAATCAAAACTTGAAACAAATCTGGCTTATCATTCAAATATTCTCCAAAGAAATTTTTTGTTTTCATTTTTAGAATCAGTCCGTCTAAATCCCTTGGGTTACTTATTTCTAAACCAACAATGGCTGGACCTGAATTTCTGTTGTGTTTTTTGGAATATTCAAAATGGGTAATATCATCATTTGGACCTAAAATATCATTTAAAAACTCTAGTAAAGCACCTGCTCTTTGCGGAAATTTTATGATGAAATAATGTTTGTGTCCAGAATGAAGCAAAGCACGCTCTTTTATTTCTTCTGTTCGAGTAATGTCATTATTTGAGCCACTAATTAAACAAACTACATTTTTACCTTTTATTTCAGTAGAAAACTGGTCTAAAACTGCTGTGGTTAACGCACCAGCAGGTTCAACCACAATAGCGTTTTTATTGTACAAATCTAAAATAGTTTGGCACACTTTTCCTTCGTGAACGGTTACCATTTCGTCTAAATTTTCTTTACAAATTTCAAAGTTTAAATCACCTACTTTTTGGACAGATGCGCCATCAGTAAATTTATCTATGTTTTCTATTTTTGTGTTAAATCCATTAGTTATTGAAACAGACATTGAAGCTGCGCCTTTTGGTTCAACACCTATAATTTTTGTGTTGGGAGAAAGTTCTTTAAATATACTGGAAACACCAGCAGCCAAACCACCACCACCAACAGGCAAAAACAAATAATCTACAGGTGTTTTGCTTTGTGCTAATATTTCTAAAGCAATGGTTGCTTGCCCTTCTATTACTTTTATATCGTGAAAAGGATGTACAAAAGACATCTTTTTTTCTTTGCAATAATCTGTGGCTGCATAAGAAGCATCATCATAAGTATCGCCATTTAAAACCACTTCTACATAATCTCCGCCAAACATTTTTACTTGTTCTATTTTTTGATTGGGTGTAATCGTTGGCATAAATATAACACCCTTTATTTTTTTTGCTTTACAAGAAAAAGCAACACCTTGCGCGTGATTTCCTGCACTGGCACAAACGACTCCTTGCTCTAATTCTTCGCCAGTTAATGATGAAATTTTATGATAAGCTCCTCTTATTTTATAAGAACGAACGCCTTGTAAATCTTCTCGTTTAAAAACAATATTAGCCTCATATTTTTCAGACAAATACTGATTTTTTTGTAATGGCGTTTCCAAAACAACATCTCTTAAAAGAGATGCTGCTTTTTTCACGTTTTCTAAAGTAATATATTGAGTTTCTGAGGTCATTTTTTTAGTTTTTGCATTGCGCTCATAGAAGTTCTCAAAGTCGCACCTATTTTTTCTATTGGATGATTTCTCAAAGCTTGATTTACTGCTATTAATTTTTTATTATCCACTTGATTATCTATTGAAAATTGTTTTCCTATTAAACGTGTTTCTATGTTTGTCATAAAATTGGCTAATAATGGTTTACAAGCATGATCAAATAAATAACAGCCATATTCTGCGGTATCAGAAATAACTCTGTTCATTTCATATAGTTTTTTTCGAGCTAGTGTATTGGCAATTAATGGTGCTTCGTGCAGTGATTCGTAATAAGCAGATTCTGCTTTTATTCCTGAAGCTGTCATAGTTTCATAAGCCAATTCTACACCTGCTTTTATGAAAGCTGCTAATAAAGTTCCATTATCAAAAAACTCTTGCTCACTAATGAAAGCGTCTGTTGCTTTTGTTTGCTCAAAAACGGTTTCGCCAGTTGCTTTTCTCCAGTTCAACAAATCTTTGTCATTATTTTTCCAATCTTTCATCATCCTTTTTGAAAATTCTCCTGACATAATATCGTCCATATGTTTGTTAAATAAAGGTGTCATAATTGTTTTTAATTCCTCTGCCAGTTCGTATGCTTTTACTTTTGCAGGATTTGAAAGTCTGTCCATCATATTAGTTAAGCCTCCTTGCTTTAAGGCTTCTGTCAAAGTTTCCCAGCCATATTGAATGAGTTTTGCAGCATAACCTGCCTCTAGTCCTTTCTCTAACATTTTATCAAAGCAAAGTATAGATGCTGATTGCAACACGCCACAAAGTATGGTTTGTTCGCCCATTAAATCTGATTTTACTTCAGCTACGAAAGAAGAATGTAACACACCAGCTTTATCTCCACCAGTGGCAACGGCATAGGCTTTTGCTAATTCAAGTCCTTCATTTTTCGGGTCGTTTTCTGGATGAACAGCAATCAAAGTGGGTACACCAAAATTTCTTTTATATTCTTCTCTTAATTCCGAACCAGGCGATTTTGGAGCCATCATTATTACTGTTAAATCTTCCCTTATTTTCATTCCTTCTTCTACAATATTGAAACCGTGAGAATAAGATAAAGCTGCTCCTTTTTTCATTAAAGGCATTATTTTACTTACCACATCGGTATGTTGTTTATCAGGCGTGAGGTTTATAACCAAATCTGCGGTTGGTATCATTTCTTTATAAGTTCCAACCTTAAATTTGTTTTCATTTGCATTTTTAAAAGATTGTCTTCGCTCTTTTATAGCACTTTCTCTTAAAGTGAAAGAAACATCTAAACCAGAATCTCGCATATTTAAACCTTGGTTTAAACCTTGTGCGCCACAACCTATAATGACAATCTTTTTCCCTTTTAAAGCACTTACGCCATTTGTAAATTCTGAGGCATCCATAAAATCACATTTTCCTAATTGTGCTAATTGCTCTCGAAATGATAATGTATTGAAATAATTTTCCATTTTTTTAATTTTTTACTAATCCTTCTAATTGTTCTACTATTGACGATAATGTTTTCATTGGTTTGGTAATAGCAACTCTTCCAGAACGTACAAATTCCAATATTCCGAAAGGTTTTAAATCATCAAATAATTGTTGTGTTTCTTCTTTGTGTCCCGTTTTTTCTAAAACTGTAAATTCCGTTTCTACAGATAAAACTCTTGCATTATGTGAACGCACAATTTTTTCTGCATTTCCACCAGAGGCCAAAACACCTGTTTTCACTTTGTAAAGTGCTATTTCTTGGTGCACAGTTTCATCATCAGGATGAAAAACAGCTTTCACCACTTCTACTTGTTTTTCCAGTTGACCTACCACTTTTTTTACTTGGTCTTCTGTTTCTGTTATTACAATTGTATATCTGTAAATTCCCTTAATTTCGCTTTCAGACGCAGCAATACTTTCTACATTTATTTTCCTTCTTGTAAAAATTATTGACACTCTATTGAGTATTCCCACTACATCTTCTGTAAATACGGATATTGTAAATCTTTTCTTTTCCATAGTTTTATTTTAATCTTATGTCTGAAACAGATGCACCAGTTGCTATCATTGGAAATACATTGTTTTCTTTCCCAACCATCACTTCAAGAAAATACGAACCTTCGTGCGCCAACATTTCTTTTACTGCTGCTTCTAAATCTTCTCTTTTTTCTACCTTTTTAGTTTTAATTCCATAGCCATTTACTATGGTTTGAAAATCTGGATTGACCATAGTAGTTGAGGCATATCTTTTTTCAAAAAACAGCTCTTGCCATTGCCTTACCATTCCTAAAAATTCATTATTCATAACTACAATTTTTACTGCAGTTTTAAACTGAAAAATTGTTCCTAATTCTTGAATGGTCATTTGAAAACCACCATCTCCAATAATTCCAATAACTTGTGCATCTGGTCTTCCCATTTTTGCACCAATGGCAGCTGGCAAGCAAAAGCCCATAGTTCCCGAGCCTCCAGAAGTTATTAAGGAACGTGTTTGTTTAAATTTGGCATATCGGCAAGCTACCATTTGGTGTTGCCCAACATCTGTTACAATAATGTTTTTTTGATCCGAATGAAGGTTTATTTTATCCATCACTTCACCCATTGTCATCAATTCTGTTGTCGGATTAAGGTCATCTTTGACCACTTCATCAAACTCTTCTTTTTCTAAATTTCTGAATTTTGCCAGCCAATTTTCATGTTCGTTTTCATTAATTAATTCAGTTAATGCACTTAAACTTTCTTTAGCATTTCCCAAAACGGCAACATCTGTTTTTACATTTTTATTAACTTCCGCAGGATCTATTTCCAAATGAATCACTTTTGCTTGCTTGGCATATCTGCTTAAGTCACCAGTAACTCTATCGTCAAAACGCATACCTACTGCTATCAAAACATCACATTCATTGGTCAATTTATTGGGTGCGTAATTGCCATGCATTCCCAACATTCCTACATTCAGATTATGGTCAGAATCTAAGGCCGACAAACCCATAATGGTCCAAGCCGAAGGCAAATCCGCCTTTTCTATAAATGCTTTAAACTCTTTTTCGGCTTCTGCCAAAAGCACACCTTGCCCAAACAAAACAAGTGGTTTTTTGGCAGCATTAATCAATACTGCGGCTTCTTTTACTTTTTCTAAATCTAATTGAGGAGTTGGCACATAACTTCTCATTCCTTTAAAAGGTTTATACTCAAAATCAAGCGTTTCAAATTGAGCATCTTTAGTAATATCTACCAAAACGGGACCTGGTCTTCCTGTTCTTGCTATATAAAAAGCTTTTGCTAAAGCATAAGGAATTTCTTCTGCTTTAGTTACCTGAAAATTCCATTTGGTAACAGGCATTGAAATACCAATAATATCCGTTTCCTGAAAAGCATCTGTGCCTAATAAATGACTTGCTACTTGTCCCGTAATACACACCAATGGCGTAGAGTCTATTTGTGCATCTGCTATTCCAGTAATTAAATTGGTAGCTCCAGGCCCTGAGGTAGCTAAGCAAACACCCACTTTTCCTGTTGCTCTGGCATAGCCTTGTGCTGCGTGTGTTGCGCCTTGTTCGTGTCTGGTTAAAATGTGTGTTAACTTAGCTTCTACATCATAAAGTGCATCATAAACAGGCATAATTGCTCCGCCTGGATAGCCAAATATTAAATCAATTCCTTCTGCTATAAGTGAATGAACGACAGCTTGCGAGCCAGTCATTACTTGTTGTTTTGTTGTCGTTTTTATTGCTAATTCTTCCATTTTTAGGGGTTTGTTTTTTATTTAAAATTCATCTGTAACACATCCTTCAGATGCACACGAAACCGATCGTGCATATTTATACAATACGCCTTTTTTGTGTTTTAAATCGGGTTGTTTCCAGTTGGCTTTTCGTTTTGCTAATTCTTCTTTTGAAATTTCAAAATCAATGGTATTTTTTATAGCATCAATGGTTATTTTATCACCATTTCGTACAAAAGCAATCGGTCCACCAACTTGTGCTTCTGGTGAAATGTGGCCTACTACAAAGCCGTGTGTTCCACCTGAAAATCTACCGTCAGTTATTAAGGCAACGTCATTTCCCAAACCAGCACCAATAATTGCCGCAGTAGGTTTAAGCATTTCAGGCATCCCTGGACCACCTTTTGGCCCTTCATACCTTATAACTACGACATCTCCTTTTACTACTTTTCCATCTCGAATTCCATCATTGGCTTCATATTCTGAATCAAACACTTTTGCAGTTCCAGTAAATTGAAGACCTTCTTTTCCTGTAATTTTTGCAACAGCACCTTTTGGCGATAAATTTCCTCTCAGTATTCTTAAATGCCCCATTTCTTTTATAGGATTTTCTAATGGTTTTATAATTTGTTGACCGGCTTTTAAGTCTGGAACGTTTTCAAGATTTTCGGCTAAAGTTTTTCCTGTAACGGTTAAACAATCTCCGTGTAATAAACCGTTTTTCAATAAATATTTTAAAACCGCAGGAATTCCACCAATTTCGTGAACGTCTTCCATCAAAAACTGTCCGCTTGGTTTCAAGTCTGCTAAAAAAGGAGTTGTATCTGCTATTCTTTGAAAATCATCTAAGGTAAATTCCACTTCAGCAGTTCTGGCAATTGCCAAAAAGTGTAATACGGCATTGGTAGAGCCGCCCATTATCATTACTAATCTTATGGCATTTTCTAATGCTTTTTTGGTAACAATGTCTTTTGGTTTAATGTCTTTTTCAAGCAATAAACGAACGGCTTCACCAGCCTTTATACTTTCTACTTTTTTCTCTTTTCCTAAGGCTGGGTTTGAAGAATTGTATGGCAAAGACATTCCCAAAGCTTCAATAGCAGATGCCATAGTGTTTGCTGTGTACATTCCGCCACAAGCACCAGCTCCAGGACATGCTTTTTCTATTACATTTTGATATTCTTTTTCATCTATTTTACCTGCTACTTTTTGTCCCCAGGCTTCAAAAGCAGAAACTACATCTAGTTTTTTATCTTTGTGACAACCAGATGCGATAGTTCCACCATAAACCAAAACGCCTGGTCGGTTTGTTCTGAGCATGGCCATTAATGCGCCAGGCATATTTTTGTCGCAACCAACAACTGTTACCAATGCGTCATAAGACATTCCTTCCACTACTGTTTCCATAGAATCTGCGATTACATCTCTTGATGGTAATGAATATCTCATTCCTGGAGTTCCCATAGAAATACCGTCACTTACACCAATAGTGTTGTATATTAAACCTACTAAATTGGCGTTTTTGGTACCGTGCTTAACTTCAAGTGCTAAATCGTTGAGGTGCATATTACAAGGGTTACCTTCATAACCCGTGCTAGCAATGCCCACAAAAGGTTTACTAAAATCTTCTTTTGTTAAGCCGATTGCGTGCAACATTGCTTTTGCAGCTGGTTGCGAATCGTCTTGAGTTACGCGTTTGCTGTATTTATTTAATTCCATTTTTATTTATTTTATATGAACACATTTTTGATAAGCATCTTCCAATTGATAGCCTAAAGTTTTTTCCCAAGGCAAATTGAAACTGTGATTGTCCAAACTTCCAATTGCAGCAACTTCTGCTGCCGTTCCTGTGAAAAAGGCTCCATCTGCCTGATATACTTCTTCAACTTTAAAAAACTTTTCTACTACTTCAAAACCTAAATCTTCTGCTAATTCAAAAATAGTTTGTCGTGTTATACCAGAAAGGATATTTCCCAATGGTGCAGTAAATAATTTTTCGTCTTTTTCAAAAAAGAAATTTGCTCCAGGTCCTTCGGCCACATTTTCGTTCATATCCAAAAGTAAAGCTTCATCAAAACCTTTTTGCTTCGCTTCGGTAGTTGCCAATAAAGAATTGGTGTAATGACCGCTTACTTTGGCTTCTACAAAACAAGATTTTGGATTGGGTCTCTGAAAAGATGAAGTCATTAATTTGAGCTGCGTATCGCCTAAATATCTTCCCCATTGCCAAGCGCAAAGCATTACGTGAACATCTTCTGTGGGTTGAAGAGACATATTTTCGCCTAAATAAACCAAAGGACGGATATAAGCATCTTCCAATTGGTTTCTTTCTAGTAATTCATAACTTAAATCAATTAATTCCTGAACAGAATACTTCAGATTGATGTGCATTTTTTCTGCTGAATAATGCAACCTTTCATAATGTGCTTTAGCTTTAAAAATATTTGCGCCTTTATCTGTTTTGTAAGATCTAATCCCTTCAAAAACACCAGCTCCATAATGTAGCGTTTGACTATACAGATTCGTTTTTCCATTTTGGGCTTTTATCCATTGGCCATCCAAAAATATTTGGGTTTCTTTGTTGTAATACATTTTTTTATTTTGTGTTTATTAATTTTTTAGTCAAAAAAAAAGCCCTTCTCATATTTTTTGAGAAGGGCTTTTATATTATATCAATACAATTACATTCTCACCTGGGCGGTAAAATAATTATGCTAATAATAATTTTGCTTATTATAGTAGTCATCAAGTAGATTGAATTTAAATTTTGTGTTTTCATTGTTTGTTTATTCTGAAATTTTAATCAAAAAAAAGCCATCCTAACTGGATGGCTTTTAATAAATATATTTCATTTATAGGCATCCTTATCTTTCGTGACTAATAATCACGATTTCCAAAATAGATGCTATAATGTTTCTGTTTTTCATTTAGGTGCAAATGTACACTTTATTTTTATAAAACCTAATGAGAAGTTTTATTTCTGTTGTATTTACTTGACATCCATGAATATGGTTGTGCTGATTCTCTTCAGTTATTCTAAATTAAGCACAACAGTTGGCTAAACGTATTACGTTTAGCCCCATTATGTTTATACCTACAAATCTAACGGATTTTTAATGTAATCAAAGCTTGTGGAAGCAATATGGGTGTAAATTTCGGTGGTTTTTGTTGAGTTATGCCCCAGTAATGCTTGGATATGCCTTAGATCCGTTCCGTTTTCCAATAAATGGGTTGCAAAGCTGTGTCTCAAGGTATGTGCCGTAACCTTTTTTTTAAGGCCAATCTTCATGGCAGCAGAATCTATGATCTTAGTAATACTACTTCCGCTATATTGCGGTTTTGTCTGCCCTTCGAACAAGTATTCTTTAGGGCGGTATTCCCTGTAGTACGTCCTTAGTTCTTTAAGCATTTTATCACCTAGCAAAGTGTAACGGTCTTTGTTCCCTTTAGAATTTTCAACTTTAATCAACATCCTTTGACTGTCAATGTCCTTAATTTTGAGATTTAGCAATTCACTCCTTCTCAACCCAGATGAGTAGAGTAGTGACAGTATGCATCTATGCTTTAAGTTATTAGTAGCATCGATAAGTTCAATCACTTCATTTTTTGAAAGGACCGTTGGTAATTTTCTGTCTTTTCTAGGCCTTTCAATCTCGTAGAACCTGTTTGGCATGCCAAGAACAACCTCATAATAAAATTTTATACTGTTGATACTTTGGTTGATGGAAGAGTTAACCAAGGCTATTGGTCATCCACCAACAATAAAACAAGAGGTATGGTGTAAAAGCAATATGGTAAAGCATCTTGAAACTTTAAAGGAGAAAGCAAAGGTTGTCGCTTAAATAAAATAATTGCACAACCATTGCATCATTAAATTTTTATCTTTGTACTTGTGAAATTTGTAACAATCATATTATCATTAATTATACTATTGCTTTCAGCAAAGCCTTGTTCTGATGGGCAAAATATAGAAGACCAGCAGCATCAAGACGAGATAAGTACAAATCATAATCATCAAGAAGATAGCGACGATTCTTGTCCTGTAACTTGTATTTGTAATTGTTGCGGTATGACAATTACTTACGAACCCATCAAGACATTTGATTTAAAACTTAATATTGAAATCTCAACGGATTTAATTTCTACATATCAACCTATTTACGGGTTTAATTTCCTTTCCAATATTTGGCATCCGCCACAAGTAATCAGCTAAAACAAATCGATTTTAAATCAATTATTTAGTTAATTACAAATACAATTCAATGAATAAATACCTATTGAGCATAAAGCTCATATTAATACTTTGCCTATCGTTACAGGCACAAACATCAGACATACAAATAAAAGTCCTAACAGAAGCTGAAAACGAGCCTTTATTGGGCGCAACGGTTTATTTTGAAGCATTAGAAAAAGGAGCAGTAACCGATTTTGATGGTATTGCAACTTTTACAGAAATACCAGATGGTCAGCATCAAATAATAATTTCCTTTTTAGGCTTTGAAGCATTTGAGACAACAATTCAAATTCCAAGTAATACAGCGTTAGTCTTTAAATTAAAAGAAGGTGGTAATCAATTAGATGCTGTAGTACTGCAATCTTCAAGAAGTACGAGAACCGTTAGAAAAATACCGACACGTATAGAGTTTATAGGTGCAGAGGAATTAGGAGAAAAAGCAATAATGAATCCTACTAATATTTCTATGGTGCTTCGTGAAAGCACAGGAATACAAATGCAACAAACATCATTAAGTAGTGGGAGTACCAATATTCGTATTCAAGGTTTAGATGGTAGGTACACACAGCTTTTAAGAGATGGATTTCCATTATATGGTGGTTTCTCAAGTGGGTTAAGTATTTTACAAATACCACCTTTAGACTTACAACAATTTGAAATTATTAAAGGAAGTTCGTCAACACTTTATGGTGGAGGTGCTATTGCAGGATTAGTAAATATGGTATCTAAAACACCAGACGAAGAACCTGCATTAGACATAATGCTCACGCAGACACAAGCATTAGGAAGTACAGCCAATGTGTTTTATAGCAAACGAAATGAAAAATTCGGTGTTTCACTTTACGGCTCTGGTCACTATCAAAAAGCGTATGACCCAGAAGATGATGGTTTTAGTAATTTACCAAAAACGACATCAATTTCATTCAATCCAAAATTATTTTATTATCCATCAGATAAAACAACACTTTGGTTTGGATTAAACGGAACGTATGATGATAGAATTGGCGGAGATATTACCAAAATTGAAAATGGTGAAGATGGTATTCATCAATACACAGAAGAGAACAATTCAAAACGATTAAGCAGTCAATTGGTATATCAAACTCAATTAGATTCTATAAGTTCATTAGAATTTAAAAATAGTGTCTCTTTTTTCGATAGAAATTTAACAGTTCCTGATTTTAATTTTGATGGCAAACAAACAAATACTTTTACTGAAATCACATATAATACAGCATCAGAAAAAACGGATTGGATAGTTGGAGCTAATCTATATACCTCAAATTTCGATGAAAATGATAACGCACCATTACAGCGAGACCAAAAAGATGTAACCTTTGGAGCATTTGCAAATAATATCTTCGACATATCAGATAATTGGATATTGGAAACTGGATTAAGAGCAGATTATAATACTGATTTCGGTTTCTTTCCACTTCCAAGAATTTCACTACTCTATAAAAATAATAGTGGATTTTCAAGTAGAATTGGTGGAGGTTTAGGGTATAAGATTCCAGATATTTTTACAGAGGAAGCAGAATATATCAATTTTGAAAATGTGCTTGCAATAAATAAGTCTACAGTAGATGCAGAACGTTCTTATGGTGTTAATTTTGATTTGAATTATCAAACACGTTTATCTGATGAGATTGGTTTTTCTATAAATCAATTATTCTATGTGACTGCAATAAATGATGGATTGCTTTTAAATTCAACAGATAATGGATTATTTCAGTTTGAAAATGCAACAGATGAAATATTTAGTAAAGGAGCAGAAACAAATATAAAATTTACATACAAAGACTTTAGATGGTTTTTAAACTATGCGCTTATTGATACTAAACTAAATTATTTACCTGGTAATCCACAGAAGCCATTAACCGCAAAGCACAACGCAGGTAGTGTATTAATGTACGAATCTGAAAAATGGCGAATTGGTTACGAAACCTTTTATACAGGCAAACAGTTTTTATCTAATGGAACAGAGACTACAGACTTTGTAACTATGGGCTTATTGGTTATGCGTAACTTTAAATTAGGAAGTGTATTTGTAAATTTTGAAAACTTTACAGATAGAAGACAAAGCAGGTTTTCACCTTTGGTTTTACCACCTCACGAAAATCCTGTTTTCCCAGAAATATATGCGCCAACAGATGGTTTTATATTTAGTGTAGGACTTATTATTAAACCATTTGGAAACGAACACCACGATTAATTATGGAAACAATAGAACAATTATTAGAGTCAAAAGATATTCGCATAACGGCAATGCGTTTGCTTATATATAAGTTTCTTGCAGAAAAAGAGATAGCAGTAACATTGAGTGACATTGAAAATGCTTTTGAAAAAGCAGATAGAACTACCTTATACAGAACTATTAAAACTTTTGAAGAAAAGGATATTGTACATCAAATTGATGATGGCACAGGAATTACTAAATATGCATTGTGTGAACAAGGTTGTAGTTGTGATATAAAAACAGATTTACACTTACACTTCCATTGTAACAATTGCAATGAAACCATTTGCTTAACAAACCATAAAATCCCTCAAATTAAAGTGCCTGATGGCTTTGTTTCGGAAAATGTAAACTTGGTTGTAAAAGGTATATGTGATAAGTGTAGTGGATAACAAATGCACTTCCATTGCACTTACTATTAAATTACTTTTATCCAAAATTAGTGGATATGAAGTTTAATACTAAAATACCTAAACATCTTAAACAGGCTTATAACGAAGAAATAAAACAATACAGTTTATGTTTAGAAAATAAACAGTTTGGTTATGCTTGGTTTCATTTAGAGCGTAGTCATATAATAGGACAGTCTTATCCTATAGAACATACCTATTCACATTGGCTAATGCTAAAATTTGGATTTAGACAAAAAGATACTAAAGAAGTAATAGGTCAAATAGTTAGGTTGTTTGTGGGTGGCTGGAAATCATTTATAAATCACGTTCCACTTGGTAATACTGGTGGCGCAAACGTACCACCATTAAAACGTATGCCTATTCCAAAAGACATTGAAAAATTATTAGATATAGAATGAAAAATAAATTAGCGGTTACAAGTATCCTAACAGCAATCACAGCTTCATTGTGTTGCATCACACCTGTTTTGGCATTAATTGCAGGAACAAGTGGTGTAGCTTCAACTTTTTCTTGGATAGAACCATTTAGACCTTACTTAATAGGGCTAACTATATTAGTTCTTCTCTTTGCTTGGTATCAAAAATTAAAACCAGAAAAAGAAATCGACTGTGAATGTGAAACGGATAAAGAACCAAAATTTATGCAGTCAAAAACCTTTTTAGGCATTGTAACAGCTTTTGCAATTGTGATGTTGGCTTTCCCATACTACTCAAGTATGTTATATCCAAAAACCGAAAAACAAATCATAATAGTTGATAAATCAAATATAAAAACAATAGAGTATAAAATAAGTGGAATGACTTGTGCCAGTTGTGAAGCACACGTTAACCACGAAGTAAATAAACTTAACGGAATTGTAAACTCAAAAACATCATACGAAAATGGTAACGCAATCATTGAGTTTGACGAAACTAAAACCAATGAATTGGAGATTGAGAAAGCAATTAACGCAACAGGTTATAAAGTAACTAACAAAAAAGAAAATTAATGAAAACCATATTAAAATCGGAAATCACTTGCCCTAACTGCGGACATAAAAAAGTAGAAGATATGCCAACAAATGCTTGTCAATTCTTCTACGAGTGTGAGCATTGTAAAACGGTTCTAAAACCAAACGAAGGTGATTGTTGTGTGTATTGTTCTTATGGAACAGTTCCCTGTCCACCAATTCAAGAAAATAAAAGTTGTTGTTAAAACTAACTTGATGAAAAAAAAGAAAGTCAATTTAAGAGATTTAAAACCAAATTCAGAAGAACAACATTCTCACGATGATGGTCACGACCACGGAAATGGAAGTGCATTCAAAACATACATTCCAGCACTTATAAGTTTTGTGATGCTAATCGTAGGAATTGCTGTAGATTATTTTGATGCCATTCCTCAATTTGAAGGATGGATTCGAGTAGTTTGGTACACTTTAGCATATATTCCAGTTGGGTTTCCTGTAATTAAAGAAGGATGGAAAAGTCTTATAAAAGGCGATGTTTTTACCGAGTTCTTTTTAATGTCTATTGCCACCATTGGTGCGTTTATCATTGGTGAATATCCTGAAGGTGTGGCAGTAATGCTATTTTATGCAGTAGGAGAATTATTTCAAAACGCAGCAGTTAATAGAGCAAAAGGAAATATTAAAGCCTTATTAGATGTTAGGCCAAAAGAAGCCAATGTATTTCGTGATGGTGATTATATAAGTGTATCGCCCGAAGCTGTAAATATTGGCGAGAAAATACAAATTCGAGTAGGTGAAAAAATTCCATTGGATGGTATTTTATTATCCGAAAAAGCATCTCTAAACACCGCAGCATTAACAGGAGAAAGCAAACCAGATTCTATTCAGAAAGATGCAAAGGTTTATGCAGGTAGTATTAATTTAGAAAGCGTTATTGAAGTTGAGGTAACCAACATCTTTGAAGATAGTTCTATTGCGAGAATATTAGACTTGGTTCAAAATGCAACAGCTCGTAAGTCTAAAACAGAATTGTTTATCAGACAGTTTGCTCGTATCTACACACCAATTGTAGTGTTTTTAGCTATTGGTGTTACTTTTATACCTTACTTTTTTGTAGATGATTATGTATTTAGAGATTGGTTATACAGAGCATTAATTTTCTTGGTAATATCTTGTCCTTGTGCGTTAGTGATTTCAATACCATTAGGTTATTTCGGTGGTTTGGGAGCAGCTTCAAAAAATGGAATTTTATTTAAAGGTGCTTCATTTTTAGATGCAATGACCAAGATAAATACTTTGGTAATGGACAAAACAGGAACCGTTACCAAAGGTGTTTTTAAAATCAAAGAAGTAAAAGCAATCGGTTGGAAAGAAACCGAATTTATGCAATATTTAATGGCGATGGAAGAACAATCCACGCATCCAATAGCTAAAGCCATAATGGTATATAAAGGAACTGAAAATAGCTATGAAGCAAAAGAAGTTTCTGAAATTGCTGGTAAAGGATTAAAAGGTATAGTAAACGATAAAACTGTTTTAGTAGGTAACAAAGCCTTGATGACTACCAATAGTATTGATATTCCAAGTGAAACGGAAACTATTGTAGAATCTATAGTATTAGTTGCAATCGATAATCAATTTGCAGGTTATGTAGTAATAGCGGATGAATTAAAAGAGGATGCAAAAGAAACTATTACAGAATTACACAAAGTAGGCATTAAAAATATTATGATGCTTTCCGGTGATAAAGATTCCATTACGCAACAAGTCGCTAAAGAGTTGAATATCGAAAATGCTAAAGGTGGTTTACTACCAGAAGATAAATTAAACGAAGTTGAAATTTTAAAGAAAAATCCTGAAAACAAAATAGCCTTTATAGGTGATGGTATTAACGATGCACCAGTTTTAGCAGCGAGTAACGTTGGTATTGCAATGGGTGGTTTAGGTAGTGATGTAGCTATTGAAACAGCAGACGTTATAATTCAAACAGACCAGCCTTCAAAAGTAGTTAGAGCCATTAAAATAAGTCGTTCTACAAGAAAAATTGTTTGGCAGAATATCATTTTAGCGTTTGGAGTTAAAGTTATTGTATTGATATTAGGAGCAGGTGGTTTAGCCACAATGTGGGAAGCAGTTTTTGCAGATGTAGGAGTAGCATTATTAGCAATTTTAAATGCAGTTAGATTACAACGAATGAGTTGGGATTAAGCAGATTATTCAATTAAACTTCTGTTAAACAAAATCAATAGTTGTTAAAATTTCGTAACTTCGCAATCAATATGAAGCAGTTTTTCCATAAAATAATGTCTTTAGCAATGGCTTTTGTAGTGTTATGCTCTACAATGTCATTTACTGTGAATATGCATTATTGTGGAGATACTTTAGTAGAAACTGCTATCTTTCAAAAAGCCAAAGGGTGCGGAATGGAAATGGAAAAGCCTTCAACCGAAGGATGTTCTATTACCAAGAAAAATTGTTGTGATGATGAACAATTAGCAATTGAAGGTCAAGACGAATTACAATTGCAAGTTGACAAAATCTCATTTGAGCAACAGGTATTCATCGCTTCATTTGTTTATACTTTTATTAACCTTTTTGAAGGTTTAGACAATAATGTATCTACTTACGAAGAATATAAACCGCCACTCGTCGTCAGGCAACTCTACAAGATTGACGAGACATACTTAATTTGATTTTTAAACAATAGACTCTTTTATCCTATGACTGCAATGTCGTAAGGATAATTTGCTGTATTCGGTGTTTTTCAAACACCAATGTCTAATTGTTTAATTATCAAAGCCAATGCTAAATAAAAGCATCAAATTTTTAATAGAAAATAAACTCGTAGCAGTTTTATTATTAGTTCTCTTTATAGGTTGGGGAACAGTCAACGCACCTTTCAATTGGGATACAGGATTCTTACCAAGCAATCCTGTTGCTGTAGATGCCATACCAGATATAGGTGAAAATCAACAAATCGTTTTTACCAAATGGGATGGTCGCTCACCACAAGATATAGAAGACCAAATAACGTATCCATTAACCACATCCTTGTTAGGGATTCCTGGAGTAAAAACCATTCGTAGTTCCTCTATGTTCGGCTTTTCAAGTATCTATATCATTTTTGAAGAAGACATAGAATTTTACTGGAGTAGAAGTCGTATTCTCGAAAAACTTAATTCCTTACCAAGTGGTTTATTACCCGAAGGTGTTAATCCTGCTTTGGGTCCCGATGCCACAGGATTAGGACAAATATTTTGGTACACGCTTGAAGGTCGTGATGAAAACGGTAATGTAACTGGTGGTTGGGATTTACAGGAATTACGAAGTATTCAGGATTACTATGTAAAGTATGCGTTGTCCTCTGCAAGTGGTGTTTCAGAGGTTGCTTCTATTGGTGGCTATGTTCAAGAATATCAAGTGGATGTAAATCCAGAACTAATGCGTCAGTATAATATTGGATTGCATCACGTTGTAAAAGCGGTTAAGGAAAGCAATAAAGATATTGGTGCACAAACTTTGGAAATTAACCAAGCCGAATATTTAGTGCGTGGTTTGGGTTATGTGAAATCCATTTCAGACATCGAAAATGCAGTAGTCACTTCAGAAGACTATACAGCGATTAAAATTAAGGATATTGGAAAAGTCTCTTTAGGTCCTGCAACACGTAGAGGGCTTTTAGATAAGGAAGGTGCAGAAGTTGTTGGTGCTGTTGTGGTTGCTCGTTATGGTGCAAATCCAATGGAAGTCATCAATAACGTAAAAGAAAAAATTAATGAATTAAGTGCAGGATTACCTTCAAAGGTATTGGCGGATGGTAGAACTTCCCAAGTAACCATAGTACCCTTTTATGACAGAACAGAATTGATACAAGAAACTTTAGGTACACTCAATGAGGCATTGACTTTAGAAATACTTATAACCATTCTGGTCATAATCATTATGGTGTTTAATCTTCGAGCGTCCGTATTAATTTCTGGACTACTGCCAGTAGCAGTTTTAATGGTATTTATAGCGATGAAACTCTTTGGTGTCGATGCTAATATTGTCGCATTATCTGGTATTGCTATTGCTATTGGTACAATGGTCGATGTTGGTGTTATACTATCAGAAAATATAATTCGACATTTAGATGAAGATGATGGCACACAATCCATTAACACGGTAGTTTACAACGCAACAGCCGAAGTATCTGGTGCAATCGTAACCGCAGTAATGACCACCATTATTAGTTTCATTCCTGTATTTACGATGATTGGTGCAGAAGGAAAACTATTCAGACCATTGGCTTTCACAAAAACCTTTGCATTAACAGCTTCTATAATTGTAGCGCTATTTTTAATTCCGCCTTTCGCTGCATTTTTATTTCGAAAGAAAAGCATTAATAACACTTTTAAATATGTTTTAAATGGCGTTTTAATAGCATTGGGAATTGTAGCAATAGTCTATGGATATTGGTTAGGATTGATTTTGATAGCGTTTGGAATTACAGCACTTCTCAATCTTCAAAGTAAGATAACAGACAAGCAAGCTAATCTTATCAATATCATTATTTCGGTATCAGCTATTGTATTCTTGTTAGCAGAATACTGGAGACCATTAGGCATTGATAAAAGCATTTTTTGGAATCTCATTTTTGTGAGTGTTATTTGCTTTGGTTTATTAGGTGTTTTCTCATTATTTATAAAATACTACACACGTATTTTAAAGTGGTGTTTAGATAATAAGTTGCTCTTTTTGTCTGTCCCAACAGCTATTGTCATTGCAGGATTTTTCATTATGAAAAATACAGGCAAAGAGTTTATGCCCTCATTAAATGAAGGCTCATTTCTACTAATGCCAACCTCGATGCCTCATTCTGGTGTAGAAGAAAACAAACGTGTTTTACAGCAATTAGATATGGCAGTAGCCAGTATTCCAGAGATTGAAACCGTAGTTGGTAAGGCAGGAAGAACAGAATCAGCTTTAGACCCAGCGCCATTATCAATGTATGAAAATATCATTCAGTACAAACCAGAATATATGCTTAATGAAAACGAAGAACGTCAACGCTATAAAATAAATGAAGATGGTTTGTTTGAATTGAAAGATGGACGATTCATCGCAAATCCAAATAATACTAAAGATGTTACTTTGAGCGTAATTAAAAACTCTCAATTAATAGAAGATAATGATGGTGAGTTTTATAGAAATTGGCGACCAGAAATACAATCACCAGACGATATTTGGAATGAAATTGTAAGAGTCACCAAATTGCCTGGTGTTACCTCTGCACCAAAGCTACAACCTATTGAAACCAGATTGGTAATGCTTCAAACAGGAATGAGAGCGCCAATGGGTATCAAGGTAAAAGGTCAAGATTTAAAACAAATTGAAGCGTTTGGTGTGCAGTTAGAGGATATTTTGAAACAAGCTGAAGGTGTAAAAGATGAAGCTGTTTTTGCAGACCGTATCGTAGGGAAACCCTATTTGTTAATTGATATTGATAGAGAAAAAATTGCACGTTATGGTATTTCAATACAAGATGTACAAGATGTACTTAAAGTTGCAGTTGGCGGAATGGTATTAACCCAAACCGTTGAAGGTAGAGAGCGTTATGGTGTACGTGTTCGATACCCAAGAGAGTTAAGAGCTAATCCAACCGACTTAAAACAGATTTATGTACCAGTAGAAAAAGGCAGTCCAGTTCCTTTAAGCGAATTGGCAACAATAAAATATGAACAAGGTCCACAAGTAATTAAAAGTGAAGACACCTTTTTAGTAGGCTATGTATTATTTGATAAAATGGATGGTTTCGCAGAAGTAAGTGTTGTAGAAAATGCACAAGCCTTAATTCAAGAAAAAATAGATAATGGCGAATTAGTAGTACCAAAAGGTATTAATTATCAATTCACAGGAACATACGAAAATCAGTTGCGAGCCGAAAAAACCTTGTCGGTTGTTGTGCCTTTAGCATTAGCAATTATTTTCTTAATTCTGTATTTCCAATTCCGTTCTGTAGGTACATCATTAATGGTATTTACAGGTATTGCAGTAGCATTTGCAGGCGGATTTCTAATGATATGGCTCTATGGTCAAGATTGGTTTTTAAACTTCAATTTCTTTGGCGAAAATCTACGTGATTTATTTCAGATGCATCCTATTAATTTAAGTGTTGCAGTTTGGGTGGGCTTTATTGCTCTTTTCGGAATTGCAACGGATGATGGTGTAGTTATGGCAACGTATTTAACGCAAACTTTCAATAGAAACACACCAGATAATAAAAAGGAAGTAAGAACATCTGTTGTAGAAGCAGGAGAAAAACGTATCAGACCTTGCTTAATGACAACAGCTACAACCATATTAGCATTATTACCAGTATTAACATCAACAGGACGTGGTAGCGATATTATGATTCCTATGGCAATACCAAGTTTTGGTGGAATGCTTATAGCCTTAATAACCTTATTTGTAGTACCAGTATTATATAGCTGGAAAGCCGAAGTTCAACTTAAAAGAACTGTAAAATGAAACACATAAAATCACACATAAAAACAGTCTTTTTTCTTTGTTCGTTATTCTTTGTTCTCAAAGGAAATGCACAACAATTAGAAGTACTCATAGATGAAGCCTTAACAAACAATCCAGAAATTCAAAAGTTTGAGTTACAATACAAAAGAGCTTCTGAAAAAGTGAATGAAGTCAATACCATTCCGAACACCGAATTTGGAGTTGGTTACTTTGTAAGTGAACCGGAAACCAGAACAGGTGCACAACGCTTTAAAGTATCTGCTAAACAAATGTTACCGTGGTTCGGAACCATTACATCGAGAGAAAATTATGTGAGTTCATTGGCAGATGCTAAATACGAGGACATTGTTATCGCAAAGCGAAAACTAATGGCTTCGGTATCACAATCCTATTATAATCTATACGCGAACAAAGCAAAGCAAGAGGTCTTAACTGAAAACATTAAACTATTAGAAACTTATGAGACGTTGGCATTAACTTCTGTTGAGGTTGGTAAAGCATCCGCAGTAGATGTGTTGCGATTGCAAATGCGTCAAAACGAAATGCAACAATTAAAAGATGTATTGCAACAACAATTTTTAGCAGAACAAACCAAATTCAATAATCTATTGAATAGAGATAATGATGTTACCGTGAATGTGGTAGATAGTGTAATGATACCTTCTGAAGACTTTGATATTACTTCTGAAAATTTAGCATTACATCCTGAATTACTAAAATATGATAAGCTCTATCAATCCATAGAGCAATCAGAATTATTAAATCAAAAAGAAAGCAGTCCAATGATTGGTTTTGGATTAGATTATATCAATGTTTCAGAAAGGCCAAATATGGATTTCAGCGATAACGGAAAGGATATTGTAATGCCAATGGTTTCGGTTTCTATCCCAATTTTCAATAAGAAATACAAATCCCAAACCAAACAAAATGAGTTGCAACAGCAGGAAATTACAGCTCAAAAACAGGAACGATTAAACACTTTGGAAACACTTTTAAGCAAGGCGATTAATGAGCGTATTTCTGCAAGAATAAGTTATACTACTCAAACTAAAAACCTAAAACAAGCAAAAGATGCAGAAGATATTTTAATCAAAAGCTATGAAACAGGAACGATTGATTTTAATGATGTTTTAGACATTCAAGAGTTACAGCTAAAGTTTCAAATGAACCAAATAGAATCTGTGAAGACCTACTTTGTACAAACTACTATAATTAATTATTTAACTAATTAAACTATGAATAAATCAACATATATAATCGTATTGGTAATAATGGTAATTGCTTTTACCTCTTGCCAAAACACACACAAAAAAGAAGTCTCAATATTAGTAAAACATTCGGGAGCTTTAAGAACAATAATGTCTGGTAACATTCAACCCGTAATTAGTTTAGATACACTTTCAAAAAAGAAACATCTATATGCTCTTGGTGCTGTAGATAATCTCAAAGGTGAAATACAAATATTTGATAGTAAACCGAGCAACAGCTTTGTGATTGATAGTAGCTTGCAAATTAAAGATTCTTATAGTCTAAAAGCGTCTTTATTAGTATATGCTGAAGTGGAAGAATGGGATACTTTTCAAATCGAGAATAGTAAGACAAAAAGTGATTTAGAAGAACAAATTTTTGAACTCGCCACAAATAGTGGAATCAATACTGAAGAACCATTTCCTTTCTTATTAGAAGGTATAATCGCCTCTGTGGATTGGCACGTCATAAATTGGAAAGATGGTGATACTATCCACAACCATAAAAAGCATAAGGAATCTGGTTTAAATGGAACTTTAGCAAATAGAAGAGTTCAAATTATAGGCTTCTATTCCACAAAGCATAAAGCAGTTTTCACTCATCATACTACCAATATGCATATGCATTTTAAAACTGATGATAATGCTATTGCTGGTCATATTGATGATTTATCATTTAATCAAACAGTAACATTAAAGCTACCAAAAAAATGAAACATATATATAAAATAAAAGGAATGACCTGTGGCAGTTGTAAAGCATCTGTAGAAAACAGTTTAAGAGATATAGATGATGTTTCCGATGTCGAAGTTAATCTTGAAAATCAAGAAGCAACAATAACTATGGATAAACATATTGATATTGTAGAACTTCAAAAGTCTTTAGCATCGAAATATACCATAACTCAAAAAGAAATAAAGAATGTTTTTACGTCTACGCAATCTTCAAGTTTTGAGATTGAAGAAGAAAAAAGCAAATTACAACAACTTAAACCACTATTACTCATCATCTTCTATATAGCGTCAGCAAGCGTATTGTTAAATTATAAAAATTGGAGTTGGAGCGAGTTTATGCTGGACTTTATGGGCTTATTCTACATCGTTTTTAGTTTTTTCAAGATGTTAGATTTAAAAGGTTTTCCAGAATCCTTTCGTATGTACGACCCTTTAGCTAAACGTGTTCCTTTTTATGGGAAAGTTTATCCATTTATTGAAACAGCTTTAGGACTGATGTTTTTAATGCGGTTTGAAATTAATATAGCTTTAATAATTACACTAATAGTATTAGGGATAACAACAATTGGAGTAACAAAAACATTATTGGACAAAAAATCAATACGATGTGCGTGTTTAGGTACTGCTTTAAAATTACCTATGACAGAAGCCACTTTTATTGAAAATGCTATTATGATTGTAATGGCGACATTAATGCTTATAAATTAAATTGTTATGGTAAATAGACATACGGCGTTAAAAATTAGAAAAACCCACAGGTATTTGGGTCTCTTTTTAGGGATTCAATTCCTGTTTTGGACTATTAGTGGTTTATACTTTAGTTGGACGAACATCGATGAAATACACGGAGACCAATTTAAAAACTTGGAGTATCAACCCAAAGCATTTAATAGTTTAATAAGTCCTTCAGAAATGGATGTTTCAAATGGAATAAAGACTATTGAATTAAGAGATATTGATAATGCACCGTACTATTGGATAAATAAAGAGCAATTGTATAATGCTTTAGATGGAATGCCAAAAAATAGTATTACGCAGGATGAGGCACTCTATATTGCCAAAAACCATATGAAAAGTGGTTTAGAGGTAGAATCTGTTGAGCAAATTACTGAAACTGGAAAACACCACGAGTATCGAGAAAAACTACTACCTGCTTATGTTATCTCATATAAAACAGATGAAGCACTAAAAGCATACGTTTCTGTAAGCGACGGAAAATTTCAAACCGTAAGACATCGTTCTTGGCGTTGGTTTGATTTTCTTTGGATGACACATACTATGGACTATGAAGGCAGAGACAACTTTAATACAATAGTATTAAGAGCATTTTCACTTTTAGGATTGATAACCGTTTTAAGTGGATTTTTACTATGGTACACGTCTTCACCTTCGATTAGGAAGTTAATTAAAAGAAAAAATAAATAGGAATGAAAAAGTATATAATTTATATCGGAATATTAGTAGTTGGTTTACTATTAGGTTGGTTGATTTTTGGTAATTCGTCAAATGAAAATACAAAACAAAATCAATCTGAATCAGTAAAAACCAATCAAATGTGGACGTGCTCTATGCATCCGCAGATTATGAAACCAGAACCAGGCGATTGTCCTATTTGTGGTATGGATTTAATTCCTGCTGAAAATAGTGCAGATGGCCTGTTAGCAGACCAATTCAAGCTCACAGAAAACGCAATGGCTTTAGCCAATATCCAAACAACCGTCGTGGGTAAAGGCAATGCAGAAGGCAATACCATAAAACTATCTGGTAAAATTGCTGAAAACGAAGAAGCCAATGCAGTACAAGTAAGTTATTTCGCTGGAAGAATTGAGCGTTTGAATGTGAGTTTTACAGGCGAAGAAGTTCGTAAAGGTCAATTATTGGCAACCATTTATTCGCCAGAACTCTATGCAGCACAACAAGAATTAATTACAGCAGCATCTTTAAAAGAATCACAACCTGCTTTATACAAAGCAGTCCGTAATAAACTGAAATTATGGAAGCTCTCTGAAAATCAAATCAATCAGATTGAAGAAACTGGAAAAGTGAAAGAAAACTTTCCTGTTTATGCAACCTTTTCGGGTACTGTTACAGAAAAATTGGTAGAGCAAGGCGATTACATTAAACAAGGTCAACCCTTATTAAAAATTGCCAATCTAAACACAGTTTGGGGAAATTTTGATGTGTATGAAAATCAGATTGACCGCTTTAAAAAAGGACAGGAAGTGATGATAACAACCAATGCTTATCCTAATAAAGAGTTTAAAGGTAAAGTAGATTTCATTGACCCAGTTTTAAACACGAAAACAAGAACAGTAACCTTGCGTGTGGTTCTAAACAACAAGGATGATGTATTTAAACCAGGAATGTTTGTAACCGCAAATATTGAAGGCAGTACAGCTAAAAATGACGAAGTATTAACAATTCCTACATCTTCTGTGTTATGGACAGGTGAACGTTCTGTGGTGTACCTTAAAACAAATCCAGACCAACCTATTTTTGAAATGCGTGAAATTAAATTAGGCAATCAAATTGGAAATGAATATGAAGTTGTAGAAGGATTATTTGTTGGAAATGAAATAGTGACTAACGGTACATTTACGGTTGATGCAGCAGCACAATTACAAGGGAAAAAGTCTATGATGAATAAAGATGGTGGTAAAGTAATGACTGGACACGAAGGTCATTTAGGTATGGATAACAATGCATCTAACAAAGAAAGTGACCACACTAATATGAATGAGCGTTTGGAAGTATCAGCGAAATTTCAAGAGCAGTTAAAAGCTGTTTTCAATGCGTATATCAATTTAAAAGATGCTTTAGTAAAAGAAGATTCAAAAAGTACTTCAACAAGCACAAAAACTTTATTAAATGAATTGAACAAAGTAGATATGAAATTGTTGTCAGATAATAAGGCGCATAACCATTGGATGTCATTAGAAGGCGAAATAAAATCTTCTGCAACTTCAATTTCTGAAACGTCCGATATAGAATCACAAAGAGACCATTTTAAACATTTATCATCACATCTAATCAATGCTGTACAACTATTTGGTGTAAATGAAAAGGTTTATGTGGAATTTTGTCCAATGGCAGATAACAATAATGGTGCATATTGGTTGAGCAAAGAAGAAAAAGTAATCAACCCATATTTTGGTGAAGCAATGCTAACCTGTGGAGAAGTAAAACAAGTAATAGAATAATAACAATTAAATTTTTAAACAATGAAAAAAGTAATTTTAAGTGTAGCTGTAATAGCAGCATTAGGTTTAACAAGTTGTAAAAACGAAACCAAAAAAGAAACAGAAACCACAACTACTGAAATGTCAAAAGATATGGCAATGACAGACCTGTCTTTTGGCGTAAGAGGTAATTGCGGAATGTGTAAAAGTACCATCGAAAAAGCAGCTAACGGTGTTGAAGGTGTAGCAAGTGCTAATTGGGATGTCGATAAAAAGAAGATTGACGTGTCTTTTGATGATACAAAAACCGATGCAATGGCAATCCATAAAGCAATCGCAGCTTCAGGATATGATACCGAAAAAGTAGCAGGTGATGAAGAAGCATATGATGGTTTACCAGGTTGTTGTAAATACGACCACGAAATGATGATGAATCAATCTGGTGAAGAAAAAAGTGATGACCATTCAAATCACGACCATTAAGCCAATAATTAAAGAGTCTTTTTAGGAAGGCTCTTTTTTATTTTATGTAATGAAATAAGAATCGCTAATCATTTCATGAAAAGTGTGGTAGATTCATGTAAGGCTTGAAATATATTAGAAAGAAATTTTTATAAATATGTTGATATTCAATGTGCCAATTTTGTACCGCTAATCTTATAAACGATATTATAGTTATGTTTTTACTTTCTGTATCGGAAAGTAACTGCCTTAAGCAGCTTCAAACTACATAAATGTGCGGTAAAGTCATAGTCCTAAATGTATTTTTATTTCTGTGTAACATTCGTTACTAATTACCATAATTTGTAATTTAATGCAGTCTTCCATAACTAAATGGTGTTTAATGGATACCATATTAGAAAAATTGGGAGTTAAAATTAATATTTATAGTGTAACATATTTAGATTATTTGCGTCATATCTATGTAAACAATCAAGAAATGGAATCAAATTACCACACACTTAAACGTACAGACAATCAGATGTTAATGATTACGCATTTAGCACAATTATTGACTTACATCACTGGATTTGGAGGTTTAATAGTACCTCTAATACTTTGGGCTACACAAAAGGATAATGTAGAAGGTATGGATGCTCATGGAAAAGCTATTTTAAATTTCCAATTAAGTATCATCGTATATTGCATCTTGAGTATACCTTTAATTTTGATATTTGGTTTAGGAATATTATTATTAATATTAATAGGAATTTTAGCATTTGTGATGCCTATTGTAAATGCTATCAAAGCTAGTAATGGAGAATTACCTAGCTATCCATTATCTCTTAATTTTGTTAGTTAGTTATTAAAGAAATGGAAAATAAAAAGCTCACTTTTCAGTGAGCTTTTTTTATATGACTAGTCAAGTCAAGTTTAATTAACACATATAATCAAACCAATTAAAACTAATTGGTTAATTGTTGAGCATCACAGGCATAACAAGCATTGTTAAATGCTCTCCCTCATCTAAACCATCAATTGGTGTTAGAATACCTGCTCTGTTTGGTAAACTCATTTCTAACTGCACGTTATCAGAGTTTAAGTTATTTATCATTTCTGTTAAGAAACGAGAGTTAAAGCCTATTTGCATATCATCGCCTTGATAATCACAACTTAAGCGTTCTTCAGCTTTATTGCTATAATCAATATCTTCAGCGGAAATGTTTAATTCGGCACCTGCTATTTTTAATCTAATTTGGTGCGTAGTTTTATTAGAGAATATACTAACTCGTCTTACTGAGTTTAAAAATCGAGTACGATCAATGACTAATTTATTAGGATTCTCCTTAGGGATTACAGCTTCGTAATTAGGATATTTGCCATCTATTAAACGACAGATTAACACAGAATTTTCAAAAGTAAACCTTGCATTAGAATCGTTGTATTCAACTAACACATCATCATCACTACCGGCCAAAATACCTTTTAAAAGATTTAATGGTTTTTTTGGCATGATAAACTCTGCAGATTCAGTTGCACTAACATCAGCTCTTGTATATTTAACTAGTTTGTGAGCATCAGTAGCTACAAACGTTAAATTATCCTGAGAGAATTGAAAGAAAACACCACTCATGACAGGTCTAAGGTCATCATTACCTGCAGCAAAAATAGTTTTGCTAATTGCTGTAGCAAGAATGTCACCCATTATTGTAGTTTTACTTGCATCTTCAACAGTAACTGCATTTGGAAATTCAGCACCATCAGCATAAGCCAATGCATATTTACCATGGTTTGAGCTAATTTCTACCGTGCTGTTATCTTCAACAACAAACGTTAGAGGTTGCTCTGGAAATGTCTTAAGCGTGTCTAATAATAATCTTGCTGGTAAAGCGATACTTCCTTCTGAATCACTTTCTACATCTATTGTAGAAGACATGGTTGTCTCTAAATCACTTGCAGAAATCGTCAATTTCGACTGACTTAATTCGAACAAAAAGTTATCTAGGATAGGTAAAGTATTACTATTGTTTATCACACCTCCTAAAACCTGAAGTTGCTTTAATAAATATGTACTTGAAACTATAAATTTCATGAATGTAAAAATGATTTATATCTAGAATAAAATGTCTTACAAATATATCTTAATAGATGGGTTTTATAAAACAAACTTATTAACAAATTCTAGCTGTATTTTTTCCTTCTGTAGTAGTTATAGGCAAATCCGAAGACACAAAGTAAAACTAGTGGTAATACGATATTTATAAGTTGCCATTTTACTTTATTTTCTTTAATATTTTCAGAATCTAAAAACGAAACACTTATTTCTTTAGCTCTTATGTTTATAAGTCCTTTATCATCTAAAAGAAAATTGACGACATTTAATAAGAATTCCTTGTTGCCAAAAGATTTTCCTGTTACTTCATCAAAACCTAATTCTTGAGGTCTATTACGAATAACTTTATTTTTAATAATATCTCCATCTGATACCACTACCATTTTAGATGGTCTTCCAGTGCTTTTAAAATCTCTTACATTAAAAGGCAAGATACGCTTATCGTAGACAGAATGAAACTCACCTTCTAGCAGTACGCCCAAGTTTTGACTTCCATCGTTATATGTACTTCCGTCTGGTGTTTTAGTAACCTCTGCTAAAGATATTTCAGTTGGAACACCTTCAATTTTAGAATTGGGCGAACTTCTTAGTAAAATGGTTTTTTCAATACCATTTTTTAAAGTATCGATGGGACTTGAAAAATCAAATTTAACAAGGTTAAGATTTTTTGTAATTGGATGGTTGGCATTAGATGCAGCTAAAGGCGAATACTGCCACTGTATAGGTTGGAGTTGTGCTTGACTACCTTCACCAATTGCCAGCATAATAGGTGCCGAAAATAAATCTTTAACAAGACTAGGATTAACACGCAATCCATAATTGAAGAAGAAATCATTTAAATTTAAATCTCTTAATATCGATACGCTCGTATTTGTTTCGTTATACAAACTATCTTTGTCCATAACCACTGATTCGGTAAGCCATAGACTTTTCCCTCCATTCATTGTGTATTGATCCAATACTAACTTCTCGTTTTCACTAAAAGCCTGCGTAGGTTTTGCAACTATAATCAAGTCGTAAAACCTTAACTTATCTAAAGTACCTTGTGGATTGCTGGATACACTATCTAAAGTAAATTGTGCTAAATTGTAATAAGGCTTAACAGTTTGAAGGAAATCCGCTATATACAAATCATCTAGCTCACCATTTCCTTTTAAAACTGCTATGTTTTTACTTTTAGGCTTAATTAATTTATTAAAACCATCTGCAAAAGCATATTCTAATGATTGAATAGAGTTCGTAATTTGTTCTGCTAAACCTTTTGTTATACTACGTTTAAGTAAGGGGATTTTAACAGTTTGGTCCTTATAGCTTGCAAATGCCCATGGAAAAATAATCTCTTGAGTAACTTTGCCAGTACTATTGTCAGTATTTATAAAGGGTTCCAGGCCAGATTTTGTTAATTCATCAATATTGAGTTGGCGCGTTGCTTCATCTTCAATAGGATTGATGTAATTAATTAATATCTGATTAGATTCTAGACTGAATTCTTCTAAAATTTGTTTGGTTTCTGAACGGAGTAACCTAAATTCTGACGGAAAATCACCTTCCAAGAACATATCTATAATTAGAGGAGCGTCAATATCCTTAATTAGGTCCTTTGAGGTATCGGATAAAGTATAACGTTTATCCTTAGTAAGATCAAAGCGATGATAAACCTTACTAGCCAAAAAATTAATTATGATTAATCCTAATAAAACACCAACTACATTACGGATATTTTTATTCATCTTCTTTGTTAAACGTTATTTCTTCTTGATAATTTAATATCTTAATGAGTGTGTCATTTTTAAATTGTAACTCCGCACATTCTTTTTGATTATTGAATGCTCCAGGTTCAATTCCTAGACCGTAATTCCATTTATTTTCATCAAGGTCCTTTTTAGCATCATCCCAAGAAAGCCATTCATGTTTACCGAGTATTTCTTCTATTTTGCTTTTTGAAAGCCCAATCAAAGTATCAGATTCAATAGTTTGGTCAATCATTTCATAACGTAGAGCTGGCGTATCTATCCAAGCTTCACTATTAAAATATTTTTGATGATGATAACTACTTATAATATTTATAAATGGGTAAAACACATAGTAATATGCAAACGGAGTCAGTATTAAACTTATTAATATGGTCAGCCACTTACGTCTGTCTACTGTATTTAAAAATAAAAACAATAGTAAAAAAACTACAAACATAAAGATGATTAAAATAGGAGTAATGATCATAGTTATGATTCTTGAATTTTAAGTTTTGTAAACAACAGAAAAGCTATTGAAATACTAATAAAGTAAATAAGATCTCTTGTGTCAATAACGCCTCGACTCATACTGTTATAGTGAGCAGACATTCCTAGATCTTCCAAATAGAATAAATCTCCTAATAAAGCATAATTTGATAAGCCTTCGAAGCCGAAATAAAAAAAGAAACAGATAAAAACTGCTATTATAAAAGCAACAATTTGATTGTCTGATAATGTTGATGAAAATACGCCTATGGAGGTGTAAGCACCAATTAAAAATATTAAACCAAAGTATGACCCAATGGTACTGCCAATATCGATTCCTGTCTCAGGACTACTTAATTCTAAAATTGAATATACATATAGCAACGTGGGCAATACTGCCAATAAAATTAATACTAATGCTCCAAAATACTTTCCTAAGACTATTTGAAAATGAGTCAATGGCTTAGTTACCAATAATTCTAATGTTCCCTGTTTTTTTTCATCACTAAAACTACGCATTGTAACTGCTGGAACAAGAAAAATGAGAATCCATGGTGCTAAAAGAAAAAATGAAGATAGACTGGCTTCACTAGCATTAAAAACATTGAAATTGCCTTTAAACAACCAAAGAAACAAACCATTTAATAAAAGAAAAACACCTATCACCAAATAACCAATAGGTGATGCAAAAAATGTATTTATCTCTTTTTTTAAAATAGCTAACATTATGAATTATTAATTTAAACTTTCAATTTTATCTACACTCCAAGCCTCTGGTTTGCCATTGAAAAATGGTTTTGTTTTTGCCCAAACTGCTTTAAACAGATCTGAATTTCTATAAGCGCTTAATGATTTTTCAGAATCCCAATAACTATATGTAATAAAGATATTTGTATTGTTTTTATCTCTATATAATTCTAATAGATTACATCCTGAAAACGCCCTTATTTTATTTTTATTGATCTCAAAATTAGCAATGAATTCATCAATTCTACTAGGTTCAAAACTCATTTTTACAATTCTTACTAACACAGTCTAAGTTTTATTAAAGTTGACGGTAACGGTATCCATTGTTTTTAAGCCCATTAAGGTAGATGCACTTCCTGTAGTACTGCAATTACTTTTATAAACTGCAATTTCTAGATAATCTGATGAATTAAAGACTACCATTCCTTTGCCTTCATCATTTCGTCTAGATTCCTCAATATCAAAATTTACGATATCGCTGTATTTGTTATAAACCCTACTGAATTTATGGTTGCGAGCAGAAATTTCAAAAGACCTCGTTTTTTGAATGTTTTCAAAAAAAATCCGTTTAATATTGGTAACTACATTACCATAGTTGTCTATATAGATAACACTACCTATAATTTGATTTTTTTCATCATTAACAAAGGGCACTAAATTCTTAATTGGTTTAATGTTGTTAATAACTTTTCCTATAACCTCTAGAGTACCCCCTCGAGCGATATGACAGGCGACTTTTACAAAAATGTCTAAAACAGGAAAACTTGTTTCAATCTTGTCATGTATATTTATTTCTACAATCTTTTCTGGTGCTATTTCAGCGCAAATCATACTCATTATCCCATTGTTTGCACAGATAAAGTAATGGTCGTCTAATTTTATTGCAATATGCTTATTTTCAGGACTTAACTCTGAGTCAATACCTATAACATGAATGGTTCCTTTAGGGAAACTGCTATAAGCATTCAAAATTATATATGCAGCTTCAGAAATATTAAAAGGAGAAACGGAATGAGAAATATCTACAATTTTTGTGTTAGAAAGTTCACTATATATAGCACCTTTAATTGCTCCGGCAAAGTGGTCTTTTTCTCCAAAATCAGTCGTTAAAGTGATTATTGCCATGAATTAATTGTTGATAATTTTTTTAAGAAACCTGATAGTAAAATTGCTAGATTTGTGTGACTACAAAACTAATAAAAGAAAACAGATTAAAATACTAAATCCTTCACGCTTTTGAATGAAATTATACTAGAACTAGAAGAAATTACTCCCAAAGAATTCTTTGGTGCCCAAAATGCAAATATTGAACTTTTAAAGAAGTATTTCCCAAAATTAAAAATTGTTGCTAGAGGTAATAAAATTAAAGCGTATGGCGATGAAGATCTGCTCGAGGAGTTCGACAGAAGGATGATGATGCTAATGAAGCATTTTGGTAAGTATAATAAGCTTGATGAAAATGTTATAGAGCGCATTTTAACAAGTCAAAGTAGTGATGATTATACAACTTCTGCTAAGAGTGGAGAAGTTATAGTTCATGGTGTTGGTGGTAGATTAATTAAGGCACAAACTGTAAATCAGAGAAAATTAGTTGAAAGTATTCGTAAAAACGATATGGTTTTTGCTATTGGTCCAGCTGGTACGGGTAAAACCTATACTGGTGTTGCCTTGGCCGTTCAAGCATTAAAAAATAAAGAGGTAAAACGCATTATACTAACGAGACCAGCAGTTGAAGCTGGTGAGAACCTAGGATTTTTACCAGGTGATTTAAAAGAAAAATTAGATCCTTACATGCAACCGTTATACGATGCATTAAGAGACATGATTCCTCATGAAAAGTTAGACGCATATATAGAGAAAGGTGTTATTCAAATTGCGCCATTGGCTTTTATGAGAGGACGCACATTAGATAATGCATTTGTGATTTTAGATGAAGGACAAAACACTACCCATGCTCAAATGAAGATGTTCCTGACTCGTATGGGTAAAAATGCAAAATTCTTATTAACGGGTGATCCTGGTCAGGTGGATTTACCAAGACGGACCATTTCCGGTTTAAAAGAAGCACTACTTGTATTAAAAAATGTGGAAGGTATTGGGATGATATATTTAGATGATAAGGATGTTATTCGCCATAAGTTAGTGAAGAAGGTAATTGCTGCATATAAGAATATAGAAAATAGAGACTAAGAAATGCGTAAGACCATAATAGATACAAATTTTAATTTTCCTAATCAGAAAAGTGTCTACAAGGGAAAGGTTAGAGAAGTTTATAATATCAATGATGAGCAACTTGTAATGATTGCTACAGATAGATTATCAGCTTTTGATGTAGTAATGCCAAAAGGTATTCCATACAAGGGTCAAATCCTAAATCAAATAGCCACTAAGATGATGAAGGAAACTGAAGATCTTGTTCCAAATTGGCTTTTAGCTACACCAGACCCTAATGTTGCAGTAGGACACCTTTGTACTCCCTTTAAGGTTGAAATGGTAATACGAGGTTATATGTCTGGTCATGCAGCTAGAGAATATAAGGCAGGTAACCGATTGCTTTGTGGTGTGACAATGCCAGAAGGAATGAAGGAAAATGACAAATTTCCTGAACCAATTATTACACCAGCGACAAAAGCAGAAAAAGGAGATCATGATGAAGATATATCACGGGAGGATATTTTAAAACGTGGTATTGTGTCTGAAGAAGACTACCTAACTCTTGAAGACTACACTCGTAAATTATTTCAATGCGGTACCGAAATTGCGGCAGAGCGCGGTTTAATTTTAGTTGATACTAAGTACGAATTTGGTAAAACCAAGGATGGTAAAATTGTATTGATTGATGAAATCCATACTCCAGATTCTTCACGTTATTTCTATGCTGAGGGCTATAAGGAACGACAGGATAGAGGAGAAGCTCAGAAACAATTATCTAAAGAATTTGTGCGTCAATGGTTAATTACCAATGGATTTCAAGGATTAGAAGGACAGTTGGTACCTTTTATGTCCGATGAATATATTGAAACTGTTAGTGATAGATATATTGAACTTTACGAAAATATAACTGGTGATACTTTTGAAAAAGGCGATATATCTGATATTCAAGGTAGGATAGAGGCAAACGTCCTTGCATATCTAGAAAAGTAATTTTTAGATATAATTATTTTTTAAGGTATTTAGATGATGTTCAACATGATAGGCTGTCCACATTATTAATTCTCGCACAGGTATTTTACCCATAAGTGGATGAGGTAAAATGACATCATATAAGTTTTTATAACTTATTTTTTAGTCTTGTACTATAGCTTTTTATTTTCAGTTTGAAGCCTATTAATTATATAATGTTTGTCTTCCAAATTGAGTCTTTTCATTTTTTGAGACCCTTTGAATGTTTTGCCTTTTGATTCCTCAAGTCTTTCATGGTAACGATTTACTATGGCGTCGCAACTCTAACAGGTCTATTCGCTTTTCCGAATCTATATTTTAAGAAAAACTTAGGTAAGCTTAAAGAATTGTTTAATGGTTTTATACTCTGTAAAAGGTGCAGTGCTTGTTCACCTGCTGACCACTTACCTTCAGGTCCTTCGGTCCATTTTTCATCAGGATGATTTTTTAGCCAAGTAATTAATTCAGAGTATTTGCTTTCTAATAATTCTATGATAGATTATTTATCCATAAAGGGAAGGTTTGATAAAGAAAAGAAAGAAAAAAATGAGCAGCCTTAAAATCCTTAACGTGTTTTCAGATAATTAATCGACTTTATTCGTCAGCTTCTTTTTCTTGCACAACAATTTTGTCTTTTTTGAAAATTGGAATTAAATAGGATAGGTTAAAGTTAAATCCAGTGCCAAATCTTCCACTATCGTACGTGCGATTAAATCCTGGAATATATAGGTTTTCAAAATTATTAGGTTCTGTTTCGGTAATAAGTCCTTTGAGCTGTACATTAAAACCAGCATAGAAGTTATTGAACATTTCTGCTTTTATACCGATTTGAATCTCTAGCCATGTCGCAGTGAGACCCTTGAATTCTTCACTTTCATTTATTGAAACCTGTTCATTCCAGTATTGATTATTTATATTATATACACCATAACTATTCAAAGTTTGACTAAACGTACTTGCCCCAGCTCTAAAACCTGCATAAATCATGTTCTCCATGTCTAACCAATTCCTATAGAAGTTAAGATCGATACCACCTTTAAAATAACTTCCTTTCGTAGTATTATTTAAAACTTCGTTCTCAATTGTACGCTCTTCATTTCCAATTTCCCCAGCTAGGTATATGCGTTTTGTTAAACGATAATCACCCATTAGCTCTAACCCTGTATAATTATCATCAACAAATGTTCTGGCAATTTTACTTATATCGGCACCCAAACGAAGGCCATACTTTTGCTTATAAATAAGCGTGTCTTTAACTGTTTCTATTTCTTCGCTTTGGGCTGTTGCAATTAATGAAAACAACAGCATAACTAAAACGCATCTAATGGTAGATGCGAACATGAACTGTGTCTTCATCTTGTACGGTTGATTCAACGATTTCAATATTACTTATCCATAAATCACTATCGGCTTCTACATTTAAAGAGAGTCCAATAAATTGACTCTTATACCCACACGCCCTAGATACATAGACATATTCTGTTGTATATGAAATTTCTATAATATCCATATTTGAATTTGTAGTGTCGTTTTCATCCAATCTCAAATTGGTATCTTTTTCTAAAATGAACCTACTCGTATTGAGTTCATTCTCATTACCTATTAATAAGGGTAATGTTATTTCATTTGTATTTGTATTGAATACTAAGGTCTCATCTAAACTGGTATCAGGATCAGTTACTAAACCTTCCCCATAAACTGAAAGTCTAGACACACTTTTAAGGTCATCCGTATTAACCACATCGTAAAACTCAACAACTAACCTCGGAGTCGTAGAAGTTGTTGCTGCACAAATATCATCGCGTTCACATGCAAACAGAAGAGTGGCTATACTAAGTATTAAAAATTTTATTCTATTCATATTTATTTTTCAAACAGTACCACTGTTTCTATGTGTGCTGTGTGAGGAAATTGATCCACCAAGCTTAGCTTTTTAATTTTATAACCTGCTAACATTAACTGCTCTGTATCTCTAGCTTGTGTTGCTGGATTGCAAGATACATAAACCAAACGTTCTGCGTTGAGGTTTATTATTTTTTTAAGGGTCTTAGGAGCAATTCCGGCACGTGCAGGATCTAATATGATGGTCCTTATTTTATTATAGTATTCTGGATGCTCTGTTAAAAACTTACCAACATCTGCAGCAAAAAATTTTAGGCCATCAATTTTGTTCCGTTTTGCGTTTTCTTTTGCATCTTCAATAGCTGATGCAACAATGTCTACTCCAACGATCTGAGCATTATGGGCTTTACTTGCCAATATTTGCCCAATTGTCCCAGTACCACAGAACAAATCCAAAACAATATTGTTATCTATGGAAGCTTTGTTTTCTAGGGCATAGTCAATTACCTTAGAGTATAATTTTTCCGCGCATTTTGGATTGGTTTGAAAAAAGCTTTTCATACTTATTTCAAAGTTCAGACCAAGAAGTTCTTCAACTATTTTATCATCTCCATATACTAAATTAATTGACCCTGTAGTCGCAATTGTTCTATCACCAATTTCATCATTTATGGTATGCAATAAACCGGCAACTCTCTCTTCAAAAATTTCTACTAAATATTTGGCGAATTTGTCTAAATGAAATTGATCTAAACCATTGGATGTTGTAACTAGGTTAAAAAGAAGTCTGTTGGTGTTATAAGATTTTCTAATCACAAAATACCGAAAGAATCCTTCTTTTTTTGGACCATGCCATGATGGTAAACCACTTTTCTGGCAGTACTCTCTTATGTTTTTAAGATTGTCTTCAACTTGTTGGTCAAAGAGTCCCGAATCTTTATTTAAGTTTTCACCGCACCACCAAAGTCCTCTTCTTTTAAACCCTAGAGTAAACTCATCTACATCGGTTTTCAATTCTCTATCGTATCCAATAGCCGAAAACCCATATTCCATTTTATTTCTATAATGAAAAGTGTTAGGTGAATTTACAAATTCATCTAGCTTTTCCTCAATATTTGAAACCTTCCCAATACGTTTAAAAAGCTCTAACGTACTTTGTTTTTTATAAAGGTGTTGTTTCTCAATGGGTAATTGAATATATGGTGCACCAGGAATGTCTTGGTAAGACACTTCAATTTCGTCTTCTGACGACTTTAAAATTTCAAGAAGTTTACCTTCTGCATATTTTTTACTCGATTTTTTTATCTGTGCCTTTACTAATTGGCCAGGAAGAGTATTAGGAACGAATACTACAAATTCTCCATGTTCGTTACGAATACGTCCAATCCCTTTTCCGCCAAAGGCGTAATCCTCAATTGAAATTTCAATTATTTGTCCACGTTTTACAAATTTGTTGCGCTCTCTTCTTGGCATATATTGGAAAATATGAGTGCAAATATAAGTGCATTTAGACGATCTTTAAATGGTTTGAAAATAAATTTGGTTCTTTTCTAATTTTACAATTATGATGAGAATAAACAACAATTAAAACTTTAGGTACCTTAGGTAAGTGGCAAAATATTAGAATAGGATTTTAAATCAACGGGAATATTTATTAATTTGCACATTCCTAGGGATGATTTCTTTCCCACGCTGAATTTTCGGAACTTCTTCGAAAGAATAAAGGTAGATAAGGAATGGTTATTTTTTAATTTAAAAACGATTTAAAATGGCTGTTTTAGACCACATTTCATCGCAGGAAGCGATGGCACTAGAAAACAAGTATGGAGCCCAGAATTATCATCCGTTACCAGTGGTACTTAATAAAGGAGAAGGTGTGTTTGTTTGGGATGTGGAAGGAAAAAAGTATTACGACTTTTTATCTGCATATTCTTCATTAAACCAAGGGCACTGTCATCCAAAGATTGTAAATGCAATGACAGAGCAGGCGCAACGCCTTACATTAACTTCAAGAGCGTTTTACAATGATATGCTTGGGCGTTATGAAAAGTACGCGACAAAGTACTTTAAATTTGATAAAATGCTACCAATGAACTCAGGAGCAGAAGCTGTAGAAACAGCTATTAAGATTTGCAGAAAATGGGCTTACGAGGTAAAGGGTATTGATTTAAATAAGGCTGAGATTATTGTTTGCAAAAATAATTTCCATGGTAGAACTACAACTATAATTTCATTTTCAAATGACCCTGTAGCACGTCAACATTTTGGACCATATACAGATGGTTTTATTAAAGTTGAGTATGATAATTTAAAGGAATTAGAGCAAGTGCTAAGTTCCAATGAAAATGTTGCAGGATTTTTGGTTGAACCAATTCAAGGTGAGGCTGGTGTATATGTACCTAGCGAAAATTATTTAAAAGAAGCTAAGGCTTTATGTGAAAAGTATAATGTACTCTTTATTGCTGATGAGGTACAAACTGGAATAGCGAGAACCGGTAGATTATTGGCTACTTGTGGCAATTGTACTTGTAAAAACAAAGATTGCTCAGGTACGCCAGATGTAAAACCAGATATTCTTGTTTTAGGAAAAGCGTTAAGTGGCGGTTTATACCCAGTTTCTGCTGTAATGGCTAATAATTATATTATGAAGGTTATACAACCTGGAAACCATGGTAGTACTTTTGGTGGTAATCCTATTGCAGCTGCAGTTGCTATAGCTGCTCTAGAAGTTGTAAAAGAAGAGAATTTAGCAGAAAATGCAGATTACCTTGGAAATCTATTTAGAGCCGAAATGAATAAATATATTAAATGTAGTAATATTGTCAGCTCAATACGTGGTAAAGGATTGCTAAATGCAATTATAATTAATGATGATGAAGATAGTGATACAGCCTGGAATATATGCTTAAAGTTAAGAGACAATGGACTTTTGGCAAAACCTACTCATGGTAATATGATACGTTTTGCACCACCATTAATAATGACTGAAGATCAGTTGCTGGAATGCGTATCGATTATTAAAAAATCATTAAAAGAATTTGAATAAGAATTCGTTTAAGAATAAAAAAAAGCGACCATTTGGTCGCTTTTTTTAGTTATTTAAAATTCTTATTGCCCCATCATTTCTTGCATTCTCTCTTGCATAAGTTCTTGATCTTGTAAGGCTTCCCAACCAAAAGTAACTACTAACCATACGTAAAACAAAACCAAAAGTATACTTAAAACTATACCTATGATACCCATTATTTTTCCAGCTTTAACGTTACCGTAGCCAAGATAATTTTCTGGATTTTCTTTATACAATTTTTCAGATTTAGTAGATATAATAATTGCTACTATTCCGAAAATAATTCCTGGTAATCCGTAACAACAACAACCTACTATTGATAAAATACCCATAACTAGGGCTAGTGTTGCATTAGGTAACATTTGTTTTTCCATGAGAGTTGATTTATTTTTAAGGTTAAAATGTTTTGATTAGAAAACTTATTACAATAATACTAATATTTAAAATAAAAAGACCGAGTAATATTTTATGGCCGTTTTTAAAATGAAATTTTAAATGGATTAGTAAAAAGGTAAACATAGCAATCAACGTGTAAATTGCTGGATACATATATAAAGCAGCAACAAATTTACCTTCAAGAATTAAGGCAATTGACCGTTGCATGCCACAACCCATGCAGTCTACGTTAAATGTTTTTTTCCACATGCAGGGAAGCATGTATTCGTCTATTCCTTTTATCATAAAAAGCATTACGCTAATTTAAGAAATGAAAAATACTTTTAGGGAATTGATTAATAAAAAGTACGTTGTCTTATTTTTGTAGCTCTTAATTCTCTAATAAGATGAACATTTCAAGAATAGTTAATTTATTGGCAATAATTATAGGTGGAGGCATAGCCCTTTATGCGCAAGCAGATGAGAAACAAGATACATATATGTTAATTGCAGGTATCGTTTTATTGATGTTTGGGATATATAGAACTTCAAGAAATATTCCAAGCAAATTTGATAAGCAAGAAGGTGAAACTTTTATTAAATCTGAAGATGAAGATTAGTATAGGTGATAGTGTTGAAACGATTGACGATAACATAAAAGGTGTTGTCAATAATATTTCAGGTTTAGTAGTTACTATCGAAGATGAGGATGGATTTGAAATACAATTTGAAGCTCATGAACTAATTGTTACTTCAACCGATAAAAGGTTAAAGCAAGCTGTGATCAATACCGATATTGACACTATCAAAAAAGAAAAAGAAGTAATAAGGAGAAGACATCAAGCTACCGCAAAACCAAAGCATAGACATGCACCAAAGATAGTTGTGGATCTGCATATACATCATTTAACGGATTCTACTAAGGGTATGACTAATTTTGACATGTTGAATTTACAAGTTAATACAGCTAGAAGGCGATTAGAAAATGCGATCACAAACAGAATACCCAAGATAGTTTTTATTCATGGAGTTGGTGAAGGTGTATTGCGACAAGAATTAGAAACACTATTTAGGCGCTACAATAATGTACAGTTTTATGACGCAGATTATAAAACTTATGGTTTAGGCGCAACTGAAGTAAGGATATTTCAGAATATAAGTCCTTAATTAATCGTTTTCTGTGGTTACATTTTCAATAGGACTAACGAAACTACCTAGATTTATTATTGTAGCATTGATAATATCTAGACCAATATCCTCTAAAATAAAAAAACTTGTTGTTGTCCGGGTGTAGGTGTTATTTATAAAACCAGATTCAGGAAACGCTTCCATAGCTGTTGGGTGATTGTAGAGAAACCTTACAACATTGATACCTTCCTCATTTGGTACAAAATCATTTAACGGATTCTTATCCTCTGTTGGGTCTTCAAGACGCGTTAAAACACCATCATTATCATCGTCATTATCTAAATAATCAGGTTCGTCTTCACCATCTGTATTCCTAGGATTTGTAAATGGATTATTATCTCCATCGTCATTATCATCCTCGTTAATTGTTTTTACATTGTCATTATCATCATCTTCGTCTAAATAATTTGGAATACCATCACCATCAAAATCATCATTGTTAGGATCACCGTCACCATCTAAATCTTCATCTTCTGTTGGTATACCATCATTATCATCGTCCACAATTGTAACTGTTACATTAACATTACCACCATCTGTTTCGTAGTCATCTATAACCACTAAACTAGCATCACTCAATTCATCACATAAAACATTATTACCAATTACATTACTGTATGTTCTATAGTTAAACCTGATACCTGTACCAGAGCCAATTTGTACCATGTGAGGTTCATTTTCAGCAGTTTCATCCGTAAATAAGTAGTCATATGTTGGCTTTGGTAATGATAATATTAAAGCTTCGTTAGGATCATTACGCGTATCGAATAGTAGATAAAAATTCTCAAAGTTATCACATCGATCTAATTCCTCGTCAAATTCTAATTGTACATTAATAATGTCACCATCATCACACGAGGATAAGAAGACTAATAAAATAAGAGCAAAAAAACGACGTGTCATAGAATTAATTTTCAACAAAAATAACGGATTTGTGAAATTATAACGCTGAAGTATTTAATTAATTTTATTTATGATATTTTTGCACCATGAAGTCAGTATATTTAGATAATGCAGCAACAACCGCATTGCGACCGCAAGTGATTGATAGGATGACTGAAGTGTTAAAAGAAAACTTTGGTAACGCTTCATCTACTCATAGTTTTGGACGTTCTTCTAAAGCCCTTTTGGAGCAATGCAGAAAAAATATTGCAAGTTACTTTAATGTATCTCCGGGTGAAATTGTATTTACCTCAGGTGGTACTGAAGCAGATAATTTAGCTTTGCGAAGTGCAGTAAGGGATCTAGGTGTTACTGAAATAATTACTTCTCTAATCGAGCATCATGCCGTTATACATACTGCAGAACAGCTTCAAAACGAGTATGGTGTTAAAATAAACTTTGTTGAAGTTGATATTAATGGTTTTATCAATTACGACCATTTGGAGGAGTTATTAAAAAGAAGTGATAAGGCATTAGTAAGTCTTATGCATATTAATAACGAGATTGGGAATATATTGGATATTGAAAAGGTAGCAAAATTATGTGAATCCTATGGTGCACTATTTCATACGGATACCGTTCAATCGATTGGACATTTTAAATTAGATCTAGATAAAATCCCTGTAGATTTTCTTGCAGCAAGTGCACATAAATTTCATGGCCCTAAAGGTGTTGGATTCTGTTTTATTAGAAAAGAATCTGGCCTAAAACCATTGATTTTTGGTGGAGAACAGGAGAGAGGTTATAGAGCTGGTACAGAGTCTATTCACAATATAGTTGGTATGGATGAAGCTTTAGGGCAAGCCTACAAAAAATTGGAAAAGGAACATGAATACGTGCTAGGTTTAAAATCATATTTTATAGAAAGACTTCAGCACATAATACCGAGGGTAGGTTTTAATGGAGGATGTAATGATTTAGAAAATAGTACATATACACTTGTAAACATATGTTTACCAATTAATCCTGAAAAAGCACCTATGCTACAGTTTCAATTAGATTTAAAAGGAATAGCCTGTTCTAAGGGTAGTGCATGCCAAAGCGGTAGTAGTCAACAATCACATGTTCTGAGCGCTATCCTTAATAAAGATGATTTAATGAAACCTTCTGTTAGATTCTCGTTTAGTAGTTTTAATACAAAAGAAGAACTAGATTATGTAATAGATGTATTGAATGAATTTGTAAATTCCTAAAATCTAGCAGACAAGCGTAAATTAAAAACACGAGGCGTCAGGTAATTAGGAATAGCAAACTGACGTTTACTATATACATCTCTAACCCAAGTATTGGTAATAGAATTTTGGTTATTGAACATGTTGTAGATTTCAAAACCAATCGAGAATTCTTTAAATGCTTTTTTCCAATTACTTCTGTACCTTCTTTCAGGATTTACGATTTCGTATGAAATACCTAAATCTGCACGACGGTAGTCTCTAAGTCTAATTTGAAAATCATAAGGATCGGCGTAACTAGGTGAACCGCCCGGAACTCCGGTATTATATACTAAATTTAAATACATTTTCAAATCTGGCATGTTAGGTACATAATCTTGAAATAAAGCACCAAATTTTAATCTTTGATCGGTTGGTCTTGCTATATAACCTCGATTATCAATATTTTCTTCGGTTTTTAAATAACCAAAACTAAACCATGATTCTGTACCAGGTACAAATTCCCCATTTAACCTCATATCTAACCCATAGGCATAGGCCTCTGCATTATTTTTGGCTCTATAACGAATTCTCACATTTTCCAAGGTATAAGGATTTACATCGGTCATACCTTTATAATAGGCTTCAGTAACCAGTTTGAAAGGTCTATCCCACATCTCAAAACTATATTCGTTACCAACAACAATATGAAATGATTTTTGTGCTTTCACATTTGGTTGTACAACACCGGATGAATCTCTTAACTCCCTATAAAATGGTGGTTGGTAGTAAAGTCCTCCTGCTATTCTAAAGAGCATGTCTTTATCCCAATTTGGTTTAATTGCAAATTGAGCTCGAGGGCTAAAAACTGTTTGTGTGTTTGATTCAATCCCCACACCGCTAACTGTCCAATTGTGTGCTCTTATACCTGCATTGTAGAAAACTTCATTGTCACCCCAAGAGGTACGTTTACTGTATTGAGCAAACGCTTGAATTCTCTGAATTTTTGCTCTGTTGAGCGCTCTAATATTTTCAAAAGCGGTTAATGGTCCTGAAAATGGTTCGTAAGGCTGTAAGTTTGGTTGATTAAAATTTGGCGGTCTAATAGAGAAACCTGCTGAGTCAATAACTTCATATTCAACAAGTCGATCGCGAATATCTTCATCGGTATACTTAATTGACCACTCCACAGTACTTTCTTCGTCAACACTGTAATCTCCGCGATGTTCAACATTAACAATAAAAGCATCTAATTCATTCCTAGCATGAGTTAATTGAGAACCTATACCTTCACTAAATTCAACTTCACCTAAATCATCATCTCCAATATTGGTATTTACTTCACCTAATCGGTATTGAGCAAAAATATCGAAGAATTCTTGTTCAACTGTATGATAAGCAGAACCAATAAGTTTAAGTGTGAGATCATCATTTACAAAATAACTGGCTTTAAATGCTCCAAAATAAGTTTGGTATTCGTCCTCTTCTTGTCCATCATAAAACACTAAAAGAGCTACAGGTTGTTCTAAAGTACCAAAATTGGTCTGTCTATTTTCTGGTTGAAAGTTATACTTGTTTAATGAAATATTTCCTAAGAAATTTAGATGAAACTTATCAGAAAAACGATATGTAAGATAAGTTTGTGCGTCCGCAAAAACAGGTTCAACATTTCCATCGGTTTCAAGATTGTTTAAAATTAAACTATTGTCTCTATATCTAACTCCAGCAATACCAGAGAATTTACCATCTTTAGAAACTGTCTCGCCAGCTATACTTCCACCGAGCAAACTAAGATCAGCCCTAATTCCAAAATCCACAGGATTACGATAGGTAATATCTAATACTGAGGAGAGCTTATCACCGTACTTAGACTGAAAGCCTCCAGCAGAAAAATCAACGTTTGCAACTAAGTCTGTATTGACAAAACTTAAACCTTCTTGGTTACCAGATCTTATTAAAAATGGTCTGTAAACTTCAATTTCATTGACGTAAACTAAGTTTTCATCAAAATTTCCACCTCTTACAGAATATTGTGTGCTCAGTTCGTTCGATATATTCACACCTGGTAAAGTCTTAAGGATATTTTCTACTCCAGGCTGAGCACCTTTTATAGTTCTAATAACCTTTGGGGCAATTGTTGTAACACCATTTACTTTTTGTCTAGTACTACTGGTCAATACAACAGTAGCTATTTGCTCTACTTCTTGCTTCATAACAGGATTAAACTCAACTTCCTGCCCATTTTTTAAATTAAAAACCTGAAGAATACGTTTGTGACTAATATGCGTGAATTCTACCGATACCTCTTGACCAGAAGATATCTTTAATTCGTAAAATCCATTAATATTTGTAGCAATTCCTTCTCCAGTACTTGCTTTGATATTTACTTCGCTTATCGGGTAATTATTCTCATCTAGTATTACACCTCTTATAGTAGCTGATTGTGAGAAGGACAAGAGTCCTATCAAGAGGGTGACGAATATTATTATATTAGAGCGTTTCAATAGATTAATTTATTTTCTAAAAAAGGTTGCTTCAAATGTAGAACTATTTCCAACATTATCCGTAACAATAATTTTTAAATCATTCTTGGTATCCTTGACAACATTATCATTAAAATCGTGTATTAAAGATTTTGTTTTGTAATCGTATTCCATCAGGATCCATTTGCCATTTACAGTTGCTCTATATTTGCTTATCCCTGACAAATCATCATCAATTTTAATTTTGAGGTAACGGTATTTGCTTAACCACTTTTTCCGTTGGAAATTTAAGGGTTTAATTGTAGGAGCTATTGTGTCCATTGCTAGGGTATATGTTCCAAAAATCTTACTGCCAGCACTTAGTGTATTTCCTTTTCTAGTTGTGTAAACGTAGCTGGGTTTTTTGTAATACCCATATAATCTGGCAATAAATAATTTATCCTGATGTTGAATTTTGTAATTGCTTATATCATAATTAATATAAAAATTCTTCTGAAGTGGTATTTTGTCTTCATGTAATTGAAGCGTATCTGAACTTACACTAAAATCGATCCATTCATCATCGTACACTGTATTTTTATAAAAATTTACTGTGACATTTTCAGAATTTAATTCTGTACTTCGATCACTATAAACTAATGATTTCCCACTAATAATTTCCTCTAATTTTATTTGAAGTTCTAGTCGTTTTCCTTTAATGGGAATGTTAACCCATGTTTCATTCTGTTTATAATCTCTTATCCTAATTTTGTATACTGAAGAGGTGCTGTCTTCAACTTTAACAAACCCACTGTCATAGGCATCTTTATACAAACTTAGAGGGTTGTTAGGTTCAATAAAAAGTTTTTGAATTCTAGATTTTTTGGTCTTCCAGTACTCATAGTCAATCAATCGCTTAATATGCTTCGTTTCATTAAAACTGAAACGTTTAAAATCGATCTCAAGGCTTTTGTTACCATTAAAAAAAGTTTGTATGTTGCTTACACCATTGCTGTTTGGAGCAAGATCTTGTTTGTCATAGGTTGTAACTCCAAATCCTATATCTCCTTGAGCTGTAATTTTTTCAACCTCATAATCACCATTTTTCTTAGGTATTAGTCTCAATGGTACGCGCTTATTTTTACCATTAATCAAAGCATCCTTATTTTTCGGATAAGCATAAACTCCAATAACAAATGGTGCTTTGGTATCTTTAATATCAATACCAAAAAGCATTGGGTTAATTGGTCTTTCCTGATTGTCCCTAATTTCAAAATGAAGGTGTGGTCCACCAGAACCACCAGTATTTCCAGAATAGGCAACTATCTCATTGACATCTACTTGCAACTCTTCAGGTCCCGGAAATACTTCAACCTCATAACTTTCCTTTTGATATTGACACATTTTGATGTATTCTTCGATTCGCTTTGAAAATTTTTGCAAATGACCGTAAACAGTAGTATAACCATTAGGATGTGTTATGTAAAGTGCTTTTCCATAACCAAAATGAGATATCTTAATGCGACTTACATATCCCTCAGCAGAAGCATACACTTTTAGACCTTGTTTGCGCTGGGTCTTAATGTCTAAACCACCATGAAAGTGTGAAGATCTTAATTCTGCAAAGGTGCCTGAAAGTACAAGTGTTATATCTAGAGGGTTGTTAAAATAATCTTGAGGGTACTCTGATTGCGAATACAAGGAAGTGCTTAAAAAAAGTAGAATCAGAAGTTTTTTCATTAAAAATTTCAATAGTAGCTAAAATATTAATTTGAATAAGAATTGCAAACTCAAAAACACTAATATTTTTCTTAACGTTTTTATTTATGGATCGTTATTGTAAACAAAAATAATTGTAAAAGAATTGTGTTTTTACATTTGGTATGTTAACTTTGTTTAAATAGTATTGAATTACTTTAATGAGTAAAATTGAAGACATTGTAGATGCCTTAGAGAATAAAATCAGTAAGGTTTTGCACAAGCAAGAAGTTTTAAAGCAAACCAATGCAAAACTAGCTGAGAGATTGGAACAACATCAACAAAAATTCTTAGAACAACAAGAGGAAATAGCTTCTTGGAACGAGAAATACGAAACACTCAAAATAGCAAATTCAATGCTTGGTGGTGACGAAAATAAACGAGATACAAAGCTCAAAATAAATGCACTTATTAGAGATATTGACCATTGTATAAGTCAACTCTCAGAATAAAGTTGTAAATTAGACTAGATGTCAGATCAATTAAAAATTAAACTTTCAATAGCAAATAGGGTTTATCCATTAACTATAAATCCAAAGCAAGAAGAGGGTTTGAGAAAGGCTACTAAAAAAATTGAAGCCATGATAGGACAGTTTGAGCAAAATTACTCTGTAAGAGATAAGCAAGATGTGTTAGCAATGTGTGCTTTGCAATTTGCGGCTCAAGTAGAGCAAAAGTCAATAGATAAGGAATATGTTAATGAAGAAGTTCAGCAGAAGTTAGAAGCTTTAAATGGACTTTTAAATAAACATATTTAACTCGTACGTTCTTTAAAATACAAAGGTTACTGCCTACATTAGTTATATTTTTTGATAAACTCAACGTTAATTCTTTAAAAAGGGTGAGTTAAAGTTGTAAAATTGTGCTGTTAGTGCTAAACGTGTTTTGGTATCTTAGACAGATTTTTGATCAGCTTGTTAGCCCTAAACTTGTTTTTAAGGAGTTTATACAAAATCCAAAATTGATGTAGGCTTTTTTTATATACTAATACTAAACAACAAACATGGATACTAACACAATTTTATATATTGTTGGAGGCGTAGTTTTAGGATTTATATTAGGTTTAATAATTACCAAATCAATGGGTAAGGGAAGGGCATCAAAGTTAATGAAGGATGCTGAAATTGAATCTAAATCTATTCTCAAGCAGGCTAAAACTGATGCCGAAGCGCTAAAGAAAGACAAAATATTACAAGCAAAGGAGAAGTTTATTGAACTTAAGGCAGAGCATGAGAAGGTAATTTTGTCTAGGGACAAAAAAATGGCAGAATCTGAGAAGCGCATAAGAGATAAAGAATCTCAAATTTCAAACGAATTATCAAAAGCAAAAAAATCTAACCAATCACTTGAGAGTAAAATTAAAGATTACGACTTCAGGTTAGAATTTTTAGAGAAGAAAAAAGTTGAAGTTGAAAAGGCTCATAAAAGCCAAATAAAGCAACTAGAGGTAATTTCACAACTTTCTGCTGAGGAAGCTAAGGAACAGCTTGTAGAATCATTAAAGGAGGAAGCTAAAACTGATGCTATGGCTTTTGTGCAAGATAGGTTAGAAGAGGCTAAGTTAACTGCTCAACAAGAAGCTAAGAAGATCATTATAAATACCATTCAAAGAATTGGTACTGAAGAAGCCATTGATAATTGTGTCTCTGTTTTTAATATAGAATCTGATGATGTCAAGGGTAGAATAATTGGTAGAGAAGGAAGAAATATTAGAGCTATTGAGTCTGCCACAGGTGTAGAAATTATTGTTGATGATACTCCAGAAGCAATTATTCTTTCTTGTTTTGATTCTGTCCGAAGAGAAATTGCAAGACTGTCGCTACACAAATTGGTTACTGATGGTCGGATACATCCGGCACGAATTGAAGAAGTGGTTAGAAAAACTCAAAAACAGATTGAGCAAGAGATTATTGAAGTTGGTAAGCGTACAGTGATTGATTTAGGTATTCATGGTTTGCACCCAGAATTAATAAAGATGGTTGGTCGTATGAAGTACCGTTCGTCTTATGGTCAAAACTTATTGCAACACTCACGTGAGGTTGCTAAACTTTGTGGTATTATGGCTGCAGAATTAGGATTGAATCCAAAGTTAGCTAAGCGAGCAGGACTTCTTCATGATATTGGTAAAGTCCCATCATCAGAGGCAGATATTGAAACACCACATGCAATTTTAGGAATGCAATGGGCAGAGAAATACGGAGAAAAACCAGATGTTTGTAATGCGATTGGTGCACACCATGATGAGATTGAAATGACAACCTTACTTTCTCCAATAATACAGGTTTGTGATGCTATTTCTGGCGCAAGACCAGGCGCAAGACGACAAGTACTAGATTCTTATATCCAAAGGCTCAAGGATTTGGAGGACGTCGCATTTGGATTTACCGGTGTAAAGAAAGCTTATGCTATTCAAGCTGGTAGAGAGCTAAGAGTAATTGTTGAAAGCGAAAAAGTATCAGATGATAAAGCCGCAAGTTTGTCATTTGAGATTTCACAAAAAATCCAAACCGATATGACTTATCCTGGGCAAGTTAAGGTTACTGTAATAAGAGAAACGAGAGCAGTAAATATTGCCAAATAATAAGAACTTAAATAGAACAAAAGCGTTCAATTTTTTGAACGCTTTTTTATTTTCTAGGATGAAATTTATTTAAGACATCGCTTAAATGCGATCGATCTACGTGCATGTAAATCTCTGTTGTGGTGATGCTCTCATGACCCAACATCATTTGTATAGCTCTTAAATCTGCTCCATTTTCTAACAGATGTGTAGCAAAAGAATGTCTAAAGGTGTGAGGAGAAACATTCTTTTTTAACCCTGATTTTTCAACTAATTTTTTGATAATCGTAAAGACCATTGCTCGCGTAAGTTTCTTCCCCTTGTAGTTTAAAAACAACACATCTTTAGAATCCGGTTGAACTTGTATTTTATTTCTAATGTTTCTCCAGATATTTATGAATTTCTGTGTGTTTGAACCAATTGGGACAAACCTTTGTTTATCTCCCTTTCCTGTTACTTTTATAAACCCTTCGTCAAAAAATAAATCAGAGATTTTCAATTCAATTAATTCACTAACTCGAAGTCCACAACTATATAAGGTTTCAATTATTGCTCTATTGCGCTCACCAAGGTTAATGCCTTGGTATTGATAACTAAGATCTATGGTTTTAATCAGTAAATCAATATCCTCAACTGAAAGTGTGTCTGGTAGTTTTCTTCCAATTTTTGGTGATTCTATTAAGTCAAGTGGATTTGCTGTTCTATAATTTTCAAAGATTAGATAGTCAAAGAAATTACGTAGACCAGAAATAAGTCTCGCTTGCGATCTAGGATTAATAGTTTTTGAAATAAAGTAAATAAACTGTTTTACAGTATCATCATCAATGGATATGGGATTTTTAGTACTCGAATGGTCTTCTAAGTAATTTATTAGCTTTTTAATATCATAGCTATAATTCTCAATGGAGTTTTGAGATAACCCACGTTCAATTTTGAGATAGTGTTGGTAATCAATTAGTGCATTTTGCCATTTCATTAGTTAAAAATAAAAAAAACACTTTACCAATAGCGTAAAGTGTTTTTTAATTTTTTAAAAGAATTATTGAACTAAAAATGGACACCCAAAAAGTACAGCTCACAATTCATTCGGATTCAGAGGGATCGATTGGCTCCAACACTGCAATTGTTGAATTTTTGGATGGTATTAATACCATTAAAACAATGACAAACCTTAAGAAGCGTAAAATAACTCGTATAGATTTGATTAAAAAGTAAATTATCTTTTTTTAATTAGACTTTTAATGTTGGAGGAGTGTTTTTACTATAATACTTAATCAAAAGTTTTAACTGAACTAAAGCTAAACTGCTTTGGTTTTTTTATACTCTTATTTTAATATCTTTACTTCATGAAGAAACTGATAATAATAAATGGGCCAAATTTAAACTTACTTGGCAAACGTGAGCCTGAAATTTATGGCTCTCAAACATTTGAGGACTATTTTAAAAATTTAAAGTCTAAATACAACAATTTTAAATTAGAATATTATCAGTCTAATATAGAAGGTGAGCTTATAGACAAACTACAAGAGGTCGGTTTTAATTATGACGGAATTATTTTAAATGCGGCCGCGTACACACATACTTCAGTTGGTATTGGCGATGCAATAAAAGGTATTGAAACACCTGTAGTAGAAGTTCATATATCCAACACCTTTTCTCGTGAGGAATATAGGCATCACTCTTATATTTCACCTAATGCAAAGGGTGTTATTTTAGGTTTTGGTCTAAAAAGTTACGACCTCGCAATTGAAAGTTTTTACTAATTGTATATGAATAAGTTTTTACTTACCATTTTCTGTTTAATATTCTATTTAAGTTATTCCCAGGCACAGACAGACTTCGGAGTTAAGGGTGGTGTAAATATTACCTTCTTTAAAGTAGATGAAATTAACTTTGGTGAATATCCTGATACAGAAATAGGCTTTTATGGTGGTTTTTTTGCTGATTTTGAAATTGATGCTAATCTACATATTCAGCCCGAATTATTGTATATAGGTATAAGCGATTTTCAATTCTTAAATGCCCCAGTTTATTTAAATTATAATGTCAACAACCAATTTCATATACTGATTGGACCTAGTTTAAATTACTTTTTTGATTTCTTTTCTAACAAGTTCAAGGTACGTGCAGACATAAGTTTGGCTTATGATTTATCTTCAAACCTCGATTTGCATATGAAATATACTTTAGGCTTTGAAGAACTTTCGCCAAATGTTATGTTTCTCGGTTTAGGATATCGACTATAAAAAAAGCGACTCAATTGAATCGCTTTGTATAGTCTTAGTTATTATAAATAATTACAGGTGTATCACTTCATCATAAGCATCTGCAACAGCTTCCATAACAGCTTCGCTCATTGTTGGGTGAGGATGGACCGCCTTTAGAACTTCATGACCTGTAGTTTCTAATTTTCTTCCTAATACAGCTTCAGCAATCATATCTGTAACACCAGCTCCAATCATATGGCATCCGAGCCATTCACCATATTTGGCATCAAAAATCACTTTAACAAACCCTTCTTTGTTTCCTCCAGCACTTGCTTTTCCAGATGCAGAAAAAGGAAATTTACCAACTTTGATTTCATAGCCTTGCTCTTTCGCTTGTGCTTCGGTAAGCCCTACACTTGCGATTTCTGGAGAACAATAGGTGCAACCTGGAACATTTCCGTAGTCTAAGGCTTCAACATGATGTCCCGCAATTTTCTCAACACAAAGAATACCTTCTGCTGAAGCTACGTGAGCCAAAGCTTGTCCTGGTGTTACATCTCCAATGGCATAGTAACCAGGTATATTGGTTTGATAATAATCATTAACCAGTATTTTGTCTCTGTCTACCGCTACCCCTACATCTTCAAGTCCTATATTTTCAATATTAGATTTTATTCCTACTGCAGATAATACGATGTCAGCTTCTAATACTTCTTCGCCTTTTTTAGTCTTAACAGTTGCTTTTACGCCTTTGCCAGATGTATCAACAGAAGTAACCTCAGCAGAAGTCATAATTTTAATCCCAGATTTTTTAAAGCTACGTTCTAATTGTTTAGATACTTCATCATCCTCAACAGGAACAATTTTTGGCAAATATTCTACAATGGTTACCTCTGTACCCATTGAATTATAGAAATATGCAAACTCAACACCAATGGCACCAGAACCAACAACTATCATTTTCTTAGGCTGTTTGTCTAAGGTCATTGCTTGTCTGTAGCCAATTACTTTTTTTCCGTCCTGAGGTAAACTTGGCAATTCGCGAGAACGTGCTCCAGTAGCAATTATAATGTGGTCAGCAGAGTATTCGGTTCCGTCAACGTCAATTTTTTTACCTGGCTTTAATTTTCCAAATCCTTCAATGACATCAATCTTATTCTTTTTCATTAAGAATTTCACACCATTACTCATGCCTTCAGCAACACTGCGACTGCGCTTTACAACAGCATCAAAATCATGTTTTGCATCTTTTACGTTTAAACCATAGTCTTGAGCATGTTTAAGATATTCAAATACCTGTGCAGATTTTAGAAGAGCCTTTGTAGGAATACATCCCCAATTTAAACAAACACCCCCTAAACTTTCTTTTTCTACTACAGCAGTTTTGAAGCCTAATTGAGATGCTCTTATCGCTGTCACATAACCACCTGGACCACTTCCTAGTACTATTACATCGTATTTACTCATGCGTAATTTTTTAGTTGAAATTTAAGGGTACGAATTTACGAAACGAAAATGTAATATTAAAGGTCTTCAGTAAAATGTCTTTGACCTTTATCTTTTGCAAATTTTTCTTGGTTATATGTTTTAGATTCTCCTTTAGATATTGACAACGATTTCCAATCTTTACCTTTAACAAGTTTACCTATATATACAATTTGGCCTATATGATAAGCATAGTGCATCATTTGACGGTTTAAGGCTTCGGTGACTGTATGACCTTGGTTTCTAATATAAACTATATGGTTTAGGTCATTATTATTAATTGCGTCAAGTGTGTTAAAAAGACAACTCCAGCCCTTGTTCCATGAATTAAACAGATCTTCCTTGTTTGAATAGTTGTCAATGAATTCTTTATCACGTTGACGCCATTCTTTTTCTCCGTCTTCTGTTAAAAAGTTGGTCCAACGACTGAGCATATTGCCAACAAGATGTTTTACAATAATTGATATTGAATTTGAATCTTGCGTGAACTGAATTTTTAGTTCTTCAAATGACAGTTGCTCAAAAGTTTTATCTCCTATGCTTTTATAATACTCAAATTGTTTTCTTACGCTATCTAAATAACTAATCATCTCTCTTTTTTGAAGGAATAAAATTTAAGGCAGCACCATTAATGCAGTGTCTTTGACCAGTTGTATTTCTAGGACCATCATTAAAAACATGACCCAAATGGCCACCACACGTTGCACAATGCTCTTCTGTGCGTGCATAACCAATGTTGTAATCTGTTGAAAAAGCAACATTCCCTTTTATTTCTTTATCAAAACTTGGCCAACCAGACCCAGAATCAAATTTATGTTCACTTTTAAACAATGGTGTATCGCATGCGACGCAATAATAAACCCCATCTTCATAATTCTTGTTAAATGGACTTGAAAATGCCCGTTCTGTACCCGCTTTCCTTAAAACGTAGTATTGCATATCCGTAAGCTGTTTTTTCCATTCGGCATCAGTCTTGGATATAGGATAAGTTTCTTTTTGTTTTGTTTCTTTTTTTTGAGCGGAACCATCACAACTATAAAAAATTGCTACTAAGGTTAAAATCAATATCTTTTTCATGCTATAAAATTATAAAAAAAGCGAGTTAAAATTGTCGCAATAAAAGTTAAAAGCTTACTAAACCGTTTTCGTTTATTTTATTGTTAAGTATTACATTTTTTTGATTAATTTAAATAACTCTTTTGTTTTTTTGTAGTCGAATTTAATCACTCAATAGATTTTTTGATGAAAGTATTGTTTTTAACTAGAGAATTTCCACCATATGTTTATGGAGGTGCTGGAGTACATGTTGAATATTTGGCTAAGGAATTAGCTCAATTAATGCAAGTTGATGTTAGGGCATTTGGAGACCAAAAAATCGGTAACTCAAAACTTAATGTAAAAGGTTATCCATTTGAAGATGGACTATTTGAAGATAGCGATGCCAAGTTAAAATCTATTTTTAAAACATTAAGTACAGGTTTACATATGAATGCGGATCTGATTGATGCGGATGTGGTTCATTGTCATACGTGGTACTCTCATTTTGCCGGAATTATGGCAAAATTGTGTTATGGTACGCCTCTAGTGGTAACTACACATTCTTTAGAACCCCTTAGGCCATGGAAGAGAGAGCAGTTAGGTCTAGGTTACGACGCATCGTCATGGATTGAAAAAACTGCTATTGAGATGGCTGATTGTTTAATTGCTGTTTCTGAAGAAACAAAAGAAGATGTTATAAAGCACTTTGATGTAGATGAAAATAAAATTGAAGTAGTTTATAATGGTATTGACTTAAAGGAATATGTTGTTGTTAAAGAAACCGATGTTATAGAATCATATGGAATAGATCAATCTAAACCTTATGTGTTATTTGTAGGCAGGATCACTAGACAAAAAGGAATTATTCATTTGGTAAATGCAATAAAATATATAGATCCAGATACTCAAATTGTATTATGCGCAGGTGCTCCAGATACTGAAGAAATTGCTATGGAAATGGAGGATGCAGTTGCTGAGGCATCAGAATCTAGGAATAATATCTTTTGGATTGATAAAATGTTGGATAAGAAAGATGTTATACAATTGTATTCTAATGCTTCTGTTTTTTGTTGTCCTTCTATATATGAACCATTTGGAATAATAAATATTGAGGCTATGGCTTGTGAAACGGCGGTTGTAGCAAGTGCAGTTGGTGGAATAAAAGAAGTAGTAGTTGAAGGCGAAACAGGATTATTAGTGAATTTAGAACAACAAAAAGTTGCTCCTTTTGAACCTGTTAATCCAGATAAATTCTCAAAAGATTTAGCTGATGGAGTTAACAAATTAATTAATGATAAAGAACTAAGAGATCAAATGGCCATAAAGGGAAGAAAAAGAGTAGAAGACTTTTTTGACTGGAAATCCATTGCAAAACAAACAAAATCGATATATAAATCTATAATACAAGACAAATGATAAATGACAAAGTCTTAAGCATAATTTTAGGAGGAGGTCAAGGATCTAGACTGTATCCATTGACAGAAAAAAGATCTAAACCAGCTGTGCCAATTGCAGGAAAATATCGTTTGGTGGATATTCCTATTTCAAACTGTATCAATTCTAGTATAAAACGGATGTATGTTTTGACACAGTTTAACTCGGCATCATTAAATAGGCATATTAAAAATACATATCACTTTAGTTTCTTCAGTTCTGCATTTGTAGATGTATTAGCAGCAGAACAAACAATTGCTAGTGATAAATGGTTTCAAGGCACTGCCGATGCCGTAAGACAAAGCTTGCATCATTTTTTAAGACATGACTTTGAATATGCGTTAATCTTATCTGGAGATCAATTGTATCAAATGGACTTTAATGAAATGATTGAGGCACATGAGGCAAGTGGAGCAGAAATTTCAATCGCAACACAGCCAGTAAATGCAAAGGAAGCAACATCATTTGGTATACTTAAAACAGATCAAAATAATTTTATATCATCATTTATTGAAAAACCAAACACTTCGCTTTTACCAGATTGGACGTCACCTGTGAGTGAAGACATGAATAAAGTCGGAAGAAATTACCTAGCATCAATGGGAATTTATATATTCAATAGGGAACTTTTGGTAGAATTATTAAAAAATCCGGATACGGTAGATTTTGGTAAGGAAATTATTCCAGGAGCAATCAAGAATCATAAAACATTGAGCTATCAATTTGAAGGATATTGGACGGATATAGGTAATATTGATAGTTTCTTTGAGGCTAATCTTGGATTAACAGATGAAATCCCAAAATTCAATCTTTATGATAACGAACAGCGCATTTATACAAATGCTCGAATATTACCAACGTCAAAAATATCAGGGACATTATTAGACAGAACTGTAATTTCTGAGGGTTGCATGATTCATGCGGCTAAAATAGAGCGTTCCGTTATTGGTATTCGATCCAGGATTGGAGCTGAATCAACAGTAATCAACTGTTATATGATGGGTAATGATATGTACGAGTCTCTTGAGGAAGTTCAAGAAAAAAAGATAAATATCTTTATGGGTATAGGAGAACGATGTTTCATTAAAAATGCAATACTTGATAAAAACTGTAGAATTGGTGACGACGTTAGGATTAATGGAGGTAGTCAATTAAAAGATAAAGAAACTAAAAATTATCTTATTAAAGATGGTATTGTGGTAGTAAAAAAGGATTCTATTATTCCCTCTGGTACGATTATTCAATAGTAATTACACCTTTAATTATAAATACTTATACAATTCAAACGTTATAGTTTAATATGCTATATTTTATCTTTTTTATTTGTCGATAATGTATAGTACTTTCGCTATGTAAATAACAATTAACCAGCATTATGCAAAATCAAAAACGTGTAGTAATAGACGCAGTTTCACCACAATTAAATTGTGGGGAATTTTTTATAAAACGTATTAAAAATGAAATTGTAAATGTAGATGCTCATGTATTAGTTGATGGACACGATGTCATTGTCTCATCTGTACTTTATAAACACGAGAATGAGCGTAGATGGAGAGAGGTAAGAATGCACCATGTAGGAAATGACGAGTGGAAAGCATCTTTTCAAGTTGAGAAGCGAGGTTTCTATTCTTATAAAGTTCAGGGATGGGTGGATCATCCATTAAACTGGCAACATGGAATTGAAAGGAAAATTGATGACAATCAGCATGTAAAATCTGAATTATTGGAAGGGGTTACATTTTTAAAGCCATTATTAAAAAAGGTTTCTAAAGAAGATCAAGAATACCTAAAATATTGTATTGATTGTTTTAACAATGATGCTCATTATGACGATGCTATTAAGGAAGCAATATCTCATAAACTTCATGGTATTTTTGTTAACTATCCAGCTAAGTTTCATGCAAATGAGTCAGAAGAACTAAAGGTTTATGTAGATAGGAAGAAAGCACTGTTTAGTACATGGTATGAATTCTTTCCAAGATCATCTTCTGAAGTAGTTGGTCAGCACGGTACATTTAAAGATTGTGAAAGACTGTTGCCAAGAGTTGCAGAGATGGGCTTTGATACTTTGTATTTCCCACCTGTTCATCCTATAGGTGAGGTAAATCGTAAAGGCCAAAATAACACAACTGAAGCTAATGATAATGATGTAGGTTCTGCTTGGGGAATAGGATCAAAACATGGTGGCCATAAAGATTTGCACCCGCAATTAGGAAAACTTAGCGATTTTAAAAGATTAATTAAGAAGGCTAAGGAGCTCAATATTGAAATAGCTATGGACTATGCGTTGCAGGCTGCTCCAGATCATCCATGGGTAAAATCTAATCCAGATTGGTTTAAATGGCGACCTGATGGTACCGTTCAATATGCTGAAAACCCACCTAAAAAATATCAAGATATATTACCTATTTATTGGGAAGGTAAAGAGTATGAATCGCTTTGGAATGAGTGTTTGGATATACTTCTGTATTGGATTGATTGTGGTATTAATATCTTCAGGGTTGATAACCCACATACAAAACCTTATTATTTTTGGAATTGGGCAATATCAGAGGTGAAAAAGAAGCACCCAGACGTTATTTTCTTAGCGGAGGCTTTTACAAAACCAAAGGTAATGCAACAATTAGCTAAGCAAGGCTATACCCAATCATATACATATTTCACGTGGAGGAACAATAAGCATGAGTTAATTGAGTATATGACAGAATTGACTCAGACTGATCAACGTGAATATATGCGACCGAATTTTTGGCCAAATACACCCGATATCAACCCATATCATTTGCAAGGAGCCAATGAATCAAAATACATCCAGCGCTATGTGCTGGCAGCAACTTTAAGTTCTAATATTGGGATTTATGGACCTGTATTTGAACAACAGTTGGATGAGGCTATTCCAGGTAAGGAAGAATATTACATGTCTGAAAAATTTGAAGTAAAACATTATGATTGGAATGTTCAAAACAAACTTACTTCCATAATATCTAAGGTAAATGCTATTCGTCATGAGCATGAGGCATTGCAGCAGACAAATAATATTAAATTTTGTCATGTAGAAAATGATAATCTTTTAGCTTTCTATAAATGGAACGATTCAAAAACAGATGAACTTCTTATCATTGTAAGTCTAGATCAATACTACGCACAACAAGGTACAGTGCAATTACCATTGCATGAAATTGGCGTTCATTCTGGACATCAAATTACTGTAAGTGATTTGGTAACAGGAAGTAGTTATAATTGGTATAATGAGTGGAATTTTATAGAGTTACATCCAACATTGCCATTTCATATATTTAAAATAAATAAATAGTAATGTCTAAAAAGAAATCCACAACCGTTGATCTTAAGACACCGTACAATTTTAATGTACAGTGGGAGGAAATAATGGAGAATGAGGATTTCATCAAAATATTTCTCTCTGATATTCTTGAAAACTATATAATAAAGCAGAGATGGTATGGTGGTAAATCTAGTAGGTTGAAATATATTGAACTTGCTGAGTATTTTCGGATTCAGCAAAATGAAGAAGCATATTATGGTTTAATACTAGAGGTAAATTTTTATGAGGCATTTTTTCAGCATTATTTTTTACCTATTGCATTTGTTTCAGACGAGAGTTTTGCAAAGGACGATCGTTTACTTCCTATTAGTATTCAAAATCAAGAAGGATTTATTATTGATGCTGTAAATCTAGAAGCCTTTAGAAAGGTTGTTTTTGAGCGTATCTTAACGGCTGTACCAAAGGATAGAACGCGTGTTCAGTATAAAAAGAGCTCAATATTTAAGGATTGTATATATGAATCATCTCGATTCATGGGAATGGAACAGAGCAATACATCCATAATCTATAATGAAAAGTATGTTTTAAAATTCTTCAGAAGAATTTATGCAGACCGAAATCCAGATTATGAAATGAGCCGTTTTCTTTCCGAAAAGAAAGATTTTAAAAATACTCCAGCCTATTTAGGTTGTGTGCAAATAAAAGATCATGAAAATACTAATATTACTATTGCCTTAATGAATGAAATGGTGCCTAATGAAGGTGATGCTTGGGAATATATGCTTCAGGAACTACATAAGATTTTTTTAAATTTAGAATATAAGAATATAAGGATAGATCGTTTGCCACATACTGAAATGTTTGAGCGATTGGATATAAGAGATATTCCACCACAAATTATTGTTTGGGCTGGACTTAATGTGTTCACAAAGATTCAGACATTGGCTAAGCGAACGGCAGAAATGCATATAGCATTGGGTTCAGAATTTGAAGATACTTCATTCACGCCAACACGTTTTAATGGTGACTATACGGTTTGGTTAAAAAACAGATTATTATATCAATTTCAGAATCGATTGAATGCTATAGAGAACAACCTTCATAAGTTAGAAGGATTAGCGCTTGAACTAGCTAATGAGTTTCTTGAAAAGAAAAATGAAATTAGAAAACGCTTTGTAAAGTTTGATTGGACTAAGTTAAAAGGTGAACGTTTAAGGGTTCACGGCGATTATCATTTGGGACAGATCTTGGTAAAGGATGACGATTTCTACATTTTAGATTTTGAAGGTGAACCTGAGAGTACTATTAGAGACCGTAAGGTGAAACAGCCACCATTAAAAGATGTTGCAGGCTTATTTAGATCGTTTCATTATGCAATATATGCGACAATATTCAACAATTTAGATAATTACACACAGAGTAAAGAAGCACTCTTTGAAGCTGGAGAAATATTATATCAATATTTTATTGGATTGTTTTTAGGTACTTATGTACAGGAGATACAAGATGCAAACATCAATATAGGTTATCAACAAGAACGCATCTTTTTGCTTAAATATTCATTGCTTGAAAAAGCAGTTTATGAATTGGGTTACGAACTTAATTCACGCCCAAGATGGGCAGTGATTCCACTAAAAGGAATTTCAAATATAATCAACCACTAATTTTATGGCAGAAGTAATTGCACACAGCTTATTCACTGATTTTGATATAGATTTATTTAAATCGGGTAAACACTATCGCCTATACAAAAAATTTGGTTCGCATATGACTACTGTTAATGGTGTAGAAGGAACCTATTTTGCAGTTTGGGCACCAAGTGCAAAAATGGTATCCGTTGTAGGAGACTTTAATTATTGGTTAGAAGGAGACCACAAACTTAATGTACGTTGGGATGGCAGTGGAGTATGGGAAGGTTTTATCCCAGAAGTAGGTAAAGGAAATGTATACAAGTATAAAATTCACAGTCATCATAACGATATTAAAACAGAAAAAGCAGATCCTTATGCAAGACGCTGCGAGCATCCACCCAATACAGCTTCAATAGTTTGGGATGACAATTACAAGTGGAAGGATACTAAATGGATGAAAAAGCGTAAGGTTCACAATGCGCTAAATGCACCTTATTCGGTTTATGAAGTACATTTGGGTTCATGGAAAAAACAGTTGGAAGAAAATAGATTTCTTTCTTATAAAGAATTATCGGATGATCTAGTGAAATATGTAAAGGAAATGAACTTTACGCATGTAGAATTGATGCCTGTTATGGAATATCCTTATGATCCATCTTGGGGTTATCAACTTACAGGTTATTTTGCACCTACGTCTCGTTTTGGTTATCCTGAAGAATTTAAATTACTAGTTGATAAACTACACCAAAATGACATTGGTATTATTTTAGATTGGGTACCATCACACTTTCCAGAAGATACTCATGGTCTTGGTTTCTTTGATGGTTCAGCATTGTACGAGCATCCGGATAAGAGAAAAGGGTATCATCCAGATTGGAAGAGTTTGATTTTTAATTACGGTCGTAATGAGGTTAAATCTTTCCTAATCAGTAATGCAATTTTTTGGTTAGATCAATATCATGCTGATGGTTTGCGTGTTGATGCTGTGGCATCTATGTTATTTTTGGATTATAGTAGGGAAGACGGTGAGTGGGAACCTAATATGTTTGGTGGTAGGGAGAATTTAGAAGCAATTTCCTTTATGAGGGAAATGAATGAAGCGGTTTATTCTACATATCCAGATGTACAGACTATTGCAGAAGAATCTACGTCTTTTCCAATGGTGTCAAAGCCTACAAGTATTGGAGGATTAGGGTTTGGAATGAAATGGATGATGGGATGGATGCATGATACCTTACAGTATTTTGCTAAAGAACCTATTTATAGAAAACATCACCAAAATGATTTAACCTTTAGTATGACCTATGCGTTTACCGAGAACTTTATGTTACCATTGAGTCATGATGAGGTGGTTTATGGAAAGCGTTCCATATTAGGTCGTATGCCTGGAGATGAATGGCAAAAATTTGCTAATTTGAGATTGCTCTACTCATATATGTTTACTCATCCAGGAACAAACTTATTATTTCAAGGTGCTGAATTTGGTCAGAGTGAAGAATGGAATTTTCAACAAAGTCTAGATTGGCATTTGCTTCAATATGCGCCTCATAATGGTGTGCAGGCATTAATAAAGGATTTAAATATACTTTATAAAAATGAACCAGCACTTTACGAAAAGCAATTTTCAGGTGAAGGATTTGAATGGATTGATTATAACGATTCGGAGAATTCGGTCTTAGTGTATATTAGAAAAGGAAACGATGAATCAAATGATTTAGTTATCGCTTGTAATATGACGCCTGTACCGAGGGAAAATTATAAAATGGGAGTGCCTAGAAAAGGCAAACTAAAAGAAATATTTAATAGCAACCTAAAAAAGTATTTCGGTAGTGGTGAATACAAGAATAAAGTGCAATCCACAAAACCAGAATCTTGGCAATTCAGGGATAATTCAATAGATGTAAATATTCCACCCTTAGGCGCAGTAGTTTTAAAATACACTCGTTAAAATCTTATTATTTTGATATAAAAATTGTGAGATAAATAAAATAACTAACCGAAAACGTTATAGTTAACAATTCTATATAATTAGACTATTATACACTTTCTTAAGTTCTATTTTTTCCGTTTTTTTACGTGTTTTTTGATTAAAATCATGCTATGATTACAAATACAGAATTAGAAAATAAAGGGAATCAGTTCCCTTCAAAAATAATAGGCTTTGAAAAGGATGTTGATAAATTATATTTCTCAACGGATAATGATGTTATTCTTCAGTTAACAGTAGTTAGAGATAGTCTGCTCAGATTCAGATATACAACAGTGGGTAATTTTGATAATGACTTTTCGTATGCAATTACTAAATACGCTAGTACTGGTTATAATAAACTAGAAATTGAGGAAAACGAAGATTGTTATATTGTAATAACGTCAAAATTACGTTGTGAGATTTCTAAAGAAAGCCTAAGGATATCATTATTCGATGTTAAGGATGGTGTACTTATAAATGAAGATGAAATTGGATTTCACTGGGAGGAAAGTTATCAATATGGAGGCAATATTGTTAAAATGAGTAAAGTCTCAAATGATGGTGAAAGCTATTACGGACTTGGAGACAAACCAAATCATTTAAATCTTAAGGGAAAACGCTATAATAATTGGGTAACTGATTCTTATGCTTATGGTAAGGATACAGACCCTATTTATAAGGCTATTCCATTTTATACAGGTCTTCATCATGACAAGGCTTATGGTATTTTCTTTGATAATACTTTTCAAACGTACTTTGATTTTGCGCAAGAAAGACGTAATGTCACAAGCTTTTGGGCACAAGGAGGGGAAATGAACTATTACTTTTTCTATGGTCCAAAAATGAGCGATGTCGTAGAAAGTTATACTGACTTGACAGGAAAACCACATGAATTACCACCATTATGGGCACTTGGTTTTCATCAATGTAAATGGAGTTATTACCCTGAGAGTAAAGTAAAAGAAATTACTTCTACGTTTAGAAAACTTAAAATTCCTTGCGATGCTATTTATTTAGACATTGATTATATGGATGGTTTCCGTTGTTTCACATGGAACAAGGAATATTTTCCAGATCCAAAGGGAATGGTGAAAGAGCTTAAAGAACAGGGCTTTAAAACCGTTGCTATAATTGATCCGGGAATTAAAATAGATAAGGACTATTCTGTATTTAAAGAGGCTCTAGAAAAAGATTATTTTTGTAAGCGTGCGGATGGACCATATATGAAAGGTAAAGTTTGGCCAGGTGAATGTTATTTCCCTGATTTTACAAATCCAGAAGTAAGAGATTGGTGGTCTGGTCTGTTTAAAGAACTAATCGAAGAAATAGGTATTAAAGGAGTTTGGAATGATATGAACGAACCTGCGGTAATGGAAGTTCCTAATAAAACATTCCCAGATGACGTACGTCACGACTATGATGGTAATCCTTGCAGTCATAAAAAGGCTCACAATGTATATGGTATGCAGATGGCAAGAGCCACTTACCAAGGATTAAAAAAATATAGCTATCCTAAGCGTCCATTTGTTATTACAAGGGCAGCATATTCTGGCACCCAGCGATATACGTCGACTTGGACAGGTGATAATGTAGCTACGTGGGAACATTTGTGGATTGCTAATATCCAAGCCCAACGACTAGCCATGTCTGGTTTCTCATTTGCAGGTAGCGATATAGGAGGTTTTGCTGAGCAACCACAAGGTGAACTTTTTACGCGTTGGATTCAACTTGGAGTATTTCACCCATTTTTTAGAGTACATTCATCGGGAGATCATGGCGATCAAGAACCATGGGCATTTGATGAGGATGTAACTGATATTGTTAGAAAATTTATTGAAATTAGATATCAGCTCTTACCATATCTGTACACTGCATTTTATAATTATGCTGATCATGGGACACCTATCTTAAAATCTTTGGTACTCTATGATCAAGAAGATGTACACACCCATTATAGAACTGATGAATTTATTTTTGGTGAGCAAATATTAGCTTGTCCTGTTTTAGAACCAAATGCTAAAGGACGCAGAATGTATGTGCCTCGAGGCAACTGGTATGACTACTGGACTGATGAGATTGTAAAAGGAGGTAAAGAAATGTGGGTTGACTCTGATATTGACAGTATGCCAATCTTTATTAAAGAAGGTACAGTCATTCCTAAATATCCAATACAACAATATGTAGGTGAAAAAAACATCGACGAAATAACATTAGAAATCTATTACAAGAAAGGTAAAGAATCTAGTGAGTTGTATAGCGATGCTAATGATGGTTTTGATTACAAAAAGGGAAGATATAGTCTTAGAACCTTTAAATTAACAGGTAGAACAAAAGAACTTATTATTAATCAGCACAAAGAGGGTAAATTTATTACACCATACGAAACCTTTAAAATAAAAGTTCATGGTCTACCATTTGAAATTGGTGAAATTCAGATAGATAATGAGAAAATCTCATTGAATCATTTAGTGTCCAATGGAACAAGCTCCTTTGTTGTGGATAAGAATTTCTCAGAGTTGCATATAATTAGTAAATAAATAAGTGACCAAATCATAATTTTCGGGTCAAATTGATGAATTCATTTTTGTAAATTAGTATTCGTCATAAAAACCATTAGCGATGCGACTTAAAAAAATATTACTAACTGTTGGTGTTATTGCGGTGATTGTATCATGCGCAACCAATCCATTCACTGGAAAAAAAACGATGGCCTTTGTGTCAAATGACCAATTATTCCCAGCAGCCTTTGCTCAGTATAGTCAAGTATTAAGTGAAAACAAGGTAATCACCGGTACATCTGATTCCGATATGATAACGAGAGTTGGTCAAAGAATTGCCGTTGCTGCAGAACGCTGGTTAAATGCTAATGGCTACCAAGGATATTTAGACGATTACAAATGGGAATATAAGTTAATCGAATCAGAACAAGTAAACGCTTGGTGTATGCCAGGTGGTAAAATTGCCTTTTATACTGGGATTTTGCCGATTGCTCAAAACGAAACAGGTGTTGCTTCTATAATGGGTCATGAAGTTGCACACGCTTTAGCAAATCACGGACAACAAAGAATGAGCTCCGGTATACTCCAACAGGCTGGAGGTGTAGCTGTTGCAGTTGCTACCGGAAACGAAAGTCCAGAGAAACAACAAATGTGGATGCAGGCTTATGGATTAGGTTCTTCTATTGGTGGTGTTTTACCTTTTAGTAGAGGGCATGAGACTGAAGCTGATAAGATAGGATTATATTTAATGGCAATGGCTGGTTATAATCCTGATGAAGCAGCGGAGTTATGGAAGCGTATGAAAGCAAATAGTGGAGGTCAAGCACCACCAGAGTTCTTAAGTACACATCCAAGTAATGATACAAGAATTCAAAATTTACAAGCATTAGCACCTGATGCTAAAGCAGAAGCTAAAAAATTTGGTATAACCTCATTTAGACCTCTAAATTAAGATAGATTTCATATTATTTGATTAAATTAGAAGCTGTTCTTAGGAACAGTTTTTTTAATACACAAATATGAGCAATCTTAAGAAAGGAAGTAAAAAATTATTGCATGCTTGGGCATTTTATGATTGGGCAAATTCAGTTTATCCACTGGTGATTTCATCGGCAGTATTTCCTATATTTTATGGAGCACTAACCATAATCAAAGACGAAGAAACTGGTAGAATATTAGATGATACTGTTACTTTTCTAGGATATGAGTTTAATAATGATTCCCTAATTAGTTATGTAACAGCTTTCAGTTTCCTTATTGTTTCATTTCTATCGCCAATTCTTTCAGGTATTTCAGATTATGTGGGTAACAAAGAATCATTTATGAAGTTCTTTTGTTATTTAGGTGCTTTGTCTTGTATTGGTTTGTATTGGTTTTCTTTGGAGAATATAGTTTTTGGAATGCTTTGTTATGTATTTGGTTTAGTAGGATTTTGGGGAAGTCTTGTATTTTATAATTCATATTTACCAGATATTGCTTATCCTGAACAGCAAGATAAGGTTAGCGCAAAAGGCTTTTCATTAGGTTATATAGGTAGTATGATTTTACTCCTTTTAAACCTTGTGATGATATTAAAATACGGATGGTTTGGTTTTGAAAGTGAAGTGCAACCAACTAGGATAGCCTTTATTTTAGTTGGAGTATGGTGGATATTATTTGCGCAGTATACTTTTAAATATTTACCAACAGGAACGCATGAAGGCCATAAGGTCACTAAAACTGTATTAATGTCTGGCTTTAATGAATTAAAGAAAATATGGATTGCTCTAAAGTCTAACAAAATTTTAAAACGTTATTTGTCTGCTTTTTTCATCTATAGTATGGCAGTTCAAACTATAATGATAGCTGCAACATATTTTGCTGTTGAAGAATTAGACTGGGGAAAGCAAGATTCTACGACAGGGTTGATTGTTAGTATACTTTTAATACAATTAATTGCAGTATTTGGTGCTAATTATACAGCGAAATTATCAAAAAAGATTGGGAATATTAAAGCCTTGATATGGGTAATATGCATTTGGATTCTTATTTGTGGTTTTGCTTATTTTGTAACTACACCTACTCATTTTTATATTACCGCGGCTTCGGTCGGTTTGGTTATGGGTGGCATTCAAGCTTTATCTAGATCAACATATAGCAAATTAATACCTCTAGGTACTGAGGATACAGCATCCTATTTTAGTTTTTATGATGTTGCCGAGAAAATAGGTATAGTAATAGGTATGTTTATGTACGGTTTTGTTGCAAGTATAACTGGTAGTATGAGGTATTCAATATTGTTTTTAATTACCTTTTTTGTAATAGGATTAGCTATTCTTAGTACAATTAAGAATGTTTATATTGTCGAAGAGTAATCTATACCATATTTATTTATAAAAATATTCTTAATTTTATCATGCTATGATAAGGAGAATATTAATACTGTTTTCGTTCATGTGGCTATTTATGGCAATTACTTGTGATAATGAACCATATGATGGAGATGTTATTGTCAATGATATTGACAATTGCCTAATGGCCGAAGAATTAACTACTCAAGCCTTAATTGGCTTTGCTAATAGCGATATTGAAAGTTATAATTTATTATGTCAGGCCTATCGAGATGCAATTGAAAATCAGATTGAAATTTGCGGTGACGAATATGGTTATTTACAAGATATAATTGATGGACTAGGTGACTGCATAATTGATGATAATAATACTACAGAATGTGAAATGGCGGTGGTGGCATCTGCCTTGGCTTTGGAAGTATTAGAAGATGCTATCAGTGTTGAATATATGGCTGCTTGTATAGCTTATCGTGAAGCACTTGAAAACCAAATTTTTAATTGTGGAGATGATGGTACTTTATTAAATAAAATTTTGGAATTAGGTAATTGTGAACCTGATATATTTAATGTAGTTGGAGATTGGAAACTTATAGTTTGGCAATCTGATATTCCAAGGGATATTGATAGTGATGGGATAGAAACAAGTGATTATTTAACAGAGATTGATTGCTTTAATAATGAAACAGCTTCATTTAATTCTGATGGTACAGGGACATTGTATTACAGAGAATCTATGGAAATAGAGGTTAGTTCTCCAACAAATGATCCTTCTGATCTTGAATATAGTATTGAATGTTATGAGGATATTAGAACGTATGGATTTACTTGGACACAAGAAGGTGATTCAATTACCGTAACATTAAATAGCGATGGAACTGTATTAGATTTTTTTAGAAATGGAGATGTAATATTTGTAGCAATGAGAGACTTTTTCGTAGCAACAAGTACGAGCTCAAATGTAGACGATATTATCCAGGACATTATTTGGGCATATGTTCAGTTCTAAAAAAAAAACCACGTCAATAAATCGTGGCTTTTCATTTTTGGTTGCATTTCTTTTAATTACTAATATCTCCAGAACCAACCAAGGGTAACTTAAAGTCATCTGCATCGATTGTACCTTGATTATTGATCATTACCTTGTTATATCTGTTGTAAACTTCCAACTGTGCAGGTTGGTTTCCAGAATTACACTGCAATAGTAACTGTTCGATATCTTGATTGGTTGATGTCAAAAAAATAATTGCTTTGTTATATAGATGATACTAATCATTCAGTGTTACAGTTTAATTAAAAAAAGTTTTAGTATAAATACAGGTAATGGCACAACAATTGAAATTATATAGATATGAATAACTTTGAATATCCTGTAATTACTTGATATTCAACATAAAGTTAATTATTAATATTTTTAATAAAATGCTATTCGAATTTTTTTAATGACAGAATGGCTTGTAAATAATATGAAAAAATCTAATTTTTTAAGTCTTGACAGTTTGTCATTTCAGGATTTTGATGAAAACTCAGAATTAATTCCTTTAATGACTCCTGAGGATGAAGAACTTATAAATAAAGAATCATTACCCGAATCTTTACCAATTTTGCCACTTCGGAATACTGTTTTGTTTCCTGGAGTAGTAATCCCAATTACTGCTGGACGTGATACATCAATAAAGTTAATTAATGATGCAAATAATGCTGGTAAGGTAATCGGTGTTGTTGCACAAAAGGATGAAACTGTAGAAAATCCTTCAGCAAAGGATATTTATAAGACTGGTACAGTTGCGAGAATATTAAAGGTTCTTAAAATGCCAGATGGTAATACTACAGTTATTATTCAAGGTAAAAAAAGGTTTCAGATTAATGAGATTATATCTGAAAAACCTTATTTGTCTGCAACTATTTCAGATCTGCCTCAATCAAAACCTTCAAATGATAATAAAGAATTTGCAGCGATTATTGATTCCATTAAGGACTTGTCTTTAGAAATAATTAAGGAAAGTCCAAATATCCCTACAGAAGCAACATTTGCCATTAAGAATATAGAAAGTAGTTCATTTTTAGTCAATTTTGTGTCTTCAAACATGAATCTCAAAGTTGCTGAAAAACAAAAACTGCTAGAAATAAATGATCTTCAAGAACGAGCTTTAGAGACGTTGCGTTTCATGAATATTGAATATCAGAAGTTGGAGCTTAAAAATGATATTCAAAACAAGGTTCAGAGCGATATGAATCAACAGCAACGCGAATACTTTTTACATCAGCAACTTAAAACTATACAAGAAGAATTAGGTGGTGCAGCTTCTTCTGGACAAGAAATTGAAGAAATGAAGGTTCGAGCCAAAGAAATGAAGTGGGATGAAAAGGTGAAAAACCACTTTGATAAAGAGTTGGCCAAAATGCAGAGAATGAATCCTCAGGTGGCTGAGTATTCTATTCAAAGAAATTATTTAGATCTATTTTTAGATTTACCTTGGAATGAATATAGTAGTGACCAATTCGATTTAAAACGCGCAAAACAAATCTTGGATCGCGATCATTTTGGTTTAGATGATGTGAAGAAACGTATCATAGAATACTTGGCTGTTCTGAAGTTGCGTAACGATATGAAATCTCCAATCTTATGTCTTTATGGACCTCCAGGTGTAGGAAAGACGTCGTTGGGTAAGTCAATTGCTGAAGCATTAGGCAGAGAATATGTGAGGATATCTTTAGGAGGATTACGTGATGAAGCTGAAATTAGAGGTCATAGAAAAACTTATATAGGAGCTATGCCTGGAAGAATCATTCAGAGCTTAAAAAAAGCAGGCACTTCAAATCCTGTCTTTGTTCTGGATGAAATTGATAAATTATCGTCAGGTCATCAGGGAGACCCATCATCGGCAATGTTAGAGGTTTTAGACCCAGAGCAAAACAATGAATTTTATGATAATTTCCTCGAAATGGGCTATGACCTTTCAAAGGTAATGTTCATTGCTACTTCAAATAGCTTAAATACCATTCAACCAGCATTAAGAGATAGAATGGAAATAATTAATGTCACTGGTTATACTATAGAAGAGAAGGTAGAAATCGCTAAACGCCATCTTTTACCCAAGCAACTGGAAGAGCATGGTTTGGATTCTAGTGCTTTAAAAATTACAAAACCTCAATTAGAAAAAATTGTTGAAGGATATACACGTGAATCAGGAGTAAGAGGATTAGAAAAGCAAATTGCAAAAATGGTACGCTATGCCGCAAAGAATATAGCAATGGAAGAGACTTACGATGTAAAGGTATCTAATGAAGACGTTATTGAAGTTCTTGGAAGCCCTAGGCTAGAAAGAGATAAATACGAAAATAACAATGTTGCAGGTGTTGTTACAGGACTTGCTTGGACACGAGTTGGTGGTGACATATTATTTATCGAATCTATTTTATCCAAAGGAAAAGGAAGCTTAACAATTACAGGTAACTTAGGAAAAGTGATGAAAGAGTCTGCGACTATAGCGATGGAATATATTAAGGCCAACGCAGATAAATTAAACATTAATCCAGAGGTGTTTGATAAGTATAATGTTCATATCCATGTACCTGAAGGAGCTACACCGAAAGACGGTCCTAGTGCTGGCGTGTCAATGTTAACATCTTTAGTATCTTTGTTTACGCAACAAAAAGTAAAGAAAAGTTTGGCAATGACAGGTGAAATTACTTTACGCGGAAAAGTTTTACCTGTAGGTGGAATTAAGGAAAAAATATTAGCTGCTAAGCGTGCAAGAATAAAAGAAATTTTACTTTGCGAAGATAATAAACGTGATATCGATGAAATTAAACCTGAATATTTAAAAGGTTTAACCTTTCATTTCGTAAAGGAAATGAGTGATGTCATTGATATTGCGATTACAAATCAAAAGGTTAGAAATGCTAAAAAGTTGTAAACTTTATTTTGCATTCTCATTCTTCATTCTTAATGTATTTTTATCATTTGGTCAAGAGATTGAGTATAAGGACGTAATATTAGACGGTAAATCAGCTAAATTAAACGTTGCAACCGGAGAAATTACTCTCGTAAAGCCAAAGGAGGTATTAAAGTTCAAAGACACTAGTGTACAAAAAGAAGATTTTCAAAAAGATTTTCATATTGTAAATGAAGGAGAAACTTTATTATATATTTCAAAAAAGTATGGTGTATCTATTAATATCCTTAAAAAGGCCAATGGCTTAGAAACTACACTCATTGATGCTGGAGAAAAATTAAGAATAAGAAATTTTGATAATTATAATCCTCAAACCAGTAAACCAATTTCAAGAGGAGTTCATAATTTTAATTCAGATTTTCATTCAGTTAAAAATGGGGAAACCTTATATGGTATTGCCAAGCGCTATGAGATTGATATAATTACTTTAAAGCAAGAGAATAAATTAAATTCCAACACCATTAGTGAAGGTCAAAAGCTTCAAATTAGAAATTTTGATCTTTCAAAGGCTATAAATTCAACCCAAATATGGGTTGTAAAAGTGGGTGATACATTGTGGAGCATAGCATCCAAAACAGGAACAACCGTTAGTAAGCTTAAGCGTATTAATGGTCTTCAAGGCGATGTAATTAAAGTAGGACAAAAACTAGTTCTAAAATAGAATTCTATTCATCCAAAAAATAAAAATTACATACTCTCGTTTTAAGATAGATTTAGTTATTTTGCAAATCTATGATGAAAGGGATTTCTAGCTTGTTATTGATACTTTTTTCGTTGCCATTATTTGGCCAATTAGGTGGTGAATCTACTTTTCAGTTTCTAAATTTAGTATCCTCTCCAAGACAAGCCGCATTAGGCGGTAAAATTATAACAAATTTTGACCATGACGTTACAGAAGCATTATATAATCCTGCGTCTATTAACAGTGCCATGAGTAATCAGTTGGCAGTTAACTACTCAAGTTATCTTGGAGGAATAAGCTATGGAACAGCGGCATATGCTTATACTTGGGACAGGCACGTCCAAACCTTTCATTTTGGGGTGACTTATATTAACTATGGCAGTTTTGATGGTTACGATGTTAATGGTATATCTACTGGGTCATTTAATGGTAATGAAGCTGCAATATCATTGGGCTACAATTACAATATACCGTTTACGGATTTTTATGTTGGTGCAAACCTTAAGATAATTACCTCTTTATTAGAACAATATAATTCAATTGGTGGCGCGGTTGATTTAGGTGTCATGTATATAAATGAAGATTTAGATTTTCATGCAGCTCTAACTGTAAGGAACTTAGGGGCTCAATTCACAACATATGCTGGGCAAAACGAACCACTACCTTTTGAGGTTAATTTTGGTATGTCTCAAAAATTGGAGAATGTACCATTGAGATGGCACCTTACATTAGAGAATTTGCAAGAATGGCCTATAGGTGTTGCTAACCCCTCAAGAGCAATCACTGATTTAGATGGAAATCAGACTCAAGAAAAAGTGAGTTTTTTTAATAATGTATTAAGACATTTAATTCTGGGAGCAGAATTATTCCCGGAAGGTGGCTTTAATTTAAGATTAGGTTATAACTTTAGAAGGTCTGAAGAATTAAGAATAGTTGACCAAAGAAGCTTTTCGGGTATTTCTGTTGGAGTTGGTATAAAACTAAATAAAATGAGATTTAGCTATACTCATGCAAGATATACCAGTGCTTCAAATACTAGTTTTTTTGGATTACAGATAGATTTAGAGTAATGAATAAAATAGTTATTGCCATAGATGGATTTTCCTCAACAGGAAAAAGTACAATTGCGAAACGTTTGGCCAAGCAACTAAATTATATTTATGTTGATACTGGTGCAATGTATAGAGCAGTAACTTATTTTGCATTAAAAAATGACTTCATCAAAAACAAGAAGTTAGATTCCGAAGCACTTATTAGTAGCTTAAAGGATATTAATATATCATTCAAGTTTAATGATGAACTTGGTTTCGCTGAGGTTTATCTAAATGGAGAAAATATAGAATCAGAAATTCGCACATTAGAAGTTTCAAGTTATGTAAGTCCTGTTGCCACTCTTTCTCAAGTCAGAAGAAAATTAGTAGAGCAGCAACAGCTTATGGGAAAAGGGAAAGGGATCGTAATGGACGGAAGAGACATTGGTACCGTAGTTTTTCCAGATGCAGAGTTGAAAATATTTATGACAGCTTCAGTTGAGACACGAGCTAAGAGAAGATTTAAAGAACTTTTAGAATGTGAACATAACTTGAGTTATGATAAAGTTTTAGAAAATGTCATAACACGGGATCGAATTGATTCAACAAGAGAAGATTCACCTTTAGTTATTGCCGATAACGCTATCGAGATTGATAATTCTGATCTTAATATAGAAGAACAAGTTGAAACTATTTTAAAACTAGTAAATAAGTCTATAAAAAAAGACCTTACGTAGTAAGGCCTTTGATTAATTTGTTATTTCCATTATAAATTCGGTATAATTAATTCTTGATCTGGATAAATCAAATTAGCATTTTTTAATATATCAGAATTAGTAGAAAATATTTCTTTATACTTCTTTGCATCACCATAATAGTGCATAGCAATCTTTCCTGAAGTTTCACCTGAAGCAACCGTATGTCTTGCATAAATAATTTGATCTACAACTTTAATGTCTGCTATAATATCATTTGGGTTATCTACATCAATTTCCTTGATTTTATCCCAAAGAAGATTTTTTTAATATTGTGTAGATGCAGTACCCCAAACCTTTAGTTTACCTTCAGATTCTTCAATCTTTCCGTCTTGAATATTTAATTGTTGTCCTAAGTCTAATACATCTTGGTATTTTGCCTTTACCATAATTATTAAGATTTTTATTTGTTAAAAGTTAGGTAAATATATCAATTTAATTACCCAAAAATTAGTTCTTTAGCTTCAAATTGATGCACTATTTTTAAGACACAGTTTTTTTAATTAAGACACTAAAAAGAGTATTTTTTCAGGTCAGAAAATAAAAACCATATATTTTGGGGTTTTTAAAATTGGATTATCTTTGAGGTAATTCCAGCGATCAGAAAATTTGAAGATATGAAAAGGTCTAATTACACATTAATTATACTTAGTTTATGGCTAACAGCCTGTTCTTTTGGTGATGATGATGGAGGTAACCAAGAACTACCTTTTGAGGTTACTATCATACCGGATATAACGGTACAGGTAGGTGAAGTTCTAAATAGACCACCAGGTTCTGATATTACAGATTTGGTTAATTTTGGTCAACCAAGCGGAGTATCTTCATCCGATTTTACTTTAGAGGTTCAATTTGGTCAACGCATAATTTTTGATCAACCTTCATCTGGATTAGGATTAAATCAAGGAATTTTATATTCTAGACTTGCATTTTTTGAGGAAAACCCTGCTGATTCTGGTGTTTTTGATGTACCAGTTGACACATTAGATATATATGGTTCTCTATTTGATAAATCAGTTGCAGATCCTGGATCAGGTAATGCAGTTGAATTTCAAGGAGATAATAATAGAAGTTTATCTAGTTTTTTAAATCTAGAAGTCATTGGTCAAGACAATACTGAAGAACTAGAATATAAATACGAAATTGAAGTCGCTATATATGATGATGAGACTGTAGTTGGTTATTATGTCATTGACCCTAAACTAATTGTTAAGGCAAACGATTAGAGAATAATTATCCAATTAATATAATGCCTTAAAAGTAAATTAGATATGTACTCTTAAGGCTTTTTATTTTTATTTTTTTAAACAATCTAAATAAATTGCTAGTGGTTTTGTAAAAGTCCGATTTTATTGTACTTTTGCAGACCTTTTTGGTGGACAATTGGAGAGTAAAAAAGGAAATAAGATAAACAAAAATAACTTCTGGAGCTTTTCCACCATTCTTTCAAAAGATACAGAATACAAATTTTAATCAGCAAAATGGCTGAAAAGAAAACAAAAAAAGCTGAAGTTGAAGTAACTGAAGCTACTACAGTTGAAGCTCCAGTAGTCTCTGAAGCTCAAGCAAATCCAGAAAAATTCTTAAAGGAGTTCGATTGGCACAATTATGAAGAAGGAATTGAGCAAGTTGCGGACAAAAAGTTAGAAGAATTTGAAAAATTAGTATCTGAAAACTTTGTAGACACTTTAGATGATGAAGTTGTTGAAGGAGAAGTAATACACATTACAGATAGAGATGCTATTATTGACATTAACGCAAAGTCAGAGGGTGTAATTTCTCTTAATGAGTTCCGTTACAATCCAGATTTAAAAGTTGGTGATAAAGTTGAGGTCTTAATTGACGTTCGTGAAGATGCAACTGGTCAATTGGTATTATCTCACAGAAAAGCTCGTGTAATTAAAGCATGGGATAGAGTTAATAACGCACATGATACTGGTGAAATCGTTAACGGTTTTGTAAAATGTAGAACCAAAGGTGGTATGATCGTTGACGTTTTTGGGATTGAAGCTTTCTTACCAGGATCTCAAATTGATGTTAAGCCAATTCGAGATTACGATCAGTATGTTAATAAAACTATGGAATTCAAGGTTGTTAAAATAAATCACGAGTTCAAAAACATAGTAGTTTCTCATAAGGCTCTTATAGAGGCGGATATTGAAGAACAAAAGAAAGAAATCATTGGTCAGTTAGAAAAAGGTCAAGTATTAGAAGGTGTTGTTAAAAACGTTACTTCTTACGGTGTATTCATCGATTTAGGTGGTGTAGATGGTTTAGTCCATATTACAGATTTATCTTGGTCTAGAATTAACCATCCAAATGAAATTGTAGAATTAGACCAAAAACTTAATGTTGTAATTTTAGATTTTGATGAAAACAAATCAAGAATTCAATTAGGTCTAAAGCAATTATCTAAGCATCCTTGGGAAGCATTAGGAGAAGAGGTAAAAGTTGGTGACAAAGTAAAAGGAAAAGTAGTAGTAATTGCAGATTACGGTGCTTTTGTTGAGGTTGCCGAAGGAGTGGAAGGATTAGTTCACGTCAGTGAGATGTCTTGGTCAACGCATTTACGTTCAGCACAAGATTTTGTTGCTGTAGGAGATGAAATAGAAGCGGTTATCTTAACCCTAGATAGAGAAGATAGAAAAATGTCACTTGGTATTAAGCAATTAACACCAGATCCTTGGACTGATATCACTTCTAAATACCCTTCAGGTTCCAAGCATTCAGGTATAGTACGTAACTTTACTAATTTTGGAGTATTTGTTGAATTAGAAGAAGGTATCGACGGATTAATTTATATCTCTGATTTATCTTGGACTAAGAAAATTAAGCATCCATCAGAATTCTGTAACGTAGGTGATAAGTTAGACGTTGTGGTATTGGAGTTAGACGTTGAAGGACGTAAATTATCTCTTGGACATAAGCAAACAACTGAAAATCCATGGGATAAATATGAAAAAGAATTTGCTTTAGGAACTTCTCATAATGCAGCTGTAGCTGAAATCGTTGATAAAGGTGCAACTGTTAAGTTTAATGAGGATATTGTTGCTTTTATACCATCTCGTCATTTAGAGAAAGAGGATGGTTCTAAACTTAAGAAAGGTGAAGAAGCAGAATTTAAGATCATAGAATTCAATAAAGAATTTAAACGTGTTGTAGCTTCTCATACAGCAGTATTTAGAGAAGAGGAAGCTAAGATCGTTAAGAAAGCTGTTAAAAGAGCTGAGGCTCAAGCAGCAGAAGCTAAGCCTACCTTAGGTGATGCAAACGATGCTTTACAGGCGCTTAAAGATAAAATGGACGGGAAGAAATAATTCTCTCATTAAATTTAAAAAAAAGCCTTTCATTGTGAAAGGCTTTTTTGGTTAGGGAAGGTTTCTTTTTAGCTTAGTTGAATAATTCCTTACAATATTGGTCAGCCATACAGTGGCCAGAAAATTCTGGTAAAACATCTTCAATACCATTGAAAACTATTTCTTGCCATTTTTTTTGGCTTATCAAAATATATTGGTATTACCTTATTCCCAAAGCATACTAACTCTAATTACATTTTGTTTTAATTCTAGGCAGACCGCATATGTGAACCTGTCAAAAAGCCTAATCTTCCTGAGTAAATTTTTAGACCGTGGTGAATACCAAATGCCATACTATTATAGGCTATCTTTTTCTCATATTTTTGTTTGGCTTATAGAGATGGTACACTTGTTATAGTTACTGTTAATGAAGATTCTAATTTAATTTTAGGCGCAGAAAGATAGTTATTAGTATACCATATTTGGTGTGATAAAAGTCATTTTTAATCAACATATTTGAAGAATTATGGAAGTCTTAATTTCATATCTCCTTTTATGCAGATTCTTTAATTTGATTCTCAAATTATTTAACTTAACTTTGCCATCCAGCATTGATTGGATAAATTATGAGTCAAAAAGTTTTACTTAACTCTAAAGAAGTCAGCATTACACTCCACCGATTGGCTTGCCAACTTATTGAAAACCATGATGATTTTACTGATACAGTTCTAATAGGACTTCAACCAAGAGGAAAATATTTAGCAAATCGCTTGGCGAAAATGCTTAAAGAAGATTATAAGATTAAAAATGTAGAAATAGGTCACCTCGATATTACATTTTTCCGTGATGACTTTAGAAGAGGTGAAAAACCGCTCGAAGCAAATACTACCGAAATAGATTTTATAGTTGAAAACAAGAATGTAGTATTTATTGATGACGTGCTTTATACTGGTAGAAGTATAAGATCTGCATTAACCGCAATTCAATCTTTTGGTAGACCGAACAATATTGAGTTACTAACACTAATTGATAGAAGATTTAGCCGTCATCTACCAATACAGCCTAATTATAGAGGGCGACAAGTAGATGCAATCGATCATCAAAAGGTAAAGGTAAATTGGGTAGAAAATGAAGGAGAAGATGCAGTGTATTTGATAAATAAATAAAAGTGACTGCAAAAAGTAGATATATATATGAGTGAATTAAGTGTTAACCACTTATTAGGAATTAAGTATCTCAAAAAGGAGGATATAGAACTGATTTTTGAAACAGCAGATCAGTTTAAAGAAGTGATTAATAGACCAATTAAAAAAGTTCCTTCACTAAGAGACATTACCATAGCAAATTTATTTTTCGAAAACTCAACTCGAACAAAATTGTCTTTTGAACTTGCTGAAAAGAGATTGTCTGCAGATGTAATCAATTTTTCCGCTTCACAATCATCAGTTAAAAAAGGAGAAACTTTGGTGGATACGGTTAATAACATTTTATCAATGAAGGTTGATATGGTTGTTATGAGACATCCAAATCCTGGTGCTGGTGTGTTTTTGTCAAAGCATGTTAATGCAAGTATTATTAATGCTGGAGATGGTGCTCATGAACACCCAACCCAGGCCTTGTTAGATTCATATTCAATAAGAGAAAAGTTAGGTGCAATAAAAGGTAAAAATGTTGTTATTGTTGGTGATATTTTACATAGTAGAGTGGCATTATCTAATATTTATGCCTTGCAACTTCAAGGTGCCAATGTCATGGTTTGTGGGCCTAAAACATTAATTCCTAAATATATTAAAGAACTTGGCGTAACAGTTGAAACGAATTTAAGAAAAGCATTAGAATGGTGTGATGTAGCCAATATGCTTAGAGTACAAAATGAACGAATGGATATTAGCTATTTTCCATCAACTAGAGAATATACCCAGCAATTTGGTGTAAATAAGGACATATTAAATAGTTTAAATAAGGATATAGTAATAATGCACCCAGGACCAATAAATCGTGGAGTAGAGATAACAAGTGATGTGGCAGATTCTAAGCAAGCTATAATTTTAGATCAGGTAGAGAATGGTGTCGCAATTAGAATGGCAGTTATTTATTTATTGGCATCAAAAATTTAGCAATAGGATATGGTAATCGATAGAGACGGTAACATAACTATTATAACACAAGAAAAAGCTTCGGTAAAAACACTCGTAAACAATATTCAACAGGGTTATGATAAGTTCAAAACTTATCATTTAATTGTAAACCTTACATGTATTGAAAAAATTCAATTAGAAGATATTATTGAGTTTCTACGCTTAAGTAATAAGCATAGAGGTGATAAAAAATCATTTGTTATAGTAACAGATATGGTTGATCTAGACGAGATGCCCGATGAAATAGTTGTGGTACCAACTACACAAGAGGCATACGATATTATTGCGATGGAAGACATTGAGCGAGATTTAGGATTTTAATAAATGAAACTCACCATATTAGGCTGTCATAGTGCTACACCAAGGACCAATACAAATCCAACGTCTCAAGTGTTGGAAATTAAAAATCACATGTTTCTTATTGATTGTGGTGAAGGGACTCAGGTGGAACTACGACGGCATAAGATCAAGTTTTCCAGGATTAAGCATATTTTTATATCTCATCTTCATGGCGATCATTATTTTGGTTTAGTTGGTCTAATTAGTACGTTTAGACTTTTAACTCGAGAAACTGAGCTTCATATCTATGCGCCAAAAGGATTAAAAAAAGTTATTACACTGCAAATGAAGCTCTCGGATTCTTGGACTAACTACCCATTAATTTTTCATGAGCTAGATTCTAAAAAATCGGAATTAATTTTTGAGGATGACAAGATAGAAGTACATACCGTTCCATTAAATCATCGTATTTATACCAATGGCTTTTTATTTAAGGAAAAACCTTACGAACGTAAATTAGACATGAAGGCTGTATTAAAAGCCAATATAAACATGGCTTATTTCAGAAAATTAAAACAAGGTGCTGATGTAGTTAATGAGGATGGAGAGCTAATTAAAAATGAAACTGTAACACTAGACCCAAGGCCAACAAAAAGTTATGCCTATTGCAGTGATACTAAGTATAGCGAAGACATAATACCGATTATTAAGGAGGCTGATGTTTTATATCATGAATCAACGTTTTTGAATAAGAATGAAGACTTATGTAAGGTAACAAAGCATAGCACGGCAAAACAAGCTGCTACAATTGCTAAAAAGGCATCAGTAAAAACTTTGGTACTAGGGCATTACTCAACTAGATATAATGGATACAGCTTATTTAAGAAAGAGGCTCAGGAGGTTTTTGAGAATGTCTTGCTTGCCAAAGATGGAGTTTCTTTTGAGTTTTAGTTAAAGTCTTATTTTGCTTTAAAACTATTATTTGTGTATATGGAAGTAATAATCAATCCTAAAACAATACGTGTACAAATCACTAAATAAATATAGTGTGCTTTAATATCTAAATTAACTAGAATTATACAAAGCACTGGTGTTGTTAATCTTGTTACTATTAAATCGGTCATGAGAAATCTAGAAAGGCTTTTAATGTCAATTTTAGCTTTTTCTTCCACACTTAAAGAGTTATGACCCGCTATTAAATCATGGTTTCGATTAATAAGCAGAGCACATACTATGAGAATAGTACATATTAAAAACTGACTAAGAAACAATTGTTTAATTTAGCTTTGAAAAATAATCAATTTACTAATTGAAAAAAATTGAATTATCTCAGTAATACTATGGAAAAAGACTTAGGTGATTACAGAAAATCTTACGAAAAAGGGGAATTATTATTAGAAAATATACCTGAAAATCCTCTAGAACTTTTCAGGAATTGGTTTATAGAAGTGGATACTCATTTTAATATTGATGAGGCAAATGCCATGACTATATCTACAATTGGTTTAGATGGATACCCAAAGAGTAGAGTAGTGCTTCTTAAAAAATACACTTATGAAGGATTCATTTTTTATACAAATTATGAAAGTGAAAAAGGCAAAGCCATTAAATCTAATCCAAATGTGTGCTTATCGTTTTTTTGGCATTCAGCAGAGCGCCAAGTAATAATTAAAGGTAAAGCAGAAAAGATATCAGGAAATTTGAGTGATGGTTATTTTGAAACTCGTCCAAGGGGTAGTCAGTTAGGTGCCATAGTGTCAAACCAAAGTGAGCCAATTGCCAATAGAAATATTCTGGACGAAAAACTAAAGATTCTAGAAAAGAAGTACGAAGGTAGAGAAATAAAACGACCTGAGTTTTGGGGTGGTTATATTGTTAGACCAATAGAAATAGAATTTTGGCAAGGTCGGCCAAATCGTCTTCATGATAGAATTAGATACAAATTTCAAGAGGATTATAATTGGAAAATTGAACGTCTCTGCCCTTAGTTTTAAAAAATCGATAAAAAGTAAAAAAAATCGGTGAAAAACTAAAATAAATTGATTCTGGAGGTATTTTATCGATGTTTTGCAATAAAAAACGATAAAATGCATGCTGTTCATCGAATTTAACATTTTTTTAACAAAATTACTTTAGTAGGCTTATAAATTAGTAATCCCAAACTAAAATAACCTACTCATGAAAGTATTTAGAATCTTGCCTGCTCTGGCTCTGATTGTATTTTTAAGCTTAACATCATGCTCTACGGAGAGCGTGGCGGAAGATAGAATTGATTCCATTGATGTGCCAGTTGCACCAGTTGCTAAGCAAATTGAAATTGAGATAATGGAGCTGATAAATCAGCATAGAATATTGGAAGGATTAAATCCATTAAATGATCATAGAACAGTTAAAGCTGTTGCTTATACACATACTGATTATATGATAAAAGTGGAGAATGTTTCTCACGATAACTTTTTTCAAAGAAAGCAAAGTTTACAAGCTAATGCTGCTGCGGCAATAGTATCAGAAAATGTAGCATATGGTTTTAGTAATGCAGAATCAGTTGTTGGAGCTTGGTTAAATAGTCCAAGTCATAAAGAAAATATTGAAGGTGATTTCACAGATTTTGATATTTCAGCCGAACAAAACAATGAAGGTAAATGGTACTTTACTAATATCTTCATCAAACGATAATATAATTTAAATAAAGTAAAATGAAATCATTCTATTATTACATTTTTTTATTCTTTTTTTTATTCTCCTTTTGTCTTTTTGGTCAAGAAAAGTCTACTCAATTTATTACAATTATTCCTAGCGAAACTGAAGAAGAATGTAGTGCACCCATGGATATTGTTTTATATAAAAATAATAATGAATTCTACGAAGTATACGGAATTGAAGAAGAAATTTATACAATAGAATTAGAAATTTACAACAGATTTGGAGACAAAATATATTACTCAAATAACTATAAAAATGACTGGAAAGGTAGTTCATTTAATTCATTAATTGGTAATTCTCAGAAGGCTCCCTCAGGAACTTATTTTTATACAATTAATATTAAAGGTACTGATATAAAACCATCTACTGGGGCAATCTATTTAGCATTTTAAGGTTAAATTTTTATAAAAATAAATCACGGCTTACAGCTTGCAGTAATTTAAAATTTACTGCTTTACAATGTAAAAATAAGATCTTCTATTTAATTGATGTTCTTCCACTGTACAATCAATATTATTTACACATTTATTTAATAGCTGTGTTTCGCCGTAACCTATGGCACTTTCTATTCTATCTTTACCTATACCTCTTGAAACTATATAATCTCTTGTAGCCTTTGCACGTTTGTCCGATAGTTTCATATTATATCTATCTCCTCCACGACTATCCGTATGAGACTCAATTTTAATAACCATTTCTGGGTGTTTTCTCAAGATATCAACAATATTTTCTAACTCATATTGAGCATCAGTTCTAATATTCCATTTATCAAAATCAAAGAAAATAGGATTAATAACTATTTGATTATCCATAATTAGAGGGACTAATTTTAAATCTGCTTTATTTATTTTTTCATTAGTATTGTCTACTATTATGCTTTTTTTGTCCTCTTTGTAATCTAACTTGTTAGCGATTATTGTATACGGTTCATCACATTCAACAGTAAAAGAAAATTCACTTTTATCTCCAGTATTAAGTTCATCAACAACCTTCCCTGTTTCATCTATTAGTCTAACATTTACATTAGTTAGAAGAGTTCCAGTATCACTATCAGAAATGGTTCCTGTAATCAGTTGTTTACATTGTAAAATACTAAAACTATAAATGTCATCACCACCTTTACCATCTGGTCTGTTAGAAGAGAAGAATCCTCGTTGAGTGTCAATATCGATAAAGAAGGCAAAATCATCATAACCACTGTTGTATGGGGCACCTAAGTTTTCAGGTTCCTCAAGATCTCCTTTAAGAATATTAGACTTAAATATATCTAATAGGCCAAGATTCAAGTATCCATCTGAAGAGAAATATAATGTATTATTTTTTGAAACAAATGGGAACATCTCACGCCCTTCAGTATTAATATTTTCACCTAAATTCTCAGGCTTTCCATAGGTTCCGTCGTCATTAATAGATACTGAGTATATATCAGTTTGACCAATGCCACCTTCACGATCTGATACAAAATATAACATTTTGTTGTCAGGACTTAAGGCAGGATGTCCAGTAGAATAGATTTTATCATTAAATGGTAATTCAATAATTTTTGTCCATTGATCACCAACTAGGGTAGCCTTGTAAATTTTTAGATGTACAGTTCCTTTTTTGTCATATGCCAACTTATTTCTCTTTGTTACGTTGTCTCTCGTGAAATAAATGGTTTTTCCGTCATTGGTTATAGCGATTGAAGCCTCGTGAAAATCTGTATTAATATCATCAGATGATATTTTTGCAATAGAACCATAAGTTTTAATATTAGAGGTATCTGAAATTGTTAATTGGTATAAATCTAAAAAGGGTTCTTTGTTCCAGCTATAAACTTTATTTTCATTATCTCTTGCAGAGGCAAAATAAAGTTTGTCATCATGTATGAATGAACCGAAATCCGAATTTTCAGAATTAAAAGGAACATTTTCAACATTAACAATAACTTTATATTTAGAAGTTAGCATACTGTAAATATCAACTTCATCAGGATTATATCCTTTCAATCTGCTGTCTCCCACCTGAGCAGCCCTTAATTCTTTAAACCATTTATCGGCTTCTTTATAATTGCCGATACTCCTTAGACATTGTATGTACTTATATAAATACTCAGGATCAATGTTTTTATGCTCAGTTAAGGCTACACCATACCAGTATGCGGCTTTGTCAGAAATTGAATTATTGTAGTAAGCATCACCTAATCTTGTAAGTACATGAGAACTCATGTCGCCCTTTTCAACTGCTTTTTTGTATAGTTCAATGGCTTTATAATAATTGAAATTATCAAAAAACTTATCTGCTAACTTCTTTTGTGCAAAAGAAAATGTACAAATTAAAGTTAATATGAGAACTGATATTCTTGTTTTCATAATGCGTTTCTTTTAGAAGTATCTTGGTGATTTAATTCGTTTACTCTTAAACACCTCAAACATGAGTAGAACTTCATGTGTTCCACTTGTATAAGGTCTAATATCTGATATTGGATATTCATAGGCGTAACCAATCCTTAGTTGTTTTGATACCTGAAAATCGGCAATTCCTCCTATGGCCGCAGCAGACTCATTAATTCTGTAACCTCCTCCTATCCAGAATGTCTCATTGAACAAAAAGTTTGCTGAAATATCAAAAGATAAAGGAGCTCCATTTGTAGCTTTTAATAAAACCGATGGTTTAAGCTTTGTTGTTTTGCTTAAATTGAATACATAACCACCAGTAAAATAGTAACTTATACGTTCTAATGCCACATAATCGATATTACCACTTCCGCCATTATTATAATCAGTATTAAGGATTCTTGGGGCTGAAAGACCAAGGTACCAACGTTGAGAATGCCAATATATTCCGGCACCGACATTAGGACTCCATCTGTTTGATACATTGTTAAAAAATGGATCGTTTACAACAGAAGGATCGTTAAGCAACTCTTCATCTAAGCTATAGTGGGTAAACCCGCCTTTTATACCAAAGGCCAATTTAGAATATTCACTTGTAGGTATTGTATATGAAAAATCACCATAGATATATGAAAAATTTTCATATCCCAATTTATCATTGATAAAGGAAAGACCTACACCAACCTGCTCATTTCGCAATGGAGAATGAACTGACAATGTTTGTGTTTCTGGACCACCTTCTAAACCAACCCATTGACTTCTGTGCAGACCAACGGCACTAAAAGTTTCTCTACTTCCCGCATAAGCTGGATTTATTGAGATGGTATTAAACATGTATTGCGTAAATTGAGGTAACTGCTGTCCAAAAGAGGCAGTAATTCCCAGTATAAAAACTACAATACTTAAAAGTCTATTCAGTTTCATCGGTTAAGTTTATTTATCGGTTGCTACATAGATTGGGCCAGCAAAAGGTTCTAACCCACTATTTCTTAAATTAATTACGTAGTAGTAAGTACCTGTTGGGACTTTGTCAGAACTTCCTACTGATGAGTTATTAGAGTTACCATTCCAATTATTTTGGTAATTGCTAGACTCGAATATTTTTGCACCCCATCTATTAAAGATTTGTAGTTCAATAATAAATCCACAATCTTCAACACCTGTTATTGTAAAGAATTCATTGTAGTTGTCTCCATTAGCTGTAACCGTTTTAGATATTACAACATTATCTTGACCACAAGCTAGTACCACACAATCGTCATCAATAGTAACATTAACCTCTACTTCTGTTGGACATGATCCTTCGGTGATTGAATACATAAATGTGTAAATTCCAACTTCAACAGTTGAAGGGTCGAACATGCTTCCATTGATTGTAGCATCTCCAGAAACAACGCTCCATATACCGTTCATATTAAAATCACCAGATAATAAGTCGAATAAATCAAACTCTGTATCTAGTATACAGAACGAACTGTCAAAAGTATTAATTACATTACTAATCTCCACGGAAACATTCTGAGTGAATATTGCTTCATTTCCACAATCATCAACTACTGTCCATGTTCTAATTATCTCGTAATCCTCGAAGTCATTAGCTTGAGTTGTTACCTCTTCAAAAGTAACCTCGATATCTGTAGAACACGCATCTTCAAAAACAAGATTTGGAACTTCAGGTATATCATCACATGCGGCCGTAACATTTTCGTCAAATGGTGTTACTAGCGCTGGAGGCGTAGAATCTTGAACGGTAATAATTTGAGTATGAACGGTAGAATTATCACATGCATCAGTTGCTGTCCATGTCCTAGTAATTATATAATCACCAACACAAGCACCATTGTCAATAACTTCAACAAATGTTACGTTAGCATCACCACAATTATCTATAGCTAGTAATTCTTCTGCATCTGGTATTTCATCACATTCTACATCTATATCTCCTGGGAGAGTTGATGTAAACGTAGGCGCAGTAGTATCAACTACGGTAATGGTCTGAACAAACGATGTTGTATTGTCACAAGCATCAGTAAGTGACCAGGTACGTGTAATAACA
>NZ_QPHL01000014.1 GCF_003335675.1 Winogradskyella sp. KYW1333 | reverse complement strand
CCGTCCGCATCGGATAGCTGAAAGCTTGTGAAACCGTCTTCCTGTCCATCGTCGTCGCATGCGGTAAGGCTGGCATCGTTAGTTTCGGTTAGGCTTACCTCCAAAGATACCTCGCAGAAATCGAAACATCCTGTTGAAGGATTAGTAATACGAGCGATGATCACCTGAGGATTGACAAAGTTCTCAAAGGCATCGCCTTCGATTGGGTTGGACTCAGTATCTGCATCCGCTTGGGAGAGATAGTAATCCACGTTTACCTGAGGGTTGCCACCCGTAATATCATCGAGGAGCTGGTTGATATTGAAAACGGTAAAGCCTTCTGGTATGCCATCCTCATCGCACTGCAACACAGAAACATCATTGGCTTCTGGAATAGGATTAACTATTAAATTGAATGCTCTTGTTCTAAAACATGCGGAATTTAATGTGTTTTCAGCTCTTATAAATATTGTTTCATTGAATGCATCAGTATTAATGTAATTTAAAGCAACAGGCGCATTGCCTATATCCGCATCATTTTGAGTATTATGAAATGTTACATTTATTTGAGACTCATCTTGTTGGCCAAGTATATTTGGAATTAACGTATTCAAATCAATTTCTGCAATACCATCTGTTGGATCACCAAAATTGTCACAAAATATTTCATCATTAATATCTGCGATTTGCGGTGTGTCAAATACATCAATTTCAAATGAATTGATATCAAAACAATTGGTATTATTAATATTGTCTACTCTTACATAAATGGTTTGTGGATTAGATATATTAGTATAAGGCAAAGAAATTTCATTTTCTTTATTTGTTGCATCATCTAAAGATTCGTAATAGCCAACAATAAAACTTTGAGTGTCTTGATTAAGTAGAGCTTCTTGATTTTTATCAGTAAAAAGAAATTCGGTGACACCATCATTAAAGTTATCATCACACAGTGTTACATCAGTTAATGGATTAGCAACAGGAATCTCAAAAATTCCAACCACAGCACTGCCTTCAATTGGGCATTCACCATTATTAGGTTCAATAAAAACTTCATAGAATCCAGGTGTATCTACAAATAATTCTGCTTGATTATTTCCGGCAATAGGTACGCCGTTAAATGACCATACATAGTCAGCACCAAGTAAATCGTCTGCTTGTAATGTGTAAGAATCTCCTGTACATAGTCTCAGCTCTGTGGTACTTATACCATTCCTTATAATATCGGTTTGAGAATTAAATAATGACTGAATAAAAGGTGGTAATCCGATCCTACTTGTATTTAGACCAAGAGGATTTGTACTTAAAAACACACCTTGCTCATTATATATTATATCATTTCCATCTGCTTCTGGGTTTTCAATTACACCTAAGTAACGAGAAACATTATTGTCACCTACAAAGCTGAATTGTGCTCTGTATATTCTTCTATCTATACCAAGTTGTAATGCACCTGCACTAATCGTATTTGATGTGTGTATAACTTGCAGAGAATTAGGGATATCAGCACTTTCTAAATCCCATTGAAGAACTTGGCTAGTACCACCACCACCAGGCCCAAAACCAATGGTAGCATATGCTTTTCTATTTTCTGCCGAGAATTCTACACCATATGGACTATTATTATTTTGGGCACTATAAATTTCTAATGGATTTGAGACAACTCCAGTGTCATTATTAAAATCAAATAAATAAATACCACCACCGGCATCTTCATTAAGAATCGTTGATTCTCCGAAATTTGCTGAAATAAGTTTGGTGCCATCAGGAGAGGCTTTTAAATAGCCTAAAGCATTTCGTCTATACCCTTCAACCGGAATATTTGGTCCAACTGTAGATGTTACTGGAGTGGTGTTTACACCATTTTCATCTATTTTAAAGGCGTAAAAGGTATCTCCAAAATGAGTCAAGACCCAAAATGAAGAGCAATCATCTGCTCTTACAGCTGTAATTTTTTCAGAACATTTTAGTTCGCTTTCAAGCTGATTTGTTGGGTCATATGTTACTAATGGAACATTTTTTTCTGTTGCATCAACAGCACCCAATCCACCATCATCTAGAATATTAATTCTAGAATACATAAAGCCATCATTGATGCCATCATTAGCACTCATGGTAGGAAATGCTGACGTATTGTTATGATGTGGTTCGTCAACTGTGAATAAATAATAAAAAGTAGGATCTTGGGGTTTTGGAACAATAAGACCAGATGATGTACTTGAATCGTCACCTTTCAGACCAGTACCATTAAGCATTACTTGATGGTTTCTGTTCCAAATTGTACTACCGTCAGAATAGAATAATAAATTACCATCCTCATCTGAAATGGAAGTACAACCTTCCAACGTACTTAATTGTCCATCTGTTACTGCAGTTACAGTACCTAAATCGGCATCAAAACGTACACCAGCATTTTGGCCAAAGTACCAAAAGGAAGCTTCATTTTGAGCTAATAATGTTGCACAAATAAATAGAAATAAAAATAGTGAACTTATTCTCTTCATAACATCTTTGGTGTGCAAAGCACAATAACATACTATTTAATTAAAAGAACTTAAAACTCTAGTTTTTAGTATGTCGAATTTTATAGCAATCAATAGCTATCAAAGATATTATAAATCTCTCTTTTTTAATAATCGATAGGATAAAAATATAAAAAGCGCCGTCCAGCCTAAAACTACAACTATTTCATACCAATGCACAGCATAGTCATAGGCAATATCTGTTTTCTCTGGAAACTTTGTCATTACTATTCGTTGAATAGGTTGATCTATAAGTTTATACATAGACTCTAAAGGAAGAAGGTTCTTCACCTTAAACGCATTGTCAGCACTACCTAGTGCCTCATATGCTCCCCAAAATATTAACCATTCAAATATGTATAATACAAATAAAAATCCTAGTGCAAATGCCGAGCGCTTTAATAACATTCCAAAAAATAGACATAAACTAAAGAAGCCAACAAGTTTAACAAAATAGGCTAATAAGAACTCGACTTCTCTAAATATAATAACTACTTCGGTATAGCTAGAATAGTATAGGCCAATTAAAAATGTAGCTAGACCAATTAAGACTGTAGCACATAATGAGAAGAAAATAATTGTATAAAACTTAGACATTATGAATTCCTTTTTACTTAGGCCATCAATGAGGTTTTGTTTAAGTGTTTTATTACTGTATTCATTACCAATCATACTCACAACTACAATAGCAAAAAAGAACTTAAAGTACGAAGCAAAGAATGTAGTGATATGCCAAATTATTGGAAAGTTAAAGATGCCTAACTCACCAAGTTCTAAGGTAAAAAAACCAAAGAAATTTATCTTAATTGAGGATAATACTAAAACGGTAAACGGTAATATAAATGATACAAAAATTAAGACGCGACTTACTTTATTAAGCCATAATTTTTGGAGTTCTAATTGTATAAGTCGAAACATATTTTGATTGGTTTACTTCAACTGAATTGAAGCTGTTTTTTAATTGTTTATTGGTCGTCGGTTAATTGTAAAAACTGCTCTTCTAAGCTTTCTTTGCGTTTAACTAAATGTGATAGTGTAATACCTTTTTCAAACATCAGTTTATTAAAGTCTGAGGCCGACATTGGTTCCTTTAAAAATGCAGTTATTAGGTCTTCTTCAACTTTTACATTGCCAAAGTTTTCATGAGTTTCAAGTAAATTGCAAAGCTCATCATGTTTTTCTGATTTTAATTCAAAGAATCCGTGACTGCTTATCATTTCATCTACACGACCAGAATATAATTTCTCACCCTTTCTAAGTACTACAACATGCGAACATACTTTCTCTACTTCGTCTAATAAATGTGATGCTAATAAAATAGTTGTTCCGTCTTTTGCAATGCCCTTTATTATCTGACGTATCTGATGAATGCCTTGAGGGTCCAAGCCGTTTGTGGGTTCATCAAGAATTAAAATTTCAGGGTCATTTAGAAGGGCAGAGGCTATCGCTAAACGCTGTTTCATACCTAGTGAATAGGTTCTGAACTTATGGTTTTTACGATCAAAAAGGCCAACAATTTCTAATTTCTCTGCTATTTTACTTTCATCTACCCCTTTAATTTTACAAACTAATTTTAGGTTTTGTTCAGCAGTCATATAAGGGTAAAAATTAGGGCGTTCTATAATCGCACCAACTTGTTTTAAAGCATCATGGGTTGATGTATTTCCATCAAACCAGTGAAAGTCTCCACTTGTTTTATTTACTACGTTAAGTACTATACCTAATGTGGTTGATTTACCACTACCATTTGGTCCAAGTATGCCATAAACATTCCCTTTGTTAATTGTGAAACTTAAATCTTTAACGGCTGTTAAATACCCGAATTTTTTAGTAAGATTATTGATTGATAAGATTGGTTCCAATGTATGATTGATTTTAGTACTGAAAAAACATCAGTAAAAGTTGGTTATGAAGGTAAGACGATTGAAGTATTTTTTTGTTACAAAAATTTAAATAAAAGGATTAAATTTAGCTAATGGCAGACGATATAAAAATATCAAAGAAGAAACCTTCTTTTCCTGTATCTGAAAACTTAAATGCGTATCTCTCTGAGTATAGAAGAAACATCGAATTACCTATTTTATATTCGGATTTATTACGTTTTCAAGGTTCCGTAATTGTTTATGATGATAATGATGAGGACACGCTTTGGATAAGAGTATATTATAATGATTCGGATAGAATAGAAATTGATCTTAGTTTAAAAAAAGTGTATTCTTATTTGGTTTCTGATGGTGGAGACTGGATATTAAAATATCTCAATGTAGATGCCATTGATTATTGTACATTCGGAAATTCTAAACCATTTAGAATTAAGGTTAGAAATATACTTAATGACAACTATACATATTTCTATGTAAAAAAGGCTGATGCATCGAGAATTTATGGCTTAGAAATAGAGCACATGTTATCACCATACAGTCTTAATTTTTTGGTTTGCGAGGACACACTAATTGAGGAGCATATTGCTGGAATACCTGGTGATGAATTCATTAAAAATAGTCTAGACGATCGCACGGAAATGGAAAAGGCGCAAATAGCAAAAGAGTTTATTAAGTTTAATGAGCGTTGCACAATTACATTATTAGGTGATATGCGGTCTTATAATTATGTAATTATACCAATTCATGATTTTGACCAGGTCATTTTTAAGATTAGGGCAATAGATTTTGATCAGCAGTCATATGAAGGAAAATTAAAAATATATATGCCACAGTTTTTTAAAGAGAACTTTAAGATGGTAAAAATGGTTCAAGGTAAAATTCAAGAAGAATCTATTGAGCAATATAAAATTGAAGAACGATCAATAGTAGCTAAGCGTATTATTAGTTGCAGGAATAGACTGAATGCCCTATTAAAATGTATGAAGTCTGATCAAATTTCGAACAAAAAAAACGTGAATAATTTAAAGGAAGAAATCTATAATTACTCGCATGACAAAAATTTTAGAAAATGCGCATCAATGGGCGAAATTGTGAAAGTTATCTTGGATTTTGTGAAGCGAAATTATGAGAATGTGAGTACTAGTAAATTGTAACCGTTAGTTCCAATTTTCATCAAAGTCTAAGTCACTATAATTGTCCACATCAACATCATTTTCAAATTCATCAAAAGCATCATCAGATTGTGCTTCAAAAGTTTTGTCTGGAGCCTCATCAGGTATTTGTCCGTGAACAAACATTAGGTTTGGATAATCTGTACCCTCCGCTTCATCTACGATTTCAGCAAGTTCTACATAAAAGGTCCACATACTTAAAAAGTCATAAACATAAATAAGTTTCGGCGAAGCTTCGTGCACTACATCTTTAATAATGGTCTGTCCCATTACCATAACTTCATTGCCAGCCTCACTCATATCAAACATGGCAATCTCTTCGCCTTGGTTCCACTCATCATCACTGATGTAAAAAGAAGCCATTTCCAAACCTTCGAAACCAAAAGATTGTGTAATGATATTGTGAAGATCTTCCATGGTGTCTGTTTCACGAATTTCTAAATCACGGAAAACATCTTCTTCGGTGTCATTATCTAATACGACTCTAAATCTGTAAATCATTTTACAAAGTTAATTCAAATATTGACTATTTACTAAATCGATGAAGAGTAAATATCATAAAACTCAATAAAATAAATGCACCAACTTGATGCAGTACGCCTAACCAAACAGGTACTGCCAATAATAAGGTTAGTACACCTAGTAAAAATTGAACGCCTACCATAATTAAAAGACCATTTATTCCTCTGGTTTGCAAAGAGGTTAATTCTATTCTTTTTGCTTGATACCAAATTACTAATATGAATATTACAACTATGTAGGCCAAAGTTCTATGTGCAAATTGCACACCGCTTTTACCTTCTACAAAGTTAAGGTAGGTAGGGTTTTGCTCAGTGTATACAGTCTCATGTACTAACTTACCTTCATTCATAAAAGGCCAGTGATTATGTATCCAACCAGCATCTAAGCCAGCAACAAAAGCGCCGTAGATAATTTGTAAAATAAGAATAACTAAACCAATTCTTATAACGTTACGCAATTTCTTATCAACGCTCTTTTTATCTGGAAAAATTAAGTCTAAGGCTACCCAAAATGTATAGGCAAAGGTTAAAAATGCTGTAGTTAAATGCATAGCTAATCTATAGTGACTAACATCTGGTCTATCTACAAGACCACTTTTAACCATGTACCACCCTAAAAATCCTTGAAACCCTCCCATTAAAAGAAGGATTATAGATTTTTTAATAGTTGATGAATTGAGTTGCTTTCTAATTAAGAAATATAAAAATGGTAGTATAAATACGAGTCCTATGAAACGTCCAATAACTCGATGAATCCACTCCCAAAAATAAATACCTTTGAATTCTTCTAAATTCATATTATAGTTCAATTTCTGGAACTCTGGATATTGTTTGTAAAGGTCAAAAGCTTCATTCCACTCAATTTCATTCATTGGAGGTATAACGCCAGAGATTAATTTATAATTAGATATAGATAATCCTGAATGTGTGAGTCTTGTAATTCCTCCTACAATAACCATAATAAATATTAGTATACATCCTGTAAGCAACCAATAAACAACTGTTTTGTTATCCTTTTTCATTTTCAATCTTTTTTTTAAAACAAACACTGTTTGTAACACCTATGTATTGACCATAGTTCTCAGTGATTTTATAAAATTTTTTCATATAAAATTTCACAGCTTCCTTTTGTCTTTTACCTGTTTCTAGTATGCAAGAAATGAACCCTAGTTCAAAAGCCCATTTTTCTATTTCCACCAAAATTTTTGTTGCAATACCTTGGTCCCTGTGATCCACACTCGTATACATGCGTTTAATTTCAACATTATTGGCATCAAATTTTTTAAAAGCACCACAACCAATAGCAGCGTTATTTTTATACACCAAAACAACATTGTCTAGAAATTCAATAGAGTTAAATTGATTGTAAAAGCAATGTTCTTCGCCATCAGTAATTTTTAAATATGCATCAAGCTTCTTTACAAGATTGATAAAATCTTCGTTTTTAGAATTTGTTCTAACGATTTTTATCATAATTTATCTGTTTTAAGACCTAATGATTTCCCTTTTTCAATCATCAACTTATGTGCAGACTCATATTCATTAGGAATTACCCCTTCAAGAATGGCTTCTTTTATAGCTTCTTTAATAATGCCAATTTCCTTTGATGGTTTTAAATTGAAGGTTTTCATAATTTCTTCTCCTGATACTGGAGGTTGAAAATTTCTAACATGATCTCTCTCTTCAACTTCAACAATTTTATCCCTAACAATCTTAAAGTTATTAAGGTATTTCTTGAATTTTTTTGGATTCTTTGTAGTTATATCAGCTTCGCAAAGTGTCATTAAATCATCAACATAATCGCCAGCATCAAAAACTAATCGTCTAACTGCAGAATCTGTAACTTCAGTAGCTAATACAATTGGCCTTGAGCTCATTAATACCATTTTTTGGACAAATTTCATTTTGTCGTTCAATGGCATCCTTAGTCTCTTAAAAAGTTTATACACCATTTTAGAACCAACGAATTCATGGGCATGAAATGTCCAGCCAACTTTTTTGCTAAACTTTTTGGTAGGTGCTTTGCCTACATCATGTAATAATGCTGCCCAACGCAACCAAAGATTATCGGTAGTTTTGCTAATATTGTCTACAACTTCTAGAGTATGATAAAAGTTATCTTTATGAGTTTGTCCTTCCTTTTCGTCAATACCTTTAAGCGCGGTTAATTCTGGTAATATAAAATCAAGTAATCCAGTTTTTTCAAGTAGTTTGAAACCTACTGATGGTTTAGTGCTTTCTAGGATTTTATTAAGTTCTACAACAATTCGCTCCTTAGTTATTATCTCGATACGATCCTTGTTTTTAGTAATAGCATTCAGTGAAGCGTCTTCAATTTTAAATTTTAATTGTGTTGCAAAGCGTATAGCTCTCATCATCCGGAGTGGATCATCGCTGTATGTAATATCTGGGTCTAAGGGTGTTTTAATAATGCCTTTTTCGAGATCTGAAAGTCCACTAAATGGATCTAGTAAATTACCAAAATTGTTTTTATCCAAGTTTAAGGCTAGTGCGTTTATTGTAAAATCACGTCTGTTTTGATCATCTTCTAACGTACCGTTTTCAACAATTGGATTTCTGCTGTCTTCATTATAACTTTCTTTCCTTGCACCTACGAACTCAATCTCAATATCGTCATATCTCAGCATTGCGGTACCATAGGTTTTAAAAATTTTAACCTTGGTTTTTTTATCAAGTTTTTCCGATACTTTTTCTGCTAGCTCAATACCACTGCCTATGGCCACGATATCAATATCTTTTGCGTCACCTTTATTTAAAAAATAATCACGTACAAAACCACCTATAACGTAGCTGTCCATACTTAAATCTTGGGCTGCGTCAGATATGATTTTAAAAATATTATGACGTAATGCTTGTGCGTGATTCATACTTTTCTCAAATCGCAATTAATTTCATTTTTTTTGAAATATTAAACGCTTTTTTTGATTGGGTAAAGATACGATATAAGCCTTATGTATTAAAGTCTGAAAGACTAATTTCTTTAAGTCTTTTAGTAATCATTTTAAGAATGGTATTTTTGCTTAGAATATTGTATTGAGCTTTACGTTTAGTATTCTTTTGGTTAAATTGATAAATAATATGAGAAATTATAAATGAGGGAAAATAAGACTATACATACCAGTTTTATTTCTTTCTCTAATGAAATTGACGGTATCATTCATAATTATGATCTCAAAGGCGAGGCCTATGGTAACCAAAATAGAAATTCTCTAAGGTTGTTTCAATTAAATGAGAAGATAGTAAATGTAAAATCATTTAAAATCCCAAACCTGGTAAATCAAATTGCATATCGTTTTTTTAGAAAAAGTAAGGCGCAACGATCATTTGAGTATGCGATGAAATTACAAGAGCTAAAAGTTGGCACACCACAACCTATCGCTTTTTATGAATATATGACTTTATTTCTCTTTAAGAAGAGTTATTATATGACGAATCAGTTGGACTGTGATTTAACTTACAGGGAACTAACATTAGATTTGAATTATCCAAATCACGATGAAATTTTACGTGCATTTACCAGGTTTACCTATAGTTTGCATGAAAAGGGTATTAAGTTTTTAGATCATTCTCCGGGTAATACATTAATCAAAAAAAAGGGTGATGCTTATGAGTTTTATTTGGTTGATCTTAATAGAATGGATTTTAAGACTTTGTCCTTTGAAGAGCGTATCGAGAATTTTAAAAGATTAACTATTCATAAATCTATGGTGGAGGTGATGAGTGAAGAATATGCAAGGTGCATTGAAAAACCGTATCAAAAAGTTTTTGATCTTATGTGGTCAGAAACTCAAAAATTTCAACTTAAATATAGGGCACGAAGAAACTTAAAGAAAAAAATTAAATTCTGGAAAAGCTAGTTTTTGTTGTTGCGATATAATTCTCTAAGCTTAGCATATTTTAAAAAGGTAATATTGGCGGTTTGAGCACATATTACAAAACCATTAAAACCATCTAAGAACCCAAGTCTCAAGAAGTAGGCCTTAAAAAAGGCCCAAGTGGGATTCCAGATTACTTTCAAAAATGATGCAGTTTGCCCTTTATCATAATAGGCTTTGGCTGCGATTGTAGAAAAGTATTCTGTTTTCTGATTAAACTCGGAATAACTTTGATAGGTGTTATGTAGAATATCACCTTTAAGTCTACTGGTTTTTGTATTAGGAACTAATTGAAAATTATCATGTGGATTTATACCTGCCCAATGTCCTTTTCTTCTGTCAAAAACTCTGAGTTTTCTATTAGGATACCAATCGGAATATTTAATCCATTGACCACAAAAATTATTAAAACGATTACAGTAATAGCCATCAAATGTCCAGTTATTCTTTAGGTATTTAATAGATTTCTGTAGTGTCTCAGAAAGTGATTCGTCACCATCTAAAGAAATAATATAATCATTACTCGCTTGTTTTAATGCAAAGTTTTTCTGTTCTATATAACCCAAAAATTCTTGCTCAATGAATTTAACATTAAACTCTTTGCATATGGCCTTAGTATTGTCTGTTGAAAAAGAATCAACAATAACAATTTCATCAACCACATTTACTAATGAAGACAAGCACGCTCTAATTTTTCGTTCTTCATTATACGTTATTACAACTCCAGATAGTTTTAGCATTTTAAAAGTCTAATGCTGTAAAAATACTATTTTTGCGCATATGCATTCACCTTTATCCGCAACAGTAGTAATTAGTACATATAACCAACCAGATTGGCTAAAACTTGTTTTGCATAGTTATGATATTCAAACAACTGGTAATTTCGAAATTATCATTGCTGATGATGGCTCTGATGAGGCTACAAGAAGGGTAATTGAGGATTTTAAGAAAAGTACGTCATTAAAAATAATTCATTTATGGCAGGAGGATGATGGTTTTCAAAAAACAAAGGTTTTAAATAAGGCTATTGTCGCTTCAAAAACTGATTATTTAATCTTTACAGATGGTGATTGTATTGCACGCAATGATTTTGTTGAAACCCATTTAAAATTAAGAAAGCCAAATCTTGCATTATCTGGTGGTTATTTTAAACTAACAGAGTCCATTTCATTTAAAATGAATAAGGATATAGTTGAGAGTCAAAAATGCTTTGATATGGATTGGTTATTAGAACAAGGTCAGCCAAAAAGTTTTAAATTAAATAAGTTAACAAAATCAAGACATAAGGCTCGTATTTTAAATCATATAACCCCTACGAAAGCAACTTTTGATGGTATGAATGTGTCTTGTTGGAAGAATGATATTCTGGCAGTAAATGGCTTTGATGAGCGCATGGAATATGGTGGTGAAGATAGAGAAGTAGGAGAGCGAATGATGAACAATGGTGTAAGGTTTAAACAAGCGCGTTATAGTACGATTTGCGTACATTTGTATCATGATAGACCATATAAAAATAAAAATGCGGAGGTCTTAAATCTGCAAATTAGACAAGAGACAAAAAAGAATAAATCAATATATACCAAATTTGGTATATTTAAATAAAACTATGGTATTACCAAAGATTACAGTAATTATTGCCACATATAATAAAACCGATTGGTTAGAGAAAGTATTACACGGTTATAGTATTCAAACGTATGAGGATTTTGAGATAATCATTGCAGATGATGGATCTACTGAAGAAACCAAGGCATTAATAGATAGATTTAAGAAAGACTGTCAGGTAGAAATCACACATTGTTGGCATGAAGATAAAGGATATAGACGCCAAAAGATTTTGAATGAATCTATAGTAATGGCAAAATATGACTACATTTTATTTACAGATGGAGATTGCATTCCGCGTGTAGATTTTGTTGAAACGCATGCGAGGCATGCAGAAAAAGGTTATTTTTTGTCTGGTGGTTACTGTAAACTACCAATGGATATTAGCGAAGCTATTGATGAAGATGATATAAAATCTAAACGTTGTTTTGAGGTTAAATGGCTAAAAAAACAGGGAACACTAAGTGGAAAAAATATATTAAAACTTTCTGCTAAAGACGGTTTTGCAGACTTTTTAAATGCTGTAACACCAACAGGTGCTACATTTAATAATTGTAATTCATCTGCATGGAAATCCGACTTAATTGCCATAAATGGTTATGACGAACGCATGCAATATGGTGGGCCAGATAGAGAATTAGGAGAGCGTTTGGTGAACAATGGTATTAGAACAAAGCAAATACGTTACACAGGGATTTGTTTGCATCTAGATCACCCTAGAAGCTATAAAACGAAAGAATCAATAGACAAAAACTTAAAGATTAGAGCTTACACCAAAAAGCAAAAAGTGACAAGAACACCTTACGGTATTGAAAAATTGCAGAATTATTAAATGTTCCAACCTAAACAACACGTTTTGAAAGCCAACCAAGGATATAATCTAATTTTTTTTCTGGACAGTGATTAAGACTTTGCAATCCAAGGAACAATTTCTTTCTACCTTTAATATTCAGCTTAAATTTATACCAATACAAAGATTTTTTATAAGATCTAAAATAAAGTAATTCTAAATCTTTTTTTAAGATACAAGTTTTTTGTTTTATTTCTAAATGATTGGCAAATCCTTGTGGCGTAAATTGTTTTGGGTTTCTAAATTTATATTTGATATTTTCAATAAATACTTCTGGATGTTTTTTAAAGTAATTTTCAAAGGTTGATTTTCTGAGAGGATGGGGTGTATGTCTAAAATTATAATATTTTTTAAATCCTAAAATTTTAGCAGCTAATTGTTGTGCATGCTTATGTCCAGTTTTTGCTTTCTTAAATTTATTTTTGAATTTATCTTCAGAAAACTTCAACCATTTTCCTCTAAGAATTGGCATACCATTTTTAAAAAAATCTTCTGGCTTAGTTTCATTAATTAAAAAGAAGTCATCGTTAAAGTAAATAAAATGTTCAGACATACCAGGAATGAGATGCATACAGGTTTCAATTGGTCTGTTATTGAAAGTTGGTAAATAGGTTTCGTAATTTTTAAAAATTGTTTTGTGATCCACAATCTTAACATTACCATATTTATTGTTTCTTTCGTTTTCTTTTAAGAAAGAAGGTATTTGATTGTCTGTAATGATATAAATATTTCTTATAAATGTGGCGAACTTAAAAATAGAGTCAATGGTAAATTTTATCTCATTAACTTGAAAGTAACGTGTTTTATAACGCTCAGAATTCACCTTAGATTTATCCTCTAAATATGGCAACATCTTAGAACGATGTTTTTCATCATTGCCATCTACCCAAAGGATTACGGCATCAATTATTAAACTATCTGTTTTATTTACAGGTACAGCCATTGATTATGTTTAATATTCGATTTGATCTAAACTGGTTATTACCGATTTATTTTCATTCAGTTTAGGAAGCTTAAAATAATCACCAATTATTTCATTGTATTCCTCTGGATAAAATTTCTTTCTTGCATCAGATGGATAAAAGGTCATTTCGCCAAATACGCTTCTACCATGAACTGAATAGAAGTCTATACGTACGAAAGGTAATTTTTGCGATAAAACTTTTACTAATTCCACCATTTCCTCAAGATTACTTGGTTTTTCAAAATTTGTAAAATAGTTGATATCATTGACTTTACCTTTTCTAAAGGGTAATAATTCAAAATTTAAATCAAAGCACTGTTGTTTATGTTTATTTCCTCGATCTAAATGGACATCTATAAATTTTGGTACTCCATTAAAACAATAAAACTTATAGTCCACCAAGGTATCCTTTTCATCTTCCTTTAAGAATTTTTCAATTACTATCTTTGGTTTAACATCTTTATAGGCCCATTCTTGACCTCTTCGATAGTATTGATTTTTACCCAGCCATTTTTTAAACTTTTTAATTACCTTTTTCTTATCTAAATCGTCCTTGTTTTTTACAATAATGTTATGGCCATTGGTATGATTAGCTTTAATTATAAAACTATTAGGTAATTTGTTAAAATCAATTTTTTCAGGACTATCATAGAAATCATAAAGCTCATTAAGGTATTTTGCACCAATTTTTTCTTTGACAAAAGACCTGACTTCATACTTGTCTGCAAGAGTGGTTAAAATTTTTGGTCTAAAATATACTTTGTACCATTCAAGTTTGGCATTAAAATCCTGTGGATTATTAAGATCTAATTTTTGGCCAGAAAAATATTCGTAGTGAATTTTCACATAGATTTTGGGTGGTAAAGATCTGATTTTACGTAAATGCCTAATGAAAAAACGACGAATGGAACTTGACATTGATTTTAAAGTTTATTTTAATAAAGTATATAATCTTTTAGATTTAAACAGCCACGTCATATTCTCTAAGTGCATCATTTAGTGAGGTCTTCTTATCTGTACTTTCTTTACGCTTGCCAATTATTAATGCACAAGGGACCTGAAACTCTCCAGCATTGAATTTTTTGGTATAGCTACCTGGTATCACAACCGATCTTGCCGGTACTATACCTTTCATTTCAATGGGTTCATTACCAGTTACATCAATAATTTTAGTGCTCATTGTTAGTACTACATTAGCTCCTAATACCGCTTCTTTTTCTACTCTAACTCCCTCTACCACGATACATCTAGAACCAATAAAAGCTCCATCTTCTATTATAACTGGTGCGGCCTGTAAAGGCTCTAAAACACCTCCGATACCTACACCTCCTGAAAGATGAACATTTTTACCAATCTGAGCACAACTACCAACCGTTGCCCAGGTATCTACCATTGTGCCTTCATCTACATATGCACCAATATTAACATAACTTGGCATCATAATGACACCTTTAGAAATAAAAGCACCATGTCTGGCAACGGCATGAGGAACAACTCTGATACCTTTTTCCTTGTAATTTCTTTTTAATGGTATTTTATCGTGATATTCAAAAATGCCTACTTCAAACGATTCCATTTTTTGAATTGGGAAATAAAGAACGACTGCTTTTTTAATCCATTCGTTAACTTGCCATCCACCTTCAATTGGTTCAGCTACACGTAGCTTACCTTCATCAATAAGGTCAATAACATTTCTTATGGTGTCTATTGTTTGTTGCTCAGATAATAATGAACGATTATTCCAAGCACTTTCTATGGTTTTCTGTAACTCTTTCATTTAATAATCAAAATTTGTATTGCCAAAGATAACCTTACAAATAGGCATCATGAAAAAAAAAATAAAAAATTGTGACTTATATTAATAAGTTGCATCTTAAATATAATTGAATCGAGGATAATAAACTACTTAGTGAGTATATCTGAGAATTTGATTAACAGCTAATTATGAAAACTCCTCTCCCTTGTAATTGAGGAGTTTTCTTTTAAGAAGAAATAAAAAATATTATATAAACGTGACCTGCTTAAAAATTTAGTGTCTAATAAATAATTAATGACATGATTTATTCAAATGAGGGAAATAAAATCATTACTTAATTGATAGCTAAATTAAAAATGCTTCTGTAATAAGGAGCGTTTTTTTATTCAATAAGGTTGTACATTTGCAAAATATGGGAAGAATATTAGCCATTGATTATGGTACAAAAAGAACTGGTATTGCTGTTACTGACGAGCTACAAATTATTGCATCTGGTCTAACAACTGTAGATACAAAATCTCTTATTTCCTTTCTAGTTGATTACGTTAATTTAGAAAAAGTAGAAATGTTTGTGGTTGGTTTACCAAAACAAATGAATAATACAGCTTCTGAAAGCGAGATTCATATACAATCTTTTTTAAAGAAACTGAATAAAGCTATACCCGAAATACCAGTAGAAAGGATTGACGAAAGATTTACATCAAAAATGGCCTTTCAGACCATGATAGATAGTGGTTTAAGTAAAAAACAAAGACAGAATAAAGCACTCGTTGATGAGATTAGCGCAACACTAATATTGCAAAGTTATTTGGCTTCAAATTCTTAAATAAGAATTGTACTTTTGCTCCCGTAAATAAATAAATTATGATTTTACCCATTGTTGCATATGGTGATCCCGTATTAAAAAAGAAAGCAAAATATATTGACAAGAATTATCCGAAGCTTTCCGAATTAATTGAAAATATGTACCAAACAATGTATGGAGCTTATGGTGTTGGTTTAGCCGCACCTCAAATTGGGTTGCCAATTCGTTTATTTCTGGTAGATACGGAACCATTTGCAGAGGACGATAGTTTTTCTGAAAAAGAACAGGGGCAACTTAAAAATTTTAAAAGAACGTTTATAAATGCACAGATTCTTGAGGAAGAAGGTGATGAGTGGGCCTTTAATGAAGGGTGCTTAAGTATTCCAGACGTAAGAGAAGATGTATTTAGACAGCCTAAAATAAAGATTCAATACCAAGATGAAAATTTTGAGACACATGTTGAGGAATTTGATGGACTCATCGCACGTGTAATACAGCATGAGTATGATCACATTGAAGGTATTTTATTTACCGATAAACTTTCCTCGTTTAAAAAACGTTTGATTAAAGGTAAGTTATCCAACATTTCGAAAGGAAAAATAAAAATAGATTATAAAATGCGTTTTCCTCTTATGAGCAGAAAACGTTAATACAAGATATATGAGTTTAGAAAAAATATTGGCAATTTCTGGTAAGCCAGGATTATACGAAATTGTTACCCAAACTAGAACTGGAGCGGTTGTAGAATCGTTGCTCGATAAAAAAAGACTTACGGTTGGTGCGCACAGTAACATTAGTATTTTAAGTGAAATTGCCATTTATACACTTACTGAAGAAGTGCCATTAAAGGATGTTTTAAGGAAGGTAAAAGACAAAGAGAATGGTCGTCCTACATCTATTAGCCATAAAGACGGCAAAGATGTTCTTGAAGAATATTTCTTTGAAGTATTACCTGATTATGATGAAGATAGAGTCTACGCATCTGATATAAAAAAGGTTGTACAATGGTACAACTTACTTCAGAAAAATGATCTATTAAATTCTTTAGAATCTGAAGATGAATCTGATATCTCTGAGGAGGAATAATTATGCCTGATAAAAGTTCACAACTTAAAGCCTTTGAACGTTTATTGATTGTAATGGACGAATTGCGAGAGCAATGTCCATGGGATAAAAAGCAAACCATGGAATCTTTACGACACTTAACAATTGAAGAGGTATATGAACTTGGTGACGCCATTTTAGATAAGGATTTAGACGAGGTAAAAAAAGAACTTGGAGATGTGCTATTGCATATTGTTTTTTATTCTAGAATTGCCAGTGAAACCAATGACTTTGATATAGCTGATGTTTGTCACAGTATTTGTGACAAGCTTATTGAGCGTCATCCGCACATATATGGTGACGTTAAAGTAGACAACGAAGAGGATGTTAAGCGCAATTGGGAACAAATTAAACTTAAAGAAGGTAAAAAAAGTGTATTAGAAGGTGTTCCAAGAAGTTTACCAGCAATGGTTAAGGCCAACAGAATTCAGGATAAGGTGGCAGGTGTAGGATTTGACTGGGAGAAGCCTGAACAGGTTTTTGAAAAAATAGAGGAAGAATTGGCTGAATTAAGATCTGAAATTGCAATAGGTGATAAAAATGCTATTGAGAGTGAATTTGGAGATGTGTTATTTTCAATGATAAATTACGCGAGATTTCTAAAAGTGAGTCCTGAAAATGCTCTAGAACGCACCAATAAGAAATTTATAAAGCGCTTTCAATACCTAGAGTCTAAAGCAAAAGAGCTTAATAAATCCCTAAAAGACATGACCCTTTCTGAAATGGATGTGTTTTGGGAAGAGGCGAAATCAATTTAGTCCTTCAGTTATAACATGAGATTAATGAAATAATCAATACTGTTAAATCTTTCTAAATATTATTATTCTAACATCCAAGACTAACATCTGTGCGTAAATACATTAAAATAAAAACATAAACGTTTTTATATTCTTAGTAGGAGATCTTAATTATTATGTAAGCGGTTGTAATTAAGATTAATTTAGTTTAGTTAGGGCAAAACCCATCTGTTAATGGCAGATGGGTTTTGATTTTAACTATACATTCCTTTTATCTTGGTCAATTTAGCTTTCCAAGTATCTAATTCTTTCTTATGTCTATCAATATTTTTTATAACATCCTTGACTAATGGGTTGGATTCATCAACATTAGAGAAAAATTGTAGATTATTTTCTAATTGTGTTATTTCACTTTGTACCTCACCAATTCTTTTACGAATAAAGTTTTGTTCATTGTCTAATAACCTCGTGTCGTTATCATTATTAGCAAGGTTTTCTAGTTTGCTTTCAAACTTTACCATTTCTAGCTTGGCCTTATCCATTTTAAGTTTGCCAAAAGCCTCATCGATTACCTTATAGAATTTACCATCTATATAGCGTTTATTCTGTGGTACATGTCCAATGGTTTTCCATTTAGTAATTTTAGATTTTAAAGTTTCAATAGATTCTTTATTGTCTCCTTTTAACTCTAAATTCCTAATACTTTCTAACAGTTTTACCTTTTTATCAAATGCATCATACAAATGCTGATTTTCAGCTTTGCGTTGAGAGTGTATTCTTTCAAAATAGTAGTTGCAGGCATTTTTAAATTGTTTCCAAACTTTATCACTGTCCCTGCGAGGTACATGACCTATCTTTTTCCAGTCGTTTTGAATTTTCTTCATAAGAGGAGTAACAACAGCAAAGTCCTCACTTTCTTTATTTTCCTCTGCAATTTTAATTAGCTCCTTTTTTTTCTGAAGATTTTCGTATTGTTCTTTCTTTAGATCTTTATAGAATTGATTTTTACTTCTATTAAAATTTCTAACCGCATCTTTAAATTTTGCCCATGTGGCTTCATTTACTTTTAATGGAACTTTACCAGCATTAAAGAAAGACTCTCTTAAAGCCTCTATCTCTCGTATTTTTTTCTGCCAAGCACCATGAGAGTTTACTTTATCTTCTGCAACTGTCTGAATATTTGCAATAATTTCTTCTTTCTTTTCTAAATTCTTTTCGTAGGCTTTATCTAAATCCGCATAATATGCTTGTCGCTTATCATGAATTGTTTTAGTTGCGCTACTAAATCGTTCCCAAATTTCTTCCCTATGCTCTTTCGCTACAGGACCTAGTTCTTCTTTCCAAAGTTTATGTAAAACTTGTAATTCTCTGAATGAACGATTTATATTTTCATCTTTTGCAAGTTCCTCAGCACGTTCAATGATCTTAAGCTTCTGCTCATAGTTGTGCTTAAAGTCCATATCTCGCAAATCATTATTTAGATGCAAGAAATCATAAAAGCGTTCTACATGGTGATGATAAGAATTCCAAGCATTATTGTATTTATCTCTAGGGATAGGACCTGCATTACGCCATTTCTCTTGTAGTTCTTTAAAATGCTTATAAGTTGTATTTATATTTTCTTCAACATTCAACAAACCCTTTATTTCCTCAATTATACTTAGTCTGTTTTCCAAGTTTTGCTTGAGGTTTTGTTCCCTTTCTTTATAGTAAGAACTTATAGACTGTTTGTATTCTTTGTAAAGTTGGTTGAATAATTTTTTGGTATCATCAGTGTAGAAAAAGTCTATTTCATTGCCACCTTCATTAACGAATTCTTCTTTCTTCTCATCTAATAGCGTGCTAAATTTTGAGTTGAATTCTGCTTTTATTTGATTAACATGCTTTGATATAGTTTGAATTTTATGGTGGTTCAGTAATCTATTAAACTCAGTAACCAACTGGTCTAATGTCATAGTATGGTAATCCTTTTCTTCTACCTCATGACGTTCTGCATTAGACTCATCTTCAGCATCTTCAGCATTAGATGCTTCAATTTCATCAACATGTTCTTCCTTTGTTTCAGAATCATTTTCACTTGAATTGGTAGCGTCTTCTGAAACTTCTGTTTTAGTTTCTTCTTTTGGAGTAGCATCTAATACTTCTACTTCTTTTTTTCCTTCTGCTTCTTGCAGGTTATCATTCTCAGACATATGTCAATTATTTTAATCGCATGTTAAAGATACTAACAACTCCTTGAACTACAAAGGAAATGAATAGTTTGGTCTGTATTAAGGCTTATTCCAGATTTGCCAAGACTTTTCTGCTTGAAGTTCTAACATTTTAAGACCATTAATTGTTGTAGCTCCTTTTTCGTGACCTTTTTTTAAAAATTTGGTCTGTTCTGGGTTGTAAATTAAATCAAAAAGGATATGTTTTTTAGTAATTGCCTTATATGGAATACTTGGACAATGATCAATGTTCGGAAAGGTTCCTAAAGGCGTACAATTTATGATGATTTGATGTTTTGTAATTATATTATCATCCAAATCTGAATACTGATATTCTACAGCCATTTTCTTAGACCGTGATACATATGTATATTCAATATTTAATTTTTTTAAAGCATAGGCAATTGCTTTAGATGCACCGCCAGTACCTAAAATTAATGCACATTTATGATAATTTTTTAAATGAGGACTTAAAGAGTTTTTAAAACCATAATAGTCAGTGTTGTAGCCTATTAGTTTGTTGTCTTTAAACTGTATAGTATTAACTGCGCCAATTTTTCGAGCGCGTTTGTTCAATTTATCGAGTAAAGGAATGACTTCCTCCTTATAGGGAATGGTTACATTAAGACCCTTTAAATTTGGTGTGTTATTTATTGCATTCAAAAGATCATCAATAGACTCTAAATCAAAATTTACATAGGAGTAATTAAGATTTTCATTTTCAAACTTTTTGGCAAAATAACCTCTTGAAAATGAGTAGGAAATATTCCGCCCTACTAGTCCGAATTTAAGCTTTAATTTGTCGTGTGTGTTGTCCATACCATTCTAATCCTAAAACTATAAAGATACCAAGGGCAATATAAGCAATTGCAATATAAGTATCAGTACTTGCTTCAGGTAAAAAACGCTTATAATTCAATATGATTTGTTTACCTGTAGAATCAAGAATGTAACCACCGTTGTCATTAGTCATGTATATGGTTTCCTTCCAAGGCCATACAACACCAAGCGATCCAATTATAAAACCAATTATAGTAGCGAGTGTAATATTTTTATAATGATGTAAAATGTAGTTTAAAATATGAGAAAACGTTACAAGACCGGTAACAGAACCTAATGCGAAAACAGCTAAAACCTTCAACATTCGTATTCTGACAGCGTCTTTTACAAATTCAAAATCTCCAGTAAAAACATCTGCAATGGTATCATAAAGGGCGTTTACAGAATCAACAAGAAGCAGAACATAATTCCCAAGGAGAATTAAAATAAATGAACCCGAAAACCCTGGAAGCGTCATTCCAGAAACGCTAATTATTCCGCAGAAAAAAATAAAAATTAAATTATCATTCTCCTTGGCAGGATCTAAAAAACTTATGCTTAATCCAACCAGAGCTCCAATGACTAGGAAAGTTAAAGTTCTTCTGTTCCATTCTTTAAAATCTTTGTTTATGTAATAAATTGATCCTAAGATCATTCCAAAAAAAGTACTCCAAACATAGAGCTCATAATTGATAATTAAGTAGTCTAGAATTTTAGAAACACTAAAATAGCTGACTATCATACCAAGGAAAAGTAAGCCTAAAAACTTACCATTCACGTATCTATAAAAACTACTGAAGCGTCCATTAAACAGCAGTCTAAATGCAGTTTTATTAACACGTTGTAATGAATAAATAAATTCTTCATAAAAGCCCGCAACAAAGGCTACCAAACCACCTGAAACACCAGGAACTTTATTTGCTGCTCCCATTGCCAGCCCCTTAATTACCAAAAAAACCCGATCTTTAAAGCGTCTTGTGCTCTGCATTTAAACAGTGGTTTTATTCTTACCTAGTCTCTCTAATATTAAAATAGTCGCAAACCCAATAACGATGAATACAACTGCAATTACTAATTGATTGTCTCCTCCATAGGAAGTAGGTAATATACTTCTATCTAGTAAGGTAACTTCTTCGCCTTTAGAATTAATGCGTGTTTTTAAGATTTCTTTCCAAGGCCAAATTTTATTTAAAGAACCAACCATAAAACCGGTTAGAATTGCCAAAGTGAGATTCTTTTGATACTTGAACATCCAGTTTAAGGCTTTAGAAAAAACTTTTAAACCTATAACAGCTCCGACAGCAAGTAGGATAAAATTTAAAAATGCCTCTTTAAATAAGGTCATGTCACCCTGCAAAATTCCATCTCTTAGATTATTAATTGTGTCAATAGCAGTTTGGTAGACACCTAATATCAATAATATAAATGCTCCAGAAACTCCAGGTAATATCATCGCAATTATTGCAATAAAACCGCAAAACAACAAATAATAAGGGCTGTCTGGCGATGCAAAAGGTTCTGCCAAGGTTATATAGTAAGATAATATTGAAATTAGGATTATAGCCACTATTACCTTTAATGACCATTTGCTAATTTGTTTAGCTATATAAATAATACTTGCTAGGACTAAACCAAAAAAGAACGACCACAATATTATTGGTTCATTATGAAGTAACCATTTAATTATTTTGGCCAATGAAAGTATACTTATTGCAATTCCAAGAAATAAAGCAAAAAGAAAACTTCCATTAATAGCTTTCCAAGCTGTTAGAAACCCTTCTTTTTTCCAAACATTAAAAAAACCAAGATTAAACTTGTCAATACTCTCAATTAATTCTTCGTAAATACCTGAAATAAATGCGATTGTACCACCAGAAACGCCTGGAACAACATCAGCTGCACCCATTGCTATTCCTTTGAAAGTTATAACAAGATAATCTATTATTCTTCGACTCATTTTATGTGAAATAGTGAGTCGCTAAGGTATGGAATTTTTTAGTTGGGAGTCTTTTTAGAATCTGAAATAATAGCTCTGACAATTGCGCGTTCATTTAACTTAGGAAACAGCTCCGTAATAATAAAATTATATTCGAAATTGAGCTGTACCGCATTTTTTAAATGAAATCTTCCTTCTTCATTTTGGTGCATTGTAAAATATAATCCAGCAAGTCTATATTCAACCTCTGCATTTTCAGGGTAGAATTCTGATGCCTGCAATAAATTATAAGCAGAAGCTCCATATTCACCGAGAGAAATTAGTATATCAGACCTGTCAAGCCACGTGTCGAGTTCGTAATTTCCGAGCTCTAAGCTTCGTTTGTAGCCTCGTTCTGCTTCTTCAAGAAAGTTTAAGCGTTTGTTTACAGTTGCATAAAGTTTCCAATAGAGTACATTATCGCCATCAATGTTAACAGCTTTATTTATGTAGTAAAGCGCTTTCTGATAATCAAGCCGCTTCATGTAAAATTTTGTAATAGCTAACCAGCCCTTATCTAAAAGAGGGTCTTCGTCAACGGTTTTTTTAAGAAACTGAATAGCCATATCATCTTCACCCAGCTTTTCGTAGCAATGCCCAATTCTTAACAATGCAAATGAGGTTGGTTCATCTAGTGCTAAGGTGATTTTATAGTTTTCTATGGCATCTTCATAGTGTTTCAGTTTTTCTAAGACCTTACCCTTTTCAATATATGCACCTACAAATGTATCATCAGAAATTATTGCAAAATCAAATGAGGCGTTAGCCTTCGCATACTCTTTTATTGCAAAATATTGTCGTCCTAATTGGTGCCAAGCCACTTCACAATATGGGTGATTATCCAAGAAATTATTTAAATAGGTTATAGCCTCAGTATTCTGATTTAAGAAATCATAACAATAAATGATATTATGTAAAGCAGAATAGTCTGTCGTATCAACTTCAATACACTTTTTAAAATATATTATTGCGTTTTCAAATTGGTCCAAAAAGAGATATTCCATCCCTATAAGAGCGTACAAATCACTATCATCATCTGGTGTTTTTGATTTGTCTATTGCTAATAATAGAATTTCAATTGCTTTTTCGTGCTCATCTTGTTTAGATAAAACATTAGCCTTCTGGATATATACCTCCTCATTGTTTGGCTCTAAGTCGTTTAGCATATCCAAAATATCATTTGCTTCATCAAATTTATTTTCGATTACTAATATTTCAACCTGATATAATCTAAGATTTATCGAAGATGGATGCTGTTCTAGGCCAAGCTTAATTGCACGCTTTGCTAGTGCAATTTTACCACTCTCAAGATAGTGGTGAATGATATTTTCGAATTCATTGGAGTCAAAAAACAAAATGTCATTTGTTTTTAACATTGATTCAAATCTAGTAAGTGAGAAATTTTCGTCGTTCTGACTATATTCCATAAGCGGTTTTAAAATTCACTGAATTAAATTTACTGTTATCATGTACTAATACTAAAGAATTAATTTATTGTTTTTAACAAATTAATTAACATTAAAATAATGCTTTGATAAACATATTTTTGCTCTTGATTGTCAATTATTTATAACAAAAATTAATTTTGGATAGTATTTAAAACTGAGCAGATAATTTGACAACCTTTAACAATTTCTTCGTTAGAAATAGTTAATGGAGGTGTAATTCTTATTGCTTTCGATTCAAAAAGTAACCAGAATAGGATTAATCCTTTTTCTTTGCATTTCAGAATAACTTCATTTGTAATTTCAGCATTTTCTGTAATGGCAGCAAGCATCAACCCACGACCTCTAATCTCTTTGATTAGAGGATGAGAAAGATGTTCTCGAATCAACTTTTCTTTTTCAAGTGTTTCTGCAATATGATTGCTATTTGTAAGCTCCATTAATGTTGATAAGGCTGCACTTGCAATAACAGGATTACCTCCAAATGTTGTAATATGCCCTAATTTAGGATTATCAGTTAGGTGCTTCATCATTTCGTAAGATGCTGTAAAAGCACCAATTGGAAGTCCGCCACCTAGGCCTTTGCCTGTAACCACTATATCTGGTTTGCAATTATAATTTTCAAATCCAAACATTTTACCTGTGCGACCAATACCGGGTTGTATCTCATCCAAAATCAATACGGCACCCACTTCATTACACCGCTTTTGAACACTGCTTAAATACCCTTCTATTGGTTCTATAAAACCTGCACCACCTTGTATGGTCTCAAGTATTACTCCAGCTGTTTTATCTGTAATTTGTTCAAGACACCATTCACAATTAAAGGTGATGTGCCTAATGCCAGGTAGTAAGGGTAGAAAAGGTCTTTTACGTTCTTGATAGTCCATAAGACTTAAAGACCCCAAAGTATTGCCATGATAAGAATTTTTAGCCGCAATTATTTCAGATCTTCCTGTATAACGTCTAGCTAACTTTATACTTCCTTCAATTGCCTCTGTACCAGAATTGACTAAGTAAGTTGTGTCTAAGGGTTCTGGTAGTAATTCAGCCATTTTTTTGCAAAGATCTACAGCTGGTTGTTGTATATATTCACCATATACCATTACATGTAAATACTTGTCGAGCTGTTCTTTTACAGCATTAACAACCGCAGGATGACTATGTCCTAAAGTACAAGCAGAAACACCAGCAACAAAATCTAGATGAGGATTATCATCCGAATCATAAATATAAGATCCCTTAGCATACTTTATTTCCATTGCCAATGGATGCGGTGTTGTTTGTGCTTGATATTTAAAGAAGTCGCTTACTTGCATTCTGCATTATTGACTAGATTTTTTCTTTAATCCTGGAGGTACTTTTAACTGATTTGGTGACGGTATTTGTTTGTCTTTTTTGGGTAGATTACGAGCTGCCTTATTTGGTTTATTAGGAGTGTCTTTACCAGCATTTTCGATTCTTTCGGTTATTGAATCATCAATAAACTCTTCTGGAGGTACATAATCTTTTAATCCTTTAATTACAGGTAAAACCAATGGTGGGTCATCTTTAAACAAGTCATCAACAGACATAGGACGTTCCTTACCACGCCAATCAAATGCACGTAATCGACTACCGCTTTTTGGAAACTTTGATTCAGGATAAAGTTCTCCATCAATTTGATTTATAAATCTAACCTCTTCTATGGCCTGTTCTTTTATTTTCATATTTATACTGCCAGATTTAGACTTTTGTATGCCAACGAGTTCATTTTCCTCATTACGCATGTAGTAAATCATTTCAGCATTTTTAATAATATCAACATTATAAAGCTCATTGTTCTCAAATAAACCTATCAATAATTTGCCTTTTACTTGGTTAAAACCTGATTCACTAATGGTGTCCTTACTGACTAAAAAGGCATTATTAAATACTTTAAGTGAATCTAATTTTTCTGTTTCAACATTTGAAATTAAATGGATAGTATCACCTGTCATCTGATTGCCCATATTCCATAAAATTGGTTTTCTTTTGGTGGCAAATGCATCATTAGAACTGAAACGGTCCAAATTAATCATCTGGGTTAATCCAGTTTGATGATTGACATGTATTGAGTCTGATTTACCCGCAAGATCACTCTTGTAAAGTCTAACATTATAAAATGCTCTGGTTATTCTATTATTTTCCTTACCAGTTACCATTAAGGTATCAGCATGGATGTATACAGAATCTTGTTCTTGAACGGTTATTCCTAAGGCTCTTCTGGTTATAAAAATTGAGTCTCTATCTCTCCATAGTTCGGCATAATGACCTTTTACAACACTTTTGTTAATAGTATCTGTTACAGTTATGTTATTGGTTGCGGATGCAAAATTTCTATTTCTGTCAAAATAAATACTGTCGCCTTCTACTGTTCTGTTTTCATAATCTATACGTGCTTTACGTTGAAAATGTCCTCTATCAGTCTTAGTGTTATAGAATCCGCGTTCTGTATAGATATTACTGTCTTCGCCAACTATGGTTGATGGGCCAAATAAATATGCATGTCCATTTTCAGAGAAGAAATCTAATCGTTCTGTGTTAAGTGTGTAATCTGGGTTTACAAGAACGACATCCTTTACAAATTGATATTTGCTCGAATTTGTATAATATCTTCCAATCTGACTTGTAATTGTGCCAGAAGAGTCTCTTACTACTTTTCCTTTAGTGTTGTAGTAAGCAATCTGTCTTGTTCTATCGAAATATAGTTTTTCTGTTGTTAGTACTGATTGCGGTTCTGTCAGTACAACGTCACCTCTTGCAAATGCTAACTGTGATTTACCACTATACTCAACATATTTTGCAACCATGTTTATGGAATCGCCTTGTTTCATTACAACATTACTGAATGCCTCTATAAAATCTTGGTCCTCATAATAAATGGCTTTGTCGCACCACATGTTAACGCCCTTATGTACGAAATGAACTTGTTGTGATTTGTCTCTTAAGAATACTTTTGCTCCTTCCTCTATTTCGGAGTCTGTATAGGCAGTACCTGCATACTTAATTGTAATTTTCTGTTTTTCTTGAGAAAAACCTAGAAACAAGGTGTTTAGAAAAATTAGTAAAAGAAATTTCTTAAAACTATTCAAAACCATAAATTTTTTACAAAATAATATTTATGTAACAGCTTTATTATAGGTTAACAGAATTTTTAACACTAAATGTTAGCGAAAAACTAAACTGTCTTTCTTACTATTGTCTGATTACGGTCAGGCCCAACAGATACAATTGTTATTGGAATATTCAGTTCATTTTCCAAAAACTCTACATAAGCATTAAATTCTGCAGGTAATTGTGCAGCCTCTGTCATTTCTGTTAGATCTTCTTTCCATCCATCCATTTCGGTATAAATAGGAGTAACATTTTCAGCTTCAATATTATATGGTAAATGTGAAATAGTTTCGCCTTTGTAGTTGTATAATGTACATACTCGAAGGTTTTTAAACCCTGAAAGAACATCACCTTTCATCATTATAAGCTGCGTTACTCCGTTAACTTGACAAGCATAGCGAAGTGCAACTAAATCTAACCATCCGCATCGTCTAGGTCTGCCTGTAGTTGCTCCAAACTCATGGCCAACACGTGCCATTGTTTCTCCATTTTCATCAAAAAGCTCAGTCGGAAACGGCCCAGATCCTACGCGTGTGGTGTACGCCTTAAAAATACCGAATACTTCACCTATTTTATTTGGAGCTACGCCCAATCCTGTACAAGCTCCTGCAGCAGTAGTATTGGAAGAAGTTACAAAAGGATAAGTACCAAAATCAATATCTAAAAGTGAACCTTGAGCACCTTCAGCAAGAATTGACTTCCCAGAATTTTGAGACTGATGTATAAATTCTTCTGAGTCAATAAATTTTAAACTTTTAAGAGTTTCAATCGCATCGAAGAAATCAGTTTCTAACTCTTCCAAGTCATACTGAATGTCAACATTGTAAAAAGCAATCATTGCTTCATGCTTATCTGCTAATGCTCTGTATTTATCTTTCCAGTTTGAAAGTTCAATATCGCCAACTCTAATTCCGTTTCTACCGGTTTTGTCCATATATGTTGGACCAATCCCTTTTAATGTAGAACCAATTTTAGCTTTACCTTTTGATGCCTCACTCGCAGCATCTAACAATCGATGTGTTGGTAGAATAATGTGAGCTTTTCTAGAAATACATAATGATTTTCTGTAGTCTACATTTTGTTCGTTTAGTTTGTCTAATTCTTTTTTGAAAATCACAGGGTCTATTACTACACCATTTCCAACAAGATTGGTAGTGTTATTATGAAATATTCCTGAAGGTATCGTATGCAATACGTGTTTTCTTCCATTAAATACTAAGGTGTGACCTGCATTTGGTCCACCTTGAAATCTTGCAATAATATCGTATTTAGAGGTAAATACGTCAACAATTTTTCCTTTGCCTTCATCTCCCCATTGTAGTCCTAGTAGTAAATCTACTGCCATTTTAATAAATTAGTTAGTCGTCCTTATTACGCGTACCGTAAAAATAAAGTGAATGATTGTTAATTTTTATGTCGAAAACTTCTTCGATTGTCTTTTTAATAGTCTGAATGCGCGGATCACAAAACTCAATAACTTCGCCAGAGTCAGTTAGAATGACATGATCGTGCTGTTTGTCAAAATAAGACTTCTCATAATGTGCTTGACTTTGACCAAACTGATGCTTTCTCACTAAACTACATTCTAGTAATAATTCTATAGTATTGTAAAGTGTTGCCCTACTAACACGATAGTTTTTATTCTTCATTTTAATATAGAGTGATTCTATATCAAAATGCTCTTCACTATCATAAATTTCTTGAAGTATAGCGTAGCGTTCAGGTGTTTTTCTATGACCCTTTTCTTCTAAGAATTGAGTAAAAACCCGTCTTACGATTTCCTGATTGCTTTCTTCTTTCTTTGCATTCATAATTAAGGTGCAAATTTACATAATTTTATGCTCTTGATACCTTATCAATACCATTAATTTTTTTCAACCGATCTATTAACTTTTTTAGCATTGTTTGGTTCTTAACCTGTACCGTAATCTTACCTGTAAAAACTCCATCATCACTGGTGAAACTTATACTTTTCATGTTTACATGCATGTTATCAGAAATTAAAGTTGTAATGTCGTTAACAAGGCCTAAATTATCAATTCCTGAGAGGTTAATGTGCGAGGTATATACCTGTTGTGAGGAATCAATCCATTTAGCAGGCATTATACGGTAAGCATAATTAGACTGTAAGCTAACAGCATTTGGGCAGTTCTTTTTATGCACTTTTATTCCGTCATTTATGGTTAAGAAACCAAAAACTTTATCTCCGGCTATAGGGTTGCAACAGTTTGCTAGTTTATAATTGAGCTTTTCTTCCTCCTGACCAAAAACCAGCATGTCATATTTAGATGTGATTTCTTCCTTGTCAAGATCTTTTGAAACCTCTGGTTTTCTAATTTTATTTTTTATGTAGCTTACAAATGCATTACTCCTTGACGAAGCAAAGGCCTTTAATTTTTTATTATCTATGGTTCCAATACCTACACGGTAGAATAGATCTAGAGATGTATTTAATTTAAAATAGTTGACTAGTTCGTTCACTGAACTTTCATTCAATGTAATCTTTAACTGTTTTAATTTACGTCTAAGAATTTCTTTACCTTCTTCAGCAATAATTTTGGTATCTGCTTTTAATGCTGATTTAATTTTACTCCTTGCTCTTGCTGTTGTAGCATAATCTAACCAGTTAGAATTTGGTTTTGCATTTTCCGAAGTTAAAATTTCTACTCTGTCACCACTTTGTAGTTCGTGACTTAGAGGGACCAATTTGCCATTGACCTTGGTACCTCTGGTTTTCATTCCAACCTCAGTATGAATACTAAAAGCAAAATCCAATGGTGTTGCTCCCTTAGGTAATGATTTTAGATCTCCTTTTGGAGAAAAAACGAAGATTTCCTTTGAATAAAGATTTAATTTAAACTGTTCAACAAAATCAACAGCATCGGCTTCATTATTCTCTAAGGCCTCTTGAAGCTTATTAATCCATAAATCTAAATTGTCTTCTTTGACATTTTGATTTTTGTACTTGTAATGTGCAGCATAGCCTTTTTCGGCTATTTCATCCATACGCTCGCTTCTTATCTGAACCTCGACAAATCTGCTTTTAGGACCAACTACAGTAATATGTAATGCTTCGTAACCTGTTGATTTTTGGGAAGAAATCCAGTCTCTTAATCGAGTTGGGTTAGGAGTGAAGTGATCGGTTACAATTGAATATATTTTCCAAGCTAAAAACTTTTCATTCTCAAAATCCGATTTGTAAATTATTCTAACGGCAAACTTATCATACACTTCATCAAAAGAAACACCTTGCTTAACCATTTTTCTTCTTATGCTAAAAATGGATTTTGGTCTACCCTTTATTTGATAATTTAGACCCTCTTTGTTCAAAGATTTTTCTATAACTTTAGAAAAGGATTTTATATATGCATCTTGTTCCTCTTTACTCTCCTGCATTTTCTCGGAGATATCTTGATACACCTCTGGTTCTGTATATTTTAAGCCAAGATCTTCAAGTTCAGTTTTAATATTGTATAATCCTATTCTATGGGCAAGAGGCGCATAAATATAAAGTGTTTCTGATGCTATTTTTACTTGTTTATCCGAACGCATTGAGTCCATTGTTTGCATGTTGTGCAAACGATCAGCAATCTTTATGATAATAACGCGTACATCTTCATTTAAGGTCAACAACATTTTCCGGAAGTTCTCTGCCTGGAGAGAAACATCCATATCTTTTTTTAAGGATGAAATTTTTGTAAGACCATCTACAATCCGTGCAACGGCCTCACCAAAAAGTTGTTCAATATCATCAATTGTGTATTTAGGATTGTCTTCTACTACGTCATGTAGAAGGGCAGAAGCAATCGAAGTGGCGTCTAAACCTATTTCTTGTGCAACAATTTTAGCAACTGCAATTGGATGAAATATATAGGCTTCCCCAGATTTTCTTCTCTGATCTTTATGGGCATCTACAGCCACATCGAAAGCCTGTCGAATCAACTTCTTATCCTCCCTACTCAATGTTTGATAGCTTACTTTAAGTAGTTCTTTGTAAGCTTTTGCAATGGCTGCATTTTCTTTTTCTATATCCACCTCAGTCATAGAACTAAAGTAGTGAAAGCTTATTTAATGTGCAACGCTTTCTTGAAGTGAAATTATACAAAAATCATCATTTCATTTTGAACTTTAAGACTTATAATCTTGGTAGCCTTTAATCGCAACACCTAAGCTCGAAATAGTACAAAAAACACCTATCATTAAGTTGTCTTAAAAAATTAGAATAATCCCTGTTATTGTTCCTAAGATTCCAATGACTAGAGCAAGTTTACTGTTGTTATTATTTTTTGCCATTCTATTTTATTTTCTAATGCTCCAAATTTCATGGATAGGATCTCCTTTACTTGATAATTCTTTATGATGCCTAGTTTCCATCCATTAGCGTTTAATTGAATTTTAGACTTAAACCAGCCTTGGAGTTATCTCTCGAAAAAACCTCGATATTCTCTATATAATTACCGTCAATGATATATAAGGTTGATTTTTTTCATTATTAAAATTTATTATAGAGTCAAATCCGTCTGATAGTATCAATTTTGTAATCATTTGATTGGATATGGCCAGAATTAAAAACTTTAACACTTTTTAAAAATTTATAACCGAATCTAAATTTTCTGCTTTGAACAACAACTGCTAACTTTTCTTTTTCCTAGTCATAATCAAACAGAATTTTGTTAGACTGCGCAATGAAGTTACCAGTAAAAAAGGAAAGAAAAAATGAAGCAATGTAAATTCTCATAATTTCTATGACTTTCTGAATTCATGCTTTACCCAATCTACTTCCATTACCCATTCACCTTCCATTGGTGAGTCAGTGATTTTAGCAAAATTCAATATTGCAAACATAGGTTCTGGATATTTATCACCCTCACCTTCATTTCTATATACTTCTTTACCGTCCAAACGATAAACAAGGTCACTGCCTTCCCATTCAACAGAATATTCATGAAACTCATTTAATGTAGCCGGGAAATTACGACGTTTGCTTTGCCAATCACCCTTATCACATTCACCTAAACTAACAATAGCACCAGTTGTAAATTCATCCTTCATATGATCTCCGTGATGCTCAAAAATGTCAATTTCACCAGAACCGGTCAACGGCCAACAGATATTCTCATCTTCTTCTTGAACAGGTGGCTCATTGTTTTGTGCACCTAATAACCACCATGCTGGGAACATACTTGGTTCTCCGTTGCTAGAGAGCTTAAGACGTGCTGTCCATTTGCCTTTTACAAATTCCTTACGGTTTTTAGAACAAATACGACCAGCCACATATTCGGTGTCAGGATGTTTGTTGCCATGCTTGTCAAAATTATCACAAGGTCTTTTCTCATCAATCTTTACTACTTTGATTTTTAATGTACCATTACTCACTTCTCTAGTTCCATATTCGCCACCAGGTACGTAACAATGATTTTCATTATTAACCCAAATGCGCTGGTCTTGCCAATTCTCTGGATTAAAGGTTTCAAATTCATCAAGGAAATCTATTTTCCAATTATTGCTCGTTTCTTGCATTGTATTTTCATTTTTGTTTTCACTTTTGCAATTATATACCCAGAGCAAAAGTATGAGTATTAAAATATTAGGAATTCGATTCATTATTTATGATTTATAATTTTGTATTTGTTCAAAGTTTAATTCTCTAGAGTTTTATTATGATTAATATAAATTAACTGTAGAAACTCCTAAAATATTTTTTACGGATCAGTTTTCTCATTAATGTTTTAAGTCTCTAAAAATTTTTAAATTCAATATTTGAGATATAAGTTGGCGTTGTTTCATAAATGTCAATTTTTTAAACTCAATTTGCATTGCTTGGATTACAGCTTTTATAAAAGCTTTAGAGTTTGCAATAATCAAAAATTCGGCATTAAAGTTTGCGCTTCTTAGATCTCAATTAAAAGTACCCAAAATAGAAATTTAATTATCAATCACCAATGTTTTGGCATGTAACCCTAAATTGGTATATCAATAAATATATCCTTTAATCTATTTTAATTGTGATAATATCATAACTGGTTTATACATCAGGTGATAATGTAAATAATAAAAGGTCTGTATATAACAGACCTTTTATTATTTGTATTTCTAATGTTTTAATCTGGCAAAAGGGCAGGATTCCAATAATAATCCTCCCGAGTAATTAAACCTTCATTATTGATATCAATTTGAGAATGATGATAACCTGTGCTTAAATTTCCAGATGTTCTGTTTTTCACGGTCATTTCCCACCATGATATTACAGTTTTATATTCTGCTCCATCATACTCTAGAAGATCAGGATAACCTATTTCTGTGATATCAACTACTTCATATTTATCAAGAAATTCTCTTAACATTTCCATTTCTACATCAGGCCCACGAGTATCCTCTAAGTCAGTAACACTCATTACATCTCTAATAACAGCATTGTCTGAGTATAATGCTCTACACGATTCAATATCACCCAAAGCGATATATGCATATAATAGTCTTGCTTTTGCAATCATTGGATGGTCTTTATAAATCTTACCGTTCGAGCTTGTACCCCAAGCATCATAAGCCTTTTGCCATTTTAATTGACTATCTGACACACTCAATCCTGCAATTTTTGTTTGATCTTCATTTAAAAAAAAGATAGAATTCCGTGGAATATTTAGTTCAACTCCGGTGTTTTTATCATAGCCTTGCATAATTTGATACGAATAGACATGAATTCTTTTATCCTTGCCAAACTCCATAGCATCTGAATATGCTGCTCCTCTATTTTTTAAATTAAATCCAATTACATTATTGCTTAGATATTTAGAACGATTTAATAAATTATTGAGTGTTCTTTTTCTTGGTCGCATTTCGTTCATTTGCCACCAACCAAAATTTTCTGAAACTAAATTAGTAATTGCTGCAGAATCTCCTTTTACGAAAGCACTTGTAAATTGGTCCACAAGATCTATGGCTGGATGTTTATCATAAATTTTCCCATTAATATTTTTCTTTTGAGCAAAAGTGCTTAAAGTAAATAAAAGGGCTAATGTTAAATAAATAGATTTCATTTGATTATTTTATATTGTTAATGAATTAATTAGATGCAGCACCAGTAATCCATTGCCAAACAGCAACAGTAGAAAATCCTTCTGGATTTATTTCTGACATATTTGATTTTTCAACAGGCCATACTATATTTTCTCCTAACCTAAATTTAAAAAGATCGGTTAAACTTTTAAACATATCCCACGTCATTACATTCGACCATTCCTCACCAGTTGGATGTATCTTTGTTCCTACGCCCCATGAAATAAGATTAATGTCTGAGGCAATTTCTTCAAAAAATGGTTGCCATAATTCTTTGTTTTCCTTGATGAATAATTCTGAATTTTTAGGCTTTGCAAAATTGAATTGTATAAATGTATTTTGATAATCATCTAAGCTATCAACTAACCAGATACCGGTGTCTATAGTATACATAACCTTGACGTCTTTTTTCCAGGTAAACTTAGATCTTAATTCTTCAACTCGTTTTTGTTCATCTAAACTTAATACTTCAGATGCAAGGTTCCACCAACTATTTTTTGGATCAAGTGTTTTTTCAATCGAGCTATTGCCTTGAACAAAAAGGTAATTAAAGTTAGATTCATCATTTAAGGAATCAAACTGTAGAGCTTTAAGAAAGTTCCATGCAGAAATGTCACCTCTTTCAGTGGCTTTTTGTGCTACCTTTTGCATGTACATGGTTTCTACTTCTTCAAATGCCTTTAAATCACCTTCGATTAATACAGCGTGCATTGTTACAATTTGCTCATTTTGACTAAAAGATATTAGACTGAATAATAAGCAAAAAATCATAAAGTTTTTTTTCATAATTATTTAATTGAATTAGTTTAAAGTAAAAATAAAAAATCAATTGCAAAAAACAAGTAAAAAAAGTCCAAATGATCTTTTTTAAGATGAATTCTTAGTTTATATCAAAAAATAAATACTTTTAATTTTTGATCAAAACCTAATAAAGCGTTAAAATTTCGTATTTTTAAAGCAGTTGTATCAAATTTTGGTCCTTTTATTTTGTGATTGTTGCGAAATTGGATCAATAAATAAGTTAAAGTGCTAAAAAATAAGACTTACAGATCAACCTGTCCATTAACAAGTTTATTGGATATTATAGGTGACAAATGGTCTTTGATTATAATCAGAGATTTATTTATGGGTAAAAATACCTACGGTCAGTTCTTGAATTCGCCTGAGGGCATCTCAACAAATATTTTAGCAGATCGATTGAAATTGATGAAAAACAACGAACTCATATCTTATGTTTACAAAGAATACAATAAGAAAGTAAAATATTATTATTTAACAAATAAAGGTATAGACTTATACCCTATTATTTGTGAAATGATGCTTTGGTCAGACAAACATCTTAAATTTAAGGAAATGCATCCATTAGGGCTTCAATCTATTAAAAGTATAAAAGAGAGCGGTATTGAATTAGAAATAAAAGAAACTAAAAATTCTTATTTAAAAACACGAAGTGAATTACTAAAGATACTATGATTTCATAAATTTTAAATCATCTATATCTAGCATATTAAATGTTATTATTTTAGAGTAAAACAATAATTCTCGTAAATTTTTATCTAACATTATTTCTTAAATTATTTATTCTATCCAATAATGTTGGATGTGAGTAGTGCATAAAAACATAGGCCTTGTGTGGTGTAAGATTGCTAAGACTGTTTTTAGAAAGTTTTTTTAAGGATGTAATAAGTGGTTCAGCCATATATGTGTTTTTGGCATAATCATCTGCCTGGTACTCAAAAACTCTAGATACATAATTCATTATTAACCCTGTAAGTTCTGAAATTGGAGAGTAGAGTAGGCCAAAGGCAATTAAACCAACATGAAAGCTTGGTGTTTCTACACCAATAGCGTTGGACAAAAATGGATTTGAAATAAAAATGGAGAGAATATACAATGTTAAGCCCGTTAGCAAGATTGAAGTTGTTAAATTAAAAATGATGTGTTTCCGTTTATAATGTCCAACTTCATGTGCTAAAACAGCAACTATTTCTTCATCCTCCAAGTCATTAATTAAGGTGTCGTAAAGTGTAACTCTTTTTTCACTTCCAAAGCCAGAAAAATAGGCATTTGCTTTTGTACTGCGTTTTGAACCATCAATGACAAAAATTTTACTTAGACTAAATCCTACAGACTTGGCATAATCTGAAATTTTTTGTCGCAATTCCCCTTCTTCCAATGGTTTTTGTTTATTAAATATTGGCACGATAAGCTTAGAATAAAACATATTCATAAACACAGTGAAAAATGTAACAATTCCCCAGGCATATAGCCAAAACTGATTTCCAGTAAGTTGATAAAACCAAATGACTACCGCTAAAATGCCACCTCCAAGAATTGCCAACATCAGTAATCCTTTAAGTTTATCTAGAAGAAATGTCTTTTTTGTGGTTTTATTAAATCCAAATTTTTCTTCTATCACGAATGTCTTGTAATAAGAAAATGGAGTTGTAATTATGTCACTGGCAATCATTATAATTCCAAAAAATAATAAACCAACTATTACTGGATTATCCGAAACACTTCTGGCTAGATTATCAATAAATTCAAACCCATCTAATAATAAAAAAGCTAAGGTAATTACAAATGAGAAAAGCGATGTCCAAAGATTAAATCCGTAGTTGGTGGTTTTGTATGCCTGTGATTTTGCATAATCATCTTCATCATACACATCACTTAACTCTTGAGGTATTGGATCATTATAATGTTTTGCATTTAGTGAATCGAGGATTTTATCTTTAATAAAATTGATAGTAATGATACTAAGGATAATATAGAAGAGTATATCTGCAGTCATATTAGTTAAAATCGCGTTGTCTTTTGGCTTCAAAAATAAGGATTCCTGCAGCAACAGACACATTCATAGAATCAATAACGCCTTGCATTGGTATACTGATATTGGCCTTGGATGCATTTCTCCATTCTTGGGTTAAACCTGTTGCTTCTGTACCTACAACTATTGCTGTAGGTAATGTGTAATTTTGAGTGTGATAGGGCTCTGATTCTTCTAATATTGCTGAAAAAATATTGAAGTTGTATTTTTTTAAAAAGTCAATAGTGTCCTTGGTACTAGCCATAGCAATTTCTGTTGTGAATACACAACCAATACTAGATCTTATAATATTTGGATTGTACAGATCAGATTTAGGATTGGCAATAATCACAGCATCGATATTTGCAGCATCTGCTGTTCGCAATAATGCACCAATATTACCGGGTTTTTCTGGTGCCTCAGCAACAAGTATTAAAGGGTTTTTAGAAGTGAGTTTTAATTCTTCTAAGGTATGTGGTTTAGTATTCACAATTGCTATTACGCCTTCAGTTGTATCTCTATGGGCTAACTTTTGAAAAACGTCCTTGGATATTTCAATAATATCAATTTCATATTGGGACATGGCTCGTGCTTCGCTTTCAGAAAACAAATCGGGATAAAATAATAGTGTTTCAATTTTGTAACCACCTTTTATTGATAAGGAAAGTTCCCTCTTGCCTTCAATAAGAAATTGCCCTTTTTTCTTTCGTTCACGCGATTTAGCCTTTAACAGAACTAATTGTTTTATTAAAGGATTCTGAGTGCTTCTAATAGCTTTTATCATGATATAACAAAAGTAATGTAATTTTAGAGTTTGGTTGACGTCAAAAGCATCAAACGAAAAAATAAATTATGAAAAACTTAATAATAATAATTGTTGTCAATTTAACCCTATTTAGTTGCAAAAATGAATCAAAGATTGAGGTATCTCTTATTGAAGACATCAAAAAAGGAAATATTACAACGAGCATATATCCAGAATCTGTCACTAAGGTGTTTGATGCTCATGGTGGTGTAAGCACTTGGAATACCGTTGAATTTGATGAGGTTATTCTTAGTGAAGAAGCATCAGATTCAGCTTTGTTTACAAAACCTGATACTTCGAAAATTGTAGAATAAGCAATAATACATTTATATAAAAAAGCGAACCAATTGGTTCGCTTTTTTGTCTTAGTCTTCTAAACCATACTTTTTAGAGTATCGTTGCCAGAGCTCAGTTTGATGGGATTCTAAGCTTAATTTTCTACCGTCAATAAAAGCATGATGAATTATATTGGTACGCATATCCAAGGCATCGCCTTCACTTATAAAAAGTGTCGCACTTTTTCCTTCTTCCAAGGTACCATACATATCATCAATGCCTAAAATCTTTGCTGGATTTTCGGTAATGAGTTGTAAGGCTTGTTCCTTTGTTAATCCATATGCTACAGTCGTACCTGCGTAGAATGGCAGATTACGAGAATTCATACGTTCCATTTGACCGCTAGGTTCTAAAGCAATCAAAACTCCAGCATCAACCAATTTTTTTGCGAGCTTAAAAGGTAAGTCATAGTCATCATCTTCTGCATTTGGTCTAGTATGTACACGTCTTAAAAATACAGACACATTGTTTTGCTTTAAAAACTCCGTCATATTACCAGCTTCATAAGCTCCTACAATAGTTATTTGATCAACACCATGAGCTTTTGCGAAATTAACAGCATCTGTAATTCCTTTTTCGTCATTTGCATTTATATATAATCGTTTTGTACCGTCAAATACTCCAGTCATACCTTCAAATGGTAGGTGCACCTCTTTCTTTGCACCACTATTATAGCTTTTAGCTTCTTTAAAATAGTTGCCTAATTCTTTAACCTGTTTTGCATAGTTTTTATTAGGTTTTAACCCAGGATCTTCACCTAACCACCAACGTCCTCTACTAAAACTATTTGGCCAGTTAATATGTAAACCGTTGTCCATCTTTATAGCTGCATCTTCCCAATTCCATGCATCATACTGTACAACAGATGAGGTGCCAGTAATCCGACCACCTCTTGGAACTACCTGGCCTAATAAAACACCATTAGGTCTCATGGATTCCACAATTTTAGATTCAGCATTATAGGCAATTATACTTCTTATGTGTGGGTTAAAAGTTCCTAATTCCGACAAGTCATTAGAAGCTTTTACAGCATCTACTTCAACTAATCCCAAAGTACCATTAACAACTATAAAACCTGGATAAACGTGCTTTCCTTTAGCATCAATAATATCCATAGCTTGTAATGTGACTGCATTTGGTTGACTATTATCTAATACTTTGGTTATTTTACCGTTACTCACAATTATTAAACTATTGTCTATAACAGTTCCGTTGCCAATATGTGCAGTAGCACCAACTATTGCAAAGTCCATTGCTTGATCATTGGCCGGTGTCTGTTGTGCATAACTAAATGAGAAACACAACAGAATTAATACGAGGTTTATATTTTTAAATGTTTTCATCGTTTTATTATTTTTCAGTTGTGTTAAAATCCATGGAGTCACAGTGTAATAACACTTTTTCCTTCTTTTTAACAGGTTGTGTTTTCAATCCTTTGTTTTTGTCTTGTAGCATCATATTTACCAAAGTGCTTTTCTCCTTTTTTATGGCTTCTCGCATTTTCTTGTCCTTTTCAATATCAAAATAGGTGACACCTTCGATTATGGTCTTTTCTGCCTTCGCATACACCGATAATGGGTGATCAGACCATAAGACAACATCAGCATCTTTACCAACTTTTATGCTTCCAACGCGTTCATCAAGATGTAAAAGCTTAGCTGGATTTAGGGTAACAAACTTAAGTGCGTCCTCTTCACTTACACCGCCATATTTTATTGATTTTGCTGCTTCTTGATTTAATCTACGAGACATTTCAGCATCATCACTATTTATTGCGGTAACAACACCAACCTTATGCATTATGGCCGCATTGTAAGGTATAGCATCATTAACTTCATATTTATAAGCCCACCAGTCACTGAAAGTTGAACCACCTACACCATGTGCCTTCATTTTATCAGCAACTTTGTATCCTTCTAGAATATGTGTAAATGTGTTGATGTTAAAATCGAACTTCTCAGCAACTTTCATTAGCATATTGATTTCACTTTGTACATAGGAGTGACAAGATATAAAGCGTTCCTTATTTAATATTTCAGCTAAAACTTCCATTTCTGTATCTTTTCGATATGTTTTGCCACTTTTCTTTAAATCGTCATAAGCCTTGGCTCTACTGAAGTAGTCCATATAAACTTGTTCAACACCCATCCTAGATTGTGGGAAACGCACATTAAATCTACTGCGCGATTGTTTTACGTTTTCTCCCAAGGCAAATTTTATAAACTTTGGAGAATTGTCGTAAACTAAATTATCTACTGATTCACCCCATTTTAATTTAATTATTGCAGAACGGCCACCAATTGGATTGGCACTTCCGTGCAGAATCTGAATTGAAGTTACACCACCTGCTAGGTTTCGGTATATATCAATATCTTCATCATCAAGTACGTCTTCAATTGTAACTTCGGCAGAGGAGTTATGACCTCCTTCATTAATTGAAACTGCTCCTATGTGTGAATGTTCATCTATAATTCCTGCTGTAATATGCTTACCAGAGGCATCGATAACTTTAGCATTTCTGGCATTTAGGTCTTTCCCGACCTTAGCTATTTTCCCATCCTTAATTAAAAGATCTGAATTCTCTAAAACACCATCGCCTTCATTCGTCCAAATGGTTGCATTTTTAAATAGGATGGTTTCGGCTTTTGGATTTTCAGTAAATCCATAGGCCATATTAGGATAGGTCACAGGACTCATGTAAGCATCTTTAGTTTTGGCATTTTCACCTTTTTTACCTTTTTCTCCTTCTGCATTTGCACTTTTAACTTCACTACTTGCATAGAAAGAGTACTCATTGCCATTTGGCATTGTTGCTTTACCGCTTAGGCTTTTACCACTAGAAGGAGAAGCTGCTATTCTAATAAATTCAGTTTTAGAAGTATCAGCTGTTTTAAATGTCATGGTCACCCAATCATTTTTATAATTCATTTTAGTGCCAAGTTCATTTTTACCACTAACAAGTTTAACACTTGGCTTAGAACTACTGCCAGAGATATTTAGCTGATAAAGTTTACCTGCAAGTTTAAAGTTGTAATCGCCATCAATATCTGTTATAGTCATATCTGATATAACGTGAGGTGTTCCTTGAACCCAATTTTCATAAAGCTTTGTTTTTTTATCAAAAATATCACCACTTGTAATTAAGAAATTAGCATAGCTACCAGCTTTTAAAGTTCCTAATTCGTTAGATTTCCCTAATAGTTGTGCAGGAACTGTAGTGAGCGCCTCAAGTGCTTTTTGCTTTGATAAACCACTTTCAATAGCTTTCATTAAATTATTAATGAAGGATTTCTTAGATTTTAATCCATGCGTAGTTAGTGCGTACGTAACACCATTCTCAGATAGAATTCTCGGATTATGAGGTTCTTGGTTCCATGCACGCATATCACTCAGCGATAGTGTTTTTGCTAAAAAGGCGTTGTCTACATCATAAGCTAACTGAAAATCTATTGGTAAAATAAGTGTGGCATTTGTACTTTTTATCTCATCGATCCGCTCATATTCGTCACCACCACCAACAATGGTATATTGTATATTAAATTGATCTCCTACTTTGTCAGCACGCATTACATTTGCTCTACCATTAGCTTCAAATATTTGAAGAAGATTTTTATTACCATTTAACGCCTCTAATGAAAGATCTCTTGTATCTATATTCCCATCTGCATACCACTTAGCATCATTATACATTTGTCTAAGGAGTGCCATACTACCCATTAATGATGAAGGGTAGGACTGACGTGAGGCAACACTTTTACTAAATGATAAGTGTTGAGCAGTTTCGCCATCAATGACACGCATGGAATTATCAGCATTATTATTAAGTGCTATTAACGCACCAGTACCTCTTACAATTCCATCAGGCATGTGTGTGTTTACAACTCCAAATCCAAGTTTGTGCATTTCGGAAGCAGCCTTATCGTCATATTTGAAACTTGCCATAACATCTTGTTCTGGCATTATGTGATCGTTCCAATAGAAGCCACTTCTACTCGCTTCATATTGAGGCAAATTACCTGTAGCTCTCTTCGGTTTTTTTACTCCGAATGAGGTATAAATATCAATAAATGAAGGATAAATCTCTTTACCTTCTAAATCAATTGTTGTGGTATTTTTTGGAATAGATACCGATTTACCAACACTAATCACCTTTCCTTCTTTTATAAGAAGGGTACCGTTATCAATAACTTCAGAAGCTGAAACATGTATTTTGGCATTGGTCAATGCCGTGTAATTAGTGTTATTTGCAATTACTCCAGAGTTGCTTGGAAAATAATCTTGTGCGAATAACGAAAAACTGCACATAACGATGAGCAGCCGTAAATGTATTTTAATCATAAAAAAAGGGTTAGTTAAATAAGATGTTTAAAGATAGGGATATATGATTAGTCTCTTCTTTTTGTTAAGAGTTTTTAACGTTTGTAGAAATTAATTTATCTTATTACTACAAAGTCTTGTTATCATAATAGTTAACCAATAAGGCCACGACATAATTATAACTTTTCATGCCATTCGCTTGGTTATTTACTTTTAAGAAACTATCAAATGTTTTTTCAAATAATGGCTCTAATGGATTTTCGTAGTCCATCCAAAATGTTTGAACCTCTTGGTAATTCCTTATGATTCCATAATTCACACTTGGTAGAATGTTGTAGTAGATTTCAGAATCTCTTCTAAATAATTCTGCTAAACAATATCTCAATGCGAACGTATAGCCGGCATATTTAAAATAGTCATCCTTATTATGAATCGCAGCCAAACTACCTATAAAATTAGCTTCATTCTCTGCAGCATAACCAAGTTGATGCGCAACTTCATGGCAGGAAGTAGTAGGAAATTTATATGTTGGTATTAAGCCATCTACTTGCGCCTCGTTAGTAAATGGATTCAGGTAACCTGAAAAGCCCATATACGTGAGAGGTATACTATATATTGATTTTTTAATGCTAGCTGGTTTATATTTTAAATGTGGATAGGTTTTTGCTAACTCATCATAACCATTATTGACCATATTGAAAATTTCGGTTTTTGAATATGGAATTTCAATCTTTAATGAATCATCTTCAGGGCTTAATTTGTTATGAAAACTGTTGGATTTTTTGATTAGTCGCTCAGTAAAGGCAACGAGTTCATTTGTGCTGTATTCCGCCTTAATATTCAAGGATTTGTTCAGTGGTTGTCTGTAGTAATTAAATGCCCAAAGTATATGAAATGAAATAAAAGAAATTGACAAAGTGGCTAAAATATCTAACACCCAATTTAAGGTGTCTTTTATGATGCGTTTACGGTTGAGAATTAACCAACTTATAATGTATATTGTCACAATGGTATAAAATACATCTCCAACTGAAAAAGATAACCATCCAAAGGCATAGCGCATAAGTTTAGAAATAAATATATATATGCTGTTACTGTAAAAGCGTTCAACAAATTCTGGATAGTGTTTCAAAACATTATTCAATAGAATCTGTAGTCCAAAAAGAAGAATTAAAACAAGCCTTTTGTTTTTTAACATGGTTCAAAAATAAGCAAAACTTATGGTCTAATAAACCACTGCAAATACAACTGGTTTTGTAATTTTGTAATTCACAAAAAATAGAGACATGAGTGCAGAAATTAGGGTATTAGAACCAAAAGTATTATGGAATAAGTTTGCAGATTTAAACGAAGTACCACGACCTTCTAAAAAGGAGGAGCGCATTATTCAATTTATGAAAGACTTCGGCAAGAATTTAGGTTTAGAAACTATTGAAGATGGAGTTGGAAATGTGATTATTAGAAAACCTGCGTCTTTAGGAATGGAAGATAGAATGCCAATTGTAATGCAATCGCATTTAGATATGGTGCACCAAAAGAATAATGATACAGTTTTTGATTTTGATACTCAAGGCATTGATATGTTCGTTGAAGGAGATTGGGTGAAAGCAAAAGGCACCACACTTGGTGCAGATAATGGTCTTGGTGTTGCAACCATAATGGCCATTCTAGAAAGTGATACAATTGCACATCCTGATTTAGAAGCCCTATTTACAATCGATGAAGAAACTGGAATGACAGGTGCAAAAGGTCTTAAAGGTGGTATTTTAAAAGGTGAAATATTATTGAATTTAGACACTGAGGAAGATGACGAAATAGGTGTGGGTTGTGCTGGAGGTGTAGATGTTACAGCAACTAGAAATTATATTGTGGTATCAGCATTGGATAACGCTGTTGGATTTAAGATTGAGGTCAAGGGATTGCAAGGTGGTCACTCAGGTATGCAAATTCATGAAGGTTTAGGAAATGCCAATAAAATCATGAATCGATTGCTCTATACTGGTAGCAAGAATTTTGGATTACAAATAGGTGAAATTGATGGTGGCAGTTTACGTAATGCAATTCCTAGGGAGAGCAATGCTATTGTTGCAATTGATAAGGCTAAAGAAACCGCGTTTTTATCTCAATTAACAAAGCTTACCGAAACAATAGAACATGAGTTTAAAACCATGGAGCCAGACTTGGAGATTAATATTAAAAGCATTGAAACGCCTAATATGGTTATGGAAAATGAAGCTCAGGATAAATTAATTAGAGCACTTTATGCCGCCCATAATGGTGTTTATCGTATGAGTCCAGACATTCCGGATTTGGTTGAGACTTCAAATAATATTGCAAGGGTTATAGTAAAAGATGGTAATATTAAAATTGGTTGTCTAACACGAAGTTCCGTTGAAAGCTCTAAGGCGGATTTGGCAAATGCATTGACATCAACTTTTGAGCTCGCTGGATGTAATGTGAAATTATCAGGTGATTATCCTGGATGGGCCCCAAACATGGATTCAGATATTTTGAAGGTAATGGTTCCTATTTACGAACGATTAAATAATGGTGAGAAACCTCATGTGGCAGCATGCCATGCAGGATTAGAATGTGGTATTCTTGGCACTAATTATCCTAAGATGGATATGATAAGCTTTGGACCAAATATTAAAGGTGCACATTCACCAGACGAACGTGCACAGATTTCTTCTGCACAGAAATATTGGAAATTTGTGTTGGAAATTCTAAAGCATATTCCTAAAGCTAGTTAAATAAAGCAAAAAAAAAGCAGCGTTATCGCTGCTTTTTTATTTCAATAAATACTGAGTTTTATTTTTTAACGCCAACCAATTCAATGTCAAAAACAAGGTTTGTGCCACCAGGAATCAGTGGAGGTCTACCGGCATCACCATATCCTAAATAGTAAGGTATAAAGACTCTTGCTTTATCACCAATTTTCATATTTAACATCGCTTCTTTAAAACCTGCTACAAGCGTAGCCGTTTCATTGTAAGGCATAGCAAATGGTGCATATTGTCCTGCACTGTCTTGTTGCTCGTTATATTGACCATTCTTTTCTGCAACATCTTTCATAGTGGTCCAGAATAAGGTGCCATCTTCAAAATATCCGGCACAATCAATATTCACGTAATCCGTAGACTTAGCTTTAATTCCATTAGACTCTTTAGTAAAAATCATCGCCATTCCTGTTGGAGATTCTATACGACGACCATCTAAAGCTTCGTTTTGTTTCAACCAATCAACTTTTGCTTGTCTCGCTATAGCTTCGGCTTTTTCTTTCTGTTCAGCTCTAATTCCATTAAAGTTAGCCTCAACCTTTGGCATCTCCTCTTCAAATACTTTTGGTGCATCGAAGAATTTGGCGTCATTCCCTTTTCTTATGATATTTACAGTTTTGATTACAACATCTTCTACAGGTTTATTTCTACCTGCTACTTTTACATTAGAAATTGAATCTTGTACTTCTAGTCCCATAACTAGTTCCCCAAAAACGGAATGACAACTTACCCTAGGCTGATCACAAGGCTTTAGATTACCATTTTCATCATAAAAATTACCCCGTGGGTAAGGTCTTTCGGTTATAAAAAACTGGCTTCCATTTGTTTTTATCCCACCAGCATTTGCCATTGACAAAATACCTGGCTTATCATGCTTTAATTCTGGACTAAAATCAGCGGCAAACTGATAACCAGGAGTTCCGCTTCCCATGCCTTGAGGATCACCACCTTGAATCATGAAATTATCCATTACACGATGAAAAATTATACTGTCATAGAACGGTTTTCCTTGGTATTGTTCCTTAGCTAAAGGATGATTTCCTTCAGCTAGTGCTACGAAATTAGCTACTGTTACAGGTACTTTATCATAGTGTAATTTAGCTACCATTGTACCTTTTGAAGTTATGATTTCTGCATAAAGTCCATCATCTAAATCAGGGTAACGTTCTTGGCAAGAAATATTGGCCAAGACGAGTAATACAACAAATACTGTTAACGTTTTTCTAATCATTGTTTTTATTTATATTATTTAAAGTTACTTCACATATTAATGGAACATTAGTCCCTATTTTATTTTCATCACCATAGTACCCATATGCTATTTGAGAAGGGAAAATAAATGTCACACTTTCTGAGGGCTTCATTAGTTTTAAGCCTTCGCGAAGACCTGTGAATAATTCTTCCTTATCCATGACATAGGTTTTGTTTTCTGATGCATATATTTCTGATCCTTTTAGGTTTGAAACATTGAAATCAAAGTCAATAACATCACCAAATACGGGTTTCAAGCTGTCTGATTCAACTTTATTTGTGTAGAAATACCAAAATCCATTTTCTGAGGCTATGTAATCCTTGTCTGGGTTACTTTCCATTATGGATTCTATCATTTTATGTTCTAAGGCATTGAGTTTTTTATTGCGTTCTGCAGACTCTTTTAGAAATGATCCAGATTTAACTGACTCTGGCATGCGAGCTTCTGGAGATTTGCAACTAACAAGTGTTACAAGCAATATTAATATGAGGTATGGGTTTTTCATTTTTGGGACAATTGTTCTTTATACTGTGGTAAGATACTAATAAATTTATCAATGGTTTCTTCTAATTTGGTATGACTACGTCCACCAGCTGCGTTTGTATGTCCACCTCCATTAAAATGAGCACGGGAAAATTCGTTAACAGAGAATTCCCCTTTGCTTCTTAAAGAAATTTTTATAATCTCCTCAGCTTTGTTTTCTATAAAGATGCCAGCAAATATGATACCCTTTAACGATAAGGCATAATTTACAAACCCTTCTGTGTCACCTTTCTTAAAGTTGAATTCATCTAGTTCTGATTGAGAAAGTGTTATGTATGCCGTTCTTAATTCTGGAATCACTTTTAGGTTTTGCATTGCTCTACCAAGTAATTGTAATCGTCCAAAATTGTTGGTGTCGTATACATTATTATGAATTTCAGAATTCTCTGCACCTTTATCAATTAGTGTTGCAATGATCTGGTGTGTTCTGCTTGTAGTTGATGGAAATCTAAAAGAGCCCGTATCAGTCATAATACCAACATATAAACAAGTAGCAATTGTGGTGTCTATTATTTCAACATCACCAAGCATTTCAATAAGGTTAAAAACCATTTCGCAAGTAGAGGACATGCTTACATCAGAGTAGACATATTTAGCATAATCATCAGGTTGCTGGTGATGGTCTATCATTATTTTTATTGCCTTTGAAACTTTTAATATCGCACCATATTCCTCGCCAGCTCTATGTAAGGCATTAAAATCTAATGTAAAAATGAGATCGGCGTTTTCTATGACATCTAAGCTTTCTTTTACTAAGGAATCAAATTTTAAGACATGTTCATCCCCAGGTAACCATTTTAAAAACTCTGGATAGTCATTAGGTGCAATCACCACAGCATTATGATTGTATATTTTTAAATAATGACACAATGCAAGGGTAGAACCCATGGCATCACCATCTGGATTTTTATGTGGTACAATAACCACATTCTTAGGTGTTTTTAAAAGTGATTTTATTTCAGAGATGTGTGTCTTAATCATAGTTGACGAAGATACAATTTTTTATAATCTCATTGCTGATTTTTGTATTCTGAAATGATAAAGATTTATTAAAATTAGGGACTTGATAAATTCAAGAAATACATTACTTTTGCACCACATTTAAAAAAAGATACATGGCAACTAACAAAACATTTACAATGTTAAAGCCAGATGCTGTCGAAAAAGGACACATTGGCGCAATATTAGAAAAAATTACTGCCTCAGGATTTAGAATCGTAGCAATGAAGCTAACTCAAATGACTGCGGCAGATGCAAAGGAGTTTTACGCAATACATAAAGAGCGTCCATTCTTCCCAGAATTAGTGGAGTATATGACACGTGGGCCAATTGTTGCAGCTATTTTAGAAAAGGATAATGCCGTTGAAGATTTTAGAACTTTAATTGGTGCTACTAATCCTGCTGAGGCTGCTGAAGGAACTATCCGTAAATTATATGCTACTTCTATTGGTGAGAATGCTGTACATGGAAGTGATAGTGATGACAACGCTGCTATTGAAGGTGCATTTCATTTCTCAGGTAGAGAGATGTTTTAAACTCAATATTATGAGATATAAGAAGGCCATTAGAATTGATGGTCTTTTCTTTGCCTTAAAATCACCTAATTATTATAAGTCATTATGATTTTTTTTAACTCATTTTAATTATGCCCAACGGTCTGGAAATACGCAGTATCCGGAAAGGTATTGCGTATAGGATTTGTTCTCATCAGTTTTTATTTTTCATACTCTAAATTTAAAAAACCATCACCAATGAATAAATTAAGGATGTTATCGTCGCATAATTCATTAATTATTGGAATGAACTCTGCATTTGTACCATATGAAATGATCTTAATTTTTTTTATTCCATTTGGGTGATTATTTTTTTTTGGTTTGGGGTCAATATTAAAATAAGTCATTAGAAATGGGATTCTCCATTCTTCTGGAAAAAGGAGTTTCCATTTGAGTAATCTATTTGATGGATCTAATCTTTTGCTCTTCGTAATAAAGTAACCTTGCTTATACTTTTTTAAAACTTCCTCTTCTTTTTTAAAGTCGGTATCATAATTCTCCAAACATAATTCAATAAAACCCTCCTTCTCCTTATTCCACCGTTCCAATCTATCAATAACTTTATGCTTGCCGATCAGCTTTAAAAATAGTTTTGCATAGGGTGGAAGTTTTACATTTTCTAATACTTCAATATAGGGTCCTTGTGAAAAATAAATTAAGGCATTATGTGGATTTCTTTTTGAACCATATTCAATTTCAAATCCTTTGCTTTTAAAATGTTTGAATCCATTTCTTAAATTATCAACCTTGTATATTACATGACTTATTTTCATTTTTTTAATTGATGAGAACGTTTAGTATAAACGGTCGTTTTAATTCCGTTTATACAGTGTTGTACTTAGTTTTTTTATATGTATCCATTGTATATCAATGTTATTACAATTGTATTGTATGCGCCATGGCAGAATATTGAATACCATAAATTTCTTTTATAAAATAAGAAAAGCCCAAGATATACTGCACCAACAATCAATGCATTAATAAGTCCAGCTCCTCCCAATTGATAGTGATATGCACCAAAAATAGTAGCCGTTCCTATAAATGCTATAGTTGTTGCATATTTACCTTTAATCATTTTTTCTAGTCGAGAAAAGATGAATCCATGAAATACAATTTCTTCATAAAATCCACCAACTATCCACCCCATAATTATTATAATTAAATATTGACCTAAGTTACCTTTTATAAAAGCATGTAATCCAACTTCGGTATCTTCAAAAACTACGAAATTTTCTAGTACTGGAAAGAATATTAGTTGCATGAAGCTTAAAGTCAGTAACGCAACCAAACTCCCGATTAGAATCGATTTTGGTTTAAATTGTTTTAAGCTGAATCCAATATTTGAAAAAGTCTCATTGGAATATTTTAAAATGAGCCAAACTAAAACAAATATCGGGACACTGTATCCGAAATTTGGAATGAGTTCAGTATGCGGTAAAATGACAATAACGGATATTGTAATAATATTGAGTAGTATCTCATTTATTCTCATAACTCAATTAAGTACAACTAGGGAATATAACATTATTTTTAGCCCAAATATGTTTTATGTGATAAAGAAAGCTATAAATATTGATAGTTGTAATACGTAAGGTTACATATTTATTCTTTTTTTCGTGTGCCAACAAAAGTACCATTAGGCTGTATAAACTTAACTTCGGTAATAGTGCCATCGGTTTCTATAAATTCTACCTTAAAGCCTTCTAAAGTCTTAAAGTTAAACTTATGTTCTGCCGTGGGTAAAAGAGGGTATTCTGGCTGACCCGGTACAAAGACAAAGAGCACATTCTCGTCTTTAATATAGGTTTTAATTTCCGTACCCATTAAATCGTATAAGCCTACATACTGCTCTAAAGTGTCTGCATCTACATCTATGGTATTTGGTGTGCGTTTAAAGGCTATAGGATCTGTCATAGGCTCTATATTGGCCTTCATATAATCTATATCGCCAGCCACATTAGTGGTAAACATCACCTTTAGTGCACCACCAATCTGAGATGCTTCAATCTTACCATCATTAACATCTATAAGCTCAAAAGTATCATAATGGTAATGGTGCAGGTATTGTCTGTTGTTATCCAACTCTGTATACATCGTATCGTTTTCTACAACAACCTCAAACTTACCATAACCTGGATGTTCGTAAAAACCAGTGTAATCTAACAAAATATGTGATGGTTTTGTTCCTTTAACATTAGCATCTTCTTTGCCACCATCTTCTGCCTTCGCTTGAGCTTCTAGAGCCTTTTCAATATCCTTTTTATATTCTTTTGCCCATTCTGTTTTTTCAACCTTAAGCATATGATCTGCTGCAATACTTCTTATTAATTGTGGTACGGCAGATCCGTTTTGGTTGGTCAGTACCACTATACCTATATTATCCATAGGATATAAGGCTACACTTGCTGAGAAACCATCTATATTACCACCATGCTCAACCAAGTAATGCCCTTTATAGGAGTGTAAAAACCAACCATAACCGTAATTGGCATATTGTACGTCTGGTAATTCCTCCGATGGGAAACCTGCAGCGGCAACCATCTGAGAGCTCATAGCTTCTTGTATATAATCTTCTGGCAAAATCTGCTCCTCACCAATTTTTCCTTTATTGAGCCATAACATCATCCATTTGCTCATATCATTAACGCTGCTGTTAATGCTTCCCGCAGGTGACATTCCTGAGATGTCGTAATAATCCATTTTCTTAACCATTCTATCTTCGTCTAGTCGGTAACCTACGGCAATGTTGCTAGAGCTTTTCCAGCCAGCCAAGTTGGTTTTAGAACGGTCCATACCCAATGGCTTAAAGAATTCTTCTTCAATATTCCGTTCCCAAGATTTACCTGTAAGTTTCTCAGTGATAACGCCTTGTAGTAAAAAACCAAAGTTATTGTAATACCAACGTTGGCGTACACCTGTAAATGGTTCGTGATATTTCATACGTGCCACCAAGGTATCCTTATTTTTATTTGGAAAAAAGTACCAAGCGCCGTCGTGTCTAGGTAAGCCTGTACTATGGCGCATCAAGTCTTTAATGATAATATTGTTATTCATATCGCCATTATAAAACTCTAATCCTGGAACATGCTGTATTGGACTGTCATCAAAATCTAGTTTGCCATCCTCGCGTAATAAACCTAATAAGGCAGAGGTAAAGGCTTTGGTTGAGGATCCAATGGCATATAAGGTATTGGCATCTGCTGGTAATTTCTTTTCATAATCTTTATAGCCAAATCCTTTGGCATAGACAATTTTATCGCCTTCAACAATGGCAACTGCAAAACCAGGTGCTTTACTGGTTTCTAAAATAGAATTAAACTGTTTTTCTATACCTTTTAATCGCTTATCGGTCTGAGCAAAAGAGAAGGTAATACATAAGGAAAGGACAAATAAAATGGAAATGCGTTTCATATTTGGATTAGTTTAATGGTGTCATAAGCTATAAGTAGCAAAATATTATAATAAGTTACTGATTTTTGAGGTGAATTTTTAGAAAATTACAATTCGTCTGTAAAATTTTACAATTCGGTAATATGGGTTTTAAAAAACTGGAAATGTGTCGGATATTTGTATCAATTAAAAAAGTAAGTCATGAACGTATTAACAAAAATTGCAATTATCATCATATTGAGTCTGGTATCTTATGTGTCAAATGCACAGAAGGAATTTAAACTAACTGTGAATATTGAGGAAGCAAATAGTAATGAAGGTCAAATGATGATTGCGCTTTATAATAGCGAATCAGATTTTTTAGATAAAATCTTTAAAGGTGCCAAGAGTGAGATTAGCAATAATGGATGTACGGTATCCTTTGAAAATGTACCTGAAGGGACTTATGCGGTTTCCATTTTTCATGATGAAAACAAGAATGATAAATTAGACGGCAATTTTATTGGTATCCCAAAAGAAGATTATGGATGTTCTAATAATGCTAAAGGTTTTATGGGACCTCCAAAATGGAAGGATGCCAAGTTTGAATTAAAAGAAGATAAATCAATAACAATAACACTTTAAAATCAATCAACAAATGAAAAGTTTAATCATCATGGCTTTATTAGTCGTTACAGGAATGACAAAAGCACAGACTAATTATGAAAAAGGAATGACGAAGGCGTTTCAGCTTTGGGAAGCTGATCAATGGGATGAAGCAGAGAATTTATTTGTACGAATCTCAAATGCGGAGGAAAATGAGTGGTTGCCAAATTACTACGTTGCTTTTATGAACAGTTTAAAAAGCTGGAATATCAAAGACGAAGCGATCTTAAAAGCGCAATTGGATAAAGCCCAGGAACACCTAGATATTGCTATGGCAAAAAGTAAAAACAACCCAGAGCTAATGGTAATACAAGCGCAGGTATTAACCAACTGGATTGCTTATGATGGTATGACCTATGGTATGAAATACTCTGGCAAAGTAAGTGAGCTTTACGCCAAGGCTTATGATATAGCACCAGAAAATCCTAGAGTGGCATATTGTAAGGCAAGTTGGGCCATGGGAAGTGCGCGTTACTTTGGAAAGGATACCAAGCCTTTTTGTACAGATATTGAAGCGACAATAGAACTTTTTGATACCTTTAAAGCAGAGAGTGAGTTTCACCCAAAATGGGGAAAAGATAGAGTAGAGGGTGACATTGCTACTAATTGTAAAAAGTAATAAAACTAGTTAAGAGATGCTTAAATCAGCTAAAAGTTTAGTCGTTGTTTTTTTAATTGGTTGTGGTATATATGCCATCAGATTTTTCATGGTAGTTAATGAGGTTAATTATGATGACATCAATTTATACCTAGTTGATTTTGGTATTACACAGTTGTATACGTTTGCTTTAAGTTATGTCAACTCTTTATATTTTGATTTTATTCAAAAACTAAAAATCAGAAATTACGATGTACTAAAACGAATTATCTATGGTATATTAGGAGCAACGGTAATTACCTTGGCTTCAATATTTATAATGAGAATATTAGTCTTGGTCTTTTTGTACGGTCAATCCTTTAAAACATTTTTCCAAAACGACGGATGGAGTGGCTATGCATTTGGCCTTTGGATAACACTAAGCATTTTATCAATATTTTATATTACTTATTTCTACAACCGTTATCAAAAAAATAAGGTTAAGGAGCAAAAAGTAATTGCAGGTGCGGCGAGTGCTAAGTTTGATGCTTTAAAGAATCAATTAGATCCACACTTTTTATTCAACAGCCTGAATGTATTAACAAGTTTAATTGAGGAAAATCCTGATAGTGCAAAGAAGTTTACTACCTCTTTATCTAAGGTCTATCGCTATGTATTAGAGCAAAAGAATAAAGAACTGGTTACTGTAGACGAAGAATTAAAGTTTGCCAAAACCTATATGTCGCTATTAAAAATGCGATTTGAAGACAGTATCATTTTTGATATTCCGGATAAGTCTTCAAACCTAGAAAATAAAGTTGTGCCTTTGTCATTACAGTTGCTTTTAGAAAACGCTGTAAAGCATAATATGGTTACCTCAAGTAAACCATTGCACATAAAAATATATGAAGACGGAAATCACCTGGTGGTGATGAATAATCTTCAGCCAAAACAAATCGTAAAGAAGGGTAGTGGTGTTGGATTAGAGAATATTAAGCAACGCTACGCACTTCTGACAAAAAGAAAAGTTTACATCAATCAACGAGAGAAGGATTTTGCAGTAGCAATTCCGATTCTCACAAAACAAGTATCAATTATGAGAACAACACAACGATCAGAAGACAGACTACGAGACGATTATGTGAGGGCACGTAAGCGCGTCGACGAATTAAAAGGATTTTATTATAGCATAATCTCCTATGTAATTGTAATTCCATTTTTATATTTTATCTGGCGCACTTTTACACCATTCACCATCCAATGGTTTTGGTTTCCACTAGTATTTTGGGGAATAGGATTAGTATTTAATGCTTACCGTGTCTTTGTAGATCAAGGTGCATTAGGAGCTAAGTGGGAAGAACGCAAAATACAGGAGTATATGCGTGAGGAAGAACAAAAAAATCGTTGGAATTAATTTGTGGAATTATGAAAAATCAAAACTCTAATTTAAGTTATATAAAAGCTAAAAACCGCGTGGAACGTCAGAAGGGCTTTTACACACACCTAATTATTTACTTAATTGTAAATATTGTATTAACCGGTTTTAAGGTTTGGGGCGGTTTAAATAGTTGGAATAGTTTTATAGATGAATTTCTAACCATAAACGTACTGAGCACATGGGTGATTTGGGGCATATTTGTAGTGCTACATTTTCTATCGGTTAAGTTTGGGCAAGCTTGGGAAGAGCGTAAAATAGAACAGATTATGAATGAAGAATTATCTAATAATTCAAAATAAAAGATATCATGGAAAAATATAATATAGAGCCATATGGCAAAGAAGATAATGTTTCGGATTATAGAAAAGAAGAAGCATATTTAAGAGCAAAGAAAAAAGTAGAATCTTTAATAGGTTTTTACTGGCACTTCGCAGTTTACATTATAGTTAATGTCTTTTTAATTATTCTCATAGGCGTTAATGCAGGTTTTGACGGTTTCGGACCATATGCAACTGCAGTATTTTGGGGAATAGGTTTATTCTTTCACTTAATTGGTGTGTTTGGACCAGATTTCTTCTTTGGGAAGAATTGGGAGAAGCGCAAGATCGAAGAGTTTATGGATAAGGAACGTAAGAACTGGGAGTAGCCATGACAGAATTCAATGAACAAGAAAGCCTCATTAGAGCAAAGAAAAAGGTAAAACAGATTCAGATTTTTTACCTTCATTTGGTAGGTTACCTAGTAGTAGTTAGTTTGATTCTGTATAACTTTTATATTATGGACGGTGGTCCACACAAAAAGGCCGTTACATGGGTTAATACGAGTACCTTAGTAGGTTGGACCATTTTTATAATCATCCATTGGTGGCGTGCATTTAAAGGTAGATTCTTGTTTAAGAAAGAATGGGAAGATCGAAAGATTGAAGAATACCTTAATAAAATTACAGAGGAAGAAACAACAATGTGGGAGTAGGCTAATTTTAAGCCAACTAAAAAACTTTTTTTAAAGAATGAATGTAATAATTATTGAAGACGAGAAGCCTTCTGCAAGACGCTTACAACGCATGTTAAGTACTATTGGGATAGAAGCTGAAACAATGTTGCACTCCGTAGAAGAATCCATAGATTGGTTTCAGAATAATGAACACCCAGATATTATTTTTTTAGACATTCAGCTTAGTGATGGGCTTTCGTTTGAGATTTTTGAGACTCTCGAAATTAATTCTGCTGTTATCTTCACAACAGCTTATGATGAGTACGCACTTCAAGCTTTTAAATTAAATAGCATAGATTATTTGCTCAAGCCAATTGATGAAGACGAGTTGCAAGCGGCCATAAAACAATATAAAAGTACTACACAACAGCAGAAGTCAGTTACATTAGATTTTAATGATATAAAGAAACTCTTGGTTAACCCAATTGAACGTGAGTATAAAAAAAGGTTTTCTGTAAAAGTCGGCCAACATTTAAAGCTGATTAATATAGAAGATATAGAATGTATTTACAGCGAAAACAAAGGTACTTACGCACATACGGTTGAAGGCAGAAATTATCTTTTAGATTTAACTTTAGATCAGTTGGAAGATGAGTTAGAGCCTCACATGTTTTATAGAACTAGCCGTAAATTCTATGTGAATATTAATGCAATTAAAGATATTATTAGCTACACCAATTCTAGGCTTCAGATAAAACTCAACCATTATAATGAACAAGATGTTATTGTGGCAAGAGAACGTGTAAAGGATTTTAAAAACTGGCTAGAATAAATCAAGCAATTTAATCGTCTTCGATTCTATTATCATCAAAAGCAGACGGCAATAACTTTGGAATAAACTTCACAAAAAGTGGAAGCAGAAGCATACCTCCTGGCAACATAAAAATAGCCAAACTAGGTATGGATTTAAAGATATCTAACAATTGAGTCTGTATCTTCTTTTGCTCATCGTCAGTAAGATGTCTTTGTGTAGATTGCGCTAGTAATGACATGGCTTCCTTGCTTTCAGACAGTTCTCTTATTAACCGTTTGCTATTTCTTTTAATGAGCCTTGTCACTACCTTACTGCTATTGTCATAAAAACTTTGAGCTAGATTTTTTGAACTCAAAAAAGCTACATCTTCCTTATGTTCGTTGTAGAATGTATTTATATCATCTACAGACTGTGTAATTACGCTGTTGTCAAGTGCTAAACTCGAATTTAACTCGCTCAAAAACTCACGTTCGGCCTTGTCAATAACCTTGTCAGTCCATGATGCCATGCACACAAGATCTACCACATAGAGTTTTTCTAATGGCGTTGTGATAAATGAAATTGCCTCATGATAAGATGGTGGCTGTGATTTTTTATGTCTTATGGAACCTTCAAATAACTTAATAAGGTTTTGGTCGTAATGGGATTTGTTTACTTTTTTCTCCATTACCGAAAAAATGATTGTCTCTAAGGATGCTTCGAGGTTATTTATATAGGTCTTTATACTATTATTGTTGAGTAAAAAGCGCTGGTAGCCCAATACGTCTACAAATAATAAGGCATTTATTAAAAAATAATTAAAGCTTTTCGTAATAAAATTATCATCAACGTGGATACGTTTATGTATCATTTTCTCTAATAAACTATCAGAAGTATTATCGCTAAATAATTCTTCAAAAAATGATCTCTTTTTTTCACTGATAGCTTTGTAATATCCAATTAAGCTTTCAATAAAATCTTGATTGGTATTCGCTTTTTTATATATGAAATAATAGGTGAGAAGTAGATTGATTTTACAGCGTTCTTCCTCAGTTAAATCAAATGGTTTTACAATATCCAAAACTACTTTGATATTGCTTCCGTAAATGAAACCAGTTTGCTTAAGTTTTATGTAAAACTCGGTTAATTGGGTATCTGAATACATGGTTTCAGAAACTTCCTTAATTAATTTTTTTATCCAGCCGTGAGCTGATGGATTCATAGAGGTAGAATTATTATATAAAGATAAATTTTATCTTCAAATTTAAACAGTTAGGTCAATTAAAAAAGCCATCATAATTGATGGCTTTAATTATAGCTCATTTTTTAAGTTCTATTCAATAATTCCTGCACAACTTACTCTTGCACCTGCAGCACCCGACGGTTGTGAGATTAAATCATCTTCTCCTTGATGTACAATTACCGCTTTACCTATAATATTTTTTGTGTCATCTCCGCATCCTATACACCATTGATCCGTTGTAAGTGATATTTCAGCATTACCTTCTGCATTTGCAGTCATATTACCTATGTCTCCTTTATGGAAACCAGACTCTGCTCCCCAAGCACCATGAGGTTGACCTGCTGGATTCCAATGGCCACCAGATGATTTTCCATCGGGCGACGAACAATCTGCTTTTTCATGTAGATGAATGGCATGTACACCTTCGGTAAGCCCAGAGAGTTTACCTTCCATTGTTACTTGACCATCCTCATCGTTAAAAATGATAGTACCAGTAACATTACTATCACTTTTAGGAGACATGGTTACAGTAATTGTTTTGTCAGTTTTTGTGCCTTCTACAACTTCCTCAATTTCGGTTTCGATAATTTGTTCTGCTTCTTTTTTATCTTTTTTACATGCCGTAGCAAAAATTAGAGTTACTGCTAATGCAATTAGTTTTAAGTGTTTCATTTTAGATGTGTTATTTAGATAAAAGTAAAGTTAAGCAACTGATTGCTTCAAAACAAAATAATCTTGAGCAGAATATAACAAAACTGGTACAGCAATTGCAAACATTAACCATCTAAACATATGTTTGTATTGCTATAACCAAAACTCATTGATTTCAAAATACTAAGGAAAGGATAAAAACATGATGTTACCAAATCCAAAACCTGCTACACCCAGCTTATAGATTAATGTTCTATTGATATGGCTTTTACCAGAGCTAAAATCATCAAGACTAATGTATGGTTCATAACCAATTGAACTCAATAGCAAAACAATTTCCTTAAGATTTGAAGTGTCAGAATTATAGGTAATTCTAACTGTTTTCTTCCCGAAGTTTACTTGAGAATCAGAGATGTTTTCATTGAGTTTGTTTAGGTTTTCAAGAATCCAAATACAAGAGCTACAGTGGATATGTTGAATATAAAGTGTAGCAACTTCTAAAGTATCACTTCTAAAATCTGTAAGTTTTTCAATGATGTTTTCTTGGGATAAGAAATCGTATTTGCCTTCTATTTCCTTAGGAATAGCACCACGAGTATTTCCCATGTCATAGTAACAGGTCAATTCATTCTCGTTAAAAATTTCAAAAACAGTTTTACAACCGTTACAGCAGTATGATTTATCTTGAAAAGAAATTGGGTGACTACCACAATCATCACCACAATGAAAACAGGAGTTATTTACCATTTAAAATTTGCTCAATTATACCTGTAACAAAAGTGGTATTATAATAATACTTAAAATATGATATTTATCATGTAATTCTTATATTTGATATTGTCACAAAATCAATTGGTATGAGTAAATGTGAATCTTGTATTGTTAAGGAATTCAATTCTTTAAAATCCTTGACAAGACAGGAACTAATGAGAGTATCAGCTTGTAAAACTGGGAAAATCTATAAAAAGGGTCAAGTTATTTTTGAAGAAGGAGAGACCTTAAATGGAGTTTACTGCGTTAGAGACGGTGTTTGTAAATTAACTAAGTTGAGCGAAAATGGAAAGAATCAGGTCGTTAAGCTTGTGGTAAAAGGAGGTTTATTAGGTAAACGTTCTTTAGTTACAGAGCAAAAAACCAATTTAAGTGCTGTAGCTCTTAATGATATGGAAATGTGTTTTATTCCGAAGAGTGAGATTATGGCAGACTTAGTCAAGAATCCAAAATTCACAATGGATGTTTTAAAGAAAATGGCTAACGATTTGAAAGATTCTGATATTTCATTAGTAAATATGGCTCAGAAATCAGTAAAACGCAGAATGGCCGAAATATTAATATACATATATGATAATTTCGGAACCAATGCTGATGATTATTTAAATATTGTAATATCTCGAGAGGACTATGCAAGCATAGTAGGTACAGCAACAGAATCAGCCATTAGAATTTTATCACAATTTAAAAAGGAAGGTCTTATTTCCACAAAAGGAAAACAGATAAAAATTGAAGACTATGGTAGTCTTAAATGGATAGAATAATAAAAAAACGCTCTAAATTTTAGAGCGTTTTTTTATGACTTAATCTACGGAGAAGGTCTTGTATTCTTTAAACGGATTCATTTTTACTTGCGTCATTTTTTCTTGATAGCTTTTCCATTCCGTATTGAAGAAATTATTAGTTTCTCCAAACAACTCATCTAAAGCATCTTTTGCATGCTTAATCAATGTAGTTTCTGTAGAAGTTAATCCATTTTGGCTATTAAATACATAGCCTGCAGCTGTTCTTAATCTTTGAAGAGGTGTTACTTCAGGATTTCTAGTTATACCTTGACGCTTATCTACCTTACCTAAATATTTGTCAATTAAGCTGTCAATTGCTTTTACAATCTCTTTTGATTCTTTAATCTGATCTTTAAATCCTTCTTTGTCTAACTTACTTAGATCTTTTTTAAACTTTTCTGAGATGGTTTTACTTTCAGATAATTGTTTAACAGCATCGGCAGAGGATTTTTGCAGTTTTTCTAGCTCTTTAGCTGCTGCATAGACTTCATCGATATTCTTCTGTGATACTTCTAATCTTGGGTCTGACACAACTTTTATATTTGATTCAGATGATTGGTCGCCATAATGTAAAACTACTCTGTATGTTCCTGGTTTTACACCTACACCACCAGGTTCACCGCGTCGTGGTCTAACTCTTCTAGATGGTCTGTCAACACCAGCTTCATCCATATACCAAGTCCATTTTTGAATGCCGTTTTCTTTTGGAGCTTTGCGTTTAAGGGTTCTTATTAGTCTGTCACCATCATAGATTTTTAATGTTAATGAATCCCATTTCACTGCTTTCTCTATATCTACTTTTTTAGCACTAACATTTTTATCAGCTTTTTTTGCATTATCCTTTATGTCCGACTTCACAGCGTCCTTTTTATTGAACATATATGCTAAACTAGCTCCACCAGGACGATTTTCGCCTTGATACATCGCATCTGCACCAAAACGACTACCAGTTGGTTGTTGATAAGCTGCTTGATATGCTATTGGAGTATCAAAAAGTTTGATGTTTGCTTTAGTTACAGAAGGGTTTTTAGCCATTTCTCGTAAGGGTCTAATATCATCTAAAACCCATGCTGCTCGACCGAATGTACCTATTACCAAATCATGTTCACGAGGGTGAATTACTAAATCCTTTACAGAGGTTGTCGGGAATCCTTCTGTCCATTTAGTCCATTTTTCACCTGCATCAATAGAAACATAAAGTCCATCATCAGTACCTAAAAACATAAGATTAGGTTCTTCTAAATCTTCAACTATGGCTAGAGTATAACTTTGTACATCTCTATCATCTACAATACGCTCCCAAGTTTTACCATAGTTTTTGGTTCTATAGGCATATGGTGTATAATTAAAGCGTCTGTAGTCATTGGCAATTAAAAGTGCTTCTCCTTTATTTTTATTAGAAGCTTTTATTTGTGCAACCCAACTTCCTTGAGGTAAACCTTTTATGTTTTTTGTAACCTCTGTCCATTGTGTGCCACCATCTGTTGTGTAATGAACACGTCCATCGTCTGTTCCTGCCCAAAGCATATCCTTCTCAACAGGTGAGGGTTCTATCACTAAAATAGTAGTATGGTTTTCAGCACCAGTAGCATCCATTGTCAAACCACCACTTTCTGATTGTTTTTGTTTTTCAGGATCATTAGTTGATAGGTCAGGAGAAATTATGGTCCATGTCTCACCCTTGTCTGTTGATTTATGTACAAATTGACTTCCAAAATATATGGTGCTATTATTAAATGGATCAATATTTATTGCAGAGTTCCAGTTGAACCTTAACCTAATATTTGGGTCAGGATGAGTTGGTCTTACCGAGTAGTTATTTCCAGTTTGCCAATCGTATCTACTCACATATCCTTGTTGACTCATAGACCATCCATATCTAGAATCGTCTCTGTCTGGTACTACATCAAATCCATCACCAAAACTAATTTCTTGCCAATAGCTATTTCTAATCCCTTGTGCTCGCCAAACATATGCTGGTCCGCGCCAAGATCCGTTGTCTTGCATACCACCATATACATTATAAGGATATTCATTGTCCACAGCAATATGATAAAATTGAGCCACAGGAATGTTGCCAATAAAACGCCAGGTTTTACCTCCATCTCTGGTAATATTCATCCCGCCATCGTTTCCGTCTATCATAAAACTACCGTCTTCGGGATGAATCCACCATGCATGGTGATCTGGATGTACACCATTACTCACACCATAGGCTGGCATTAACTGGCTGAAATTTTTACCGCCATCTTCGGACACATTTACATAGGTGAAAACTGAATAGACTCTATTTTCATTTTGTGGATCTACATAGATTTCAGAATAGTAAAAAGGTCTATTACCAATATCATTTTTGTCATTGATTTTCTGCCATTTAAACCCACCGTCATTACTTTTGTAAAGTGCATTTTTCTTGGCTTCAACAAGAGCATATACAATATTTGGTTTACCAGGTGCTATGGCCACGCCAATTCTTCCTAAATCACCTTCTGGCAGTCCATCCTCATCTGAAATCTTTTTCCAAGTTTTACCACCATCATGAGTCATATGCAACCCAGATCCTTTGCCTCCAGAATTAAAAAACCAAGGGTCACGCTTATGCTCCCACATAGCAACAAATAATTTGTTTGGATTGGTTGGATCCATTACCATATCAGCAACACCAGTTTTATTATTTGCGAATAAAATTTTATTCCAAGTTTTACCACCATCGGTAGTTTTAAAAACACCACGCTCAGGATGTTCGCCCCAAGGTGAACCAATGGCGCCAACATAAACAACATCTGGATTTGTAGGGTCCACTATAATTCTATGGATGTGACGTGTTTTTTCTAGACCCATAGCATTCCAAGTTTTACCACCATCAAGGGACTTGTAGACACCATAACCACCATTTAAGGAGTTACGGGGATTTCCTTCTCCTGTACCAACCCAAATAACACTTGGGTTTGATTGCTGAATTTCCACTGCTCCAATTGATGCAGTAAGTTCATTATCAAAAATCGGATCCCATTTTATGCCTCCAGAAGTAGATTTCCAAAGTCCACCAGATGCTGTGCCTACATACATTATATCAGGATTGTTATGAACAACATCAATTGCTGTGACACGACCAGACATTCCACCTGGACCAATATTTCTTGGTGCCATATTTTTAAGCATGTCCATTGATAATTCTTGTGCGATGAGAAGTGTTACGCTTAAGAGCATAACAAGAGAGAAAAGTTTTTTCATTCTAAATTAGGTTAGTTTTTGATAAAATTAAGGAAAAGAAAATTCGTATTTCTAAAAGAGATGTTAATGCTTTCATCAGCGTCTTAAAAAGCAGTATTTTTATACTAATATGAAAGAGAACTTGAAAAAATCTGGATTTGTTTTTAAGCAATATGAAGCTCAGAATCAGTCTCCATTTGATAAACTTTTTGAAATTTTCAAAGAACTCATAACTTACACTTCAGGTGATTTTGATGAGGCTATTGATTGGTTGAGGCAATTAGACCAAGAGTACAACCTAACAACACCAGAATATACTATTGAAGATTTTATTGAAGATCTAAAGAATAAAGGATACATACGCGAAGAAATTGATATAGATGGTCTAGGTGATGGTGAAGGCAAAGGTAAATTGACAATTACTGAAAAAACGGAGAGAGCCATACGTAAACAGGCACTTGAACATATTTTTGGTAAAATAAAACGTAGTGGTTCTGGAAACCATAGGAGTAAAGGCGTTGGAATTGGAGATGAACATACTGGTGAATTTAGATCCTATCATTTTGGTGATGCCTTAGAAAAAGTGTCAATAACTGAAAGTCTTAGAAATGCTCAAATAAATCATGGCGTTGGTGATTTTAATCTCACTGAAGACGATTTGGTTGTTGAGCAGACTTTACATAAAAGTCAAATGAGCACTGTACTCATGATTGATATTAGTCATAGTATGATATTATATGGTGAAGATAGAATTACTCCAGCAAAAAAAGTGGCAATGGCATTATCTGAATTGATAATGACTAGATACCCAAAAGACACTCTAGATATTTTAGTTTTTGGAAATGACGCTTGGCCCATTAAAATTAAGGATTTACCATATCTTAAAGTAGGACCATATCATACTAATACCGTGGCTGGTTTGCAGTTGGCAATGGATATGCTTAGACGTAAGCGTAACACTAACAAACAAATTTTTATGATTACGGATGGTAAACCAAGTTGCTTACGAATGCCAGATGGACAGTATTATAAAAACAGTAATGGACTTGATCCTTACATAACTAATAAATGCTACGCAATGGCTCAACAGGCAAGGCGATTACATATACCAATTACAACATTTATGATTGCTGAAGATCCTTACTTAATGAGATTTGTTAGGGAGTTTACACAAGCGAATAGAGGTAAAGCATTTTATACAGGATTGAAGGGATTGGGCGAAATGATATTTGAAGATTACGAAAACAATAGAAAAAGAAGAATTAAAGGATAATATGAAAAAGATACAGATAAAAACAATAGGAGACCTTAAGAAATCAGGTTATCAGAGCAAAACCATTAAAGACGAATTAAGAGAAAATTTAATATCTAACATAAAAGAAAAGAAAACTACATTTGAAGGAATACATGGTTACGAACATACCGTAATACCAGAATTAGAACGTGCAATTTTATCTAAACATAATATCAATTTGTTAGGATTGAGAGGGCAAGCCAAGACACGTCTAGCTCGGATGATGATAATTTTATTAGATGAATATATACCATATGTTGAAGGCTCTGAGATAAATGATGATCCACTAAAACCCATATCTCGTTATGCAGTCGAGTTAATTAAAGAGAAAGGGGATGACACACCAATAGCATGGATACACCGGAGTGAACGTTTTGTTGAAAAACTGGCAACTCCAGATGTTACGGTAGCTGATATTATTGGAGATGTAGATCCCATTAAAGCAGCCAATTTAAAATTGAGCTATGCTGATGATCGCGTGATACATTATGGAATGATACCTCGTGCTAATAGATGTATTTTTGTGATTAATGAATTACCAGATCTGCAAGCAAGAATACAAGTAGCACTATTTAATATTTTACAAGAAGGGGATATTCAAATACGTGGTTTTAAGTTGAGGTTGCCTTTAGACATGCAGTTTGTTTTTACTGCAAATCCAGAAGATTACACAAATAGAGGAAGTATCGTTACACCCTTAAAGGATAGAATAGGTTCTCAAATACTAACGCATTACCCAAATACAACTGAAATAGCAAAGACTATTACAAACCAGGAATCGCGTTTAGATGATCGTCAAAAATCTACAATTTATGTACCCGAACTTGCCAAGGACCTTATTGAACAGATAAGTTTTGAAGCTCGAGAAAGTGAGTTTATAGATGTAAAAAGTGGTGTTAGTGCAAGAATGAGTATTACGGCCTTTGAGAATCTACTCAGTACGTCAGAACGACGTGCTTTAATTTCAGGTGATGAATCTACAACAGTCAGATTATCAGACTTTATTGGAGTTATTCCTGCAATTACGGGTAAGGTTGAACTTGTTTATGAAGGTGAACAAGAAGGTGCGGATTTTGTCGCTCAAAATTTATTGGATAATGCCATAAAAACGTTGTTCCCAAAGTATTTTCCCAAAATTGAAAAACTTCAAAAGCAAGATGAAGAAACACCTTATGATGATTTGATATCTTGGTTCTTTAATGGAGATGGATTTGAACTCTTAGATGATTATGATGATGTAACTTACCAATCTAAATTAGATGAAGTTAAACCTTTAGATAGTTTAATCGCAGATTACCAGCCAGACATAGATCCAAAAGATGTTTATTTTGAAAAAGAGTTTATTCTTTGGGGCTTGGTGCAATTTAAAAAATTGAGTAAATATCGTTACTCCGAAGGACTTCAGTTTCAAGATCCTTATGGGAGTTATATAAGTGGGTTATAGTCTTACTATGACATAGAATTACAAATGCAACTTGGTTGCATTTGTAATTTATTACACTTAAATTTGTCCTCTTCATTAATAATAAATCTATAGACTATGGATAAGAAATTGCCGGTTACTGTTTTAAGTGGTTTTCTTGGAGCAGGAAAAACAACTTTATTAAACCATGTTCTGCATAATAAGCAAGGCCTAAAGGTTGCTGTAATTGTTAATGATATGAGTGAGGTAAATGTTGATGCGGCACTTGTTAAAAGCGAGAATACGCTTTCGCGTACAGAGGAGAAGCTTGTAGAAATGAGTAATGGATGTATTTGTTGTACACTGCGTGAAGATCTAATGGTTGAGGTTGAACGTCTTGCTAAGGAAAACAGATTTGATTATTTACTTATTGAGAGTACAGGTATTAGTGAACCGATTCCCGTAGCACAAACTTTTTCATTTGTCGATGAGGAAAATGGTATTGACCTATCACGCTTTAGCTATGTTGATACCATGGTTACTGTTGTAGATACCTTTAATTTCTTTAAGGATTTTGGTAGTCCTGAATTACTGGTAGATAGAGATTTAACAGATATTGAAAATGATTATAGAACCATAGTAAATCTATTGACTGATCAAATAGAATTTGCCAACGTAATTATTCTAAATAAGACGGATTTAGTTTCCAAAGATCACTTGGGTGTATTAAGAGCAACTATAAACAAATTAAACCCATCTGCTCAGATTATTGAGTCTAGTTACAGCAAAGTAGATCCAAGTAGAATTCTAAATACTGGGTTATTTGATTTTGATGAGGCTGAGCAAAGTGCAGGATGGATCGAAGAACTGAATAAGGAAGACCACACTCCAGAAACAGAGGAGTATGGGATTTCTTCTTTTGTTTATAGAACAAAAAAGCCATTTGACCCTGTTCGTTTTATGAATTATATACAACAAAGATTTCCGTTATCCATTATAAGAAGTAAGGGATTGTTTTGGTTGGCTTCGCGTCCAGACCAAGCTTTAATCTGGGGACAAGCAGGAGGCTCATTAAAGGCAGATAGTGCAGGAGTTTGGTGGAGCAGTATGCCTTTTGAAAGTAGAATACAGCAATACGCTTTTGTAGAAAATCAGGATCATATTGAAAAAGATTGGGATACGACATTTGGCGATCGAAAAAACGAGATTGTTTTTATTGGGCAGGATATGGATGAAGCTCTAGTCAGATCTCATCTTGATAGTTGTTTAGCTACAGATGATGAAATTAAATCACATAAATGGGAGGAAGGTTATGAAGATTCTTGGCCAATAGAACGTGCCTATGCTATTGAATAGACCTAAGCATTTTTCGCATATATTTATATCACCTAACTATTTCATTATGTATATAAGAACCAAGAGCACACTATTTCTTTTTTTAATTTGCACTATTCAGCCATGAGAGATAACTTTTACGATATCCATGACTGAAGTTATTAAAATTTTCAATGGCTTTTGGATTAGTATTAAAGGCTTTTGCAGGGCAGGTGGAATTACTCCATTTTCAACATCATCTATTGCCGTCTAAGTACCTGTTTTTTAGCAAGATTTATCATGTCGTATCCTGGGTTTTAGACAAGTCCAGCGTCTTCAAGCTCTATGATGTATTTTTTGTTTAAAGCACTCCACGTACTTTTTGGATTGCGAGGTGAGAAATACTGTTTTCGCTTTCCTTTACCTAGACTTTTTACTGTAGAATCAATCCAGCCGAAACATAGTGTAACCTTAACTGCTTACTCCTAGCGCATGGTGGGCATAGCAGTCTCGAGTTTATAGAAGATAAGAAGTACAGCCTTAAACTTATCGTGGTTGGATTGCAACCAATCGTACCATTCTACATCGCGTTCAAAATAATATTCTGGTATTTCTGAAATCATCAGATTTCTTTGGTCTCAATGTAAAAATCTCGATCTATGTTAAAAGTCTTAGCTGGTGTTTTTAACACTTGCCATTCCGAATTTGGAAAGAGCCAATGAGAATACCCATCTAACTCAACTTGGATAGGCATATCAAAACCTTTAATAATATTTGTATAGCGATAATTTAATTTACCGTCCTTCATTTTATATTCTAAAGTTGGAATCCTAACATCGCGTAGATACTGATTAAAAAATGATGTAAGGTCTTTATTTGTGCGTTTGCTAATGTAGTCTTCTACTTGTTGGCTCGACACAGTCTGATGATAAAACTCTTTATTCAAACCACGTAAGATTTCTCGCCATAAGCCATCGTCCTCAATTAATTGGCGTAATGTGTGAAGCATATTGGCACCTTTATAATACATATCACTTGACCCTTCATTGTTGACGTTATATTGTCCAATAAGCGGTCTGTCATTTTGAATATTAGCTCTTGTGCCTATAACATAGTCTGCTGATGCTTCCTTGCCGTAATAATAGTCTAGAAATAAGTTTTCCGAGTAAGCTGTAAATCCTTCATGAATCCACATATCTGCAGCGTCTCTGTAAGTAATGTTATTTGCAAACCATTCATGTCCGGCTTCATGAATTATTATAAAATCGAATTTAAGTCCCCAGCCTGTTCCTGACAGATCATTACCTAAATATCCCTTCTTGTATTGATTGCCATAAGTAACAGAACTTTGATGCTCCATACCTAAATAAGGGACTTCAACCAGTTTAAAACTATCCTCATAAAATGGGTAAGAACCAAACCAATGTTCAAAAGCCTTCATCATTTTTGGAGCATCCTTAAAATGTTCTTTCGCTATTTCTAGATTATCGGATAATACCCAGTAATCCATATCTAATGCTCCTTTTTCGCCATTATACGTTTCTGAAAAGTGTGTGTAATCACCTATATTAATGTTGACACCATAATTATTGATAGGATTGCTCACAAACCAATGTGATGTTACTGTGTTATCATCATTTTCTTCAAGATTGCGAAGTCTGCCATTAGAAACATTTGTTAAACCCTTTGGGTTGGTGACACTGATTAACATACTGTCAGGTTCATCATACATATGATCTTTATTTGGCCACCATACACTTGCACCTAATCCTTGGCAAGATGTGGCAACAAAATGTTTGCCATTTTCATCCTTTTTCCAGGATAAACCACCATCCCAAGGTGCACGTTTAGCTTCTCTTGGATGTCCTTTATAATGCAGGGTTAAGGAATTTATGGTATTGACTTCTTGCTGGTCAACAAGATTAATAAAATGTGCATTCATTTCTGATGTGAAGGATAATTCTTTTCCATTCTGAATCACTTTTTCAATCTGCAATGGAGATTGTAAGTCTATTTGAATCCTATTGTGAGGTTTAAGTACTTTATACTGAACTGTATTCTTACCCGAAATAAACTTTTCGTCTGGCTTAACTTCAATATCTAAATGATAATATGTGAGATCCCACCACTCACGTTCTGGAGTGATACTACCACGTAATGAGTCTTGTCTTGTAAAGTTGTTCTTTTCTTGAAGTAGTTGAGCAAAGCTTAATGAGAGGCATAATAAGAAAATTGCTGTTATGGCTTTTTTTTTCATTACCTAAAAATTTTGTTTGGGAATACCACCAAACTTTCATGTCCGTTTTCACCAACTGCAGATATTCCGAAAAAATAATTATCAATTACTATACCTTCTAATGTGAATTCTGAAATATCGCCAACGTACCTACTATTATCCCAAGTAGGGGAAGTGGTATCTCTCCAATAAATTTTATAGCCTTTAGCACCTTCAACTTTATTCCATTTAAATTTAGCTGAGGCTTCAACGACACCTCCAATTCCTACTTCTTTTGGTGATGGAGGAGCAGAAGCAAGGCTAGCCATGGTTATGGCATTAACAGCTGTTAATTTTTTACAATATGGAAAATTAACATGTTCAAAAGTATCACCATAATTAATTCCATTTTCTATTCTTATATCTTGGTGCTGTTGGGTATAATTTTCATGGGCTTCCATAATACGAATACCAGCAAAACCTTGATCATTAAATGGCCTGTGGTGACCACCACGTCCAAATCTGTCTAGGCGATATACCATCATTGGATTCATTTCAGGCATATAGGTTTTAGTCGTTTTATGAACATAACGAGCCAATTGCCTTGATATTCCGTCTACTTCACCACCATAAAAACGTCTACTTCTTGCTTGTCTAGCTAATGTTTTTGGGTCGGTTATGTCTGTTGTAATAGGCTCTGAAAAAATTCTGAATGTTCTATTGTCAACTACGCCGTCAACACCAGTAATGTTACCTATCATATCATTATTTAACACACCAATAATTTCCCATTCATTTTCCTTAGCATATTTTGCTAAACCTTGACCTCCAAATAACCCTTGCTCCTCTCCAGAGAGTCCAACATAAACAATACTATTTTCAAATTTATATTGAGAAAGAACCCTTGAAGCTTCCATGGCACCAGCCATTCCAGTCGCGTTGTCATTAGCACCAGGAGAATCTGTGGTGTAATCAGTTGGGTCAGAAACTCTAGAATCTATATCACCACTCATGATAATATACCTGTTTGGATATTTTGTTCCTCGTTGTATTGCAACTACGTTGACCACCATTACATCTTTTACAATGCGTTGGTTTGTCCCTTTTTCAACCAAATCCTTTTGATAAAAAACTTCTAAACAATCGTTACAGTTACTAGAAATTTTATCAAACTCTGATTTAATCCAACGTCTTGCAGCACCAATACCTCTTGTCTCAGAAAGCGTATCACTTAAGGTATGTCTAGTCCCAAAATCTGCGAGTTTTTTGACATCATTTCTTAATCTATCTTCTGATACGGCATCAACAATATCATAAATTTTAGGATCTGTTTGTGCTTCAATTGTAATGGAAAAAAGCAATGCTAAGGCAATAATGGTTGTTTTCATTGTAATTGTATTGAAATAAAGCTTAAAAATAATTGATTGAAAAATGAGATTGTATAAAAATTTGTTAATACAAACTTAGTTTTTAGAGGATTTAAGTATAAGAGTTCCAAAAATATTGGCATCTATCCAACCTCTGTTTTTATCATCACCTTCTACATATACCGATCCTATAAAGTTTTCCCTGTTTTTACTACTATCATTATCACAGTAGGCTAAAGCAAAACCTACATTTTTATTAGTATGTAATTTTACAGGATAATTTTTATCATCATCATCATATGAATCGTCATAAAGAGAAACTTTAACCTCCCAAATGGTGGTATTGCCCTCCGTTTTAATTTTTGATTGTACATGTGAGTTATACAGTTTCCCTTCCTTTTTAGTTGACATGTCAACTATATTTCCATCTAATGCAATGTGATAAGCAAAAGCATTATGATTAAATTGATGTTCACCACCACTATTATCTTCATCTATGAATATTTCTAAACAATCATCATCCCACCACGTGGTTAAAGGATCTTCATAAAAATCAACAAGTTTGTCATCTTGAATTTCAGCTAATAAGTAAAGGGCGTCCTCAGTCCATGCAAGTTTATATTTGCCTGAAAAGTCTTTTTCTGAATATGGATTACCAAGCCACCGTTGATCTAATTTGTGCCATTCACTCTTTTTCCAAATTTCTTCATCTGCTTTACCGTCTAATACTGGACCTGTAGTAGTATGATATACTTCAATCAATTGTTTTATCGGTTTAGAATTTTGAATTGCTTTTTTATAATTAAATATTACGGTTTCAACTTTACTTTTTTCATTTATATCAACATGAACGTTCATCTCAGAATCACTAATTTTTTCGAATGTAATCCCTTCGAATACCACTTTATTTTCAGTTATCTCCTTTAGAGGAAAGACTACAGTTTTGTCTTTTGTTTCCCCACCTTTTAGATCTGGTCCAAAATGTTTTAATTGAAGAATAAGGCTGTTTTCAATTTCCCTAATTATTTCAATTTCATAAAATTTAACCTTTCCCTCATTAATTAACTTAAAGGTGGCCAACATTGATCCACCAGATGGTTCACTCCAAATTTCTTCTGTAATACTACCAAAGGCTTCTCCATGCCATGTGCCCGAAATCCATGAAATATTTTCTAGAGTTGGTTCAATAGCCTTTTGTTTTGATGTTATATTTAAACATATTAGTAGCGAGAATAGGTAAGTGATTTTCATTAAATGATTCTTTTAAGTCTTTATGACTATTATTATCTTTCGTCAAGATAACATAATCTTTAATTATGAACAATTTCACGAGAATTCTACTTATTGTTTTGGTCTGTTTTTCATGTAAAAATGAAAGCAATGAAAAAAAATCAATTGAACCAGATACTTATTGGGGTGAAAATCCCTGGCCAGAAATAAGAACAAAACGAATCAATCAACTTTTACCAAAAGCACTTAAAAATTCTGATGTGGATTGTTGGATGGTTGTGTGTAGAGAAAATAACAATGATCCGATTGCAGATCATATAGGTGGTGAAAATGCTGGTGGTACGGCGGCATTTCTGTTTTATAACGATCCAGATGGTTTTCACTCCAAGGTCTTTTCACCTTCTGGTGAAGCAACAGCATTAGATGATTTAAATATACATGATGAGGTAATAAGTGTAGAACGTGGCACTTCAGCTGTTAAGATGGCAGTAAATTTTATTCTTGAAATGAATTTTAAATCAATTGCAATTAATTCTTCGGATAGTAACTCTATGGCCGATGGCATGTCATACACTCAAAGAAAATACATTGAAGAGTTGATGGGTGAAAATGCAGATAGGTTGGTATCTTCAACCGAAGTAGTATATGAATGGTTATCAATTAAGTTACCTGAAGAAGTTGAAATTCTTAGAAAGGCGGCTCAACTCACGGCAGATTGGCAAATTGAAGCTTATAAGGAAGTAATACCTGGTAAATCTACGGATGCTGATATTGCAAAGTTTTTAAAACAAAAAATGACTGAATATGGCGTTACTGATGGTTGGGCTCCAGACCAGAACCCAAATGTAAATTCTGGTGTAGACAGAGGGCATTCTCATGCTACAGATAAAATAATAATGCCAGGAGATGTTATACAAATTGATTTTGGGATAAAAGTTTATGATCGCTGGGTAAGTGACATACAGCGATTTGCTTATGTTTTGAAAGAGGATGAAACAGAAGCACCTGATGATATAATGCATTACTGGGAAAGTGGCAAAGCAGGCAATAGAGCTGCTCTTAGTGCAATGAAACCAGGAGTTAAGGGTGTAGATGTTGATAGAGCACAACGTACCTTAATGGAAAAAGCAGGTTCAGAATATGTTATGTGGAGTACAGGACATCCTGTAGGTTATGTAGCGCATGATGTAGGACCAAATTTAGGAGGATCACGAGCATCGCATGTTAGACCTGCATCTGAAAAAATTATAAAAGAAGGAATGACCTTTGCATTTGATGGTTTTCATGCTTGGAAATTAGAAGATGGTGGCACTAAAACAATTTCCGTTGAAGAAATGGCCGTAGTTAAAAAAGATAAAGCTGAATATTTAATTGAACCTCAGGAAGATTTGATTTTAATTAAGTCAAACTAATTCTGGATAAAGGTTACTTTGGATATTTTACCATTTTCTACTTCATAAATTGCTACTGCATTAAAGATTTGACCATTTGCTGTAACTTGCTCTTCATCAATGACCTTATTGCCAATGATAATCCGTTTTTTGATAAAAGCCCTTAAATCTGGAACTCTTCCAAACCAATCTTTATATCCTTTTCGCATGGCTTCCTTACCTTCTGTTTGCAACGTATTAGGATAGGCATATAACGTAATATCATCTGCATAATCCTTCATAAATGCATCTATATCTCTAGCATTGTAAGCATCTAAATTACGTTGAACAATGGTTTCTATTTCTGTTACTTCTTTGTTGCTTTCCGTAGATGTTGTATCAGTATCATCCTGTTCTTCGTCTTGATTAGTAGTTTCAGTATTATCATTTGCAGTTTTAAAATCAGCTGCAATAGCGAGTTTGTCCATAGACGAGTTTACTGTTATTCTTGTAATTGAAGTAATTCCAAGAGAACTAAAATCGCTTATTTCTACCCAATTATTGTCTTTGTTTAAAGTGAGCTTATACAATTTTGTTCCTCTCCCAGATAAAATTGTTTTATTATTGAGCCAACATATATCCTCAACACCCTCCATGGTATTTGCTATTAATTTTGTAACACCTGTGTCTGGATTTATTGATTTTATTTGCCATTGATTCTCATTTTCTTTTGAAATAAAACTTATCAAATTTGAGTTGGGGATTTTGTGAAATGATCGTCCAACATTAGTTGCATATTTTCTACTTGTACCTGCTGAAATATTAGTTGTAAATAAATTAAGTTGCTGGTCTTCAATAACAGCAGAAACAATAGTTTCCTCGTTAAACCATGTATAGTATGCAACTACTAAATCTTGAATTAACTCGCTTGATTCCCCATTACTAAGATTGTATCTGTAAAGCCGCTGATTACCATCTTTATTTAGTCTAACAGCCGAAACCTCATTTCTATTTGGAATTTTTAATGGTGAATATTCACTGCCTTCCGTAAAGTTAATCCACACCTTAGATTTGTAATTGCTAAAATATTGAGCAATATCTGTTTGGCCATTTCTTGTGGAAGAGTATAAGATTCTATCGTCATTTAAAAATGAGGGTTGGTTATCATAACCTTCATTATTTGAAATGTTAGTGCCATTGGTAACCTTAATAGAATTGTTATTGGATACTAAGTCAAAAAGAAACACATCTGTGTTTGATTGGCAAAAACTAATTAGAGTGAAAAAACAAAGAAGTAAGTTTAATATCGATTTCATATTATAAAATTTGCTAATCGAAAGGTAATAAAATAAAAAAAGCCAATTCAATAAAGAATTGGCTCTTAGCTTCTAATTCGTCCTTAGGGGGTTTATTAGAAACAATATTTGTTTTCTGCTTTAACTTTATCTGCTATAGTGTTTCTTAGTTCAACAACGTTAGGGTAGTTGGTGTACTTTGTAAAACGCTTTAAGCCCATTAACATCATTTTTTGTTCATCACCTTCGGCGAATGAAATAATGCCTTCTATACCATTTTTCTTGATAATTTCTACAGCATTAAACAAATATAGTTTTGCCATTGCGATTTGCTCTTTTTGAGCTTCTTCACCAAATCGCTTAGCATTCTTTTCAGTACGTAAAATTGCAGATTCTGCCATATAGATTTCTATCAAAATATTTGAGGCATTCATTAACAATTGCTGGTACTTTTCTAATTCTGGGCCAAATTTTTGTACTGCAGCTCCTGCCACCATCAAGAATACTTTCTTAAGTCTTGCTATGATATCTTTTTCCTCTGAGAATAATTCAGAATAATCAGGAACGTCAAAGGATGGTATACCCATTAATTCATCCTTAACTTTCATCGCTGGACCTAATAAATCAACATGACCCTTCATGGCTTTTTTAACTAACATACCTACAGATAACATGCGGTTTATCTCATTAGTACCTTCGTAAATACGTGCAATACGAGCATCTCTCCAAGCTGCTTCCATAGGGGTCTCTTCAGAAAAGCCCATTCCTCCAAATATTTGGATCCCTTCATCTGCACAATTCTGTACATCCTCTGAAACTGCTACCTTAAGTATAGAGCATTCAATCGCATATTCTTCAACACCTTTTAATTCTGCTTCTTGGTGTGTATTTCCTGAAGCTCGTCTTATTTCGATGCGATCTTCAATATTTTTTGCTGCTCTATAAGATGCAGATTCTCCAGCATAAGCACTTGCTGTCATTTCTGCAATTTTAGATTTTATAGCTCCAAAATCTGCGATCGGCGTTTTAAATTGTTTACGTTCGTTTGCATATTGAATGGCTGTAGTTGTAATTCTTCTTTGAGAATCTAGACAAGCAGCAGCTAATTTAATTCTACCTACATTAAGAGCATTCATGGCAATTTTAAAACCTTCACCGCGACCTGCTAACATATTTTCTAAAGGAACTACAGTATCGTTAAAAAACACTTGTCTTGTAGAACTAGCTCTAATACCTAGTTTATGCTCCTCTTCACCTAAGGTAATACCGTTTGATGGGTTATTTTCAACAATAAATCCCGTAATATTTTTATCATCTTCAATCCTTGCAAAGACTATAAACAACTTACAGAATCCTGCATTGGAAATCCACATTTTCTGTCCATTAATTTTATAGGATTTACCGTCGTCAGATAATACAGCAGTTGTTTTACCAGAATTAGCATCACTACCTGCTCCTGGCTCCGTTAAACAGTAAGCACCAAACCATTCTCCAGTAGCTAATTGAGGTACATATTTTTGTTTTTGTTCTTCAGTACCGTATAAGGTGATTGGCATTGTACCAATACCAGTATGAGCACCAAATGCCGTACTAAATGAACCTGTACCACTTGATATGTAGTCACAAACAAGCATTGTAGAAACAAATCCCATTCCTAATCCTCCATATTCTTCAGGTACGGCTACACCTAAAAATCCAAGTTCACCTGCCTTACGCATGCACTCTTCCGTAAATGCATAGTCTTTTTTCTCAAAACGTTCTCTATGAGCAATAATTTCACGGTCATTAAATTCTATTACCGCTTCTTTCATCATTTGCTGCTCTTCATTAAAATCTTCTGGTGTAAATACATCCTCACAGTTAGTTTCCTTAACTAAAAACTGTCCACCTCTTAATAATTCTTTCTCAATTGTTTCCATTGCTTATATAATTGATAATTTTCTATTAGTTTAAAAATTCAAATATTCCGGCAGCACCTTGTCCTGTGCCAACACACATGGTTACCATGCCATATTTGTTTTTCATATTTTGTTTTCGCATTTCATCAAATAATTGAACCGATAGCTTAGCACCAGTACATCCTAGAGGATGCCCTAATGCAATAGCACCACCATTTACATTAACGATGTCTTGATTTAAATCTAGTTCTCTCATTACTGCAAGTGATTGTGAGGCAAAGGCCTCATTCAATTCTATTAGTTCAATGTCTTTTTGTGAAAGTCCACCTTGTTTTAAAGCTTTTGGAATTGCTGCAACAGGTCCAATACCCATAATTCTTGGAGGAACACCAGCGGCCGCATAACTTACTAAACGTGCAATTGGCTCAAGTTTTAGTTCTTTAACCATATCTTCACTCATTACCAAAACAAATGCGGCACCATCACTAGTTTGAGAGGAATTACCTGCAGTTACGGATCCGCCTTGAGCAAATACAGGTCTTAGTTTTGCTAACGCTTCTTTGCTTGTGCCTTTTCTTGGTCCTTCATCTTTAGTTACGGTGAATTTTCTATTTGCCTTTTTACCATTTGAATCAACATAAGTCTCTTCAACCTCAATAGGTGTTATTTGGTCTTGGAATCTATCTTCTTCTAAGGCTTTTAAAGCTTTCATGTGGGAGTTATAAGCAAATTCGTCTTGATCCTCTCTAGAAACATTGAATTTGTTTGCTACAGCTTCTGCAGTATTTCCCATTCCCCAATAATAATCTTCGTGTCCAGAACTTACGATGTTGTAGTTTAATTCTGGTTTAAAGCCTGTCATAGGAACGCTACTCATACTTTCTGCTCCACCTGCAATAATGCAATCTGCCATTCCAGCTTTTATTTTTGCAACAGCCATTGCGATTGTTTCTAAACCAGATGAACAAAAACGATTTACCGTTACACCAGGAACATCAACAGTGTTTAAACCTATTAATGATATTATACGTGCCATATTAAGGCCTTGAGAACCTTCTGGCATAGCATTACCAACAATAACGTCATCTATACGAGTAACATCAAAGTCAGGTAACTTTCCCATCATATATTGAATTGTCTCAGCTGCAAGTTCATCAGCTCTCTTAAATCTGAAACCACCTTTTTTAGATTTTCCTACGGCAGTTCTATATCCTTTTACTATATATACTTGTTTCATTGTCTTAGTTTCTTAAAGGTTTACCGGTTTTAAGCATGTGCTGAATTCTTTCTAATGTTTTACGTTCTGCACACAATGAGAGGAAGGCTTCACGCTCTAGATCTAATAAATATTGCTCGGTAACTAGTGTTGGTTCTGATAAGTCTCCACCAGCCATCACATAAGCTAGTTTATTCGCTATTTTTTGATCGTGCTCACTAATGTAGTGACTTGCCTCCATAGAATCTGTTCCCACTAAAAACATACCTAAAGCCTGCTTTCCTATTACCTTTACATCTTTTCTTCTTACGGGTTGAGTATAACCTGCATCAGCCATTAGCCTTGCGTGCGCTTTCGCAGTTGCTATCTGTCTGTCTTTATTAACAACTACTATATCTTTACCTTTCTGAAGAACTCCTAAATCATAAGCTTCATAAGCAGAAGTTGCCACTTTAGCCATTCCTATAGTTAGAAAATACTCTTGAAGAACATTTAATTCCACATCACCTTTCCTGAAAGTATCTGATGCTCTTAACGCCATTTCTTTCGATCCAGCACCACCTGGAATTACACCAACTCCAAATTCAACTAAACCAATATAAGTTTCAGCGGCAGCAACAACCTTGTCAGCATGCATTGATAACTCACATGCACCACCTAAGGCCAGACCATGAGGTGCGGCGACAGTCGGAATTGCCGAATAACGCATTCTCATCATTGTGTCTTGGAAATACTTAATGGCCATATTCAACTCTTCATATTCTTGTTCTACAGCCATCATAAATATCATTCCAATGTTCGCACCAACAGAGAAGTTTGCTCCTTGATTACCGATAACCAAACCATCAAAATCTTTTTCAGCAAGATCAACTGCTTTGTTTAACCCAGCTAAAACGTCACCTCCAATGGTATTCATTTTAGATTGGAATTCACAGTTGAGAATTCCGTCACCTAAATCTTCAATAACTACACCTGAATTTTTAAATACTTCATTCGTTTTACGGATGTTATCTAAGATTATAAAGCTATCCTGACCTGGTATCTTTTCTTGTGATTTGTTAGGTATGTCATAGCAAAATGACGCACCATCTTTAACAGTGTAGAATGAAGTACTCCCTGCATCAAGCATCTCAGTTACCCAAGCATTAGGTTCTAAACCCTCAGCTTTTATCATTTCAATTCCTTTTTCAACACCTATTGCATCCCAAATTTGGAATGGGCCGTCTTCCCAGCCAAAACCAGCTTTCATCGCATCATCAATCTTATAGATTTCATCAGTAATTTCTGGTATACGATGAGATACATATGCAAATAGAGCAGCAAAGTGCTTTCTGTAAAATTCTGCTGCTTTATCTTTACCACTGATAAGAACTTTAAATCTGTCAGCTACTTTGTCAATGGTTTTGGTAAGCTCTAGTGTAGCAAATTTTGCTCTCTGTTTTGATCTGTAGTCTAAAGTTTTCAGATCCAAGGAAAGTATTTCTTTTTTACCTTCTGCAGATACACTTTTCTTGTAAAAACCTTGACCAGTTTTACTCCCTAACCATTTGTTCTCCATCATGGTATTGATAAAATCTGGTATGGTAAATAGCTCAAGGCGCTCATCATTAGGGCAGTTATCCTTGATTCCGTTTGCAACGTGAACAAGTGTGTCTAAACCAACAACATCAACAGTGCGGAAAGTTGCAGATTTAGGACGACCTATAACAGGACCAGATAATTTATCTACCTCTTCTATTGTCATTCCTAATTCTTCTACAACATGGAAGACATTCATTATGCTAAAAATCCCAATACGATTACCAATAAATGCTGGTGTATCCTTGGCGACAACAGAAGTCTTGCCAAGAAATTGTTCTCCGTAGCCATTCAAAAACTCTAATACTGAAGCATCAGTTTTAGGGCCTGGAATAATTTCAAATAATCTTAGATACCTTGCTGGATTAAAAAAGTGGGTACCGCAGAAATGCTTTTGAAAATCTTCACTGCGACCTTCACTCATGAATTTAATAGGAATACCAGAAGTATTAGATGTTATAAGCGTACCTGGCTTTCTGTGTTTTTCGAGTTTTTCGAATACTTGTTGCTTAATATCCAAGCGTTCTACAACAACCTCCATGATCCAATCTACATCGACAACCTTTTCAATATCATCTTCTAAATTACCTGTTGTAATTCTATTTTTAAAGGAAGGATGATAAAGAGGTGCTGGTTTAGATTTAATTGATGTCATTAAAGCATCATTAACCAATCTGTTTCTAACAACCTTATCATTAAGAGTTAAGCCCTTTGCTTTCTCTTTGTCATTAAGTTCTCTTGGCACAATATCTAATAATAAGACATCGACACCGATATTGGCAAAATGGCAAGCAATACCGCTTCCCATAATACCAGATCCAATAATGGCTATTTTTTTAATTCTACGTTTACTCATTATTTATAGTCTGTTCTTTTTTAGTGTATATTTTTTTGTTGGAAATCATATTGTTTATAACTTCAGCTACCTCATAAAAATTCTCAAGTTTTTCTGTTGTGATATTCGATTTTATAGCATTGTTAAAAATTAAAACGCGCTCTTTAGAATATTCACGTTTCTCTCTGCCAAACTCGGTTAAATGTATTAACACTCCACGTCCATCTTCTGGATTTGGCTTTCTCTCAATCAGCCCTTTTTCTTCCATAGTTTTTAGAGTACGTGAGAGACTAGTGGCTTCCATGCCCATTTTTGGACCCAAAGAGGTTGATGGTGTCCCTTTTTCAGGGTCAATACTTAATAAAGCGAAGCCTGTGGCCATTGTAGTGCCAAACTGAGAAGCCTCCTCATTATACATTTTATTTACTGCTAACCACGTTGTTCTCAGTATATAATCTATTGTTTTGTCTTTCATATTTTTTAGGAACTTTTCAAATATAATAAAAATATACTATGCATGCATAGTATATTAAAAAAATTATGCACGCATAGTATATCTCTTATTAGTAGATACAAAAAAAGTGTTCCCAATCAGAAACACTTTTTCAATTTAAAGCTAAATTAATGCTATTTTACTTTTCATTGTATAAGCCCAACAGCAGCTCCTACAACAATAGATATTAGGATATTAACAACAATTCCTTCAACAAGTCCTGCGATAACAAATATTTCTATTTTTATAATATGATATGTTTAGTTAGTACGTTTAAAGATGTGATAAAACAGAAAAAGTATTATAAATCAACTGGATTTAATGTAACAGGACTATTGTAGTACAAAATATTTTATTAATCTTTTATTATATCTAATTCCAATTCTTAAAAGAAGTTTAAATTTTAAGGTCTATAGATTTTCTCGTACAAATCATCGTATTTTTTTCGAATAACACTTCGTTTCATTTTCATGGTAGGTGTAAGGTGGCCATCATCTATTGACCAAATCTCAGGTGTAAGTTCAAATCGTTTAATCTGCTCCCAATTACCAAAATTCTTATTGTATTTGTCAACTTCTTTTTGAATACGTTTTATAACTCTTTTTGAAGTTGCAATTTCGTGCTCAGAAGTACCAATATCGTCATATTCTTTATGGTTTATCCAATCTCTAATAAATTCGAAATTAGGTTGAATGATTGCACCAGGCATTTTTTCTCCTTCACCTACCACCATAATCTGCTCAATGAAAAGTGATTGCTTCATTTCATTTTCAAGAAGAGGCGGAATTACATATTTACCTCCTGAAGTTTTAAACATTTCTTTTTTACGCCCAGTTATTTTTAAAAATCCTTCTTCATCAATTACACCTTTATCTCCAGTATGGAAATAATCATTAGTCATTACATCTGCTGTTTTCTCTGGGTCTTTATAATAACCCATCATTACATTGGGCCCTTTAATTAAGAGCTCACCGTCCTCAGCAATTTTTACTTCAACATTATCTATAGGTTTGCCAACTGTCCCAATTTTATAATGTTTATCGTTATACATTCCTACGGAGACAACAGGAGAAGTTTCGGTAAGTCCATAACCTTCCATCACCTTCATACCAGCAGCTCCAAATACTCTTGCTAATCTAGTTTGTAGTGCAGCACTACCAGAAACCATTGTACCTAATTCGCCACCTAAAGCTTCTCGCCACTTACTAAATATCAATTTGTTGGCAATTTTCAATTTAAATTCATACCAGCTCCCATTTACATTATATGGTTCCCACTTTTCACCAAGACGTACTGCCCAAAAGAATAGTGCTTTTTTAATTCCTGTTAGTTCTTCCCCTTTAAGCATTATCTTATCAAATACTTTTTCTAGAAGTCGAGGAACGACACTCATTAAATGAGGATGAATTTCTTTTGCATTGTCTCCAATTTTATCTAGTGCTTCTGCGAAGTAAATCGATGTCCCTTCGTATTGATAAACGTATATAAGTACTCTTTCAAAAATGTGGCAAATTGGTAAAAAGCTTAAGACCCTTGTTTCACCAGATGGAGGAAGAGGAACTCGAGGTGAGCTCGCTAGAACGTTACTAGTTATATTCCAATGAGATAGCATCACACCTTTTGGCCTGCCAGTTGTTCCTGATGTGTATATAATTGTTGCTAAGTCCTCAGGCTTTACTTCATCTTTTCTCTTTTCAACTTCTCCCTGAGTATTTTCATCCTTGCCAATTTCAAACAATTCAGAATAGTGTTTACACCCTTTAATATGATCAAAACAATATACTTCCTTTAGTTTTGTGTTGTTTTTGATCTTGTTAACCTTTTCCAAAACTTCTTCATCAGAAACAAAGCAATATAGAGATTCACTATGGTTCAACACATATTCATAGTCTTCCGAACATATTGTTGGATAAATAGGAATATTCTGTGCACCTACTTGTAATACACCAATATCCATGATATTCCATTCAGTTCTGTTAGTTGATGAAATCACTGCGATTTTATCATTTTTTTGAACACCAAGTTTTATTAGTGCTCTACTTACGGCATTAGCTTTATCTAAATACTCCTTAGTTGATATAGGAGTCCATTTCCCATCGTATTTAGTCACCAGGGCAGAATCGTTTGGTTTATTTTCTAATTGATAATAAGGGAAATCAAAAAGACGTGTAACTTCAATCATAATCGTTTATGCAAATAATTAGTCAGAATATTACGAAAATATAAAAATCTAGGTTATAATTATTATAATATGACTTTTGTAGTCGGTTTTTTTATAAATAAACTAACAATTGAATATTTTTTGTTTCATAAAAGCCTGAAGATTTCTTCAGGCTTTTTTTCTTTATGTGATTATCTGCTTTCAATCCATTTTCTGGCATTTACAAACGCTTCGAGCCACGGAGAAACTTCATCTTTTCTGTAACTGGGGTAATGCGCCCAATTCCATTGGAAAGTAGAACGTTCAATATGTGGCATAGTTACCAGATGCCTACCAGTTTTATCGCACATCATGGCGGTATTAAAATCTGATCCATTTGGGTTAGCAGGATATCCTTCGTAACCATATTTGGCAACAATATTGTATTTGTCTTCTGAATATGGTAAATCAAATTTACCTTCACCATGAGATATCCAAACTCCCAATGTAGAACCACTTAAAGTTGAAAGCATCACAGAATTATTCTCTTGAATTTTTACTGAGGTAAAACTACTTTCGTGTTTCAGTGAATCGTTATGAACCATTTTACCATGAACTTCATGTTCTGGGTAAATCTCTTCGAGTTCCATAAATAATTGACAACCATTACAGATACCTACAGATAAGGTGTCTTTTCTATCAAAGAAATTCTGGATAACTCTATTGGCCCTTTCGTTATACTTTATAGCTCCAGCCCAACCTTTTGCTGAGCCTAAAACATCACTATTACTAAAACCGCCAACAGCTCCTAAAAACTGGATATCTTCAAGATTCTCTCTACCTGAGATTAAATCAGTCATATGGACATCCTTAACATCAAATCCAGCTAAGAACATGGCATTAGCCATTTCCCGTTCAGAATTACTTCCTTTTTCTCTTAATATGGCAGCCTTTGGTTTTGGTTGGCCTGAATTTATCTTCGGTAGCTTGCCAGTAAAATGTTCTGGGAATTTATACTCTAAAGGTTGATGCTTGAAATTGTTATAACGTTCGGTCGCCAAGTTATTAGCGGTTTGTTTCTGGTCTAATAAATACGAGGTTTTATACCAAACATCTCTTAAACGAGATATTGTCATGGTGTATACTTGGTTGCTATTGATAATACCTAATACATCACTTTCAGTAACTTCTCCAATTTTAAGGAATTCAATATTTGCATCTGATAACTCTGCCTCAATAGAGTCATCTTTAGATTGAATAACAATACTCGCATTCTCTGCAAAGAGGACCTTAAATGAATCTTTCTCACCAAGATTTGTAAGATCTATCTCTGCGCCCAAATTATTAGCAGCAAAACACATTTCCAAAAGGGTAGTTATTAAACCACCTGAAGCAACATCATGCCCTGCAACTATTTTATCATTTTTAATCAGGTTTTGTATGGTATTGAAAACAGTTTTTACATAATTGGCATCTCTTACATTTGGAGTATTGCTTCCAATTTTATTATTAATCTGTGCAAAAGAGCTTCCACCTAATTTATAGGTGTCTTGCGATAAATTGATGTAATAAATGGAACCTTTATTCTTTTGAAAAACGGGTTCAACTACTTTTGAAATATCATTACAATTTGCAGCTGCAGAAATTATTACTGTACCAGGAGCTATAACATCACCATCAGGATACTTTTGCTTCATTGAAAGCGAATCTTTTCCTGTTGGGACATTTATACCCAAGTCAATGGCAAAATCAGAAACTGCTTTAACCGCTTCATATAATCTAGCATCCTCACCTTCGTTCTTACAAGGCCACATCCAATTTGCAGATAATGATACACTTTTTAAGCCATCTTTAAGTGGTGCCCAAATAATATTGGTTAGTGCTTCCGTTATCGAATTTCGACTACCTGCTTCAGGATTTATTAGCCCTGAAATAGGTGAATGACCAATTGAAGTTGCAATACCTTCTTTTCCTTTATAATCTAGTGCCATAACTCCAACATTATTTAAAGGTAATTGCAATGGTCCGGCACATTGTTGTTTCGCAACTTTACCACCCACACAACGGTCTACTTTATTTGTTAGCCAATCTTTACAAGCAACCGCTTCTAATTGAAGCACTTGATCTAAATAATCATATAACCTGTCAGTATCGTATAATATACCAGTGTACTGTTTTTCAATTTTTGAATCTGACATTATTGTTTTTGGTGAACTGCCAAACATATCTTCTAATGCCAAATCCATAGGCTTAGCACCAGACTTTTCAGACTCAAAAGTGAAACGATCATTCCCTGTAACGTCACCAACGTCATAAATTGGAGAACGCTCTCTATCGGCTATGTTCTGCAATATATTGAGGTGTTCTTCTGAAATTACTAAGCCCATACGCTCTTGAGACTCGTTTCCAATAATCTCCTTAGCTGAAAGTGTTGGGTCACCAATTGGTAAATTATCAAGATTAATCTTACCTCCTGTATCTTCTACTAATTCCGATAGACAGTTTAGATGACCGCCTGCACCATGATCGTGTATTGATACAATATAATTCTCTTCACTTTCAACCATTCCTCTAACAGCATTAGCAGCTCGCTTTTGCATTTCTGGATTAGAACGCTGTACGGCATTAAGCTCAATTCCCGATTCAAATTCTCCCGTATCAGCAGAGGACACTGCAGCACCTCCCATACCAATACGATAATTATCTCCACCAAGAATTACAATTTTATCTCCGGTTTTCGGAGTGTCTTTAAGGGCTTGATCGTTTTTGCCATAACCGATACCACCGGCTAGCATTATTACTTTGTCAAAACCGAGTCTATCCTTTTGTTCCTGATGCTCAAACGTTAATACGGAACCACAGATTAAAGGCTGGCCAAATTTATTTCCAAAATCTGATGCACCATTACTTGCTTTAATAAGAATATCCATTGGAGTTTGATACAACCATTTGCGTTCAGGAAAGGCTTTTTCCCAAGGACGTTCTTCTTCTAGTCTAGAATATGATGTCATATATACTGCCGTTCCGGCAAGTGGGATAGATCCTTTTCCACCGGCTAGTCTGTCTCTAATCTCACCTCCCGAACCAGTTGCCGCACCATTAAATGGCTCTACAGTAGTTGGGAAATTGTGAGTTTCAGCTTTTAAAGAAATTACAGATTCAAAATCTTCTGTTGTGTAGTAATCTGGAATATCTGCTCTTTTTGGTGCGAACTGTTCAACAACAGGTCCCTTAATAAAGGCGACATTGTCTTTATAGGCAGATACAATATCATTTGGATGTTTTTCTGAAGTTTTTTTGATAAGCTTAAACAATGAAGTTGGCATTTCCTCACCATTTATGACAAACGTACCATTAAAAATTTTGTGTCTACAGTGTTCAGAATTTACTTGAGAAAATCCAAATACTTCAGAGTCTGTTAATGGTCGTCCAATTTTTTTAGAAACACCTTCTAAATACTCCACTTCTTCATCACTAAGTGATAAACCTTCTTGTTGATTATAAGCCTCAATATTATTAATGTATTTAATAGCTTCAGGCAGAATATCAATTGTGAAAATATCTTGATGTAATTGGTTGAATTTTTCGGAAATCATAGGATCATAATCCTTAAAATCCTTTGTAACTGACATGAATTCTTCAATACGAACAATTCCATCTATACCCATGTTTTGGGTAATCTCAACAGCATTTGTACTCCATGGTGTTATCATTGCTGCTCTCGGACCAACAAAAAAAGCATCTATTGATGCTTGTTCTATTTTAGGTTGGTTGCCAAAAAGCCATACCAATTTTGAAATGTCTTCTGTTGATAATTCTTTTGTTACTTGAACAGCAAATATTTTACTGTTTTGGTTTCCGAAGAAATGAATCATTTATGTCTTAGTATTTGGTGTGAAAAATAAAAACACAAAGTTAATCGAAATTGTGATAAACTGACTTAAAAATCAATTTCAAATGTTTAAGTATTCAACATGTTTTGAACAAAAAAACCTACAAGAAAATAAAATCAAAAATGATTGTTTAAGATACGTTTTACCGAGCCATAATAAGAGGTGCCAAAAATATTTAAATGAACGAGTAAATAATATAATTGATAAATCTCAATACGTTCTTCATAATATTCGGTAATTGGTTTTTCATTATGATAGGCTTGGTAAAAACTTGAATCAAACCCTCCAAAAAGTCTACTCATTGCGATATCCATTTCAGAATGACTGTATGATACCGAAGGGTCAATTAAATATGGTCTTCCGTCTTCTGAAACTATAAAATTACCGTTCCATAAATCGCCATGTATTAAGGATGGTTTTACCTTCTTACAATAAGATTGTAAACAAGTTTTGATATCATCAATTGATGGAATCTCTGAGTTTATTAAAAGCCCTTTTTTAATGGCCATTTTTATTTGAAATCCTAAACGTTGTTCACTATAAAAGTCAATCCAATTATTAATGAGATTGTTTTTTTGTTCAAGACTTCCAATAAAATTATCATCGTCTAAGCCAAAATTATCAGATGTGTGTTCATGAAGTTGTGCAATTTGATATCCAAGTTTTTTGTAGTCTTCCTTAGATGGAGATTTTCCTTTGACATACTCCATAAGGATGAAGGAGATGTCATTATGAGTTCCGTAATTCAAAATACTTGGTGTCGCGATAGTATTTGTACTGGCAATAAGTTGAAGTCCAGAGACTTCTGCTTCAAACATATCTACAGAACCAATATTACGACTGCACTTAAGTATAGAGGACGTCTTATCAGCAAAGTCTAATTTGTAAACAGAAGCTGTATCACCACCTGAAAGTGATCTAGAGCCTACTATTGACGTATTAAGTAAATCCTCAATATGCCTCTGTAAGCCTTCAATTAAATGCATTTTTATAGACGAACTAATTTATAGGTTTTACTATTTTCACCTACCGTAAATTTTATAAGGTATATCCCTTTTTTCAAATCGCTGATATCTATTTGATTGCTAATGAGATTCCCTTCAGAAACCTTCTTGCCCAAAATTGAATAAACCTCAAATTGAAGACTTGTATTAGTGCTAACATTTAACGTGTTTCCTCTTGAAGGATTTGGATAAATACTGAAATTTAAAACTTCAAAATTTTCAATATTCAAAACTTGGGAGTGGCTACCTAAATCATCAATATTATTTTGAGGATACATATCCCATTCACCGTTAAGATCAAAAGCGGTTGTAGGTTCCGTTACAGATTCCTGGCGTCTATATGTTACATTGCTAAAACTATTGCTCCCACCAAAATTTCCAAAAATATCAATTAATGTTCCATTTTTAAATAATCCTACAGGATCATCTCCATTAAATGCCATTGCGGAACTACTACCAGCTGTCTGATCCGTAACTGCTAATATTGAAGAATCAGCACTTCCATTAGCAACTACATAAACATCTCCATCATTTAAAGTTCCAGATAACGTAATTTCACCACTCCAGATACCATTACTATTGGTGTCTCTTTGAAGTGAGTATGAACTAAGATTAACAGAAGACCCAGTGAAATTAGCAATTTCAATAGCTTTATTATTACCGCTACCTTCAACATATTCAGAGATGAAGAGGTCAGTTGTTTGTGAACCATTATCTGAGGTGGTTTCACAAGCTTGATTACTAAAGCCAGAAGTATTACCAGATCCATCATTTGCTCTAACAGTAAAACAGTAATTTGTATTTGCACTAAGTCCAGTAACTACAAAGGAGGTTGTAACTGTGTTGTATAGATTAACACCATCTTGATAAATGTCATATGATGTTACACTAACATTATCAGTTGATGCTGTCCAACTTAAATTAATGCTATTATCAGTTGGGTTTGAAGTAACCAAATTTGTTGGGTCAGATGGTGCTTGAGTATCTGGTACTGGATTCCAAATTAATGCTGCGTATTCAGGATGATTTACAAATGGGTTTGCGTTACCTTGAAAGTTATAAGCTTCGTCATTTCTGTCTAATTCTCTCTGACTAACAGGATCTGCCGCGTGCCAATCTAACATGGTATTGATAAACCATGTTTCATAAAATTGATCACTAGTTCCATTTAATGGGTTGTAAGGTGATGCATCAGGTGCTTCCCAACCGCTATCATTCCAGTTGTCCTCATATCTTACTGCAAAATAAAGCATGGCTCTTGCGATATCACCTTTAAATTCATCGATTGGTTCAAAAACCCTATTAGTATATCCGTAGTTATTTCCTGTTCCCCATTTTGATCCGTTAGCATAGGAGGTATTCGTGTTTGATACAATACCAAAGGGGTAATTACTTCTTCCATTATTAACAAATCCATCTGTAGGAACTACAGTATGAATATCAGATACCATCGGTAATGCATCTGAATTGTTAAAGAACCCTTGCGGGAATAAATGTTCTCTATTGTAGCATTGACCTTCACCAGTAATATTACCACCACATTCGTCGTTAGGAATATTATAACTAGTCTCCGAACCTGTAGGGTTTTCTGAATATATGTCTAGCAAAGAGCCATCGTTTTCATAATAATAATCTCTATCTGTTGATGCATATGCAGTAAATAAGTTATCATAACTGCTTGCATTATATGTGTGACCACTTGTTACGATGTTTTTTAATTGCGTTTTTAAAGCATAACCCGACAAGCCATTCGCCGAATCGTAATAATTTGAAGGTATTTGACTATATGCTAAGCCAGCTATAAATAAAAATAAAATGTAAATGTGTCTCATAGTATCTAATTGTATTGATGATTTGGGCTATTTGTTTTTCTCTAATTGAGCCATATAAAATCCGTCAAATCCAGATTTATGCGCCAATATTTTTTTGTCTTTCACAAATTTAAAATCTTTTCCTGCCTCTGAAGTTAAGAATTTTTCAACTTGGTCCTGATTTTCAGATGGTAAAACAGAACATGTCGCATAAACCATTTTGCCACCAGGTTTAACCATTTTTGAATATTTTTCTAAAACTTCAGATTGTACTTTTTTAATGTTTTCAATAAACTCAGGTTGCAATTTCCATTTCGCATCAGGATTACGTCTTAATACGCCCAATCCAGAACATGGTGCATCAATTAATAATCTATCCGCTTTCCCATATAGTTTTTTAATTGGTTTTGTGGAATCGATTACCTTTAACTCTATATTATGTACACCATTTCTTCTTGCCCTAATTTTTAGCTTTTTTAATTTACTCTCATAAATATCCATTGCTATAATTTGCCCTTTATTTTCCATAAGAGAGGCCAAGTGAAGTGTTTTTCCACCAGCACCTGCACAAGCATCTACAACTTTCATGCCTGGCTTAACATCTAGGAAGTCAGCAACAAGTTGAGAGGATGCATCTTGTACCTCAAACCATCCATTTTTAAATGCCTCAGTTTTAAATACATTTGCACGCTCTATTAGCTTTAGCGCACTTGGATAATTTGGGATAACTTCAGTTTCAATGTTTTCAGATTGAAGCTTTAATTGTAAATCCTTTTTATTTGTTTTTAAGGTATTAACACGAAGAATGACATCAGCTTGCTCATTCTGCATTTCAATTTCTTTTGCCCATGCAGACTCACCAAGTTCTTCAACACCCAAATCATCAATCCAATCAGGAATAGATTCTTTGTATTTTCTGGTTTTTGAAAGTTCATCGAAACGCCCTTTAATCTTACGAGTTGGTGTCGATTCAAAATATTTCCAGTCTGGAAGTTTGATACCTTTCAATGTTGCCCAAACTGCAAACATGCGCCAAAGATTATCTCTGTCAAAAGGCTCTTTTACATTGGCAATTTCTGCATAAAGCCTTTTGTAACGTACAATTTCATATTCAGTTTCTGCAATAAATCCTCTATCTCTACTTCCCCAGCGTTTATCTCGTCTTAACAATTGTTGAACAACTTTATCTGCATACTCATTTTCATTGAAAATCTTATGTAATCCATCAATAACCGCAAAGCATAAATTTCTGTGTAGTCGCATTATAATTAATTAAGAACGCAAAGGTACATAAATGTTTAAATGCCTAAAGGTATATTCGATTAATCATGAGACTTTTCTATTTTTATGGAAAATTGATCTATGAGAAGTATTACCTTAATATTTATTTTACTGATTTTCTTTGGTTGCAAAGATGAATACAAAAGATCCTCTAACATCACTCAAGTTGAAATTGAACATATTGTAACCGATTCTACTTTTAGTATTAGGGCCTTAGATTTTAATGATGAATATATATTTTACGGGAGTTCTGATCATTTTGGAATGAAAGCATTACAATCGGCGTTTAAGATAGACTTAACTGAAGTTGTAATTAGTGATCAAAAAGTACATGAAAAGTATCAAATAAATAATGATTCTGTTTATCTCCATTTTAGGGCAATTGAGGAAGTAAATGGTAATTTATTTGCCTTGTCTATAGGAAACCCTGCCAAACTATTCAAACTTTACAGAAAAGCCAGAAAGCCTAAATTAGTTTATGAGGAAGTAAATGAAAAAGTATTTTATGATGCCATGGTTTTTTGGAACGAGAATGAAGGTATTGCCATAGGTGACCCAACTGAAGATTGTATGAGTATTATTATTACCAGAGATAGTGGAGAATCGTGGTCTAAAATTAGCTGTTCGGATTTACCACCTGCCTTTGATGGAGAAGCTGCTTTTGCTGCGAGTGATACAAACATAACTACTGTGGGTGATCATACTTGGGTTGCAACTGGAGGAAAGTCAAGTAGAGTTTTATATTCACCAGATAAAGGTGTTACATGGCAAGTTTTTGAAACACCAATTATTCTAGGGAAATCAACCACAGGAATGTATTCTATTGATTTTTATGATCAAAATAACGGCTTTGCCATTGGGGGAGACTATACTAAGCCTAATGATACAATAGCTAATAAAATAAGAACATCTGATGGCGGTAAAACTTGGCAAGTTGTAGCCGATGGAAAAGGGCCTGGATATAGAAGTTGTGTACAATACATACCAAATAGAGAAGGGAATGAGTTGGTAACTGTTGGGTTTAAAGGTATGGATTACAGTAATGATGCAGGAAATTCCTGGAATCATTTAAGTGACGAAGGCTTTTATACGATTAGATTTCTTAATGATTCTATTGCATATGCAGCTGGTCGAGGCAGGATAAGTAAATTAACATTCAGATAAAAAAAGGAAGCGAATTGGCTTCCTTATACTTTAGTTTTTATTCATACGTCTTTCACGCATTTTTTTTAGGTGCTGAAGGAGCTCGCGGTTAAATCCATCCTCGGCGGCTCTTAACCTTATTATTTTTTTTGGCGATAATACAGATTTCAGATCTTCAGCTAATTTCATTTTAGCATTATGGATTTCGTTCTCAGCATCCAAGATCTGATCTAAAAGTTTACTCGCTTCACGGTCAGACATATCAGGATTTTGCCTAATCTTTATTTTTACTTCTCTAAGTTGTCCTGATTTGATACTTTCTCTTTTTTCTTCAAAAGCATTGTATATAGGCCAAAACTGCTGCGCTTCTTCTGCCGTAAGACTAAGTTTCTCAGTTATAAAAGCTACTTTTTGTGCTTTTATACGCTCGTTCATTCTGCCATCACGTTGCGCATAGCCTGAGAGACCTATTAGTAATACTAATATTGGGATTAATCGTTTCATAATATTGTAAAGTTCTATTCTATAATTAAGTCTATTTCTGAGTTATCTAAAAGATAAGATTCTAAATTATCTTCTTCAAAACTTGTTTCGGTTATTACAAAATCATCTTCTAACAGGTCAGAATCTAATAATAGTTCAGCTAATTCATAACTACTAAGGTCTCTATCTCCTAAATAAGCCTCAACCATTTCAACAGATATTTCATCCTCAAATGGTTTGTTTAAGAAAATAGCAAGAATTAATACTATTGAAGCAGCAATACCAGCTATATAATACAAAGGTTTTCTTGAGTTTAAACTTATAACAGGAGTATCGTCCTTATTAAGTTTATTTAAAATCTCATCATCCACTGAATTGAAATAGTCTTTAGGTACAGTAAATCCTGGGTTATTAAGATTAGGGATTGACTCTGTTCCTTCAAGCTTTTTCATAAGGTTTCCTTCAAAAGACTCAAAGTAGTTTTCAGGTGTTTTAAAACCTGGGTCATTGATGTTATGTAAATTACCTTTTTTCATTTATTTATTGGACTTCAAATTTTCTCAATGGTTTAATTTGAAGTTAAATAGGTTTCTATTTTTTTAACCGCTATATGATATGACGCTTTTAATGCACCTTCACTTGTCTCTAATATATCTGCCATATCCTTGTATTTAATCTCATCGAAATATTTCATATTAAACACAATTTGTTGCTTTTCTGGTAACGAGGCAATTGCTTTTTGTAATTTAAGTTGAATTTCATCACCTTCAAAATACACATCAGCAGTTAAGTTGTCTATTGCATTGGTTTTTTGTTCTTCATTATTAATTTGTAAACGTTTTGCATTTTTATTGATAAACGTAATAGATTCGTTAGTTGCAATGCGATAAAGCCACGAAAACAATTTACTTTCTCCTTTGAACTTATCTATACTCCTATATACCTTAATGAAGGTGTTTTGTAATACATCATCTGCATCATCATGGCTAATAACAATCTTTCTTATATGCCAATACAACCTTTCTTTATAAAGTTGTAATAACTCTCTAAAAGCGGCTTCTTTAGACTTGGGGTCTTTTAGACGCAATATGAATTCTGATTCGTCGGTCAATTAAATTGTTTTGCTTTTTTGACTTTGTAAATTAATAAAAGTTTAATTAGAAATATTTTTAATTTACTTCTAATTTGAATAAATGCTGATAATCAAATAGTTACATTAATTTTTACCGATAAAAAGCAAAAAAATACGATAAAAAGCACTTTTTTCTTGGATTGTACAATATTTTGTTATATGTTTGACCCGCTTAACCTATTAACCGTTACCAGTGTCCCCAAATCTGGTAACAAACAGAAAAGGATGTACCGAAAGGCGCATCCTTTTTGATTTTATATAATCCATTTTATAACTTATTCGAAACTTTGCATCTCAACAAGCTTTTTGTAAACACCATTCTTGTCAATTAACTTTTTGTGCGTGCCTTGCTCTGCAATCTGTCCTTTTTGCATAACAACAATTTGATCAGCATTTTTAATTGTAGACAATCTGTGAGCAATGACTATTGACGTTCTATTGCGCATCATATTTTCAAGTGCTTCTTGAACTAAACGTTCACTTTCAGTGTCTAAAGCTGAGGTTGCTTCATCAAGTATCATAATAGGAGGGTTTTTCAATACTGCTCTAGCAATACTGATACGTTGTTTTTGTCCTCCGGATAGTTTATTTCCTGAATCACCAATATTTGAATCTATGCCATTAGGTAAATCTTTAACAAATTCCCAAGCATTGGCAATTTTTAACGCGTCGATTATTTCTTCATCAGTGGCATTTTCTTTACCCAAAAGAACATTATTCTTAATACTGTCATTAAATAATATTGAATCTTGCGTGACCAATCCAATTAAGTTCCTTAAGGAATGTTTGGTTAGGTCTTTAATGTTTTCACCATCAATAGTTATATTTCCTTCATTTACGTCATAAAAACGAGTTACCAAATTTGCTATTGTACTTTTACCGCTTCCAGATTGACCTACTAAAGCAACACTTTTACCCTTAGCTACTGTCAAATTAAAATTCCTAAGCACAAGATCCTCTTCATATTTAAATGAAACATTGTCCAGTTTTATTTCAGAATTGAAACTTTCTTTGATTTTAGCGTTAGGTTTATCTTCAAGAGGAGAATCAGTATTTAATATTTCTAGTACACGGTCTGCGGCAGCGTTACCTGCTTTAACCTTATAACTTGCCTTACTTATTGCTTTTGCTGGTGTTAATATTTGATAGGCTAATGCCATGTAACCAATAAACGCACCACCAGAAAGTGTTTTTTCTACCAATACCATACTGCCACCATACCAAAGTAATGCTGCAATTGTAACAATACCTAAAAACTCACTAGTAGGAGAGGCTAAATTTTGACGATTAATTAATGTATTTGAAAAATTGTAAAACCGATTGGTTGAATCCTTAAATCTATTATTAAATTTTTCTTCGGCATTAAATCCTTTAATTACCTTCAATCCACCAAGCGTTTCCTCCAATGTCGAGAGAAATATTCCTTGTTCTCTTTGAACGCGATCAGATTTTTTCTTCAAGCTTTTTCCTATTCTTGAAATTATAAAACCTGATATAGGAATGAATAGAAATACAAAAATGGTGAGTTTCACAGAAATCGTAAACATTGCAATAATTGCAAATAAAATAGTCAACGGTTCCTTTACTATTAACTCCAAAATGGCCAAAAGAGAATTTTTTACCTCATTAACATCACCGGAAATCCTAGCGATTATATCACCTTTTTTCTTTTCTGAATAATAGGAAATTGGAAGACTGGTCACCTTAGCATAAATTTCATTTCGTAAATCCTTTAGCACACCATTTCTTAAAAAGGTAATAAAATAAAGTCCTAAATAGTTAAATAGGTTTTTTAGCAGAAACAAACTAATGATTAGAACAATCATATACAATAAGGAACGTTGTGCTCCGTATTGTTCTGATGTTGAAGTTATTATGTAATTGATAAAATTCTCAACATAGTCCTTTAGGTTTCTTATCCCTTCATAAATTGGCTTTTCTGTTACCTTTTTACCTTCGCCAAATAATACATTGATCATTGGCATTAAAGAAACCATAGCCAGTGTACTGAACAAGGCATAAAAAATATTTGAGATTATATTTAATATTCCATAACGCTTGTAAGGAACAATAAATCTCGCAAGTTTTTTGATATAATCCATTAATTATAAATTCATATCCTTAAGGATAGCATCAATTCTAGCTTCCAAATACTGCTCCGTTTTTTCAAAATCGGACACATTGTCTAATTTGGTGTTAACGCTTAAGTAGAATTTAATTTTCGGTTCAGTACCACTTGGTCTTAATGCAATTTTACTTCCGTCTTCAGTATAGTAGATCAATACATTAGATTTTGGTATATCAATGTTACTTTGGGAGTTGTTGACCCTATCCTTGGCAATTGACAATTGATAATCTTCTACTCTAATCACCTTCGATCCATTTACTTCATTTAGTGGGTTTTCCCGAGCATCAACCATCATTTGTTTAATCTCCTGCGCACCTTCAATACCTTTTTTAGTAAGTGAAACCAAACGTTCTTTGTAGAACCCAAATTCTGAATATAGTCCTATTAAACTTTTGTAGAATGAACTTCCTTTAGATTTGGCTTCTGCTGCTATTTCACAAGCTAATAGGGTTGAAGTATTTGCATCTTTATCTCTTACAAAATCACCTACCATATAACCAAAACTTTCTTCACCACCACCAATAAAATCCATATCTGGAAAATCTTTTATCATTTTGGCAATCCATTTAAAACCGGTTAATCCAATTTTAAGTTCAGTATTATAACCATCTGCCAAAGCTTGCATCATTGGTGTTGAAACAATGGTAGAGCCAATAAACTCGTTGCCATTTAATCTGCCTTCTTTTTTCCAATTGTTTAGTAAAAACTCAGTCATTACAACCATGGTTTGGTTTCCGTTTAGAAGTTTCATGTTGCCTTCTAAATCACGTATTGCTATTCCTAATCTATCGCTATCAGGATCAGTGCCAATTACAATATCAGCATTAGTTTTTTCAGCAAGTTCCATCGCCATTTTAAGTGCTTCTGGTTCTTCGGGGTTAGGTGAAACAACTGTTGGGAAATTCCCGTTAGGTTCAGCTTGTTTTTCAACGATATGTACATTACTGTATCCTGCACGTTTTAAGGTTTCTGGAATGGTAGTAATGGATGTGCCGTGAAGTGAGGTGAATACAATTTTTAGATTATCTCTTGCTTGTTGAGAGGTAAAACTTCCCTTATTAACAGAAGCATTAATGAATACATCATCTACATCTTTACCTATGTATTGGATTAGGTTTTGGTTAGCATCAAATTTAATTTGATCATAATTCAAACTATTTATCTCCGCAATAATTTCTGCATCTTGTGGAGGTACTAATTGACCACCATCTTGCCAATATACCTTATATCCATTATACTCTGGTGGGTTATGAGATGCCGTTAATACAATACCACAATGGCAATTTAAATGTTTAAGGGCAAACGATAATTCTGGTGTTGGTCTTAAATCTTCAAAAAGGTAAACCTTGATTCCATTCGCCGAAAAAACATCTGCAACGACCTTACCAAATGTCTGGCTATTATGTCTACAATCATATGCTATTGCCACCTTTATATCTTCTTTTGGAAATACCTTTTTTAAATAGTTACTAAGGCCTTGAGTATTTTTACCTAATGTGTACTTATTTATGCGATTGGTTCCCAGTCCCATAATACCGCGCATACCTCCAGTTCCAAATTCCAAATCTTTATAAAAGCTTTCTTCTAATTCTTTAGGATTAGATGCAATAAGGTTCTTTATTTGTGATTGAGTCTCTTCATCAAAACTTGGTGTTAGCCAAGTGTTTACACGCTCTAGAATCTCTGGTTCTATATAAATCATGCTATAAAATATTAATAGTATAAAGGTAAACAATTACCGATTTTGTTAATGTTATTTTGGTGAATTTAATTCTTCGTCTATGTTATAGCGTTGTTGTTGTCTTTTTGTTCTAAGTATTAGTTCACCTAAGAAACCGGCAATAAAAAACTGAACACCAATTATCATTGTCGCTAATGCAATGAAAAACTGTGGTCTGTCAGTAATTAGCCTTCCTGTAGGATTTAAAAAGAGTTTGTCTATTCCAAGGTAAAAGGCAAAGCCAGATCCTATTATAAACATTATAACACCTAGAGCACCAAATAAGTGCATTGGTCGCCTTCCGAATTTAGAAATAAACCATACGGTTACGAGGTCTAAAAAACCATTAATAAATCTATTCATGCCAAATTTTGTATGTCCATATTTACGAGCTTGATGCTGTACTACCTTTTCACCTATTTTTGTGAATCCGGCATTTTTTGCCAGAACTGGTATGTAACGATGCATTTCTCCGTAAACATCTATGTTTTTAACCACTGTCTTCTTATATGCCTTTAAACCACAATTAAAATCATTGAGTTTTACACCAGACGTTTTTCTAGCGGCCCAATTAAATAATTTAGAAGGAATATTTTTTGCTATAACCGAATCGTACCGCTTTTTCTTCCAACCAGAAACTAAGTCATATCCATCATTTATAATCAAATTATAAAGTTCAGGGATTTCTTCAGGATTATCTTGTAAATCTGCATCCATTGTAATTATAACATCGCCTTCCGCTTTGGCAAACCCAGCATGCAATGCTTGAGACTTCCCAAAGTTTCTTAGAAACTTGATGCCTTTTACGCTTTTATTGGAATTAGAAAGTTGTTGGATTACATCCCAAGATTTATCAGTGCTACCATCATCAATAAATAGAATTTCGTATGAAAACGAATTGGATTGCATCACTGATACAATCCAATCGTGTAATTCTTTTAATGAATCTTCTTCATTAAGTAGTGGTATTACTACTGATATGCTCATGTTTTAAAAGTCTTCTATAGTAGACTTCAAAAATAATTAAATTATTTAAGCATTAGTTAGATTTAGTTTTCATTACTAAACCTCCAATAAGTGAATATATTAATCCAAAGAACGCACTCATCGCCACCCAAAAAGCTGATCCTATAAATGGGTTAAACATCATCTCCATCATTTTCATGCTTTGCTCAACTGCTTCTGGAGTCATATTCGGATTTTCTAGCAATTTGTCACGTTGTACTTCCATCATTTGCCCCATAAATTCTGGATCAATTACATAGTTGAAAAGTAACCCATAAATTAAATAAACAATTGCACTTATTACTGCAATAGATAATCCAACTTTTATTGCGTCACCTAAGCCAAGAGTATTTGCATTAGCTTTTTTGTATTGGCTAATTGCATACATAATAACAACTGGGAAGGCTATATAGTAAATAATATTTGGCCATTGTTGCCCTTCTAACGCCATGCCAGTTACATAAGTAACGACACCAATTGCTATCATTAATACACCAAGAATTACTCCGTAATTAAGTGCAAATTTACCAGCTGTTGGTTTCTGATTTTCCATGATTGAATTTTGATTTTTAGTTAATTGTCTAGTTAGTATATAAATATAAGGAATTGTTACATCATAAATAACAAATAAAAAAGAATAAAAAGATTGTACATTTACAAAAAATACTTAAATTTGCACCTCGAAAAAATTGAATGTAAGTTTAAACAATTTAGTGATGAAAGCAGGAATACATCCAGAAAATTATAGATTAGTAGCGTTTAAAGATATGTCAAATGATGACGTGTTTTTAACTAAGTCTACTGCTGATACAAATGAAACTATTGAAGTAGATGGTGTTGAATATCCATTGGTTAAGTTGGAGATTTCTAGAACATCTCACCCATACTACACTGGTAAATCTAAATTAGTAGATACTGCTGGTCGTATTGATAAATTTAAAAACAAATACGCTAAGTTTAAAAAATAAGTTTAGCTACAACAACATATTAAAAAAGGCCTTTCTTACAACTGAAAGGCTTTTTTGTTTTATACAATTACGCTACTTTTGATAAGTAACTAAAGCAACGTCCTTATTATGAATTACATATTATTTGATGGTCCATACAGAAACAACCTATTACCCTTTACATATACAAGACCTGTTGCAGATATTAGAGTTGGGATTCTTACAATACGTCAGAAATGGGAATCATATTTGGAGTATACAACAACAACAGTTACAGAAGATTATCTAGCAAATAAGTATCCATTGGTAGAAATGGAGGATAACATAATGATTAATGCCTCTTTTCTTCCAAATATGGAAGTGTCAGAGCTTGTTAAGGGGCTTAAACATAATCAGGCATTATTTAATGGAGAGGATGTCATTGCTTTCTTTGTAAAGGAAGGAGAAGAGGTCAAGAATTTTTCAAGTTTCGAGGCGATTGATTTTAATGGTGAAATAATAAAAATTGAACACACGTGGGATATTTTTTCAAAAAATGGAGATGCAATCTCAGAAGATTTTAATTTAATAACAAAGGGTCGTCAATCACAACCTATTCCAACAACTGTAAATACTATTAAGCCTGAAAATATTTTTATTGAAAAAGGTGCAAAATTGGAGTATGTGACTCTAAATGCTAGTTCTGGCCCTATTTATATCGGTAAGGACGCAGAGGTAATGGAGGCTTCTGTAATTAGAGGGCCGTTTGCGCTTTGCCAAAACGCAACTGTTAAGTTAGCCTCTAAAATTTATGGACCTACAACCGTTGGACCATATAGTAAGGTTGGTGGAGAGGTAAATAATTCGGTGCTTTTTGGTTATTCAAACAAAGGACATGATGGATTTTTAGGTAATTCTGTTCTTGGGGAATGGTGCAATTTAGGAGCGGATACCAATAATTCAAATTTAAAAAACAATTATGCCGAAGTTAGACTTTGGGATTATAAAACAGAAGGGTTTGCTAAAACAGGTCTTCAATTTTGTGGACTAATGATGGGAGACCATAGTAAGTGCGGTATTAATACCATGTTTAATACTGGTACGGTTGTTGGTGTTAGTTCAAATATATTTGGAAGTGGATTTCCTCGTAATTTTGTTCCAAGTTTTTCTTGGGGCGGAAGCAAAGGTTTTGTAACCTATAAAACAAACAAGGCTTTTGAAGTAGCAGAGGTTGTAATGGCTAGGCGAGACGAGAAATTTACAAATAAAGACAAAGCAATATTAGAACACGTTTTTGAAGAAACAAAACAATACAGAAGAGAATAACCATGTTTAAAGTTAAGATTACATTTCTGTTAATATTCATTCTTACTTTTTCTTTTTCTCAAAATAAGAATGTACAAGTGACACAATTATCAATTAATACTGAATTAGATCATTTTGCGGCAAGAGTGGTCGGTGATAAAGTGTTTTTTTGCCATAATCTCACCACAAAAAGAGGAAGACCAATAAAAGATAGGTATTCAGGATTTATTTATGGAATCTACGAAGGCGAAATGACTAATGACGGAGAAATTATTAAGTCAAAACCAATAGTGAAGACTGAGCTTGGGCAATTTAATATGTCTGCAGCAACTTATACAAAGGACGGTAGATATATGTATTTTACTTCTAATCATTCGGGTAAAGGCGCAAATAAATTAAAAGGAATAGAAACTTATAACCTTTTAATACAAAGAGCAGAGTATATTGAAGGGAGGGGATGGACAAATTTTGAAACATTACCATTCTGTAAACCGAATAATAATTTCGCGCATCCGGCTTTAAGTCCAGATGATAATACACTATATTTTATTGCAGATATTAGAGGAACAAAGGGAAAATCAGATCTTTATAAAGTGGCTGTGTCTAACCACAAGACTTATGGTGAGATAACAAAATTGAGCGAAACTATAAACTCCTCAAGAACTGAAATATTTCCATTTGTTAGTGTAGACAATGTCTTATATTTTACATCTAATCGCAGATATGGAAAGGGTGGGTTAGACATTTATAGTTATGACTTAAAATCAAGCGACCCAGAACAAATACCTATTTCTTTAGAAACTCCAATAAATAGTCCTGGTGATGATTTCTCTTTTTTCTTAAATGATGATTTAACAACTGGTTATTTATCATCTAGACGTCTTAAGGGAGCAGGAGGTGACGATCTATATTATTTCAGTAAATTTTAGATTTTTTAACTGATTTTAATTCTAATAAGTTTGTTGCGTTTATACCAAGACCGTTCACTGTTTTACGTGTAAATCTCACCACTTCATCATAGAACATCGGTACAACGGGAGCTGATGACATTACAAGAGAATCCATTCTTGTATAAAGTTTAGATCGTTCACTAGGATCAGTCTCTAAATAAGATGCTTCATATAATTTATCAAATAGTTCAGTTTTATAATGTGTGTAATTTGGTCCATTTGGAGCAAAATTCTTACTGTAATAAAGTGATAAATAATTTTCTGCATCAGGATAGTCAGCTACCCAACTTGCTCTAAAAAAATCTAACTGTCCATTTGCTTTGGCATCTTTTAAACTTGAAGCTGGTATTACATCCACATTTACATTTAAGCCTATTTTTTGAATTTCTCTTTGTATAAATTCACAAAAATCTAGATAGTTGCTAGTAGTGGTTAAAGTAATTTCTGGATTTAAAATACCTGTTTCCTTTTTAAACTCTTCAATAAGTTGGCTAGCTAGTTCTGGGTTATAAGAGAAACCTATTTCCTTAATATAGCCTGGGAGCCCTTTAGGAATAAAACCACCATTGGCAGGTGTACCTATTCCATTTCGCAAATAGGTAATCATTTTATTTCGATCAAACCCAAGATTGATTGCTTTTCTTAATTTAAGATTTTGAATTGGTTTAACCTTCGTTTCCATAAAAAAGGCTAGGTATTCTGTATTGAGATATGGGCCCCTTATCATGTTTACATCACTTTCATACAAAGATTTTAGTTTACCATCGGTCGTCAAAATTTCATCCTTGTAAGAAGCGTCTAATCCAGAAACAAAATCAATATTACCTTGTGAAAATTGTAAGAATTCACTTTGCTTGTCAGGTAAAAAGGTTACGGCAACAGCTTCTAAATAAGGTAATTGATTACCATCAATTGAGGTCTCAAAATAATTATTGTTCCTTCGAAAAACAAGCTTAATATTTTCCTCCCATCTTTTAAATTTAAAAGGACCTGTACCAATAGGGTTAGACCTAAATTCACTACCGTAATGTTCAACAATCTCCTTTGGTACAACTGAGCAATACTTCATTGTTAAGAGTCCTAAAAATGCAGGAAAAGGTTGTTTAAGTCTAATCTGAAAAGTTGTGTCATTAATTGCTTTAAAACTATCAACTTTATTTAAAACCCAACTACCAGGTGATGCTATGGAATTATCATTTAGTCTATCTAGACTATATTCAAAATCTGAAGCTTTAACGGTTCTGGAAGAATCCTTACCAAAGAGTGCATGCTTGTGAAAATACACATCGTCTCTAAGAATAAAAGTATAGACTCTAGCACTATCTGTAATCTTCCAACTCGTTGCGATGCATGGCTTAACATTCAGTAAGTCATCCATTTGCACTAATCCGTTAAATAATTGGTGTGTTGCCCAGATATCTGCTATATCCTTTGAGAATGCAGGATCTAGTGAACTTATATTTTTATGTTCATTATACCTAAAAACAAGGTGGTCTTTTTCAAACTTGTTTTTTGAAAAACAAGAAACCAGAATTAAACAACTAAACACTGCTAGTAAGTAGTTGAATAAGCATCTCCTGTGTTTTAGCATATAACTAATATATTGTAAATTTGCAGACTCTAAATTTAGAGAAGAGTAAATATATACCATTAATGATCTTGAAACAAGTTCAAGAGACCAAAACATGGAAACAAAAAAAGTAGCTTTTTATACACTAGGTTGTAAACTTAATTTCTCTGAAACTTCAACAATTGCTAGGAGTTTTAATGATGAAGGATTTCAGCGTGTTGATTTCAAGGAAAAGGCAGATATCTACGTCATAAATACGTGTTCTGTAACCGAAAATGCCGATAAAAGATTTAAAACTATTGTTAAACAAGCTCAAAAATTAAATCCAGAAGCTTTTGTTGCTGCTATTGGTTGTTATGCCCAGCTTAAACCTGAAGAACTTGCTGATGTAAATGGAGTAGATTTGGTATTAGGAGCCACAGAGAAGTTTAAAATTACTGATTACCTCAATGATCTTTCCAAAAATGATTTTGGCGAAGTACACTCATGTGAAATTGAAGAGGCAGATTTCTATGTTGGTAGTTATTCCATTGGAGATAGGACAAGAGCATTTTTAAAAGTACAAGACGGATGTGATTATAAATGCACGTACTGTACAATTCCATTAGCTCGTGGCATATCGAGAAGTGATACTATGGAGAATGTGTTAAATAATGCGCAAGAAATATCTCAAAAAGGTATCAAGGAGATTGTTTTAACTGGAGTAAATATTGGTGATTATGGTAAGGGTGAATTTGGTAACAAGAAACACGAACATACTTTTTTAGATTTAGTTACAGAACTTGATAAAGTAAAAGGGATAGAACGTTTAAGAATATCATCCATTGAACCAAATTTGTTAAAGAATGAAACAATAGATCTCGTTTCTAAATCGAGGGCATTTGTACCGCATTTTCACGTGCCACTTCAAAGTGGGAGTAATGAGTTGCTAAAAAGAATGAAACGCCGTTACATGCGGGAATTATATGTTGATAGGGTTTCAAAGATAAAACAAGTAATGCCTCATGCATGTATTGGGGTAGACGTTATAGTTGGTTTCCCTGGAGAAACAGATGAGTTGTTTTTGGAGACCTATAATTTCTTAAATGAACTCGATATTTCGTACCTACATGTATTTACTTATTCTGAAAGAGACAACACAGAAGCTGCGATAATGGATGGTATTGTGCCAAATAATGTAAGAGCAAAGCGAAGTAAAATGCTTAGAGGGCTTTCAGTTAAGAAGCGCAGAGCGTTTTATGAAAGTCAACTGAACACTGATCACGTAGTATTATTTGAAGGTGAAAATAAAGAGGGCTACATACATGGGTTTACCGAAAATTATGTAAAGGTTAAGGTACCTTGGAATCCCGAATTAGTGAATACAATACATAAGGTTAAACTAACCAAAATTGGTGAAGACGGTTTGGTACGCTTTAATTTTAAAGAAGCTCTAGTACGCTAAAATAAAAAACCCACAACTATAATAAGTCATGGGTTTGTAAAATATATTTCTTTTTCAAATTATATACGAATACCTACTGGTAACATTCGCTTATATTTTCTGTTACTTCTTACAAATTTTGCTATTTCTGGACTTGTTGGTACTACGCTTATATTTCTATCTTTAATATTGTCAAATACCATCGCTAAAAATTCTTTTTCAAAAGTGTCAGACTTCATTGCGTCTGGAATTACCATTTTAGTAAGGAATATTTTACGTTCTTGAAGGGAATATTCAATAACAGCCATGTCGTTATCTACCTTTAATTCAAATTGACGTAGAAAATCATTATCAATCAATTCAACAATATCTGTCATATTTACGTTATTTAAGATTAGCGAATGGCGTGTAGATTCTATAATTTATATAGATTTGCAGTGCAAAAGTACAAATTATTAGGGAATTCTCCTAAGTAACAACTGTTAAATGCTTGTGAGATGGGCATTTATGAAGGCCTAAAACATTTTAAGCTCTAAATTGAAACTAAAAATGGCTTCTGAAATTATACATATCTATTTAATGCCAGGTATGGCTGCGAGCCCAACTATTTTTGAATATATAAAACTACCAGAAGACAAATACAAAATTCATTGGTTAGAGTGGCAAATTCCTGGAGAGAACGAAACTTTAGAGGAATACGCTAAGCGAATGTGCGATTTTATTATTGAAGACAATATAGTGCTTTTAGGTGTCTCATTTGGAGGTATTTTGGTGCAAGAGATGATTAAGTTTTTAAATATTAAAAAATTATTTGTGGTTTCTAGTATTAAATCTCGTCATGAATTACCCAAGAGGTTTAAACTTTTAAAAATTACAAAAGCATATAAAATATTACCCACTCAATTGGCAGGAAATGTTGATTTTTTGGCAAAGTATGCTTTTGGAGAAACCATTAAAAAACGTGTTGATCTCTATAAAAAATATTTGTCTTTTAATGATAAAGTTTACCTAGATTGGTCAATAAAGCAAGTATTATGTTGGTCACAAGATGAGCCAAACCCAAATGCTATATATATTAATGGTGATGATGATTCTGTATTTCCTCATTCTTGTGCTGGAGGTTGTATAGTAATAAAAGGAGGTACGCATATTATGATTATTAATAAACATAAATGGTTTAATGAAAATTTACCAAAACTTATAGAGTCCTAAATTTAAAAGAATTAAATAGATTTTTTACTTTTAGACAAAATTGAAAGCCATGCAAATCTTAAAAAACATATTAGCCGGTATTGGATTAATCTGTATTTCAGTTTTATTCATTTTTGCAATGCAGAAGGCTCCTTCTGACGGAAATTTAGGCAAAGAACAACCTATTTTAAACGATTATAATGTCTACGCGCTTGAAATGCCAGAGGACTTAAATTTTGCTGAGGAAGCCGTACCAGTGGAGAATCCTGATATATATGAGAGAATGGATAGAGAACTTCTAGTTAATACTTATTGGCAATCAAATGGGTTGTTAATGTTTAAGAGAGCTCAAAAATATTTTCCGATTATTGAGCCAATATTAGAAAAAAATGGCGTTCCTAATGATTTTAAATATTTAGCCGTTATAGAAAGTGGTTTAACTAATGCAGTTTCACCAGCTGGAGCAAGGGGTTTTTGGCAAATAATGAAAACAACTGGTCGTGAAAACGGATTAGAGGTCAATAGCAATGTTGATGAACGTTATAATTTAGAATTGGCAACTGAGGTTGCTTGTAATTATTTAAAAAAGGCGAAAGAAAAACTTGGTTCTTGGACTTTGGCCGCAGCGGCATACAATGCTGGTAATGCTGGAATTTCAAAAAGATTAAACGAGCAAGATGTAGATAATTATTATGACTTGTTACTTGGAGAAGAGACAGGACGCTACATGTTTAGAATTGTTGCTCTAAAAGAAATACTAAATAACCCTACTAAGTATGGTTTTAACTTTAATAAGGATCACCTGTACAAACCAATACCAACTTATAAAATAGAAGTTGATACAGCCGTAACTGATTTTACACAGTTTGCTGAACGTTTCGGAATTAATTATAAGATTTTAAAGCTTCACAATCCTTGGTTACGTGAAAAACATCTTAATAATAAATCAAGGAAAATGTACCAAATTGAAATTCCGAAGGAAGGGTATTATAAATAAAATAGAAGGCGCTAATCTTAGCGCCTTTTTATTATCTTCTACTTCTTCTGTTTTGTCTAGACGAAGTTGGTTGTCCATAATGCTGTCTTGGTATTGAAGCTTTTTTCATTTGTTGCTTCATCATTTTAATCTGATCAGCTATCATATTCCGTTTGTCAAGCTTTTCAGCTTCCGTCAATAGTTTTTGTGCTTCTTGCTTTCGTTTTTTAGAGAAGGCTATTCCAGCAAGATTTAATTTTGCCATAGCTAAATCGTGATCCATTGACAATCCTAAATTAATAGCATTCTTAAAGTACTTTTCTGCCTCGTTCATATTGGTCTGGGAAACCATTATACCATTAAGATAGTTTAGATATCCTTGTTGCTTCCTTACTAGTGAGCCTTTAGGGTTTTTAATTTTATCAAGCCATCTTTTTGCACCTGCAAAATCTTGCTTGCGTAATCTTAAAAAGGCAAGTAGTATTATTTCATTTTTAAAATAAAGAAATATAAATATTGTAGACAATAGAATATACATAATACCATTACCAATATATCCTTCAGTGAACTGATAAATGGCATATGCAACTATTAGTACGGTAATAACTAGTTTTATATTTTTATTAAACATGTAGTTTTATATTTTTTGGAGGGTCAAAGTTAATAAAAAGTAATAGAAATATTTTTATTTAGGTACTTGTTAAAGTAAAAACTTGTTGTATATTTGCACGCAGTTTTGAGATAAGGCTCAATATTAAAAAGATATTTAGATTTTAAAAAGATAGGACAATGCCAAAAAGAACGTTTCAACCGTCGAAAAGAAAGAGAAGAAACAAGCACGGTTTCAGAGAAAGAATGGCTTCTGTTAATGGAAGAAAAGTTTTAGCACGCAGAAGAGCTAAAGGTAGAAAGAAGTTGTCTGTATCTTCAGAATCAAGACATAAGAAATAATGATTAACAATTGTTAATATTTTTAAGGTGTTACTTAGGTGTAACACCTTTTTTTGTACCCAAGTGATAATTATTTTAGCACACCAAAACAAATACTCATGCCAAAAAACAAAAACATCAAATCAATTTTATTAATTGGTTCAGGTCCAATAATCATAGGTCAAGCATGTGAGTTCGACTATTCAGGTTCGCAGGCTTTAAGATCTTTAAGAGAGGATGGAATTGAAACGATATTAATTAATTCCAACCCAGCAACAATAATGACGGACCCTACTATGGCTGATCATGTATATCTTTTGCCATTAACAACCAAGTCTATCATTAAAATATTGAAGGAACACCCTCAGATTGATGCTGTATTACCAACTATGGGAGGACAGACCGCTCTTAATCTTTGTATAGAGGCTGATGGCAAGGGAATTTGGGATGATTTTGACGTAGAGATTATTGGCGTTGATATCGACGCGATTAATATAACAGAGGATAGAGAGAAGTTTAGAGAATTGATGTTAGAGATTGGTGTTGGCATGGCACCACAGGAAACGGCAACATCTTTCTTAAAGGGTAAAGAAATCGCTCAAGAATTTGGTTTTCCATTATGTATTAGAGCGTCATTTACCTTGGGGGGTGCAGGAGCTTCAATTGTATACGATGAAGCAGAATTTGATGAAGCATTAACAAGAGGCTTGGAAATTTCTCCAATCCACGAGGTAATGATTGATAAGGCAATGATGGGCTGGAAAGAGTATGAGCTTGAGTTATTAAGAGATAAAAATGATAATGTTGTTATTATTTGTACAATTGAGAATATGGATCCAATGGGCATTCATACTGGTGATTCGATCACAGTTGCACCAGCAATGACATTATCTGATAAGACGTTTCAAAAGATGCGTGATATGGCTATCCATATGATGCGAAGTATTGGAGATTTTGCAGGTGGTTGTAATGTTCAGTTTGCAGTAAGTCCTGATGAAGAAGAAGAAATTATTGCAATTGAAATTAATCCACGTGTATCTCGTTCATCTGCATTAGCAAGTAAAGCAACAGGATATCCTATTGCGAAGGTGGCAGCTAAATTGGCATTAGGTTATACTTTAGATGAATTAAGCAACCAGATAACAAAATCAACTTCAGCTTTATTTGAACCGACCTTAGATTATGTAATTGTTAAAATACCACGTTGGAACTTCGATAAGTTCGAAGGTTCAGATAGATCACTTGGACTTCAAATGAAAGCTGTAGGAGAGGTTATGGCAATAGGTCGTTCATTCCAAGAGGCTTTACATAAAGCTACACAATCATTAGAGATTAAACGAAATGGTCTAGGAGCAGACGGAAAAGGTTATAAGAATTACGAACAAGTAATAGATAAACTTACAAATGCAAGTTGGGACAGGGTATTTGTGATTTATGATGCCATACAAATAGGTATACCATTAAGTCGTATTCATGAGATTACTAAAATAGATATGTGGTACCTAAAGCAATATGAAGAATTGTTCCATTTAGAAAAGGAAATTTCTAATTATAATATTCAGAGTATTGAAAGAGAATTACTACTTGAAGCCAAACAAAAAGGATATGGTGATCGTCAGATTGCTCATATGCTAGGCTGTCTTGAAAGCGAAGTTTATAATAAAAGAAGAGAATTCAATATAAATAGGGTATATAAACTAGTAGACACCTGTGCTGCGGAGTTTAAAGCAGAGACACCATATTATTATTCAACATTTGAAAGTGAAGTCGAAACTGCTGAAGGTAAAGTGTCAGTTCACAATGAAAGTAAAGTGACCGATCGTAAGAAAATTATAGTTCTAGGTTCGGGACCAAATAGAATTGGTCAAGGAATTGAGTTTGACTACTGTTGTGTTCATGGTGTTTTAGCCGCGGCAGAGTGTGGTTATGAAACTATTATGATAAACTGTAATCCAGAAACGGTCTCAACTGATTTTGATATCGCAGACAAGCTTTATTTTGAACCTGTCTTCTGGGAGCATATTTATGATATTATTCAGCATGAAAAACCTGAAGGTGTAATAGTACAGTTAGGTGGTCAAACAGCTTTAAAACTTGCGGAGAAACTTGAAAGATGGGGCGTGAAAATTATGGGAACAAGTTTCCAATCATTGGATTTGGCTGAAGATAGAGGAAGCTTCTCAACATTATTAAAGAAAAATAATATTCCTTATCCAGAATTTGACACAGCAGAAAGTGCAGAACAGGCTCTTGAAGTGGCAGATAGATTAAACTTCCCAATATTGGTAAGACCTTCTTATGTACTTGGCGGTCAAGGGATGAAGATAGTTATTAATAAGCAAGAGCTAGAAGAACATGTTATTGACTTATTAAAATCTATTCCAGGAAATAAGTTGTTATTAGACCATTATCTTGATGGTGCAATTGAAGCTGAGGCTGATGCCATTTGCGATGGTGAAAATGTATACATCATTGGAATTATGGAGCACATTGAGCCTTGTGGTATACATTCTGGTGATAGTAATGCTACTTTACCACCATTTAACCTAGGAGAATTTGTAATGCAGCAAATTAAGGATCATACTAAGAAAATAGCGTTAGCCCTTAATACAGTTGGTTTAATCAATATTCAGTTCGCCATCAAAGATGATACGGTATACATTATTGAGGCTAATCCTAGAGCATCTCGTACAGTTCCTTTTATTGCAAAAGCATATGGCGAACCATATGTAAATTATGCGACTAAAGTAATGTTAGGCCAAAAGAAAATTAATGATTTTGATTTCAAACCTCATTTGGATGGTTATGCAATAAAACAGCCGGTATTCTCATTTAATAAATTCCCAAATGTTAATAAGCAATTAGGACCAGAAATGAAAAGTACAGGAGAGAGTATATTGTTTATAGATAGTCTGAAAGATGATGAATTCTATGATTTATATTCGCGTCGTAAGATGTATTTAAGTAAGTAAACTCTTTCTATTTGTTAAAGTTAGCATGGTATTTGTTATATTATTCTTAACTTCGTTGAAAATAACCTACATATGAAAAAAACTTTACTTTTATTTTCCATTTGTTGTATCTCTTTTGGTCTTATGGCTCAGGTAGCCTTAAATCAAGTAGATAATTTCCAAGGTGGAACTACTGAGAATTGGAGAATTGGTGGTGCTGGTAATGCTACTAATGGACCCATTAATGTTGCAGATGCTGGTCCTAGTGGAGTTGGTGATAATTGTTTGCAATACACTTCTTTAGGCTCAAGTGGAGTCGCAAGTAAAATGGTTTTTTATTCTCAAAATAACCAATGGAGTGGAGACTTTTCTGCGGCTGGTGTGGATGAAATTAATTTAGATGTTAATGTTCAAACAAATGACTTAAATCTTAGAGTGGCGATGCAAGGAACTAATGGTACTCGAATTTGTACTACAAACGCTATAAATATTCCTGCAAATGGAACTTGGTCAAATATTACTATACCAATTGCTGATTCTGATTTTTCTATTGTTTCAGGTGGAGGGGATGTTGAATCGGTACTTACAGATGTTTTTACCATTCGAATATTAAGTAGTTCTTCACCAACATGGGCGAGTGCAGATATTATTTCGGCAGTTATTCAAGTCGATAATATTTTAGCTTCATCTTCATTAAGTACTGATGAATTTTCATTAGCTAATACAGAATTTACAATTTCTCCTAATCCAGGAAGAAATAAATTAAATATAAAATTACCATCATCGGATGGAGAACTGAAACTTGAGGTATATGATGTCTTAGGCAAAAGAGTGTTTAAGGGATCAATTACACAGTTAGAATCTTCAGTAAATGTTACCAATTGGAGAAGTGGGGTTTATTTAGTAAGAGTATCAAATAATGAATTAGTACAAACGAAACGCTTTATTAAGCAATAAACTCAAATAAAATATGTACTAAAAAAGCCACTTCAATTGAAGTGGCTTTTCTATTTCAAGATATTATTTGCCTAACATCAATCAAAATCTTCTGTTGCGCGTTTAATGATATTTTCAGGCAAAGATTTTTTAGCTTTTGCACCCATTTTCTTTATTTTTTCTACACGTGAAATAAGGTTGCCTTTTCCTTCAACAAGTTTGTTCATTGCAGAGGAGTAGTCGTTTTTGGCGGCGTCAATCTTTTTACCGACACCAGTTAAATCTGTAACTAATCCTTCAAACTTATCGTATAATGCACCAGCTTGTTTCGCTATTTCAACAGCATTTTGTTGTTGCTTTTCATTATTCCACATGGTATCAATAGTACGCAATGTTGCTAATAGGGTAGAAGGCGTAACAATTACTATGTTTTGTTCAAATGCCTTATTGTATAATGAGTTATCTTCATTTATTGCAACTGCAAAAGCTGGTTCTATAGGGATAAACATTAAAACAAAATCTGGTGATTCAATATCATATAAGTCCTGATAGTTCTTGGCAGAAAGTTGGTCAACGTGCTTTTTAATTGAATTTACATGTGCTTTAAGATATATGTCTCGGTCATCTCCATCTGCATTAACCAAGCGCTCATAATCTGTTAAGGATACTTTAGAGTCAATAATCATTTTCTTAGAATCTGGTAAATGTAAAACTACATCTGGCATAACACGAGATCCATCTTCTCTCTGAAAATTTTGCTGCACAAAATATTCTCTATCCTTTTCTAATCCAGATTTTTCTAAAACACGTTCTAAGACTAATTCTCCCCAATTACCTTGAGTTTTGCTATCACCTTTGAGTGCTTTGGTAAGATTGGTTGCCTCCTTTGCCATTTGCTGGTTGAGATCCTTTAACCCTTTAAGTTGTTCCTCTAGTGCTGTATGCATCTTGACACTTCGCATTTGGGTGTCTTCAACCTTTTTTTCAAAACCTTGAATTTTTTCTTGTAAAGGATTCAATATGTTTTTAATATTTTCTTTATTCTGCTCGGTAAATTTGCTAGATTTTTCTTCAAGTATTTTATTGGCCAATAGCTCAAAATCTTTACGTAATTGGGCTTGACGCTCTTCTAATTCTTGATCTTGTTTTAGATTTTGTTGCTGTAGGTTTTCAATTTCTGTATTACGTTTAGAAAGTTCAGAGTTTAAAAATTCCTTATCCCTTCTAATGGCTTCACGTTCTGATTCAACCTTTTCAACATTTTGTTTCAAATCTTCTATTGTCTTGCTTAATTGATGTTGGCGTTCTTCTAAAGCACTCTTATCTCCTTTACTTTTTAATACAGCAAATTGTAAACCAAGAAATGCTCCGATACCAGCTGATATTATGACTGTAATAAAAAGTATGAGTGTATCATTCATGTTGAAAAGTGTATTTCTCAAAGATAAAGTTTAAATACCTAAAATGAAATGGTATTTACGTAACGATTAAAACTTTATTTTATTTACTTACCCTGAAACTTCCTGTGGAATTATCGAATTTAATAAGGTCCTTGGGAAACAGAGTTTCAAATATACCTTCTGATATTAAATTGCATGGTTGATTGCAAATAACATCATTGTTGGTCATTACAATCATGGTGTCACAAAGTTGAATGGCTAGCTCAATTTCATGTGATGAAAATAAAATCGTTTTTCCAGTTTCTTTTGTTAACTTTTGTAATAACTTTAATATATAAGCCTTATGATACATATCCAAATGTGTTGTAGGTTCATCTAAGACTATAATCTCTGTATCTTGGGCCATGGCTCTAGCAATCATGACTTTTTGTAATTGCCCATCACTGAGCTCAAAACACTTTTTGTCTTTTAAATTTGAGATATTTACCAATTCTAAAGATTTATTGATGATTTCTATATCATTTTGAGATAAGTTCCCAACCCAATTAGTATATGGATGTCTTCCTAATGCAACTAATTCATAAACGGATAGGTTTTTAGAAGTCATTTGTTCAGTTAAAACAATACTCAATTGTTTAGCCAATTCTTGAACACGAGTTTGATTTAAATCCTTATTATTTATCAGTATTAAACCTGAGAGCGATGGTTGTACTTTTATTAAAGTTCTAAGCAATGTAGATTTTCCAATTCCATTTGCACCTACTAAACCTATAAGTTTCCCTTTTTCTAGTTCAATATTAATATTTGAAGCAACCATAAGATCCTCTCTCTTGGTTTTGTAACCAATTGAAAGGTTTTCTGTTTTTAGTATGATATTTAGATTCTTTTTTGTCATTAAAACATCATTTTTCTTTGCCTTACTAACAGCCAGATGACAACAGGAGCACCAACTAAGGCTGTAATAGCATTTATTGGTAATACATAGTCGCTAGATGGTAGTTGAGCTATGCTATCACAAACTAGCATTACGATTGCTCCAAATAATAAAACTGCAGGTAAAAGTATCCGATGGTTTGAGGTTCTAAATATTTGTCTGGTTAAATGAGGTATTGCCAAACCAATAAAGGCAATTGGCCCTGCGAAAGCCGTAATGGTTCCTGCAATTAGACTTGTTGCTAATATTATTACTAGCCTGCTACGTTTTAAACTCAACCCTAAGCTCTTGGCATAGTTGTCACCCAATAAGAGACTGTTCAAATTTTTAATTGAAAAAACTGCTAAAAACAATCCTAAAATATAAAGCCCAAAAAATAAGGATAATTCATTCCACGAGAGATTACTTAAACTTCCAAAACCCCAGAAAATGTATTGTTGTAATTGTTCGGCTGTGCTGAAATACGATAATACACTAACAACTGCTGCGGTAATGCTACCAAACATTAATCCAATGATGAGAATGGCCATCGTATCTCTTACCTTGCTCGAAACAGCCAATACAGCCAATAACACCAAAAAACTACCAAGACTTGCCGCAATTACAATGCTCCATTTTGATATTAAGTATGTTGCAAAAACACCACCGAATAATCCAGAACCTAAAATTATAATTGCAACACCTAAACTTGCTCCCGAACTAATACCTAGTACAAATGGACCTGCTAAAGGGTTCCTAAACAAGGTTTGCATTAATAAACCTGAAATGCCCAATCCTGATCCAACTAGTATTGCAGTAATTGCCTTTGGCAGTCGAAAATCCTTAATAATTATTTGCCAAGTTTCATTTTCTAATGTGCCAAATAACCCTTCAATTACATTACCTAAGGGAATGCTAATGGAACCTAGACAAATATTAACTAAAAAGCATAATAACAACACAATTAATAGTATCAAAAAATGAATTCGGTATGTCTTATTATTATTCAATTATTTAAGTTTTTTAAAAAAATATGGCGAGTAATCTTTTAGGCGTTCTGGGTGGCAAATTTTAATCAGATCTTTTAGGATTAAATCTGGTCTTGAAGTTCCAAGTTCGTAATACAACACACCTCCTGTTGAACCTGTAGTTCTTGAAAAGGTATAAATATTTTTTGTTTTAAAGGCTTTAAAATTAGTATACAATTCACTTGCTTCTTTAAGTTGATCGAAACTGGTGTAATAAGAAGGACTTAGCCATATTTCAGCATTCTTTGCCTTGGCCAAAACAGCTTCAAAACTTAATGCCAAGCTCCCATTACCGGTTGTATCACTCCATAGGTAATCTACATTAGCATCCTTTAAAAATTCTGCTTCTGGACTTGAACCATTTGGTAAATACCAGACATCTTTGTGCATAGCACCACTAAATACGGTTGGTCTATTTGATGCTTGTTTTGCTTGGCTTTTTGCCTCTAAATAATTCCTTTCTATAGACTTAAAAATTGAATCTGCTTCCTTTTCCTTATTAAACAAAATACCAAAAAACTTAATCCATTCAGCTTTGGCTAATGAAGAAGATTCAACCCAATCACCATTGTAAATAACTGGGATACCTGCTTTCTTTATTGTTTCAAAGGTTTTATTTACACCATCAACACCAAATCCTATAACAACATCTGGATTTAATTCTAGTAATACTTCTGTATTAATACCTTCATTTTTTCCTAGTTCTCTAATATCTCCAGTTTCGATTCGCTTTCTTGTTTTTTCAGAGGATATATAGTCTGTACCGGGAAATCCAACCAAAGAATTTTCAACACCTAATAATTCTAAAGACGGAATATGAGTTGTAGAAGTAACCACCAAATTATTGATAGGCTTTATAATCCCATCAAAACTATAACCTATTTGGGGAGTCATGCCATTATCCTTCAGTAGAGCGTATTTGTATGTTTTAGAAGCTTTTGGCCAAGGATTTTTAATTTCCAATACTATGTGAGTACCGTAGTCATTGGCAGAAAAACCTGTAGCATATTTTAGATTTAAATTATTACCACTATTATTCTGAGAAAACTCTTTTGAGGTTTCGCTTTTACAAGAGACTAAACAAATAAGTATTGTTAAAAATACAGTATGTATGGTATGTAACTTAAGTGGCATATAATAACTTGTGCAATTTTTAATTTTGATCTAAATATTACCAATTACCATTAGAGATGATTCAAATTTAACACTATATATTGTTGCAGGTGTTATCATTCTGCATTTTTTAGTCGGATTTATATATCTCATTTATAAACTGAATAATAAAAAGTAAGATTATAATCTGCTAAAGGATTATAAGTATTATTTTCGCATCGAAATCTGGTTCGACTTTTTATTAAAAGTGGATTAAAAGGGAATCTGGTGAAAATCCAGAACTGTTCCCGCAACTGTAAGCTATTACGCTTGTTATTTCTTCAATGTCACTGGAATTATTCTGGGAAGACTAATAACAAGACGCAAGTCAGGAGACCTGCCAATTTCAACAAATAAGTCAAACTTTCGGGATAAAAGTTTACGTATAGTTCGCTGTATGTTCTCGAGCAATTAAATTTAAATGAACAAAACTAAATGGTTTTGCATGCTAACTATTGGTGTGCTAACTACTGGATTTGCACAAACAAAAAAGGATTCAGTAAAAGTAGAAACGTTAGACGAAGTAGTGCTAACAGACACACGATTTAAAATTAAGCGTGAAAACTCCGGTAAAACAGTTGTTAAAATTACCAGAGATGAGATAGAACGTAACCAAGGTAAAACTGTTGCAGAATTAATTAATACCAAAAGTGGTATTGAAATTAATGGCAGTAGGAGTGTAGCCGGTCAAAATCTTGGTTATTTTGTAAGGGGTGGTAACAATAGGCAAGTATTAGTTTTAATTGATGGTATTCAAGTCAATGATCCGTCATTGGTATCGAATGAATTCGATTTACGATTATTAGATCTAAACACCATTGACTCTATTGAAATCTTAAAAGGATCGTCTAGTACATTATATGGTAATAGTGCTTCTACTGCGGTTATAAATATTACTACGAGAAAGGCAACTGAGAAAGAATTTTCTGCGAGTATCTTAAGTGTTTTTGGTACAAATCAAACTCAGGATAACCTTAACTATAATGTCTCAAGTTTTACTAATAATGTTTCATTAAATGGAACATTTAATAAGTTGACGTATTTGGCAAGTTTTGGGAATCAGTTCGTAGATGGATTATCAGCGGCAAAGTCTGATAATCCTGAAATCGATCCATTTTCGAGATACAATACAAGTGTAAAATTAGGTTATCAATTTTCAGATAGCTTTAGCGTCTCCGTATTTGCTGGAATTGATAAATTTAAAACAGATATTGATGGTTTTCCTCCACCAAATTTCTTATTAGCTGATACGGATGATACATTTCGCTCCGAGCAATTTAGAGTTGGACTTACACCAAAGTTTGAATATAAAAATGGAAGTTTCCAAGTTAATGCAGCAATCACTAAAATTGATAGAGAAACTATTTCGGCATTTAGCACAATCAATGAGGCAGAAAGTATTATAGTTGATGCATTCAATAAATACGTAATTAATGATAAATTCTACACTATAATTGGAATAAACTATGGTGATTATAACAGCATCTTTGCAGAAGAAGAAAGTTTCTCAAATTCAGATCCTTATGCAAATGTGGTTTATGTTTCCGATTACGGCTTAAATCTAAATATAGGTGGAAGATTAAACAATCACAGCGAGTATGGTTCTCAGTTTGTTTACAATATCAATCCTTCATATAATTTTGATTTAAACAAGGGGTACACTAAAGTATTTGGTTCTTATGCTACTTCATTTATTGCTCCTAATTTGTCCCAGTTATTTGGATTTTTTGGCGCTAATCCAGATTTAAAACCAGAAGAAAATAAAACCATAGAAGGTGGTCTAGAATATAATTCTAAGGATGGTATTAGGCTTAGTGGTGTTTATTTCAATAGAAATGAAAAGAACACTATTGTATTTACCTCTGCATATGAAAACTCCGAAGAGGACGCCACAGTTCAAGGTTTTGAGGTCGAGGCTCAGCTTGATTTAATTGAAAATCTTCAATTAACAGCAAATTACACCTTTACTGAGCTAATTGATGGAGAACGTATTAGATTGCCTAAACATAGAGCTAATGCTAATTTGGGATATGATTTTTCAAATGAAACTTATGCGGCAATTAATCTTCAATATGTTGGTGACCGAAGTGATTTAGATTTTTCTACATTTTCAAATACAGAATTGGATGCATATACTCTATTCAATCTATACTTCAGTCATAAAATATTAGATGATAAAATGAAACTATTTATCACACTTGATAATATCCTAAATGAGGATTATTTTGAAATTCTTGGTTACACTACTCGAGGACGAAATGTTAGTGTTGGGTTTAACCTAAACTTATAAAAAAAAGCCACTTATTTAAAGTGGCTTTTTTTAATCTATATACATTTCAAATTCTAATGGATGGAAGAATTTACTCATGTTAACTTCTTTTGGAGGAGTTGGATAATCATAATATTCTAATGTATTTCTTCCAGTTGATCCGGTTATTTGAAAAATAGCTTCAGCCAATAACGGCTCGTCAACGTTACCGAATCTACCAAGATTACCAGGAAACTCAGAAAGAAAAATATCTGGCACTAGCCCTTCAGAAGGTACTAATTGATTATTTACGTTTGATGAATTGGCAACTAACGGTTGCATTGCATAAGTATGATTTGGGTTAATATTTTGGGTAGAGAATAATACTGGTGCATCATAAACAGTGAGAGATGCCTGAGTCTTTCCTGCGGTATTTTCACCAATCACAATTACCTCTATATAAGGTTTTAAACTATTAATTAATAATTCACTAGCAGAAGCCGTTCTTCTATTTGTGGTCAATACATATATTCTTGATAGATTCAAGCTGTTAATAGATCCACCACCTTCAATAGAATTAGTAAAAAGATAATCTCTGTTACTACTAATTAAGTTGTCATTATACCTTAATTGGGAATATACTTCACCATTGAACTGCCCTGTAATCATGCTTCCTAAATAAGCAGCTGTTTCAACAGACCCACCACCATTATATCTCAAATCAATAACAAGTTCATCAATATTTGCATTGTGAAATGTTCCAAATGAGTCGTTCAATTCGTCATCAAAACTACTTAAGAAACTATTATATACTAAATATCCTATTGAGGTATTGTCTATTTCCAATACGTCTGTATAATGAATTGGGTTTTCAGAAAAACCTTGCTTAGTCAGCGTAATGCTATCTCCATTTGATGTAACTGAATCATCTTCCGCCTCTGGAGTGCCATTATCATTGTATTCTGCAAAATTAAGAGTGTAAGTTGTTTGACCTAATAGACTACTTAAATTGCTTGTGTTTAAATCTTCACCATCAATGGCTCTAAAAATCATTCCTCTTTCTAAACCTTCGTTATCGGCAACACTATTATTTAACACTAATGTTATAGCACCAAAAACTTCAAATTCACTTCCAGGCACAAAGTATAGGTTAAATTCAAGACCATTAGTTATTGAATTGCCTTGTAATAAATTTTGAAGATCAAAATAATTTGAAAACAATCGGCTAAATCTATCTATATCTTCAGGCAAGTATATTAATGACTCAAATAAATCTTCTGGAGATTCAAATCCATTAAGGTATTCTGCATACTCTTCGTCAGAAGAAAATCTATCATTCGCTAGGTTAGGTATCTCAGATTTGTATAAGTAAGCGGCGTTCATACCTTTCCAAATAAAATCTGTAATCTCTGAGGCATTAATAGCATTGTCATCAAGGTCTTCAAAACAACTGGTAGCAAAAAATAGCACCAGACAACCTATTGTTAGGGTCAGTATCTTTTTCATCATTTCCTTTTTAAAGTAGCAATATTTTACTTCTGTCTGTAAAACTCTAAATTTACTTACATTATTGTGAAAAAAAAAACTTTGTAACAAAATGTAATGTCTATCGTCTTAATGTTGAAGAAGGATAAAAACCAACTTTACCACCAATCAAATTAGTAATGAAACAAGCAGCTTTTGTAAGCTTAGTAATGCCATTTAAGGATAAAGTGTTTCGTTTGGCAAAACGATTACTGGTCTCTAGAGAAGAAGCAGAAGATGCCACACAAGAGATTTTACTTAAGCTGTGGAGAAATAAGGAAAAGATTGGTGAGTATAAAAATGTTGAGGCTTTTTCAATGACAATGACCAAGAATTTTTGCCTAGATAGGTTAAAGTCCAAACAAGCCCAAAATTTAAAAATTATTCACAGTAATTATACGGATAATAATTTGTCATTACAGAAGCAAGTAGAGGCAAAAGACAGTATAGACTGGGTTTCTAAAATAATGGAAGAATTACCAGAACAACAAAAAATAATAGTGCAACTAAGAGATATAGAACAATACGATTTTGCAGAAATTTCTAAAATGTTGGATATGAACGAAACAGCAATTAGAGTAGCGTTATCTAGAGCACGTAAAACGATTAGAGAAAGGTTAACTAATACACATAGTTATGGTATTAAATAATATAGATAAACTTATAGAGAAGTATAATAATGCTGAAACATCGCTTAAGGAAGAAGCTCAATTAAGAGCATATTTTAAAAGCAATAGTGTAGCGCCTCACTTAGAGCACTATAAGCCATTATTTCAATATTTCTCTATGGCACAAGAAGAGCAGTACACAAAAGACGTTCCATTAAAACCTAAGAACAGAACAGTATTTTATCAGTGGATTTCTGTCGCAGCGGTCGCAATTCTAATGCTAGGCATACTCATACCAAATTGGTTTGGAGGGCCAAAGACTCTTGCAGATTACTCGCAAGAAGAACAAGAAATGTATTTGGAAGCTAAAGAAGCTTTAGCAATGCTTTCGAATAATTTTAATCAAGGGACTACAAGTATAAATACATTGAACTTGGCTTCCGAAAACTTTAATGTTGGTTTAGAAAAAGCTAACCACATTACAGAATTTAGTCAAACAACAAACAAATTATTAAAGAATTAAAAACAAGAAATCATGAAAAAATTAGTTTTAATCATCGCAGTAGTTTTTACATCAATGACTGGTTTTAGTCAGAGTGTATTTGATAAGTATGAGGATAATGAAGAAGTAGCTTCTGTTATTTTGAATCAGAAAATGTTTAAAATGTTAGCTACCATGGGAGTAGACATAGATGATCCAGAAATGAAAGAATATGCAGAAATGGCAAGTAGCATTACAGGATTTAAAGTTTTCACAACTGGAGATGAAAAAGTATCTGCAGATATGAAAGCAACTGTAAATAGATACCTTAAGTCATCTGACCTTGAAGAATTAATGAGAATTAAAGATGGTGACCAAACTGTTAATTTCTATGTAAAAGAAGGTAAGGACGATAACCATGTTAAGGAATTATTGATGCATATCACAGGTCTTAAAGAAATGACTAAAGACTCTAATATTGAAATTAATGGTCAGAAGCGTGAATTTGAAACCGTAGTTATGACATTAACTGGAGATATAGATTTAAGACAAGTGTCAAAAATCACTAACCAAATGGATATTCCAGGTGGTGAGCAGCTTAAGAAAGCTGGGAAGAAAAATTAATGAAACATGACAAAATCAATCAAAAAATTAATGGTAATGTTGCTTTTGGTTACAGCTATTACAAGTTGTAACCAAGGGCCTACCTTACAGACTTATTATGTAAATAATGAGTTGCAACCTGGATTTTCTTCTTTTGATGTTCCAACTAGTGTGGTCAATGTAGAAAAAGTTGAAATGACAGATGAGCAACGCGAAGCATATAATTCTGTTGACAAACTCAACGTACTAACCTTTGTGTTAAATGACACTAATGCAAATGACTATAAAGTTGAATTAGACAAGGTTAATACTATTTTAAAGAATCCAAAATACGAGGAATTGATACGTGGGTCTACAACAGAGGGTAGGTTTATAGTTAAATTTCTTGGGGATTCTGAAATTAGTATTGATGAATTAATACTGTTTGGAAGTGCAAGTGACAAGGGGTTTGCAATAGCACGAATTTTGGGTGATGACATGAATGCCAGAAAAATATTTCAATTAGGAGAAGTTCTTCAGAATGCCAATATAGAAGATTCTCAACTAAATGGCCTAACGGAATTTTTTAAATAAACTGACAATTATTTAAAATGTTAATGAGAATCGTCTTGAAGTTTATCTTCAAGGCGATTTTTTCTGTTTTTAACCGCAAAGAAAATTGCGACAGCAACCAGGCCAATATAACCGCAAATCAATAGAAATTTGATAATCAAATAGTCTAAAACTTCAAAAAGTCCAGCTATAAAAAAACCAAGTGTCACTATAATTACAAATAGTAAGGCAATTGTATTTTTATTTATTGGAAACCACTTCATATACCAGTATAGTTACTTGGTGATATAGCTTTTAATTCGGTTTTAATTGAGTCGTTAACGTCTAAAGAATCAATAAAACTTGATATTGATTGCTCTGTAATTGCTTCGTTAGTTCTTGTAAGACCCTTTAATGCTTCATATGGATTTGGATAGTTTTCGCGTCTTAAGATAGTTTGTATTGCTTCAGCTACTACAGCCCAATTGTTGTCTAAATCTTGTTCAAATTTGGAGGCATTGAGCAATAACTTACCTAATCCTTTTAATGTAGATTTAAATCCAATTAGAGTATGTCCAAAAGGCACGCCAACATTACGTAAAACCGTGCTGTCTGTTAGATCACGTTGTAATCTTGAAACTGGTAGTTTGGCAGATAAGTGCTCAAAGATTGCATTTGCAATTCCTAAGTTTCCTTCACTATTTTCAAAATCAATAGGGTTAACTTTATGTGGCATCGCCGAGCTACCAACTTCACCCTTCTTTATTTTTTGCTTAAAATAATCCATGGATACATATGTCCATATATCTCGATCTAAGTCAATAATTATTGTGTTAATTCTTTTTAAGGCATCAAAAAGAGCAGCCATATGATCGTAATGCTCTATTTGAGTTGTAGGGAATGAGTGTTGGAGTCCCAATTTCTCTTGTACAAATTTTGTTCCGAAAGCCTTCCAATCTATATTTGGATATGCAACGTTGTGTGCATTAAAGTTACCTGTAGCTCCACCAAACTTAGCTACACTTGGTACGTCGTTCAGTAAATTGAATTGCTCCTTTAACCTTACAGCAAAAACCATTATTTCTTTACCTAATCTAGTTGGTGATGCAGGTTGACCATGAGTTCTAGCCAGCATTGGTACATCGCTCCATTCATTTGCTAACTCCTCAATCTTTTCTAAAAGTGTAAAATATTCAGGAACGTAAATATCATTCATAGCATCTTTTATGCTTAATGGAATTGCAGTGTTATTAATATCCTGAGATGTTAACCCAAAATGAATAAACTCCTTGAATTCTGATAAACCAAGCTCATTAAATTTCTCTTTTATAAAATATTCAACAGCCTTAACATCGTGGTTTGTAACCTTTTCAATTTCTTTTATTTCAGAAGCATCGACTGGAGTAAAATTTTGATAAATAGCCCGAAGATTTTCAAAACTAGAAGGTGAGATCGATTTTAACTGAGGTAATGGAATTTCGCAAAGGGCAATGAAATACTCAATCTCAACCAATACTCTATATTTTATTAGGGCCTCTTCAGAAAAGTATTTTCCTAAGGTATCAACTTTAGATCTGTATCTGCCGTCTATTGGTGAAATTGCATTGAGCGTTGTAATTGCCATTTTGTTATAAATTTTGAAGCATCAAATATAACGAAGATAGTTAAGAGTATTTTATAGATTTTTGGTTTTTTGTGTATTAATTCTTCTTAAAATTTGTCTGGTTCTGGCTTTATATCCAGTACTTTAATTTGCATATTCTCTACCTAATATTTCACTGAGGTCAGGATAAATCCAAACATATTCGATACCTAAATAATAGAATGAATTCATACTGTACACTTTTACAGCAATTTCTTCATCCTTTATCATCCAATCAAAACTAACTTCTATGATGTCTTCTTTGATCTTTTTACTTAAAGATTTTTTATTACTGTATTTTCCTTTTTGTAATAAAGCTCAATTATAATTTCAATAATTTTTGCACAGGGTCTAATGGCTGAGTCTAATTTAAGTTTTGGTAGATTTTCTAGAAAAAAGTCTAAATGTGGCAAAATGAGATTAATATTTTGTTTACATGCAAATTCTAACATCCAAGCAGCACGTGTAGAAATTTTGTCATCCATCATAAACAGAATATCTAGTATAGGCTTTATTAAATCAGAATTATTGAGGATTATATTGGCAAATTTTGTCCTGCATGCTCGCGTTGCATTTACATAATTTAATTCATCATAAAGTTGGTCTTTTGTCAAAACGTTTATTATTTTTAATCCTTCTAAATTAATTAAAAATCATGATAAAAACACTTCTTAAAAAATTAGGTTTGGCTATTCTAATTGTGGTTGTATTAGCACAATTTTTCGGACCAGATAAAAATGATGGAGACGTTGTAAGTATTGAACCTTTCTTAGCTGATACTAATCCGCCAGAGGATGTGAAGTTAATTTTGAAAAACGCATGTTTTGATTGCCACAGTGACCATACTCGTTATCCTTGGTACAATGATATTACTCCAATCAATTATTGGTTGGCAGATCATGTAAGACACGGTAAGGGTGATTTTAATGTATCTAAATGGACCGAGTACTCGGACAAAAAGAAGGATCACAAACTTGAGGAACTGACAGAGGAAGTTGAAAAAAAGCACATGCCTTTACCAAGTTATACCTGGACTCATTCTGATGCTGATTTAACTCAAGAGCAAATCAAAGCGGTTAAGGAATGGGTGAAAACGGCTAGAATTAAATATGCCTTTTTAAAAGAGGCAGAGTGATTAAAAAGCTTCTGATTATTGGTTTTGTGTGGCCTGAGCCTAAGAGCTCTGCGGCAGGAAGGCGAATGCTTCAACTGATTTTATTTTTTCAAAAACAAGACTATAAAATCACGTTCAGTTGTGCAGCAAATAAAACAGACAAATCATTTGATTTGGAACAAATGGGTGTGTGCACAGACTCAATTTTATTAAATGATGCATCCTTTGATGATTTTCTAAAAAAGTTGAATCCAGATATTGTTTTATTTGACCGGTTTATGACCGAAGAACAATTTGGTTGGCGCGTATCAGAGCAATCCCCTAATGCTCTTAAAATATTAGATACTGAGGATTTACATGGTCTAAGAAAAGGCAGGGAAATTGCATTAAAAGCAGAGGAAGAATTTAGTACACAACATCTTTATAATGATGTAACAAAACGTGAGATTGCAAGTATATATAGATGTGATTTAACCTTGATAATTTCTAAGTTTGAGATGGATATTTTAGTTAATGACTTTAAACTACCTCAAGAATTACTTCAATATTTACCATTTCTAATTGAGGATGCAAACAAGGTAAGAGATGATTTGCCCAACTTTGATTCACGAAAAAATTTCATAATAATTGGTAATTTTTTGCATGTACCCAATTACGATAGTATTATCTATTTAAAGAATTCCATTTGGCCATTAATAAGGAAGGAGTTACCAAATGCTCAATTACATGTCTATGGAGCTTATGAGTCTCAAAAGGTTTCACAATTATCAAACAGTAAAGAAGGATTTATAATCAAGGGTTTTGCAGACGATGTAAACGTTGTTATGCAGAATAGTAGAGTATGTTTAGCACCATTGAGATTTGGGGCAGGATTAAAAGGAAAGGTTATTGATGCATTTATTAATGGAACACCTTGTGTTCTATCTTATATTGCTTCTGAAGGTATAATTGAGAATTCATATTTAATTCAAGATGACCCTGAGCTATTTGCAAAGAAAGCAATTGAACTCTATAAAGATTCGAATGCATGGAATGAAGCTAAAGATACTGGATTTAAAATATTGAATAAAAATTTCTCAAAACCTGTTTTTGAAGAAAAATTTAGTGCGAAACTTTCCGTATTATGCGATTCATTATATAATCATCGCGAACACAATTTTATAGGTCAAATGCTGATGCATCAAACTATGCAAAGCACTAAGTATATGAGTAAGTGGATTGAAGAAAAAAACAGAAAATAAATATTTATGTTTTTGTATTAAGTGTACTGAGCTGTTTACCAAATATCGCAGCAATTCCACTTGAAATACCACCCACTAATCCTGTAATAGTAAGTAATAAATAGATATTTCCTTGAAGATCTAGTAGTTCTGCAATTCGCTTACCTAAAATAAAGTCATTGTTAGACCCTAAAATGAAACTATAGATTAGCCAAAACACAAATATTGCCAAAAACGGAACAAAGAAAACCGCAAAACGTTTGAGTGGAATTAATAGTGCCGTTAAAGAAGATGCCACCATCACAGAATACCAATCCATAAATAATGAAAGAAGATAGGCAATAATAATTGTTGCAATAAAATTTATAATATTCTTATTCATTTGAAATTGGTTTTAGGATTTGACTGCCAATAATTTTGTCAGTAGCTTTGTTAGATTGAAGAAAATTAAGCTCATGATATGAACCTTCAGCCCATTCATCAATGAAATTATCGTAATACTTACTTCCTGGATTTCCTGACTGCCCACCAGGATATATACCTAAAGCAGTAGGAGGTGAGGTCATCTCAACAATCATTCGCCAAGAGGGTCCGTGATTTTCTGATGTAGCATTAACTATATTGCGATCTCCTCCTACAGGTATATTAAATACTGAAAATGCTGGTAATGCTTGTAAAAGGTGACCTGCATAAGTGGCTTTGTAATTATACCAATTATAGTCTCCGTTCTCATTTTTCCAATTGTTTAACGATGTAACTGCCTCACTAAAACTTAATTGAAATAAATCCTTTGAGGTCTCTTTTTCTGGTGTATCAACGATATCCATAAACTCGTTATCACCATTATTTTTTAACATATGAATGGTTTGGTATGCAAAAGGAGACTTCATGACACTATCTTCCACATCAAATTCGTCCCATGTTAGATTATAAACTGCTTTCCACCATTCGCGCCATATACTCGGTCCAACTTCATTTATATCATTGTTAAATTGCCATGATTTAGCCTCATTATATACTTCTTTTTCAGCCTCATTTAATTTACTAGTGTCTATGTTATCAAGCATATACGGCATTAACTCAGCAGCTTTGAGATTGTAATTGTTATTATGTAAGGCCTTGAAATCGTCAACGCTAATTTTTTCCTTTGAATTAAAATAATCGTTGATCACCCTATTTCGGTATGTTTCAAAGCGATCATTAAAAACAAAATATGGATAATTTTCATCTACTGGATGTTGGTTAGCAGAACTAACAAACCCGCGTTCAGGATTCTTTGAGTGGGCATTATATTTTTGAGGAATAAAGCCTTGCCAATCATTTTCAGAAACACTTCCATCCATTACAAATTTGCCTTGACCTTCCCACTTATTAGGCAGTTTACCTTGAATCCAAAGCGCAATATCACCTTTTACAGAAGCAAATACAAAATTCTGAGCAGGTGCATTCCAGTATTGTAATGCTTTGGTATATTGGTCATAATTTTTAGCTTTATTTAAATCTATAAATGTGCGTTGGTTATTACCTCCCATGTGTCCAATCCATTTCATGGCATAACCTGCTAGTTCCATGTCAGATTTGAAGTTTTTGTCATATACTACAGGACCATGATGTGTATATAACACAGTGTCTTTGTAACTTTCTTTACCTTTAATTTTGATGTCTTCAACTCTAATTCTTGCATCTTTCCATTCACCATCAAATTTATACTTGCTACGATCTTCATTAAATTCTATTTTGTACCAGTCTATAACATCTCTTGTTGCATTGGTTTCACCCCAAGCTATGTGCTCATTAAATCCTGAAATTATACCTAACGCACCAGGTATTGTAGCTCCAAATGCTTTATGATTTGGTGTGCTAAGTTGCATTACAAACCATATTGAAGGTAGGTTAAGGCCTAAATGAGGATCGTTAGCCAATATAGTATTCCCGGTGGCAGATTTTTCCTTAGAAATAGCCCAATTATTACTGCCATTATCTGGATTTGGTTGATCTATAACTTCACGGATTGTATCTAACACAATTTGCTGGTTTGCAGGAAGTGGAGTTTGAGGTACATCTATAAAACTCCAATCTGTTTCTTTTGGTATTACAGGATCAGTGATGTCAAAAAAATCAGGAAACAGCATATCAAACCGGTCTTTTCCAAAAAGTCTTAAGGCATTGGTGTATTGCATATCAGAGTCTGCACCAGCAAGCATTTTTGTCATATACATTAGTAGTAATGCAGTTTTATTAACACTCCAAGGTTCTGGTTTGTAGTCTAATAATTTATATTCAACAGGATAACTTTCAGGAGTTAACTGATTTATGTAGGCGTTTACACCATTGGCATAAGCTTGTACCAATTTAAAAGTTTCAGGATTCTCTTTCATTACCTTTACCGCTTGGTCGGCGCCATAACCCATTCCTCTTCTTCGCTCCTGTCGGTCATAGTTTAGAGCCTTTTCACCTAGTATTTCTGACAATCTTCCTGCAGCAGCATAAGTCTGAAAATCCATTTGCCAAAGTCGGTGTTTTGCCGTAAGATAGCCTTGGGTTAAATATAAATCTTCCTCGTTTTGAGCGAAGGCATGTGGAATTATTTGTTCGTCGTAATGTACAGTTACTTTGTTCTTTAATCCTTTTATCAAAACTTCACCAGATAAGGATTCATCAGTCTCATTTTGCCAAACTCCCGAGTATGGATTTAGAAATTTACCTATAGGTGGGATTGAGCCAAACTTTGTATTTAGAGTATAAAAAATCCCTATGGTAAGTGCCAAGGAAATCAAAATTTTGAGGTATTTCATTAGTTATTGTTTATGAAGTATCTAAAGTATCGAATATTATTTATTCTATGGAAATTGAATCTATGAGAAGTCTAAATTCTTCTTGTTTTTTATTAGAAATTAAAAAGGCTATCTCTTGCATCTGGTCACCTTTAAAGTTTGGAATATCTAACCTATATCCTCTAAAAGACGCGTACATTTTATTATACGGAATCTCTATTGTTTGCCATTCTCCAGTGGTCTTAAACTCAGAAATGTAAGAATAGCGATTGTATGTGTTGTCTTTTACTCTGAATTGGTAGTTTTTCCCATCACCCTTAAGTCTCAATACAAACTTTGAGTAGTTATGGCTATCAATTTTTTTGAAATTGTATCTAATAGAAGAAAACCCACCATTATTTTCTGTAGAAACCTTTCCGAAAAATTCCCCATGACCATCATTATTAATCCTAAAATTCCCATCAGATCTTCCACCCATTACTACATCATCAACAATATTCCAATTGGTTAAGCTACTGTTTTCATTAAAATCGAAAATGGTCATATTTTGAATAAAAATTGAAATTATTAATATGTACAAATACCTCATTTCACTGCTTTTTGTAAAGATACAAACGCAGTATCAATTTGGATTTTACTTTTTGAAAACTTTATAAATTGGTTTTAAAAACCAAAACAACTTTCTCAAGAAGTGAATTGACCTGAAGTATGTTACCTTAAAGAGTTTTCCTTGATACTCTGAAACTACTATGGATTCTATTCTTTTATCAGGTTTTAATTGAATTAGTCCGAATCCGCCCCACATTTCTCGGTTCAGACCATCGTGGTTGAATGCACCATTTACATAGTCTAACTCAACTTTATGTACATAATCATTGTTACTGTAGTTATAGGCTTTCATTCCTTTTCTGCACGCTGGGTTAAAACTATCATGGAGAATTATTATGATAGGTTTTTTAGGTATAATTTTTAAAATATTGGTAATATCTTCTAAAACACCTTTTGTGCTATGGTCGCCATCTATCAAAACAAATTCTATGTTTTCATTTGAATCATTGATTTTATTAATTAATTGTGGAATCATTACTTTAGAATCTCCTAAAAGGTATTCTACATTTTTGAGCCTATTACATTGCTCATCTCTATATTCTGGAGTAATATCTATCGCATAGACTTTTTCTGAAAATTCACTCAAAACCTGCAAGCTACCACCATTGTATGTCCCTATTTCTATGGCAACTTCTGGTCGTATATTTTGTAGTAGTTGAATTAATGTAGCTTTCTCAGCCCTAGTCATGGACCATGGAATAGGAAAGTTGCTAGAAATCATATCTTCCATGGGACTATCTCAAGACTAATTTTTTTACTATTTCTTTACCAAGAGATTCGTTGAGCATATTCACGATTTTTTCATTGCCATAGCTTAATTCTTCTCGCAAAACACTTGAACTCAGTTGAACATATAATGTATCATTTTTTAGCTCTATAGCCTTAGTATAATTATTCACACCATTTCCCATAAGATTAGCCCATGCCTCACGAACATTAACCTTATCTAATCCAGATTGAAGGTTATTGCTTTGTACAAATTCCTTAAGGATATCTTGAATGGGTTGATTATCGTTTTTTCGCTTGGACATTATTTGGCTTTAATATAATGGTCTAGTTATTCGATTTCTATATTAATTGGTTGATAGCGCTTATATAAATATACAACGTTATTCTCATTGCGTACTTTTAATTGATTCTCATCTGCATCTAATACAGTTTCTTTCCAATTGAAATATAATGTTGAGTAATATAGATTCAATTCATTGTCCTCAATTTTAGCGGTAATGGCTTCAGCGTCATCAGAAGTAAAATAAGTATCATTTATTCCTGGTTTCATTTTTTTTCTAAATCCTTTAAGACTGTCATTGAGTTGAATATAGTCAATAGTTTCATTGATTGAATATTCTCGTTTTTTGCCGTCAGAAAAAACAACCTCTTTTATTTCCCAATAACCATTTATGTGTTCAATATATTCTTCTGGATTATTTGAACAAGACATTACCACCATGAAAAAAATCAGAACAAACTTTCTCATAATTTAAATAGTTTATAAGATTGATGTATTTGTTTTACAATATTTTCGGTTCGGTCAGCATGTGTATCACTTATAAATATTTGACCGAAATGATCATCGTCAACCAAACTTATTATTTGAGATACTCTATTTTCATCAAGTTTATCAAAAATATCATCAAGAAGAAGAATAGGAGATACACCACTTTGTTGTTTAATAAAATCGAATTGAGCTAACTTAAGAGCAATTAAAAAAGACTTTTGTTGTCCTTGGCTACCAAACTTTTTAATTGGAAATCCGTCAATTAAAAAAATTAAATCATCTTTGTGAATGCCAACGCTTGTATATTGAAGCGCTTTATCCTTGTTAAGATTTTGGTCTAAAAGTTCATTGAGATCATTTTGAAATAAATCACTTTTGTATTTTAAGTTGATAGATTCTTTACTTAAACTTATAGCATTATACCGTTGAAGGAAAATGGGTATAAAAATCTTTAAAAACTCATCACGCTTTTTGAAAATTTCGTTACCATAACCTGTCATTTGCTCATTGTATACAGCCAGAGTATCGGAATTAAATGTACTGTTAAGAGCGAAGTACTTTAAAAGTGCATTACGCTGCGACAAGACCTTATTATAAGAAATTAAGGCGGATAAATAGCTCTTGTCGCTTTGGGAAATAACACTGTCTATAAATTTTCTTCGTGTATCACTACCTTCTATAATTAAATTACGATCGGCTGGTGAAATTATTACTAGTGGAATAAAACCAATATGTTCACTAAACTTCTCATAAGCTTTGCCGTTTCTTTTTATAACTTTCTTTTGACCTCTTTTAAGGGAAACAACTATTTTTTCTTTACGCTCATTTTTAGTAAATGATCCGTCGATTACGAAGAATTCTTCACCATGTTTAATATTTTGAAGCGCTACAGGATTAAAGTAACTTTTACCAAAAGCCAAATGATAGATGGCATCTAATGCATTTGTTTTACCAATTCCATTTGCACCCACAAAACAGTTGATTTTAGAATCAAAATCAAAAACCTGACTTTCAAAATTTTTATAATTAACTAAGGATAGTGTGTTTAGATTCATGTAAAACGAATGTTTCGCCTATTTTTGTTGCCCTAGCTGAGGGTTAACGAGTAAAAAATTATTCAAAAATAACAAATAAATAGGCTTTTAAATCCCAATAAAAATTTTATTTTTGCGCACGCATAAATTGACAAAATATGGCAACGTACAAGAAAAGAGGCTATAAACCAAAAACCAAAAAAGAGAAGGTAGAAATTGTTGAGGAAAACTCAACAACAGCTGAGGTATTTAAGTCTTTGGACGAAGGAGCTTCTAAAACCGAGCAATGGGTTGTAAAAAATCAAAACTATATTTTTGGTGTGATAGGAGCAATCGCTTTGGTGGTATTAGGATATCTAGGATACAATAAGTTTGTAGCTGAGCCTCAACAAAAAGAGGCAATGAATGAAATGTATCAAGCTAAAAAATATTTTGAAGAAGCTGTAAATGGAGTAGAGTCTGATTCATTGTATAACATGACCTTAAATGGTGGTGAAGGAAAGTATGGTATGTTAGATATAGTAAACGAATATGGTGGAACTCCTGCTGCAAATCTAGCAAACTATTATGCTGGTATGGCTTATCTTAATTTAAAAGATTATCAAAATGCAATTACTTATCTAAGTGATTTTTCTAGCGATGATAAAATGTTAAATCCAATCTCACAAGGGGGTATTGGAGATGCATTTGTTCAATTAGAACAATTAGAGGAAGGTTTAGAATATTACGAAAAGGCAATAAACGCAAGTACTAACGATTTCACAACACCGCTATATTTATTAAAAGCGGCTAGAGTATCTATTGACCTTGGAGATAATGCTAAAGCATTAGATTTTTTAAATCGTATCAAAAAAGAATTTTCTTCATCAACTGAAGTAACTCAGGCTGATGTGTTAATAGGTAAAGTACAAGCAAGCTTATAGAATATGGCCACTGCAAATCAGAATTTATCAGATTATGATAAAGCCACAATCCCAAACGCGAAAGATTTTCGGTTTGGGATTGTTGTTTCTGAATGGAACACTAAGATCACAGAAGGTCTTTGGCAAGGTGCTTTCAATGCTTTAATAGATTGTGGCGCACAAAAGGAAAACATTGTTCGTTGGAATGTTCCAGGAACATTTGAGCTAACCTATGGTGCGGCTAGAATGTCCAAGAGCATTTACGCAGATTCTGGAATGCTAGACGCAATAATCGTCATTGGGTGCGTAATACAAGGGGAAACTAGGCATTTTGATTTTGTCTGCGAAGGTGTTACTCAAGGCATTAAAGATCTTAATCTAAAAGGTGATATTCCTGTAATATTTTGCGTTCTAACGGATAACAATTTACAGCAATCAATCGAACGTTCTGGTGGTAAGCACGGTAATAAAGGTACAGAAGCAGCAATAACAGCCATAAAAATGGCTGAACTAAGAAAGACTACAAATTAGTACTGATTTCGTTTAAAAAACTTTTTATTTAAATTTTCTTTAGACAATTGGGTTTGTAAGTTGGCAGGCTTTTTGTTGATAATTTTAAGGAATCATTAAGCAATATATCTCAGTATTTTAAGTACTTTTGAGATATAACAGGTTAAGTAAAAATCCTTTTGTTTAAGCAAAGAAATAATAAACGATTTAGCTATAAACCACGCTTTAATGATTCTTCTGAAGAAAAATTAAAAGATAGTTTTGAGGCTAAGTGGAATGAAGCAAGAGGAAAAACTAAGCGCAGAGGAAGTTTTTTAACATCATTGCCGGCCTTAATTTTAATGCTAGTTGCAATTGTTATATTAATGTATATTCTAGATGGATATATGAAATAAGAGAAGATTATGGGACCTATAAAGTTTACGCTAATTAAAAGACTTCCTCGTAATAAGAGGTTTAATTATACGCCAAGGTATTATAAGGGTAAGAAAGAGGCGGATCATTCAAAATACACAACTAAGTTTGATGCCTACGCAGACACCTATAATAAGAATGATTTTTCTGGTCAATGGCATGAAAGCAGAATAAGAAACAGAACTAGAGATAATTCTGGGTTGAATAGTATTATACTAATCTTAATTGCCATTTTTATTTTAATCTTCTTGTTTATTATAGATTTTGATTTATCCATATTCTCTTTAGGTAGCTAATGGCAGATATCATTCAACTATTACCAGACCATGTTGCGAATCAAATTGCGGCAGGTGAAGTAGTGCAACGACCAGCTTCCGTGGTTAAAGAGCTATTAGAAAATTCTATTGATGCTAATGCAACCGACATCAAACTTATTATAAAAGATGCAGGCAAGACTCTAGTGCAAGTTATCGATAACGGTAAGGGAATGAGTGTAACTGATGCACGGCTAAGTTTTGAGCGTCATGCTACTTCAAAAATTAGAAATGCAGAGGATTTATTTCAACTAAACACTAAGGGATTTAGAGGGGAGGCATTGGCAAGTATTGCAGCAATTGCACATGTAGAGTTAAAGACAAAAAAAGAAGAAGAAGATCTTGGTACTGCAATTGAAATTGAAGGTAGTAAAGTTGTATCTCAAGAAGTTTCTGTTACACCATCAGGGACTTCAGTGGCAGTTAAAAATCTATTTTTTAATATACCAGCGAGACGAAATTTTTTAAAGTCTGATACTGTAGAGCTAAGGCACATTACAGATGAGTTTCACCGTGTTGCATTGGCTCATCCTAATATTAGTTTTACGTTCTATCACAATGGAGGTGAGTTATTTAATTTACCTCAAGAAAACTATAGACAACGCATTGTTCATGTTTTTGGATCTAAAACCAATGAGCGTTTAGTGCCAGTTGAAGAGTCCACTGAAGTATTGAAAATAGACGGTTTTGTTGGTAAACCAGAATTTTCAAAAAAGACCAAGTCAGAACAGTTTTTCTTTGTTAATAATCGATTTATTAAAAGTCCTTATTTAAATCACGCTGTGAAAGCAGCATTTGAAGGTTTAATAAAAAACGGTTATCATCCGAGTTATTTTTTAAATCTAACGGTCGACCCTAAAACAATAGATATCAATATTCATCCGACAAAGACTGAAATTAAGTTTGATGACGAACATACTTTATATGCAATTTTGAGATCTTCAATAAAACATAGTCTGGGTCAATTTAATATTGCTCCAGTTTTAGATTTTGAGCATCAAGAACAATTGAATACGCCCTATAATTACAAGGATAAGGTGGTAAAATCACCTCAGGTTCAGATAGATAGGGACTTTAATCCATTTAAAGATGAAAACTTAAAAAAAAGTTCTTCATTTACAGATTCCTTTACCAGAAAGTCTAAAGAATCTTGGGAAGGATTATATATTGGTTTAGAATCTGATAGTAATTCTTTAAAACAACCATTTGGAGAGACTGTATTTGAAAGTGATGCTCAAACTAAATCTATTTTTGAAAATAATCAATTGGTAGAATCACGGAATACAACCTTTCAGTTGCAATACAAATATATTGTTAGCACCATTAAATCGGGTATGTTAATAATAGACCAAAATAGAGCGCATCAGCGTATTTTGTATGAAGGCTTTTTAAAACATATTACAATTAAAGAAGCCATAAGTCAGCAACTATTATTTCCGATTGAATTGAATTTTGCATCAAATGAGCTTAATATTATTAGTCAACTAAAAAGCGATTTAGAGTTTACGGGATTCGATTTTAAAGATATAAATGAGAAAGGAATTATAATTTCGGGTATTCCAGTTGGTGTTCCTGAAAGTGAGGTTTCAATTATTTTAGAGCAACTCATTAGCGATGTAGAAAACGAAGTGCCAGATGCTAATTTTAGCCCAACGGATTTATTGGCTAAATCAATGGCAAAAAGCTTAGCTATTAAAAATGGTCAAACTCTAGGTAATACTGAGCAAGAACATTTAGTAAATAGTCTTTTTGCATGTAAAGAACCAAATTTATCACCAACCAATAGGCCAACATTTATAACATGGAGTGTTGATGATATTGAAAAAAAATTCAAGTAAAGAAGTATGAGACAATCAATGACAGAAGGTGTAAAGCACTTGTTGATTATTAATGTTATCATGTATGCTGGTATGATGCTAATGGGTAATAACGGTGAGCTATTTATGCAGTGGTTTGCATTATTCTTTCCGAAAAATGAATTATTTCAGCCTTGGCAAGTATTAACTCACATGTTTATGCATAGCAATGCCACTTTTGCACACATCTTATTTAATATGTTTGCATTATGGATGTTTGGAACAGCAGTAGAACAGATATTTGGGATGCGCAAATTTTTAATTTTCTACTTATTATCAGGATTTGGTGCGGCAACAATTCAAATTGCATTTTTATATTTTCAATTTAACACTGGTTTGTCAACATTATTAGGCGCCGGCTTTGGAGAGATTGAGATATTAAGTACGCTAGCAAATGGAGAGTATAATACGCGATGGGTTCCAATTTTGGGAGAAGATTTAAGTAGTTTCGTAGGTTCTTATATTGCACCTATGGTCGGTGCATCAGGAGCAATTATGGGTGTGTTAGTGGCCTTTGGTATGTTGTTTCCAGAATCGAAGTTAATGCTCATTTTCCTGCCTATACCAATTAAGGCAAAATATTTTATTCCTGCTATAATAGGTTTGGATTTGTTTTCTGCATTGACAGGTAGCTCAATTTTTAGTCCAAGTAATACGGCATATATGGCTCACGTTGGTGGTGCATTAACAGGATTTTTACTCATGTATTTTTGGAAGAAAAATGAGACTGATAAATATCGTTGGAATTAGTTATGAGTAACTTTAATAATCTTAAATACAAGTATAATAACCTTGATCTATTCGGTAAAATAATTGTTGTAAACTCCGTTATTTTTGTTTTCTGTTTTTTGATAAGCGTTTTATTAAAATGGGATATTGCACAATATTTTGTGCTACCATCTAATTTTATGGATGCTATACTTCAACCTTGGTCAATTCTTACTTATGGTTTTTTTCACAGTGGTTTCTGGCATATTCTTTTTAACATGTTATTGCTGTTTTATCTAGCCAGAGTGACTACAAATTTATTTAGACCTAAAATGATGCTCAATGTGTTTTTTTTGGGTATTATTTCTGGTGGATTAACCTATTTGACAGTGGCAAATATTCTACCAACAAATTTTGTGAGAACACGTGGCGTACTTTTGGGTTCTTCAGCTGGTATTTCTGCACTATTAATGTTTGTTGCAGTATATATGCCAGAAAACCAAATAAGACTTTTTAACGCCTTTACAGTAAAATGGAAGCACATAGCTATGGCTTTTGTAGTATACGATATATTTAGATTTTTTCTAGGTTTTAATCAAGGTGGATATGTTGCGCATTTTGGTGGTTATCTATTTGGTTATTTACATGCATCAAATCTATTGAAGGGAAAGGATATTGGTTTAGGCTTTGAACGAATGATTAATGGATTGTTTAGTTGGTTTAAACCAAAGTCAAAGCTAAAGACAGTTCACAGAAAAAAAGGAAAAAGTGGCTATACTGGTAAAACAAAGCAAGAGTTTGATGCCTTTAATAAACAAAAGAAAATTGATATGATACTGGATAAGATTGGTAAAAGCGGTTACGACAGTCTTAATTCAGAAGAAAAGGAATTTCTATTTAAAGCCGGTAAGGATTAAAAATTAATGAAAAAATTAAATTTATGGAATAAAATAGTTTTCACCATCAATTCATTGGTGGCTTTTTTGTTGCTGATTTCTTATTTGTTGCCCTATGTTCCGCCTAAAAGCTTCGCGACGATATCTGCTCTAAGTTTAAGTGTGCCAGTTTTAATAATATTAAACATATTGTTTTTTATTTATTGGTTAATGCGTGTTAAGAAACAACTCCTTTTATCCTTATTGGTATTAGTTCTCGGATGGAATCATGTGACCTCCCTTTATAAATTCTCATCATCATTAAATAAGAAGGATAAGGACAATATTTCTATAATGTCTTTTAATGTCAGATTATTTAACCATTATAATTGGATACCAGATAAATCGGTAAGGGAAGATATTATTGTATTCTTTGAAAGTGAAAGCCCAGAAGTAATTTGTTTACAAGAATATACAAGAGGTTTGCCAATAAAGCTCGAAGGTTATAACCATTTCAATGCTCGATATATGAAAAATGTTAGAGGTGGAATGGCAATGTTTTCAAAATATCCAATTATCAATGGTGGTTCCTTGGACTTCCCAGATTCTTATAATAATGGATTATTTATGGATATAGTTAAGGGAAAGGACACCATTAGAGTTTATAATGTTCATCTTCAGTCCTCTGGTATTAATACGGATGTAGAAGCATTAAAAAATGAACCTTCAGATGGGTTATTTTCTCAAATAAAAAATGTATTTCAAAAACAACAAGAACAAGCTGAACTTATAAATCAGCATAGATCTGAAACAAGTTATAAAACAATTCTAGCTGGAGACTTCAATAACACTGCACATTCGTATGTATACAATGAAATTAAAGGCGATTTACTAGATACATTCGAAGAGGTTGGCAATGGTTTTGGTCGAACTTTTGACTTTAAGTTTTTTCCGTTTCGAATTGACTTTATTCTTGTTGATAAAGCTTTTAAGGTAAATGGGTTTAAGAATTACAATAAAAAATTATCCGACCATTATCCAATTAAGGCAACGGTTAAATTAAATCAATAGGCAATCTGCACTATCAGCAATAATATGGCTTAACAAACCAATTGCGAAAAGTCTTGTTTTACCTGGTATTAATAAAACGAGATATAACATAATGGCAGAATAAGAATGAAGAGGGTGAAAGTTGATACTGCATCTACTTGAATCAAATATTGGTGAAGCAAGCAAGTGGTCTAAATCAATAATAAACGCTAGGAGCATTATTAAATACGCTTTAAGCCATTTTTTTCTATAAAACAATAATGACAAGGCCAAGGGCAGAAAAAGATGTATTCCGTAATGAATTATTTGTTTAAGCATTAATCAATTTGATGTCTATTCAAATACAATTCTGTATTTGGACCTTCATTAAATAATAAATCGAGTATGCTTAGATTAGGTATAAATCCATGTTTTTGTAAAAAAACTTGAGTATAAGGTTCCAATTTAATAGCATTAAATTTCTTATTAACTAGATGCCTGTAATCATTAACATTAGGTGGTGATTTTTCATACTGATTTGTGAAAGCCAAGCTAAAATCAAGTTGAAGACATTCTTTAATAATTTGAAAACACTTTAAATTTAGATCTACAATAAATTTGAAATTATCTTCAAATATTGGCATAATATCATCAATATAGAATTCGTAAAAAGGTGACATGCGATAGGCAGATTCTAATGATTTTAAGTGAATCTTTTGCCAGTCATTTTCATTGGAAATTTTAACATCTTTATACAATTGCCTGTTTTTTTGAGTGTAAATAACAGGCACAGTTAACGCTAATTTACCATTGGCGCCATAGATCTCAAAACGATTTCTAAAGGTTTGCTTTTGGTAATTGTCACAGATTTCAAAATAAATTTTATCTGTACTAACAGTAGCTACAAAATGAGCAATATTTGGAAAGTAAGTTGGATGTAGTAAGCTCTGCATTATTTATTTAAACTACTTGCTTGCCTTCGCTTTCTTCTTTTTTCTCCATTTATTCAAGAATGTAATGCTAAAAACAACAACAATAAATGGGATTAAGTACGATGTTCTTTTACCACTCCCGCTAACAGTTGTAAATATTCTGTCCCAACGAAAGCTCCAATTTTTTACACCTTCCATTAAACCATCTATACTCATCCATATAAAAACCGGCTTCCCAAACACATGGTCGTAAGGCACAAATCCCCAAAATCTACTATCAATAGAATTATGTCTATTGTCTCCCATCATCCAGTAATAGTCTTGCCTGAATGTATATGAGGTTGTAGGGACATTGTCAATTAAAATTTCATTTCCTCTAGTTACTACATTGTGCCCCTCATATTCTGAAATGGCACGTTTATATAAGGCTATATTTTCTGTGTTCAATTGAACAGTTGCTCCTTTTTTAGGTATATAAACTGGTCCAAAATTGTCAATATTCCAACTATAATTTGGATCTCTTGGGAATATATCTTCTTGAAAACCCTTTTCTTTTTTTATTGGAATTATCTCTGCAACCTCTGGATGCGCTTTTAATCTGGTAATTGCCCCATCTGTTGCAGCTGGTATTCTGTAATATCCTTCCTGAGTTCCATAACCCAATCCATCAGTGATATCATGTTTATCTAAAATATCATAAATTCTCGAAGGCTGAAGGTTTCTCTTAAACCTTATATCATACGAAAATTGAATATGTGATCGAGGAGGTAATTTATTCTGCTCACTATCAATGAACACATATCCATCTCTAATTTCTAACGTGTCTCCAGCAACACCTACACAACGTTTAACCAAATTAGTCTTTTTATCTATAGGTTTGTAATAATTGCGATCTGGTTTAAATTTATTCATATCCAGAAGTGTATCAGCCGGTTGATTGAATACCACTATATCATTTCGCTCAATTTTTTCAAAACCAGGTAACCTAAAATAGGGTAGCTGAAGTTTGTTAAGTAAACTGGTATTTCTATCCTCAAATTTATCACTAAACAAATATGATTTCTTCTTTAAAACCGGAATTGTATCATGAACCATTGGCGTTGCAACAGTTGTCATAGGTGCCCTTGCACCGTAGTGAATTTTACTAACGATAAGGAAATCTCCTATTAGTAATGACTTTTCTAATGATGATGATGGAATAACAAATGGCTGAAAAAAATAAGTATGTACAATTGTTGCGGCTACTATGGCAAAAAGTATGGATGTAATCCACTCACCTGACGATGTTTTGGGTTTTAGCCTTCTGTTTTCAATATATGTTACATCTTCAACATAATTAAGGTAAAATAGATAAAACCCTAACGTTACTATACAAATAAGAGCATCTTTCTTAGTGTCTTTACCAAAACTACGTGCAGTTTCTACCCAAACTGCAGGTATCATTATTAGGTTTACTATTGGTAAGAACATTAATATTATCCACCACCAGGGACGGCTAATTATTTTCATCAATATCACCCCATTATATATTGGTAAAAAAGCTTCCCAAGCTTTTCTCCCTGTTTTAGTATATAATTTCCATGTGCCAAGCCCATGAATTATTTGTATAACTATTAAAAAGATGAACCACTGTGTCCAGGTCATAATATTATGTTTAGTCTAATAGGTTGAAAAATATTTTAAAATGTTTCAATTCAAAGTTTAATTAACCAATGTTTAACACATCTTTCATTGTATAAACACCTTTTTTGTCTCTAATCCATTCTGCCGCAATTACGGCACCTAAGGCAAATCCTTGTCTATTATGAGCAGTATGCTTAATATTAATTGAATCTATTTTAGAATCATAGGATATTTCGTGCGTACCAGGAACATCTATAATTCTTTTAGCGTTTATATGAATTTCATTGGCTTCAGGCTTTTCTATTGTCCAATTTTTATAATGCGTTTTATCAATAATTTGCTCCGCAAGTGTAATTGCTGTGCCACTTGGTGCATCTAATTTTTGAGTATGGTGTATTTCTTCCATAGATACGGAATAATCATTAAGTCCTCCCATTAATTCAATTAATACTTTATTGAGCTCAAAAAATATGTTCACTCCTAAACTGAAATTAGACGCATATAAGAATGTTCCATTTTTTTTATTACAATAATCTACTATTGATTCATAGTCTTCAAGCCAACCAGTTGTCCCGGAAATTACAGGTATATTAGCATCTAGAGCTTTTGTTATATTCCTTACTGCTGCACTTGGAACGCTAAAATCTATGGCAACATCACAATTTGAAAAATCAAATTTATCTTCCGGTTCGGAAATTTTTAATATTATATGATGATTTCGATCAATGGCAATTTTTTCAATACTTTTACCCATTCTGCCATATCCGAGTAATGCAATATTCATATTCTAAAATTTAAAATTTACAGTTACTCCTAAATCCGAACTATTCTCCATTTTATTATATTGGTAATGTGGCCTCAATGATAAATTTTCATCAACATTAAATTGAAGTAGATGTGCATCAACATTTGCATCTATAATGTTCAATGCGTATAAACCTATAGTGATTAACAAAGAGACCTCCTTATTTCGCCGGAATTGTTCTTGAGCACGTATAAGTCCGTCATCAGAGATTTGAGGAGTTGAGCCATCTCCATAAAACTCGTCATCAGTAAAACCAGCTAATCTACGTTTATATGCATCACGTAACCTATCGAACTGCTTATCATTTCTAACATAAAAGTAAACGCCTGTACCAATAGCTCCCCAAACAATTGGGATTTTCCAGTATTTTTTATTGTAAGCTTGTCCTAATCCTGGTAATATTGCCGAATAAAAGGCTGCTTTAGACGGACTCAGAGGATCAATTGGTGTTGTTTCAACTATACTTTGATTAATTTGAACGAGATCTTTGTCTAATCCAATGTTTGCGCTGTCCTTTTCCTTTTGAGAAAATAATAGGCAGACTGAAAATAAGCACAGGCAAAGTGTATATAAATGCTTATTTAGCACGTTGAACTAATTTTTTTATTCTATTAAAATCTTCTTCTGAATGAAATGGTATAGTAATTTTACCACTGCCATTTTTGGCCAGTTTAACATCTATTTTATGACCAAAATATTCAGAGAAATCTTTAATTCCTTTCTTAATAAACTTAGGCATTTCAGAAGTTGACTCTTCTTTTTTGTCGTCTTGTGGACCATTTAAGTTTTTTACCAATTGCTCTGTCGCTCTTACTGAAAGTTTGTTGGAGATAACTTTTTCATAAATTTCAAGCTGGTCTATTTGGCTTTCAATATTAACCATAGCTCTACCGTGGCCCATGCTAATAAAACCATCACGCATTCCAGTTTGAATAATTGGATCTAGTTTTAATAGGCGCAAGTAGTTTGCTATTGTGGAGCGTTTTTTTCCAACACGCTCACTCATTTGTTCTTGGGTAAGATTGATTTCGTCAATTAATCGTTGGTAGGATAAAGCAATTTCAATTGGATCTAAGTCTTGTCTTTGAATGTTTTCAACCAAAGCCATTTCTAAAGACTCTTGATCGTTCGCAATTCTAATATATGCTGGAATTGTCTTTAACCCAATTAGTCTAGAGGCTCTATATCGTCTTTCACCAGATACAAGTTGATATTTGTTAAACGCTAATTTTCTAACCGTAATGGGCTGAATCACACCTAGTTCCCTAATAGAGGAAGCCAATTCTCTTAAGGGCTCTTCGTTAAAATTAGTTCTAGGTTGAAATGGATTTACCTCAATACTTTCTATATCTAATTCTACAATATTACCGACAACCTTATCGGCATTTTTATCCTCTGTAGAATTAATATCATTATCTGGATCCTTCAATAAAGCGGAAAGTCCTCTTCCTAAAGCTTGTTTTTTAGTTGCTTTCGCCATATACTTCATTTTTATTAATCAACTCTTTGGCTAAACTCAAATAGTTTGATGCTCCCTTACTGCTAATGTCATAATTTATAATGCTTTCACCGTAACTAGGGGCTTCACCTAATCTTACATTTCGTTGAATAATAGTTTCAAATACCATGTTACTAAAATGTTTTTGTACCTCTTCAACCACTTGATTAGAAAGCCTCAAGCGAGAATCAAACATGGTTAATAACATACCTTCTATATCTAACGCTTCATTGTGTATTTTCTGTACACTTTTAATAGTATTTAACAGTTTACCAAGACCTTCAAGTGCAAAATATTCGCACTGAATCGGTATTATGACTGAATCTGAAGCAGTTAACGCATTTAAAGTTAATAATCCTAAGGAAGGTGCACAATCAATTAAAATATAATCGTAATCTGATTTGATATCGGCAATCGCCTTTTTTAGCATGTACTCACGCTCATTTTTATCAACTAGTTCAATTTCTATTGCCACTAGATCAATATGCGCTGGTATAATATCAACGTTTGGTGCATTTGATTTTACAATGGTATCTTTTGCTGATTGTGTATGTTCGAGCACTTGATAAGAACCAATTTTAACAGCATCTACATTTACGCCTAAACCAGAACTGGCATTGGCTTGAGGATCTGCGTCAATAAGTAGGACTTTCTTTTCTAATACACCAAGTGAGGCCGCTAAATTAACCGATGTTGTGGTTTTGCCGACACCTCCTTTTTGGTTAGCAATTGCAATGATTTTACCCATTAAATGATTTGGTTTTAATAGGGTTTAAAAATACAATTAATTATGGGTTTTGAAAACGGAAGTTGTTAACAGGTTATCCTTTATTTTTTTGAATAATTTACAATTGTTAAGCTATTAATATCTCTAAAATTTGAATTGCAGCCTCACTTATCTTAGTTCCTGGTCCAAATACAGCTACTGCACCGGTATCGAATAAAAATTTGTAGTCTTGCTTAGGGATTACACCTCCAACAATAACCATAATATCATCTCTTCCGTAAGATTTTAATTCTTCAATAACTTGAGGGACTAGTGTTTTGTGGCCAGCTGCCAACGAAGAAACTCCAAGTATATGTACATCATTTTCTACCGCTTGCTTCGCTGCTTCTTTTGGTGTTTGAAAGAGAGGGCCAATATCTACATCAAAGCCAACATCAGCATAGCCTGTTGCCACTACTTTAGCACCTCTATCATGACCGTCTTGTCCCATTTTGGCAATCATAATACGAGGTCTGCGACCGTCTTGCTCAGCAAACTTATCAGCTAATTCCCTTGCTTTTATAAAGCTTTTATCATCTTTGATTTCTTTACTATACACTCCTGAAAAAGATTTAATTTGTGCTTTGTAACGTCCAAATTCTGCTTCTAGCGCATCACTTATTTCACCTAAAGTTGCGCGTTTTCTTGCTGCACCTACTGCCAAATCTAGTAAATTTTCATGTCCTGATTTAGCAGCTTCAGTTAATTTTTTCAATGCAGCCTCAACATCTTTCCTATTACGCTCTGCCTTTAACTTATCTAATCGTTCTATTTGTTGATTTCTAACAGTCTGATTATCTACTTCTAAAATATGCAGCGGGTCCTCTTGTTCTAACTGATATGCATTAACACCTACGATTATATCTTGTCCAGAATCTATTCTAGCCTGTTTTCTAGCAGCGGCTTCTTCAATTCTAAGTTTTGGAATGCCTGCTTCAATAGCCTTAGTCATTCCGCCTAATTCTTCAACTTCTTCAATAAGTTTCCAAGCTTTATGGGCAATTTCATTGGTTAGGCTTTCTACGTAATAACTTCCAGCCCAAGGATCTACAGTTTTGGTTATATGTGTTTCTTCTTGCAGATAAATCTGTGTATTTCTTGCTATCCTCGCAGAGAAATCGGTAGGTAGTGCAATCGCTTCGTCTAATGCATTGGTGTGTAAACTTTGTGTACCACCAAATGCAGCAGCCGCAGCCTCAATACAAGTTCTTGCCACATTGTTAAAAGGGTCTTGTTCTGTTAAGCTCCAACCGGATGTTTGACTGTGTGTGCGCAATGTCAATGATTTTGGATTCTTGGGATTGAATTGTTTTACCAATTTAGCCCATAGCATACGCGCTGCACGCATTTTTGCAATTTCCATAAAGTGATTCATTCCTATAGCCCAGAAGAATGAAAGTCTAGGAGCAAAGGTATCTATATCCATACCAGCTTCCAGTCCTTTTCTTATATATTCCAGTCCGTCAGCAAGCGTATAGGCTAATTCAATGTCACAAGTCGCTCCAGCTTCTTGCATGTGGTAGCCAGATATACTTATACTATTAAATCGAGGCATATTTTGACTAGTATATTCAAAAATGTCTGATATAATTTTCATGGATGGTTTAGGGGGGTAAATGTAGGTGTTTCGTACCATGAATTCCTTAAGGATATCATTTTGAATAGTACCTGCTAATTGTTCCGGTTTAACACCTTGCTCTTCTGCTGTGACAATATAAAAGGCCATAATTGGTAAAACAGCACCATTCATTGTCATCGACACAGACATTTTACTTAGAGGGATTTGGTCGAAAAGAACTTTCATGTCTTCAACCGAGTCTATGGCTACACCAGCCTTGCCAACATCACCTACAACACGTTCATGGTCAGAATCATAACCTCTATGGGTTGCTAAATCAAATGCAACGGACAATCCTTTTTGGCCAGCAGCTAAATTTCGTCTGTAAAATGCATTGCTTTCTTCGGCAGTAGAGAACCCAGCATATTGTCTTATGGTCCAAGGTCGTCTTACATACATTGTTGAATATGGACCGCGCAGATTAGGTGCGATACCAGCAACGTAATCAAGATGTTTAAAATCCTTAATATCCTCTTTAGAATAGGTCGATTTTACATCAATATTTTCCGCGGTTTTGAATTTTGACACATCTGAATTCGTGCCCTGAGGAACTCTTTTTTTAAGATTGATATGCTGTATGTTTTTTCTGCTCATTATTGTGAAATTTTAGATAAAAATACACTATAGATTTTATCAATACCAATAACTATTCTTTATTTAATCTACTGATTTCCAATTTTTCAGATAATCTTTTCTCAATAATTGGTTCAATTAAAGTTTTTCTTGATACTTTAGATAAGAAAGGACTTTTTTCAAGATTATCTTTCATTTTATCGTTAGTGTTTGGGTGCTTATTTGTACCTAATAAAACAAGTTTTCCAAAATCAAAATCTTCTTGTTCTTGTTTTGCACTATCTTTTATTTTCCTTTGAATAGTACCTGATTTTAATTGTGTTAAAAACCCTCCATTGCTTTCAATCTCCTTGAAAAGATTAATAGCTTTATCACCCATTTGATTGGTTAATGATTCAATATAGTAAGCGCCGTCAGAAGGATTATTTACCTTATCTAAGTAGCTCTCCTTTTTAATTACCAATAATTGATTTCTTGAAATTCTATTACCAAACTCATTAGATTCATGATATAGGCTGTCATATGGTAAATTATAGATTACATCAGCACCACCTAAAATAGCACTCATGCATTCTGTTGTGGTACGTAACAAATTCACGTTATAATCGTAAATTGTTTTGTTACGTTTACTAGGAGTTGCCAATATGGTGCAACTAGTATTTACATTATACTCTGTTGCTAAAACAGACCATATTTCACGTAAGGCTCTGAGCTTAGCAATCTCAAAGAAATAATTAGAACCAACACTTACTTTAAATATAAGTTGAAGTGATTTTTTCGCATCCGAATCAAGAATAGTATCAAAATGATTTAAATATTCGTTTGCGTGTGATAATGCATAAGCTAATTGTTGAATATTATTTGCACCTGCATTTTGATACAAACTCAAATCAACTGTAATTTGATTCGTAGCTTTAACAATAGATTCAAATTTGATATGGTCTGCCTTTAGAGACTCAAACCAGTTCCCTGTTTTTGATAAATTCCCGATGATATCATTAAGGAATACAATAGTGCTCCCTAACTTGCTGAAATATTTTTGAACAAAGTCGTTGGATAAAAATCTAGTTTTAATAAAGATTGGAATGTTTATGGTATCTAGACCTTGCAATAGTTCAACAACATCCGTTGATTCGTTCTTAATTTCTACAATGAGACTTTCAGCTCCTCTTTTAATTGCGTCCTTGGCAGTTTTATTAGCCTCAATCGTCTCTTTTACAACGATGTGTTGACAAATCATCCAATTAGTTGCTTGACTTAATGATACTTCGGGTAACTCACTTAATTCATCTGAGTGATAAAATGGTTTAACATCTATACCATCGTTAGTATTCCAGATCAGAGTATCATTATAATCAGCGCCTTTGAGGTCTACTTGTATTTTTTGTTTCCAAGCCTTTGAGGATACTCCCTCAAACTCATTAAATAACGTCTTATTCATCTGGGTTGTTTTTTGCTATGCTATCTTCATATTCTATGATATAAATATCTTCATTTGGTTTTTTCATATTATAGGTTTCTCTTGCCATGCGTTCAACACCTTCTTCGGTACTTAACTCTTTAATAGCTTTATTGTCTTTAGCCATTTCATTTTTATAGTGTTGCTTCTGATATTCTAATTCTTTAATATCCGTATTTAATTCATGGTGAAACAACCAAGAATGGGCGTCAAAGAATAGCATCCATATTGCGAATCCTAATAATACAATGAAGTATATATTTTTAAATGGTTTGAAGTATTTAGATTTGAGTTTTGCCATTACAATTTATCGTTAATTATAGTTTTAACAATATCTACTGCTACTGTGTTGTATCTGTTGTTAGGGATTATTATGTCTGCATATTTCTTCATTGGTTCAATAAACTGCTCATGCATTGGCTTTAACGTGTTTTGATAACGCGATAAAACCTCTTCAATGTCCCTACCACGCTCACTTATGTCACGCTTAAGCCTACGGATTAATCGTTCGTCTGAATCTGCATGTACATATATTTTAATATCAAATAAATCACGTAATTCTTTGTTGGTAAGTATTAATATACCTTCTACAATTATAACTTTTCTGGGATGCGTGTTTACAGTATCTCCTGTTCTATTGTGCTTAACAAATGAATAAATAGGCTGTTCAATTGTTTTGCCAGCTTTAAGTTGTTTTAAATGGTCTACCAACAAATCAAAATCGATTGATCTTGGGTGGTCAAAATTAATTTTAACACGCTCATCATAACTAAGGTGAGAGGTGTCTTTGTAATAGGAATCTTGAGAGATAATACCAACTTCGCCTTCAGGTAATTCTTTTAATATCGTGTCTACTACTGTAGTTTTACCACAGCCAGTTCCACCGGCAATTCCAATTATTAGCATTAAATAAAATTATTAAATTAGTAAAGCACAAAGTTAGGTATTTAGGGATATATTATAATGACAAATGTCACTTCTTGAATAGTAATATAATATTTTTTATTCTCTCAATAATTTTACAATTCCTAAATTTTCAATTCCTACATAAATATAGCCATCAGGCCCTTGTTCTATACTTCTAATTCTTCCTAAACCATCTAAGAGTCGCTCTTCTTTAATTATTTTCCCATTTTTAAGTGTACACATATTAAGATATTGAAATTTTAATGAGCCTATCAATAAATTGCCATTCCAGTTACCATATTTATCACTATTTATAAAAGCCATTCCACTTGGTGCTATTGACGGATCCCAATAATGAAAAGGTTGCTCCATACCCTCTTTTTCAGTAATATCAGTGAATTTTGTTCCACTATAATTTACACCGTAGCTGATAAGGGGCCATCCATAATTTTTACCCTTGTTAATAATATTAATTTCATCACCACCTTTCGGTCCATGTTCATGGGTCCAAATTTTTTTAGTTTCGGGATGTAGCGTCATACCTTGAGGGTTTCTGTGGCCATAAGAATAAATGGCTTTTTTAGCATTATATGAATTAATAAATGGATTGTCTCTAGGTATGGAACCATTATCGTTTATTCGGTATACCTTACCACAATCCCTTGTTATATCTTGAGGATTAACGTCTCTATTACCTCTATCACCAATTGTGAAGTATAAATAACCCTCGCTGTCAAAAATAAGTCGAGATCCAAAATGCTGTCCAGCTGACGAATTTGGTTCTGCTTTATAGAGAACTTCGAAATTAATAAGTGTTTTGTTACTAAGTTTCGCTCTTGCTATAGTTGTGTTTCCTCCATTTCCTTTACCTATGGATGAAGCATATGAGAAATATATCCATCCATTATTTTTATAGTAAGGGTGTAATATAATATCCATTAAACCTCCCTGGCCACGGACATATATATCAGGTAATCCTGAAATTTCAATCTTCTCACCATTTTTAAAATGAACTAGTTGTCCTGCTCTTTCATTTATAAGCATTGATCCGTCAGGTAAAAAAGTAAAGCCCCAAGGAATGGTTAAATCGGATACTACCACTTTGTGGCTATTTTCATTGTTTTTTGGATTCTTATCTTGAGCACAAGCAATGGTACTTATTAGTATTAAAGCCAGAATTAATGGTTTGAATCTCATCATTTAATTTATTCTTAAATTAATTTCTAAAGTTAGATAATTGTTGTTGGATTATAAAGAAAAATAATATATTTGCAATCCAAATTTGATGACCATTTTTCGGGGTGTAGCGTAGCCCGGTTATCGCGCCGCGTTTGGGACGCGGAGGTCGCAGGTTCGAATCCTGCCACCCCGACTTAAAAGAAAAAGCTCAGCAACATCTGAGTTTTTTTTATTCTATTTTTTTAAAGTGTCTAATTGTAAAGTAGTCAATATTAAAAATCACATTATTTAGGAGGGCTAAATTGTCAAATTTTATTTTAATAATTTATAATAGAAGTCATATAGAACCTTGTTTATTTTAAAAAGGTGTATTAGTTTAAATAAAAATTGGTTGCAACTTATTCAAGTTCTAAATTTTGCCTTTAGTCTGAATTGAAAATAAGATAAAATATTTTTATTTGGACGTGTTACAGATAATCAATTAATGGAGTCTTTTAGCCGAATATATTAATAACATGAGAATAATATTATTAGTTTTATTTTTTAGAAAATAATTTATGTTGACGTTTATTGTTCCAGTTAAGAGTGAGAGAGTGTCTAGTGATTGGCCTAGTTTTTGTAAATTATTTGAGGCTACATTAAAATCTATATGTAATCAGACGGATCAAGACTTTAAAGTTGTGGCAGTTTGCCATGAAATACCTGTATTAGACTTTACTCACAAAAATATTCATTTTGTTCAAGTCGAATTTGAACCTCCTATCAAGGGAGAAAAAGAAAGCAATAAAAATATAAACATAAGAAGAGAAATTGACAAGGGCAAAAAGCTTAAAATTGGTGCTGCTTATGCCTTAGAAAATTTCAATACGGATTATATAATGACTGTTGATTCAGACGATTATATAAGTAATCGAATAGCGGCTCATATTAATCAAAGTAAAAATGATGTTCCTGGTTGGTACATAAAAAGAGGTTTTATTCACATGGACGGTAGAAACTTTTTAATATCAACACGTAAGTTCAGTTATTTATGTGGAAGTTCTGTAATTGTAAAGCCTAATTATTTAAAGTATTTCTTTGAAGTAGATCCAATTTTATATTTTGATCATAGGTTGACTGTCCTTAATAATGACATTAATCTTTCTGTTCTTCCATTTTATGGGGGTATTTATAGCGTAGCCAACGGAGAAAATCATCTCATGAATGATTCAAATATAAAGAAATTTAATAATCGTAAAGGTTGGTTACGTACAAGTGCACTTAAAAGAATAGTTCATAGAATTAGCACATACAGATTCAAGTTTATCACAGAAAAAATAAGAAATGAATTTAGTTTTAATAACTAATTCATTCAAGTTAGCTTTTCTTCTAAAATTGTTAAATTGTTTTGAACTGTAATGGTTGGGTTTTTATTCTATCCTGACATAATTTTCAGAGTAAATACGATTACCATCTTCATCAATTTCAATTTGCTCAAAGCGATCTGGCCCTATTATAAATTGAAACACAAATTCTTGTTGCTCTTCAATTACCTCATTCATAAACGCTGATCCAAATTCTAGAATTTCAGTAAGAACTTTGTCATCATAGGTATAAGAACCATACCCAAAAAATTCAATTGAATCTGTTTTTAGTAGTTTGCACCACATTACTTTCGTGTCAGTGTACATTTTAATCTGTCTTGATAGAGTATTGTTTTCGAATGAATCTACAACAACATTATCTTGATAGTTATAAAACCCTTTTAACTCCCAAGCACCTTTAAGTCCGTTTTTTATGGTAACTATAGCTTCTGTATTTTCTATGGTATCTGAAGTACTTTCTGCATTATCCCTGCATGAAGATATAAACACAAAAAGGAGGCAAATAATGATAAACTTAATTTTCATGATCCTGATGATTTAGCTGTTAAACCCTTATAAATTACAAAAATAAACACAGAATTATGTGGTATTTTTCAATTTTATAATGGCATAGGTAGTGTTAATAACTTCTGTGTAAGGATTTAGACAAAAATCCTACTTTTGCTAAACAGTAAAATAAACGAATATATGTCTGATACGATAGAAAAAGTTAAATGCCTAATCATAGGTTCTGGACCTGCAGGTTACACAGCTGCCATTTATGCATCTAGAGCAAATTTGGAACCTGTTTTATATCAAGGAGAGCAACCTGGTGGACAATTAACGACAACGAATGATGTGGAGAATTTTCCAGGTTATCCAGATGGGATAACTGGTCCTGAAATGATGATTCAACTTCAAAAGCAAGCTGAACGATTTGGGACAGATGTACGCTATGGTTGGATAACAAAAGTTGATTTTTCCGGAGATGTACACAAGGTTTGGGTAAATGATGAAAAAGAAATCCACGCATCTACAATAATTATATCTACAGGAGCATCTGCAAAATACTTAGGATTACCTTCTGAACAGAAATACCTTCGATTGGGTGGTGGTGTATCTGCTTGTGCTGTTTGTGACGGTTTCTTTTACAGAAACCAAGATGTTGTCATTGTTGGGGCAGGAGATTCAGCTTGTGAGGAAGCACATTATCTATCAAATCTTTGTAAAAAGGTGACAATGCTTGTTAGACGTCATGAATTTAGAGCATCTAAAATAATGGAATCACGTGTTAGAAATACAGAGAATATTGAAATTTTATTAAATACTGAAACGGTAGAAGTTTTAGGTGATGGACAGGTTGTTACAGGAGTAAGAGCTAAGAATAAAGTTTCAGGAGAAGTTTTTGATATTCCTGCGACTGGATTTTTTGTTGCGATTGGTCACAAACCAAATACCGATATTTTCAAAGAATATTTAGACTTAGATGAAACAGGTTATATAATAAACGCAGAACCTGGTACTAGTAAAACAAATATAGAAGGTGTATTTGTTAGTGGTGATGCGGCGGACCATGTTTATAGACAGGCTATAACCGCTGCAGGCACAGGTTGTATGGCCGCACTAGATGCAGAGCGCTACTTGGCAGCAAAAGAAGCAGATTTTGAAGTCTCGACATCAACATATAATTAGAAATTATAATACTAATAATGAAAAAGCCGAAGTTTTGACTTTGGCTTTTTTATTTAAATGTAATTATTTATCGCTTTTTCTTTTGGAGTTTAGCTGTGTCTTCAAATTTAGTTATTGTAACTGCAGGATTACCATATAAATAAATTTCACTATTGCCTGATGCACCGATAGTAATATTCTCTTCAACAGAAATTGTGATATCGCTATTGTCCATTAAACTAGCTTCAACATTTTTAACATCAAATTTTATACCTGTAAAGTTTGAAAAATTATCAACGCGAATTATTGAAGTATCTGAAACACCTTCAATTGCGGCGTCAGAACGTTGAGATAGATCAAAATCTGCAATCCTACTTTTAATTAAGGCATCTAATTTACTGGTATCACTTAACTCAACTTTTGTAGAATCTGATGTTAGGTTTAATCTTGTTTTTGACTTGCCGTAACTTTTATAATCAAAAGATCTAGAATTTATATTTAAATATGCTCTAGAATTATCTGATGTTTTTAAAGTAACATCACTAAGTTCCATTGAGGTTAAAGACCTGATCTCGCCATTTCCTTTAACTTCAATATTTTGAAGTGCATCACCATAATTCACAGTAATACTCAGTTTCTTTTTTGATGCAATCCTCCTTGTTTGTATAAATGAAAGTGTACCATCTTTAACTGAAATCTGTATAACATCATGTAAATTATCATCTACTTCAATCTGTACTGAAGGTTTACTGTTGTATACTACTTCAATTGCAAAATCGCCATTGACAATTAAAGTTTCAAAATCCTCAATAAAAGTCTGCTTAATGGTGACATTTCGATCACCTTTTATTTTTTCAGTTGATTGAGAAAATGCTCCAGGTACAATCGCAATCATGAGCATAAAAACTAGTAGTTGTTTTTTCATTTAATCTATATTATTAAATGCTATTAAGACCCAAAGTTAATTTTTTGGTCACTTTTATAGCTGTTTAACAAATATATACAAAAACCATCCCAAACTCTATTATTGAGTTTAAAATGGTCTTTAACTGATTGGTTGTAAAATACTTAAGCGTTTAAAGTAATTAACCAATAACACTTTATTTGATTGATTTATTGTTTGATTACACTACCTGATGAACTATCAGATTTCTCGACTTTCTCTGGATTGCCAGAATACCTAATATCTCCACCACTTGTGGCTCTAGCTGTTAATTCTTTAGAAGTATTAACAGAGATGTCTGCGCCACTAGTTGCCTTAACTCTAGTTTTTACTGCTATAAGGTTAGATGCTCTGATATCACTTCCACTTGTGGCTTCTGCTATCAGAACTTTGGTTGTACCACTAAGTATAATGTCGCTACCGCTTGTAGAATGACAGTTTAAGGATTCTGTTTTAACATCTAATCTAATATCGCTACCACTTGTTGAATTTAATTCTAGTTCGTCAACTTCAATGACATTTGTAGATCTAACATCACTGCCACTTGTTGCTTTTATAGCTTCAAGATCGGTAATTCCAAGTAGAATTTTTCTAGAGGATGCACGTCTAATATTTTCAGTAGTGTAAATTTTTAATACATTGTTTTCTACCTCTGTCATTATAAGTTCATGCAGATTTTCATCTGCTTCAACTGTTAGGTCTACAGAATTGCCTTGTGTTATATAAAGATCTAACCCTTGACTAACCTTAATACTCTTAAAGTCATCTGAGATATTTCTATCCGAACTGATAACTTTACCATTCCCATCGACTCCTATGCCGAAGTTTGTGTCCATGATACAGGATACCATTAATAAACTAATGATGCTTGTAATAATAATTCTTACTAATGTGCTCATGATTTCTTTTTTTGATTGAAAATTGATTTAGTAAAATCGTTGTTTGATTGATTGATAGTTCAAATTTATGATGAAGGTTCTTTAGATTGAATTAAATAAGACTGAATTGTCAATAATTGTGTCTCAATTGTCATTTACTTCAATATTAACACCTTCTTCTTCATTGATTTGAATACTTACGTCTGGTTTTTCTTCTGTAATAATTTGGTTATTATCTGAGTTCGTCTCATCTAAATTTTCATCTTCTTCTTCGATCTCACAATCTAAACATTCAGTACCATCTTCTATAATTTTCAAATACTGTTCTTCCATTCCGTTATCTAAAATATCATTGTAATAACTTGAATTTCTGTGAAAACTATAGGTGTTATCATCTGCATAAATAACTGTACCCTCAGGAACATATAATATCACCATTACTTCTTGTTCGCTGAATTTATTTTCAATATCAGTTGTTAAATAAGAACTAAGGTCTAGTTTTCCATCATTTAACGTATAGCTATAATTGATGTTTTCAGCTCTATTTCGTGCGATGTCATAACTGCTTCCTCGAGCTTGTTTTTCAATAACCATAGAGGCTAACGAATCTTTGGTAGATCTCACTACCAATCTAATATCTGAGGATATAATAGTGCGACCATTTTCATCTTCCACAAGTCTATAATTATTGTTGCGTCTGTAATAGTATCCATTGTAATTACTATCACTTACCATATTAATTTTTAAGGTGTCATTAGCAGTAACATCTAATTGTTCTTTCACCGTAAATTTTGCATCAAAGGCATGTTCAGTGGCCTGTTTTACTCCGATAACAAATAATCCGATTATTGCCATGAGCCAGATACCAAGTAATGTAAACTTGGCAACATTCCCTATAGACTTTAAGTTGTTTACTAAGATTTTAAGACCTAAGTAGAACACAAAAAAGAATGGAATACCAATGGCAAAGAATATAAGCATAGACATTAACCACAGAGGAATATTGGCTGAGTTTGCAGCATCAATAAAATCCATACCAGGGAAATGTACAGCATCAGTAATTCCAACAGTGAAAAATGCAACTATTAAACTTATCAAAGTACTAATACCTACAATGATTAAAATAACTCCGATGAACTTTGCAATAACTTTTAGGAAAAACATAATAATGGTTCCTAGTGTGTCAAAGAAATTTTGCGAACTAGATTTTAGCTTATTACTTTGCTTCTGAAAATCTACATTTTTGACCGTTTCTGAAATATTGTCTGAAACAGAATCAATTCCTTCCTTAATTTTTTCTCCGTGCTTTTTTAAATCTACATTCCTAACTTTTTCGGATACAGTATCAATACCGTCTTTAATTTTTTTTTCAATGTTGGTAATATTTACAGGATCACCAGTCATTGTTAGTTTTTCTGCTGTGGTAACAGCTTCTGGTACTAAGGCCCAAAAAATTAAATATATAAGTATAAAAGTACCACCAGATCCAATGGTTAAAAGAATCCAAAGTAAACGCATCCAAATTGCATCTATTCCAAAATAGTGGCTCAATCCTGCTGCTACACCTCCAATATAAGAGTTAACCGTATCTCTAAATAATTTTTTAGTTGTTCTAGAGCTATAAGATTGTCTTGGTTGAGGTTCATCTTCAAATATTTCGTCATCTACCAAATAATCCTCTGGTTGTCCCATTATAGTAATGACTTCGTCAACCAACTTTATTCCTACGACTTGTTTTTCATTTTGAATACGTTCTGAGAATAATTCGGCAATACGTGCCTCTATATCTGAAATAATTTCTGATCGTCCTTGAGAGTCTGTAAATGAACGTTTTATAGCCTCAAGATAGCGTGATAATTTAAGATATGCATCTTCATCTATATGGAAAAATACACCTGCTAAATTTATATTGACTGTTTTATTCATTTTTTTGTTGTTTTTGTACTTGTTACTAGGTTAACGGCATTTTGTAATTCACTCCAAGTAGTGTTTAATTCATTCAGAAACAATTTACCTGTTTCCGTAAGACCATAATATTTTCTTGGTGGTCCAGATGTGGATTCTTCCCAACGGTAATTCAGTAATCCAGCATTTTTCAATCTTGTGAGCAAAGGATAAATTGTTCCTTCTACTACAAGCATTTTTGCGTCCTTTAGTGTTCCGAGAATTTCTGCAACATAGGCATCTTCGTCCTTTAAAATAGACAAGATGCAATATTCCAGGACACCTTTACGCATTTGTGCTTTTGTGTTTTCTATTTTCATATTAATAGTATCTTAAATTCGATTAACTGTTCATTTTTTGATTGATTATGATGATTTATATGCTATTTCAAAAAGTTAATTGTTAATGGATAATTATACAATTGCCCATCTCTGGCAGAAATACTGGCCTTTACAATAAGTGCTAGTTCAATGATAAATGCTATTACTGCTAAAACACCTAAACCACCACCAATATATAATAGAGGAGAAGGCTCACCAATATTGATATGGAAATTGTTGAATCCTCTAAAATCAAATACACTCATGCCATCAAATAATTTAAAGATGAAAAAGGGTACACTAATAGTTCCTATAATTATGGCATATAGAAATATACTCATTTGAAAGTTTATGGCTTGTTTGCCATGCTTATCTACAAACTCTGATTTATTCTTATTAGCACCCCATAAAACTATAGGCCCAATGAAATTTCCAAATGGTATAATAAATCTGGAAAATGTTGAAAGATGTATAAATGTTGCTAGATTTTTATAGTGATTATCTATCATTTTTAAAAGTATATAATAGTTGCTTATACAAATATATGTCTTTTAAAAGGTATTATGTTACGCATAGTACTAAAAATTAACAAAATATTAACATTAGTGGAACTTGTATATTTACTTTATTTTAGTCTAATAATCTGTGATAAATGAAAATAACACCCTCAAAACTTAACACCTTTTTACTTTTTAAATTACCAGCTGCATTTCTGACGGGAGTAAGGACCAAAACAATAACAGATACTACTTGTGTTGTTACCGTAAAACATCGGTGGATCAATCAAAATCCATTTAAATCTATGTTTTGGGCTGTCCAGGGTATGGCAGCAGAACTTACTACAGGTGCCTTGGTGATGAAGAAGATAAAGGAAAGTGGTAAAAATATTTCAATGCTTGTAGCAAATAACAGTGCTTCTTTCACAAAGAAAGCTACAGGTAGAATTAAGTTTACTTGTCATGAAGGTTTGAAAATAAATGAAGCCATAGATAAGGCTATCAAAACAGGTGAGGGACAAACAGTTTGGTTAAATGCAAATGGAATTAACGAAGAGGGCATACAAGTTTCCTCCTTTAATTTTGAATGGACATTAAAGGTGAAATCCAGATAGTAGTGTAACAAAATAGAATTGTATTCAACTTATTACTAGTATCAATCATTAAATAAAATACATTATGGAAAAATTGCCAGATTTCAGCGATAGAAATGCACACGAAATAGATTACCGAATATACGGCGAAGAAATGCAATATGTTGAAATAGAGTTAGACGCTCAAGAAGCGGTTATTGCAGAATCGGGAAGTTTTATGATGATGGATGATGGTATTAAAATGGATACTATTTTTGGTGATGGTTCCCTAAAAGATAAGGGATTCTTAGGGAAAATATTGGGTGCTGGCAAACGAATACTTACTGGAGAAAGTCTTTTTATGACAGCCTTTTATAATGATCTAACTGGAAAGCGAAATGTATCTTTTGCTTCTCCTTATCCAGGTAAAATCGTTCCTATTGATTTAACAGAGTTTGGAGGTAAGTTTATATGTCAAAAGGACGCTTTTTTATGTGCGGCAAAAGGCGTGAGTGTAGGTATTGAATTTTCAAAGAAATTAGGAAGAGGTCTTTTTGGTGGCGAAGGTTTTATAATGCAAAAATTAGAAGGTGATGGTATGGCATTTGTGCATGCTGGTGGCACTATGGCAGAGAAAACATTACAACCAGGAGAAACCTTACGAGTAGATACAGGATGCATAGTTGGGTTTACACAAGACGTGGATTATGATATTGAATATGTAGGAGGTATTAAAAATTCAATTTTTGGAGGCGAAGGATTATTCTTTGCAAAACTTCAGGGACCTGGTAAGGTGTATGTACAATCCTTGCCATTTAGCAGATTGGCAAATAGAATAATTGCTTCGGCACCACGCACTGGTGGTAAGGATAGAGGTGAGGGTAGTATCTTAGGTGGACTAGGTGATATTTTAGATGGAGATAATAGATTTTAGACCAATACAACATTATGAAAGTCAAAAGGTTAAGTTGTAAGAATTACCTTTTCTACAAAAAGTGTATTATCGGATAAACACAACATTTAACATAAAAAGCTGTTAAACACTTATAATCGATTGTTTTTTTTTCTAAATTTAGAATAAATATGAAACAATAGCCTATAGAAGAAATCTACATTTTGTTGAACCTAAAATCCAAAAGTAAAATATGGCAAGAGCAATGTACGAGTACACCAAAACTGTACTTAACAAGGTGAGTTTTGATGCGGTATTATTCTGTAAGGAAGTAGAAAAAGCAGTAAGAAGATTATTGCCTCATGAATTGGAAGATCTCAGAATTTTTATTCAGTCCCTGATCAATCAAAACCCAGAATTAAATCAATGTTTAATTTATTTAAAAGCATAAAAAAAAGCGACTTACGAGTCGCTTTTTTTATTTAGGTAAAGGACTTATTATCTCTACATTCTGAAAAGCAATCGCACCTCTTATTATACCAGATATAACATTATGCAAGGCGTCTATAATCTGCATTTTTAGTTCGCTTTTATGATATATGATACTTACCTCTCTGGCCGGTGAAGGTTCTTTGAAGTGCCTTAGGTTTGGATTCAGTTTTTCTTTTACATCTAAGGTATGCAAGTAAGGAAGTAGTGTCATACCTAGACCCTCATTAGAAAGCTTAATTAATGTTTCAATACTACCACTCTCTAACTGAAAACTATCGTCTAAATGATCTTTAAATGATTTACAAAGATTTATTACACCATCTCTAAAACAGTGGCCATCCTCTAATAATAGCATATCGTCAATATCTAGATCTGAAACCTCAATTGTTTTTTTATCTCTCAATCTGTGATTGGCAGGTACATACGCAACAAAAGGTTCATAATACAATACACGTTCCTTAATATTATCGCTTTCTAACGGCGTTGCGGCAATTGCAGCATCTAAATGGCCATCACTAATTCTAGTCAAAATTTCTTCAGTAGTAAGCTCTTCAATTTTTAGTTTAACTTTTGGGTATTTCTTAATGAAATTCTGTAAAAACATTGGCAATAACGTTGGCATAACTGTTGGAATAATACCAAGTCTAAATTCACCTCCTATAAATCCTTTTTGTTGGTCTACAATGTCTTGAATCCGTTCTGCTTCATTCACAATATTTCTAGCTTGAAAAACAATTTTTCTACCCACTTCAGTTAATTCAATAGGTTTTTTACCTCTATCAAAAATTATAACATCTAATTCATCTTCTAATTTCTGAATTTGTGTACTTAATGTTGGCTGGGTAACAAAACACTTTTCTGCAGCTTTGGTAAAGTTCTTATGTTCAGCTATGGATAAAGCATACTTTAATTGCGTAATTGTCATTATTATAAATTTAGTCTATAAAATTACAAAAAGTATTGTCAAAATCTATGGGAAAAACTTCAAATAAAAAGACTGCTATGGTAGACAGTCTTTTACTTTTTGATTGATTTAGTTTTCTGATTGATGATACATTTTTAGAATCGAATACTGAGCTCTACATCTTTGTCTTCAATTTTAAATTTTGAGTCTTCGTATTGAGGAGGACCGAAGGCCATTACATTGTTAGATGTACCGAATCCCTCTATTGGCATACCATTTTCGCTAAAGTCCATTCTGCCATTTTCATTGACATCGTGTAATCCTAGGATTGCATACTCACCAGGTTGCACATTGTCAAATGTTATCTTTACTTTTCCATCTTTAATAGTACTTGCAACATTCAATATACCATCACTTTTCATAAAAGTATCTTTAGTATGAAGTGCAAATGCGGCAATACCTTTATCACTAGTTAAATTATCTACAGTAACAGTTATTGTTATACCATTTTCTCGAGAATATCCTAAAAAGGCAGTCAGAGTAAATACGATAGTTAAAATTAAATTTTTCATGATAATAATGTTTAATGGTTAATGATTGATGATTCAAATATCCATCTATACATTATAATATTATAAATGTATATAACGAATTGTATTATGAGCAAGACGAATTGTAAAAAAGATGCTGAAATGCTAAAACTAAAGTAAGCCTAAATTTAATATAGCGTTTAAAGCAATCCTCTTGCCTTAATTTCTAAATACTTGTTGATTGTGTTAATTGTAAGTTTTTCAGGAGGTGTCAAAATGGTCTGGATTCCATGTTTCTGTAATTCTTTTGCCATCAAGCGCTTTTCAAAAGCAAATTTCTCTGCAATGGTTTTATGGTAAATGGATTGCAAATCTTCAGCATTTTCTTTAATAATGTTATCTAACTCCGTATTTTCAAATAATACGACAACAAGCATGTGTTTTTTTGATATGGCCTGAAGATAAGGCATTTGTCGTTTAAGTGCACTTACATGTTCAAAATTAGTATAAAGTAAGATTAAGCTGCGATGTGTTACTTTTCGTTTTAATTGGGCATATAAAAGCCCAAAATCACTGTCGTTAAACTGGGTGTCAACGTTATAAAGTGTTTCTAGTATTCGGTTTAAATAGGTGATCTTGTGAAGTGCAGGTAGAAAAGATTCAATTTTTCTAGAAAACGAAAGCATGCCTACTTTATCATGTTTCTTAAGGGCAACATTACTAAAAGCCAAAGTAGAATTTATGGCATAGTCTAATAGTTTTAATCCGTCAAATGGCATTTTCATTACCCTTCCTGTATCTATTACAGAATATATTGGTTGGGACTTTTCGTCTTGGTATTGATTGACCATTAACTCACCATGCTTGGCTGTAGCTTTCCAATTAACTGTTCTAAAGTCATCACCGAGCACATATTCTTTAATTTGCTCAAATTCTGAAGTATGACCAATACGCCTAATTTTTTTAAGTCCTATTTGGGTAAGTGAATTACTAATAGCCAAGAAATCATATTTCTGCATTTGTATTATTGATGGGTAAACCATTACCATCTGTTCGTTCTGAAACCTATACCTACGCTTAATTATTTTTAGTATTGAAGAGGCAAAAATGTTGAGATACCCAAAATAGTATTCGCCTCTATCGATTGGCCTTACTGCATATTCGAAATTATGCGTTTCACTAAGGTTGAGACTTATCTTATATGAAAAGTCACGTTTTTGAAACTGCATCGGTAATTCGTCTATTACATCTATAAATGTTTTGAAATTGTATGAGCTGTTTATTGTAATAGGTACTGGATTATTGTCGCTATTTGAGAATTTTTCTGGTAATAATCGTCTAGCATCAATTCCATTTTTTGGACCATATAAAAACATTAAGTCGATAAAAAGTAGAACTATAACAATTGTAATTAATATCCATGCAAGTGAGTACAAAACAGGAAACCAATAAGACATTAGAAAACACACTGATACAACTGCTAGATAAATATAGAGTTGCTTGTGTATATATAATGACTTAATAAATTTCATACTGGCTTTATCTTGGTACTTCAACAGATTGAACAATCATTTCAATGACATTTTCAGTTGTCATGCCTTCCATTTCTCGCTCAGGAGTTAGAATGACTCTATGGTTAAGTACAGGTATTAATGCGCGTTTAACATCTTCGGGTATAACAAAATCCCTCCCGTTTATTGCGGCAAATGCCTTTGATGTATTCAATATTGCTATAGAAGCTCTAGGAGAACCTCCTAAATAAAGGTGTGGATGATTACGAGTCTTAGAAACGATCTCTGCAATGTATTTTATGATCTTTTCTTCAACAACAATTGCTTGGGTTTTGTTCTTATAATCCTCTAGTGATTTAGTGTCTAATATTGCATTTATTCTAGACTGAGGTGCTTCACCTTTACGCTCGTGATGTGATGCAATGATTTTTATTTCATCCTCTAATGAAGGATAATCAACTTTTATTTTAAAAATGAAACGGTCTAATTGTGCTTCTGGCAGGGCATAGGTACCTTCTTGCTCAATTGGGTTTTGTGTTGCCAATACCATAAATGGGTTTTCAAACTTATAAGTTATTCCGTCAATACTTGCCTGCCTTTCTTCCATGGTTTCAAAAAGGGCAGCTTGAGTTTTGGCTGGAGCTCTGTTAATCTCATCGATCAATACAATATTCGAGAAAATTGGTCCTTTCTTAAACTCGAAATCTGATATTTTCATGTTTAAAACCGAAGTTCCCAGAACATCACTAGGCATTAAATCTGGTGTGAACTGAATACGGCTAAAATCTGTTTTTAAGACTTTGGCAAATAACTTTGCTGTAACCGTTTTTGCAATACCTGGTACACCCTCGATTAAGACATGGCCATCTGCGAGAAGTGCAACAATAAGTAGTTCAACAAAATTATCCTGACCAATTATGACCTTTCTTAGTTCGGATTTTATTTGCTCTACTGACTCTTTTAAGTCGTCTAAGGGAATTCTATTATTAAAATTTAAGTCGTCTTTTAGTTCTTCGTTTTCCATTGGTTATTGGATTTAAAATTTTCTATTAAGGTATTTAACCTTTCTAATTCAATATTGTTAATCTGTGATTTGTGATTTAAGCTATCTATAAAACTGAAAAGCTTTTGGCTATCTTCAATAGTGTTATTGCTTCTTGCAGCTAAGTTTTTAATAAATGTATCATTGATTTCTGAGGTGTTGAGATATATTGTGTTTCTTATATGCTCTAAAAAGTGCTGAACTTTATGATGAGCAATATCTTTATGCTTTCCATTTTCATAGTACATATTAGCAATGGTCCTAGTGAATTCAAGCGTTTGGTTTTTAAGTTGTTTTACAACAGGTATTGCACGTTGTTTACGTTTTCCCTCAAAAATTATATAGATAAAAACACCAATCAATACTATATAATAAGCCCATTTTAATGATTTAGTATTTAATAATAAATACATTGGTGATGTATAATATTTCTTTCCGCTTTTATAGTATTTATCAAGGTATATAGGTTTTGTTGTATCTAAATATGAAAGCAGGCCAGCTGTGTATTTTTCATTCGGGGAATTGAGTATAAAGTAATTTGTAAAGGCCTGCGGAAACGTACTAAGTATTATTTCGCCATTACCAAAAGGTTGTTTAATAATATTAACTAGAGAATCTACTACTGTTTTATTTTCACCTCTGTAATTATCTATAAAACTTAAAACACTTGTATTTAAAGTGTCTATTTCATTAAAATAAAAGAAGGTGTTGGGCCTGTCAAATTTATAGGAGCGTGTATGATCTAATCTTGGGTTAACAAATTGAACCTGATATTCATTGTTAAAATTACCAACGGTATTTACAGACTTTGTTTCAAGGTTAAGCGTATCTAACAATGTTTCTTCAAAATCTACAGCAGAGATCATTAATGTATTGCCAACGTTTACCCAATCGAGCAGTGCATTTAGTTCTTCATCACCAAAGTTTATACCTCCATTGTAAAAAAGATAAGTACCAGAGATGTCATTGTCTAATAAAAACTCAAAAGGTGGTCTATCTACCAAATTAACACTATCAGCAATACGCTCTATTTGTTCGTTAAAGACGTAAGATCCAAAAGGAATTTTGTGGTGTGTAGCATAGGAGGGGAACCAATTCAATTCCTTGGGCTTGTTCATTTCTAGTATAACTATAGATATAATAGTTAATAGAACCAGGGTTATATATATTTTGCCTTTTTTACTCAAGGATTTGTAATTCTATTATTTAAATTTACAAACGGTTGTTTCAAAGCTTCAAATCTTAAAGCATCTACGCCAAACTCACCATACCATACATAATCGTAAATCCTAGTGATGTTCTTAAAACTATCTTTTAAGGAAGAAGTGCTAATTTCTTTTATATAATCTTCATTGGTCTTCTGTGGCTCCCAGTTTATGCTATTATTGTCAGTTAAATGTTTTAATGACAGCAAATAATAGTACCTTATGGCTAGCCTATAATTTTTTTGTTTTATAGCTTCTTTTATTAGAGCAGGAATATCTTCATTTTTTATTATCTGTTCTTCTTCAGTAATAGATACATTACCTTGCTCTTTGGTATTCATAACCAACCGGTTTGAATTCACTTTAAGGAAAAATCTAATCAATAGAAAAAACAGAAATCCAAGTAATAGATAAGGTAAAATTCTAAAAATAAAATATAAAAATCCTGACGCCGTACCAACACCGAAAATAGCTTCCCAGAATTTTCTGAGAATGTTTTGCAACCACCTATAAGCTCTGTCTAAAAAAGTTTCCTCGGCTTCAAATTCCGCATAATTGAAATCTTTATCAGCTTTGTAAGTTTCAAGATACTTTTCGATAATTTCTTTTTTATCGATTTCGGTGTCATCATAAATAACTGGATTCGCATTTTGCTGAGCAACCAAAAATTGCCCCAAGAATAGAAAAAAAAGTAAAAACCTTAATAGTTGCATTACTCTTCTATTTTACCAATTTCTCCTATGCGTTCATAGGTGCCTGTGAAATTAGTTTTTTCATGAAGGTGAAAGTAAATTACAGCTCCACCAACTACCAAAATTATGTTGAGAAATATTTGAATAAATGCTTGAATTACGCTTAGTGCTATCAAAAATGGGTCTCTTGAAAAACTCTCTATATTCGCAGGATCGACTTCACCAGTAAATATTCCGGTGCTGATCATAGCGTATATAGAACTTGGTAAAGCAAATACAACTATTATTATATAATAAATAATAAACAATACAATGTATGAGCCCCAAGCAGTCCAGAAATCCACATTAACAAGATTGAAACTTTTGATGTAGGCATCTATAACCGAATTTCTAGATTCGAAAACAAATAGACTAAAAACAATAGCCATTGGCACCATAGCATATAGTACAGGTAATACGCAGAGCATTATTGCAAACGTTAATGTGATTCCCTTAAGTATACCTAACCCAAAAAACGACCCTAGAAACCTATAGGTATTTCTTTTAATTTCGTTGTAATTTGTTACTCCTTTGTTCTCATTGTAAGATTTAATATAAAATAACACTGTACCTCCTAATAAGATATAAGTAGCAATTGCAGAAATGAAATAGACAAAGAATGCCAATAATGATAGTACCAGGCTTCCAGAATTTAATGAGGTACCCCTAAATACACCAATATCAAAAATGTCACCAGCTACATAATTATATACTGCTAATGATAGCAGATATACTAATATGGCAGGACCAGCAATATTTATTATCATTTTCATTAAAGGTTTAAATTCATTTCGAATAAAACCGAAAGTATCTGTTAGAATACCACTAAAATCACTTTGTTTTCTAAATTCTATATAAGGTTTGATCATATTGGGTTGGTTTGAGGTATTGGGTAAACTTCTTGAGTTTTTGAAATGTCTTTATTAATTTTTATTTTTTTATTCAATTTAATGGGATAATACACATAGTAAAACAATATAAGTGTAAGTGAGCTTCCAATTATTAAAATGGCAAGCCAATCTGGCATTTCTGTATGTCGCGTTACGAATCCTTCTAAAAAACCGGCGATAATAAAAAAAGGAATCGTGCTCATTAATATTTTTAATCCTTTTATCACACCTCGTTTAAAAGATTCCAGTCGAGGCAATGTGCCAGTAAATATCATTCCGTTACCCATTACAAGGCCAGCACAGCCAGCTATAATAATTACCGATATTTCTATAGTGCCGTGTATCCAAATTGTTCGTGCTGATTCCCATAGGAGTCCTTGTTCATAGAAGAAATACTGAAAACTCCCAAGCATAATACCATTTTGCATCATAATATACAATGTACCTACTCCAAACATAATTCCATAACCAAATGCGAAAAGGGCAACTTTAATATTGTTTAGTGTTATCCCTAAAAACATATTGAATTCACCTTGCTCTTTGTAAACGGCCATAGGTTCTCCTTTCTCAATATTATCCAAGGTCATATTGACATAAGCATCGCCGAGAAACGACCTAACAAAATCACCTTCATTTGCGGCAGAAAATGCACCAGCCAATACAAAAAAACCAAAGGTTAAAAAAGCAATTAAAAGCTCTCTATGATGATTGAAAAACATTAATGGGAATTCAGTTTTAAAAAAAGAAATCAATTTATTTTTAGGCTCTTTCTTAGTCTTGTAAATTTTCTGATGGGCTAAGGCTGCTAATTGGTTTAAATACCGTTCTGTGTTGCTGTTATTATAGACGGTTTTTGCGTAACTTAAATGATCTGTAACTTCAATATAAAGGTCTGAAAGTAAATCGGGATCTATTGAGGTTTTATTTTTTAGAATGCTTTCAAATTCTAACCATTTATCTTTATTTTGCTTCACAAAAGTCGCTTCGCGCATACACTAAAACCTTTAGCTTTCAAAGAAAAGAAAATATGGATGAATTTCAAATAGAAACTGCCCAAAATGTAGGTATTAACCAAAACGTAGCAAACATTGGTGATCGCATGCTGGGATACCTTATTGATAGTGCAGTAATCCTATTTTATGTCATTGCTTCCATATTACTTTTGGTGGCATTAGATTTGGATATGGGTGATACTTGGGCCATTTATCTTTTAGTAAATTTACCAGCCTTTTTATATTACGTTTTGTTAGAAACCTTTTGGGATGGTAAAACAATTGGCAAAAGTGCCATGAGCACAAGGGTTGTTAAGCTCGATGGTTCTAAGGCTAGTTTTGCAAATTATTTTGTTCGTTGGATTTTAAGGATTATTGATGTGGTTTTAACCTCAGGCGGTGTTGCAGTATTAACAATTCTGATAAAAGGCAACGGCCAGCGTATTGGAGATATTGCGGCTGGAACAACAGTAATCAGTGAAAAAAAGAAAGTAACAATTAATGATACTATATTTAAAGATATACCTGTTGGATATGTACCAACATATAGTCAGGTAACAGTACTTAATGACGCTGATATCCAAAAAGTTAAAACCCTTTATGATGATGCCGTGTTAAAGGGAAATCATAATATCATTCTTACTCTATACCATAGGTTAATTAAAGTAATGGCAGTTGAGCCAAAAGAAAAACCCGTAGATTTTATAGCTAAAGTGATAAAGGATTATAATTACTATACACAGAACATGTAATGTTTTTTCAAGTTGTAGATATTTTAGAAACCATTACTTTCGCTATTTCTTGAGTTTTAGTAGCCATGAACAAAAGCATGGATGCATTTGGCGTAATTATTATTGCTTTTGTTGAAGAAGCAGGAGGTGGTGCGCTTAAGTACATAATTATAGTGTATTGACCTTTGGCTTTAAATTGAAGAATTATCTTTATTAATAGACAACTTTTGTTTTTAAATACTTCCATAACATAGATATTCCGACCAATAGATTGAGCCCTATAAATAATGAACTTACGATTAAAAGGTTATTATAATTTTCATTTGGTTCGGTGAATTCGGATAGCTCTGAAAGCAGTGCAAAAATCATGTACAGGTTTAGCAAAATAAAAATTGAAGCTATAATTATTCCTGTTGCGAATTTTCTAAAAATCAATTGATAGAGCAGTATAATTAAAAGAACTATTGCAAAAGGATTAAAGAAATTAGCCGTTAATACCCAATAGTAAAAGGTAGCAAGTACAAGGTATATTTCTGGAGCTAATGCAATGAGTTGTTTTGCTTTCATACAGAATCTTATTACTCAATAATTAATGGATAATAATTTTAATTATTTTCCCTTTTATCTTCTAAGGATTGGTTGTACTTTTTATTTAGTTGATTTAAGCCTTCAACATTTCGTTGCAATACTTTTTTATGCATTAACGCATTTAACAAATCATTTACTGTTGGTTACTAAATTTGTTGTTGAATTAAAGATAATTCCTTTCAATTAAAAAACGCCCAATCTAACACCTTAGAATTGAGCGTTTTTAAGTCTTTTTTTATTTAGAATTATCCTTGAGGAACTGGAAATCCTCTATCGCGCATTAAAGCTTCAATTTTTGCATCTCGTCCTCTAAATTTTCTGTAGGCATCAGCGGGGTCCATAGCATTGCGAGGAGCAAATAAATATTTCACTAATTTATCTGCAACATCTTTGTCATAGAATCCACCAGGTGCTTCCTTAAAAGCTTCAGACGCATCACTTGTAAGGACGTCTGCCCACATATATCCATAGTAAGCAGTGGCATATCCTTCACCTGAGAACACATGTCCAAAATGTGGTGTTCTATGTCGCATTGGTAATTCTTTAGGCATACCAAGTTCGTCCAGTGTTTCACGTTCAAATTTATCTATATCTATATCTGAAGGATCTGCTAAATGTAGTTTCATGTCCATAAGAGCAGAGGCTAAATACTCAGTAGTGCCGAATCCTTGATTGAATGTTGATGCATTCTTTATTTTTTCAACCAAAGATGCAGGTATTGGTTCTCCTGTTTCATAATGAACCAAAAATTGGTTGATTACTTTATCAGTAGATAACCAACGTTCGAGTAATTGAGATTGAAATTCTGTATAATCACGCACTCCACCATTAAGTGTTGGGTATTTTACGTTAGATGAGAAGAAATGCAATGCATGTCCAAACTCATGGAAAAATGTAGTTGCATCATCCCAAGAGATCAGTACAGCTTCACCTGGAGCCGGTTTCACAAAGTTATTATTGTTAGATGCTAAAACTGTTTTTTCGCCTTCAAAAGACGTGTAGCTTCTGTAGGTTGTTGCCCAAGCTCCCGAGCGTTTGCCTTGTCTAGCAAAGGTGTCTAAATACCATAGCCCTATATGTTTTCCTGATGTTCTATCTTTAACTTCCCAAACCTTAACATCCTCTTGGAAAACAGGTACTTTACCTTCTTCAATTGGTGTGAATTCAAAATTAAAAAGTTCTCCAGCGACAAAAAACATAGCTTCTCTCAATTTGTCTAATTGAAGGTATTGCTTAACTTCGTCACTATCTAAATCGTATTTCTTTTTGCGTACCTTCTCTGCATAATAACGGTAATCCCAAGGCTCAATAGTAACATTATCTCCAAGTTCATTAGCAATTACTTGCATATCCGCAACTTCTTCTTTGACGCGTGCTGTTGCAGCAGGCCATACGGCTTCCATTAATGCCATAGCATTCTCTGGGTTTTTCGCCATACGATCTTGTAAACGCCATTGGGCATAATTATCGTATCCTAATAGACCAACACGTTCTTTACGTAATTTTAAAATTTCAGCAATGATTTTATTGTTATCATATTCATCGCCATTGTCACCACGTGAATAATAGTTAGTCCAAACTTGTTTACGCAAATCTCTGTTAGTAGAGTAGGTGAGGAAAGGATCCATTGATGAACGCGTATTTGTTATAGCGTACATACCGTCTTTACCTTTATCGCTTGCAATTTTTCTCGCAGATTTAATAAAGGCATCGGATAACCCATCGAGTTGGTCTTCATTTAAATATGTAACATAATTTTCTTCATCATGGAGTACGTTGTTAGCAAATTTGGTATACAATAAAGATAGTTCCTTGTTAATTTCAGCATATCGTTTTTTCTTTTCCGCGTCTAAATTAGCACCATTCATTTCAAACTGTTTGTAGGTTAGTTCTACAACTCGTTGTGCTTGAGGTTCTAATGGTGTTTCTTGTGACGCATCATATATTGCTTTAATCCGCTGGAAAAGTTTTTCGTTCTGAGAAATTTTAGATCTAAATTCGGATAGCTTTGGAGCTAATTCTGCTTGAATCTCTCTAAACTCAGGAGAAGAAACATTACTAGACATAATGCCATAGTATGCAAAAACCCTGTCTAAAACTTTACCAGAACTCTCCATAGCTTCAATAGTGTTTTTAAAGGTTGGTTCTTCGGAGTTATTGGCAATAGCTTCGATCTCTTCTAAACTGAGCTCCATTCCTTTTTCAACAGCTTCTTTAATATCAGTTACCTTCATTTTGTCAAAAGTTGGCGTGCCCTCATATGGTCCTTTCCACTCTTGAAGTAATAAATTATCAGTCATTAATTCTTCGTTCGATTTGTTGTCATTTTTACAACTTGCAAATAGCAAAATACTGCTGAGTACTGCCATTTTAATTGATTTACGCATCATAGTTGTTAGTTTTGTTGTTAGTGTAAGCAAGGTATTAAAATAGGGCATAAGAATTCTCAATTAATCTATAATTTCTACCTTTCTGATGTATACATTTTGTAAAGGCCATTCACCTTCGTCCGTTTCTACTTTGTTTATTTCGTCTACTACATCCAGTCCCTTAATTACTTCTCCAAATACTGTATAGCCTTTATCTAAATAATCTGCTCCGCTAGGTCTCTGAACAATAAAAAACTGATATGGTGAGGCTAATTTATAAGCATTTTCAATTTCACTACTTGGCATTGAAACTGCTCCACGTTTGTGAGTGTATCCTCTTTTTGTATCTGGTGGTAATAGATATTTACCAATTTTTCTTCGTCTTTTGGCAATATTGTAATCGTCACTGTTACCTCCTTGAATTATGAAGTTTTCTACTACACGGTAAAATTGCGTACCGTTAAAATATTTAAGCTTTGTGAGGTATATAAAATTGGCTCTATGAAATTTTGTCTTTTCGTATAACTTAATATCAATTTCGCCATAATCTGTCGTTATTCTTATTTTATCTTCTTTATGTTCTTTTTCATACTCTAAGAAAAATTCCATGGCATTAGCATCTGTAAGTATAGGGAAATCCTCCTTGACTTCATTTTTAGAATTTTCTTTAGTTGATATTTTAACTGAAGTAGAATCTTTTACAAGGGTTGTATTATTTTGTTTTGAAGTTTGTTTATCTTCACAATTCAATATTAAGAGTGTAAAACTTACTATTAAAAGAAATCTCATAAATGGTATTTAATTCGTTTTTGGATGCTGTAGTAAAAATAAAACATCTCGAGCTTTTTGGCGAATTATCTCATGCTAAAATGTCTCCTCCATATCGTCTTGAGTTGGCTAAGAAAATGCAAGCTAAAGCTAAGTCAGCAAAGAAGGCTGGAGTTTTGGCTTTGTTTTATCCCAATGCTGATTTTAATACCAATTTTGTATTAATTCTCCGTAAGACGTATAAAGGTGTACATTCTGCTCAGGTTGGTTTTCCTGGAGGAAAATATGAAGAAGGTGATAATGACTTAATGACAACAGCTATGCGCGAAACTGAGGAAGAAGTTGGTGTCCCAACATCTATTCTTAACATTATTAAACCAATGTCTCCATTATATATACCACCTAGCAATTTTATAGTACACCCATTTTTGGCAGTTTCTGAATGTAAACCTTTATTTAGAAAACAGGAAGATGAGGTTGAAGACATCATAGAAGTCTCCTTGTTAGATTTTTTAAATGATAGAAATGTTTTAATGACCAGAGTGCCAACTTCTTATAATGTTGAGGTAGATGTTCCTGCATTTAAACTTAATGATCATATTGTATGGGGAGCAACAGCAATGATGCTAAGTGAACTAAAAGACTTATTAAAACAAGTTTTATAGCTAGTCTTATTTGTTACATTTGTAATTCAGTTTAATTGAAAAATCAACATGGGTTTATTTAAAACCAATCCTTTTGGACATATTCTTTGGGTGAAAAAGTGGCTAATTCGGATTTTAGGATTATTGACGCATAGACGTTTTAGAGGCTTTAATGATTTGCAAATTGAGGGGTCTGAAATATTAAAGAATTTACCAGATAAAAATGTATTGTTTATTTCTAATCATCAGACCTATTTTGCTGATGTAATTGCCATGTTCCATGTATTCAATGCAAGCCTTAGCGGAAGATTAGATAGTATAAAAAATGTGGGATATTTATGGAATCCTAAGTTGAATATCTATTACGTTGCTGCTAAAGAGACCATGAAATCTGGTTTAATCCCTAAAATTTTTTCTTATACTGGGTCTATTAGTATTGAACGAACTTGGCGTTCTAAAGGCCAGAATGTAAATCGCCAGGTAAAAATGAGTGATATTACTAATATTAAGAAAGCTTTGGATGATGGTTGGGTCATTACTTTTCCTCAAGGAACAACGACACCGTTTAAACCTATAAGAAAAGGTACGGCGCATATTATTAAGCAATACCAACCAATCGTTGTACCTATTGTTATTGATGGTTTTAGACGTTCATTCGATAAGAAAGGACTTAGAATTAAAAAGAAAAACATATATCAATCTTTTGAGGTTAAACAACCCTTAGAAATAGATTACGAGAATGAAACAATTTCAGACATTGTTGAAAAAATAGAATATGCAATAGAACAACATCCTTCATTCTTAAAAGTAATACCACAGGAAGAGCTTGAGGAAAAAGAACGCCTAAATAAGGAACTTAGAGATTGGTAATTTTAAACCTCTAGTTTCTTCAATTCATCATAATTTCTATTAAGACGCTTCAATAATATTCCGTAAATCAATCTATAGATCAACCAGAAAATCAATATAATTACTCCTGTGACCAATGTGGTAATTAAATAAAGTACTAGCATTTGTCCAGAATCCATAGATGCAACCCGCTCATGAAACTCAGGATTTTGATTAAACTCAAAATACAATGACAAAGGGATTGAAATAAAGATCATTACTAAATTGAAGATAACATAGTACTTAATCACTTTTCGGGTTCTTAAAATACTTTCCATCAATTTTTTTGCATTGTCCGTTATTGAAATGGATTTATAAGAATTGTATAGTAAGTATATAAATAGAATTATTACACCAAAGCTTAAGAATGAAAGGCCCACAAATAATGGGTTTTCATAGCTCGCTTCAAGTTTTTCTTCATAAGAATCTGATAAAAAGTAAGGCAAGGTATTTACAAGTATCCAAAAAGCAAATTCCGCTATACTTATATAAAACAATGTTTTTATTATAGAGGACGATTTTTTGTGAAGCATCGAATAAATTTCCGAATCTGCAAAAGTGTTAAATTCAAGTTGCTCCTTCTTCCAGTCCTTTTTTAATAATTCTAACTCATCCATATTTTACGGATTTAAGATTGTTCTCAATTTCTTTTTTACACGGTTCATTTTAACTCGTGCATTAACTTCAGTAATACCCAAGGTTTCACTTATTTCCCTGTAATCTTTGTCTTCTAAATACAAGAATACCAAGGCTTTTTCAATGTCATTTAATTGATGAATCGCTGTATACAAAAGCTTTAATTGCTCTTCTTCCGTATCATCATATTCTTCAGCTTTGATTTTAAACTGAATATTATCAAACTGTTGTGTGTTTATTCTTCGCTTAGACTTTCGATATAATGTAATAGCAGTATTTAAACCAACACGATACATCCAAGTACTAAATTTTGAATCTCCCCTAAACTTAGGGTAAGCACGCCACAATTGAATTGTAATTTCTTGAAACAAATCGTTGTGAGCATCTACATTATTGGTATACAAACGGCATACCTTATGCACAATGTTTTGGTGCTTTTGCAACTGTTCAACAAAACTATGTTCGAGCTCTTTGTTCAATTGATGATTTTGGTTAGTTACACCATTAGTAGTTATACCTTGGTGTTTGTTACATTTATTTTTAAAATTCCTAGTACAATTAAATATTGTGCAATAGCATAAGTGAGCATCACAATAATATTAGCAAATGGTAATTCTTTATGGAACTTATTGATGGCCAACGAACTATCTGAAAAAATAAATACAATTGCACCTATGAGCACTAGTAAATAACTCAAATTTGAAACCATTGATTTTCTAAGAAATGCAGTAGCTGCCATACTAAGAATAATCACTATATAAAATATAACAGGTATAAACATTTCACCTAAACCATCTTTGAGGAAAAAGAATAAACCACTTGCATAAATGATAAGTAGTAGTAAAAAACCTATTGGTGATCTTTTATTATTTCTGTGCTTAAGAAAAACGATAATATACATTATATGTGCCAACAAAAATGCAATTAAACCTAATGTAAAAAAGTGAGTACTTTGATTAACAAACATCAATAAAATATCACCTAATAAAGAAAACCCTAGTGCTAACAAGGTTGTTTTTCTTATGCCACTTGATAGCTTGTGCGAACTATTAATGAACAAGACCATTAGGCTAATTACAATAGCTGGTTTCGCTAAATAGTGTGCCAATGCTAATTCTGGCACTGAACCAGTAATTAATTCAAATAAAACTATAATAAAGAATAGTATAGTAAACTGCCTTTCTGTACTTGTTAGCATGGGTTTTATTTAGATTCTTGTGCCAAAGATATTCAATTCATCCTCCTTTTATAACAGTTCGGTTAATATGAATTAAGAAACACATAAAAATGCCTCAATTTTGTATCACAATCAAAAACGAACAGTATAAATCAATCAATCAATGAAAACGCTAATCACTTTAATAACTTTCCTTTTCGGAAGTATTATTTATGAGCAAACTACCAGATAGAATGGCACTTAAACCAGCTACAGATCAATTCTTCTTTGTAGGGTTCTTTTTGACTATTAGTGAAGATGGTACAGATAATCAATTAGACAATCTTTAAATTGTTAATATGAGTCTTCAGTTTCAAATATGACTTTTGTCATAATTCTTACGCCATATGATGATTAACTTTATGGTATTAAATTAAACGTCATGGAACTCAAAAAGAACCCAAAAGCCAATGTAGGTCGAAACAGCAGTTTATATTTTGCTGTTGGCTTAAACGTAATGTTAGTTCTTACTTATTTAGGACTAGAACATAAGACTTACGATAAATCTAGTACAAAGATTGATATCTTAATGTTAACAGAACAGTTAGAAGAAGAAATTCCAATTACCACTATCAATATTCCACCTCCACCACCTCCACCAAAAACAGTAGTTTCAGAATCTATTACTGTGGTAGAGGACGTTGAAGATATTGAGGAAACTGTGGTGGAAAGTACAGAAATTGGACTGGATGACATTATTGAGGATGTTGTTGCAGTAGAAGAGGTTGAGGTAGAAGAAATTGAAGAAGATATAGAAGTACCTTTCGCAGTTATTGAGAAAGTTCCTGTATTCCCGGGGTGTAAAGGAAGTAATGCAGAATTAAAGGCGTGTTTCCAGAAAAAAATGCAAGAACACCTACATAAAAACTTTAGATATCCTGTAGTAGCTTCAGAACTAAATATTCAAGGTAAAGTATTTGTATTCTTCCTAATTGATAAAAATGGTAAGGTTACTAAAATAAGAAGTAGAGGTCCGGATAAGTTATTAGAAACTGAAGCAGAAAGAATTATAGGACTACTACCTAATATGCAACCAGGAAAACAGCGTAATAAACAAGTTGGCGTGCCATACAGTATACCAATTAACTTTAAATTACAACAACAATAAACTAAATTATAACACACTTGGTTTAGAATAATTTGATTGATGATGAAATCCCTTGAAAAAGGAGTTTTGTTGTGTGTTATGCTTTGTTTTTTAGAAAAAACCAATTGATCAGTGAACCTTCAAAAGTGAAGTTTCCATCAGGAATAAATCCTATTTTTTTTAAAATTTTATTGGATACCACATGATTAACATCAGCACAAGCATTTATTTCATTTAGCCTTAATTCATTAAAACCATACTCAAGAGATCCGATTGCGGCTTCTGTAGCATAACCATGTCCCCAATATATTTCCTTGAGCCTGTATCCCAAATCGTAATAATCAAACTCTGTCCGCAGTTCCCTTTCAAATTTTATACCAGACCATCCAATAAATTCTTTAGTTTCTTTATTTATTATTGCTAATCTTCCAATACCAAATTCCTCGTATTGCTTCAATACATTTTTAATTTGATTTTGGCTTTCTTCTAATGATTTTACAGGGTTGTTTCCTAAATGTTTATGGACCTTAGGATTAGAATCTAATTCAAATAAATCGGTTGTATCCGATTCTGTTAGACGCCTTAAGTAAAGGCGTTCAGTTTCTATTAAATAACTCATTTCCACTTAATATTACAGCCCATACTTGGTTTTTGATTCTGATTTATCGGTGAATTATTAACTAGTCCATCAATAGCACTCCTGAGATCTTCGCCAGTAACAGGAACTTCATTTCCTGGTCTAGAACCATCCAACTGGCCAGTGTAAACGAGATTTAAATCACTATTAAATAAAAAGAAATCAGGTGTACACGCAGCGTCATAGGCTTTTGCTATATCTTGTGTTTCGTCATATAAATATGGAAAAGGGTAGTGGTTATCTTTGGCATGTTGCTTCATTTGGTCTGGACCATCTTGAGGATAATTGATAACATCATTACTTGAAATAGCAATACAGTTTATACCTTTTGACTTATAATCAATTGTAAGCCTCACAAGTTCTTTATTTACATGAATTACAAAAGGACAGTGGTTGCAGATAAACATAACTAAAGTTCCTGCTTTTCCCTTTAAATCTTGCAAGGATTTAATTTTGTTGTCCTTTGTGTCAATCAGAGAAAATTCAGGTGCTTTTGTGCCTAATGGTAGCATATTAGAAGGTGTTAAAGCCATTGTATTTTTTTTAGTTTTATTTAGTAATTTTAGTGAATGGATAAGATAATAACATTTGAAGACTTTACAAAGGTAGATTTAAGGGTTGGTACTATAACTGAGGTTAATGATTTTCCAAATGCACGCAAAGCTGCTTATCAGCTCACAATTGATTTTGGTGATCTTGGTTTTAAAAAGTCTTCAGCACAAATCACAACTCTTTACAAAAAAGAAAATTTACTTAATAGACAGATTGTAGCTGTTGTCAATTTTCCAACAAAACAAATTGCAAATTTCATGAGCGAGTGCTTAGTTATGGGAGCAGTGAAGGAAAATGATGTTTTTCTTTTGCATCCTGAAACCAAGGTTAAAAATGGAGCTCAAGTATCTTAGACATATTATTCCTAAAGCATAAATGTATCCTTACATCTCATCCCTAAAGAAAATGGCATTCATTAGAAGCCTATTAGTACCATACCAAAATGCTCTAAAGTTTGTATTATCCGTGAAACCAATAATTTTTCCACGCCCTAATCTGCCAATTTTTAAAGGTACGCTCAGGCTTAAACTATCTAGATTTTCTTCAGAAATATAACCACTTAGCAAAGGGGTTTTAGTGTATTGAATAGGATTGTTATAACTGTTTTTATCTGCATTGATAAACAATGTTGTGTTTCTAAACATTGGCAATTCATCACTTGTCACTCCAAAATTAATCGGATGCGATCTATCAATACTTGTGTTAAAGATGGCACCACCAATGACTTGAGCACCTCTAAAATCACTACGTTGCTCAAAACTGATAGTCTTCGCTTTCAAATTATTTCGTTTTTTGAAATTAATTTTCATTAATTCCTTACTATTGATCCAGCGAAGTGCATTTCGATATGCTACAAGTGTGCCGCCATTTTCAATCCAAGACTTCATTTTTTTGGTGTTACTTTCACTTAACCCTGAGTTAGAATTTACCATAATAATGGTATTATATCTATTCAAATCAACTCTACCTAAATTTCTGGTATCGACTTTTGTTGCAACAATATCATATCGTGTATCTAACAAATGCCAAATTTCACCTGCATCATAAGAGGTCATTCCATCACCAACTAATAAAGCAACTTTTGGCACCTCTACTGTCCTAAAGTTGCGGCTACCAAGATCTACACCTTTGTTCTGACCAGTTGATACTGCATCAATAGTTATATGGCTTTCTTGTGCTAAATCATTTAAAGTTGTATACAGTTCTGAAGTACTAATATTTTGATTTTTAGCTGGAATTAATATTGTGCCATAATCATAGAACTTACCATTTGCATTAAATCGCTTCATACCAACTTTAGCTCTAATTTCTTTTTTAAGTAAGGCGTTAAGCAGTTTAGGCGTGTAATATTCATGCCATTCAAACAAATAAGCATATTCACTTTTTGAAGTTACACCACCTGTGTTTAATTTAAAGTCAGTTACAACATCACCTGCATTTGCAGTTGTAGTCTCGGCATAATCTAAATTGAACGCAAGTGGAAAGGTCCATGCCGATATATCGTAAAATAAACTATCTTGAAATGTGGTGCGTTTCTCAAACATAGCATTTATCAACCTTGTGTTTTTTTGATTTTTAGGTACTATAAACGCATTACCTTTTTTGAATGATTTACCGTCTTCAGAAAAATCAGTTTTCAAATTATGAAATTTGATTTTATGTCTTTTTAGAATTTCTGCTAAATGATATGTTCTAGCCGCATCTTTAAAATTTCCAAAAACAATGGCCTTGTTACCTTGCTTTTTGGCTTCATTCCTAGCGTTTTTGTAAAAGTTGTGTTGATATTGCAAAATGTCCTTTCGCATATTCTTAGCTGCCTCTAAAGTTGACAATGCTGTAGTGAATTGATTGCGAATCGTAAACGGAAATGTAAGAATACCATTATCGCTCTCTTGCACATGCCCTCGGGAACTTGCCTGTTCAAATAGAATTCCTATACTACCATTAATATCTGGGAAAGTAGAACCTTTACCATAATAAAAGTCATCAAAACTTTCTTCAGAGTAGTATAAGGAACCAATATTATCTAATGCTTTAGCGTGATAGGTGCCAATCTCCTTAGTTAACTCTTGATTTAATTTTGGTGTTAAAGGATGTGTTCTAGATGGTATACCAGGTTGAAAGAAAAAAGTAGCGTTTGTACCCATTTCATGGTGATCTGTTAAAATGTTTGGTAACCAGTTGTGAAATGTATTGATACGTGCTCTAGACTCTGGTAACTGCACTGGTAGCCAATCTCTGTTCATATCAAACCAATAATGATTGGTACGTCCACCAGGCCAAACTTCAGAATATTCTCTATCATTTGGGTCTGGATTTAGATTCATATTCCTATTTGTATTTGCCCAATAAGCAAAGCGTTGTAATCCATCAGGGTTATAAGATGGGTCAAATAATATAACCACATTGTCAAGTAACTCATTTATTTCTGGACCTTCTGCTGCGGCCAAATAATATCCTGCTAAAAGTGATGCATTTGAACCACTAGGTTCATTACCATGTATCGAAAACCCTTGGTAAACAACTATTGGTCTGTTTTGGGTATCTGTATTGTTAGATTCAGTTGCATTTAAATGCTCTTGTTGTATCTGCTCAATATTGCTATGATTTTTTGGAGATGTTATTGTAAGTAAGAGTAACGGCCTGCCTTCAAAAGTCTCCCCTCTATTTTCAATAGTTATTCTATTTGAGGCATCAGCAAGGGCATACATATATTGTACCAATTTATCGTGCGTTATGTGCCATTCTCCAATATTATGACCAACTATACTCTGAGGTGTTGGTATACTAGGGTTGTATGTGACATTTTGTGGTAAATAGTAAGATGAATCGGTCTGGGACTGTGAGAAAAGTAGGGTAGTAGTTAAGAAGAACAATAAAATACTTCGTAGCATAATAATTTAAGTTAGTTAGGTTATAAAAATAAAAAAACCGTTACGCAACGTAACGGTTTTTTATTTTAATTTAACAAAAGTGTCTACTATATATCGTCAAAACTGATATCTGTAAAACTTTCGGTAGTTGGTTCAGTATCTAGAGGAGTTTTGGCTTCCTGCTGAACGAAGTCATCTTCTCTTTTGTAATCTTTTTGGTGTCTTTCGCTAATTACTTCTTCCCCTTTTTCATTAATGATGTAATCCGTCATTTCACCTAAAATATCTCTAAACTCAGCAAAGTCTTCCTTGTAGAGATAGATTTTGTGTTTTTTATAATGAAATGAACCATCATCATTAGTGAATTTTTTACTTTCCGTAACTGTTAAATAATAGTCTCCAGCTTTAGTAGCTCTTACATCAAAGAAATATGTACGTCTACCAGCGCGTAGCACTTTAGAGAATATTTCTTCTTTGTCCATCATTCCATAATCACTCATATATCGTTTGTTTAAATTCTATCCAAAAATCTAAAAAAAATGTAAACTAACAAATAATTTAATGCATTTCTTTTTCGGAGAGTTGTTTTGTGTAGAGCTCCTTATAATAGCCGTCTGTGTTTACTAAGGATTCATGGTTTCCTTTCTGAATAACCTTACCATGTTCTAATACGATAATGGTATCCGCATTTTTAGCAGAAGAAACTCTATGGCTAACAATTATAGTAGTTTTGTCCTTAGTCAGTTTTACCAAATTTTTGAGAATTTTTTCTTCAGTCTCGGTATCTACCGCAGAAAGACAATCATCAAATAATAATATATCTGGTTTTTTAATAATTGCTCTCGCTATGGAAACCCTTTGTTTTTGTCCACCAGATAAGGTTATACCACGTTCCCCAAGTATGGTATCGTAACCTTTTTTAAATCCTATTATGTTTCGATGAACTCGTGCATTTTTTGCAGCTTCAATCACTTCTTCATCTGTGGCATCCTCTTTACCGAACTTAATATTATTTTTTATAGTATCTGAAAATAAAAATGCGTCTTGTGGTACGCACCCAATACTTTCTCTTAGGCTATTGAGGTGGACTTCTTTTATTGATTTGCCATCAATTATAATATTGCCATTATCAACATCATATAATCTACCTATTAAGTCTAATATGGTGGATTTACCAGAACCTGTTTTACCCAGTATAGCTAAAGTTTTACCAGAATCAATCTTAAAACTAATTCCTTTAAGTGCTTCAATATTTGTATCTGGATAAACAAATGAGACATTTTTAAATTCAATATCACCTTTAATAGCTGTTGGTGTATCTGCAAAATTCTTTATATCTGGTTCGGTTTTCAAAAACTCATTGATACGTTCTTGAGAGGCTTCGGCTTGCTGTACTAATGAGGTTACCCATCCAACGGTTGCAACAGGCCAAGTGAGCATATTTACGTAAATAATAAATTCTGCAATAGTACCAATATTTTCTATTTCACCATTCATATATTGCAATCCTCCAATATAGATTACTATTAAATTACTAAGGCCAATTAATAAGATCATCAAAGGGAAAAACAAAGCTTGTACCTTGGTTAAATTGATTTGTTTTTGTCTGTTTTCTGAAGAAAGCCCTTCAAATTCAGTATTCGTTCTGGTTTCGATCCCATAAGATTTAATTACTGATATACCGCTAAAAGTTTCTTGAGAATAGGTTGAAAGTGTAGACAAAGATTCTTGTACAATTGTACTTCTCTTGTTTATAAGCCGACTCAATTTATATATTGAAAATGATAATATCGGTAAGGGTAGTAGCGTGTACATTGTTAATTTAGGCGCGGTACTAACCATATATATTAATGCCACACAAAACAAGGTAATAGTATTCATGGTGTACATAATAGCTGGCCCAACATACATGCGTACTTTACCGACATCTTCACTTATACGATTCATTAAATCACCTGTTCTATTTGACTTGTAAAAGTTGAGAGAAAGCACTTGATAATGCTGATATATTTCGTTCTTCAAATCATACTCAATATATCTCGATACATTAATAATGGTTTGACGCATTAGAAACGTGAAGATTCCTGCAATAACTGCTGCACCAACTAAAAAAAGAATATTTGTTATCAATTCAGACTTAAAAACTTCATAAGATATTTTACCATAAAATCTATCAGAAACTACGTTAATTGAAGCGCCTACTAATCTAGGCGTAAAGAGTGCAAAAATTTTAGCTAGAATGGTAATACTTATACCAATGATTAATCGATATCTGTACTTAAAAAAATACTTATTAAGATGCTTTAGTGCTTTCATGTTGCATTTGGTCGGTCAAAAGTATTACGATAATCCTATTTAATCGTTAATATTTTGCTAATCCTCTAGTATTGATTTAAATTTGCACGTTGTTTTTAAACAATTTTTAATATCCTAAAATCTCAATATGACTTCAGCAGTTATGGACTCGAAAGATTTGTCAAAAGTCGATCCGGTTTTTGGTCAAGCATCTTTTGATAATCACGAGCAAATTGTCTTTTGCAATGACAAAGATACTGGTTTAAAAGCTATAATTGGTATTCATAATACCGTTTTAGGACCTGCATTAGGTGGTACCAGAATGTTACCATATAAGAATGAGTGGGAAGCATTAAATGATGTGTTACGTCTCTCCCGTGGCATGACATTTAAATCTGCAATTACAGGATTGAACCTAGGTGGTGGAAAGGCAGTTATTATTGGTGATTCCAAAATACAAAAAACACCTGAATTAATGAAACGATTTGGTGAGTTTGTACATTCACTAAATGGCAAATACATTACAGCAGAAGATGTAGGAATGCATACTGAGGATATGGATATTGTAAGGGAAGTTACACCTTATGTTACTGGAATATCTGAAAGTAAAGGTGGTGCTGGTAGCCCATCTCCAATAACTGCCTATGGCGTATTTATGGGAATGAAGGCGGCAGCTCAATTTAAGTACGGTTCTAATATACTCGAAGACAAAAAAGTATTTGTTCAAGGTATAGGTAGTGTAGGCGAAGCTTTGGTTGAACATTTGGTTAATGAAGGTGCAGATGTATATATTACTGACATAAATAAGGAGCAATTAGAATTTGTAAGTAATAAATATCACGCTTCTATTTATGAAGGTGATGATTTGTATAACGAAGAAATGGATATCTATGCACCATGTGCGCTTGGAGCTACTGTTAATGACGAAACTATTTATAGATTAAAGGCAGATATTATTGCAGGTGCGGCAAATAATCAACTGGTCGAAGAAACTAAACACGGCAGAATATTACAAGATAGAGGTATTGTATATGCTCCTGATTTTTTAATTAATGCAGGTGGAATTATAAATGTTTATGCGGAGTTAGAAGACTATGACAAGCAAGAAATAATAAGAAAAACCGAGAATATTTATAATACCACTCTTGAGATTTTAGATAGTGCTAAAGCAAATAATCTTACCACTTTTGAAGCGGCTTACAAAATAGCAAGTGAGCGTATTGAAACTAGAAAACGAGAAAATTCTAAATAATTTTTTTCAGAATTAAATAATAGTATTTTTGCAAGGTGAATCACAAGATGGTTCACCTTTTTTAAACACCATATAAGAAGTTCTTAAACATGCTAAACAGAAGACACATCAGAATTAAAGTAATGCAATCATTGTACGCTTTTAATGGTACTGAAAGTGATGATCTTACAAAAGATGAAAAGTTTTTACTTCATAGTATAGATAGCATGTACGACTTGTATTTATCAATTTTAGCTCTGCTCACAGCAATACACAAGAAGAGCAAGGATTATCACAAAAAACTTCAGAACATACATTTAGCCACAGAAGATGGCGTGGAAAACAGTTCTAATTTTGCCAATAACCAATTCTTAGAATTAATTAGTGGCAATACATTATTGCAACAAACTATAACTAAAAAGAAATTAGACTTTTGGGATTTGGATTCAGAATATGTGGATATACTTTTTAAGTTAATTCTGAAAAGTAAGATTTACAGTGAATATTCTGGCAATGATTTTAATAATGATAAGCAGTTTGTATTAGACATATATTCAGAAATTATTGCTCCAAACGATAAGCTTTACGACTATTTTGAAGATAAGCGTTTGACTTGGGTAGATGACTTACCTGTAGTCAATACATCCTTGATTAAAATATTTAGAAAATTAAAACTCAATGCTTCTGAAACGGCTTTATTACCTGAGCTTTACAAGGATATGGACGATAAAAAATTTGCAACAGACCTACTGAGAAAAACATTATTGAATACATCTAGTTTTAGTGAAGAAATTGCCAAGAAGACCACGAATTGGGATTCAGAGCGGTTAGCAAGTTTAGACGGTGTGCTTCTTAAAATGGCGATTTGCGAATTTCAGAAATTCCCTTCAATTCCTCAGAAAGTAACTATTAATGAATATTTAGAGATTGCAAAAGAATATTCTACACCAAAAAGTAGTTTATTTATCAATGGTATTTTAGATAAAATCGTTAAAGAATATCAAACAAACAATTTGCATCCAAAGTCTGGGCGTGGTTTGAGGTAAAGCGTATATTCTTACAAAAAATCCAGAAGCACCTTTAAAAATTTTAATTGGTTGAAATAATTATTAACTTCGCAACCCACAAAGAATCATAAATTTAAATAATAAAGTGATGAAAAAAGTAATCTTAGGACTTAGCGCATTATGTATGGTAGTCTTTACATCTTGTAAAGAAGATGCAGCAAGTAAAGTAAAATCAGAAAACGTTGCCGTAGCGGCAAAAAGAGATGCTAACGCAGGTAATTTCCCTGTAATTGCATTAGACAAAACTACACACGACTTTGGTACTATTATGGATGGTACTCCTGTAGAGACCGTATTCAATTATACAAATACTGGTAACTCAATGTTGGTTGTAAGTAATATTAAAAGCACTTGTGGATGTACAGTACCAAATAACTGGACAAAAGAAGTTGCACCAGGAGAATCAGGTCAATTTACTGTAAAGTTCAATGGTAAGGGAAATGGAAAAGTTTCTAAGTCGTTAACAATGACTACAAACACAGAAAAAGGTAAAGAAATTGTAAAAATTACTGCGATGGTTCAAAAGGATCCAAACGCACCAGTTCAAGCAGCTGGAAAAGCAAGCATCAATCCTTTATCTACAACTAAGACATCGACTCAACCTGGACACGAAGGCCATAACCACGACTAAATATTTATTAATGGAAGGATTAGGATCTTTTTTACCATTTATTGCAATTTTTGCTGTGATGTATTTCTTTATGATTGCGCCACAAATGAAACGTGCAAAACAAGAAAAGAAATTTGCGAGCGAATTAAAACGCGGTGATCGTGTTATTACCAAAAGTGGCATGCATGGTAAAGTTGTTGATCTGAACGATAAAGACAATAGCTGTGTTATAGAAACACTTGCAGGTAAGATTAAGTTTGATCGCTCTGCGATTTCTATGGAAATGAGTAAAAAACTAAATACAACTGCTGTTGCTAAGAAATAACAGTTTGTAATTAAGATATAAAAAACCCCGCTTTTACAGCGGGTTTTTTTATTAGCAGTTTTTGTATTTGTCATTAAGGCCTACACCCTTTAAAATCAACGGTAATATTTTTTCAATACGTGAAAGTTTGGTGACCTCCCGTTTTGCGCTTGAGATATAATCGCAATACTGGCGTTGTTTCCTAAGAGTTAATGCTTTAAATGCATTGCTAACATCTTTATTGTCTCTAAAAACATGTTCTAATTTTGCTGGTACTTTTACTGGTTTTGTATTTCAGGTAGGTTTAATTTCTTTTCCCAAGAGCTGATTTTCAGTTGCTTCTTTAATGTACTCTAATAAAGTAGCTTCATTGATTTGATCTTTATGCGTAAAGCGCATTTGCCTTAATGCTATAGTATTATTCTCTTGAGCATTTATTAATAGATTATGTTTGTCCTTTAAAAACACACCATTAAAAAACCAAAGACCAAAGTGGTTTTTAGAGGCGCTAAAACCAACCACATTCTTTCTATTTAGTGTATAAGTAGGTGCACTCCACTTAATTGTTTCAACCAGCTCTGTTTTGCTAATAATAGATCTAATTAATTTAAGTTCTTCACCATAATGAGAGTTTTCCTCAATGTATTCTTCAACTGAATAGATTTTTTTCGTTTTGAGAATTATTCTTTAGCTATATTTTGTGGCTGTTAATTCAGCTATTTTACAAATAACTTCAACCGCCTTCTGAATACTTTCTACTGGCACATATTCATAACGTCCATGAAAATTGTGTCCTCCTGCAAATATGTTTGGGCATGGTAATCCCATATAGGATAGTTGAGAACCGTCGGTTCCACCTCTAATAGGTTTTATTAAAGGTTTAATGCCTAAGGATTTCATTGCTTCTTCAGCAATATCTACAATATGCATCACTGGTTCTACTTTTTCTTTCATATTAAAGTACTGATCTTTTAATTCAATTGAAAAAATGTCAGATTCAAATTTTTTGTTTAAATCGTTCACTATTTTCTCCATTAAAGATTTACGCGCTTCAAACTTTTCTTTGTCATGATCCCTGATTATATATTGAAGTGATGTTTCTTCAACCTTTCCTTCAATTTTTGTCAAATGAAAAAAGCCTTGGTATCCTTCAGTATGTTCTGGTGTTTCTAATCTTGGTAATGAATTTATAAATTCAGTAGCATAATACATTGAATTTATCATTTTTCCTTTTGCATATCCTGGATGAACAATTTTTCCTTTAGCCTTTATAACTGCACCAGCAGCATTAAAATTTTCGTATTCTAATTCTCCAATCTGGCTACCATCCATAGTATAAGCCCAATCCGCACCAAATTTATCAACGTCAAATTTATGAGCGCCTCTCCCTATTTCTTCATCAGGAGTAAATCCAACCCTAATTTTACCATGTTTAATATGTGGATTGTTTATAAGATACTCCATTGCGGTGACTATTTCCGTGATTCCTGCTTTATCGTCAGCTCCAAGAAGTGTTGTGCCATCTGTTGTTATCAGAGTTTTACCTTTATATAATAATAAATCTTCGAAATAACTTGGGGATAAAATAATGTCCTGTTCTTTATTGAGAACAATGTCTTTACCATCGTAGTTTTCAATTATTTGTGGTTTAACATTAGCTCCTGTAAAGTCTGGTGAAGTATCAAAATGCGAAATAAAACCAATGGTAGGTACGTCAAAATCTACGTTGCTTGGCAGGGTAGCCATGATATAGGCATTTTCATCTATAGTTATATCGCTCATACCAATGGCTTTTAACTCCTCAATAAGTTTGTTTGCTAAATCCCATTGCTTTTTTGTACTTGGTGTTGTGTTAGAATTTGGATCTGATTCTGTATCTATCGTTATGTAACTTATAAATCGCTTTATAATATGTTGCATGTTTATTGTTTTTATCAAAAATAATAACAAAACCTAATAAAGATTAAAGAGAATTAAATTTGTTAATAATTAATTATTTACTAGATAAATTTTTTTACTTTTAATTTTTTATCGCCAAATAATCAACCAATGCGTAATTACTTCGTTATTTTATTTGCATTTTTTGTGACCATAAATGCATATTCACAATCAAAGACATACAAAATTGGTTACCTGTTGGAAAAATCTTCTGTTGAAATCGAAGCTCTTTTGGATGATCTTTCAAGTGAGATTTCTGCAGTAGTTGGTGAAGATGCAATTATGGAATTTCCAACGGAATATAGGCTTGTAAATAACTTTAGTACAGATCAGGCAATAATTAATTATAATCAACTAATTAATAATGACGCGGATATAATTGTAGCATTTGGAAAAATCAACAACTTAATTATAACAAGGAACAGTTCGTTTCCCAAACCAACCATTGTTTTTGGAACTTTAAGTGAAGAATTGATAGCCAATGAAGAAACACTAAATGAGATACCAAATTTCATTTCAATTACTACAACTCATTCTTTTAAAAAGGATTTAAGTGTATTTAAGGAATTAGCAAAACCCGAAAAGATTGGAATAGCAGTTGAACAACCATTTGTAGACGATTTAAGAATTGAAGATACTTTTATAAAGATAGGTGAGGAGTTAGGTATAGAAATAAAATTACTTCCTTTCACGTCATTAAATGATATTATTTTACAGTTAGATGGATTAGGTGGTCTTTATCTCGCTGGAGGATTTTATTTGTCAGATGAAGAGATTGCAAATTTGGCGAAAGAATTAATTGAACGAAAAATTCCTTCGTTTTCTGCTAATCCAGAAAAGGATGTAAAGAATGGAATCTTAGCAAGTAACTATGATCAGTCAGGCCTGAATCAGTTTTTTAGAAAAATTGCCTTGACCATAGAATCTATTGTTACTGGTGATGAACTTTCTGGTGTGGGTACCAAAATAGATTCTAAACTTAGTCTTACAATTAATTACAATACTGCACAAAAAATCGATTTACCAATTAAATATAGTTTAATAGCTACAACTACTTTTATTGGTGATCCTAAGCTCAAAGTTGCTGAGAAAAACTATAACCTTGTAGGTGTTTTGCAAGAAGCAATTGCCAAGAACTTGGATTTGCAAACCTTGAGTAGAGATATTACCCTTACAGAAAAGGATGTACAAATTGCAAAAAGTGATTATTTACCGAATGTTTCTGCAGGTGCCACAGGTTCTTATGTAGATCCAGAATTAGCAACTGTAAGTAATGGTCAAAATCCAGAGATTACTACTTCTAGTAACGTCACTTTGCAACAAACTGTATTCTCTGAATCAGCAAATGCCAATATTAGCATTCAGAAATCTTTGCGCGAAGCACAGAAAGAAAATTATAACAGTGAAGCATTGAATGTCATTTTAAACGTAGCGACGGCCTATTTTACCACTTTAATTTTAAAGTCAAATTTGGCTATTCAAAGTAAGAATCTTGAACTAACAAAATATAACCTAAGGATAGCTACTGAAAATTATGAAGCTGGACAGTCTGGTAAATCTGATGTGTTGAGATTTCGCTCAGAAATGGCTCAAAACACGCAACAACTGATAGAAGCAATAAATCAGTTAGAACAAGGCTATTATACCTTGAATCAGCTACTAAATAACCCTATTGATACAGATATTGACGTTGATGAAGCTGAGTTGAAAAAGGGAATTTTCAGTAATTATAATTATGAGCAACTGGGACAGTTTTTAGATGACCCAACCTTAAGAAAACCATTCGTGGATTTTTTAGTTCAAGAAGCAATATATAATGCACCTGAACTTAAGGCATTGCAATACAATATTGAAGCCACAGAAAGAAGTGAACGTCTATATGGAGCGGGCCGATTTTTGCCTACTGTAGCCCTTCAAGGCCAATACTACTATGAGTTTTCAAGATCGGGTGCTGGCGTAGATTTTCCAACTGGTTTTCCTTCAATACCGGAAGGCTATTATAACTTGGGATTAAATGTCTCAATACCAATATTTAATCAGAACAAACAAAATTTAAACCAACAAATTGCTTCGATTCAAAAGGAACAACTGGAAATTTCTAAAGAAAATATTGAACTTAATATTGAAAAGAATATCAATGATTCTGTTATAGAACTCGTTAATCAAATTTCAAATATAGAGTTATCCAAACTTTTTGAAGATACAGCAAAAGAAGCGCTTGATTTAACTCAGACTTCTTATGCCAATGGTGCAGTTAATATTGTACAATTATTAGATGCCCAAAATAACTATTTGCAAGCACAATTGGCTAGTGCAAATGCAACTTACAACTATTTACAGAGTGCCATGCAACTCGAGCGTTCACTTGGGCTTTTCTTTTTGTTGCAAGATCAATCTGAACGTGAGGCATTTGCTCAACGATTTTTGGAATTTTTAAATAATAACGAAGACTAAGTAAAAATTAAGAAAAGAACAATGATAATCAATCGTATTTTTAAAGTTAGTAGCCTTTTTATATTTTGTTTTCTACTAAGTTGTGGAGAAAATGAAGTTAAAGAAGAGGTTGTATTAAGGCCAGTTAGATATAGTGAAGTCGGTTATGTTGGAGGTGATAAATCTAGAAGTTTTAGTGGAACCGCAAAAACGGAAAAAATTATAAATCTTAGTTTTAGAAGTAGTGGGATTGTTACAAAACTAGACATGAAATTAGGCCAAAAAGTAAGAAAAAATGATTTGCTTGGAACTTTGGATAACGTTTCTGCTAGATTAAATTATGAGTCTGCAATAGAGTCTAAAAATAGTTCAGAGTCTCAAATGAATACTGCCAAACTAGCTTTAAACAGGGTAAGAACACTCTATGAAAAAGGAAGTTCATCTTTAAGCGATTATGAGGATGCAAAAAACTCCTATAGAACTGCTGTTGCAAGCTTTGAATCTTCTAAACGTAGTGTTGCAATTCAGCAAGATCAAATAAGATTTGGATACTTGTATGCGCCAGAAGATGGTGTCATCGCTTCTGTTAGTGCAGAAGTAGATGAAAATGTCTCACCAGGACAAACCATAGGTGTGTTAAATGCGGGTAGTGCCATTGAGATTTCATTAGGTTTACCAGAATCTGTGATCAATGCAGTTAAGAAGGACATGAAGGTAAGGGTATCTTTTACAGCAATTCCAGAAGAAAACTTCAATGCAGTTGTTACAGAAGTGGCACCTGCAGTTGATCAAAATACGTCGACTTATCCTGTAACTGTAATGGTTACAGATAGAGATGATCGCATCAAGAGTGGTATGGCAGCATCGGTTAATTTTGAGTTTGTTTCTGAATCACTAGACAAAAAAACAATGGTTGTCCCAGCTAATGCAGTCGGTGAAGATGGTAATGGTAGATTTGTTTTTATAATTGAGGAATCTGATGAAATGACAACCGTAAACAAACAACCAATAACCATTGGTAATTTGACTCCTGAAGGATTTGAAGTGGTATCTGGATTACAAATTGGACAAAAGATTGCTACTGCAGGATTACAAACGCTCCTTGATGGACAAGAAGTTAAACTTAATTAATAAGTATCAATGAATTTAGCTTCATTTTCAATAAACAGAAATCGCATAACTTTTACTGTACTATCAACAATTATTCTTTTAGGTATTGTAATGTATAAATCTCTTCCACGAGATAGTATGCCACCATATACCGTAAGAGTTGCTACAATAGTTTCTTCCTTTCCTGGCTCTAGTCCAGAACGTGTGGAACAATTAGTAACTGATAAGGTAGAAAAAGTAGTACAAGAACTTCCAGAATTAAAAGAGGTAAGTAGTACTTCTAGATCTGGTCTATCTGTTGTTTCAGTTGAATTAAAAGAACAAGTTGAGCCACAGGACTTACAACCGGTTTGGGATAGGTTAAGGCGAAAATTATCTCAAATTAAAGGATTGCCATCTGGTGTAAATCCAAATCTTGATGATGATGGCATTGGTGAGGTATTTGGTATAGCCGTTGGTCTTGTTATTGATGGATTTACATATGCAGAGGCAAAGGAATATGTAGATGATATAAAGGATGATTTAATAAAATTAGATTTAGCAGCGAAGGTTGAATTAGGTGGAGTACAAGACGAACGTATTTTTATTGAATTTGATAACGACAGATTAAAAGAGTACGGATTATCTGCCTCGAAACTTCAAAATATTATTAGCTCTACAAATATTTTGAGTTCAGGTGGGCAGATAAATTTAGGTAATGAACGTATCATATTAGAACCAACAGGGAATTTTAATTCTATTGAGGATATCAAAGAAACTTTAATTCCAGTTGGTGATGGCACACAATTAGTTTATTTAGGTGATATCACGAGTGTTAGACAAGATTATATTGATCCTCCAAGTCAGTTAGTCACGGTTAATGGACAGGAAGCAATATCCATGCACATAAGTCTTAAAGAAGGGGCAAATGTCATTCAGTTAGGTGCAGATATAGATAAGATTGTTGGGAAATGGGAAAGGATATTACCTGTAGGGTTAGAACTTAAAAGGTTGTCGTCATTAGATTCCTATATTGACTTGAAAATTGGTGCTTTTATCGTAAATTTAATACAAGCTATCGTAATTGTTCTTGTAGTGATGCTTATATTCTTAGGGTTAAGAACAGGTGGTATAATTGCTAGTCTTATCCCAATGGTAACCATCATGACATTGATGCTTATGGGCGTTATCGATATGGGACTTAATCAGGTAACCCTAGCGGCTTTAATTATGGCCTTAGGTATGATGGTAGATAATGCCATTGTTGTTGCAGAAACAATAATGGTAAAAATGGAAAATGGTGTTGATGCAAAAACTGCAGCAATTGATGCCTGTGGAGAATTATTTACTCCGTTATTGATATCTACTTTAACGACTTCAGCCGCATTTTTAGCCTTTTATATGGCAGAATCTACCATGGGAGATATTGTTGGCCCTATTTTCGTAGTTATATCTTTAGCTCTATTGTCTTCTTGGATATTGGCCTTAACGGTAATTACGCTACTTTGTTTTCTATTCTTAAAAATTACACCTAAAGCAGAAAAAAAGGATAGTTTAATTGATAAAGTAATCAATAATTTAAAGCTCTATTATAAGGATCTAATATTGTTCGCACTATCATTTAAACGCTTAGTAATAGTAATAATAGTCTTGCTCTTTTTCTTGTCTTTAAAAGGATTTGGATTTATTCCATTTATATTTTTCCCGGATAGTGACCGAAATATGGTAACTATTGACATAAATTTACCACAAGGAAATAGAATTGAAGCTACTGAAGATGTGATAAAACAAATAGAAAGCTATATGCTTTCCGACCTTGTTGTCAATGAAACCAGATCTAATGGTATCACAGATTGGTCCGCATATATTGGTAAAGGTCCAGAATCATATGATTTGGGTTATTCACCAGATGAACCAGATCCTAGTTATGCTCATATTTTGGTAAATACGTCAGATTTCACATACAATAATGAAATGGTTGAAAAACTGAATAGTTACTGTTATTATAATTTTCCAAATGCTGATATTAAAGTAGGATTGTTAGGTTCTGGTGGTGGTGGTACACCAATTGAGATTAAAATTTCAGGAGATGATCCTGATGTATTAGCACAATTGGCGGAGCAGACCAAGCAAAAATTAAGTACCGTGAGAGGTACAAAAAATATTAAAGATGATTGGGGTCCAAAGACAAAGAAATTTGCTGTTAATATAGATCAAAATAAAGCACAGTTGGCAGGTGTAACAAGTGCTGATGTTGCAACATCATTACAAACAGTATTAGATGGTTTTCAAACTGGAGAATATCGTGAGAATGATAAATCAATTCCAATTTTAATGCGTAGTAATGAAAGTCAACAACAAACTTTGGCTTCTATAGAAACATTGAATATCTACGCTCAAAATACAGGTAAAAGTGTTCCTCTTTTGCAGGTAGCAAGTATTGAACCACAATGGCAATATGCTAAGATCAAACGATTAGATATTGATAGAACTATAAATGTTAGTAGTGAATTGAGCGCGACAGGAAACTCCTCTGCAATAATGAAAGAAATGGATCCTTACATGATTGAAGTATCTGATAATTGGCCTGAAGGATATACTTATAAATTTGGTGGTGATGCAGAGAATACGGCAGAGAACATGGGTGCCGTTATTAATTATTTACCATTATCAGGATTTATAATTATTCTTCTTTTGATAATTATGTTTAACTCAGTAAGGAAAACCATTATGGTCGCTGCTACAATACCATTAGGTATTATCGGAGTTGTAATTGGCTTGCTCATTTTTCAGGAACCATTTGGTTTTATGCCATTTCTGGGAGTTATATCATTAGCAGGAATAGTTATAAATAATGCCATCGTACTTATTGACCGTATTCAAATTGAAGAGACTGAAATTAAACGTCCTATTCAAGACGCAATTATAGCTGCATGCTTGCAACGTTTTAGACCAATATTGCTGGCTACATTTACTACTGTACTTGGTCTTATTCCTCTTTATCTTAGTGGAGGGGAAATGTGGGAAGGAATGGCCGTTAGTATAATGATTGGATTATTGTTTGGTACTGTTATAACTTTACTTTTTATACCATCTCTTTATAGTATTTTATTCAAGGTTAATTATAAGGATTATAAGTTTGATGACGCCATATTGGAAGCTTAAAAGGTAATGCTTAATAAATTTTATCCATACAGATTTGAATTATTTCTTATAACTCAACTTGCAGTGTTATTTGGATCTTTATTTATACCCTCTGTATGGTTCGAAAATTTTATTTTACCTACATTACTATTGCTAAATTTATGTTTTGGTTTGTTACTTGTTTCAAAATCTAAAAACTTAACAAGAATCTTGTTTGCTCTCGCGATATTAGCGTTGGGTTTTGTTGTTTTTGAATATTTAGAAGAAGAAAATAGTTTAAATAATATCAGGCTAGGACTTTATTTTATTTTTTATGCGTTGGTAACGCTAGAAATAATGCGCCAAGTCTGGAAGGCGCAAGTTGTTAGTAAAAATGTTATTCTGGGTTTAATAAGCGGTTATATTTCTTTAGGACTACTATCTTTTTTTTTATGTTTAACAATAGAAATTCTTAACCCTGGTTCGTTTTCAGGTATTGAAACTTCTGCTATTAGTCCTAGCAAATCTGAACAATTAATGTACTTTGCTTATATAACATTAATGACAATAGGATACGGTGATATTTTGCCAATAACAGATTTAGCTCAAAAAGCTTCTATGTTTATTGGGTTAATAGGACAATTCTATTTAGTAATATTGACAGCAATTGTTGTTGGTAAATACATTAACCAATCGAGCACTGATTTTAACAAACAATGATTTTTTTAAATATAGAATTATGAAGATTTATAAATTTTTCATACGATTAAAAAATTAAATAGCCATAACTAAAAAAAGCCTTGAAATTCAAGGCTTTTAATTTATTACTTCCTGAAGGTTACTACTGGTCGTTTCGCGTGATTTACAAGATCTTCTGAGATACTACCGCCAAAGAAATGACTTAAGCCCTTTCTGCCATGAGTAATCATCGCAACTGCATCAGCATTAATTCGTCTAGCATAACTTAATACTCCATCTTCAACATTATGATCGGCTATAAAATCAATATTAAACTTTTTGTCATCAAGTTGAGATTGTTTCATAAATTCAGATACTCTTTCGTCAATTTCATCAGAACTCATAAAACTTAAATTAGGTAAATTAACGTGCAGTAGAATTACATTTTCTGATAGTTGGTTTAATAATTCAAGACCAGTTTCTACAGCAGAAATACTTTCTTCCATAAAATCGGTAGCCATAACTATATTTTTAAATTCTATCGATTCAGGTTTAGATTTTACTACCAAAACAGGAATCTCGCTATAACGGACTACCTTTTCGGTGTTAGAACCGGTAAAAATACCATCATGCTCACTATGTCCGCGAGAACCTATTACAACTAAATCTGCCTTTTCATAATTGGCAACATCTGAAACTTCTTTTAAAACTTTGTGATGTTTAATCAATGGTGTCACATGGACTCCTTCTAAATATGGCTTATCTAAAAACTCTTCAAACCTTTTATTGGCCAACATTAGCATAAATGCAGTTTCTTCATTTCTTGCATTACTGGATGATGATATAAGTGATTCAGAAAGTTCTAGCATATGCATTATAATTAATTCTGCATTATGTTTTTTCGCTAGTGCAGCACCTGTTTCTAAGGCATATTCTGAATGGATAGAAAAATCGACTGGAATAATAATTTTTTTCATGATTGTGTTTATTAGTTATATGTTAAAGTTAAGAATTACAACGGTATAATTTAATGACAAATGACAGTTTATTCTGATTTAATTAATATGTTCTTGAGTCAATAAAAACTAATAAGAATGTTATTTTTGTACAGCAAATTAGCACTACATGTATAAAACTATAATTAGACCTGTTTTATTTTTATTCGATCCAGAAAAAGTACATTATTTTACATTTTCACTAATTCGGAATTTATCAAAAATACCAGGTGTCAAAAGTTTGTTTAGAAGCTTATATCAGATTGAAAACCCAATATTGGAGCGTGAATTGTTTGGGCTCAAATTTAAAAACCCTGTTGGATTAGCAGCAGGTTTTGATAAGGACGCTAAATTGTTTAATGAATTATCAAATTTTGGTTTTGGATTTATTGAAATAGGTACTCTAACACCTAGACCACAACCTGGAAATCCAAAAAAGCGTTTATTCAGATTAAAGTCTGACTCAGCAATTATAAATAGAATGGGTTTTAATAATGGTGGTGTAGAAGAGGCAGTGATAAGGCTTAAAAAGAACAAGGGTGTATTAATTGGAGGTAATATTGGCAAGAACAAGATTACGCCTAACGAAATTGCAATTAAAGATTATGAGATTTGCTTTGAGGCTTTGTTTAATTATGTAGATTATTTTGTTGTTAACGTAAGCTCACCAAATACGCCAAATCTAAGGGCGTTGCAAGATAAGGAACCCTTAACAAACCTTTTAAAAGCTTTGCAGGTCTTAAATTTTGGCAAGACGAAATCTAAACCAATACTTCTAAAAATTGCTCCAGATCTAACGGATGAACAATTAATGGACATCATTGATATTGTTAAAACTACTAAGATAGATGGTGTAATTGCAACCAATACCACAATCTCACGTGAAGGGCTTACATGTGCGAATAAATCAGAAACTGGAGGATTGAGTGGTAAACCCTTAACAAAACGATCTACTGAAGTAATCAGATTTTTAGCTAAAAAAAGTAATAAATCATTCCCTATTATTGGAGTAGGAGGTATTTATTCTGCGAACGATGCTTTAGATAAACTTGATGCCGGTGCAGATCTGGTTCAACTATACACTGGGTTCGTTTATGAAGGACCAAAACTTATTAAGGATATTAACAAAGCAATAATAAAAAAGGCGCAGTAAATGCGCCTTTTTATATTTCAAATAGTCTGTTAATCTTTAATAAATGATAAGACCTGACTAGAATTGTCTCTTGTAAGTTTGATAAAGTAAATACCTTCCTTTAAATTTTCAACATTTATGTTTAAATCTTGATTTGAATTTACTTTTAAAGTTTTTATTTTCTGACCAAGTGCATTAAAGATTTCATAATTATCAGGACGTATTCTCGATTTTACAGTGAAGGAATTTGAAGCTGGATTTGGGTACAGGTTAATCTCCTCATTACTAAATTTATTGACGCTAAGTACACCATTAAAGAAACTATTTGTAGTACCGCTGCTAAAATTACCACCACTTGCCAATAAGGTATTATCATCAGACCTTAATTCATAATTTCCATTCCCTGAAGCACAGCAAATTCCATCTCCATAGCTATCATTTATTTCAAACTTGTAGCATAAATCAGGGTTGATTGTAAACATTTCCGTTTTTGTTGTAAAATCATCAACGCCTTCGACGTAAGGTCCTCCAGAATACAATACATTTCCGTCTCCATCTAAAAAGTTCCATGATGTTTCAGCTGGCCAATCGTCCAGTGTTAGGCTCAACTCAATAGTCGTTGTACTAATTTCTTGGGCTCCAACATTGATGTATTGTGCTTTAACTTTACTTATATTGTTTGAACCGTTTGATACTGTTAATGCTACATCATAAGAGCCAACACCATTATAAGTATGTGTTACATTTTGGGTGTTATAATCTACAATGTCATCACCATCTACATCCCACGACCAAGACGTAGCTCCAACGCTATTATCAGTAAAACTAACTGTGAGGTCTGTTCCACAAGTTTCGGTTTCATCAGCAATAAAATCAGTACTAAAACTTGGGCATGCCATACTTTCTCTAGAAACTTGATAAATAGCGTTAATTCTGGCATATTGTTGCGGTGAAAATAATGATCTACATCTTTTACGAGAATAAGACATAAAGTTTAATGGATCTGGCTGATAAATCTCTCCATTAGCATCTTGACTAGTAGTATCAGTATAATTGCAATCTACATTAACATTGTTCACTCCCAATTTTGGATCGGCAGGAGTATCACATATGAAGTCACCAGTACTTTCGCAATTAGAACCATTTACGAGCTCTTGAGTAGAGTTAAAGACATTGCTATTTCCGTGGGTATGCGATAATGCAAAGAAATGTCCCATTTCATGAGATAAAGTACTACCATTGGTCGTACAACTATTTGCCATTAAAATAGTCTCTGGACCACCTGGGAAATAAGCATAGCCACAAAGACTACCTCCAGAACTGCTTGTTATTGAGTTTGTAAAATATATATTTATCACACCGTTGACGTTATGAACTGAGGTCATTAACGACTCTTCAGCTTGTTCATAAGTATAATAATCATCACTATTGATATAATTTATTCCATCACATAAAAAGAACTCTATCCCTGCATTTATATAAATTGAATTCATGGTAGCCATTGCATCATTTAATTCCATATCAGTTAAACCTCCAGTCCCATCAGATTGTCTAATAATATGTGCCTTAACAGGAACAGAACTTACAACTGTAGAACTTCTACCAGTAAATTGGTTTTGTAGAAACTCAGTTTCTAATTGTTTAATTTGCTCCTTTATGGAATTATAATAGTTTTGATTTTCTTCTGTGAATTCAAATCCACATTCATCATTTTGAGAATAACTAGATGAGATTCCAATAAAAAAAAGCACGAAAAATAAGGTGAATTGGCGAAAGAATTTTTGGTTCATTTGGTTTGGTTTTTAATTTTCAAAGCGACCTAAAATAAGAAATTACGGACAATTATCCATTTAAATTCGATAATTGGCTTAATTCTTTAACTGTTTATCTAATTAAAAACTCTGACTTGATTTAATCTTCTCTTATTAAATATTATGGTTAATTAAAAATATTTTCATTTAATGTATTTTAGAGCAAAGTTTTGTTTTGAATATAGAAGTACTTTTTTCTTTTGCACTAGCCACATCTGCTCTGGCAATCTCTCCAGGTCCAGATAATATTTATGTGCTGGTACAGAGTATCTCTAATGGCAAGTCATATGGTTTGGCAACCGTTTGTGGTTTAATTACTGGATGTATAATACACACAACCTTATTGGCCTTTGGTGTATCTGCTATTATTAAGGCAAATGAAAATATTTTCTTAGCAATAAAAATTTTTGGAGTTATTTATCTATTGTATTTAGCTTTTATGGTTTATAAATCAGATTCAGAGGTGGATCTTGAAGCTAATGGAGCGCCTAAGAAAAGTTTAAAGGCTCTTTTTGTACAAGGTTTTTTTATGAATGTGCTTAATCCAAAGGTTACCATATTTTTTCTAGCATTCTTTCCTGGTTTTCTATTCAGTGATTCCTTGAGTACCGTGATTCAGTTTTATATACTTGGCGGAATCTTCATGTTAGTATCCTTTGTTATTTTTTCTACTATTGCATTATTAGCTAGTGAAATTAAGACTTACACATTGAGTCATAAGAACTCAGGTAAGGTTTTTAAATGGCTTCAAATTGTTGTTTTTGTTGGAATTGCCATATTCATTCTTATATAAGTTATAGTTATGAATTGGAATGTCTAAACCTTATATTTGGCCAATGAATAAGCACGTTAAACTCATTGAATGTCCCAGAGATGCTATGCAAGGCATTAAGGATTTTATACCCACTGAGAAAAAGGTACAGTATATTCAGTCATTATTACGTGTTGGTTTTGATACGATAGATTTCGGGAGTTTTGTTTCTCCTAAAGCAATACCTCAGATGGTAGATACTGCACAAGTATTATCGCAGTTAGATCTCAGTAAAACTAAGAGTAAATTGTTGGCGATTATAGCCAATACGCGTGGAGCAAATGATGCTTCAAAATTTTCTGAAATTGATTATTTGGGATTTCCGTTTTCGATTTCTGAAAATTTTCAAATGCGTAATACTCATAAGACCATTGCACAATCTGTGGTTACATTGAATGAAATCTTGGAGATTGCTGATAAATCCAATAAAGAAGTTGTGGTATATATATCAATGGGATTTGGTAATCCATATGGAGATCCATGGAATGTTGATATCGTGGGTGAGTGGACCGAACGCCTTTCGAAAATGGGTGTAAAGATTCTATCATTGAGTGATACAATTGGTAGCTCGGATGAGGAGAATATCACTTACTTGTTTTCAAATTTAATACCAAGTTATCCTGATATAGAATTCGGTGCCCATTTACACACAACACCTTCAACATGGTTTGAAAAGATTGATGCGGCTTATAAGTCTGGTTGTAAACGCTTTGATGGGGCTATTCAAGGTTTTGGAGGATGTCCAATGGCAAAGGATGAATTAACGGGAAATATGCCAACTGAAAAAATGCTTTCTTATTTCACTCAAAAAAAAGCACACAATCTTAATGCCATGAGCTTTGAAAGTGCATATAATGAAGCAACAAAGATATTTGCTAATTATCATTAAATAGAAAAGCGCTACTTATTTTGTCAAGTAACGCCTTTCGCCAATTAACCAATTTATATTTTTTAAAAACTAAACTCTAATCCTAGATTTGCTCCAAAAGGATGACCAGGTCTTAATCCTGCAGGTACTCTAGAAACAGCGTATGTTTCATCTAACATATTTATAATGTTTCCTGTTAGACTTAGTTTATTTGTGAAATGATATTTTGCTGAAAAATCTATAATGAAATTTGATGCAACTAATTGGTCGATTGGAATATCTCCAGTGCCTGCAAGCGTTCTAAATTCACCATTATATCGGCCACTCAAATTCAATTCATATTTTGAGTGTTCTAATGAAATCATTACATTAAATTGATGCTCTGGTATGTAGGGCAATTGATCTCCTTGATTTACTTCACCCCAAATATCATTATTACTATCAAAACTATTTAAGAACTCAGTATTTGTGAAAGTATAGCCAAATGTTATAGGAAGATTGAAAGTATCATTATCGGTTAAAAAATTGTAATTCAACAGTAGTTCTATACCACTAACAGCAACTTCTCCAGCATTAAACTGTTCTAATGAACCAGTACCACCAGTAGCTGCCAAATCACTCCCTAATAAATTGCTATAATCATTAAAGAAACCAATTAATTCACCGCGTAACTCTCCAAACATAAATCTAGATCCTAATTCATAGTTTATACTTTCTTCAGATTTTTGACCAGGTTGATTACTTGGTGGTGAAAATCCTTTATGTACACCACCAAACAATGATAATTCATTTGTAAAAGCATAATTGAAACCAATACCCGGAATAAAAATATCTATTTTGTTTTCTCTAGAAGAAAGCTCTATTCCAGTTCTAAATTGGTCATCACTGCCAAAGTCATCACGTTGAAGTATTATATTTTCATATCTCAGGCCAGGAGTAAGAGTAAAATCATTGAATTTGAGCTTATACATAATAAAGCTAGCGAAGGCATTAGCACTACTAATTCTGTTACCTTGTACTCCTCTTTCACCAAGAGAGGTTAAAGACATATTACCATTGACTATGTTGTAACCATCTTCCCATTGAAAACGATCTTCTTCATCATAATGATATCTTAAACCTATTTCAATATCATGAAAGGTATTTTCCCCGTACCAGTGATAATCCAATTTTGTTTGGATGCCTTTAGAATAATAAGCTCTATTATTTGCTTTAACCAAGAGTGCATCATTATCTGAATTTATGTTTCCTCTCAAAATATCCATATGATTTGAGAATTCCATAGGGTCTGATATCACATTAGCAATCTTTTGTTTATCGCCATTAAATACAACATCATCTAGCTTATACCAGTTTCTGTTGAATTTGTTATAATATCCATTTGTGGTTATTCTAAAGTTCTTTGTAAAGTTTAATGTGTGTGTGAGCATAAGCTGTATATGCTCTGCATTCATTTGATCCTCTTGCGATGAGGCATATCTGTTATATGCGTTATCGGCAAAATCTGATTCGGTAAGACCTAAATAAGTTTCGTTAGAGACCTCGTCAGAGTATTGAAATTTTACTTCCAATGCTTGTTTTATATTAGCTTCTGCTTTAGAATTTACCCTAAATTTTGCTACAACCTCATTTATGTCAAAGCCAGTATTACTGCCATCAGTTAAGTTTTTAAATCCGTCAGAATTGTAGTTAAGATACTCAACCATATAACCAATAGAAGGTTTACTATCCCCAACGCGAGCATGTAATTGGCTTGTGTTGAAACTCCCGTAATTTGCTCTTATTTGACCGTTAAAGGAATTTGGAATTTGAGTGGAGATCATATTTATGGCACCTCCTGTTGTAAATGGGCCGTATTGCACTTGACTACTACCCTTAAGAATCTCTACAGCTTGCATTCTAGCAACTGACGGGAAATAATATGCTGAAGGTGCACTGTATGGTGCAGGAGCAATTAAAACACCATCTTCCATTACAGAAATTTTTGCACTTCTTTCTGGTGACGTACCTCTTAAACTTATGTTTGGTCTTAAGCCAAAACCATCTTCTTCATAAAAAGTGACACCAGGAATACTTCTTAATACTCTATTAATATCTGTATAATTGAATTTTTTGAGTTCTTCGGGAGATATGTAGTAAGCAGAACCGGTTCTGTGTCGAGCAATGTACTTGTTCCCAAAAATGGTATTTGCATTCAATATAACTTCATCAAGTTTTTGAATTGAATCTAGTTGTGATTTTGTTTGATTTTCTTGAGCTTCTAGTTTTATTATTGATACTAAACCAAGCAGCGACAGGGCTAATTTTACTTTCATTTATTTAGACTGATTAAAAATAAGAATATGTTCAGAGTGCAAATTTAAGACTGAATTTCGTTTTATCAAAGTTTATTTAGAATAAATAAAAATAAAATTTACTAATAACTGATTTACAGATAATTAAAATGATGCATTTAATGTGAGTGTATATTCATTTAACCTTTAGTTGACATTAAGTAACCTAAAAAACACTTATATTTGCACGCAATTATACTTTAATTGCAACATGACAGCACACGAAAACAAAATCTTAGGTGAAGGTCTTACCTATGACGACGTACTTTTAGTCCCAGCTTTTTCTCAAGTACTACCTCGCGAAGTTAATATTCAGTCAAAATTCACACGGAATATCACTATCAATATTCCTGTTGTTTCAGCAGCCATGGATACTGTTACTGAGAGCAAGATGGCAATTGCTATGGCTCAAGAAGGAGGTATAGGTGTATTACATAAAAACATGACCATTGCAGATCAATCAGCTAAGGTAAGACGTGTAAAACGTGCTGAAAGTGGGATGATAATAGATCCTGTTACATTACCTATGACTGCAAAAGTAATAGATGCAAAAAATGCAATGCGTGAGCATAGTATTGGTGGTATTCCAATTGTTGATAAAAATGGAACACTAAGAGGAATTGTAACGAACAGAGATTTGCGTTTCGAACATAAGAATGATAAACCAATTGTTGACGTTATGACTGGTGAAAATCTCGTTACGGCACCAGTTGGTACTTCTTTAAAAGATGCTGAAGCCATTTTGCAAGCTAATAAAATAGAAAAACTACTCATTGTTGACGGCAATTATAAATTGGGTGGATTAATTACATTTAGAGATATAACTAAAGTCACCCAGAAACCAATTGCAAATAAAGACACCTATGGTAGATTGCGTGTTGCAGCTGCAATAGGTGTTACTGGTGATGCTGTTGAAAGAGCCGAAGCATTGGTTAAAGCTGGTGTTGATGCTGTTGTTATTGACACGGCCCATGGACATACCAAAGGTGTTGTTCTAGTTTTAAAAGAAATAAAAAAGAAATTTCCGAGACTAGAAGTGATTGTTGGAAATATTGCTACAGGTGACGCCGCAAAATATTTGGTTGAAGCTGGAGCTGATGCTGTTAAAGTTGGTATTGGACCTGGTTCTATCTGTACCACACGTGTTGTGGCAGGTGTAGGATTTCCGCAATTCTCAGCTGTTCTTGAAGTAGCACATGCCATAAAAGGCTCTGGTGTACCTGTTATTGCTGATGGTGGAATTAGATATACTGGTGATATACCTAAAGCCATTGCTGCTGGTGCTGATACAGTGATGTTAGGATCATTATTGGCTGGAACAAAAGAAAGTCCAGGTGAAACAATTATTTACGAAGGGCGTAAGTTCAAGTCTTATAGAGGAATGGGTTCTGTTGAAGCTATGAAGCAAGGTAGTAAAGACCGTTATTTTCAAGACGTAGAAGATGATATAAAAAAGTTGGTGCCAGAAGGAATTGTTGGTCGTGTACCTTATAAAGGTGAACTCTTTGAAAGTATACACCAATTTGTTGGTGGTTTAAGAGCAGGTATGGGTTATTGCGGTGCTAAAGATATTGAGACATTAAAAGAAATTGGTCGATTTGTAAAAATTACAGCTAGTGGTATAAATGAGAGTCATCCACATGATGTGACTATTACCAAAGAAGCACCAAATTATTCTAGATAGTAAATACATAATTTAGACATATAACAGCATCACGTTGATGCTGTTTTTTTTATGGTTTAAATTATATTCCCTTATAATTATGTTAATAACTATATTAGCAAAATAGCCTAGCACTTATCTTTGCAAAAACCTATGAAAAAAAAGAAAATTGTAATTATTGGAGCGGGTGTTGCTGGATTAGCATCAGCAATTCGCTTGCGATCTAAAGGCCATCTTGTATCAGTCTATGAAGCAAATGAATATCCAGGTGGTAAATTAACAGCCTTCAGTGCTGAGGGTTACCGATTTGATATGGGACCTTCATTATTTACAATGCCTCAGTTTATTGATGAGTTGTTTAAGGTAGCCAATAAGCCAATTGAAAATTACTTTCAGTACGAAAGAAAATCTGTAGTTTGTAATTATTTTTTCGAAGATGAGACAACATTTTCAGCACTTGCAGATATTAATAAATTTGCAGAAGAGGCATCAAAAACCTTCAATGTAGATAGTGAAGCAATAGTTGAATATTTAAAAAGAAGTAAGCGCAAGTACGATTTAACATCAACTCTTTTTCTTGAAAAATCATTACATAAATTCACAACATACCTTAGTACAGAAACTTTAAAAGCAATAATAAAGGTAAATGCCCTCGATATTAATGTGAGTCTCAATGCATATAACTCGAAGGTTTTTGAAGATGACCGGTTAGTAAAATTCTTCAATAGATTTGCAACATATAATGGATCTTCTCCCTACAAAACTCCTGGGATTATGTCTATGATTCCTCATTTAGAACAATATTTCGGTATTTTTTTCCCAAAGGGTGGTATGCATTCTATAACACAAAGTTTATATCAACTTGCCAATGATATTGGGGTTAAATTTCATTTTAACAAAAAAGTAGATGAAATAATTACTGAAAAAAGAAGCGCTAAAGGCATTAGAATTGACAATGAAATTATTAAAGCTGATATTGTCGTTTCTAATTCTGATGTTGTACCAACATATAGACAATTACTTAAAAAACATAAGGCACCTGAGAAAATATTGAATCAGCCTCGAAGCAGTTCTGCTCTAATTTTTTATTGGGGAATTAAGAAGGAATTTCCAGAATTAGACCTTCATAATATATTCTTTTCAGAGGATTACAAATCTGAGTTTGATTTTATCTTCAATAAAAAAGATGTTTATGACGATCCGACCGTCTATATTAATGTAACCTCCAAGGAAGAAAAAAGTGATGCACCTAAAGGATGTGAAAATTGGTTTGTTATGATAAATGTCCCTAGTAATACAGGGCAAAATTGGGATGAAATTATAGAAAAATCTCGAACTAATATCATCTCCAAAATTAGTAGGTTGCTAAAAGTACGTGTCAAAGAACTTATTGAATTTGAAAGCATATTAGATCCAAGAAAAATTGAATCTAACACTCAGAGTTATCAAGGTGCGTTATACGGTGCTGCAAGTAATAGTAAGTTTGCCTCCTTTTTGAGACACCCGAATTTCAAAAGATCCATTAAGAATTTGTATTTCTGTGGTGGAAGTGTACATCCTGGTGGAGGTATACCCTTATGCCTGCTATCCGGTAGAATTGTTTCAGATTTAATTCAAAAAACTAACTAAATGGTTGATAAAAAATTTATTAAATACTTTTCTATTTTCATTATATGGCTGTTTTCAATATCTGGAATGACCGGGATTTTATCTCCTGATTATTCAGATTGGTTTTTGAGTATGTCACCTATCAATTTGCTATTGACGTTCATAATCATTTTGGTAAATATTGATAATTTTAAATGGCATATAGTTATTGCTGTTGCAATTCCATTTTCATTAGGGTTTATTGTGGAGGCTCTAGGTGTTAATTATGGGTTAATATTTGGAAATTACAGTTATGGTGAAAATCTTGGTCAGAAGTTTATTGGAGTACCAATTATTATTTGTGTTAACTGGGCTTTGCTAACTATGTCTACGGCAGATATTGCTAGATTATTTTTTAAGAATATTATAGCAACCTCTTTAATTGGTGCGTTATTAATGACAGGATTAGATCTTGTAATTGAAGTTTCAGCACCACGTTTTGATTACTGGGAATTTGAAAATGGTCATGTACCATTACAAAATTATTTTGGCTGGTTATGTACAGCATTTGTTGCACACTTAGGTTATCAGTATTTTAAAGTGAATACTAGCAAAATAATCTCAATACATGTATTCATTTCTATTGTTGTATTTTTTACAATGTTTTTATTCTTTTAAATGACTAATCAAGATTTCATAATATTAGGAGCAGGTGCATCTGGATTAATGCTTGCATATCGTTTGTCTCAAGATACTTTTTTTGACGATAAGTCTATCTTAATCATTGATAAGCAAGATAATAAAGGCAATGATAGAACGTGGTGTTATTGGGAGAAAGATGAAGGAGAATGGGACAATTTGATTCGAAAAAGTTGGCCAAATATTTTGTTTGGTAGTAAAGAATTCTCGAAAACCGTCAATTTAGATGACTATAATTATAAAATGATTAGAAGTGAAAAATTCTATGAGTTTTTATGGGAAAAGATTAAACTAAAGTCAAATATATCATTTGTTAAAGATAACGTTATTGAAGTTGAGGAACATAGTAATGTTGTACGGGTCAAAACAATGGACAGGTCATATTCAGGCGCCAAAGTCTTTAACAGTATACCAGATTCAGATTTGTATAAAGTACAAGATAGGTATCCGGTTCTACAGCAGCATTTTGTAGGTTGGTTTATTAAAACAGAGTCAAATGAGTTTGATGATTCTGTAGCAACTTTTATGGATTTTACTGTTGCTCAAAAAGGCAATACTCGATTTATGTATGTATTACCTATTGAGAAAAATATTGCACTGTTTGAATATACCCTATTCTCAGAAACACTTTTGCCATTAAATGAATATGAAGAATCAATAAAAAAATACTTAGAAAATAAAGGAATAAAAGAATACGAGATTATAGAAAAGGAAAAGGGATCAATTCCAATGACATCATATAAATTCTCAAAATTAAACTCAAAGAATATTTTGAATATTGGTACCGCTGGTGGTTGGACTAAGGCAAGTACCGGCTATACATTCAAAAATACGACTAAAAAAACAAGGTCTTTAGTTCAATATTTGAAACAGAATGATGATTTGTCCAAGTTTCATAAAAGTTCAAAATTTTGGTTTTATGACGTACTGTTTTTAGATGTTTTAGCAAAAAATAATGGTGAGGGTTCAAAATTGTTTGCTTCATTATTTAAAAAAGCAAAAACCAAAACTATTTTGAGATTTTTAGATGAAGAGACCAACATTTTAGACGACTTAAAAATTATTTCTTCTGTGCCACCCAAAAAATTCACTATTGCCTTATTAAGGAGAATCTTTTAAGAAGGGAAGATTTGACCTCTATGCGGTTTTAATGTATCTCTAATTGACTGCATTTTAGATTCTTCGACAACCAAATATACCAAACTGTGCATTTCATTTAAGGTTTCAATACCTGTTTTTTCAATATCTAATTTATTCAAATTGATATACTCTTTAAGGTGAATTAAATGATGTTCTGCGGTATGTTTGTTAGTAGGACCTCTAAAATCCCAAATCAACTTAAGTTTTCGCATTTCCAACAGATTTGCCTTTTTCAACAAAATATTTAAAATTATTCATAAATTTTTTGGTCTGTTTTTTAAATGCTCTAGGCATAAATAACAACATTGCATGCATTGCAAAGGTTGTAGGCTGAAATTCGTTTTTAGAAATCCATTTTGTCTCTCCTTCAGTAATACTCTCAAAAAAGTTTTGTTGAATATTACAAATGCCCTCTGTGTTATAAGTCGCATGGAATTCGTTAGGAAAATTACTTTTAGTAATCGTTTCTATTAGTGCCATTTTTCTATTGCCAAAATCATAATTCAATTTCATTTTAGCACCAAATTCACCTGGTGTACCAGATAAGTGCTCAGTACTCACTAGGCCTTCTTGCCAATGCAACATATTTTCTGTAGAGTTCATTTTGTGAATAACCTCAGCTAAGGATTTATGAATTATAATTTCAGTTGTGTATTTCATAAAAATAGAACATTAACCAAGTCAAATGTATAAAAAAGTGTTTGATATGGTATTAAAAGTCGTTGTCCTGTTATAAGTAAAAGATTAAATTCAAGTGTTAATAATAATTAAGATTTTCTTAGAAGAAATATTAAATAATAGTATTTCATTCAGTGCGTTAGATTTAAGGTTATTTATAGCTTAACAATAACTTGTAAAATGCACTAATTATATTATTTTTGCTCATCTTCATGATGATAAAAAGTAATTGATTTTAAAAGAAAAAATCTATGACAACTAAGTTTAAATTTTTACTCTTATTTCTATTAGTAGTTCAATTAACAAATGCGCAAGATCAGGATGCAGTTTTACTAACTGTAGATGGAGAAACTATTATGGTTTCTGAATTTTTGAGGGTGTACAATAAAAATTTGGATCTTGTTAAGAACGAAAGTCAAAAGGATTTAGATAGTTATCTAAAACTTTTTACCGAATATCAATTAAAGCTAAAGGAAGCAAAGCGATTGAAATTGGATGAAGATCCTAAATATCAAAGAGAATTTTTAAGTTATAAAAAACAGCTTACTAAAAATTACCTTTCAGAAAACAAGGTCACTGAGGATTTGGTAAAAGAGGCATATGGACGTAATTCATTTGATATTAATGCATCTCATGTATTGGTTCGCTTAGACGAATCAGTAAAGGATACAACAAGCGTTTATGATAAAATTTCTTCCTTACGCAAACGTGTATTGAACGAAGGATTTGACAAAGTAAAAGCTGATGCTCATGATGGTATAACAATTTTCGTTGAAGACTTAGGTTATTTCTCAGCGTTTAAAATGGTTTACGATTTTGAATCAGTAGCTTATAATACACCTGTTGGTGAAGTGTCAGAGCCTTTTAGAACGCAATTTGGCTATCATGTAGTTAAGGTGAATGATAAAAGACCTTCCAGAGGCACGATTACCGCAGCGCATATAATGGTTGGGCTTAATCAAAAGGACTCATTATTAGTGCCAGAAGAACGTATTAATGAGATTTATAAGAAACTCTCACAAGGAGAGAGTTTTGATGCTTTAGCAAAACAATTCTCTGATGATAAGAGTTCTGCAAAGAACGGAGGAACGCTATCACCATTTAAAAGCGGACAATTAAGTTCGGTTAAGTTTGAAGACGAGGCATTTGGGTTACTAAATGATGGAGAATTTAGCGAACCTTTCTTAACGGACTATGGATGGCATATTGTAAAACGAATTTCTTTAAAGCCAATAAACTCTTATGATAAATTAAAACCTACTCTGGAGGCAAGGGTTAAGAGAGACTCTCGCTCTAAATTGATTAACCAAGCCATGGTGGAGGAGTTAAAAGGGAGATATAATATTGGATCTAATGAAGAAGCCAAATCTTATTTTGAATCACTCATTACGGATGATTATTTCTCTCGTTCATGGAGATTACCAGATTCATTTGAAAAGGATGAGATTATTTTCTCCATTAATCAAAGGGATTTTACCTATAATGAATTTGGCCGCCATATGATGGCTGTACAGCGTACCTATGCCAATAAAGCTAGACCTGCTTCTGAAGTAGTAGAAAAGGAATACGAATCGTTTTTTGAGTCATCTATTCTTAAGTATAGAGAAGATAATCTTGAAATGGAGAATCAAGAATTTGCAAATATTGTAAAAGAGTACAGGGATGGGCTTCTACTTTTCGATTTAATGGAAAAAGAAATATGGAACAAAGCGGCAAAGGATACGGTTGGGTTAGAAAACTATTATGAAAGAAACAAGACTAAATACCAATGGCAAGAGCGTGTTGATTTTGTAATGGCTTCCTCTGCTGATTTAGATATTGCTACTAAATTTTTTAAATTAATTAAGCGCGGAAAATCTCAAGAAGAAATTGAAAATGCTCTTAATAACGATAAAGAACAAAATGTCATATTTACAAAAGGAGTTTACAATACAAATGACAAACGTCTTCCTTCAGATTTTAATGCTAAGAAAGGAGTTTCTGGAGTTTATAACCATAATGAGGCATTTCATGTTATAAATGTAAATGAGATTTTACCAGCAGGTACAAAAACTTTAAAAGAAGCAAAGGGAATGGTGATTAATGATTACCAAAATGAAATTGAAACCAATTGGGTTAAGTCACTTTATGATCGTTTCAGCATTGAAGTAAATAAAGACGCATTAAATGCTGTAAAACAGCTTATTAATAATTAAATATTGACTTGAAACACTTTTCGTTAATAATCATTGTTTTGTTTTTGTTTGTTGGTTGTGACTTTTTTAAGAAGGCCGATGAAGAAGGTGCAGTTGCTCGTGTAAATGATGTTTATCTTTATAAGAATGATATAACGGATTTGGTTCCAGAAGGTGCATCGAGTGCGGATAGCGCTTTGATTGTTAATCAATATATTAATAGATGGGCTTCCCAATTATTATTGATGGATGGTGCCATGTTAAATTTAAACAAATCAAAACAACAGTCGTTTACCAAATTAGTAGATCAATACAAAACGGATTTATATACTAAAGCCTATCTCGATGCATTAGTAAAAAAGAATATAGATACTATTGTTCCAAAACAAGAAGCAGAATTGTTTTATGAAGCCAATAAAGAATCATTTAAGTTAAACGATGATTTGCTTCAGCTTAGATACTTAAGTCTTCCACAAAACCCTATCGATTTAGATACCATAAGAAAAAGGTTTAAACGTTTCAATAATGATGATAAACGTTACTTAGATTCAATATCAGTTCAGTTTAAAGCTTATTCCTTAAATGATTCAATGTGGGTTAAGTATTCTCAGGTAGCAGATAAAGTACCTGTTGTAAATTCTCAAAATAAAAACCAACTGTTAAAAAAATCTAATTTTATACAACTCAAAGATTCAATAAACCTATATTTGATGCAGGTGAAAGATGTAAGAATTCAGAATAATTATGCACCACTCGAATACGTTAGTAGTTCTATAGAACAAATCGTTATAAACAAGCGGAAATTAGAGCTAATAAAGCAACTTGAAAAAGATATTACAAAAGATGCCATTAAAAATAAACAGTTTGAAATTTATGAATAAAGCACTAGTCCTAGTATGCTTATTTTGTTTCAATTTAAGTTTTGCCCAAGAAATTATTGAGGACGAAAAACCAAAGGTTAAAAAGGATACAATACTTAATAAAACGCGGATTAAAGCAGATGGTGTTGCAGCGGTAGTTGGAGAATTCATTGTATTAGAATCTGATTTAGATAGAGAAATTGCTCAGCTTAAAGCACAAGGAGCAGATTTAGAAGGGGTTACTAGATGTGAACTTTTTGGTAGTCTTTTAGAAAGTAAATTATATGCGCACCAAGCGATTCAAGATAGTATTATAGTAAACGAGCTCTATATACAATCATTAGTTGACCAGCAAATTGAAGGTATATTGGCTCAGACTAAAGGAGATATGAATGGTCTTTTGAACTTTTACAAAAAAGACTCAGAAGAAGCATTACGAGAGGAGATGTATGAGATTAACAAAAATGCATACTTAGCCAAAGAAATGCAGGATAAAGTGATACGCGATATTGAGATTACTCCAGAAGAGGTGAGAACCTTTTTTAATGAAATTCCAGAAGAAGAAATACCAACGTTTGGTACGGAGTTAAAACTAGCGCAGATTGTCGTAATTCCTGAGGTAACTGAAGAGGCAAAACAAGCTGTAATTGATAGGCTAAACGGGTTTAAGAAAGACGTAGAGGAGAATGGTGCAAGTTTTACAACCAAAGCTTTATTTTATTCAGAAGATAGTGGATCTAAAAACAATGGAGGTTTGTTACCAACAATGAATCGTAAACGTCCTAGAATGGTTAAGGAATTTAGAGACGTAGCTTTTAATCTTCAAGAGGGAGAAATTTCAGAACCATTTGAAACTGATTTCGGATTTCATATCATTTATCTTGAAAAGGTGAGAGGACAAGAATATGAAGTAAGGCATATCCTTTTAAGACCGGAATTAACTGAAGATGCCATTCAAAAAGCAAAAGATGAAATAAAAGATGTAAGAGAAAAAATAAGTAATGGTCTCGTTACTTTTGCTGATGCAGCAAGAGAGTTTAGTGATGAAAAAGAAACCAAATTTGAAGGAGGTCAATTAACTAATCCTACTACTCAAGATTTTAATTTTGAATTAACAAGGATGGAGCCAGAATTGTATTCTCAAGTACAAGGTTTAAAAGATGATGAAATTAGCCCAGTGATTCAGGATGAGGACAGGATTAACAGAATAAAGTTTAAAATAATGACTGTCACAGACAGAATTGATGATCACAAAGCTGACTTTGCAAGAGACTATCTTAAAATTAAAGATCTCGCACTACAAGACAAACAAGTAAAAGCTATTGAAGTTTGGCAAAGAGAGACCATACGAAATACCTATATCAAAATTAATGGTGAGTATAGAGGTTGTGATTTTCAGAGTAACTGGTTAAAAGAATAAGTTTATGTCTGATGTTACATTAATCGAAAACTTCGTAAAAAAGTATAGTGCTCTAAAAAAAGAGATTGCTAAGGCAATTATAGGGCAAGAAGATGTTGTAGATCAGATATTAATTTCAATTTTTTCTGGAGGTCACTCTCTTCTTATTGGAGTTCCGGGATTGGCAAAAACATTAATGGTGAATACAATTGCCCAAGCCTTAGGATTAGATTTTAAGCGTATACAATTCACTCCAGATCTAATGCCGAGTGATATTCTTGGTAGTGAAATATTAGATGAGAATAGACATTTTAAATTCATCAAGGGTCCGATTTTCGCAAATATTATTCTAGCGGATGAAATAAATAGAACTCCTCCTAAAACACAAGCAGCTTTGCTTGAAGCCATGCAAGAACGTGCGGTGACAGTGGCAGGACACAGATATCAACTGAATTTACCTTATTTTGTATTAGCAACACAAAACCCAATAGAACAAGAAGGAACCTATCCGTTGCCCGAAGCTCAATTAGATCGTTTTATGTTCGCGATTAATTTAAAGTATCCATCATTTAATGAAGAAGTTGAGGTGGTAAAAACTACAACTACTGATATTCAACAAACAGTTGATTCGTTATTCACTGCTCGAGAAATCATAGACTTCCAGCAAGTGATAAGACGCATTCCAGTTGCTGATAATGTTATAGAATACGCGGTATCTTTAGTCTCAAAAACAAGACCTAATACGGAGACTGCAGCTTCTATTGTAAATGAGTTTGTTGATTGGGGTGCAGGTCCTAGAGCATCTCAAAACTTAATTTTAGCAGCTAAAACTCACGCGGCTACAACTGGTAAATTATCACCGGATATTGAAAATGTTCAATCTGTGGCAACAGGTATTTTAAGGCACCGTATAATCAAAAATTATAAAGCAGAAGCCGAAGGAATAACTGATGAAAAAATAATTGAAAGCCTGTTTTAAGATCTCAGAAAATTGTTCAATTAATTGTGGGTTTTGTCTATTGAATCTTATTCAAACTTATTCTAAATAGCTATTTTTGTTAAATTATTATAACAATAACAATTTCATTGTATATAACTTAATATATCCCTATTATTTTTATTTAATTATGAATTATATTTAGTAAAAATGCAATTTTGTTACATACTTTTAAAAATACGGTAAAATTCGTAATTTTGTGCTGCTAAAAATGAATTATCAACCTTTAAATATACTATATGGCTTTTGACATTGATATGATTAAAAAGGTTTATACCAATATGACTGAGCGAGTAGATGCTGCTAGAGATATTGTTGGTAAACCATTAACTCTTTCAGAAAAGATATTATATTCTCACTTGTGGGATGGGAAACCTTCAACTGCGTTTACTCGTGGTAAAGATTATGTTGATTTTGCTCCAGACCGTGTAGCATGTCAGGATGCAACAGCGCAAATGGCTTTGCTTCAGTTTATGCAAGCTGGTAAGCCAAAGGTTGCTGTGCCTACAACTGTTCATTGTGATCACTTAATACAAGCAAAGGATGGTGCAGCGACAGATTTAAAACATGCCAACAATACAAGTAGTGAAGTATTTAACTTTTTAGAATCTGTATCAAACAAGTATGGAATAGGATTCTGGAAACCAGGTGCTGGTATTATCCATCAAGTAGTTTTAGAAAATTATGCTTTTCCAGGTGGTATGATGATAGGTACAGATTCTCACACGGTAAATGCTGGTGGTTTAGGAATGGTAGCTATTGGAGTTGGTGGTGCAGATGCAGTAGATGTAATGGCTGGTATGGCTTGGGAATTAAAGTTTCCAAAACTTATTGGTGTTAGATTAACCGGTAAGTTATCTGGTTGGACAGCACCAAAGGACGTAATACTTAAAGTTGCAGAAATACTAACTGTAAAAGGTGGGACAGGGGCAATCGTAGAATATTTTGGTCCAGGTGCTTTGTCAATGTCTTGTACAGGAAAAGGTACTATTTGTAATATGGGAGCAGAAATAGGTGCGACAACATCTACTTTTGGCTATGACGTTTCTATGGAACGTTACTTAAGAGCAACTGACAGATCAGATGTGGCAGATGAAGCTAATAAAATAAAAGATTATTTGACGGCAGATGCTGAAGTCTATGCAAATCCAGAGCAGTATTTTGATCAGGTTATTGATATAAATCTCTCAGAATTAGGACCTTTATTAAATGGTCCATTTACACCAGACCTTTCAACGGCTGTTGGATCTGATATGACAGACAAGGCTAAAAGTAATGATTGGCCAATAAAGGTAGAATGGGGATTAATAGGATCTTGTACAAACTCTTCCTATGAGGATTTATCTAGAGCTTCGTCAATAGCGCAACAAGCATTAGATAAAGGACTAAAAACTAAAGCAGAATTTGGAATTAATCCAGGTTCAGAACAGGTGAGATATACAGCCGAGCGTGACGGTATTTTAGATGTATTTGAAAAATTAGACGCTAAGATATTTACGAACGCATGTGGGCCATGTATTGGACAGTGGGCGAGATATAGTGATCCTAAAAATGCACCAAAAAATAGCATAGTACATTCTTTCAATAGAAATTTCGCTAAACGTGCAGATGGTAATCCAAATACACACGCGTTTGTAGCGTCACCAGAGCTTACTGCAGCAATTGCAATTGCAGGACGATTAGATTTTAATCCAATGAAAGATAAGCTGATCAATGAAAATGGTGAAGAGGTGATGCTAGATGAACCAACAGGATGGGAATTACCTCCTAAAGGATTTGATGTAAAGGAAAATGGTTACTTAGAACCAGTAACTGATGGTAGTGGTGTAGAAATTAATGTTAACCCTACTTCAGAAAGGTTACAATTGTTAACCCCATTTACACCAATCGGAGAATCAATTACTGGTGCAAAATTGTTAATAAAGGCTTTTGGAAAGTGTACGACGGATCATATTTCAATGGCAGGCCCATGGTTACGTTTCAGAGGACATTTAGATAATATCGCAAATAATACATTAATTGGAGCGGTAAACGCTTTTAATAAGAAAACCAACTTTGTAAAAAATCAATTGACTGGTGAATATGGCGGAGTTCCTGATACGCAGCGTAATTATAAGAAAAATGAAATATGGTCTGTAGTAGTTGGTGATCACAATTATGGTGAAGGTTCGTCTAGAGAACATGCAGCAATGCAACCAAGACATCTAGGTGTTGCAGCTGTAATTGTAAAATCATTTGCACGTATCCACGAAACAAATCTTAAGAAACAAGGTATGTTAGGTTTGACTTTTGCTAATGAGGCCGACTATGATTTAATCCAGGAAGATGATACTTTCAATTTCCTAGATTTAAATGAATTTGCTCCAGAAAAGCAAATAAACCTAGAGGTAGTTCATGCAGATGGTAGTAAAGATGTTATTGCATTAAATCATACATATAATAACGCTCAAATTGAATGGTATAAAGAAGGTTCTGCTTTAAATTTAATTAAAAAGCAAAACGCTTAAATATACTATTTAAATTTACATAAATATAAACTCTCAGTATTGCTGAGAGTTTTTTTATGCTTGTTTTAGGGAATTAAAAATATGGCGTACACATAATCAATTACCCATATACATAAAAAGATATAGCTCCATTGATTGGTTTTTCTAGACCTGCCTTGAATATACTTATGAATGAACTAAAAGAAGAACGTTTTATTAATTTCAATTTTAAACAAATGAGAATTTATAAAAGTTCTGTTTAAATTTAAAGCATGAAGAACAAACTCACCAAAAGAAATATTTTATTCGTTAGTGTAATTGCACTATTACTGATTCCTAAGATAAGGCAACAGATACAAATTGTTTTGCATAAAGGATTGAGTTTTATCAATCAATCAACTATGATTGAAAAGGCGAACAGACGCAAGATTACTTATCAAAACTGGAGATTGATTTCAGATACTGGAGATCAATTAAATCTATTGGACTTAAAAGGAAAGGTTGTATTCATAAATTTTTGGGCAACTTGGTGTCCTCCGTGCATCGCAGAAATGAAAAGTTTAGATCAACTCTATAATGAGTATAATGAGTCAGTTGTATTTTTGTATATAACCAATGATGACTTAATCACTGTTGAGAAATTTAAAGATAGAAATAGTTATTCCTTCAAAGTTTTTAATCCTGTAAATGAAATTCCTGAAGAACTAGTTACCAGATCTATTCCACGAACTTTTATAATAGATAAAAACGGCGAAATCATTGTTGACGAAAAAGGAGCGATTAATTGGTATAGTGAAACAGTAAAAGAACAACTAAATAAGTTGCTCAAAGAATAAATATTATTTAAAATATTTTTTTGGTATAATAAGCATCCCAAAGTTTTCACCATTTCCCTTACCTAGATGCTTGTGATGAATTTTATGTGCACGTCTAACGCCTCTAGCATATTTATTATCAATATTTCTAAACCACTTAAATCGTTGATGTATAAAAATGTCATGAACAATGAAATATGCTAACCCATAGGCCATTATACCAACACCAATCGGTAAGCAATACCATAACTGTTCCTCGCTCCATAAATAAAAGCAAGTCATACTTACAACGGCATAAAACATAAAAAAGACATCATTTCGTTCAAACCAACTGTCATGATCTTTATGATGGTGGTCCTTATGCAAATTCCACAAAAATCCATGCATAATATATTTATGCGTAAACCATGCATTAAATTCCATTATAAAAAATGTTCCTAAAAAGATTAATATCCAGAAAACAATTTGCATGTATATTAAATTTTAGATTAAATTTAATTGATATTTTACGTAACTACGAGTAAGTAATTCAATCTTTTTATAGTTTGGTACTCTTATTCTAGTAGACTTAATTTCTAGTGCTGGAGTGTTTTTTAATTTCTGCAGTAGTTTATTGTAATATCTGTAAGCCATAAACACACCAAATCTAGCCTCTAAGGGTAGTCGTTTTATGCCTTCTAGACCTTTGGTGAAATCACTTTCTATATCATCTATTATTGCCTTCTTAGATTTCTCGTCTAATTGGTTTAAATCTGTGTTTGGAAAATAAGTTCTGCTTAAATCTTCAAAATCCGCTTTAAGGTCTCTTAAGAAATTAACTTTTTGGAATGCAGACCCCAAGCTCATTGCAGAATCTTTTAATTTGTTGTACTTCTCATTATCTCCTTTAACAAAAACCTTTAGGCACATCAAACCAACAACATCAGCTGACCCATAAATATAATCACGATATTCTTGTTCTGTTAAATAATCTTTTTTATAGAGATCTAGTTCCATACTGTGCATAAATGCATCAACCAAATGTTTGTCAATGTTGTATTTATGATATGTCTCTTGAAATGAGTTTAATATTGGATTGAGGCTGATTTTATCTTTTAACGCATTTTCCAAATCCTGAGCAAACCTTTCGAATAACTTTTCTTTGTCATAATCATGAAATGTATCAACAATTTCGTCAGCAAAACGAACAAATCCATAAATATTATAAATGTCTTGTCTAATATTGTCAGATAACATTTTGGTAGCCATTGAGAATGAAGTACTGTAGGCGTTGGTAACCATTTTACTGCATTCCTTTGATACATTGTCAAAAATTGATTTCATGATTTACGTTTGTGCCTTTGAATTTATAAAATCCTTTTCAAATATTGAACTATTTTTCTTTTTTATTTATTAACTCGGCTACTAGCTTACCTGATATAAGTGATGGTGGTACTCCTGGTCCTGGTACGGTTAATTGTCCTGTAAAGTATAGGCTATCAACTTTTTTACTCTTTAATTTTGGTCTTAAAAAGGCAGTTTGCATCAAGGTATTAGCCATACCGTAGGCATTGCCCTTGTAAGAATTGTATTCACTTACAAAATCATTAACACAGAATGATTCTTTAAATAGTATGCTACTCTGAACCTTTTGGTTTGTTAGATTTTCAAAACGACTTATAATAATGTCGAAATACTGTTCCCTTAATTCAGGTGTGTCTTCTAACCCAGGTGCTATTGGGATTAAGAAAAAGCCAGTTTCACATCCATCAGGTGCCATAGTTTTATCAGTAACCGACGGGAAATTGACATAAAACAGCGGGTTTTCTGGCCATTGAGGGTCATCATATATATTCTCGGCATGTGTTTCAAAATTAGTATCAAAAAATAGATTATGATGCTCTATATTATTAAGCTTTTTATCAAAACCAACATAGAATAGAAGGGAGGATGGTGCAAATGTGCGTTTTTCCCAATAAGCCTCACTGTACTGTCTGTATTTTTGATCTAGTAATGTTTCTGAATGGTGATAATCGGCACCGCTTAATACTACATCAGATTTAATATTTTCGCCATTAACTATAATACCAGAAACTTTGTCATTTTCAACATTTATCAATTCAACATTGCAATTCGTATTTATTGTGACACCCAAACTTTCGGCAAGGGCCTTAATAGCTTTTATGATTTCATACATTCCACCCTTAGGATGCCAAGTACCAAGACCAAAATCCGCAAAATTCATAAAACTGTAGAATGAGGGTGTCTGACTTGGCTTTGCTCCTAAAAAGAGTACAGGAAATTCAAGTGTTGAAATGAGTTTGGGATTTTTGAAATTCTTACGAACCTCTGAACTTATTGTTTTGAAAAAACGATCCACACGAGTGACTGTTTCTTTAGTAACAAGTTCAAATGGCGAAATACCAGGTTTTAGAACAACTTTATTTATGGCGATATCATAATGTTCTTGTGCTTGTAAAATAAATTTCCTTAAGGGTTTAGAGCTACCAGGTTCTATACGCTCAAATTCCTCACAAATTTGATCCATATGGTCACCAATAGTTATTACTTCATCTGAAAAGAAAATCTTATAAGCCGGACTCAATTTATCGAGTTGATAATAATCACCTGTAGATTTTCCAAAATCATTGAAGAATTTCTCGAAAATATCCGGCATCCAATACCAACTTGGGCCAATATCAAACACAAATCCATCTTTCTCTAATTGTCTTGCTCTTCCTCCAACGGTACTATTTTTTTCATAAATAGACACATCATGTCCTCCTTGTGCCAAATAGCATGCTGCAGATAGAGCCGAGAAACCAGAGCCAATTATTGAAATTGTCTTACCCATTTATTATCTAAAGATTGTCTGTTAATGATTTAATATTCTTAAATGCTGTAACGCCTTCTGGAAGGTTTTCCAAATCTAAGGCGTTAAGCATTTGACCTAAAATCCAAAGTTTCGTATTACTTCCATTATTAATTAGAAGTTTTTCAAAATCTTTTATATAATTATTTATATCCGCTTTTTCTGGTTTTACCGTGAAGTATGAGATGTAAATTATTTCTTCGTAATAATTCTGAAGGTCCAATAAACTATCCATTGGAACGCTAAAACCTAAAAAGATAGATTGATAACCCCTATTTACCAACTCATGATTGATAAACATAAGTCCTAGTTCATGTATCTCGTTTTCAGGCAAATAAAGTACAAAAGCCTTTTTTGAATTATTTATTTGTTGAGATTGTACCTTTTCAGTATTGATCAATATTTTTTGACGTAGCAATGATGTTAAGAAATGCTCATGAGCAGGTGTGATAGTATCTGTTTGCCAGAGTAACCCTATTTCTGTTAATAAGGGTATGAAGATTTCATAAAAAATTTCGTCGAATGCCTTTTCTTTTAATAAAGACTCATAAGTATTATAAAATAAAGTCTGATCAAAATTCAGCATTGATAATTTGAAGGAATTAATTGCATGATTTTCTATATTGCTTTGAGATGCAATTTCCCTTACTAAAGGAGGAATTTTATATTCGTCTATCGTAGCAATTTTAGATATTTTGTAACCATTGTTATTCAAATAACTGACATTTAACAATTTTTGAAAACTTGCTAAATCATAATACCTAATATTTGTTTCAGTGCGTTTGGGCTTAAGTAGATTATATCGCTTTTCCCATATCCTAATAGTATGTGCCTTAATACCGGTAAGATTTTCAAGATCCTTAATACTAAATCTATTCTTAATATTGTTCATTTTTTATCAAAAATGTTTAAACAAAAATACATTAATAACTCTTACCGTGAGTGAGAATTAACAAAAATTAAGTAAAAAAAAGATGGTAGCTACCAGAAATTTAGGCTGTTAGTTAACAAAGTGTAAAATTTAATAAGGATTTTAGAGAAGTGCGCACGAGAAGACTCGAACTTCCACGACCTAAAACGGTCACTGGCCCCTCAAGCCAGCGCGTCTACCAATTCCGCCACGTGCGCAAATAATGTAAAGTAAATATAAAAAAAAAGTTAAGCTTTAGGCTTAACTTTGTGACCGGGCTGGGGCTCGAACCCAGGACCCTCTCCTTAAAAGGGAGATGCTCTACCAACTGAGCTACCCGGTCATTAATTTTTCTCTTACGAGGGTGCAAATATAAAATGATTAATTAATAAAACAATACATTTTTAACTTTAATTTTTGTTTTTTTGTTAAGTAAAATACAAGTAGTTTAATTATCAATTTATAAGCGCAATGATTATAGTTTTAATGGGATATATGGGTTCTGGTAAATCTACAATTGGAAAACAATTGGCATCTGTATTAGACTATGATTTTATTGATTTAGATAACTACATAATTAAAAAAGAAAACAGAACAATTGCTACTATATTTAGTGATAAGGGAGAAATTTACTTTAGAAAAATTGAAAGCCAATACTTGAAAGAAATTTTATCTCAAGAAAACAAAGTCGTTCTTGCTTTAGGTGGAGGTACACCATGTTATTCTTATAACCTTGAATTAATTGAAAATGATGAAAATGTAATTTCGTTTTATCTTAAATTATCAATTCCTTATTTAAGTAAAAGGCTGTTTAACCAAAAGGATAATAGGCCTTTAATAAGCCATTTAGAAAATATAGAAAAACTTCAAGAATTTGTTGGTAAACACTTATTTGAACGAGTTCAATATTACTCTAAGGCTAATCATATTCTTGAAGCAGAAGAAAAAACAGTTAAAGATATTACAGAAACAATATTGCTTGCCTTAATCTAAGTAAGCTTCGTATGGCTTTTTACTGAGATTTACATGCACGTGTTCAAATAATGAAGTAGAGAGAGATATACCTTTAAAATCTGCCTTTACTGGAAATTTTTTATGATTTCTATTAACTAAAACTGCAGTTTTAAATTGTTCTAAAGGGACGTCTAGGAAGTGTTTAATACCATAAATTAAAGTGCTACCTGAATTTAAAACATCATCAATTAAAACAATCGATTTGTTCGTGTAGTCTTTAGGTTCCAATGAAGTATTTATTTGATTTAATGGATTTGACTTATCAATAGTAACTTTACAAAGAATTGATTTAATATCAGATATTTTGTCTAATTGAGTTTTAATTTTCCTTGCTAATAAATACCCATTACTTTCAACCCCTGCAATAACTAGTTCAGACTCGTTTGCATTACTTTCATAAATTTGATAGGCAATTCTTTTAATTTTATGCTCGATCTCTGTATGAGTTAATATGGTATTTTTAACTAATGGCATTGGCTTTTTTTTCAAAGATAAAAAACAGTTCTTTACCCTGCCTTTCTTTTATGGAATTAATTGATGGTTCCAAGGTTCTAATATTAAAATGGTTATTAAACAAATTAAAATATTCTGTTTTACTGCCACCAAAGGGAGGACCAGAATCGGTTAAGTCAAAATCAAAAAGTAATCCGGATAATTTTCCTTTTGGTCTTAGAAGACTGTAAATCGATTTTACATAAGCTTCTCTTAAACTAGGATGAAGCGCACAGAAAAATGTTTGTTCAATAATTAAATCATAAGAATCACCCAATTTAAAAAAATCATTGTGTAATAATTGATTATCTGGAAATTCTGGTATTCTTTTCTTTATATTAAATAGTGGTTGCTCTGCAATATCAAGAACAAATACATTTTTGAATCCGTTAAGCCATAGGTATTCAGCCTCGTAGCTATTTCCAGCACCTGGTATTAAAATTCTTATTGACTTATCTGTTAATTGGTTAATGTATAATTTAATAGGTGTAGAGATGTAACCAATATTCCAACCGGTCTGATTTTCCTTATATCTATTCTCCCAGTATTGTTTGTCTAAATTATTCACTTTCATAGAAATCATCAATGTCTCGTCTGTCTTTTTTAGTAGGACGACCAGTTCCTTTTTTTCTATAGTAATCTTTGCTGTACTTTAGCATTTCCTTAGCTTCAAGTGCTTCTTTAGGTGTAGTGTCAGTTCTGTAAATATCCACAAGTTTGGCACCAACTCTATTTGGTGGCAAATCATTTACAATTAATTGATAATTAACTTGGTCTCTACGTAATTCAATTTTATCCGTTGCGTAGATTTCTCTAGAAGCCTTTACAACGCTGCCATTTACTTTAACGTGTCCTTTTTTACACGCCTGTGTTGCGATACTTCGAGTTTTATAATATCTAACAGACCATAAATATTTATCGATACGCATATTTTTTTAACTAAAAACAACGTTAATGTTATGATGCAAAAATATTATAAAATTGTATCTTGCGCCAGTTATTAAAGCAATTATGAACCTTAGTTTTGATTTGTGGTATTTCAAAACCAGGATAATTAGTATTCTATGAAATTTAAATCTCTAAAATTAATCCTTTTTTTATTCGTAATGGTCTCGGTTTTTGTTGCCTGTGAAGACGAAGATGATCCTATTCAAAATGAATTTATCGAAGAAGATAGAACAGAACAACAAGCCAAGGATAAAGATTCGCTTTTGAATTATTTAAATTCTCATTATTATAATTCAGAATTTTTTGAAACGGGTACAAATCATACGATTGAAGAAATTGTAATTACCGAGTTGCTTGAGGATGAAGATGTGCCAGCAGGTCATAAATTGTTAATTGAGGATGTTATTATAAAGACTACAACATACGTGGATGTTGAATATGAATATTACTATCTCACCTTAAATCAAGGAGGAGGTGATTCTCCAGAATTTACAGACAAGGTTAGAGTAAGATATGAGGGCTATTTAGTTGATGGTGGAAATACTTTTGATCAAGTAAGTACACCTATAGACTTGGATTTATATGGTATTGCTTTTGGTACAGGAGCTATAACAGGGTGGCAACGAATTATGCCAGAATTTAATGTGTCTACAAGCTTTTCAATTGGTAATGACAATATTGTAAGTTATGATAATTACGGTATGGGTATGATGTTTATTCCATCTGGCCTAGGGTATTTTTCATTCCCAAGAACAGGTATTCCTACATACTCCAACTTAATTTTCAAATTTGAATTATTACAAACTCAAGTAAATGATCATGATGGTGATGGTATTCCTTCGTATATTGAAGATTATGATGGTAGTCTAGATCCTTTTGATGATAACACTGATGATGATGCCGCGCCAGATTATATTGATTTAGATGATGATGCAGATGGAGTACTTACGATAAATGAATTATTGCCTAATACTTACGTTATAGATACTAACATGGGAGAAATGGAACCTGAATTTGGAGAAAATGAATATGAATTAAGTAGGGAAGAAGAAGATGGTGTAATAACATTAGAAACAGTTACTTTGGTGGACACAAATAATAATGGGATTTTTGACCATTTGGATGCAGAGGTAACTACTAATTACAATGAAGACGAAGACGAAGGATAATATCTTAAAAAGACAAAATAAAAAGCCACTCATTATGAGTGGCTTTTCTTTTTTTATTATTGTTTCTTCTTACAGAGCTATGGACAAACTTAGTATTAATTGATCTGGTCTAGTGTCAATTCTACTTACAATACCATTCCCAAGATTTTCATCAATAAATGCTGCTTCATTATTATTGAAACCTCTTTCATAACGCAGATCAATACCAATTTTATTTAAGTTAAAACCAATTCCAAAGTTTAATCCTACAGTAAAATCATCTTCAACTTCGTCAATATTGATGCCATCAAATTCAGTGTCTAAAATATATTGCAAAGAGGGTCCTGCAAAAATACTTAATGGTCCAAGTACTTTAATACCAACAAGTAATGGTGCATCTAATTTTTTTATAGAAAATTCGCTACTATCATAATCACTTTTTGTAGCTGTATATACTAGCTCTGGTCTAAAATAAAGGTCATTACCTAATTTCCAAAAAATACCGAGATGATATCCGACATTTCTATCAGGATTCTTTGCATTTTCACCAATAGATTCAAAATAATCTCCATTAGCACTGTAATTTAGACCACCTTTAAATCCGAAGGCACTTCCGTTTTGTGCGTTAACGGATAAACCAATAAAAGTCAATAATGCAGATAGGAATACTGCTTTTTTCAAATTTTTCATAATATTCGTTTTTAAGATAAGTTATGTAATATCAAAAACGTTGCCAAAATGAACTTATTTTCTAGTAAGTACTCTTTTTGCAGCTTTTTCTATAGCCTCACTATTAAGACCATACTTATTCATTAGTTGCGTAGGAGTTCCGGATTCACCAAAAGTATCATTTGTAGCTACAAATTCTTGAGGTGTTGGTCTGTGTTTTGCTAATACTCTTGAAACACTCTCACCCAACCCACCTAAATAGTTGTGCTCTTCAGCAGTAATAATACAACCCGTTTTTTCAACGGATTCTATAATTGCCTTTTCGTCAAGTGGTTTAATTGTATGTATGTTTATTACTTCAGCAGAAATTCCAGCTTCATTTAAAGATTTGGTAGCTTCTAATGCTTCCCAAACTAAATGACCTGTAGCTACTATAGTAATATCATTACCTTCAGTCAGTTTAACGGCCTTTCCAATTTCAAAGGTTCCATTCTCAGGTGTAAAGTTTGGGACTTTTGGCCTCCCAAATCTTAAATAAACTGGGCCATCATATTTTGCTATAGCTAAGGTTGCAGCTTTTGTTTGATTAAAATCACATGTATTAATTACAGTCATTCCAGGCAACATTTTCATAAGCCCAATGTCTTCTAATATTTGGTGTGTCGCGCCATCTTCACCTAGTGTAATTCCTGCATGAGAAGCACAAATTTTTACATTTTTACCAGAATATGCAATGCTTTGTCTTATTTGATCATAGACGCGGCCTGTTGAGAAATTTGCGAATGTACCAGTAAAAGGAATCTTGCCTCCAATAGTCATTCCCGCAGCAATCCCTATCATATTAGCTTCTGCAATACCAACTTGGAAGAATCGCTCAGGATGGTTTGCTTTAAACTCATCCATTTTTAAGGATCCTGTCAAATCTGCACATAGTGCAACCACATTTTCATTAGATTTACCTAATTCTGTCAATCCGGCTCCGAATCCTGACCTTGTATCTTTATTTCCTGTATTAATATATGTTTTCATTATTTACTTTTGATTGATGATTAATAATCTCCTAGAGTTTCGGCATTCTGAGCCAATCCAGTGGCTAATTGCTCGTCATTCGGTGCTTTACCATGCCAAGCATGAGTATGCATCATAAAATCTACACCATTACCCATTACTGTTTGTAATAATACACAGACAGGTTTACCCTTGCCTGTTAATGACTTTGCAATTGTCATACCATCAAGGATCGCTACAATATTGTTACCTTCTTTAATTTCAACAACAGACCAACCAAATGCTTCAAATTTTCTCTTCAAATCTCCTAATGGCAATACATTGTCTGTTGATCCATCAATTTGTTGACCGTTCACATCAATAGTTGATATTAGATTATCAATTTTATTTCCAGAGGCATACATAATTGCCTCCCAATTTTGACCCTCCTGTAATTCACCATCACCGTGCAGACTAAAAACCAAATTATCATCATTGTTAAGTTTTTTAGCTTCTGCAGCACCAATTGCTACAGACATTCCTTGTCCTAACGATCCTGATGCAATTCTTACACCTGGCAATCCTTCGTGAGTAGTTGGGTGTCCTTGAAGACGACTATCTATCAACCTAAAAGTATTTAATTCGTCTACATCAAAATAACCAGACCTAGCAAGAACGCTGTAGTAAACAGGAGATATATGGCCATTTGATAAAAAGAACAAATCCTCTCCTATACCATCCATATCAAAACCATCCTTGGTCTCCATTATTTCTTGGTAAAGGGCTACAAAGAATTCGGCGCAACCAAGCGAACCACCTGGATGTCCTGAATTTACCTTATGTACCATTCGTAAAATATCTCTACGAACTTGAGTAGTTAAATCATTTAATGCTTTAATGTTTGGCATATTATATTGCTTAAATTAATCGCACAAAAATAACCTTTTACATAAGCCTTACAAAAACACTTTTGGGTCACTTATTAACGATTTTGAAGATTTGCTAACAATTTTAAATTTAATTAAGAGTGGAATGTATATGAGTTATTTATATTTGCCACCATACAAGGATTTTTAATGAAGTTTAGTTTATTATTAAAAGATCAACAATCTAAGGCTAGAGCAGGCCTAATCAATACTGACCATGGACAAATAGAAACACCAATTTTTATGCCTGTTGGGACTGTTGCTTCAGTAAAGGGAGTACATCAACGAGAACTGAAAAACGATATAAATCCAGATATTATTTTAGGTAATACTTACCATTTATATTTAAGACCTCAGACTTCTATATTAGAGCAGGCTGGAGGTCTTCATAAGTTTATGAATTGGGATAGAAACATTTTAACTGATTCTGGTGGTTATCAAGTGTATTCTCTTTCTGCAAATAGAAAGATTAAGGAGGAGGGTGTAAAATTTAAATCTCATATTGATGGTAGTTATCATATTTTCACTCCAGAAAATGTAATGGAAATTCAACGAAGTATAGGTGCTGATATTATTATGGCGTTCGATGAGTGTACACCTTATCCATGCGACTATAACTATGCAAAGCGATCTATGCATATGACGCATCGTTGGTTAGAACGTTGCCTGACACATCTTAAAAGTACACCATTAAAATACGATTACAGTCAAACATTTTTTCCCATAGTACAAGGAAGTACTTATACAGACTTGAGAAAACAATCTGCTGAATATATAGCAAATGTCGGCGCAGAAGGAAATGCAATTGGAGGTTTATCTGTAGGTGAGCCTGCAGAGGAAATGTATGCAATGACTGAAGTTGTGTGCGATATTTTACCAGAGGATAAGCCTAGATATTTAATGGGTGTTGGCACACCAATCAATATATTAGAAAATATTGCGTTAGGTGTAGATATGTTTGATTGTGTAATGCCAACAAGGAATGCGCGTAACGGAATGCTGTTTACTTCGCATGGTACTATTAATATTAAAAACAAAAAGTGGGAGGATGATTTTTCGCCAATTGATGAAATGGGAATCACTTTTGTTGACCTAGAGTATAGTAAGGCTTATCTAAGACATTTGTTTACAGTAAATGAATTACTAGGTAAGCAAATTGCAACAATTCATAATTTAGGTTTTTATTTGTGGTTGGTGAGAGAGGCAAGAAAACATATTATCGAAGGTGATTTCAGCATCTGGAAAAGTCAAATGGTTAAACAAATGGATAAGCGATTATAAAAGTGAAAATTTTAGATTGGTACATATTGAAACGCTACATTTTTACATTCCTAATGATGCTTTTGTTGTTCATACCTATTGGTATTACAGTGGATTTAGCCGAAAAAATAGGCCGGATTCTAGAAAATAAAGCACCCTTTGGCGATGTCGCCGTGTATTATATGAATTTCACAGTTTATTTTGCTAACTTATTATTTCCACTCTTTTTATTCTTAAGTGTTATCTGGTTTACTTCTAAGCTTGCAAATAACACTGAAATTGTGGCTTTTTTAAGTTCTGGAGTTTCATTTTCTAGATTTTTAAGACCGTATATAATTGGTTCTACTATAGTTGCCACATTTGCATTGTTTTTGGGAATGTATCTGGCACCAATTGCTAGTCAAGGATTTAATGAATTTAAATACAAATACTTAAAAAAGAATAAGCAAATACAAAAAACTAGAGATGTCTATCGTCAGATTAATGACAATGATTACATATACATAAGTAGCTTCTTGCCAAAGCGTAATATTGGAATGAATTTCACCTATGAACATTTCGAAGGCAATGAACTTAAGTATAAAATATTTGCCGATAATATTCGGTATGTTGAAGAAGACTCAAGCTATAGGCTCACAAGTTATGTAAAAAGAAGCTACAATAACGGAGTGGAAACCATTGAAACATCCCGAAGGCAAAACATGAAAATGCCTTTTGAAATTGAAGATCTTGCTCCTGTTGAATATGCTGCAGAAACCAAATCTTATTTTGAGCTACTGAATTTTATTGAGGCGGAGAAAAGACGCGGTTCATCGAATATCGGTAGATACGAAGTTGTAAAACTTAAGAAATGGAGCTTGCCGGTATCAATATTTATACTAACAATTATTGCGGTTGCAGTTTCATCGATCAAAAGAAGGGGAGGTATGGGTGTTAATTTGGCATTTGGTATCGCTATAGCCATGGTATATGTGTTCTTTGATAAGATATTTGGCGTAATGGCGGAGCAATCTAATTTTCCCGCTATTATAGCGGTTTGGTTCCCTAATTTTATATTTGGTATTTTAGCAATATACCTTCTGCAAAATGCCAAACGCTAAATTTAAGAACTACCTTCATTTACATTTTCTGGTTTTCATTGCTGGTTTTACGGCTATACTTGGAGAGCTTATTACTATTGGTTCGCTTCAACTTGTTTGGTATAGAATGGCAATTGCAGGTATACTTATGTTTTTGTTTATAAAACTAGTTAAGTTAAAACTCAGAATTACTAAGAAGTCCTTCCTTTTATTTTCAATTGCTGGTGTTATAATTGCCTTGCATTGGGTTACATTTTTTGAGTCTATTAATCAAGCAAATGTATCAATAGCTTTAGCCATGTTTTCCTCAGGTGCATTTTTTGCTTCATTTATTGAACCCATATTTTTTAAACGTCGCATTTTAGGCTATGAGATTGTCTTTGGTCTATTGGTAGTAGTTGGTGTTTTTCTTATTACCAGTAGCGAAATCAACTATATTAACGGCATTATTCTTGGACTGTTATCTGCGTTGTTTTCTACTTTATTCGCTGTGATAAATGGTCGGTTTATCGAACGTCATAATTCTACTATAATTTCGTTTTATGAGTTTATTAGTGGTGTTGTATTCTTAACCATATTTATACTAGCAACAGGAACAGCCTTTAATAAGCAGTTTTTTGTATTATCATCAATGGATTGGATTTACATTTTTATTTTAGCTTCAGTTTGTACGGCTTATGCATTTATTGGTGCTGTTGAAGTTATGCGCTATATAAGTCCATTTACGGTAATTTTAAGTTATAATCTTGAACCTGTGTATGGTATAGCAATAGCCTTGATATTATTTCCAGAAACCGAAAAAATGTCACCGCAATTTTATATTGGTGCAATTCTAATATTGGTAACGGTATTACTCGATGCGCTCTTTAAAAATTATAAAAGTGGGAGGCAAAAAACAAATAATATTACCAATTAAAGTTTTTATATTTGTACCCTAACTAACTAATAAAACTAATTTCAAATTGTATGGAATACTTAGAGTTTGAATTACCAATAAAAGAATTAGAAGAACAACTCGATAAATGTCAAATTATTGGACAAGAGAGTGATGTTGATGTAACGGAAACCTGCAAGCAAATTGAAAATAAACTTGCAGAAACTAAAAAGGAAATATACAAAAACCTAACAGCTTGGCAACGCGTTCAATTATCACGTCATCCAAATAGACCATATACTTTAGATCATATTAAAGCTTTATGCGGAGAATCTTTTTTAGAACTGCATGGTGATAGAAATGTTAAAGATGATAAGGCGATGATTGGTGGTCTTGGTAAAATTGGAGACCAGTCTTATATGTTTATTGGGCAACAAAAAGGATTTAATACCAAAACAAGACAATATAGAAATTTTGGAATGTCTAATCCAGAAGGATATCGTAAGGCATTGCGTTTAATGAAATCTGCTGAAAAATTCGGTATACCAGTTGTGACTTTAATCGACACTCCTGGTGCGTATCCAGGATTAGAAGCTGAAGAAAGAGGGCAAGGTGAGGCTATTGCAAGAAATATCTTGGAAATGACGCGCTTAAAAGTACCGATCATTACCGTAATAATTGGTGAAGGAGCATCTGGAGGAGCTTTAGGTATAGGCGTAGGAGATAAAGTACTAATGTTAGAAAATACTTGGTATTCTGTAATCTCTCCTGAATCTTGTTCGTCAATTTTATGGAGAAGTTGGGAATATAAGGAGCAAGCAGCAGAAGCTTTAAAACTTACTGCTAAGGATATGAAAAGAATGAAACTTGTAGATCAAATTGTCAAAGAACCGCTAGGTGGTGCTCATACAGATAAAGAGAAAACATTTTTGGCAGTTAAAGATGCTATAGTCAAGTCTTATGAAGAACTTAAAAACTTATCACCAAAGGAATTAGTTAAACAACGTATGGATAAATATGCTGATATGGGAGTCTACAAAGACTAAATTCAGCAAACATAGGCTATAAAGAAAACTGAAGTTTTACACTTCAGTTTTTTTTATACATATTAACAATATTTTTGAGTTATTAACAATGAGATTGTTAACGAAGTGTTGAGATTGACAAATGTTAAATTTACATTTCGTCGATACTATTTGGTTACATTTGTGTAATATGAAGCAACCGAGTCCAATAAAAGGTTTTAAAGTAGATAAAAGTACAATCATAAGTTTAGAAAAAGGTAAAATACCACCTCAAGCTATTGATTTAGAGGAAGTTGTACTTGGCGCTATGATGATTGATAAAAAAGGTGTAGACGAGGTTATTGATATTTTGAGTCCGGATGCCTTTTATAAAGATGCCCATAAATATATTTTTGAAGCTATTTTCAGATTATTTGAAAATAGTGAACCAGTTGATTTATTAACCGTTTCTAGTCAGTTAAAAAAAGATGAAAAACTAGATTTGGTAGGAGGTGATTTTTACCTCATTTCACTTACCCAAAGAGTATCTTCTTCTGCTCATATTGAGTTTCATGCTAGAATAATATTACAGAAATATATTCAGCGAAGTTTGATTAAAATTTCTAGTGAAATTATTGAGGAAGCATATGATGAAACTAAGGATGTTTTTGATCTTTTAGACAATGCAGAAGCTAAGCTATACGAGGTTACGCAGGGTAATGTTAAAAAATCTACCGAAACTGCTCAAAGTTTAGTAATTCAAGCTAAGAAGAAAATTGAAGAGATTTCTAACAAAGAAGGATTAAGTGGTATTCCATCTGGATTTGATAAACTAGATAAACTCACCTCAGGATGGCAACCAAGTGATTTAGTAATTATTGCAGCACGTCCAGGTATGGGTAAAACTGCCTTGACGCTTACAATGGCAAGAAATATTGCCGTTAATAGTAATATACCTGTTGCTTTCTTTTCATTGGAGATGTCTTCGGTTCAGTTAATTACCAGATTAATATCTAGTGAAACAGGATTATCATCAGAAAAATTAAGAACAGGTAAGTTAGAAAAGCACGAATGGGAACAACTTAATGTAAAAGTAAAAACACTTGAGAAAGCTCCATTGTTTATAGATGATACACCGTCATTATCAATTTTTGATTTAAGAGCGAAAGCAAGACGTTTAGCTTCTCAGTATGGCATTAAAATGATCATTATTGATTATTTGCAATTAATGACGGCTGGAGGAAGTCAAAAAGGTGGTAACCGTGAACAGGAAATTTCCACCATATCTAGAAATTTGAAGGCATTAGCAAAAGAACTAGATGTACCAGTGATCGCATTATCACAGCTGTCACGTGCTGTAGAAACTCGTGGTGGAAGTAAAAGACCACTTTTATCAGATTTACGTGAATCTGGTGCCATTGAGCAAGATGCAGATATCGTATCATTTATTTACAGACCAGAATACTATAAAATTGATGAGTGGGATGATGAGGAACGATCTCCTACCGAAGGTCAAGGGGAGCTAATTGTCGCTAAGCACAGAAATGGTGGTTTAGATAATATTAGATTGAAGTTTATCGGACACTTAGGTAAGTTTGATAATCTTGATGATTTTGACACACCTTTCGTCGGCGAGTTTCATTCTAAAATGAACGCGGCCGCAAACGACGATACTTTTAAGCCAGATAATTATCCTTCTGCATCAGATGCATTTGATGGTCCTGAGGATGATGTAGTTCCTTTTTAACAGCGTTTTTAGATTTAATAAGTTATTTAAGATCTATCTTTGTAGACTTACTTTATAATAGTAATGCCTCATGTTAAATCAAAGACGAACAACAAATATTTTGTTGTTGACTATAGCGATACCGCTCATATTTTATTTGCTCAAGATTCTATCGTTTATCTTTATACCTCTTATTTTTTCAATGTTTATCGCATTGTTATTTCTACCATTGATGCGCTGGTTAGGAAGACGAAATGTTCCTAAGTTTATAAGTATAATTATAGTATTACTATTGGTATCTGGTGGCTTAAGACTAGGTGTTGAATTAATACAATTATCTAGTAAAGAAATTCTTGCTACTAAATCAGATTTTTTTCCTAAGGCAGAGGCGAAATTAGCAGATTTACTATTTTACTTAACAGATAATTTTGGAATTGAAATTGGAGAAGATCAAAACATTTTTTCTCAATTTTTTCAGAAGGAAAATATTGGTTCGACTTTTGGTTTTTTAAGAAAGTTCTTGACTACAATTTTAATGACAGCCTTTTTTGTAGTGCTTTGGTTAGCAGAATCGATCAATGTTCATAAACTACTCAATAATACCATTTTAAAGCAAAGATATACTTCTATCAAGGCCTTCATGAAAATTGAAAAAGACTTAATAAAATTTATTAAAGTGAAGTTTTTAGTCAGTGCATTGACTGGTTTATTTACTGGACTAATGTGTGTTTTTTTTGATATTAGCTTCCCTATTTTTTGGGGATTATTTGCGTTTGCTATAAATTTTATTCAAATGGTCGGGTCTTTTATATCAGTCATTTTATTAGCTATTTTTGCGTTTGTGGAATTGGATCCAACAAGTACCTTATTTTTCTTTATTGTTTCAATTTCAATGGTTCAAGTTGTTTTTGGCGCCATACTAGAACCAATTTTTATGGGTAAATCATTCTCCATAAACATTATTGCCGTTTTAGTTATGTTGATGTTATGGGGATTTTTATGGGGAATCCCAGGTTTAATTATGGCAATTCCTATTACCGTTTTTATTAAAATTATATTGGAACAATTTCCAAGTACAAAAGTTATTGCTAGCCTTCTTTCTGGTGATGAAACCAAAGTAGAAAAACTTTAAAACCACCATTTTATACACTGTTTATTTTAAGTATCTTTCTGCTTAAAATTTCTTCTATGGTACATGGTACACATAATGCTCTTGAAGATTCAAGAAATGATAGCATTTTAATATTAATTAATGATGAGTTATTACCCAGAAATGAAGCCAAGATTTCTGTATTTGACAGTGGTTATTTAGTTGGAGATGGTATCTGGGAAGCGTTGAGATTACATGATGGTAAGTTGGTTTTTGCCAAAGATCATTTAAATAGATTATGGCAGTCTGCTAAAACTGTTGGAATGAAACTACCTTTTACCAAAGAAGAATTATTAGAAAAGGTAAGTTATGTGTTATCGGCAAATTCTATGACAGATGGTGTTCATGTCAGAATAATGGTCACACGAGGGATTAAGAAAACACCTTCGCAAGATCCTCGGCTAACAATATCTGGGCCAAATATTGTAATTATACCTGAATTTAAAAAAGCCTCCACTGAATCAAAGAGTAAGGGGATTACATTATTTACTAGTACAATTAGAAGAGGCTCACCAGACTATCTAGATCCACGATTAAATTGCCATAGTAAACTACATGAAGTACAGGCATTAATACAAGCAATAGAAGCTGGAGCAGATGAGGCGTTGATGTTAGATGTCAATGGTTTTGTTTCTACTTGTAATGCAACTAACTTTTTTATGGTAAAAAATAATGAAGTTTGGACCTCTACAAGTAAATATTGCATGAATGGGATAACAAGAACCAAGGTGATTGACGTTTGCCATGCAAATGAAATAAAATGTGTTGAGAAAGATTTTTCCCTATTTGATGTTTATGGTGCTGATGAAGCATTTGTGACTGGAACATTTGGTGGACTAACACCTGTAATAAAAATTGATGGTAGAACTATTGGTAAAGGAGTTTTTGGTGATATGACAAAAAAATTAAGTGAACTATATAATCAGCTAATAAAAAGTGAGGTCAAGAATGGATAATACTAAACGCATTTGTTTATGGTCAGGACCACGCAATATTTCAACTGCCTTAATGTATTCTTTCGCCCAACGTAGCGATACAAAGGTTTTTGATGAACCACTTTATGCTTATTATTTACGACACTATCCAGAGGCTCAAAAATATCATCCAGGTTCTGAAGATATTCTTAGGGTCATGGAAAATGATGGTGGAAAAGTGGTAGCCTCTATATTAACGGCGAGTGAAAAACCTGTTTTGTTTTATAAGCACATGATTCATCATCTCTTAGGATTAGATAAATCATTTATGCATAATACAGTGAACATAATTCTAACTAGAGATCCTTATGAGATGTTACCATCATTTGATAAGGTTATACCAAACCCAATACTAAATGATGTAGGCTATAGGTTACATTTAGATTTATTGAATTTTTTCCGAGAAAATAATATTTCATTTACAGTAATTGACTCTAAGCAAGTCTTGATAGATCCTCAAAAAATATTGAAAAGCTTATGTGGTTTTGCAGGTATTAAATTTGATAAAGCCATGTTGTCGTGGCAACCTCAAAAGCGTTTAGAAGATGGTATATGGGCAAAATATTGGTATAATAGCGTACATAATTCTAGTGGTTTTATTAAATATAAACCCAAGAAAAGCCCTTTCCCTAGTCATCTCATACCGTTATTAAATGAATGCATTCCATATTACAATGAGTTGTTAAAACATGCCCTTTAGCTCTTAAAAGAAACATAAATTTATTAGTTGAGACTAAAAATTAAGTATCTTTCGATATAATCTATGAATATTAAAAGCCTACTCATATTACTATTTACGGCATTCTTTTATAGCAATACCTGGGCATCATATATCTTGATTCCTATGGACGTAGAATCACAAGAAAACCATTTAAAAGCATATGGTGTTACCTATTGGACCTTAGAAAGAGAGCTAAAGGTCAATTGGTTGTTAAATTATAGAGGAGGTTCTTTTTTATTGCCTGATGCTGATATTATTAGACGTGAATGTCAAATAAGAGGTGTATCCTTTGAAGTACTATCAGATATGGAAGCTTCCCAAATTTTAGATGAAATTAGTAGTCCTGCAGTTAATCAAGAAACTGTGGTATTAGAAAAAGCGCCAAAAATAGCTGTATATACGCCATATGGCAAGCAACCATGGGATGATGCCGTAACTATGGTACTGACTTATGCAGAAATTCCTTATGAAACCATTTATGATGAAGAAGTTTTAAAAGATGAATTGTTACTTTATGACTGGCTTCATTTACATCATGAAGATTTTACGGGTCAATATGGCAAGTTTTACAGAACTTATAGATCAGCAGCATGGTATATTAAAGAGAAAAAAGACGCAGAGGAATTAGCAAGGAAACTTGGGTACTCAAAGGTTTCGGAAGCAAAACTTGACGTCGCATTAAAAATTCGAGATTATGTAATAGGTGGTGGCTTTATGTTTGCGATGTGTTCTGCTACAGATAGTTTTGACATAGCTTTATCCGCTGAGAATATTGATATTTGTGAGCCAATGTTTGATGGTGATGGAAGTGATCCTGGTTATCAAAATAAAATTGACTTTACTAAGACCTTTGCATTTAAAGATTATTTGTTAGAGCGTAGTCCAAATGTCTATGAGTTCTCCTCTATAGACATGACCAGGAAACGTCAAATACCTTTTAAAACTGATTATTTTACTTTAATGGAGTATTCTGCAAAATGGGACCCAATTCCGACCATGCTAACTCAAAACCATACAGCTCTTGTAAAAGGATTTATGGGACAGACAACATCTTTTACAAGAGACCAGATAAAATCTAATGTTTTAGTTATGGGTGAGAATAGAACCAATGGGGAAGCTAAGTATATACATGGTATAAAAGGGAAAGGTTTCTTTACATTTTATGGAGGCCATGATCCAGAAGATTATACCCATAGAGTAGGAGACCCAAAGACAGAATTGGACCTTCATCCAACATCGCCAGGCTATAGATTGATTTTGAACAATGTTCTGTTTCCAGCAGCAAAAAAGAAAAAGCAGAAAACATAATCTCTAATTAGCTTGAACACTTTTCAAAAGGAAATACAACTTTCACCTAAACCAAGAGGATTTCATCTTATAACTAATGAAGTTCTAACTCATCTTGAGGAGATTCAGCAAGTAAAAATTGGTACACTCCATTTATTTATTAAACATACTTCAGCAAGTCTTACAATAAATGAAAATGCTGATTTTACGGTAAGAGAAGATTTTGAAACTCACATCAATAAGATGGTCCCAGAAAATATGCCGTATTACAAGCATAATTATGAAGGGTCTGATGATATGCCTGCTCATATAAAGGCGTCATTATTTGGTCATTCAGTTCAAATTCCAATAACAGGTGGCGAATTAAACTTAGGAATCTGGCAAGGAATCTATTTAGGTGAGCATAGAAATCATGGTGGATCAAGACATTTAGTTGTAACCATTTGTGGTTAAAACACAAAAAAACCGACTCATCGAGTCGGTTTTTATTTAAGCGAAATGTTGTTATTAATTTTGGCTGAACGCCCTATTTAACTTTGTTTACTATTGCTTCAAAAGCTTCAGGGTGATTCATAGCTAAATCTGCAAGAACCTTACGATTCAATTCAATGTTATTAGCTTTTAATTTTCCCATAAACTTTGAATAGCTCATCCCATGTTGTCTTGCACCTGCGTTAATACGCATAATCCATAACGCACGGAATGTTCTTTTTTTGTTTCTGCGGTCTCTATACGAATATTGCATCGCTTTATCGACCGCGTTTTTTGCTACTGTCCAAACGTTTTTACGTCTTCCCCAATAGCCTTTTGCTTGCTTAAGAACTTTTTTTCTTCTAGCTCTTTTTGCAACTGAATTTACTGATCTTGGCATTTCATTAATTGTTTTTTGTAGTAGGCGACCATAATTGGTACTTGCTAAATTCTTTTGCCTAACTCCAGGGTTCTACATTTGTTTTAACCGGTTAAAATAATATTACTTTAAACGTAACATTGTTTTAACATTATTCTCGTCAGCCTTGTGTACTAAAGTATCATGGGTTAACGCAAGCTTACGCTTTTTAGATTTTTTTGTCAAAATATGACTCTTAAAAGCGTGCTTTCTTTTAATCTTACCAGTGCCAGTTAGTTTGAAACGTTTCTTAGCACTCGATTTTGTTTTCATTTTAGGCATTTCTCCTAGTTTTAATTACGTTTCGCTTATTATTGTTTTGCTGCACAAACAGCTTTTTTATTTCTTTTTTGGTGCAATGAACATAATCATACGCTTTCCTTCAAGCTTAGGCATCTGTTCAACTTTACCATATTCCTCTAGGTCCTGAGCTAATCTTAACAACAAGATTTGACCTTGTTCTTTAAATACAATAGAACGTCCCTTAAAAAATACAAAAGCCTTAAGTTTAGCACCATCGGTTAAAAATTTGATAGCATGTTTCTTTTTAAACTCGTAATCATGATCGTCAGTTTGTGGACCAAAACGTATTTCTTTAACTACTACCTTACTAGCTTTAGATTTTAAAGCCTTTTCACGTTTCTTTTGTTCGTAAAGAAACTTCTTATAATCCATAACCTTGCATACAGGTGGAGTTGCGTTTGGTGAAATTTCGACCAAGTCAAGCCCTTGTTCATCAGCTATCGTTAAAGCTTGTTTGGTTGAATAAATCCCAACTTCTACATTATCTCCAACCACACGAACTTCTTCTGCTCTAATTTTAGAATTTATGCGATGCTTATCCTCTTGGGCTTCACGTCTATTATAACTCCTTCTGTTTCTTCGTATTGCTATGGCTTATATATTTAAATTAAACTTATTTAAAGGTCCTCAAACTATTTGAGACTTTTTCTTTTACAATTATCACAAAGTCCTCTACACTTATTGTGCCAAGAGCTTCGCCTCCATGCTGACGAACCGTAATAGTTTCATTTATTTCTTCTTGTTCTCCAACAATAATCATGTACGGATATTTATTTATCTCCGCTTCACGAATCTTCTTACCCACAGTTTCGTTTCTGTTATCTGCGAGGGCGCGAATTTCGTCATTTTCCAACAAATTTAAAACTTTTTGTGCGTATTTTTCATATTTCTCGCTTACAGAGAGAATAATAGCTTGTTCTGGCATTAGCCATAAAGGGAAATTACCACCCGTATGCTCAAGTAAAATAGCAACAAATCTTTCCATACTGCCAAATGGTGCTCTGTGAATCATTACTGGTCTATGAAGCTCATTATCAGAACCCTTGTAAGTTAAATCAAACCTTTCCGGTAGGTTGTAATCTACTTGGATAGTTCCTAATTGCCATTTACGCCCAAGAGCATCCTTAACCATGAAATCTAATTTTGGGCCATAGAATGCAGCTTCACCAGTTTCGACCACATAATTGAGGCCTTTATCTTTAGCAGCATTTAATATTGCTTTTTCTGCCTTATCCCAGTTTTCATCACTACCTATATATTTATCTGGATTTTCAGGATCTCTTAAAGAGACCTGTGCTGTGAAATTTTCAAACCCGAGAGATCCGAAAACATATAAGACTAAATCTATAACTTCCTTGAATTCAGCATCTAGTTGGTCAGGTGTGCAGAAAATATGAGCATCATCTTGAGTAAATCCTCTAACTCTAGTTAATCCATGCAATTCTCCACTTTGTTCGTATCTATATACAGTTCCAAATTCAGCATATCTAATAGGTAATTCTTTATAAGAGAATGGTCTGCTATTGTATATTTCACAATGATGCGGGCAATTCATTGGTTTTAATAAGAATTCTTCTCCTTCTGCAGGGGTATTAATTGGTTGAAAACTATCTTCACCATACTTAGCAAAATGGCCAGATGTTACATATAAATCTTTATTGCCAATATGTGGTGTAACTACCATTTCATATCCAGCTTTTTTCTGCGCCGCTTTCAAAAAGTTTTCTAATCGTTCTCGCAGGGCAGCACCTTTGGGCAACCATAGAGGTAATCCTTGACCTACTTTTTGCGAGAAGGTGAATAATTCTAGTTCTTTCCCTAGTTTTCTGTGGTCTCTTTTTTTGGCTTCTTCGAGTAAGTGTAAGTATTCATTTAATTCCTTTTGTTTTGGAAATGATATACCATATACTCGTGTTAATTGTTTTTCATTTTCATCACCTTTATAATATGCACCTGCAACACTTAATATTTTTATTGCTTTTATAATTCCAGTATTTGGGATATGGCCACCGCGACATAAATCCGTGAAAGTTGAATGATCACAGAAACTTATAGTGCCATCTTCAAGATTTTCAATTAATTCTACTTTATATTCATTTTTTCCTTTGTAAAAGTAAAGAGCTTCAGATTTTGAAACACTTCTCATTTTAAAATCGTGTTTCCCTCTCGCTATCTCCAGCATTTTTGCTTCTATTGTATTGAAGTCTTTTTCAGAAATAGTTTCATTGCCAAGGTCTACATCATAATAAAAGCCATTTTCAATTGCCGGTCCAACCCAAAGTTTTATTCGAGGGTATAGCTCTTCCAAAGCTTGTGCAAGAATATGAGCGGAAGAATGCCAAAATGCTTTTTTACCCTCATCTTCCCTCCAAGTGTAGAGAACGAGATTTCCATCTTCACTAAGTGGAGTTGTTATTTCGACAATGGTATCATTAAATTTTGCAGATATGACATTGCGAGCAAATCCTTCACTAATATCTTTAGCTACGTTATGGGGGGTAACATCTTTATAATAGGATCTAACAGAACCATCAGGAAGAGTAATATTAATCATTATGTTAATGTATAATTTTAAGCCTACAAAGATATACCTATATATATAATAGACAAAGTGAAGTATTATTTATTATTTGATGGTTTCTTATTTTATTTGAATAGCTGTAATAGTACTTAGTTATTTTCAGACATTTCAAAAAGTTGTTTAATATCGCCCATTTTTATTGCCAATAAATGGATGTTCTAACACCTTGACGGATAGGTATTTGTTTTGGGCTGGTTTTTTTAAAAAAAAAGGTTGTCAAAGTACTTGTTATATAGTAGAAGGGGTTTATATTTGCGCCCCTTTTGCGTTGCATCTGGTGTTG
>NZ_QPHL01000013.1 GCF_003335675.1 Winogradskyella sp. KYW1333 | reverse complement strand
TCCATCAATAGTATCCCATTGAATAGCAGAGAAGTCATTAAAAACATTTCCTGTGCCACCTGTGCCTATCTCTAAAGTGACTAACCCGTTTGCATTAGTATTTACAAAATGTGTTTCAATATATGCTGTTCCTCCATATTGCGAGTACAATATTTCTATCTCAATACCGACAAGTTGTTCACTTACTAAGGCTCCTGATGCATCTCTAACCACTGCTTGATAGCTCATCTTCTCAGGGACTTGGGCAGAGGTTGNGAACAACTAAAATGGGGTGCAGTTTTTTCATTTTTTAATGATTTTAAATGTTTTTAATGCTTTATTGTTTTGATTTACTTTAAGAATGTATGTGCCAAGGGCCAATTGTTGCATCCCTATTTGTGTGTTATTTTGGGTGACTAAGCCTTTTGCAACCACTTTGCCTTGCAAATCATACATGGCATAGCTCATACCAACTAAATTCGCATCTGTTAATGCCAATACAACCACATCTGTTGCAGGGTTGGGATAGGTAATTGTTAATAGCGAGTTTTCTGATAAGTCCTCATTACTTAATGTGTTGTCATTAAACCCGCCAATTGTTATTTTAGCACGGTCAGGTATCGAAGTTTGTAAAGTAGATGAATGGTCAAACACATCATCATAAGCAAAGGCATATGTCTTGGAATCATAAGCTATATTTTCTTGATGAAAAAACGCGACATATTGATTATGAGTAAAGTTGTTATTGAAAAAAAACAGCTCATTGCTCCAATCTTGTAATACCCCTGAAGATACTGTGTAATCAATAACCCCTCTATTCATGGCAGCACAAAATTGTGCCTGAAAAACAAGATCAGCATCATTACTTGGGGTTTCTAGTACATTTTCAGCTAATTTGCCTTTTGCTTCAATTACTTCTTGAGTATTTGGCTTACCATTAATCCATGCTTCCACATTATTTTCATTACTCATTTTTAAAATATCGGTACCTTCTTCAACGTAACCTCGAAACACCCCCCAGTTAGGGATACTCACAGCCAATTCATTATCCTTAAAATACGACCAAACTGCATCAATATAATCTTGGAAATAAAATTCAGAAACACCACCCTCCTTAAATTCTTCTAATTTTGATGGCTGTTCGATAATACCTGGCAGATTTGATGGTCCTATCAAGTCATTTTCACTGTAGCAGGGATAAAAATCATCACCAATAGGAAACGCTTGTTGAAATAAATTAATAATCTCTTCATGAGAAATTAATTCACCTGCTTTTTTGTATGCATTGTTTGATTCAGGGGTTCCCCATATTTCTAGTCCCATTGGATACTGATAAGCATCAACACGGGTCGTGTTTGTCCATAAACCAGCCGAAGACCAGGTTAACTCTATAATTTCAAAGCGAATATTACTATTTGGATCTGCAGGGTTTTGTAGATCTGGACCTGTATAACCGCCACTATCAAAAAAATGTATATACATGGGATTAACAAACGAAATATACATACGGCATCCAAAAATTGCTGGTATGTGAAGTGTCCCATCGGTTATTTCACTTAACGGCGTGAACATATCTGCATACCCCCAATCGCCTGGTTCTATATGTAAAGTGTTATAAGTGTCGTTTATTGGTATTAAAGCAGGGTTATCAATTGCGTTATTATTGAAATCAACCCACACTGGACCCAAACTAGTGGTTTGCCCCACAAGGCCAATATAAATTTCATTATCTGAGAAATGTGGTGAGTTATTAATTACTTCATAAGGAATTGTGGTTTGTCCAGATACTATGCCGATTACAAATAATTGTAGTATTGTAAGGAAAATTTTAGTATTTATTTGATTGTTATTTTTTAGTAATTCTTTCATAATTTAATAACTAAAAAGCCCGAATAGCACGAACATAGAGGGCGAAGTTCTTACCTCTACCTAAAATAGTACCGCCATTTAAAACATCAAGAGAGTGACTAAAAAGATCATATTTTTCAGTAGAACTCCAATAAAGAGCATCAGCTAAACCCGCAATATTGCCTAAACCTAGTGCATTTCCTTGTCCTATATTTTCATACAGTAATTTTAATTCATATATGGAAGGTAAATACCAATCTGATCTACCTCCTAAAATTAATTCACTACACAAGCCACTTGCGTAGCAATTTGGAGGCTGACCACCACAGGAACCTTGTACATCTATAATTCCGTAAGTATTTCCAAAACCACCACCAATACCATTAGCAAACGTATTAGTTTTTATATTGCTACCATTATACCATTGAATCCCCGTGCTTTGATCACTTGGCGCACTTATCAACCCATGACAGCCCGAGGCGTCTAAATAAAAGATAATGCCGCCCTGGTGGGTGTCGCCAATTGCAAGCCCGCATGTGGAAGTCACACTTTCTGCAGTTTTGGCATGCAAAGCATAAGGAACACTCAACAACTCACTGGTGCCTGTTATGGTATAACCAGAACCTCCTGTTGGGTCTATTTCTGTTTTTATAAAATAAGGGCCAGCAGACCAATCAAGCGCAGAGAAATCTCCTGAGACCACAGAACCCATCCCTATTTCTATACTCACTAAACCATTAGCGTTAGTGGTTGGTGTTTGGGTTTCTACATAAACTGCTATTCCTGTTGCTGTAGTTTGCAAAATGCTTATTTGCATGCCTACTGCTTGGTTTGTTACTAATGCATCACCACTGTCTCTTACAACAGCTTGGTAACTCATCTTCTCAGGGGCTTGGGCAAAGGTTGTTGCAGTTATTAATATTACTGCTAAAATGGTGTGTAGTTTTTTCATTTTTTAATGATTTTATTTGTTAAAAAGCTCTAACAGTACGTGTGCCGTAAGGCGCTGATTGTAAAAGACGGGGCTGCTTTTAAGGCAGCCCCTTAAAGAGTCAAGAGTCAAGTTTTTTAATCCCTCACAAAACGCACTGAAAAGCCGCTTTGCTTGAGGTAGTTGTTCCTGTATAAGTTACTGTCATTGACGTACAGGATGCGGACCCATGCGTTAATTGTATTGTTCTCAGTGGAACTCCAAAAGAATGCATCGTAACCCTCAGAGTTGGACGCACCATTGTTGTAACGGTAACCCTCAGGGAAGGCGTTAAAGACACTACCGTTGTTTAAACTTTGGTCGTTGCCTATTGCTCCTTCATTTGTTGAGCTGTTCCATCCTGTAGTAGATGCCATCGACTTGGCTATTTTGTTTCCTGTGGTGGTGCCATCATAATTATAGCCGTTGGCTATGAGGTGTTCTTCAAGCGTTGTCCACTCGGCATCTGATGGTACGTGCCAGCCCTCTGGTGCAAATTCTTTTCTTAATGATGCATCTGTCAATGAAGCTACATCGTGAATACCCATCACGGCATACCAGTTATAAAGCCTTGGCTTTGTGGGGTCGTTGTCATAATAGCTCCAAGCTCCTGTGGTAAGACTTTCCCATTCTGCATTATCAGTAACTTCTGGAATAGGCGTGCCATCTCTATAGGTTACCATCTCGGCGTTTTCTACGGTCCAAACTTGGCCGCCGTAGGTAAGATAACCGTATGTGTTGCCGTCAACGTCTGTTATTGAGCCTATCTGTGCATTAACAATTTGATCTTGAAGCTCTGCTATTTTTTCCAATAAAACAGATAAAGTCACGGCATCTTGAGCCTCTGTTGGATCTTGTAAATCTTTTATCTGTTGGTTGTTGGCGGAGTTGTTTTCTGAAAGTACGGCTTCTAAATTATGCGTTGTTGGTGTGCTGTTGCCACTATTCTTGGCATACAAGGCATAAGGAACACTCAGTAATTGACTGTTGCCTATTATACTGTAATTACTCCCTCCTGTAGGGTCGGTTTCTGTTTCTATAAAATATGGACCGTTGTCCCATTCAATACTATTAAATGATCCTGTAATTACAGTTCCTGTTCCTATCTCTAAAGTTACTAACCCATTTGCGTTAGTTGTTGGCGTTTGGGTTTCTACGTAAACTGAGGCTCCAAATTCAGAGCCTTGTTTAATTTGTATTCTCATACCAACTACTTGTTCACTTACTAAGGCTCCTGATGCATCTCTAACCACTGCTTGATAGCTCATCTTCTCAGGGGCTTGTGCAAAGGTTGTAGCAGTGATTAATAGGGCAACTAAAATGGTGCATAGTTTTTTCATTTTTTAATGATTTTAAATGTTTTTAATGCTCTATTGTTTTGGTTTACTTTTAGGACATACATCCCTGTAGCTAAATCCTGCATCATTATCTGGGTATCTGCTATGGTCACCTGTCCATTGGAAAGCACCTTACCTTGAACATCAATAAGCAGGTAACTTAAATTAGTAAGAGCACTATCGGTAACAGAGAGCATCACATTGTCGGTGGTGGGATTGGGATAGATTACAGCTTTTAAATTAACCGTTGTTAGTTCTGGATTACTCAAAGTTTGAAACTCAAAGGCTTGCTGCACACCTTCTGACACACTACCACTGGTGTTAGAGTATTCATTATAAGAAACTTGACCAACAGTATAACTCACCGTGCCGTTACCCGTAGCAATTCCTCCAGATGTGACTATTTTTGATTGTGATTGTGTTGTAAAACAATGGCCAAGAGCGAATAGAAATAAAAGATATTTTTGCATCATTATATAATTTATTTTTAAATTTAATGAATAAAATCTTACAACACTAAAATAATTTACGTTCAAAAACCAGAACAGCAAAATAAATTCATGTTAATTCTACTAAATCAGACCTAAAAAAGTTCGACTTCACTCCCTTCTCCTCCACGGCATTATTCCCTAAAATAAATTTTATTTTAGGGAATATTTTTTCATTAAATTAATTGAAAATTCGGTAAATGATACGATATCTTAAAAATCTAATATTAAATAAAATTATTCTAGATTTGTAAGAACAAACATTATGGATATAAAGACAATTGTGTTTATCCATTCGTTAACCTTAATTTTAGTGCATGAAATATCCCTGTCTTTTACTTTGGCTACCGTTTCTCTTGAGTTGTTCTAATAATACAAACAGTCAAGAGCAAAGTAACCGTATCAAAGAATTAGAGAATAGATTGCAAAAATTAGAAAGTATTAATTCAAATACTGAAGAAGTAGATACTCAAAATATATTTAATAAATATGCAGAAGGTAATATTCAAATTGAAGAAATTTGCGTTTCGTCAATGTTTGGAGATGATAAATCTGTAAAACCAAATCAATTTTCCTGGACAGCTAATTCAAACTTATTTTCAAACATTAGTGAGATATACATAGATGATGAATCAGCTATAGGTACTTCTCTTTCTACAACATATAATAAGTGGTCAAATTACACAAACGGTCGTATAAAAATTGAAAAAAATTACGGTGAAATGACCAGGAGAGAAATAGAAAATGTTTATGGAACGGATGATGATATAACGTTTGAAGCCGATATTATAGATTTTGAATACAATGACGGCATTTTAATATTGTCAATATCTAATCCTTTCAGTCCTACTAAATCAATACGCTATGACCATGATCAAAGAACTGTAATTTGTATTACACCATACGAAAACGATGTAATTACCAGCAATGATGTTTCAGATGGCTATGAAGGTGCTGACCGTACAGGTTATGAGCGGGTGCATGAAGTAAAACTTGAGATAGGTTCTTTAGCTCACATAAAACAAGAATTCGAGGATAATAGTATTACACAAGAGGGTGAATTCTTTATTGATAGTGATGGCGATGCGTTTAAATGGAACGGTACAGATTATGAATGGGTTCAATATAGAGATCAGCATACCAGAAAAGATATTGCTAATGTTAGATGGAAAAGACCGTATACTTTGTTTGACCTAACAACTGATGAGCCAATTTTCCCTGTTAATGTTGATGGCATTCTCATTTACAAAATCTATTATACGAGCAACGAAAATCCAAGTCCAAAATATGGAGAATTCACACTTAGTCAATTAGAAAACCACCTATATTATAAATTTAAAAACGAAGAAAACTGCATTACTTTCCTCAATGGAGGAGCAGAGAAAAAAGATGTCGCGCAGGAAAAACGGAAAGAAGGAGAAGGAAGATACAAGGTTCGCTCGAAATTTCCAATAATTGAGAGTATAAAAGATTATAAGTGTTCATGGTGTAATGAAGAATTTGAATTAATAGATGCATTTAAACAACCAATTGGAACTTATAGTTCTAGCGATATATACAGACTGAAAAATGACGAATATCAAATGAATGAATTAGAAGATCTACTTGAATTGATACAAAATGAGGATGAAAGTGCTGATGGAATGAATTATACCTACTCGATTAGTTTCACTTCACATTTTTATTGTTCAAGGAGGTGTGCAACTAATCGATAAAAATAAAAGCTGAATTTAAACAAATTAAAACCAGAGCCTAATGAAAAAAATCGCATTTTTTACAGTTTTGTTTCTGCTGTTTTGCATGGCGAAAACTATAAATAATTATTCCTGAAATTGGAAGATTAACAAATATTGAAAAGTGCATTGATGGTAAGTGTGAGGAAGTTTATTCAGAATGGTAATCAAACAGCCTCTAGCTAGGCTACAATATCGAACGTGAAAAGTCGCACTACATTTAGCCCCGATGAAATTGTCGATTTAAAGAATGAATTAGGAAAAACGTTGCCTAACAATAGCTAAAAGTAATGCTATCTTTAAAGTTACATCATGTATAAAATTTAAAACATAAAATAGAACTCGGCTTGAAAGTTTTTGAGTTAGAAACCGCACTACTTTTAGCCGTAGCGTTGGATTCAAAATAATTCGAAATCCTCCCCAAAATAGTTCGATTTTACTCCTCTTGGCTCCACGATGAAACGTTAATTCAGTGCGAGATTCAAGAGAAAATGGATTTGGTAATCTTGACAACTCCTCAAAAAACCTCAACTATAAGACAACCCAATAGTTGAGATTTATTATTTGTGAAATTATGGCTTAAAACGCTCGAACAGAACGTACAAAGAAAGCATCACCTAAAGTAAAAGAATAACTGTTAAATTGACTTCCAGAAAAGAAGTTTTGTCTCCAAGCAGTTTCTAGATACGGCATTCCTGTCGTTCCAGAATTATAATCTCCATCACTTTGAGTAGAGGTCCAATAGGTCTTTGATCCAAATGTGTCTCCAACGGATTCGATGTCTGCCTTTTGTGCAAACATTTGAGCTAACTCGTATCTTGTGGGCAGTCTCCAGTCTGTAAAATTTTGACCGATTTCTGAATGATTTGAAGGGTCGGATATAAAATTTTGAGCGTTATACCATGTTGATAATCCCTGATCTATTGTTTCACAAACCAAACCGTGCTTGCCATCCGCTGAGAGCATAAAAATATAACCTCCTAGCTCTGGCGAATATCCAATCGAATATGTTGGTGAAACAACACTCTCAGCCACCTTTGCATGCAATGCAAAAGGAACACTCATTAATTGGCTTATCCCTGTGATGGTATAGTTGCTCCCCCCTATTGGGTCGGTCTCAGTTTGTATGAAATAAGGACCAGCGCTCCAATCTATTGTGCTAAAATCATCTGAGGTACTGCCGGTACCAACCTCAATACTGACAAGTCCATTTTCATTTGAAGTTGGAGTATGGGTTTCTACATATACCGCTGTTCCTGTGGTTGTATTTTGTAAAATACTTATGCGCATCCCTACTGCTGAATCACTAACTAAAGCTCCGCTTGCATCTCTAATTACTGCCTGGTAACTCATCTTGTCTGGTGATTGTGCAAAGCTTGTTATACTTAGTAATAATGCTACTATTAAAGTGTAAATTATTTTCATCTGATATTTATTTTTTTATAATTTTAAACGTTTTTAATTCGCTATTTTTTTTACTCACTTTCAAAACATAAGTGCCTATTGAAAGTCCATGCAAACTTACCTGAGTATCTAAACTGCTAATTTTTTGGTTAGATATAACTTGACCCCTAATATCTACAAGAACATAGCTTAAATCAGTAAGAGCGGTATCTGTAATATTTAGTACCACATAATCTGATGAAGGATTCGGATAAACTACAGCTTTTAAATTAACTGTTGTCAATTGTGGATTGCTTAGTGTAAAGAATTCAAAACTTTGTTGAACTCCTTGACTGATGCTACCGGTACTGGCATTGGTGGCTGTATAAAACACCTGACCTAGAGTATAGCTAGAAGTTCCTCCACTCCCTGTAGCCTCGCCTCCAGAAATCGCTAAAACTTCTTGGGATTGTATAAAGAATGATGTTAGTAATGTACATATTATAACTAATGTGGTTTTCATAAATGGTCTTTTCATTAAACGTAAGTATAAAAAAAAGTGCCAGACCTACCAATCTGACACTTCAACGTTAGTATTTAAGTTAGTTATATTGCTTAAAAGAACTTTTTATTTATCTTTTTAATTTAAATAATCGATGAGTGACTGTTTGCAAACGCCGAATAGACAATTACTTTAGATGAACTGTTTTTTTATTCACTAACGTTAGAATGTTTATCAAGTTGACATGCATTCTTAAAGGCTTTAATTCCTAAAATAATATAGTTTCTCGAGCCATATGTTACCTCTACGAAAAATGTATCTATCGCATAACAATTGCAATATGTTTTATCACTGTATGAACTATGCAACAGGTAACCAGATTGATTTACCACAGCCATTTTAGCGCTTGTATCTAGTAAATTAAATTCAATTGATGTCATTACAAGTTTTATTTCAATTATTTAGGTTAAACCAGATTTAAAAATGCTTGCACTGATTTTTTACCATTATAACCTCCTGAAGAATTATATTTAATATTTCACGGAAAGAAATTTTTTATCGACAAAATGCATTGAAGTTTCCTTGAATAAACATTTTATGTCGATGAACGATTTTGTAAAAAAAAAGTATTATGAATCATCTGTCTTTTATTTTTATTAATGAGTAGAATAATCTATATTTATTACTTGTAAATAACAATTAATAATATTATGAAAAACCAATTCTTTATTTTCGCCTTTTTACTTACTATATCATTATCTGCACAGGAATTATTTTGGTATGATGTGATCTTAGATGTTAATGGGCAACATACTAATCAATTTGAAAATATCGTTGATGACTACTATTCTAATAAAAACTTTCCTGATGGTGTCTCAATGACATTTTCTCGTATACCATTAAAAGGAATAGGTTTTGAAGGCACCCATATTTTGAGTTTTGTAAGCCCCTCTTCGGAAACTCTTGCAGAACTAAGAACATCTCTCAACGGAGGTGAATGGGAAGATTATTTAGATTTAGTTAGGCCTTATGTTAAACAAGTGAGAGCTTCAGCAGGCAATGTCATAACTGCATATAACCAAGATGAGTTTAATCCCATTGGTCAAGCGTGGATATTCAAAATTAAAAGCAAAAATGTTCCTTTGTTCACTTCGGCATTTAAAACGCTTATGAAAACATTTGATTTTCCGGGATTTGTGGGCTTAGCGCAATTTACACATGGCACGAGCAATGGGGAAAATCTTATTATATATGGTACCTACCCTGATTTAAACTCAGCGTTTAGATTTGGACCTAAAAATGAAGATGAGTCTAAAGCGTTTAGCGAATTTTCAGAGGCTGTTGACGATATTTCAGAATTTTCTCAAACTTGGACAAGGGCAGAAATAAAAACATATAACTAAACAAAAAAATAAGACAATTTAAAATATGAAAAATAACATAGTATTTCTTTTAGCAACCTTCTTCTTATTTGCCTGCCAAAATAAATCTGAAATTATAGGATCGACAATAAATTCTGAGGGTATTTCTAGTGAAATTCTAGTAGGTAAAATAGAACATCAGAAAATCTGGATTGATTATATAGATGCTCATAATAATAGAGATTTAAAAAAAATAGCTGAAATAAATTCTGATAAATGGCAAGGATATCCTCCTAACGGAACAGTAATTGAAGGGAATGAGGCCCACATTAAATTTCTCGAGGAATGGTTTAATTCACAAGCAAATCCCAAATGGACCGTAAAATGGATGATTGCCAATAAAGGTGAGGATGAGAATGGTGTCCTTCAAGATTGGTTAACTTCTGGAAATGATATAAAATTTAAAGACGAACAAGGTAATGAGACTGTAGAACACCATATACACGATATTATGTTTGAAGGAGAAAATATTAAAAAAATCTATGTTTACTCAAGACCAAAACCTCAAGAATAAAATTGATCGGAAAGACTTAAGAATTTTTAAATTTAAAATCCTGTAATTTTTAAGTTACAGGATTTTAAATTAAAAAATATTAAGGACTATGTCTTCTAATTTTCTTTTTCTACCTCTTTTAATCTAAATGTAGCATAGACAAAATCAATCTTCTTAGTAAATTCTTCAAGTTCTATTGAACCGTCTTCATAAGTATCTAAACCATAAAATCTTAATTTTGCATTTATTGGTTTACCTAATTTATCTTTTTTACCTTCATAATAAGTCTGTAATTCTTCTAGACTTATTTTGTAATTTTTATCTAAATCCAATTGAAAGAATAAGGTGATACGTTGATTAACATAATCTTCATCACTCGAGGTTGGTTCTGCAATCGAATCAGCACCTCCCACTTCTGTTCTGTTTGATTTTATTTTTTCATAACCTAATTTCATATCTGGTTTAGACATGATCTCATCCATACTTATTTCATCATTCTCATTAGCATCCAAGGCATAAAAAATCAATTTACCATTAATTAACTCGCCAGTAATATTATCAATCTTACCTTTATTAAAATCCACCATTTCATCAAGTGTTATCTTACCATCCTTGTCAATATCAATTCTAGTGAATTTTGTTATCGCCTTTTCACTTTCACTCAAATTATCTTCGATGCTAACTTCCTCTTGAAAACGTTCTGGATACTGCCAACGATCTCTATATTTAGTTGCCAATTTAAAATCAGGTCCTTTGACATATTCATTTAGTGTTATGATACTATTTCTATTGGCATCAAAAGCATAAAACAACCGTTTGGCATCAATGGGTTCGCCGAAGGTATTGAGCTTACCTCTGTAAAATGTACGCATTTCACGATTGGTTATAACTTCATTACCATCAGTATCAATGGTATTAAATAAAACCGTACGTTGTTCGGTAGTGTCTTGAGCTATGATAAATGACCCTATAAAAAAGAATGTAGCTTTAAGTAGGTTTGTTAAAACTTTCATCACAATTGTATATTATTTGCCTTACGAATATACACTTATTTCTAAATTACACTAATATTCTTGCCTTAAAACACTAATGAATAATAATCTAAGAAGTAAACCCTTAACAGAATTTTGTAAGTTTTTTGACAATACTTCGTCTATCTTTACATATTCAATAAAAGCATATTTATTAACTAAAAACGAAAGGAATAAAAAGGTATGCTAACATGGAAAGATATTATAAATTTTTCGGTTAATGGAAATCCAACTCCAGACAGAAGAGTTGAAAAAACAGAATCAGAATGGAGAGCTCAACTCACTCCTGAACAGTTTAGAATTACGAGACAAAAAGGTACAGAAAGACCACATAGTGGAGCACTTTGCAGTATCTATGACGAAGGTAAATACAACTGTGTTTGCTGTAATATGCCTTTGTTTGATAGTACAATAAAATTTAGTTCAGGAACAGGTTGGCCAAGTTTTACTCAACCTATAACGGAGAATGCAATTAAATATGAGAAGGACTCCTCTTATGGAATGGTAAGAGTTGAAGTAATGTGCAATAGCTGCGATGGACATTTAGGGCATGTTTTCCCTGATGGACCGGAACCAAGTGGATTGCGTTATTGCATAAATTCAGAGTCAATGACATTAGACAAGGATATTGCTTAATGGATCACAGAAATTTACAAGTTGCCGTAGTTGGCGGAGGATGTTTTTGGTGTACAGAAGCAGTTTTCCAAGAAGTTAAAGGTATTGAAAAAGTAGTTTCTGGTTATTCTGGTGGTAACGTACCTGGGAAACCAACCTATAGAGAAATATGCTCAGGATTGACTGGTCATGCCGAAGTGATTCAAATCACATTTGATGCGAATGTGATTACGTACGAAGATATTATCATAATATTTATGACTACGCACGATCCTACTACATTAAATAGACAAGGTGCAGATCGTGGTACGCAATATCGTTCAGTAATTTTTTACCATAGTGAAGAGCAGAAAAAAATTGCAGAAACTATAGTCAATGAATTGAGCAAATATTATGAAGATTCCATTGTAACGGAAATAACTGAAGCCACAATATTTTATGAAGCTGAAGAAGAGCATCAAAACTATTATAGAAACAATCAGCAACAAGGGTATTGTAGTTTTGTAATTAAACCAAAACTTATGAAATTGAGAAAACTCCATGCTGACAAGTTAAAAAGCATTAATTAAATTTAAATTTCACTCAGGTGTTTTTGAAAATGAATCGCCTCAAATCACTTTATAAAAAAAGAAAACACAACGTCAAATCTAAAAGACGAATACGTATTTAAAGTACTAAACTTTAATGTTAATATGGATCGTGTAATAGTGACTCAATCTATAAATTAATAAAAACTAAAAGCGCATGGAAAAAACAGTTACAGAAGCTATTGCTTATAGACGATCAACTCGGTTATATACAGAACAACCGATTGATACAGACAAAGTAAAACAATGCCTTATAAATGCCTCTTTAGCACCAACGAGTAGCAATCTTCAGCTCTGGGAATTTTATCATGTTACCAACAAAGAAAAACTAAAATTACTTGCAGAAGCATGTTTCAATCAAAGCGCTGCAAGGACAGCCCAACAATTGGTAGTTGTTGTGACAAGAAAAGATTTGTGGCAAAAACGAGCTAATGCAAATATTGATTTTTTGAATAGAGTATATAACAAAGAAGGACTGAGCGAACGTGATTTAAAACGTAAAAAAATGGCCACTAATTATTATAAAAAACTCATACCTACGATTTACATGGACTTTCTTGGTATACTAGGATATATTAAATTTTTTATTTTTCAGATTGTTGGTATATTCAAGCCTATTTACAGACAAACACGTTTAAGTGATATGCGAATTGTCGCCCATAAAAGCGCTGGCTTAGCTGCTCAAAATTTTATGACCAGTATGGCAGCAATTGGCTATGATACTTGCCCGATGGAAGGTAGTGATACATTAAGGGTTAAAAAGATACTCAACCTTCCAAGTGGTGCTGAAATAAATATGGTGATTGGATGTGGCATTAGAGATGATAAAGGTATTTATGGTCCAAGATTTAGAATCCCTTTCAAAGAGGTATATTTTGAAGTATAACCTTAATTCTTAAAATTTTCCAGTCCCTTTTTTAACCAATCGTAATATGCATCTGCGTCAGGTTCATAGGCATTTGTAGTATTTAGCAATTGCATGTCATGGTCTAATAATGCGTAATAGGGTTGTGAGTTGTTCTCAAAATTAATCGTTTGCAAAGTTGCCCATTTATCGCCTATAGTTTCTATTTCCTTAACCGATCCATTACTTCTTAAATACTGAAATTGATCTTCTTCAGGCAATGCTTTTTTATCGTCTACATACAGCGAAATTATGACATAATTTTCACTAAGTATATCATAAACATTAGACGCGCTCCAAACCTGCTCTTCCATCTTTCTACAGTTAACACAAGCCCAACCAGTAAAGTCTAGTAAAATAGGTTTATTCTCTGCCTTAGCTTGTGCCAAGCCTTCACTTAAATCCTTATTGCAGTTAAGATCTAATGGACATTCAGATGATTTTTCATATAGGCTATAAAACACAGGTGGCGGGAAACCACTTAACCATTTTAGGTTTGCATGAGCTGAATTTGTCAATCCTGGTATAAGGTAAATTACAAATGCAATAACCAAAATACCTGTTGTTATTCTTACTTTACTTAGTTTTTGCAGAGGCCCATCATGTGGAAACTTTATTTTCCCAAATAGATATAGGACCAATCCAATACCAATAAATATCCACAGACCAATAAACACTTCACGTTTAAGAAGTCCCCAATGCTCAACCAAATCTGCATTAGATAAAAACTTAAGTGCTAAAGCTAATTCAATAAAACCTAGCACTACTTTAACCGTATTTAGCCATCCACCAGACTTTGGCAACGAATTAAGCCATTTAGGAAACATAGCAAATAAGGAGAACGGTAAGGCCAAAGCTAAACCAAATCCACTCATTCCCATAGTTAATTGCATAGCACCACCATCTGCTGTTAATGAACTTCCCAAAAGCGTTCCCAATATTGGACCTGTACATGAAAATGACACTATAGCCAAGGTTAAGGCCATAAAAAATACTCCAATAAATCCACCAATTTTATTGGCTTTACTATCCATAGCTGCACTCCATGATTGTGGCAGTGTTAATTCAAAATAACCAAAGAATGAAAAGGCAAATACTATAAAAATTATAAAGAATATTATGTTAAGAGTAACATTAGTAGAGATATTATTCAATATTCCAGGATCTAAAGAATCTAATACATGAAAAGGAATACTCAATAGCGCATAAATTATGAAAATGAAAAAACCATAAAGGATCGAGTTAAATAAACCTTTCTTTGGATCGTTTGCACTTTTAGTAAAAAATGAAACGGTTAAAGGTATCATTGGAAACACACAAGGGGTTAACAATGCAATTAATCCACCCAGAAAACCCAATAAAAAAATCGAAAAATTACCTTTCTTTTTAATGGTTTGGCTTTCAAATTTATCCCAACCTGTTACATTAAGATTGAATGACTCAGATAATTCCTTGCTCCTATTATCGATCTCGGCAATTTCTTTGGTTATATCGGAGCCATCTAATGAAATATTGAAAGTGTAATCACCAGGAATACATTTAGAATCGTCACAGGTTTGGTATTCTACAATAAGATCAAATTGGCTAAGTTCAGAATTACTAATTGCAATCAATTGTTCAAATACGGCAGTGTCCTTAAATTTTACAACGTTTTCTTCAAATATTTTATCAAATATTGGCGCTACAGAGGGCTCAGCGAACTCACCTATTAGAGTATAATTATTTTCCTGATTTGTAAATTCAAAGAATGTTGTAGGTGCAAAACTTTCTTTAGATTGTTGGTGCTGGGAATAAATGTACCAGCCCTTATCAATATTAGCTTGTATAATGACTTTATACTCATTTTCTGAAACTTTCTCAACCTTTGACTCCCACTTTACAGGTTCTAAAATCTGAGAATTTAATTGAAATGAAAAACAAAACGCAATTAATACGTAAAATAATAGGGATTTAATCTTCATAAATAAAGCGTTAACATAAATGTAATTGTTGTAATTCTAATATTGATAAACAGTCGCGTAATTTATAAAAACCTTAAGAATTACAATGATACTTTTATAACATAAAAAAACCGAACAAATTGTTCGGTTATGTTTTTATGATTTTACTTCAAGCTCGAGTTCTTCAGAATGTTGCCACCTGGATAGACCTCCCTCGAGATCATAGATTTTTTCAAAACCAGCTTCTTCCATTTTCTTTGCGCATTTTGCGCTTCTTGTGCCACCTTTACAATATAGGATAACTGGTTTCTCCTTATCTAACTTTGTTATATCTTCCTCAAAAGTAGGTGAAAAATAATCAATATTTTGAGCATTTGAAATATGCACTTCACCGTACTCCTCTGGTGTTCTCACATCTATAACCTGAACATCTTCCGATTCTAAAATAGATATCATTTCTTCTGCAGTTACTAATTTAATTCCAGTGTTTTTAGTATCCATACAGCTTACTAAAAAACAAAGTACGGGAATTAAAAAACAGATATAAAAAAATCTTTTCATGACTATCTTAATATTTAATTATTGATGAATAATATCACCCTTCCAATCAAGTATACCTCCAGATAAATTAAAGACGTTTTCAAAACCAAGTTGATTCATTACTGCACATGCTTGCTCACTACGACCACCTGATCTACAATACACATAGTAATTATTAGACTTATCAAATTTATTAATTTCATCAATAAATCCTTGACCTTTATAAATATCTATATGAATTGCATTTGGTATAATTCCGTCGTCAACTTCGTTCTGAGTTCTAACATCTAAAACAACCGAATTATTGTCTTCTTCTAGTTGTTTTGTCCAATCTTTTTGCGATAAATTCACTTTTTATAGCTTTTTACTTCAACAAAATTAACATTTCCTTATGATATAGACGAAAAAAAACCCGAAGTTTTACAACTTCAGATTGATTTTTTTCTATTTTTTATGACAATCAAATATTCAATACATTACACTTTGATTGAACATCCAATAGCGCGTGTTTCTTTTACCTTAACGTCACCACCATCTAGCAATGTATCTACAGCATCTTCAACATACTTTGTTGTTACTAATGCCGAATCTTTGTAGTTATCATCAATTGCACCAATATATTTTACTTCATTACCTTTTCTTGTTTTTTCTAAAATATATACATGAGGTGTTTTAGTTGCTCCATATTGTGGATAAATCTTTTGTTCCTTATCCATTAAATACGGAAATGTAAATCCTTTTGCTCTAGCTCGAGCTTTCATTGCCTCCATATTATCACCAGGTTTTACATCAGTGTTATTAGGCATGATTGCAATTACAGGAAATCCTTTTGAAGCATATTTTTTATCTAATGCAACAATTCTATCCTCGTATGCTACGGCATATGGACAAGTATTACAGGTAAAAATAACAATGAATCCTTTTGCGTCTATGTAGTCTGATAAAGATACCAATTTACCATCTATATTTTCCAGACTGAAGTCTGTTGCTAAATCACCAACTTTATAACCATCTGTATCTGGCTTAACTGTAAATGCCGAAACAACGGTCATAATTACTATTAGTGAAAGTACCTTTAAAGTTTTCATGAGTATTTATTTTAAAAATTGTTTTAATTCGTTTTCTAACTCCTCTTGAGTAAATGACCTTTCGTAAAAAAGGCGCTTTTCATTATTATAAATTATTGTAGCCGGAATTGCTCCTGACCAGTTTTCGTTAATAGCAGGTATCCATCTATTTTGATCTGTATCATCAAATGCAACAACCTTAGATTGTAATTTGTGCTTGCTCATAAATGGTTTGAGTTTAGAATCGTAATTCTTCGGGAAATCTAAACTTACTAATAAAACCTCGACATTTTTATCTTGATACTTTTCATTAACTACTTCAAAATATGGTAACTCTTTTACACAGGGCGCACACCAAGTAGCCCAAAAATTTACCACATGAATATTGTCATCTTTTTTGTTAATTAACGGTTCTAAACCATCGTAATCATAAATCTCAAGTTCAATACTTTCTGAACCAGGTTCAACAACTTCAGCAGTTACCTTATCAACCTTCTTTTCAATTTGAGGATTTTCATTTTTACATCCTACAAATAGTAAGAAAACAACCAGTATAATTTGTTTCATAGGCTAAAGTTATTAATCAAAATTTATGACTTGGAATAATTAACAAAAAATTAATTCAAAAGTTTGATAATAAAAATTATCATTTCTATATTTGACACATAATGAAAACAATAATTACTCATACTTGGTGGTGGAATTTCTCAAACTCGACGTCTGTGAATTAACACCTTGTATGTATAAAATATAGAAAAAAGGCTTGTCATTCACGACAGGCCTTTTTTTAATTAACAATCAATGAAAACATTTAGTTTATATACACACTATAAAAAGATACTTGCAGATACTATCACACCTGTTAGTATATATCTTAAAATTCGAGATAAATTCCCTAACAGTATTTTGTTAGAGAGTAGTGACTACCACGCTAATGACAATAGTTTTTCTTATATCTGCTGTAATCCAATAGCATCAATAGAAGTTAAAGACGAAACAATATGTCAGAATTATCCAGATGGAAGCTCAAAGATCAACCACGTAAAAACAGTTAGCGTTGTTGAAGAAATACAAAAATTCACAAAGCTTTTTAAAGTTGAAAATAATAAAGAATTTAAATTTATAAACAACGGTATTTTTGGGTATACCGCCTATGATGCTGTGAAATATTTTGAGGATATAAAAATCTCAAACAAACCAGATTCTATAGAAATTCCAGAGATTTATTATGCGGTCTACCAAAATATAATCGCCATTAATCATTTTAAAAATGAGGCCTATATTTTTGCACATTGCTTTGATACCGAAAATAATATTGAAACACTACTTCAGCTAATTCAAACGAGGCAATATGCATCTTATGATTTTGATACTGATGGCGATATAGAGTCTAATCTAACTGATGATGAATATAAAGAACATGTTGAACTTGCAAAGAAACATTGTGCGCGAGGTGATGTATTTCAACTTGTATTATCTAAACAATTTTCTCAAAAATTTAGTGGCGATGAATTTAATGTATACCGAGCACTAAGAAGTATAAATCCATCTCCTTATTTATTCTATTTTGATTACGGCAATTTCAAAATTTTTGGAAGCTCACCAGAAGCACAGCTTATTGTAAGCGATGGGAAAGCAGAAATACATCCAATTGCTGGCACATTTAGACGTACAGGAAACGATTTAAAAGATGCTGAGCTGGCTGAAAGTTTAATAAACGACGATAAGGAAAATAGTGAACACGTAATGCTTGTTGACTTGGCGAGAAATGATTTAAGCAGACACGGTCATAACGTTAAGGTAGAAACATATAGAGAGGTACAGTTCTTCTCACATGTTATTCACCTTGTCAGTAAGGTCACTGGCATAAAAAACAAAGGAACTGAGACTATGCAAGTAGTTGCAGATACATTTCCTGCAGGAACTTTAAGTGGTGCTCCAAAACATATGGCGATGCAGCTCATAGAAAAATATGAAAAAACCAGCAGAGGATATTATGGAGGCGCGATTGGTTTTATGGATTTTGAAGGCAATTACAATCACGCCATAATGATAAGGACGTTTTTAAGTAAAAACCATAAATTATTTTGGCAAGCTGGTGCTGGATTGGTTGCAAAATCTGAACCAGAAAGTGAATTACAAGAAGTATACAACAAGCTTGGTGCATTAACCAATGCTATAGAACAAGCTAAAGATATTTAAGATGAAAAAAGTTTTAGTTATTGACAATTACGATAGTTTCACTTATAACTTGGTACATTACCTAGAGGATTTAAAATGCAAGGTAACTGTAAAAAGAAACGATAAATTAACTCTAGATGAGGTTGAAGCTTTTGATAAAATTGTTTTGTCACCAGGACCTGGTATACCAGATGAAGCCGGTCTTTTAAAAGATATTATTGCAAAATACGCATCTACCAAAAGTATTTTTGGCGTATGTCTTGGCCAACAAGCTATAGCAGAGGTATTTGGTGGCTCACTGGATAATCTAGATCAGGTTTATCATGGTGTTGCCACAGATATAACATTATCAGTTGATGATGAGGTATTGTTTAAAGGATTAGACAAAACATTTGAAGTAGGCAGATATCACTCTTGGGTTGTAAGTGCGATTTTACCAGATAGTTTAGAGGCGACTTCTTTTGATGAAAATGGTCAAATAATGTCATTAAGGCATAAAGAATACGATGTGAAAGCTGTACAATATCACCCTGAATCTGTTCTTACACCTAATGGAAAAAAAATACTTGAAAACTGGGTGAATAGTTAATTATGAAAGAAATTTTAAACAGACTCATAAATCAAGAAAGCATCAGTAGTGATGAGGCTAAAGCCGTTTTGGTAAATATTTCAAAAGGAATGTATAACCAGAGTCAAATTGCTTCTTTTCTTACGATTTATATGATGCGTAGTATCACTATTGAAGAATTAAGAGGATTCAGAGATGCACTTTTAGAATTATGCATTCCTGTTGAACTTGATGGAATTGACACTATAGATTTATGTGGTACAGGAGGTGATGGAAAGGATACTTTTAATATTTCAACATTGTCATCTTTTATAACTGCAGGTGCAGGTGTGAAAGTTACTAAGCATGGAAATTATGGAGTTTCATCAACTTGTGGCTCTTCAAATGTAATGGAGAATTTAGGCATCAAATTTACCAATGACATTAACTTTCTAAGAAAAAGCATTGATGAGACTAACATTTGTGTTTTACATGCACCACTGTTTCATCCGGCTATGAAAAATGTAGCACCAATTCGACGAGAATTAGGCGTTAAGACCTTTTTTAATATGCTAGGACCAATGGTAAATCCTGCATTTCCAAAAAACCAAATGGTGGGTGTATTTAATTTAGAGTTGTTAAGGCTTTATGGTTATCTATACCAAGAAACAGATAAGTACTACGCCATCGTTCATGCATTAGATGGCTATGATGAAATATCCTTAACAGGAAAAACAAAGGTCATTACCAATGATTCAGAATTACTCTTTAGTCCGAAGGAAATTGGATTAAATCAGGTCAATCAGTCTGAAATTTTCGGTGGTGATACTGTAAAGGACGCTTCAAGTTTATTCAAAAAAATAATTAATGGCGATGGTACAATAGCCCAAAACGAAGTTGTGCTCGCCAATTCGGGCTTAGCAATAGCAACGGCCAATAAAATTGATCATAAAGCGGGTATTGAAATGGCAAAAGAATCCTTGTTTGGTGGTAAAGCAAAGCAATGTTTAACAAAACTGATTGAACTTAGTAAATGAACATTTTAGACAAAATAGTATTTGATAAACGTAAAGAAGTTGAACTTCGTAAGGCTTTAATTCCAACGAGTCAACTAGAAGCATCTGTGCTATTTAATAGACCTACACATAGCCTTTCAAAAGCCTTGAGAACTAGTAGTTCTGGCATTATCGCTGAACACAAGCGCAGATCACCATCTAAAGCCGAAATTAATTACAAACTCAATGTACAAGATGTAGCAGTAGGATACGAAAATGCAGGAGTTTGTGGTATGTCTGTATTAACAGATGGTAAGTATTTTGGTGGCTCTTTAGACGATTTAATAATTGCAAGATCAAGTTGTCAATTACCACTATTGAGAAAAGAATTTGTTATTGACGAATATCAAATCTTAGAAGCAAAGGCGTATGGTGCGGATGTAATTTTACTGATTGCTGCCATTTTAACAAAAGATAATATAAAGTCTTTGTCAGAATTTGCTAAATCATTGCAGCTCGATGTGCTATTAGAAGTGCATAACGAGGAAGAATTACATAAATCAATTATGCCTTCGTTGGATATGCTAGGGGTTAACAATAGAGATCTAAAAACCTTTAATGTTAGTCTAGAAACATCTAAACTACTTAGTGATTTTATACCAGATGAATTTGTAAAAGTTTCCGAGAGTGGTATAAGCTCTATTGAGGCTATTAAAGAATTGCAACCATACGGTTATAAAGGATTCTTAATAGGTGAAAATTTTATGAAGACAGACAATCCAGGTAAAAGTGCAACTCAATTTATAAAAAATATCAACTCATGAAACTGAAGGTTTGTGGAATGAAATATCTTAATAATATGGAGGCTGTAGCAAAACTGCGACCTGACTTTTTAGGGTTTATATTCTACGATAAATCCTCAAGATATTTTAATGGTAATTTACCTTACTTACCACAAGCCATTAAAAAAGTTGGAGTGTTTGTAAATGAAGACTTAGAAACATTACAAAGTATAATAAAAAAACAAAAATTAGATGTGGTTCAATTACATGGACAAGAATCACCAGAGTATTGTTCTCAACTTGAAAACGCAGAAATAATCAAAGTATTTTCAATAAAAGATTCATTTAACTTTTCAGTACTATTACCTTACGAAGAGGTCTGCGATTATTATCTTTTTGACACAAAAGGCAAACTACCTGGAGGCAATGGTTACACTTTTAATTGGAATGTTTTAAAGGATTACCCATCAACTAAACCATTTTTTCTTAGTGGTGGAATTGGTTTAAAAGAAGTAGAAAAACTTAAAGATTTTATAGATAGTCCAGCTTCAAAATATTGCTATTCTTTAGATGTAAATAGCAAATTTGAAATAAACCCTGGAGTTAAAAACATTAATGATTTAGAAAAATTTAAAAATGAGTTACAACATTAACAAAAAAGGCTATTATGGGGAGTTTGGTGGTGCATATATACCAGAAATGCTGTACCCAAATATTGAAGAACTTCGCCAGAATTACATAAAGATTTCTGAAGACCCTTCTTTTAAAGAAGAGTTTAATCAGTTATTAAAAGATTATGTTGGCAGACCCTCACCTCTATATTTTGCAAAGCGACTTTCAGAAAAATACAATACCAAAATTTATCTAAAGCGCGAAGACTTAAATCACACTGGTGCTCACAAAGTAAACAATACAATTGGTCAGATTTTATTGGCAAAACGACTTGGTAAAACACGTATTATTGCTGAGACAGGTGCTGGTCAACATGGTGTTGCTACTGCGACCGTTTGTGCTCTTATGGGAATAGAATGTGTAGTGTATATGGGTGAAATTGATATCGCTAGGCAAGCTCCAAACGTAGCACGTATGAAAATGTTAGGCGCCAAAGTTGTACCTGCACTATCGGGAAGTAGAACATTAAAGGATGCCACAAATGAGGCGATGAGAGATTGGATCAACAACCCAGTAAACACGCATTACATTGTTGGTAGTGTTGTAGGACCTCATCCATATCCAGATATGGTAGCAAGATTTCAAGCCATTGTATCTGAAGAAATCAAGACCCAACTTAAAGAAAAAGAAGGTACAGAAAACCCGGACTATCTTATTGCCTGTGTAGGTGGAGGCAGTAATGCTGCAGGCACTTATTATCATTATTTAGACAATAAAGATGTGAATATCATCGCCGTCGAAGCTGCAGGAAAAGGTGTAGATACCGGTGAAAGTGCGGCAACTTCTGTTCTAGGAAAAGAAGGTATTATTCATGGCAGTAAAACCTTATTAATGCAAACGAATGATGGTCAAATCACAGAACCTTATTCTATTTCTGCTGGATTGGATTATCCAGGCGTTGGCCCAATGCATGCTAATTTATATAAAACAGGTAGAGCAGAATTCATTGCCATAACAGATGATGAAGCTATGACGGCTGGGTTGGAGCTATCACAACTAGAAGGTATTATACCTGCTATTGAAACTTCGCATGCCTTAGCAGTATTTGAACATAAAACCTTCAATCCAGATGATATTATTGTAGTTAACCTATCTGGAAGAGGTGATAAAGATTTACAGAATTATATTGACTATTTTAAGTTATAAAATGAATAGAATAAATAAGAAATTAGAGCAGGACAAGAAGTTACTCTCCATATATTTTACGGCCGGTTATCCTAATATTGATGATACGTTGACCACCATACAAAACCTTGAAAAAAATGGTGTGGATATGATTGAAATAGGACTGCCTTTTAGTGATCCATTAGCTGATGGACCTACGATTCAAGCAAGTTCTACACAGGCATTAAAAAATGGCATGACTAGTGAGCTTCTTTTTGAGCAATTAAAAGACATCCGTAAAACAGTTAGTATCCCATTAATTATCATGGGTTATTTTAATCCTATGCTTCAATATGGTGTTGATGCTTTTTGCAAGAAGTGTCAGGAAATTGGTATCGATGGACTTATCATTCCAGATTTGCCTGTAGATGTGTACCATTCTGACTATAAAAGTATTTTTGAATCCTATGGTTTAATAAACATCTTTTTAATCACGCCACAAACTTCAGATGAGCGTATTCGATTTATAGATTCAGTTTCAGACGGATTCATTTATATGGTAAGCTCCGCAAGTACTACAGGAGCCAAATCTGGATTTGGTGATGAGCAAGAGGCCTACTTTACTCGTATTGCAAATATGAAATTAAATAACCCACAAATTGTAGGTTTTGGTATTTCTAATAGTGATACATTTACACAGGCCACAAAACATGCAAAAGGTGCAATTATTGGAAGTGCCTTTATTAAGCACGTTACAGATAATGGCGTTAATACCATTGACCAATTTGTAAAAACAATAATTTAACATGAAGCTCACAACGGACTGGCGTATTATTATTCTTTTTTTGTCTAACACTAGGCTTAGCACCATTTTTCCCAGAACCACATATTAATGGTAAACTCAGATGGCTTTTTGGTGGTGCAAAGGGTATGCAACCTATGGATTATTTTGATTTGGTATTACACGGTTTCCCATTTATACTGCTAATACGACTCATTATTATAAAACTTAAAAAATAATCAACACTACTTCATTTCAATTGTCTCTGCCAACCCTTTCCAAAGTATAAATTGATATATTTGAGAGATAGCTTCTTTTAATCAATAAAGTAAAACTCTCACAATGGAAAAAACCATTTTACTCCTTTTATCTTCTTTCATCCTAAGTGCCACGTTTGCCCAGAGCAAGCTTTTGATAAGCCTTCCAATGAAGAGCAAATTATTAGATACCGATGTGAAATATTCAGTGTATTTGCCACATGGATTTGAGGACGCTAAAAAAGAGTATCCAGTGGTATATCTACTAAACGGATATACAGGTGATGAAACGGACTGGGTTAGAATTGGTCATGTAAAAGATATAGCAGATGAACTTATAAGAGGCAATAAAATAGAACCTGTGGTTATTGTAATGCCAAATGGTGATGACAGATTATACATGAATAAAGATGATGGCACCTACCCTTATGAAGATATGTTTATTAAGGAGCTAATGCCATTTGTTGAAAATAAATATAGAATAAAAAAGCAAAAGCAATTTAGAGGTATTAGTGGTCTATCTATGGGTGGCGCTGGTAGTCTAAGACTATCTCTTAAATATCACGAACTATTCGGTTCTTGTGCGGCGTTTAGTGCAGCAATAGGAACGGAAGAAGAAATAATAAATGAAAATCAAGAAAGTTTTGAAGGCTATTTTGGTAGAATATCACCTTCCTTGATTGGTGCTAAAGGCAAAGATCGCATAAATGCAACTATTAAAGATTACAATCTATTTGATATGATAGATACCAAAGATCCTAGATTATTGAAATCAGTGGATATTTATTTTGATTGTGGGGATGACGATTTTTTGGCGGTAGGTAATGCAATGCTTCATATAGAATTAACCAAAAAAAGAATTCCACATGAATATAGAGTTAGGGACGGTGCGCATACTTGGAATTTCTGGGTAGATTCATTACCGGTTGGTTTAGTTTTTATTAGTAACTCAATGCGAACTTCAAAATGAAAAAAATCTTAATTCTATCTCTTTTTTATTTCATTAGTATTATATCATTTGCACAAAGTGAAGTAAAGCTGAGTCTTGAAATGGATTCCAAACTATTGGGAAAAAACATTAGATATTCTGTTTACTTACCTTCAGAATATGAAAGCTCAGATGAAGAATTTCCAATTCTATATCTTCTCAACGGATTCACAGGAGATGAAACCGACTGGTACATGGAAGGCCTACTTTCTGATATAGTGAACGAATTAATTAGGGCAGAAAAAATTAACCCAATGGTGATTGTAATGCCAGATGGCGATGATAGATTATATATGAATAGAGATGATGGCTCCTATCCTTATGAAGAGATGCTTATTAAAGAGTTTATACCATTTGTTGAAGAAAAATACAATGTAATTAAAGATAAACAATATAGAGCTATTAGTGGTCTTTCCATGGGAGGTGCTGGGAGCATGAGACTCGCCCTAAAATACCATGAGCTTTTTGGTACCTGTGCAGCTTTTAGTCCAAGTGTAAGAACCTATGATGAAATCATAAATGATAATTCTAATCATTTTGACAGATATTTTGGTAGAATATCTCCTTCTGTAATCGGCAAAAAAGGAGAAGTGAGATATACTGATGCGATTAAAGAATTTGACCTACTAAATTTTGTAGACACTCAAGATTTAGAAGACTTAAAATCTGTAGCTATTTATTTTGATTGTGGTGATGATGATTTTTTAACCATAGGTAATACATCGCTTCATATTAAACTGAAAAACAAAGGAATACCACATGAGTTCCGAGTAAAAGATGGTGGCCATACTTGGAATTTCTGGATAGATTCTCTACCAGAAGGATTGATTTTTATCAGTGACTCCATGAGAAAATCTACATTAATTCCGAATTAATGTGCTCCGCCAGTTTAGACCATAAGTTGATCAACAGAATTATTATGTTTTTAATATTCTAAAATGTTATCATAAAATTTTGGTATTGTTGTAATTAAGGTTTAATTTTTATTTTGAAGCATATATAGGTACATTTTTTCAACCTTAGATCTTGCCCAAGGTGTACGTCTCAAAAATTTTAAACTAGATTTCACCGAAGGATCATGAGTAAAGCATCTAATATTAATTTGAAAACCCATATACTCCCATCCATAATGTTCCTTAAGCTCAAGAATAATCTGTTCTAACTTAACACCATGTAATAGGTTATTTGGTTGCATACTCATTCTATTATCCTCTATTATCTTTTTGACGGCGTTTTCTATTTCTATTACGGCTTCTGTTAGAATTCTTTGGATTATTAGAGTTTCTAGAGTTTGAAGGTTGCCTTGGGTTTTTATTTCTCTGCCTATTTTGACCCGGCTTTATTGGTTCTGTAGAAGCACTAGGATCTGGTTCAAAACCTTCAACAATCTCTACTTCAATTTTCATATCAATCAACTTCTCAATTCCTCGTAAATAGGATGTCTCATCTGCACTTACAAGAGAAATGGCTTCACCGCTTGCCCCTGCCCTACCAGTTCTTCCAATTCTATGCACATAGTCTTCAGAAATATTAGGGAGCTCGAAATTAATAACATGAGGTAGCAAAGGAATATCTAGACCACGAGCCGCAATATCTGTCGCAACCAATACTCTAATTGATCCTTTTTTAAATCCTGCTAAGGCTTTTGTCCTCGCGCCTTGACTTTTATTACCATGAATAGCGGAAGCTGAAATACCTGCGCTTATCATTTTTTTACAAAGTCTATTAGCGCCATGTTTAGTTCTAGTAAATACTAAAACTTGCTTCCAGTTTCCATCAGAAATAAGTTTGATAATTAATCCTGTTTTTTTAGTCTTTGCAACACGAAATACTTTTTGATTTATAATCTCAACTGCTGTATTTTCTGGTGTAGCTTCAACCTGTATTGGATTATGTAATATGGAATATGCTAACTTTTTTATGTCTTTAGAAAATGTAGCAGAAAACATTAAATTTTGACGTCGCTTAGGCATCAACTTCATAATGCGCTCAATATCGCGAAGAAATCCCATGTCTAACATGCGGTCAGCTTCATCTAAAACAAATATTTCTATTCGTTTTAGAGATATGATATCTTGATTCTCCAAATCAATTAGACGACCTGGTGTAGCTATTAATACATCAATACCTTGTCGCAAGGTAGCTACTTGCGGTTTTTGTTTAACACCACCAAAAATAACTGTACTTCGGATATTAAGAAACTCCGAATACTCTTTAACATTAGTATAAACCTGCGCTGCTAATTCGCGGGTTGGTGTTAATATCAAAGCACGAATAGGTCTATTTCTTTGCTGAGGCTTATCTGATAAATATTGTAATAAGGGTAATGTAAAACCTGCCGTTTTACCGGTACCTGTTTGTGCAGAAGCCAAAACATCTTTTCCGTCTAAAACAGGTGGTATCGCTTTTTGCTGAATCGGTGAAGGCGTTTCGTATCCTTTCTTTCTAATGGCTCTTAGTAAAGGCTCCGACAAGCCTAATGATTTAAATGACATACATCTTTTTTAAGTTTGCCAGAATTGGCATTTAAGATGAATATCATATTAAAATCTCACCTTGCTATGTCCAGCGAAGTTACAGTTATTTTTATCCTTACTCGCTGTAAATAATAATTTTTATGATTTCTTTTCTGCCTGCCACTCCCTATACTTTGCAAATGGATTTGCAGAGAGGTTTTTAAAACCATGAATTCCGTTAGTTGTTATCAATATAGCCGCAGCAATAAATGTAGTTGTTGTTATAATCTCATTTACTGCGCTATTAGCTACACCAATACCTATCAATGCCCATGCACCAACTAATGTAAATGCCCTCATATTGCGTTTCCACATTACATAAAGATTTATTATCACTGCTATACAAATCATAATAATGGTCCAGGTATTATCTGGCAATCCAAACCCATCCCATTTTAGCTTTATAAGGTAGCTAGACACATTTGCTATACTTGCAACAGTTACCCAACCAAAATATATGGCAAAAGGCCACCAAACAAAAGCCATAAGTGGAAAACGTCCATCGTTATGCTCCATGCCTAAATTAATTACAATCTTGATCAAAGAAATAAGTAATAAAAAGATTAAAACACAAGACAAGCCAGTGTATTCATAAATCCAAGCAAATACCCAAAAGGAATTAAACACACAAGATAGAATAAACCATATTCCGATTTTCTCAACAAAACTATCGTCCTTGACATGTACAAATAGGCTGCGCCCTTGATATATGGCAAATGAAATCAACAATAGATAAATTAAACCCCAAATAGCAAAGGTGTATCCTGCAGGTGTAAATACAGACCTATAACCATTGGACATTTCTCCAATAGTTGTATCATTAATTAAACCAGTATTTGATAAGTAGTTGATGAAAATAGTTGAACCCAATGCCAACCCATTTCCGATTTGCAGTGCTTTTTTCACAATGATTGTTGTTACTCGTAATACAAGTTAATCAATCATTAGTAATTTTTAGAATTTGAACAAAGATTTTTGTCTGAAACAGAAATAATAATCATCACAAACTAATTTTCTATACTCAGTCCTTAAAAATATTCCTGATACTGCAATACTCTAAAATCAAAAGTTGAAAAATTTGGATTTTTGGCCTTAAGTTGCTTGTATAACTGCATACTACCAATTGCTCTATTTGCAGAACCAGAAGAAGAAGTTAAAGAGACTGTTTTTATTATTCGATTATCTATAGAAAATTGATGAATTCTAGGAATCTCGCTAGAAACCAATTCTAATCTTAAATTATTGGTCTTAATAAGTTTCCTAAAGAAATATTCAGGACCATTTTTACTATTACCTCCAATGAATAGAATAGTATCTACATATTTAAATTCTCTTAAATAACCGATAAGGTCTCTAAGTATTACATTTGACAAGCCTAAGTCTGAGGCATCTATTTTTTGACGTTCACCACTGGCTACTATATCACAAACACCAATTTTGTGCATTTTCAAAAACGCTTTACGTTGTTCAATAGCCCTAATTGAATTGTCATATCTTAAATTAAGATTATGAATTTTATCAAGGTATAACCACAAGGAGTTATAGCAGCTCCCATAACAAAAGTCTACATCTTTTTCTAACAATTGTCCTGTTGAAAATCTTGGTGGTGGTAAAGTGCCTACAATTAGTTTTGTAGTGTCTTGATTAATAAATGGTGGGTAAGGATGCTTGTGCAAAAACATTATCTTGTGAAAACAAGTTCGTTTTTACTTGATAACTCATTACTTAACGCATAATTATCATAATTAAAACCTTTTATATCATCAAGTGTCTTTGCATCAGTATCAATAATATATCTAGCCATTAACCCTCTTGCATATTTAGCGAAAAAACCAATGGTTTTGTATTGCCCATTTTTAAATTCCTTAAAACTCACAGTTATAACAGGTACTTTAAGCGCTTTTTTATCTATAGCCTTAAAATACTCGTTACTTGCTAGGTTTAAGAACAATTCTCCTTCCTTAAGTTCCTCATTAAGTGCTTGAGTAACTTTTTTGCGCCAAAAATCATAAAGGTTTTTATTTCTTCCTACAGGAAGTTTAGTTCCCATCTCTAATCTGTAAGGTTGTATTAAGTCTAGTGGCTTTAAGATACCATACAAGCCAGAAATGATTCTTATTGTATCTTGGGCCTTATCTAAACTTGACTTGTCAATTGTATAAGCATCTAATCCTCTGTAAACATCACCATTAAAAGCATACATTGCAGGTCTTGCGTTGTCTTTATTAAAGGGCAAACTCCACTCTTGATTACGATCATAATTTAACTCACCTAAATTTGCTGAAATATTCATCAGTTGAGATAAACTTCTAGGCGATTTTTTCTTTAGGATTTTATTGAGGCGTTCTGCTTCTGCAGAAAAACAAAATTCACTCGATTTTGTCGTTGGTACATTACTTTCAAAATCTAAAGATTTGGCAGGTGATATTACAAGTTTCATATAGTTGCTTTTTCTGATTGCAAATTTACGAAGTCCTTCAAAAAGTTGAAATGACATTCAACAAATATTAACAATGGTACTATTAATTATCTTGATGCTTTGCGTAAGATCTCCACTTTTCTATGCAAGACTGGATATCTTCTGGTATTTCAGTTGTAAAGCGCAAAAATTTTCCTGTATTTGGATGTTCAAAACCTAAACTTTTAGCATGCAAAGCTTGTCTAGGTAAAATTTTAAAACAATTTGAAATAAACTGTTTGTACTTGGTGAAGGTGGTACCTTTCAGAATCTTTTCTCCACCATAGCGTTCATCATTAAAAAGCGTATGTCCAATATGTTTCATGTGCACACGGATTTGGTGTGTTCGGCCAGTTTCGAGTCTACAACTCACTAAAGTAACATAACCAAAACGTTCAATGACCTTAAAATGTGTTACAGCTGGCTTGCCTTTATAAGCGTCCTCTCCTTCGTAAACTGTATTTTGAAGTCTATTTTTAGGGTGTCTACCAATATTTCCTTCAATTGTACCTTCATCCTCCTCAACATTTCCCCATACAAGAGCAATATACTCCCGTTCACTTGTCTTTTTTGCAAACTGATTAGATAAATGTGTCATCGCCAATTCCGTCTTCGCAACAACCAATAAACCAGTTGTGTCCTTATCAATTCTGTGTACTAAACCAGGTCGATTACTAGAATTATTCGGTAAATTCTCAAAGTGATATATTAACCCATTAATGAGGGTACCTGAATAATTTCCGTGGCCTGGATGAACCACCATACCGGCAGGTTTATTTACTACAAGAACATCGTCATCTTCATAGACTATATCAATCGGAATATCTTCCGCAACTAGTAATTGTTCGTGAGTTGGATGTTCAAATTTAACCGTAACGTAATCATTAGGTTTTACCTTGTAGCTTGCTTTAACTGATTTGCCATTTACAAAGACAAACCCGTCTTTGACTGCATTTTGAATTTTACTGCGTGTTACATTTTCCATAAAATTCATTAAATACTTGTCTACTCTAACAGATTGCTGACCCTTCACTACCCTAAAAGCATAATGCTCGTAAAGTTGGTCATCTTGAGTATCTAAATCAGATATATTTGGCATTTCAATAGCTTATAACTCGCCGTTACCAACGACTAAGTCTATTTGAGAAGTAAGTGGCAAAAGAGCTCCTGGTTTCAATGGTTTGCCATTATGAGACATTGACATAACACCTTCACCAATTGCATCTCTGTAGGTAATCTTACCAATTTTAAACTCTAAGGCTTCAAGAGTAGGTTTCGCCTGCCTTAATGTTCGTTTTAATATATTAGGTACTTCGACCTTTCTATAACCCGAAGCATTCAAAATAAGATAGATCTTACGATCTTCTTTTACTTTTGAGCCAGCCACAGGATTCTGCTCTAAAACAGAATACTTTGGATAATTTGGATTAAAGTTGGCCGAATCTTGAATTTGCATTACCAGATCATTATCCCTGAGTTCTATTTCAACTGTTTCTACTGATTTACCTTTTAAATTAGGTACAACCACGAATTCACCATTTTTAGTAGTTATATCTAACCATTTTAAGACCAAAAAACTTAAAACCACTATGGCTACAATAGCCAAAGCTAATTGTTTAAAAAATACTTTGCTGGTTAGAAATTTGACTAAACCCATGAATTAATTGATTATTGACAAAACTAATAAAATATATCACGTCATAAAATTTTATATACGTATCGAGGAATGATTTAGTTTATTCAAAATAAATGATACATTTACATTATCGATTTTCAGAAGATACAATGAAGAAAAATGTTGCCATAATAATGGGTGGATATTCAAGTGAATATGAAATATCACTTAAAAGCGGTAATGTGGTATATGAAACATTGGATAAGGAGAAATATGATGCCTACAGAATTCATGTTTTTAAAGATGAATGGTGTTATGTTGATGATAATGAAGACAAATTTACAATAGACAGGAATGACTTTTCAGTAAAAATTGAAGGCCATAAAGTAACATTTGATTGTGTGTTTAATGCCATACATGGCTCACCTGGTGAAGATGGTTATATGCAAGCTTATTTTGAGCTGCTTGATATACCACATACAAGCTGCAGTATGTACCAAGCCACTCTTACCTTTAACAAAAGGGATCTCATATCTACTTTAAAACCCTATGGCATAAAAACTGCTGAAAACTATTACCTTAATTACGGTGATAGCATTAATGAAGATGAAATAATAAACAAAGTTGGTTTACCATGCTTTGTTAAAGCCAATAAAGCAGGTAGTAGTTTTGGTGTTTCTAAAGTATACAATAAAGAAGAACTTAAACCTGCCATTGACGCTTCCTTTAAAGAGGATAATGAAATTATAATTGAAGAATTCTTAGATGGTATAGAGGTGTCTGTTGGTGTTATATCTTACCAAGGAGAAACATTGGTATTACCTATCACGGAAATCGTTTCAGAAAATGATTTTTTCGATTACCAAGCTAAATATGAAGGTAAGTCTCAAGAAATTACTCCAGCAAGAATCTCTGAGGAATACAAAAACAAAGTAAATACTGAGGCAAAACGTATTTATGAAATTCTAAAAATGAAAGGGTTTTCCAGAAGTGAGTTTATTTTTAAAAACGACCATCCCTATTTCTTGGAAATGAATACCGTACCTGGTTTCACAAAAGAAAGTATATTACCTCAACAAGCTAATGAAGCAGGAATTAGTTTAAAAGCTCTGTTTAATAATGCCATTGAAGAGGCATTACAGAATTAATTATATTTGCTTAATCAATACTTCGACACCAATAGCTTATAAAAAATTATAGCATGAAACGAGCCATCTTCCCAGGATCTTTTGATCCAATTACCCTAGGGCACTACGATATTATTAAACGCGGTGTAAAACTATTTGATGAGATTATTGTTGCTATTGGTATAAATGCAGATAAAAAATACATGTTCTCAATTAAAGAGCGTCAAAAGTTTATTGAAGAAGCATTCAAACACCAACCAAAAGTAAAGGTTACGACTTATAGCGGTCTTACAGTAGACTATTGCAAAGAGGTAAATGCAAAATTTATTTTAAGAGGATTGAGAAATCCTGCAGATTTTGAGTTTGAGAAAGCTATTGCTCACACCAATAGAAGGCTTTCAAAAATCGAAACTGTATTTTTATTAACTGCGGCCAAAACATCTTATATCTCATCATCAATCGTTAGGGACGTCATTAGAAATAATGGTAATTATTCCGTTTTGGTGCCAGATAGTGTAGTATTTCCAGATCAAGACTAAAAACCATTTAGGAGACTTCCAAATTAATTAACTAAAAGTATTTTCACTGGGTGAAATTTTTTAATGACAAACAAAATAAATCACCAAAACCATAAAGAAATCCAATGCCTATAGATGGGAACGTACTAGTTAAAAGAGTTTTAATCTGGTAAAAAAAAGACTGAATCGAGCTATTAGATAAACAAGGGCAAAAAAAAACATCAAATATTTTTTGTTTTATACAAAAAATAAATGATGCTTTCAAAAACTTGATTAATAGCAACTTAAGATAACATTATTTAAAATGTAATTGCCGTTTTTTCGATAAAAAACACATTTTAAATGTTAAAGTGGATTTTTATTGTTACTCATCTAATTCTAAAAAAGATATAAAAGGATATTTCTTATGAATATTGTTAATATCTAATTTTAATTGAGCCAAAAATTTCTTGTGCTCAACAGAATCCGAGTTAAATGGTTTATGAGAGCGTTTGGCCTGAATCTTTCCAATGCTTTCAATCATTGACAAACCTTCATCCGTAAACCAAACAGTCTTAAATTTTTCCCATATATAGTCAATTGCTAATTGACTTGGATGAATCATATCTTCTTTGTAGAAACGATAATCTCTTAACTCATCCATCATAATTTCATAAGCTGGGAAATAATACAATTTATGATGTGGATCTACGATATTATGAATAGCCGATATCAAGTGAGATTTACTCTGGTTGTTTTCTATTATTCCGTCCTTAATATGACGTATCGGAGAAATAGTAAATAAAATAGAAACTTCTTTGTTTACTGATTTTATTAAACTTACTATAGAGTGTAGGCTTTCTTCAATTTCTTCAACTTTCAAAAGCGCTTTCAAAAACTTTTTTTGAGGAATCTTATGGCAATTAGCAACAACCCTATCGGTTTCAATAAATCTATATACCCAAGAAGTACCAAGGGTAATCACTATATGTGAAGATGTTCTAAGTTGTTGTTCAGTCTTATCTATTTGATGATTTAATAAATCCAATATTTCATCCTCTGAGCTTCTGTCTAATCTAGAGTGTACATCAAGGCAAATCCAACGATCTTGAACCTTTAGAAGTTCATTTTTCTCATAATATGATTGATTAACAGCCCTAGTAATAAGGTTTTCTATGGCTAAGGGTTGAAATAAAATACCAAATGGATTTATTACAGTTTGTAGTTTATAATACTCAAATTTTTGACCAATACTCTCAGAAAAACACGACCCAAGAAAGAGAGCCTTAGAATCATAATCAATCTGATTATGTATTTGCCTTTTTAATGGTATTTTAGTTTGTAAATCCATCGTATAAACTCCAAAATCAAATGTTTTTACCTATTTGAGATAGTTCTCAGAAGCTTTTAAAGCCTCTTCTATTCCTGCGGGGTTTTTACCACCTGCAGTTGCGAAAAATGGTTGACCTCCACCTCCACCTTGGATGTACTTGCCAAGTTCCCTTACAATGGTGCCTGCATTAAGGCCATTACTCGCCACAAGTTCTTTGGATATGTAGCAAGAAAGTAGGGCTTTGCCATTATTATCTGCACCAAAAAACAAGAAAAGATTGTTAGATTGATTGCCTAGCTCAAAGCAAAGATCTTTAATTCCTTTGGCATCTAAATCTACTTTTTTGGCCAAATACTGAATACCATTAACATCAGTGATTTCATTTTTTAAATCACCTTTTAAATTCTTCGCCTTATCTTTTAACAAAGCTTCGATTTGCTTTTTTAAACTTGCGTTTTCTTCTTGAAGGTTATGAATTGCTTTTGCAGGTTCAGCAGGATTTTTCAAAACCTGTTTTATCGCTTCATATTGTTTATCTACATTTTCAAAATATTCACCAACAGCTACATTGGTTATGGCTTCTATCCTTCTTATTCCAGAGGCAATTGCACTTTCAGATTTAATTTTAAAATGCCAAACATCGCCTGTTTGTTTAACATGTGTTCCACCACAAAGTTCCATGGATTGACCAAACCGTATTGCTCTTACACTATCACCATACTTTTCACCAAACAAAGCAATAGCACCTTCATCCAAGGCTTTTTGCATTGAGATATTTCGTTGTTCTTCTAAAGGTAAGTTTTCACGGATTCTTGCATTAACAAAATCTTCAATTTGTTGCAACTGATCTGCATCTACTTTAGAGAAATGGGAAAAATCAAATCTCAAATTTTTGGGTTTTACTAAAGATCCCTTCTGTTCTACGTGAGTTCCTAAAATTGTTCTTAATGCCTGATGCAACAAATGAGTTGCCGTATGATTGCTCGCTGAAAGTCTTCTATGCTCGTCATTAACAACAGCCTTAAACGTATCTTCTAAATGACTTGGTAATTGCTTGGTTATATGAATAATAAGATTATTCTCTTTTTTTGTATCTCTTATATAAACAATATCACCATTTGGAACTTCAATGAATCCCTTGTCGCCAACTTGCCCACCACCTTCTGGGTAAAACGGTGTTAAATTAAAAACAAGTTGATATTGATCGCCATCCTTCTTAGAAACTACTTTTCTATATCTCGTTAACTTCACATCTGCAGTTAATGTATCATAACCTATAAATTCTTCCGTATCGTCTTCTCTCAATATCACCCAATCCGAAGTCTCGGTTGCAGAAGCACTTCTAGAGCGATTTTTTTGCTTTTGCATTTCAGAATCAAAACCGGCTTCATCAACTTCATACCCTTTCTCTCTGGCAATTAATTGGGTTAGGTCCAAAGGAAAGCCATAAGTATCATATAATTCAAAAGCTCTACTGCCATCTACAGTCTTTGATGAAGTATTTTCAATTACCTTATCCAATAATAATAAGCCTTGATCCAATGTTCTTAAAAAAGAGTGCTCCTCTTCCTTTATCACATTCTCAATAAGTCGTTCTTGAGACTTAATTTCTGGAAATGCCTCACCCATTTGATTCCCTAAAGTATCTGCTAACTTGTAAATGAATGGTTCTTTCTGGTTTAAGAATGTAAAACCATATCGAATCGCTCTTCTCAAAATTCTACGAATTACATAACCAGCACCTGTGTTACTAGGTAATTGCCCATCTGCAATTGAAAATGCAACCGCTCTTACATGATCTGATATTACTCTAATTGCAACATCAATTTTTTCGTCTTCACCATATTTTGAACTCGTAATAGTTTCAATCTCACGAATAATCGGCGTAAAAACATCAGTATCATAATTAGATTGTACACCTTGTAGTACCATACAAAGACGTTCAAAGCCCATTCCTGTATCAATATGTTTGTTAGGTAATACTTCCAAGGATCCATTAGCTTTTCGGTTGTACTGCATGAAAACTAAATTCCATATTTCAACCACCTGAGGATGGTCCATATTTACCAAATCTTTACCGTTTACTTTTGACTTTTCTTCAGCAGAACGAATATCTACATGTATTTCGCTACACGGCCCACAAGGACCTTGTTCACCCATTTCCCAGAAATTATCCTTCTTATTACCTTTTAAAATTCGATCTACATCAATGTATTGTTTCCATATATCAAAAGCCTCATTATCCATTTCCAGTTTATCATCATCATCACTTCCCCCAAAAACAGTGACATAAAGCATATCTTTATCAATACCATACTCTTTGGTCATTAATTCCCAAGCCCAAGCAATCGCTTCCTTTTTAAAATAATCACCAAAACTCCAGTTGCCAAGCATTTCAAAAAGTGTATGGTGGTAAGTATCGTAACCAACCTCTTCTAAATCATTGTGCTTTCCAGAAACTCTTAAACATTTTTGTGTGTCTGCAATTCTGTTTTGCTTAGGCACTGCATTACCTAAAAAATACTCTTTGAATGGTGCCATCCCAGAATTAACAAACATCAGTGTTGGGTCATTTTTTACAACCATCGGCGCAGAAGGGACAATAAGATGTTCCTTCCCTTTAAAAAAGTTTAAAAATTTAGCACGAATATCTTTAGATTTCATATACAATTAATTAGAGCTTGATTCTATATTAAATTCCCACAATTGCAAAACAATTTTTATCTTTGGTCGTTACGCTAATAAAATTGGGCTACAAAATGTTTTTATTAGCTGTAAAAATAGTATAATTTGCAATATGGGTAAGGTAAAATATTATTATGATTCCGAAACACTTTCTTACCGCAAAATAAGACGTAGGAAAAGAACAACATTTAAATATATCATGTTGTTTCTTGCTGCTGCGGGATTGTTTGGGTTTCTTTCATTCTTCATTGTGAGCCAATATGTTGAATCACCAAAAGAACGTGAACTTGCTCGTGAATTGCAAAATATGGAATTGCAGTACCAGCTACTCAACAAGAGAATGGATGATGCAATTGCGGCATTAGAAAATGTTGAAGAACGTGACAACGCCATATATAGACTATATTTTGAAGCCAATCCAATACCAGATGAACAAAGACGTGCTGGATTTGGAGGTATTAATCGTTATAAAAAGTATGAAGGCTTTGATAACTCACAGTTAATAGCTGAAACAAATAAGCGATTAGATATTCTCGAAAAGGCTATAGTAGTACAATCCAAATCATTGGATGAAATAGCCAAACTTGCAGAAGACAAAGAAAAATTTTTAGAAGCCATACCTGCCATTCAACCAGTAAATAATGTAAGTCTTACACGAGTTGCTTCTGGTTACGGTTTTAGAACTGACCCATTTACCAAAGTGAGGAAGTTTCATTTTGGAATGGATTTTACAGCACCACGCGGCACACCTGTCTACGCAACTGGTGATGGAATTGTAAAACGTGCAGACAATAGTGCAACTGGATATGGTAAGCATATCCGTATTGACCATGGATTTGGTTACGTATCTTTATATGCGCACCTATTTAAATATAATGTACGTGTAAATCAACGCGTAAAGCGCGGTGATTTAATCGGCTTTGTAGGTAGTACAGGTCGATCAGAAGCACCACATTTGCACTATGAGGTCTTTAAAGACGGAATCCGTATAAACCCAATTAATTTCTATTACGGAAACCTATCAGCTGAAGAGTTTGATAAACTACTGGAAAAAGCATCATTAGAAAACCAATCCTTAGATTAGAATGCACATAGATTTACCAGAAAAAAGATATTATGGGATTGGGGAAGTTGCCAAGGCATTTAAGGTTAACGCTTCTTTGATACGCTTTTGGGAAAAGGAGTTTGATGTAATCAAACCAAAGAAGAATGCAAAAGGGAATAGGAAATTTACGCCAGATGATATTAAAAATTTAAAGTTCATTTATCATTTGGTAAAAGAGCGCGGATTTACTTTAGAAGGTGCTAAAATTCATTTAAAGGAAGAAAAAAAACAAGCACTAGAGAAGTACGAAATCATTGAAAAACTTGAAAATATAAAGGCACAACTAAATAAAATTAAATCACAACTTTAAACTTATCAATATGAAAAAATGGTTAATCCCTGTAATAGTAATCGCAGTTATTGCCTTTGGAATATATCAATGGGCAGTAGGTTTTAATAATACTGCAGTTGAATATGAAGCTGATGCAAAAACCGCATGGTCTAATGTAGAAAGTACATACCAACGCAGAAGCGATTTATACAGCACGGTAATTAAGACGGTGCAAGGCGCAGCAGATTTTGAGAGAACAACCTTAAACGAAGTAATTGAAGCACGCTCCAAAGCAACATCAGTGAATGTGAATATTGATGATTTAACACCTGAAAACCTGGAGAAATTTCAACAAGCTCAGAGTCAATTAAAAGGTTCATTTAGTAGATTAATCGCAACTTTTGAGCGTTATCCAGATTTAAAAGTAACACAACAGTTTAGAGATTTTCAAGCGCAACAAGAAGGAACAGAAAATAGAATTAATGTTGCTAGAGACCGTTACAACGAAGCAGTGAACATCTACGATAAACATACTACGAAATTCCCTGGAAAGTTATTAGCAGGATTATTCGGTTTTGAAGAAATGCCAAGATATCAGGCAGAACCTGGGAGCGAAAAAGTTCCTGATGTAAACTTTGAATTTAATTAATTCACCATATGCCACATATTGAAGATTTCCTAACATCAGAAGAGGAAACGGAAATCATTGAAGCTATCCGTATTGCAGAACGTAATACTTCTGGTGAGATACGTGTACACATTGAGCAGAATTATAATGGTGACATATTTAATCATGCACTTGAAGTTTTCCACTTTTTAAAAATGGATAATACACTTCAAAGAAATGGTGTACTTATCTATGTAGCAGTTAACAATAAATCTTTTGTGGTTTACGGAGATAAAGGTATCAATGAAAAAGTTGGTGAGAATTTTTGGAATTCAACCAGAGACAAAATTCAACAACATTTCAAAAACGGGAATTTTAAACAAGGACTAATTGATGGTGTTTCTAAAGCTGGCCAAGAATTATCTGAATACTTTCCTTGGGAGCATGGTGATAGAAATGAATTAGATGACACAATTTCTAAAGGCTAATGCAGTATTTAAAACCCATCGTTTCAAAAATTTCAATCGTCATAGTTATTTTCTCGGTGCATTGCTCTTATGCCCAATTTGAAATTCCGCCCAAACCAGAATTTCAAACTAGTGTTTATGATTATATTAATCTATTAAATACTTCAGAGAAAAGTACTTTAGAACAGAATTTAGTGAGGTACTCTGACACCACCTCAACACAAATTGTAGTCGCTATTATAAATTCTACTGAAGGCGAATACATCAATTATCTGGGTGCACAATGGGGTGAAAAATGGGGCATTGGTCAAGAAAAAGAGGATAATGGTGTATTAATTCTACTGGCTAAAAATGACCGGAAAATTGGTATTAATACAGGAAAAGGCGTAGAACATCTTTTAACTGATGCCATGAGCAAACGAATAATTGATAGGGAAATAATCCCTTATTTTAAAAGAAGCGATTATTTTGGAGGACTTGACCGAGGAACTGAAGCTATTTTTGAAGTATTAAATGATGAATATCAAGGCACACGGCAGAGCAATACAACAGACTTCCCTATTGAATTATTTATAATAATGTTAATCGTCTTCATAATATTAATCATTGCTATTTCGAAAAGTAGACCAGGAGGAGGCGGTGGAAATCGTGGAACCCGTTCGGATAGGCGAAGTCTACTCGAAGCTATTATTTTAAGCAATATGGGCCGTGGTAGCTATTCTCGTGGATCGTCATCTGGCGGATTTGGAGGTGGAAGCTCTGGTGGATTTGGTGGTGGCTTCGGAGGAGGCAGTTTTGGAGGTGGTGGTGCCTCAGGAGGTTGGTAAAAACAGTTAAATCAACATACAGCTAATTAGTCAACCCTATTATTATATCGCAAGATTGATAAACATCAAATTAAAACAAATATTATTTTATTACTATTTTTTTCGCATGTAAACGCTCACTGGAACACCTGTAAAATCGAAATGTTCTCTAAGTTTATTCTCTAAAAATCGCTTGTAAGGTTCCTTAACATATTGCGGTAGATTACAAAAGAATGCAAACTGTGGTTGTGGTGTTGGCAGTTGCATGATGTATTTAATTTTTACAAATTTACCCTTATAAGCAGGGGGCGGAAAATGTTCAATAATCGGTAACAAGGTATCATTAAGAACACTCGTTTTAATGCGTTTAGTTCTGTTTTTATAGACTTCTACTGCAGTTTCAATTGCTTTAAAAATCCGTTGCTTATTCAGCACAGAAATAAAAACAATTGGTACATCCGTAAATGGTTCAATTTGCTTTCTTATATGCTTTTCAAATTCTTTAGCTGTTTTATTATCTTTTTCAACTAAATCCCACTTATTTACCAATATTACAATTCCTTTTCTATTGCGCTCTGCTAGCCAAAAAATATTTTGTACCTGGCCATCAAAACCGCGTGTAGCATCCAATACCAAAAGGCAAACATCAGAGTGTTCAATGGCTCTTACACTTCGCATTACAGAATAAAACTCCAAATCTTCTTTTACTTTGGATTTACGTCTTATTCCAGCTGTATCAACAAGATTAAATTCAAAACCAAATCGATTGTATTTAGTATCGATAGAATCTCGTGTTGTACCAGCTATATCAGTAACAATATATCTATCCTCCCCTATTAATGCATTTATAAATGAAGATTTACCTGCATTAGGACGACCAACAACTGCAAATCTTGGTAAAGTTTCTTCTTCTGTTTCTTCTTTTTCAGGTAATGCCTCAACCACTGCATCAAGTAAATCACCTGTTCCACTTCCGTTAATACTAGCTATTGTATAATAATCGCCTAATCCAAGTGAATAAAACTCTACAGCATCTTCAGCGCGCTTGTTGTTGTCTACTTTGTTCACTACTAAAAAAACAGGCTTATCTACTTTACGCAATAATTTGGCAACATCTTCGTCCATACCAGTAACACCACTTTCTACATCGACCATAAAAATAATGGCATCAGCCTCATCTATAGCTAACTCTACCTGTTTATCAATCTCGGTCTCAAATACATCATCACTACCTACAACATACCCACCTGTGTCTATCAATGAGAATTCTCTACCATTCCAATCTGTTTTACCGTAATGACGATCTCTAGTTACACCACTAACTGCATCAACAATAGCTTCTCGTCTTTGTATAAGACGATTAAAAAAAGTTGACTTACCAACATTTGGTCTACCTACTATTGCAACTATATTTCCCATACTCTAAATCTTGCCGCAAAGGTAGTATTAAATCTTATATTTAATTTAAAAGAAATTATGTAAATTGAATATGTTACTGCATTACCTGATTATGGAGCTCTCTAATGAAATAATATTAAGACCACGATTTAAGTTTAAAGTCAATGAAATTAACAATGTGCTTTTGTCTTTATTTGAAGATAAAGGTAAAACGCAATCAGATTTCATAGTTACACGTGTTGATGTTCATGTCTTTAATAAAATACCTAAGCAAAAGCAACACTTTTGATCACCTCAACTCCATTTGGAAATTAATGAAGATTACGATGAGAAAAAACCAGTATGATTTACGGACTATTTGGTCCTTAGAAAGCCGTTATGCAATTCAATTATTCGTTACGCTATTAATGGTAATGATTTGGTCTGCACTTTACTTTGGAGGTCGTCTAGGAAAGAGGACTGGCATGAATCAAATGCACAACTTCACCATTTTATGCGAGATACCTTGAGAAGGCAAGATATTCATTCCATTACCTAATAGTTATTGATTATAACCAAAACGCCTTAATTGGTTTTGATTACTACGCCAATTTTTGTTCACTTTTACATACAATTCTAAATGAACCTGCTTTCCAAAAAACTTTTCTAGATCCTTTCTAGCTTCAACCCCAACACGCTTTAAAGCGGAACCCTTATGACCTATTATAATTCCCTTTTGCGTTTCACGCTCAACCATAATTACAGAGCGCATTCTTATGATCTTTTCCTCCTCAAAAAACTCTTCTGTATCTACTTCTACAGCATAAGGAATTTCCTTTTTGTAGTGCACTAATATTTTTTCCCTGATGGCTTCATTAACGAAAAATCGCTCAGGTTTATCCGTAATCTGGTCCTTTGGATAAAATGGAGGTGACTCTGGTAGTAACTCTATAATTCTATCAAAAACATTTTTTACATTAAATCCATTCAAGGCCGATATAGGATAAAATTCTGCATTTGGAACCTTTTGTTGCCACAACTCGGATTGTTCTTCTAGTTGTTCTTGATTTGAGCTATCGATTTTATTTAGCAGTAGCAATACAGGTATTTTAGAGTTTGTGATTTTATTAAAAAATACTTCATCCTTTAATTCCTTCTCACCTATTTCTACCATATAGATTAATAAGTCTGCATCTTCAAATGCAGACTTAACAAATCCCATCATAGATTCTTGCAATTCGTATGCAGGTTTTATAATTCCTGGCGTATCACTCAGTACAACTTGAAAATTCTCTCCATTTACAATTCCTAATATACGGTGTCTAGTTGTCTGTGCCTTAGATGTAATAATGGATAATTTCTCACCCATAAATGCATTCATCAGGGTAGATTTACCAACATTTGGGTTACCAATAATATTTACAAAACCAGCTTTGTGCATCTAATTTATTTTTTTTCAAAGTTACAACCTTTAATTCCATTGGAGAGATTAAATCTTAAACGAAGAAAAATTGACTTTTTAATGGATTAAAAATAGAAATATTTACATATAATTTTAATCTTAAGTCTATTGGTATGATTTATGATACTATTAATATGTTTTGTAATCCAAGTATAATAAAAATATTAAATGAAACTTTTACTTTTCCTTTTTACACTATTTTTTGGAGTCTCGTGTTTTGCACAAAAAGTTTATTCTGTAGAATATGAAAATCAGGCAGATGCAAAGGTATACGTAGTGAACTATGAAAATCAGGCTGACCTAAAAGTATATAAGGTTAAATATTCAAATCAGGCAATAAATAATATTGGTAAATGGTTTTTTACAACCTATCGTAATCAAGCAAGTAAGACTTTGTTTTTTGTTGATTATGAAAATCAGGCTGATTTTAAAATTTACTTTGTTGAATACGAAAACCAAGCAGGCTGGCGTAATAAATCCAAACAACATTTTATGTTTTAACCATAAAATTGGGAAAGAAAATTAATTGTAGACTTAAATGGTACATTATTTATTTCTATATTCTTAATAAGGGAAAAACCTTTATTAACGTAAGGAGTTCTATTAGTACTTAAATTTTTATGGTAACTTTTTATTTAGATTATACATCAAAAGATAGCTCTAATCAGAAAAAAAGAGTTGTAAAAAGTTAATATAAAACATTAATGCTAGTTGTATCTTTATTTAATGGATTTTCACTTTACAGACTAAAAAATTGTGATTTATACTGATTAACATAAACTAACTAGACGCTACACTACTGTTCTAATCACAACCCTATTTAAAAAATTTTAGTTGAGTCATTTACCCTCGATTACTTTTCGTTGATATAAAATATCATTTTATCGATTAATTTTGTTTTGCAAGTAATAATCTCACATCTTCATATTGAATAAATAAATCTATATAATTATGAAAAAATTAATTTTAACCTGTTTTGTAGCTTTTGCTACAGTATCACTTTTTGCTCAAACCATGGCTTTTACATGTATTGAAATAAAAGTAAAACCTTTCACTCAAGATAACATCGCTGAGGCTTTTGATAAGGTATTTGAAGATGTTGAAATGAATCAAGGAGGGGTTGTTTTAGAGCGCTTCTGGAATGGTAGAACTCATGGAATGACTCACAGAATTGTTTTTATGTACACCTTAGGTGTAGATATGGTCGATGAAGATGCCATCGATCCAAATAAAAATGATGCCTTCTGGTCAAAAATGCAGAACTACGTAGAGGAATGGGGTACTTCCTATTCTGGACGAATATTAAGCTGGCAAGAAGGAGATACAGAAGCAAATCCTGATGTTCATATCTGGGACATAAAAGCGGCTGATCAAAATCAATTTAAAGAAGGACATGATAAGATCGTAAGTGAATTTGCCGAGGATTTTGCTGGAAGAGTAGTTGGTTTTGGTACATATGACATTGGACGGCCTAATGGAGCTACACATTGGGTAGCCCTAACAGGAAAAGATAGAGAAGATCATTTAATGCTTTATGATAAACTTCAGAAAAGCCCAAAATTTATGGAGCTAATATTATCACGAGGCGAGGTGGAAGATGTAAAAGATTATGAACTACAAATTTTGAGACGCAAACAATAAGAATTATCATATTGTTAAATAAATTATAAAAAATCCTGATTTTTTAATAAAAATCAGGATTTTTTTACTTAATAATGATAGATTAACAACAATTTGTTACCTTTGTTTTATAAATCTGATGAATTTAAATCTTACATGCGCAATAGCGCGATCTACCCATTTACTCGGTGACAAATGGTCTTTATTGATATTAAGGGACATGTTGTTACACAAGAAGTCACGTTTTAAAGAGTTTATAGAATCAAAAGAGAAAATCGCAACCAATATTTTAACGAATAGAATTAAAAATCTTATTGATGCCGATTTAATTACCCTATTAGATGTAAATAGTACTAAAAAAAGCAGGCGCTATATAGTAACAGATAAGGGTATGCTCACATTACCTATCATAATGGAACTTTACATGTTTTCTATTAGCGATATAGCTGAATCAGATTTAAATGAACAACAGCTTCACATCAAACAACAAATCTTGTCTAACAGAGAATTATTTGAAAGTACTAAAAGGATTGACTACCTAGCTTTTAAAAAAGGTTTATTAAGCGATGTAAGTGAAATGCAATTAGCGTAAGCTTAAAATTATCTTATTCGTTAAAGTTGTAAGTGCTTTTCCTCTCTTAAAATTTTAAGTTTACCACTATTCATTGTCTTGTTTAACCCTCTCATAAACATAAAATTTATGAATTTCACCATTTTTAATTAAAGCGTCATGCACCTGAACTACTTTCACATCTGTGCCATCCACAACTAAAGTCAAATCATGACCTGATGTTACCCACTGCATTAAGTTTCCCTCATTGTCCTCTACTTCATTGGCGATATAATATTTAGGGCTCCATTTAGGTTCATTATCTTTAAACCACGCCATAAGGAATTCTGCATGTGCCTGCGACCCATCAATAAATTCTCCTCGTGGACCGTAAGCCTTGAACCCCTCAGCATTCATAGATTTTATTGCCTCTATGTCTCTATTGTTGTGCGCATCTATATATTTTTCCCAAATTGATACTGTAGACATTTCACCTGCATTTAAATCCAAACGCTCTCCTTTATCTGATATTTCTACACCTATTTGGGTATCTTTAGTCTCTTTCATTTCAGAATTACAACTAAAAATTATAATTAGTACCAATAGTAAACTATACTTTCTCATTAGATTATTTTTTAAATTTTTGAATATTGAACTTATAATTTTTGTTTTAAAAACCTTAATTCTATTTACCATTTTGAATGGGAGTAGTATCTGGCATCATTTTGTTTAAAATTGCATAGACAGGGCAAAATTTTGTTAATGGGCTTACTATTTGTAGTGCAGCAGTTGCCACGGCAATCCAAATAAAATTTATATTCAATTGAATTGCTAAAATTGCTGAAATCAAATATATAAACCCCACAATTGTATCGTGAGCTCTTACTTTTAAAATGTCATTTTTGCTTTGCATAATTTTAATTTTTTTTTAATTTAAAAATCCATTACTCGTACCATCATAGTCGTCGTTACTACTTTTCTTATACCAGCTGCATCTTTTGAAAAAGATGCAAATAAATCGTCAGATAGCATTTGTTTTGTTTGCCTTAGAGACGACTCCACATCATTAGCGCCTATCCATACAAAGTGTGTGAAATCTTTTACCTTACCAATGATTGGATAACCAATTCCGTAAGAATTATTTTCAAAACCTAATTTTTTCGCCATAGTCTGAGTAAATTCTTTAAATATATTTAGATAAGCTTGAGTATCAGAAATATCAAGCTGATAAATCATAAATGCTTGATCATTTGACCAGTCATTTTTATACCACAAAGGTGTATTTAGTGCTTGATTAATTCCTTCTGTAAATTTTCCTAACTTTTCACCGAAAAGTTGGGCTTCTGTCGACAAACTCCAAGAAGTGAAGAAATTGGCAAATGCCACTTCGTCCTGAAAACAAAATTGAATAGAATGTGTTGCTTGGTTTGGACCATTAAACTGATAAGAAAACAATGATTTTGTTCCTTGAATGTTCTTTCCCCAGCCTGTGTCCATCATACCTTTAAGAGTACTAACTACCATTTCGGGCTCAGTTGCCTTGAAATCAAAGAATGCACAATATTGAGCATTAACGGCCATCGTACATATAGTACAGATAATAAAAATATATTTTTTCATAAGATAAAATTTAGTTTGTATTAATAAGTAATAAATAAATAAAATGTTGATTTTATTGTAATAGCTTTTTGTAATCTCGGTAAAATCTAAAAATCTCTTGCAAATTGAGTCATAGAGGTAATTTTACCATCTAAATCAAAATAGAATATTTCAAACAGCTCTTTTTCCCACACTTTTCCATTTTTAAAAACTCTTTTCTCTTTTGACATCACTTGTACACCAGAAGCTGCGTCAGTATTATAGATTTTTAGAGGAACTATAGCATATGGAACCCATTCTACAGATGTATATTCATCAAATAGATTGGGTAAATCTGACTTTTTAAGCTCTAAACGTTCACCTGTATATACATTTAAAATAGTATTTTCAGCAAAAGGTTTTACAAATTCCTCAATATTCATATCGTTATAATCTCTTATGAGTTTTTCTATAATCGCTACCTCATTTCTGTCAGAAAACACAAGAGGTCTGCCACTATATTCATTCTCTCCCTTTCCAATAAATTTACCACCATAAGATTTTCCAAAGTTTGAAGAATCAATGGATTTCCATTGTTTAAAAGCGTCTACTTTACCGTCTTTATTAAAATTAAAAAACTCCATTAAATCTAACTTTTCATAAGATCCATTCTTGTAGTGGCGTTCTTCTTTTGACCAAGCTAACACCTTAGTATCGTTATCACCCTCAAGTTTTACAGGAATAACCACATACGGCTTCATACTAATTGAATCCATAGACTCCAACCATGCTCTAGTACTTTCCACACCATTCTCTCCTAAAAACGTTGAGTCATAATGTTTTACAAGCTCTTCAGTATTTTTTTCACTGTAGGCTTCAGATAGCATTAATAGTTTATCTGCCATTGCATCATTACCAATACTATAGGCATTGCCGTTATTATCACCCTCACCTAAATACTGACCTCCAGTAGTATTACAGCTTATTATCAAGCAAAGAGTACAAAAAAATGCTATTCGTTTTAAAAGTGTCTTCATGATAGTTTTGATTTTATTATTATTGATTTAGATTTATGTTATAAGTTAAAATATATTGAGCATATATGTTTGGTTTATAGATGAGTAACTATATTTAATTGATTAAAAACACAATACAAGTCCATAGCCTACCAAATTAAAGCGAATTAATTATCAAAGTGCCCAAATATTAGTGACACGTCCTTGTTCATCCAATTTAAATACTTCAACCGCATCAAATTTTTCACCCGTTTTGGTCGTAAGTTTAAGATAGCAAGTTACATAAGGTCCGTGTTCGGTTATATCTACTAATTCTTGAACAAGTTCCGTTTCTGTCACAAAACCAAAAATTATACTATTGATTTCATCAGCACCTCTAGCCTCGAGGCCAAGACCTGGAGCAACCATATGATAATCTGATGTCGTGGGAACTTTTGACCATGCCTCAAACCCCTCTTGCCACTTAAAATTTATTTTATAGGTTTTAATAGCCTCAGCTGTAGCTGATAAACTATTTGAAGTCTCTTTTGATGTTTGACAAGAGAAGGAAAAGATTAGGAATACAACTACAATAATATGTCTTATTTTCATTTTATGATTTATTAATTTATTTAAAATGAAAAATAAAACTATTAATTTTAAAACACAAGTAATTAGGATAGATTTGTTAGCGATTTATAAAATTTAATCAAAGAAAAAAGAGAATCTAAAAATTAGATCCCCTTTTAATTATTGCAGATAGCATAATATAACACAGCCATCTTAAAAGAACGCCAATCCAGAGACTAAATCCACTACTTTTAATGTAATAAAGTGAAAAAATAGTAAGGGATTAGTTCCTATTGGCCTTATTGTATTTTTCTATTTTTCAATTACTAAATGAAGAATAATCAGTATTTGGAAATAATGGGATTAATCCTTGTTGCCCACCCTCACAAAGAGCCATAACTTTTTGTGCCATTTTGCTTTCATCATCATTAAATCTCCAGTCAAGATATTTTTGATAATGCTCATATGATGCCCAATCTCCGTAAATATAATATGTGTAGGTCTCATCGTTAAAAAATGCCTCAAGAGATAAACTACCGTCATAGTCTCTTGTTGTTTGTAAACCATCAGGAGTATTAAGAAGATCTATCATAGCCTGTTTTTTGCCTGGCAAAACCTTAAGGGTAACTAAAACCGGATTTTTAGGACCAACAGCTTGCATCATTCCTCCATAATCAAAAAAGTCTCCTTGAGCGATAACCTTACCATCTGCATCGAAGTTAAAATACCAATAGCCACTTAGGTTTATCTGTTTTCCTGTAGTGGAATTTTTTCCTGTCCAGGTACCATACGTCCTAACACTTCCATCTGGTTTTAGAGACAATGTATCAACACCAGGGAGCCAAGCTTGAGCATTGTATTTAACATCCTCAAAATTATCATGATATCCTTTTAACATAGATGCATATACATCATAACCCATTGGCTCTGAAGACCCATACATTGGTGTATATATTTTAATATCCTCACTTACTAGAGCAAGCTGTTCGTCAAGCTTCTCTTCTCCATGAAGTTCAAATAATTTTTGTGCTGTTGCTAAGTTTTTTTCATAATTAGGATTACCACTACATGAAACGAAAAGTATTACTGTAATCGCTAAAATTATTTTTTTTAAAGTTTTCATATTATATAATTTATTAGTTAAAGTATTTAAAATTAATATATCCAACCACCGATATTACCACGGTAATCTACAGGATAAGCTTTGATGCGCTCTCTCAAGCCTTCAGAAGTATTACCAGCAATTACAAAAGATTTAAATGTAAACATTTTCATGAAAGTTGCAATGTTGGGTCCATTCTCAAAATTATCAACATGGTAAATAAAATCTTCTGACGTTCTAAATTTTTCAATTAAAGTAATGCGTTTGCCATCTTCAGAAATAAAATAACTATAGTCATAAGTGTTGGGTTCCTTCGTACGGATAAAATTGTTTAATTTTTCTAAAAATGCTTTTACATCTTCTGTAGAGTAACCTGGATTAACCGTCATATCTATATTGGCAACCACTTTTTGTGATGTATTATTTGCTGCATCTTTTGCATTCATTTCTTTTTCAATTACTGATGTATCAAAAAATTGAACCTCTTTTATAATTTTATCTCCCTCCCATTGATATGATATATGAAATGGAAAAGCTACACTTTGACCAGTATATTTGCCTGTGGCAGAGAAAGTATTCCAAATATTAGTCCAAACAATACCGTTATTGTAGGTAGCGGTTTCAACCTCTGATCCTAATGCATCTCCATCCATGTTTTCCACCGTTATTTCATCAAACAGATCGTATAGATTTTCTACCCCTGCAATAAACCCTAACTTATCAAGCTTATTACCGTGTGGATCAATAAATTGCATACTATCAGAAAATATTTCTTTTAAATAATCAATATTTTCCTCACCAACTTTTTGAAATAAAGTTTTTATTATTTGAGATTTTTCATCGTTAGTTGTAAGATTAGCGTAAGGCTCGTTACATGTATACAATGACAAACCTAGTATAAGAATAATTATTTTTTTCATTTTTAAGTTATTTGATTATTGGTCTTGAGAACTGATTTATTTTAGTTATTTTCCCGTTAACAAACTGGAAAGCTTCCATCCAATCATATTTAGCTGAATTACCATCAGGAAGTACAATTTTAGCATTATCCCAAAGAAGCACCCACTCGTCTCCGTTATCACCTGTTACTGAAAAGTTTATATCCACTTCATAATCTTGAATTTTAATTAATGAAAAGTTGTCAGTCATATGCTTCATAACAGTTGCTTTACCCTCTAAAATATAACCATCCTCAAGGATAAAAATAATATCATCTGAAAAAAAAGTTGAGGCCATCTGAAAATCTTTATCTATAAGATATTGATGCATTTGCTGGATTTTTAAAACCAATTCATTATTCCCAATATTAACATTGTCTAGGTATGATGCTTCATATATATACTCTATTTTTTCTGTATGCTCTTTTGTTTTAGTTTTTTGATCTTGATTACACGAAAATGTAATTAAAATCAAAATAAATAATAAGTTTTTCACTGTTTTAAATTTTATTTGATAGTAGTTTAAAAACTGTCTTTGTTTTTAATTTGATTTTTATTCGGATTGCACCCATTTCCTAACTCCTATAATTTTATTGTCTTGAATATAATGTTGCTCAAAAAATCTGTAAGTTTCTATTGATCCATCTTTTGTATATCTATTCTCTGTAAACGATAACATAATTTTATTCAAGGTATTATCATAAGAAGGTATTAATGGAATTACCTCTTCTATAGTGCGTGTTATTGAATCATAAGGTGCATGCATTGATTTAATTAGAGAGATTCCAGTATCTAAATCAAAAACTAATTTTTCCAATCCTTTCTCAGGATAAAAAAACATTGAATCCCTAAAATTCTCTTTAGACATAAAATTATAATCCTTGTTCACAAATGCATTAGAAAAGGAAACCGCTAATTCTGCTGCCTGATTACTACCTAAGGCATAATTTGAATTCTTATTGGGACCATCTAAAATAAAACCAGCAGATGTATCTACTGATTCTATACTACTTTGTTGACATCCTAACATTAAAATGAAGCATATCAAGCAGTATAATGGGGGTTTTATAGTATTCATAAGGTATAGTTTTTTAGTTTAAATGCTGACTCAAAAATCCAGTAACATCAAAAAAATCGTTAAATAAATAAATCTGACCATCACTATTGAAACGCATTAAGGCCATCCATTTATGACTTACTGCCTTACCAGTTTCAGCATGCGTATGGTGCCAATTACCGTAAACTCTAATATCATTAGGATTATCACTTGTTTCTTCTGAACTATAGGTGCTGCCACCAAAAAACTTTATATCCCTTAACTCGTGATTATCATACATGGCTATATAACCGTCTAATGCTGCCATTAAAACCTCCTTAGTTTCATAATCATCTATTAAGATTTTATCTGGACCACTCCATTTTAATGAATCTGCAAAATACTGAGAAAACTTATCGCTTTCTTCTGCCGACATAGCTGCCAACATAGATTTAATTCGTTCTGTATTTTCTTTAAATTTTAATTGATTTTCGGATGATATATCTTTAACCGTTTCCCCAGTTTCACAGGAGACAACTAATACCAATAATATAATTTTTAAATATTTCATAATTACTCTTTTACTTCAGATGCTTTAAATTTCAATGTTTTGTTTACAAAGTCAGCGATACCACTAACTATATATGTTTTTTCATTAGTAAGGTTATCAAGTGCATACATTTTAAATACTTTACCTTGTTTTCTATAAACACCTTGTGTTGTTCCTTTTATAATTTCTTCTTCCATTTGAGTCCATATATAACCGGTAAATTCACCGCTTTCCATACTGTCATTATGGTTTGTAAATACATAAGATAAATAAACTCTCCCATAAGGTCCTGCCTCACCTGTGGCAGATAATTCATAATTTACTCCATCTTTGGTATGAACAGCATCGATTATAAATTCTGCATTTATCAATGCACTTGAATCCCATTTTAAATCTTGTGCAAACGAAACACTTACAAACAAGAACAATACATAAACTACTTTTTTCATTTGATTTGTAATTAAAGTTTAAATATGATTAATTCCCAGAAAGCATTTTTTTGAATGCCTCTAAATCAAATTCGTTTCCATAAAAGAGTGTGCTCATTTTCATTATATCAGCAGCAATTAAAACAGCAGTTTTAATTTCATCTTCTGTTGCACCTAATCGTTTTAATTCCGATATATGATATGGTATACAATACTGGCATTTTACGGCGGCCGAAGTTCCTATAGCAACTAGATGTGCTTCTTTCTCCGCAATTGCCCCTTCTTTGTATAACCCCATCTGTGCTTTAAAATATGCATCAGAGCTTTTTAGTATAGAACTAGGATAAACCGAATTAAATGGACTATTTTCTAAAATAGATTTTTTTTCTTCAGCTGTTAATGCTCCATCTTGGGCCATACCATAAATTGAGATGAACATTAGAGCTAATAAACAAATGATTTTTTTCATAATTAATTGATTTGATTTCTTAAATTTTTTATTGAAATACAAACTCGAATTATTAATTGCTTTTTGCAACTTAAATCGATAATGTCATTCTTTATTCGATAATATGACAGAAATAGAATCCATTTAGCTAGTCAGATCTTCTTATCAAAACTGAAAAATCCTTTTTCAACTTAGAATGTACTCTTTTATTTTAATAGAATTATCAATATTATTGATAAGAGATTGAAACATATTAATTTTGATTATCCTAAGTCCATTATTTAAAGGTAACGTACAACGTAATCGATTACTAACTTAACTGCCTGCAAAAGGAGTTTCAAGAATACCTACTGCCAACTCTGCCCATATTAACATAAATATTAAAACTAATATTCCAATGTATAAAAGGCGGTTTTTTACATTATTTGTTCGGTTACTCATAAAATTAATTCCAATACTTAGCAAAAAGAGTAGAGAACCCATAATAATGAAATCAAATGGACTCCAGTTGATCTCATTAGTGATAGACATCCCAATTAATGGAATTAACAACAGAGAAAGAGGATAGAACATTTTTTTTGACATATATAAAAATACAAAAACGGTTACACCTTAATGGTATAACCGTTTTATTGTTTCAGTAAACAAACCTATTTAAATAATTATTCAGGTATTCCAACTCCATTTTTATTAGGAGCCCATGAGCTATGCATAATTTTCCATCCTTGATCAGTGTTAACCCAAACGGAAGAACCTCTTGTACTGTAAGCAACCTCTTTGTCGGTATCATTAAAAATATAACTTCCTGATGCATAAAATGTGAGAACAGCTGTTTTCATATCTGGAGAATAATTCACATCCATATTTTCTAATTCAAAACTTTTCCAAGTAATTACTCGTTCCCTCTCAAATGAGGCTTTATTAAACGTATAAAATGGTGACAAATTAGAATCTCCTGTCATATGATTAATATCTGGATGCATAAACTTTGAATATGTCTCATAGTCATTTGCTGTTATTGCATCTTGAGCTTCTTTTTGATTTTTTATTAATTGTTTAGAGATATCCTCTTGGTTCACTTTTGCATAATATATTCTTGCAAAATTCCAATAAGGGGAACCAAATTGGGCAAAATCAACTGCTTTCAATTGAAGTTCTAGTGCTTTTTGATATTCCCCTATAGATGCATAGTGTTCTGCCATTGAATCATAAGAGTTTGGTCCATAGTGCATCTGTTGAGAACGTTCTACATAATCCATTGCCATCTCTTGATTTGGCTCACCATAATCTCCTCTTAAATAAGCATACGACATCATATTATAAGATGCCGACGCTTGCTCAGGAAATTTTTCAGCAAATGTTTTAAAAGTATTAAAATCAGCTGGTGTTGTAGCCAACCAGTTAATTAAGGGACTTTCCGGATGTTCTGCCATTGCTGATTTTGCAACATCAGGTCTATCTTCTCGGGAGGTCATAAGAAAACTATGCCATGTTTTTTCTTCAGCACTAAGTTTTGAAACATCTATAGCTTCAAGCTTTGATTTTTGACTTCCCCAATTTGGGTTTGGACTACTAACAGCAGCTAAAACTAGTTGGGCACATCCACAATTTGGATCTAACAACAGTGCTGCCTTGGCAATTCCCATGGCAGATAAATACTCAAGGTTCGCTATTGATTCTATTGCTGCGTTAGTGATTTTTTCAGCACTCTTCTTACAAGATGATTTTTGAATCCATTGAGCATTAGAAATACTCGAACTCAAAACTAGAATAATAAATAATTTTTTCATGATTTTTGATATATTGATTTACATCAAACATAAAATTATTAATTGTATTTTGCAAGTTATAATATAACAAGTATATTTATTATGTAATAAACTGTCTATTTTGATAATTAAAACTTTAAACAATTAAATTATATATTATGAAAGAGTCTGAAAAAACCAATGAATCATTACCTTTTTCTGAGATAGGCCCCTATGCTGATAATTTTACCACTGAAACAGTAATCACCCGATTAATTGAAGGTTTAGGGTTTAGATATTACTGGGCCACTGATGGCCTAAGAGATATTGACCTCTCATACAAGCCTAGTGACGATAGTCGATCTTCATTAGATGTTTTAGAGCATATTTATGGCTTAACAGAAATGGTCATTTATGCATTTCATAATAAAGAGTATCCTACAGAAACTAAATATGAAATGTCCTTTAGTGAATATAGAACTAAGACATTGTTAAATCTTAAAAAAATGTCTGATATGCTAATAAAAGAAGTTAAAATCTCTGAAGTCTCAGTAAAAATTAATTTCGGTGGTCAAAGTATGTCTTTTCCATTTTGGAATGCTATTAACGGTCCCTTATCAGATGCTATCTGGCATACCGGACAAATCGCATCAAATAGAAGAGCTAGCGGAAATCCTTTTAATTCCAGAGCACAGGTATTCTTAGGTAAATTAATGTAGCGCTAAATTTTCTAGGAATAAAATCAAAAACGGTTACACTATAATAGTATAACCGTTTTATTTTTTGAGTAGCGGGAATATTCCAAATATCAAAACATATTTTTACACCTTTATCCCAAAGACGTAAATTGAAACATTTCATTTGAAATACCGTTCTTTTTAATTACTTCAGCTCTTTCAGGAGTAGATAATATTTCTTTCAATTTACTCATGTCAACATCAAACAATAGAACAACAAAGTTATTATTGTCTATTTTACTAATTGTTGTCTTAGATTCATCACAACATTGTGCTCTTGTTTCTGACAATTCAATAAAGTCTTTATATACCGCGTCATAACTTGACGTGCATTTCCCTTTAATTACTAAATTCATTTTTATTTATTTAAAGTTAAAATAGCTTGTAGATGCAATCTACAACTACTAATATTTAAAGTTGCAGCACCGCTAAATAATTTGATAAATTAAAATAAGTTTTAATTATTCCATTGCCGCGATTACAGGTGCTCCGAGAATTCCTGCAACACTATATGTGTTTGTTAAGTCTACTAATTCAGCAAACATAGCTTCACGTTGCTGACCTAAAGTCATATGAGCCTGAACACCTTCAGGGCCATTATAAATTTCTGTTAAACCATAAAGTGTGTTTCCTGTTTCACCACTATTAGGATCGAAAGGATTATTCAATTCTGGGGACTTAAATACAGAATAAGATAAAATAATGGGTTCTTGATCACCAGATAGGTGATGGGTTTCCCGCATAAACTGTTCATGTGTTGTAATAAACTGATCCATTCTTTCCGTAGCCTCATTTGGCACTACAAATGATACATGAAAACCAAGGTTTCCTCTTTTAATACTCATAATATTTTTATTATCAATTTTTAAATGTTAATCCACTAGGATAATTTATTTAAAATTAAACATATTTTGGATATTTCAAAGGAAGTAAAATGAAATGATGCTAATAATTAAACGAATGATGCCTTAGTCCCATCGATGTAAATAAAAAACGGCTACACTATAATAGTATAACCGTTTTATTGTTTTAGTAGATAAATCAGTCGAAATAGCGAACATAAGTTTAACTCCGAGAGACTTAATCGACACTCATCACATAATGAGTCTAATTTTGAGATATTCAGATAGTTGAAAAATTGAATGCCAATTTATGGACATAGAATTACTTTGAAACTTTCAAGATTACTTTTGAAGAATTAAAATCGGTTTCGTCGATATGGCCTAACACTCCACGATCATTGGAAATAAAGTGTGCGTGAAAAAAACTGTCATGATGCGTAAAAACTGCCTTATGATTTCGAGAAAAGAAGCCGATCAAAGATCCACTAATATTTTTTAAATCATATTGTGTTAATCCTTGGTGCGCTTCATCTGGCGATGATACTTGCTCACCATCAGGTAAATTAACACTATGAAGTTTCATTTTATTAAAAACCCCATCAATACGTATTAACAAAGGTTGGTCATAATTTTTATAGACTGAATCAATGTGTTCTTCTATTTTTTTTAGCGAGTAATTATCAAGAGTAAGCTCAACAACTTTTAAATCACTATTTGTGCTGTATACAAAAAAGGGAGCCCTGACTGAGGGAATTTTAGTTACCTGATGAGAAACACTGTCAATAACCTTCGACACAAATGTTTGTCCTTCAAATACTACTATCTCTCCTTTCAAAAACTCAATAGGTCCTAATCCATAGGTTTCTTTGTTATTTAATGAATCTGTTGCAATCTTACCTTTTAAATCTCCTTTCCACATCACGTCTCTCATTTCACCAACAACCTTGATAGAAGAAGTGCTTGTCGATTTGGTACACGAGGCAAACAGAAGCGCAGAAAAGATGTAAATAATATTTTTTAACATGCTGTAAAAATAAAAAACGGATACACTTTATAAAAGTATAACCGTTTTATTGTTTTAGTAGATAACTCATTGGAAATATCGAACATAAGTTTGACTCCGAGAGACTTAATCGACACCCATCATATAATGACCCTTATCATGAACGAATAACCCTGCATCACAACTTTACACTACAGTAGACTTATTAAAGCAAACTATATGAAATAAAAGGGGTTGAACTAACAACCCCTTTTCAAAAAACAAGTAAACAACATCATGAAAAACAAAGTATTTTAAAATCTTTCATTTAAAGAAAATTTTATTAATAAGTTTAAGAAAGGTCTTTCTTAATGTATTTTTTGTGAAATTCCAAAAAAAATCAAATTGACCGAATAAAGTTCCGATGGCTAAAAGTAATATTTGATATACGGGAAATAGTATTAAAATTCTAATAAGAACATATAAAAAATACCCTAAAAAAAAGGTCTTAAAATATCCTGAATCTACCCCAATGTAAATTAAAATAGGTTTCGTGATTTTTAAACTTAAACTTCCTGTTATTGCAAACACAATAAAAATTATGATCAATTGAACGTTGGAATGAATATTCCATTTAGCTTTTAACCTTTCAAACATATTTAGAAGAATATTAATTTGAGTGTATAATTGAACTACTAATAAAAATTAACTTAAAATACACGTACAATGTTGAAGCCAAATGAAATTTCACCCTTAGACCAATCTCCAGTGGTTTCTGTTAAAAAACTACTATCATTACTCGCTCTGGAGTTGGTAAATAATAATTGAAAAACATGACCGCCTGTTTCAATATCAACCCCTATTGTTAAAGGGTTTTTATATAATGAATTCTTGTTTTTACTAAAATTATAGGCATAGTCCATATTCAAACTCAATCTTTTAGAAAGTTTATAGCGTCCACCCATCCCCAAAAGTAGTTGATTATGAGTCTGAGTTTTAGTAAAATTCAAATCTTGTAAATTATGACGTACAAAAATAGGCGCTACTTCTAAAGAAAGTTTTTCTAAAAAACTTCTTGATGCTAAAATTTGTGCAGTATATGAAAATCGATCAGATGTTTTTAGCCCAGGGTATAAACTTTTTTTGAGCTGTGAATTCATATCCACACTACCATAAAGTGAAACATTAACAGGAACTCTATCGGATTGTCTGAATAACTTATATTTAGCAGTTCCAGAGTATGTTTTTTCATAACTATCTCTACTAAATCCCAATTGTAAATTTGGCAATAAACCATAAAGTAATTGAATTTTAGTATTGGCTTGGTCTAATCCAAAAAAGTCATCTATCCCATTTTTTAGTACTCCAAAGCGGTGCGCTACTACTAAGTACAAATCGCCTTTATCAACCACTTTTGTTGATTGTAAATTACCAATTTGAAGGGCTTTGAAAGCAGGTAATTCAAATTTGGGTTCATTTTGATTTAAACTGTCCAATTCTCTTAACAAATCATCTTCCTGAGCTTCACATAAGAAAGGAATAACTGATAATACTGTTATTAAAAACAATTTTTTTATTGAATAATAATACATTGATTTAATTTTATTTCCATTAATAATTCATCAAACCCAACCAATTTTCCTTTGACCACAATATTCTGATTTTCTATAATTGATTGGATATCCTTTTTGTTTTCAAATTGACAATATATGGTGCCATTAAGTAAAATACCATCCTCATTAACCTGTGTAACTTTTCCAGTTATTTGAACAACTTTACTTATCCAATAGGAAAGATTATCAGTTACTAAATAGTTGAATTCATTTGCATTTCCTGAATATTCAGGTATTATTGCAACAACTTTTTTTGGGGCAAGAGAAATATATTGATAAATAGAAATTATGCTAATACTAATTATCATTATTGAAAAAATGATAAAGAAAGATTTATTTTTTTTCAATGAGTTCATAGTTTATACTGATTTCAATTTGCTTTGCAATTTTGTCTCGAATAATTGAAGGAATTTTGATGTCGAAATCATTAGCGTTTACGTAAAAACTACCTGAAATAAATATTCGATTGTTTTCAACTTTTACAGATACAATTGTTTGAATGTTTTTTTTGATACCCTTTATGGTAAGCACTCCATTTAAATCATAACTGTTATTAGCATTTAAACTGACAATAGAAAAATTATCTAGCTTGCCTTTAAATGTAGCTTTAGGGTATTGATAGCTATCCATATAATTTTCGTTAAAATGCTCTTGCATCAAGGCATTTTTAAATTGAAATCCTGCCATAAAAACCTGTGAGACTATATTGCCATTGTTAGTATCTAATAGTACTGTAGTGCTACTATTAATTGCTTCAATGGGCTCAAAAGCTTTTTCTGAGGCTTCAAATTGAGTAATTCCTGAGCGAGTAAAGTATTTTTGTGCTTGAAGTTGCAGTGATAATAAAACACAAAAAATAATTAAGATCTTAGTTGTTTTCATCACTAGTTTTCTAAATATCCATTATTGCTCCATTCATCAAAAAGTACTCTAGTCGAAAGTGGCATTAATCCTGTGACAGGCATAGGATCTGCAGGGTCGTTTATGCGTTGAATAAGTAATCCATTTTCTGAAGAATTACGAACTTGATTATAGTTTTCCAATAAAACCCCCGCTTGAGGATTATTGTCGCTATGACAACTAATACATCTTGAAGAAATAATTGGACTAATATGTGTTTCGTAAGTAACGGGACCTGGTGGAATTTGTGTCGTTTCTTCAATGGGGATATAACCCTCAGAACAACTTGAAATCAATATCATTAAAATACTAGTACGTATTATTTTTTTCATCTTAATATCATTATTTAAACACCAATACTTCATAACCCAAGAGTTGCACACCAATCTCTGATGGCTTGTCTATCGGCATTGGCAATATTACTATGGTCAAAATTGGTCGCGTCCTGAAACGGGGCGGGCATAACTAACTCATCTAACGGATAATTTTGAAAATGTGTTGTACACTGTGGACGGTGACATGACACACATTGATTATTATCAAAATTCGCAGTTATTGGTTGTTGGAATTCTGCTCCAATAATAGTGTATGGGCCATTCGCTGTTATTGGAACTAATAATTCATCTGTATTAGGAATTTTTAACTGGTCTATTGCAGGAGTATGAAGAAAAGGGTCTGCCATATGACAATTCATACATCTATCATCAGCAACTACTTGTGGAGTCATCCAAGAATTATTATATCCTGTTTCTCCAGGAAGGGGAGTATTATTTGAATCGGCACCATCAATAATAGAAAAGAAACAAGTTTCTCCAGTAGAAAACTTATAACCTATAACTCCGAGTCCTCCATCTCTACAAAAAGTTATAAAAACCACATCTGTATTTTCGCTTCCATCAACATTCAAGCCTTGATATCGGCCAACCCTGTTTCCTGTTTGACATGCCATACCAAAAGCCCAAGGAAGGTCACAATCGCTAGGGTCTGTGCTCCCACTACCTTCTTCTCCACCAGGAAATGTTACAGGAACACCATCTTTAGTAGTTGGGACTTCAATTGCATCAGCACAACTAAATCTGGGAAGTGGTCCTAAAGCATCTTCACATTCATAGGCATGATCCTCAGCACTACGACCTGTAACAGGTTCATAATTTGATGTAATATCATGCGAGGTGCAACTTATAACAGTAAATACTAATGAAAATATAAAAATAAAATCTCTGTTCATATTTTAATTTCTTGTCATTGAAATTTGAAAATCTTCATTGTCCTCAGATAAAACAAAGCTACTAAAATTGGATGTGAATATCGCTGTAAAAGCGTCACCATTTATGGAATAATTCTGTGTTGTTTCGGAAGAATTAAGTGCTGAAGATAGATTTTCCCATTCAAATGTCTCATTTGATTCTTGAGGTACACCTCCATCAGTTGTAATTAATAGATTTCTAGAACCAGTGCCATCTGCATTAAATATGATTATCCCATTGGCAGAGATGTTAACTACTTCTCCATCCTCTGTCTCATCTGTTAGTGTGAAACTTGATTGCCAAGAACCAATTATGGGATCAACCTGATTATTAGAGTTAGAGTTGTCGTCTTTTGAACATGCAAATGAAAAAAGTAATACGAAAGTAAATGCTAATTTTTTCATGATTTTTTATTAAGTTTTTAAATGAATGAGCAAAACTAAAATCAAATTAATTATTTTAAAAACAAACCTAGTGCGCTTAGGTTGAAACAGACTTTTTTAACTTTGATTGGTATTGTTTTGGAGTCATTCCCTCAATAGATTTGAAGGAAGTATAAAATGTAGATTTAGACGAAAAACCAACTTCTTGAGCTAGACCAAATAAAGTGAATTTTTGATGCTCATCTTCTATTAAATGTTTTTTAAATTCCTTTATTCGCAATTGGTTGATGAAATGATAAAAGGTAGTATCTGTATTATCATTAATTAAAATAGAAATAACCCGTTTTTTCATTTTCAATGCAATCGATAAATCATAAAGTGTGAGGTTTTTTTTAGCGTATAATCTTTCTATGATGATTGTTTGTTTGAATTGTTCAAAATCATTCTTTGATTGTTTTTTTGATTGAACAAACATATTCTTATTAAAATTATCTATAAAATAATTTGAACTAATACCACTAAAAATTTCGAATTGATAAAACCCATTTAAACCTATAAGATAAACTAGTGAAAAAGGTATAAGTGAATAAATAATAGAAAACAGTATTTCCAAATCATCAGCTCTTTTGGTAGGGATAAGGGCTTCGATGAACTCAAAAAAATGAAAAAAGAAAACGATTAATAAAATTAATTTTAGCCATGACAGCGTTTTAGATTCAATATTAGAATAAAACTCTTTAACATGGCTATTATGTACATGTAAAATTTTAAAAAAATATACTAATAGAAACAGATTAAATAGATAGAAAATTTCATGAAAATGAATAAGGATCAATATTTGATTTAGATTTTTAAAATAAATTGTTAAATTTATTAAAACTCCAGGAACGAATAACAAGTACCACCAATAATTTAAGATTCTTCCTATTGTTTTATTTAAATAAAAAAATAGAAAAATAAGAAAGAATAATGACACATCGAATTGAAATATTTCTCGCTCATATATATCATATACAATTCCTTTAAAGGTTATATAACCTATGCAAAAAAGAAATAAACTCAAGTAAAAATTTCCGCTGTTATTTTTAATCTTTGAAGAAAAAAATAGGATTCCAAACATAATGGAAGATCCAAAAGTTACAAGGTCAATTATTGTAGATAATTCAATCATAAAAAATATTACTAAACATTAATCTAAATTAAATATTAATCGAAATAAAGTATTGATTTATTGCCTCTTAAATAAAGAAAAAAGTTCGTTAGCATTAAACGAACTTTTTTTATGAAGTTAACCTGTTCAGTAAAGATAAAACCCTTGACATATCGAACCTTAAATCTCAACCCTATATTTAGATTAATTCATTCCTTTAAAGGAAATAAGAATGATTCGAATACAAAAACGGTTACACTTTATAATAGTATAACCGTTTTATTGTTTTAGTAGCGGGAACTGGACTCGAACCAGTGACCTTCGGGTTATGAGCCCGACGAGCTACCTACTGCTCTATCCCGCGATATTGGACTGCAAATATACAACGCTTTTTAATTTTAACAAGCATTTTAAACAAAAAAACACCCAGAAAATCTGAGCGCTTTAAACCAATTATAAATAAAACTTATTATATTAATTATCGTCTTCCTCAAAATCTAAAGTCGCTAATGCGCCCTTAAGATTCGCTTCGTCTAAATCAAAATCTACAATATTCGGCAATTGTTCTTTCAACATTACATAGTTACCTTTAAAACCGTTATTACTCAACAATAACGTTTTTAAGTTTGACAATTGTGCAAGTTCTCCTGGTAAATTACCATAAAATGCATTATTTGATAGTACCAACTCTTCTAACTGAGTTAACTCACCAATTGATGAAGGAATGGTACCTAATAAATTATTATCAAAAACACTTAATACTTTTAATGATCTTAAGTTAGATACTGTTGAAGGTATCTTACCCATAAGATTGTTACTACTAAGTATTAAAGTCTCTAACTTTGTAAGATTTCCAATTGAAGCTGGTATCTCACCAAAGAAATTATTATTGTAAAGTTCTAATGCTTTTAAATTTTCAAGATTACCTATGCTAGCAGGTAATGCTCCACTAAGATTGTTAGAAAATAATAATAGCTTCTCTAATGATTTAATTTCTGTAATACTTTCAGGTAACTGACCTTCTATTTTATTGAAAGAAAGATTTAACACTTTTAAAGAAGTAAGAGAAGACATTTCTTCTGGCAGTTCTCCTTTTACATTATTGAACGTTAAATTTAAAGCAACAACTTTGTCATCTTGCACAGTTACGCCATACCAATCAGAAATTGGAGATTCTAAATCCCATGATGTTTTCCAATCATTACCATTGGTAGAATTGTAAAGTGCCAACAAGGCTTCTTTTTGATTTTGTGGAACCTGTGCAAATGTAAATGCAGAAAGCAAGCAACACAACAAAGTCAATTTTAAGGTTTTCATACTAGCAGATTTCTGTGGAGGGACACATTTCTTAACCAAAATTAATAATAAATCGTTGAAATAACTATTTTTTTCGATGAAATGCATTATTATTTTATAACCTATTGATAATAAGCACCTTATAAAATCACTATTGTTCTATATTTTCAGCTTGAAAACTCAATATTTCCTGACCTTCACAAGACACACTAATCTGTATAGGATTGCAACATATCTCGCAATCTTCTATATAATTCTGGAAATTTTGGGAGAAATCAATTAACATGGAGATTTGTTCCCAGCAATAGGGACATTGAAAAAAATGTTCATGCATCACACATACAATTAAAATTTGACATTTAATAATTCACCGCTAATTTGCAGCACCACTATTTCAGCTAATTTCGCATCATATTTTGCCTGGTTGCGACTAAGTTCAGTGTTAAGTAAATTTAATTGGGCTTGTCTAAACTCTATAGACGTCACCTGGCCTAATTTAAATTTCTCTTGAGTACGATTAAAATTATTTATTGCCGTCCTAATATTTTCTTCTTGAACACGATAAATCTTTAGCCTGTTTTGATAATCATCCCATGCATTATTGAAATTTCTTTCAACGTCTAGTCTTAATTGCGCTTTCTGTAATTTTAGATTTTCAAGATTAATCTTTGCGTTTTTTACTCTTGTAATGGTTGAACCACCATCAAACAAATTCCAACTAAAATTAACTCCTGCTGACAACCCAGTGTTTGTTGAAACAGCTACAAAAGAAGCCGCATTATTATTATTCTCATTCCAACCATAAGAACCTGTTAAACCAACTATTGGTAAATAACCAGATTTATTAGCTTTAACTGTAAAGTCATTTATTGCAAAATTCTTCTCATTCTGAATTATAGTTACATTATTATTTAAAACCTTTTCTAAAAGTTCTTCCTTATTAAGTTGCATAAGAAACGTAACAGAGGTATCAACAGCAAACTCTCTTTTAACAGAATTCCCTGTTACAACATTTAAATCGCGTTTGGAGTTAATAACATTTTGTTTAGAAGTAATTACATTAATGCTATCATTATTAATATCTACCTGAGCATTTAAAACATCTAACTTTGTGTTTTGCCCATATTGAAATTGGTATTCTGATCGCACTAGCCTGTCGTAAGATATCTCTAAAGTTTCTTCAAGGGATTTTAAATTTTCAGCACGCCTTGCTACATCATAATAAACGGTTAACAACTGTAAAATTGTATTTTCAATTGTTTCTCGTGCTTGTAATTCGCTTAAATTATATTCTTCCTTTAATCTCTTAAAATCGTAGTAACGACCTAACCCATCAAATAATGTATAATTAAGATTTAGACCTGCATTATATCTTGAACTTTCTGCTCCATTTAATGAAGTAGATTCACCATTACTGAATTCTGCAGAAATATCGTCCTTATTAAATGTTGCACCTGCATTACCAGTTAATGTTGGCAAATAACCAGAGTTTAAAACACTTTTATTATTCTCAGCAACCTCAACATTATTATACGCAATCTTAACGCCATAGTTGTTTTCTAGAGTAAGTTGAATCGCTTCTTCCTTAGACAAAATATTTTGTGTATAAAGATTACATCCTATTAAAACTGTAATACATACTATGTAAATTCTCTTTTTCATTTGTCGGCATTATTCAATTGTTCCTGCTCTATATTATTAGTACCTTTTGATGTCCCTAAAAGCGCATCCTCTTGAAGCCTATATCCTTCCTTTTGTTCTTTTATAGCACGTTCCACTTCTTCTTTAGAAATAGCATCACCTGTCCAAAGCCACTTCATATTCATTTTAACAAAATTATTGAACGATAAGAAAATGGGTAGCAACACAAGAGTTAAAACTGTTGCAAATCCAATACCATAAGCAATTGAAATCGCCATAGGAATCAAGAATTGAGCTTGTCTGCTCTGTTCAAAAATCAGTGGGGCTAATCCTGCGATGGTAGTTAATGAGGTTAAAAAAATAGCTCTAAAACGAGATCTTCCGGCTTCATATAAGGCATCATCAAAAGATAACCCCCTTTTTAGATTGCTATTAAATTTACTTATCAATACCAATCCATCATTAACCATAATACCGATTAGGGCGATAATACCCAACATTGATAAAATATTCAATGGGAAATCATGTATCCAATGCCCCCAAGCTACTGCAGGCAAACTAAATGGTATTAATGTAAGTAATATTAAAGGCTGACTATAACTTCTAAAAGTAAATGCAATAACGATGTAAATTAGTGCCAAAACCGTCCAGCCAACTGGCCCTAAAGAATTCATTAATTTCAAACGTTCTCTATTCTGTCCCTCATATGATGGTGTTACCGTAGGATATTTAGATAATATTTCTGGCATTATCTCATCCCTTATCTCTGCCATAATATCGGTCGAACTTGTTTTTTTAGTATCTTTTATATCTGCAGAAATCTGGATTTCTCTTCTACCCTCTAAGTGGTTTACTGCCACATCTCCACGTTCAATAACATAGGTTGCAATTTCCTTAAGAGGGACTTTTTGACCACTAGGTGTGGTGATCCTCATATTATCTAAATTATTGATAGATGAGCGATTTTCTCTTTCGTACCTAACCCAAACTCGGATTTCATCTTGTCCCCTTTGAAATCTCTGTACTTGATTACCAAAAAATGCAGAACGTACCTCAGACATTACGGAACGTAAATCTAATCCTAATGCAAAAGCATTTTCATTGAGTCTTAGACGTATTTCTTTTATACCATCAGGATCATTATCAGTTACATCTTTAAGGAGAATGTTATTTTCTAAATTTTGCTTAAGCTCTGTCTTTACAGCTTTAAGCTCAGCTATATTGTATCCTAAAAGTGATACTGATACTGGTAATCCTCCAAAATTACTACCACTACCGTATACTATGCTTTCTGCACCAAATATTGGCCCAACTCGTTCTTTAATGCGATTAGATACCAGGTCTGAGGTAATATTATTTGGTCGTTCCTCACCAGGTAACAGATTAATAACAAGAGACGCTGTTGAAGAACCTGGCCCTATATTCTTAATCATGTTTTCAACCAAGTATTTATCGGTATTTTCCCCAATATACTCATCATTGATTTCCTTAGTTACTATCTTGGCATTAGACTCTATAAAAGAAATAATGCTATCTGTAACTTTTTCATTAGTACCATTTGGCATGTTTAGGGATATCTCGACTCTATCACTAGCAATCCTAGGAAAAAATGCACTTCTTATAATACCAGCTTGAAAACTTGCGTTAGTCAAAATATAAATAACTATAAAAAAGGAAAAGGTTAAAAATCTATTATTTAATGCAAATTTTAAGAATGGACTGTACATCTTATCTCTCAACCATTTCATTATTTTATCACCAAGGGTATTGATGTCTCTCAATTTTGAAAAAACATTTTGAAATATCCCAGCCAAACCTGTTTTCTGCTTTTTGGTTTGAGTTCTCAGTGCTTTGGAATGTGCAAGGTGTGCAGGCAGTATTATAAGTGCCTCAACTAACGAAACCACTAAGGTTAAAATTACAACTACTGAAACCTCACCAAAAAATTCACCAATTTGTCCATCTAAAAATAAAAAGATTCCAAATGCAAGGATTGTGGTTAAAATGGCAGATACAATAGCTGGTAATACCTCCATTACACCGTCAATAGCGGCTTGCTCTGGAGATTTTCCTCTTTCATAATGCTGATAAATATTCTCTGCTATAACAATACCATCATCTACCAGAATACCAATTACAATGATCATTCCGAATAATGAAAGTACATTAATGGTTACATTAAAATACCCTACCAACATAAACATCCCAGCAAATGCAACTGGTAGACCAACTGCAACCCAGAATGCCAATCTTGTATTTAGAAATAAGGATAAAAAAGTTAATACCAGAATCATCCCTATTATTGCATTCTCGGTAAGCAGCTCTGTGCGTTGTACCAGCGTAGTAGATAAGTCCCTAACTACATCTAATTGTACATTATCATATTTCTGATTAAAGTCCTTGATATAAGCCTTAGTCTTTTCGGCTGATGTAATTAAATCTTCAGTATTGGTACTAGTAATCGTTATATTGATAGATAAGTTGTCGTTAAAATAATTGGCATTTGGTGTTTCGGAAAATTGATCCTTAACAGTGGCGACATCCTTAAGCTTAATTTTTCTACCTAAAGCATCTGATTTTACTACGAGATTAGATAATTCATCAGCATAATAGGATCTATTATTGGCTCTTATTAGATACTCTTCATCGTTTGTTTTAATAGTTCCACCTGTGGTAATTAAACTCGCTTGATTTACAGCTTGCGCAACCTCAGCAAATGTTAAATCGTAAGCTAACAAATTGGTTTCATTAACAGCAATTTCTATTTCCTCATCTGGATAACCTGAAATTTGAATTTGTGAAATCCCTTCAATACCTCTAAGATCATTCTCAACCTGCCTTCCAATTTGTTTTAATGTAGATAATGGTATCTTTTTACCACTTATTGCAAATGTTATAGTAGGTCTTAATGCCTCTCGCTTCGATACAATTAGTGGTTCCATTCCTAATGGAAAGGATGGTACTCTATCAACGGCATTTTTAACTTCTAACAACATAAAATCAATATCCTTCCCTTTTTGGATTTCGACATTGATATTACCACTATTTTCTCTAGAAGTTGATATTACACGGTCAACTCCATTTAGTCCCTTTAGATTATCTTCAATCTTTAATATTACACCCTCTTCAACCTCTTGAGGCGATGCACCTGGATAAGTAACATTAATACTAATAGTTTTTGAATCTACTAATGGAAAGAAAGATGATTTTAGCTTTAATGCACCAAAAAATCCAAAAATTAGAAAGGACCACATTACTACATTAACAGCAACGCTATGCCTAATAAAATAAGCAATCAGTTTTCTCATTACTTATTAAGTTTTTCTTGGTTTGTTTCTTCATTTACGTTAAACGTAAATGGTTTAACCAACATCCCGGCATATGCACCTGGTGTAGGTTTTGCAAGAATGGTCGTACCATTTGGTATATTTTTCAAAACCACCTTTGTATCAGAAAAGTAAACAGGTTGTACATCTATAATATCTAAAATACTATCCCTAACAATAAATATTTGCTCACCATCCAACATTAAATTTCTATTGATTTCATAGGCATTTGGCTCTTGCTTGGCATTTAGGTTAGCTTCGAGATACATACCTTCTTTTAATGATTCGTTCTTAACCTCAACAAAAGCTGTTATGGTTTGTGTTGTTGCATCGATACTACCATTAACACGTGTAACCATACCAGAATATGTTTCCGTTTTATCAATATTATTCAATTCTACTTTTTCTCCTACATTTAAAAGACTTGCATAGGCTTTACTTAACGCTACTTCCATCTCATAAACACCGGGAAATATAAATTCTCCCAATTTTTGTCCATTTCTAATTAAAGAGCCTTCTGTAACTAGCGCCTCAGTTAATATTCCCGAGAATGGTGCTTTAATATTATACTTTGCCAGTCGTTGCTCCAGATTTTTAACACTATAATAATTTGAAACTATTCCTCTGCCAGTAATAAAAAAATTCTCCTTCTCCGAATTCATTGCAGGGAGTTTTGGTATTGATTTATTGAGATCAAAACCGTTTAGATATGACTGCCACTTGCTATAAACTTCAGGAAAATCTAATCTTAAATCTGGCATTATTGCCGCAATAGAATTATACAGATTACTTTTTGCTGACTGTACACTTGCATAATACTCTGAAGCATCTATGCGTATAAGTGTTTCTCCATTTCTGAATTCTTGACCAGGCCTAAAGAGTTTGTTTCCTGTTTTAAAAACACCTTGAACTTCCGAAAAAAGTTCAACTCTGCGTTTGGCAACTAAACTTCCATTTGCAGGAATAACAATATTTACATTTGAATTTTGAACCGTATCGATAAAGACGGTTTTAATAACCTTTTCTGGAGTTGGTCTTTTTCGATTATTTTTTTCAATTATTATTTGACCTAAGAAATAAGCTCCTACAATAAGTAAAACCCCTAATAGGGATAGTATAATTTTGCGCATGTGATGGTTTGTTACAGTCTACAAATTTACCTATAACAAAGTGCTAAGCAGTTAAAATAATCTTAATTGTTAAAATTCTCAATTTCTTCTTGAACCGTCTCCCATTGTATCATCAAATCTTCTAATTCAGCCTTCTTAGCCTGGTACAAATCAAAAAAGTTTGGGTCGGAAGCAGTTACCTCATAATTAGTTTCTAGAGCAACATCATCGTTTTTAATATCTTTTTCTAGCTGATTAATTTTTGATTCTACTTTACTCAACTTATTGTTAAGTGATTTTAACCGTTTTTGGTCTTCATAGCTTTGCTTATTACTCTCCTTGGGTTTAGATGCAATTACTGTTCTTTTTTCAGCCTCTCTGAGGTTCTCTATATTTCTTTGTTCTAAATAAAAATCAATATCTCCAAGATACTCTTTGATTTTTTGGTCTTTAAACTCATACACAACTTCGGTTAAACCTTGAAGAAAATCCCTATCGTGTGAAACCAATATCAATGTCCCTTCAAATTTTTTCAATGCCTCCTTTAATACATTTTTAGATTGAATATCTAAATGGTTAGTAGGCTCATCCATTATTAAAACATTAAGTGGCTGTAATAATAACTTTGCGAGGGCCAATCTATTCCTTTCTCCTCCAGAAAGTACTTTTACATATTTTTCAACTTCTTCACCTCTAAATAAAAATGAACCTAGTATATCACGAACTTTACTTCTATTAGATTCATTGGCAACATCTATCATAGTATCCAAAACACTTTTATTTCCATCTAAATACTCAGCTTGATTCTGAGCAAAGTAACCTATTTGAACATTGTGTCCCAAGGTTAAATTGCCTTTATGTTTAATTTCTCCAACAATGATTTTGGCTAATGTAGATTTGCCTTGCCCATTTTGACCCACAAATGCAGTTTTTGTATCACGGGCAATAGTTAAATTTACATTGTTGAGCACCTGCAAATCTCCGTAATTCTTTGAAACATTCTCTAGCTCAATTACAACTTTACCTGGAATTATAGATATAGGAAACTTTAATGTCATTACACTGTTATCATCTTCATCTACTTCAATTCTGTCAATTCGGTCTAATTTTTTTATCAGTGATTGAGCCATCGAAGCCTTAGAAGCCTTGGCCCTGAATTTTTCTATGAGTTTTTCAGTTTGTTGAATTTGTTTTTCCTGATTCTTTTGGGCAGCAAGTTGTTGCACCTTCATTTCATTTCTTAGCGCTAAAAATTTAGTATACGGTTTTTTATAATCGTATATACGTCCTAAGGTTATTTCAATGGTTCTGTTAGTAACATTATCCAGAAACATTTTATCATGAGAAACGATAACAACTGCACCACTGTAGTTTTTTAAAAATGACTCCAACCAAATAATCGATTCAATGTCTAAGTGGTTGGTTGGCTCATCTAGTAATAATAAATCATTATTTTGAAGAAGTAATTTGGCTAACTCTATTCTCATACGCCAGCCTCCCGAGAACGTATCTGTTAATTTATTAAAGTCTTCTCTTTTAAATCCTAATCCTTGAAGAATCTTTTCAGTTTCACCTTGATAATTGTACCCACCTAATATTTCGTATTTGTGCTGAATCTCATTAAGGCTTATCATCAACTGATGGTAGAACTCGCTCTCAAAGTCGGTTCTCTCGGCTAATTCAGTATTAATTTTCTCTAGCTCAAATTCGCAATTTTTAATATTCTTGAAAGCTTCGTAAGATTCCTCCAATACTGTTTTACCGAATTCAAAATCAATATCCTGTTTGAGGAAACCAATTTTTAAGTCTTTGTCTGCAGCAATTTGTCCAGAATCGTAATCTTGTTCCTTTGATAAGATTTTAAGCATTGTAGATTTACCTGCCCCATTCTTACCAATTAGTCCAATTCTATCTCCAATACCAAGTTTAAAGGTTATGTCTTTAAAGAGGTATTCTCCTTGAAATGAAATGGATAAATTATGGATATTTAGCATAAATTTTCTATAAATTACAATTAGCTTAAATGTCACAATTGTTACAACAATAGAGCAATAAAAATTTATCTTTGCTCTATCTTAAAGAACGCAAAATTAAAGGTTTTTAGTTATGATTAGAAAAGGAATGAGACTTTATAGTATTCTTTTCGGTGCATGTCCAAAATGCCATGAAGAATCCATGTATGTGAACCCTAATCCATATGCACTATCAGAAACCTTAAAAATAAACGACGAATGTTCACACTGCCATACAAGATACAGAATGGAACCCTCATTTTTTTATGGCTCTATGTATGTAAGCTACGCAATTGGAATTGCATTTGCGGTAACGGCATTTGTAGTAAGCTATAATATTTTTGATTCTTCCCTAGACACTGCTTTCATGGCAATAATTATTACTCTCATTGCTCTGATACCAGTAATTATGAGGCTTTCACGTAATATTTGGATTAACCTTTTTATGAAGTATGATAAGAATTTAGTTAAGAAGTAAAACGTCTAAAATCTATTTCTTTATCTAACTCGGCATTATTCTCTATAAAATCGTACAGTTCATTTGCTACATAAGGTGCAATCATGACACCTCGTGTACCTAAACCATTCAGGACATATATGTTTTGATGGTCTTTATGTGCACCAATCAAAGGTCTTCTATCCTTAACTGTTGGTCTAATACCTGCTACATGATCTACGACTTCAAAATCGCATTTAATGAATGCTTTTAATTTTGATGTTAATTCTTCCTTTGCTTCTTCAGTTGGGTTATTTGATTTGTCAGTCCAATTATAGGAAGAGCCGACTACGTAATTATCTTGACCAAGAGGTATTATAAAGACCGAAGACTTAATTGCAAAATCAATTTTTAAATCTGGGGCCTTAATTGTTAAAACCTCACCTTTGGTTCCATTTAACGGAATATCTTTAAAAAAGGGATTATTCTTTATGCCAAATCCTTCAGCAAAAACAACTTTCTTTGCTTTTACATTGTTGTAAGAAACCTCTAGATCATTAATGCTTAGATTTTCATAGACGAATACCTCATTCCTTAGGCTATCCATTTCTTTTAAAAACTTTTTATAGTAAGTTATCAAGGTCTCTGTATCTAGTCTTCCTGCTTGGAGGACCTCTCCAAATCCTAATGGCGCATCAACATTTATATTTGAATTCTTGATTATTGTTGTAGATAAGTACGATTCTAAGGATGGCTTATCTGTAGCAGAAAACCAAAGATTTTGTTCTTCAGTTGAGGCAAATAGTCTTAATATTTGTAGTTGATAATCTATTTTTATACCTAGCCTCTTTTCAATACCCTCGTAAACTGGCAAAGCAATACTGAGTTGCTTTTTGGCTTTCCATACTTCTGTAAATCGTTTCAAAACAACAGGGTTATATAATCCAGCTGCCACTAATGACGATTGTTGTGAGCAATCATCAAACACGACGAAAGAATGGCCGTTTTTATACAACTTTTCACAAAACGAAATACTCGCAAGACCACAACCTACCACAATATAATCAACTTCTTTCATCAATGTAAAATTAATATATCTAGAGACAAGCTAACGATAAACGCTTAATTATTGCATAAAAAAAGCTCACCAATGGTGAGCTTTGATTTTTTTGTGATGCGTTTAATAACTCCACATATCTTGTTCAAAGTTTCTGATTTTATCTTTTATTCGTTCAGATTCTAAGAGTTGCATAAGAGCATTCTCAGCGATGTACTCCTTAACTTCTCTATCGCCATAGACATTCTCTTCCTTGTAAATTAATCCATGGAATCGATGACTATTTAGGAGATGATCAAAAGAAATTGGTACCGCACTATTCTTATTATTGAATGCTTTTGATTCGTGCAATATATCTCTAATTTCAGGAACAAACACCCAGAATAGTCCTATTGGTTCTTTGTTTGCTTCATCCTCAGAATCAATAAAGTTAACATCTGGTGCCGCTGGTGCAAGTGCCAAGATACGATACTTCATCTCACCTTGACGCTTATCAAAATACCACATTCCTTTAATTAGATAAGACTTAATATCAAACGCTTCAATATTACGTGTTGTAATATATTCAGGATCAATATATCCATCAGCATTGAACTGATCATATCCTACGTCTAAAGTATCCGTTTTGGTCATAGATGCCATTAAATCTTTCTGAGTAAGTTCATTAGTAAAATACGAATCACTATACACTTTAGAAATCATACCACTATTAATGTTGTCCATTAACACATGGTAAAGAGACCTTCTATCCTTACCAATATTGTTAGTATCTATCGGAAAGTATAATGGAAAGTTTGCACGTTCATCTAGGACTACGTTCTCCCAAATGATCTTAGAAAATAAAATATCTCTATCACCAACATAACCGTATTCTAAAGGTTTATCATTATCCAAAAGAAACTCAGCTTCTGTTTTCATGCCTATTTCTTCAGGTATCTTAGCGTTTAGAATATTCGCTTGAGCAAACATAGTGTTGATGGCTAAAAGCCCAACAAACGTTATTAATAATTGCTTTATTTTCATTGTCTTCATTTTATTAATTTGAGGCCTTAGAACATGTCTATATCGCTCTATCAAATTTATTATTTCCTATTAATTAGATAATTCTACAACTACCGGAGTAACTGTTTTAATTCTAATTGGGTTATTAGGTGCTTTAGCTTTGATATTGATAAATTGAACAATATCTCCCCGTCTAGCAGATCGTAATGCGTTTTTAGCAGCTGTATTTAAACGATTACCGTTGACATTTACAGAAGGTTTTCCAGGAACCTTCATTGTAAAAGAAACGATGTTGATCGGTAGCGTGAAATCAAAATCATCGCCAAAGTCAGCTGATAACTTACCTATCTCAACATTATTTCTAGGTAATTTTGCATTACCAACTTGTCCATTAAACTTACCTAATGGTTTTGGTAAATCTTTAATTCTAAATGTTTTCTTATCTCCAACTTTTGAACCGTCATCTAAAGTAGCTGTAACATTAATAGTTACTTCTCTGCCTGATTGAGGTCTCATTTCATATTTACCGTTAGATAATTTTTTTAAACCAACTGCATTTGCATTTACTTTATTATCTGATACACCAGCAAAAGAAATTGTCATTGGATTTACAACTCCTCTATACACTACATTCATTTTATCCGCCGATATAGTAGCAGAGTTTGGTCTTGGTACTACGACATAGTTACCTGTAAATTCAATTGGTAATTCTTCACCTTTTTCCATAAAGGTGAATGTTCCTTTAACTTGATTTTCACCAACACTACCTGTAGTAAAATTAAGTCTAGCATTACCAAGTGAATCAATTGCTCCTTCTTCTGTTAAAGTCATTTCGTTACCATTAACCTTCAATTTAACAGGTGTAACACTCGCATATTTACCTAGAACAACTTTACCTTGAAATTTCTCACCAGCAAAAAATGCATTCTTATCTGGAATTACGATAGCCTGGTAATTCTTTAATGTTACCGCTTCCTCTAAGGAGTTTCCTAAAAACACATTGTATAAGTTTGCTTCTGTTGTCTTAACATCATTTTGAATTGACGTTAATTTAGCATGCGAAGCAATCGCAGGGAACCCTTTAAAGTTATAATCTAAATAACTTAATTTAGCTCCTTCTTCTGGTTTAATATCACTATAGTCAAAACGATTATCTAAGTTTTCAACCGCAATTGTATAATTTACATCATCGCCTAAAACTTCTTTAATATCCGATTTGTATTTTTCAAAGGTTCTCATTACTTCTTGGCCAACTTTGGTTAATCTGTCACCCGTAAACCATTTTTCATCAAGGTAATCACCATTATCCATTTTTTCAGCTGGCAGATTTCCATTTTCTATTTCATATCCTCCACCTTCAATTAAATCCTTTTTAAGAGATTCAAGGAAAGAGTTGAATTTATCAGAAATAGATTTAATCTGAGCTGCCTTATTAGCAACAACTCTAAATTCAGCTGGTTTCTCCTCAGCTTTTAATGCCAACCCTTTTAATAAGTTTTCATTTGAAGCTGTAGTGAATTCGTTTGTCGATTCAAATTTAGCGTCCATCGCGCCAAATGCTGAAAGTACCTCTTTTGACATATTCATTGCCATCATAGCGATGAATACCAAGTACATCAAGTTAATCATTTTCTGCCTTGCAGATAGTTTTCCTCCTGCCATTGTAATTAGTTTTTAATGGTTAATTATTAATCGTTATAAAAACTAATTAGTTTTTGTTCATAGCAGATAACATACCACCATATACACCATTTAATGATGAAAGGTTTGATGCTAATGATTGCATTTGCTCTTTTAATTTAGTAGCATTTTCCACTGCTTCCTCATTAATTGCTGCCTGGCGGTTGGCACTCTCCATTTGAACTTTATAAAGACTATTTAAAGATTCCATTTGTGCAGCTGCCAAAGAAAGCTCTTCGCTATATTTCTTTTGGGCAGTTAAAGAATCTACAGTTGGCGAAATATTTTTTGCTGCACCTTCAAAATTCTTAATGCTTTCTCCAAGACTAGACATTAAATCACTATCAATTCTAGCTTCTTTTAATAGGTTGTCTAATTTCTTAGATAATAATCCTTCAGCATCTTTTGGCTCTTCTTTTTTCTTTTTACCTGTAGTAGCTCCTCCTGCTAACTCAGGATATACTAATGACCAATCAAGATCAGCTTGTTGTCTTTCGAAAGCAGAGTATGCAAATACCAATGCCTCTACTATCATACCTAATGTTAAGATTTCAGAACCAAAAGGCCAGTGTTGAATCTTAAAAAGTGCTCCTAGGATTACGATTGCCGCACCTAATCCGTAGATCATGTTAGTCAGTGTTAATTTACCTTTTTGTGCCATAATTTTTTTGTTTTTGTTAAGTTAATGGATGTAACTTAAGTAGGTTAATTTAATTTTTTATTCAATGTTAAGTTTAAGTATTAATTTGTGGCCGCATTCTTAGTTACCTCAGTACCCATGTAATCCTGTACAGTTCTGAAACCTATATAGCTTCTGGCAGAATCTGCATATTCGTAATCTCTGGAGCTTACCTGTAAGAAATAAGCAACATCCTTCCAAGATCCACCTCGCACAACTTTCCTTTCATTGTTTGGGTCATTGACGTTTGGATTAATAGTTGACGAATATTCATAAGAAGCAGGATCGTAAGATCCATTCACCCATTCAGATACGTTACCAGCCATATTATACAAGTTGAAGTCGTTTGGATCATAAGCATCCGCTTCAACAGTATAAAGTGCTTGGTCTGCAGCATAATCACCTCTCAAAGGCTTAAAATTAGCCATAAAGCACCCTCTATCATTCTTGGCATAAGGTCCACCCCAAGGATAAGTTCCTCCTTGTAGTCCACCTCTAGCTGCATACTCCCATTCTGCTTCACTAGGTAATCTATATGCATTAACTGGTTGTTTTCCTTTACTTTTTTGGTAACCATTATGTTTTAAAGTTCTCCATTGACAAAACGCTTGTGCTTGTTTCCAAGATACACCAACTACTGGGTAATCATCGTAAGCTGAGTGCCAGAAATAATCATTGTGCATAGGTTCATTATAACTATATGCAAAATCTCTAATCCAAGCAGTCGTGTCTGGATAAACTTCAATTTCTTCTTTTATTATAACATCAGAGCGTTTAAGATTTCTGTCTTTAGCAGCTCTTTCTATATCCATGTAAGTATATTGAAACTTAAATTGCTTTACATCCCAAGTACGTTGACCATTATAAGATTCTTCTAGAGGTAAATACATATTGTCCATTACCTCAGCATAAAGCTCATCAGGATATTCATCAGTATCAAAAATTAAATCAATATCCCTATTGATTTTGCGTTGAAAATCTCCGTCTCCATATGTATTTAGCATGTAACTTTCATAAGCATTAAGATCATCTGGATTAGAATCTAAGTAGGCAAAGTCTCCAATATCTCCATCACCAGGAGTTCTCCCTTCTAAATCAGCCATCTCAGCAAGATTTAATCTTAAGATAGAATCTCTCACCCAATATACAAAAGAGCGGTACTCGCTATTTGTAATTTCAGTCTCATCCATATAAAATGCGCGTACAGTTGCAGTTTTGGTAGGAGCATCTTGCACACCGGCTATATCATCATCAGATTTACCCATAATGAAGGCACCTCCCGGAACTAAAGTCATTCCGTAAGGTTCTTCCGAATGGTATTTTTTACCTTTAACACTTACTAATTGTCCGCGATCGCCAGAATTACAATTGGCTACCAAAACTAATACAGTGGTAAGTAAAATAAACTTTTTAATATTCATAGTAACTCTAGGTTAAATTAGTGGTCATTAATTTTAAGGTCGTAAACATATTTATATATTTTCGAAAAAACAACTTTTTTCCATTTTTTTTTGCATTTCAACCTTAAAAAAGTGTATTTCATCGATGAAATTCAATTAAAACTCCGATGAATTGCACATTTTAGAAGCTATTCTTCCTGTAGGCTTTATACCACCTTTCTGGTATTTCACCCTTCAAAGCGTGCAGATAATCGGCATGCATGCATGGTAATAACGTATGCTTTTTTAATTTATTATTAACATCTGGTAAAAATGGAATTTCAATCCACCAACGATTAGTTTTTAGACTTTTATAAAAGATCAATTCGTCATCATCAACTAACACATTAAACTTTTGATAGTGCTTTTCATTTGTAAAATTATCATCCTTAATTCTACAATTAACCCCTTCAATAAAATACCATATCATCTGCGCAATTAACATAGAACTGGCATTATCGTTTCTTGAGTTATGGTATTCATAAATACCAAATGACGAAACCTTATTACTAATACCAGCATATCTGCTAATGGCACACATCTCCTTTCCAGAAAAACCATTTGGTGAGTACTTTTGGTTATCACTTACTTCTGATGCTCGTACCGACTTTAAATCAATAGATACAATATGAGCATCACGCAGAAGTGGTTCTACCATATTTATATCTGCTGAAACTTCTCCTAGTCTATAAGATTCGAAATAAAGCTTTTCCATAAGATCAATCTCTTCTTGAGAATTAAAATAGGTTTGATAACCAATTGTAGAGTAATTGAAGAGATTATAAGGTTCTTCAACTATAACCTTACCTACATAACTATTATTTTTAATTGGAAGGTTGGCATCACCTAAATCAAAATTAGTGTCTATATTGACAATATTTACCATTGGCATAACATTATCATAAGCTCGGTAATTTGAAAAGGTTAAATCTTGACTACCACCTAATATTATAGGTATAATATTTTTTTCTAACAATACTGCAATAGCGGTTCTGATAGCGAAGTATGTATCATCAACGGATTCACCTGGATCAATATCTCCTAAATCTGCAATTGTATTAAACCAATTTCCGGGAAATAGTGAGTATAAAGATACACGTATGGAATCAAAATGGAGTTTAGTACCAATGTAATTGACATCATTTCTTGTTTCCTTTACACCAATGATGGCTAATTGCACATCATCTAAATCTGGGATACCATTTTGTCTTGAGTGGACTTTGATTTTTTTTCCTAGCGCTTGTTGCGCTAATAGTTCTTTTTGAGCTAGTACCGCATCTGAAACAGGCGTTAGAAAATTAAAATTCATTTAAACTATTTCTTTTTAGCTGTTGTTTTTTTCGTGGTTCTTTTCTTTTTAGGAGCATTCTTTTCAAGTAGTGCTTTGGCTTCCTCGAGAGTCATTTTACTCACATCAACCGTTTTTGCTAGCTCAACTTTTTGCTTACCTTTTATTACGTTATGCCTTCCCCATCTAGCTTTTTCAACTCGGATACCTTCAGTCTCCCATACATGAATAAGCTTGTCTTTTTCCTTTTGGATTTTATCCTCGATCAAAGTTACGATGTCTTCTTCAGATAGATTATCCCAATCATATTTTTTATTAACATTTATAAACATGTTATTCCATTTAATAAATGGCCCAAATCTCCCCTTACCTTTTGTAACATCCAATCCTTGATACATATGTATAGGTGCGTCAGCTTTTTCCTTTTCTTTTATATAAGTAATTGCTTCGTCTAATTCTACACTTAATGGATCTACTCCTTTTGGCAAAGACACAAACTTTTTACCAAAACGCACATAAGGCCCAAATCGTCCATTGTTCACTTCTACTTCTTCATCCTTATAATGTCCCAGAGCTTTTGGAAGTTGAAAAAGGCTCATTGCCTCTTCAAAGGTGATTGAACTTAATTGTTGGTCTGGCCCTAAACTCGCAAATTGAGGCTTTTCCTCATCTTCTGACGTTCCTATTTGAACCATCGGCCCAAACCTCCCTAGCCTTACACTTACTTGACGACCAGTTTTTGGATCTTCACCCAAAATTCTTTCTCCTGATTCGCGCTCTGCATTCTCACTAACATCTTCTACTTGTGGGTGAAACCCTTTGTAGAAATCCTTCATCATTTCTCTCCAGTTCTCTTTACCTTCTGCTATATCATCAAAACTCTCTTCTACCTTAGCAGTAAAATTATAGTCAAGAATAGACTCAAAATGATTTACAAGAAAATCAGTTACTATTGTACCAATATCAGTTGGCACTAACTTACCTTTATCAGAACCTACGCGTTCTGACAAGTTCTTTTCTTTAATACTATTTGTCTCTAAAATGAGTTGAGTGTAAGAGCGTTCAGCGCCATCTACACTGCCCTTTTCTACATAATTTCTATTCTGAATTGTAGAAATTGTTGGTGCATAAGTCGAGGGACGCCCAATACCTAATTCTTCTAATTTTTTTACTAATGATGCCTCCGTATATCTTGCAGGAGGTCTTGTAAATCTTTGAGTGGCTGTAATAAACTTATTGGCTAAGCTATCAGCAACTTTCAATTCTGGCAGTAAACCAGATTGTTCCACATTCTCATCATCACTACCTTCCAAGTAAACTTTGAGGAAACCATCAAATGTTATCATCTCTCCATTAGCAACAAACTGTTCATTCACAGTTTGTGATGAATCTACTTTTATTTTAACATTGGTACGCTCTAATCTTGCCTCACTCATTTGCGATGCAATAGCACGTTTCCAAATTAAATCATAAAGACGCGATTGATCACGTTCTGCATTTACATTATGATTAGCAAAATTTGTTGGTCTAATGGCTTCATGAGCCTCTTGCGCACCTTTAGATTTCCCTTTGTAATTTCTTGGCTTACTATATTGTGTCCCAAAAGAAGTTACAATGGCTTCTTCAGCCCCTTGTTTAGCCTCATTTGATAAATTAACACTATCTGTTCTCATATAGGTAATTAAACCAGCTTCATATAACCGTTGCGCATTACTCATAGTCCTGCTCACCGAAAAACCAAGTTTTCTAGCAGCTTCTTGTTGTAGCGTTGAAGTTGTGAATGGAGGAGCAGGTGATTTTTTAACTGGTTTCTTTTCAAGATCAGAAACCCTGTAAGATGCCCCCAAATTCTTATTCAAAAAGTCTTCTGCTTCAGTTTTAGAAGTAAAGTTTTTAGGTAATTTTGCTCTAAAACTAGAACCATCTGCTGTTATAAATTCAGCATCTACACGATACGATGCCTGAGGATTAAATTGCTGAATATCACGCTCACGCTCAACAATTAATCTAACTGCAACAGATTGCACTCTTCCTGCGGATAATCCCCCTTTAACCTTACGCCATAAAACAGGTGATAATTCATATCCTACAATTCTATCCAATACACGTCGCGCTTGCTGCGCATCAACAAGATTGTAATCAATACTACGTGGATTTTCAATTGCTTTATTTATTGCCTTTTTTGTAATCTCTGAAAATACAATACGCCTAGTTTTCTCATTATCTAGTGCTAATGTTTCTGCTAAATGCCATGCAATCGCCTCTCCTTCTCTATCTTCATCACTAGCCAACCACACTAGTTCAGCTTTTTTTGCTAAATCTTTTAATTTTTTAACAACATCTTTTTTATCCTTTGAGACTTGATATTTAGGTTTAAAATCACCTTCTACATCAACACCAAGTTCCTTAGAAGGAAGATCTGCAATATGTCCGAAACTAGACTCGACCTTATAATCCTTTCCGAGAAATTTTTCTATGGTTTTAGCCTTTGCTGGCGACTCAACTATTACTAAATTCTTTGGCATTCTTCGTTTTTTTGAGGTTACAAATGTATATGAAAATAAATTTACAATCCTAATTTGTGATTTTTTGAACCCCTCAAAAGAGCATATTTTGAACGAATTACAAACAATTAAGCCTTACTTTTAGTAAGGCTTAATTTAAGTATGTTAATTTAATTATAATTAATAGGTATAAGAAATAGAATCCTCATAATCTTCAAGATTAAATGTAATTTCATCTTCACCTTCAACCTGAAGATCAGATAAATCAAAAGATACTTCTTTTGTAAATATCGCGAGACACGCTTCCTGGTTAACTAATATCAATGTTATATTCCTTTGAACAGGAAACGACTCCATAACGTCTTCAGATGCTAATAACAAAAAATCCCATGTATCTCCACTACAACCACTAGCCGAAACTTCAAAGTTTAGACAGTCTTCCACTACCTCGGCACTAACTATTTGATAAAAATCAGATTGGGCACCTTGATATAAACTATTATCTGCTATAGCGAATTGATCACACTCTGTTTTTGGAACTTCAACAACATCGTCGTCACATGTTGTATTTAAAAACAAAATGCAAAAAACAATACACTTTAAAAGTATGGTATACCTCTTTTTTAATCTTTAATTATAAGATTAAAAATACATTAATTGGTTGCGCATTTAAATGTTAAATTAAATTTTTATTAAACTGCCAGATTGTCATATTCTGTAAATTAATCCTATCTTTGCATACTTATTGAATGCAATAGAATTCATTATTAAAGATGGAAAAGACTATAGACGAGAACAAACAGGGAGAAGCCTTGATTCTAGATACTAAAGAGGGCAACTCAAAGAAGCTTTTTATTGAAAGTTATGGTTGTCAAATGAATTTTAGTGACAGCGAAATCGTTGCTTCAATATTAAGTGACCAAGGTTTTAATACCACACAACAATTAGAAGAGGCAGATTTGGTTCTTGTAAATACTTGCTCTATTCGTGATAAAGCAGAACAAACGGTCAGAAAGCGTTTGGAAAAATACAATGCTGTAAAACGTATTAACCCTAACATGAAGGTTGGTGTTTTAGGTTGTATGGCAGAACGACTAAAAAGTAAATTCCTAGAAGAGGAGAAAATTGTTGATCTTGTTGTTGGACCAGATGCCTATAAAGATTTACCCAATTTACTTGCGGAAGTGGATGAAGGACGAGATGCTATTAATGTTATTCTATCTAAAGAAGAAACATATGGCGACATTTCTCCCGTAAGACTAAACTCTAATGGTGTAACTGCTTTTGTATCAATTACTCGAGGATGTGATAACATGTGTACATTTTGTGTAGTTCCTTTTACGAGAGGTAGAGAACGTAGTAGAGACCCTCAGAGCATTATAGAAGAAATAAACGATTTATGGTCTAAAGGATATAGAGAAGTTACTTTATTAGGACAAAATGTGGACAGCTACCTATGGTATGGTGGTGGTTTGAAAAAGGATTTTGAAAAAGCTTCAGATTTCCAAAGAGCAACAGCTGTAAATTTTTCTAATCTGTTAGAACTATGCGCTAAAGCACAAGCAAAAATGCGATTTAGATTTTCTACATCTAACCCTCAAGATATGACTCTAGATGTTATTGAAACGATGGCTAAATTCGAGAATATCTGCAATTATATTCACCTACCTGTACAAAGTGGAAGTGATAGGATATTAAAAGCCATGAACCGCCTGCATACGCGTCAAGAATATTTTGAGTTGATTGATAATATTAAAAGACTCATTCCTGATTGTGCTATATCCCAAGATATGATTTCTGGATTCCCAACTGAAACTGAAAAAGATCATCAGGACACGTTAAGCCTAATGGAATATGTTAAGTATGATTTTGGGTTTATGTTTGCCTATTCTGAACGTCCAGGAACTCTTGCAGCAAGAAAATTAGAGGATGACATACCTGAGGATGTAAAGAAAAGACGCTTAAATGAAATTATTCAGCTTCAACAAAAGCATAGTCTTATGAGAACACAGAAGCATGTAGGAAAAATTGAAGAAATCTTAATAGAAAAAGAATCAAAACGATCTGACCAACATTGGTCCGGAAGAAATAGTCAAAACACAGTTGTTGTTTTTCCTAAAGAGCACTATAAAGTTGGTGAGTTTGTAAATGTAAAAATTAATGACTGCACAAGCGCAACACTGATTGGTCAAGCTGTGAATTATTCACAAAACAACTAACAATGGAATCTGTTCAAGCCATAAAACAACGCTTTGGGATAATAGGCAATGATCCCAAACTTAATCGTGCCTTAGAGAAGGCCATTCAGGTTGCACCAACCGATATTTCAGTTTTGGTTACTGGTGAAAGTGGTGTAGGTAAAGAAAGTGTTCCAAAAATTATTCATCAATTATCACACCGAAAACATGGGAAATATATTGCTGTAAACTGTGGTGCTATACCAGAAGGTACAATTGATAGTGAATTATTTGGACATGAAAAAGGCGCTTTTACTGGTGCTACTCAAACCCGTTCAGGTTATTTTGAGGTTGCAGATGGTGGTACAATTTTTTTAGATGAAGTTGGTGAATTACCTCTTACCACTCAGGTTCGCCTATTACGTGTTTTAGAAAATGGTGAATTTATTAAAGTAGGATCGAGTAAAGTTCAGAAAACAAATGTTAGGATTGTGGCCGCTACTAATATTAATATGTTTGAGGCCATTAAAAAAGAAAGATTTAGAGAAGACCTTTACTATAGATTAAGTACAGTAGAGATTAATCTACCTGCACTGAGAGAAAGGAAAGACGATATTCATTTGTTGTTCAGAAAGTTTGCCAGCGACTTTGCCTTAAAATATAAAATGCCCACAGTTAAACTCGTGGATGACGCCGTAGGACTTTTATTAAAATACCGTTGGAATGGAAATATCCGCCAATTGAGGAATGTGGCTGAACAAATCTCTGTTTTAGAGCAAAACAGAACCATAAATAGTACAACTTTAAAACAATATTTACCTAATGCCGGAAATAATTTACCAGCAGTTATAAGCACTACAAAACCTGAAAGTGATTTTAGTAGTGAACGCGAGATTTTATACAAGGTTTTATTTGATATGAAAAGTGACCTTAATGACCTTAAAAAGCTCACAATGGAACTGATGAAGAAAGGTAGTGTTTCTGATGTTCAAAAAGAGCATGAACATCTTATCCAAAAAATATATGGTGAGGATGATCAAGACCCTATAAAAACGAACACTGTAGTTGATGATCTCGAAGTGCTATCAATACCAGAACATACTGAGACCATTGAGAATAAAACCTTGGAAGTAGAGGATAAATATCATTTTGCTGAAGAAATTGAAGAGGAAGAAACACTTTCATTGCATGATAAAGAATTAGAATTGATTAAAAAATCTTTAGAACGTCATAACGGGAAGCGTAAGCTAGCAGCTGCGGAGCTAGGCATTAGTGAACGAACCCTTTACAGAAAAATAAAGCAATACGATCTTTAAGAAAAAATTATGAAGGAAGTAGAAATATTTATGATTAGAAAGTCGTTTAGACCAAACAGTTCTGAAGCGATAAGAAAGGAAGCTGAAGACTTAATTAATGAAAAAACATTATCAAGGGTATCGATTAATCAATGTTGATTTTGATTTTGCGGACAATGCAGGTTACATTTATGCCTTTAATACAATGAAACGACCAAACGCATATTAAATGAAAGATTTAAAGTTAATTATTGTTTTAGGACTCATTATTTCAGTGACAAGTTGTGGTATTTATTCATTTACTGGAGCCGATACCGGAAATGCAAAAACCTTTCAAGTAAATTTCTTTCAAAATAACGCACAACTAATTGAGCCTGGGTTAGATATTGATTTTACAAATGCATTACAAGACCTTGTTCAAAATCAGACCAATTTAAATTTAGTGACAGATAATGGTGATTTGATTTTTGAAGGTGAGATTACTGAGTATAGAATCGCTCCCATGACGGCCACTGCTCAAAATACTGCAGCACAGAACAGACTTACCATGGCAGTTAATGTGAGATACTTTAATAGTTTAGATGAAGAAAAAGATTTTGAGCAACGCTTCACATTCTTTTTTGATTATCCTGCTGAGGTTCAGTTATCAAGTGTAAAGAGTGAGGCCCATGAAGTACTTTTTGAAAGAATAACACAAGATATATTTAATACATCATTAGCCAATTGGTAATATATGCAACTTCAAGACCTTACATATTTATTACAACATCCTGAAGCAATTACCAGCTCTCAAACAGAAGCGCTTGCAAAAAAGATTAAACAATATCCATACTTTCAACCTTTACATGCACTTTATTTAAGAGGACTCAAGCAAAAAGATAGCTACAAATACAACAATACACTTAAAGTCACAGCTGCACATACAACAGATAGAAGTGTGCTATTTGATTATATCACTTCCGAGACTTTTAATCAAAATGAAATTTCCCAACAGATAAAGCAAACTACCGAGTATATTAAGTCGATAAGCGTAAAGGAAGTAGATGATATTTCAGTAAATAAAAGTGTTACAATAGACGATGCTTTAAAGGAGCATATAAAAGCAACGGAAGGTGTTTTAGACCCTCAATTATTTAAAGCAAGGGAGAAACCTGAAAGAATTATTGAAGAAGAAGTTCCGAAAATTGAAGATTCAATTATATCAGTTGATGTTAAGAATATTAAACCTGATGACAAACTGAATATTGGAAAACCTTTAGAGTTTGACAAAACCGAAAGTCATTCATTTGCTGAATGGTTAAAAATTACAAGTTTCAAGCCAATTGTAAGATCCTATGAGGAGCAACAACCTCAAATTGAAATAAAGGACAAATCTCCCATTCAAAACAAGTTAGATATAATAGATAAATTTATAAGCGACAATCCAAAGATAAAACCAGTTGCACATTATCAACCAAAACCAAAATTGATTAATAATGATAAAGATATCTCTGATAGTTTAATGACAGAAACTTTAGCAAGGATATATTTGGAGCAGAAAAACTATAATAAAGCCATTCAATCTTACAAGATTTTAAGTTTGAAATATCCAGAAAAAAGTAGTTTCTTTGCAGACCAAATAAAATTAATAGTAGAATTAAAGGATAATAATATATAAAATGAGTGCATTTACAATATTTCTAGTACTAATCGTAATCGTAGCGTTTCTACTCGTTGTAGTAATTATGGTACAGAATCCTAAAGGAGGCGGCCTATCCTCTTCTTTTGGAGGTGGTGGCACACAACAATTAGGTGGTGTTAAGAAAACAGGAGACTTTCTAGATAAAAGTACTTGGTTTTTGGCGACAGCATTAATTGTACTAATTTTAGCTTCAAACTTAACTATGGAGTCTAATACAACTGTGGAGTCTAAAGCGTTAGACACAACGGAAGATACTACACTTCCTCCATTGAATACAACACCAACAACTGATGATACTTCTGGTGGTAGTGACACTACCAACGAGTAATGCAACTATAAGAAAACAAAAGCCAGCTCAATGAGCTGGCTTTTTTATTACTGTAAGTTTGTCAGTCTAATTGTCTTGGCATAATTTTCGAACGGTTATTTAGCATTAAAACAATAATTAATTAATAAAAACTTAAATAGAATGGGCTTAAACATTAAACCTTTAGCAGACCGAGTTCTTGTAGAACCAATGGAAGCTGAAACAACTACAGCTTCTGGTATTATTATTCCTGATAATGCAAAAGAAAAGCCGCAAAAGGGAACTGTAGTTGCCGTTGGAAACGGCAAAAAAGACGAACCTTTAACTGTTAAGGTTGGTGACACTGTATTATATGGAAAGTATGGAGGAACCGAACTTAAATTAGAAGGCAAAGACTATTTAATGATGCGCGAGAGTGACATCTTGGCAATTGTTTAATCTATTTACAAATCAATTAAAACTTATTACAAAATGGCAAAGGATATAAAATTTGATATCGAAGCACGTGACGGGTTAAAACGTGGCGTTGATGCTTTAGCAAATGCAGTAAAAGTAACATTAGGACCAAAAGGACGTAATGTTATCATTGGAAAATCATTTGGTGGTCCTTCAGTGACCAAAGATGGAGTTTCAGTAGCAAAAGAAATTGAATTAGAAGACGAGTTAGAAAACATGGGTGCTCAAATGGTTAAAGAAGTTGCTTCTAAAACCAATGATTTGGCTGGTGATGGTACAACTACGGCAACAGTATTAGCTCAGGCTATTGTGAAAGAAGGTCTTAAGAATGTCGCTGCTGGTGCAAATCCAATGGATTTAAAACGTGGCATCGATAAAGCAGTTGAAGCTATCACAGGAGATTTAGAAAAGCAAGCTAAAAAAGTTGGTAATTCTTCAGAGAAAATTCAACAAGTAGCTTCAATTTCTTCAAATAACGATAGTACCATAGGTGAACTTATTGCTAAAGCATTTGGTAAAGTAGGTAAAGAAGGTGTTATCACAGTTGAGGAGGCAAAAGGAACAGATACATATGTCGACGTTGTTGAAGGTATGCAGTTTGACAGAGGTTACCTTTCTCCTTACTTTGTAACAGACGCTGATAAAATGATCGCAGATCTAGAAAACCCATACATCTTATTATTTGATAAGAAGATTTCGAATTTACAGGAAATCCTTCCAATATTAGAGCCAGTTGCACAATCTGGACGTCCATTATTAATTATTGCTGAGGATGTAGAAGGACAGGCATTGGCTACATTAGTTGTAAACAAACTTAGAGGTGGCTTAAAAATTGCCGCAGTTAAAGCTCCAGGATTTGGTGACAGACGTAAGGCAATGTTAGAAGACATCGCCATCTTAACTGGTGGAGTTGTAATCTCTGAAGAAAGAGGATTCTCGCTAGAAAATGCTGATCTTACTATGTTGGGTAGTGCTGAAACAGTTACAATTGACAAAGACAATACTACAATTGTTAATGGTGAAGGTAAAGCTACAGATATCAAGGCAAGAGTTAATCAAATAAAAGCTCAAATAGACACAACAACTTCAGATTATGATAGAGAAAAACTACAAGAGCGTTTAGCTAAATTAGCAGGTGGTGTTGCAGTATTATATGTTGGTGCGGCATCAGAAGTTGAAATGAAAGAAAAGAAGGATCGTGTAGATGATGCTTTACATGCAACTAGAGCTGCTGTAGAAGAAGGTATTGTTGCTGGTGGTGGTGTTGCTTTAGTAAGAGCAAAGAAAACCCTAGAGAAATTAGAAACTGAAAATTTAGATGAAACTACAGGTGTTCAAATAGTAAATAAAGCTATTGAATCTCCATTGAGAACTATAGTCGAAAATGCTGGTGGTGAAGGTTCAGTTGTAATCAATAAAGTACTTGAGGGTAAAAAAGATTTTGGATATGATGCTAAGTCTGAAAAATATGTTGACATGCTCAAAGCTGGTATTATTGATCCTAAGAAAGTAACTCGTATCGCATTAGAAAATGCGGCATCTGTTGCTGGTATGATCTTAACTACGGAATGTGCTTTAGTGGATATTAAAGAAGACACTCCTGCAATGCCTCCAATGGGTGGTGGCGGAATGCCAGGCATGATGTAGTCATATATAGAAAAATCATAACTATATATAAAAAGCCTCAACAATTGTTGAGGCTTTTTTTGTTTTATTTTCCTGAAGATTTTTTAAGTTTTCCCTCATGGTCTTTCACTGCATCTTTGTCTCGATACTTACAACAAGGGTGCACAGAATTATAAGCTTCTTCTGTTGCTTTAATTTCTTTGGTATCGTGTCCTACGTCAGCTAATTTTTGTGCAATTGTTTTAAGATTCGTTTTACCCTCATCATAAATAAGTTTAAGCTCGTGTGTATCTACACTCCAAACAGCAGATTTAACTCCTTTTGTTCTAATTGCAGCTTTTTCGATTCGTTCTTTACACATCATGCAAACACCATCTACTTCCATACTCACCTTTGTATTTTTATTTTGAGAAAAAGCAATCATCCCAAAACAAAGGGCTAATAGAGTTATTATATTTTTCATGTTTTTATTTTTTAAATTTTCTTAATTCATTTTAAATCTAAGTCCTGCATAATACATGCTTCCAAAAATAGGACCATACACAAAGTTACTATCAAAATTTGAACCAAATGGGTTATCTGGGCTAATAATTGGGTTGGACTGTCTCACATTTGTTACATTTTCTCCTCCAATATAAATTTCAAAACTTGGCGAAAACACCTTAGTCATTTGTAGATTTAAAGTTCCAATTGTAGGTGAATATTCATCTAATTGAAATTCAGGTGCGCTTGCATCAGTATTGGGGAAACGCTGTTTGCTCAACCAGTTATACGTTGCATCGAATTTCCATTGCGATCCATTTGTGGTCAACTCCGTTTTGTAAGATGCATTTGCAAACAGACGATGTTTGGGGATCAGCGGATTATCTAACCTACCACTTAAATAATCTGTTTGAATATCATAAAACTTATAAGCCATTCGGAAATCAAAATTTTCGAAGGCATTATAATTAAACTCTAACTGAAAACTATTTGCAAAACTTTCACCTTCTAGATTGTAAAAATTTATTTCAGATGGATTTTCCCAATCAGTTATAACCTGATTTTCAAAATCTGTTCTATAAAAATCTAGTGTAACATCTGCTTTTCTCTCAAAAAGATTAAATCCTTGTAAATAGCTAAAACCATAATTCCATGCAATCTCCGGATCTAAACCGTAAATCTTCCCTCCTATTCCAAGAATATTAATTTGCCTAGAACTCGAGAACATATTTTGAGTCTCAGCAAAAATATTGGCACTTTTTATACCTCTACCAATTGAAGTCCTAAATACGGATTTTTCCCAAGGTGTATACCTAACATGTAATCTTGGTGTTATAAAAAATCCAAATCTATTATGTTGGTCTGCTCTAATACCAGCAGTTAATGTCAACTTATCTAAATCATCATAAGAATATTCAAAGAAGCCTCCAAACGAGTTCTCTGTACGTTCATAATTATCAATATTGACCAACTCATCATAATTATCGTAGGTGAAAGTTAGTCCCGTTTTAATTTTATGCCTTGAATCTGTGATAATACTGTTATATACCAAATTTGAATAAAAACTTGTATGCTTTATATCGTATACATTTAACCCAAAATAAGATTCTTGATTATGTTGACTAAATGCTGTTTGAAAGCCTAAACTCTGATATGGGATTTCAGGATTAACATAACCAAGTTTGGTAGTTACCTCAAATCGTTCTGTATCTATCTCGCTTCCCCAAAAATTTGTAGTACCCATGTCACGACCTGGATCAAAATCAATTTGTCCAGACTGAGTGTTATCGTTAATATATCTAAGATTTATAAAACTGACTACACCTTTTACTGGATTCGTGTATTGCCACCTATTCATGATATTAATTTGCTCTTTTAAAGGGACATCTAAAAAAGAATCATCATTTCTATCAAACTTTTGATTTCGGAGATTACCATGGATATATAATCCACCACTCCATCTATCGGATACTTTTTTATTAATGTGGGTATTTAATTCTAGTCGTCCATTAATCCCTGCATACGTATTTACAAACAACTTGTTGTCAGTAATTGGTTTTACAAGTTCTGCATTAATTTGGCCTGCAATACTTTCAAAACCGTTCACCACACTTCCTGCACCTTTGGTAATCTGTATACTCTCAACCCAAGTTCCTGGTATAAAACTTAATCCATATGCTTGAGAAGCTCCACGAATTGCTGGGATATTTTCTGTTGCAATTAATATATAAGGGGAATTGAGCCCTAACATTTTTATCTGCTTAGTGCCCGTAACCGCATCGGCAAAATTGACATCAATTGATGGGTTGGTTTCAAAACTTTCTGAGAGATTACAGCACGCCGCTTTTAATAATTCCTCACTACTAACCGTGAACGTGTTAGTAGCTTTTAAGAAGGACTTTGTAGTGGCCTGTTTTCGTGATGTCACGGTTACTGCATCTAATTCATCCGATGATTGTAACACGTGCTTTATATATCTGTTCTCACTGACAATTACGGTATCAGTTTTAAAGCCAACATAACTTATTACAAGTTTGTTATAGGAAAACTTATATGGCAATGAAAATGTTCCATCTTCAGCCGTAACTGCACCTACTGTTGAGTTGAGCCAGAATACATTAGCTCCTTGTAATGGCACTTCTTTAGAACTACTGTTTTCTAAAACAACCCCTTTTAATTGTTCTTGGGAATAACCTATAAACCCAATGCTTATAAATAAAATGTATAAATATTTTTTCATGATTTAATTATAAAAATAACGTATGCACTATTCAGTGCTCTCTTAATTTTTGAGTTGTTACTTCTTAATCAAATGAGATAAGTTTCATCTAAAACATGTATGTCTTTGATGATTTTGGGAGGTTTGTAATACTTGTGCGGTATTATTGGTTTTGCTACCGTCTCAAACAGAAACATATAACTAAGGACATAAGACACTAAAGTAGTATATGTATCTTTTTCAATAGATTGAAAGTCTTTAACGGTCAATTCATCCTGACCTTCAATTATAACTACGATATCCTTGCAACAGGGTTTTTTAACATAACTAATATCTTCAGCACCTATACCACCACATTTTTTTGCCTGGCTAAAAATTGCAGTGTCAACTAAATGATTACCACAATAGTGTTTCTCAACAGTGAATGAAAATGTTGAAAAGAGCACTAAAAATGCTAGGAATAAAGAAAAGGACTTATGTAAAACAGTTGCTTTCACATTGCAAACCTACAAAATAAATTAAAAGATGAGATGAGTTTTATATTAGTCTTAACGATTCAATTTATAATAATAAAACGCTGGCAACAGAAGTATTAACAACAATGGCTGAATTAAAAATCGTCTTATATTAAAAAATAAATAATAATTTTCTTGCTTAGGATTAATTACAAAATATAAAAATGATGTCATTAAGGCTATGTATGCTAGTGTATAAATAAGTGTACTAAACTTTAAAATGCCCTTGTACTTAAAGATTACAAATAGTATTGCTAATGAAACCAAAGTATTTAACAAATATCTCAAACTCGTAAAAAATACCAGTTTAGCCACTTCACGACGTGGACTATCCATATACAAATAATCATTTTCAAAAAAGGAAAGGTATGGATCATAAAATAAAACATCCTCAAAAGCACGTATTAAAACGAGTATCAAAAAAAGAACAAACAAGATGATATATTTCACAACTCTAGGTATTGACTTTTTTCTTTTTTGCAAATTTATTAACCCAAATCATCCATAGAATAAATACTGTTCCATAAATAACAATTGGAAAAATAACAGAGTGTAAAATTTCTCTTCGCCAAGGATAATGGTATAAACAGGCAGACAAGATAACAATTCTTATGAGGTTAAAAGCATATATAATTATACTCCCAGCTAAACAATACAAAAATGTTGTTTTAAAATTATCAGCAAACGCGATTACAAAAGATAAAAACAAAACTATTATACTTATGGCATTGCAACCTTCAATAATTCGTGCCACAAACTTTCCGTTAATTACAACTTTCATTGAAGGCTCAGTTTCATGAGGAAAGACTTCAGTATCATAACCAATCACATCTAGTAAGTTTTCGGTTTGATTTGCCACTATATGTGTCGCATAGTCAGGATAATACAATAAACCGTCAGAATTACTGAGATATATTTTATACCCAATTGTAAGAACTGTATAAACTAATACAAAGGTTAGCATAAAACGTATTACAAGTTTATATTTAATTAAAATTGATCTCAACAATTAGATGTGTTAGTTTGTTGTTAAATTTATAAAAACAGTATTTCAAAATAGTGCATTTTGAATACTTTTACCAAAAGTTTTTCAACTTATGAACCTTATTCATTTAAAACCAGAAGTAAAATCAATAATAAATCAATCGGAAATTACCCTAGATGAACGATTACATAAGATTTGTGAATTACTAGAATCCAATGTTGACCATTATAATTGGGTTGGTTTTTATTTTAAAAATGGCAACAAAGAAGAATTGAAATTAGGACCTTATGTTGGTGAACCAACCGATCATACAATAATTCCTTATGGAAAAGGTATTTGTGGACAAGTTGCTGTAAGCAATCAGAATTTTGTTGTTCCAGACGTTTCAGCTCAAGATAATTACATTGCCTGTAGTATTACAGTTAAGGCCGAGATTGTAGTACCAATTTTTGTGAATGGTGAAAACATAGGTCAAATAGATATAGATTCTAATACTCCTGATCCTTTTACTGAAGCTGACGAACGCTTCCTTGAATTTGTTTGTGAAGAGGTTTCACATATTTTAGCTTAAATTACATTCCTGTTCTAATTGCTTCAACGGGATCTAATCTAGAAGCCGATAACGCTGGTATTAAACCAGAAATCAAACCTATAAAGGACGATATTAAAATACCTAATAGCATATTTCTAAAGGACAAAACAAATTCAAAATCTTCAGAGAGATTGTTTCCTATTATCGTGCCGATCCAAACCATAAACAAACCAACTACACCACCAACAATTGCTAGTATTATTGCTTCAAATAAAAACTGAAACAATATAAACTTATTCTTAGCACCTAAAGACTTTTGTATACCTATTAAATTGGTTCTCTCTTTTACACTAACAAACATAATATTGGCAATACCGAAACCACCAACCAGCAAGGAGAACCCACTAATAATCCAACCAATTAAATTCATTGTGCCAATAATGCCATCAATGGCATCTTGTAGTCCGGATATAACACTAATAAAAAACGTATCTATTTCATCTGGTTTTAAGCCTCTACGATTTCGTATTAACTGCACTACTTCTGCTTTTAAACCTGCTATATCTGAATCTTTTTCTGGTTTGATGATTATAATATTTCTGAAATTTTTATTGTTATCACCAAACCGTTTTCTTACATAATTGGCAGGAAGAAATATTGACTCGTCATTACTATCACCAAAAAGTCCTGAACCTTCTTTTTTGACAACTCCTATAACTGTAAATTTTTGTCCATACAGCCGTACTTTCTTTCCTATGGGTTCAAAATCACCAAACAAGGATTTAGCAATTTCCGAGCCTATAACCACAACTGGCCTACCAGCATTAGATTCAGATTCAGTGTAAAACCTACCTTTTTCAAATTCCAAAACTTGGATATCTGTGAATTCATTAGAAACCACCACAGTATTAATACTGCTTACCTGTTCAGATTCATACCTTATGTTTTCACGCCTAACAAATAATTGAAAAGCAACATGCTCTGCACCATTAAGATTTGCCTTTAGATACTTATACTCATTATAAGAAATCTCATCAAATGTCTCCCTTTTCCATCTTGGCACGTCAGTTGGGCCAAATGAAAAACTGGCCAAGTACATGGTATTACTATCTAATGCACTAAGAGATTCTCTAATATTTTTATCTAATGAATCTACTGCTGCCAATACAGCAATAATAGAAAATATGCCAATTGTAACGCCCAGTAAGGAAAGGAATGTCCTTAATTTATTGTTGCGTAGCGCATTAAATGCAAATGAAAAGCTTTCTTTAAATAAACGTAGATATACGAGCATGGTTACATTGAAACGGTTAAAGATAGTTGCTTTTCAATTATTATGATATTCCTAAAAGCTTAAATATATTTTTTGTGAATTACATACCTGTTCTAATGGCTTCCACAGGATCTAATTTTGATGCTGAAAAAGCCGGTATTACACCAGATATAAGACCAATTAAGGTAGATAATCCAAAACCTAGAAACATGTTTGCAAATGAGAGCACAAACTTAAAGTCTTCTACAAATCCATTCATTATGAGCGATATTATCCACACTAGGAATAAACCTACTAAACCACCAACTACAGCAAGAATTGTTGCTTCGAATAGAAACTGTAACAATATGAATCTGTTTTTAGCGCCAAGCGATTTTTGAATACCAATTAAATTGGTGCGTTCTTTAACACTCACAAACATAATATTGGCAATACCAAAGCCACCAACTAACAATGAGAATCCGCTAATAACCCAACCTACTGTATTCAAACCAGCAATTATTGCGTCTATAAAAGAAACTAATCCCGAAAGTTTATTAACAAAAAAATCATCTTCTTCATCAGCTTTCAATCCTCGATAATTTCTGAATTTCTGCTTCAAAACGCTTTCAAATGCACCAATATCAACATCTTTTTTTGGTTTTATAACCACAGCTCCAGGTAAACCGTCTACACCACCATTTCTAAATTGTCTTACAAAATTGGCTGGTACAAAACCTTTATCGTCTGGTGAATCCCCAAAATTTGCTCCATATTTTTTTAAAATACCAATTACAGTCAACTTTCTACCATATACCCTCACTACCTTACCTATTGGGTTGGCCTTATCAAACAAATTTTCAGCCAAATTAGAACCAATCACTATAACAGGTGCACCTGTATCAGACTCTAATTCAGAATAAAACCTTCCTTGAACAACCTTCAAATCATCAATAGTATATATGCCATGTGAAATTGGAGTTATGTTTATATTGGTGAGTGTTTCAGCCTGATATCTAATAGTTTCACTACCTCCAAAAATTACATACGCAGACTCTTCAATATCAGGTATATTTCGCCTTACAAACTCATAATCATCGTATTCCGTTTGCGGAAAGTTATCACGCTTCCACCTGGGAACATCAGTTGGACCAAATGAATATTTTGATAAATAAATTGTGTTCTTATCTAATCCAGAAAGGTTTTCCTTTATGTTTTTGTCAAGTGAATCCACTGCAGCCAAAACAGCAATAATAGAGAAAATCCCAACCGTTACTCCAAGCAACGATAAAAATGTGCGTAGTTTATTATTTCTAAGTGCATTTAAAGCAAAAGAAAAACTCTCTTTAAAAACCCTAAGATAGACTAACATAGATTGTTGTTTTTTCTCTATTTATCAATTAGACGTTTTCAACAATTCATTGTTACAAAAAACTTTAATAAACTGCCAAAATCACCAATAATTTCTTTTTGATTATCCGTATTTTTGGCGCATTAAATTTACAACAAACCACTATGAGCAACAAAACCATTTCATCTGCACTAATTTCAGTATTCAGTAAAGATGGATTAGCACCTATCGTTAAAAAATTAGACGAACTTAATGTAACGATATATTCAACCGGAGGAACAGAAAAATTTATAAAAGATTTAGGGATAAATGTAGTCCCTGTTGAAGATGTAACATCTTATCCCTCAATTTTAGGTGGAAGAGTTAAAACGTTACACCCAAAGGTTTTTGGTGGTATTCTAAATCGTCAAAACCATGATGGCGATGTTGCAGAATTAGCTGAATTTGAAATCCCTCAAATTGATTTGGTGATAGTTGATCTTTATCCGTTTGAAAAAACAGTGGCCTCTGGAGCTAGCAATCAAGATATTATTGAGAAAATAGATATCGGTGGTATTTCATTAATTAGAGCTGCAGCCAAAAACTATGCGGACGTTACATGTGTTTCTTCTGTTGAAGACTACAGTGAATTTTTAAATTTACTTAATACTAAAAATGGTGAAACTTCAGTAGAAGATAGACAGTATTTTGCCACTAAAGCATTTAATGTGTCGTCTCACTATGATACAGCCATTTTTAATTATTTTAATAAAAACCATGATCATACTGCGTTAAAAATCAGTGAAACAAATGGCAAAGTATTGCGCTATGGTGAAAACCCTCATCAAAAGGGATTTTTCTTTGGTAACTTTGATGCGATGTTCACAAAGCTTCATGGCAAGGAACTCAGCTACAATAATCTTTTGGATATTGATGCTGCAGTAAATTTAATTTTAGAATTTAAAGGTGAGGCACCAACATTCGCAATATTAAAGCATAACAATGCTTGTGGTTTTGCGCAACGAAATACTGTTTATCAAGCTTATATAGATGCACTGGCAGGTGACCCTGTTTCAGCCTTTGGTGGTATTTTAATTTCAAATACAGGAATTGACAAAGCAACGGCCGAAGAAATACATAAATTATTCTGTGAGGTTGTAATTGCATCATCATTCAGTAATGATGCCTTAGAAATTTTAAAAGGAAAGAAAAATAGAATCCTTTTAATCCTTAATGATGTGGAGTTACCAAAAAGTACAGTTAGAACATGTCTTAATGGAGCGTTAGTTCAAGAAAGAGATAGCAAAACAGACAGTATTGAAGATTTAAAAACAGTTACTTCAACCTCACCGAATCAAAACGAAATCGGAGATTTAATTTTTGCTTCAAAAATCTGTAAGCATACCAAATCTAACACAATTGTTTTGGCAAAAAATAAACAGCTTTGTGCTAGTGGAACTGGACAAACAAGTCGAGTTGATGCACTAAATCAAGCTATTCATAAAGCCAAATCATTCAATTTTGATCTAAATGGAGCTGTTATGGCAAGTGATGCTTTTTTTCCATTTCCAGATTGTGTAGAAATAGCAGATAATGCAGGTATTACAGCTGTTATTCAACCAGGCGGATCAATTAAAGATGAATTAAGCATCAATTATTGTAACGAAAATAATGTTGCCATGGTCTTTACCGGAACACGTCATTTTAAACATTAAAAAATAAATACGTAATCGACGTCTTAAATCGTAGAAATAATGTATAATTTATTACATTTACAGATAGTCAAAAAACTTGATAAAAGAGTAACCCAAATAATTAAATAGCGTATGGGATTTTTTGATTTCCTTACAGAAGAAATCGCAATAGATTTAGGTACTGCAAATACACTTATAATACACAATGATAAAGTTGTGGTAGATAGCCCCTCCATAGTTGCCAGAGATCGAATTAGTGGTAAAATTATCGCTGTTGGCAAAGAGGCGAATATGATGCAAGGTAAAACCCACGAAAACATTAAAACTATTCGCCCTTTAAAGGATGGAGTAATTGCAGATTTTGATGCCTCTGAACAGATGATAAGTTTGTTCATTAAAAATATCCCAGCTTTAAAAAAGAAGTTTTTTAATCCAGCCCTAAGAATGGTGGTTTGTATTCCATCTGGAATTACAGAGGTTGAAATGCGTGCGGTTAAAGAATCATGTGAAAGAGTTAATGGTAAAGAAGTTTACCTTATCCATGAACCTATGGCTGCCGCAATTGGTATTGGCGTAGATATTATGCAACCTAAAGGCAACATGATTGTTGATATAGGTGGTGGAACAACTGAAATTGCAGTTATAGCTTTAGGCGGGATTGTTTGTGATAAATCAGTAAAGGTTGCAGGTGATGTTTTTACAAATGATATTATTTATTATATGCGTACCCAACATAACCTATATGTTGGTGATAGAACTGCAGAAAAAATAAAGATTCAGATTGGTGCAGCCACAGAAGATTTAGAATTGCCTCCTGAAGATATGAGCGTTCAAGGTCGCGATTTACTAACCGGAAAACCTAAACAGGTTCAAATATCATATCGTGAAATTGCAAAGGCATTAGATAAATCTATTCTAAGAATTGAAGATTCTGTAATGGAGACTTTATCTCAAACTCCGCCAGAATTAGCTGCAGATATTTATAATACTGGTATTTATTTAGCAGGTGGAGGATCTATGCTTCGAGGTCTTGACAAGCGTTTATCCCAAAAAACAGATTTACCGGTTTATATAGCAGAAGATCCATTAAGAGCAGTCGTTAGAGGTACTGGGATTGTGCTTAAAAACTTACCTAAATACAAAAGCGTATTGATTAAATAAAGGATAAATAATGCAACAAATTATCAATTTTGTTATACGAAACAAGACTTTCCTATTGTTTTTGTTGCTTTTTAGTGTTTCCCTAGCCCTCACCATTCAATCTCATTCTTACCATAGAAGTAAGTTTATAAATTCTGCCAGTGCATTGGCAGGTGGCGTTTACGGTACGTTCAATTCAATAGATAAATATTTCAATCTAAAAGATCAAAACAAAATTTTAGTAGAAGAAAACAAGAGATTGAGAAATGAATTATTCAATTTAAATAAACCGATAGATACCAGCTCCTTAGACAAAATACAATCGAGGCTAAATTATAGAATAACAACAGCTGAAGTATACAAAAACAGCTATTCATCGACTAATAATTACTTAACAATAAACAAAGGTAAAAAGGATAGTATAAAAGAAGATTTTGGTGTTATATCCCCTAAAGGTATTATAGGTATCATTGATAATACCTCCAACAATTATTCTACTGTTTTGTCTATTTTAAATACCAATAGTAAAATTAATGCAGAAGTTAAAGCTACTAATCATTTTGGCTCATTAGAATGGGATGGAAAATCACCTTATTTGACTCAATTGGTAGATGTTTCAAAATTTGCTCCAATTAAAATTGGGGATACGATAGAAACAGGTGGTCAGTCTGCAATATTTCCAAAAGGAATTGGTATTGGTACGATTGAAAAATTTGAAACTGACATAAGCGGTGACACATATAATATTGAAGTGAAATTATTTAATGATATGACAAATATAGGTACGGTTTATATCATTAATAATTTAGATAAAGAGGAAATTATTAACTTAGAAAGCAGCGTAGATGACTAGTTTTTCTGGTGAACTTAGTCTAAGATTTATTGCATTGCTACTAGTGCAGGTGGTTGTTTGTAATAATATTAATTTCCTGGGTTATATTAACCCATATATATACATAGTATTTATTTTTTTGTTTCCCATTCGAGACAGTAGAATTGTATTACTTCTAGTTAGTTTTTTATTAGGCATGTTAGTTGATATGTTTTCAGATTCTGGAGGTGTACATGCCGCCGCTGCAGTTACTCTAGCTTATGCTAGGCCACTCTTATTGAAAATGTCATTTGGGATGTTATATGAACATCAAAGTGTGAAATTTAGTAATACAGATATTGGTAGTCTAATTACTTATGTGGGATTAGGAACGTTATTGCACCACTTTATACTTTTTTCACTTGAAGTATTTAACATTTCCAATATACTTTTAATCCTGAAAAAGACGTTATTCTCAGGTATTTTTACCATAATCCTTAGTATATTAATAATAGTTTTATTCAGTAGGAACAAAAAATGAGAAAACTACTACTCTTAACAATTGTAATCCTGGTTGGAATAGTTTTCATTGCACGTTTATTTTACTTGCAAGTGTATGGTGGCTACGAGTATAATGTATTTGAGGACAGTGCGATTAAAAAAGAATATAATTATCCTAAACGTGGTTATGTTTATGACAGAAACGGAAAGCTTTTAGTTGCAAATCAACCATCCTACGATGTGATGGTAATTCCAAGAGACGTAGAACCCTTGGACTCAATTGAAATTGAAGAATTTTGCACTCATCTAAAAATCACTAAAGAAGACTATTTTAAAAAACTCGATAGAGCCACCAGATACTCACCTAGATTACCTTCTCCTTTCGTAGCTCAATTATCAAAAATTGATTATGCGGTGCTTCAAGAGAAAATGAGAAAATACCGAGGTTTTTATATTCAAAAACGTTCCCTAAGGTTATATCAAACTACAATTGGAGCCAACGTTCTTGGAGACATTGGTGAAGTGAATAGAAGTATTATAGCCAAACAGCCTTATTATAATATGGGTGATTTAATTGGCAAACAAGGTGTTGAAAAAACCTACGAAAAAACACTTAGAGGAGTTAAGGGTATAAAATTTATCCAGAAAGATAGATTTAATAAAGATATAGGACCATTTCAGGATGGTACCTTAGATACCTTACCTGTTCCTGGAAAGGACATAAAAATTACCATAGACTCAAAACTGCAGGCTTATGGTGAGCTATTAATGAAGAATAAACGTGGTGGTATCATAGCCATTGAGCCAGCATCTGGAGAAATACTTGCAATGGTATCAGGTCCATCATACAATCCAAATCTTTTAGTTGGAAGGAATCGGTCAAAGAATTTCACAAAACTATATAAAGATAGTATTGCTAAGCCTCTTTTTGATAGAGGATTACAAGCGATGTATCCACCAGGTTCACCGTTTAAAACACTCAATGCATTAATTGCATTACAAGAAGGGGTTGTAAATACTACCGACAAGTTTTCCTGTTCCTTAGGCTATAGATATGGCAACAGAAAAATGGGATGCCACGTTCATAGAAGTCCAGCTGATATGAATTTAGGCATTTACGAATCTTGCAACGCATATTTTGCCAATGTTTATAGAAAGATCATGGATAAATACGATAGTCCTGCTGAAGGAATGGATATCTGGAGTAAACATATAAAAAGTTTTGGACTAGGAAATTATCTTAATAACGACTTATCTGTGGGTCAACCAGGTAAAGTACCAACCGCTAAAACCTATGATAGAGGATACGGCAAAAGTAAATGGTATACCACATTCACAATTTCTAATGCAATTGGTCAAGGTGAAGTACTTGCAACTCCTATTCAATTGGCCAATATGGCTGCTGCAATAGGAAATAGAGGGTTTTATTACACACCACATATTATTAAGGACATTGAGGGAGAGTCAATACCAGAAAATTTTACTACACCTAAATATACCACCATCGACAAACAACATTTTGAACCTGTAGTTCAAGGTATGTTTGACGTTTATAATAAGGGTACAGCTAAGTGGGTTCAAATTCCTGGAATAGAAATCTGCGGTAAAACGGGTACGGCAGAAAATTTTGCAATAATAAATGGTGAAAAGACACAATTAACGGATCACTCTATTTTTGTGGCATTTGCACCAAAAGACAATCCAAAAATTGCAATTGCAGTTTTTGTTGAAAATGGTTATTTCGGTAGTCGATTTGCAGGTAGAATGGCTAGCTTAATGATTGAAAGCTATATAAAAGGTGAGATTTCAAGAACAGATATGGAAGATTTTGTTTTGAGACATACATTAAAACATGAGTATGCCAAGCCTTATTCTGATGAACCGTTCGGTATTAACAGGCAAACAACTTTAGAGACTGTTTCGCCTGAAGAATACCAAAATATTTTGCAGATTAAAGCAAATATTCCAAAAGAATAATCTATGCTAAGAGAAAATCAAAGACGATTTAAATTTGATTGGATAACCATTATCATATTTCTGTTATTGGTTGCTTTTGGTTATGTTAATATTATCTCTGCCTCGCATGTTGGAGAAATTACCAACTATTTTGATATGGGACAACCCTATGGAAAACAAACGGTTTTTATTGGACTCACCTTTTTTCTAATTATCCTAATACTATCCTTTGAAGCCAAGTTTTATGAGCGGTTTGCAAGCATAATTTATATAGTGGCCATCCTATCACTTCTTGGCTTGTTTATTTTTGGTAAAGATGTAAATGGTGCGCGGTCCTGGTATGGTATAGGCAGTATGACTATTCAGCCTAGTGAATTTGCAAAATTTGCTACCGCACTTGCTGTAGCAAAATATATTAGCGACTTACAAACTAACATGGAGACTCTAAAAGACCAAATTAGAGTTGCTGCTATTATATTTATACCTGCAATATTGATTTTACTTCAAAATGACGCAGGTAGTACTATAGTATATCTAGCATTCTTCTTTGTTTTCTACAGGGAAGGTTTACAGCAGGTTTACTTAATAGTAGCATTAGCTTTAATAATTCTTGCGATTTTATCCTTAAAATATGGATTAATTGTTACTTCTATAATTGCTACGGTAATTCTATTGGTACGCTATTTTATGAGAAAAAAGAAGCGAGCGTCACTCATCCAATATATCTTGGTTTTAGCAATAAGTATAGGTTTTGCCTACGGTGTTAAATTATTCTATGAGCATGGACTTAAACCACATCAGCAAAATAGAATAAGTCTTTGGTTAAGATTAGAGAAAGATCCCGCTAAGTTAGAACGTATGAAAAAAGCAGAAGCATACAACCTTATTCAGTCTGAACAAGCCATAAGTTCTGGAGGCACATATGGAAAAGGGTTTTTGCAAGGAACAAGAACAACAGGGAAATTTGTTCCTGAGCAACATACGGACTATATTTTTAGTACTGTTGGTGAAGAATGGGGCTTCTTAGGTAGCAGTTTTGTTGTCATTTTGTTTGTGGCTTTAATTATAAGGATATTATATTTAGCCGAGTCACAAAAGTCCCAATTTAGCAGAGTTTATGGATATGGCGTTGCTTCCATTCTTTTTGTCCATTTTACCATAAATACAGGTATGGTTATGGGTTTAATACCAACAGTTGGTATACCACTTCCGTTTTTTAGTTACGGTGGCTCTGGCCTTTGGGGATTCACTATTCTACTATTTATATTTATAAAACTTGATAGCAATAAAATAAATGAGTGGTAAAAACACATAAGATTCTCATCTATAATATTCTATTAAATTGGTTAAACAAACCAAGATAGGATTAATGCACAAGAAAATCCTGTAATCGCTAAAATTGTTGTCATCATTGACCAACTTTGAAAGGTTTGTTTTTCATTTAATCCCAAATATTTCCCAACCAGCCAAAAACCGCTATCGTTGACATGAGACATTATGCTTGCGCCTGCGGCAATTGAAATAACTAGGAGTGCTTTTTGAGGTTCTGAAATATCGTTAATCAATAATGGCGCAGTTAAACCAGCAGCTGTAATCATCGCCACAGTCGCAGAACCTTGTAAAATTCTAACAATAGCCGCAGACAAAAACCCAAATAGAATAATACTAATACCCATATCAGCGAAATAGTTAGCAAGCATTGTACCTGTGCCTGTATTTACCAATACTTGCTTAAAGACTCCACCTGCTCCAGTAATTAATATTATTATGCCAGCTGGACCAAGAGATTTTGTTGATATATCTAATAATTGAGATATTGTGAATCCTTTTTTTACTCCTAATAAATACCATGCAATTAAATTAGCAATAATCAGTGCACTAAACGGATGTCCAATCATACCTATCCAATCTAAAATAGTCTGAGAAATTGAACCTTGCTCTATCATGGGACTGTTCAAAATAGTATTCAAAACTATCAATACAATAGGTATAGCTATAATAATCATTATTGAAATTACAGGAGGTAATTGTTTATTTGATGTATTATTCTCTATTAATTCTGGAGCGACAACATTTATTTTCTTTGAAATGTAATTTGCAAATAAAGGCCCACAGAAAATAGCTGTTGGAAAACCTACAATAATTCCAAATAATATTACCCAACCTAAATCTGCATTTATAATATCTGCTACAGCAATGGGTCCTGGAGTTGGAGGAATAAAACTATGAGTTATTGCCAAACCTGCGAGCAACGGAATACCATAAAGCAACAATGATTTACCGGTTTTACGTTGAAGTGCATAAATCATTGGAACTAGTATAATAAAGGCAACATCAAAAAACACTGGAATAGCTACAATGAAGCCTGTAAGCATTAATGCCCAAGATGAATACTTCTTTCCAAACTTATTCAGTAAATATGTAGCGAGCGCTTCAGCACCACCAGAATTCTCTAGGATTGCACCAAAAATGGCACCTAAACCAACTACAACAGCCACAAATCCAAGTGTATTACCCATACCTTCTTGAATGGTTTTTATTATAGATAATGGTGGCATTCCAGATAAAACACCTACGGTGATACTTGCTAATAGTAAAGCAATAAATGCTTGGATTTTAAATCTTAGTATTAAAACCAAAAGTAAAACAACACCTACTATAACCGCACCTAAAAGTGAAAAGTCAATCATGATTGTTCCAATTAGTATGAAAAAATTCATTTTCGTTAAATCCAATTTTCTGATACGTATGGGCACCAAAATAATCTCGTTGAGCTTGTATTAAATTTGCAGGCAATCTATTGGTTGTAATTGCCACCCAATAATCATAAGCTGTGTAGAAGGTATTTAGGCTTATTCGATTTATCAAACCCGTGTTAAGTATATTAATAATGCCTGATTCATTATTCTTTAAAAAAGAAATGACTTCCTCATTATCAAGATAATTTTTACCACCTTTTAAAAGAAAAATAGAGCGTTCCATAAAATCTGATCTTATGATACATCCATTTGTCCAGATTCGTGCAATCTCAGATAAATCTAAATCCCAATTATAAGATTGAGATCCATTTTTAATGAGTTCAAAACCTTGATGATGATTTATTATTCTAGCAAACCTATAAGCAATCTCAAGATCATTCAAATCAATATTTTTATTAGAATTTTCAGATTTTATATTCTGTGATAGTTGACTACGTTTAGATTTAAATGATGAGATATATCTAGCAAATACTGCTGATGACATCATCGTGTTTACAGAACCTAAATCAAAAGCTATTTTAGAGGACCAGGATCCAGTTCCTTTATTACCAGCCTTATCTAATATAGTGTTAATTATGTATGCATCGTTTTCCTTTTTAAGAAATATCTTAGATGTAATTTCTAAAAGATAACTCGATAAATCCGTTTGATTCCATTGATTTAAGATTGAAGCTATTACATCGTTAGAATACTCTTCCTTTAGTAACGCATATATTTCTGCTAACAATTGCATTTCTACATATTCAATTCCATTATGAATCATTTTTATAAAATGACCAGATCCTTCATCTCCAACCAGAGTACAACATGGATTATTATTTTTATCCTTACCAGCTATTGCTTCTAATACTGGCGCAACAATTTCATATGCATTTTTGTCTCCACCAACCATTAGTGATGGCCCTTTTAGGGCTCCTATTTCTCCTCCTGAAACACCACATCCCAAGAATTTAACACCTTTATTTTTTAATTCCTTTTTTCTTCTGTTAGTATCCATAAAAAAGGAATTACCGCCATCTATAATAATATCTCCTTCTGATAATAACGGCAATAACTCATCAATAACTACATCAATAGCATTACCAGCCTTTATCATTATTAAAATTTTTCTCGGTCTTTCTAAAGAGCTTACAAACTCTGTCAAATCAGTAAAACCTAAAACCTCATTTTGAGAATTAACATCTTTCATAAAGTCAGAAACCATTGTTTCTTCACCTGCTGTACTTCTATTGTAAACTGAAAGTTTAAAACCTTTATTTACAATATTGAGGCCAAGACTTCGACCCATTACACCTAAACCAATAACTCCAAAAAATGATTGTTCCATTCTTATATATTTGAAATTATTTTATCAATGATTGAATCTGGATGTTCAGAAATATCTACATGAAGACCGTAATCTGGTATTTCTAAATCCTCAAATTGAGAATTCAGTAATTTAGAAGACATATAATGCCCTTTTCTATGATCCATTCTCTTTTTGATTAAATCAGCTGATCCCTTTAAAAATATCCAACAAATTTCAGTCTTAAAATTCGTACTGAGTAAAGCTCTATATTGTTCTTTTAATGCCGAACAGGCTAATACAGCGCCTTCACTTTGTGACCAGATATTTATGCTATCCGCCAATGATAATAACCAAGGTAATCTATCTTCATCGTTAAGGCTTTTTCCATCAGACATTTTATCAATGTTTTCTTGTGGATGAAAATCATCAGCGTCATAATATGGTAATCGCAATCTCTCTGACAAGCCTTTCGCAATTGTTGACTTACCAGAGCCACTAACTCCAAAAACGATTATTATCATTATTACTATTTATACACTCAGATTAGCTAGGCTCGCCTTAATAGTTTCAATTTTAGCTTTAGCGTCTGCTTCTTTTTTTCGCTCTGATGCTACAACTTGCTCTGGGGCATTATTTACAAAGCGCTCATTAGAAAGCTTCTTCTGAACGGATTTTAAAAATCCCTCAGTATAATTTAATTCCTCAGTGAGTTTTTTTACCTCAGCTTCAACATCAATACTTCCCGCCATTGGAATGAAGTACTCATTAGATTTTACCCTAAAGGTTAAAGCACCTTCCACAGCATCAGTTATAAGTTTAAAGCTACTAAGATTACCCAATTTAATTATTACCTCATCAAAGGTTGAATTGTTATTCTCATTATTGATTAATAAACAGTCAATGGTTTCTTTAAAGGCGATGTTCTTTTGTTTTCTAATATTTCTAATGCCAGAAATAACTTCAGAAGCGAAATCAAATTCATTAATTAATCCTTCATTAACTGTTGTTTTCACAGGCCACTTTGATATAATAAGAGCTTGTTCTGGTAATCGTTTATCTATATACTGCCAAATTTCTTCAGTTAAGAATGGCATAAACGGATGAAGAACTTTAAGTAAATCCTCGAAAATTGATATAACTTTTTCTAGAGTTGCCACATCAATTGGCTGTTTATAGGCTGGCTTGATCATTTCTAAAGTCCATCCACAGAAATCATCCCAAATCAATTTATAAGTTGCCATGAGTGCATCACTTAATCTATATTTACTAAAGTGATCCTCAATTTCAATTATTGTTTTTTGAAATTTCGATTCGAACCAATCGAGAGCAATTTTGCTTGAATTTGGTTGGCTAATTGTCTTATCAACCTCCCAGCCTTTAATTAACCTAAAGGCATTCCAAATTTTATTTGCAAATTTCTTTCCTTGGTCACACAATTCTTCATCGAACAACAAGTCATTACCAGCTGCCGAGCTTAATAATAATCCTACTCTTACACCATCTGCACCATATTGTTCAATAAGTTTTAAGGCATCAGGTGAATTACCAAGTGATTTAGACATTTTACGACGTTGCTTATCCCTTACCAAACCTGTGAGATATACATTCTCAAAAGGACGTTCGCCTTTAAATTCATATCCTGCGACAATCATTCGTGCAACCCAGAAAAATAAAATATCTGGTCCTGTAACCAAATCATTTGTTGGATAATAATACTTTATTTCCTCATTATCAGGATTTCTAATACCGTCAAAAACACTCATTGGCCATAACCAGGAAGAAAACCACGTATCTAAAGCGTCATTATCTTGGCGTATATCTTCCTTCTTAATAGATATACCATTCTCACTAATTTGAGAATAAGCATCATCCAAATTTTTGGCAACTACAAAATCATTTTTTCCGTCGCCATAATAGTACGCTGGTATTTGTTGTCCCCAATATAACTGACGTGATATATTCCAATCACGAATATTTTCCATCCAATGTCTATATGTGTTTTCAAACTTCTTTGGAAACAACTTAACATCTCCTGTTTTTAAGACGGCATCTATAGCTGGTTTTGCCAAATCTGTCATTTTTAAAAACCACTGATCACTTAATTTTGGTTCAATTACTGCTTTTGTGCGCTCTGATGTACCTACCTTATTAATATAATTTTCAGTTTTAACTAACTGACCAGAATCTTTTAGCTCCTTTGCAATAGCCTTTCTTACAACAAATCTATCTTGGCCTTCATAGTGCAATCCATAACTATTAAGTGATGCATCAACATTAAAAATGTCAACTACCTCTAAATTATGTTTATCACCTAAAACTTTATCGTTTTCATCATGTGCTGGTGTAACCTTTAAACAACCAGTACCAAACTCAATATCCACATACTCATCTTCAATTATTGGTATAACTCTATTACAAATTGGAACAATTGCTTTTTTCCCTTTAAGGTGAGTGAATCTTTCATCATTTGGATTAATGCAAATCGCCGTATCACCAAAAATTGTTTCTGGTCTTGTCGTTGCAATTGTCAGGGTTTCGCCACTTCCTTCAACTTTGTATTGTAAATAATATAACGAGCCTTGTTTTTCAACATATTCTACCTCTTCATCTGATAATGTAGTTTTTGCCTCAGGGTCCCAATTTACCATTCTAAATCCTCGATAAATAAGTCCTTTGTTATATAAATTGATGAAAACATCTATTACTGCTTCAGACAAATCATCGTCCATAGTAAATTTTGTTCTATCCCAATCACAAGAACAACCTAACTTTTTTAATTGTTCTAGAATTACACCTCCATATTCCTCAGTCCAATCCCAGGCATGTTTTAAAAACTCATCTCTAGTTAGGTCATTTTTATCAATACCTTGATGTTTCAGTTTAGCTACTACTTTTGCTTCTGTTGCAATAGAGGCATGATCTGTACCAGGCACCCAGCATGCATTCTTACCCAATAGTCTAGCTCGTCTAATTAATACATCCTGAATCGTATTATTTAGCATATGGCCCATGTGTAATATTCCTGTTACATTAGGAGGAGGAATAACAATGGTATAAGGTTCTCTTTCGTCTGGAACAGAATGAAAATAATTGTGCTCCATCCAATAGTCATACCACTTCTTCTCTACTGACAATGCATTATATTTTGATGGGATTTCCATATTTTGGTATTATTTTTGCTAAGTAACTGACAAAAGTACTTATATTTCTTTTTTTGAAAAACTATTAGTGTACATATATGCGTCAATACAGTGAAATACTGTTAAATACAATGCATTACATCTAATTAATTTTGTTGACATTAAAAAAGTAAGTAGTTTTATAATATCAATTTAAAATTTAAATGATGAAAAAATTAATAGCAGTTTTATTTCTAGGAATGATGAGCCTTGGACTTTATGCTCAAGACAAAAAAGTCGCAAAGATTGAGTTTAAAACAGAAATCATTGATTATGGAACTATTGAAAAGGGTGCTGATGGTGTAAGAGTATTTGAATTTACAAATACAGGAAATGCTCCATTGATTATATCTAATGTTAAGTCTACTTGTGGATGTACAGTACCTAAAAAACCGAAAGAACCAATTATGCCAGGTGAAACTGGTGAAATTGAAGTAAAATATGACACTAACAGAGTTAATCCAATTAGAAAGACAATTACAGTAATTTCTAATGCAGAAAGACCTACCGTAGCACTTAAGATTAAAGGTTTGGTTGTAGACCCAAGTAAAACGAGTGTCTTAGAAAAGAAAAGTAAAAGTATGATTGAGCAATAAGTCAATCAGCAAATATTAAGTTACATGAGCTCTCAATTTGAGGGCTCATTTATTTTAAAAGCGTCATCTAACCTAAACTTAAATAGCATATTTTGACCATTCCGTTCAATTCGCAACCTAATTGGCTTACCTGTTTTACCATGCAGAATTCTGTTAATTTCAGGTAGTTTAAAATCATAGGCTTGCTTACTATTAATATTTATTAAAACATCACCTACTCTTAATCCGGATTGATAAGCATTAGAAGACTCCCTTAACTCTACAATTTTATAGGCTGGTTTCAATTTCATAATATAATTAATCGTGAAATTAATCTGCACTGAATTATCGTTTCTATTATCACCAAAATTATCATAGGAGGGCATCCTAATTTCTTCATTAACAAAAACAGAACCGTTGTGTTCTAAGACAATACCACTGTTATTATAAGTAAATGCATCTTTAAAATAACTATTCTTCTTCAAGTATAATCTGCTATTGCTGTAGTCAAAAAACAGATTAAAACGTTTTAAAATATCACCACCTAAACTACCATTTCTTTCTTTAAAAATTTTGGTTTTGTCTATTGATGTTGAATCAGGGAATGCAACATTTGCCTTTGATAGCATAAAATCACTTATTGTAAATTGCTCTACTTTAGATCGCTTTCCATAAACTGAGCCACTTAATCCTTGCCCTAAATAGTCATGAAAAATCATATTTTTCTTAGATAATAACCCCAAAGATTTATCTTCAAAAAGCCATAATGCGTCACTACTGCCAGTGTCAATTAGTAACTTAACATCTTGTTGTTGTTTATCTACTGTAACCTTTGTATCAATAAAGGGCTTTCTGCCATGAATTGACATTGGTATTGATTTCCATTTTTTTGAGTTCTTAGGTTTAAATGAATTGACTTTATGTAATCTCAAATATTTTGAACTGTAATTAACTTCTACCACGAAATCCTTGAACACATCATATCCAATAATGCCATGAACTGGTACTCCTAATCTTGGAGTAAAATTTATCGCTTCATCAAAAACAACATATAGATCCTGATTGACACTACCAACATTACCAATTTTAAAAGTATTCTGGGTAGATCGTAGAGCCTTAAGTTTACCTTCTGCACCTAAGCCATGTAAATAAAATGTCTTCGCATTTTTTAAGTCTATAGAATCTCTTTGAGATAAATTGAAAAGAATAGGTTTACTAACTCCTGTATCTAATATAAAGGACAATTCTACACCATTAACTTCAATAGGAATTATAATAAGATTGCTTATAAACTCAAAGTTTATGCGTTCACTAACATCATCATTTAAAATAAAATTATCTTGAGCATTTAAATGAAGTATATTAAATGAAAAGAAGAAAAATTTTATACAAAAGTAAAAAAGCCTCAATACAGCTGTGATTTTATTTTAAGTTACGAATCTTTAACTTAAGACATTTTTTAATTGTAATTTTTTAAATAAACTTTAAGAAATTTCAGAACTTTGTAACCTAAAAAATCTGTAAATGCCAGAAATTTCGAAAAAAGGACATAACATGCCTCAATCACCAATTAGAAAATTGGTACCCTATGCCGAAGAAGCCACTAAAAAGGGAAAAAAGGTTTATTATTTGAATATTGGACAACCTGATATTAAGACTCCTACAATTGCCATGAATGCGATTAAGTCATCTTCATTGGATATTTTAGCATATTCAAGATCTGAAGGGTCTGAAGAATACAGAAAGAAAATTGTAAAATACTATCTACACAATAATATTGACCTTACGCATAATGACATAATTGTAACAACAGGAGGTAGTGAAGCATTGTTATTTGCATTTGGAAGTATTATGGACGAAGGTGACGAAATAATTATCCCTGAACCATTCTATGCAAACTATAATGGTTTTTCAACATCCTCAGGTATAAATGTAGTCCCTGTAATATCAAAAATTGAAAACAACTTTGCATTACCTCCAATTGAAGAATTTGAGAAACTAATTACTCCAAATACCAAAGCAATTTTAATTTGTAATCCAGGTAACCCTACAGGATATCTTTATTCAAAAGAAGAAATTAAAAAATTGGCTTCTATCGTTAAGGAACATGATTTGTTTTTAATTGCTGATGAGGTCTACCGCGAATTTGTTTACGATGGTATTGAACATTATTCTATTCTACAAGAATCTGGATTAGAAGAACATGCCATTGTAGTAGATTCTGTTTCTAAGCGTTATAGTATGTGTGGTGCTAGAATTGGTTATTTGGTTTCAAAAAACAGAGACGTCATAAAAACGGCATTAAAATTTGCACAGGCAAGACTGAGTCCGCCCACATTGGCACAGATAGCAAGTGAGGCAGCATTAGATACGCCTCAGAGTTATTTTGATGATGTAATCACTGAGTATGTTAAGCGACGAAACATTCTTACAAGTGAACTTGAAAAAATAGAAGGCGTTACAGTAGCAAAACCGAATGGCGCATTCTATTGTATTGCGGAATTACCAGTTAAAAATTCTGACGACTTTGCACGTTGGCTACTACAATCATTCGACTATAATAATAATACTGTAATGGTAGCTCCAGCTGCCGGATTTTACTCTACACCAGGTGTTGGTCAAAATCAAATTCGTATTGCATATGTTTTAAATGAAGAAAGTCTCAGAACTGCTGTAAAAATTTTAGCAGAAGCACTAAAAGTATACAAGGATTAATGAAAATTGAGCAAAACATTTCATTAAAACCATACAATACTTTTGGTATTGATGTCAACGCCAAATCATATTGTAATATTTCATCAATTGATGAATTAACCCAGTGTTTAGAAAAGTACAAAGAAGAAAAACTATTCATATTGGGTGGAGGAAGCAATATGCTACTTACCAAAGACATTGAAGCTTTAGTAATCCATATTAATCTTAAAGGAATAAGCATAGTTGAAGAAAATGAAAATTGGGTAACGGTTAAAGCAATGGCAGGTGAAAACTGGCATGAATTTGTACTATGGACGTTAGAGCAAAACTATGGTGGTGTTGAAAATCTATCATTAATTCCTGGAAATATTGGTACTGCACCTATTCAAAATATTGGTGCCTATGGTGTTGAGCTTAAAGATGCCTTTGTTAGTTGCGAGGCAATTGATATTAAAAATCAAAAGTTAAAGACCTTCACTAACGAAGAATGTAAATTCGATTACCGAGAATCTATCTTTAAGCAACGGTTAAAAGGAAAGTATATAATCACAAGTGTTAATTTAAAACTCTCGAAGAAAAATCATAAACTTCATTTAGATTATGGTGCTATCCTTGACCAATTGCATTCATCAAGCATAATAGATCCAACAATACAAAACGTATCTGATGCTGTAATAAATATTAGGCAGAGTAAATTACCAGACCCAAAGGAAATAGGTAATAGCGGAAGCTTTTTTAAAAACCCCGTTATTTCAAATGAAAATTTTAATGAACTTAAACTAAATTTCCCAGAAGTTCCCTCATACAAAGTTTCTGACACTGAAATTAAAATTCCAGCAGGTTGGCTAATTGAAAAAGCTGGCTTTAAAGGAAAACGATTTAATAATTACGGAGTACATCAAAAACAAGCCCTTGTTTTGGTAAATTATGGCGATGCCAAAGGAGATGATATTCATAAACTAGCATTACTAATCAAAGCTACAGTAAAGCGTATTTTTAAAATTAATATTGAGACTGAGGTGAATATTATATAATACAAAATTCACAGCCAAACGTGTGACTTTTGAATCTAGAATAATTTCTTAATATGCTATTAATCAAATTTTTATGAAGGAAAAAATTATTCTAAATATTTTTAACTTAATTAGCGTTAAAAGTATATTTACGTTAATTATACTAATTTAGATATTTCATTTAATAAATTAACATTTTGAGTATTACACCAATAGAGCAAAAAATTATAGAGCTTTTAGAAAAAGAGGACGAGCGAGCCATTAATCTTTTGTATGAACACTACTCAAACAGTCTTTATGGTGTTATTTTAAAAATTACCGTTAATGAAGAAATTGCTGAAGACGCACTGCAGGAGACATTTGTTAAAGTTTGGAAAAATGCGAGAAAATATGATTCTAGCAAAGCAAAACTCTTTACCTGGCTATTCAGAATTGCAAGAAATACAGCCATAGATAAACTTAGAAGTTTTAACAATAGGTATCACAAGGAAGTCCAAATTAACACTTCTAACGTATATATTCTACCTTCAAGCAATTTAAACCAAGATGTTTTGGATTTAAAAGAGCATGTAGGCAGACTTGAAGAAAAGTACCAGATTGTGCTAAAAGCCTTGTTTTTTGAAGGCATGACACAACAAGAGGCAAGTGATGAATTAAACATTCCTTTGGGTACGATTAAATCTAGATTAAAAATAGGATTACGTGAATTGAAAAAAGTTTACGACCCTTAAAATTTTTTAAAATGGAAACAGAATTACATAGATTTTTAAAGTCTGACCTTCTTAATAAATATTTAGTAGGAGAAACTTCTCTGAAAGAAACTCAAGAAGTTGAATACTTTATTGCTAAATACCCTGAAGCATCTTTAGCATATGATAAGCTTCAGAAGAATTTAGAAATTATAGCTAAAGCTGGTGCTGTAGATGTTCCTAAACACGTACTAAAAGACATTTTGAAAACTTTAGATGAAGAAAACCAAACTAAGGTTATACAATTAGTACAGCATAAGAAAACTCCATGGTACAGTATTGCCGCAAGTGCTGCTGCAGTTTTATTTGCAGTTACATCCTTCTTTTTATACCAAAAAAATCAAAATTTACTTGATGAAAATAATGTTGTAATTGATGAAATTTTTGACTTAAGAAGTGATATTGAAAATAACAACAATAAACTTGGTGAACTGTCTGATCTATTAATGAAATTAAATAATCCAGATGCTAAAAAATATGTGCTGACAGGCAATGAAAGAGCTAAAAACCTAAAAACAGTAGCATATATTAATCCGGTTGATAAAACGTCTATGATTGACGTTATTACATTACCTCAGTTGCCTGAAGAACAACACTACCAAATTTGGGCGGAGCTTCAAGACAGAATGGTAAACCTGGGTATTCTAGATGAATCTGATCGTAAATTGAAACCAATTCCTTATATGGAAGATGCACTTGCATTAAGTATTAAAATCGGTATAAAAGGTGAAGAAACCAATGAAAACAATACCGAAGTAGCTGAGATTTCACTTAAGGATAATTAATCTTAATTTAAAGAATTAAAAAAGGCGCTTTTTAAGCGCCTTTTTGTTTTCTACTCTTTTTCAAAAAGTGTCTTATGGATTATTCCGCCAATAATTGCACCTACAATTGGTGCCACCCAAAATACCCATACTTGTGCAAGATGTGCTCCATCTGAAAACAGAGCCTGACTTAAAGATCTTGCAGGATTTACAGATGTATTTGAAATTGGAATACTTATTAAGTGAATAAGTGTCAATGCCAAACCAATGGCTATTGGAGCAAATCCTTTTGGAGCCCTAGCATTTGTACTCCCTAAAATTACCAATAAGAAAAATGCTGTCAGGACCATTTCCGCTATTATTACAGAGGTCAATCCATAACCGTCAGGAGATAACTCGCCGTAACCGTTAGACGCAAATCCTCCTACAGATTCAAATCCAGACTTACCTGACACAATTAGATACAAAACTGCGGCAGCTACAATCGCACCAACAACTTGAGCAATGATATAACCTATTAAATCCTTAGCATTAAACTTTCCCCCTGCCCACAGTCCAATAGAAACAGCTGGATTAAAATGTCCTCCAGAAATATGCCCTACGGCATAAGCCATTGTTAGTACAGTTAAACCAAAAGCAAGAGCTACACCTACGAAGCCAATTCCTAATTCAGGAAATCCTGCAGCAAAAATAGCGCTACCACAACCTCCAAAAACAAGCCAAAAAGTTCCAAAGAACTCAGCGAATAATTTTTTCATAATTGATACTATTAGTTAGTTATTAATATTAATATGACACATTGATTTTTCAACAAGTCACATTCTAAATTAATTAAAAAAATAAAGTAAAAGCGTATCTTTATACCCTATTTAAGTTTTTGACATGAAACTACTACTACTCACACTAGGTTTATTGGCTTTGGCAGTTGCAGGAATTGCAATTAAAATATGGGCAAAAAAAGATGGTGAATTTGCCGGAACCTGTGCAAGTCAAAATCCAATGCTTAATCAAGATGGTGAAGCCTGTGGGTTCTGCGGTAAAACACCAGACCAATTCAAAGACTGCAAAGAACCTCAACATTCTTAATACTTAATGAGCTTAACGACTATACTATTTGTAGCGTTTATTGCGGTATTAAGTATTCAAGCTGGCTATTACCTATCCTTTCTTTTTTCCTTTGCTATAAAAAGTACAGATAAAAAATTAAAACATAATCTTCCGCTATCAGTAATAATTTGTGCAAAGAACGAAGAAGAGAACCTAAAAGAATCTCTACCTTCAATTATAAATCAGAAATATGGGAATTTTGAAATTGTTTTGGTTAATGATAGTTCCTCGGATAACACTTTAGAAGTCATGAAGGAATTTCAATCAAAACATAAAAATATTTCATTGGTGGATGTGAAGGTGAATGAGGTTTTTTGGGGAAACAAAAAATATGCATTAACACTTGGAATCAAGGCGGCAAAAAATGATTTCTTAGTTTTTACAGATGCAGATTGCACTCCAGTTTCTGAAGATTGGCTGGCTAATATAAGTGGGTACTTTTCAAATACAAAATCAATCGTTTTAGGCTATGGAGCTTATTCAAAAAAGTCATACTCTCTACTCAACAAACTTATTAGATTTGAAACTTTAATGACTGCTTTACAATATTTCTCTTATACCAAATTAGGGATACCGTATATGGGTGTTGGAAGAAATATGGCTTACAGAAAAGAATTGTTTTTTAACAATTCTGGTTTTAAGGAACATATGCATATTAAGTCTGGCGATGACGATTTATTTATTAATGAAGTAGCTACAAGCCAAAATACGGCTATTTGCTACACTAAGGACAGTTTTACAATTTCTCAGCCTAAAGCAAGTTTTATAGATTGGTTTAACCAAAAACGTAGGCATATTAGCACTGCTAAATTGTACAAACCTGAACATAAGTTCTTTTTAGGTCTATTTTATTTCAGTCAAATAATGTTTTGGATAATATCACTGATGTGTTTTATTTTTAACTACGACTGGCTAATACTTATTTTATTCTTATCTCGAATATTGATTCAAATAGTTTGTACCGGCTTAACGTCTTCTAAACTAAATGAAAGGGACCTAATAGTCTTCATTCCTCTTTTAGATTTATTTTTAGTTATATCCCAATTATTTATCTTTATTGCTAATCTCATATCTAAACCCAGGCATTGGAATTAACAGAAGCAATTAATAGAGCAAAGCAAAAAGATCAGATTGCATTTAATTTCTTATTAGATAGCTTTTGGAATGATGTTTATGCTTTTCAATTAACGCGTACTAAAAATGAGAATGATGCAGAAGATATTACCATTCAAACCTTTTCAAAGGCTTTTGATAAAATTGATACTTACAATGATAAATATAAGTTTAAAACTTGGCTAATTACCATTTCGAAAAATATCCATATTGATTTAGTAAGATCACAAAAAAAATCTATTAGAAATACGTCTAAAGATAACGAGGACAGCTACTTCGACATTATCGATGACTCTCCCTCTCCTGAGGATAAAATTATTACTGAACAGAATTTGGCTAATCTTTTAAGGGATATAAAGAAATTAAAACCTCACTACCAAAAGGTAATTAACTTAAGGTATTTTCAAGAATTGAGTTACAAAGAAATTTCAGAAGAGTTAAATGAACCTATGAATAATGTTAAGGTAAAACTTCTAAGAGCCAAAAAACTACTGGCTGAAATCATTACCGAAAGCTAATGTTCAAGACATTTAAAAAATTAGGACCAGGACTACTATTTGCAGGTGCAGCAATTGGTGTATCACACTTGGTTCAATCCACAAGAGCTGGTGCTGATTTCGGATTAGGTCTATTATGGGCACTATTGCTAGTAAATTTGTTTAAATACCCATTCTTTCAGTTTGGTCCCAGGTATGCATCCGCAACTGGTGAGAATCTCTTACAAGGGTATTATAAATTGAATAAAGGGATATTAATTGTCTACTTTATTTTAAACTTGGCCACAATGTTTACAATTCAAACAGCAGTTACAATCGTAACTGCCGGACTGGCAAATTCTCTTTTTGGTGATATCAGTGCATTAAATAGTCAGTCTCTTGGTATATCTAGTATTCAAATCTGGACTATGATAATTTTAAGTATTTGCCTACTTTTTCTATTCATTGGTAAGTATAGTGCTTTAGACAAACTCATTAAATTCATTATTATAATCTTAACCATAAGTACATTGGTTGCGGTTGGTTTTGCCCTTATAGAAAACACAAATGAAATTTCTTTAAGACAAGTATTGCCACAAAACTCTTTAGAAATTGCATTCTTAATCGCCTTTATGGGTTGGATGCCTGCTCCATTAGATATTTCGGTCTGGCATTCCATCTGGGCTGTAGAAAAAAAGAAAGGCGAGAATAAATTCTCTCCAAAAACAGCATTATTAGATTTTAATATTGGTTATATAGGTACTATTATTCTTGGTATTGCATTTTTATCTCTTGGATACCTTGTAATGTATAATACTGGAGAAACTTTTAGTGATAAAGCCTCGGTGTTTTCAAATCAACTCATTGATCTTTATACGAGTACTCTGGGCAAATGGGCTTTTATAATTATAGGAGTTGCAGCATTGACCACAATGTTTAGTACAACCATTACAACATTGGATGCGTCCCCTAGAGCAATGACAAACAGTATGGAGTTATTACTTAGAAAATCTTTTCCTAGAGGATATTTCTTTTGGATATTAGTTCTCACAATTGGCACGTTGGTTATTTTCTTTGCTTTTATATCAGAAATGGGATTATTGATTAAAATAGCCACGATTCTTTCCTTTATTACAGCTCCATTTTATGCCATAATAAACTTAAGACTTATTACTAGCAAACACACTCCAAAAGAATGGCAACCAAACTTAAAACTAAGGATCTTATCATGGTTTGGAATCGCATTTTTAATAGGATTCAGCATCTGGTACCTAACAACTATTTAAGATTATTTTAATTTATTACTTCGTATCTTTACTTCCTGAAATTGAAATTGCATGGAAACGAAAGTTGCTTCAAATATATTACCAGAGCGAAAACCAAAATGGCTTCGTGTAAAATTACCAACTGGTAAAAAATATACCGAATTAAGAGGACTTGTTGACAAATACAAATTAAATACAATTTGTACTTCTGGTAGTTGTCCAAATATGGGCGAGTGTTGGGGAGAAGGAACAGCGACATTTATGATCTTAGGGAATATTTGTACACGTTCTTGTGGATTTTGTGGCGTAAAAACTGGGCGACCTGAGACTGTAGATTGGGATGAACCTGAAAAAGTTGCTCGTTCTATCAAGATAATGCAAATAAAGCATGCCGTTTTAACAAGTGTAGATAGGGATGATTTAAAGGATATGGGAAGCATTATGTGGGCAGAAACAGTTAAAGCCGTAAGAAGAATGAATCCAGAAACTACCCTTGAGACTCTTATTCCAGACTTTCAAGGTATAGAACGTCATATAGACAGAATCATTGATGTTGCACCAGAAGTGGTCTCACATAATATTGAAACAGTAAGACGCCTTACTCGCGAAGTAAGGATACAAGCAAAATACGATCGTAGCATGGATGTTTTAAAATATTTAAAACAGCAAGGTCAGCGACGAACTAAATCTGGGATTATGCTAGGTCTAGGTGAAGCGCGAGAAGAAGTTATTGAAACTTTACATGATTTAAGGGAAAATGATGTTGATGTCGTAACCATTGGGCAATATCTACAACCAAGTAAAAAGCACCTACCTGTTAAACGATTCATTAATCCAGACGAGTTTAAAGAATACGAAGAAATTGGACGCAGTCTTGGGTTTAGACATGTAGAAAGCAGTGCTCTAGTTAGATCTTCATATAAAGCTCAGAAACATATTAATTAATGATTGCTATTGCCATAAATGGTTTTGGTAGAATAGGAAGACGTGTTTCTAGGTTAGCGCTTCAAAATCCCAAAATAAAAATTGTTGCAATTAATGATTTGGCAGATGCTAAAACATTAAGTCATCTGTTAAAGTATGATAGCATTCATGGTGTTCTTAATGAGACTATATCATATAATGAGAATCACATTATAATTAATGACCAGCAAATACCTTTATATCAGCACTCTCATCCACGAGATATAGATTGGTCTAAAGTAAAACCCGATTTTGTAATTGAATCTACTGGTAAATTTAAATCAGAAGAAGTATTACAGCAACATATTAATAATGGTGCAAAAAGAGTTATATTATCTGTACCTCCAATAGAAGACAATATAAAAACAATTGTTTTAGGCATAAATGATAATAGTATAGATACAAATGATACTATTATTTCAAATGCTTCATGTACAACAAACAATGCTGCTCCAATGATTGCTGTTATTAAAGAGTATTTTGGAATTAAACAAGCATATATAACTACGGTACACTCCTATACTACGGACCAAAGCCTTCATGATCAACCTCATCGGGATTTAAGACGTGCAAGAGCGGCGAGTCAGTCAATTGTACCAACTACAACTGGTGCAGCAAAAGCATTAACAAAAATATTTCCTGATTTATCAGATGTTATTGGTGGTTGCGGTATCAGAGTTCCTGTCGCTAATGGCTCTCTTACCGACATTACAATTAATGTAAAAAAGCTAACTACAATAGACGAAGTTAACAACCTCTTCAAAAATGTTGCAAAAGGAAAACTTAAAGGCATTTTACAATATACTGAAGATCCAATTGTATCAATTGACATTGTTGGAAATCCCCATTCATGCATATTTGATTCTCAGATGACCTCTGTCATTGGGAACATGTTGAAAATAGTGGGTTGGTATGACAATGAAACAGGTTACAGTTCAAGAATTTTAGAATTAATTTGCAATTTATCGGAGAAAACATCACTTTTGTCGAATAAATAATTATATTTGTTCAATTAAGAGAGCTGAAATGTCCCGAATCAAATATTATTTATTTGTTTTTTTAGCAAGTTTTTGTTGCCTAGTTTTCGCACAACAAGATGAAGTCGAAGACGTGGATATGCTTGCTCTACGCCAACAAAACTACGAAGATCAAGCTAAGCTTGAGAGTGATCGTGGTGACTACTTTAACGCTATTGATAATCTTAACAAAGCACTAGATGTTGCAATAAAAATTGATGATAAATCTAGTCAAGGCATTATTTATACAAAGATTGCCAAAGCTCAATTTCTTGTAAATGAGCACAATCAAGCAAACGTATCGCTAACCAACGCACTTAATATTCAAAGAGAAATAGATGATTATGGCAATCGTGCAGTAAGTTATAATATTAAAGGAGTTTTCTTAAGTGCACAGGAAGATTATGAAAATGCCCTGGATTATTTTAAATCCGCAAAAAATTTATTTGAGCAAGAAAGATTAGAAGAGTACGTTTCAGAAGTTACTCTTAATGAAGCCAAGGCACATATTGCCTTAGAACAATATGAAGATGCTAAAACACTTCTGGAAAGAACAACGATAATAGCAAAAAAATACGACCAACAAAGGTTATTAAGTAGTGCATTTATACAATCTGGTAAGGTATTATGTGGATTAGGAAGTCATGACATAGCATACGCTCAAGTAAATCAAGGGCTCGAAATTGCACAAGCAAACAACCTTATTGATAACGTTAATACAGCCTACAGTACTTTGAGCGAAATTTATAATAATGATGGAGACTATAAAAACTCATTACTATATCTTAAACAGCACATTAAACTTTCTGATTCTTTATTGCACATAAAAAGAGAGAATTTAAGTGTAGGAATATCTGGTAAATATATAAATGCATATAAAAATGCTGAAAACGCTCAATTAAAAGCACAAATTATAGAGGTAAGTGCTGAGAGTAATTTTACTAGAATTACGACTATTCTTAGTATAGCATTAATCACAATTTTATCTTTACTAACCTTGTCTCTTTATAAAAACAACAACATAAGGCTCAAGACAAATAACATGCTTCATAAGAAGAATGATGAGCTCATCGTTGCAAAAGAAAAAGCAGAACTTGCATCTAAAACAAAGGCAAACTTTTTATCTACCGTAACCCATGAGTTACGTACACCGTTGTATGCAGTTACAGGTCTTACAAGTATGCTGTTAGATGAAAATCCAAAAGAACATCAGGTACCTCATTTAAAATCACTCAAATTTTCAGGTGATTATTTGTTAACATTTATAAATGATATACTTCAAATAAATAAAATTGAAGCTAATAAGGTTGAACTAGATCCAGAAAGATTTAACCTAAAAACAAAAATTGAAAATGTAATGTCGGCTCTCAGTAATTCAGCTAATGATAACGGCACAAAATTACATTTTAAATATGATAACGGTCTACCAGAAACCTACATTGGAGACCAACTTAAGATATCCCAAATCTTAATTAACCTACTTGGTAATGCTATTAAATTCACAAAAGATGGAGACATCTGGGTAAGAGCGCATAAAGTAGATCAAAAAGACAAGATCTGCAATTTGCGTTTCGAAATTGAAGACAATGGTATTGGTATTACAAAAGAAAAACAAGACCAAATGTTTGAAAGTTTTTCTCAAGGTTCTGTGCAAATTAACAGAAAGTATGGCGGAACTGGTCTTGGTTTATCAATTGTAAAAGGACTTATTCAAATTCTTAAAGGAAAGATTTATCTGAAGAGTGAGCTTGGTAAAGGCACAACATTCTTTTTTGAAATTCCATTAGAAGTTGCTGAAGAGTCTAAAATCAAAAAAGTTGAAGACGACAAAAAACCAAGTAAAATGGAAGGTTTAGATTTAAGTGGAGTAAAAATTCTTGTTGTAGAAGACAACAAAATAAATCAAATGGTCACAAAAAAGATCCTAAATAAAATGGGGTTACATTGTGATGTGGTTGATAATGGTGAAGACGCTGTGGAACAAGTTCGTGCGGTTGATTATAAAGTTGTATTAATGGATATTCATATGCCAGGAATAAGTGGATTAGAAGCAACAAAAATCATTAGAACCTTTGATAAAGAATTAACAATTTTTGCACTAACAGCCGTAACGCTTGAAGATAAGATGCATGAGTTTGGTGAGGCCGGTTTTAACGACATTATTTCTAAACCGTTTAAGCAAGAAGACTTCGAAAACAAACTTTATGATGTACTTACAGGTAAAGAAGTCGTTTCAAATTTTTTCTAAGTAATAAATGATTTTATTTCCTTTTTGAAGTTATCCACACCATCAATTTTCGTCTGAATTGGTAAATAAAATAGGATTTCTTTAAGGCTATCATTATCGGACAATCTCATATAATCTTTTTCTGTAGTTAATATAAGTTCCTTTTGACTTAACATTTCAATTTCAGAAGTTTTAAAATTGTGATGATCTGGATACTCAATATGATCAAATGTCAAATCTTGTTTAGCAAGATATTCAACTAAAGGTTTAGCATTTGCAATACCAGTTACCAATGTAAATTTTGGTAGTTCATTTAATTTTAAGGTAGTTTTTAACCCAATAACATCCCCAGCATAATCTATATAACTAAAAAAAATACTTTGGTTAGATTTTAGTTTTAAGCGCTCTTTATATTCCTCTTTGTCAGTTTCCGTTATTCCTATTTTGCATTTTGTTACCACAACAATATCAGCTCTATTTTTACCAGATCTTGGTTCCCTAAGGTTACCAGTTGGTAAAACATAATCTTTATAATATGGTTTACTAAATGAGGTCAACAATATATTTAATCCTGCTCGTACTTTTCTGTGCTGATAGGCATCGTCAAGTAAAATAACATCAGGAGGAGAAGACAATTTCAATAAATTAGAAATACCATTCTGTCTATTACTATCTACAGCTACTTTTATGTCATCAAACTTTTTAAAAAACTGAAATGGTTCGTCACCAATTAAGGAGGCTGAAGCATTTTCATCACCTAAAATAAATCCTTCGGTACTGCGCTTATAACCTCTGCTTAAAGTTGCAACCGATTTCTTTTTATGTAATAAAGAAATTAATAATTCAATCATAGGCGTTTTTCCAGTACCTCCAGTACTTAAATTCCCAACACATATAATAGGTACATTATAAGATTTTGACTTTAATATACCATTATCATAACACCAGTTTCTCAACCAAGTTATGATATAGTATATTGGCATTAATGGAAATAATATAATTCGGATGAATTTCATTGCCACTAAAATATGCTATTTTTGATACAAATTACTAATTATGATAGTACAAGATGTTATTAATCACCTACATGATTTGGCCCCATTGAGTTATGCTGAAGATTTTGATAATGTAGGATTATTAGTTGGTGATAAAAACCAAAAAGTTAATGGAATCCTAGTCACTTTAGATACTCTAGAAGCTGTGGTAGATGAGGCTATTGAAAACAACTGTAACCTTATCGTTAGTTTTCATCCAATCATATTTAAGGCTTTAAAAAAAATTACTGGAAAATCGTATGTAGAGCGCGTTGTAATAAAAGCTATCAAGAATAATATTTCAATTTTTTCAATCCACACAGCATTAGATAATGCCATAGAAGGTGTTAATTCTATTATATGTGATCAATTAGCATTGGAAAACAAAAGGATTCTTATACCTCAAACGGGTACAATTAAAAAATTACAGACCTATGTGCCAAAAGAAAAAGCATTAGAATTGAGAGAAGCCTTGTTCAATGCTGGTGCTGGAAGCTTAGGCAGTTACGAGTCTTGTAGTTTCAATGTAGAAGGAAAGGGCACATATTTAGGTAATGAAGATTCTAATCCGTCAATGGGTAAAAAAGGAGAGTTTCATTCTGAAGATGAAACCTCAATTTCTGTTATCTTTAAAAAACATCTCGAAAAACAAGTCTTAAAAGCTCTTTTAACTACGCACCCATATGAAGAGGTAGCTTATGAAATATTCACGCTTAATAACACTGACGCAAATACTGGTATGGGAATGGTTGGTGAGTTAAGTAAGCCAATGGAAGTGACTAAATGCTTAGAATTTGTGAAAAACACATTCAAATCTGCATGTATAAGATATTCAAAATTATCATCAAAACAGATTAAAAAAATTGCAGTTTTAGGAGGTTCTGGTAGTTTTGCAATTGGTGCAGCAAAAGCCTCTGGTGCGGATTTGTTTATAACTGCAGATTTAAAATATCACGATTTCTTTACTGCAGAGGGTGAAATCATATTAGCCGACATCGGACATTATGAAAGCGAACAGTTCACAAAATCGTTTTTAGTAGACTATCTCTCGAAAAAAATTACTAGTTTTGCAATCATTTTATCAAAGACAAATACAAATCCGGTTAAGTATTTATAATTATGGCAAAAAAAGCTGAAGTTTCTGTCGAAGAAAGATTAAGAGCATTATACGATTTACAATTAATTGACTCTAGAGTAGACGAAATAAAAAATGTCAGAGGTGAACTTCCTTTAGAAGTCAGAGATTTAGAAGATGAGGTTGAAGGGCTTACAAAGCGGTTAGAAAAATTAAATGACAGTTTAGCTGTTATTGATGACGAGATTAAAGGGAAAAAGAACCTAATAGAAGAGGCCAAGGCTTTAATGAAAAAGTACAGTGAGCAACAAAAAAATGTTAGAAATAACAGAGAATACAACTCACTTACTAAAGAAATTGAATATCAAGAGCTAGAAATTCAATTGGCTGAAAAACACATCAAAGAATTTAAGGTTCAAATAGAACAGAAGAAAGAAGTTATTTCTGAAACAAAGGACCGTTTAAAAGATCGTAATTCTCATCTTAAGCACAAAAAAGGAGAATTAAACGAGATTTTAAAAGAAACTGAAAAGGAAGAAGAGGCATTATTAGTTAAATCAGCGGATTTTCAAAAGAAGATAGACGATCGTTTGGTTAATGCTTACTTAAGAATAAGAAATAATGTAAAAAACGGATTAGCAGTTGTACCTATCGAGCGTGGCGCTTCAGGTGGCTCTTTCTTTACTATTCCTCCACAGGTACAAGTTGAAATTGCTTCAAGGAAAAAAGTAATCACTGATGAGCATAGTGGACGCATCTTGGTTGATGCTCAATTAGCTGAAGAGGAAAAAGCAAAAATGGATAAGATATTTGCAAAATTGAGCAAATAATTTAAGTATTTATAAATCTAGAAAAGCCTTTGCATTAATGCAAAGGCTTTTTTTATTTAATATAATTTTAAAACAATTGGTTTTAAGGAATATTAATTTTGTTCGTCTATTTAGTAAAAGAAATAACAAAAATGAAAAAATTAGTAATCGTATTAAGTATTTTACTCTGTTTTAGCTGTCATAACCAAGCTCAAACTAATCTAAAACAACAAGCTGTAATTAATGCAGATCCTATTGAAGTACCTCTAGAAAATGGATTAGCCAAAGCCTACTTTGCAAGTGGTTGTTTTTGGTGTGTAGAAGCAATCTATGAAAGCGTGAAAGGTGTTGACGAAGTTATTAGCGGTTATGCAGGTGGTTTTACTGATAATCCAACCTATGAATTGAGTAATACAGGAAGAACAGGGCATGCAGAGGCGGTAGAAGTTATTTACAATCCTAATATTGTAAGTTTTTCAACCTTGGTTGATGTATATTTTGGATCTCAAGACCCAACTCAGTTTAATGGTCAAGGACCAGATAGAGGATCACAATATAGATCTATCATTTTCTACCAGAATGAAGGTCAAAAGAAAATCATCTTAGATAAAAAAACGGTGTTAGCTAAAAGACTTGACGCAAAAATCGGTGCAGAAGTTTATCCTTTTCAGAAATTTTGGATTGCGGAAGGCTATCATCAAGATTTCGAAAAGAGGAATCCAAATCAAAGATATGTACGAGCAGTATCGATACCAAGATTAAATAGATTTAAGGAGAAATTCCCAGAACTATTAAAAGAAAGTGCAAAGCATTAATTGAACGCCTGATCAAAAATCAGGCATTATTTTTTTGTAGCCTTTATCTCAAAAAGCATTGGGAATAGTTGATCTTTCATTTTATAAAGACCATTACTTTGTTTCACTAAATCCGGAAAAATATCATAAGGACTTTCATCATATTCATTTAGATAGTCAATTTTCAAACCAGCTTCTATAAGCGCATTAACTACTTCGCTTAAACCATGATTCCATCCGTATTCCTTGCTAAGCATTTTTGAAGATTGATCTGCATAAGTCCCTTCATATTCTTCATAAATCACCCTATCTTGATTATAATGATATTTCATTTCTGTTTTACCATCAACATAATCAAACATCCAAAGTATGGGATGAAATTCAATAATGTAGAAAAAACCACCTGGTTCTAACCGTTCATAAATCATCTTTGCCCAGGGCTTTAAATTGGGCAACCAACCGATAACTCCATAACTTGTATAAACGATATCAAATGTATGCTCAATATATTTTGAGGTGTCAAGGACATTACAGCATGTAAATTCAGCATCCAAACCCAATTCTTGATTTAATTTTTGTGCTAGCTTAATCCCTTTATCGCTTAAATCAACACCTATACATTGTGCTCCCATCCTACTCCAGCTAAGCGTATCTTGTCCAAAATGGCACTGTAAATGCAATAAAGATTTTCCTTCTACATTTCCAAGAGATTTCAATTCATAAGGCATCAAAGATGTTTTACCCATCTTAAAGGCTTCCATATCATACATTTCGCTTTGAGCGTGTATAGTAACTTTTTTATTCCATGTGTCCTTATTAACTTCAAAATAATTAGTATGCTCTTCCATCCTTGTGTAATTTTGCATCTAAATTATAACAAGTTTTAAAATGAAATACATCTTTGTAATCTTAATTTGTTTAATCGCATTCACTTCTTGTAATTCCGAAGCAAAAAAATCTACAGCAGAAGAACTAAATGAATTAACCATTGCATAAAAAATTGCAAATGCGCATGGTTTTGAAAATTGGAATAAAGTCTCTGAAGTTAGATTCACTTTTAGAGTAGATAGAGATACCATAAAAGGTAAGGGTCGCTCTTGGATATGGAACCCTAAAATCAATGACGTGAATATGGTAATGGGTAGCGCGGTTGTTAGTTATAATAGGTATAAAGTAGATAGTACTCATATGGGCGCAGATAGAGCATTTACAAATGATAAATATTGGTTTTTAGTACCTTTTCAATTAGTTTGGGATAAAACAGCTTCCATTTCAGAACCAGTTAAAAAAGAATCACCTTTAGGTAAAGAAAATCTTGCTATGATAACTATTACCTATCCTACTGAAGGTGGCTACACACCTGGTGATGCCTACGATATTTTTTATGATGAAAAATTTTTAATTAAAGAATGGTCATATAGACCAAAGAATTTTGACATACCGTATATGTCTACAAGATTTGAAAATTATCAAGACTTTGGTGGAATTAAAATTGCCATAAACCACAAAAAAGATGATGGTAAATGGAATTTAAACTTTACTGACGTAAGCATAACATTAGAGTAACACTGAATTAAATTTTTGGCATTACTTTTGGGATCTATAATGTAAGTTTCACGTGGTCATTCCGACTTAAAACGTATAGCTTACATTTTCCGCCTTAGGGCGTCTATATATTTTCACCAGCGCTTTGAATTCAAAGCGCTTTTTTATCCTCTAAATTCATGCTTCACATGTGCACCGTCACAATATGGTTTATTTTTAGACGCTCCACATCTACAAAATGCTGTGGTTCTATTTTTGGTTTCCTTTGTACCGTCCTTATGCGTAACATACAACGTTCCGTATACCAATAATGGACCATTTTCCAAAATCTCAACTTGGGTTTCAAGTTTTTGAGATGTCATATCTGTTTTGTCATTCAAGTAAAAACTTAAAGCACCAGAAGGGCACTTTTTTACCGTATTAACCAAGTCATCAGATGTTGCCACATCAATATTTATCCAAGGTCTATCATTTGGTTTAAAAACATTTGGCAAACCTTTTACACACATGGCAGAATGGATACATTTTTCGGCTTCCCAAACAACCGTAACTTCGCCATTGCTATATTCTTTTATCTTTCCCATTACTTTACGCTTTCCTTAAAGATAATGAATTTTCAGGAGTGAAGAATTAGCTTTACTGCCTCAGCTTTAATTCTTATTTTTGTTTACAACCGATAAATCTCTTAGTGTTGACCAATTTCAAAACAGGTTTAGACTTTGCTCTTGAACTCGATAGAAACGACAAACTTTCTCATTTTAGAAATCAATTTCACATACCTAAACATAATGATGGAAATGATTCCATTTACCTGTGTGGAAATTCATTAGGGTTGCAACCTAGAGTAACTCAATCTTACATTAATCAAGAGCTAAAAGACTGGGCTGAGTTAGGTGTCGAAGGCCATATTCATGGAAAAAATCCATGGTTATCTTATCATGAGTTACTAACAGTTAATATGGCATCTATTGTTGGCGCAAAACCAATTGAAGTAGTGGTTATGAATACCTTAACTACAAACTTGCATCTCATGATGGTTTCTTTTTATAAGCCAACTAAAAAAAGATATAAAATACTGATTGAGGGTGATGCTTTTCCTTCAGACAAATATGCTGTTGAATCTCAGTTGCGACATCATGGTTATGATGATAATGAAGGTCTGATATTGTGGAATTCGAGAGAAGGAGAGGAATTACTGAGATATGAGGATCTAGAAAAAATCCTAGACAGGTATGGTGATGAAATTGCTTTGATAATGGTCGGTGGAGTTAATTATTACACAGGTCAATTCTTTGATCTAAAGCGTATCACTGATTTGGGACATAGGCATGGTTGTGTTGTTGGATTTGATTGTGCCCATGGTGCGGGAAATGTAAGCTTGGATCTCCATAACTCTGGAGCTGACTTTGCAATTTGGTGCAGTTATAAATATCTAAATTCAGGTCCTGGCAGTTTAAGTGGTGTTTTTGTTCATGAAAGACATGCATACAACAAAGACCTTAATAGATTTACTGGTTGGTGGAGCCACAATAAAGCGACACGATTTAAAATGCGTGATGATTTTGATATGCTTCCTGGTGCAGAGGGCTGGCAATTAAGTAATCCACCTATATTATCAATGGCAGCCATAAAAGCCTCTTTAGATATTTTTGCAGAAGCAGGAATGGATAATTTGGTAACAAAATCAAAGGATTTAACTGCTTATTTCGAATTTTTATTGAACGAATTAAATAATGATAATATTAAGATAATTACACCTTCTAATGAAAATGAACGTGGTTGCCAGTTATCTATCCAAGTGAAAAATGCCGACAGAAGCTTACATCAAAAATTAACAAAAGCAGGTGTCATAAGCGATTGGAGAGAACCAGATGTAATACGTTGTGCACCTGTACCACTTTACAACTCGTATGAAGATATTTATAACATGGTTGAAAGATTGAAATTTATTTTAAATGAAAAATAACCAACAAAACTTATTAATCATTGGCGCTGGCCTTTGCGGAAGCCTGCTGGCATTGCGCATGGGACAAAGAGGCTATAACGTCAATGTTTACGAGATGCGCCCTGATTTACGTAAAACAGATATTTCTGCAGGGCGGTCCATTAACTTAGCATTCTCGGATAGAGGTAATAAGGGTATAAAACTGGTTGGACTAGAAAAGAAAGTCCAAGAATTATGCATCCCAATGAATGGCAGAATGCTTCATGACAAAGATGGAAACACCTTTCTTTCAAATTATAGTGGTCGCACACATGAATATATAAACTCTATTTCTCGCGGTGGCTTAAATGCGCTACTTTTAGATGAGGCAGAAAAACATCCAAACGTAAAAATTCACTTCAATAAAAAATGTAAGTCTGTAGATTTTGAAAATACAACAGCTCTCTTTAAAGATTATCTCACTAAAGATGAATTTATTGAAAATGCAGATTGCATAATTGCTACGGATGGTGCAGGATCAGCATTGAGAAAGAGTTACTATTTAGGTAAAAAATTTCTATTTAGCTTCTCGCAGAACTATCTAACCCATGGTTATAAAGAACTGGCCATTTTACCTGATAAAAATGGAGACTACAAAACTTATAAAAACGCATTGCATATTTGGCCAAGAGGAGAGTTTATGGTTATTGCATTACCAAATTTAGATGGTAGTTTTACTGTAACTCTATTCCTAAGTTATGATGAAGGCGAATACAATTTCAATAATCTAACAACTCCCGAACGCGTTACCGAGTTTTTCAAAAAAGAATTTCCAGACGCATTGCAACTAATGCCAAATTTAGTTGAAGATTTCTTTGAAAATCCAACAGCACCCTTGGGCACAGTTAAGTGCACACCATGGCATTATAAAGGGAATACACTTTTAATGGGAGATTCAGCACATGCTATAGTTCCGTTTTATGGCCAGGGCATGAATGCTTCATTTGAAGATGTGGTAGAATTTGATGCAATCATAGAGAAACATGAGGGGGATTGGGAAAAGGTGTTTACAGAGTTTAGTAAAACTAGAAAAAAAGATACCGATGCAATTGCAGATTTGGCAATAGATAATTTTCATGAAATGAAAGACCATGTAGCCAACCCATTATTTCAGAAAAAACGTAAAATTGAAATGGCGTTAGAAAATCATTTTCCGAATACCTATTTTTCAAAATATAGTTTAGTTACCTTTAATGAAGAAATTGGTTATAGGGAAGCAATGCTACAAGGAAGAGCTCAAGACAAAGCCATTTTAAACATGTTAGTTGATAGGGATATTAATACACCTTATGATGAGTCTAACATTGACGAATTACATCAGATTCTTGAAAAAATTCAAAATGAAACTAAGGCAGTTTTAGAAGATGATAAAATTGCTGGATTACATTAATTATTATGAGTGAAAAAACAGTAACACCAAGAGGAGCTTATCCACACACAAAACACGTAGGTGATTTTATTTTCGTTTCAGGCACAAGCTCTCGCAGATCAGATAATTCAATTGCTGGAGTGGATATTATTGATGAAATGGGTACCAAAAAACTCAATGCATATACACAAACACAAGAAGTTTTAAAAAATATCGAACGTAATTTAGTTAAGGAAGGTGTTTCATTAAAAGATGTTGTGGATGTAACATCTTTTTTAGTAAACATGAACGACTTTGCGGATTACAACAAAGCTTATGCAGAATTTTTTGACAAAGAAACTGGTCCAGCACGTACAACCGTTGCAGTACATCAGTTACCACACCCAGATTTAGTGGTAGAAATCAAAGTAATGGCTTATAAGAAGTCTTAATTGACATAAACTTTTATTTCATGAAATTTAAATTTCTATTATTTGTACTAGTTTTCATAATTAACTTTTCTGTAAATTCTCAAACCAACTGGGACGAATTAATAGATGAACATTTAAAGGAAATAATTAAAGAACATAAAGATTTTGTAAGCATTCCTAACCTTCCAGAAAATAAAAACCGAATGCTCAAGAATATAAATTGGGTTGCAGACAATTACAAAACACTTGGTTTTAAAGTCAGTTTATTAGAATCTTCTTCACTTCCACTACTTTTATTAGAGAAAGAATATAATCCAGAGTTTAGTACAGTATTATTTTATTTTCATATTGATGGACAACCAGTAGATGCGAATAACTGGGATCAAAAAGACCCCTTTATACCAGTTCTAAAAAGCAGAGATGAAAAAGGCAACTGGAAAACATTAAACTGGGACGCTATAAATCAAAGAATTGATAACGAATGGCGAATTTTTGCACGAGCAGCTGCAGATGATAAAGGGCCAATTGTGATGTTATTAAATGCATTAAAATTCTTAAATACAGAGGGTATAACTCCGAAATTCAATATTAAAATTGTCTTCGATCCAGAAGAGGAATATGGATCAAATGCATTTTTATCAACTATTGAGACTTATAAAGAGCGTTATGCTGCAGATGCGATGATTATTATGGATGGGCCTGCACATGAGTCTAATAAGCCAACACTGACCTTTGGTTGTCGTGGTATTGCCACATGTACAATTACGACATATGGAGCAAAACTGTCACAGCATAGTGGGCATTACGGGAACTATGTTCCAAATCCTGTATTTTCACTTTCAAGTATTCTTTCGAGTATGAAAGATGAAACCGGTAAAGTTCTCATTAAAGATTTTTATTCTGGTATTTATTTTTCTTCTGAAGAACAGCAAATACTCAATAACGTACCTGATGACACAAAAGTTCTGAACAATAGGTTGGGTATTAAGCAACCTGAAAAGGTTGGTAATAATTACCAAGAGGCACTGCAGTATCCATCTTTAAATGTTAGGCAAATTGAAACGTCTTGGAAAGGGAACAAACCCAAAACGGTTATCCCAGAAATAGCAATGGCAAATATTGATGTTAGATTGGTTGCAGAAACAGACGGAAAGGTACAACTCGATAAAGTGAAATCTCATATAGAAAATTTAGGTTATACTGTTTTAGACAGAGACCCAACTGATGAGGAACGCCTTAAATACTCTAAAATTGTAAAGTTTACAAGGTCTAATGGCGTAAATGCTTTTAGAACAAACTTAAATTCTAAATTAGGAACCACACTTAGAGAAAACCTAACTGAAATTTTTGGAGAGGTACCTATTTCTATAAGAACTATGGGAGGTACTGTACCTATTATATCTGCTGTTAAAACTTTAGATGTACCTGCAATCATTGTACCTACTGTAAATATGGACAATAATCAACATAGTCCTAATGAAAACATACGAATTGGTAATATCAGAGAAGGTATTAAAACATGTATTGCTATATTACAAAGTAAGATTTAGGCAGTGAACTATAATTATGAACAATATCAAAAACTACATTAACGGTAAATTTGAAAGTCCCATTAAGGATGAATGGATTGAAAACTATGACCCTTCAAATGGTGAAGTTTATGGGCAAATACCAAATTCATCAAAAGAAGATGTAGAAAATGCATATCAAGCTGCTAAATCTGCATTTAATAATTGGAGCAATACAACTCTAGAGGAAAGAAGTCGTGTTCTAATTAAGATTTCAGAATTATTAGAGGAAAACTTGAATCGGTTTGCTAAAGCTGAAAGTATGGATAATGGCAAACCCATTTCTTTAGCTAAAACAGTAGACATTCCAAGAGCAGCAAGTAATTTTAGATTTTTCGGTAATGCTATTACGCAATTCTCGAGTGAAAGTCACGAAAGTGTAGGTCAAAATGCTGTTAACTATACCTTGCGTCAACCTATAGGAGTTGTTGGGTGTATCTCACCATGGAATCTCCCACTCTATCTATTTACTTGGAAAATTGCACCTGCGATGGCAACAGGAAATTGTGTTGTTGCTAAACCTAGTGAAGTAACTCCAATGACCGCCAATCTATTAGGTGAAATCTGCAATGAAGCAGGTTTACCAAAAGGCGTTTTAAATATTGTTCATGGATTAGGGACAACAACTGGTCAAGCCATTGTTGAACATCCTGATATTAAAGCTATTTCATTTACTGGTGGTACTGCGACTGGTGCTCATATTGCCAAAGTCGCAGCACCTATGTTTAAAAAACTATCCTTAGAACTTGGAGGTAAAAACCCAAATATAATTTTTGCAGATTGTAATTATGAAGAAATGTTAGAAACTACAGTAAGATCTTCTTTTGCCAACCAAGGTCAAATTTGCTTATGTGGCAGTAGGATTTTTGTTGAAGCCACCATCTACGAGCAGTTTAAGTCAGATTTTGTGAAGAAGGTCAAAAATCTAAAAGTTGGTCATCCGTCTGACACTAAAACTAATATTGGTGCTTTGGTTTCCAAACCACATTTAGAAAAAGTAAAAGAATATATACAAATTGCCAGAGATGAAAATGGGATAATCCTTTGTGGTGGTGAAGAGGTTAGTGTTGAAGGATATGAGAATGGTTACTACTTAAAACCAACCGTAATAGAAGTTCCCGATGATGAATGTAGAGTTAATCAAGAAGAAATTTTTGGTCCAGTTGTTACGATTATGCCTTTTAAAACTGAAGATGACGTTTTAAAGATGGCCAATAAAGTGAAATATGGTTTATCAGCCACACTTTGGACAAATAACCTAAAAAGGACAATGCACATGAGCGACAAATTACAAGCGGGAATAGTTTGGGTAAATACATGGATGATGCGCGATCTACGAACACCTTTTGGTGGCGTTAAAGCCTCAGGTGTTGGCAGAGAAGGTGGTTTTGAAGCGTTGCGCTTTTTTACTGAACCTAAAAATGTTTGTATAAAATATTAGTAAAGTACCTGCTTAATTAGGGAATTATAATTTTATAGAATACTAACTTAAAAACAAACCCACGTTTAGTGGATTATAAATATGAATTTAGAACTCAACAATAAACATGTTCTTGTTTGTGGAAGCACAGCCGGAATTGGAAAAGCTACTGCTATTGCACTTGCAAATGAAGGTGCAATAATTACCCTTATAGCAAGAAATGAAGAAAAATTAAAAACTACTCTTTCTGAATTACCTCAGCAACGCAAACACAATTACATTGTTGCAGATTTTTCAAATCCAATTGAGTTAAAAGAAAAGGTTAAAGCTTTTATTATTGAAAATCATGGATTCCATATCTTAATCAATAATACTGGCGGACCTGCAGGAGGCCCGGTTTATAGTGCAAATTTAGAAGAATTTGAGAAAGCTTTTACGCAACATTTAAAATGCAACCATGTGTTAGCACAAACATTAGTTCCGTTTATGAAGGATGAAGGTTTCGGAAGGATTATAAATGTTATTTCAACCTCCGTTAAACAACCTTTAGACGGTTTGGGAGTTAGCAACACAATTAGAGGTGCTGTAGCAAATTGGAGTAAAACTTTGGCTAACGAATTAGGTTCTTTTGGTATTACTGTCAATAATGTATTACCTGGTGCTACAAGTACAGAGCGCCTTTCTGAAATTATTAAAAACAAATCAGGTAAAACAGGCAAGTCAATAGAAGAATCGGCTAATGCTATGAAAAATACAATTCCTGCTAAACGATTTGCCAAGCCTGAAGAACTTGCAGATGCCATTACTTTTTTGGTAAGTAAAAGAGCAAGTTATATTAATGGAATTAACCTTCCTGTTGATGGTGGACGAACAAAAAGTTTGTAACTTTATAGAATTACCTAATTAAATCATTAAGATATGAGCAAATTATATCCACCCATTAATTTTAAAGCATGGATTGAAGAAAATAGACATCTGTTAAAACCACCTGTAGGTAATAAAGTAGTCTGGAAAGATGGTGATTTTATTGTAATGGTCGTAGGAGGACCAAATAGTAGAAAAGATTATCATTATAATGAAACCCCAGAATTCTTTTATCAAGTTGAAGGCGATATTGTCCTCAAGGTAATTGACAAAGGCACTCCTAAGGATATTCACATTAGAGAAGGTGAAATATTCTTACTTCCACCAAAAGTACCACATTCACCACAACGAGGCGCAAATACAGTGGGTCTAGTTATTGAATATCCGAGAGAAAAAGGTGTAAAAGATGCCTTGCTTTGGTTTTGTGAAAACTGTACAACAAAACTGTATGAAGAAGACTTTACACTAGACAATATAGAAACAGACATGCCTAGTATCTTTGATAATTACTACGGTGATAAGGATAAACGCTCTTGCCCAAATTGTGATGAGATTATGCAACCTCCAAAGAAAGTGGAAGTAAATGACTAAAAGAAAACTAAGAATAAACGGTCATTCTCATCTTCTTCCTTATCCAGAAGAGATCCCTGATTTTATGAAAGATAAAGGTATATTTTGGGTGGATAAAGACAGAAAATTTATGCTTCAAAAAGATTGGAATCGACCAATTACTGATTCGAGTTTTTTCTTGGACGAGAAGCTAGCATGGATGGATCATTTTAAAATTGACCATGCAGTAGTTCTTAATCTATCTCAATTATATGGAAACGGTCTTCGTTTAGAAGAAATGAAACAAGCCTTAAGATTTCAAAATGATTTCAATGCTAGGATTCAACGTGACAATCCAAGTAAATTTACTTGTGGGTTTGTTGTTCATCCTGGATTTGTGCGTGGTGCTTGTTGGGAAATTGAGCGATGTGTAGAAGTTTTAGGTATGCGTCTTTTGTGCTTACCAACTCACTATATGGATACTATTGGAACATGGCGCTGTATTTTCGATGAGGAAAATGAACCAATTTTCGAACTTGCTGACAAATACAACCTCGCTGTAGAAATACATCCATACGATGGTGAAAAATTTATAAAACTAGAAAATACATCTTGGCGTTTTCATCTCATTTGGATGCTTGCACAATGTGCCGATGCTTACCACTTTTTAACTTTAAATGGTTATTATGAGAAGTATAAAAACATGCGTGTTTGTTTTGCTCATGGAGGGCAGTTAGCACAAATAAATTTGGGTAGAAGAATCCAAGGTTTTGATGGCAGACCAGACTTGTTTGAGGAAAAAAGTCATCCTAGAAAAGCCGTTGGCCATAAAAACATTTTCTTTGATACATTAGTTCATGATACAGGATCGCTTGAATTATTAATAAAAAATCAGACTTCGAAACAAGTTATAATGGGCTTGGACGATCCTTATCCACTAGGAGAAATGGAAAGTGAGAAACAATCATCCTATCCTGGAAAAATACTAGACCTTGCAATAGACAGGGATATTATAAATGAGACTGAACGCGATGCTATCTGGGAGGATAATGTTCTGCAATGGCTTTTTGGTGAAGATGAAGAAGCAAAAAAATCATTAGTAAATAGAATTTTAAGTTAATGCATTTTTTACCAGAGGCTATAGATAAATATGTAGTAAATCATACTGAAGAAGAACCAATTATTCTGCAACAACTTACCAGAGAGACCTACCAAAAAGTATTACAACCGATAATGCTGAGCGGACCTTACCAAGGTCGAGTACTTAGTATACTTTCAAAATTAATTAGGTCAAAATCAATCCTAGAGATTGGAACATTTACTGGTTATTCCACAATTTGTCTTGCGGAAGGACTGGATACAGAGGGTCAATTACATACTATTGATATTAACGAGGAATTAGTAGATTTTCAACGCAAGTATTTTGATAAATCGGGCTATGGAAATCAAATAAAACAATATTTAGGAAATGCCCTTGATATTATACCAACATTAGACCATACGTTTGATTTGGTTTTTATTGATGCCGATAAACCAAATTACTCTAACTACTTCCATTTGGTAATTGACAAATTAAATAAAGGTGGTATAATTTTGTCTGACAATGTTTTGTGGCATGGTAAGGTAGTAGAATCCTTAAACCCTAAAGATAGTTCAACGAAGGCAGTGTTGGAATACAATAAGCTTCTAAAAAATGATGCTAGAATTGAAACGGTAGTACTTCCAGTTCGTGATGGTTTAACTATTAGCAGAAAGAAGTAACTAATTGTCCCTTTTTAAAGAACCTGTAAAATCCTCGAGGTCGTCTTTTACTTTATTAAGCTCTTCATTTATATTTTTTGTAACATCAGTATCTACGATATTATTTTCCTTGGCACTTTTAGTAACCTCGTGTTTAATATCATTGGTAGCATCTCTTAAAGTTCTCATACCCTTGCCCATACCTCGTGCAATCTCGGGTAATTTATCAGCTCCAAATACCAGTACAACTATAAATAGTATAAAAACTATTTCAGTGCCTCCAATAAATAAAAATATAGTTTGGTGTATCACATTGCAAATATAGAGTGACTTTATGTAATAAAAAAAGCCGACTCGTTAAAGTCGGCTTAATATTATAACTATTTCTTTAGTTTTTAATTTGATTTTTAAATTTATCAAAATCACTCTGTTGTACTTCTCTAGGCCATGAATTATTTGATGTATCTACATCTGCAGTTTCTAAATCTGGATCTACAGTAATAGCAACAATTTCTTTATCACTTGCTATTGCCCTACGGGCTTCTTTATCATTTAATCTCCATATCTGGGCTGGATATGTCACTTTTTCCTTAGAGTCATCTGCATAGGTATACTCAACTATAAGAGGCATTACTAATCCTCCTGGTTTATCAAATGTTACTTCATAAAAATACTTTGGTGGTGTTTTCATTTCATTTCTTTGTTCAGGCGTGAAGTTATCCATCAAATATTCTTTTACTGTTGGTAAATCACTGATTCCAGCACTATTATTAGCTGTTTCATAACCCTCCTTTCCTTCTTCAATGAAATAAACAAGACTATTTGGATCCATTCTATAACGTTCAGCAAGTTGTTTGCCTTCTTCATTTGGTGTATTTGTTACGGCGTACCTCTTCACTTCTTTAATTCCGATATCAGTGTAGTCGGTTGTATAAAACCATCCTCTCCAGAACCAATCTAAGTCTACCGCTGACGCATCTTCCATTGTACGGAAGAAATCTTCAGGTGTCGGGTGTTTAAATTTCCAACGATTTGCGTATTCTTTAAATGCATAGTCAAAAAGCTCTCTTCCCATCACTGTTTCGCGCAAAATATTCAATCCAGTCGCAGGTTTAGAATATGCATTACTACCAAACTGATAAGTATTAAGTCCCTTAGTCATTATAGGAGCAATATAATCTTGATCTCCACCCATATATCTTACAATATTCTTTGCAGGCCCACGTCTAGAAGGATATTTTGTTTGACCAGGTGAAAGTGCGTCTGGATACCACTCACCAAAATCTTGTTCTGCAATGTACTGTACGAACGTATCAAGACCTTCATCCATCCATGTCCATTGACGTTCATCACTGTTAATAATCATAGGGAACCAGTTGTGCCCTACTTCGTGGATTATTACACTCATCATACCGAACTTGGTGCGATCTGAATATGTTCCATCTGGATTTGGACGGCCAAAGTTGTAACTTATCATTGGGTACTCCATACCCATTGGAGCATGTGCAGAAATGGCTTTATGGTATGGATAATCAAAGGTCATACGTGAATAACTCTTTAGTGTACTCGCTACTGTCTTTGTAGACCATTCCCCCCAAAGTGGATTTCCTTCTTTAGAATAAAGAGACACAGCCATAACATCCTTAGTCTCTAACTTCACTGCCATCATATCCCAAAGAAATTTACGCGATGTTGCAAACCCGAAATCACGTACCATTTGTGCTGACAACTTCCAAGTTTTTTTATCCTTACTCTTAGTTTTTTCAGTAACTATTGCTTCGTCTTCCGTTACAATAACAACAGGCTCATCGTAAGATTTTTGCGCCTTCTTGTAACGCTTCATCATTTCTTTAGTGAATACTTCCTCTCTATTGGTTAAATAACCTGTACCATCTAAAATATGGTCTGCTGGAACAGTAATGTTTACATCAAAATTTCCAAATGGTAATGCAAACTCATCTCTTCCCCAGAATTGAGAATTTTGCCATCCTTCAACATCATTGTATACAGCCATTCTCGGGTAGAATTGTGATATGACATAAATACGATTGTCATTTTCTGGGAAATACTCATAACCTGAACGGCCACCATCTCTAACATGATCATTAATGTTGTACCACCACTTTATTTGAAATGAAAATTTGTCTCCAGTTTGCATTGATTTAGGTAATTCTACTCGCATCATGGTGCGGTTAATCATAAACGGCAAATCGTTTCCGTTAATATCTTTAACATGCTCTATATTAAAACCTCCATCGAAACGCTCTTTTAAATAAGATCTAACAGCTCGAGACGAAGAGGTTGCAGGACCAATTCCTGTACTATTAATTAATGGTGTTTTTGAATCTCTAGCACGCATGTTCTGGTCTAATTGGACCCATAGATACGTTAATTCATCTGGCGAATTATTTGTATAAGTAATAGTTTCATCACCATATAATCTGGCATTGTCATCATCTATTTCAATATCCATTTTATAGTCAGCCTGTTGCTGGTAATACGCTGGGCCAGGCGCTCCACTCCCAGTTCTAAACATATTGGGTGTTGAAAATTCATCATATAATTGTTTGAATTTATTTTCGTTGGTGTGGCCTGGTTTGCGTTCTGGTTTAATTTCGTTTTGTGCTAATGCACTAGCAGAAATAAACATTGTAGCGCATAGGTAATACTTTAAAATTTTCATGTAAATTAGTGTCGTTTGTAAAAATGATGACGAAAATAGCTAAATAAACTTAGCTTTAATAGTGTTTTAATTAAAGTTTAACAAGCAATTATCGTTGTCTGGAATCAATAAAAAACTCTTGTTTTTATCATTAATTTTGAGTCGAACAATATTTTGTTGATCTGTAAAAACATCAAACAAAACCCTATTCTTCACCTCAATACTTTTTACTTCTGAAATATTTACAATCTCTAGATAACAATAAGCAATATCGTCTTTATATTCTTTACCTATAAAATTGAATTCTACTGGCATTCCATTTAATGTTACCCTCAATTTGTCAGATAAGTAACGTTGCATGTATTCTTCGACTAATACTGATTCATTTTCAACACCCAAGGTTACCCTACCATCAAATCTTTCCCTTATCAAGGTCTCAAAATCATCAATAAATATTTGAGTTATTATTTGAACTGATTTTTCCTCTTTAACAAATTCAATGTTGGTGACACTAACATAATACTCATGAAGGTAACCACTCGACAGAAAAAGGGGAACTACAAGTAATAAAAATAGAGATTTGATTTTGCTCATTGTTAAAGGCTTAGTATGACTTAATCAAAAAATTATTCCAAAATTAATCATTAGATGAAGACTTTCTTATGTTATTATAGGCTTTTAACTTCAATTTTAAGAATTCAATAGCTTCAATATCATTGTTCCTATTGCACAAATCTAAAAACCCCTCATCCTCCTGACAAAAAAGAAAAAATTCAGTCTTTATGTTTTCCGCAAAAAATTTATTCTCAAAAATGATTGATTCATACTCTCTTTTAAGCCTTTCAATACAATTATCTCTTGCGTCTAAATCAACTATTTTTTTCAATTTTTTAGTCCTACCACTTATTTTATTTAACAGCTTATGAAAATTAACTCCAAATCCCAAACCAACATATCCCCAAGGACCTGCATCTGCATCATGCAATTTGCGCTCATTAATTGTAAGTGGTTTACCTATGTAACCAGGAATTCCAAGATCATAGAAATTCACTTCTGTTTTTGCATCAGAGTTTTGAAGGTCCGATTCTAAGCTACCAGTCAATATTTTACCTACTATGACTTCATCTAACTCATTGATTTTTTCAATTAGTGCAATTCTTAATATGCCAGAAATTATAATTGTGTCTGTTATTACAAATTCTTTTGATTCATATTTTAACCCAGATATAAATAAAGTATCATAAACCTTTGCTGGTATAGTAAAAGATCCGTCCTCTTCTGATACAGTATATTTTGGAGCAGTTTTATTCAATATATGAATACCTTCCACATCGCCATTTGCAATGAGCTTGCCCTTTAAGTCTTTGCGTTGTCCAAAAACAATAAGACTATATAAAATAAAATAAAATGTAAAACCGAATTTAATTCTTATCACCTTTAAATTTTAGATAAGACTGACTGAGCTGATTTATGCGTTCTAAAAATTGAACTTCCTTGTTTTTTGCTAATAAGGATTCATCAACACCTTTATTTTCAACATAGTCAACAAAAGCATTCATTTCATCAAGAGGAATATCAAAATTTACATGAATAAAATTAACACTGTATTGCTCTAAAGCGTTTTTAAAAGGTGTTTTGTTAAGTGCTTTGTCTTGATTAGTCATTTCTTCACCATCAATATCTGCCACTTGGCTTACTAAAAATCCTGCAAGATTTACCAAGTTTAGCATATTATCTACTTTTGGATTGTATTCATTAAACGCAACATTTTCAGCCTTTGTTTTATAATCTGCTGAAAACTGAAAATCCTCAATATGGTCTAAACCAAAATATACAGCATCTAGACTAACATTATAGGTTCTAACATTTTCTAAATCAGCATTTAAATTTCCGGTTAGGCCGAAAGGTAATAACACAACTTCGTCAAGTTTATTCACCTCCTCTACCAAAATCACAGTCATTTGTTTAGATTCTAAAATTTGTTCTGAAATAACAACCGTAAAATCTTTGAACTGAAGTGCTCCAAATTCCACAACATCGTTAATAGCAACGTCGATTTTAAATTCACCTATTTCATCTGTAACAGTACCCTTATTGGAAGACGTATTATAAACCGTCACACCCTCCTTATCTTGAGCGGATACTATAATTCTACCATTAATAGTTATACGATCAATATCTTGTGAAAATGCAATTATTGAAAATGTACAAAAAAGCGTAACTATTATTTTCTTCATTTTATAGCATTAAGAAATTTAAATTACGAACATAATCTTTAATTCTCATAAAAAAATGTTGGTAATTCTTTGTTAAATGTGATTTAGCTTCTTTTTCAGCTTTATTATAGATTAATTATCTTAGTAAAAAAAAAGAATTGAGGGATTTAATAATAGCAAGTACTTCTACTGTGCATGGTAGCGGTTATTTAGAATACCTTTTTGATGAATTAGAATTATTGTTCACAGACTGCAACGAAATTCTATTTATTCCATATGCTAGGCCAGGTGGCGTCAGTTTTGACGAATATACCAACATTGCAAATGCTGCCTTCAAAAAAATCGGTAAAAAAGTAAAGGGCATTCACGAATTTAATGACCCACAAAATGCAATTAGAAATGCTAAAGGAATTTTCACAGGTGGTGGCAATACATTTGTATTAGTAAATCAATTATATAGTAATAATGTCTTGGTAAGTCTACAAAGTGCTATTGAAGATGGCACACCTTATTTAGGTACCAGTGCTGGCAGCAATATTTGTGGTTTAACCATAAATACTACTAATGATATGCCAATTCTTTACCCTCCAAGTTTCAAAACTTTAGGCATAGTCCCCTTTAATATAAATCCGCATTACTTGGATCCAGATTTAAGTAGTAAGCATATGGGCGAAACCCGTGAAACCCGAATAAAAGAGTTTCATGCATTCAATACGCAACCAGTAATTGGTTTACGTGAAGGAAGTTGGCTAGAAATAAAAAATAATTATATTATCCTTCGAGGTAATCTAGATGCAATAATATTTGAACAACATAAAAAGCCCTATGAAATTGCGACCAATAGCGATTTAGACTTTTTAAAATAATTCTACAAATTTCTCAAAAAATGATATCCTAATATCTCAAAACCTTCATTATAGTAAAACTTATGCGAAGGATAATTTTGCACATATGTATTTAGTTCCATAGTCTTATAACCTTTGTTCATTGCATAATTATTGATCCAATACATAAACTTTTTTCCTAAACCAGATCCTCTATATTCGGGGTTTATAAATACATGGTCAATCTCTACAGATTTACCCGCGTAATGCCTTGTACAATACCAAAGACCGGAAACACCTATTAAGTTATTTCCTAAATAAATACCAGCGCATTCATAATTCTGTTCAATCATTTCATTAAATCTTTCTCGTAAAATTTCCGTTGATATTTTTGCTTCATTCAAATCATAAATCAAAGGCACAACTGATTCGATCTCATTTTTTGGAATTATGCTAAACTGAAAATCCATCTTTTATAAATTGTTTAGTATTGCTAAAATTAAATGATATTCGCACTAATTCAATATTTTAATGCCAATTAAGATGACTTTTTCAATAAAATTTGTGTCAAACTTTTGTAAATTGAATACAACTAACATATTCTAATATGAGAAGAGGACATTTTAAAGTTAGATTGATTATTGGTCTAGCTATTGTCGCTTTTGCTTTTGTTCGTCGTTGTAACCAACAAGAGGTTAATCCATATACTGGACGTACACAAGCCATTTCACTATCTCCAGAACAGGAAATTGCTATTGGACTGCAAAGTGCACCAGGCATGGCACAACAACATGGTGGTTTGCACCCAGACAATAGGTATCAAGCGCTTGTAGATGATATAGGTAATACGTTAGTACAAAGCAGTATTGCTAAAAATACACCTTATAAGTATGAATTTCATTTGTTAGCCGACGAGAGAACAATTAATGCATTTGCCTTACCAGGAGGTCAAATTTTTATAACCTATGCCCTATTTTCTAAGTTGGAAAATCAAGATCAATTAGCAGGTGTATTAGGGCATGAAATAGGACATGTACTGGGAAAACATTCTAACGAAAGAATAACCGACTCAAAATATTGGCAAACCCTGATTGTGGGAGCTGGCGCCATAGATATGGGTGCTGTTGCTCAACAAATTGGGCAAGGAACGCTCTTAAAAAATGGTAGAGATGATGAGTTGGAAAGTGATGAATTGGGAGTTCATTTTATGATTGATGCTGGATATAATCCTGAAGAAATGATTGGTGTAATGAAAATTTTAAAAAGCGCAGCTGGGCCAAATAGAGTTCCAGAATTTCAAAGCACACACCCAGATCCTGAAAATAGGATTGAACACATAAAAGAGTCAATTAAAAAATACAAAAATGCGTCTTAAGTAAAGACGCATTTTCTAACTAACTAACTCAAATAATTGTCTTAAGCAGACACTTATATTTTTATACTTTTTCAAGAACTGTACCGTTTCATTAATATCTGCTTTTACTTAATTAACTCAGTTAAAGCAAAAAAACAACATTCTTTGTAATCATATCTTTCATCTATTAAACGCTTAAAATTACCGTCTGTTACAATTAGAACCATTATATAACAGATAATTAACAGTTTTAAAACAAATATGTTAAGACATTCTAAAAACTATAGTACCATTTGAATGGGTAAATGAAGATTATAAAAAATTTTACGATTGAAATTTGTTATCAACTATGATATAGTATCTTTGATATCCTTAATATTAAAGATATGAATAAGAAGGTTATTTTAATGATATTAGACGGTTGGGGTAAATCTCCGGACCCTAAAGTATCTGCTATAGATAATGCCGAAACACCATTTATAGATTCACTTTATACAAAATATCCAAACGCAAGTTTAAGAACTGATGGATTGCATGTTGGTCTTCCCGAAGGTCAAATGGGTAATAGCGAGGTTGGACATATGAATTTAGGTGCTGGACGTATTGTATATCAAGATTTAGTTAAAATAAACCTTGCTGTTGAAAACAATACACTGCAAAACGAAACTGTATTAAAAGAAGCATTTAGCTATGCAAAGCTCAATAATAAAAATGTTCATTTACTAGGCTTGGTAAGCGATGGTGGCGTTCATTCTCACATAAATCACTTATTTGGATTAATTGATGCAGCGAATGATTATGGCTTAAAAGATGTATTTGTTCATGCATTTACTGATGGTAGAGATGTTGATCCAAAATCAGGTTATGGTTTTATTTCAGATTTAGAAGATCACTTAGAAAAAACAACTGGTAAACTTGCGACAGTTACTGGACGTTATTATGCAATGGATAGAGATAAAAGATGGGAACGTGTTAAGCTTGCATATGATGCTATTGTACATGGACAAGGGGTAAATTCAACTAATATCCTTTCAACTATACGAGAGAGCTATGAAGAAAACATCACTGATGAGTTTATTAAACCCATAGTTATTAATAATGAACAAGATAACCCAACTGCTAAAATCGAAGAAGACGATGTAGTTATATTTTTCAATTTTAGAACCGATAGAGGAAGACAACTTACTCAAGTTTTATCCCAGCAAGATTTTCACGAATATAATATGCATAAAATAAATCTTCATTATGTTACATTAACCAACTATGATGATAATTTTAAAGGTATTAATATTGTATTTGACAAAGATAATTTGAGTGAGACTTTAGGGGAAATTCTGGATAGGCATAACAAAAATCAAATTAGAATCGCGGAGACTGAAAAATACCCTCACGTAACCTTTTTCTTTTCTGGTGGACGAGAAGAACCTTTTAAAAATGAAACCAGAATATTACGTAATTCACCAAAAGTTGCCACATACGATTTAAAACCAGAAATGAGTGCTTATGAACTAAGAGATGCACTTGTACCAGAATTAGAAAAAGGTGATGTAGACTTTATATGTTTAAATTTTGCAAATGGTGATATGGTGGGTCATACAGGAGTTATGGAAGCGGCAATTAAAGCTTGTGAAGCTGTTGATGAATGTGTTAAAGACGTAATTACATCAGCATTAGAAAATGATTATACCACAATTTTAATCGCAGATCACGGAAATTGTGAAACCATGGTAAATACTGACGGAACACCTCATACAGCACACACTACGAATCCTGTTCCGGTTATACTAATAGATAAAGATTTGAAGGAAGTAAAAGATGGTATTTTGGGGGACATCGCACCAACTATCTTAAAATTATTGGGAATTCCCCAACCAGACTCAATGACAAGGCATAGCCTTGTTTAAATGTGGTAATTTGATATATTTATATTGTAATTGATTTAGCAATGAATTTTAATGAACGACTGATAATAGCAATTGATTTTGATGGTACCATAGTAGAAGATGCCTACCCTCAAATTGGTAAAACAAGAATTTTCGCTTTCGAAACTCTTAAAAGGCTACAAGATGATGGTCATAGATTAATTCTTTGGACATATAGAAATGGGACTAAATTAAAAGAAGCAGTAGATTTCTGTAAAGAAAACGGAATAGAATTTTATGCTGTAAATGCTAGCTTTCCTGAAGAAAAATACGACTATAGTCGAAGTAGAAAAATCCATGCTGATCTTTTTATTGATGATAGAAATATAGGCGGTATCCTTGGTTGGGGTGAAATATATCAAATGATAACCAATGAGATACCTGATATTAGAGCATCTAGGCGGAAAGGTGGTCTATTTGGTTGGTTTAAATAATTAAACTAAGTCAAAATAAGCTCTATCAATTTCTTCTCTATGGTCCGGGTGAGAGATATTCACAAGTGCTTTAACGCGTTCCTTTATAGTTTTTCCGTAAAGATTTGCAACACCATATTCTGTAACAACATAATGTATATGTGCTCTTGTTGTAACCACACCCGCACCAGGTTTTAATGTCGGTACAATTCTACTAATACCATGTTTTGTTACTGATGGTAATGCTATAATTGCTTTACCTCCTTCACTCAGAGATGCACCTCTAATAAAGTCCATTTGTCCACCAACACCAGAATACATTTTTGAACCAATTGAATCTGCACAAACCTGACCTGTAACATCCACTTCAACCGCAGAATTTATTGCTACCATTCTTGGGTTTTGTTTTATCACAGAAACATCATTAACATAATCGGACGAACGCATTTCTACAAAAGGATTATCATTTACATAATCATATAAACGTTTTGATCCTATTAAAAATGTAGCTAATGTTCTACCTGGATTTACACCTTTGTGGTTACCATTAATAACATCTTCTAAAATTAAATCAATCACACCATCAGAAAACATTTCTGTGTGCAATCCTAAGTCTTTATGATTACGTAATCTTGTTAAAACAGCATTAGGTATATTCCCTATACCCATTTGTAAGGTACTTCGATCTTCAATAAGTTCTGCAACAAAATCACCAATTTTAGTTTCTACCACAGATGGTTTGGATACTGAAAACGCCGGAAGCGGTTCATCAACTTCAACAAGAGAATCAATTTCAGTAACATGTATAATACCATCACCAAAGGTTCTGGGCATTTGTTTATTTACCTGTGCAATTACATAATCTGCGTTATCAATTGCCGCTAAAGTTGCTTCAACTGATACCCCTAAGGAACAATACCCGTGTTTATCTGGGATAGTAACGTGAATTAATGCTACATTCAGATCAATAATATTTCTTTTGAACAAAAGAGGCAACTCACTTAAAAAAACAGGAGTATAAGACCCATTTCCTGCATGAAGTGTATGCCGTACATTTCTACCTATAAAAAAAGAATTCACGTGGAAACTTTCTGCCAATTCGGGATTTGCATATGGTGCTTCTCCTTCGGTGTGCAATTGACAAATCTCTACATTTCTTAATTCTTCATGTCTGTCTGCCAATGCTTTTACCAATACTGAAGGTACTGCCGCAGCAGCTTGTAAGTATACTTTATCATTAGATTTTACAACTTTTAGTGCCTCTTCTGCGCTTACTGTTCTATACATTGAATTATTTTTTTAGATTACAAACTTACCTCACAAAAGATATAAAAAGACTGTGATTTATCATGTTTTTATAAAATTTAAAAATTGTCATAATTACCTATCTTTGCCACTTAATTTATGAGTTATGATAATTGTAAAAACCAGAGAGGAAATTGAATTGATGCGTCAGAGTGCCTTAATTGTGTCCAAGACTTTGGGTATGTTGGCCAAAGAGGTAAAGGAAGGAGTTACAACTAATCATCTCGATAAAATTGCAGAAGAATTTATTAGAGATCATGGTGCTTTACCTGGTTTTAAAGGATTGTATGACTGCCCTTCTACCCTACTTTGCAGTGTTAACGAAGCAGTAGTACATGGATTACCTACAGACAAACCTCTGGAGGATGGTGATATTGTTTCTATAGATTGTGGTGCATTAATGAATGAGTTTTATGGCGACCATGCTTACACCTTTGAAATTGGTAATATTGCAGAAGAAACTAAAAAACTCATTAAAATAACAAAGGAGTCACTTTACGAAGGTATAAGGCAACTAAAAATTGGAAATCGCGTAGGTGATGTTGGTTATGCAATCCAACAATATTGCGAAGCTCATGGCTATGGAGTAGTAAGAGAATTAGTAGGTCATGGTTTAGGTCGTAAAATGCATGAAGATCCGGAGATGCCAAATTATGGTAGACGAGGCCGGGGAAAAAAATTCATTGAAGGAATGGTCGTTGCTATAGAACCTATGATAAATATGGGCACACATAAAGTCAAGCAATTAAAAGATGGGTGGACAATAGTAACCCAAGATGGCAAGCCAAGCGTTCATTTTGAGCATGATGTTGCGATTATTGATGGAAAGCCGGAAATCTTATCTACGTTTGCGTATGTACATGAAGTATTGGGTATAACTACTAACGAAGAAGATGAATTTAGACAAAAATCTCTAGTTCTATGATGGTTAATCAACTAATTTCTGAAATTGAACCAAAAGAAATTATTAAAGGATACAAAGGAAGATTTGTTCATACAGAGAACATGACCATTGCTTTTTGGGAAGTTGAGGCTGGTTCAGAAATACCGCTACATAATCATATTCATGAGCAAGTTTCACAAATTATAGACGGTGAATTTGAAATGAATATTGGAGGTGAAATCAAAATTCACAAACCAGGTTCGGTTCTTGTAATTCCATCAAATGTTGAGCATTCAGGTAAAGCAATAACACCTTGTAAAATATTAGACATCTTCAATCCTGTAAGAGAAGATTATAAATAATTGATTTTGAAATCAGTTTTCAAATTTTTCTTAAACGTATTTCCTAGACCATTTCTCATTAGGATGAGTTATGCCATTCGTCCCGTTTTAGCTTGGATTTTAAAAGGTAATAATTTTATAGATCCAATTGATGGAAAATCATTTAAACGATTTTTACCTTATGGCTATGGAGAACAACGACCTAACGTTTTATCACCATCAACTCTGTCTTTAGAACGCCACAGGCTTTTATGGCTCTACCTTAAAAATGAAACAACATTTTTTAGCTCGAAACATAAAGTTTTACATTTTGCACCAGAGCAATGTTTTTTAAAACGATTCAGGTCACTTAGCAATATAGAATATACAACCACAGATCTTTTATCGCCAATCGCTGATATTAAAGCAGACATCTGCAATCTCCCTTTTGAAGACAATAGTTACGAGGTTATTTTATGTAATCATGTTTTAGAACATATTAATGATGACACTAGAGCCATGCAAGAACTTTATCGTGTGCTAAAACCAGGAGGCTGGGGAATATTTCAAATTCCTCAAGATTTAAATAGAGAAATAACCTTTGAAGACGACTCAATAACTGATAAGAAAGAACGCACAGAAATATTTGGGCAATACGACCACGTTAGGGTGTACGGTCGAGATTATTTTGATAAGCTAAGATCTATTGGTTTTACGGTAGAGGTTATAGATTATACATCTAAATTGTCTGAATCTGAAATTGATATATACAGATTGGCTAAAGGTGAGTTAATTCCTTTGGTTAGAAAATAACTATTCCGGAAACCCATTTAAAGCAAGTGTTTGTAATTCGTTCTTATCATTAAGATAAATGAGATAAGCTTTTAACTCTAGGTTTGATTCTACAAACTGTTTTACGCCTTCAACTCCCATAGCCTGAAATGCCGTTGCATAACCATCTGCCGTCATGCAATCTCCAGCAATTACTGAACTACTCAGAATATTTGTTTTGGTAGGATAACCGGTTTTGGTATTAATTATATGCGCATATCTATTCCCATCTTCGTCAACTTTAAATTTACGGTATGTACCAGAAGTTGCCATTGCTTGGTCTTTTAAAGCAATAACCTTAGAATAAGACTGTGTCCCATCAAAATTTGGATCGTCAATGCCTACTTGCCATTGTTTATTCCGTTCTACATTTAATCCAGAAACACGCATATCACCACCAATATCAACAAGATAATTTTCAATTCCTTTTGATTCTAAAAAATTAGCAATTATATCTATACCATAACCCTTTGCAATGGCATTAAATTCTAAATAAGTCTCCTTTGGTTTAACAATTTTGTTTTTATAAAGCGACAATTTATTGAAACCAACAAATGCCATTAAACTGTCTATAGTTGTACTATCAGTAAGAAACTTGTTTTGTTCAGCACCAAAATTCCACGCATTAACAACATTACCAATTGTTGGGTCAAAAACTCCATTGGTTTTTTCATATATTTCTTTTGAAGCTTTAAAAATATTTATAAAATGTAAATCCACATTATCCAGTTCACCTCTGTTTATTTTTGAAATATCAGAATCTGAAACATAAGTGGAAAGCGATTGATTAACAACACTAAACAAGCTATCTATTTCATTAATATAGTTTGTATTGTCATCTGACAGATATTGAATATTAAATGCTGTACCAAAAACAGGACCAGATAGTTTAATATTTTCTTGAGGCTTCGTTTTACAACAAATGACCATTAAAAAAAATAAGGCAAACGATATATTTTTCATATTTTAATTTTGAGGGTCAGCTAATGCATCTCCTAATTTAAATTCATTTCAATTACCTGAATTCCATTGTATTCTATTAGATACTCTTCATTAAGGTAAATTGGTAAATCCTCACCATTAGGATTACCCAAGCCAACACCTGCATATAGCACCTTTGCATTTTTATCAAAAGCATGTTTCTTGAAGGTTTCCATCCAAACAACATCATAATTATTTGGGTTTTCAGGTAACATCACTGCTCTGACAATTACAAAAAACCACTCCTTATTCTTGTCTATACAAACAAATTGTGGGTGTTTTTTTAATTTGCTATTAACAGCCACAAATTCAAAACCACGAGATTCCAAGTCCTTACCCACGTGATTCATTGCAAGGTTATGTAATTCTTGTGTTGTTAGTGCTTTCATTTTGTAAAGATACAAAGTTGACTACTTAAAATTATCTTAAATATCAGGGTACTGTACGAAGACTCAATTGCAAAATAACAACTTCTTAATACTGATTAATTAGCCTTTATAAATAAAAAATACCTAATTTTAAAACATAACTTAGAAGTACAAAACAATTATTGGCTACATTGATATAATAGAAAAATCAGATAGCGTTAATAAAGATTGGATTACATCAATAGATATCGAAGTGGTACAAGAAACGCCAGCCTTTCGGTTAGACCCAAATACTAGGCAATTATTTACACATAAAAACCTAGAGAGTGCAATTAAGGGCATATTGGATAACAAGGACTTATTATAGCGAAATGTAGCTGGCCACTATTGGATTAACGAATCGCTTTCTAATAATTTATTAGTCATAAAAGATGTAAAAAAGACTTCTTTCTAATATTAAAAAAGAACTTGATGCAATTCAATAATAAGTAGTATGACATTTAATGCGATGAATTCTTACACTCCGTCTAAACGTGTTGGGCTACTAATTGGTCCAATTTTATTTTTAATTCTAACTTTTTCAAATTTAGAGATTATAAATTCTCAAGCAGATAGTGTTATCGCAATAGCCGCTTGGATGGTAATTTGGTGGATTACCGAAGCTGTTTCAATTTCAGTTACATCACTCTTACCACTTCTTTTATTCCCACTACTTAAAATTATGCCTATGGGTGATGTGGGAGCAAACTATGGAAGCCCAATTGTATTTTTATTTTTCGGTGGTTTCGTATTAGCATTAGCCTTGGAGAAAGTAAATCTTCATAAACGAATTGCATTGACAATAATTAGTAAAACCGGAACATCTCCAAATCGTGTAATCTTAGGGTTTATGATTGCTACGGGCTTTATGAGTATGTGGATTAGCAATACGGCAAGTACCGTTGTAATGTTACCAATTGCTATGTCAGTAATTAAAATGCTTATTGATGATGAAGACGGATTTACCAAAAAAGATCGCAATTTTGCTTTGAGTGTTATGTTGGGTATTGCCTTTTCAGCGAACGCTGGTGGTATAGCCACGGTAATAGGAACACCACCAAATTCTGTTCTTATTGGACTTTTAGAAAATGAATATAATACGGAAATATCCTTTGTAAACTGGATGATGCTTGGCCTTCCCTTTTCAATGCTATTAATTGGGATTATATATGTGGTTCTTATCAATTTATTTCCTAATAAAGGATTATTGTTTAAAGCTACACATGGTATCATAAAGAATGAACTACAATCTTTAGGAAAAGTAACACCAAGAGAAAGACAAGTACTTATCACTTTCGCAATTATTGTTTCGCTATGGGTATTTCGCACTCTAATTAATTCAATTTTCCCACTACTTAAGCTTAACGATACGATGATTAGTATTTTTGGAGCATTAGCCTTGTTCACCATCCCATTCAATTTAAAAGGTGGTGAATTTATTTTAGAATGGAAAGACACAAGTAGACTTGCTTGGGGCATATTAATACTCTTTGGTGGCGGATTAGCATTAGCTCAAGGTATGTCTACTACGGGAATAGTTGATTTAGTTGCATCTTCAATTTCTAATAGCGATATAAGCATTTTACTCACAGCAAGTTTCCTGATAATTTTAATGTTATTCATGACCGAACTTATGAGTAATGTTGCCCTAACGGCAGTACTAGCTCCTGTGGTTGCAGGTATTGCAATTGGACTAGATATTCCGATGTTACATTTACTCATTCCTGTAACAATTGCCAGTAGTTGTGCATTTATGCTCCCCATGGCAACACCTCCTAATGCAATAGTATTTGCAAGTGGTTATATAAAAGTAAAGGATATGGCTAGGGTTGGTTTTTTTCTGAATGTCATTTCTGTAATCCTTCTTATTTTGATGTTTAAATACTTTGTACCTCTATTTTTCTAATTATGAAACAATTCTTTTATATACTTGGAAGCTTTATTTATATTGTTTTTTTTAACAATTGTAATGAATCATCAAACCTGCCTGATCCATTAGAAGCTGGTTGGAAAGGTGAAGTAATATGCGAAGTTATTTCAGATAATTCCGAGTTGCGTGTCCTTAAATGCAAATTACCCCCTAATGTTGGTCATGAACGTCATTACCATAATGCACATGTTGGTTATACATTAGCAGGAGGTAAATTCAGAATTGTAGACACCACTGGTACAAGAGAGGTAGATATTCCAACAGGATTTAGTTTTGAGAATGACAGAATAGATTGGCACGAAGTATTAAATATAGGTGACACAACTGCAGAATTTCTCATCATGGAATACAAATAAGAATGCCTTTTTAAATCTAAAATCAATTTTTTGTATCTTCAGTATGAAAAAAAAGAAAATGAAAACTACCAAAAGATTTGATCTCGCCATCCAAAAATTATATCAGGCTTTTCATAATAATACGCTAAATCCAGATGATTGCAAGCTATGTGCTGTTGGTAACATCTTAGATAATAATGACAATTGGAAACATTTAACCGACAAACATGGCTCAACAAAACTCAATTACCTGGGTAAATTGCATCAAAATTTAGGAAGACGTTTTAATGGTTATAGCCCACTAGAACTTCTCTCTATTGAAAAGGCATTTTTAAAAGGATGTGGTTATAAAGGTTTTAGTAAAGACAATCGACTTTATAGACCAGAGAATTTAACGGATAAAAATACACTTTTTAATGGACTGAATTCAGTAGTTACTTATTTATGCGAATTAGATGGAATAGTTGATATTATGGACTGTTCTAAATTATTTAAATTTGAATCTCAGTCTCTTAAATGTCAAAACTAATCCAAGAAAGAATTAAATAAAAAAACCAGCTTTAATAAGCTGGTTTCTTTTGTCTTTAATTTTATCCTCCAAAATCATCAAATCTGATATGCTCATCTGGGATACCAAAATCTTCTCCCATTTTTTGAACAGCTTGGTTCATTAATGGTGGTCCACAGAAATACAATTCAATATCTTCAGGAGCATCATGATGGTTTAAGTAGTTATCGATTACACAATTATGAATAAATCCAACGAAACCATCACCAGCTACATCATTAATATCTTTCTTAACCTTCCAATTATCTTCTTCTAACGGCTCTGAAAGTGCCATATAGAATTTAAAATTAGGGAAGTCCTTTTCTAGTTTTCTAAAATGTTCAATATAAAACAACTCTCTTTTAGAACGTCCGCCGTACCAATAGGTTACCTTACGACCAGTTTTGATTGTTCTAAACAAGTGATATAAATGTGAGCGCATTGGAGCCATACCTGCACCACCACCAACATATAGCATTTCACTTTCAGATTCGTTTATAAAGAATTCACCATAGGGACCAGAGATAGTTACTTTATCACCTGGCTTTTGGGCAAAAATATAAGACGATGCTATACCTGGATTTACATCCATCCATTGGTTTTTAGCTCTATCCCATGGTGGCGTAGCAATACGAACATTCAACATAATTTCTCTACCTTCTGCTGGGTAAGAAGCCATAGAATATGCACGCTCAACTGTCTCTGTATTCTTCATCACTAATGGCCATAGACCAAACTTATCCCATTCTGCTTGAAATTTATCAGGAGTTTCATGCTCCTCAGGATGTGCTGTAATATCTATGTCCGCGTACTTGATTTCGCATTCAGGAATTTCAATCTGAATATACCCTCCAGCCTTATAATTCATATCTTCAGGAATCTCAACAACAAACTCCTTAATAAAGGATGCTACATTGTAATTACGTACAACTGTTGCCTCCCATTTCTTGATTCCAAAAACTTCTTCTGGAATCGTAATTTCCATATCTTGTTTTACTTTTACTTGGCAAGATAAACGTGCACCATGCTGTAATTCTTTTCTTGAAAAATGAGGTGTTTCAGTAGGTAAAGCTTCGCCACCTCCCGAAAGCACATGGCATTCACATTGAATACAAGTTCCACCACCACCACAAGCTGATGGTAAGAAAATTTTATTAGTTCCTAATGTAGATAATAGTGTACTACCTGAAGCAACTTCAATCTCACGCTCACCATTAATCAGAATTTTTACTGGACCAGATGGCGATAATTTTTGTTTTACAAATAACAATAAGCCAACTAATACCAACGTAATTAATAAAAATGCTGCTACGGTTGCTATAACTGTTCCTGTTGTTCCTGCTGCTAAAATCATATTAATCTATAGTTTTAGTATTTTCAACTAATTTGTTTTTTTCTTTAACTTCAAGTTTTTCAACTTTAGTTATTGGTTCCGTTGAAGGCTCGGCTTCTTCATCACCACCAGTTAACATACCTCCAAAACTCAAGAAACCAATCCCCATTAATCCTGTAATGATAAATGTGATTCCTAGACCTCTTAATGGTGCTGGTACTGCACTGTATCTAATTTTTTCGCGTATAGCTGCAATCGCTAGAATAGCTAAAAACCATCCAATTCCAGAAGAAACCCCATAGTTTAAAGCCAATCCAAAAGATTCAATTTCTCGAGATTGCATAAATAATGAACCACCTAAAATAGCACAGTTTACAGCTATTAGTGGTAAAAAGATACCTAGTGAATTATATAATGAAGGTGAAAATTTCTCAACAACAATTTCTACTAATTGCACCATAGTAGCAATTGTTGCTATGAACATAATAAAAGACAGAAAGCTTAAATCGTAATCGGCATATTCTGCTCCTAACCACTTTAATGCTCCTGGTTGTAATAAATACTGATCTAATAACCAGTTCAATGGTACTGTGATTGCTAATACAAATATTACAGCTGCTCCTAGACCAACTGCTGTAGCTACCTTTTTTGATACTGCTAAGTATGAACACATCCCTAAGAATACGGCAAATACCATATTATCTATAAAGATGGATTTGAAAAATAATTCTAAATGCTCTATCATTTTCTTATACTTTTATTAAAACCCTTGAAGCTTAATCTTCTATTAAATCTTTATTTCTACTACGTTGAACCCATATTATAAGACCAACTATAATTAATGCCATTGGAGGCATCAACATAAAACCGTTATTCTCATAGCCTATAGAATACACTCCTGTTTTTTCAATCGGATCTCCCAGAACTGGAATTCCAAACAAAGTACCTGAACCTAATAACTCTCTAAAGAAACCAACAACAATGAGTATCACAGCATATCCTAACGCATTACCAATACCATCTAGGAAAGATTTCCAAGGCCCATTTCCTAAAGCGAAAGCTTCAAAACGTCCCATAATAATACAGTTGGTAATAATTAAACCTATGAATACTGAAAGCGTTTTACTTAATTCAAAAGCAAAAGCTTTTAACACTTGGTCAACAATAATTACTAATGACGCAACTACAATTAGTTGAACGATAATTCTAATTTTTGACGGAATTAGATTTCTTAATAAAGAAATAACAACATTACCTACACCTAAAACGAATAGTACAGCAATACCCATTACTAAAGATGCTTTAAGCTCTGCGGTAATTGCTAAAGCAGAACAAATTCCAAGTACCTGAATTGTAATTGGATTATTATCCGCTAATGGGTCGGTAATTAACTTCGTGTCTTTTTTTGAAAGTATTCCCATAGTTATTGTAAGTTTTTAAAGTAAGGTAAATACAATTTTAAATCTTTCTTTATCATTGCAGATACACCATCACCTGTAATCGTTGCTCCTGCCAAGGCATCAACTTCATTATCATCTTTGTTCTCATTTTTTGGATCGTTATTTCCTTTTGCTACAGTAATGCCTCTAAAGACACCTTCATCACTCAATAATCTCTCACCAGTAAAATCATCCATAAAGTATCGTTGCTTAATATTTGCACCTAAACCAGGCGTCTCACCCTTGTGGTCAAAAAATGCTCCTTGGACAACCATTTTTTTATCTATTGCAACATATCCCCAAATAGCATCCCAAAGTCCTTTACCCCTTATTGGAGCTACATAAACTTTTTGACCATTGTTATCTGAAATAAAAAGTGGCAAATATCTCGATTTACCTTCTTTAACTCTTGTTTGTTGTTTCTTTACATCTATCAAATAAGGCTCAATACCCTTATCAGAATCTTTTGAGTTTGCAAATTCCTCACCTGTCATTTCATTGATGATTTTACCATCTTTGACTTCTAAAACAATTTGCTCAGAAACATTAGAAGCAAATTCAGCTTCAGCTTGCTTAGCATCAACAAAAGTAATGTCTCCAGTTCCTTCATTTCCATTTATACCCATAGCATAAAGGATATTTTGTTGCTTTTCTATACGCTCATTTTCTTTAATATTTGGCCTCAATGCTGATGCCGTAAATGCAAGTAAAGAGCCTACAACCAATACCATTATAACTGCAAATAATATTGTGTACGAATTTTTATCTGTGTTAACTGCCATAATTATGCTGTTTTAACTTTTACACGTTTTAATCTTCGTTTTACATTTCCTTGAACAACATAATGATCAATTGTTGGCGCAAATACATTCATTAATAAGATTGCAAGGAACACTCCTTCTGGGTATGCAGGATTAAAAACACGAATCATAATTGATATAAATCCAATTAAGAATCCATAAATCCATTTACCTTTATTTGTTTGTGAAGCTGTCACAGGATCTGTAGCCATATAAACAGCACCAAATAGTATACTTCCTATAATTAAATGTTGCCAGAATGGTACACTCATTAAACCATAGAATTTACTAGATTCTCCTATCCAACCTGCATCTACAACTCCATTAAAAATTAATCCCATTGCCAAGGCACCAACTAAGGTACTTAACATTATTCTCCAACTTCCAATTTTTGTGAATATTAAGAAAAGTCCACCTATAATTATTAAGAATTTTGACGTTTCACCCACTGATCCAGGTATTAATCCCCAAAACATATCCCAGTAGTCAATGCCAGCCAGAGATGTGTTTTGTGCATAGGCACCTAAAAGGGTTTCACCCGAAATTGCATCTGGTGTACCAGCACGCTCAACAGCACCGTGAACCCATACTTTATCACCCGACATCCATGTTGGGTAAGCAAAGAATAAAAATGCACGTATTGTCAATGCAGGGTTCAAGATATTCATCCCTGTACCCCCAAATACTTCCTTGCCAATAACAACTCCGAAGATTACGGCAACAGCCAACATCCAAAGTGGAATATCAATAGGCACAATTAACGGCACAAGCATTCCTGTCACCAAGTATCCTTCTTCTACCTCATGACCTTTTATAATTGCAAAAACAAATTCTACTGCTAGCCCAACACCGTATGAAACAGCTACTAATGGCAGTACTTTTAATAATCCAATAACAAGATTGTCCAATGTCCAAAATGAGGCTCCTAGAAACCCATTTGCAACATCAATTTCACCTAATGCCAAATAATGCTGATAACCTGCATTGAACATACCAAAAATCAAACATGGTACTAATGCCATGATTACAGTATTCATGGTTCGTTTTAAATCATCTGCTACCTTAATATGAGTTCCTCCATGAGTTGTCTCATTTGGCATATATAAAAACGTAAATAAGGCATTAAAACCTGGAAGCCACTTCTTGTCTTTATTCTTTACTTTAAAATTGTGTAAATTTTGTTTTAAACCCATTATCCTATCTCTTTAAGCATTAAGTCTAATCCTTCTCTTATTATTTTTTGATGTGGTTGTTTAGATACGCACACAAATTCTGTTAACGCAAAATCCTCAGGTGCCACCTCGTACATTCCTAGTGCTTCCATTTCATCCAAATCTTTGTACATACAAGCTTTAAGAATCTGCATTGGATATATGTCTAAAGGAAAAACTTCTTCGTAGGTACCAGTAGTAACAAACGCACGATGTTCACCATTTGTATTTGTATTTAAATCGTACTTTTTCTTTGGGCTCAACCATGAAAAAGTTAATGCTCTTGAAGTAGAAATCTTATTAAATACAGGTTTGTTCCAACCGAAGAATTCATAATCATCTCCTTCTGGAATTACAGTAATAACGTTACTGTAATAATCAAGATTACCATCTGGCGCAACCTGTTTACCCGATAATACATTCCCTGAAATTATTCGATCATTAGCGTCCTTTTCAACACCATTATCATAAATCATTGTTGAAACCTCAGCACCTATTTTAGTCTTAAAGTATCTCGGTTTTTTAACTGAAGATCCTGCAAATGCAATTACACGTTGCGCATTAAACTTTCCAGTTAAAAGCAATTCACCAATAATAACCAAGTCTTGGGCATTTACAGTCCAAGCAACTTCGCCTTTATTAATAGGATTTACCTTATTAATAAGCGTGCCTACATTACCCGAAGGGTGCGGTCCGCTCACCTTGTAAATAGATACATTACTTAAACCTGTCAAGGGAGAATCTGAATTTTTTCCTACTGAAATATGAACTCCACCATCCGTCAATTTAGCTAAGGCATCTACAGCTGCTTGTAACTCTGCTTCTTTACCCTTTAATGTAAAATCAAGATCAGCAGCCAGTGGTGCACTTGCATAACCAGAAATAAAAATCGCTTTTGGCGAATTCTCTGGATTTGCAACAACATCGTAAGGTCTTTGCTTAATAAATGCCCAACAGCCTGAATCTAGTAAATGTGCTTTTACTTTATCTGCATCACTAGTTAAATCAAACTTTCCATGCTCTACATAACTTTGCTCTTTATCAGCAGTTATCTTAATAGCATCAATTCGTCTCCTTGGTCCACGTTGTACCTCTGTTATCTCTCCAGAAACAGGAGATACAAATTTCATCGCCTCTATATCCTTATTATAAAATAAGGTTTCACCTGCCTTAACACGTGTTCCTTCTTTTGCAACAAGTTTTGGGATGATACTGTGGAAATCTTCAGGTCTGACTGAGTAAAAGTTGCTAATTATAGCATTTTCTGTAGTTTTTTCGGCTTCGCCTACTAGCTTTATGTCTAAACCTTTCTTAATTCTGATGTCTTTTGACATATATATTAACGATTAGTTATCTAAAAATCCGTGCAAATTTACGAATTAATGATTAAAAATATTTCATTCTAAAACATCTTTTTTATTTATAGTGATTATAAATAACTTAAATATATGATAGGCACAGATTTTGATTATCTTTAAACTTTGAATTTATATTTACATGACTAATAAGGCGTATTCCCTTTTATTTCTTTTGATTTTACCAATTATATTGACCGGACAGGTAGAAGAAGTTAGTCCTCCGGATTTTATAAAAACGATAAAATTTAAAAGTAATACTACACAAGGACAACTTCCTATTTTACAACTTGGGGAGCCTTTAGTATTAGAATTTGATGCACTTAATGCAAACGAAGAGGATTTTTATTATGTAATTGAACATTTTAATTATGACTGGACCCCTTCAGTACTTGCAAAAGCTGAATATTTGCGTGGTTTGGACAATCAAAGAATCTTAGAATATTACAATTCATTCAACACATATCAAGTTTATTCACATTACAAATTACAGATTCCCAATATTCAAACACGTGCTATTCTTAAAACCGGAAACTATATGATTTCCATTTATGATGATTATGACGAATTAATGTTTAGCAGAAAATTTATGGTTTATGAAGACCTTGTTAATGTTGGCGTTAATGTAAAGCGATCAAGAGATGTGAAATACGTTGCACAAAAGCAATCTATTGATATGACAATTTCGACCAATAGTATCAATTTTAATAACCCTCTCGAAACCATTAACACTGTAATTATTCAAAACAATAATTTAAATTCTTCAATCTCAGGATTAAGACCGCAATATACTTTAGGTAATAGGCTAATTTATAAATACGTTGACGAGTCGGCCTTTTGGGGAGGAAATGAATATCTCTTTTTTGAGAATAAAGATGTTAGGGCTGCAAATGTTGGCGTTCAATTTATTGATCTAAAAGACATCTATCACAGTTATTTATTTACCAATATTGCTAGATATGATAGACCATATACTTACAATCCTGACATTAATGGTAATTTTCAGATTACTGCTATAGACCGAAGCGATGTTGATGTTGAGGCCGATTATACAATGGTTCACTTTTCTTTGTTGTACGAGGAATTAATAGATAAAGACATTCATGTTTATGGAAATTTTAATGCCTTTGCCATAGAACCTTTAACTAAGCTTTACTATAATCGTGAGAGTAGTAAATATGAGGGGAGGCTAAGGCTAAAACAAGGATTTTATAATTACAAATTTGTTGCAGTTGATAAGCAAACCAATGAGTTAGACGAAGGGTTTATTAGCGGCAATTTTTGGCAAACAGAAAACAACTATAAGGTACTAGTTTATTATAGGGATCTAGGTGCTAGGTACGACAGGTTAATTGGTTATGGTGAAGCAAGTTCTGTTAATATTTCAAATTAGAAGTCTAAACTTCTAAATTTTATTTGATAAATATTCAATTATTTTTCAAATCGACAAATAATCTTCTGAAATGCAAAATAATATTGCCCTATTTTCTCTATTACGTGATGAGCTTTTCAATACAAGTAGAATTTGTAAGAATGGTTACTATAAATACGGCTTTAAAAAACCTGATATTGACCACTTCTTTACAACATTAGAGCGACATGTGACTGAAAAATTGTTAAAAAAACCTGTCAGTTAGCCTAAAATAAAGGCTTCATTCAAAAAATATCTTATTTTAGCGTATTCTTTTCTCGAGAACTATGGTACAACAAGTCACTAGTGGCATAAAGATTTCAGTCGAAACTAATTTCGAAGGGACATTTTATAAAAATTATAAAGTGCACTTTGCCTTTGGTTATAAGGTGACTATTGAAAACCAAAGTAAAGATTCTGTACAGTTAAATTCTAGGTACTGGAAAATACTAGATGCCCTTAACAAGGAAGAGACTATTGAAGGTGAAGGTGTAATAGGCAAAAAACCTGTACTTAAGCCAGGAGAATCTCATACTTACAACTCTGGTTGTTTATTATCCTCTCCATTTGGCGCTATGCAAGGACACTATAACATGGTAAATTTCACAAAGGCAAGTAAATTCAAAGTATATATCCCTGCCTTTAAGCTAAGTGCACCTTTTGCACTTAACTAAGAATTAAAATCTTTTAAATATTCAAATTTATAAAGACTTTCATTCTGTTCTACATGAAAGAATGCACAATTAGAATAATGTACAAATTGGTATTCTGAATTAATATTAAATGAAGATTCGTCTATTTCATAAATTGCATCACAATCAATGTTTCCATATGGTGAAATCCTTCTAAATCTAAATTCTTTATCATGATCCAAATCATATATCTCAAACCACGCTCCAGCAGCGATTCCACTTAACCACTGTGCATGATTTAAAACAACATTATTTTTTCGTGGTAACATTGTACCTACCAAACTTGGCTTGTAACCATTTAAGGTATCTAAGAATAGACGTCTATTTTCTTTACTAACACTAGATTGAAACTCTCTGATATCTCCACTTTCATTTAAGAGGTATACATGATTTTCCGTATCAGCGATTACAACATTGCCTATTGTGCTAGGTGTAAACCACTTAGAACGTCTTAATCTTTTCTTGATTTTTTTATCCGTAACTGATGCTATTAAGGTATCTGTAACAAACCGCGCACAATTACAAGCATCTTTTATAAAAGCAGCATATCTGATGAGGCCAGTAGATTGCATAATATCAATATGTGTTCTGGCTAATTCATAATTTACAGCATTACAAACCGATGCATATAAACGACCTTCCCCATGTGTTAATTTTGGGTTAGTAGCTAAAAATTTTAGTATTGCTTCCAAGTTTACAATTTGGTCATTTTCAATCTGAGCCATTAATGGGAAATGTAATTCAAAATCGGTTTGTTTACCTCTTACGCGACCATTGGGTTCAGAAGTAATATAACGACCAAAGTCATGGTATTCTAACTCTCCCGTTATTTTATCAATTAAAATTAAAGCAGCATGTCCGGCCCTTACATGGTTCTTGTTACCAATATTTGCATATTGCAAAAACTTAGAATACCACTCATCAGCATGAGAAACAATAGTCTCAGGATATGCTAACGTTAAAATAAAGGCATCGTTTTTAACTCCCAAATCGATTTTATTTTTCGATGAGCAACTTACAAAAAATAATAATGTCTCATTATGATTTCTATAACGTTTCAAATCATAAAACCAATGATAAAAATCGTAACTTTGCACTTTCAAAAAATTAAAAACAAAAAATCAATTTAAATCATGGGAAAAGGTTTCTTTAATGTTCCTATTGCAGTTAACGAACCCGTTAAATCTTATGCACCAGGATCACCTGAACGCGATGCTGTTTTAAAGGCATACAAAACAATGATCAACAGCAAAGTTGAAGTTCCTTTATATATTAATGGTGAGGATATTAAAACTGGTAATACCAGAACAATGTCTCCTCCTCACGACCATCAACTTGTCGTTGGAGAGTATCATTTAGCAGAACAAAAGCATGTAGAAGATGCTATTTCCACAGCTTTAGAAGCCCGTAAAATCTGGTCTCAAATGCCATGGGAACACCGTGCTGGAATATTCCTTAAGGCAGCTGAATTAATTGCTGGACCCTACCGAGCAAAAATTAACGCAGCGACTATGATTGCTCAATCAAAAACAATTCATCAAGCAGAAATTGATGCCGCCTGTGAATTTATAGATTTCTTAAGGTTCAATGTTCAGTTTATGACGGACATATATATGGAACAACCGGAAAGTACAAGTGATGCATGGAACAGAGTTGAATATAGACCTTTAGAAGGATTTACCTATGCTGTGACACCTTTTAACTTTACAGCAATTGCCGGTAATTTACCAGCCTGTATGGCATTAATGGGTAATGTAGTGGTTTGGAAACCAAGTGACAGCCAAGTTTATTCGGCTAAAGTAATTATGGATGTATTTAAAGAGGCTGGTGTACCAGATGGCGTTATTAATGTTGTCTTTGGAGATCCTGTAATGATTACAAATACGGTACTTTCAAATCCAGATTTTTCTGGTCTCCATTTTACTGGATCTACATTTATCTTTAAGGAATTATGGAAACAAATTGGAGAGAATATTCACAACTATAAGACTTACCCAAGAATTGTAGGAGAAACGGGAGGTAAAGATTTCATCATTGCACATAAATCTGCAAATGCAAAACAAGTAGCTACTGCAATATCTCGTGGTGCATTTGAATTTCAGGGACAAAAGTGTAGTGCAGCATCAAGAGCATATATTCCTAAAAGTTTATGGAGTGATGTAAAGCAATACTTGTTAGATGATATAAAATCATTTAAAATGGGTTCACCTGAAGATATGAGTAACTTCATCACTGCGGTTATTCATGAAGGCTCTTTTGACAAATTGGCCAAATACATAGATCAGGCTAAAGCAGATTCTGACGCTGAAATAATTGCAGGTGGTGGATACGATAAATCTAAAGGGTATTTTATCGAACCAACTGTAGTGATTACAACTAATCCTAAATATACAACGATGTGTACGGAATTGTTTGGACCTGTAATTACTATTTATATTTATGAAGATGATGCCTATTCCACTACTTTAAAACTTGTAGACGAAACAAGTGAATATGCATTAACAGGAGCTGTATTATCCACATGTAGATATGCTATAGACGAAGCTACAAAAGCTCTTCAAAATTCTGCCGGTAATTTCTATATAAATGATAAACCAACAGGTGCTGTGGTTGGCCAGCAACCATTTGGAGGAGCGAGAGCATCAGGCACTAATGATAAGGCTGGTAGTGCTCAAAACTTATTGCGTTGGGTATCTCCTAGGTTGATAAAAGAAACATTTGTAACACCAACGGACTACAGGTACCCATTTTTAGGGTAACTTAAGTAGACATTATTAATTAATACAATAATAGGAAACAACAAAAAGACCTGTAAAAATTTACAGGTCTTTTTTAATATTCAAATTTACTTTCTTAGTCTATTTCTTCTATAGTTTGAGTATCTCCAAAGTTTGCTGATCTCACGTTATATGCTGCATTAGTATTACCGTTTACAACAAAAGCAACAACGGTCATTTTAGATGTGTTTGACACATTAGACGGTACTGGCACTGAAAAGTTTGTAGAATAAACATTCCCTTCAGTAACCTGATCCGTAGGTATTGTATCACCCAACAAATCCGTTAACACATCTCTTAAAACATGATCGTGCTCAAAATTTGAAATGATACTGCCACCACCATAATAACTGGTATAATTAACCTGGTCATAAATTAAATCATCCTCTAAAATATAGACTACGAGCTTTGCGTTAGTTGTTGGCAAAAGACCAAACTTGATATCAACATCAACTGAAATAGTATTACCATCTAATGTTGGTGATAAAGCAAGTCCCAAGTCTGCATCAGAATTTGTCAACCCAACTACCTGACTAATATTACTTGGTTCTGGATAAGCCCACTCCGTAGTTCTGTTTAACATTGCTGTTGGATATCCAGAGAGATTAATCATATTCTCTAATGGACCCGCACTAAAATTGTATGGATCATAATTATTACCGTTAGGATTTGTGTTACCTCTATGGATTGCTACTGTAACCGCTCTGTCCGTTGCTAGATTTACTTGTTCAATACCATAAGAAACTCTTGGGCAATATCCACACCATGTACCAGTGTAATCCTCTATTAGAACATTCTGAGCGAACTTTAAAGGTGGTTCTAATACGGTAACTTGTAATGTATTACTAGTCATATTCCCATAAGTTGCAACAAAATTTAAAACTCCTGGTGCTTGAGTTGTATAGATATTGCCACCTATATCTTCACCGTTTAAAGTTATCGTTGCTGAGTTAGTAACAACTTCACTATTGTTTCCTTTTACATCAAAGAAAATTAAATCCCCAGCATAAACATCTGAATCAAATTTCAAAGATATCGTTATACTAGTTATTGCATTGGTTTCACCATCATCAGAGTCATCATTTCCATCACTACCACAACTCGTAAAAACTAAAGCTAATGCTATAAATAAGGATTTAAAAATATAATTAATTTTCATGATTTAGAGATTATTTATATTAATTGAAACACTAATATAATGTATTTTAAATCTTTTGGTATTATTATTGTATAATTGTCAAAAATAAGAACAATTTACAATCAATATGAAGCGTACTTTCCTTCTGATCTCACTATTTACTTTTTCATTATCATATGCTCAAGACATACCAAATGTCATCTTAAAAAATTTAGAGAATGAATCCGTATCGATTCAAAAACTGGCAAATTCCAACAACATAAAAGTCTTTAGTTTTTGGGCGACTTGGTGTGTACCTTGCATTAATGAATTAGATGCTATTGCTGATGTTTATGAAGAATGGCAAGATGAAACCAATGTGGAACTTATAGCGATTTCCACTGATGATGCAAGAACTAAAAATAGAGTAATTCCACTTGTTAATGGAAAAGATTGGGAATATCAAATACTAATTGATGATAACCAAGACCTAAAACGTGCATTAAATATCAATGTTTTACCTTATATAATGGTAGTAAAAAATGGCGAAATTGTTCACGCCAGAACAGGATATACACCCGGTAGTGAAGATGAACTCTACGAAGTTGTGAAGGAAAATGCCCAATTATAAAAGCTAATTGCGATTACCAGATTAAATAAACGCACACATGAGAACATTAATATTGTTATTAATTTTTTGTTTATCATTAAATCAAGCTTCTGCTCAGTTATTAGATAATTTAAGATTAGGACTAGAATCCAATATGGCTTGGTATAATGATGATAAGAGAACAGGTGCCTTTTTTGATGAAGAAAATAATGATGGCAACGAGCACGTTAGACTAAATTCTTATTTGAAATTAGATTATGATTTTCTAAAAAATTTCACTGCTACAGTTCAGATAGAATCTTATGAACCATTAGCATTATTGAATTATTCACCAAACTTTGAAGGTACTAATATTGGTATATACTCTTTAAATTATAAAAGCAATAAACTTAAAGCAAGCGTAGGTCATTACTATGAACAATTTGGTAGCGGAATGATTCTGAGAAACTGGGAAGATCGGCAACTAGGATTAAACAATGCACTTTTGGGTGGACGTATAAAATATATGCCTCTAGACTATTTAGCACTTACAGCCTTGTACGGCAAACAACGTGTAGGTTTTGAAACAGCAGATAGCGATATTTTTGGATTTAATACCGAACTAGACTTATCTAACATCTTCAATTTTGAAAACTCATCATTAAATCTAGGTTTTAGTTATGTGGGCAGAAATGAATCAACAGATATCGAGGATCCAAATTTTGATGATTTAACCAATGCTTTTTCTGGCCGTATTGATTTTACTGAAGGCAATTTTTACGCCAATGCAGAATATGTAGCAAAAACTGATGATGTGGCTGTGATCGCAGGTCAGCTCATTGATAACTTTGTTAATCCTGGTAACGCATTATTGTTAAATACAGGTTTTTCTCAAAAAGGATTCGGTATTGACGCTACTTTTAGGAGATTAGAAAATATGGGATTCTACTCTGAGCGTGAAAAGACAGGAAATGTATTTTTAGAAAACAATATCAACTTTACACCTGCTCTAACGAAACAACACGACTATTTATTGACAAATATATTTGTTTATCAAGCTCAATCACAAGTTGTTTTTGCTGATCCCGAACTAATGGAAGCTGGCGAAATAGGTGGGCAAGTAGATTTATTCTATAATATAAAAAAAGGGACTAGTTTAGGTGGTCAATACGGTACCAAATTAGCTTTTAATGCATCTTATTGGGCTGGTTTAAAAGGAGATTATGATTATAATAATTTATCTTATGATGTCGATTATTTTGGCTTTGGTGAGAAGTATTTCTCTGATATAAGTTTGGAAATCAGAAAAAAATGGAATAAAAAAGTTAATTCCATTTTCTATTATGTCAATCAGTATTATAATCAAAGAACCATAGAAGACAACTTTTCAGGAGAACAGATTAAAACGAACATTGTTGTTGGTGAGACTATTTACAAATTTGGTAGGATTGGGCAATCAATACGTTTAGAATTTCAAAAGCTCTGGTCTAATTCTGACAATCATGATTGGATTGGAGGTACTTTTGAATATAACGTCAGTCCAAGACTATCGTTTTATGTCAATGATATTTATAACAGTGGAATGGATAATAGCACTTCTGAAAACCATTACTACAATTTTGGTGGAAGTTATAATAAGGGGACAACACGCTTTTCGTTAAATTACGGAAGGCAACGTGCAGGATTGGTATGTGTTGGTGGTGTTTGCCGTTTTGTACCTGAGGCCACAGGTCTTTCAGCGAGTTTATTAATGTCTTTTTAAAGATTAAGCTTATTTAAATTTTAAAGGTAAATAAATCACCTTCTTTGTCCTAAAAAAATCTTCTTCAAAATAATCAGACAATAAATAAGCTTTGGCGTTCGTATACTGCTTTAATTCATCAGTCAAGTCTCCTCCTTTTAAATAGAAAATTCCATTTTTCAAGCTGTTCTTTTGTTTTTTGGCTATTTTACCTTTTACCCATTTGGTAAATTCCGGCATTGCAGTCACAGCTCTACTAACTATAAAATCATAAGTTTCATCAATGGCTTCTACCCTGCTATGCGTGGTTCTTATATTTTTTAATTCAATCGCTTCTGCAATTGCATTGATGACTTTTAGTTTCTTATTAATACTATCTACAAGATGAAACTGGCATTTAGGAAATAAAATAGCTAATGGTATACCTGGGAATCCACCTCCAGTTCCAACATCTAAAATTGATGTTTTGTCGTTAAACTCAATAACCCTTGCAATCCCTAGTGAGTGCAAAACATGCTTCAAATACAATTTATCGATATCCTTTCTCGAAACAACATTTATCTTTAAATTCCAGCCTTTATATAAGGCTTCCAAAGCCTGAAATTGATGAATCTGATGGTCAGATAAATGAGGAAAGTATTTTAATATTAATTCCACTTAATTGATTTTTGGCAAAAATACATTTTTTACTTTGGACAAAATTAACGTTTAAGGATAATGGTTGATTTTAATTATTATTTATCTTTGACAAGTTTTAATGCAATTTATCCCTAAACGTTAGAATAAAAAAACTAGGAATTACATGGCAAATCAAACCCTATCTTTTTCAAGATCCGATTCGGCAAAATTTTTCAGAACTCTTAATAAAAGAGTGAATAACTATTTTAAGGAAAACAATATAAGACGAACCGGAAATTGGCAACTTTGGGTAAAAACCATAGTTATGTTTGCTTTATTTTTAACACCTTATTTTTTATTATTAACCTTAGACATTCCTACTTGGGCTCAGATTCTTTTAACCATTGTAATGGGTATTGGAATGGCTGGTGTTGGTATGAATGTTATGCATGATGGAAATCATGGTTCCTTCTCCAACAAAGAATGGATAAATAGGTTAATGGGTAGTAGTATTTATATCCTAGCTGGCAATGTATACAACTGGAAGGTTCAACATAACGTTCTACATCATACCTACACAAATATTCATGGTCACGACGAAGATTTAGAAGCTGGAAGAATACTCCGATTCTCTAAACATACAAAATGGCGCAAACACCATAAATTTCAGCATTACTATTCAATTTTCTTATATGGTTTATTGACAATTAATTGGGCTATAACCACTGATTTTCAGCAAATGCATCGTTACATGAAACGTAAGCTGTCTTATGGAAAATTACCAAATCCATTTGTTAATTGGAGTAAACTGGTAATAACAAAACTTATTTATTTATCCATGTGGATCATTTTACCAATTGTATTAACTGATATTGCTTGGTATAAAATTTTAATAGGTTTCTTTATAATGCACTATGTTGCTGGTCTCATTTTAAGTGTTGTATTTCAGTTGGCTCATGTTATGGACGAAGCAGAAATGCCAATGCCAGAGAAAGATGGTACAATGAAAAACACCTGGGCAATTCACCAGCTAAAAACAACTGTTAATTTTGGAGCAAAAAGTTGGCTAATAAATTGGTATACTGGTGGTTTAAACCATCAAGTTGAGCATCATATATTCCCACATATCAGCCATATTCATTATGGCAAAATTGCCAAAATTGTTAAGGATACAGCTAAAGAATTTAATTTACCTTATAAAGAATATAAAACTACAAGAAAAGCAATTGCAGCGCACTTCAAGTTTCTTAAGGAAATGGGAATGCGTCCAGCGTTGCAAGCATAAAATATTTATAATATATCATGAACCAACTTTCAGATAGAATTAACAATCTATCGACTTCAGCAACCCTTGCCATGGCTGCCAAAGCCAGAGAAATGAGAGCAGAGGGTAAAGACATTATTGGACTAAGCCTAGGAGAGCCAGATTTTAATACTCCAGATTTTATTAAAGACGCTGCTATTGACGCAATTAATCAAAATTATAATAGTTATACTCCTGTAGATGGTTATGGCGATCTAAAAAATGCTATAATTACTAAATTCAAAAGAGACAATAATCTTAATTATGTACCTGCTCAAATTGTTGTTTCAACAGGTGCAAAGCAATCGTTGTCAAATGTGGCCGCAGTTTTAATTAATGAAGGTGATGAAGTTATCCTACCTTGTCCTTATTGGGTAAGTTACAGCGACATTGTAAAATTAAATGGTGGAATCCCGGTAGAAGTTAAAACGTCCATTGATACAGACTTTAAAATGACAGCTGAACAGCTTGAAGCAGCGATAACACCAAAAACAAAAATGATTTGGTATAGTTCACCATGTAATCCAAGTGGGTCTGTCTACAGTGAGCAAGAGCTAAGATCTTTAGCCAGAGTTCTTGAAAAATATCCTAATATATTTGTGGTTTCTGATGAAATATATGAACACATAAATTTTAAAGGTGGGCACTTTAGCATGGCCAATATTGACCATATGTACGACAGAACTATAACTGTAAATGGCGTATCGAAAGCATTTGCAATGACAGGCTGGAGAATTGGGTATATAGGTGCACCAGATTGGATAGCCAGAGCTTGCAATAAAATGCAAGGACAAGTAACCAGTGGCGCTAACTGTATTGCACAAAGAGCCGTAATTACAGCTTTAGAAACTGATCCTTCTAGCATTTCGTATATGGTAGAAAAATTTAAGGAAAGACGTAAACTTATATTGAATTTACTAAATGAGATTGACGGGTTTAAATCAAATGAGCCAGAAGGTGCGTTTTATGTATTCCCAGACGTTTCAGCATATTTTGGAAAAACAATTAAAGGAACAACCATAAATAACGCAACTGACATGTCAATGTTCTTATTACAGGAAGCTCTAGTTGCAACCGTTACTGGAGAAGCATTTGGAAACCCTGATTGTATTAGGATTTCTTATGCTGCTTCAGAGGAAAACATTAAAGAAGCAATTAAACGTATAAAAGATGTGTTAAATTAATATTACACATCTATCGCTTTTTTTAAAAAAGCCATAACAGTCTTTGTGTTGTTATAGCTTTTTTTTATGATTCAGTTTTAGAAAATTGCTACCAAGATGGTTGCGAATATTGATATTCTTAAAATGGTCGCTGTATGGTTCACAACATTCAATTGTGAAGATCTAAGTCTGCGTCGTATTCCAAACAATGATTTTGTTGAAGTCTCGCTGAAGTTCTTCTTCACCAAGGATTTATAGTTCGAATTTAATAATCCTTGCGTTGTAAAACGAGGTACCTCAATGGGTTCTGGTACAAATTCTAATTCTTGATTTAATACTAATTCCATGATTGATGATTTTAATTGGTTACGTAAATATGACGGACAATTATCAAAAATGTTACATCTTACATCTCAACTATAGATAAATATTGAGTTGCTTAACACAAAATATAAGTAAAATTAAAGGCTAGTGAAAATTTCAGAATTATAAAATATTTCTTTGAAATTATCGATTTCTCCAGAAGAAAGGTGTTAACAAAATTAAAATTGTAAAGAGTTCTAAACGTCCTAATAACATTAAAAATGACGCCCACCATTTACCGAGCGCCGGAAGTGTAGCATAATTATTTACTGGGCCAAATTCCCCAAGGGCAGGCCCAACATTTCCTAAACTTGATGCAGAAAGTCCAATTGCGGATTCAAAATCTATTTGGAACATTGAAAATATTGCAGCTCCAATAATAAATGACAGCATGTAAAGAATAAAGAAACCGAGTATGTTAAAAACAATATCACCAGAAATAGATTTATTGTTATACCGGACAGGTAAAATTGCATTAGGATGAAGAGCACGTTTAAATTCTAAAAAGCCGTTCTTAATAAGTATTAAATGACGTACAACTTTAACACCTCCTGCTGTACTACCAGCAGAACCTCCTAAAAACATTAAACCAAAGAAAAACACTGTTAAGAACGGTGTCCACATCGTATAATCTGCAGTAACAAATCCAGTTGTAGTGACTATTGCCAAAACCTGAAACAATCCATGTCTAATAGCACTTTCGCCTTCACCAAATACCATAGGATGATCAACCGAAGATTGAGAGACATCAGCTCTAAAATAAATGAGTAATGCCGCAACAACCGTAAAACACAATATGAATCTAAAATATAATTTAAATTCATCGTCTTTTGTAATCTTAGATACCTTTCCTTTAAACAGATAGTAACTTAAAACAAAGTTGGTTCCTGCCAAAAACATAAAAAACATTATGATATATTGAATGGCGGGATTATCATTCCAATGGGCAATACTGGCATTTTTTGTTGAAAAACCACCTGTAGATAATGTACTTAAAGCATGATTAATGGCATCGAAAAAAGTCATGCCAGCAATTTGAAGTAATATAGTCTCAGCGATTGTATAACCAACATAAATCAACCATAAGCGCTTAGCTGTATCTGTAATTCTAGGATGTAATTTATCACCTCCGAGACCTGGTGCTTCAGCTGCGAATAACTGCATACCACCTACACCAAGTAAGGGTAGAATTGCAATGGCTAATACAATTATTCCCATACCACCTATCCAATGTGTTGTACTACGCCAAAATAATACGCCTTTTGGTATTATTTCTATATCATTGAGTATACTGGCACCAGTTGTAGTATAACCAGACATAGTTTCGAAAAAAGCATCGGTAAACGAAGGTATTGTTTCAGTAACTAAATAAGGCAAAGTCCCTGTTAATGACATAACGATCCAACCAAAAGCTACAACAATGTATCCCTCGCGTTTATTCATTTCCTTGCGGTGATTTCTTGTACCCACCATGGCAAAAGAGCCAATTAATAAGGTTGCTAAACCAGCTAACAATAATTGCACCGTAACTCCATCTTCATAGATCAAACTAATTAATGTAGCTATCATCATAAAACCACCGTTAAATAGCAGTAATAAGCCAAAAAAGTGAAAAATGATTTTATAATTTAAGTGCAGTCGCGACATAATTATGAGAAAAATGCTTCTACTTCAGAAATAGAGCGAGGCAAACAACAAACAACTACCCTGTCACCCGCTTCTATGGTAACACTTCCTAAAGGTATTAATCCTTCACCATTTCTAATTACTCCGCCAAAAATGGCAGATTTAGGAAATTGTAAATCCTTTATTTGGTTATTAGTAATTTTAGATTCAGGTTTAACAACAAACTCCAAAAGTTCAGCATTCATGTTGGTTAGTTTAGTCATTGCAACTACTTCACCCTTTCTTATATATCTAAATATGTTATTTGCTGCTAGTAATTTTTTATTGATAAGGGTATCAATACCAATGGACTGAGACAATTGATAATAGTCCATATTTTCAACTAAAGCAATTGTCTTTTTTACACCCTTTGATTTGGCTAAAAGACACGACATTATATTGGTCTCAGAATTACCTGTTACAGAAATGAAGGCATCCATTTCGGATATACTCTCTTCCTGCAGTATTTCAACGTTTCTACCATCTCCATAAATAACTAAGGCATTTGGCAATTGGTCAGCTAAATCTTCTGCAACAGTCTTTTTATTTTCTATAAGTTTTACGTTGAACTTACTTGCACATAAATCCCTAGCTGTTTTGTAACCAATTTTACTTCCTCCAAGAATCATTACATTTTTTATCTCAACCTTGACCTTACCAGACAATTCAAATAATTCTTCATCTCCTCCTTTTGAGGTCATAAAAACTACTGTATCGCCTTCTTTAAACTGAGTGTCTCCTCTTGGTATGATCGTATATTGTGTTCCATATCTTTGTATAGCGATAGGTATAAAATGTAATTCTGAATATAATTCTGCTGCTTCACGTACAGTTTTATCAACAAAAGTTGCAGTTCTTGATAATCTTAAACTTAACATGGTCAGTGCACCTTCTTCAAATTCATAGGTGTCATTAAATCCATATTGATTTAATAATAACTCTATTTCACTAGCAGCTAAAGACTCTGGAGAAATAAGTTCATCAATTCCAAATTTGGAAAACCCAATGGTCTCCTTGTCATCAATAAACTCTGTATTGGATATTCTAGAAATAGTTTTTTTTGCACCTAATTGCTTGGCAAGCACACTAGCTGTAATATTGGTTGTTTCTGAAGATGTAACGGCAATAAAAAGTGCAGCAGTACCAATGCGGGCTTCTCTTAAAATAGAAATGGAAGTAGCATCACCTTTTATTGTTTTAATATCTAAATGTTCGCCTGCATAGCCAAGGCTGTCCTTTCTAGTATCAATAAGTGTTATCTCTTGCGACTCGTAGGATAATAATTTAGCTAAATGAAATCCTACCTCTCCTGCACCTGCGATAATTATTTTCATCGAATTTGTTTCAAATAGGCGTACAAATATACATATTATTTAATGCTAGTATCAATTTTTAAAATGATATAATACAATGACAAATTATATAGAACACTCTTATTACTGTATATTTGCAAAAAATTTTTAATGGCTGAAAAAGTAAAACCTTATAAGGATAGTGAGGCTTCTAAAAAAGCACAGGTCACTAAAATGTTTGATACCATATCAAAAGAATACGATGGACTCAACAGAGTGATCTCCTTTGGAATTGATGTTAAATGGCGAAATAAGGTTGTTCATTTAGTTTCTAAAACTAATCCTGAAAATATTTTAGATATTGCCACAGGTACTGGTGATTTAGCCATTAATTTATCTAAAACCAACGCCAAAGAAATTGTTGGATTAGACATAAGTGACGGCATGCTAGAAGTAGGTCGTAAAAAAATTAGTTCAAAAAACCTTGATGGTATAATATCTATGGTTATTGGCGATTCAGAAGACCTTCCATTTAAAGAGAATTCTTTTGATGCCATAACAGTAGCTTTTGGAGTGCGGAATTTTGAAAACCTTGAAAAAGGACTGGCAGAAATTTTGAGAGTCCTTAAGCCGAACGGGATTTTCGTAATTCTAGAAACATCTGTACCTACAAATCCTATATATAAATTTGGATATAACACATATTCAAAATATATTTTGCCAGTGATAGGTAAAGTATTCTCCAAAGATAGAGTTGCTTACAAATATTTAAGTGAATCTGCCTCAGTTTTTCCGTATGGCGAAGAATTAAACAATATTTTGAGAAAAATAGGGTTTATTAATGTGGTAGACAAACCACAAACTATGGGAGTAGCAACTATTTACACAGCATCTAAAGCATAATATGAGGCGAATAATATTCATTATAGGATTTCTATTGGTATTTCAAGATGCTTCAGCACAACTTTTTACAAAAGAAAAAGTACCAAATAATATTAACAATATTGATCAGAAATTTTTGACTTGGGGTTATTTTTTAGGATTTAACCAGTACGACTTTAAGTTTGAATATAATGAAAATCTTGAGGATATTTTGGTAGACAAATCTTTCGGATTTCACCTTGGTCTAATTGGTGATATGCGCATAAATGACTACATGAACTTAAGGTTAGAGCCAGGTGTTTACTTTACTACTAGAAATATAATGTACGATGAAAGTTACTTTAACGGCACGACGTTTTCGGATGCTGATTTGTTGAGAGAAGTAAAATCAACCTACGTCCATATACCTCTATTATTAAAGGTATCAACCAAACGAATTAATAATTTTAAACCATTTTTAGTTGGAGGGTTCTCGACCGCTCTAAATCTCTCTAGTAATGAAGATAATCCTGACGATAACAGCTCAGGCGAGTTTAGAATGAAGAAAGGAACCTACTTTTATGAAATTGGTTTTGGTATAGATCTTTACTTACTCTATTTTAAATTCACGCCTTCAATACGTGGAGTTTTTGCTATTAATGATGAAATTATTAGGGATACCGACCCGAATAGTCCTTGGACAGGTAATGTTGCAAAAATGCAAACAAGAGGCATTTTTATAAATTTCACTTTTCAGTAAATCGTCTTTTGAATTCACTTAAAACAATAGCTGTTGCATTTGCAACGTTTAAGCTTTCTGTATCTTTTACATCACCAAATTGAGGAATGGTAATTCTTCTATCAACCATATCTTCTATTACTCCAGATATCCCATTAGCTTCGTTACCAAGAATTATTAATCCTTTTTTTGGCAAGTCTGCAGTATAAATATTTTCACCTTTCATAAAAGTGCCAAATATTTCTACATCAGTTGTTTTTAAATACTCTAACAAATTGATATAGTTAATATTAACTCTTGCTAACGATCCCATTGTCGCTTGCACTACTTTTGGATTATAACAATCTACTGTGTTTTCACTGCATATAAGCTGTTGAATCCCATACCAATCACAAAGCCTTATAATTGTACCTAAATTACCTGGATCTCTAATATCATCTAGTACAACAGCCAAATCAAAATCTAATTTTTTGTGTAATGCAGGTATTTTAAAAATAGCCAATGCAGTATTTGGATTTTTTAACACTGATATTCTTTTAAGTTCATTATTACTAATCAAAATTACTTTATCATTTATGACCTCAAATATCGATTTAGTAGTGTAAAGACACACTAATTCAAATTCGGAGTTTAAAAATTCATTAATGCCCTTTATACCCTCAACAACAAATAATCTTTCTTGTTGCCTGTGTTTTTTTTGACTTAAACTTTTAATTAACTTTATTTGATTCTTTGATAACATTAAAATGTCTTTACTTTTGTTAGAGAAAGTACAAAGAAAACCTTTTTTGGACTAATTTTTGTTCAAACAGATTCATATCTAAATTAACAATAAGACTTTTGAGACTAGCAGATTGCATTGCTTTAATGAAATTAAGATACAGAACTATTTCTAATACTATAGGTTTTGTGATTTTCATATCTCTATTAAGTTCGTGCAGTATTGTTAAAAGAGTAAAATCCAACGAGTACTTAGTTACTGAAAATGTGATCTTAGAAGACGGTAAGAAAAATAATGAAGAACGTGTCAACAATATAATTATCCAAAAAACTAATTCTGGGATGCAGGGCATGTTCAAATTTCCTTTAAAACTGCATATTTACAATCTTGCGAGACCTAATATCGATTCGATTATTGAAGCAAATATTTTAAGTAATCCCAATAAGGTAAGACGGAAAACAAATTTGTTATCAAAAAAACAATTTGATAAATATATAGATTCAAAGCGCAATTTTAATAGCTGGTTGAAACGTACGGGGGAAGCGCCCGTTATTTACAATATAGACAAAACAGAAAAAACGGCAAGCAACCTAAATAAATATTACGCCAGACGAGGTTGGTTTAATAATGAAGTTGACTTTGAGGTAAATAAAGACAGTAATAAAATAGCAAAGGTGGCCTACAAAATTGTAAAGCACAAACCCTATCTAATAGATTCAATAACACCCTTTATTAGCAGTCCTGCCATTGACTCATTGTACAATGATTTCAGCAAGGGATCCTACTTACAAAAAGGAGATCAATTCGACGAGGACAATTATGAACGTGAACGAGAGCGCATTAATACTTACCTTAGAAATTCTGGTTTCTATCATTTTGGCCAAGATTACATACGTATGGTGATTGATACCATCGGAACAAACAACAAGGTAAATACTGAGTTAATAATAGCCGATAGGTCAATCAGAGCTGAAGATTCAGTAATTATAAGACCCTTTAAAATTTATAAGATTAAAGCAATAAATATCTTTACAGATGATAATTTTGACAATAGATTTAAAGCTATTTCTGATACTACTACTTTTAAAGATTACACCCTTTACAGCAAAAACAAATTAAAGTTTAGACCTAAGGCTTTAACAGATGCTGTTTTTATGAATAAAGGTGATATTTATAGTGATTTAGCAAGAAGTAGAACATCTAGATATCTTAACGATTTACAAATGTTTAGATATCCTAGTATTGACTATGTTGAAAATGAGGAAGATTCAACCTTGACTGCTAATATATATTTAGAGCCTAGAAAGAAATACACTTTAAATTTTGACCCAGAAATAAATCAAAGTAATATTCAGACCATTGGTTTTTCGTTTAACACAGGTTTAAAAATTAGAAATATTTTTAGAGGTGCAGAAACACTAGAATTAACAGCCATTGCTGCAATCGGTGCATCAAAAGATCGATCAGATGACGCCTCAGCATTTTTTGATATTAATGAGTACGGCGGCAATATTAGGTTAACTCTACCAAGACTATTCACACCATTTAACACGGACAAGATTATACCAAAATATATGTCACCAAATACAGTGATTAACTTATCTGCCACGAGCCAACAAAATATTGGGTTAGATAAGCAAACTTTAGCAGGAATTTTAGGTTATAATTGGTTCCCATCTAATACCGTTTCTAACACTTTAGATTTATTTAATGTAGAATTTGTCAAAAACCTAAATACAGACAACTATTTTGGAGTTTATACTAATTCCTTTGATCGGTTAAATGATATAGCACGAGATATTGATTATATAGATCAAAATGAGAGCTTGGAGAATCCTGCGAATAATTTTGATCCTGCCGATGTATTTATAGATGATGTAATAAATGGCAATACATCACTTACACCTCAAGATGAGGATTATGTATCAGTTAGTAATATTAATGAACGTAAAGATAGACTTACTGAAAACAACTTAATATTTTCATCGAGTTATACTTATAAAATAAATAAACGAGAAAACATCTTTGACAATGATTTCTCAGTCTTTAAATGGCGTATTGAATTTGCAGGTAATTTATTGACCAACTTTTCTAAGTTAATTGGATCTTCTAAAAATGATAATGATAATTATGAAATTTTTGGTGTAGCATTTTCTCAATATTTAAAAACTGAAATTGATTACGTAAAGTACTTTGACTTTGGTAGGCATAATATATTTGCTTTTAGGAGTTATGCAGGTATTGCTATACCATATGGAAATTCCAATAGTATCCCATTTGCAAAAAGTTTTTTCGCAGGTGGCCCAAATGACAATAGAGCATGGACTGCTTATAACCTGGGGCCAGGTAGCTCAAATAATACCGATGAATTTAACGAAGCAAATTTTAAAATTCATTTAAGTGCAGAACAACGTTTTGGTTTATTCGGAAACTTGCGAGGTGCACTTTTTGTAGATGTCGGAAATATATGGAATATCCTAGACAATGTTGAGGATGAAGACGCAACTTTTAATGGTTTTAAATCATTGAAAGATATTGCTATTGGATCTGGTTTTGGATTAAGATATGACTTTGACTTTTTTGTTCTGAGATTTGATGTTGGTTTTAAAACTTACGACCCAGCACAAGAAATAGATAATAGATGGTTTAGGGATTACAATTTTAGAAATGCTGTATATAATATTGGCATCAACTATCCTTTCTAAACTAGTTACTTTTAACGACATCGTTTTCGCTTTTTATCCTGCATTTATCTTCATAATCTGATGAATTAAATTTCAAAATTGCCTATTTTTGACGTCTAATTTACAATCATAATAATATGAGTCACAATATAAAACCTGGTGTTGCAACAGGAAGAGAGGTACAGGACATTTTCAACTTGGCAAAAGAAAAGGGATTTGCATTACCAGCTGTAAATGTAATTGGTTCTAATACTATTAACGGTGTTCTAGAAACTGCAAAGACATTAAATGCACCTGTAATAATACAGTTTTCAAATGGAGGCGCACAATTTAATGCAGGTAAGGGATTAAGTAATGAAGGTCAAAAAGCCGCAATTGCAGGTTCAATTGCTGGAGCAAAACATGTGCATGAAATGGCTGAAGTTTATGGTGTGCCTGTTATACTACATACGGATCATTGCGCCAAAAAATTATTGCCTTGGATAGATGGCTTGTTAGATGCTAGTGAAGCACACTTCAAAGAAACTGGTAAACCTCTATATAGTTCTCATATGATTGATTTGTCTGAAGAACCAATTGAAGAAAATATCGAAATCTGTAAGCAGTATCTTGAACGCATGAGTAAAATGGGCATGACTTTAGAGATTGAGCTTGGTATTACAGGTGGAGAAGAAGATGGTGTAGATAATACAGATGTTGATGATTCTAAATTATATACTCAACCAGAAGAAGTTGCTTATGCCTATGAAGAATTAAGTAAGGTAAGTGATCAATTTACAGTTGCTGCAGCCTTTGGTAATGTGCACGGTGTATATAAACCAGGAAATGTTAAGCTTACACCTAAGATTTTAAAGAATTCACAAGAATATATTACTGAAAAATACGGTGTTGAGCACAACCACATAGACTTTGTTTTCCATGGCGGATCTGGATCAACTGTTGAAGAAATAAGAGAAGCAATTGGCTATGGTGTTATTAAAATGAATATCGATACGGATATGCAGTGGGCTTTCTTAAGTGGTGTAAGAGATTATGTAGAAGAAAACACGGACTATTTACAAACTCAAATAGGTAATCCTGATGGTGATGATGTACCAAATAAAAAGTACTATGATCCTAGAGTATGGTTGCGCAAAGGCGAAGAAGCATTTGTAACTAGACTTAAAAAAGCATTTGAAGATTTAAATAATGTAGACACCTTATAATATCTACTATTTAATTGAACAAACCCATTGAAATATCATACTTATATCAATGGGTTTTTTATTTGTAAGGTAAAATGGATGTTAACATTCATTTTTTTGTGGTTAATAATAATATGGTAATTTTGTATGTATTAAAATACCAAAAAACTAACTAACTAAAACCTTCGATTTTAGAGCTTCTATTTCTAAAGTTGAATTATCTAAATGAATAAATCAAATGGCTTGGTTTAAAAGAAAAGACAAAGGAATACAAACTTCAACCGAAGAAAAGAAAGATACACCCAAGGGGCTTTGGTATAAATCCCCTACTGGTAAAATAATTGACACTAAAGAATTAGAGCAAAACTTCTATGTGAGTCCTGAAGATGGATACCATGTTAGAATTGGCAGTAAGGAGTATTTTGAAATACTTTTTGACGATAACAAATTCAAAGAATTAGATACGCATTTGGGTTCAAAAGATCCTCTGAAATTTGAGGATACTAAAAAATACCCTGAACGTTTAAAAGCCGCACAGTCTAAAACAAAACTTAAAGATGCGGTAAGAACAGCAGTAGGAAAATCTAAGGGAAAAGATATAGTCATAGCTTGTATGGACTTTTCATTTATTGGTGGTTCAATGGGTAGTGTTGTAGGTGAAAAGATAGCTCGTGCAGCGGATTATGCTCTAAAGAAAAAAATCCCGTTTGTGATTATAAGTAAATCTGGTGGTGCTAGAATGATGGAAGCGGCCTATTCTCTCATGCAACTTGCTAAAACCTCGTCTAAGCTTGCACAATTGGCAGAAGCTAAAATCCCATATATCTCATTATGTACTGATCCTACAACAGGTGGAACAACTGCATCATTTGCAATGTTAGGGGACATAAATATTGCAGAACCTGGAGCTTTAATTGGATTTGCTGGACCAAGAGTGGTAAGAGATACTACAGGACAAGAATTGCCTGATGGTTTTCAAACTTCAGAGTTTTTATTGGAACATGGCTTTCTAGATTTCATCTCTCATAGAAAAGATTTAAAACGTAAAATAAATCTTTACATTGATTTGATTAAAAATCAACCATTAAGAGCCTAATTTCAAAAGAGTAAATTAACCAATATCCAATTGACATATCTGGATTGGTTTCAAGACTATCTATCCTATAAATTCAAACTGAGAAGGATAGTTTTTCAAGACGATTTTTAAAAAATAAAAAAGAGCTACGATTGTGTAGCTCTTTTTTCCATCAACCTATAATAAACCATTAATTTAAGGTGATATCAATTTCTTGTCCATTATTATATGTAAATGTCGCTTGGTTGTCACAATCTCCATCTCCATAATCAAAAACACCACCAAAATTTGTGCGTTGCACATTTAATGATCCACTTACAAAATATGCACAAATTACTTCTCTCCGTAATGGTACCAATACCTCATTGGTATGTGCATTACCATTAACAAAAGTTGCAGTCCAATTTCCTGTAATTTCAAATACATTATCACTAAATATTCCACTACCAAATCCTTCTACCCATTCTCTACTTTTTGTACCTTCTCTAGATGCTTGTGCACCATTTGGCCAAATTACAGTAATTTCTAAATTATGTGTGAACTGCGGATTACCATTTTCATTGGAAAGCTCTTTTAGGATAGAACGACTTCCTATTAAATTTTTATTGTCAAAATAAAAGTCAACTAAATTATAATTAATGGAAATTTGTTGGGCTTCTGGGTCTCTAGTATAATCAAAAATGATTTGTCCTTTCAAAATATGACCATTTACAACACAACCATCCGTACCAAAATCTAATGTTACCTGTCGATAACCTTGTTGTGCTACAACAGTAATTGTAACACATTCTGGAATGTCACCAGTATATGTGCCACGACCATCTTCGCTTACCTCTTGGCCTTCATAAGCATCGATAACCAAATCACCCAAAATATTGTCTACCTGATCAATTTCAGCTGAACGTTTTACTTCAAATGTGTCTTCTACTTGGTTGGCTGATTCTGAAATGTCTTCACTTTCACTGCACGATGTAACGAGTAAACCTAAAACGACAAGGCTGAACACCCCTTTTTTAAATGTATTAAATTTTGTCATGATTACTTATTTTTAGTTATAATAGTAATAAGACCGCTCAAAATAAAAATGGTTTAATGGGAGATCTCTTTTTTTGTAAAAATCGCTATCTATGGTATTAAAGTTAAAAAAAATTGCAAATTCTAAAAAAACACTATATTTGCGCCCTGAAAGAGAGACTTTCATAGTACATAACAATCATTTACAATAATATTAGAATGTATTTATCAAAAGAAAAAAAGGAAGACATCTTCACTAAATACGGTAAGGGAAAAAACGATACCGGTTCAGCTGAAGGTCAAATCGCGTTATTTACGCACAGAATTAATCACTTAACAGAGCACTTAAAGAAGAATCGTAAGGATTTTAACACTGAACGCTCTCTTGTTAAGCTGGTAGGTAAGCGTAGAGCACTTCTAGATTATTTAACTAAGAAAGATATCTTAAGATATCGTGCGATAGTTAAAGAACTAGGATTAAGAAAATAATTAAATATAAGACCACGCTTTGGCGTGGTTTTTTTATTTTTACACCTCTCAATCTAAAGAGAATAAAATTAGAATTGAAGAAGCTACTTTTAGTTTTTCATTGGTCACAAACAACTACACAACAACACAACGACCATTGTTTAACGCGTATAGTATTGAAACATCAATAGTATACCCAATTTTAAGAATTAAATTTTATGATTCCAAAGACTTACAAAGAGGTCATTGACCTAGGTGATGGTAGAGAAATATCTATCGAAACCGGAAAACTAGCAAAACAGGCGCATGGTAGCGTTGTTGTGCAATCAGGAAAATGTATGTTATTATGTACAGTAGTTTCCAATTACAAACAAGCAGATGTTGACTTTTTACCTTTAACAGTAGATTACAGAGAAAAATTTGCTGCTGCCGGTCGTTATCCAGGGGGTTTCTTTAAAAGAGAAGCACGACCAAGTGATGGAGAAGTATTAACGATGCGTTTAGTAGATCGTGTATTACGTCCATTATTCCCAAAAGACTATCATTCAGAAACTCAAGTGATGATTCAGTTAATGTCTCATGATGATGATGTAATGCCAGATGCTATGGCAGGTTTGGCGGCGTCTGCAGCTATTCAATTATCAGATTTTCCATTTGAATGTCCTATATCTGAAGCAAGAGTGGGGCGCGTTAATGGTGAATTTATAATTAACCCAACACGCGCTCAATTAGAAGAGTCTGACATTGATATGATGATTGGTGCTTCTGCTGATTCAGTAATGATGGTAGAAGGTGAAATGGATGAGATTTCTGAGGAGGAAATGACTGAAGCAATAAAGTTTGCTCATGAAGCTATTAAAGTACAATGTGCTGCACAAGTTGCATTAGCTGAAGCTGTTGGTAAAAAAGAAGTACGCGAGTACGATCCTGAGCGAACAGATGAAGAATTAGCAAAGAAAATACATGACATGGCATATGATAAAGTATATGCTGTGGCAAAAGCAGGATCTGCTAAGCATGAACGAAGCGCAGCATTTTCTGAAATAAAAGAAGACATTAAAGCCTCATTTTCTGAAGAAGAATTAGAAGATTTAGGTGGTTTAGTATCTAAATATTACAGTAAAGCAGAAAAAGCTGCTGTAAGAGATTTAACCTTAAACGAAGGCTTACGTTTAGATGGGCGTAAAACAGATGAGATAAGACCAATTTGGTGTGAGGTAGACTATTTACCATCAACACATGGTTCTGCAATTTTTACTCGTGGAGAAACTCAAGCGTTAGCAACAGTTACTTTAGGAACATCTAGAGAAGCTAACCAAATAGATATGCCATCTTACGAAGGTGAGGAGCGTTTCTATTTACATTATAACTTCCCACCATTTTCAACAGGTGAAGCGAGGCCTATTCGTGGGACTTCTCGTAGAGAAGTTGGCCATGGAAATTTAGCACAACGTGCCTTAAAAGGTATGGTGCCAGATGATTGCCCATACACAGTACGTGTTGTATCTGAAGTATTAGAATCTAACGGTTCATCGTCAATGGCAACTGTTTGTTCAGGTACAATGGCATTAATGGATGCAGGTGTTCAGCTTAAAAAACCTGTATCTGGTATTGCAATGGGATTAATTTCTGATGCAGATTCTGGAAAATATGCCGTATTATCAGATATCCTAGGTGATGAAGATCATCTTGGTGATATGGACTTTAAAGTAACAGGTACAGAAGATGGTATCACGGCATGTCAAATGGACATTAAAGTAAAAGGGCTTTCTTATGAAATCCTAGTAAACGCTTTAAACCAAGCACGTGATGGTCGTTTGCACATACTAAGTAAACTTACAGATACCATCGGTGCCCCTAATGAAGATGTAAAGGAACACGCACCTACAATGGTAACTAGACGTATTCCTAACGAATTTATTGGTGCGCTGATTGGTCCTGGTGGAAAAGTAATTCAAGAATTACAAAAAGAAACCGATACAACCATCGTTATAAACGAAGATCCTGTAACCGAAGAGGGTATTGTTGAAGTTTTAGGTGTTGGTAGTTCTGGCATTGATGCTGTAATGGCTAAGATCGATTCTTTACTATTTAAACCAGAAGTCGGTAGTATATATGAAGTCAAAGTGATTAAAATGCTTGATTTCGGTGCCGTTGTAGAATACATGGATGCACCAGGAAACGAAGTCCTATTGCACGTAAGTGAATTAGCATGGGAACGTACAGAAAATGTATCTGATGTTGTAAACATGGGAGATGTGTTTGATGTGAAATACTTTGGTGTAGATTCAAGAACTCGCAAAGAAAAAGTATCTCGAAAGGCTATTTTACCAAAGCCCGAAGGGTGGCAACCTCCAAAACGCGATAATAATCGTGGCAGAGACAACCGAGGTAGAGATAATCGTGGACGTGATAATCGCAATAGAGATCATCGCAGGGACGATAGAAAACCGAGAGAAGACAAGAAAGAAGATTAATTTTCTTATTATAAAGGTCATAAAAGTCCATCAAAAGTTGATGGACTTTTTATTTTTATCACTTTTTTGTAACATTTTTAAAACTTGTTACGTATAATAAAAAGCAACCCATTGCTAAAACAATTTGCACAAATCTTAAATTTAAATGAGACAACTTAAAATTACTAAGCAGGTAACCAATAGGGAAACTGCATCTTTAGATAAATATTTACAAGAAATTGGTAAGGTAGACCTTATTACAGCTGATGAAGAAGTTGAATTGGCACAACGTATTAAAGCAGGTGATCAAATCGCTTTAGAGAAGTTAACCAAGGCTAACCTTCGTTTCGTTGTATCTGTGGCAAAACAATATCAAAATCAAGGCTTAACATTACCAGATTTAATTAATGAAGGTAATTTAGGTTTAATTAAGGCTGCTCAACGTTTCGATGAAACGCGTGGATTTAAATTTATCTCATATGCTGTTTGGTGGATTAGACAATCTATCTTACAAGCATTGGCTGAACAATCTCGTATTGTAAGATTGCCATTAAATAAGATTGGTTCAATTAATAAAATAAATAAGACGTTTGCCTTTTTAGAGCAAAGTCATGAACGTCCTCCTTCTGCCGAAGAAATTGCAAAGGAATTAGATATGACAATTAATGATGTTAAGGAATCAATGAAGAATTCTGGTCGTCATGTATCCATGGATGCTCCACTGGTTGAAGGTGAAGATTCAAACTTATACGATGTATTACGTAGTGGTGAATCACCAAATCCTGATAAGGAATTATTACATGAATCTCTAAGAACTGAAATTGAACGTGCATTAGAAACACTAACACCACGTGAAGCAGATGTAATTCGTCTTTATTTTGGCTTAGGCAATCAACACCCAATGACACTTGAAGAGATTGGTGAAACATTTGACCTAACACGTGAACGCGTAAGACAAATAAAAGAAAAAGCAATTAGAAGATTAAAACATACTTCTAGAAGTAAGATATTAAAGACATATTTAGGTTAGTATTTTGTATATTTAACAACCAACCTTATAAAGGTAACAACAGTTACAAAACATAACTGTTCGTTTTTTGATTGATGAAAGAACCCACGGCTGATTACCGTGGGTTCACTTTTTACATATTCTCATTGCTATATAAAGAGAATAGATTTCTTTTTTAATTACCTTTGCCCTAAACTTAATTTTAACTTAACAAATGGCTTCAAAAATTATTGCTCCTTCAATGCTTGCTGCTGATTTTAGCAACCTTCAACGTGATACAGAAATGGTTAATAATAGTGAGGCGGACTGGTTTCATATCGATGTAATGGACGGTCATTTTGTGCCAAATATATCATATGGCATGCCAGTTATACAAGCCATTAAAAAACATGCCACAAAACCTTTAGATGTGCACTTAATGATTGAAAAACCAGAACGCTATATTGAAGAATTTGCTAATGTTGGGGCCGATATCATTACTGTACATTACGAATCTACAGTACATCTTCACAGAACATTAAGACAAATCAAAGATGCAGGGTGTAAGGCTGGTATTGTATTAAATATCACCACACCTATTTCGGTACTAGAGGATATTTTACCCGAGTGTTACATGATACTATTAATGTCTATAAATCCAGGGTTTGGAGGCCAAAAATTTGAAAATGTAACGTATCAGAGAGTTAAAAAACTAAGGAGAATGATCAATGAACAAGAACTAGATACACGGATTGAGATAGATGGTGGTGTTACCGATAAGAATATTGAAAAACTAGTTGAGGCAGGTGCTGATACTTTTGTAGCTGGGAGCCATATTTTTAAGAGTCCTAATCCCACAGAAGCCATTAAAAGATTAAAAGCCTTATCTAATGTATAAAAAAGCGCCACTGGCGCTTTTTTAATTATAATTGTTTCAAGAGATAATTAATTAAATCTGTAGTAGTTACGATACCAACAAGTCTGCCATCATCAACTACTGGCAAAGCATGGAATTCATTTTCTGCTAAAATTTTTGCTACTTCTTTTATGGTTGCTGTTGATGATACGGTAACGACATTTTTAGCCATCACTTGGTCAATAGTAAACATATTATATACTAAAGTATCCACTTCTTCTTCGGTTTCATAAACAGCGTCAGCGAAGCTGATTCTTAAAAGATCAGTATAGCTGAGCATACCAATTATTACTTCTTCAGCAACAACAGGAATATGTCTTATTTTATTGCGCTTAAAAAGCATCTCAGCTGTTTCAAGATCATCATCTCTATTGAGAGCGATGATATTTTTGGTCATTATTTCGGAAATTAACGGAACATATCTCATGACTATCGGTTTTATAATTCACTATTAAAAGTACCCTATAAAACCAAAAAATAGTATGATAAATATCATGTATTAAGCCATTTAGATAACAGTATAAAATTATGATTTGGTGCCGTAGTCATAGTTATAGCCATAATTATAACCATAGCCATAGGATTTACTGGCTCCTACACTATTTAATACGTATGCTATATTTTTAAGCCTAGAATGTTTTAAACAACCATTTAAAAAACACTGGTATCAAATATAAGTAAGATCCATAGACCATAAGTAGTAAAATTTGTCTGTTTAAAGTAAGATCATATTCAATGGCTATAAAAAACGTCAAAAACACAATGATAACGTTAAAGGATGCAATCAATAGTGTCGTTTGGGCATGGGTGAAACCAAAAAATAAATATTTGTGGTGTATATGCTTTCTGTCTGCTGCAAAGGGACTTTTCTTGTAAATTACAATACGTAAAAAGAAGACGCGTAATGTATCTATTAAAGGATAAAACAATAGTGCAAATGCTAAAACAGGTGCATATCTAAAATAGACAGAACTACTATCAGTTTGTGCCAAATTGATAAAACTAATCGTAAAAAAAGCTAGCAAAAACCCTACAACCATAGTGCCCGTATCACCCATAAAAATTTTATTCTTACCAGAAAAATTAAATCTTAAATAAGCGAGTAAGCTTCCAACAAGTGCTATAGCTAGTGTTGCCAAACTCAATTTTCCTGCATCAACAAATAAATATGTAAAAACCAGACATACTCCCAAAGCAATTGAACCTGCCAAACCATCTACACCATCAATAAGATTATAGGCATTAATAATTAATACATATACAAATAGAGTAAAAGCAATAGATATCCAATAGGGCAGTTCATTAACACCCATAATAGAAGAAAAGCCCAAAATACGCGTATCTGTAAAAACGATAAGTAGACCAGCTGCGAGTAATTGTCCAAAAAGCTTTTTTATTGGTGAAATGATTGTTAAATCATCTTTAAGTCCCATAAAAAATAATATGGTCAATCCCCCCATTACCAATACTAAGGTTTTGGTATTTAAAAAGGCACCAACGATGGTCATTACAACGATAAGACTAAAATAAATACTTATACCCCCTAAGGTTGGTGTCGTGTTTTTGTGCATACTTCTGCCTCCGGGTTCATCCATTAATTGTTTTTGCTTACTTATATAAATGACCGTTGGGAACGTTGTATATGCAATTATAAACGCAAAAAAAAAGGCGATAAACAACCACCAAAAAAGATGGTCTTGTGGATTGAAGTCTTCAAAAAAAAGTTTAAACATAATCTTATGACATAATACACTTAAAGGTAGATAAATCCAATCAGCCTATTACTAATATTCCATTAAAAAAATCTTTTTTCATAAGGTCATTATAAAACATAAAATTAAAAACTATCTATGATAATTTCTATTAAAATCTGGTCAAATTCAGATAAAAAATAGGTATTTCAATCATTTTTTAAGGTATATCATAGTTTCCCATAATTATAAAACACATTAAGCGGTACTACCGTAACCGTAATTATACCCGTAATTATACCCATAGCCATAGCTATAAGACTTGCCTGCACCGACGCTATTTATAACGTAGGCCATATTCTTCAGCTTACCAGAAGCTTGCAACGCTTTAGAAAAGTCTAATAATTTTTTCTCGGTATAGTTGGCCTTCGTCAAAAACAGAATTAAATCTGCATATTTAGATATTAAAAAGGTATCCGTTACCAAAATTGTAGGTGCCGTATCTACTATAATATAATCAAACATGGTCTTAGCCTGCGCTAACATCTGCTCAAAACGGCCGTTAGTTAACAAGTGCGCAGGGTTTGGTGGTATGGGACCCGATAAAAGTATACTATGACAAGGGTGATTTTCAAAACCCTGCTTAAGCAAGGCTTTCCAATCGGTGTCCGTATCATTTAAATAACTAGATAAACCCAAGTCTTTTTTAGAGGCACCTATATACCCATGTATTTGCGGATTACGCATATCTGCCCCAATAAGCAACACCTTCTTATTTAAACTAGACAGGGCTAATGATAAATTGAGACTTGTAAAGGTTTTACCCTCACCCTTAATAGCAGAGGTACAAAAAATAACTTGACTCCCAGATCCCTCAGCTTTTGGCAACATATAATCCGCATTGGCCGCCAATATTCTAAACGACTCCGCGAGTACGCTTGTAGCATTAGGGTCACTAAATATAGCATGCGTACCCTTTTTTATCTCTGGTAGCTCTACCAATACCGGTATTTGTGCGGTAACACTCTCAATATCCTCTCGGGTATGCACCTTGGTGTCTAACATAAACATAAGGTACATCACACCAAACGGTATAAGTAAGCCCCCGAGTAAAGCACCTGCGTACACTATACTAGATTTTGGAGAAATCGGTAATAGGCCCGTTAAGGCATATTCTACCACTTTTATAGAGGGCTCAGTAATGGCTAAGTTAATGGCCGCTTCCTCACGTTTTTGAAGTAGCAATAAATATAGGCTCTCTTTTATTTTCTGCTGACGTTCAATAGCACGTAACAATTTTTCCTTTTCAGGCAATTGCTCCACTCTACTGGTATACTTGTTATTTCTTGTATTAAGCTGGTTTTGTGACGCCTCTAACTGCCTAATGTACGCCTTAATGGACTGATTAATATTGGCTTTTAAATCCTCTACCTGTAAGGCGGCTACCTTTGCCATTGGGTTGTTTTCACCACCACTTTTGGTAAGTTTATCTCTATTGATGACAGCTAAATTATAATCTGTAATCAAAGTATTGATCCCCCCATTTTCTAGTCCAATATTAGCAGGTAATAAATCGGTCTCGGAGACCTCGTTTAATGAGGTTTGGAGCAATCTGGCTAACACCAGCTGATTGTCAATCCTAAACACCTCACCTTCAGATTGGGTGCGCAGTTCAAGGTCTATTTGGGCATCAGCTACCAGATCTGTCAAATTATTGTCTTGCTTAAAATCCTGACGATTCACTTCAATAGAATCTAGCTCTTCTGCCAAATAGACAAAGCGCTCATCAATAAAATCTATAGTACGTTTAGAGACCAACTGTCTATCTGCAATACCGTCACTATTAAACACATCAATAAGGGTGTTTAATATGTGCTCTGATCGTTCTGTGTTTTCAGCTTTGATCGTGATTTGTAGCAAATCGCTCTGCTCACCTACCGACTCCACTAATAATTGCTTTTTTAAATTTAAGGTCGCTTGTTTCACCGAAGTCAAATAGACCAGATAGGTTTTTCCTTCTAATTTTTCTAATGGCATATCTGCCAAAGGCTCATACCGCAAGTCAAATGGTAGGCTGTGCGCTACATTCGCCGTTTGTAAATCTGGAAAACTTATGGTTGCCTCAGTATTAAGATCTGTAATCTCTAATGCAGCGTTTTCTATCTCTATCTTATACGCTAAGTTGCCTTTTATACTATCCATAGATGTAAGCGCCGTATACGCAAAGGGCAACTCCCAAACAGGCGAGGTCTGTATTCTCCCTTCCTCATAAAAACGCGTACTCAAGTTAAGTTGTCGTACCACGCGCTCGCTAATAATGTAGGAGTTAAGTATTTCAATTTCATTTTCTAAATTGATATTACTACGTTTAAAGATAAAGGCTGCCGTTGGTAACTCTAAACCGTCACCCTCGTCTAATACTTTAATCTTAGCTGTGGTCTCATAAATACGCGGGGCATACTTAAGGTAAATATAGGCAGTAGACAAGGCAAAAACCACTGTAAATACAAACCAAGGCCAAAAACGTAAATAACGCCCTACCACCCTTTTTATATCAAGGTTGTCCTCTTCAACTAAAAACGAATTAGTGTTTGGTACTTCCATCATTAACGCGTTAATAAAATACTAACACTCAAGGCGAGTGAAGCAATAGTTAATACAGTCCCTACATTGGCTATATAGCCTGCGTTTTTTACTCTGGGGTTATTGGGATTCACCACAATAAGATCATTGGGTTTTACAAAATAGTAAGGACTATTCATAAATTTAGCAGAGGTCAAATCAATATGCGTAATCTGGCGCATACCATTAATTTCTCTGGTAAGTAATATATCATTACGCTTCCCATTAATCGTTAAATCCCCAGCATAGCCTAAGGCCTGCATTAGGGTTATGTTTTGCTCTGTAAAGTTATAGGTACCGGGTTGATTGACCTCGCCTAAAATTGTCACCTTGGCATTAATTAAACGCACGTTAACATTGGGTGCGGCCAAATGGCTACCCGCAATTAATTTTGATTTTATAGCGTCTGCCAAGGCTGCGGTTGTTTTATTGGTTGTTGAAATTTTTCCTAGTACTGGGAAGTCAATAGTACCATCAACATCTACCAAATAACCATCGAGCTGCAGTACCTGAATATTTTGGGCTATCCCACCCTGAACAGCTCCTCTGTTGTAAGGTAATGCGGTTTCTGGTACATCACTCTCTACGGTAATTTTTAAAATATCATTGGGTTGTATGTCTGCAGAGGCGTAATTAAAGGTACCAACCCCATTAGTAGGGGCATCTTGTAAGTAATAGATGTCCTTTTTTGAGGCACAAGACGTTAGAAACAAGATGATTAAGGCATAACTATATACTATCTTCATTAATTCAATTTTATGCCCAAAGATAAGGTATTTGGAATTATTACTAAAGTGATATTGTAGATTCATTTTTTAAATATTGATCCCGTTAGATCTTATTAAATTTTCTATTTTTTTTAGGGTAATGATAACGGATTAAGATTATTAAAAAAGTTACAAATACTACTTGATTCGTTGTTTCAAAATACTAAATCCTTGAAATCACAGAATACCTTTTCCAAAGAGCTTCTGACTCAACATTTCTAAAATAAACTTCGGTGTTGAAACTAAATTCCGTTCTGCCAATCTTCTAGGTTCTTTAATAAATCTAGGAAACCATTCTAGACCTATTTTTATCCAAAACCGATGGGGACGTTTCACATTTTCAGCATAAAAATCAAATACAGCTCCAATTGAACAAATAATATTCGCATCGAGATGATCTTTAAAATTGAATACCCATTTTTCTTGCTTCGGAGCTGTCATTCCAACAAACAATACGTCAGGTTTATGCGCATTGACCATCATGCACATTTTATCCGAGTCTTCTTGAGAAAAGCTATTCTTATAAGGAGGCGAATAACTATGTACAGTCACATTAGGATATTCGTATTTGGCTTTACTTTCTATTAAATCAAGCGTATTCTGTGACGCCCCAAGAAAAAAACAAGATCCATTACTCTTATTTAAGGTATGCATGAGATGGAGAAATAAATCGTAACCTGCTATTTTTCTGATTGATTTTCGATTTACAAATTTTGATGCAATTACAATGCCAACACCGTCAGGTAAAAGTATATCACTAGCATGCAAAGCATTACTAAATAACTTGTCGCGCTTTGAAATACAATAAGAATGTGGATTTATAGTATTGACCACAATTTTTTGATCGCTATCAACACTTAACTCATTTATTGATGTATTGATATTAAATCCGAAAAGCTCTATACTTTCAATTCTGTCGTTTAACTTTTGACCCATTTTTTCCTAACCTTAGTTTCTTCATCACTATAAAAAGTCCTAAAATATGTAGTATTACATATACGATCTAATGTTGCCGCTTCTAATTTAAAGGAATCCTTAAATTCTTTATAAGATTGGTTATAATATTTTTCACCTCCATCATTAAAAGTCTCTAGAACAATGTCTTCCTTAGTGTTAAAAAATTGAGATATCGCTTGAATAAAACACGAATTGAGGCTTTCCATCTTTAAGGCAAGAAGTTCAAAATTATTTAGTCTTTCTATTATAAAATGATCTTTCAATATGTCCTCCATATTATAAACATTAAAATTAAATGTTGATTTAAGTTCTTGGTTAATCCATTGATCTTCCTCGTTTATAATACTATTGATATAATCGTCATTTAATACTGCCTTAATCTTAGTTTCATCAAAATTGAGACCTTTTAAATCTACCTCATTTTTAAACTGATCTAAGTTTTGAAAAAAAGAGGATAGTTTACGTTGAACAGGCTCTCTGAACACGGTAATGATATACGTTTTATAATTTACCTTTTTTAGAAGCTTGCTTAGAATTTTACTTGTAATTAAATGCAATGGTACGGACTTTCTACTTGATGTTTTATGTTTTTTCCAAGATGTCTCAATGCCTTTATCAGATAAATAATGAATATGAAAAATACGATTAGTCAATTGCTGTTTTAAACTGTAATAAATTGAGGAAGAACCCACCTTTCCGATGGTAAGCACAATAACTAAAGGTTTGGACGTATTGGTAACAAAAAGTCTATAATAAATGACAAGATATTGTAACACATATACAGGATAAAACAACCATTTAGCCATCCATCGACGCAATAATATACCAGTATTTGTATTTCGAAAATTCACCTTTTACTGTCAACCACTTTAAACACCTTGAGCATATTCTCTTCAAATACTTTCATGGTATATTTATTATAAAAATCTTCATTAGCTTGACGTGCAATTTTAGTTCTAATATCTGGATTCTCAATAAGGTAGGTCATTGCATCTGCAGTTGATTTCACATCTCTTCTTTTAACAATTAGGCCATTGATATTGTGTTGAATTATGTCACCAATAGCACCCTCATTAGTTGTAATAATTGGAAGTTGCATTTGCATAGCTTCTAAAATAACTCCTGGAAAAATCTCATTGTAATAGTACGTTGGAAATACAAACACATCGGCCTTGCTTAATGCTTCAAATTTTTGGTTATCGTAAAGTGGTCCTTCAACATTGACATCATTTTCAATTCCATTGTTAACACAAAAATCACTAACCCCATCAAATCCAATATCACCCTCATCCCCAACGATTGTTGCCGTTATGTTGTAACCTTGATTTTTAAGCTCCTTAAACGCGCCCAAAAACTCCAAGATACCCTTAGATTTTCTTAGATGTGAAAGGTATATGAAGTTAAGTACTTCTGCAGAGGGGTCCTCCTTTATATTAACACTTGAAATTTTTATTCCATTTGGTACAATGAATAACTGTTCATCCTTAATAAAATTCACTATATCTAACGAAATGCTTTTACTAAGACATATAACCTGACTCTTCTTAAACACCCATTGGTAAACTTGTCTTAAAATTATATTCTTGCTGTAGTTTTTAACACCTTTATTACGTAAGTGATATAATAATCTAACTCTAAAAAATCTCAAAATAAATATAATGAGCGCATCTCTTAGAATACCAATAGGCCTTACCGATATAGTATAATACGCAAATGAAAACTTATGCTTTAGTAACAGTCCTAATAATCTAGCTACAAACTTTAAGAATAAAAAGAACTTTTTTGTAGATGTTTTTCCTAGCTCCTTAATAGTCTTGGAAAAACTCAATGGAAGTAAAATTAAGTCGAAATTATCATTTATTATTTTACTCTGTGCTACAGATAAATTGCGCTGTGAAGCACCATGAACAGGTGGTGGTAACTGCGCCAAAAATAATATTTTAGATTTAGGGTTTTTGTTTTGCATGCAAATAAAGTCTCTGATAACAAATTGAAAAAAAGATTAGCAATAAAAGGAAACTCAAGGTTTCAGGATATACATGTTCGCCAATATATCCCTTACTGCCGCCATTTATAAAGGCCGCTGCTAGCCCACCCATAAATCCGAGTCGAGATGGCAGTTTGTGTCTATTATATTTAAATAGCTCAAAAATTAGTTTAATAAAGCCCACAAAAAACACGAAGATTCCTAGTAGTCCCATACCTCCTAAAATAGAAATTAGAAAAAAGTGAGTATTTGTAGTATAAAACTCTGCACTTCTGGCTATAATGTCAAATCCCCAGCCCAGGAATGGTCTTTCATAAATCATTTCAAGATACATTTCCCAAAGTCTAGTTCGCCCATTTAAGCCTTCTATTTCCTCTGCATCTTTATTAATTAGTATTAAATCCTGAATAACATCAGCGTTTACAATACCTACAACTATTACTGCAATGATTGCAGCCATAATAAATATAAAACTCTTGTTCTTTTTAGGAGAGAGTGCCATGATAATTACCACAGCAACTAAAAATGATAAAAATGAACCCAAGCTAGTACCTATAATGGTGAGAAATAAACCAAAACCAAAATAACGCTTAAGGATTTTCTTTCGGTTATCGTAGTACTCTGGGCCCAATAAGCTACCAAAACAATATGAAGCCATAATTGCACCTGTTATGGTGTAACTATTATTATGTAATCCTGCAAGTGATATTGAACTACGTCTAGCTAATAGACCAAGAAAGCTCAACACACCAACAAGTAATATTAGTCTTAAAAATGACTTTTCAATTATCTTAAAATCGTAACTGCTATAATTTAGTATTGAGATACATGCCATAAACAATACGAAGGCTTCAAACGCACGATAGGACGAATAAAAAAAGTTCTCAGACCAAATACCTGAAATCATGCCCAATAGGAACAGTCCGATGAAATAATTTATAGACTGTTTTTTAAAGGTAACAAATAAGCTTTTGTATTTTAATAATAGAACGGCTAGAATCAGTACACTGCCTATTTGAATTAAATTAAATAAGTCTAAGCTCGTATACGACCCAGCATCTCTTGTCCTAATTAGTAAAGTGATTCTGAACACAAATAATATCACTAAAATTAATAGTGCATAACTTCGTAATTTATATTTCTTACTTAAACTAATCATCTAAAAGCGTATTTTTAACTTTTAATATCCAGTGTGGCAAAGAAATTTCTAAGCTCTTCTTTTTTGCGGCATCACAGTACCTATGAAGTAGCGCCTTATCTTTAACGAGAGTCTTTATTTTCTCTAGATTAGATGCTTTTTTAACTTGAGGCAATATCATACCGTTTAAATTATCCTCAATATAACTAATTTCTGGACCATGATTATCAGACTCTAGTGTTAAATAGGGCCGTCCATAAGCAAATGCATGATTTATGGAAAGTCCAGAATCACCAGGTAAAAAAACGAAACTAGCATTCTGCATTATGGGTGCAATCTCATGCTCTTCTATTAATGCTCCATGCCAAACAATATGTGTATTTGCCTTTGCTGCATTTTCTACAATTTCTACATCTGGCCCATCGCCAATGACATCTAATATAATTGCTTCGCCATCTAAACGCTTTTGCAATTCTTCAAAATAAGATATCGCTAAACTGACCTTTTTAGATGGGATTAATCGGCCAATAAAAACGATATGCAACGGTTTATCTGGTGGGTACGAAAATGAATAAACCTTGTCAATCTCTGTTGTATCAATTGTATTATTCGCCCAATACGCCTTTTCCCTATTTATATAGCCATGTTTTACAGCAAGGTCATGGCTTTGTTCAGTATAAAAAATTACCCTATCAAAATGTTTAAAATAGAACTTTGTTATCCACAAATCAAATATGGTGATTTTACCACCACCTGATTTGGTTAATGGATGACAGTAGGTAAATAGCTTTGTATTTTCACCTTTTTTACGGGCTAAAAACCTAAGCCATATTAAATATATAAAAAGAAGTAAATTCTTTTTCTCTGTAGAAATTAAAACCCAGTCAAATTCTGAAAACTCACTTTTAATTGCTTTAGCAGCCTTCACAGAAAATCCAAATCTTTTCTTAGAAACTGGTAATTGATTATGTTTAAACAACCAGTTCTTATGCAACTCTTTATCGCCATACCCTGTTCTACCTGTACCACTAATTAGGTGTAAATCAATATCTGATTCACTTGCTAGATGATTTAGAAATCTAGCTTTATAGTGATTAAAATTAGGCGTTAGCCAGAGTACTTTTACCATGTTTTTAAAATCTTACTGGGTCTAAAACCAACGTTTATACCAATTCATTAAAAAATAAATGGTCCAGATATTATTAGTGTATTCTTCCTTGCCTTGTTTTAATAACTCTAACTGTATGTTGACGGTTTCACTATTAAAAAATCCCGTGTCCTTATTAAACTGTTTGAGATTATCTTTAACGGCATAATATATGGTGTCATTGGCCCATTCTTTAATTGGTAAGCAAAACCCCATCTTCTTTCTGTATAAAATATCATGTGGTAAAATACGTTCTAAGGATTTTTTTAAAATGTATTTATTAATGCCATTCTTAATTTTATACTTACCAGGAATAGCCAAGGCCAAATGCACCATTTCATGATTGAGAAATGGGCTGCGAGCTTCAATTGAATTAGCCATTCCTAGCCGATCTGCTCTAAACAAAAATCGTTCTGTAATCGCATTTCTATATCCGGAATACGACAACCAATTAATATAATCATAGGTGTTGCCATTTAAAAATTGCTTATAATCTTTTTTGAGTTGTTCTACATAATGATATGACGAATGATTACCAATTTTTTCTTTAAAATTCTTAGATATTAGATCTGCTTTAATTCCCTCTTTAAATCCACTGGCTCCAGGCCAATAAAAATCCTGATTATTAGCTAATCTATTGGCCATTTCATGCATGGGTGTACCTTCATTAATCATTTTGGTAAACGAAGGCGCAAGATTTTTAACAAATTGTGGCGCTTTTTCTGCTATTTTAAAATACGTATTGAGCTTTACATAGCGTTCATAACTACTATAACCACTGAATAATTCGTCAGGCCCATCACCATTAAGTACGACCTTTATATTTTCTTCCTTGGCTAGTTTTGAAATAAAATAAATAGGGATTGCTGTTGTATCTGCCTGAGGTTCATCGTAAATCTCTGTTATTTTCGGAATAAAATCGAGTAAATCATTTGGAGTTACTGTTTTTACAAAATGATTAGTATCAAAGGTCTTTGAGATTTGATCGGCATAGGTCAATTCATTATAATCGGGTTGCCCCTCAAAACCAATTGTAAAGGTTTTGATATCATTAGAGGTATTTTGTCGCATTAAAGCCACAATGGCCGAAGAATCTACACCGCCGCTTAAAAAAGCCCCAACAGGAACATCCGAAATCATACGTGAAGATACAGACTCTTCAAGCTTATTATAGACAATGTTAGCCAGTTCTTTCTCGGAAGAAAAATGAAGTGTACTTTGAGTTAAATTTTGATAGGGTTCATAGGTCCTTATACCATCTTTATTAACCACCATATAATGTCCAGGTATAAACTTAAATATATCCTTAAACATGGTTTTAGGAGTTAAGACATTATTGAAGGTTAAGAAATCATAAAGTGCTTCGTTATCTAATGATTTATCAATCCAAGGTAGCTCAAAAATAGCCTTCAACTCAGATGAAAAGACAAATTTCCCACCCATATTCGTATAGTACAGTGGCTTTTTACCAGAACGATCTCTCGCTAAAATTAATTCCTCTTTTTTGGCATCCCAAATGCCAAAAGCAAACATGCCATTCAGCTTTTCAATAGCCTTTATTCCTAGCTTATTGTATAGCTTTAAAATGGTTTCTGTATCTGAGCTCGAAAAGAACTTTGCGTCACTAAGATGAGAGCTGTTCAATTGTTGATAATTAAAGACTTCACCATTGTAAACAATAATATTCTCATTATCAAGCATCGGCTGATGCCCTGCTGAAGACAAGTCAATAATACTCAAGCGAGTTTGACCCAATCCTATATTTTTAGATTTGCTTATCCATGAACCATTATCATCTGGACCTCGGTGGTCAAGCCTTTTGTTCATACTATTAATAGCACTTCCTAAATCAATATTAAAATCAGAAAACTGTAAAACACCATTAATTCCACACATTACAAAATACTTTTATATTGATTAAAATACATTCTTTCCATTCTACTAACACTAAAATAATCAAGCTCTGCTGACTTCTCATCACTCCATTCATACTTATTTTTAGAATAATACAACAGTCTATCTAGCATAACATTATAATCTTCACATACATCTTCTGGAGTAAATCGGTCTATAATTTCACAGATTCCACCACCATCCTTAAATACTAATACCGGTTTTTGCAATTTTAGGCATTCTACGGCGACTAAGCCAAAAGGTTCGTTTTGCGATGGAAAAATTGCAACATCAAAAAAGGATTGATAGCTTGTAACTTCTTGTTGAAATCCCTCAAATACAACTTTAGATGCTATATTTAAGGCATTTGTTTTTTCCATTAACTGCTCCTTTTTCGGTCCATCACCAACAATCATTAAAATGGCATTTTTGTGGACCTTTAAAAATGCCGCAAACACTTCAATTAACCGATCTATTCTTTTAAATCCAGCGAGTCTAGTTGTTGTTCCAATAACAAAACTATCTGAATATTCCGATTTTAGCACATCAACAATACCTGACTTAATCTTTTTATTAAACGACACCCCATTATGTACTGTAATGGATCTTGGACCATCATAAAAATGCTTCTTTAAATACCATTTCGTAAAATTAGAATTGCAACAGATATTAACCGAGCTCCATCTAAAAAAAAGTCGTCTAAACAAAAAACTAAACTTATCAGAACGTGTGTGATTTCTGCCGAAACCAAAATTTCCATGCTCCGTGTAAATAAGCTTTGTCCTAGATAACAAGGCTGCAACAGCCACACTGAGATGAAATCCATGCAAGTGAACTATATCTTGCTGCTTAAAAACTTTTCGTATTCTATTGATTTTTAAAGGGTTAAAATCATATCCCGAATTAAGGTTTAAGTTTATTAAAGGTACATCCAAAGCATCAAATTCAGTTTTAAACTCACCTTTTAGTTTTGCAATTCCAACAGATGGTTTGATCTCTGAATATATCTTCTGTTCAGATACCAAATCATAGACTAAACGCTCGATACCGCCGAATCCTAGGCTCACAATGTAATGTACAACTCTCAATACTAAATTTTAATTAAAAAATCGATAAACTTGTTGTTAAGGGTATAAAGTGTCTATATGATGAGGTATTCACTTTAACCAAATTTTCATAAAACTTAAATCTCATTTCCACTGCTGAATCATTTTTAGGTAAATCAAATGGTATATGATAAGTAAATGTGTTAAACCGTGTTTGCAGATTTATATATTTTCTTCCTAAAAAACTTAGCAGATTCGGAAGCACTATTCCTTTATGCTTTACATAAAACTTCTGAGCCATAAGGATTCTGTAATTAAGGGGCAATTTAACATCAGGTACAGGTAGATAAAAGTTCTTGGCATTACATTCTGATTTCAGAAAGTCACCTAGCTCTTTATGAAACAGTAGTATTAATTCAGATAGGGTCGATACATCAAAATCCTTCTCGAACCAAGCCTTTCGATACGCAATAACCGTTTCAACACAATCGTATAGTTTTCCTTCTTTAACACCTAACAGTTCTAAATCAAAAAAAATAGCTCTAGCCTCTAATAAAAAAGATCTCAATTTTATAATTCCCAATGTCACCTGAACATCTAATGAGATGAACATTTTAACTAGATATTCAAAGGCTATTTGAATTTTTATGGCATGGTCAATTTGAGAATCTTGATTTTGGTAGTTTAAATTCTCACCATGAAGCAAATTTAAATTAGAAACTAAACCATAGTTCATAGATTGAGCGAAAAAACGCTTCTCAATTCCAAACAAACCGTGAGTTAATATGGCTTTTTCATTTTCGCTTAGGGTGCTTCTATAATCCAAATCCAAACTAGAACCATTCTTAAATACACAAATAATATCTAAATCAGAAATGCCAGGTTCTCTCACAGAACCCATTTGATAAATACTCTTTATAACATCCTTAGACTTTAAATCTGATACGATTTTCGCTTTTAAGATGTCGTATTTGTCAGCCTCAATAAACGTCGGAAAATCTATAAATTTTAATCCCATTTGTTTGTTGTTAACGCCTTCTACTGGTCTTTTGATTTTTTTATTAAGAAAGCAAATCCAAACGGATACTCACCAAAATACTTTTTCAATAGTCGTTCTACAAATTTTATTTTTATTAAAAGATAATAGATAAAGCCTGGAAGATTAATAAGGGTTTTTAAAATAAAATGTAGTGGTTTTATTGTTCTTAAAGGCTTTATAAAAACACCAAAAAACTTACTATGAATGTAAGTAAGAACTCCTAAATTATCTCCAACATAATCGAGTTTTACGATTTCAAAACCGTTTTCTTCAAACATGTGCTTTAAACAGAAATACGTATACCTGTGAAAATCGTAAGGCTTCTCGTGTTCCCACATAAAAAATGGCACTGTGCCAATAACATATCCTTCTGGAACAACAATTCGTCTTATTTCTTGTAAGGCTTCGTGTGGTTTATAAATATGCTCTAAGACTTCAGACAATACAACACAAGAGAAGGTATTATCCCCAACATCAACTTTTTGATCATCATCAATACCAATTTCAGGCCTCCTGTTGTGTTTCATGTTTGTAACCTCGTAATCTGCCGAGACATAATTATCGAAGTATTCTATAAGCATCTTTTTATAAGGTGCATCTCCAGACCCATAATCTAAAACAGTATCTCGTTTATCAACAAAATCAAAATATTTTATAAATAATTTCGCCTTTAAAACTCGCGATATTGGGTTGTGAAAAATAGAATAATAGTACTTCCCATTTCTATGTCTAATTGCTAACATAATCTACAATAGGTTAAAATAAACTTGATGACTAATAATCGCAATATATTGAAAAGCATAGGATAAAAATATAATTAAATGTCTTTTCTTATTCTTTGGATAAATAAGCTAAGATTTGCGTAAAAATTGTCTGACAACTCTGCCTTTATTTCATCCTTTATGGCTGGCGCGAATAATCGAGCTGAAATTTTTCTTACACGCCAATTGGTAATACTTAGCAGAGCTTTTTGAACGCGATTCATTGGATAGCCCCAATTGTTTCTTATTTTAGAAGCCGTTACGACAGGCATCCATTCCAATTCACTAAAATCATGAGCTACTGCGGTAAAACTCTCTTTTTTAAAAATCCCTCGGTTTGTTTTTAAACTATAATACAAGCTTGGCAATAACATTATTTCGCTCAAAAAACTTTTAAGCTGATAACTATTGCGCGGTCTCCAACCTCTTTCAAGCTGAGCGTCTAATTTATCTAGCAACCCAATCAGTGTGAGATTGTAATTCAAATTAGACTTCAACTTTAATTGCAATTCGAGGCCATCGTCCATTGGATACATCAGTCTAGAATGATTTAAAATGGCATTTGGAAAATAATCTTCAGGATAATTACTTAAATCACGTTCTGAAATTTTAAACCACTTGTGATGCTGCAGAGGATCGAAATTGAAGATTAATCGTAATGATTGTTGCTCAAAACGTTTCAAAATCTTAGAATCAACATATTCATCTTTTACAATGAGTAACCCATCGAAATCACTGTAAGAAACCACTTCATTTGTAGCGACACTCCCATGAACAATTACAGCATAAAATACATCTGAGTATTTTTTTATGACTAGTTTCCTTATTTGGTCAACAATTAAGGCATTACCCTTATACGTCTCAACTATTACCTTTACATGTCCTGAATTCTCATTCATAGCCAAGCTTTGTCATAGTTTCACCACAAATGTCTGTAAAAGTTTTCTTATAGTCATAAGGCCAGTCTTCAAATTCAGGCAACCGATCTTCTACAAAGGCCTTGCCCTTATATTTGGCATATAAAAAACGGTATACCTTTGATTTAGTTTTGTTCTTTTTTACACCCACTGCATTCTGCCAACTACTTTCATCCATGTATAGGCCAACTTTATCTAAAAGGTGAATTTTAAAATAGTCATAATCACTTATTATCTTTTCAAAATGTAAAACATCTAGGCCCTTTTCCAAAAGTAATTCTGTGTCCGTTTTCCAATTCCAGCAAATGCGACTAAATTTATCTGATTTAATCCACCACTCTATTTCTGACTCCGTTTTAGGTACAAAATGAACATTTCTTTCATCTCGTCTAGTATATAAAGATCTCACAACAGCTTTTGGATGCCGCACCATATGAAATATCTCTTTAGTATTAAAAACCTCTTCAAGAGCATCTGTACAGTGCCTGTAACCACCATTAACATCTATAAACCTATCGTTCTTTAGGTTATCCGCTTCTATCTCAGCTTTTAATTTTTCTAAATATGGCCGACAATATGAAGTGCCTAAGTACCAGCTCAATAATTGAAACTCACGAGTTCGTTCGAACTCATGATGAACATTCGCATCCTTGCAATGTGATAATAAATGAGATAAAAAAGTAGTTCCAGATCTCCCAACCCCTGTAACGAAAGCATATTTAATACCATTCATATAATAGCACTTCTAATAAATTTAAAGTTTAAGTCTGTTTAAGACTTTATCCCATGGTAATATCCTAATTCCTACAAACTTATATACATAAAACACTCTTGTAAAATTCATACCTATTATAAGAATCATGTATGCAACTGCTGCTCCTTCTATACCCCAGGCATTAATAAATATACAGTTTAAAATTAAATTTAATATCATGAAAAATGTATTAACCGATAATAATTTCTTTTCAAAACCAGTCATAGTCAAAATCGTTCCCACAGTTCCGGTAGAAACATTAAAAAATTGCCCTATTGCCAAAATGATTAAAACTAGATATCCACTTTTAAATTCTGTTCCCCAAATAGCAAGAATCAATTCGCTAAACACAACAGAAATGACCAAAATTAGTAATGCAGTAATAAATAAGGCACCTGTTAAATATTGAATAAGCGTTTGTAGCTCTTCTTTCTTATTGTCATTATATAAAACGGCTACTTTCGGTGCTACGGCTGAATGAGCAACGTTCAACAAAAACCCTGATATAATTGCTATTCTAGACGCCACAGTGTAAATACCAACTTCTTTGGCTGAACACAACCAACCTATCATAATGATATCGACATTTTTGTATATAGTCTCTGTGACAGTAACTAATAAAATTGGAAAAGCTGTTTTTAAAAGTTCTTTTGTTTTTCTTTCGTTTTTCTCTGTTGAAGAGAAAATAGTATTCCAATAAATCCCTAAGACAACTGTTGCCACAAAACGACCTATGACATAAGCAATAATTACATTAATAATAGTGATTTCAACATCAATGATGTAATAAATCATCAACACTAAAAATGTTACAAAAGTACTAAGGGTCTGGTCCACCAAACTCGCCTGCCAAATTTTCCTAAATCCCGCTAGACCTGATGAAAATATTCGAGTTAAAATTTGAAATGGAAAAACTATAAAACTGATAACCAAAACCATTTCTAATTCTGGAACTTCAAAAAAGTTGTTAGCTAGCCATGGACTTAAAAGAATCAGTATTAGAGATACTGAAATCGATAAAATTAAATTGAAGAAATATGCCGTTTTTAATGAATCGCCAATCCGTTTATTATCATTTCCACTGTAACCAATAGCGATTTCCTTAATCAAAACCTGACGCATCCCAAATAAACATACTACTAGTAAAATGGCTACGATACGATTAGATAGATTAATAACACCTAAACCATCAGCTCCAAGCATCCTACCTAAAAAAATACTGATAAGTATTGACAAAACCATCCCTAGGATCTTAACAAAGGCAGTAGGAATAGATTTCTTAAATACCTCCGAGGTATTTTGATCTAAGTTGGTTAGTCTTGTAATTTTTTTTATCAATCTAAGATTGTTAACAGTAATATTTTATTTGACAACTGGGGCATTCTATCAAATCTATTTTTAGAGAAATTTTTAAATAGGATATCCTTACCGTTTATCAAACAACTAAAAAATAGTGTATAAAACAGGCTCAAGGTACTCGCGAACAAATCTCAAAAATTCTTGCATTCAAATTATATTTAGTTTTTAAGATACCATCCATAGGTCCTTAATATCCCTTCTTCTAAATCAATTTTATATTTCCAACCCAATTGTTCCAGTTTTGAGCTATCCATAAGTTTTCTAGGTGTTCCATCTGGCTTAGTACTATCCCAATGAATCTCTCCTTGATGACCTACCGTTTTCTGTATGGTTTCTGCCAACATTTTTATAGTAATATCTGTTCCCATACCAACATTGTATAAATGCTCAGGCAGGTTACTTTCAACTGCAAAAAGCACGGCCTCCGCCAAATCATCAACATGCAAAAACTCGCGCATAGGTGTACCACTTCCCCAAAGCATTACTGGAGCGTGATTATTCTCTTTAGCCTCATGAAACTTTCGAATCATTGCAGGCAACACATGTGAGCTCTGTAAATCAAAATTATCGTTTGGCCCATAAAGATTGGTTGGCATTAAACTCACAAAATCCTTATCATATTGCTTTCTAATGGCCTCACAAGCTTTAACTCCAGCAATTTTCGCAATTGCATACCACTGATTTGTTGGCTCTAAGCTATCGGTGAGCAGATACTCTTCTTTTAATGGTTGTGCAGCATATTTTGGATATATACAAGAACTGCCTAGAAAAATAAATTTACTAACATCAAGCTTATGAGCAGCATCTATTAAATTATTTTGAATCTGCAAATTCTCCATTAAAAAAGGGTATGGGTTGTCATTATTGGCTAAAATTCCACCAACTTTTGCAGCAGCATCAATGATTATCTCAGGTCGCTCATGCTCTATAAAGTCTAACACCTTGTTTTGATCTCTAAGGTCTAACTCTTTACTTGTTTTACCAATAAGATTAGTATGTCCTTCACGCTCTAAAGCTCTCCAAACTGCAGAACCAACCATACCTCTATGTCCTGCAATATATATTTTGGTGCTTTTATTAATACTATTCATAGTAATTCATGGTTTTGTAGCCTCCATCTTCAAGAAACTGCTGTTCTTGCATAACCTTTAAGTCACCTTGCATCATATCCTTAACCAAGCCTTTTAAATCATATTTACATTCCCATCCTAACTTCTCTTTTGCCTTACTAGCGTCACCTATTAATAAATCTACCTCCGTTGGTCTATAATACCGTGGATCTACAGCTAAGACTTCTTTTCCTATTTCTATCTGATAATTAGGATTATTACATTTTACAACAATTGCCGTTTCATCCTCTGCTTTTCCTTGAAATTCTAACTCAACACCAACCTCCGCGAAACTCATACGCACGAACTCCCTAACTTTAGTAGTCTTACCTGTTGCTATTACCCAATCCTCAGGCTCATCTGCCTGTAGTATCATCCACATCATTCTAACATAGTCTTTAGCATGACCCCAATCGCGCTGTGCATCTAAATTTCCAAGGTAAAATTTATCCTGCAATCCAAGAGCAATTCTTGAAACCGCACGAGTGATTTTTCTCGTAACAAACGTTTCACCTCGTATAGGAGATTCGTGATTAAATAAAATACCATTACAAGCAAACATGCCATAAGCTTCCCTATAGTTTACCGTAATCCAAAAGGCATACATTTTAGCAACAGCATAAGGAGAGCGTGGATAAAATGGCGTTGTTTCAGACTGTGGTACTTCTTGTACCTTACCATAGAGTTCAGAAGTTGAAGCTTGATAAATTCGTGTTTTCTTTTCTAGACCCAATAGGCGTACTGCATCTAAAATTCGAAGTGTCCCAAGTCCATCCGCATTACCAGTGTATTCGGGTATTTCAAAAGATACTGCCACATGACTCATCGCCGCCAAATTATAGATTTCATCAGGTTGAATCTCCTTGATTAATCTGATAAGATTTGTACTATCGGTCATATCACCATAATGCAAGAAAAAATTTCTATCGTCGACATGCGGATCTTGATATAAGTGATCGATTCTATCAGTATTAAAAAGGGAAGATCGTCGCTTTAATCCATGCACTTGATAACCCTTTTTCAGCAAAAATTCACTCAAATAGGCACCATCTTGCCCTGTGACTCCAGTAATAAATGCTACTTTGCTCATTATAAAAAGTTAAATTTTACATCGAAACCTTGATTCTCGACAAAGCTAAAATATTTTAATGGACTTACATTATAATAGCAACTAAACTAATTAACATAGCTTTGATTTTATAAACGAAAATTAATCTTGAAGTAAAAAAATAAACCCCTCGATAAAAAGAAAATTATCAATCCAATCATAGGCTCTATCGGAGTATGACTAGAATATAAAGTCGTAAGATTTAATATTTTCTTATCTTCGCTGAACTAAACAACCCAAATTGTTTAAAATACTAACCTACATCTATGAAAAGTAAAGCGCTAAGTATACTTTTTCTATTTCTGGTCAATGCGCTCCTGGCACAAATACCAGAATACTATAATAGCATAGACTTTAACCAAACAGGTGCGTCTGTGAAAGACGACCTTACCGCTCTAATTTCAGTACAAACCGCATTCCCATACAGCTCTAACAGCACCGATACTTGGGATATACTTCAACAATCCGATACCCTTACCACTACAGATGTGCTATTGCTGTACGGTTATAATGATAATGACAATGATCCAGAAACTGATAGGCTTAGGGATAAAAGTTTAATATGTAATTTTGTTGGCCTTTGTAACGGCTATTGGAACCGTGAACATGTGTACCCTAAATCTTTGGCCAATCCTATCCTAGAAACCGGTAGTGCTGGCCCAGGGACAGATGTACATAACCTGCGTGCTGCAGATACTCAAATGAATTCTACCAGAAACAACAATGTATACGAAGAAGGAAGCGGTAATGCTGGTTTAACTACAAACGGATTTTACCCTGGTGATGAATATAAAGGGGATGTGGCGCGTATTATTATGTATATGTACACGCGCTATCCTGTCCAGTGCCTAGCCAATGCCGTGGGGTATGGTCCTAAAAGTTACAACGCTAATATCCCAGATATTTTTTTAGAATGGAACAAGGATGATCCTGTATCAGCCTATGAGATTAATAGAAACGAGATTATTTATGGATATCAAGGCAACCGAAACCCTTTTATAGACAATCCTTACCTCGCTACGATTATTTGGGGTGGCCCTGCAGGCGTTACAGATACTTGGGGAAATACGCAAGGCCCAAGTGTAGGATTTGTCACCAATAACTCTACAACCATAGAGACGGATACGAGCAACACTATTGTAATACCTGTTACTTTTTCTAATTATGAAGCCCCTGCGTCTGTAACAGTAAGCGTTGATGGCGCATCTAGCGCAGAAGAAACGGATTATAACCTTATAACAAGCAGTCTTTCATTTACAGCAGATGGCACACAGCATATAGCATTAGATATTAATGACGATGCAGACTATGATACCGAAACCCTTATTTTAAATCTAGCTATTAGCTCTGGTAATGCTATTTTGAGGGTATTGCAGCATACCATTACCATAATAGATAATGATATCCCCAATATAGTAATCACCGAGATCATGCAAAACCCCAATGCAGTTTTTGATAGCGATGGTGAATATTTTGAACTGTACAATGCTGAAACCACTTCTGTAAACTTAAATGGATGGACCATTAGTGATAATGACGGTGATTCGCATAGCATTGTGGGTGATTTAATAATTCCTGGTGAAGATTTTATTGTTCTTGGAAGGAACAATGATTCAAACACTAATGGTGGTGTTCTTGTAGATTATGAATATACCGGAATAGACTTATCTAATGGTGCTGATGAAATTATTCTCACAGATACTAATACTAATGAAGTAGACCGTGTAGCATATGACGGAGGTATAAACTGGCCAGATCCTACTGGCGCTGCAATGATCTATATAGGTAGTACTACTGAAAACAATAATACCTTTAACTTATGGCGTACGGCAACCGCTTCTGAAAACATTGATACTGATTTTGGCTCCCCTGGTCTCATGGGTAACGAACAGATTTTAGACTATTTGGTCTATGCTAATGGTGCCTGGAATAACCCACCCTCAATGGCTACAGGATCTAAAAATGCAGTAATACGTAGTAATGAAACCATTACCATTACAGATGATATAAACCTAAGCTCACTTTTACTAGAATCTAATGCTAGTGTAGCAGTAAGTCCGGGTAAAGGTATTATAGCCTCTACCCTTGAAAATCAAGGAACCCTAATTTTAAATTCAACAAGTACAGCCTATGCTAGTTTTATTGTAGACAACACAATCATAGCAGGAACTGTTATCTACAACCGCGCGGTCAATGCTTATACCAATGATGGTAACAGCAACGATAACGACCTGATCACTGCACCGCTGAGCGGGCAAACCTTTGGTGCTTTTGCCAATGATGCTGCCAATGCTAATCTTTTAGCCTCTGGCGATTTGCGTGCCTTTGCACCCTTTGATAAAACAACGGGCAACTATACCAATTATAATATTGTGGCTGATGCCAGTACGGTTATAACCGCAGGTACGGGTTACCGTGCCGCTACCAGCGATGGTGGTACCCTT
>NZ_QPHL01000012.1 GCF_003335675.1 Winogradskyella sp. KYW1333 | reverse complement strand
ACCTGCGATGGCGCATTGGTGGACCAGCCATTGGCGACACCTGGCGGTTTGTTCACGTTCAATCCTGCACCAACGGATGGTGCTACCATAGATCCTGTGACCGGAACGGTGACGGGTGGTACCTCTGGCAGTACCTACACTATAGAATATACGACCACGGGAGCCTGTCCTTCAACAGGAGTCCAGACCTTCACCTCATTGGCTATTGACGACCCGTCTTTTGCTATGGATGCTACCTGCGATGGCGGAACGGCAATAAACGTTGCGGAGCCCGGTGGGACCTTTGGCTTCAGCCCGTCACCGACGGACACTGCAATCATAGATCCGAATACGGGCGAGGTCAGCCTGGCCACACCGGGTGCGAGCTATACGGTTGTGTATACGACAAGTGGCATATGCCCGTCGAGCAGCACTGAGGTCCTTACGGTACTTATGCTTGACGACCCTTCGTTTACCCTTGGCCCGACTTGTGACGGCGCGGTTGCGACGGTCACGGGAGATACGGGAGGAACGTTTTCGTTCAGTCCGGACCCGGGTGACGGAGCGCTACTGGACACGTCAACGGGAGCGATAACCAACGGAACTTCTGGAAGCACCTATACATTGGAATATACCACGAGCGGAGATTGTCCGCAGTCATCGACGCAGACGGTAACGGTTACCGAGGAAGACGATGCGAGCTTTACGGTTGTACCGACCTGTGACGGTGGTACGGCGTTACCGGGAGCTACAACCACTGCAGGCGGGACATATACGTTCGATGTGCCTCCGACGGACGGCGCGTCGATCGACCCGATTACGGGAGAAGTAACCGGCGGTACGCCGAGTACGACCTATACGGTCACATATGGCACTATAGGCGTATGTGCAACATCTGAAACGGTTACCTTTACCTCATTGGCCATAGACGACGCTTCTTTCACGGTGGACCCGACCTGTGACGGGGGTACGGCAACGATAACCGGGGCAACGGGAGGTACTTTTGCATTTGACTTGCTACCTACGGACGGTGCGTCGATAGACCCGGCTACGGGAGAAGTAACCGGCGGTACGCCCGGAGAAACCTATAGCATAGAATACACGACAAGCGGCATTTGCCCGAGCAGCAGTATCGTAACGTTTACGGCCAACCCGTTGCCGACTGTAGTGACCCCAACGGCACTGGAGGTTTGCGATGACGGCACTCCGGACGGTCAGACGTCCATTGACCTTGGCCTCAAAGACGGGGAGATCACGGGCAACGATCCGGGCTACGCGGTGAGCTATCACTTTGACCTTGCGGATGCCCAGACGGGAGCCAACGCACTTCCGGTCCCTTACGACAACATATCCAACCCCCAGACGGTCCACGTCCGGGTTGAGGACACTTCTACGGGCTGTTACGACACGACGACCCTCGAGCTTGTGGTGGAGCAGGCGCCCGTAACCTTTGACCCTGAGCCTTTGCGCTACTGCGACCCCGACAACGACGGCTTCGGCTTCTTTACGCTTACGGATGCCGATGTCGAGATCACGGGAGGTGCACTGGGTCTAACGGTAACCTACCACGAGACACCTGAGAATGCTGAAAGCGGTTCGGATGCCATAGATACCTTGTTAGACTATGGCAATATCACGGCCGACATGCAGACGCTCTACGCGAGGGTTGAGAGCGCTACGATAGCAACGGACTGCTATACCATAGAGGAGCTCGAGCTAATAGTGGAGCCTACGCCACAGCTTTTAGAGCCCGAAGCCTTGGAGGAGTGCGACGATATTTCGGCGGATGGCCTTGCGCAGTTCGACCTGACGTCTGTTGAGGCAGAGGTACTGGTAGCTGGCCAGGACCCGATGGACTACGTATTCAGTTATTACGATGACGAAACGGATGCCAACGGCGCTGTCAATGCGATAGCGGTACCTACGGCCTATACGAACACTTTGGCTTTCAGCCAGACCATATGGGTACGCGTGGACGACCCCAATACGGTGGCGGGCTGTTACAAGCTCACGGAGCTGGAGCTCATGGTAAATCCGTTGCCGTTGCTTACCGCGCCATCGCCGTTGGAGCTTTGCGACGACAACGACCCGGGTGACGAGCAGGAGGCCTTCAACTTGGAGGGAGCCAGTGCGGAGATACTGAACGGCCAGGGCGGCATTACGCTGACCTACCACCAGACGCAGATGGATGCCGATAGTGGCAGTAGCCCTATAACAGGCCCTTATGCGAACATGTCGAATCCTCAGACGATCTTTGTTAGGGGCGAGAACGTATTTGGCTGTGTTGCGTTTACGACCGTTACGATCCGCGTGCTTCCTATCCCGACGCCTACGCCGAGCGATCAGATTCCGTCGATTGAGCTTTGCGACGAGACGGTGATCAACGACGGTCTTGAGGTCTTCGACCTTACGGAGAACGAGATATTGATATTGAACGGGGAGGCCGGCGTTACGCCGACCTACCATACGACGCTGGAGGATGCTGGCGCAGGCACCAATGCTATAGCGGACCCTGCCAACTATACGAATGAGGGTACGGGAGTCACGGAGACGATCTACGTGAGGGTAACGAACGACGTTACGGGCTGTTTCACGGTAGTGAACTTTGGCATAAGGGTAAATCCGTTGCCGGAAGTGGTAGTGGTGACCGACTTTATACTTTGCGAGCTCAATACCGACGGTTTTGGAGCGTTCGACCTTGAGAGCAAGGACGGAGAGGTGCTTGGCGGTCAGGACCCGTTGCAGTTTGCGGTGAGCTACCATACGAGCCTTGCGGATGCTGAGGCAAGTGCAAATGCGATTTTGAGCCCTTATACGAATACGAGCAACCCCCAGGAGATATTTGTTACGATAACCGATACGTCGACGGGTTGCACGATCTCTAGCCAGCGCTTCGATATCGAGGTACAGGAGTCTGCACAGGCGAACCCGGATATGGATGCGATCCTTTACGAGGAGTGCGACGACAACATGGAGGTAGACGGGAACCCGGCCAACGACAGTTTGCAGTTTGACCTTTCGACCCAGGACGCGCAGGTTCTGGACGGCCAGGACCCTACGGGCTATACGGTTACGTACTTTGCCACCGAGGCGGATGCGAACCTTAACGTCAGCCCGCTTCCTGTGCTCTACCAGAACATAGCGAACCCCCAGACGATCTATGCGAGAGTTGACAATACAAGTACGATCTGTTTTGCGGTGGCGCCACTGACTTTACAGGTTAACCCGTTGCCGGCCTTTGATCTTGACCCGAGCTATATCCTTTGCGTGAACACTAACGGTTCTGAGGCCTTTGACCCATTGGTTCTTGATACCGGCCTGTCTGCTTCGAACTACGGATTTGAGTGGAGCCTTAACGGTACGGTCATAGCGGGCGCTACTGGGCCTAGCCTAATGCCGCAACAGGGAGGCAGCTACAGCGTAACGGTCACGGACACGAGCACTTCTACGGTAACCAGTTGTAGTACTACAGACACTACGGATGTGGTGGAGAGCGAGCCTCCGGTACTGGTAGTCGATGTTGTAACACAAGCTTTTGCGGAAAACCACGTTATAGAGGCAACGGCCGGCGGTCCCGGCGATTACGAGTATAGCCTTGACGGTGGCCCTTGGCAGGACAGCGGCACGTTCGTGAACGTATCGCCTGGCGGGCACGAGGTGACGGCCAGGGACAAGAACGGTTGCGGTAGCGTTACCGAGCCTGTGTTTGTTATCGATTACCCGCTGTACTTTACGCCCAACGGCGACGGCAACCACGATACGTGGAACATCGTCGGGATTGGCAGTACGGCAAAAATTTATATATTTGACCGCTACGGCAAGCTTCTGAAGCAGATCAGCCCTACGGGATCCGGATGGGACGGGACCTACAACGGGAACAGCATGCCGAGTAGCGATTACTGGTTCACCGTAGAGTACGACGAGCCGATAACAAACCAAAGGAAGGAACTGAAAGCCCATTTTACATTAAAGAGGTAAGAACTTTATTTATTAAAATCATATTCCCTTTCAACTCTACATATCCTAACATTATACCAACTGTACCACTTCTCCTTTCCAAATTTTTGGGCAAATTGATGTTCTGAATTTAACTTCCAATTTTTAATATCCTCTAAACTCTCCCAATAACTTACTGTAATACCTACTTCGTTTCTTGCACTATCAATTCCAAGAAATCCCTTTTGTGATTTTGCTAAGGATTCTATTTTTTTGGCCATTTCATAATAACCTTCGATGCTGTCGTTGTGCGTAGAAGTAAATATTACAGCAAAATATGGTTTAAATTTGTTCATTGTTAACAACCCATTGGGATTCTAAATTCAATGACTTTTTCTATTATATTATCTTCAGAATCCGTAATTAATATCTTTAAAAATATTCTACTTGTAGAAACAGAAATTGGATAATCTTTAATTGATTTAGCATCTTTTAAATGTTTAACCCAGTCTGAACCACAATAGTCCAAAATTTCTTGTTTTAACTCTTCCATAGAAACATTAATAAACTTTGTCCAGTCTTCTTCATTGTATTTCAAGGTCTTATATGTGCCTCGATTAATTTGTTCAATTGGTTCCCAGTTAGAATAATAATGTTTCCATTCGGTAAGATCGCAATGTGGTCCTTCATTGGTAATTGAAATACTGTTTTCAAATTGCTGAAAGATACTTACTCTTTTGTAATTTTTATTCTTAAGCAACAGAGTTTTACCTTCAGGAGAATCTCCAAGTTCTACATCTACTGACACCGTATCTGCGTCAAAAAAAGACTTCACTTTAAACTCATCCGTGCTTTTCAAGTCTTTTATTTTAATACTTAATCCTTTAAAATCTGCTTCAATGCTTTTAGTCAATTCTTTAGCTAAATAACCATCAAAGACATAACCATATTTAGTCCTAGTTTTAATTTTCACCCAATTTCCTGATACAGTTTTGCCGTTGTCTAGAATAACTAGTTTTTCACCTGTATTTTCGGAAATTTCAATGGATTCTCCGTACTTAAGTTGACCAATTTTTTCTGAGTTCACATCTGGTTTTTCTCTAATTGATAATCCATTGTCCGCAATAACATAAGCTTGCTCTTGTGCATTTAAAAGTGAAACATTAACAAGTAATACAAGTGCTAAAATTTGTTTAAAAAAGTTCATAATTTCTAATTTTTATGTTGAACATTATTAGCGGTTTTGTTCTGGATTTATTTAGTTTATGAAATTTGTTTATTTATCAATTGTAACCCATTGACCTTTATTTCTAACGAGATAATCATTATCATACATGGCTTCAGCTTGCGTCCCTGGTAAGTAGTAGCGACCGAGATAAGAGGCGTTTAACATTATACTAAATGTCATGGTGCCATATTTACCTTTTCGATCCATGTCAAAGTAAAAATTCACTCTATCATCTTTTATGTCTGTGTATCTTGCCTGGCTAACCGTTGTATTGCCAAAGTCTGTAAATCTTGTATTAACGATATCCCAACCAGAAGGAAATATTTGTGTTAATGCAACATCCTTTACTTTGCTACTTGTTTGATTTGTTATGCTAATTGTAGCAACAAAATCTTGACCTTGCTGAAGTTTTCTAACATCAATTTTATTTCCGTTTAAATCTTTATAAACCGTTGAAATTGAAAAACCACGTTGTTCAGCAATTTCTTCTCCAAGTTTTAATTTGCCAGAGTTAATAATCCTTGCATATATAACATTTTCCTTAGTGTTATTTATGCTAATACGGTTTTCGCCATCTACAATTGGTATATTTCGTTGTGCAACACCACTTTTGGCAGATATAGTTTCTGATTTACCATTGATTGTATAGGAAAGATTAAATTCTTTACCACCATTTTCCTTTATCATTTTACCCATGGCTAATAAACTATATGACGTTGTTTGGGTACTCATCCAATCTTTACTAGAAAGTGATTTTGCAATTTGTTTGGCTATATCATTTTTTTTAGAATTGTCTGTCAATAACATAGCTTCTAATGCCATTGCTCTATTTCTGTGTACAGAACCATAAGTGTAATAATTGTCTTTACTACTTTCAAAGTCTATGTTTGCTTCATTAGAAATACTTTCACTAGCTTCCTTTTGACCAGCCAATGCATATGCAGCAGCCAAACGCCATTTAGCATCATTAGATAGGTCTTCAAATTCTCTCAGTCGATTCATCGACGCCAAGTCTGGACTACCTGCTAATGCTAAGGTATATAGTCGGTATGCTTGAGCTAAATCATTATTATACCTGTAACTTGGCCTCCAATTTCTAGATGCTTGTTTTTGATAGGCGATCCAATTACTTTTAAAAGTTAAGGGCAAAATGAATCCTTTGTTCTCTGCCTCAATCATAAAATGACCAGCATAACTTGTGCCCCAATCATTAGCAGAATTTTCGCCAATCCAGTAGCTCATTCCACCACTTGGTTGTTGAAATTGACCTAATCTTTTTATACCGTTTTCTATATTATTTTGAACTAGTCTTCTCTTTTGGTCTGTTAAGTCAAATATATCTGTTAGGTATAATTGAGGAAAAACACTAGATGTGGTCTGTTCTACACAGCCATGAGGATACCTAATGAGATAATTAAGACGCTTAGTAAAATCCATTGGTGGTAGTGTAGAGAATTCTACTGTAGCTGAATTTGTTCCGGGAACACCAAAAGTTTCAAATTTAATTTCAGTTGTGCCAATACCTTTTAATTCTCTATCTACTAAACGGGATGTATATGGATTAGGGTTTACTACATCAATTTCTACTTTATAAGTTGATTTTTCACCATTACCCGAAGCAATAACTTCTATAGTATTAATCCCTTTGGCTTTAGTAACATCTAGCTCAAAATAGGTCATCTTTTCATCAGGCTTAGCGAAATTCAATGTTTGGGTTTTATTACCTATTATAGTTAAGCCATCACTTAATTTTAGCTGAAGGTTTACAGTTTTAACTTTACTTTCCATTGCAAAAACAGTAACTGGAAGGGTAACTTTTTCGCCAGGACTTAATTTACGAGGAAGGTTTGCCAATACCATTAATGGCTTTTTAACTTTCACAGATTTTTCTGCACTACCATAAGCTTCTGAATTATTATTACCGGCAATTACCATTGCACGTACAGAACCTACATAATTTGGCATTTTGAGTTTATGTATTTTGGTTTTTCCTGCATCCAATAAAAAAGGACCTAAATAAGTAACTACAGGCTTAAAACGATTTGCTTTTTTGTTTTTGCCTTTTGTAGCGCTACCATCACCTCCTATGGCAAACACTTGATCAATACTCCCAGAATATGCTCCAATAACATCATCAAAAATATCCCAAGTTTTAACCCCTAATGCCTCTCTAGAATAAAAACTATTCCAAGCATTAGGTGTTTTAAATCTAGTTAAATCAAGTAAGCCATCTTCTACCACAGCAATAGTATATGTCATGGCCTTGTTGTTTTTTTCAGAAACCTTTATCTCATAATTTTGTTCAGGTTTAATAACATTTGGCATGTTGATTTGAGGCTCTAATCTTGTTTCTGGATTTTCAACTATCATCGGGATTACGCCATATAGCCTAATAGGTAAGTCGTTAGAAGTAATAGCATGTGGTTGTAATAAAGAAATATTCACAAAAATATTAGGTGCCATTTCAGATGTTACCGGAATATCAATTGTGGTTTCACCTGGTTTTGTTTCTACCCATTGATGACTAATAACTTTTGTTCCATTTTCAATACTTATAAGTGCTCTACCCTCTGAACCAGAAGGAAAAGTAAGCTTTGCAATTTCACCAACATTGTAGTTCTTTTTGTCTGTTGAGAAGACCAACATTTTGGCAGCTTCTTTATCTGTTGAAGGAGAATTAGACCACCAGTTTTTATAAAAATATGCTGTTCTACCAGTTGCATGACCACTTGCAGGATCTAATATCCTTATAAGATATCTCCCTCTTTCATTTTCAGGGATTTTAAGTTTGAAACTGCCCTTACCTTTATCATCAGTACTAATTTTAAACTCTTGAACAGGTCTATGGTAACTACTTGAAACATAACTTGATAAATTATCATAAGAAGAATTCCACCACCATCTCCATTCTATTTTATAAACCTTAACTTCAAGATTGTTTCTAGATATTCCCATTCCGTCAGCACTTACTGTTGCAACGTCAAAGGTGTGGTTTTCATCAGTAAAATAGGAGCCGTAATAATTACCTTTTGGAGATTTTAAACCAACAAAAGTTTCATAAGGCGCATATGGAATAGTAAATGCATCAAGAGAAAAATCACCACCATTTTCAAATGCTCTAACCAAAAATTGTGCATTTAACATGCCGGGCGCATTATTGCCAAGATTCAATTCTGTATCAATAGAAGCATTTCCTTCACTATCCAAATTACCTTCAAAAATATTAGACTCTTCAGTATTGAAATTTCGTGTTGGGTCATTGAATATAAAATTATTGAATCCTTTAAAAGCTGTGTTGGCACTGGTGAACTTGCCTTTAATTTCAGCTTTTATATTTTTTGCTGGTGCGCCATGTAACCACGTTACATTCAACGTACCGTTTAATGGGTCTTCTTTTGATAAAATGTCATTCTCAAAGTCAACCTTTATTTTTAATCGATTAGGTTTAACAGTTTCAATTTTCAATACTTTGGAAAATGATGCGCCTCCAACTGAAATTTTTGCATTGTAGTTACCGGTTTTATAATCTGATGAGGTTGGCACCTTGAAATCGTAGAAATTATTGAGATTATCTTTTGACACTTTTCTGTAAACGAGTTTACCAACAGGGTCAGTTATCTCCAATTTTATAGGATGCCTTTGAGGTAATTTATTAGCCTTATCATTTAATATAAATGTTAGGAAAAGACTATCTCCTGGCCTCCAAACACCACGTTCTCCATATATGTATCCTTTTAAGCCACGCTGTAATTTATTTCCAGAGACATCAAATTTGCTTAGTGATAGTGAATTACCATCAAAAAGTTTGATATAACTTGTGCTATTTCCTTTTGTTATAACAGCAAATGAGGCACGTTTTTTTGCTTCTATTTTCGTAATACCTTCACTGTTAGTTTGACCCTCAACTAATTTTTGCTGTTGATAGTTATAAAGGGTAATATTTGCATTTAAAACAGGGTTCGTATTTAAAATATTGGTTACAGCAAAGAAGTAATTATTATCATTCCCTTGTTTGGCAATTACACCTAAGTCAGACCCAATAAGGTTTAAGGCAATAGAACGATTTTGATAATTAAAGTAAGAATCCGTACAAGGATTTTCCCTGTCTCGCCATCTATAATTAGAATTTCTGTAATTATAGTTTAGGTTATCCCAGTATTGCTCTTCAAGCAATTCCTCTTCTTCTGGTGTTAACTCTTGTGAGGTATAAACGTCCTCTTCATAATAGTCGTCATAGTAATCGTCCTCATCAATTTCTGTTGTTTCTGAACTTGAAGTACAATCGTATAAAGAATAACTGCGTTTAAAGCTGAGCTCAACTCTATAAATAGCACCAGGGTCTGTTTGAAAATAGTTTGCTAGATCAAGGCTATAAGCCTTCCATTTTCCTGTGTTCTGTGCTTCATCTTGAATAAGTGTGATTGTTTCTTTGGCAATTCTACGACCAACTTGTTTTATAGAGTTTTCATAGTTGCTATTCATATTATTTTCTTGAAGAAATTGCAGTACATTATCTTCAAAAATCTTTATAACCCTTACATCAATTTTACTTAGATTAACAGCTTCAAAATTTATTTTTAAATCTTTGGAGTTCGGTAAAATGGAACCATTACTAATAAGCCTTACTTGCGGTTTGAGTTCTTCAAAAGTTAATTGCCCTGAAAATGGATTCTTTAATTTAAAATCATCTGTATTTTTTATACCAGTAAATACATCAACTTGAATGTCGCCAACTAATTTTGTATTGGGATATACTTTTAAAACGTTACCATTTACAACATACTTCGGGTTTTGGACACCTTGAATGTTTACTAATCCAGCAAAATTTTGTTGTCGTTTTAAAGGATCAGAAAAGTTAATTGACAAATATTGTTCAGGATTTTGAACAACTTCGGTTTCAACTACCGTAAAATTGTTTTTACCCGGAATGAGAATAGTGTTTTCACCTTTGTTCTCAGCTTTAATTGCTTTACCATTCCATGAAACTGAAAGCTCACTGTCTTCAACGTTACGCTTAATGCTGTCAATCCTAAATTCAAAATATTTTGAGTACTCATCAATTTCATTCCAAATTAGTTTTAACTCATTTTTACTTTGAGAAACCTTTACCAAAGTTTTAGCATCATTTAATGAAATAACATCGGCAGACCTTAATTGACCTAGAATGTATTGCCATTCTTTACTATAAGATTGAAGGTTATTGGTAATTATATTGAAACTTGGTGTTATGGTTTTGAATTGAAAGGTATAGTCTTGAAACTCTTTTGGAATAGTATTATAAATCTTGGCAAGTTTTACCTTGACTGTATACTCTGTTGATTGTTCTAATGGTTCATCTGGTGTAAATATTATTGTATGATTATTTAAAGCTTGAAGTTTTCCTTGTACATAAGGTTGAAGTTCAATTAAATCAGGGTCTATATCTTCATTTGTTTTCCATCCAGCAACAGCTTCGGTTAGGCTTATTTTAACCGGTTCAATAACACTAACTAAACCTGATGTAGTATAACTTATGTAATCCCTAAACTTAAATATATTATCGGTTTCTACGGGCTTTTTTTTGCACGAAATTGCTAGAGTCAAGAGGACTGCAAAAGCGAAATACTTTTTGATCTGCATAGGGTTGATGGATTTAGAATGAAACTTCGACTTAAAAAGAAAGGTAGGTACTTTCTTGTTAATTAAGTACGCCTTGTTTTGAGCTTTTAGATTTTAAGCCGTTGTTAAATTGTTCTTAAAGTTAATTAACCCTTTACCTTAATCAAAGGAGATTTATTGAGTGAAATAATAATAATTGGCTATTCATTTTTATAAATACCAATAGAAAGTTCACCTTTATCATTCATTTGAGCTCGGTACATACCTGCAGTATTAAATTCTGCCACCATATTTCCGTTTTTGTCAAGAGCAACAATTCCTCCATCACCACCAAGATTTTTAACTTTATCTAATACAATTTTCGCCGCCTCTTGGAGACTAAGACCTTTATAATCCATTAATGCAGAAATATCATGTGCGACCTGTGCTCGAATAAAGTATTCTCCCCAACCAGTACTAGATACACCACAGGTTGCATTATTAGCGTAAGTTCCAGAACCTATAATTGGCGCATCTCCAATTCTACCATAGCGTTTGTTTGTCATTCCTCCAGTTGAAGTGCCTGCAGCAATATTTCCATTTTTGTCTAGTGCCACACATCCAACTGTACCAAATTTAGAATTCTTTATGTCCTCATCATAAAAATTAATAAACGCAGATTCCATATCTATATTTTCTTCTTTTTTGGCTTGCTTTTCTTTCACGCTATTAAGCCCATTAAATCGTCTTTCTGTATAGAAATATTCAGGTTCAACAATAGTTAATCCTTGTTCTTTGGCAAATATCTCTGCGCCTTTGCCAGAAAGCATCACATGATCTGATTTTTCCATCACAGCTCTTGCTAGGTTTATAGGATTCCTGACAGATGTAGTACCGGCAGATGCGCCTGCATTTAAGTTGCTACCATCCATAATAGAGGCATCCAATTCGTTGGTTTCGGCATTTGTAAAAACAGCGCCTTTACCTGCATTAAATAAAGGAGAGTCTTCCATAACATTAATTGTTTTTTCTACAGCATCTAAACTACTGCCTCCATTTTTAAGAATGTTGTGGCCAACTCGAATTGCCTTTTCTAGTATGGTCTTATATTCAGCTTCTCGTTCAGGTGTCATGTTCTTTTTCAAAATTGTGCCAGCACCTCCATGAATAATAATGGCAAATTCTGCCTTTTCACTTTTATTTACAAGTGAAAGATTACTAATATTTATTGATTCGTTGTTACAATTAAAAAAAGCAATTAGTGTAAGGAAATAAAGAATATATTTTTTCATGTTTTGAATTGTTTTTTCTAGTGCAATAAAGTTACATTTTTAAGTGGTTTGCTTCAAGTAAAACTGACAATTTATTAGTAACTTCGCGTTAAAATTTAATAATTCACAAAAACTAAGTCAATATGGAAGCAGTTGCTACCAATTTCGGAATAAATGATGCTTTAAAACAATTAGGGGTTAAAGCCATAAATGAAGGAACTTCAACAGGGTCGAACAATTTCTCAAATGGTTCATTAATCGAGTCCTATTCTCCAGTGGATGGTGCATTAATTGCTTCTGTAAAATCAACAACAAAAGAGGATTATGAGAAGGCCATGACTTCAGCCACAAAAGCTTTTAAATCTTGGCGATTAATGCCTGCACCACAGCGTGGTGAAATTGTACGACAGTTTGGTGACAAACTTAGAGAAAAAAAGAAGGCTTTAGGTAAGCTTGTATCTTATGAAATGGGTAAATCTTACCAAGAAGGATTAGGTGAAGTACAGGAGATGATTGACATCTGTGATTTTGCCGTTGGATTGTCTAGACAGTTGCACGGGCTTACAATGCATTCAGAAAGACCTGGTCATAGAATGTATGAGCAATATCATCCATTAGGTATTGTTGGGATAATTTCTGCGTTTAATTTCCCAGTAGCTGTATGGTCATGGAATACAGCACTAGCATGGATCTGTGGCGATGTTTGTATTTGGAAACCAAGTGAAAAAACACCAATTTGTGGTATAGCCTGCCAAAATATAATAGCTGAAGTTTTAAAGGACAATGATTTGCCTGAAGGTATCTCTTGTTTAATCAATGGAGACTATAAGGTAGGTGAAATGATGACTAAAGATATACGCGTACCTTTAGTTTCTGCAACGGGTTCAACTCGAATGGGTAAAATGGTTGCAAAGGAAGTTGCTGGTAGATTAGGGAAATCATTATTAGAATTAGGAGGGAATAATGCTATCATTGTAACTCCAGATGCAGATATTAAGATGACTGTTATTGGTGCTGTTTTTGGTGCTGTTGGTACTTGTGGTCAACGCTGTACAAGTACTCGGCGCTTAATTATTCATAAATCTATTTATGAACAGGTAAAGAATGCAGTTGTAGATGCATATAAACAATTACGAATTGGCAATCCTTTAGATGAAAATAATCATGTTGGACCTTTGATTGACACTGATGCGGTAGAGATGTATAAACACGCTTTAGAAAAGGTGGTTGACGAAGGTGGAAAAGTTGTTGTTGAAGGAGGCGTTTTATCGGGTGAAGGTTATGAATCTGGATGTTATGTAAAACCTGCAATTGCAGAAGCTCAAAATGATTTTGAAATTGTTCAACATGAAACATTTGCACCTGTTTTATATCTATTAAAATATACTGGTGATGTTGAAAACGCTATTGGTATTCAAAATGGTGTTGCTCAGGGATTATCATCGGCAATTATGACCAATAATTTGAGAGAGGCTGAGCGTTTTTTGTCACATTCTGGGTCTGACTGCGGTATAGCTAATGTAAATATTGGTACTTCTGGCGCTGAAATTGGCGGAGCTTTTGGAGGAGAAAAGGAAACTGGTGGTGGGCGAGAGTCTGGCTCTGACGCTTGGAAGATCTACATGAGAAGACAGACTAATACAATAAACTATACCACAGAGCTGCCGCTTGCTCAAGGTATTAAGTTTGATTTATAGTTTTTCCTACAAAAATTAAGTTACGAAGTCACATCCTTGGATGTGACTTTTTTATTGATAATTTCTCTTAAATATAAAGGCAACAGAGTGTTCTGTTAATTTTTGTATTTTAAACTATTGATATATTAATTGGTCATATTAATATGAAACAAAGACACGTACTTCATTTATATTGGCGAGCAGGTTTTGGTTTAAAACCTAAAGAACTGCTTGGACTGTCTGAGCTAAGTAAGAAAAATGTAGTTGATAATTTGTTTAAAGAATCACAATCCGTAGTCCCATTATCAAAAGACCTCTCATATTTAAAATCTTATCCACAAAGTGTATTGAAGAATAACAAGGAAAAGCGGAAGGAACTTTTAAATAAGAATAGAAAAGAAACAAGGATATTAAATACAATTTGGCTGAAGCGATTAGAAACAACACCTAGGGTATTAAGGGAGCGCATGACACTGTTTTGGGCCAATCATTTTGTATGTAAGGACTTAGCAACTAATCACATTGTAAAATATAATACCACATTAAGGACACATGCATTGGGCAATTTTGGGGATTTTGTAAAAGCAATTTCCAAGGAGGCATCAATGATTAAGTTTTTAAACTTAAATCAAAATAAAAAAGATAGTCCAAATGAAAATTTTGCAAGGGAACTTTTAGAGCTATTCACTCTTGGTGAAGGGAATTATACTGAAAAGGATATTAAAGAGTGTGCAAGAGCATTTACAGGATACCATTACAAATATGACGGGGGTTTCAGATATATAAGGGTAAGGCATGACAATGGGATAAAGAAATTTTTTGGAGAAGAAGGTAGATTTAATGGGGATGATATTATTGATATTATATTAACTCAAAAGCAATGTGCAAGACATATATGCGAAAAAATCTATGGTTACTTTGTTAATTCTGACATTAACCAGAATCATGTTAATAAAATGGTTGATGTTTTTTATGGCAACTATAATATCGAAAAACTTATGCGCTACGTTTTTATGTCAGATTGGTTTTATGATGATGTAAATATTGGGACAAAGATAAAGTCACCAATTGACCTCATTATTGGAATTCAGCGCACGGTTCCTGTATATTTTACTAAAACCAACGAACTCTTTAGACTGCAGAATTTATTAGATCAGTTTTTATTATTTCCGCCAAATGTTGCAGGATGGAAAGGTGGTAAGTATTGGATAACAACAAATAGTTTAATGTTGCGTATTAAATTACCTTCTATGATTTTAAAAAAAGAAAGTTATACCTACCAATATAGAGGCAATCTTAAAAACTTGAGAATAGTTTCTGTTAAGAATAAATATCAAGAAAAATTAACTGTATATGTTGATTGGAAGAGCTATAGAGAGAGTGTAAAAAAATTATCATTGAACACTCTTAAAGACACATTAATATTATGCGATATAAATCGAGGTACAGAACGCTATATTTCCAGTTTCGGTAAACGACCAAGCAAAAAGAACTTAGTGAAATTAATGTCACTGCCTGAGTATCAAATGTGCTAGGCATAAACGAGATTAAGATGAAGAGAAGAAAATTTATTAAAAACAGTGCGTTAGCAACGACCATGGCTTTTGTTCCTAGCTTTTTAAAAGCGTTTGAAGGTGCGTTTCCAAATAAGTTTGGTCATAAAAATTTGGTTATAATACATCTTATGGGCGGAAATGATGGTCTAAACACTATTGTTCCAATAAACAATGATATTTACTATAATGCTCGTCCAAAAATCGCAATAAAAAAAAGTGACACCATTAAATTAAATTATGAAATAGGCTTTCATAAGAGTTTAGCCCCTTTAAAAAGATTATATGACGACGGATATTTGAGTATTATTAACAATGTTGGATATCCAAACCCGAGCCGTTCTCATTTTACTTCAACTGATATTTGGCATACTGCAAGTGATCACGAAAATATATTAGAGACAGGTTGGATAGGTAGATATTTAGATAATTATGGAAGAAAGCCTCATAATGCTATTCAAATTGATGATAATTTAGCATTAGCCTTAAGAGGAGAAAGATTAAACGGTATTGCGACAAAGCAAGCCAAGCAACTTTATAGATCATTGCAAGAATCTAACTTCAATTCTATTTTATCTCATTATGATAATAGCCATTTAACAGAACATAATCTTGGATATCTGTATAAAACAATGATAGATGCAAAATCGTCTGCGAGATACTTATATGAAAAGACATTAGATTCAAAACTTTCTGAGAGTTATCCAAAAAAATCAAGTCTGGCTTCTCAGTTAAAAGTAGTTGGACAATTTATAAATTCTGGTATTGATACTAGTGTATATTACACCACATTAAACGGCTTTGATACACATGCTTTTCAGAACAATAAGCATGAGAATTTACTCAAGGTGTACGCAGAAGCTGTCGATGCTTTTGTTAAGGACTTAAAGCGGAACAACACTTTTAAAGATACTCTTATACTTACATTTTCTGAATTTGGAAGACGTGTAGAACAAAATTATAGTGATGGTACAGACCATGGCGCAGCAAACAATATTTTTGTAATTGGTGAAAATCTAAAACGTGCGGGTTTTTATAATCAATTAGCCAATTTAAAGGATTTGGATGATAATGGAGATTTAAAATATGAAATTGACTTTAGAGAAGTTTATGCTACAATTTTGAATAATTGGTTGGAGGTTGATGATAGAAGAATACTTAATAAAGTATTTAGCAAATTAAACTTTATATAGGTAAAAGAAAAAACCTTGCATCAAAAAGATTTTCATCCAATTATCACAAGGTTTATATAAATTGATTAATAGCAAGGCAAAGATGCACTTAAATTTTATGTTTCAATAAAAATTATGATGAATGGCCAAAAAAAATGTATAACGTGTAATTTTATTGTTCAGTCAATCGACAAGATGCGGAAAAGACAGTTAAAACTGAAACTTTCAACGATTAAATCAACTATACCTTACTTTTCTTAAAATTCTAATGGTCTCTTTATAGGATTTATAGAGTGTGTCACTATACTTTTTAATATATGGTTTTGCAAACTCCAACTTAGGTAATGCATCTTCAAAACCGTTTAAGTAGCAAATAAGATAACTTGCCGCTAAGTTTTCAAGATCTATAATCTCATGATTTCCCAAAACCAATCCCTTTTCTAGTTTTTCTAAAATTGTATTGTTGGTATTATATATATGATGAAGAACTTTCCTGTTGAATTGAGGTGGTTCAAAAATGAGATTGGCATTTATAGTGTAATTGGCATGGTTATCAAAACTAATAGTTGTTTCTTCTAGCTGATAATATTTAAACGAATTTTGAAGACCAAGTCTAACATATTCTACGATAGTGAATGAGTGGTTGTCAAAAGTTATTGAGACTTCATCAAGTGCTGAATAAAATAAACGTACTTGTTCATTAATCAATTCAATATCTACTCTAGAAAAAAACACTTCTTCTTTAACTTGTTTTTTATCGCCAGACCAACACAAAACAAAGTACTCTTTAAAAACCTTGTACTGCGGTTCAAAATCTTTTCTTTTGTTCAAAAAATCAAAAACACCATTTAAAGTTAATTCAATATTATTTTGGGCATGATTTTCAATAGCAGAAACAATCTTTGAGTTTACATCCTTTATTTCAATATCAAATACTTTAGGCATGCTCATGCTTCCATCTCTAAAAAATACGGAGCCACCATAATACTTCCAGATATTTTTTCTAAGCGATGTAATTTGGTCAATTGGCCTGATTGTAACTAACCCAACTACCTTATCATCTGGTAGATGTGGAAAAGGAATATTTTCGTATTGAACAATAGGTGGATTATCAAGATAAGCGTTAATTAAATTCTGAATTTTACTGTCATCAAAAAAATCAGTACCAATAATTTTATTGTCCTCATCTTTTACCCCAATTACAATGTAAGAGTTGTTTTTTGGATTGCTGTTGGAAAGTGCACAGATATGTTTTAAAAATTTTGCCTTACCCTCTTTATAACTAATATCAACCTTTCTTTTTTTGTCGTAAAAACTATTCTCATCGTTATGAGCGAGAAGGTTTTTTATTAAAAGGCGTTTATTAATCATAAGGGTTTATTGTATGCCAATTATTGAGTTTTTTTCAACGTTACAGAATTTGCCTGAGCTGTCGGGAAAACTAGTACATCAGCAAGATTTACATGAGCCGGCCTAGTAACAGCAAAATGAATTATTTCTGCAATATCATCTGCTTGTAAAGCTTTGTAACCTTTGTAAACGTTATCAGCTTGAGATCCGCCTTTAAATCTAACTTGTGAAAACTCTGTTTCAACCAAACCTGGATTAATGGCACTTACTTTAATTCCAAATGGATTAAGATCAATTCGCATACCTTCAGTTATTGCTAACACTGCGTGTTTACTGGCACAGTACACATTACCTTTAGGATAGACTTCTTTCCCAGCTGAGGATCCAATATTAATAATGTGGCCAGATTGGCGCTCAGTCATCCTAGGTATTATTGCTTTGCTTACATACAGTAATCCTTTAACATTTATATCCATCATGGCATCCCAATCGTCAAGATTCCCTGTTTGTATTGGATCAAGACCATGTGCATTTCCCGCATTATTTATTAAGATGTCAACGGTTTTAAAATCGTCAGGTAAAGAAGAAATAGCTTCAAGCGTTTTTTCTCTACTTCGTACATCGAAATTTAATGTGTGTACATCAGTTTCTCTTGAAAGCACCTTTTGAACACTATCAAGTCTGTGCTGACGTCTACCACAAAGTATTAAATTTATTCCATGCTTTGCGAAGACATGTGCTGTCGCACGTCCAATTCCACTGGTGGCGCCTGTAATTAATGCTGTCTTTTTCATATTTTTATGGAACTTTATGCCCTTGACAGGCAACTAATATTAAAAACCAATCTTCTAATTCTAAGTTTATTTTCGTTGCTTCCATTGCTTGTTTAAGTCTGTCCTTATTGGTTGTACCAACAACTGGAATAATCCCGGCAGGATGTTTTAAGGTCCATGCCAATAAAAGTTGGTCTTCAGTAGCGTTATATTTATCTAGTAATTGACCAAGTTGTTTATGTATGCGTCTGGTTTGTTCATTATCCTCTCTAAACACCAAACCTAGAGGCGACCAGGCCATAGGTAGAATTCCGCAAGTTTTCATATAATCTAATGTTCCGTCAAGCATTGCAGAATGCTCAGTTAATGAAAACTCTATTTGGTTAACATCAATATCCATTCTTAGGCCAACCATATCCATTTGAGATGCCGAAAAATTTGAAACACCAAAGTCTTTAATTTTCCCATCTTTTTTAAGAATGGTAATTGCTTCTGCAATTTCTTCAGCATCCATTAGTGGGCTTGGTCTATGCAGAAGTAACAAATCCAAATATTCTGTATTTAAATTTTTTAAGGATTCTTCAATAGACCAAATAATATAATCTTTACTGTAGTTGTAATGCTTAACCTTATTGTTGCGGTTTTCACATACGTATTGAATTCCACACTTAGAAATTAACTGAATATCTTCACGGATAATTCCTGAACTTTTTAGTGCATTACCGAAGTCGGTTTCTGTAGTATAGGCACCATAGATATCAGCATGGTCAAATGTTGTAATGCCTTGAGAAATGCAATGTTGCATTAGTGCTTCCATTTCTTTTTTGGACATTTTCTTGCCCCAATTTCCCCAGGTCATTGTACCTGCAATTATTTTAGAATATTTCAATGGATATAAGATGTGTTTGTGAAACAATTTAATGTTGCATAAAAATAACGAAAACTTTACAATCCTTAAATCTGTGTTAAGCCTTTGTTTTACTAATATTTTTAACCAAATGTTAACAGAATCTAACAAATTATTTTAACACTTTGCAACTTCGAAAAACTTATTGTTTAATAGTTTCGATTTTAAACCCTTAAAACATGGAAGAAACGAGTACAATTGATATAAAATCAATTAATGAGAAGATTGAAAAAGAGAGTGCATTTGTAGATCTATTAACCTTTGAAATGAATAAGGTAATTGTAGGTCAAAAACATATGATAGAACGTTTGTTAATTGGGCTACTTGGTCAAGGACATATTTTACTTGAAGGTGTACCTGGATTGGCAAAAACATTGGCAATTAACACTCTATCTAAGGCAATAGACGCAAGCTTTAGTAGAATTCAGTTTACCCCAGACTTGTTACCTGCCGATGTTATTGGAACATTAATTTATAACATTAAGGAAAACGATTTTTCAATTAAGAAAGGACCAATTTTCGCAAATTTTGTTCTAGCAGATGAGATTAATAGAGCACCTGCAAAAGTACAATCGGCCTTATTAGAAGCAATGCAAGAGAAGCAGGTTACCATTGGCGATGAAACTTTTATTTTGGAGAAACCGTTTTTAGTAATGGCAACTCAAAACCCAGTTGAGCAAGAAGGAACATATCCTTTACCAGAAGCACAAGTTGACCGTTTTATGCTTAAAACGGTAATTGACTATCCAAAATTGGATGAAGAACAATTAATTGTTAGAGCTAATTTAAAAGGCACTTATGACAAAGTAAATCCAGTGGTTTCGCCAAAACAAATTTTAAGTGCACAAGAAGCAGTAAGAGGGGTATATATGGATGAGAAGATTGAAAAGTATATACTTGATATAATTTTTGCGACACGTTATCCAGAAAAATATAACCTAGAAGATTTAAAACCTCTAATTTCTTTTGGAGCATCACCGCGTGGTAGTATTAATTTAGCAACCGCATCTAAATGTTACGCATTTATAAAGCGTAGAGGTTATGTAATTCCTGAAGATGTTCGTGCTGTAGTTCATGACGTCTTACGTCATAGAATTGGTATTACGTATGAAGCTGAGGCAGAAAATGTTACTTCAGAAGATATCATCAATAAAATTGTAAACGAAATCGAAGTACCATAAATGAGTTCACAGTATTCAGTAAAAATGCATTGATATTGCAAATTATGAACTGAATTAAACTTACTGAAAACTGAGTCTGTAAACTGTAAACTGAGAAATGGATACTAAAGAACTTCTTAAAAAAGTACGAAAAATAGAGATTAAGACACGTCGTTTGTCTGATCATATATTTGGAGGTGAATATCATTCAACCTTTAAGGGAAGAGGTATGACTTTCTCTGAAGTACGACAGTATCAATTTGGGGATGATGTTAGAAATATTGATTGGAATGTCACAGCACGATATAATGAGCCTTTTGTAAAAGTATTTGAAGAAGAGCGTGAGCTTACTATGATGCTTATGGCAGATGTTTCTGCCAGTAAATTTTTCGGAACTAAAAATCAATTCAAGGACGAAATCGTTACGGAAATAGCAGCTACTCTTGCATTTTCAGCCACTCAAAATAATGACAAGATTGGCCTCATCTTATTTTCGGATGATATAGAATTGTATATACCACCAAAAAAAGGAAGGTCACATGTCTTAAGAATTATTCGTGAGTTAATTGAGTTTCATCCAAAAAGTAAAAACACCAATATTAGTCAGGCATTTAAGTTTTTATCTAATGTGATGAAAAAGAAAGCAATCGTATTTGTTTTGTCTGATTTTATCGCGGACGAATACAAGCACAATCTCAAAATATCAGCAGGTAAACACGATATTACTGGTATAAGAATATACGATAAACATGAGGAGACAATTCCTAATATAGGTATGGTACAGATGGAGGACGAAGAAACCGGAGAATTTCTATTAGTTAATACAGCCTCTAAAAAAGTGAGATCAAATTACGAGAAGTTTTATTTAGAAAAAGTCAATTACTTTAAAGATAGTTTTACAAAATCTGGAGCAGGTACAATTGACTGTAGAGTAGATGAGAGTTATGTAAAGAAACTCTTGGGATATTTTAAAAGAAGAGGATAAGTAAGCAATGAAATACAAGGTTTACATATTGAATTTTTCTAATTACAAGGCAAGACAATTGGTTTTGTCTGGATTAATGATTCTTTTTACTTCGTTTTCATTCGGACAAGTTTCTTCTAAAGTTGATACAACCCAGATTAGAATTGGTGAACAGATTAATTACAAAATTAATGTAGAAGCAGATTCTTCTGCTTTAGTTGTTTTTCCAGAAGGGCAGACATTTTTACCATTGGAGGCTGTTGAAGCATCAAATATTGATACAATAAAAAACAATGCCAAGATTTTGTTATCCAGAATATATAAACTCACTCAGTTTGATTCTGGCGTATACACAATTCCACGTCAAAAAATAATTATAGGAGACAAACCATTCTTCACCGATTCACTGAAAGTAATGGTTAATCCTATTGAAGTTGACACCACCAAACAAGGTTTGTATGATATTAAACCTATAATTGAAGTAGATAAGACTGGAGGTAATTGGTGGAAATATTTGTTAATCACTTTACTCCTAATCGGACTTGTTGCCTTCTTATTATATTGGTTTATTTGGCGTAAAAAGCCATTAACTGAAGAGGAAGAAATAGCACTTTTGCCACCCTACGATCGTGCCAAAATTGCAATAAGAAAGTTGGACCAAAGCCAGTTTTTATTAAAGTCAGAAATCAAAAAATATTATTCTGAGTTAACCCTCATTATACGTAAATATTTAGATGAAAAAGTTTACGATCGTGCGATGGAAAGCACAACTGACGAGCTTATATTGAGGCTTCAATTATTAAAAGATGGTAATCAAATCCCTTTAAAGAAGGATACGATTAATAATCTTCAATCTATTCTTAAACGAGCAGATTTAGTAAAATTTGCGAAGTCTAAACCAGATACTGCATTAGCAGAAATGGATAGAGATATTATCGATAAGGAAATAGACAACGTTAAAGCAAGCTTACCAGAACCATCTGAGGAAGAAAAACTTTTAGACAAACAATACAAAGAAGCTCAGGAGCGTAAGAAGAAACGTAGAAAAGTTATACTTACTGTTGCCATATCCTTGTTTTTAATAATTGCAACGATTGTTGGTTTTGGAATTAAATATGGATTTGGATATGTAAAAGACACGATTATCGGACATGAAAGTAAAGAACTTTTAGAAGGTAATTGGGTAGAAAGTGCTTATGGTTTTCCACCGGTTTGGATTGAAACACCTAGAGTTTTAAAACGTGTTGATTCTCCATTACCCGAGGAAGCCAAGGAACAAATGAGTATGACCACATTTGTCTATGGAACGATGTTAGATATTTTCAGCGTCGCAATTAATACCACAACATTAAACGTTCCAAAGCAAAAACCTCAAACAAAAGAAACAGAAAACCCAACATTTGATTTATTTAAAGTATCGGAAGAAAGTATTAAAGGATTCGAATCAAAAGGGGCAAGAGATATTTTAGTTAAGCGAGATCAGTTTATAACTCCAAACGCCGCAGAAGGACTAAAAACGTTTGGGACATTTAACATTGTTATTCCTAACACTAACAATGTTGTTAATGCAGAATATGCACTTTTTAGTTTTTCAAATGAAAATGTCTTACAACAAATAATTATAACATGGCCTGATAATGATGATTATGCAGATGAAATGGTACAACGAATTATCGATTCTATTGAGCTAAAACCGGATGAACCTGAAGAAGAAGACAACTAATGTTTGAGAATATTGAATTTTTAAATAAAGAACTTTTCTGGATGCTGTTGCTAATCCCAATAGCACTAGTTTGGTATGTCTTTAAGCACAATAAACAGACGGCTGAATTAAAAATATCTAGTACAAGTGGATTTAAAACGGTATCATCTTTTTGGCCAAAATTTAAACATTTACTTTTTGTATTTCGTTTGATAGCACTTGGTTTATTAATTACTGCTTTAGCAAGACCTAGAACTGTTGATGTCTCAACGAGAACTAAAACTACAAGAGGTATTGATATTGTTATGGCAATAGATGTATCTGCAAGTATGTTGGCAAAAGATTTAAGACCTAATAGATTAGAAGCCTTAAAACAAGTAGCATCGGATTTTATTGATGGTAGACCAAATGATAGAATTGGTTTAGTCGAATATGCTGGAGAAGCATATACAAAAACACCTATTACAAGTGACAAGTCTATTGTTCAAAGATCATTGCGAGATATTAAGTATAATACCATTATTGAAGGTGGGACAGCGATCGGTATGGGTTTGGCAACTTCTGTTAACAGACTTAAGGACAGTAGAGCAAAAAGCAAAGTTATTATTTTATTGACAGATGGTGTCAACAACTCTGGTTTTATAGATCCCAAAATAGCAAGTGAATTAGCTGTTGAATATGGTATTAAGGTATACACTATTGGTTTAGGAACTAACGGGATGGCATTATCACCAATATCCATTAACCCTAATGGTTCTTTTAGGTATGGAAGACAACAAGTAGAAATTGATGAAGACTTGCTAAGGGAAATCGCGGATGTTACAGGTGGAAAATATTTTAGGGCAACTAATAATAAAAAACTGGCTGAAATTTATAATGAAATCAATAAGCTAGAAAAAACCGAAATAGAAGAAAAGAAGTATTATAATTACGAGGAAAAATATAGGCCTTTAGTACTTCTTGCCGGATTATTATTGTTATTAGAACTAATTCTTAGAAACACAATATTTAGAAGCTTTGTTTAGACTAGATGAGAAAATATGGTTTTGGACATTACTGGTAATTCCAGTGATCATTTTGTTGTTTGCAATGTTGCAGATCTGGAGACGATCAGCTCAAAAAAGATTTGCAGACAGCCACCTGCTTAAAAGGCTAAGTCCAAATCAATCTTTGTTCAAGGGAATTTTAAAACTATTGGTATTGAGCGGTGCATTTGGGTGTTTGTCATTAGCGTTGGTTAATCCTAAGATTGGTACAAAACTAGAGACAGTAAGAAGCCAAGGTGTTGATATTGTATTTGCAGTTGACGTTTCAAAAAGTATGCTAGCAGAAGATATTGCACCAAACCGTTTAGAGAAATCTAAACAATTAGTAACTCAGATTATTAATAGCTTGGCAAGTGATCGTGTTGGAATTATTGCTTACGCCGGTAAAGCCTTTCCCCAATTGCCAATCACAACGGATTATGCATCGGCAAAAATGTTTCTCCAAAACATGAATACAGATATGCTTTCCTCTCAAGGAACAGCAATTCATGAAGCAATTCAGTTAGCAAAAACGTATTACGATGATGAAGAACAAACCAATAGGATATTAATAATAATATCAGATGGTGAAGATCATGAAGGAGAGGCCGTATATATTGCTGAAGAAGCTAATGATGAAGGGATTAGAATTCTTACAATTGGTGTGGGTGATGCAAAAGGAGGTCCAATCCCAATTAAAAGAAATGGTGTAGTATTAAATTATAAAAAAGATCAAAATGGTGAAACGGTGATTACCAGATTAGATGAAACGACGCTAAGGGAAATTGCCGAAGAAACCAACGGTTTATATATTAATGGAAGTAATACTTCGGAAGTTGTAGATTCTATAAAGGATCTATTGGACAAAATGGATAAGAAGGAATTTGAATCAAAACAAATTGCAGATTTTAAAGATCAGTTTCAATGGTTCTTAGGTCTTAGTATCCTTTTGTTTTTTATTGACATATTCCTTTTAGAAAGGAAAACAGAATGGTTAAAGAAATTAAATCTTTTCAATGAAAATTTTTAATTATTCTTTAACGCACACAATTAAAAGGGTTTGCTAAATTTAAAGTAAGAATCAGTAAAAATGAAGTTTAGTTTAACAATTATAGTATCATTAATAACCTTTATGGGTTTTTGTCAGGAAAAGACAAAAGCGCAAATAGAGGCAGAAAAGAATGCTACTAATTTAGTTTACAAAGGAAACGAGTTGCTTGGTGAGGACAATTATGTTGAAGCAGAAATGGAGTATAGAAAAGCAATATCTGAATCGCCAAACAAGGCGGCTGGTGCATATAATTTGGCACATTCTTATTATAAAAAAGGAAGCTTTAATGAAGCATTATTTAGAAGCCAAGAAGCGGCTAATAATGCAAAGACAAAAGACGAAAAACATAGAGCATTTCATAATATTGGGAATATATTAATGCAAAATGGACAGTGCAAAGATGCTGTTGAAGCTTTTAAAAATGCACTACGTAATAATCCTACAGATGAAGAAACCAGATATAACTTCGCTTTAGCCAAGGAATGCGCAGAGCAGCAAAAAGATGGTGGCGGAGAAGATAATAAAGAGGATAAGGATAAGGAACAAGAAAAGGATAAAGAAGAGGAAGAAAAGAAGCAAGACGAGAATAAAGAAAATCAAGACAATAAGGACGAAGGCGATAAGGATAAAAAGGATGGTGATAAAGAAGAAGATGAAAACGGAAAACCGAAAGATGATAAGCAAGATGATGGAAAAGATGATAAGGACAAAAACCAAAAACCAAAACCAAAGCCTGGACAAATGTCACCTCAGCAGATAAAAAATATTTTAGAGGCGATGCAAAACCAAGAGCAAAAAGTACAACAAAAAATAAATGCAGAAAAGCAAAAAGGAGCAAAAGTAAAAACCGAAAAAGACTGGTAAAAGAAGCGAGTTTAAAGCTTTATGAAAGTTAAACATTACATATCCATATTATTTATTTGCCTTCTCACTGGATTAGTCTCAGCTCAAGTTAAGTTTGAGGCTAAGGTTAGTAAGAAGAAACTTGGTGTAAACGAACGTCTTAGGATTGATTTTGAAATGAATAAAGATGGAGACAATTTTGTCCCACCTAGTTTCAATGATTTTGATGTAGTTGGTGGGCCAAATACCTCAGTGAGTAATTCTTGGTTAAATGGGAAACGTTCTTATACCAAAACATATAGTTATTTTTTGGCACCTAAAAAGCGAGGTAAGTTTACTATAAAACAAGCTACAATTGAAATTGAAGGAGAAATCTATAAAACATTTCCCATAACAATTAATGTAACTGCTGCAGTTGATGCTCCTAATGGAAATTCAGGTGCTTCTGACATTGCTGCGCAAAACATTCACTTAGTAGCGGAAGTTTCAAAAACAGATCCTTACCTAAATGAAGCCATAACAGTAGTTTATAAATTATATGTTTCACCAGAAACAGGCGTTAGTAATTGGAGAGAAAAAGACAATCCAAGATATAATGATTTTTGGAGTCAGAATATTGAAATAAAAGGCTTAAATATTCAAAAAGGGCTATATAAGGGTGAGGATTATAGATTTGTCGTATTACGCAAAACAGTACTTTATCCTCAGAAAACAGGTAAATTAAAATTAGAACCACTTGTTTTAGATATAACAGTAGAAGTACCTACAGGGCGAGCTGATATTTTTGGTAGGCCAATAATGACAAAGGTGCCTAAGACAGTTACTGCGGGTAGTAGAACAGTTAATGTTAAACCTTTGCCAGAAGTAGGTAAGCCTGCTGATTTTAAAGGAGCAGTTGGGGATTTTAATTTTAAAGTAACCACAACTAAAAGTCAACTTAATGCGACTGAATCTTTGCAGGCTAAAATTGAGGTTTCAGGTAAAGGAAACTTAAAGTTATTTGAGTTACCAAAACTTTCTGTTCCAAGCTCATTAGAGGTATATGAGCCTGAGCATAAAGAGAGTGTACGAACCAGATTAAGTGGAATGCAAGGAACAATTTCAGACACCTATACTATCGTTCCGCAATATAAAGGCAAATATCCTATACCTACAATATCATTTTCCTATTTTGATTTACAAACGGAAAGCTATAAAAGGGTTAATTCTGATGAATTGGTTGTAGATGTATTAGAGGGACCTACTGCATCAATTAGTAATACTGAAAGTTCTGAAACTATGGTAACAAAACAACCTGTTAGTCCAAATTCAAATACGTTTGCCTTTATAAAAACAAAGCCTAATTGGGTTGGTAAAACACATACACCATTTTTTCAATCTACAGCCTTTTGGTCCTTGTTACTCACACCGTTTTTTGCCATACCAATTGTAATTTTTATTAGAAGGAATAAGGATAAACGTGATGCTGATATTCACGGTAATAGAATAAGAAAAGCAGATAAATTATCTAGAAAATATTTAGGTGAGTCTAAAAAAGCACTGAATAACAAAGAGGCCTTTTATGTGGCACTAGAGAAAGCACTGCATAATTACTTGAAAGCAAAATTGAATATTGAGACGAGTGATTTTAATAAAGAGAAAATAGAATCTCTTTTATCTCAGCGAAATATTGATTCAACCAATATTTCGGAATTTATTTCAATATTAGAAAATTGTGAGTTGGCCAGATATACACCTATCACTCAAGACACAATGCAAAGTGATTATAATAGATCCGCTAAAACAATATCAACTATAGACAAACAAATAAGATAGGATGAGAGCAATTGCACTATTAATATTTTGTTTTTCATTTTTTGGTTTCAGCCAAAAAAATCAGCTGTTTGAGAAGGCTAATGAACTTTATAATGATGGTAAATATGTTGAGTCTATAGAAAAGTATGAAAGCATACTAGAATCAGAAGTTCATTCTTCAGAGCTTTATTTTAATATTGCCAACGCAAATTATAAGCTCAATAACATTGCATCAAGTGTTTATTATTATGAGAAAGCCCTATTGCTTAGTCCAAATGATGAAGAAATAAAGAATAACTTGGCTTTTGCAAGGAATATGACTGTAGACGCAATTGATACGGTTCCAGATGTTGGTTTTGCCAAAATATTGAAGAATTTTGTTACCACATTAAGTGCAGACACTTGGGCCATAATTGCTGTAATAGGCGTATTTGTGTTTGTGTTACTATTCTTGCTATATCATTTTGCCCAAGCGACTTCAAGAAAACGATTGGCGTTTATTATAAGTGTTGCAAGTTTATTTGTGGCGTGTTTGTCGGTTGCCATGGCGTTTCAGAGAGTACAATTAGATAATAAGGACAATCCTGCTATAGTTTTTGCTCAAGAATCTAGGGTAAAAGCAGATCCAAATAAAATGAGTGAAGAAGTTTTTAGACTTCATGAAGGAACTAAAATCCAAGTCTTAGACACATATGAAGATTGGAAAAAAATTCAACTGTCTGATAACTCAATTGGTTGGATACCATCTGAGGATATAAAGTTATTAAGTAATTTTTAATTTTATTTAACAAATCAATATTTGTGAAGTATTATCTTTGTGAACTTATGATTTTCAAAAAACTAACAGCTCTATTTATCGTTGTTTTATTTCTTTCGATAATTAGTGCACCGACAATTATTACTTCAATAGATAATTCTGTTGACATTTCCATGTTTGATGGTCTCGGTGAAGAAGAGGAAAGTGAAAACTTTAAAATTCTTATCGAAACTATGTCTACTAATATGGAACAAACGGATTATTCTCTTTTAGAAAAAGACAGAATTGACTTTACACATGGTTTATATAGTAAACCCCTCATTAATATTATTTCACCACCTCCCGAAATAATCAATTAAATCTTAGTCTCAACTTTATTTATTTATCAATAATCTCATAACTGTTTTAAACAGAAAACAGTTATAAAACGTATTTTAATATGTTTAAAACTTTAAAAAATGACATACCGGCGAGTATTGTCGTATTCTTTGTCGCTTTACCTCTTTGTTTAGGTATTGCATTAGCTAGTGGCGCACCATTATTTTCTGGTTTAATTGCTGGTATTATAGGTGGAATTGTCGTAGCTAGTATTAGTGGATCTACTATAGGTGTCAGTGGACCAGCAGCGGGACTAGCTGCCATTGTTGCAACTGCCATTATTACATTAGGTGGTTTAGATAACGGTGGATTTGAAAAATTTTTAGTAGCTGTTGTGTTGGGCGGAATAATTCAAATCCTTTTAGGATTTGCTAAGGCAGGTATAATCGCATACTTTTTCCCTTCATCAGTAATTAAAGGAATGTTGACTGGTATAGGAATCATCATTATTTTAAAACAAATACCTTATTTTTTCGGAATGGGGAACAATCCAACTGGTAACTTTTCATTTCTAGATGTAAAGTGGGAAGGATTTAAACTAGTGTCCGATCTTTTAAACAGCCTTAATGCGCTGCTCAGTGGTAACATTAGTATGGGCGCAACAACTATTGGTGTGATAGGACTTGGGATTTTACTATTATGGGCTAATATACTTTCTAAAAAAGCTAAAATATTCCAATTAATTCAAGGACCATTAATTGCGGTCATCATAGGTATATTCTTCTACATTATAACAAAAGGTGATACTTTAGGTCTAATAGAGAGCCAATTGGTATCTGTTCCAGTCCCTGATAGTTTTGACAATTTTAAAGGCCAGTTTAGCTTTCCAAATTTTTCAGCTATTGGAGATAAAGATGTTTGGGTAATAGCATTTACAATAGCAATTGTTGCAAGTTTAGAAACCTTATTGTGTGTTGAAGCTACAGATAAATTAGACCCGAATAAAAATGTAACACCTACCAATAGAGAATTAATCGCCCAAGGAACAGGTAATATAATTTCAGGATTAATTGGTGGGCTTCCTATAACCCAGGTAATTGTGAGAAGTTCAGCAAATATTCAATCTGGTGGTCGTACAAAGGCAAGTGCTATCATTCATGGCTTCTTTCTCTTAATATCAGTTATTTTAATTCCAACATTATTGAATAAAATTCCATTATCGGTGCTTGCGGCTATTTTATTTGTGGTTGGATTTAAATTAGCAAAACCATCAACATTTAAAACAATGTTTAGTTTAGGGTGGAAGCAATGGCTACCATTTATGGCTACTGTTTTACCAATGGCCATTACAGGTGATTTATTATTGGGAGTTGGACTAGGGCTTGTATTTGGTATTTTTGTTATCTTACTTAAAAGCTTTCAAAACTCACACTTTTTGCATAAAGAAGGTGAAAACATAGCTGATGGAATTATTAAAATGACACTTGCCGAAGAGGTAACCTTCTTTAATAAAGCTGCAATTTTAAAAGAATTAGATAATCTTCCAGAAAACTCTATTTTAGAGTTAGATGTTAGTAAAACAAAATATCTTGATAATGACATTATTGAAATCCTGGAGGATTTTGCAGTCAAAGCAAAAGAAAGGTGTATTAATATAAAGGTATTTTCCGAGAGAGGAAAAATTGAAAATCCTGATAGTTTTATAGAATTTTTTAATCTAGCGAAAAAATAGTCAATTAAAATAAAGTTAACATTATATGAAAAATACAGCTATAACAAAAGATTTACAGAGTAAAATGACTCCCGAGTCTGTTTTACAAGATTTATTAGACGGTAATAACCGTTTTGTTGATGGAAGCCCAGAAGGAGCAGACAATGGAGCTTTGGTAAGCCAAACTATCAACGGACAATATCCTAAAGCAGTAGTATTATCTTGCATAGACTCTAGAGTACCAGTTGAAACAGTTTTTGATCAGGCTATTGGAGACATATTTGTAGCTAGAGTAGCTGGAAATTTTGAAAATTCAGATATTTTAGGAAGTTTAGAGTATTCTTGTAAAGTTGCTGGAAGTAAATTAGTACTGGTGTTAGGTCATGAATCTTGTGGTGCTGTAAAGGCAGCATGTGATGGAGTGGAACTTGGTAATATAACACACTTATTGAGTAATATTTTACCTGCAGTTCATCAGTCTGCTGAAGAAGTAGAAGGTGAGGCAAATTCTTCTAACAAAATATTTGTTGCAAAAACAGTAGAAAACAATGTAAAATTAACTATTGATCGCATTCGTATTAAGAGCCCAATACTAAAAGAAATGGAAGACAATGGTGAAATAGCTATTGTTGGAGGCGTGTACAGTTTACATACAGGAAAAGTAGAAATGTTTTAAATTACAGTTTATAAATAAGTTAAAAGCCATTCTTTTAAGAATGGCTTTTTTTATGCTTTATTTTCGGAAGTGTTTTCCTCTTCTATTTCACTTTTTATAATATTTGGAAAAATCATTGGTGCTAAAGATTTTACAGGTTCATAAAGAACACTTTCTTCCAAATCATCTTGTCCCATAAAAGAAAGAGTTTTATTCAGTTTATTAAATACTATTAATAGTACGCTTAAAATTAAACCAATTTTGAGCACACCAAAAATACCACCTAAAAGCTTATTTAAAATACCCAAAGCAGCAAAGTCAGCTAACTTTGTTAATGCTTTTCCAGCCAAACTAATTGCCAGAACAATAATTACAAAAGTTATGGCGAAAGCTACAATATTAATAGTTTTTTCACTCCAATTTAGTTTAGATTCTAGGATTTCAGTGGCAAATCCACTAAAGTGAATGGCTCCATATACACCTAAAACTAAAGCTAATAAAGAAGCTATTTCAACAAATAGACCTTTCATGGCACCACGAATGAGCCCAAATAGTAATAAGGCTCCTAAAACAATATCAATGATATTCATAATTATAGCTGTTTAAGCAAATATAAATTAACTTTACTAATTTTATAACGAGAGAGATGGTGGATAAATTATGGCACGAGACGAACAATTAAAGGAACGCTGGGATATATTGGTAGAAAAACTATCAAAACAATTTGCTGATGGTGATACTTTAGACTTAGATGCAATTATATATTTAATAGGTGTTCAAGAACTTGGTCAACTTCATCGTGTATATAAAAAAGACCACAAGCTAGACTTGATGCATATTGCAATTTGCAAACTTTTGACACCATATGGTTTTTATGAGTTTGATTTTGTTGACGATGATGGCTGGCCACACTATAAGGTTAAAGAACAATTACCTCATCTCAAAGCAGGTGAACAAAGTATACTTATGAAGGAGGCTATTGTGAACTATTTTGTTGAAACAGAGTATATCGACTAATAATTTTTAAATTTGCGGTCTGAAATTAAGACAGAATGATAGATAAGTTAAAAGAACTCATTGCAGAAGCTGAAGCATTTTCTGCTCAGTCAAAAGATGAAGTTGAAGCGTTTAGAATTAAATTCCTTGGTTCTAAAGGTCTTTTAAAACAATATTTTGCTGAGTTTAAAAACGTAGCAAACGAGCAAAAGAAGGAATTTGGCCAAACTATAAATCAGTTAAAGAAAACGGCTGAAGATAAGGTAAATGCTTTAAATGATGCTTTAGAACAACAAGATGAAGATAAAGGTATTTATGGTGATTTATCACGTCCTGGTGACCCTATAGCTTTAGGTGCTCGCCATCCAATTTCAATTGTTAAAAATCAGATTATAGATATATTCTCACGCATAGGATTCAATGTAAGTGAAGGTCCTGAAATTGAAGACGATTGGCATAATTTTACAGCGCTTAATTTACCTGAATATCATCCGGCCAGAGATATGCAGGATACGTTTTTTATTCAGACTGATCCGGATATTTTATTACGTACACATACAAGTTCTGTTCAGGTGCGATATATGGAAAATAACAAACCTCCAATTCGTACAATTTCTCCAGGAAGAGTTTACAGAAATGAAGCTATATCGGCGCGTTCGCACTGTTTTTTCCATCAGGTAGAAGGATTATACATTGATAAAGATGTTAGTTTTGCAGACTTAAAACAAACACTTCAATATTTCACAACCGAAATGTTTGGTAAGTCAAAAATTAGATTGCGTCCTTCATATTTCCCATTTACTGAACCGAGTGCTGAGGTTGATGTTTATTGGGGACTCGAAACAGAGACCGATTATAAAATGACCAAGGGAACAGGTTGGTTAGAAATAATGGGATGTGGTATGGTAGATCCAAATGTATTGGAAAACTGCGGTATAGACTCTAAGGAATATTCTGGTTTTGCATTTGGGATGGGAATAGACCGTATTGCTTTATTGCTTCATCAAATTAGTGATATTCGTCTGTTAAGCGAGAACGATATTCGTTTTCTCGAGCAGTTTAAATCAGCATTGTAATTTGTGAGAAAGGACATTGAAATCCCAGAAGTAAAAAACGTATTTGTTGCTGTTGTTAAAGAGGAGCATTTAGAGTATAAAACTAAGGATTGGAATGTCTATATCATTAATGATAGCGACGATGATTTAGATACAGTTCTCATAGTATCAAAAGGATACTCAGATAAAAATATTACTCCACCAATGCGTCACACTTTGAAGATGCTTCCATCAAGAAGTTACGCAAAGATTGAATATTTACAAGAAGCAGTTTTAGGATTGAATAATGAGTTTAAGGTAACGTTTTTTAAAGGAAATCAGATGTTTGATAAAACGTATTTGTTTAGGAAGAATACCATTAATCAAAATGCCTTGCAAACTATTCCATTAATGCATTTAAAAGGAGTTTTGATAAAGTAGATTCTCTTAATCTAGGTGGTCCGTTAGTTTCTTAAAGACTTTTTTAGGATTTTTGTTTTCGTACAAAATTGCATTAACCGCATTTATAATTGGTAAACGCGTTTTATTGGTGTTTTTGTCATTCAATAATTTTGCACTTTTTGTGGCGTAATAACCCTCTGACACCATATTCATTTCCATCATTGCAGATTTAACCGTATAACCTTTACCAATCATATTGCCAAACATTCTATTTCTAGAGAATGTAGAATACCCAGTCACCAATAAATCTCCTAAATATGCTGAATTATTGATATTCCGTTTCATTTTGTGCATTTTCTTTATAAAACGTTTCATTTCGCGTATTGAATTGCTCATTAAAACACTTTGAAAATTATCTCCATATCCCAATCCATGTGCAATCCCAGCTGCTATTGCATATATATTCTTTAACATTACAGCATATTCTACACCTATGATGTCATCGCTAATTTTTGTTTTGATATAATGGCTTGTTAAACTATTGGCAATGGTCTGAGCCTTGTTAGCATCTACACAAGATATTGTAAGGTAAGATAACCGTTCTAATGCTACCTCTTCCGCATGACATGGTCCCGCAATCACCGCAATATTTTCAAAAGGTATTTTATAGATATTATGGAAATGTTCACCAACTAATAAGCCCGATTCAGGGATTATACCTTTTACCGCAGAAACGATTGTTTTTTGACTTATGTCTACTTTTAATTTTTTGAGTTCAGAATCCATAAAAGCCGACGGGATAGCAAAAATTAAAATATCTGCCCACTCAGTAATTTCGTTAATGTCGTTACTTAGCTTCAATTGATCTGATTGAAACTCCACTGAACTTAAATAACTAGGATTATGTTGTTCTTTATTTAAGTGATCTTTTATATAGGCACTACGCATATACCAACTAACCTCATCTAAATTTTCACATAGCATTTTTACTATAGCGGTAGCCCAACTTCCTGCACCAAAAACAGCATATCTAGTTGTTTCACTCATATAATTATCATCTGTTAATTGCATCAAAAATAAGGAAAGTTTGGTGGATAGTCTAATGTTATTATTAGTGAGACTAAGTCAATAAATATTTATGATTTAAAGGATTTAAACATCAATTTTTCAAATTGTAAAATGAGTAATTTCAGTTTTTGGCACAGGTTTTGAATTTAACAATGTAATAAACTTAAAACAGTTGAATTATGAAGACATTGAAATTACTTTTAGGTTTTGCATTGAGTGCAACTTTATTTACTTCCTGTTATACAGACGAGGTAGTAATATTGGATAACAATCCAGGAGTATCATTAAATCAATTATTGAATTCTTATGAATTGTGGTATGTTGATATTAATCAAACTCAAGGTTATGGTGAAACCCCATTTTTACAAATTGCTTTTACACTTTCGTTTAGAAACGGAAATCTTTTTGCTAATAATAATCTTGTAGATTTTGGTATTCAAGGCAATGGCTTTGGAGTCCCTATCGGAAATTATGTGGCATATGATATGATATTAGATGTAGATCATATAATTGACGGATTTGATAGTTTTGATGTGTATCAAATCAATAACAATACAATTGAACTTTATAATCCATTTAACGATACGTCTTATTTTTTAAGAGGTTATCAGAGAAACAATTTTGACTATGATTTTATATTCTATGATAACATCCATTATTTTTTACAGGAGTATGAGGCATGGGAAAAGGTTTACACTAGCGATTATGGAGCTTTAAATGAGTTTGATAACGAGTACTATCTTCAGTTTTTGTCTGGTGGCAATGATTCTACATTTAGAAGCTCTCAAGATGTAAATATTTACGACCCAAATAATATTTACTGGGATTATATTGGAGTGTATGGCGTTGGAGATGTATCAGGAAATATGTATCTAAAAACTTTAACTCTAGATTATGATTTCTTCGACAATGAATTCTTTGAACTAAGCGTTATCAATGATGGGGCCATTGAGTTACTTCACCCAAGCTCAGGAACAATTTATGAGTTTGAAGGAAAAGGATACATACCTTATTACAGAAGTTCTGATACACAAGGTAGAGTAACAAAGGAGGTAGATAAGCCTAAAAAGAGAAAACAAAAAACATCTAAGGTAGATAACTCTAGAGAAAATACAAGAAGCTAAATTTTGGTTGGTTATTTAGTTTCAAAACGCTCAGATAAAACACTTGGTTTTACTGAGCGTTTTTTGCTGTGTTGTTATATTTTCATAATTTCGTTAATACCTTAATTAAAAAAATGGGCGATAAAATACCAACATTAAAATCCAGATTTAAAGGATTTATTCTTAAAATAGTAATTGGCGTTTTAGTGCTAACATGCTTAGCGATATGGACTTGCTCTTGGACCTATTCTAGCGGTATACGTGCTGGGCAATTAATAAAATTCAGTAAAAAAGGAATTTTTTTTAAAACTTATGAAGGTGAACTGAATTTAGGAGGCTTGAGAATGGGGGAATCTAACAATGGTTTACGAGGTAATTTATGGGAGTTTTCTGTTTTAGATACAGATGTATTAAATAAACTTGAAGACGCTGAAGGAAAAAGAGTAAAACTAAGTTATAAAGAACGTTTTAAAGCTATGCCTTGGCAGGGTGATACAAATTATTTTGTGACAGATGTGGAAATTATAAATTCTCAATAAGTACTTCTAGATCTTCAAATGCATAAGGCTTAGCCATTATAATTTTATCTTCACTTAGTAAAAAATACATTGGTGTAGCCGCTATCCCATAAGTCTTAACAATAGGGTTTTCCCATTTGCCTAAACCAATGGCATGTGTAAAATCTGGGTATTTTTCTATTTCCTTTGTCCAGTCAATAGAATCGTTTTCAAGACCAAAGGCAACCACTTCAATATTAGATTTGTTTGTTACAAGTTCTTTTACTTTTGGTAATTCCTTTAAACAATGACCACAGCCACTGCTCCAAAATACAAGCAGGTAATATTCGGAACCTTCAAGACTATGCAGATCTGATGTACTATCTTTTGATTTAATGTCAAAATTTGGTGCCTTTGTGCCAATTGAGGTGTTTTTATATGAAATTATTGATTCTGCTAAAACTATGTTACCTGTGGCATTTGCCAAATCCAATAAGTACATGTCTGTAATATAATTGGTCAATTCATGATTTTCTAAATTTACAAACCGTTGCCATAATATTTTAAGTAGCGTTGTTTTAATTTCTGAATTATCACTTCCAATAGCTTTGGCAACATCATCTACATGCGATTTAAATGTGTCATTACTTGGGTTTTGCTCCATGTTAAAGACATATGCTGTAATTCTGTCCACTAAAAATGAAGAACTTTGCAATAGGTAATTACTAAAATCTATTTGGTTTAGATAATGCTTTTTTAAATTATTGGAATAGGTACTTACATCCTGGTATTCCGATGGGATGTAAGGTCTGTTCGCAAGAATAAAAGAAGATACAAGTTTATCACGTGCTAAATCTTCATACCCTTTTTGTGTGTCTTTTAAAGTTTTAAAAATTGCATTAAATCCTTCCTCGTCTTTTACATTTTTTGTGTAATAATTACTAATGGTGATATTCACCATTTCCATACTTTTTAAATACGAATTCCAAAGTTTATTTTCTTCAGAATATTTAAATTCTACCCCTTTTTCATAACTAAAGTTGAAATCAACAGACTCCTTACCATCATAGATAAAATCAAAATTGTTTTCTTCTGGTGGAATAGCATATACAATTTTATATATTCCTGGAGTTACGGTTTCATTGAGTGGTATTTCAAAACGACCTAAGCTATCAAGTTTTCCACTATCTACATAATCAGCACCCTCTGGTGAAGCCTTGTATAAAAAAGCATATGTAAAATCTTTTGAAGGGGAAAATGTACCAGAAACACTTTGGGAATAACCCAAGAATGGTAGAACAATAAAAGCAAGGATTAATTTTTTCATGTTGTAAATATGTCTTCTGCGATAAGGTTTCAATAATTACGCCAATTATAATGTTTTCTAAATTTTTTTAGATCGAACACTTTCAATAAAAACCGTTGCAAGTATTAATGAGCCACCAACAAATGTATGTAATGTTGGTATTTCATTCAAGAAAAAGTAAGCTATAATAATTCCAAATACTGGTTGTGCACTCCCAATTATACTTGCTGTACTCGCTTTAAAGTATTTAAGACTATTTATAAAAAGAGTATGACCAATCGCAGTTGTTAATAATGCAAGAAGCAATACATATGGATATTGTGTTTTTATATTTGAACTCTCCAAAAAATAAAGACTAGGCATTAAAACAATAGCAAGAATTCCTACTTGATAAAACATTAACATGGTGCCATTGTAGTTTGTTGCATGTGTTTTTAAGATAAGAATCCTTATTGAGTAACAAACTGCCGAGAGAACTCCCAAGAGAACACCTTGAAGCTGATTACTTTTAAGGTCAAATTCTGGTGCAAGAATAAAGATGCCAATTAACACAATAATACCCAATAAAACATGCATTGGATCGAATTTTATTCTTGTAAAAATTGGTTCTAGTAAGGCTATAATCACAGGGAATGTAAATAATGACAGCATCCCAATTGCTACATTAGATAGTTTTAAAGCATAGAAATAGGTAATCCAATGTGCTCCCATAAATATGGAAGCTAAAAAAAAAGTCCATCGATCTCGACCACTATTAACCTTTAAACTAATCTTTTTGGCTAAACAGAATAGTAATAAAAACACACCTGCTAAGGCAGATCGCCACCAAATAATTATTGGAGTTGGTAATTCAATAAATTTTCCTAGGGCACCTGAGGTACTAATAAATATTGTTGCTACTGTTAGCCACAATAAGTGATTTATGTGGCTTTTATCACTCATTTACATTAGTTAATGTTTCTAAAGCTTGTTTTATGGACTTTACATTTTCAAAAGTGAAAAGTAAACGTAAACCATTTCTGGTTTTTTTCTCTTTCATTTTACACTTTCCGGCATTTAATTGAACAAACTGTAATACCTTGGAAAAAGCGTCGCTTTGATAGAATTGACTTTGCTGATCTTGTATAAAATAGCCTATAAGTCTACCTTGTTTCATTATCAGTTTTTCTATTCCCATCTTTACTGCCACCCACTTTAAACGAACGCTATTAAATAAATCGGATACCTGGACTGGTACTTCTCCAAATCTATCAACAATTTCAGACTCAAATTTTTGCAGTTCTTCTTCTGTCTTTATTTCATTGAGCTTGGTGTAAAGATTAAACCGTTCTGTAATGTTGTTAACGTAGTCATCTGGGAAAAGCAATTCAAAATCAGTATCTATAGTTATATCCTTAACGTATTGTTTTAGTTTACCATCATTTTTATATAAATCTGCAAACTCGGATTCTTTTAATTCCTCAATTGCTTCATTTAAAATCTTTTGATAGGTGTCAAATCCAATATCATTAATAAAACCACTTTGTTCACCTCCTAGCAAATCACCAGCACCTCTGATTTCAAGATCTTTCATGGCAATATTGAATCCACTACCCAGTTCTGTAAACTGCTCCAAAGCGGTAATACGTTTTCTTGCATCTGTTGTCATTGCAGAATATTCTGGTGTAATGAAATAACAAAAGGCTTTTTTATTGCTACGTCCAACACGACCTCTCATCTGATGAAGGTCACTCAACCCAAAATTATTGGCGTTATTGATAAATATTGTATTGGCATTTGGGACATCCAAACCACTTTCTACAATTGTTGTACTAACTAATACGTCAAATTCACCATTCATAAAGGCCAACATTAGTTCCTCTAATTTTTTACCATCTAATTGGCCATGGCCAATACCGATTTTTGCATCAGGGACTAATCGCTGAATCATACCAGCAACCTCTTTTATATTTTCAATTCTATTATGAATAAAAAAGACTTGACCGCCACGTTGTATTTCATAGCTGATAGCATCTCTAATTGTATCCTCATTAAACCTTATAACATGACTTTCTATAGGGTAACGATTTGGTGGAGGTGTTGTAATTACAGACAGATCTCTCGCTGCCATTAAACTAAATTGAAGTGTTCTAGGAATTGGTGTTGCGGTTAGGGTTAATACATCAACATTTTCCTTAATTGTCTTTAGTTTTTCTTTTACTGCGACACCAAATTTTTGTTCTTCATCAACAATAAGCAAACCTAAATCTTTGAATTTTACGGATTTATTTGCGAGTTGATGCGTTCCTATTATAATATCTATACTACCCTTTTCTAACCCTTCTAGGGTCTCTCTTTTTTGCTTTGCTGTTCTAAAGCGGTTAACATAATCTACTGTTACTGGGAAATCTTTTAATCGCTCAGTAAACGTTCTGTAATGTTGATACGCTAATATTGTCGTAGGAACTAACACAGCCACTTGTTTGCCATTATCTACTGCTTTAAAAGCAGCTCTAATAGCAACCTCAGTTTTACCAAACCCAACATCACCACAGACTAAACGGTCCATTGGTCTTTCACTTTCCATATCAGCTTTAATGTCTGCTGTAGAGGAGGTCTGATCTGGTGTGTCTTCATAAACAAAAGATGCTTCAAGTTCATGTTGCATATAACTGTCCTGTGCGTACTGAAACCCTTTTTTTAGTTTTCGTTTTGCGTATAGTTTAATTAGGTTAAATGCAATCTCTTTTACACGAGATTTAGTTTTTTGTTTAAGGTTTTTCCAAGCTTTACTACCTAATTTATAGATTTTAGGTGGCTTTCCGTCCTTACCGTTAAACTTGGTTATTTTATGTAGCGAGTGAATACTCAAATAAAGAATATCACGCTCACCGTAAACCAATTTTATGGCTTCTTGCTTTTTACCTTCAACCATAATTTTTTGCAAACCACCAAACTTACCAATACCATGATCAATATGCGTTACATAATCTCCAACCTCTAAATTGGTTAACTCTTTTAGGGTTATAGCCTGCTTTTTTGCATAACCGTTTTTTAAATGGAATTTGTGATAGCGATCAAAGATTTGATGATCAGTATATACCGCAATTTTTTGTTCCTCATCAATAAAACCCTGGTATAATGAAACCACAATGGTTTTATAATGAACCTGCTCTTCAACATCATCAAAAATGTCATGAAATCGTTTTGCTTGTTGCTCGCTAACACAAGCAATGTAGTTTACTATTCCATTGGAGTGATTTTCGTTTAAATCTTCAATTAATAGATTAAAATGTTTGTTAAAAGCGGGTTGAGGTTTGGTTTTAAAGTCTATTACTTTACCATCCATAATCGATGAAGACCCAAACTCCACTAAATTATATTCCAAGAATTGTCTCTTAAGCAATTCAGAATTGCAGAATAATTCGGAAGGAGAGGCGTGTTTTATTTCACTTGATAATTCCTTAAATGCATCTTCAGCTTTTATGTAGAAATCATCAATTCTAGAGAATAAAAGTGAGCTATTCTTTGAGAAAACTACTGTTTTAGAAGAAATATATTTTAGAAAGCTTTCACGCTTCTCTTCAATAAATTTATTAGCAACATTTGGGATTATACTGACCTTCTTAATACGTTCTGTGGAGAGTTGGGTTTCTACATCAAATGTTCTAATACTGTCAACTTCATCCCCAAAAAACTCAATCCGGTAGGGTTCATCATGAGAAAATGAGAAAACATCGACAATACCACCTCTTACGGAAAATTCTCCAGGTTCTGTCACAAAATCAACACGCTTAAACTTATATTCAAAAAGCACTTCGTTAACAAAATCTATACTCAATTCATTTCCAACGGAAATTTTAAGAGTGTTTTTCTCAAGCTCTTTTTTGGTTACTACTTTTTCAAAAAGTGCATCAGGATAAGTAACTATTACGGCAGGTTTTCTTCTAGAGTTAATACGGTTTAGAACCTCTGCTCTTAATAATACATTGGCGTTATTTGTTTCTTCAATTTGATAAGGTCTTCTGTAACTACCAGGATAAAACAGTACATCTTTATCATTAATAAGTTGTTCTAAATCGTTGAGGAAATATGCAGCTTCTTCTTTATCATCAAAAATCAATAAAAATGGTTTGTCAGTAGATTTAAAGGTTTCGGACAATACATATGAAAATGAAGATCCTACCAACCCTTTGAGGTGCGTATTAGCTTCAGTATGGGCAATAGCATTTCTGAGATTTTGCACTTGCAAAGTCTCTGCATATGTTTTGGAAATTAATGCTTTGCTCAAGTTCCTTTATTTGAAGGTGCAAATATAAAATTTTTGAGCTGTTCTGTAATGATAAATTCTAGGAATAGAATTATATTTGTAGGCACATTAACTAAAGACTATTAAACCTATTTTTATGTCCATTTCAGATTTATACGATAACGAATTTAGAAAGCGAAATAAAGACCATTTTGGAGCTATTGTAAGAGTTGCTATGAGTGATGGTGTAATCTCGGAGGAGGAAAAAGAATTTCTAAATCGATTAGCAGACAGATTAAATATCAGTGAGCATGATTACAAAAGAATAATGAAGGATTATGAATCTCACCCTGTAAATCCACCAGTATCCTATGACCACAGATTAGAACGTTTATTCGATCTTGCTAGAATGGTAGCGGCAGATAAAATACATCAAGAAGAAGAAAAGAAAATATTAAGAAAATTCTGTGTTGCACTTGGTTTTCATGCTATTAACGTAAAGTATATAACGGATAAAGCACTAGAATTAGTTAGCCAAGGTCATGATTTAGACGAATTTATTGATGGTATAAAAAATATGAATCAATAATAATCAATACACTTAATTAAAAAGCGAGCAATTAGCTCGTTTTTTTATGCGTTGCGCATAAATTCCTCAGCCTTTTCTACCATATTTTTACTTCCACAAATAAAAGGGACACGTTCGTGTAATTCTGTCGGTTCAATATCCATTATCCTAGTAAAACCATCGCTGGCTTTACCATTGGCTTGTTCTGCTAAAAAAGCCATTGGGTTACATTCATATAACAGACGTAACTTACCGTTCATGTTTTTTGAACTCTTAGGATACATGTAAATTCCCCCTTTAATCATATTCCTATGAAAGTCTGAAACTAGAGAACCAATATATCTGGAAGTATAAGGTCTGTCCTCTTCTTCTTTCTGACAATATTTTATAAAGTCTTTAATTCCTTTTGGGAAGTGTATATAGTTACCCTCATTTACCGAATAGATTTGACCATCTTCTGGGAATTGCATATTTGGGTGAGATAAATAAAACGAACCTATGGCTGGATTCAGGGTAAACCCATTAACACCATCTCCAGTGGTATATACTAACATTGTTGATGTTCCATAAATAACATACCCAGCTGCAACTTGTTGATTTCCTTTTTGAAGAAAATCTTCAATAGTCACAGGAGTACCAACTGGTGTTACACGCCTGTAAACAGAGAAAATGGTACCTACAGAAACGTTTACATCAATATTAGATGAACCATCTAGAGGGTCAATTAAAACAATATACTTGTTTTGATGGTTTTCATCTTGACTGTTTATAGCTACAAAATCATCCTCTTCTTCACTTGCAATACCACAAACAATGTTTCTTTTTGTCATAGTTTGGATAAACTTCTCATTAGCATATACATCTAATTTTTGCTGATTTTCCCCTTGTATATTGGTGTCACCAACTGCACCTAAAATATCAACAAGACCTGCTTTATTAACCTCGTGGTTAACCACTTTAGCCGCTAGTCTTATAGAATTTATTAATCTAGAGAGTTCTCCAGAGGTATATTTAAATGAGGACTGATTTTCAATAATAAACTCACCGAGAGTTTGATTAGTATGAGACATGAAGCATTAAATTGAATAATTGACACAAATATCGTATTATTTTACAAACTATAACGTTTTCGTAAATTAAATTAATTGTTATGTAACGTTAGTTTTGAATTATATTTGAGTTCTTTTAAGATAAGTATGTACCAACCAAGATTAGCAACAATAAAAGATATGCCAAGAGTTTTAGAACTCATCAATGAATTGGCAATTTTTGAGAAAGAACCTGATGCAGTTGAGGTTACTTTAAAAGATCTGAAGAATGATGGTTTTGGTGCACACCCAAAATTCACATGTTTTGTTGTAGAAATTAATAATGAAGTTGAAGGCATAGCCCTTGTATATCCAAGGTATTCAACATGGAAAGGTGAAGTTATTCATTTAGAAGACCTCATGGTAAGTGAGTCTTGTAGAGGATTAGGGCTTGGGACAATATTGTTAGATGAAGTAGTGAAATATGCAAAAAGCCTAAATGTAAAACGTGTGAGTTGGGAGGTTTTAGACTGGAACGAACCGGCAATTAAATTTTACGAAAGTAAAGGCGCAAAAATAATGCGAGACTGGGATGTTGTTCAATTAGATGAAGAAGCTATTGGTAATTATTTAAAGAATTTATAATGCAAGTTTATAAGTTTGGTGGTGCTTCTGTTAAGGACGCGGAAGGCGTAAGAAACGTTGCAAAAGTATTGAACACAACAGGCTATGAAAACACACTTGTTGTGGTTTCTGCGATGGGCAAAATTACCAATGCCTTAGAATTGGTTGTTAAAAATTATTTTGATAATAAAGCTGAATTACAGAGTACAATTCACGATGTGATTAAATACCACAATGAAATTATTCTAGAATTATTTGAGAATGACAGACATAATATTTTTAATGTAGTTAAATCATTGTTTGATGAGCTTACATTATTCTTTAAAAATAATAAATCACCAGACTACAATTTTGTTTATGATCAAACCATAGGATTTGGTGAACTTGTTTCTACTACAATAATTAGCTATTATTTGAATGAAATTGGGTTAAAAAATAAATGGATCGATGTCAGGGAATATATAAAAACAGATAATTACTACAGAAGAGCCAATGTTAATTGGGAAACGACTCAAGCAAATATTTCGTCGAAGTTTGATGCTAAAAAACTGAATATTACCCAAGGATTTTTAGGTAGTGATACTAATAATTTTACAACTACATTAGGCAGAGAAGGAAGTGATTATACTGCGGCTATTTTTGCATATTGTTTAAACGCAAATAGCGTTACTATTTGGAAAGATGTACCTGGCGTTTTAAATGCAGACCCAAGGTATTTTGAAAATACTCAATTATTGCATCAAATATCTTATAGAGAAGCTATTGAGCTCGCTTTTTATGGAGCCTCCGTAATTCATCCCAAAACATTACAGCCTTTGCAAAGAAAAGAAATTCCATTGTTTGTAAAATCATTTCTAAACCCTAAAAATGATGGAACAAAAGTTTCGAAGGGTAAAGTACTAGATCCAGAAATCCCTTGTTTTATTGTAAAGAAAAATCAAACACTTATTTCGTTATCATCTTTAGATTTCTCATATATAGTCGAGGAAAATATCAGTGATATATTCAATTTATTACACCTATATAAAATGAAAGTTGATGTCATACAAAATTCCGCCATAAGTTTTTCCGTTTGTGTAGATAATATTTATGATAATCTTGAAAAGCTGTTACAACACTTAAAGGCAAAATTTAAAGTAACGAGTTATGACAATGTTAGTCTTTATACAATAAGACATTATAACAATGATGCAATAACTGAATTAGAAAACGGCAAAACAGTTTTATTGAAACAATTAACACAGCAGACAGTTCAAATTGTCACTAAATAAATAGTTATTACATTTGTTTTATGGGTAAATCAACCGAAATTGGATTAGTGACTGCTAAGGAAGTAGCCAAGGCGATTAATGCCGATAAATATGGTTTTTTGGGTACTTTTTTCGGTTGGATTTTAATGAAGGTCCTGAAAATTTCTACACTCAATAGAATTTATAAGCGCAATAAGCACCTGAGTAAACTCGAGTTTCTTGACAGTATATTAGATGAATTTCAGATTAAATTTGAAATCCCTGAAGAAGATATGAAACGACTTCCAAAGGAAGGACCATTTATTACGATATCCAATCATCCCTTGGGTGGAATTGACGGTATTTTACTTTTAAAATTGATGCTGGAGCAACGCAGTGATTTTAAAATTATCGCAAACTTTCTGTTGCATAGAATAGAACCATTAAAGCCCTTTATTATGCCTGTCAATCCATTTGAGGATAGAAAGGACGTAAAAAGTAGTGTTTCAGGATTCAAAAATGCCATTCTTCACTTAAGGGAAGGTAGTCCACTTGGTGTTTTTCCAGCTGGTGAAGTTTCAACTTACAGAGATGGTAAGTTGGTAGTTGACAAACCATGGGAAGAAGCTGCCATGAAGCTTATCCAAAAAGCAGAAGTCCCTGTTGTACCCATATATTTTCATGCTAAAAACAGTAGATTGTTCTACAGGCTTTCAAAAATAAGTGACACATTAAGAACAGCGAAGTTACCTTCAGAATTACTTACTCAAAAACGCAGAGTGATTAAAGTTAGAGTGGGAAGGGCAATTTCTGTTAAAGATCAAAATGAACATGAAAGTTTAAGTGAATTTTCAGAGTTTTTAAGACGAAAGACCTACATGCTTTCAAAAACATTTGAAGACAAGCCAAAGATATTAGATAATATAAAGTCTACAGTTAAAGTGCCGAAGCCTCCTAAACGAATTGTAACACCTATAGATTCAGGAGTTATGATGGATGAATTAAACCTCTTAAGGGAGAAGGATTGCAGATTATTACAAAGTAAAGATTATGAGGTGTATTTAGCCTCCGCAGCAGACATACCTAATATTCTTCGCGAAATTGGGCGACTGAGAGAAATAACCTTTAGAGAAGTTGGTGAGGGGACAAACAATGCCATAGATTTAGACGCTTTTGATACGTATTACCATCATATGTTTTTATGGGATTGTAGTAAGCAATTACTTGTTGGTGCTTATAGAATGGGACTTGGTTCAAAGATATTCGAACGCTTTGGGATAAATGGATTTTATCTTCAGGATTTATTTCGATTTGAACCAGAACTCTATAAAATGATGAGCCAGTCCATAGAAATGGGACGAGCCTTTATCATAAAAGAATACCAACAAAGGCCAATGCCGTTATTTTTGCTGTGGAAGGGTATAGTGCACACAACCCTAAGATTTCCTGAGCATAAATACTTAATAGGAGGCGTCAGTATTAGTAATAAATTTTCGAATTTTTCTAAAAGTTTAATGATTGAATTTATGAAGTCTCATTATTACGACCCGTATGTAGCACAATATGTTCATCCAAAGAAAGAATTTAAGGTGAAACTTAAGGATGCAGACAAGGATTTTGTTTTTGATTCTACAGAAGCGGATTTAAATAAGTTTGATAAAATAATTGATGAGGTAGAGCCTGGAGCATTAAGGCTTCCTGTTCTATTAAAAAAGTACATTAAGCAAAACGCTAAACTAGTTGCATTTAATGTTGATCCATTATTTAATAATGCAGTAGACGGTCTTATGTATATTAAGATTGCAGATTTACCGGAAAGTACAGTGAGACCTGTTATGGAAGAGTTTCAGGCTGAGTTAGAACGTAAATTTATGAAAAGTGAAAAAGAGAATAGGACGCATTAAAAATTTTACCTACATACAAATTGTATAAAACTAAATAGGTCATCAATAATTATAAGGTCTTAAATAAATAATAAGTTAATATGTAGCTTTTTTAAACTCAAAAATTTATTATTTAAAGACTAAATCTACCGGTTCCCAAAGTTCAACTTTGTTACCGTCATTATCCAAAATCCAAGCAAACTTTCCATAATCATATGTCTCCATATCACCTACAATTGTCACACCTTCTTCTCTTAACACCCCTAAAAGCGCCTCTAAATCTTCAACTCTGTAATTAAACATATATGATTTTTCTGAGGGTTTAAAGTAACCTGTATCTGCTTTAAACGGACTCCATTGTGTGGAGCAATCTTTTCCCTCTTTATCTTTCCACCAAAAGGTACATCCATAGTCGTCAGTATTAAAACCTAAATGTTTTTTATACCATTCTTTAGATGCATTTGGATCTTTAGTTTTAAAGAATAATCCTCCGATTCCTGTTACTCTTTTTTTCATATCATTTTTTCTTTATTGCAGATTCATAAATATCAATCCATTCATCACATGTCATTTTCGTTGTTAATTCTCCTATCAATTCAAATGGGATTTCCTCTATCTTTTTAAATCTGATGCAACTTTTACCCATGTCTAATTTTCTAGAGGAATGCTTATGAAATTCATTAACAAACCAGTCGTGAAGTTCTTTCTTGGCATAAATACCACTGTGATATAAGTTAATGGAATTTTTTTGTGAGGCAAAACTCATGAAGGGTAATGGTATTTTTGGGTCACAATGATAACCCTCTGGATAAAGAGAATGAGGCACATAATAGCCTATCATTTTATAAATAATACCTTCTTCAAATCCTACAGGTAAGTTGTCATTTATTGTTTTCCGTAATTTTTTAAGCGTGTTCTGTCTATTTTCAGGAACTTGTGATATATAGTCTTCTGGTGAGTCTGCATTATATTGCATAATTAGATTGATTAAGTAATCTTCTAATTTAGCAAAATTTAGCTTTGATTTTATCTACAATGGTTTGTGCGAGTTTAAATTTGCTCTCAACTGTCCAGCCAGCAACGTGTGGCGTCAATAAAACTTTATCTGAACTTATAAGTTCTTGAAATACATCTGGTACATTATTTGATGAAAATAAATTTTCAAATGAGGCCTTTTCAAATTCTAATACATCCAAGCCTGCGCCTAATATTTTGCCTTTTTTTAAGGCCTCAACTAAATCTTTGGTAACAACACTTTTACCACGTGCAGTATTAATTAACCAAAAGGGCTTTTTAAAACTATTGATAAATTCTCTATCAACCATATTTAAGGATAGAGGAGTCTGTGGAGTATGTAAACTCAAAACATCAACTTTTTCCTTAAGTTCTTTTAAAGTTACTTGCTTACAATTTTCATCAGCAACTTCTTCTTTTATATCATAGCAAAGCACTTCAACATCAAATCCCTTAAGTTTTTTAGCAAAAGCTTTACCCATATTACCATAACCTATTAAACCAACTATCTTACCATCGAGTTCTAACCCGCGATTGTCTTCTCTAAGCCATTTGCCTCGTCTTACTTCATCATCTGCTTTATTTAGTTTGTTAAAAAGTGATAATAGCATACCTAGGGCGTGTTCGCCAACAGCATTTCTGTTTCCCTCTGGTGCTGAAATAAGACAAACACCTTTTTCTTTGGCATAATCACAGTCTATATTTTCTAATCCGGCTCCCACACGACCAATAAATTTTAAGTTTGAAGCAGCATCTAAAAATGATTTATCTATTGTAAATCGACTGCGGATAACAATACCATCATATTCTGAAATTATAGCTTCAACTTCTGTTTTTGAGGATGTGTAATCTTCTATGTTTTCAAAGCCTAAATCATTAAGCTGATTTATTAGAAGATTATGGTTACTATCTATATGAAGTATTTTCAAATCTTTGGATATTCAGATTGTGTACGTTCGTGTACTACGTTCCCTGTATGTGCTGTGTTTATTTTTTCAAATAAAAGTACATGAACTTCTTCATTGTTTTTAGTGCAAGGATTGTGTTCTACACCTTTAGGCACTACAATAAATTCACCTTCATTTATAACCTCTGTTCTATCTCTAAATTGCATATAAAGTGTGCCTTTAATTACTTGGAACAATTCATCTTCATTATCATGGCTATGCCAGACAAATTCACCCTTTAATTTGGCTAAGATAACCTGCATATCATCAACTACTGCTATTTGATGCGGATGCCATTTTTTACTGAATTTTGTGAACTTCTCTTTAATGTTTATCGCTTTCATGCATCAAAGATACAAAGAGCAGATAATTATATACCAAGAATTAATTTTGCGATCCAGAAATATAAAAGAATACCAAGGATATCATTACTTGTGGTAATAAACGGACCAGTTGCAATTGCAGGGTCTATACCTCTTTTGTCCAAAAATAAAGGCACAAAGGTTCCTATTAAACCTGCAATGATTATAACAGCTACAAGTGAAGCAGATATTGCAATTGCTTTATCAATTTCACCAATGTAAATCCAAACAAATAAAAATAAAAATGCGGCCAAAATAATACCATTTAACGTGGCCAACGACATTTCTTTTAAAAGTCTTCTGTTTATACTTCCTTTTATATCATCATTTGCAAGACCCTGTACTATAATTGCACTGGATTGTACACCAACATTTCCAGCCATTGCAGCAATTAGAGGTGTAAAGAAAAACAATATTGCATATTGGTTAAAGGCTTCTTGAAATCCCTCCATAATTACAAAGGCTCCTACACCACCAATAAGTCCTAGAAATAACCAAGGTAATCTTGCTCTAGTTAACTCAATAATGCTATCATCAGAATCTACATCTTGGGTAATACCAGCAGCCAGCTGGTAATCTTTTTCTGCTTCTTCCTTAAGAACATCAACAATATCATCAATTGTAATTCTACCTAAAAGTGTTTGTGAGTCATCAACAACTGGTATTGCCTCAAGATCATATTTGGCCATTACCTTTGCAACGTCCTCAACATCATCAATTACATTGATAAAGTCTACATTATCCTTTGCAATTTCAGAAATTTTCTGATTGTTTTTCGCAACAATTAAATCTTTTAGGGATAATCGCCCAATCAATTTTTCCTCCTTATTAACCACATAAATAGAGTGGACACGAGTTACCTCCTTAGCTTGCCCTCTAATCCGTCTTAAACAACCTGCAACAGTCCATGTTTCATAAACTTTTACAAGTTCTTTAGCCATTAAACTACCTGCAGTATCATCTTCGTATTTTAATAACTCGGTAATTTCTTCTCTATGTTCTTCATCTTCTATTTTAGAGATTACTTCTTCTTGGCGCTCTTCAGGAAGTTCTGCGATGATATCTGCGGCATCATCTGTGTCTAATTCCTCTAATTCTTCTGCAATTTCTTTTGCCGAAAGATTCTTTAGAACTTTTTCTCTTGTATCCTCATCTAACTCAGTAAGAATATCTGAAGTCGTTTCTGAGTCCAGAAGTTTAATTACATAAATGGAATCATCAAGATCTAATTCATCAAGAATTTCTGCAATATCAGCGTAGTGAAACTCATTGAGCAACTTAACAAGTTCCTTGTCGTTATTATTTTCAACAAGGATTTCAACGTTTTTAATAAGCTCATCAGTGAGCTGAAATTGTATGTTATCTTGAATTTCTTCCACTAGAATCTTCAATAAAAAACTAAAATTTCATGTTTTAGTTGTTATCATTTTCAATTAAGGTGGTTAGTTCAATAAATTCTGAAACACCTAATTGTTCTGGTCGTTGCCCAAAGATAGCATTTGCTTTTAAATTATCTGAAAGATTAAAAATTTTTAAACTATTACGCAATGTTTTTCTGCGCTGTTGAAAGCCTGTTTTAACAATTTGGAAAAATAATTTTTCGTTGCAAGGCAAGTGGTAGTCGTCTTTTCTTCTTAATAGTAAGACTCCAGAATCTACTTTTGGTGGTGGACTGAAAACAGTAGGAGGTACAGTGAATAAATATTCTGCATCGTAGAAAGCCTGTGTTAAAACTGAAAGTATACCATATACTTTAGAGCCTTCCTTAGAACAAATACGCTGAGCAACTTCCTTTTGAAACATACCTGAAAATTCAGGTATTTGATCACGCATTTCTAATGTTTTGAAGACAATCTGTGATGAAATATTGTACGGGAAGTTACCAATGATAGCAAAGGGTTTGTTTTTAAATATTTCGTTAAGATCATATTTTAAAAAGTCTCTCTCGTAGATTCTATCAGCTAGATTAAGATAATGATTCTTTAAATATTCAACAGATTCTTTATCAATTTCAATGACACGTGTTGTAATATCTTTTTTAAGTAAGTATTTTGTAAGAACTCCCATACCAGGACCAATCTCTAAAACATCTTTGTAACCTTTTAATGTAAGTGAATCAGCAATTTTTTTGGCAATATTTTCATCCCTTAAAAAATGCTGACCTAAATGTTTTTTTGCCTTAACTTGGTTTTGATTTGCCACAATTTTTAACTTAATTGAAGTTGACTGTATATTCGTCTATTATTTCTAATTCAGTTCTAAAGGCCAGCATTTTATCTGCAAACTTTTGAGATCCGTCTTTTCTTAATCTTTCTGCATCTTCTAGGTAGTATTTTTTTAATGCCTCCCTGTTGTGTGCTTTATATTGTATTGAATAAGTTTGCCCACCCATTTCTTCTTCAACCAGCACTTTTGTGAGTTTAGCTTCAGAGAACTTACCAGTTGCCAGAACTTGTGGAATATGTTCTTTAATCCACTCTAGCCATTCCAAATGCACGGAATCATCAATATTTACAGTGACGTTATAAATTATCATTGAAATTGTTTTCTAGTATAGTATTTGGCAAAAGTAAGTGATATAACCCTAATTTATAGGATCTCCTCTTAACATTCTAAATTTCTTCCTTGCGTCTATGAAGTAAATACTATCCTCGTGTTCGAAGATTATACGTTCGTAATTAGCTTTAGCATCTTCAGTTTTTGAAAGAAATGTGTTGTAAAGTTCTGCTAAATGGTACAAGGCATCATCTATTAAAATCTCTTCTCTAAAATCTTTAATAATTAAAAGATAATTGGCTTCGGCTTTATTAAAAAGCTTCTTTTTTTCATACAATTTTGCTTGTTGATATAAAGCTTGATCAATTATACTCTCTCCTTTATGTTCTGCTAGAATTTTATCTAAAATGGAGATTGCTTTGTCTGTTTTATTTTGAAATGTATACAGGTCTGACTTTGCATATAGTTTCAGAGCTGTTCTGGTGCTATCTTCATATTTGTTGTCAGAAATGAGAAGTTTAAGATCTAAAGCGTCGTTAGCAATTAATTGAGAAGTAGATGATTTGAGTATTTTGAGCTGTGATTCTGCCCAGTCAAAATCACCTTTATAATAACTTGTTTTAGCAACCTTAAATCTTGCCTCTTGAGAGATAATACTGTTTTTTAAATTGGCCTGAATTTGAGAATAAAATATCAGTGCTTCGTTAAACTTTTCTTGTAAAACGAGTACATCAGCAAGCAATAATTTTACAGTAGCTTTCTGATAGTCACTTATATTCAATTTCATACTTTTTCTGAGAAATTTTGTCGCGGCGTCAGTATCTTTTTGATAAAACGCCAGAAATTTACCATAAGCTAATTGAAGTGATAATGTTAACTCAGAAAGTCCAAATGTTTGAAATAATTCCTTGTACTTTTCCTCAATCCGATCTAGAGATTTTTTATCCTCATTTTTAGAATCTATCTGTAGAATGAACTGATGTGCGGTAAGAGCTGTACTTGGGTCTAAAGTAGTTTTTAATATGTAGTTAAAAATATCCTTTGCTGTGTCATTATCACTATCATTAAGTGCAGTGATAGCGAGTTCTAAAATACGATCTAAACTTTCAGGATTTCGTTTATATATAGCTTTTTCCTGTATAAAGGATTTAGCATAAGCTTTCTCTTGTACATATAGCCAACTTAGCATTTCATACCAATACGAACTAGGATTTTGTTGTAATTTTTTTAGGAGTTGACGTCTTAAAAAAACATTATTTTCATTGTCCTTATTTTCAGATATAAAATCACTAACAGACCGTTTTATGTTGTTAAGATAATTTGGTTTATAGTCTATATATTCAATATAGTTTTCAAACATCTTCTCAACGTCCCCTTGATCTCCATATATTCTGGCGAGTTGAATATTATAGTTTTTATCAGGAGTTAATTGCTTTGCCTTGTTGTAGATTTTTATTGCTTCGTCTAGGAGAGAGTGTTCTTCAAATTTTCTTGCAATACTATATATGTAATTCGGTTTTTCGTTTATGTAAGTAATTGCTTCTTTATAAAGTATGTGTGCTTTGTCCAGACTATCTCTGAGTTGATAATTATAACCTAGTTCTACAATAAGAGTTGGATTTCTTCTTTTAGCTAATTTTTGTACAAGGATGTCTTCCGCCATATCAAATTGCTCGAGTTGTTGGTGCGTATCTACAACTTTAAAAATATAATTATAACTATATGGTTTTTCTTTAAGTAGGTTTTGGTAAATGATTAAGGCTTTTTTAAACTCGCCTTTTTTATAATAGCTGTCTGCTAGAATTTCATTGTTTTGAGCATTTCCAAAATGAACTTCTATAAGTAACATTAATGTTAAAAGTACTTTGCGCATGCCAATCTTTTTGTAAATATAACAAACGGCTCAACCAGATATTGTAAATTTTATGATAAAAAAATGCCTAAACTTAACGTTTAGGCATTTTGACCAGCAAAATAAATGTGCTATTAATCATTATTCGTTATTAAATATGATTCAGTTACTTTGTCTTGGTTTCTTAGGTATTATTTTATTAATACTTTAAGTATTACAACAAAACTTTGCTTACCATAACAACTAAAGTCACGAGTAAAACCAGTCGTTTTATATTTTTCATTTCTAGGTCAGTTATTGATTTGGCCTAATCACATTACTAAAATAAATAAAAAAACGAAGAAATACACAAAAATTCGGTAAAAAACACATTTTTTTAACACAACATGTCTTTTAGAAAGTGTTTTTCGTGCTATGAAATAAGGTCAAAACCTGTGTAGGGTACTAGTATTTCTGGGATTTTTATACCATTTTTCGTCTGACAATTTTCTAAGATTCCAGCCAAAACTCTAGGTAGTGCTAATGAACTTCCATTTAACGTATGGCATAATTCGTTTTTACCTTCATTGTTCTTAAAGCGTAATTTTAGTCGATTAGCCTGGAAAGTTTCAAAATTTGAAACAGAAGAAATTTCTAACCAGCGATCTTGTGCAGTAGAGAAAACTTCAAAATCATAAGTAAGGGCTGAGGTAAATCCTAAATCACCACCACAAAGACGTAATATTCTATAAGGTAATTTTAATTCTTTCAAAATGCCCTTAACATGTTCTACCATTCCGTCTAGTGCATGGTAAGAATTATTAGGGTGCTCCACTCTAAGAATCTCTACTTTATCAAATTGATGCAACCGGTTAAGACCTCTAACATGTGCACCATAACTACCAGCTTCTCTCCTAAAGCAGGGGGTATAGCCAGTAACACTTATAGGTAGATCACTCTCAGTTAATATTGTATTTCTGAAGATATTTGTTGCAGGAACTTCGGCCGTAGGGATCAAATATAAATTGTCTGCAGCCACATGATACATTTGCCCCTCTTTGTCTGGTAATTGACCTGTGCCAAATCCTGAAGCTTCATTTACCAAATGTGGCACTTGGTATTCAGTATATCCAGCTTCAGTATTTTTATCTAAGAAATAAGTAATTAGTGCACGCTGTAATTTTGCACCTTTACCTTTATATACAGGGAAACCGGCACCAGTAATTTTATTACCAAGCTCAAAATCAATAATGTCGTATTTCTTTGCGAGTTCCCAGTGTGGTAACGCACCATCAAATAATGTGGGTATATCACCTTCTCTATATACTTCCTCATTATCTTCATCTGTATTACCAGAAGGAACAATAGTGTTAGGAATATTTGGTATAGTATAAAGTAAGTTGTTGAGAGCTTCAACTTTACCATTTAATTCTTGTTCAAGTTCTTTGGTATCTTCCTTTAATTGCGTTGTCTTCTCTTTTAAAACATTTGCTTTCTGTACTTCACCAGATTTAAATAAAATTCCTATTTCTTTTGATATGCTATTAGATTCTGATTTAGCATTATCTAATTTAGTCTGTAAAGCTCGTCGTTCTTCATCAAATAAAATGGCATTATTAACCATCTCTGAAGCATCAATATTTCGTTTTTGCAATCGATTTATTATGTCTTCTTTATGAGCTCTTAAAAATGCAACTTGTAACATATCTGTAACTTTGAAATTATGCCGTTGGGCAGGCTAAAAAATGAAAGACAAATGTAATAAGAATTTAACCAGATAAAAACAAAACCGACCCTATTTTGAGGGCATAATCCAATCATGATGTTTGAACTGACACCATTGTTCTTTCGCCAAATCTACATTTGGATCTATGAGAAGTTTTGAAGGTTGATTATTCACTCTAATATAGGCTCTTACGTATACTTCAACAGTTTTATCTTTTTTGGCAAAATCCTCCTTGAGAATTTGAGCAAACTGCCAGATAATATCAGGTTTTGTGCTAGCACCGTTAATCTGTTTTTTAGTCAAATAGTCTTCTAATTTAATTGGCCATATTTCTGTGGTTTCAGAATCAACAACTTTATAACTGGCTTTACCGCTTTTAGCACGCAACATCATTCGCCATGATAATCTATGACCTTCTTCTGTCCAAAGTACATCATCCTGAAAAAAATGATGTCTTAATGGCAATGCAAGATGGATTAAAAAATAGATTATAAAGACACTAATTATTACTTTACCGTATTTAGGCACAAGGACTTCATTTTCTTTATAAAGAGGTTTTTTCTTTAAAAACAGAGCTCTAATTGTTTCTGGGCTAAAAAAGAATAAACTAAAGGCTAAGGACATGTAAGGAAATATGCCAATTTGAAAAACAATTGAATTGAACAGATGAAAAAATATAGAAGCGAAAAAAGCAATTCGTCTTGTTGATTTAAATAATAATAATGGAATTATTAGACCATCAAACAAAATACCTCCATATGATATGAAATAGTGTATTGATTTTTGTTGAAGAAGTTCTCCAATAACCGGATAATTAGCTTTACCTCGCATGAGTAATTCAATTACAGACGTGTCTAGCCAATCAGGGTAAAGTTTTGCGATAGAAGCATAAGTGTACAATATAAAAAGTTGAATTACAAAAATCCACTTACACCAACTAGGCATAGAAATTTGTTTAATGGATGGTTTCAATTTAGCATCTATTGAAGCATAACGATGTGCTGGTAAAAAAACCATGAGAAAACTCAATATAAATAATAAATAATAGTGATTGTTGTAAGCTGATTTTTGCATTAAATATGTTGCCGTCCACATAATGGCAAACATTAGCATACTAAATCTATATTTATAACCAACCATTATTAACAGGCCAAAAAGACCCATTGTTATATAATAAGCATACATCCAATTACCAGGTAGTGGTTGTAGCCACTCGAAACCAATAAATGAAAATGTAAAATCGGGTTCAATTAAGGTACGTTTTACCCATCCTGTAAAAACAGCACCTACAGATTCTAGGAAACACAATAATCCAAATACAATGCGAAAAACTACAAGTCCAGAATTATCAATATGCTTAAATAAAAACTTACGCATTCATTTTTTCAATGTATTCTAGGGCACTTTTTCTGTCTTCTCTTAATTGAGATTTGAGGGCTTCAAGATTTTTAAATTTCTGTTCGTTTCGCAGTCGTTTTAAAAATTCGATTTTTAATTTATGATTATATAAATCCTCGTTATATTCAAAGAAATGAACTTCTATAGATCTTCCTTTATCATTAATTGTTGGGTTAGTGCCAATATTCATCATTCCAAACACAACCCTACTATTTAATTGACATTGTACTACATATACACCATCTTTTGGTATAAGTTTATACGATTCTTTAATTTGAATATTAGCGGTAGGGAAATCCAATTTGCGTCCTAAGCCTTTACCTTTTACAACTAGACCAGTTATAAAATAATTATAGCCTAAATAACTATTCGATAATGATACATTACCATCATTTAATGCATTTCTAATTTTAGTAGAACTGACAGTAACATCCTTAATGTCTTGGGCCGAAATTTCTTTAATTTCAAAATTGTATGTTTTCGCATATTTTTTTAGATCTTCAATATTGGCACTTCTGTTTTTCCCAAAATGATGATCATACCCTACAACTATATATTTTGTATTTAACTCATCAATTAAAATGTCTTTTACGTATTCTTCAGCAGACAGGTTGGCAAATTCATGGGTAAATTCCTTTACAATGACCTCTGCAATACCATAAGATTTTAAAATATCAATTCGCTCATCAATTGTATTTAGTAATTTAATAGAATTGTCGTTTTGAAGCACCATTCTAGGATGAGGAAACAACGTTAAAACTATAGGTGTAAAGCCTAATTTTTTAGCAAGCTTAACTACTTTGTTTATGATTTTTTGGTGCCCAATATGGACACCATCGAAAGTGCCAATTGTTGTTACTTTTGCTATTTCTTTAACCAATCTCTTTTTTTTATGTAGACTATATAATATTCAAGTGATATTTTTAAGGTTTATTTAAAAAAGTATATTTTCGTAGGAAATTAAATTTTTACACAAACACTTATGAAAACAAAGCTACATTTTGTTTTGTCATTATCCATGTTTTTAACGGTATTTTCAATATTTGCACAGCAAAATTATTGGCAACGAACTTTAAACGTAAATGACAATATAGACCAACTTAATGACAAGCATTATCAAACTTTTAAGCTTAATATCGAAGTATTAAAGGATGAACTCAATGATGCTCCAATGAGAGGTACAACTGCCTCTATTTCTTTTGCTAAAATATATCTTCCAAATTATAAAGGTGAACTTGAACAATTTGCTGTTGTTGAAGCACCAGTTTTATCCGCAGAATTATCAGAACTGTACCCAAATATAAAAACATACTTAGGTTATAGTATTGATAACCAAAATGTAAGGGCAAGATTTAGCCTTACTCCACAAGGGCTGCAGACCATGATATCTTCACCATATCACCCAGTTAGTTTTACCGTTCCTTCATCAAATTCTAACAACACAGAATATATCAATTATTCAAGAGATGCAAGAATAGAAAACATTAAAGATTTTAGCTGTTTTACTGAAGATGAGTTTATACCATTTCAAAATAATAATCTAATTAGCAGAGATGCAAATGATCAAATATTAAGGACATTTAGAATCGCTATTTCAACAACAGCAGAATATACTGACTTTTGGGATGATGGTAATGCTGGTAATGGGAACGCAGCAGAAGACGCCCTTGCTCAGGTAGTTTCTACTTTGAACAGATCAAACGAGGTATTTGAAGTGGATATGGCAGTAACATTTACGCTGGTCACAGGTACAGACATTATTTACACTGATCCTAACACAGATCCATATAGTGGGAATTTTAATGGAGAACTGCAGAATACCTTGACAAATGTTGTAGGTGAAGAAAATTATGATATTGGTCATTTATTCAATTATGGAGGAAACAATGGTAACGCTGGTTGTATAGGATGTGTTTGCGTAGATGGTGCAAAAGGATCAGGATTTTCTTCGCATTCATTTTTAGACAATGACGGCGGACCTTATATGTCTGATTACTTTGATATAGATTATGTACCTCATGAAATAGGGCATCAAATGGGTGCTAATCATACATTTTCATTTAGTAGTGAGGGTACTGGAGTAAATGCTGAGCCTGGCAGTGGAACTACAATTATGGGTTATGCAGGTATTACAGGGCCAAACGATGTTCAAGACCATTCAGATCCGTATTTTCATTATTATAGTATTGTACAAATCCTTGGAAATTTACAAACACGTACTTGTTGGGTAGGTACAGCGATTTCGAACAGCCCTCCTGTGGCAGAGGCTGGTGAAGATCACACAATTCCTGTGGGTACAGCATTTGTTCTGCGAGCAAGTGCAACAGATGCAGATTCAGGAGATGTTTTAACATATACATGGGAGCAAATAGATAACGGTGTAACAACGTCTGGAAATTTTGGGCCAAATCTAACTTCAGGAGCTGTATGGAGGTCCAGACCCCCTAGCGCATCTCCAGACCGTTATATGCCTATTATTGAGCGTGTACTCGAGAGTGAATTAACTGAGCAATTTCCTGTTGAAACATTAGATAATTCGTCATGGGAAACCGTTTCTAACGTCTCAAGAACCTTAAACTTTGCTTTAATTGTTAGAGATAGAAGTGACGCTAATGGGACTGGCCAATCACCACAGAGTGATTTTGATACAATGACAGTAAATGTAGACGATACAGCAGGGCCATTTGTTGTAACCTCTCAAACAACAAATGTAACATGGGATGCAGGTTCAAATCAAACAGTGACTTGGGATGTTGCGGGTACAGATGGTGGTGCAGTGAATACTCCAACAGTAAATATTTTATTATCTACAGACGGTGGGTTCACTTTTCCTTTTGAACTGGCTTTAAATGTTCCAAACGATGGTGAACAAGTAGTGACGGTTCCTGTAACAGGAGGTGACTCTTCTGCGTTACGTGTAAAAGTTGAAGGGAATAATAATATTTTTTACGCAGTTAATCCAATAAATTTTTCATTACAAGAATCAGAATTTGTATTAAATGTTGATGATGCAGATGTTGATGTATGTACACCAGATGATGTAATTTACACTTTTACTTATAATACGTTTTTAGGGTTTTCTGGTGTAACAGATTTTAGTGCTACAGGACTTCCATCAGGTGTCACAGCAACATTTGTTCCAGCAAGTGCTAGTAATGACGGAACTACAGTTACTGCTACTATATCTGGTACAAGTGGATTATCAATAGGCAATTACCCAATTCAATTAAATGGTATCTCAGGGGCTATAACAAAGTCTGCTGATGTTTCTTTTTCGGTTTATGATACCAACTTTAGTGCAGTAAATTTGTTAACTCCAGCAGATGGATCAGATGATACTGAAGCTAGTAATGCACTGTTTACGTGGGATATAGATCCAAATGCGACAGCATATGAAATCGATGTGGCTACGGATGCAGGTTTCTCAAATATTATTGCAAATCAAACAGTTTCTGAAACCTCATTAACTTTGGTTACACTTGATATTGAGACCTTGTATTTTTGGAGAGTTAGAAGCATAAATGACTGTGGTCAAGGAGAATATTCTACTTCCTCATTCACTACTGCAAATATCTTTTGTACTGATTATAATTCAAATGATACTCCAATTAACATTCCCGATAACAATCCCAACGGGGCATTATCAACGATAAATATCCCTACAACATCTTTAATTACAGATATTTCTGTAACTGTTAATATTACCCATACATGGAATTCTGATTTGATTCTATCACTTATATCACCAAACGGTACAGAAGTTATTTTATCAGACCGTAATGGAGGTAATGGTGATAATTATGTGGATACGATCTTTACTTCTGAAGCCTCTACTTCGATTACTGACGGGAATTCTCCTTTTACTGGTGAGTTTCTTCCTGAGGAAGATCTAAGTACATTAATAGGAACGTTTTCTGGTGGAGATTGGCAATTAAAGGTTTCTGACAATGCTGGCCAAGATACGGGAACCATAGATAATTGGACACTTGAAATATGCGGTAGCCCCCAACTTGATCTAGATAATGATGGTGTACCTAACGAATCAGATAATTGTCCCAATGTTGCAAATACTGATCAATCTGATATTGATAATGATGGATTGGGAGATGTATGTGACGATGATATTGATGGTGATGGTATTATCAATGCAAACGATAATTGTCCTGAAACACCAAATCCAGACCAATCAGATTTCAATAATAATGGAATAGGAGATGTATGTGATATTGAGTGTGATAGCCAAACCTCAGCAGACACACCTGTCCCAATAGCAGATAATGGTGATGATGCTACTTATACTGTAACAGTAGAAATTTTTGAAATCCTAATTATAAATGATGTTAATGTAAGTGTGAATATTCCACACACTTGGGTTAACGACTTGGATTTATTTTTAACTAGTCCTACAGGTGTTGAAGTTGAATTATCAACAGGGAATGGGGCACCATTTGCACAAGACTATATCAATACCACGTTTGATATGGACGCTACTATACCGATAACAGGCGGATCGGCACCATTTACAGGTTCCTTCTTACCTGAGGGAGATTTGAATGATTTTAATGGAGACTTTTCTCCTGGTATTTGGACTTTAACAGTTACGGATACCTTCGGGGCTCTAGATGGCGGTAGTATTGAGGAATTTACGCTAGAGGTTTGTGGAACTAGGGACCCAAATGATTTAGATGGAGATACAATTGCTAATGATGATGATAATTGTCCAGAGACACCAAATACGGATCAAGCAGATTTAGATGGTGACGGTATAGGTGATGTTTGTGATCCTGACATAGACGGAGATGGCGTTCTAAATACAGTTGATAATTGTGTGACGACTCCAAATCCAGATCAAGATGATAATGATATGGATGGATTAGGAGATATTTGTGATGAAGATGATGATAACGATGGTGTATTAGATCTTAACGATAACTGTCAATTTGATGCTAATCCAGATCAAAAAGATGTTAATGGTAATGGTGTAGGGGATGCATGTGACGGTTTAATTATAAATGATATTTTAACTCCAAATGGTGATGGTATCAATGATTCATGGTTTATAATTAATGCCAATAGATTTCCAAATGCCGTCATCAAGGTTTATAATCGTTGGGGTAGGGAAGTATTTAGTACAATAGGATATAATAACGACTGGAATGGAACTTATAGTGGTGATACGCTTCCAACAGGTTCCTATTATTATCAGGTAGATCAAAATGGTGATGGTACTGTGGTATTAACAGGATGGATTTATTTAACACTTTAAGCAGAGATAACTTGAATAAAATGAAAACAATGAATTTATATAAAAATATACTGACTATAGTAGTAGCATTTCTTTTATCGGTATCAATTTATGCTCAACAAGAACCTAACTATTCAATGTATAGATATACAATGAATATTATTAACCCGGCCTATGCAGGTGCAGATGGTACAACTAGCCTTACTTCTAATTTCAGAAGCCAGTGGATAAGTATTATAGGAGCACCAGAGACACAAAGCTTTTTTTATTCTAGACCGCTAGGAGAAAACATTGGAATTGGAGTATCTGTTGTGAGCGATCAAGTTTTTATAGAAAGTCAAACAGGCTTTAATATAGATTTTTCTTATAATCTAACAGTTTCTGAGACAACTGATTTATTTTTAGGACTTAAAGCAGGCGGTAGTACTTATAATATAGACCGCAACAATCTTACAAATATTGGTTTACCAGACGACCCTGCTTTAGGAAATATTGATAGTGGATTTAGACCAAATTTTGGTGCTGGGGCTTACTTAAAGCATGATAAGTATTTTATATCATTGTCCGTTCCAAGAATTTTATCTACAGAACGATTAGATGAGGCAGATGGCCGAGTTACGCAAGCTACTCAAGAAGCACATGTATATCTATCAGGGGGCTATAATTTTAGATTAAGTAACACTACAGAGTTTAGGCCTTCTACTATGATAAGGTATGTTGGCGGCTCACCGTTATCCTTGGACCTGACAGGCGCGTTTAGATTTTATAACAGATTTGAAGTAGGTCTTAATTACCGTACAGACAAGGCATTTGGGGGCTTAATGATGATAAATGTCGCAGATTGGATGGATATTGGTTATGCTTACGAAAGTTCTACCAGAGATGAAATTTCAAACAATAGCAATGGCACACATGAAGTTATGTTAAGATTTATTTTTAATCGAAAGGATTAAGTATTATTAAAAAATGGGCTGTCTTTTGACAGCCTATTTATTTTCCGTTAAACGCATTCATTGTATGATTTGTACCAGCTAATACAAAGGACTTTATTAGATCAGCTGATTTGTTTAAACGTTCATCAAGGTTAGACTCTTCTTCCTCATTCCATTCTCCCAACACATAATCAACTTGTCGGCCTTTGCTGAAACTATCACTTATTCCAAATCTAAATCTATTGTATTTAGTGGTCTGTAGTTTGTCTTGCAAATCTTTTAATCCATTATGTCCACCATCGCTTCCTTTGGTTTTTAACCTAAGAGTACCAAAAGGGAGGTTTAAATCATCAGTAACAACAAGTAAATTTTGCATGGGTATTTTTTCCTTTGTTAGCCAATATTTAACAGCCTTACCACTAAGGTTCATATAAGTACTTGGCTTTAAAAAGTAAATTGTACGGCCCTTAAGCTTAAAAGTGGTTATATCACCAAGCTTCACAGTTTCAAAAGATAAACTTTCTTTTTTTGCAAAAAAGTCCAATATTTTAAATCCAATATTGTGTCTTGTATTGGCATATTTATCACCAATGTTACCAAGACCAACGATTAAGTACTTTTTCATTGTTTCAACTTCATTTTTTTCAATAGCTTTACTAAAACCTAACCAAATTTTTATTTTCTCCCACATGTAGTTGTATTTATACAAAAATAAAAAAGCATTCTTATAAAGAATGCTTTTTAAATATCTAGTAAAGTAAAAACTACTCTTGAGCTTCAGTCGCAGGAGCTTCAGTTGCTGTTGCATCTGCGGTTGCTCCTTCTTCAGCAGTTCCTTCTTCTTCCTCTTCCTCATCAACAACGGCTAATCTACTACGTCTAACCTGACAAACAACTGTGTTGTCTGGGTGTAATAATTTATAATCGTCGTTTCTCAGTTCATGGATATATAATTTGCTTCCAATTTTTAATGGCGTTATGTCTATTTCGATAAAATCAGGTAATTTAGAAGGGATTGCCTTAATTCTTAATTTACGGTAAGGCCTTCTTAAGTTACCTCCATTTAAAACACCTTTAGAAGTACCAACTGTTTTCACAGGAATTTCCATAGTGATTTCTTTGTTTTCGAAGATCTGATAGAAGTCTACGTGTAGAATTCTGTCAGTTACTGGGTGAAATTGGATGTCTTGCATAACTGCATTAAACGATTCACCGCCATCTAGAGCAATCACAACAGTATGCGCATCTGGAGTATACACTAACTTTGAGAAAGCCAATTCAGGTGCAAAGAAATGCAATGGCTTGTCTCCTCCGTATAATACGCAAGGAACCTGACCAGCATTACGTAAGGCTTTTGTTGACTTTTTGCCTACGCTTTCTCTTTGAGATCCATTAATTGTAATTGATTTCATTTTTTGAAATTGTTTATTGTTATTAATAATTTCCCTTACAAAAAGGGCTGCAAATTTAATAATATATTGTTGAAATACTAGAGATTACCTCATTTTTTTGAGATAATTGAACTGTGTTTTGTAGGTAAATGAGATTTGGTATTCTTTAAATCTGCTTAGAGTACAAATTTATTACTAATAGATTGATTATTATGAACATTATTCATTACCTCTGCAAACAGATTAGCACAAGTTAATACCTTCAACTTTTTACTTTCATTTCTTAAAGGTATAGAATCGGTAACAATAAGTTCTTCAAGAGCTGAATTTTCTAGCCTTTCATAGGCACTACCAGATAAAATAGGATGTGTACAGATTGCTCTTACACTCAATGCACCTCGTTCCATCATAAGATCTGCCGCCTTGGTTAATGTACCTGCAGTGTCAACCATATCATCTACCAGTACTACATTTTTTCCTGTTACGTCACCTATTAATTCCATATGGGAAATAACGTTTGCCTTAGCACGTTGTTTATAACAAATTACTACATCACTTTGTAATGCTTTTGAATAGGTATAAGCTCGTTTTGAACCTCCCATATCAGGAGATGCGATGGTTAAATTATCTAAATTTAAACCTCTGAGATAAGGCAAGAATATAGTCGATGCAAATAAGTGATCCACTGGTTTTTCAAAAAACCCTTGTATCTGGTCTGCATGCAAATCCATGGTTATTATTCGAGTTGCCCCTGCAGCCTCTAACATTTTAGCAACCAATTTGGCTGCAATAGGTACTCTTGGTTTATCTTTTCTATCTTGTCTTGCCCAACCGAAATATGGCATAACAGCAGTAATATGTCTTGCTGATGCACGTTTCGCTGCATCAATCATCAGCAACATTTCCATTAAATTTTTAGGCCCTGGATGAGTAGAACCAATAATAAATATTCGAGTTCCCCTAATGGATTCCTCATAAGAAGGCTGAAATTCACCATCGCTATAAGTTGAGGTAATTACGTTACCTAATTTCACACCGTAGGCTTTTGCAATTTCTTCTGCAAGATATCTACTTTGTGAGCATGTGAAAATTTTGGCTTCAGTTGCGAATGGCATATCAAAAGAGTAATAAAAGGGTTAATTAATATGGGTTTTTTAGCAAAGCTCAAATTTAGGAAAATAATTTACTGGTTGGAGTATAAAACAAGGGGTTTTTTGTTGACTCCGAAGAAATATTTTCTATTTTTGCTGTCCTGTTTTGCTCAAGTGGCGGAATTGGTAGACGCGCTGGATTCAAAATCCAGTTCCTTTGGGAGTGTGGGTTCGATTCCCACCTTGAGTACATAATAAAACCGTAAATACTTCTTAAATTAAGTGTTACGGTTTTTTGTTTAATCTATTTGTACGGTTATTGTACGGTGGCCTATACTTAACTCCAGAAAACACCAAAAAATCTGAACCATAAATATTAAATAAGACCCCCTATCTAAATAATGTTACTTTTCTTTTAGTGTAAATCTTAGTAAGATGATTTATCAATTATTTATTTTAAAATTCTTTATTTTTAATGTATAAATGTGAAATTATGAGAAAACTGTTTTTACTAGTGTTATTATTAATTGTTGCTTGTCAACAACCAGCAAAAATTTCTGAAAAGGAAGTAATGGATTCATTTGAGACTTTTTTTGAGATTTTAGATAACGATTTAGATAGTTTTGAATCTGTAGTTACAGAAGACTTTTTTATCTATGAAAATAGTAGACGCTACTCTAAAGAAGAATTTATTGATTTTGTAAAAAGTTTTGATATTATTAGCAGTAAACGGAAATTTGAAGACGTAATAATTGATAGTGATTATAATTCGGCTCACATTTCTCTTAAACAGTTTGGAAAGTTTATTGTTAATACATCAGAGGGGAAAGTTATGCTCGAATTTGAGTGGCTTGAAAGTACTTATGCTGTTAAAACAGATGATAAACTTAAGTTTAAATTCTACTTTTCTGAAGCTATTAAAACTGAAACTACAAATCTAGATGTTAATTAAAAGATTCCATCTATAAGTTTACGAGCATCTTTAGTACTTTATGGAAATATACCGTTGCTTTATACTAGAAATTTTTAAAACGAGTTTTAAAATATTACTCATTACCTTATATTAAATCACTGAAATTCATAAAGGACTTGATGGGGTATAAGCACATATGATAGTAGGACGTAAGTGAGAACAGGTCCTTAGAAGATTCAATTGATCTCACTAATCAGCATTGTGTTGTAGGAATTTTAGCCTCACCAATCTCTAGAGCTAAAAGTTAGTTATATGTGCTTTACATATTTAAAGCTTATTAATTTCTTTTACTTTATTAAAAAATTGCTTGATTACAGCTCATTTTTTATACCTTAGAGCTTATAACTAAATTTATATTATGAAAAAATTATTAAAATTATCAGTTTTTTGTTTGTTGATAGTTTCATGCTCAACAGGAAACCATGCCGATTTCGAAAAAAACACAGCCACGGCAAAAAAATATTTTGAACTACACGAATCTGAAGACGCAGACGCTATGTTTGAGCTTTTACACAGTGATATAGAATGGCATATGCCGGTATATGGATCTGAAATGGCTAACGCAAATGATCTTAAAGAAGCTATAGTTAATTATCAAAAAGAATTTGATAATATGAAATTTACCGCAGATTATTGGTTGCCAGGAGTTGACCCTGAAACCGGAAAATTAGATGGTAGTACAAGAACCTACGGTACATGGACAGCAGATCATGTTGCGTCAGGTAAGTCCGTTAAACTAACAGCTTATCACGCATTTTCATTTGTAGATGGTAAAATTTCTGGTGGTGGTGATTGGTTTGATGTTGGTGGAATGATGAATTCTCTTCAGCTAGAACAAGAGGCAGACACTAGTGATATGGAAAATGAAGAATAGTCGTTAAAGGCGCACTAACATCTTAAGAAGAAAACACCTCAAGGAGGTGTTTTTTTGTCTTTTTACATAGTAAGATTAGATCTCTAAGTTTTTTATTATTTAATGGCTCCACTGTGTATGAATCTGCTGGTGTAAGTCTTGATGAAGCATCTAAAAGTTGATAATAAGGTTAAAGTCATCAAAATGAATGATGAGAAAGATAAATATTCACAGATCTATTAATTAAATTTTATTTAAGTTTCATATTATTAACTCATATTAGAATATCTGTTAGGCCTATGACAATGCTTCATAACGCTTATTTCTGTAATTTAATTATGTCTTGGATTAAAGAACACATCAGCAACAATCTTTGATTACTAATTGTTGTGTTCTATGTTAGAAAAATGCCATAATAATGAAGTTGAAAATCATGACTGTAAGCAACGTTACAAGTATATATTTTTTTATTGAAGTTTCTAATCATGCCATAATTTTGTAAAAAAAGAGCGCCAGCCTCTTACTCTGACACTCTTTTAACATTAACCAAAATTTCAATCAAAAATAAGATTGTCCTTGTTCAAAATATAGAACATAACTAATAATGACCATATTGTATTTCGTTAGATAGTCAAATTATGACTATGAATATTCATTAACTGTCGATGTATGGAATATTTGTATTAAAAAAGGTTACCTAGAACTTTCCAATATGACCAAGGTCATTTGATACCATATTTTATTGTTCTAAATTTCATAATTAATAAGGCTATTATTTTACCATGAAAAAAAAGTATAAAGCAATGAATACATAAAAGTTCCAAGTTATACTTGAGGTTTTTTAATTAAAAAACTGCTGATGCTACCGCTTTGATATTGTCACTTTTTCCCATAGTATAATAGTGTAATACTGGGATGCCAGCTCTTTTGAGCTCTTTTGATTGTTCTATGCACCATTCAATTCCGACTTGTCTCACTTCCTTGTTGTCTTTACATTTAACAATGTCTATAATAAGTGCTTCAGGTAAATCAACATGGAAACGATGCGGAATTAAATTTAATTGCTTTTTAGTTGAAATTGGTTTTAACCCAGGTATTATAGGAACCATTATGCCTTCTTTATGGCATTTTTGGACAAAATCAAAATACTTTTTGTTATCAAAAAACATTTGTGTTACAATATAAGAAGCTCCGTTTTTTATCTTCTTTTTTAAGAAATGAATATCACTATCTAAACTTGGTGCTTCCATATGCTTTTCAGGATACGCGCCAACACCAATGCAAAAGTTTGTTGAAGTAGTATTTTGAAGTTCGTGGTCTAAATACTTCCCAGAATTTAAATCTGAAATTTGAGAAACTAATTCACTTGCATAGGCATGACCTTCCTTTTCGGGTTTAAAGTAGGTTTCGCTTTTAACGGCATCGCCACGCAATGCCATGACATTATCGATATCTAAAAAATCTAAATCGACCAAAAAATTTTCCGTGTCCTCTTTTGTGAAACCACCACATAAAATATGAGGAATAGCATCTACACCATATTTATTTTGAATTGCGGCGCAAATACCGACTGTACCAGGACGTTTCTTAACGATTTGCTTTTTAAGTAATCCATTCTCAACTTCTTTATATAAATACTCCTCTCTATGATAAGTGACATCAATAAATGGTGGGTTAAACTCCATTAAAGGATTAATATTGTCAAAGATGGATTGTATATGTTGTCCTTTTAAAGGTGGTAATATTTCAAATGAAAATTGTGTTTTACCATTAGCGTTTTTTATATGTTCTGTTACTTTCATGTTAATTAGCAATGTTTGGGTTCAACCATTTTTTGGCTTCTTCTATTGTTATACCTCTACGCTTACTATAATCTTCAACTTGATCATGCATTATTTTTCCTAACCCAAAATATTTAGCTTCTGGATTAGCAAAGTAATAACCACTGACACTGGCAGCTGGCCACATCGCAAGACTATCTGTAAGTATAACACCAATGTTTTCTTCGATATTTAACAGTTTCCAAATAGTATTTTTTTCTAAATGATCTGGGCAGGCAGGATATCCTGGCGCCGGACGAATTCCCTTATAATTTTCTTTAATTAGTTCTTCGTTTGATAGGTTTTCATTCTCTGCGTAATTCCAATGATTGGTTCTTACTTCTTTATGTAAATATTCTGCAAAGGCTTCAGCTAAACGATCTGCCAATGCTTTAATCATTATAGAATTATAATCATCGTGTTCTGCTTCGAATTTAGTAGCCAGTTCGTCCGTGCCAAATCCTGTACTAACGCAAAAGCAACCTATATAATCTTTAACATTTGAGGCTTTAGGTGCAATAAAATCAGATAGTGCTATGTTAGGTTTTCCCTCTGATTTTTTTGATTGTTGACGTAGGGTTAAAAACGTATCTAAAACATTTCCCGATGCGTCTTTAATTTCTATATCGTCGTCATTAACTGAATTAGCCTCAAACAACCCAAATATGGCTTTTGCTTTTAAAAGTTTTTCATCAAAGATTCGCTTTAGTAATACTTGGGCATCAGCAAACAATTCAGTGGCTTGTTTACCTACGATTTTATCTTCTAAAATATCAGGAAATTTTCCATGTAAATCCCAACCTCTAAAAAATGGTGACCAATCGATAAAATCTTTAAGTTGTGTAATGTCGAAATCTTTAATGACCTGAATTCCCAAGGACTTTGGTTTTACGATTTCAGTAGTTGCCCAATTGACTTTAAACTTATTATTTCGAGCTTCTTCAGTTGATAAATAGGATTTCTTCTTTCCACGTTTTAAGAATTGTTCTCTAAACAAATCATACTCTTCACGAATTTGATTTTTATAGATTTTATTATCCTTTTGAAGCAGATTTCCTACTACAGTAACAGCTCGTGAAGCATCATTAATATGTACAACAGTATTACTATAATTTGGTGCAATTTTTACTGCTGAATGCGCTCTAGAGGTTGTTGCCCCACCTAAAATTAGAGGAATGTCTAATTGTTCTTTTTCCATAGCTTTAGAAACATATACCATCTCATCTAGCGAAGGGGTTATTAATCCACTTAAACCTATAATGTCAACATTCTTTTTTTTTGCTGTTTCTATTATCTTTTCTGGAGGTACCATAACCCCAAGATCAATTATTTCATAATTATTACAACTCAAAACCACACTTACTATATTTTTACCAATATCATGTACATCTCCTTTTACGGTTGCCATTAATATGCGACCAGCAAACTCTTGTTTTCCATCTTTTTCGGCTTCAATAAAAGGTTGTAAATAAGCCACTGCTTTTTTCATTACTCTTGCTGATTTTACTACTTGAGGTAAAAACATTTTACCGCTTCCAAAGAGGTCTCCTACTACATTCATTCCAATCATTAAATGTCCTTCAATAACTTCAATTGGTTTTTTAGATTGTAATCGGGCTTCTTCAACATCTTTAATGATAAATGTATCAATGCCTTTAACCAAAGCATGTGTAATCCTGTTCTGTAAGGGGTAACTTCTCCATTCTTGCACAGTGTTTTCCTGCTCCTTTTTTTGTCCCTTAACTGATTCAGCAAAATCTAATAGGCGTTCAGTGGCATCGTCACGTCTATCAAATAAAACATCTTCAACTCGCTCTAATAAGTCTTTGTCAATTTCGTCATAAACTTCGAGCATTGTTGGGTTAACGATACCTAGATTCATCCCATTTTTTATTCCATGAAATAAAAATGAAGAATGCATAGCTTCTCTAACTGCATTGTTTCCCCTAAACGAAAACGAAATATTACTTACGCCACCTGAAACATTAGCAAAAGGTAAGTTCTCTCTAATCCATTTAGTTGCTTTGAAGAAGTCGAGTGCATTTCTACGATGCTCCTCCATACCTGTTGCTACAGGAAAAATATTTGGATCGAAAATTATGTCTTGTGGAGGGAAATTTACTTCATTGACGAGAATATCATAAGAACGTTTACAAATCTCTATTCGTCTATTATAATTGTCTGCCTGGCCAGTTTCATCGAATGCCATAACAATGACTGCTGCTCCGTAACGTTTAATGAGTTTTGCTTGTCTTTTAAATTCGTCTTTTCCTTCCTTTAGACTTATTGAATTTACAACACATTTTCCTTGTACAACACGTAAACCTGCCTCAAGGATTTCCCACTTAGAGCTATCAATCATAATTGGGATTCGAGAAATATTAGGTTCTGATGCGATCAAATTTAAAAAAGTAGTCATGGCATAGACACCATCTAACATCCCTTCATCCATATTTACATCTAGAATTTGAGCTCCACCCTCTACTTGATGCCTTGCGACTTCTAAAGCTTCATTATACTTCTCTTCTTTAATTAATCGAAGAAATTTTCGAGACCCCGTAACATTGGTTCTTTCTCCGACGTTAATAAAGTTGCTTTCTGGAGTAACAACTAATGGTTCTAATCCAGATAAGGTTAAATATTTCTTACAGTCACTATCTACCATTATACTAATTTTTCAATTAATCTTGGTTTATAGTTATTGGCAACCTCTGCAATTGCTTTAATATGATCAGGACTCGTGCCACAGCATCCTCCAATGATATTAATAAGACTATCTTTAAGATAGTCTTCAATATAGCCTTGCATCTGTTTTGGTGATTCATCGTATTCTCCAAAGGCATTCGGTAAACCAGCGTTGGGATGAGCAGATGTATAAAACTCTGTTTCATTGGACAAGCGCTGTAAATATGGCTTTAATTGTTCGGCACCCAATGCGCAGTTGAAACCAACACTTAATAAAGGAACATGTGATATTGAAGTTAAAAATGCTTCTACGGTTTGACCTGATAAAGTTCTGCCTGAAGCATCAGTTATTGTTCCAGAAACCATAATTGGGATATTGATATTTTGTTCTTCTTTCACTTCTTCGATAGCAAACAAAGCAGCTTTGGCATTTAATGTATCGAAAATGGTTTCTACCAAAAGTAAATCTACACCTCCATCAATCAGAGCTTCCACTTGTTGCTTATAAGCAATTCGTAATTCGTTAAATGTAATTACTCTATATTCTGGTCGGTTAACATCTGGAGAAAGACTTGCTGTTTTGTTTGTTGGCCCAATACTACCTGCTACAAATCGCGGTTTTTCAGGATTTGCTTTGGTAAATTTATCAGCGACTTCTTTTGCAATTTTAGCAGATTCATAATTCAGTTCGTAGACTAGATCTTGCATATCATAGTCAGCCATCGCTATAGTTGTACCTGAAAAAGTATTAGTTTCTACGATATCTGCGCCAGCTTCAAAATACTTTGCATGTACTTCTGCAATAGCTTTGGGCTGCGTAAGTGAGAGTAAATCATTATTACCTTTTAGAGGAGTTGGGTAATCCTTAAATCGCTCTCCTCTGAAGTCTTCCTCAGAGAATTTATATTGCTGAAGCATCGTTCCCATTGCGCCATCAAGGACTAATATTCGCTTTTGGATTTCTGTTTGAATGTTATACATAATCTATATTATAGTTCTAATGCTTGACTTAAATCGTTTATAATATCTTCTGTGTGCTCTAATCCCACAGAAACTCGAACCAAGCCACCTGTTATGCCTGTTTGTAATCGGTTTTCTTCAGATAGTTTAACATGTGTTGTTGATGCAGGATGTGTTACTATACTTCTAGTATCACCTAAATTGGCTGATAGCGATAATAACTTTATTGAATTAAGAAATCGTCTTCCAGCATCCACGCCTCCTTTTACCTCAAAAGCAACGACATTACCTCCAAGTTTCATTTGTTGTTTGGCTAATTCAAATTGTGGATGTGATTTTAAAAAAGGATATTTTACAAAATTGACATTACTGTGGGATTCTAAAAATGTGGCTACTTTTAATGCGTTTTCACAGTGTTTTTCTACTCTCACTGGTAAAGTTTCTAAACTTTTGGACAGAATCCAAGCGTTAAATGGAGATAAAGCTGGACCAGTATTTCTTGCGAAGAGATAAATTTTTTGAATTAATTCTGCTGAGCCTACTGTTACTCCTCCTAAAACCCTGCCTTGACCGTCTATTAATTTTGTTGCTGAATGAATTACTAAATCAGCACCAAATTTTATTGGTTGCTGTAAATAAGGTGTTGCGAAACAATTATCGACAATAAAAAGGAGATTGTGCTTTCTCGCAATCTCAGCCAAACGTTTTAAATCCAAAATATCTATCGTTGGATTTGTTGGACTTTCAGCATATATCACTTTGGTATTTGGTTGAATTAGATGTTCAATTTTATCTACTTCATCTATTTTGAAATAAGTAGTTGAAATATTCCATTTTGGAAGAATATTATTGAAAATTGTTTGTGTTGAACCAAATATACTTTGTAATGAAATTATATGATCATCAGAATTTAATAGTGCTGCGAATGTTGAAAAAACTGCTGACATTCCAGAAGCAAATGCATAACCTTGCTCTGCACCTTCCATTTTACATATTTTTTCAACAAATTCTGAATTATTAGGGTTAGAGTATCTACTGTAAATATTTCGTTCTTTCTCATCAGCAAAAGATGCTCGCATATCTTCTGCATCTTCAAAAACATAACTAGATGTTAGATACAATGGATTAGAGTGTTCTAAAAATTGAGAACGATCTATTTGAGTCCGGATGGCTTCAGTTTCTAAATGCTTAGCGCTCATTTTTCAATCCTATAAATAATTAAATCAAGGTCAAATACCATTTAATAGTGTACTTAATCGAAAAATGTTATAAAGAATATGGTAATTACAGCTGAGTAATTAGGCTTGTGTTATCTATCCGGATTAGCAAAAAATGACTTGCGTTTCCAAGTAGAATTTAGCACCTTCTTAGTAAGTCTAAGGGTTGCTAAGGCTTCAATGGGTCTAATCCCTCCACCTTTCTTGATAACATTTCAGTAAGTTATTTGAACTTTGAAGAGCAATATTCGAAAACAATTAAGGAATTACCAAATTTTATTTACTTTATTTTATAAATGAAGTATTTTATTAATATTGTAACTTTAACCTATCCCAAACGAAATAATTATGTTAGAAAATTTTTGGTTTAATGTTCAGTATGGCATTAATCATGTACTTGACCCAAATGGCTACGACCATGTCCTTTTTTTAATGGTTTTAGCTGTTCCTTATGTTTTTAAAGATTGGAAACGCGTTTTAATTCTCGTTTCTATGTTTACTTTAGGCCATACCTTGTCCTTGGTTTTGGCAGCTTATGGTGTAGTGAGTGTAAACGGAAAGTTGGTTGAATTCTTAATACCAGTTACCATATTAATTACTGCTCTTTATAATGTCTTCACCGCTGGAAAAAAAGAAAAGTCTAGCAAATTAAGTTTGTTATTTTTTGCTACTTTATTTTTTGGTTTAATTCACGGACTGGGCTTTGCAAGGGAATTTAAAATGTTTGCAGGTCAGTCTGAAAACAAATTAAAGCTTTTAATAGAATTTGCCCTTGGTATTGAAATCGCGCAGATAATAATAGTTTTTGTTGTTTTATTTTTAGGTTTCCTGTTTCAGACTATTTTTAGGTTTTCAAAAAGAGACTGGGTTATGGTATTATCTGCTGTTGTGGTTGGTTTGGTAATTCCAATGATTGTTGGCAGTGATCTATTGAACTAGCACTCAAAGTTTGGTAAAACTTTAACTCCTAGCACATTGTTTTTAAAATAGTATACTTTTATCTTCGTTAATAACATTGTACGTTTGTGCAATAAAAATCATTAATGTCAAAAACAAAACAGAGACGATACGACAAAGCTTATTTGCGAATTGCAAAGGAATGGGGAAAGTTATCCCATTGTGAGCGAAAGCAGGTTGGTGCTATTATAGTTAAGGATAGAATGATTATCTCTGATGGGTATAATGGTACACCGACTGGTTTTGAAAATTATTGCGAAGATGATGAAGGATATACCAAGTGGTATGTTTTGCATGCAGAGGCCAACGCGATATTAAAAGTAGCGTCATCAACGCAGTCTTGTAAAGGTGCAACATTATATATAACACTTTCGCCTTGCAAAGAATGTAGCAAGCTTATTCATCAAGCTGGTATTGTTAGAGTGGTTTACCATGAGGGCTATAAAGATGATTCAGGTTTACGATTCTTAAAAAAAGCAGGTGTAGAATTAGAGTTTATAGGTGACTTAGAAGCATAATGTCAACAAAGAATAAATACATACCGTTAATAATTGGTGTTGCTATAGCAACAGGAGTTGTCATTGGAGGAAAATTAAACTTCACGGATACTTCAGACCGACTTTTTACTACCAATAGTAAAAAGGACAAGCTTAATCGATTGATAGATTACATTGACTATGAGTATGTTGATGATATTAATACCGATAGTATAGTTGATGTAACTGTCAATGGAATTTTAGATAATCTAGATCCACATTCCACGTATATACCTGAAAAAGATTTACAAAGAATTACTGAAAATATGAAGGGTGATTTTGTTGGGATAGGAATTAATTTTTATGCCTACAATGATACCATAGCCGTAGTAAAACCAACAGAAGGAGGTCCAAGTGAAAAAGCGGGTATACTTAGTGGAGACAGAATCTTAATGGCAGACGGCGATACAATATATGGGCGTACCATAACCAATGAAATAATTACAAATAAACTTAAAGGTGATAAGGATACAAATGTAAGATTAACAGTTTTTCGCAAGGGCGAAAAAGACTTGTTAGAGTTTGACATTCAAAGAAAGGATATACCAATTAAGAGCGTTGATGCATCTTATATGCTAACCGATGAGTTAGGTTATATCAAAATTAATCGTTTTGCTGAGTCAACCTATAAGGAATTTAAAAAAGGATTGGATGAGCTTCGAGACCAAGGTGCAACCAAGTTAGTTTTAGACCTAAGAGATAATCCTGGTGGGTTTTTGGGTATTGCAGAACAAATTGCTGATGAGTTTTTGGAAGATAAAAAACTCATAGTTTATACTCAAGATAAAAAAGGTAGGGAAGAAAGAACCTATGCTTCAAAACGTGGTGATTTTGAAAACAATGAAATTTATATTTTAATCAATGAGAATTCAGCTTCAGCCAGTGAAGTTATTGCTGGTGCTTTACAAGATAATGATAAAGGCATAATCGTTGGGCGACGTTCTTATGGAAAAGGACTCGTTCAGAGAGAAATGGCCCTTGGAGATGGTAGTGCAGTGAGATTAACAGTTTCTAGATATTATACACCAACCGGTCGTTCTATACAGCGCCCATATGAAAATGGTCAAAACCAAACCTATTTCAGGGATTATTTTAAAAGACTAAGAACTGGTGAGCTTGCAGATTCGGATAATATTAAAGTTGATGATTCATTAAAATTTACAACTCCAAAAGGTAAAGTTGTTTATGGAGGTGGAGGTATAATTCCTGATATTTTTGTCCCTGTTGATACTGCATTTGATAATGAAATGATCAATTATATGCGTCGTAGAGGTTTATTTGGATTTTTTGTTTTTGAAGAATTAGATAAGGATCGAAGTAAATATCAAGATTTAACTAAATATGATTTTATTAATAATTTTGAAGTAAGTGATGAAATGGCCTTACGCTTTAAGGACTATGTTAACTTTAAAGAAGATTCAAACGTTACTTTTGTTGCATATAGAGACGAAATAAAACGACTCATCAAAGCTACTTTGGCACGTCAATTATTTGATGATAACGCTTATGATGAAGTGATTAATAGATATGATAAAACAGTGCAGGAGGTAATTCTATTAAGTACTGAGTATCCTAGTTTTAGACAGTAATCTTATCGTGTACTTTGGTATGTTTCCCTCTATTCCAGAGTGTTAATATATCTGTTGCGACTTGTGCTCCACTGCCAGAAGCAATTGAAAACTGGCTACGCCAACCAGCCAATGTACCAGCTACATATAAGTTATCCTTGACTTTATGATCTGTATTATTAAGCCAAATCCTATCTTTCTCTGCATTCGCCCTCGGATGTGGCTCAATATAATCTTCAAGTCCTTTAATAGTAATTAAACTTGTGTATCCAACAGCAACCACTACAAGTTTTGAATTATATGAAGTTTTATTGGTGTTAATCTTAAAACCCTGATCAGTTTCTTCTATTAAAGACACCTTTTCATTGTCAATTTGTGTAACATGCGGGTAATTAAATTTTAATTGTGCCTTCCCTTGTTTTAATATGTCACTTCCAAGAGTACCTTGCTTTAATCCAAGCACATTATTAAATAAAGCATTTTGTAAATGAGAGGTTTTTTGATGAGCAATAATTCCAATTTTTTTGTCAATTGCAAATGGTTTATTTTTGGCAGATCCTAATACCAGCGCACATGACATCCCTGCAGCACCAGCTCCAACAATCAATACGTCATAACTCATTTTTGCTTTTTTTGAAGTGTTTCAATTTTTTTTGAGATACGTAGAATTTGAAGTAAAATAACAGCACATAAACCAGCAATTATAGTTAATATGGCAGTATAGCTATCACCTTCAAAAGGTGCCTCAAAATTAATTTGAGTTGCGTTGAAGATAATAAGCGCTAATGCGATAACAGTGAGTATTAAGGTAAATACCTTCATATATTATTCAATTAAGTTAAACAAATAAGACCTTAATGTTTGTTGCAAATAACTTTACAGCAATTGCAAGTAAAATTACACCAAAAACTTTTCTAATTATGTTAATTCCGTTAGTACCTATTAATCGTTCTATTTTTGCTGATGTTTTTAAAACTATGTATATAAATATAACATTGCATATTACAGCAATGATAATATTTTGAATTTCAAATTCAGCACGTAAGGAAAGCAAAGTTGTGAGACTACCGGGACCTGCAATAAGGGGAAAAGCTAATGGAAAAACTGAAGCGGTTAGCGCATTGTGTTCTTCATCTTTATAAAGCGTAATACCTAATACCATTTCAAGCGCAATAAAGAAGATTACAAGTGCTCCGGCTACTGCAAAAGAATTTACATCTACACCAATTACACTTAAAAGGCTTTTTCCTAAGAATAAAAATACAATCATTATTATACCTGCAATTAACGAAGCCTTCTCACTTTGTATGTGCCCAACCTTTTTGCGCAAGTCAATTATTATCGGGATATTTCCAATAATATCTATTACCGCAAATAATACCATAAATGCAGTGATTATTTCTTTAAAATTAAGTTGCATGTCTTAGTTTTTAAATTTCGCCGCAAAGGTGCGATTTAATTACAGATTTACAATATTAAATAATAGTAAAGTTTATTTATTTTTGCCCTATGTTTCAATTGGGAAAAGCAATAGTTTCTGAAGAGATAATTGAGAACGATTTTGTATGTAATCTTTCAGCGTGCAAAGGTGCATGTTGTATAGCAGGTGATGCAGGTGCTCCATTGGATAAAAATGAAGTTAAAATCCTTGAAGATATCTTCTCACAGGTCAAACCCTTTTTGAGAAAAGAAGGTATAGACGCCATTGAAAAACACGGAAAATCTATTGTTACAGAGTTTGGTGATTATGAAACACCTTTGATTGATGGCGAAGATTGTGCCTATGTAATCTTTGATGAGAATAAAACTGCTATGTGCGGTATAGAGGAAGCATATAATCAAGGTGCAATTGATTGGAAAAAACCAGTGTCTTGCCATCTATATCCCATAAGAACAAGAGAGTATTCAGAGTTTACCGCAGTGAATTATGACAGATGGGAAATCTGCGACGATGCTTGTTCATTGGGCAAGGAATTGCAGGTTCCTATTTACAGATTTGTTAAGGAGGCATTAATTAGAAAATTTGGTAGGGATTGGTATGAGAAATTGGAAAGAATTGCTTCTCAAAAAAAAGAAAAATGATTTTTGTTTAAGTTTTCACTCTAAACTTTATTCAATCTTTTTTTGTTATTCTAGAATCTTTAAGTGCCTTTAAACATATGCCCTAGCTTACTATTTAACAAGATAATACCTACAATATATAATTCAACAAAAATATTATATATAATTGATAATCAGTAACTTATACAAAAAAATTAAAAATTCCTTTGTTTATGGGTATTCTTAAAGTTTGTTAAAAACTTGTTGACAACGTTTATAATTTTGTCTTTTAATTTTAAAGACAATTCTCAATCTTTGTTTTGGGTTAAGTAGAAAATAGATTTTAATAGCGGTTTTTTGAGCCTAAAATCAAAAGATTTCTGTTTTTGAAAATTTCAAACCTTTTTGTCCCTTGTTAAGGGAAATATTAAACACGTTTTACGTCATTAGCTAATTGATAGGGATAATTGCACATTTATCCTGTAGATTTTTAGCCTCAAAAATTAAGAACAAACTATGGAAACCAAACAATTAGAAATCACAGAAATTATCAAAAGAGATTATGAAACAAGTCCATTTGTTTTAAATAAAATTTCTAATGCGGTAGAAAAAGCGATGATGTCTGTTGGGAATGGTACCAAGGAAGATGCTTATAATATCGCTGAAAATGTTCTTTCAGAATTATTGATTAGAAAAGGTGGTGATTATAATTATGTTCCAACTGTAGAAGAGGTACAAGATATTGTTGAGATCAAATTAATGGAAAACCATTTCTTAGATGTAGCAAAGGCATATATACTGTATAGAGATGAACAGGCAAGGAGTAGAAAAACAAATATTTTTGAAAAACGGGTTAATCTGAAGCCTTATGAGTATCCAGGACTTAATGAGTATGTAGATGCTATAAGACATTCTTACTGGATCCATTCAGAGTTCAACTTCACTAGTGATATTCAAGATTTTAAAACTAGGTTGACCATTGTCGAGCAAAACGCTATAAAGAATACAATGCTTGCTATATCACAAATTGAGGTAGCAGTAAAATCGTTCTGGGGAGATATTTACCACAAAATGCCAAAACCAGAGATAGGATCAGTTGGCGCTACATTTGCAGAAAGTGAAGTTCGCCATCACGATGCTTATTCTCATTTATTAGAAATACTTGGTCTAAATAACGAGTTTAAAAGATTAAAGAAAAATCCTGTGATAATGCGTCGTGTGCATTATTTAGAAACTGCTTTAAAAAATGCTAAGAGCGATGACAACAAAGAATACGCAGAATCAATTTTATTATTCTCACTTTTCATTGAGCATGTATCGTTGTTCTCGCAATTCTTAATCATAATGGCATTTAATAAGCACAAGAATATGCTTAAAGGAATTTCCAATGTAGTTGAGGCGACTTCAAAAGAAGAACAAATACACGGTGATTTTGGTATTGATGTAATTAGAATCATTAAAGATGAAAACCCAACATGGTTTGGTGAAGAATACAATACAATAGTTAAAGTAATGTGCGATGAGGCTTTTGAGTCTGAAAGCAAAATTATTGATTGGATATTTGAAGCAGGAGAATTAGACTTCCTTCCAAAGAATGTAATAAACGAATTTATAAAGAACAGATTCAATAATTCCCTTGAAAGTATAGGTATTGATAAAATATTCGATATCGATGAGAGCTTATTAGAACAAACCGAATGGTTTGACGATGAAATCATTGGTACTAAACATGGAGATTTCTTTGTGAAACGCTCTATCAACTATAGCAAAAGAACTAAAAGTATAACAAGCGACGACTTATTTTAAACCATGAACGACAAAACTAACTTAAAACTGGAGAACAACGTAGCAAACCCTCAAACTACAACCACCTCATCACATAAAGAATTAATTAAAGCGAGAAAAGAAGCCATTAAAGAGGCTAAATCTGAACCCGAAATAAAATGGTTAACAGAACATAGTCGTCAATTTTTGTCATCCGGTTATTTAACAGAAGGTACAACACCTGAGGAAAGAATCAGAGAAATAGCTGATAATGCAGAAAGAATTTTAAAAATCGATGGTTTTGCAGATAAGTTTTACGGCTATATGGCTGAAGGCTTTTACTCTTTAGCATCACCTGTTTGGTCTAATTTTGGTAAAAAACGCGGTTTACCAATCAGTTGTTTCGGTTCTCATATTTCTGATGACATGGGAGATATTCTCTACACGCAATCAGAAGTTGGTATGATGTCTAAGCTTGGAGGAGGTACTTCTGGTTACTTTGGTAAACTTCGTCATAGAGGTGCACCTGTAAAAAATAACGGTGAGTCTTCAGGAGCAGTTCATATTATGCAACTTTTTGAAAAAATGGTTGATGTCGTAAGCCAAGGCTCAGTAAGACGTGGTCGTTTTTCCCCATACCTACCGATTGAACATAATGATATACACGAATTTTTAGAAATCGGTACAGAAGGTAATCCTATACAAGAGTTAACACATGGTGTTACTGTTAGTAATCAATGGATGCAAGAAATGATCGATGGAGATTCTGACAAAAGAGCCATTTGGGCAAAAGTTTTACAAAGAAGAGGTGAAATAGGTTATCCGTACATTTTCTTCAGAGATAATGCTAACAATAATGCACCAGAGGTTTATCAGGAAAACAAGCATGAAATCTATGCTAGTAACTTGTGCTCTGAGATTATGCTACCTACAAACGATAGATGGTCTTTTGTTTGTGTATTGTCTTCTATTAACTTATTACATTACGATAAGTGGAAAAATACGGATGCTGTTGAAACCATGATCTATTTCTTAGATGCTGTTTTAGAAGAGTTTGTAACCAAGCTTGAAGTTTACAGAGATTCACCAGATCGTGATGATCAGCAGACATTCATGTTTATGGAGAAAGCCTATAATTTCGCTAGAGAGAATAGAGCATTAGGAATGGGTGCATTAGGATGGCACTCATTGTTACAATCAAAAATGTTACCATTTGATAGCCAGGAAGCATTTAACCTTAATAGTGAGATTTTTAAAACTATTAAAGAGAAGTCAGTTAAAGCTTCAGAAGAATTAGCGAAATTATTTGGTGAGCCAGAAGTATTAAAAGGTAAAGGGAGACGTAATGCTACTTTAAATGCTGTTGCGCCTACAACATCATCTGCATTTATTTTAGGACAGGTATCTCAAGGTATTGAGCCAATTTGGTCTAACTGTTATGTTAAGGATATTGCCAAAATAAAGACAACAATTAAAAACCCTTATTTAGTTGCGCTGTTAGAAGAAAAAGGAATGAACACTAGTGAGGTATGGAGAAGTATCAGAGATTACGATGGGTCTGTACAACACTTGGAAGGGTTAACAGATCTTGAAAAGGATGTTTTCAAAACCTATTCTGAAATAGACCAAATGACACTTATCTATCAGGCTGCAAACAGACAGAATCATATTGACCAAGGGCAATCATTAAATATAATGGTACACCCAGATATGCCGGTTAAGGATATAAATAAAATATATGTTACTGCTTGGCAATTAGGTGTAAAATCCTTGTATTATCAGCATAGTATGAATGCAGCGCAGAAGTTTAAGCAAAAGAAAGAATGTACTAGCTGTGAAGGGTAACAAAGAATTGATTAAACCTTAATAAAAAAAGCACCTTAGAAAAAGGTGCTTTTTTTATTTATCAACTACAGTATCAGTCCCTAAATACTTATCATCTTTATTATAATACCAAGCTCTGATTCTAGGCATTTTTATACCATTCACTATTGCCTCTTCAGTTAACAAAATATACTCACCAGAATCAGGTTTTTCCTTGCCATTTTCATCAGTTTTAAAGAATTGATAGATTTCCATAGCATAGGTGTTCGGATTAAAATAAAAATACCAAACATCACTGCCAACGTCTTCATCGTAAGTTACTTTAAGTACTAAATAGTCTTTACCCTTAAAGGTTTTTTTATCAACGGTATCTATTAGGTTAGTTCCTGGATCCTTTAATTTCATTGGTAATCCATATAAATAGGTGTAGTAGTTTTTATATAGTTGTGCTCTATCACAACTGAGGTTTTTCTCCTTTGCCTGTATGCTATCTAAGAGTTTACCGTTATACCACATTTCACAAATGCCTTTATTAATGGTATAAGTTGTTGTTACAGAATCACGCTTGGCAGTTACACTGAAATATTCTTTGGGTAGATTAATGGAAATCTTACTAGTACGTTCCGAACTATTTGGTGTTGTCATTACGACCGTGAATTCCCCTTCAAAAGTATTCCAATTATTATTTGGATCGTGGTATTTAATGGCATTATCTAATAATTGATTGGCCGTAATTTCTTGGGAATAAACCAGAGTAGTTAATAAAAATACTAAGGCGAAAACTAAATATTTCATGTTTAAATCATTGATTTTAATTTACAATATATGAAATAAAAAAAGCACCCAATGCCGAACTGTACGGGAGGGTGCTTCTGTTTAATTGCCTTTTCAGGTCAATAGATTAGTTTGCTTCCATTAAAGCAAAAAACTTGTCAATATTTGGCATTAAAATAATGCGTGTTCTTCTGTTTTTAGATCGATTTTCTCTAGAGTCGTTTGCAACTAAAGGCTGGTAACTACTACGACCAGAAGCAATAAGTTGTTCTGGTTTAACATTATATTTGTTCTGTAACCTTCTAACAACAGAGGTCGTAAATGATATGATTGATAAACTAATTGAAGTTGCCAAGGTGTTTTTTAAACTAGGGTGTTTTGCATTTGGTGGTCCTGCAGCACATATAGCAATGATGGAAGATGAGATCATTGAAAAACGAAAGTGGATGACACGAGATTATTTTTTAGACCTCATTGGCACCACTAACCTTATACCAGGTCCAAACTCAACTGAAATGACCATGCACTGTGGTTATGAAAGAGCTGGCAAGCTTGGATTATTTGTTGCAGGTATTGCGTTTATCTTTCCAGCTACCATAATTACTGCTTTACTTGCTTATTTGTATGTAAAATACGGACAACTTCCAGAAGTTGAGCCATTTATTTACGGCATAAAACCTGCAGTATTGGCAATTATAGCTGCCGCGATTTTAAAGCTAGGTAAAAAAGCCATAAAAAGTACTGAACTTATTGTTATTGGAATTTTAGTTTTAAGTGTAAGTCTTTTAGGTGTAAATGAAGTTTTAGTCCTTCTATCTGCTGGCATTTTAGGAATGCTATACTTTTATTTAAAATCGAAAACAAAACCTTCGGTAAATAGTATTTCTCCATTCTTTTTCGTTCTAGGGCTGAATACTACCATTGCGAAGGTCTCAACTTTAAAATTGTTTCTAATATTCTTAAAAGTAGGTGCTATACTATATGGAAGTGGTTATGTACTTTTTGCCTATTTAGATGCCGAATTGGTGACAAGAGGTTTACTCACTAGAGCAGAATTGATTGATGCTATCGCCATTGGACAATTTACTCCAGGACCTGTTCTTTCTACATCTACATTTATTGGATATCAATTATCTGGTTTTACAGGAGCACTGGTTGCTACTACTGGCATTTTTCTGCCTTCTTTTTTATTTGTTCTTATACTTAATCCTTTTATTCCAAGAATGCGTAAATCTAAGATTCTGCGTTATTTTTTAGATTCTGTGAATGTTGCTGCTGTTGCTGTAATGCTGGCAGTATTAATTGTAATGGGTCGCGAAACTTTAATTGAATGGCAAAGTATAGCCATCGCATTAATTGCTGTATTCTTAACCTTTAAGACTAAGGTGAGCACTATTTGGACAATTGTTATTGGTGCAATATTAGGTTTCTTACTATTATCCTTAACAAAATAAAAAAGCCATCACTAAAAAATGATGGCTTTGTACATATTTGGGTAATAGATTTATTCTTCTGCTTCAGGTTTTTCACTACCCTCTACAACTTCATCAACAACGTCAATTGTTGCTGGCTCTACTGAACTATCAAAAGAATTATGATACTCTTCCAATAAGTTCATTGTTGATTTAATTAAATCTTTTGTTTCTAATAAAACACTAAAATAGAGTGTTGTATTTTTTGGACTAGATTCTTCCGTTCTTGTACGCTTAACTTGTTCTTTAATTTTACTCTTTACAAGTTCATAAACTTCAGTCCTTTCATCTAAAATCGCTCCTATTTGTTCAAAAGATTCAGATTTAAAAGCTTTACGCGTGTCTTCAAATAGAATTTCTAGTTTATCATCTATTTCTTTTAGCTCTTTAATCTGACTGAACTTAAGTTTCTTATGATTATTATTAATATGCTTATGGCTCACTTTAGTAATATATTCCAATGACTGTGTCATATCTTGAAGATAGCCTAAGATATTAATATAAAAATCACTTGCACCTAAACTAGACTCATCTAAATTTTTAATAAAATAGAAAACATTATCACGTAAATCATCAACTTCATCTGATAGTTTTACGACCTGTTTTTTACTCTTTTTGAGCAAGTCTAAATCCTGTTTAGCAAGTCCAACGATAGCATTAGAGTAGATTCTATTTGTTCGTTTTACGACATTGGCCATGTTGTTAGCACTTTCAAGGATAACACCTTGTAGCGAACTACTCTCGGCTTTCTTTAAACTATCCTCAGCAATTGTTTTACTAGATTTTTTCTTATGAGATGTATAGTTTCTGTATAATAAAATTACTGTTAACAATAGTAAGATTGGAATTATAACTTTTGGATTCCAGTTTATTAAAAATACTACTGTACCTGCAGCTACAAATGCACCAATTGCAGTACCAAACCATCCTCCAATTACATTTAATACACCTGCAACTCTATAAACAGCACTTTCTCTTCCCCAAGCACGATCTGCAAGCGATGTACCCATTGCTACCATGAAAGTTACATAGGTAGTAGATAGTGGTAATTTCATTGAAGTAGCAATTGCGATTAATACACCTGCAACCATAAGATTAACCGATGCTCTAATCATATCAAATGCTGGTGCATCGATACTTTGGTCTTTTGTTAAGGTGAAGTTAGGTTTGTCAAAACTTTTACCAATTTTATTCTGGATAGAGGAAGATACAATAACACTAAAGTAGTTTGATAATTGTGTTGTTCCTTTTACTATTGATCTAGATAATCTATTAGGTTCAAATTTCTCATGAGTTTCACCCTGACGTGATAAACTAATTTCTGTTTCAGCAACAGTTTTAGCTTTTTTAGAAAACCATAAAGTTAGTACCATTATAGCACCTGCAATAAATAATAGTAATGGCTCTGCAGGGACTTTTTTGTCTAATACATCCATTGACATGGTAACATCCATACCTCCAGCAACCCATGCTTCATAAGAATGATATGCTGCCATAGGAACACCAATGAAGTTAACCAAATCGTTACCAGAAAATGCTAATGCCAATCCAAATGTACCTATTGCGATTACAACAAGTAATACCGTTTTTTTGGTTATACTTTCAAAGACATATGAGAAAATGGTCCAGAAAACAAAACTTCCTAGTATGATGTATATTTCATTACCTTCTAAAATTGATTTTAAATCACCATAATAAGGCGTTCCCTTAAGACCTTTTAAGAAGATAAAATATGTAATAGCAGTTAATGCCACACCACCAAAAATTGCGCCGAAATTCTTTACATTTTTCTCGTAATGAAATGTAAATATCAATCGAGACACCCATTGTACTAGAGCACCAACGGTAAAGGCTATTACTACTGATAACAATATACCAGAGATAATCTCTATGGCCTTAGAAGTGTTTATATAAGTCGCTAAATCTGAAAATGATTGAGAATCAGAATGACTAATTTTAATCAATGACATAACCACTGCCGCACCCAATAAGTTAAAAACAATCGATACAGTAGTTGATGTTGGTAAACCAAGAGTATTAAAGAAATCTAACAATAATATGTCAGTAATCATTACCGCCATAAATATGAGCATAATTTCACCAAACTCAAATTGGGCAGGTACAAAAATACCTTTACGTGCCACTTCCATCATACCGCTAGAAAAGACAGCTCCGATGAAAATACCTAAACTGGCAACTATCATTATAGTTCTTAAAGAAATGGCTTTTGAACCAATAGCTGAGTTTAAGAAATTAATAGCATCATTACTAACACCTACAATGATGTCTGCAACGGCTAAAACCGTGATGGCTATTAACATTAATAAATAAATATTGTCCATAATTTTTAGTTAAAATAAGTTTGCAAATATCATAAAACTTAAACAAAAGGATGTTACCTAATTGTTATTTTTAGAAATGGAAATCAAATCCTAATCTAAAGGTAATATTGTCTTCATTACCATCTAATGTAGTATAACTAAGATCTGACTGAACTTTTAATTTGTGCCCTACAATAAATTTGTTTAAACCAAGAGTATATTGTCTTTCAGGAGCTCTATTAGTTACAGATTCATAATCTGTACTAGTAAATCGTCCTGCAATTTCATAATTGCTCTTAAATAAATAACCGGCTTGTAAGTTTAAAGCATTACCAGTTACAACAATATCTCCTGTAGGTGTACCATCTACATCTGTTGCAATTTCATCATCTGCTGTACGCTTTGCGTACTCACCCATAAATGAAAAACCATTGTATTTAAACATAGCATCTGCAAAAATGGTAGTTTGGTCAGTTTCGTATAATGATCCGTCGCTACGTAACATATAATCACCAGCAAAACCTCTTTCTCTTACTGCATCTTCGTTAAAGTTATAGGTAAAACCAACCATTAATTTTGGCTTTTCTTCACGCTTTAGGTCAGATTGGCTATAATCTCCTTTAGACTTAAAAGTACCAAACGGTAAAAACTCTAATCTTGCTGTATATTGGAGTCCTCCTTCATTACCTTCTGTAACATTACGACCTTCACCTTGAGATAGAGAAAGTTTTTCACGCATTAAAAAATCTCCACCCAAATTAGTTTTATGCCGTAGTTGAATACCTAAATCACGGTCAATATTAAATCTGCTATTTAAAAGAGAACGATCAATTAATTGTAAATTTCCTGAAGAAACAACTCGCTCTACGTTACCAGGTAATTTTGTCTGACCAGCCCAAAGTTCCCAGTTACCAGAAAAATTCCATTTTAAAACAGCATCCAAAATATATCTTGGTGTATTTCTGTTAAATTGGTTAGCACCAGAAATATCTCTATTAGATAAACCTAATTCTATTTTGTATACAAGTTTTTTGCTGTAGGCATATCCATCAAATTTAAGACGTGCTCTTCGTACAATAAAATTGTGCTCTGGACTACCAAATTGGTCTCCTGTATAATCCCATGACGAAACAGATCGAACCTGAAAACGTGGTGCGAATTTAATACTGAAAGAACTGTCTTTGGCAGTAAAATTGATTAAACCTTTACCAAAACTAGTGTCGCTAATTTCTTGTGCTTGAGAAGAATTGAAAAATACAACAGTAATTAATGCAATGAAGCAAATTTTAAATTTCATAATAAATTGTAGTTTTTGTCTGCGGCAAATAACTAAAACAAATGTTAAGTAAATGTTTCCTTAGTATTAATTTTAAAAGATTATTTCAAAAAAAAGGCTGCCTTAATGGCAGCCTCTATTAGAACTCATAATTATTCAGTCGACAAAAACTAACAAATTTATGAAATACTAAAACGTGTTTTTCAACACAATGCAAATATGGTAAGCGTAATTAATTTAATTGTAACTAGAATATTATTTAATTATTAAGAATACATACTGATGTTTCATAAATAATTGTAAAACGCAGAAAATCAAATATATAAATCTCTAATGTTAACTAAATGTTATGAAAATGTTGCTTTAATGTAAATTAAAAGTTACATTTGAATTATAGAAAAACCTAAATCCCAAATAGAAATGAAGAAGATTGTAACATTACTATTAGTTTTTTGTGTTGGGTTTACATATGCTCAAGACAAGAAGAATCCGAAAGTGGAAAAGAAGGGTGACTTAACATTTGTAACGTATTACCATGAAAATGGTAAAATAGAACAGACAGGTCTTTTTAATGAAGAAGGCAAGTTGCATGGTGAGTGGACTAGTTATGATCTAGAAGGCAATAAAGTAACAGTTGGGACTTATGATATTGGGAGAAAGGTTGGTAAATGGTTTTTTTGGGAAGGTGATTCTTTAAAAGAAGTAGATTACATTGACTCTAAAATTGTAAGTGTAAACAAGTGGAATAACAAAACTAAAGTTGCCATAAGAAATAAATAACAGCAATAAACTTATAGAAAAAATGCTCTCCATTGGAGAGCATTTTTTATTTAAACTAACTGCTAATGCCCTTAGAATTTAAAAGTATAGCCTAAAGAAATTTCTGTACCAGGTTCTCTTAAAGTAAAAACTTGGTCTTGCGCTCTATAAGAGACATATTCACTGAGCCTTGTACTATTTAATATGTTATTAACCTTTAAATCAATAGAAGATCTTTTTTGTTCTCCAAAAGATTTGTTTAAAGTAAAGTTTAAACTATTAAATGGCTTGGTGTAAACATCTGGCACTTCTCTAATACCAACAACCTCTAATGTTTCGCCTTGCACATTGTAAAACAAACCAGTTCTAAAACCCTTTTCAGAGTCGTTGTAGTTAAGACCAACATTGATCAAATAAGGTGCCTGCCCTTGCAAATCTCTTTTTCTATCTATAGTTTCACCATCTCTAGCACCAGCTTGTCTACCATCAAATTCTGCTTGAGACATGGTTAACTCCGATTTAATTACAGATACGTTGGCGTTAAATTTAAGATTGTCTAAATCTTCAGAAATAAACCCTAAGCGTTGTCTAATTTCAAATTCGGCACCATATACAATGGCATCACCTAAATTACCGACTGTTAATTGTGTTGGCGCATTTAGGAAGAATACCTGCTCAATTGGGTCTGTAAAATCTTTATAAAATCCGCTAATAGCAAACATTTGTCCGTTGTCACCATAATTTTCATAACGTAAATCAAAATTATTTACATATGTCGGTGCGATATCAATGTTTCCAATAAACAACCTGTTAGTTATTGGATCAAATATCTGCGAAACCGAAGCTTCCTTAAATGATGGTCTTGCAGTAGTACGAGAATAGGACGTTCTTAAGTTAGAAGTGTCGTTAAGCGAATAAATTATGTTAGCAGATGGAAAGAAATCAAACTCATCTAATATTAAATCACGTTCAAAGAAAATGGTATTATTATCTCTTGTACCTGTGTAATACGATTTGAACATCTCAGTTCTTAATCCAACTACGGTTTTCAAGTTTTCATTTACATTAAACTCTGTTGAGAAATATGTAGCTCCGATATTCTGTTCACCTTCATAAGCATCAATAGGGTTAAATGTATCTATTGAAATTAAATATGTGCCAGTATCTGAAGTTGTATTCCAAATATTATCTGAGTCTAAAAGATTATCTACATCACCATTTGCAATAAACGATTGATCACCTTGTATATTAAACGTGTAATCATCAATGCTAAAATCTCTGAACTTATAAGTATAGGCACCACCAAATTTAATTTTTGCTGGTTTACCAAATAAATCAATAGTCTTATCAAAATCTGCTTTCCCTGCCCAGCTTTCTTCTATTAGGTTACGCCATAATTGTATTGGGAATGTAGAAGCTGATGGCGATAAAAATGAATCACCGTTATCACTTTGCTGCAATGGTGTAATTCTATGATCCTTATCCATTACCTTAGAAAAGGTAGGTGAAAACTTCCATTCAAAATTCATGGCATTTTCATCATCACTGAGGCGGTGTTTACCACTCAATAACAAGTTAGTTATTGACCGTTCAGTATATGTAATAGAATTTTTTGTTAATGGCTCTATACCACCACCAGTACCATCTTGTGAAATGGTTTGGTTAAAGAATCCTGCTGTTGATTCACCATTTTGTATATGTAAAAGGTTTACTCTAAACTTAGATTTATCGGTTTTATATGCAACACCAAGCATACCATTCAATATAACATTATTAATACCTTGAGAACCTTGAGAATCTAATGTACCAACAAGTTCATTTTCAGATCTGTCTTGGGGGTTTTTTATATAAGCACCATCCACTCTGTTTTTATAAAAGGTGGTATTGTTCTTGTATGAAAAGGAGGCCAGGTAGCCAAGCTTATTGTCACCCACATCATATTGATTACCAAGGGTGAAACCAAAGTCAAAATTCATGCCGCTAGTCTCTTGCTTAGCCCTTAACTCTTTCTCAAATCTATTAGTTAATGAGGTCAACAACAGTTTGTTTTCAGAAGTACTTGGTATTGGTTGATACCTATTTATTGGTAAGTTTCTCGTACCATCATCATACCCTAATATATCAGTATCACTTCCTGTAGAGCTTAAATAATTGTCATTAAAATGCATGTCTGGATTGTAGCCACTGCCTAAGGATATAGAATACTCAGGTCTTGATGGATAATCTTTAGTTACAATATTTACAATACCACCCGTAAAATCCGCTGGATATTCGGCTGAAGCTGATTTTAGAACGATAACATTATCTAATATACTGGTTGGAAACAAATCCATCTGAATGGTATTTCTGTCTGGATCTAATCCTGGAATATCAACACCGTTTAATATGGATTTTGTATAACGATCACCTAAACCGCGTACATAAACATATTTACCACCTTGTATCGATACGCCAGGTACACTTTTTACAGCTGCGGCTACATTGCCAGCACCTGTGCTTTGAATAGCTTGTGCTGATAATCCATCTAATACCACCACAGATTTTTTTTGCAGATTTAAAACGGCATTTTCAGTATTTCGTTTTGTTGATGTAGTAATGACAACGGTGTCAAGTGAATTGGTTTCTAAAACCACATCAAGTATTATCGAGCTCCCTGAAGTTATTACCACATCTGTAATTTCTTGAGTGTTGTAACCAACAAATGAAAAGACCAATGTGTAGGTACCTTCATCTAATTCAAGCTCATATTTACCATCAAAATCAGAAGTCGTACCAGTTGTAGTACCCTTTACTAAAATATTGGCAAATGCCATTGGCTCATTAAATTCGCCATCAATAACAGTCCCTGAAACTTTTCCTTGAGCAATCCCAGAATAGGAAATCAAGACAAAAAACAGAACCAAGGCAATTTTGAAATTTTTCATATATGTTTTTTATACTAACCCATCATTTACAGTGTAAATGATGGGTTAGTGTGTATTTTAATAGTAAAAATTAAAAACCTAAGCCACCCGCTTCGTTCGAGAAAGTCCAGCTTAAGTTAGAAGTTGTAGCACCTACAGTTTCAGAACCAGCTGTTACAGCTGTTGCAGTAGAACCAAATCCTGTCACCATTACATTTTCTGCCTTGTTTACAAAAATATCGGCTACATCTGTTACACCTTCTGGTAATACAATTTCCCATGTGCCAAATGTTAGTAGACCATCGTTGTAGTTTGTTGCAACACCATCATTGTCTAATTCTACATCAGAAGAATCTTTGAAACCAAATGCAAATATATTTTCAGTAAGTCCTTGCGCATTACTTCTATAGTCAGCGTATTCACCATTAGATGTAACTGTATTACCAATGATCGTAGCATTCCTTAATGTAAATGCCCCATTACCAGTTCCTTCAGGACCATCAATTTCAAAAGCGTGATCAGAAATATCTCCTAAAACCACTACAGCATTATCAACAGTACCAGAGTAAGCTTGGTCGATATCGATAGCATCATCACCTTGAGCCCATACTAATAAGTTAGACGCATCAACAGTACCGCCAAAGAATTCGATACCATCATCAACGTTGGCAACAACTTCGATGTTGTCAATTAAAGTACCAGCTCCAACTCCCCCTAAAGTTAATCCATTGATTTCATTTCCTTCACCGATTAAGGCACCACCATGGCGGATAGAAACGTAGCTTATTGCTCCTGAACTGTCATCAGGATCAGTTCCTCCATAAAGACCAAATGTATCATCCGCAGGAATACCTTCGATTTGTGCTTCTACTATATCACCAGAAAAAGAACATGGCGCATAACCTAAAACGATTAATCCACCCCAAAGTCCTCTATCATCTTGATCTAGGTTGGTACCTGCAGTTTGGCCACAAGTAATATTATCACTAGTCGATGTAAAAATGATCGGTTGATCTGCTGTTCCTTGTGCATTCAAAGTACCTCCTCGTGCAACGATTAAAGCTGATGCTAAAGAACCTGTACCAGCAGAACCTTTAATGATTGTACCTGGGTTAATGGTTAAGGTAACACCATCACCAACAACAACTTTTTGATTAAGTTGGTAAATATTGTCTGCAGTCCAAGTTGTGCTTGTAGCAATTAAGCCTGTTACAGGAACAACTGGGCAATCCTCACCTCCATCAGGATTATTATTATTTATTATTGTAGTTTCCTCTACAATGATTGGTGTGTCATCATCTTTAAAACAACCTGTAAAAACAAGTGTTGAAGCAACTAGAGCAGTTAAAATTAATTTTTTCATGAGTTAAATTTTAAATAACAGTTTTTGTTTAATAATTGTGATGCAAAGAAACGTCGATAATCACAGTCTAGAGTTAATCAAAAATTAAACGTTTGTAATAAAAAGGTTAGATGAGTGTTAGCTTAATATTAAGCCATTTCACATTCAGGAAACATTGACTTAACATTAAAAATCCCCAATACTTGTTTACTAATTGATTACGGATTTAAAAATCAATTTATCTATCTTGCATACTCTAATATTTTACTATGAATTGGGACCAACTACTTTCTCTAAAACGCTATGGAGATACTAATAAAAGACTAAGAAAAGAACAAAATGAAGCCCGTTTGGGTTTCGAGGTAGATTATGATAGAATAATCTTTTCTTCAGAGTTTAGGAGCTTACAGGATAAAACACAAGTTGTACCCTTATCTAAAACAGATTTTGTACACACGAGGCTAACTCATAGTCTTGAGGTGAGTGTAGTGGGTAGATCATTAGGTCGTAAGGTTGGTGAATTGTTGCTTAAGAAGCATCCGCATTTAGAAACTATTCACAGTTACAAGATGAATGATTTTGGCGCCATTGTTGCTGCTGCAGCATTAGCACATGATATTGGTAATCCGCCATTTGGCCATTCAGGTGAAAAAGCGATTGGAGCTTATTTTAGAGAGGGTGAAGGTGCTATGTTTAAATCGTATTTTACAGATAAGGAATACCAAGATCTATGTGATTTTGAAGGCAATGCAAATGGTTTTAAAATTTTAACCGAAAGTAGAACTGGTAGAGAAGGTGGTTTAAGATTAAGTTATGCTACTTTGGGTGCTTTTATGAAATATCCTAAGGAATCACTTCCAAAGAAACCCACATCTCATATAGCTGATAAAAAATATGGATTCTTCCAAAGTGAAAAAGATATGTTTAGTGATGTTGCAAATGAACTTGGTCTTATTAGCAGAAGTACAGAGCATATTAGTTTTAATAGGCATCCCTTAGCTTATTTGGTTGAGGCAGCAGATGATATTTGTTATACAATTATTGATTTTGAAGATGGCATCAATCTAGGCTTAATAGAAGAGGAGTACGCTTTAGAATACTTAATTAACCTTGTAAGAGAAACGATAAATACAGAAAAATATAATCAGTTAAAATCTAAAGAAGATAGAGTAAGTTATCTAAGAGCCCTAGCTATTGGAAATTTAATCGAAGAGGCCGCAGATGTATTTATGAAAAATGAAGATCTTATTCTTTCTGGAAAATTTGAATCAGCACTATTGGATGTTTGTAAATATAAAGCCCAGATTGAGGATATAATTTCAATTAGTATCAAGAATGTATACCAATCAAAAAATGTTATTGATAAAGAAATTGCAGGATATGAAATATTAAATCAGTTACTAATGACTTTTGGTAAACTAGCTATTAACAGCTTTAAAAATAAACTTTCAAATTATGACGAATTATTGCTAAATACATTACCAGAAACTATAAAATTAAGCGATAATTCTTTATACGATAATTTGATTTCAATATGTCTATTTATTTCCAAGCTTTCAGATACAAATGCCATGTTATTGTACAAAAAATTGAAAGGAAGTATTTCATAATAATGCATTTCATCGATTATATTTGTTTTTTAACCTTATATTGTCTTACTTTAGGACATTAATAGCTTCAAATAACCTATTTATGAGACATAATATACTTGGTGGCCTTGTCATCTTCATGGTTGTAGTGACATGCCTTATTATGATAGATGATATATCAAAACCAAAGAGAGAAGAAATTAAACATATTAACGCTGGTGCAGTGAAAGTTGAACAGCAACGTAACCTAGCGGTTATTGACAATTAATAATAAGCGTTCAATTTCATCTTTAATACTCTCTACATCTAAATTCTGCAATTTTCGCAATTGCGCAACGCTTCCATGCTCTATAAATTCATCTTTAATACCCATTAATTCAATGGGGTGCTTATAATTATTGGTGTTGGCAAAACTTAATATTGAGCTACCAAATCCACCTACTACAGTACCGTCTTCTACAGTTATTACTGCCTTATATGATCTAAAAATTCTATGAAGTAGTTCACTATCAAGAGGTTTAACAAATTGCATATCGTAATGTCCTAACTCCTCCGAATTTATAAGTAAAGTAATAGCTTCTTTTACATTTTTGGCCATAGTGCCAATAGAAAGTACGGCAATTGATTTTCCTTTTTTTAAACAAACACCTTTACCAATTTCAACGGATTTAAATGGTTTTTTCCAATCTTTAATATGGGCTCGACCTCTTGGATAACGAATAGCGATAGGAAAAGCAATACCTAATTGCACAGTGTACATAATATTGCGTAATGCAATAGGATCTTTAGGTGCGAAAATCACAAGATTAGGAATACAATTTAGATAGGCTAAATCAAACACACCATGATGTGTTGCTCCATCTTCTCCAACTAATCCTGCTCTGTCCAAACAAAAAATTACAGGAAGGTTTTGAAGTGCTACATCATGAATTATTTGATCATACGCGCGTTGCAAAAAAGTTGAATAGATATTGCAAAACGGAATTAACCCTTGAGTTGCCATTCCAGCTGCCAATGTTACTGCGTGCTGTTCTGCTATACCAACATCAAACGCTCTATCTGGTATTGCATCCATCATATATTTTAAGGAACTTCCAGTAGGCATTGCAGGAGTAATACCAATTATATTTTTGTTTGTTAATGCTAGCTCTAGTATTGTTTCTCCAAATACATCTTGATATTTGGGAGGTTTATTGTTATTAATGTTTTTTACAAGCTCTCCAGTTTCAGCATTAAATTTTCCAGGCGCATGATATTTAACCTGGTCTTGTTCAGCTTGTTTTAATCCCTTTCCTTTAGTAGTAATAATATGCAATAACTTTGGGCCATTCACAGATTTAAGACGTTCTAATTCTGAAATTAGTGAGGGTAAATCATGGCCATCAATTGGTCCAGAATAATCAAAGTTTAGGGCTTCAAATATATTGTCTTGTTTTTGTGAGCCCTTTTTTACGTTTGTAAGATATTGTTTTAGTGCTCCAACACTAGGGTCAATACCAATGGCATTATCGTTAAGAATTACTAGTAAATTTGTATTTGTAACACCTGCATGATTTAACCCTTCAAAGGCCATACCACTTGCAATTGAAGCATCACCAATAATAGCTATATGGTGTCTGTTTTCATTTTTTGATTGAGAAGCAATAGCCATTCCAAGAGCTGCGGAAATGGAAGTTGATGAATGACCTACACCAAAGGTGTCAAATTCACTCTCAGAACGATTAGGAAATCCACTTAGTCCTTTTAATTGTCTGTTAGTATGAAATTCATTTTTTCTACCAGTTAAAATTTTATGACCATATGCTTGGTGACCAACATCCCAAATCAATAAGTCATTTGGTGTGTTATAAACATAATGTAGAGCTATAGTTAACTCTACAACACCCAAACTTGCACCTAAATGACCTTCTTTTGTAGCTACTATATCAATAATAAATTGCCTTAATTCCTGGCTTAAGGCAGTTAAATCATCAATTTTCAAATTCCGTAAATCTGAAGGAGAATTAATTTGATTTAGTAGTCCATCACTCATTCAGCAAAAATACGAGAATTAGTTGGTCAATGAAAAATGAATAGTGCTCGCTTATTTTATATAGAGCCCAGTTATTTCTTTTTGTATTTATCATATTCACATCATCAGACACACTAGTTTTATAATTCCTCAATATTTTGTTATTTTCGTAAAAAAAATTGCGGAGGCTATAATTAGAAGTCTCATATAATCCCTAATTAACAAAAAGATGAAAAAAAACTACATTGTTTTTGCATGGCTTGTTACACTATTATTTTCAAGTAATTTGGTTACAGCACAGAACACCTTAGAAGAGTCACAATTCGGAACTTTAATTTTAGATTACCTAAAAGAGAACAAAGACCAATTCAACTTACAAAATGAGGATTTAGAAAATATTATTGTAAGAAATTCTTATACTGATGATGCTGGTGTAAGCTATATATACTTAAATCAAGCATATCAAGGAATAGAAATTTTTAATGCTATTTCAACTGTTGTAGTTAAGGACAATAAAGTGTTTTACTATGCTAATAGATTTACTGATGATATTGTAAATCGAGTAAATACAACTAATGCAACTTTGTCACCTGAGGAATCTATAAGTGCAATGGCAAATCATTTTCAATTATCTAATCCGGTAGACTTAACACAGCTTGAAAAAAGAGGTAACTCTTATCTTTTCTCAAATGCCGGTATCTCTCAACGAGATATCACTATAGAACTTGTTTATTCACAGCAAGATCGAGAATTAAAGTTAGCTTGGGATATTGTAGTTTATACCAACGATAGTTCGCATTGGTATAGCGTGAGATTGGATGCAACCAACAATGAGGTTTTAGATGTGAACGATTTTCTTTTAACCTGTACATTTGAGAAAGATCATACACATAATACTCCGAGTGAAGAACTTAATTTTTATAATGAAATGATTTCTCCTTCTTCGGTTTTGGTCGATGGTGCGAGTTATAATGTATTTGCACTGCCTGCTGAAAGTCCAAACCATGGCCCAAGACAATTAGTAATAAATCCAGCAGATCCTGTTGCTTCACCATTTGGATGGCACGATGCAGATGGCTTAGTTGGGGCGGAGCACACCACAACTCGAGGGAATAATGTTTTTGCACAAGAAGATAGAGATGGACAAGTATTTACAAATGGATTTATGCCAGACGGAACATCTACCTTAACCTTTGATTTTCCTTTAGATATGAACCAACCTGCAGAAGGTTATGAAGCTGCATCCGTTACGAATTTGTTTTACATGAACAATATGATGCATGATATATGGTATCATCACGGTTTTGATGAGAGTGCTGGTAATTTTCAATCAAACAACTATGGTAATCCTGGTCTTCAAAGAGATGAGGTTATTGCAGATGCACAAGATGGAAGTGGTATTAATAATGCAACATTTGGCACACCACCAGACGGACAAAACCCTACCATGACCATGTTTATGTGGGCTCCAGTTGGACCCTTAAATGATCCATTAGAAATTCAAAATGGTATCGCAACTGGTAACTATTCTGGTGTTGAAGCTGGTTTTGGTGGACCTTTATCAACTACTCCTATAACAACTCAATTAGCATTGGCAATTGATTTGTCACCAGATACATTAGATGCATGTGATGCATTGACTAATTCATCATTTTTAAATGGAAAAATAGCGGTAATTAGGAGAGGAGAATGCGAATTTGGTGTAAAAGTATTGGCGGCACAGAATGCAGGTGCTGTAGCAGTTATTATGGTAAATAATGTGGCTGGTGATGCTATTGTGATGGGACCAGGAGCACAAGGAGCATCTGTTACTATTCCATCTATTATGGTTACACAAGCAGATGGAGAGTTAATTATATCTTCACTAGAAAATAATAACCAAACCATCAATGCTACTTTAGTTAATAACGGACCATTTCAAATAGATGGTGACTTTGATAACGGTATCATAGCACATGAGTATGGTCATGGCATTTCTAATAGAACTACTGGAGGACCATCAACCACTAGTTGTTTGTTTAATGCGGAACAGATGGGTGAAGGTTGGTCTGATTGGTTTGGATTAATGGTTTCAATGTATGATACGGATACTGCTGCAGACGCAAGAGGTATAGGAACATTTGCTGTTAGCCAACCAACTACTGGTCCTGGGATTCGTCCAAGACGATATAGTCCAGATTTTACAATCAATGAGCTTACTTATGCCGCAACTAATAATACAGGTATAAGTCAACCACATGGTATAGGTTCTGTTTGGGCAACTGTATTATGGGATCTTACTTGGGCCTATATTGATAAATACGGTTTTGATTCAGACTTAATTAATGGTGATGGAGGAAACAATAAAGTTATGGATCTTGTAATAGAAGGCCTTAAGATGCAACCTTGTAGCCCTGGATTTGTTGATGGTAGGGATGCACTTTTAGCAGCTGATACATTACTAACTGGCGGATTAGATCAGTGTACCATTTGGGAAGTATTTGCTACAAGAGGATTAGGATTTAACGCAGCGCAAGGAGATTCGGATATAAGATTAGACCAAGTTGAAGATTTTTCAATGCCACCAAGTGATGATCCTTCTTTAGATAATTGTTCTGATTTATTAAGTATTAATGAGTTCTCAAAAGATAGATTTAGAGTTTATCCTAACCCGACGCAAAAAGAATTAACAATAAATACTAACAAAAGTATAGGGAATGTCTCAATTAGCTTAATTGACGTTAATGGAAGAGTGGTGTTGAATTTAGAAAAGGATTTATTAAGTACTGTTACTATAGACACCTCTAACCTCAAAACTGGTTTATATATTCTTAATATAAAAGGAGACTCAATCAATTACAATGAAAAGATAATTAAGAACTAATTATCTTTAGATAATGATTAATCCCTATAATGATACTTACTTTATGAAAAAAGCCCTTCAGGAAGCTGAAGAGGCTTTTGGTAAAGGTGAAGTTCCTGTAGGAGCAATAATTGTTGTTAAGGATAGAATAATTGCACGATCACATAATCTTACAGAATTATTAAATGATGTAACGGCACATGCAGAAATGCAAGCTATTACGTCAGCATCTAATTTTCTAGGAGGAAAATATCTAGTAGGTTGTACGCTTTACGTAACCTTAGAGCCCTGTCAAATGTGTGCTGGTGCATTATATTGGAGCCAAATTTCTAAAGTAGTTTATGCAGCGACTGATGAAAAAAGAGGATTTAAGGCGTTAGGCACGAAACTTCATCCTAAGACCAAAGTGATTGGTGGAATACTTGAAGAAGAGGCGTCAGACTTAATGAAGCGATTTTTTATTGAGAAGAGAAATTTGAACTAAAAAAACGCCCAACCATTGGTTGAGCGTTGAAACTGTAATAAAGTATGTCTTAAAGAATGCTTACGTTTGAAGCAACCATTCCTTTTCTTCCTTCTTCTTCTGTGTACTCTACATTATCGCCTTCACGAATTTCTAAACCATTAAGGTTTGATACGTGTACGAAAATGTCTTTTCCTGTTTCATCGTTTGTAATGAATCCAAATCCTTTTGAATCATTGAAAAATTTAACTGTTCCAGTCATTATAAAATAAATAAAAATTAAAGCACAAAGGTAGTGTATAAACTAATGTTTCTAGTTAAGAAATCGTTTTATTTTAATTTATTGAAAATTAATGAGTTATAAGTAGTATCAAAAAACAAATGTTAATTCAATGATTTTAAACACATTAGACTGATCCTAAAAGTTGAGAAGAGATATATTTAATACTTATTTATTTTTTGATTTTCTCTCATTTTATCAAGATTTTCTTTTGTTAACATGTAATCTTTCATGCTTTTACCCTTCCAACGATAATAAGAGAATAGGGGGAATACAATAAAGAAAATACCAACTACACCAAAACCAATTAACTTTTGTGAATAGTCTAACTCCAAAAGAAAGCCACAAATAATGCTGATTATTGAGGCAATGAGAGTGAGAAACGTAATTATTTTTATCAACTTCATGATGTGAAATTAATTAATTCACGTCGATAAGCAGTTAACAATTTCGATTTAGAAACAAAACCGTAATATTTATTATCCTTTATGACTGGCAGATTCCAGGCGCCAGAATTTTGAAACTTTTTCATTACAACTTCCATGGAGTCATTCTCAAAATGTATGTACTCAGGGGGCCTATGCATGAAGGTTTCAACTCTAGTCGAGCTGTACAAAGCTTGATCAAACATAACCGTTCTTATATCGTCCAATAATATTATACCCATAAAATTATTCTCTTCATCTGTGACAGGAAAGAGATTTCTATTAGATTTAGAAACACCATTTTTCAACATTTCACCTAGACTCATTTCCGGATGTAGTTGAATAAAATCTTTTTCAATCACCGACTCTAATTTCATTAAGGTTAATACGCTTTTATCCTTATCTTGGGTAAGTAGAGCGCCTTTTTCGATTAGTTCCTTAGTATAAATAGTATGATCGAGACCATTCTTGTTTATGGTAAAAGACATCGAAGCAGTAATCATAAGTGGTATAAACAATTCATATCCACCTGTAATCTCAGCAATTAAAAATATAGCTGTAAGAGGCGCATGAAGAACACCAGCAATTAGTCCGGCCATTCCAATCAGGGTAAAGTTGGCTTCAGAAACTGAAAAACCTAGTCCACAATTGTTTATCACTTTCGCTACAACATTTCCTAATGCACTTCCCATTACTAGTGTAGGGATTATAATTCCACCTGTTCCACCTGCAGCAAAAGTAGTTGTCATTGCAATAGCCTTGAATATTGTGATTCCGAAGAGTAATCCAATTACAATCCAAATGTTATCCATATTATCATTAAATGGATTACTACCCAATGCTTTAATATCGTTACCTAATAATAAATCATTTATAAATCCAAAACCTTCACCATATAAAGGAGGAATAAAATATAGCATTACGCCAATTGCTAATCCACCAATTATAAGTTTTCGTTTTGCCGATTTAAGTCTGTTGAATAAAGACGAAATCCCAAAGTACATTTTTGAAAAATATATAGAGGCAATACCCGTCCCTATACCCAATATAATATAGAATAAGGTGTCTTTAATTACAAATTTTTCAGTGACATTAAAGTCAAAAAGAACACTATCTCCGAGAAAAAAATAAGATGTTATTACCGATGAAACAGATGCAATTAACAATGGTAATAAGGAAGCAAATGTTAAGTCTAGACTAAATATTTCTATTGCAAAAATGATGGCTGCAATCGGTGATTTAAAAATTGATGCAATTGCTCCAGCTGAGGCACATCCTATAAGTAAGCTTCTTGTTTTTCTATCAATGTGGAGCAAACGGCTCAGATTAGAACTCATTGCTGATGCAGATGCTATTGCCGGACCAAGTAAACCTACTGAACCTCCGAAACCAACAGTAAGTGGAGCAGTTACTAATGGTAAATAGATATTCCTTTTATCAATAATTCCGTCCCTTTTTGACAATGAAAATAGAATAGATGGAATTGCATGTTCACTTGGTTTTTTCGAAACATACTTTACAAATAGATAAACCAACAATAATCCTATAATTGGTAAAATAAAGTAAATACTATTTTCAGAGAGAAAAATTCCCTTTTGAAAAATTACTTCTATTGCAAAAGTTATATTCTTAATAAAAACAGAAATGATGCCAGCGAGTAAGCCGATAACTAAACTCAATAAGAAAATGAAGTTCTTTTCGGTAATATGTTTGTATCTCCAAATGTGAACCCGTTTAAATATTGTTGACTTTAATGGCATTATTTAATCTAATAAAAAACCCTGCACTTAGCAGGATTTTTAGTTATGATTTTAAATTAAGTTTTAAATTAAGTTCTACTAGTTGATCTTCATCAATTGGAGCAGGAGCATCTATCATTACGTCTCTCCCTGAATTATTTTTTGGGAATGCAATGAAATCTCGGATGGTTTCTTGTCCGCTTAAAATTGCAACTAGTCGGTCAAGACCAAAAGCAATACCACCATGTGGCGGTGCACCATACTCAAAAGCGTCCATTAGGAAACCAAATTGAGCTCTAGCCTCTTCATCAGAGAATCCAAGATGCTTAAGCATTATAGCTTGGGTAGGTTTATCATGAATTCTAATAGAACCTCCTCCAATTTCATTTCCATTAAGTACCAAGTCATACGCATTTGCTTTTACTTCACCCGGTTTAGTATCTAACAATTCTAATTGACCTGGTTTTGGTGATGTAAATGGATGGTGCATTGCATGGTAACGTTCTGTCTCTTCATCCCATTCTAAAAGTGGGAAATCCATAACCCAAAGTGGTGCAAATTCATCTGCCTTACGTAATCCTAATCGTTCAGCTAATTCCATTCTTAGGGCACTTAGTTGTGCTCTAACTTTATTGGTTTCACCAGATAAAACACAAATTAAATCACCTTTCTTAGCACCAGTTTCTTCTGCCCATTTTGCTAAATCATCTTGGTCATAGAATTTGTCAACAGAAGATTTATATGTGCCATCTTCATTACAACGACAATATACCATGCCTAAAGCACCAACTTGTGGACGCTTTACCCAATCTATAAGTTTATCAATTTCTTTTCTTGTATAACTATTTCCGCCTGGTACTGCGATACCTACTACCAATTCTGCTGAATTGAAAACATTGAAATCTTTATGCTGTGCTACTTCATTTAGTTCACCAAACTCCATCCCGAATCTAATATCTGGTTTGTCATTTCCATAAAGACGCATGGCATCATCATAAAGCATTCTTGGGAATTTCTCGACCTCAACTCCATTGATTTCTTTTATGAGATGACGTGTTAACCCTTCAAAAGTATTTAGAATATCTTCTTGTTCTACAAATGCCATTTCACAGTCTATCTGTGTAAACTCTGGTTGTCTATCAGCCCGTAAATCTTCATCTCTAAAACACTTTACAATCTGAAAATATTTATCCATACCTCCAACCATAAGCAATTGCTTAAAGGTTTGTGGTGATTGTGGTAATGCATAAAATTGACCTTCATTCATGCGAGATGGTACAATAAAATCTCTAGCACCTTCTGGTGTAGATTTGATTAAATAGGGTGTTTCAACCTCAATAAATCCTTCACCAGACAGATAATTCCTGACAGCCTGTGACACCTCATGTCTAAAGATTAAACTCTCTTTAACAGGATTACGACGAATATCTAGATATCGGTATTTCATGCGTAAATCATCTCCACCATCAGTGTTGTCCTCAATTGTGAATGGAGGTACTAATGACGTGTTGAGAATATTTAATTCTGAGACTAAAACTTCAATATCTCCAGTAGGAATATTTGGGTTTTTTGAAGCACGTTCTATGACAGTACCTTTTGCTTGAACAACAAATTCACGACCCAGTTTATGAGCCTTTTCCATTATATCTTTTGAAGTACGTTCTTCATCAAAATAAAGCTGTGTAATACCATATCGATCTCTTAGATCAATATAAATCATAAACCCTTTGTCTCTTACACCTTGTACCCAACCAGCTAGAGTAACTTCTGTATTGCTATGTGTAGCTCTTAACTCGCCACATGAATGCGTTCTATACATAATGAAAATTTAGTCTTGCAAATTTAATCAACTTCAGAAGATAAATAAATAAAAGCCTCGACAATTGTAGAGGCTTTTGGCTTTTAATCAATGTACTTATTTACTCCAGTTGGGGAGTTTGTTCAGTATTTGTTTCTAATTCTAAAGTTGAGCTTCCAAATTTACTTCTAAGCCACATTTTAAATCTCATGGATAGATAGAATAAAACTGGCACTACGATTAATGTTAAGAATGTCGCTATGAATAGGCCATATATTACAGTCCACGCTAGTGGTCCCCAAAATATAACATTATCACCACCAAAGTATATATTGGCATCTAACTCACCCATTAAAGTGAAAAAGTTAATATTAAGCCCTATGGCAAGTGGGATAAGCCCTAAAATTGTTGTTATTGCAGTTAGAATTACGGGTCTCAACCTAGCTTTACCAGCTTTAATGATTTGCTTTAATAATTCATCATTAGGTAGATGTTCTGAGATATCTAAATCCAATTCATTCTTTTTTCGATCTATAAGTAATTGAGCATAATCTAGAAGTACAACACCATTATTTACCACAATACCAGCTAGTGAAATAATACCCATCATGGTCATTAAAATGACGAAGGATGCACCTGTAATAACTATTCCACCAAATACACCAATTAAACTCAAGGAAATAGCAATCATTATGATGGTAGGTTTAGATATGGAGTTGAACTGGAAAATTAGAATTAGAAAAATTAAGAAAAGACCAGCGAAAAATGCACTCATTAAGAATGTTTGCTCTTTATTTTGTTCTTCAATTTGTCCGGTAAAATCAATTTTTATATTCGTTGGTAATTCTTCAAAATTTTTCATTTCATTTTGAATTTGATTTACCACAGCGCCAGCATCTACATACCCGGGCGCTAGGGCTGAGTATACCGTTACTACACGTTTAGTATCCCTATGTTTTATTGCACTAAATCCCGAATTGTTATTTTGATTAGCAACTGACGAAACTGGAATTTCTTTAACCTGACCTGAGGCCATGTCTCTAAAAATTATTTTCTGATTAAAAAGTGCACTTTTGTTATACCTTAAATCTTCATTAAAACGAACATAGATATTATAATCTTCCCCATCCTCTTTATAAATACCAGCTTTTGCACCAAACAGAGAATTACGTAACAGCTGACCAACTTGACCGGAGCTCACACCAAGTTCACCTGCTTTTTCTCTATCAACAACAACTTGCATTGCCGGTTTATCTTTATTAACATCAATTTTAAGTTCATCGATAGCGTTGATACTTTTTGAGTTAATGAAATTTCGCATTCGTTCAGCGATAGCAATTAGTTCATCATAGTCATCACCTTCAATTTCAATATTTATTGGAGGCCCAATAGGAGGTCCATTAGCATCTTTTTCAACTGAAATTAAAACACCTGGATAAATTCCAGTAAGTGATTCTTGTACTTTCTGACGAAGGGCCTCACTATCCTTACCTTTTCGGAATTTGTATTCTCTCATTGAGGCAGTAATCTTTCCTTTGTGAGGCATTTCAGCAGAAGAACCACCATCTGTCATTGGATTTCCTGCCCCTTCACCAACTTGAGTAACGGCGCTTTCTACCATGAAATTACTACCGTCTTCAATAAATTCAGAATCATTTAAGATACCATATACCTTAGTTTCTATTTCACTAGTAATCTTATTCGTTTTTTCAATATCAGTACCTTCAGGATATTCTATATAGACAACAATTTGATTCGGTTTGTTGTCAGGGAAAAATTCAATTTTTGTTCTTTGCATCCCAACAGAAATTCCAAAACTTATAAATGCAATAAAGAATAATAAAACACTTCCTATCGCTATCATTTGAGGTTTCCATCCTTTTAGGGAACCAGTTAAAACATTTTCATAAGCATTTTCTAGTCGTGTTAATACTTTAGTCTGAAATGTATTGGCCGCACTTCTTAAAAATAATCTGTAAATCCAAAGTAGAATTGCAGTAACAATCATTAAGGTTCCTAAACCTCTATATGTACCACCAAATATTACTATCAGCGCACCGATACCTATAAGAATTGTAGAAATTTTCACAATTTGTTTTAGAGGCATTTCCTTATCTTCAGTAGTCATAAACTGAGAAACTAAAACGGCATTAAAGAAAATAGCTACTACCAAGGAAGACCCTAGTACAACACCTAGTGTTTTAGGGAAATATACCATGAATTGACCCATTAAACCTGGCCATAGACCTAATGGAATAAATGCGGCCACAGTTGTTGCTGTTGATATTATTATAGGGAATGCTATTTCGCTAATGCCCTTTTTTGCCGCCTCAAGTCGAGACAGGCCTTCTTCGTCCATTAGACGGTATACATTTTCTACTAAAACAATACCATTATCCACCAACATACCAAGACCCATAATGAGCCCAAATAAAATCATTGTGTTCATGGTAAACCCCAATGCACTTAGTATTGTTAGAGACATAAACATTGACATTGGAATTGCAAAACCAACGAACAAAGCATTCTTGAACCCTAAGAAGAACATCAAAACTGTAACTACTAGGATAATACCAAAGATGATATTGTTCACCAAGTCGTCAACTTGTCCTATTGTTTTTGAAGATTGATCATTTGTAGTTGTAATTCTAAGATCTAACGGGAAAACCTCTGCCTTAGCCTTTCTTACAATGTCTTCAATCTTCTCAGCGGCTGCGACCATATTCTGACCTGAACGCTTTTTTACATCTAGCATTACAACTGCTTCACCCTTGTTCGAAATAGGATTAAACTCTCTTGCGTAAGTTGTTTTATCCTTTGGTCTAAATGTAATAGTAGCTATGTCTTTAAGATATATTGGGTTGTTGTTTTCAGACTTAACCACAAAATTTTCAAGTTCTTTAGGAGAGTCAATTTCACCAATAATTCTAATGGTTCTGCGCTGTCCGCTTGTAATAAAATTACCTGCAGACATAGTCATATTTCCATTACTTATAGCACCAGTAACATCATTGAAACTTACCTTAGATGCCATCATTTTATACACATCTACAGCAACTTCAACTTCTTTTTCCTGTGCGCCTCTTATATCAACTTGCTTAATTTCTGGCAAGTCCTCAATCTCATCTTCTAAATATTCTCCAAACTCTTTTAATTGTTCTACGGGATAGTCTCCTGAAATATTTATGTTTAGAATTGGCATTTCTTCAGACATACTCAATTCAAAGACATTAGGTTCTACTTTAGCGCCATTAAAAGTGGGCCAATCTTCACCAGATGTTTCACTATCGATTTCATCCTTAACCTTTTGCTTGGCTTCCTCAACACTTAGATCTTCATCAAATTCTACAATTACCATTGAGTAATCTTCTTGGGAAGTAGAAGTGATTTCTACAACATTGCTTACATTCTTTAGTTTGTCTTCTAACGGATCAGTTATTAGTTTTTCTATATCCTCTGCTGTATTTCCTGGAAAAAGTGAACTTATATAAATTTTAGTCTCTCTAATTTCTGGGAAACTTTCTCTTGGCATTGAAAAATATGCCGAAGCTCCTAGAACTAAGATTAGTATAATAGCCACATACATTGTGGTCTTATTACTAATAGCCCAAGATGATAAGCCAAATTCCTTATCAACAACTTTTTTTATTTTCTTTTTGTTGGCCATTGATGTTAATTTTTAATCTTAACAGTTTGTTCGTTTTTTACACTTCTTGCTCCTTCTACAATGAGTTCGTCATTTTCGTTAAGCCCTGATAATACTTCAATTTTATCGCCTTGAGTTTTACCCGTTGTAATCACTACTTGATTGGCTACTGCTTTATCCTCTACCCTTTCTTTTAATACATATACATATTGTTCGGCAGAAGCATTTTCAGATATGATACTTTGAGGAATTAAAATAGCCTTATCACGAGTGTAATCATTAATTTTCAATCTTGCAGTAAGGTTCGGTTTTATAGTTCTGTTTTTATTAGGTACGGCTATTTCTACCTTAAAAGTCCTGTTTGCAGGATTGATAAAATTACCTGTTTGTCTTATCGAAGATTTTAAAGTTTTTCCTAAAACAGGAAACATAACTTCAACTTCTTTACCATCAACGATACTGGTGATATAACTTTCTGGGACATCAGTTTGGATGTACATGTCATCAAGATTAACAATTCTAATCAATTGTGTCTGACCTGCTGCCACTACATTGCCCTGATCTGTAATAACATCGTCTACAACTCCAGTAAAAGGTGCTCTTATATTAGATTTTGCTAATTGTTGTTTTAATTGATTAACAGATTCAACAGCACTTTCGAATGTAGATTTTGCTTGTAGATATTGTATTTCACTTCCAATTTTCTGATTCCATAATCTACTTTGTCTGTCAAATGTGGTTTTAGCCAAATCTGCTTGAATTTGAAGGGAAGCTATTTGTTGACTTAAGCCACCATCATCAATTTGAGCTAATAATTGCCCTTTAACAACTCTATCACCTTCTTTTACATAAACCTTTGTTAATATTCCTGGCATTTCTGGGGTAATCACAACATTTTTCTTTGTTTCTACACTACCTTGAAGTTCTAAATAGTGCTTAAATTCTTCAGCTTTTGTTGTAATCGTAGTGATTAATGGGATGTTTCTATCTGGGCTTAATTCCTTAATTTGCTCATCTAACTGCTTTATTTTTTGAGCAATAATTAGTTGCTCATTTACCAATTCATCCTTCTTTGTTTGAATGGTTTTAATGTCTTTTGTTGCCACTATATCTTCAATACTCTGTTCTTTGTCTTCGTTAGAACAGGCCAAGACTATTGAGCTGATTATTATAATGTTTAGTATTTTTTTCATGATGAATTTTTAGTATTTACTCGGTGTGTTTGTTATCGTTTCTAATTCTGCTTTAGCATTTATTACATCTAGCATAGTTTGAAGCAACTGTTGTTGCGCACTATAAAGTTGAGTTTGTGCCTGTCTTAATTCAAAACTTGATCCAATGCCCTCAAAGAACTTGGTCTCATTTTTTTGAGCGATACGTTCAGCTAAATCTAAGTTTCTCTTTTTATTAAAATAGTCTTCTGTTGCAAACTGATATTTGCTTTTTGCAGTTGCTATTTGAAGTTTAAGGAGTTGTTCAACCTCCGTAAGGTCATCTTTGGCTTTTTCTAAATTAATTTTTGCCCTTTGTGTAGCGGCACCTCGCATTCCTGAACTAAAAATGGGAATATCTAGATTTAAACCTAATAATGAAAATCCGAACCACTCAGTATTGTTGTCAAGAAAAACAAAGTCATCTGCAAATGTATTGTACCCTCCATTTATAAAACCACTTAACCTTGGCAATGCTTTACTTTGTTCAAGCTTTACAAGTAGCTCTTTAGATCTTTTATCATTGTCTGCAATTTGATAGTCAAGTGTAACAGTGACATCACTTTCTGCATTAATTGTTTCATTAGCTAAATTTTGGAAAGCCAATGATTCTAAGGTATCCGTAAGTTCTAAGGGAGCACTATATTCTATACCTAAAGTAATATTTAGCATTTGAAATGCAATTACTTCTAATCGCTTTAGATTGTCATAATCACTTTGAAGGTTAGAAAGTGTAATTTGAAGTTGTTCAACGCTTTCTAGTTCTTCAAGGCCATTTTCATAAATCTTAGTAGTCTCATCTAAATTATCTTGAATAACAGAGATGTTTTTTTCTATAATTTTAACACCTTCTATGGAAACAAGAACATTTCCATAGGCATTAATGACAGCTTCCCTAACTTCTAAATCTGTTTTGTCTTTTGCATTTTTGGAAATTTCTAAAAAAACCTTTGTAGACTGCAACCCTACAATATAAGACCCATCAAATATGAGTTGATTTAATGTGGCAGTTGCTGTAGCATTTTGTTTTGTGCCAAAGATTACTTCTGCAAATTCTCCTGGATTGCCACCAAAGAATTCAGCAGGTATTACTGAGACCTGTTGTTTTAAGAAGTTTTGATAATTAATACTTGCATCGAGTTGAGGTAATCCTGTAGCAATGGTTTCCCATTTCTGTTTTTTGGCAACTTCAATATCTCTGGCAGCATTTTTTGCAATTCTATTGTTTTCTAAAGCATAATCAATAGCTTCTTGCAAGCTTAGTCTTTCAGGATATGCCTGACTAAAACCTAAACTAAACAGCAATAGAAATATTAATATTGATAAATGTTTCATTCTAATTTTATGATTGATTTTTAGTAATAAACGTATTTAAAATTGTAAATCCTTTTTCTGTAACAATTGCTCTTAGATGGTACTCCAAGAAGTTTTCAATTAAATATTCCATCGAGAATTTGTGTCGAGGAAATATAGCTTCATCCTTAATACCTGTCATACCGTTAAAGTAGAGCCTTGCAATAAAGTCAATATCAATATTCGATCTAAACAATTTTGTTTCAATTCCTTTTGTAAGACTTTCGGAAACAGATTGGTGCATTTTTTCAAATTGTCTTGTTTTTAATGCATCATGAATATTTGGGTAATATTTCTTTAATTGAAATATTGGTGATGCTTGTTCATTTTTTAAATGTTGCATCACAAACATTTTTATATCGTACAGCTCTTCAATTGGGTTGTTTGCATCTGAACAAATACAATCTATCCCGTCGCAAATATTTTCAAATAATGTAAATGTTACTGCCTCTACCAGTTTGGTTTTATTGTTAAAATGCACATAAATTGTTTTTTTGGATATACCCAAAGCATTGGCTATATCGTCCATTGTTACACTTTTAAAACCCAGGGTCAAAAATAATTCTGAAGCCTTATGTATAATTTTTTCTCTCATAATTGAATTGGCAAATTTAGGTCAGGAAACTTTAAAAACAAAAAAAGTTTCCAAAGTTTTAATAATAATTTAACATCGTTAAAATTAGCTTAAAACATGATGAAAGTTTTATTTTTGTGTTATGCAAAAAATTGAAACTTACCAGAAATTATTCATTGATAATTTGAATAAATATGCTGTTGACAAAGAGCCGAACAACCTATATGAGCCAATAAACTATATTCTTAAACTAGGAGGAAAACGTCTTAGGCCAGTCCTAACTCTAATGACAGCAGAAGTATTTGGTTCTGAAGCTAATTTGGCATTAGATGCCGCATTATCTGTTGAGGTATTCCATAATTTTTCATTAATACATGATGATATTATGGACGATGCGCCTTTGAGAAGAGGAAAGCAAACGGTTCATGAAAAATGGGACTTAAATACTGGGATATTATCTGGTGACGCAATGTTGATTCTTGCATATCAACTATTTGAAAATTATGATTCAGAAAAGTTTCAATCTCTAGCAAAGTTATTCAGCAAAACAGCTCTTGAGGTTTGTGAAGGGCAACAGTATGACATCGATTTTGAAATGAGAAACGATGTAACTATTCCTGAGTACTTAAAAATGATTGAGTATAAAACAGCGGTTTTAGTTGGTGCTGCGATGAAAATGGGAGCTATTGTCGCGGGAGCATCACAAACAGATCAAGAAGGGATTTATGATTTTGGGAGATTCTTGGGTATAGCTTTTCAATTACAAGATGATTATTTAGATGCTTTTGGAAATCCGGAAACATTTGGGAAGCAGGTTGGTGGTGATATTCTTGAAAACAAGAAAACGTATTTATATCTAAAAACACTAGAATTAGGTTCTGAATTACAACAAAACTTATTAATAAAAACTATTAATAATGATGAGATATCAGATGACTTAAAAGTAAAATCCATTAAAGATTTATTCACTGATTCAGGCGCTTCTAGTGCTACCCAAGAAGCGGTTATAGAATTTACGGATAAGGCATTCAAAGTACTTGCAACTCTAAATATTTCTGAAGACAAAAAACAAGTGTTACAATTGTTTGGTGAACAACTAATGAATAGACGTGTTTAATGAGTCTGCCTAAAAAATTTAATGATTTAATTGAAGAGGCCGAATCATTAAAACTTTATAAGAAACTAATTGTTCAGCTTAATAAGGACTTACACTTGGCCAATATAGATTTAGAGTTTGATATAGATACTTTATCAACGAGTTTGAAGTTGGTATTGCAAGAAACGGTTTATCATCTCATACAAAACAAGTTTTCTGATTATTTAAATCTGCTATATCAAGTAGACGTTTCTGAGAATAAAATACGTCAACTAGATACTGAAGATGTCATAAATCTATCTGAAAATGTTACGTTTTTAATTCTTCAAAGAGAATGGCAGAAAGTATGGTATAGAGCTAAAAGTTAGAGAGTTCTAAAATATTCTAGAATTGCTCTAGCTTCGTCCCTAGTTACGTTTTGGCTTACCATTGGAGAACCGTTGTATTCTTCTAAAAGGTCTTTAGCCAATGGATCTTCTTTAACCATTTTTTCAGGGTTTAATATCATATTCATTACCCATTCTGGTGATCTGCGCTCTAATATTCCATTTGGAGCTGGGCCAATGAATTTTTTATCAACCATATGACAGGCTACACATAATTTCCCATAAATTTCTTCACCTGATTTGGCTAATTCTTCATCAACAACTAATGGCAAATCTACAGATCTTACGGACCCAACACCTTTGTTTTTTAAATCTACACGTTCTGACGCTGGCACTTTCTCGGCAACAGGTTTACCATAACTAACACCTTCAGTTTTTTTGTTTTCACCACAGCTAATAAGTGCTATAATTATAGCTAGTACTAAAATTTTTGGCAGATATTTCATATTAGGTTGAATTTAAAAAAGTGAATATAAATATTTTAAAAGTAAAATATGTTTAATTTATTTCAATGAAAATAAATAAACAATATTTTGAATAAATTCAAAAGTTAAAACCAAAATCTAACAAAGGGCATCCAAGCTTCAGGCTGTATGCTTTTGTCATCATCGTATAAGATATCATATCTAATACCAAAAGTCATTCTTCCACTTGTGTATCCAACACCTAAGAATAATGCAGGATACCAATAACTGTCATCTGCATTACCAACAAAATTTTGATCAAAATCTCTTTTAACATACAACTGTTCAAATTCTGTAGAAATCTGTACAGTTCTGGCAGGTGAAAATAGACCAATAACACTGCCACCAACTACAGTGGATTTGAATAAATCCTTTTGAGAACTATATTGAAAATTTAGACCAATACCTGTAGACACAAATGGGCTTAATCTATACAAGGCATTAGGAGCTAACGCACCACTAAAATAGCCATCGCCAAAATTAATTCCAATTCCGCCTCCAAACTGAACATTTTCCCAAAAACTACTTTTACTATCTAAAGTGTTTTGGGCAATGGATGAACTGTAGAAAAAACAAGTGACAAATAGACAAGAAATTAAAGATTTGGAATTATATGTAGTTAAAAAAAATAGCTTCATAATTTTATGATTTTCTCAGTGTGATAAATATAGTAAAACCATATTTATATTTGTTAAATGTTGTATTTTTGGAGAAATTTTTTGAAACGACAACGTTTGATAAAAAGTAATGGATAAATATTCCTTTCTCAACGCAGCACATACGGCATATTTTGCTGATATATACGACCAATACCTTAAAAATCCTGATTCTATTGAACCAAGCTGGCGAGCCTTTTTTCAGGGTTATGATTTTGGGACTGAAAATTATGGTATGGAGGGTGAAATAGTAGAAGGTGTTTCTACTCAAATTCCCGAACAATTACAAAAAGAGTTTCAAGTTGTAAAATTAATTGATGGTTACAGAAGCAGAGGACATTTATTTACCAAAACTAATCCTGTGCGAGCTAGACGTAAGTATGCACCGACCTTGGAAATAGAGAATTTTGGTCTTGAGCAAAAGGATTTGCAAACTGTTTTTTCAGCAGGTGAAGTTATTGGAATAGGGCCAAATACATTGCAAGTAATTATTGACCACCTAGAAAGTATTTATTGTGACTCAATAGGTGTAGAGTACATGTATATTAGAAAACCTGAAGAAATTGAATGGATCCAAAAAAAGCTGAACGTTAACGATAACCACGCCAATTTTACAGCAGAAGAAAAGAAATATATTCTTAAAAAATTGAATCAGGCTGTAGCTTTTGAATCTTTTCTTCATACAAAATATGTTGGTCAAAAACGTTTTTCACTAGAAGGGAACGAATCATTAATTCCAGCAGTTGATGCCATTATTGAAAAAGCTGCTGATGAAGGTGTTAAGGAGTTTGTAATGGGAATGGCACATCGTGGACGATTAAGTACATTGACTAATATTTTTGGTAAATCGGCAAAGGATATTTTTAGTGAATTTGACGGTAAGGACTATCAAGAGAAATTATTTGATGGAGATGTAAAATATCATTTGGGCTGGACCAGTAATAGAGAAACCTATAACAATAAAAAAATAAATATAAGTATTGCTCCCAATCCTTCACACTTAGAAACCGTTGGTGCAGTTGTGCAAGGAATTGCTCGAGCAAAACAAGATAAAGAAGAAATTGAGGATGCTTCACAGGTACTCCCTATAGTGGTGCATGGTGATGCAGCAATTGCTGGACAAGGCTTGGTTTATGAGGTAGTTCAAATGGCCAAATTAGATGGTTATAAAACCAATGGTACAATCCATATTGTTGTGAATAATCAAATAGGATTTACTACCAATTATCTAGACGGTCGTTCAAGTACTTATTGTACAGACGTTGGTAAAGTTACCTTATCTCCTGTGATACATGTTAATGCAGACGATGCGGAAGCTGTGGTACATGCTGCACTTTTTGCACTTCATTTTAGAATGCGATTCAAAAGAGACGTTTTTATTGATCTTCTCGGATACAGAAAATATGGTCATAACGAAGGTGATGAACCTAAATTTACACAACCACTTTTATATAAAGCGATTGCTAAACACAGAAATCCAAGAGATATCTATGCGCAACGATTGATAGATGAAGGTGTTATAGATGAGGGTTATGTTAAGTATATTGAATCCAAGTATAAAGAACAGCTTGAAGAAAAATTAGTAGACTCTCGTAAAGAGGATAAAACGGAGATAACTGCATTTATGCAGGAAGAATGGAAAGGATTCACTAGAGTTAGGGAAAATACCATGATAGAAACTATTGATACAGCAGTTCCAAAAACTGTATTAAGTGACATTACTAAAGTAATTTCTAACCTTCCGTCAGATAAAAAGTTTATAAGAAAAATTCAGAGGTTAGTTGAGTCACGTCAAACTATGTTTAATGAAGATCGTTTAGATTGGGCCATGGCAGAACATTTAGCCTATGGTTCGCTTTTAAATGAAGGATTTAACGTAAGAATTTCGGGACAGGATGTTGAGCGAGGTACCTTTTCACATAGACATGCAGTAGTTAAAGTAGAGGATAGTGAAGAAGAAATAATTCTATTAAAAAATGTTTCAAAGAATCAGGGTCAATTCAATATTTTCAATTCATTGTTGTCAGAATATGGTGTTGTTGGTTTTGATTATGGTTATGCCATGGCAAGTCCAAATACACTAACCATTTGGGAAGCACAATTTGGAGATTTTAGTAATGGTGCTCAAATAATGATTGACCAATACATATCCTCAGGTGAAGATAAATGGAAAACTCAAAACGGTTTGGTAATGTTACTACCACACGGTTATGAAGGCCAAGGTGCTGAGCACTCTTCTGGGCGTATGGAACGTTACCTACAATTATGTGCAAGGGACAATATGTTTGTGGCAGATTGTACAACACCTGCAAATATGTTTCATTTGTTGAGAAGACAGATGAAGGCTAACTACAGAAAGCCGTTAATCGTATTTACACCGAAGAGTTTATTACGTCATCCAAAAGCTGTATCAACAGTCGAAGAATTTACAAATGGTAGTTTTCAAATGTTGATTGATGATGATTCGGTAAAGGAAAATGATGTAAAGTCGGTAGTATTTGTTACCGGTAAATTCTATTACGACTTGCTAGAGGAAAGGGATAGTCTGAAAAGAACAGATGTTGCTTTAGTACGGGTGGAGCAATTATTTCCTTTGCCAGTAGAAGCCATGACAATGGTGATAAAAAAATACAAGAATGCAGATGATATGGTTTGGGCACAAGAAGAACCTAGAAATATGGGTGCTTATTCGCATATTTTGATGCATTTTGATGAGGCAAGACAATTTAGAGTAGCAAGCAGGAGAGTCTACAGTGCGCCTGCCGCAGGTAGTTCTGTACGCTCTAAACTGAGACACCAAGAAGTAATAAATTTTGTTTTTGATAAATCTAAAAACAATCAGTAAAGAAAATTAAATACAACTCAAATTAAAGCTTTAATAAAACAAGTCCATGATTTTAGAAATGAAAGTGCCTTCACCAGGCGAATCAATAACTGAAGTAGAAATAGCAGAGTGGTTAGTAGAAGATGGTGATTATGTTGAGAAAGATCAAGCCATTGCAGAGGTAGATAGTGATAAAGCTACATTAGAACTTCCAGCAGAGGTCAGTGGTACAATTTCACTTAAGGCTGAAGAAGGGGATGCAGTAGCAGTTGGTCAGGTTGTTTGTTTAATCGATACGAGTGCTACTAAACCAGAAGGCCAATCTTCCGATACTAAAGTTGAGAAAAAAGTAGAGTCTATACCTATAAATGAAGAGTTAAAATCTACTGAGGCTAAAACTTATGCTACTGGTACACCAAGTCCTGCAGCCAAAAAGATACTTGACGAAAAAGGAATTGAGGCAACTTCAGTAAAAGGAACTGGAAGAGATGGACGTATTACTAAAGATGATGCTGTTAAGGCCGTACCTTCTATGGGTTCTGCTAATGGTGGTGATAGAGTAAGTTCTCGAAGCAAAATGTCAATGTTAAGACGTAAGGTTGCTGAGCGATTGGTCGAAGCTAAAAATACAACAGCCATGTTAACTACTTTCAATGAGGTTGACATGTCCCCAATTTTTGAACTTAGAAAAGAATACAAAGAAGATTTTAAAGCTAAGCATGGCGTTAGTCTAGGCTTTATGAGTTTCTTTACTTTGGCAGTTGTTAGAGCATTGAAAATGTATCCTGCGGTAAATTCAATGATTGATGGCAAGGAAATGATTACCTATGATTTTTGCGATATAAGTATTGCCGTTTCAGGACCAAAAGGATTAATGGTGCCGGTAATTAGAAATGCTGAAGAGTTGACTTTTAAAGGTGTTGAGTCAGAAGTTAAAAGATTGGCAATAAGAGCTAGAGATGGTCAAATAACGGTAGATGAGATGACAGGAGGTACATTTACTATATCAAATGGAGGTGTATTTGGTAGTATGTTGTCTACTCCAATTATTAACCCACCACAAAGTGGTATTTTGGGGATGCACAATATTGTAGAACGACCGGTTGCGGTTAATGGAAAAGTTGAAATTAGACCAATAATGTTTGTGGCTTTATCTTATGATCATAGGATAATTGACGGCAAGGAATCGGTTGGTTTCTTGGTAGCTGTTAAAGAGGCTTTAGAGAACCCTATAGAACTATTAATGGGCAATAATCCTAAGAACGCACTCGAAATGTAGTTTAGATTTAAAATTATTTACAAAGAAAAAAGCGCAACTATAAAGTATGCGCTTTTTTTGTTCTTGTAATTACTAACTTAAAAGAACAACTAACTAAAATTAACTAAAAAAATTAATTGCCACATTGGCTGATACCACAAAGATGGAATATATGATTAATAGTGCAATAATGATCTTGTCCTTTTTTGTAGTATTCTCATTAAAAGTATTCATGATAAAAATATGTTTTAAAGAAAACTCTGAATTAGTAAAAACCAGAGCTTTTCAGAATTTAATCTGAGGCTTACGATTAATAGCAATGTAAAGGTGTAAAATAATGTAATACAACACAATACGTAACCTTACGTATATTTAGTTGTATCATAAAAAAGAGCCTTGAACAAAATGTTCAAGGCTCAAATAATCCCCTAAGAACTAATTAATAGCTCGTTATTAACCCTTTATTAATAACACTGTAAAGATTGTAAATAAATTAATACAAAACTATACGTAACCTTACGTATTTTTAAGATAAATGATTTTGGTTTTCCTTAGCCCAAATTAGAAGACTATTAGGCGATCTATCAATGTTTAATTTCCTTATAATGTGACTTTTATGTTTCTCCACAGTTCTAGGAGAGCAGTGTAATTCCTCCGCAATTTCCTTTGCAGTTTTATTTTTTGCAATAATCTTTAAGATTTTTAACTCAGTATTTGTTAAATTATCTAAGAGAGAAGAAGTATTGTCAATTTCAATATAGGATATTAATTCTGGGCTGAAGTAGGGCTTATCTTTAACAACTGAGGATATACAATTTTCAATTTCTTCTAAGGCAAACTCTTTTAGAACATAACCATAAACACCAAGCTTCTTTGCCTTAAGATAAATACTCTCCTCTTTTTCAAGAGTAATAAGTACAATTTTAGTTTTAATTTTAGCTTCTTTACACTTTTCAGCAATTTCTAGACCTGTTAAAAAGGGCATCTTAATATCTAAAATTGCAATATCTGGAGAATGTGCTTTTATTAAAGACAATGCAATTTTTCCATTTTTGGCAGTGGCCAATAGGTTGTAATTCTTTTCGGTTAAAAAGTCTTTAAGACCTTTTAATACCAAAGGATGATCGTCAGCAATAATGATGGTTGGTTTCATTGCTCTATTTTAGAATACCTGAAATGTGAAGATACTAAGATTCTTTCATTCAAGAAATTTCTTTCATTTTTAAATAAAGATATTTTTTTTCGTAATCAATAATTGCTTTCCCTTTTTTTAAAACATCTGCACCAATAATACCATCCACAGGCTCAGCATTGTGATTTATGAGTCCTTTGTTTACATGAGACAAATTAAACAGGATTAAAGCAACCCTATTTTTTTCCCACTTTCCAATTTTTAGGTTGTTGGATTTAGAAATTTGCGTTACCATATCAGATGCTCCAGCACCAACAGCTTTAATTTCAGAATCTTTGACCTTTAAATTAAAACGATCTATAGCTTCAAAACCAACGCAACTACTTGAGGCACCAGTGTCTAAAATAAAACGTCCTTTAATACCATTTATTGAAGCCTTAATTTCAAAATGGTTTGTTTTGGTGAATTTTAATTTAATTTTTAAATACCCTTTAGCTAAAAGAAAGTCGCGTAACGTTTCCATTTTTTGAATTTGTGTAAATATAATATACTAAACAATTACTTTTGCAACATGATAATAACAGACACGCATACCCATTTGTATAGTGAATCATTTGATAAGGACAGGTCTGAAATGATTAAACGTGCAATTAATAAAAATATTGAGCGATTTTTTATTCCGGCTATAGATTCTACTTACACCAAATCTATGCTACAATTAGAGAAAGATTTTCCAAATCATATATTTCTTATGATGGGATTGCATCCAACACATGTTAAGGAGAATTTTAAAGAAGAGCTTGCACATGTTGAAGAGATGTTATCAAAACGAAAGTTTTATGCTGTCGGTGAAATTGGAATTGATTTATACTGGGATAAATCTACTTTAGATATTCAGATTGAAGCTTTTAGGCATCAAATTAATTTAGCAAAGAAATATAAACTACCTATTGTAATCCATTGCCGTGAGTCATTTGATGAAATATTTAATGTTTTAGAGCAAGAAAAATCAGATGATTTGTTTGGTATTTTTCATTGTTTTACTGGTACAATTGAGCAAGCACATAAAGCCATTTCTTACAATATGAAATTGGGTATAGGTGGTGTAGTAACCTTTAAGAATGGGAAAATAGATCAGTTCATAAATCAGATTGATTTAAAACATATTGTTTTAGAAACGGATGCACCCTATTTAGCACCAAAACCATATAGAGGTAAACGTAATGAAAGTTCATATATAATTAAGGTTTTAGAAAAAATGTCCGAACTTTATAAAATGAGTATCCAAGATATTGCATCCATAACTACTGAGAATTCTAAAACCGTTTTTGGAGTATAATTATGAAAAAGCAAAACATTCTTCTTATTTACACTGGAGGTACAATTGGTATGGTAAAGGATTCTCTCACTGGTACTTTAAAGGCATTTGATTTTGATAGTTTGCTGATAAAAATCCCAGAATTAAGATTGCTAGATTGTAATATTGAAAGTGTTTCATTTGATAATCCCATAGACTCATCTAATATGAGTCCTTTGTATTGGGAAGCAATTGCCAACATAATTGAAACCAATTACACAAGTTTTGATGGTTTTGTGGTTTTGCATGGAAGTGATACCATGAGCTACTCCGCATCGATTTTAAGTTTTATGCTTGAGAATCTAGAAAAGCCAGTTATTTTTAGTGGGTCACAATTACCAATTGGCGATTTGCGCACAGACGCAAAAGAAAATCTAATCACCTCTATACAACTTGCGTCACTTCACGATGAAGGTATGCCAATAATAAGAGAAGTATGTTTATATTTTGAATATAAACTCTACAGAGGAAACAGAACCACTAAAATAAACGCCGAACATTTTGAAGCTTTCGATTCACCAAATTATCCAACATTGGCAGAGTCAGGTGTACATTTAAAGATTAATCATGAGTTCTTGAGAAAGAAAGAATTTAAAGATGATCTTATAGTTAGAACAGAGTTAGATACAAATATTGGAGTATTAAAATTATTTCCAGGGATATCAGAGCCATTTGTTGAAACTGTGTTGAGCGCTAAAAATTTAAGAGGATTAATAATTGAAACCTATGGATCTGGTAATGCTACAACAGAAAAGTGGTTTATTAATCAACTTAAAAATGCTATCAAGAGAGGATTATACATTATTAATGTAACGCAGTGTTCAGGTGGTAGCGTAATAATGGGGCAATACGAAACAAGCTCACAACTAAAATCTATTGGTGTAATATCAGGAAAGGATATTACAACTGAAGCTGCGGTTGCCAAATTAATGTATCTCTTAGGATATAATATTAAAGCAGAAGAATTCCAATATTATTTTGAGAAACCACTGAGAGGTGAACTGACTTAAAATTAACGCCTCAAATTTTAGTGTTTAAAGTTTTTTTCGTTATTTGGCGTTCTGTAATTTTGATTTAAAATTTACAGAGAGGTGGCCGAGTGGTCGAAGGCGCACGCCTGGAAAGTGTGTATACCTCAAAAGGGTATCGAGGGTTCGAATCCCTTCCTCTCTGCTTATGTTTTAAGCCTTGATTACATTATTTTTTTTATCTTTAACACTTTAACTAATTTAATTAAGATTAAGAACAATGAAAAGATTATTTTCTATCCTCGCCATAACATGTTTAATGGCAATCGGAACTGTTAATTTAAATGCAACAACATATGCATCAACAACAGCAACTGTAACAACAATGACTCAAGATGATGCAGATGCGTCCGGTGAAGATTTGAGTTTCCATCAAGAATTAAAAAAGCGTTTTATTGAAGGTGGTCCTGGATTTATGGGTATTGTACTATTATGTTTAATTCTTGGATTAGCAATTGCTATTGAGAGAATTATCTTTTTAAACCTTTCAACAACAAACACAAAGAAATTAACTCAAAACGTAGAAGATGCCTTAGCATCAGGAGGTGTTGAAGCTGCTAAAGAAGTTTGTAGAAATACAAAAGGACCCGTTGCATCTATTTTCTACCAAGGATTAGATAGAGCTGATGAGGATATCGACGCTGCTGAAAAAGCTGTTGTAGCGTATGGTGGAGTTCAGATGGGTCAGTTAGAAAAGAATGTATCTTGGATTTCTTTATTTATAGCATTAGCACCAATGCTTGGTTTCATGGGTACGGTAATTGGTATGATTCAGGCCTTTGATAAAATTGAAGCTGCAGGTGACATGCAACCATCATTGGTAGCAGGTGGTATTAAAGTAGCACTTTTAACAACAGTATTTGGTCTTATTGTTGCGATTATACTTCAAATTTTCTATAACTACATCATTGCAAAAATTGATAGTATTGTTAATGACATGGAGGATGCATCTATCACACTGATGGATTTATTAGTAAGACACAAAAAATAAAAGACCACTTTAATTATGAATTTACATAAAATATTAAAAATAGTAGCTGGCTTACTTGGCGTTGCTGGTATTATTTTCTTAGCGAGAATAATATCTAAGGGTGACGACGAGATAAAAGCAGCGGCACTGAATGGAGATACTGCAATAGTAGATCCTATGGCATTTGTGGCTTACATAATTCTAGGACTTGTGTTGGCTTTTGTTATAATTTTTGTTATCAAAAATTTATTCACTAACACATCTGGTCTTAAAAATACTTTAATTGGTTTTGGAGCTTTTGCCGCAGTATTATTTATATCATATGTGATGTCTGGTGGTGATCCAATGCAATATAAATTGCAAGATGGTTTTGCTACAGAAAGTCAATCGCAAATGGTTGGTGCAGGCCTTACAGCATTTTATATATTAATTGTTGTTGCTGCACTAACAATGATTTTCTCAGGAGTTAAAAAAGTAATTAGCAAATAATAGAATATGGCAAAAAGAGCAGCACCCGAAGTAAACGCAGGATCAATGGCTGACATTGCCTTCTTATTACTTATCTTTTTCTTAGTAACAACAACAATTGAAAAGGACAAAGGTCTATTAAGAAGTTTGCCACCAATTGATGACTCTGAAGTAGAGCCACCAATTATAAAGCAGAAGAACTTATTTACGGTTCTTATTAACCGTAGAAATCAACTTCTTGTTGAGGATGAGCAAATGGAGCTTAAAGATCTTAGACAAGCAACAATAGAGTTTTTGGATAATGGTGGTGGTACAAATGCTGAAGGAGCAAGTTGTGACTATTGTCAGGGTAAAAGATCTCCAAGTTCATCAGATCACCCAGACAAGGCAATTATTTCAATGAAACATGATAGAGAAACTTCTTATGAGAAATACATTGATGTTCAGAATGAACTTGTTGCGGCTTATAATTTCTTAAGAGAAAGAGAGGCAACAAGGTTGTACAAAAGATATTATCCAAATGAGGATAAAGTGTATGCAGCAATGTTAGCAGAGAAGGAAAAAAATCAGTTTAAGAAGGATGAAGAACTTAATGAGCGCATAGAAACCATTAAGAAGCTTTACCCACTTAAGTTGTCTGAAGCAGAACCAGATAAAAACTAAAAGTAACGGATATGTCAAAGTTTAAAAAAGGAGGAAAAAGTGAATTGCCAGCAATTTCAACGGCATCCTTACCTGATATTGTATTTATGTTGCTTTTCTTTTTCATGGTAGCAACAGTAATGAGAGATAGTTCTTTAATGATTGAGAATAGGTTACCAGGTGCAGATCAAGTAGAAAAATTGAAAAAGGATAGAACTACTTTTATCTATGCAGGTAAGCCAAACAGTCAATATAAACAGTTTGGTGAAGAACCAAGAATTCAGTTTAATGATGCCTTTATCAGTGTAGAAGATGTACAAGCATCTGTATTACAGGCACAGGCAGACATGAATGAAGAACTTAAAAGTAAAATTGTAGTAGGGCTTAAAGTAGATAAAGACACACATGCTGGTCTTGTCTCAGATATTAAGCAAGAATTGCGTAAAGCAAATACATTGAAAGTTATGTATATAACTAACACAAAAGCAGAATAATAAAGATTCTTAATCTTAGTTAGAGAAACGTCCTGAGTAATCAGGACGTTTTTTTATGCGGCAATTAAAGTTTTTGTAGATTTAACCTTATGAAGTATTTTCTATTGCTATTTATTTTAGTTTTTAGTCAGATTGGGATTTCTCAAAGCAATGACAAAACCGATTTGTACAAGAATTATCGAGAAGATCAATTTTATGCTTCGGTAACGTATAATTTGCTTAATTCTAAACCAGACGGTTTAGCACAAAGTGGTTTTTCAACTGGATTTCATATAGGTTTTATAAGAGATATGCCGATTAATAAAGACAGAGATTTTGCAATAGGTTTAGGTATTGGTTTTTCTTTAAATTCTTACAATCAAAATTTGTCAATAATTGAAGAGAACAAGGTAATAATCTTCAGCATACTTAATGAAGACGAAATCAATGTTTCTAAGAATAAATTCTCTACGTACCTTGTTGAAGTACCTTTAGAAATAAGATGGAGGACTTCAACAGCTTCAGATTATAATTTTTGGCGAATTTACACTGGTTTTAAGCTTGGTTACATGCTACATAACTCTACAAAACTAAAATCTAGCGCTGGTGACGTTCAGCTTTCTAATATTGATTCGTTTAATAAATTTCAATATGGGTTAACATTAGGCGCTGGTTATGGAACATGGAATTTCCATGCTTATTATGGTCTGAATTCAATTTTCAATGATGACTCAAAATTGAATAGCGAAACCATAGATATGAATGTTATAAGGCTTGGTTTGATATTTTATATTTTATAACCAGAAATTAAATAATATTAATTGAGGTAATAGACCCGCAAAAGCACCTGCAATTAACTCTTCATTTGTATGTGCATTTAAATGAAGTCTCGATGTTGCAATTGCGCCTAAAATTATCATCATTAAAGCAATTGTTCCGTTAATGTTGATTTTAAAATGGATTCCAATTCCTACGGCAAACATAAAGAACCCGGTGGCTGCAATCATATGAATACTTGCCTTAATACTATATAGTGCCAAGAAAAGACATAGTAGATTTGAAATTAAGATTCCTAGAAAGAAGTAAAATAATTCCTCTATTTCATTTGGCGTCATAACGCGTAATAGAATTAACGTAATAATTATTGAGTTGATTAATAAAGGCAAAACCCTTTCCTTCGTTGTCTTAAGGTATATGGTGTCTACTTTATTAATAGTTTTAAGTAAGAAAAAAAGGAGAATCGGAAGTGTAATTGTTAGTATAATAACTGAGAATATTTTCGCCTTCATTACAGGCTCGGGTATAAACCTAGGTGTTTTAGAAAAGTAAAATATAACACCCAATAATGGCATTATTAGTGGATGGAAAATAAATGAGATGCTTTTTAAAATAGAATCTCTCATTTTTAAATCTTTTTTCTAAGTCTTGCTACAGGAATATCTAATTGCTCTCTGTATTTCGCAACTGTACGTCTAGCAATAGGATATCCTTTATCTTTCAATATTTTGGATAGTGCTTCGTCTGTAAGTGGTTTCTTTTTGTTTTCTTCTTCAATTACAGTCTCTAATATCTTTTTGATTTCTCTCGTTGAAACTTCTTCACCTTGGTCGTTAGTCATGGACTCAGAGAAAAATTCCTTAATTAATTTAGTTCCATATGGAGTATCAACATACTTACTATTTGCGACTCTTGATATGGTTGATACATCCATATCAATTTCATCTGCAATATCTTTCAATATCATTGGGCGAAGTTTTCTTTCGTCACCAGTTAAGAAATATTCTTTCTGATAATTCATAATAGCACTCATTGTGACAAAAAGAGTTTGTTGCCTTTGTCTGACAGCTTCAATAAACCACTTGGCAGCATCTAGTTTTTGCTTAATGAACATTACTGCATCCTTTTGTGCTTTTGATTTTTCCTTTGAATCTTTATAACCTTTTAACATGTTATTGTATTCTCTAGATACGTGGAGTTCTGGTGCATTTCGTCCATTTAATTTCAATTCTAATTCACCTTCAACTATTTGAATTGTAAAGTCTGGGACTATATGCTCAATTATCTTATTGTTTCCTGCATATGAACCTCCTGGTTTAGGATTTAATCGCTCAACTTCCTCAATTGCATCTTTTAATTGCTCCTCATTAATGCTAAATTTTTGCATTAATTTCTTGTAATGTTTTTTAATGAATTGTTCAAATGCTTTATCTATAATTTTTGAAGCTAACTCAACATCTGAATTTTGTTCTTTTCTATGTAATTGAATGCTTAAACATTCCTGAAGATCTCTAGCGCCAACACCAGCAGGATCCAACTGTTGTACAATCTTCAGTACTTCTTCAACTTCCTCTTCGTTGGTATAAATATTTTGAGTAAATGCCAAATCATCCGTTATGTCTGAAAGTGATCGTCTTATATAGCCACTTTCATCAATACTACCAACTAAAAATTGTGCTATTTCTTCTTGTTGATCTGAAAGCCTGAATGTATTTAATTGATTAACTAAATGTTGTGTAAATGACGTGCCAGCGGCATAAGGTATGTTCTTTTCATCATCATCAACACTGTAATTATTTGCTTGTGTTCTGTAATCTGGAATTTCGTCATCACTTAAATATTCATCTACATTAATGTCATCTGTGTCAATTGAGTCATTGTCGTTAAATTCTTCGCCACTATTATCAAATTCATCAAAAGAATCTTCAGAATTGTCATTTTCTTTGCCAGTATCAAGTGCTGGATTTTCTTCAAGCTCTTGTTTTAAGCGTTGTTCAAAAGCTTGCGTAGGCAATTGAATCAGCTTCATCAATTGAATTTGCTGAGGTGATAGCTTTTGTGAAAGTTTAAATTGTAAATACTGTTTTAGGGCCATTTAATGATTTCTCTTATATTTTAAAATTAATAAAAAAACCTGTCAGGTGAGTAATTCTTAACAGGTTTCACTTTTCTTTAAAATTCTGCGTTTTGAGGTGTTCTTGGGTATGGTATTACATCTCTAATATTATTCATACCAGTGGCAAACATAACTAATCTTTCAAAGCCGAGTCCGAAACCAGAATGTACAGCAGTTCCATACTTACGTAAATCTAGATACCACCATAATTCTTCCTCAGGTATATCTAATGCTTTCATTTTTTCAACTAAAATATCTAATCTTTCTTCACGTTGAGAGCCTCCAACCATTTCACCAATACCTGGGAAAAGTATATCCATAGCTCTTACAGTTTTCCCATCTTCATTTAAACGCATATAAAAGGCCTTAATATTTGCTGGATAATCAAATAAAATTACTGGACATTTAAAGTGTTTTTCTACTAGGAATCGTTCATGCTCAGACTGCAAATCTGCTCCCCATTCATCAATGATATATTTGAATTTCTTTTTCTTATTAGGCTTAGAGTTCTTCAGAATTTCAATTGCTTCGGTATAGCTAACTCGCATAAAGTTATTGTCTACAACAAACCTCATTTTCTCAATTAAACTCATTTCGCTTCTTTCGGCTTGAGGTTTGGTTTTTTCTTCATCTAAAAGTCTTTTCTCTAGAAACGTTAAGTCTGCTAAATTATGTTCTAAAACATAGTTTAAAACAGATTTTAAGAAGTCTTCTGCCAAATCCATATTGCCAGCTAAATCCATAAAAGCAACTTCTGGTTCTATCATCCAAAACTCAGCCAAATGACGTGAAGTATTAGAGTTTTCTGCTCTGAAAGTTGGGCCAAATGTATAAACTTTACCCAAAGACATGGCATAGGTTTCTGCTTCTAATTGCCCAGAAACAGTGAGATTAGTTTCTTTTCCAAAGAAGTCTTCTGAATAATTTACTTCACCATTTTCATTAAGTGGTGGGTTCTTAGCATCTAAAGTGCTAACTCTAAACATTTCTCCTGCGCCTTCTGCATCACTTCCAGTTACAATTGGAGTATGCATATTGTAAAACCCGTTTTCAGTAAAGTATTTATGGATTGCAAATGATAATGACGAACGCAAACGCATTACAGCACTAAATGTGTTTGTACGTGTACGTAAATGCGCATTTTCTCTTAAAAACTCAAACGAGTGTTTCTTTGGTTGAATAGGGTATGTTTCAGGATCTGAGTCACCTAAAATCTCAAGTTTTTTTACTTGGATTTCAACTTTTTGTCCTTTTCCTTGACTCTCAACCAATTCACCAGATACATGAATTGCAGCACCAGTTGTAACACGCTTTAATGTTGCCTCATCGAAATTTTCGAAATCTACTACACACTGGATATTATTTAAAGTAGAACCATCGTTTAAAGCAATAAATCGATTTGCCCTAAACGTTCTAACCCATCCTTTTACGGTAAAATCTTGCAAGGTCACCTCTTGTGAAAGTAATTCTGCTACAGTTTTAGTCATCATTTCTATTTAAATTTTTAAATGCTAAGATATATTTTCTTCTTTATTTTCAATTTCATCCTCGTCATCATCTTCCTCTGGAATAATATTAATTGCTGGTTCCCTTAGTACCTCTTTGTTTGCAATATTTCGCTCCAGTGACAATAATAATGAAGGTAATAATAACAGATTTGATAGCATCGCAAATAATAAGGTTGCAGACACCAATGCACCTAAGGCCACAGTACCACCAAAACTAGAAATAGTAAATACAGAGAACCCAAAGAAAAGAACGATAGATGTATAGAACATACTTACACCAGTTTCTCTTAAGGCACCATAAACGGATTTTCTTATTTTCCAGTGATTAGCTTGCAATTCCTGTCTGTATTTTGCCAAGAAATGTATGGTATCATCAACAGAAATACCAAAAGCAATACTAAATACGAGAATTGTAGATGGTTTTATCGGTACACCTAGAAAGCCCATTAAACCTGCAGTTATAAGTAACGGTAATAGATTTGGGATTAAGGATACGATGATCATTCTAAATGAACGGAACATATAAGCCATAAATAATGAAATTAAGAATATGGCCAAGCTTAATGAAATAACAAGGTTCCTTACCAGATACTTTGTTCCCTTTTGAAAAACTAATGCCTTTCCTGTTAGTGTCACATCATAGCGCTCCTTTGGAAATACTTTGTCTATTTTATTTTGAAGATTCTCTTGAATGCGCTCCATTTTATCAGTGCCGATATCTTTCATGAAAGTAGTAACACGTGCATATTGGCCTGTACTATCCACAAAGTTTTTCAATAAATCTACCTCCGAATTAGAGTTTTTCGCATAGGATAATATAAAACTATTCTCTTGGCTTGTAGGTAATTGATAGTACTTAGGATTGCCGTTATAATAAGCTTGCTTACTATATTTCACTAAGCTTACAACTGAAATTGGCTTGGATAGCTCTGGAGTTTCAAAAATCAACTCTTCAACCTCATTAATGCGCTTTAAGGTACCTAATTTCATTACACCTTTTTTGCGCTTGGTGTCAACCATTATCTCAAGTGGCATTATACCGTTAAACTCGTTCTCAAAGAACCTAATATCTTTAAAGAATTGTTTATTCTTAGGCATATCTTCAATAAGACTTCCGGAAATGGTGATTTTGTTAATCCCAATCATACTAACAATAATTAGCATTAAACCTGTAACGTAAATTGTGATTTTTTTGTGTTTGACCATACGCTCCATCCAATCAACAAAACCACCAATCCAGCGTTTATTTAAATGCTCCAAATGTCTTGCTTTAGGATATGGTAAAAACGTATATATACTTGGTATAATTAATAAGCACAAAATGAAAATTGCTAGAATACTTAATGAGGCTACAATACCAAACTCTTTCAATAATTTACTTTGGGTAAGTATGAATGTTGCAAAACCAGATGCCGTTGTAACATTGGTCATTAAAGTGGCATTACCAATTTTTGTTATGACGCGCTGAAGCGATTTTACCTTATTACCATGAGATTTTACTTCGTGCTGGTATTTATTAATTAGAAAAATACAATTAGGTATGCCTATTACGATGATTAAAGGAGGTATTAATGCTGTTAGGACAGTGATCTCGTATTTTAATAGGCCAAGTATGCCAAAGGTCCACATTACTCCAATACAGACCACTATTAAAGAAATAAAAGTAGCTCTAAACGATCTAAAAAACAGAAAGAAAATCAAGGAGGTTACTAGTAAAGCTGCACTGATAAAAAGCCCAATCTCATCAACAATATTTTGTGAGTTTAAAGTTCTTATATACGGCATTCCTGAAACCCTAACATCTAAACCTGTTTTTTGTTCGAAGGAATCAACTATGGTTTCTAAGTATTCAATTATGAAATCCTTTCTAACCGAAGTATTTACAATATCTTTTTTAAGATATATGGCAGTTCTTATAGTTTTTGAATCTGCATTGAATAAAAAATTATCATAGAATGGATACTTCTTAAAAAGCTCTTTCTGCAAATCATTTAGTTGGTCAATACTGCTAATAGAATCTTGTATAAAAGGTTCTAATTCAAACTGTTCTTTTTTAGTATTTTTTACAAGTTTTTGTAAGTCATTTATAGAAAGAACTGTTTCAACTTCATCAAATTCTTTAAATGAATCTGCAAGTTTATTCCATGCATTAAATTGTTCTACTGTAAAAAGGCTTGAATCTTTTACGCCAAGAACAATAAGGTTACCCTCTTCACCAAAGATCTCTAAAAAATTATTATATACTAAATTAACCTCATGTTCATCTGGGAGTAAATTCGCTTCAGTGTAAGTAAAGCGCATATGTTTCCACTGTAAACTAAAAAAAACAGTAGCGAGAACAATGACTATTAAAATGAAGATTTTGTTACGAAGAATTAATCTTGCAACAGTCTCCCAAAATCCTGTAGTAAATAGTTTAAACATGCACTTAAGTTCTTAAAGAGTTTATTCTTTAAGATGTTGATTTTTGAAATTCTTTTTTAATTGAATTAAATTAACAACAAAATTCATTTCAAAATGAGCCGCAAAGGTAGAAAAAAGCTAAGGATTTCCCCTTTAATTAACAGGAATATAATAAATGTTAAAGGGAAATATTAAAGGTAAACTTAAAGGCAATATTATCTTCAAAATTAGGAAGGTGATAACCACCATATCGATAAGCAAAGCTCAATCCAAACCCAAAGAACAATTTATTAATTTCAAATCCAGATTCCGAGTATAACTTTTCTAAAGTACTAAATTCAATTCCTTGATGTCTATCAATACTACTCATTGTGCCAACAGCATGTCTAGAAATTAATACTAATTGAGGTTTAAACCATTCAGTAATTTTAAACGGTTTTAAGAAATGTTTGAATTGTAACGTACTGAACTTGTCACTGAAGAACTCATTAAAATACATGGTTTCAAAACTATTCAATCCTGCGACCGAAAAACGCTGTAAAATTGTTTCTTTTCTAATGTTGTTTGGGTAAGAATGGTATAGATGAGTTAGTGGAGTTTCACCTCCAGCAATACCTGCTACCAAACCAAGAGTTGTTAATGACTCATTTTTATGTTGAAGATGATAAATAGTTCTGAAATCTAATTTTGAAAAATTAAAATCACTTCCAAAAATGGATTTAAATCCTTGCGTATATTGTACTGTAAATTTAGGATACCCATTCTTTTCTTCAACTATATAATCTTTTTCGTATCTGTAAATACTAAATGGGCTCCATTGCACGCTAATCCTGGCAGTACTAACATCGAAAGTATTGAAGCTTTCATTACCTAAGACAAAATTATAATTATAAGTTGGGTTAATTTTGCTAGTTGCTAACTGTGTTTCAGACAGTAGGTTGTTGGATATCTTATGCTCAACCGAGATGGATTTTGTTATATGCCTATGAAATAGGTCAATGTTAAGAAGTCTAGGTTCAAAAAAAGTAAAAAAGCGTTTGTCTGTTAAAAATGAAGAACTACCTGTTTCTTGAAGGTCATCGGTGTATGACAAGTTAATCCAAGTATTAGTATTCTCCATTATTCTAAATCCTCCACCAATACTAAATTTGTATCGTTCGTCTTTAAATCCATATACTGCATAACCATTCAGACGATATTTTTTAGAAAATTTATTATTGGTTATTCCGCCAAGACCTGTCCTAAATCCTTCATATTGGTTATATTTAATTAGGTATCTTAAATCTAGATTAAAATATTTAAAAGGGAGATAACCATTACCTAGCTTTCTAATAAATTCGATTTTTTTTATGGAATCTTGTTTGATTTGGGCTGAATCCTTTTCTAATTCATTTGGTTTTTGAGCAAAACATTTTGTTGCAACAATTAAAAAAATAACAACAAAGAAATGCTTGTACATAAAGATGTATTGTGGTTAAAAAAAACATCCCGTTTTGTTGGGATGTTTTTAATGTTTTTCAAGAATTCTAAACCGTCATAATTTCGTTTTCTTTGACATCTAGAATATTATCTACCTTTTTAACGTAAGTATCTGTTAATTCTTGTATATCAATCTCAGCATTTCCTTGAAGGTCTTCAGATGCATCTGTTTTTTTGATATCATGCATTGCATCTTTTCTGGCATTCCTAACACCAATTTTTGCATCTTCTGCCTCTGATTTTGCTTGCTTAGCCAATTCTTTTCTGCGCTCTTCAGTTAATGGTGGAACGTTTATGATTATTGTTTCGCCATTATTCATTGGATTAAAACCTAAATTGGCAACCATAATACCGCGTTCAATTTCTTGAAGCATACTCTTTTCCCATGGTTGTACAGAGATAGTTCTACCGTCTGGTTTATTTACATTTGCCACTTGGTTAAGTGGGGTTTGTGCACCATAGTAATCCACCATTACGCTACCTAACATAGACGGTGTTGCTTTCCCAGCTCTGATATTAACCAACTGTTTTTCTAAATGCTTAATTGCGGCATCCATTGCCTCTTTAGCTGAGTCTATAATAAATTCAATCTCTTCATTCATAGTATTATAATTTTAATTGAGCATTATCAAAATTTAAGCCAAATTTATAAATTTACTACTGTACCAATATTTTCACCAGAAACGACTTTTAATAGATTACCTTTTTTATTCATATCAAAAACGATAATTGGTAAGTTGTTTTCTTGACTTAACGTAAAGGCTGTTGTGTCCATGACCTTTAGTCCTTTGCTAAGTACGTCATCAAATGATATTTCATCAAATTTGATTGCACTTGTATCTTTTTCAGGATCTGCATCGTAAATTCCATCTACACGAGTTCCTTTTAAAATTACATCTGCTTCCATTTCTATGGCTCTTAGTACGGCAGCTGAATCCGTAGTAAAGTATGGGTTACCCGTACCACCACCAAAAATCACAACACGACCTTTTTCTAAATGACGTAAAGCCTTGCGTCTAATAAAAGGTTCTGCAACTTCGTTTATTTTTATTGCAGTTTGCAATCTTGTTGGGATATCAGCATCTTCTAATGCACTTTGTAAAGCTAAACCGTTAATAACAGTAGCAAGCATACCCATATGGTCGCCTTGCACACGATCCATACCATTACTCGCACCAGCAACACCTCTAAAAATGTTACCGCCACCAATAACTATGGCTACTTGAACACCTTTATCTGTTATAGTTTTTATGTCTTTGGCATATTCGGCTAAACGCTCAGGGTCTATACCATACTGACGAGTGCCCATTAAAGCTTCACCAGAAAGTTTTAGTAAAATTCTTTTGTATTTCATTATGAATTTTGAAAGTTGAACAAAGCTACACAATTCTTAGCTTCTTTAAAAGCGAAAAAAAGGCCAAAAAAAACCCTCAAATATTATTTGAGGGTTTTGATTTTTTATATAAAAAAGATTATCCTAAGGCAACACGTTTAAATGAAGTTACCTCAACATCACCAATTGTCTTAACATAATTAGCAACACTAACTTTACTATCTTTAATAAAAGCTTGATTAACTAAAGTGTTGTCTTTAAAGAAACGCTTTAATTTACCCTTAGCGATATTATCTAACATAGCTTCTGGCTTACCTTCTTGACGAAGTTGATCTTTTGCTATTTCAATTTCTTTTTCAATTACAGATGCATCAACACCCTCTTCATTTAATGCAATAGGATTCATTGCAGCAGTTTGCATAGCAACATCTTTAGCAACTACATCTGCGCCATCAACATTAGCTGATAAACCGACTAAAGTAGCGATCTTGTTTCCTGCATGTATGTAAGAACCAACAAATGGAGCTTCAATTTTCTCAAATGCATTAATGCCTAATTTTTCACCAATCACACCTGTTTGCTCAATTAATTTTTCAGCTACAGTCATTCCACCAAAATCAGCGTCTAAAAACTCATCTTTAGAATTGAAGTTTAATGCTAAATCAGCTAACTCATGAGCAAGTGCCACAAAGTTGTCGTTTTTACCAACAAAGTCAGTTTCACAACCTAATACTATTGAAACACCAACAGTATTATCTCCATTTACTTTTGCAATAGCAGCACCTTCAGTAGATTCTCTATCTGCACGTTTTGCTGCTACTTTTTGTCCTTTTTTACGTAATATTTCAATGGCTTTGTCAAAATCTCCATTAGCTTCTACTAATGCTTTCTTACAATCCATCATACCTGCACCAGTAGCCTTTCTCAATTTGTTTACTTCTGCTGCCGTGATTTTTACAGTATTTTCCATAATTATTAAATTTAAAAAGTCGATTAATTTATTTCTAAAAGAAAAGAACTAAACGACTTTTTTCATGTATTCTAAAAATCTATTTATTCTTCTTCTTTACTTGCTTCTACAGTTTCAGCTTTTGCCTCAACTGGAGCTGGTTTAGCATCTTGCTTTTGTGCCTTATCTTCTTTTTCTGCACGTTCAGCTTTTCTCTCGTTTAATCCGTCTTCAATAGCTGAAGCTACAATAGAAAGTACTTTGTTAATCGATTTTGAAGCATCATCATTTGCAGGGATTAGATAATCTACTTGACGAGGGTCAGAGTTTGTATCTACCATTGCAAAGATTGGAATATTTAATTTCTGAGCTTCTTTTATCGCAATATGCTCTCGCTTAATATCCACTACAAATAATGCGCCTGGTAAACGAGTCATATCAGAAATTGAACCTAGATTCTTTTCTAATTTAGCACGTTGACGGTCAACTTGTAAACGCTCTTTTTTAGATAAAGAATTGAAAGTTCCGTCTTTTTTCATTCTATCGATAGAAGCCATTTTCTTAACAGCTTTTCTGATAGTCACAAAATTTGTTAGCATTCCACCTGGCCAACGCTCGGTAATATAAGGTTGGTTTACAGCACCTGCCTTTTCAGCAACGATGTCTTTCGCTTGTTTTTTAGTTGCAACAAACAAAATTTTCTTTCCTGACACCGCAATTTTACGTAATGCTGCACAAGTTTCTTCAATTTTAGCTGCTGTTTTGTAAAGGTTAATAATATGGATACCGTTACGCTCCATATAAATGTAAGGAGCCATGTTTGGGTCCCACTTACGTGTAAGGTGTCCGAAGTGTACACCTGCTTCTAAGAGTTCTTTTACTTCTACTTTTTCCATTTTTGTAATAGTTTACGTTCTGTTGAATTAGCAATGATTAAGTGGTTGCTTTTGCTTGCCTTAACCATTTAGATGCTAAACTAAATCCCAATGTTTCCATTGTGGACAACAATAACTGGTTTAAATTTTGCCGCACTATACGGCGATTTCAATAAAATAAAGTAATTCAGAATCTGACTTGTCAGATTCTGAATTAAATGTTGTTGGATATTAACGTTTCGAGAACTGGAATTTCTTACGCGCTTTCTTCTGACCGAATTTCTTACGCTCTACCATTCTTGGATCTCTAGTTAATAGACCTTCTGGCTTTAATATTGCTCTGTTTTCAGCATCAAGTTCGCACATTGCACGAGATAATGCTAAACGTATAGCTTCCGCCTGGCCGGTGATACCACCTCCGTATACGTTAACAGTAATATCAAAGTTGCCATCATTGTTAGTCATGACTAAAGGTTGGTTTACTTTATACTGCAAAGGTGCAGTTGTAAAATAATCCGCCATGTCTTTTTTGTTCACCGTAATGTTACCTTTTCCTTTGGCAACATATACACGGGCAACAGCCGTCTTTCTACGGCCAATTTTGTGAATTACTTCCATTAGTTAAATTCTTTTAAATTAATTGCTTTTGGCTTTTGAGCTTCATGATCGTGCTCTGTACCAGCAACAACTGATAGGTTACGGAATAATTGCGCTCCTAATTTGTTTTTAGGCAACATTCCTTTTACTGACTTTTCTACCAATCTGGTTGGGTCTTTTTCAAACATCTCAGTAGCTGTCAGGCTTCTTTGACCACCTGGATAACCTGTGTGACGGATATAACTTTTCTCCGTCCATTTATTACCAGTTAAGTTGATTTTCTCTGCGTTTATAACAATTACGTTATCACCGCAATCAACGTGTGGCGTAAAATTAGGTTTGTGCTTACCTCTTAAAAGTATTGCTACTTTTGAAGCTAAGCGACCTAAAGTTTGTCCTTCAGCATCAACCAAGACCCACTCCTTATTAACGGTAGCTTTGTTAGCGGAAACTGTTTTGTAGCTTAATGTATCCACACTAATTTGATTTATAACTGTGCTTTTTGCACAATTGATTATACATTTCTCTCTAAAAAAGAGTTTGCAAATTTACGATAAACTATTGGATTACCAAACCTCCTAGCAGGTTTTTTTTAATTGAAAATTAGGCCTTTATATTTGTTATAATTCCCAATCGGAAGGGTTAATCAATTCTATAAGTTAATGATTAGTGTTAAGATAAAATATGAGATTCGTTAGCATTTAGTTGCTCTAGATAACCTGTCATTAATTGACTTTCCTAATCCATAATTTGGGAGTTTCTCTGCAATTATGATGTCTAACTCTTGCTCATCTAACTGATGCAAGGCATCATATAATTTTGAAGCGGCCTCGTATAGGTTACTCCCTTCAGACAGAACAACCTTAAATTGAATATTATCATCATTAAGAATATCATTAAAGATTAATAATCCAATGCGTTTATCTGAGTGAAATTTAATGCTTTTGGTTAAATCGTCTGTAAGGATAGTTTTGGTCTTAGGTGCATAATGGCGTTCTAACATACCTGGTGCTTTAGGACTAATTTCTTCCTTGTTTTTTATTGAAATTTTACCTATCACACGTTCTATCTCTTCAATAGGAGTAGATCCAAGTCTATAAATGATGGGTTCATCTTTTTCAAAACCTATAATTGTAGATTCTATACCTCTTTTACAAGGACCTCCATCTAATACCATTTTAATGTCATGTTTAAAATAGTTTTCAACATGCTCAGGTTTTGTAGGACTAATATTGCTAAAAGGGTTGGCACTCGGTGCAGCTAATGGAAACTCCAATTGATTAAGAAGTTGAAGCGTTATAGGGTGGTTTGGTACACGCACAGCAACTGTCGGTTTTCCTGAAGTTATTAAATCTGGGATAATTTCTTTTTTTGGTAAAACCAATGTTATTGGTCCTGGCCAGAAAGCATCTGCTAATAATTGTGCCTTGATTGGAATATAACTAACAATATTAGAAAGTCTATTTTTTGATGCAATATGTACAATTAAAGGGTTAAAGCTTGGACGTTTTTTGGTTTTGAAAATTGACTTAACCGCATTCTCTGAAAAGATATTTCCTGCAAGACCATAAACAGTTTCTGTTGGTATTGCCACCAACTCATCATTATTTAATAGTTCAATAGCTTTAGATATGTCCTTAGAAATAATGCTCATTCGTATTATTTGATTACAATATTATTTTAGTTAAGAAAATTAATGGGCCTCAAGCCAATTATCTCCAATATCTAGTTCTACATCAAGTGGAACTTCAAGTTTGTATGCACTTTCCATTTCAGATTTAATCAGAGCTTTCATTTCTTCTAGTTCTGGTTTGTAGATATCAAACACCAATTCATCATGCACTTGAAGTAACATTTTACTTTTAAAATTCCCTGCTTGTAATTTCTCATGAATTCTAATCATGGCAATCTTAATAATATCGGCAGCACTACCCTGAATAGGTGCGTTAACAGCATTTCGTTCTGCAGCACCTCTTACGACTGCATTACGAGAATTAATATCTTTTAAATAACGACGTCTTCCTAGTACAGTTTGTACATAACCATTATCTCTGGCAAAATCAACTTGGTCTTGGATATAATCTCTAAGTTTTGGATAGGTCGCATAGTAAGTATCAATCAATTCCTTGGACTCACTTCTAGTTAGATTAGTTTGGTTACTTAGTCCAAAGGCTGAAACGCCATAAATAATACCAAAGTTTACTGTTTTGGCATTACTACGTTGTTCTCTAGTAACTTCTGTTAAAGGCACATTGAATACTTTTGAGGCTGTAGATGCGTGAATATCTTCGCCATTTTTAAAGGCTTCAATCATAGTTTCTTCTTCACTTAAGGCTGCAATTATTCTTAATTCTATTTGAGAGTAATCGGCAGCTAACAAAGTGTAGTGTTCATTTCTAGGTATAAATGCTTTTCTCACTTGACGACCACGCTCAGTTCGTATTGGTATATTTTGAAGATTTGGATTGTTGCTGCTTAAGCGACCAGTTGCGGCAACAGTTTGCATATAATATGTATGTACGTGACCTGTATGTTCTTCAACTTGTTGAGGTAGGGCATCTATATAGGTGCTTTTGAGTTTTGAAAGCCCTCTATAATCTAGAATATGTTTTACTATTTCATGATCTTTAGCTAGATAACCCAATACATCCTCAGCAGTTGAATATTGACCTGTTTTAGTTTTTTTAGGCTTGTCAACCAATTTCATTTTTTCAAAGAGAATTACACCCAGTTGTTTAGGTGATGCAATATTGAATTCTTCACCAGCAGCATTATATATTTTCTTTTCAAGACTTGCTATATCATTATTTAATTCTTCAGCTAACGAGTTTAAAAAATCAATATCAAGATTTATACCTTCTAATTCCATATTAGCTAAAACTCTTAACAATGGAATCTCAATTTCGTCAAATAGTTTTTGGGTATTGGCCTCACCCAATTCTTTTTGAAAATGCTCTTTCAATTGCAATGTTATATCAGCATCTTCAACAGCATATTCAGTTTGTTTTTCTAGAGGAACATCTCGCATAGATAACTGGTTCTTCCCCTTTTTACCAATTAAATCTGTAATTGAAATAGGTGTATAGTTGAGATAGGTCTCAGCCAACACATCCATATTATGTCGCATATCTGGATTTATTAAATAATGCGCTAACATAGTATCAAACAATTTACCCTTTACTTCAATATTGTATTTGGCTAATACCTTTATATCATACTTTAAATTCTGGCCAATTTTTTCAATAGTTTCATTTTCAAAGAATGGCCTTAGTTCTTCAATTAATGAGTGAGCTTCATTCTTGTCTTCTGGGAATGGAACATAAAAACCTTTACTAGCTTCCCAAGAAAATGCTATGCCTACCAATTCAGCTGTTAAGGGATTTAGACCTGTGGTTTCCGTATCAAAGCATACAGAAGATTGATTCAATAAGTTTTTCACAAACAATTTCGTTGCCATGCCAGGACCCACACTTTGGTAAAAATGAGAAGTGGTTTCAGCAGTATTGCGTGTGAAATCATTCGTTTTAGTTTCATCAGTCGTACTTTCTCCTCCAAATAACGAAAACTGTCCAGCACCAGCAGATTTTTGCTCCTTTGGAGTAGACTTAAGTTCAGTAGTTTTACTAATATGTTGTTTTTGTGTATCTGTTGAGTATTCTGTACTAAAGGTCTTTAAGAAATTATCGGTAAGTCTTCTAAACTCAAGATTTTGGAATATTTCTTTGACCTTGTCAATATCTGGATGATCTAGCTCAAAATCCTTAGCATCGAATACTACAGGGACATCAAGCATTATTCTTGCTAGTTCTTTTGAGAGTTTCCCAAGGTCTGCATTGGCCTCCACCTTTTCCTTCATTTTGCCTTTTAACTTATCAGTATTGGCCAAGAGGCCTTCCATACTTCCGAACTGATTGATAAATTTTTTAGCAGTTTTTTCACCTACACCTGGTAAGCCTGGTATATTATCACTTGCATCACCCATCATACCAAGAAAATCGATGACCTGCTCTGGGGTTTCAACCTCGAATTTTTTTAGCACCTCTGGAATTCCCCAAGTCTCATATCCTCCACCAAAAACTGGTCGATACATAAAAATATTGTCTGTAACGAGCTGAGCAAAATCTTTATCTGGCGTTACCATAAATACCTTATATCCTTCCTTTTCTGCTTGTCTAGAGAGTGTTCCTATAACATCATCGGCTTCAAACCCTTCCTTTACCATAATTGGAATATGCATGGCTTTCAAAATTTCATGAATATGTGGCACAGCTGTTTTAATGCCCTCAGGAGTTTCATCACGATTTGCCTTATATGCTTCGTACATTTCAACGCGGTCGACACTGCCACCTTTATCAAAACAAACAGCTAGATGATCTGGGCGCTCTCTTTTAATTACATCTAATAGGGAATTCATAAAACCCATAATAGCAGAAGTATCTTCTCCTTTGGAATTTATTCTTGGGTTCTTTATAAAGGCGTAGTAACCTCTGAAAATAAGTGCATATGCATCTACTAAAAAAAGTCGTTTTTGATCTGACATCTACTTATATTTTGAAGTCTATAAAACTACAAAAAAGTTAAGGTTTAATTATAGATGTTCAAATAATAAAATTGGCAATTTGATGATGTTTTTAAACCTAGAATTTTGAAATATCATTTAAAATAAAAAAAGCCGAAACAATTTGTTTCAGCTTTTTATCTATCTATAATGAACTCTTAGCAAAGTTTAACTGTTTTAGTTTTAATCTGAAGGCTTTTTCTGTAAGCTTTGATACTTATGATTTCAACATTTTTCTTACGATTGATTTTTAAAAACTTAGCCTTCGCCTTAGCAGAAATAACAGTCTTTTTAGCAACTGCCTGTTCAACAGTTACATTTTCGACAAGTTCAGTCTCGTTATTAACAACATTAGCCTGCTGAGCGAAACTCGCTAAAGACATTGTTAAAAATAATGTTAATACTAAACCTTTTTTCATAAGTGGTTGAAGTTATTTTTACTATTAACTTCGATACAAATTAACGTCATATGATAGGCTTAACTTAAAATTTTGGATGAATCAAGACGATAATTAGATAACCGGTAAGCGATTGTAAAAAACATCGATGAAATACACAAAATCGGTCTGCAACCCATTAAAAACATTGGGTTTGGGGTTAATTAAAACGGATTTCTGGTTGAAATGCAAAAGATTTACAAAAACATCGATGAAATACACTAATTTAGCTTCAATCCCAATAAACATAAGGATAGAAAATGACGCAAATATCTGAAAACCCATACTTTAAGCTCTTTTCAAGGCAAAAGGAAAATCAATACAAGGTTGCACAAACTACTTATAATCAGAGAATTAACAAGTTAAATGCACTTCAACGAGCTATAGAATTCACTTATCGAGAACAAATTAATAATGTATTATTCAAAGATTTGGGGAAACCAAAGGTAGAATCTGAACTATCGGAAGTCTATCAAATTATTGGAGATATTAAATATATCAAGAAGAATTTGCATAAATGGATACGAAAGCAAAAGGTTAAAACACCGCTGTCCATGTTGGGTTCTAGTTCGTATTACATATATGAACCTAAGGGTGTTTGTCTAATAGTCTCTCCTTGGAATTTTCCCTTTAACCTAACCTTTGGACCTTTGATCTCTGCAATTGCAGCTGGTAATACTGCTATAATAAAACCTTCAGAGATGACACCAAACTCCTCTGCTTTAATGGCTACCATCATAAAAGATATATTTGATGAAGAAGAAGTTGCTTTAGTCGAAGGAGAGGTTGAAACATCTACAGAGCTTTTGAAGTTACCATTTAATCACATATACTTTACGGGTTCTCCCAATGTTGGTAAAATTGTGATGACAGCTGCCGCCAAACATCTTGCTTCGGTTACTTTGGAGTTAGGAGGAAAGTCTCCAACAATTATAGATAAATCTGTAAATATTAAACAAGCAGCTAAAAAGGTTATTTGGGGTAAGTTTTTAAATGCAGGACAAATTTGTGTCTCACCAGATTATGTGTTAATCGATGAAAGCGTAAAGGATGAGTTTATAAATTCTTGTATAAGGTGGATTGAGCATTTTTATTCTAAGGAGCCAAAAGCATCAAATTCTTATGCGAGAATTGTAACACCTGAGCATTTTAAGCGATTAGTCTCTCATTTAGAAAATGCCGAATCATTAAATGCAAAAATTATTACTGGTGGTCAACATAATGAAGACAGCAAGTTTATAGCTCCAACAATTATTACTGATCTAGATAAAAATGTTTCTTTGCTTAAGGAAGAAATATTTGGGCCTATTCTGCCCATAGTTTCATACAATACTCTTGATGATGCAATTGATTATATAAATTCCAAAGAGCGTCCACTAGCATTGTATGTATACAGTAAGAATAAATATTTTGTAAATAAGGTAATCAAAAATACTAGGGCAGGAGGAACATGCATAAATAATAATGTGATACATTATGCAAACCATAATTTGCCTTTTGGTGGAACAAATCACAGTGGTATTGGTAAGAGCCATGGTTTTTTTGGTTTTAAGGCTTTTAGTAATGAACGCGCAATTGTAAAACAACATTTCTTTGGTGCTACGGAATTTTTATTTCCACCATATACTAGTTTTAAGGAAAAACTTGCGAGGCTAACTATTAAGTGGTTTTAGCCTTTATTATAAAAATTTGATTGTATTTGTTCATTCATACCATCTTGAAACCTTGTCATGCTGAACCACTGATGGATTGAGTAACTTCCTGTCTCGCCTTTTTTGTTGACGGCAATATAGCCAACCTGAAAGTCTTTGTAATTGCTGTTGGGCTTATTAACAATTCTTCCTATTGCTTCTTCGCATGCCTCTTGAGGAGATTTTCCTTGGCGCATCAATTCCACAACTAAAAAACTCCCCACTGTTTTTACAACTTCTTCACCTAAACCCGTCGCAACACATCCTCCAACTTCATTATCTACAAAAAGACCAGACCCAATTATGGGTGAATCTCCCACACGTCCTGCCATTTTGTAAGCAAGACCACTCGTGGTACAAGCACCAGATATATCTCCATTCTTATCTAATGCTAACATGCCAATGGTATCATGATTTTCAATATTTATAATTGGCTTGTATTCACTTTTTACTTTCCATTCTTCCCAAACCTTTTTAGAGGCTTCAGTTAACAAATCTTCAGCTTCAAAGCCTTTAGAAATGGCAAATTGTTTAGCACCTTCTCCAGCAAGCATTACATGAGGTGTGTCTTCCATTACTTTTCGTGCTACTGAAACCGCATGTGTAATATTTTGAAGATAAACAACAGCGCCACAGTTTCCATTTTTATCCATGATACAAGCATCTAGAGTGACATGTCCATCTCTATCAGGTAATCCACCTTTACCAACTGATTGCCCTTTTTCATTCGCCTCTTCTATCATACAGCCTTGTTCAACGGCATCAAGTGCATTGCCTCCAGCTTCTAAAACTTCCATAGCTTTTGCTGTAGCATTTTCTACATGCCATGTGGCAATAACTAAGGGTAACTTAGCTTTTACATTAGTATTTAATGCCGTTTGTTTGTCCTTCGCGTTGTCTTCAGAACAATTAATCATAGTCGAGCCTATCGCTATACCTGCTCCTGTCAATGAAGCATTTTTTATAAATTTTCTGCGATTCATATTAATGTTTTTTTAGAATTTTTATAACCATACCATAATATATATACATAGCATAAAATGATGAACATCAAGGCTGTTTTAAATCCTACATTATCCACAAAATTTCCATATAGAGGAGGAATTATTGCACCCCCCACTATTGCTGTACATAAAAGACCTGAGCCTTTAGGTTTGAGCTCACCTATACCATCAATGGCAAGTGTAAATATAGTTGGAAACATAATTGAATTAAAAAGTCCGACGGCTAGAATACTCCACATGCTAACTATGCCAGTTGTACTTATTGAGACGATAATGAGAGCAATAGCCATTGTTGCAAAAATACCAAGCACTTTGCCTGGGTTCATAATTTTTGTTAGGTATGAACCAATAAATCTTCCTACCATGGCTCCAGACCAATAAAAAGTGACAAATACACCGACGATAGCTTTATTATCATTTTCCGTTAATCCAGAATTTAGAATGCCTTCAGCAATTGAAGTCATAAATCCATTTTGCTTAATAACTTCAACCAAATTCATATCTAAGAAGTAGTTAACAAGGTAACTGCCAATGGCAACCTCTGCGCCAACATAAAAGAATATACCTAATACACCAAGCATTAAATTTTTTTGTTTGAAAGCTTCTGCGTATGTACCGGTTGAGGTTTCACTAATTAGTTTTGGAAGTTTTGCAAAAAAGAAAATACCTGCTATAAATAATATAAATACGGCCAAACCAAGAAATGGATTTTGCACGGCTGAAGCTTCTGAAGCCAAATAAGTTTCTTTGGCTGAATATGATAAAGTTGCAATCTCTTCTTTAGTTTTTATGGTGTCACTTAAAATAAATAGAGCACCAATAGCAGGTGCTATTGCAGTACCTAAGGAGTTAAAAGCTTGAGATAAATTTAATCGACTTGATGCCCCTTCTTCAGAACCCAAAACAGCAACATAAGGATTAGCCGCAACTTGTAAAATTGTCATTCCACCTGCCAGAATAAAATAGGCTAGCATAAATATACCAAAGACACGATATGAGGCTGCGGGATAAAATAATAAACATCCCAATGCCATGGTGAATAGTCCTAGAATAATACCTCGTTTATAACCAATTTTCGAAAGTATATAACTTGCTGGGATTGACAGTAAGAAATATGCACCAAAAAATGCAAACTGTACCATGCCTGCTTGAAAATAAGTAAGTGTAAATAACTCTCTCAATCTCGGTATAAGAGAATCTACAAGCACTGTAATAAATCCCCATAAAAAGAATAATGTAGTTAATAGGATAAAAGATGATTGATAAGATTTAGTTTGATTCATGGTTAGTTTGTTTTTTACTTAATAGATATTTCATCAATGAAAATCCAGCTTTTACCGTCCATAGGATGACCAATGTGCCACTCTGGTAAACCGCCTAGTTTTTTGGCGATGATTTTTACAAATCTTGTTTCACCTAATTTTGAAAGGTGGACTGTTTCTATATCAATTGTCTCGTTTTTGACTTCTGCATTAAATTTCCAAGTCATCTGTTTTTGAAAATTATTTCCATCAACAGACGTAAAAATATCAACAGCCTTTGGTAAAAATATCCATGCCCCTTGATCTCTTAAAAAATTCACTTTTAAAGTATAAATTGGTTTTACTGAACCTAAATCTACAGTAGCAACGACATCAGTATTCCAATAGCCTTGCCAACTTCCTGTTCTATAGTTCTTGGTGCTTCTTATACCATCTATTAGGGCATCATTGCCACCTGCGGAGTATTGGTTGGTGTACTCACTTTCTAGTTTAATGCTCAAATTAGGATCAATTTTGTAAAAAGGAGTGGTTAACACAGGGCTTTTTAATGCACCCTTTTCAGAATACAATTTCACTTCAGTATCTTCGGAAATAGTGAATGGTGATTTGTAAAGTTTAAAGTCTTCATCATTTAAAGCATAGTATATTTTTGCAATCTCCTCAGACGTATTTAAGACCACTTCCGTAGACCCTCTAAATGTAATATCGCCTTTTTCAATATATGGAGAAGGCAGAATAATATGATCCTTAATTTCAGTTGTTGGACGTTGGCTATCTCTGCTTCCCCAAACGGATGGATTATCATTCATATGGAATTCTAAAGAGCCTCCCTTCATTATTTCATCATGCGTAAGGTAAGTTCTATCCAACTTTTTACCATTTAAATAAACGGACTCAATATAAATATTAGTTTCACTTAGATCGTAGCTTTTAATAGTGAACACATTGCCGTTTTCTAGATTAATTGAAGCTTTGTCAAATAAGGGCGTTCCAATGATATATTGATTATTTCCAGGAGTTACTGGGTAAAATCCCATAGAAGAAAATACATACCATGCACTCATTTGTCCACAGTCTTCGTTACCGGAGATGCCATCTGGAGTATTTGTGTACAGTTCGGTTAATATTTGATGAACTTTCTCCATGGTTTTATGAGGGCGACCTACAAAATTATAGAGATATGCCATATGATGACTTGGTTCGTTACCATGGGCATACTGACCAATTAGTCCTGTAATATCAGATTGATCTCGACCAGAAGTTTCAGTTTTAGCATTGAACAACTCATCTAACTGATTTTGGAGTTTGTCTTTTCCTCCTAGTAGATTCATAAAACCTGAAATATCCTGTGGAACATAAAAACTGTACTGCCATGAATTTGCTTCAGTATAATTAAAGTTAACCTCATAAGGATCAAATGGTGAAAACCAAGTATTTCTGAAACGACCTCTCATAAATTTACTTTCAGGGTCAAATACATTTTTGTAGTACTGCGCACGTTGAATGTATGTCTTGTAATCTTCGTCTTTACCCATTGCTTTTGCCATTTGTGCAATGGTCCAATCATCATAGGCATATTCTAAGGTTTTTGAGACCGATTCACTTTCTTCATCTACAGGAATAAAACCATATTTTTTATAAGCCTCTAACCCAAACTTATCTCTTGTCGCCGAATGTTTCATGGCTTCAAAAGCCTTTTCTGCGTCATAGTCTCTAATACCTTTGAGATAGGCGTCAGCAACCACCGGAACAGCATGATAACCAATCATACAATCGGTATAATTACTTGCCAAATCCCACATTGGTATTATACCACCTTCATCATATTTCGCTAAAAAAGTATTTATAAAGTCATTGGTTTTTTCTTGTTCTATTATGGTATACAGAGGATGAGCTGCCCTGTAGGTGTCCCAAAGGGAGAATACAGTATAGTAATCGAAGTCGGCATGATGAATATCTAAATCCATACCTCTATAACGGCCATCTACATCTTGATAGCGATTAGGCGCTATCATTGTGTGGTATAGCGCTGTATAGAAATTGGATTTTCTATCAAGGTTATCATTTTCAATCACAATTTTTGAAAGTTGAGACTCCCAGTAATCTTGTGCTTCTTTTTTAACGGTCTCAAAAGATTTATCGCCAATTTCTGCATACAAATTCTCGCGAGCTCCCTTTTCATCCACAGCTGAAATCCCGACTTTGGTGTAAATAGGCTCGTTATTGGGATTATCTAAAAGTAATACTGCTTTTTTACTTTTAAATTTATAATTCTTTGAAAGCGCAAGACCTTCACCATCGTCATAAACTATGTCCTTGATTGGATGTGAAAATTTAATATGATAAAATAACCGTTGGTCTTTTGCCCAAGCAGATGAATGCCTGTTACCGCTTATTTCAAAATCATTTAGCTTATTAATTTTGTAATCAAGCAATTTATCTCGATGTTGTAAATCTAGGACGATGTATTGGTTATCCTTTGAGGGATATTGATACTTATGGATGCCGCTACGTAATGATACGGTCAATTCAACATCGATATTTGTAGTGTCTAAATGTACCTTGTAATATCCTGGTTCTGCAGATTCATTATCGTGTGAAAAGTGTGCACGATAGCCATCATTACCATCAGCTCCATTATTAAATTGAATTTTATTTGTTGGCATTAAAAGTACGTCGCCATAATCGCTTATCCCTGTACCGCTCAGATGTGTATGGGAAAAGCCGTAGATATAACTATCCGAGTAATGATAGCCAGAACATCCATCCCAACCTTCTAAACGCGTATCAGGGCTTAACTGCATCATGCCAAAAGGCAATGTTGCACCAGGATATGTATGACCATGACCACCAGTACCAATAAAAGTATTTACATAGTTGATTAGAGGTTGATCTTTTTTTGCTACGGTAATTGTTGTTGAGGTATTACAGCTTATTAGTAAAGCAAAAACGATTAAAACAGAGGGTAGTTTAAAGGTCATCAAAAAGATTGCTAAATTTAATGCATCTAATATACTAAAATGCATTTCAAGACCTTTGTTCGTATTTTCATTTTATCCATTTTAATTATAAGTTGTAAGGATCAATATTTTGAAGAGGAAATTGTATCTATATTACCAAATCCGGATACAATAGAGACTTCTGAAGATTATTTCGTTTTAAATAGCGATACAGGAATTAATTCAAACAATCAATTTTCCATCAGTACAGATTTTTTAAAATCATATATAAAATCTGGTAGTGGGTTCAATTTGAAAAAAGGGGATGAGATTCGATTTTCTAAGAATGATACTTTAGAGGCAGAAGCTTACAACCTTCAAATTTCAAAAAACGAAATAAAGATTGAAGCAAGCACAGATCGAGGTGCTTTCTATGCTATTCAATCTTTTAGACAACTTTTACCAACAAGTTTTGAAGACGGAACTTTTAAGAATAGTGAAGTTAAAATTAAGGCCCTAACTATTAAGGATAAGCCTCAATTTCCATACAGAGGAATGCATTTAGATGTTGGAAGACATATGTTCTCTGTAGATTTTATAAAGAAATATATTGATGCTTTAGCAATGCTTAAAATGAATACCTTCCATTGGCATTTAACTGAAGATCAGGGTTGGCGAATTGAGATAAAAAAATATCCTGAATTACAAGAAGTTGCGGCATACAGAGATCAAACTTTAATCGGCCATTATAGTGATCAACCGCATCAATTTGATGGTGAAAAATATGGAGGATTTTATACCCAAGAAGAAGTAAAAGAAATTGTTGCCTATGCTCAAGAACGATTTGTGACTATTATTCCTGAAATAGAAATGCCAGGCCATAGTCAAGCAGCAATTGCTGCTTATCCAGAATTAGGATGTACAGGTGAACAAGTGGAGGTAGCTCAGAAATGGGGTGTTTTTGAAGAAATTTATTGTACAAAAGATGAAACCTTTGATTTTTTGGAAAATGTATTGGATGAGGTGTTAGAGTTATTTCCTAGTAGATATATTCACATTGGTGGTGATGAAGCTCCTAAAACCAGATGGAAATTATGTAATAAGTGTCAGATTAGAATTAAGAATCAGGGGCTTAAAGATGAGCACGAATTACAAAATTATTTTATCACCAGAGTGGAGGAGTATCTCAATTCAAAAGGAAGGCAAATTATTGGTTGGGATGAAATATTAGAAGGTGGTTTGGCACCAAATGCTACGGTAATGTCATGGCGAGGAACCAATGGTGCAATTGAAGCAGCAAAGGCTGGTCATAATGTTGTAATGACACCAACTTCACATTGTTATTTTGATTATTATCAATCTGAAAATGATGACGAACCACTATCTATTGGTGGGTTTTTACCGTTAGAAAAAGTATATAGTTTTAATCCCATTCCAGATGATTTAACAGTAGAGGAATCAAAATTTGTCCTTGGAGCACAAGGAAATATCTGGACAGAATATATGCCAACCGAAGATCAAGTTGAATATATGGTATTTCCACGGATACTTGCAATGAGCGAAGTACTTTGGTCTAATTCCAAGAGCAAAAATTATGAGAGTTTTGTGGCTAGAGTGGAATATTTTCAAGAAAGACTGGACTTCTTAGATATAAATTATGCCAATCACTTATATGAAATTGAAGGTAACATGATATCAGTAAAAGGCAAGTCTTTTTATGAGTTAAAAACACTGTCCAAAAAAAAGTCAATTAGATATACAATAGATGGTGCTGAACCTAGCTCTAATTCTACAATGTATTCAGAAAAAATTCCAATTTCAGAATCTACAGTTGTAAAAGCCCAAGTTTTTAATGACGATGAAGAATTAGGCGAAACATTTGTACAAAACATCAATCTTCATAAGGCTGTTGGTTCTAATATAAAAATAGATAAACAACCTCATAAGGCGTATTCAGGTAGTGGCTGGGAAGGACTAATTAATGGTATTTCAGGTAGTGATAATCGTTATGGCGATAAAGAATGGCTAGGATTTTGGGGAGAGGATATTGAGATAACCATTCATTTAATTGAAGAAAAAGAAATTAATACGATTAAGACACGGTTCCATAATGGAAATGGGCAATGGATCTATGCGCCGAAGAAAATAATGTTGGAATTCACCTTGGACGATGGTACAAAAGTTACAGACAAAGTAGCAATTAATAACCGCAAGGAAGTAGTCACCAATTTTGACTATAATTTTATCACGCCTGAAGACTTGAATATTAAAGTAAAAATAATTAAGCTTATAGTTCCAAATTATGGTACAATACCAGATGGTAAACAAGGAGCTGGAAACAAAGCATGGACTTTTATTGACGAAATAATAGTGAACTAAAATGCTACTAGAAATTTGTACTAATTCATATCAATCGGCAATAAACGCCCAAGATGCTGGCGCGCATCGTATTGAGTTATGTCAAGAGTTAGCAGTCGGTGGTATAACACCATCCTATGGTGTGATAAAACAAGTAATTACAGAATTAGACATAGCAACTCATGTTTTGATTCGCCCACGATCTGGAAATTTTGTGTATTCAGAAGCTGAATTCGAAATCATGAAACAGGATATAGAAATCTGTAAAAAATTAGGAGTAAATGGTATAGTGTCTGGGATTTTGAACGAGAATGGAACTATTGATGTAGTTAGGACCAATGATTTATTAGAATTGGCAAAACCAATGACATTTACATTTCACCGAGCTTTTGATGAGGTTGTGAATCCTTATGAGTCACTAGAACAATTAATTGATTTAGGCGTAGAACGCGTTTTATCCTCAGGGCAAAAAATGACCGCTACTGAAGGTATAGAACTTTTGAAAAAAACGAAAAATATATCAAATGGCAGAATAATTATTATGCCAGGAAGTGGAATCAATGCTACAAATGCAAAACAATTTAAAATGGAAGGATTTAAAGAAATTCATGCTTCTGCTTCCATAGGTCTTCCTATAAAAACATCTTTGTTTTCAAAAGAGCAAACCGTATCAGATGTAAAAAAAATTAAAGACATTTTAGATGCGTTATAGTCTCTTATTTTTAATAGTTATTGTATATAGTTGTGGTCCAAAACATGATGTTCCCATAACTATTGAGCTAAATAATAATTGGCAATTTAAACAAGTTAAGGACTCGGTTTGGTTGGGCGCTACAGTACCTGGTAATGTCTTTTCTGATTTGTTAGATAATGACCTCATTGAAGATCCTTTTATTGGTGATAATGAGAAGAATGTACAATGGGTTTCTGAAAAAGATTGGGAATATAAAACAACCTTTAGTTTAGATGAAGAATCACTTAAAAGAAAACATTTTACACTTAATTTTGAGGGTCTAGATACTTACGCAAGTGTCTATTTAAATGATAGCTTAATTCTAAAAGCTAACAACTCCTTTAGATTTTGGAATATCGATGTCAAATTGCTTTTAAAACTGCAAAATGAATTACGAATTCTATTTGAATCTACCTCTAAATACGAAAATATTGAGAAGGCTAAATTATCTTACGAGTTGCCTGCAGGTAATCGTATATTTACAAGAAAGGCTCAGTTTCAGTATGGTTGGGATTGGGGGCCAATTCTCAACACTTGTGGTATTTGGAAACCTATTAAACTAGTAAGTTGGAATGATTATAAAATTGATGAACTGTATTCAAAGAATGTTATAATAAATGATTCAGTAGCTGAATTTGATTTGTTTCTGAAATCAAAACAAAAACTAGAGAATAACTATGAAGTATTAATTTATTTAAATGACTCTGTTATTAGAGAGAAAAAAGTTAATAAGAAAGTCAATCGTTTAAAGGAAACTGTAATTATAAAAGACCCTAAACTATGGTGGCCACATAATTTAGGGGATCCTTATTTATACAAAGTCAAAGTTGTCGTTAAAGATGGTAATAAAGTATTAGATAGTTCTTCAACTAAATATGGTATTCGAGATATTAAATTAGTTGCGGAAAAAGATAGTATAGGTCAGTCTTTTTATTTTAAAGTAAACGGCCAACCGGTTTATGCCAAAGGTGCTAATTATATTCCACAACATAGTTTACAGAATAAGGTTACTAAAGCGAATTATGAGAAATTATTGAATGATGTTGTAACCTCAAATATGAATATGCTCCGTGTTTGGGGTGGAGGTATTTACGAAGATAATTTGTTTTATGAAAAATGCGACGAAAAAGGTATTCTGGTATGGCAAGATTTTATGTTCGCTTGTGCCATGTATCCAGGTGATGATGCCTTTTTGGAAAATGTAAAAATTGAAGCTGAACAACAAGTGAAGCGTTTACGAAATTATGCATCAATAGCACTGTGGTGTGGTAATAATGAAAATTCAGAAGCGTGGCATCGTTGGGGCTGGCAAGAAGGTCGAAGTGAAGTCGAAAAAGATGAAATATGGACCAATTATTTAAATGTCTTTGATTCAATTTTACCTAATTCTGTATCAAAATTTTCGGATATAGATTATTGGGAATCTTCCCCAAAATATGGGCGAGGCAACCCTAAATATAAAACAGAAGGAGACGCTCATGATTGGTGGATATGGCACGATGCATATCCATTTGAACATTTAGAAGATAATGTACCACGATTTATGAGTGAGTTTGGGTTTCAGTCATTTCCAAGTTTGGAGGCTATTCATTATATTAATCAAAGCGATTCTATTTCTATTGATTCATATGAATTTTTAAATCATCAAAAACACCCAAGAGGATTTCAACTTATAGAGGAATACATGAAGCGCGATTTTCCTGTACCGGAAAACCCTGAGGATTATGTCTATATGAGTCAGTTGTTACAAGCAAAAGGAATGTCCATGGGAGTAAAAGCGCAACGTAGGGCAAAACCTTACAATATGGGAACTTTGTATTGGCAACTAAATGACTGTTGGCCAGTAGTATCATGGAGCAGTATAGATTACTTTGGAAATTGGAAAGCGATGCAATACAAGATAGCACAAGCGTATGAAGATGTAATTATTTCATCTCATATTGAAAATGATACGCTGAATGTGTATTTGGTTAATGACAATTTAGATTCTATTGAAGATTTGTTATGGGTATCTGTAAAGGATTATAGTAATAACGTATTATGGAAAGATTCCAAACCAATAACTGTTAAAGGTAATTCAAATGATATAAAGTATCAACTCCCTTTATCACAAATTAATTTTCCCAAAGATGAGATTTATTTTGACGCTCGATTCGATACTTTTGGTGAGCACTTTTTCTTTGTAAAGCCAAAAGAATTAAAACTAAGACAGGATGATTTTAATTCCCAATTTGTAAAAATGGATAATGGCATTAAAGTTATTATTTCATCGGACACGTATCAAAAAGATGTCTTTTTGTCTACAAAATATAAGGGTTGGTTCCATGAGAACTTCTTCGACTTGTATCCTGGGCAATGTAAGTGGATATATTTTTTATCTGATGATTTAAGATTAAAAGAAATACAAACCATTGATGATCTTAAAATTAAAAGCTTTAACAATTTCATAAGACAAGAAAAAAAGTAGATGCTTAATTTTGAAAATTAAATTTTTACTATGATTCGTTGGATAATTTTTGTAGCTCTTATTGGGATAGCTGATTACTATGCTTTTCAATCATTAAAAACAGTTACAAAAAGTAATTGGTGGTATGCCATTTATTGGATTTTTACTGTGGTAGTAATCGGAAATTTTATTTTTCAGTTTTACGGTTTTAATCGAAGTAGCGGTTTTTCTCAATCTAATGCATTGGCTGTTGGTTTTTTAATTGCATTGGTGGTCCCAAAGCTTATTTTAATGACATTGATGTTTGCTGAAGATGTGTTTAGAGTACCACAAGGGATCTACAGTTATTTTATGCAAGATGACAGTGCTAGTGGAAACCAAATTAAGCACTTTCCTTCACGAAGAAGTTTCATTAGTCAGATTGGACTTGGATTGGCTGCTATACCATTTGCATCAATTTTATATGGTATGTATAAAGGGAAGTATAATTTCAAAGTTTTAAAATACACATTGTATTTTGAAGATTTACCACAGGCATTTGATGGTTATAGGTTAACCCAAATCAGTGATATACATTCAGGTAGTTTCGACAACATTAAAAAGGTAGAATATGCTATTGATTTAATCAATAAGCAAGAAAGTGACGTCATATTGTTTACTGGAGATATGGTAAATGATAAGGCAGAAGAAATGAAACCATATATAGACATCTTTAAAAATTTAAATGCAAAAGATGGACTATATTCTATTTTAGGAAATCACGATTATGGTGATTATGTGCGATGGGATTCTGGTGAAGAGAAAAAGCAAAATCTAGAGAATTTAAAAGTTATTCAAAAGGAAATTGGATTTGATTTATTGCTAAATGAAAATAGATTTATTGAAAAAGAAGGTGAGCGAATAGCACTTGTTGGTGTTGAAAATTGGGGCAAGGGCGGATTTAAAAAAGCAGGTGACCTTAAAAAAGCATCAAGTAATATAAGCAAAGAAGATTTTAAAATATTACTTACTCACGATCCTAGTCATTGGGAAGAACAAGTAATTAATGATGACTACCATTATCATTTAACCTTAAGTGGTCATACACATGGTATGCAGTTTGGAATTGAGATTCCAGGATGGTTTAAGTGGAGTCCTGTAAAATGGCGGTATAAATATTGGGCAGGTATTTATGAAGAACTAGGTCAATATATAAATGTAAATCGAGGGTTTGGATATTTGGCTTTTCCAGGACGTGTTGGGATATGGCCAGAAATAACTGTAATAGAGCTTAAAAAAGGTCAAAAAGAGGCATAATTGCAAACAATTGTTTATTTTTATTGTAGCTCGTAAAATACATACATAAAAATTCTTTAAGAATTTTATGTAGGTTTGTATAACTCGTTTGACTAAAATTATATCTTATGTCAAAATTTGGAGAATTAATAGATGTGGAAATTCCGGTTCTATTAGACTTCTACACTGAATGGAATGAAGAATCCATAGCCATGCATCCTATCCTAAGAGATGTGGCGGCTGCACTTGGTGATAAAGCTAAAGTGATAAAAATAGATGTAGATAAAAATAAAGAGCTAGCCGAGGCGTTACGTGTAAAAGGTCTACCCACACTTATTATTTATAAAAATGGTGAAATGAAATGGCGTCATAGTGGTGAACAAGACGCTAATTCACTTATTGAAATCATTCAGGAATATATTTAAGGAAGCGCCTTAAAAACAAATCCTTGGTCTGTGTAATGTTTTAATAGTTTGGGTAATACGGCTTTTAAATTTTTTGAAGCTTTAATACTGTCATGCATTACAATTATACTACCCTCTTTAGCCGAAGAGATGATATTGTTTAAACAGTCTTCTTCATTAACTGTTTTATCCCAATCATAAGATAAAACGTCCCACATAATTATTTTATAGCCTAGGGCTTGTAGTTTTTTACTTTGTTTTGATTTGAACTTGCCATAAGGTGGTCTGAATAATTTTTTACCGTCATTTAATTTCAGAGAATTCATTATTTGATTGGTCTGTTGTATATCATCAATGTAATTTTTTGTTTTGTGTTTCCAGCCTTTTAAGTGGTTATAAGTATGATTGCCAACGGCGTGACCATTTGCGATAATTTTTAAAAATAATTGAGGATTTTTTTCAATATTATTACCAATACAAAAAAAAGTCCCTTTTGCATTATATTGAGATAGCAAATCTAACAACCAATCTGTAATTATTGGTGTAGGTCCATCGTCAAAAGTGAGGTAAAGTTCCTTTTTATCAGTAGAAATATTCCAGACCAAATTGGGAAATAGTGATTTAACAAATCCCGGAGTTTTGGCTGGTATAATTTGCATAATTTATTCTTCTTCAGGAGTAATTGTTGTATCGCTATCCTCAAGCAAATCATTAATGTCTAAATCAGTCCTTGGTTCAGTATCTTGGAGTGCTGGTCCTAATAATGCGTCAAACAATCTCAAATAGCCATTGAATTTTTTTGTTTCCTCAAGCGCAAATTCTTGGTCATAGACAACTAAAACATCTACCATTGCTCTATACCGTTGAATGTCCGTATAAATCTCTTCGATGTATTTTTCTTGATTCTCTAATGACAAACCACTTAGGAAAATTAAATTCTCCTGAAATTTTCTGACAACATCATTAAATAAATTTCTACCCTTTTCATCATTTCCAATTTCGTAGTATGCACTCATGTAGGGCTCCAATAATGAGTAGAATCCAAATGTATCTACAGGCATTTTTTCCATTGCCAAATCGGCCATTTCTTCGGCCATTTCTAATTCACCATCATTAATTAATTGTTCTAATAATCTTGCGATATTACCTCTATACGTGATACCATTGCGTCTTGTTTCAATATCATGATAAATATCTTCACCACTTCCGCCCCATTTCCAATTCTTAACTTTTTCATACATTAATTCGGCATCTACCCGTCCCATATCATATGGGTTGGCTTTGTCTACAGGAGTGCGTATAGGTACAAGTTTATAGCACATGCCATCCAATTGCAAATAGTCTTTTAACCAAATATAATCCTCATCACCAAATGCACCTCCCGTAAAATAAATTGGTCGTTCCCAATTATTGTTTGCTATGATATCTAGCATTAACAATCGATTTTTATAAATATATCCACCACCAATTCTAGTATATAAATTGTCTACAATTTTGTCTGCATCTTTCGCTTTAACCACACCATTTTTTAGCACCTCTTCCTTATTAACCGTAATACGGATGTTTCTTGTTGGAAAGTAATTAGAATTAAGAAGATGTTTCGGGTATTGTCTGGGGTCTTCACCCATATTTTCAACCACAAACTTAAGTTTTGTATTTGGTTTTTCGCTAGATACAAACTCCATAAACCTTTTTATATCAAGAGTATCTTTAGCGATTCGCTCACTAATTTCTCTATAAATAATTACGTCTCTGGTTCCTGCTCGATACTGCTCATGTGTAAGTTGTGAAGGTATAGGATCACTTTCATATGCCTTTCGTTTCATTTGGTCAATGTACCAGTCTGTTTGGAATAAACTTGTATTAACTACCCTTACATCGGTACGAACACCTTCAATTTCTTGAAGATACCATAGTGGGAAGGAATCATTATCACCAATGGTGAATAGAATGGAATTAGGCGCGCAAGACTCTAAATACTTTCTAGCCATTGCATTGGCAGTATATTTCCCAGATCTGTCATGATCATCCCAATTTTTTGCCATAAGGATTCCAGGTACAATAATTAGGCAAACTAGAGTAATAGAAGGTGCAAGTAACTTAGTTTTAACATTCTCCTTTAATAAATCATACAATGCGTATACTCCAAACCCTATCCATATAGCAAATACATAAAATGAACCGACGACGGAGTAGTCACGTTCGCGAGGTTCAAAAGGTCTTACATTAGTATAAAATTGTATAGCTATTCCAGTTAGAAGAAAGAACACCAATAATACCCAAAATCTATTTTTATCTATATTAAGAAGGAAAAAGAAACCAATCAGTCCTAACAAAAATGGTAGAAAATAATATGTGTTTCTTGCTTTGTTTTCTAAAACATCAGTTGGTAAGTTATCCTGTGACATACCCAAATGGAATTCGTCGATGAATTTTATACCAGAAATCCAATTTCCGTTGAAGTCATCAAATTTACCTTGAATGTCGTTTTGCCTCCCTGTGAAATTCCACATAAAATATCTCCAGTACATGTATCCAAATTGATATTGAAACATATAAGCTAGGTTGTCAATAAAGGACGGTTTTTCTACAATTAGATAGCGTTGAGCGTAAGACCTTAAGAACTTATCATATCCTTCATAATCTATCTCTCCTTGGGCAACACGCATTCTAAAATCGCTAACAATTTGATCCACTCTTCGTTTTTCTTGTAGAGCATATTGACTTGATTGTTCTTCTGGTATACCAGCATTCATAGCCTCATTATATGCGCGTGTTTGAATTGTAGGGTCGACCTTAAAATCTATTAATCCCGTGAACATCATATAATTCTCTGCATGTTCTGCACTCCACATTCTAGGTAGAATGGAAGCGTGGTCATGATTGTAGTTTTGTTTACTTTTTTCCCAATCATTTATAATTATATATTTACCTTTTTTCTCATCTTTTTCATAATTTTTCTTATCGTCTACAAACGGTTCATCTTCATCTTGACCTGAGTAAATTTCAGTGAATTGAGGCCCATAAAAAAGATGGGTCTCTGGATATTGCTCAAGATTGTAATATGCTAGTAGTTCTCTAGCATCCGATGGATCATTCTCATTTATAATAACATTAGCGTTAGCTCTTATTGGGAGCATCATCCAAGATGAAAATCCGATGAATATAAACATTAAACAGAGTACTAATGTATTGGTATGAATCATACCTTTTTTCCGAGTAAAGTTTAGACCATAATAGAACAACCCAATTACTAAAAGCCCTGTAATAATTGTTCCGGAATTAAATGGCAATCCAATTGAGTTTACAAAGAAAACTTCGAGGTATCCAAAAAGCTTCAAGGTAGATGGTAAAAGGAGTTTAAATATAAAGAGTAGAATTGCGGCAGATATAATATTTGCCAGAATAAAGTTCTTAACAGTAATGGTCTTGTAATTTTTAAAATAATAGATAAGGCCAATGGCTGGAATAGTCAATAATCCCATAAAGTGAACACCGAAGGACAATCCAATTACAAAGGCAATTAAAATTAGCCAGCGATTACCTCTAGGCTTGTGCATATCTTGTTCCCAGCGCAAAGCCAAGTAAAACATTATAGCCATTATTAAGGTTGCCATTGCATATACTTCTGTTTCTACAGCATTAAACCAAAATGAATCTGTAAACGTAAAAGCTAAGCTTCCAACTAATCCACTACCTAAAATTGCCATACCCTTACTTTGGCTCGAGTCTTTTTTATAATTTACGAGTTTAACAAGAAGAATGCTTATGGTCCAAAACATAAAAAGTATTGTAAAGGCACTTGCCACTGCACTCATCATATTTAATAGCATTCCAATCTGAGAAGGTTCTAGGGCAAACGTTGAGAAGAATGCGCCCATCATCTGAAACAGAGGTGCTCCTGGTGGGTGTCCAACTTGTAACTTAGACGATGTTAATATATATTCACCTGCATCCCAAAAACTAACCGTAGGTTCTATAGTTAGTGCATAAACTACAAAGGCAATAGCAAATACAAGCCAACCTAATATTGTGTTCCACTTTTTAAAGCTAAAATCTCCCATGAAAAATCCGTCCTTTATGATGCTGGCGAATTTACTAATAATTACAATACAGCATAAGTTTTTAAGTTAACGTTAAGTAATTTAAATTATTTTTTTAGTTTTTTTTTGCCTAAGAAAATCTTTGTTATAAATTTGCATCCTCAATTTTGGGAGATTGGCCTATGGTGTAACTGGCAACACGTCTGGTTTTGGTCCAGAAGAGTCTAGGTTCGAGCCCTAGTAGGCCAACAAAAAATCCTAATCGTACAGATTAGGATTTTTTGTTTTATAGAATAGTTCCCTGAATTTTGAATGTTATAACAGGCCTTTTGGCATGATTTACTAAATCTTCACTTATACTGCCATTAAAGAAATGTGCAATGCCTTGTCTGCCATGTGTGCTTATACCAATTAAATCTGCATCAATTTCTTTTGAAAAATTTAATATTCCTTGTTCAATACTTATGTCGTTATATACATTTGTGGTGTAATTATTAAAGGTCTGTTCGGATATAAAGTTGTGAATTCTTTTGTTGGCTTCTGAGGTAGTCAAAAAATTACTTGCTGTGTTAACCAATAATAAATGAATTTTGGCATTTATAGACTCGGCAAATTTAACAGCCTGTTTGTAGGTTTCTTTATTGTCATTTTTAAAATCTGATGCGAATACAAAATCAGATATTTTAAAGGACTCATGTTCCTTTTTAATAACAAGAACAGGGACTTCAGACGTTCTCACCACTTTTTCAGCATTAGAACCAACAAACATCTCCTTGATGCCAGTGGCACCATGAGAACCCATTATAATTAAGTCAATGTCAAATTCCTTGCAGGCTTCCTTTATTTCATTGAATGTGATATCGGCCTTTACAGTTTCGTGTACTGTAATACCCTTTAAAAAATCACTTGCTATAAGATCGTCGAATTTTTTATGAGCTAATTTCATAAAAAATAAAACCTCCGGAACATCACTCAGGGCATTTATGGGATCTATTTGTTGCATGGGGATTTCCATCATGTGAAGTAAATAGATTTCAGCATCATGAGATTTGGCTAATATGGCAGCAACTTTTAATGCATTTTCGGCCTGTTCAGAAAAATCTGTTGGGACTAGTATTCTATTCATAGTTATTGATATTATGTTAGCCTAATAAATTTAAGAAAATAATTCCACTTGCATAACCTTTGAAAAATCTATAAATATTGTATATTTGCAGTGTTATTTAAGAAATGAATGAGTGAGAGGACGAAAAGTCCTCTCTTTTTATATCAAGAAATGTTTAAGGAAACTGTAAGAAATTTATTAGAGAATGCTCTAAATGAGCGAAATGATTTGTTTCTAATTGATTTTGAAATACTTCCAGACAACACGATAAGAGTAGTTTTAGATGGTGATAATGGAGTTCTTGTAGAAGACTGCATTTTTGTGAGTAGGGTAATTGAACACAACTTAGACAGAGAAGAGCAAGATTTTGCATTAGAGGTTACGTCTTCAGGTGCAAGTTCGCCATTAGTTTTGCCTAGGCAGTATAAAAGGCATGTCGGTAGAAATTTAGAAGTCAAAACAATCGGTGGTGTAAAAGTAGAGGGAGAATTGACAGAAGTTAGTGAAGAGAGTGTTTTATTAAAATGGAAAACAAGAGAACCAAAGCCTGTCGGTAAGGGTAAAATAACAGTAACAAAAGAAGCTAATATTTCTTTTGAGGATATAAAAGAAGCAAAAGTTAAAATAAAATTTTAATCAATTCAATTATGGAAAATGTAGCGTTGATAGAATCATTTTCGGAATTTAAGGATGATAAGTTAATTGATAGAGTTACGCTCATGGCGATTCTAGAAGATGTGTTGCGCAATGCTTTAAAGAAAAAGTATGGCGATGATGATAACTTTGATATAATTATCAATCCAGATAAAGGGGATTTGGAAATATGGAGAAATCGAATTGTTGTTGCAGATGGAGAAGTAGAAGAACCAAACCAAGAGATTGAACTATCTGAAGCTCAAAAAATTGAACCAGATTTTGAGGTTGGGGAAGATGTTGCTGAAGAAGTAAAACTGGTTGATTTGGGTAGACGTTCAATTTTAGCTTTGAGACAAAACCTTATAGCTAAAATACACGAACACGATAACACAAATATCTACAAGCAATTTAAGGAATTAGAAGGAGAGATTTACACTGCAGAAGTGCACCATATACGTCATAGGGCAATTATACTTTTAGATGATGAGGGTAATGAAATAATATTACCTAAGGATAGACAAATACCATCGGATTTCTTTAGAAAAGGTGAAAATGTTAGAGGTATTATTGAAAGTGTGGAATTAAAAGGAAGCAAACCTGCAATTATTATGTCAAGGACTTCTCCAGTGTTTTTAGAAAAATTATTCGAACAGGAAATACCAGAAGTTTTTGATGGTTTAATTACAGTTAAGAAGGTAGTTCGCATACCTGGTGAAAAAGCTAAAGTTGCAGTTGATTCATATGATGATAGAATTGATCCAGTTGGAGCTTGTGTTGGTATGAAAGGTTCTAGAATTCATGGTATTGTAAGAGAGTTAGGAAATGAGAATATTGATGTTATTAATTACACTAACAATATTCAATTGTTTGTTACGAGAGCTCTTAGTCCGGCAAGAGTAACTTCTTTGAAGTTAGATGAAGAAACCATGAGGGCAGAAGTTCTTCTTAAACCAGAGGAGGTTTCTAAGGCAATTGGTAGAGGCGGACATAATATTAGATTAGCTGGTCAACTTACGGGTTACGAGATCGATGTATTTAGAGAAGGTGCTGAAGAAGATGTTGAACTCTCTGAGTTTAGTGACGAAATTGATGGATGGATAATAGATGAATTTAGCAAGGCTGGTTTGGACACCGCAAAAAGCGTTTTAGAGCAAGATGTTGAAGATTTAGTGAAGCGGACTGATTTAGAAGAAGAAACAATTATAGAAGTTATCAAAATTCTGAAAGAAGAGTTTGAGGATTAATACCAATTCAACCCTAACATTTTTTAGTTGAATTGCTATAAAACAATTTTAAGTTATATTACAGGCAATTTATGGCTCAAATAAGAATAAATAAAGTATTAAGGGAATTAAATATCTCACTAGATCGTGCTGTTGATTTTTTAGAATCTAAAGGTATTGAGATAGAGAAAAGTCCTAATACAAAAATTTCACAAGAGGTTTATGATACGCTTTCAGATGAATTCCAGACGGATGCAACTAAGCGTGAGAAGGCCCAAGAAGTAAGTGAAGCAAAACTTAAGGAAAAGGAGAAACTTCGTGAAGAGCGTGAACGCGAGATTGAGGAGAAGCAAAAGCAAGATGAGACAGTAATAGAAACTGTTGTTAAGGCTAAAGTAGATTTAAGTGGTCCTAAAAAAGTTGGTAAAATAGATTTAGATAAACCAACTGAGAAAAAAGATGAAGAAAAACCTAAGGTTAAAGCAGAGCCTGTTGCTGAAAAACCTAAGACCAAGGCTAAGGCTGAACAATCTAAAGAAACTGATGAGGTTGTAGAGAAAAAACCTGTTAAGAAGGAGGATGCGGAAAAGTCATTAGAAGAACCGTTAGAAGAAAAATTAAAAACAAAATATAAGAAGCTATCAGGCCCGACTTCAACAGGTAAAAAAATAGATTTATCTCAATTTAATAAGCCTAAAAAGAAGAAAGAAGATAAGACACCTGAATCTAAGGAAAGTAGTAGTAAACGAAAAAGACGTAGAATAAGTAAAGGTGGCGCAGATAGTGGTAGGCCAAATTACGATAATAGAAAAGGACAAAAAGGAAGAGGTGCACCCAGGCCAAAACCTCTAAAGGAAGAGCCAAGTGAAGAGGAAGTTCAAAAACAAATCCGAGAAACACTAGAAAAACTTCAAGGAAAGTCTAATAAGGGTAAAGGAGCGAAATACCGCAGAGAAAAAAGAGATCAACATAGAGAGCAGTCTGAAAAAGAATTGCAAGCTGAAGCTGCTGAAAGTAAAATTCTTAAAGTAACAGAATTTGTAACTGTAAGTGAGGTTGCAACAATGATGGATGTTGGTGTAACTGAAGTAATATCTGCATGTATGTCACTTGGTATGATGGTAACGATGAATCAAAGACTTGATGCAGAAACATTATCAATTGTGGCGGAAGAGTTTGGTTATGAGGTTGAGTTTGTAACTGCAGATATTGAAGAAGCAATTGAGGAAGCTCAGGATAATCCAGAGGATTTAGAATCAAGAGCGCCAATTGTAACGGTTATGGGGCATGTTGATCATGGTAAGACTTCATTACTGGATTACATACGTGAAGAAAATGTGATTGCCGGTGAGTCGGGTGGTATTACGCAACATATCGGTGCTTATGGAGTAGAGCTGTCAAATGGTCAAAAAATCGCATTTCTGGATACTCCAGGTCACGAAGCTTTTACGGCCATGCGTGCACGTGGAGCTCAAGTAACGGATATAGCAATTATAGTTGTGGCAGCAGATGATGCGATAATGCCTCAAACAAAAGAGGCAATTTCACATGCGCAAGCAGCAGGTGTACCAATTGTTTTTGCAATCAATAAAATAGATAAGCCAGACGCTAATCCAGATAAGGTGAAGGAAGGTTTAGCAAACATGAATTTATTAGTAGAGGATTGGGGAGGAAAGATTCAATCTCATGATATTTCTGCAAAATTAGGTACAGGCGTAAAAGAATTACTTGAAAAAGTATTACTTGAAGCAGAACTTTTAGAATTAAAAGCAAATCCAAATAAGCCAGCTAACGGTACTGTTGTTGAAGCCTATTTAGATAAAGGTAGAGGTTATGTTTCTACAATTTTGGTTCAAGCAGGTACATTAAAAGTAGGGGATTATGTGTTAGCTGGTAAAAATAGCGGAAAGGTTAAGGCAATGCATGATGAACGTGGTAATCAAGTTACGGAAGCTGGTCCGTCTACTCCAGTATCTATATTGGGATTAGATGGTGCGCCACAAGCAGGTGATAAGTTTAATGTATTTGAAGATGAGCGTGAAGCTAAGCAAATAGCAACAAAACGTACTCAGTTACAAAGAGAACAATCTGTTAGAACGCAACGTCATATTACATTAGATGAGATAGGTAGACGTATTGCTTTAGGAGATTTCCAAGAGTTGAACATAATACTTAAGGGTGATGTTGATGGTTCTGTTGAAGCATTAACAGATTCTTTCCAAAAACTTTCAACTGAAGAAATTCAAGTAAATATTATACATAAAGGAGTAGGTGCAATTACTGAGAGCGATGTGCTTTTGGCTTCAGCATCTGATGCAGTTATTGTAGGATTTAATGTAAGACCAGTTGGTAACGCTAGAATGATTGCAGATAAGGAAGAAATTGATATCAGAACATATTCAATTATTTATGATGCTATCAATGATCTTAAAGATGCCATGGAAGGAATGTTGTCTCCAGAGCTCAAAGAAGAGATTACTGGTACAGCTGAAATTAGAGAAACATTTAAAATTTCTAAAATCGGAACTATTGCAGGTTGTATGGTAACTAATGGTAAAATCTTTAGAAATTCTGGAATCCGATTAATTAGAGACGGTGTTGTTGCACATACCGGTGAATTAACATCGCTAAAAAGATTTAAGGATGACGTTAAAGAAGTATCTAAGGGATACGATTGTGGTATGCAAGTTAAAGGTTATAATGATATCAAGGAAGGAGATGTAATTGAAGCATTCCAAGAAGTCGAGGTTAAAAAGAAACTCAAATAACATGCTTTAACAGAAATAAAAAGGCAATCAAATTGATTGCCTTTTTTATGCTTTTATTTTCCAGATTTGGGTTGAAATATTATGGCATTCATATATTTCTTTTTAATTCTCATTAAGGCTCTATCTGCTTCAAGTCTTGTTGTAAAATTACCAACCCATACTTTATAGTTGGGTGTATTCCAGTGTATTTCTGCAGGCCAATCTCCAAATGCATTTAAAAAATTAGATTTTTCTTTTTGAGCTCTATCAGGATCTACACTCTGAAAAACCTGAATTTTAAAGGTCTTGTTGGTTTTTATATCTTTTTTAAATTCTAGTAATTTTTCAATGTCTTTATCTTGGTCTATTATTACTTCACCTTGTTGCGCATTAGCTGCAAACGAAGCGAAAACTATAATGAAGAATGTGCTTATTGTATTGATTTTTAACTTCATAATTGTCTATTTAAGTGCAAAGGTATAACATTGAATGAATTTGATTTTAAAAACTTATTTAGAATAATTATAAATTATATATTAACACTTCTCTAAGATTTCTAAAATCGACTTTATATCTTACTTTTGCGGGAGTTTTTGCAAACATGATTTTTGTTCTATTTATAGAAAAAATCATACCAAAGTTTAGAAGATAATTCAACTTAAAATATGAAACACGTTATCTGCCGTAATTTAACCTCAAAGATTCTTAGTCTCGGTTTTATAATATTACTTACGGTTTCAACTTCACTAAGCGCCCAAGAAGGGGATGTAGCTCAAGGAAAATCTTTATTCAACGCCAATTGTGCCGCTTGTCATAAATTAAACAAACCAATGACAGGGCCTGCGTTAGCAAACGTTGAGCAGCGATTAATAGAGGAAGAAGGATTAGACAGAGAATGGATTAATAATTGGATTCGTAATAGTTCGGCTTTGATTAAATCTGGTGATACTTATGCGAACAAGATTTATAACGAGTGGAATCAAGTTGCGATGAATGCATTTCCACAATTAAGTGATCAAGATATCACGAATATTTTAGCCTACACGGCTGCTCCACCACCAGCCCCTGTTGTAGTTGATGCAGGTGCAGATGTTATAGTTCAAGAGCCAGGTATTTCAAACAATCTTATTTTAGGTGCGTTAGCTGTGTTATTTGCCCTATTGGCATTGGCCCTTATTTTAGTAAAACGAACGTTAAATCGTTTTGCTGAAGCAAAAGGAATAGAGACCGTTGTTGAAGAGAAGCGCACACCTATATGGAAAGCCTTCATCCAAAATCAATTCTTAGTTTTAGTAACTGCAATATTTTTTTTATTAGCAAGTGGATATTTTGTATATGGTTATTTGATGCAAGTAGGTATAAATCAAGGTTATGAACCAGTTCAGCCAATTCATTATTCACATAGGATACATGCTGGTGATAATGCTATTGATTGTAAATATTGTCATTCTTCTGCAAGAGTTAGTAAGCACTCTGGTATACCTGCTTTAAATATTTGTATGAACTGTCATAAGGCTATCGGTGAGGTTGCGGCAGAAACACAGCAAGAAGGTATTAAAGAATATGGTGTAGACTACAATGCTGAAATCCAAAAATTATATGAGGCAGTTGGATGGGATGGAACTGGATACACTGGTGAAACACAGCCAGTAAAATGGATTCGCATTCATAATTTACCAGATTTTGCATATTTCAATCATTCTCAGCACGTTTCGGTTGCAGGTATAGAGTGTCAAACATGTCATGGACCGGTAGAGGAAATGGAAATTATGTACCAGCATTCTCCATTAACTATGGGTTGGTGTATCAATTGTCATAGAGAAACAAATGTGAAGGTTAAGGATAATGGATATTATACTAAAATACACGAACAACTTTCTAAGAAATATGGTGTTGAGCAACTAACAGCTGCTCAAATGGGAGGTTTAGAATGTGGTAAGTGTCATTATTAATACAAAGAAATTAAGAAGTAATTCAGAATTATATGTCATCAAACAAGAAATACTGGAAAAGTGTTGAAGAGCTAAATGAAAACAGCTCTATTGTTGAGACGCTACAACAAAATGAATTTGTGGAAGAGATTCCAACGGATGAATTTTTAGGAGATAAAGAATCATTAGAATCTTCATCTACATCGCGTCGTGATTTCTTAAAATACGTTGGGTTTAGTACCGCTGCCGCATCTCTTGCTGCATGTGAGGGCCCTGTAATTAAATCAATACCTTATGTAGTTCAGCCAACGGAAATTATTCCCGGTGTTGCAAACTATTACGCTACAACAATAGCAAACGGTTATGATTTTGCAAGTATTTTGGTAAAAACACGAGAAGGTCGCCCAATTAAAATTGAGAATAATACAGATGTTGTCACTAATGGGACGGCAAATGCAAGAGTTAACGCTTCAATTTTAGGACTTTACGACAGTTTGAGAGTTAAGTCGCCAATGAAAAGTGATACCGAGATTTCTTGGAGTTCATTTATGTCTGAAACTTCTAAAAAGTTAAGTTCCCTTGCTGATGGCAAGGAGATTGTTTTGTTAACACAAACTATAGCAAGTCCTTCTACCCATAAACTGATAGGGGAGTTTACTGAGAAGTATGGTAATGTTCGTCATGTTGTTTATGATGCAGTTTCTGAGTCTGCTACTTTGGATGCATATCAGGCAAAATATGGTTCAAGAGGAATGGCCAATTATGATTTCTCTAAAGCTAAAACCATTGTTTCTGTTGGGGCCGATTTCTTGGGAGATTGGCAAGGTGGAGGATTTGATTCTGGCTATGCCAAAGGACGTATTCCAGATCATGGGAAAATGTCTCGTCATATTCAATTTGAATCAAATATGTCTCTTACAGGTGCCAACGCTGACGAAAGAGTACCATTAAAACCAAGTGAGCAAAGATTAGCACTTGCTAAACTATATAGCTATGTAACTGGCAATTCTTCAGGTGGAGCTAATTTACCTGGAGCTATTGATAGTGCAGTTAAGGCTGCTGCAAAAGAATTAAGTGCGGCAGGTAGTAATGGAGTTGTTGTAACTGGAATACAAGATGTTAATGCACAGACAGTAGTTTTAGAATTAAATGAATATTTAAACAGTAAAGCTTTTGATTCAAAAACAACGATAAAAACAAGACAGGGTAATAATAAAGCAGTAATGCAGTTAGTTGCTGATATGAAAGCGGGTAAAGTTGGAGCACTTATAACCTATGGTGTTAATCCAATGTATACATTACCAAATGCTTCAGACTTTGCGGAAGGATTAGCAAAAACAGATGTTTCAGTTGCGTTTTCTATGAAGCAAGACGAAACGTCTAGCAATTGCCAATATATTGCTGCAGCGCCTCATTTCTTAGAATCTTGGGGAGATGTAGAAACGAAATCTGGGCATTATTCAATGATGCAACCAACTATCCGTCCTTTATTTGATACAAAACAATTTCAGGAAGTACTATTAGCATGGAATGGAAATGCTTCTTCATACAGAGATTATATTAAAGAAGTTTGGACGGCTGATATTCTTGGAGGTGAGTCTTTTAATAATGCTGTTCAAAATGGATACTTTATTGCTGAATCTTCAAGCGAGAATAGTTCTCAAACTGTGGTTGATGAAACTATTGAAACACCAAGCACAAATGCTGCTGTGGCCTTAGCATCTTCTGCAAAAGGAGGTGATTTAGAATTATCACTCTACACAAAAGTAGGTATGGGTGATGGTCAACAGGCAAATAATCCATGGCTTCAAGAATTCCCTGATCCTATTACTAGAACAACTTGGGATAATTATTTAACAGTATCCAAGTCTGATGCTGATTCAATGGGCTTAGTAAATGAAAATGTTGCTAATGGAGGTCTAAATGGTAGTTATGCAGATATTACTGTGAATGGTGTGACAATATCCAATGTCCCAGTTATCGTTCAACCTGGTCAAGCTAAAGGGTCTGTAGGTTTATCTTTGGGATATGGTAGAACGGCAGGGTTGAAATCAGAAATGCAAACAGGAGTTAATGCATATCCTTTATACCAAAACTTTAGTACGGTTCAAAATGTTAGTATTAGTAAGGTATCTGGAATGCACGAGTTTGCATGTGTACAATTACATAATACTTTAATGGGTCGTGGTGACATTATTAAAGAAACAACATTAGAAGTATTTAATACCAAGGATAAAAAAGTTTGGAATAAAGTTCCTGAGGTATCTTTAAATCATATTGAAACTCCTGTAACTTCCCCAGAGGTAGATTTATGGGATGAGTTCGATCGTTCTATCGGTCATCATTTTAACCTTTCCATAGACTTGAATGCATGTACAGGATGCGGAGCATGTGTAATTGCTTGTCATGCTGAGAACAATGTACCAGTTGTAGGTAAGACAGAAATGAGACGCAGTAGAGATATGCACTGGTTAAGAATTGATAGGTATTATTCTTCTGAAGAATCATTTGAAGGCGATAATAAGAAGAAAGACAACATTTCTGGTTTAGGAAGCTCATTAAGCGAATTTGGTGAAATGGAAAGACCAGCGGATAACCCACAAGTAGCTTTTCAACCTGTAATGTGCCAACATTGTAATCACGCTCCTTGTGAAACAGTTTGTCCTGTTGCAGCCACTGCTCACGGGCGTCAAGGTCAAAACCACATGGCATATAACAGATGTGTTGGTACACGTTACTGTGCAAACAACTGTCCTTATAAAGTACGTCGATTCAATTGGTTCTTATACAATAAGAATGATGAGTTTGATTATTACATGAATGACGATTTAGGCCGTATGGTGTTGAATCCAGATGTTACGGTACGTTCAAGAGGTGTAATGGAGAAATGTTCATTCTGTATCCAAAAGACTCAGAAGACCATTTTAGATGCAAAGCGTGATGGGCGTGAAATTAAAGATGGAGAATTTCAAACAGCATGTTCTGCAGCTTGTGGAAATAGTGCTATGGTATTCGGTGACATAAATGATAAAGACAGCCAAATAGCCACTTTAAAAGAAGATAATAGAGCTTATCACTTACTTGAACATGTTGGTACTAAACCAAATGTGGTTTATCAAACGAAAGTAAGGAATACAGCTAAAGCATAAATAAATTAAAGAATCAATTATATAATTATGGCGTCTCATTACGAAGCACCTATTAGAAGACCTTTAGTAACTGGAGAAAAATCATATCACGATGTTACTGTTGATGTAGCTCGTCCAGTTGAAGGCAAAGCCAACAAAGCATGGTGGATAGTATTCAGCATCTCCTTGGTCGCGTTTCTTTGGGGAATAGGTTGTATTATTTATACCATCTCCACAGGTATTGGAGTTTGGGGTCTTAATAAGACTGTTAACTGGGCTTGGGATATTACTAACTTCGTTTGGTGGGTAGGTATTGGTCACGCAGGAACACTTATTTCTGCTGTACTTTTATTATTCCGTCAAAAATGGAGAATGGCAATTAACCGTTCTGCTGAAGCGATGACCATTTTCTCGGTAATCCAAGCTGGACTATTCCCAATTATTCATATGGGTCGTCCGTGGTTAGCGTACTGGGTATTGCCTATACCAAATCAATTTGGCTCCTTATGGGTGAATTTCAACTCTCCGTTATTATGGGATGTATTTGCAATTTCTACCTATTTGTCAGTTTCATTAGTGTTCTGGTGGACAGGACTACTACCTGATTTTGCAATGATAAGAGATAGAGCTGTTAGACCATTTCAGAAGAAGATTTATTCTTTATTAAGTTTTGGATGGTCAGGTAGAGCAAAAGATTGGCAACGTTTTGAAGAAGTATCATTGGTCCTTGCAGGTTTAGCAACACCATTAGTACTCTCTGTACATACAATCGTATCATTCGACTTCGCAACTTCGGTGATTCCTGGTTGGCATACAACTATATTCCCACCTTACTTCGTAGCAGGTGCAATATTCTCTGGGTTTGCAATGGTAAACACCTTACTTATTATAATGAGAAAAGTTTGTAACCTTGAAGATTATATCACAGTACAGCATATTGAATTAATGAACATTGTAATTATGATTACGGGTTCAATCGTTGGTGTAGCATATATTACTGAGTTATTTATTGCATGGTATTCTGGTGTTGAATATGAGCAATATGCATTCTTAAACAGAGCAACAGGACCATACTGGTGGGCATACTGGGCAATGATGACGTGTAACGTATTCTCTCCACAGTTCATGTGGTTTAAGAAATTAAGAACAAGTATTATGTTCTCATTCTTTATTTCTATTGTAGTGAATATTGGAATGTGGTTTGAAAGATTTGTAATTATCGTAACATCATTACATAGAGATTACTTGCCATCATCTTGGACAATGTTCTCTCCTACTTTTGTTGATATTGGAATTTTTATTGGAACAATAGGTTTCTTCTTTGTACTATTCTTATTATACTCCCGTACATTCCCAGTTATAGCTCAGGCAGAGGTGAAGACAATTTTAAAATCTTCCGGAGAGCGTTATAAGCGTTTAAGAGAAGGTGGTGAAAGTTTAGTTGGTACAGGAGCAGATGCAAGAACATCTAAAACAAATGGTATAGTTGTACCAACTGTGGCAGAAACTAAAGCAAATGATAGCGGTGATAATACAGAAAAGGTTAATAACCTAATAGGAACTATTGGATCCTTTGATGCATCAACCCAAACGGCTGATGATCTTAAGAAAATTAGTGGTGTTGGTCCTAAAATGGAACAAGTACTTAATAGTATTGGAATTTACAAATTCTTACAGGTAAGTAAGATGACAAAAACAGAATATGACTTGTTAGATTCAATAACAGGTTCTTTCCCTGGCAGGGCAGAACGTGATGATTGGGCAGGACAAGCTAAAAACTTATTAAATAACTAATATAGTCTATGGAAGCTTCAAAAGTAATTCATGCTATTTATACAGATGACGATGTGTTAATGTCAGCCGTTAAAAAGGTTAAGGCAGAGAATCATCACATTGAAGAAATATATACACCTTTTCCAGTTCATGGACTAGATAAGGCAATGGGATTAGCACCAACGCGTATCGCGATTACATCATTTATGTATGGTTGTGTTGGCTTAACGGTGGCAATTGTGATGATGAATTTCATAATGATAAAAGATTGGCCACAAGATATTGGTGGTAAACCAAGTTTTAGTTATTTAGAGAATATGCCAGCCTTTGTACCTATTATGTTTGAGCTTACCGTATTCTTTGCAGCTCACTTAATGGTAATAACATTTTATTTGAGAAGTAGAATGTGGCCATTTAAAAAAGCTGAAAACCCGGATCCAAGAACCACAGATGATCATTTCTTAATGGAGGTTACTGTTCATAATAACGAAAGTGAATTAACTTCATTATTAAAGGATACTGGAGCTGTAGAAATAAATATTGTTGATAAAGAAGAAGATGCACATTAATATGAAGATAGCCACAAAATATATAGTAGTTGCAATTTTGTTGGTTGGATTTACATCTTGCCAAAAAAATTCTAGGCCAAACTATCAATACATGCCAAATATGTATGAGCCAGTTGGTTATGAAGCATATCAAGAATCTGATGCATTTGCTAATGGCGTTGAAGCACAATTGCCTGCAGAAGGAACAATACCAAGAGGTGATTTTATGCCTTATGAAATCGAAGATACTAACGAAGGATATGAACAAGCTAAATCTAGTTTGACTAGTCCATTAGATTCTACACAGGTTGATTTTACAAGAGGTAAAGAATTATACGATGTGTATTGTGGAATTTGTCATGGTAATAAGGGTAACGGACAAGGTAAACTTGTTCAACGTGAAAAGATATTAGGTGTTCCTAGTTACGATGATGCTGGTAGAGCTATTACAACAGGTAGTATTTACCACGTTATTTATTATGGTAAAAACACAATGGGATCTTATGCCAACCAGTTGAATGAAGAAGAAAGATGGCAAGTTACGGCATATGTTGAGAAACTTAAGGCAGATTTAGAAAAATAAGATTTAGATAAAGATTATATAAATGGAATATAAAATTTCAAATCGATTAAAAATGAGTGCTATCGTCTTAATAGTCTTAGGATTATTAGGCGTTGGTTATGGCTTCATGGATTCTCACAAGGTGAATGAAGATAATATTTCTGAGTATCTTGCTAATCAAGCTCATCATGGAGATCATGGTGATGCAGACAACCATTCAGTTGCATCTCACGGTGAAGAATCTCATTCTGATGCTCACGGTGAATCTGTGTCACATGCAGAAGAAGGACATGGAGATGAAGCGCATGATGGTGGTCATGAAATGAGTCATGAAGAGCACGTACTTCATCAAATACATAATAGACCTTGGGCGGCACTTTATGTTGCAGCTTTCTTTTTCTTTATGATTGCATTAGGTGTTCTGGCGTTTTATGCGATTCAGTATGCTGCACAAGCGGGCTGGTCTCCCGTCTTATTTAGAGTTATGGAAGGTATTACAGCTTATGTTTTACCAGGAGCTCTAATAGTATTATTAATTGCAGTTGCATCAGGTACTATAGGACATTATAATTTATTTGTTTGGATGGATCCTGAAGTTGTAGAACATGATAAATTAATTCAAGGAAAATCAGGATATTTAAATCTAACATGGTTTGTAATTAGAGGTATTATTTTTATTTCAGGTTGGTCTTTATACAGACATTTTTCTAGAAAATTCTCATTGGCACAAGATAAAGCCGATGATAATAAGAATTTTAAAAAGAACTTCAGAATTTCAGCTGCATTCTTAGTATTCTATATCTATACAGAATCTATGATGTCATGGGATTGGATCATGAGTGTTGACCCACACTGGTTTAGTACTTTATTTGGATGGTACGTATTTGCAAGTATGTTTGTAAGTGGTATAACTGTCATTGCCATGATTTCAATTTACCTTAAGTCAAAAGGTTTATTAGAATTTGTTAATGATAGCCATATTCATGATTTAGCTAAGTTTATGTTTGGTATCAGTATATTCTGGACCTACTTATGGTTCTCTCAATTTATGCTTATTTGGTACTCAAACATTCCAGAAGAGGTGACCTATTTCGTTACACGTATTGAAGATTATAAGTTACCATTCTTCGGGATGTTAGCTATGAACTTTATCTTCCCATTATTATTATTAATGAATAGTGATTATAAGCGCATCAACTGGTTCGTTATAATGGCTGGAATTGTAATACTATGTGGGCACTATATTGATGTATTTAATATGATTATGCCTGCTACAGTGGGTGAAAGGTGGTTTATAGGAATTCCTGAATTAGGATCAATTTTATTATTTGCTGGTTTATTCCTATGGATTGTATTTACTGCGTTAGGGAAGGCACCGTTGCTGGCGAAAGGAAATCCATTTATTAAGGAAAGTGAACATTTCCATTATTAATTATTAAAAAAGAACAGAAAAGATAATGACTGCTTTATTAACAATATTAATTGTACTCTTTGTAGCCGTTGCTATATGGCAGATGGTAAAGATTTTTAATTTGGCTCAAGTTGGCGCTTCAAATTCACAGATTGCAGATGATAATGACAATAGAATTAATGGCTATTTAATGCTTGGATTTTTGGTTTTTATCTACGGGATTACAATAGTTAGTTTTATTTATTTGGGTGATCAACCTTTAATTTCAAATTCTGCTTCTGAGCATGGTCCTGGACTTGATAATCTTTTGATTATATCATTTGTAGTAATTTTTATTGTTCAGATTATAACTCAATTTTTGTTGCATTATTTTGCTTACAAATACAAAGGTGAAAAAGGAAAAAAAGCATTATTCTATGCTGATAACAATACATTAGAAGCTATTTGGACTGGTATTCCTGTGATTGTATTAGCAGGATTAATTATTTATGGTTTATTTACATGGAATGATATTATGACGGTAGATGAACAAAAGGATCCTATGATTGTAGAATTATATGCGCAACAATTTAACTGGAAGGCGCGTTATGGGGGAGATGACAATGTATTAGGTAAGGCAAATGTAAGATTGATTGACCTTGATAACGCTAATATTTTGGGAGTTGATGAATCTGATCCTAATGCCCAAGATGATGTTATTGTAACAGAATTGCATCTTCCTGTTGGAAAACCAATCTTATTTAAGATGCGTTCTCAAGATGTATTGCACTCAGCTTATATGCCACATTTTAGAGCTCAGATGAATTGTGTGCCTGGTATGGTAACACAGTTTGCATTTACACCAACAGTAACAACCGCTGAAATGCGTCAGAATCCAGATATTCAGAATAAAGTAAAAAATATTAATGAATTAAGAGTTGAAAGACAGGCTGAGATTGAAGAAGCAGGTCAAGATTTGCTTTACGAATTTGATTACCTTTTACTATGTAATAAAATTTGTGGCAAATCACATTATAACATGCAAATGAAAATTGTTGTGGAAACACAAGAAGAATTTGATGCTTGGATTAAAGAGCAAAAGACATTTGAAAATTCATTATTAAATTAAAAAAATAAAGAAAAAGAACAAAAGATTATGTCAGCAACAGGAGATACACACGTACAGGATGACCACGACGTACATCACCACAAAGAAACTTTTGTGACTAAATACATATTTAGTCAAGACCATAAAATGATTGCTAAACAGTACTTAATAACTGGTGTAATCATTATGGGTATCATTGGGATTTTAATGTCTTTAATGATCCGTATGCAAATAGCATGGCCGGAACAACCTAATGTTATTTTCGAATCTTTATTAGGTAAATGGGCACCCGGAGGTGTTATGGATGCAGATATTTACTTGGCATTAGTAACAATCCATGGTACAATTATGGTATTCTTTGTATTAACAGCTGGACTGAGTGGAACGTTTAGTAATCTTTTAATTCCATTACAGATTGGAGCAAGAGATATGGCATCAGGATTCCTAAATATGATTTCATATTGGTTATTCTTTTTGTCATGTGTTTTTATGATTGCCTCCTTTTTTGTTGAGGCTGGTCCTGCTGCTGCTGGTTGGACTATCTACCCTCCATTATCAGCCTTACCGTTAGCTCAAGGTGGTTCAGGTATGGGTATGACATTGTGGTTAGTCTCAATGGCTATTTTTATTGCATCTTCATTATTAGGATCATTAAATTATATAGTAACAGTAATAAACTTACGTACAAAGGGTATGTCAATGACTAGATTACCATTAACGATTTGGGCATTTTTTGTTACAGCAATAATAGGTGTTATTTCGTTCCCGGTATTACTTTCAGCTGCTTTGTTGTTAATAATGGATAGGAGCTTTGGTACATCATTCTTCTTGTCTGATATTTTTATTCAAGGTGAAGTATTACATTATCAGGGTGGTTCGCCAGTATTATTTGAACACTTATTTTGGTTCTTAGGTCACCCTGAGGTATATATTGTATTATTACCAGCCTTGGGTATAACCTCTGAAATAATAGCCACTAATTCTCGAAAACCTATATTTGGTTATCGTGCAATGGTAGCCTCAATCTTAGCGATTGCATTTTTATCTACAATTGTTTGGGGTCACCATATGTTTATTTCTGGTATGAATCCTTTCTTAGGTTCGGTATTTACATTTACTACATTACTTATTGCAATTCCATCGGCTGTAAAGGCATTTAATTATATAACGACGCTCTGGAAGGGTAATCTACAAATGAATCCTGCTATGCTATTTTCAATAGGATTAGTATCTACTTTTATCACTGGAGGTCTTACAGGAATTATTTTAGGAGATAGTGCTTTAGATATTAATGTACATGACACTTATTTTGTTGTAGCTCACTTCCATTTAGTAATGGGTATTTCAGCATTATATGGTGTGTTTGCGGGTATCTATCATTGGTTCCCAAAAATGTTTGGACGAATGATGAATAAAAACTTAGGATATTTACATTTTTGGGTTACAGCTGTCTGTGCCTACGGTGTATTTTTCCCAATGCATTTTATAGGTATGGCTGGTTTACCAAGACGTTATTATACCAATTCAAATTTTCCACTATTTGATGATACTACAAATGCACAGCTTGTAATAACAATGTTCGCTTTAGTTGGAGGTGTTGTACAAATAGTATTCTTATACAACTTCATCAGTAGTATTTTCTATGGCAAGAAAGCTGAACAAAATCCATGGAAATCTAATACCTTAGAATGGACTGCTCCAGTAAAGCATATGCATGGTAACTGGCCAGGAGAAATACCTCATGTATACCGTTGGTCTTACGATTATAGTAAACCCGGACATGATGATGATTTTGTGCCACAGAATGTACCAATGAAAGAAGGTGAAGAGGAACTTCATCATTAGAGTAATTCTCAATATAATATTGAAAAGCCTTTCTGAATCAGAAAGGCTTTTTCGTTATATTTGTTATGTATGAACGATAATTTAGATCCAACCAACGACAATTATAGCCCAGAAGAGTTAGACGTAGAAAAAAAGCTTCGTCCGTTAACCTTTAGTGACTTTACTGGTCAGGATCAGGTGCTTGAAAACTTATTGGTATTTGTGCAAGCAGCAAACCTTAGAGATGAAGCTCTAGACCATACCTTGTTTCATGGACCTCCTGGATTAGGAAAAACTACCCTAGCTCATATATTGGCTAATGAATTAGATGTTGGTATCAAAGTAACTTCTGGTCCAGTATTAGACAAACCTGGTGATCTTGCAGGTTTGTTAACTAACCTTGAGGACAGAGATGTTCTATTTATTGATGAGATACATCGATTAAGCCCAATTGTAGAGGAATATTTGTATTCGGCAATGGAGGATTATAAAATAGATATTATGATAGAGTCTGGTCCCAACGCCAGAACTGTTCAAATTAATCTAAATCCATTTACACTTGTAGGGGCAACAACCCGTTCAGGTTTACTTACGGCACCAATGCGTGCCCGATTTGGAATAAGCAGTAGACTTCAATATTATAAGACAGATCTTTTAACAACAATTGTCCAGCGTAGTGCATCAATTTTAAATGTTCCTATTTCCATGGAAGCCGCAATTGAAATCGCAGGTAGAAGTCGAGGAACACCTAGAATAGCTAATGCTTTGCTAAGACGAGTTAGAGATTTTGCTCAAATAAAGGGTAATGGTAATATTGATATTGAAATAGCTAAATTTTCATTAGAGGCTCTTAATGTAGATGCTCATGGATTGGATGAAATGGATAATAAAATTCTATCTACAATTATTGATAAATTTAAAGGTGGCCCAGTAGGTATTACAACATTAGCCACTGCGGTAAGTGAAAGTGCGGAAACGATTGAGGAAGTGTATGAGCCTTTTTTAATACAGCAGGGATTCATTATGAGAACTCCAAGAGGCAGGGAAGTTACTGAACAAGCCTATAAGCATTTAGGTAAAATAAAAGGGCCTCAACAAGGAGGGTTATTTTAATAAGACTTTCTTAATTGAATTTTATCAAGTTGATAAACAATATTACCAAACATACAGAACTGATTAAAACCGAAGCCAAGCGCCTCGGTTTTTTGTCTTGTGGAGTTTCTAAAGCAGAGTTTTTAGAAGACGAAGCTCCTCGACTTGAAGCCTGGTTACAAAAGAATATGCATGGTGAGATGAAATATATGGAAAATCATTTCGATAAGCGTTTAGATCCAACATTATTAGTTGAAGGATCAAAAAGTGTGGTGTCCTTATTGCTTAACTATTATCCTCCAGACATTCAGAATGAAGATTCATATAAGCTCTCCAAATATGCATTTGGTAACGATTACCATTTTGTCATTAAAGAAAAACTAAAAGAATTGTTGTTAATTATACAGCAAGAAATTGGTGAAGTTCATGGTCGTGCCTTTGTAGATTCTGCACCAGTACTGGACAAAGCTTGGGCGGCAAAATCAGGATTAGGTTGGATAGGTAAGAATTCTAATCTATTAACTCAGCAAGTAGGATCTTTCTACTTTATTGCAGAATTGATTATCGATTTGGAATTAGAGTATGATACTCCAGTAACGGATCATTGCGGCACATGTACAGCGTGTATTGATGCTTGTCCAACTGAAGCAATAACTGAACCCTATGTTGTTGATGGCAGCAAATGTATCTCCTACTTTACCATTGAGCTAAAAGAAAATATCCCATCAGAGTTTAAAGGAAAAGTTGATGATTGGATGTTTGGTTGTGATATATGCCAAGATATTTGTCCATGGAATCGATTTAGTAAATCACATAATGAACCCTTGTTTAATCCACATCCTGAACTTTTAGCAATGACAAAGAAAGATTGGGAAGAGATTACAGAAGATACTTTTAAAAAAATCTTTAAAAAGTCTGCTGTGAAACGTACAAAGTTCTCAGGATTAAAACGAAACATTCAATTCCTTAAAGATTAATTTTTGATTATATCATTGCGTATCTTTGATGCTTAATTCTTTTTGAAATATGAGCAAACAGAGTAAACGTATAGAGGCATTAGTTTACCATGCTAAGCCTACACCAGGAAAGATAAAAGTTATTCCCACTAAAAAATATGCATCACAGAGAGATTTATCACTAGCTTATTCACCAGGTGTTGCAGAACCGTGTTTGGAAATTGATAAAGATGTAGAGAATGTATATAAATACACTGCAAAGGGCAACTTGGTTGCGGTGATTTCAAATGGTACAGCAGTTTTAGGTTTAGGAAATATAGGACCTGAAGCATCTAAACCTGTGATGGAAGGAAAAGGGTTACTATTTAAAATCTTTGCTGATATAGATGTGTTTGATATTGAAGTTGATACTGAGAATGTTGACGAATTCATTGAAACTGTAAAGAATATCGCACCAACTTTTGGTGGCATTAATTTAGAAGACATTAAGGCTCCAGAAGCCTTTGAAATTGAGCGTAGACTCAAAGAAGAACTGGATATTCCGGTCATGCACGACGATCAGCATGGAACTGCAATTATCTCAGCAGCCGCTCTGTTGAATGCACTTGAATTAGCGGAAAAAAGAATTGAGGAGGTAAAAATAGTAGTAAGTGGTGCTGGTGCAGCAGCAATTTCTTGTACCAGATTATATCAGGCATTTGATGCTAAAAAGGAAAACATTGTAATGCTTGATAGTAAAGGTGTTATAAGGAATGACAGACCAAACCTAACTACTCAAAAAGCTGAGTTTGCCACAGATAGAAAAATTGACACGCTAGATGAGGCGATGGTAGATGCTGATGTATTTATTGGTTTATCAATGGCAGATATAGTATCACCTCAAATGTTAAAGACAATGGCCAAGAACCCTATTGTTTTTGCTATGGCTAATCCCGATCCAGAGATTAATTACAATTTAGCAATTGACACTAGAGATGATATTATTATGGCAACGGGAAGAAGTGATCATCCTAATCAAGTAAACAATGTGCTTGGTTTTCCATTTATTTTTAGAGGTGCATTAGATGTAAGGGCAACAAAGATAAATGAAGCAATGAAAAAAGCAGCTGTTTTGGCCCTATCAAGATTAGCAAAAGAACCTGTGCCAGAACAGGTAAATCTTGCATATAACGAAACTAGGTTGACTTTTGGACGAGATTATATAATCCCAAAACCATTTGACCCTAGGTTAATTGCAGAAGTACCTCCAGCAGTTGCAAAAGCAGCAATTGAGAGTGGTGTTGCTAAAGAGGAAATTGAAGATTGGGAAAAATATAAGAACTCTCTTCTTGAAAGATTAGGTTCAGATAATAAACTTGTTAGAATGTTATTGGGCAGAGCGAGAACTAATCCAAAGCGAATAGTTTTTGCTGAGGCGGATCAGTTAGACGTTCTTAAGGCTGCACAGATAGTACATGAAGAAGGCGTTGCACAACCTATATTATTGGGGAGAAGAGATACTATAATCAACCTAATGGAGGAAATAGATTTTGATGCAGATGTTCCAATCTTGGATCCAAAATCAGATGAAGAACTTGATCGTAAAAATCGTTATGCCAAGGCCTATTGGGAGAAAAGGCAAAGACAGGGCGTAACACTTTATGCGGCAGAGCAGAAAATGAGAGAAAGAAATTACTATGCCGCAATGATGGTAAATTCAGGTGATGCAGATGGTTTAGTTACTGGATATTCACGAAGTTACCCTAATGTTGTGAAACCAATGTTAGAATTAATTGGTATGGCAGATAGTGCCTCTAGGATAGCAACTACAAATGTAATGATGACACAAAGAGGACCAATGTTCTTGAGTGATACGTCAATAAATATTGAACCAAGTTCAAAAGACCTTGCGCGAATCGCCAGAATGACTTCGAACGTGGTAAAAATGTTTGGTATAGAACCCATAATGGCTATGGTTTCATACTCAAATTTTGGATCTTCTGAAAATCCAAGAGCAAAGAAAGTTAATAAAGCAGTTGATTTTTTACACAAGGCCTATCCAAATATGATTGTTGATGGTGCAGTTCAGACAGATTTTGCTCTTAATTCAGAAATGCTACAAGATATATTTCCGTTTTCTAAACTTGCTGGCAGAAAAGTTAATTCATTAATCTTTCCAAATTTAGATGCTGCAAATATTACATACAAACTTCTTAAAGAATTGAATAAGGTAGAATCCATCGGACCAATTATGATGGGAATGAAAAAACCTGTTCATATACTTCAATTAGGTGCTAGTGTAGATGAAATTGTTAACATGTCTGCTATTGCAGTTATTGATGCTCAAGAACGTGAGAAAAAACAATAAATTTAGGCATTTTATCAGAGCAACTCGCCCTTTGTAATGTAAATAATTTTAGTACATTTGGCTTATTAACCATTGAAATCTAATTCTTTTGTTTTATTCAACTAATTAGCACAATAGTTTGAGGTTAAAATTAAATAGTTTCTTTTGGGTTAATCTAGGTATTTAAAAGGATTTATGATTACACACTTAGAGGGAAGACTTGTTGAAAAAAATCCTACTGACGTTGTCATTGATTGCAATGGCGTAGGGTACTTTATAAATATATCACTCCACACTTTTTCCCAGATTCCAGATAGTGAAAATTTAAGACTATATACTTATCTTCAAGTTAGAGAGGATTCTCATTCACTTTACGGTTTTTCTTCAAAGGCAGAAAGAGAAATATTCAAGTTGCTCATATCTGTTAGTGGTATTGGAGCAAATACTGCAAGAACCATGTTATCTTCTTTAACTCCAGAACAGATTAAAGAAGGCATTGCAAGTGGACATGTTGCACTAATACAAAGTGTAAAAGGAATTGGTGCTAAAACTGCTCAGCGAGTTATTATTGATTTAAAAGATAAAGTGTTAAAAGTATATGGCATAGATGAACTTTCTCTTATACCAAACAATACTAATAAAGATGAAGCGTTATCAGCATTAGAAGTTTTAGGATTTAACAAAAAACAATCTGAGAAAGTGATTGATAAAATTTTGAAAACTGAACCAGATGCCCTTGTGGAGCAAATCATAAAAGAAGCTCTGAAAAACCTATAAAAAATTGAATAAAACTAACTATAATCAACATTTCAATTCAATTCGTTTTTTATACTTATTAGTGTTAATGCTATTTGGTGGGCTTGTTTACGCGCAAGAACCTGAGCAACAACAAGATTCTACAAAGACTACCTTTGCATTTGGTAAGTTGAATATGCCAAATCCCAACAGTATCGTTGCAAAGTACACGTACGACCCTATTTTAGACAGATATATTTACACTGAGAAGATTGGTAATTTCAATACCAATTATCCATTAATCCTTACACCAGAAGAATTTCAAAAATTGGTTCTTCAAGAAAAGCTGAAGGAATATTATAAGCAAATGGCAGATGCTGTTGCAGGTCAGAAAGATGGAACTGAAGAAGGCCAAAAGAATCTACTCCCTGAATTTTATGTTAACTCAGGTCTGTTTGAAACTATTTTTGGAGGTAATACAATCAATGTTGTACCGCAAGGTTCAGTTGAAGTTGATTTGGGTGTTTTATTTTCGAGACAGGATAATCCTGCTTTCTCTCCTAGGAATAGAACCAATTTTACATTCGATTTTGATCAGAGAATCAGTTTAAGCCTGCTCGGTAAAGTTGGTACGAGATTACAGGTTACTGCTAATTATGATACAGAGTCTACATTTGATTTTCAAAACCTTGTCAAATTAGAGTATACGCCTACAGAAGATGATATAATTAGAAAGATTGAAGTAGGTAATGTTAATATGCCTTTGAACAGCTCTTTAATAACCGGAGCACAAAGTTTATTTGGTGTTAAGACAGAATTACAGTTTGGTAAGACCACTGTAACTGCTGTTTTTTCCGAACAGCAATCTCAATCAAGATCAGTTGTAGCTCAGGGAGGTGGTACGGTTGAAGAGTTTGAATTCTTTGCACGAGACTATGATGAGAATAGGCACTTCTTTTTAGCGCATTACTTTAGTGACAATTATGACAAAGCATTATTGCAATATCCTTTTATTGATAATAAAGGGTTACAGATTACAAGAGTAGAAGTATGGGTTACTAATAGAAATAATCAAACTGATAACGTAAGAAATGTTGTTGCTTTTCAAGATTTAGGTGAGTCTCAGGTTGATAATATTGGTTTAAATCCAATACCTGGAGGTTTTATTAATAACCCTTCAGAATTACCAAGAAACGAGAACAATGATTTTGATCCAACAAATATTGGTGGTCCAGGATCATTGTTAAACGATAATGTTAGGGATATAACCGTTGTTGAAACTGGGATTAATATTCCGGTCAATGAAGGTTTTGATTTTGGGAAACTAGAAGCAGCTAGAAAATTACAAGAAGGGCAAGACTATGTTCTAAATACTGAATTAGGTTATATATCTTTGAATCAAAGACTTCTAAATGATGAGGTTTTAGCTGTAGCATTTCAGTATACAATTGGTGGCGAGGTATACCAAGTTGGTGAGTTTGCTAATGATGGTGTCGATGCAACTACCGTTGATACTGGTAGCCCTAATGAAGTGATTAACAATCAAAGTTTAATCTTAAAAATGCTTAAGAGTGCCGTAACAGTTGTTGATCTTCCTATTTGGGACTTAATGATGAAAAATATTTATGACACAGGTGCCTTTCAACTAAGTCAAGAAGATTTTAGATTAAACATATTTTATACTGAAGCATCACCAGTTAATTATATTAGACCAGTAGAGGTCAATGGTGTTGAAGTTCCTTTCCCCCCGTTTAATAATAATACACCATTTACTGGAGATGATACTGAAATAAGTGAAACTCCTTTAATACGCTTATTTCATTTAGACAGACTTAATTTTAATAATGACCCTCAGGAACGAGGAGATGGTTTCTTTGATTATGTGCCTGGATTAACAGTTCTTACACAAAATGGAAAAATAATTTTCACCAAATCAGAGCCTTTTGGTAGATATCTTTTCGATGTTCTTGATGACGATGACAATCCAAACAATAATGACACAGATTATGAGCAAGATGTTTATACAAATCCTAATCAGGAGAAATATGTATATGACTTGTTATATAAATCAACTAAAACTGAGGCGTTAGATGATGCCGAGAAGAATAAATTTCAGATTAAAGGTAGATTTAAAAGTAGTGGTGCAGGTGGAGGTATACCTATAGGTGCATTCAACGTACCTCGTGGATCAGTTAGGGTTACAGCAGGAGGGAGATTACTTGTAGAGGGAATCGATTATACAGTAAATTATCAATTAGGACGTGTTGAAATATTAGATGAGGCATTAAAAGCATCTAATACACCAATTAATGTAGACGTAGAAAACAATGCTGTATTTGGTCAACAAACAAGACGATTTACAGGTATAAATGTAGAGCATCAGTTTAATGAAAACTTTGTACTTGGAGCAACTTTGTTGAATTTGAATGAGCGTCCTATTACTCAGAAAGCTAACTATAATGCCGAGCCAATTAACAATACGATATTCGGTATGAATGGTAATTTCTCAACTGAAGTTCCATTCCTTACAAGGCTAGCAAATAAATTGCCGAACATTGATACAGATGTACCTTCTAATCTTTCAGTGAGAGGGGAATTTGCATATCTATTGCCGGGAGCTCCAAAAGGTGCCGATTTTAATGGAGAAGCTACTGCATATATTGATGATTTTGAAGGCACTCAAGGAGCTATTGATCTATTAAGTCCATTATCATGGTTTTTGGCGAGTAGACCAAAAGAACTGCCTGCTAACATTTCAGGAGATGATGATCCTGGAATTGAAAATGGCTTTGGTAGAGCATTATTGAATTGGTATACTATTGATCCAATTTTTTATAGTAGTCAGCGACCAGGAGGAATTACAGATGATGACGTCTCTAATTTATATACGAGACGTGTTTTTATTGAAGAAATTTTTCCTGAAGTAGATATTGTTCAAGGTCAAACATCTGTTATAAATACATTGGATTTATCTTATTATCCATCTGAACGAGGACCTTATAATTTTGATCCTTCAGCAACTAACGATGTTATTAATCCAAATGATAGTTGGGCTGGTATCACAAGACAAATTACATCTACTGACTTTGAACAAGCCAATGTAGAGTATATTGAGTTCTGGGTACAAGATCCATTTTTAGACAATCCATCAAGTCAAGGAGGTAAATTATATTTGAATCTTGGAAATATTTCTGAAGATGTTCTTAAGGATGGTAAAAAACAATATGAAAATGGTTTACCTGAAGATGGTGATGTTTCACTACTTAACCCAACAACTTTTGGTGGAGTTGTTCCGCAGAACCAATCATTAATATATACGTTTGCAACTACTGGTCAAGAACGTACAAACCAAGACGTTGGTTATGATGGTTATGATGATACAGAAGAGGCAATACAATTTGGGGCTCAATTTGGAGAAGATCCAGCTAAAGATAATTACACATATTATTTAAATACTGAAGGTAATATTTTTGAACGTTATAAAAAATATAACGGCCAAGAAGGAAATACACCAGACATCTTTACAGATACAAATAGAGGTTCAACTACCCAGCCTGATGTAGAAGATATCAATAGAGATAACACAATGAATACTATTGATAGTTATTTTGAGTACGAGGTTGATATTAACCCAACAGTTCTTAATACTAATAATCCTCAGATTAATGATTCAAAGGTTAGAACAGTTACATTACCAAACGGACAAGAGAGAACTGTAACGTGGTACCAATTTAGATTACCAATTAACGAACCAACTAATTCAATTGGTGGTATCAGAGATATTCGTTCTGTACGTTTTGCAAGATTATATTTAAGAGAGTTTACTGAAAATACTGTTTTACGTTTTGCAACTTTAGATTTGGTGAGAAGTGATTGGAGACGATACACTCTAGATCTTGATAATGATTCAACAAACAATAGTGCTGATGCAGAATTTAATGTTGCAATTGTTGGTGTACAAGAGAATGATGGTAACTATGTAATTCCTCCAGGAGTAAGACGTGAAGAGCTTAATAATAATAATAACATAATCAGGCAGAATGAGCAATCTTTAGTTTTACAGGCTTGTGAATTAGAACCAGAAGATTCTAAAGGTGTATTTAAAAACATTAATGTAGACATGCGTCAGTATAAAAAGTTACGGATGTTTTTACATGCAGAAGCACAAGAGGGTCAAACTTTACAGGAGGGTGAGTTAGTTGCTTTTATAAGAATGGGGAATGACTTTACTGATAATTTCTATCAAATTGAAGTTCCATTATTGCCAACAGAATTAGCCGAATCAGCATTGACTGATAAGGAAAGAATATGGCCTGAGGTTAATGAGATCAATATGCCATTATCTATTTTACAAGATATAAAGTCTAAAGGTATTTTTGATCAATCCTTAGCCAATGAAGACCCAATATTTTATGATGTGATAGATGGTGTTTTAAATGAAACTTCAGTAGACGAATTTGCACCTCTACCAATAGGACAACAACGCGTTGCAATCAAAGGTAATCCTAACTTTGGAGATATTCGTGTGTTAATGGTTGGGCTGAAAAATTCAGGCAATACAGGAATGAATGCTTGTGGAGAGGTTTGGTTTAATGAACTTAGAATGTCTGATCTAGAGAATGAAGGTGGATGGGCAGCAGTGGTAAGCATGGATTCTAATATTGCCGATTTTGCAGATATAAGTGCCACTGGCAGAAGAAGTACAGTTGGTTTTGGTGGTATCGAGCAAAATCCTAATGAACGAAGCAGAGAAGATGTAAAACAATACGATGTAGTTACTAATGTTCAATTAGGGCAATTGCTACCTAAGGAATGGGGTATACAGCTTCCATTTAATTATGCGCAAAGTGAAGAGATTATTACACCTCAGTTTGATGAATATTATAGAGATATAGAATTAGATACACAATTAAGTAATACCGCGGACAAAGATTCAATTCTTAAGGTAAACGAAAATTATACGAAACGAAAAAGTATAAACTTCATTGGTGTTAGAAAGCAGAAAATGGGTGATGGTAAGAGACATTTTTATGATGTTGAAAATTTAACTTTTAATTATTCATATAACAAAGTAGAGCATCGTGATTTTGAAATAGAGAATTCATTAGATCAAAATATCAGAGCAGGTGTAAATTATAGCTATGCTTTTGAGCCTGCGAAGATTGAACCGTTTAAAAAGAATGACTCATTATTCACTGGTAAATATTGGAAAATTTTAAAGGATTTTAATGTCAATTTGTTACCGAGTAGCATATCGGTTAATACTGATATAAACAGGCAATTCAGTAAACAAAAGTTCAGAGAAGTAGAACTTGGTGGAGACAATATTGGTATTGAAGAATTATTCAGACGCAATTATACTTTTGATTTTCAGTATGCCATAAATTATAATTTAACTGATGCGTTGAGCTTAAACTTTACGGCAGCAAACACGAATATTGTTCGAAATTATTTTATTGATGACAGAATTAATGGGAGGCAGGATCCTGAGCTTAATGTTTGGGATGGATTCTTTGATTTTGGAGATCCAAACATACAAACGCAACAATTACAAGTTAATTACGAAATCCCACTTTATAAAATACCTGTTTTAAGTTTCTTGCGAGCAACATATGCTTATAGTGGCGCATTTCAATGGCAAAAAGGTTCTGATCTTAATGAGGGACTGGTATTAGATGGGCAGACTTATAACTTGGGTCATTCTATTCAAAATTCTAATACGCATAACCTTAATACTACCCTCAATATGGAAACCTTTTATAAAACAATTGGTTTAGTAAGAAAGGGTAACCAACGTGGTGGTAGAAGAAATACGGCTGTTAAAAGACGTACTGCTCCAACTCCAAATGCAACGCGAGACAATAATTCTACAAACACGGCCAAAAATGGTAATACTGGTCAAAAAGCCTATAACACCGTTATTGATATAGTAACAATGGTAAAACGAATTCAATTTGGATATTCTGAAAATAATGGTACGTATTTACCAGGATATTTACCTACACCTGGTTTTATAGGTACTTTAAGACCAACATGGGATTATACATTCGGTAGCCAAAGAGATATTAGAGGAATTGTTGCAGAGAGTGGTTGGTTAACAATATTCCCAGAATTTAATCAACAGTATACGGAGGTTACCAACAAGACCTTAGATTATTCTATGAATCTAGAACCAATGAGAGATCTAAAAATAGATTTAATTGGTAATAGAACATATGCAGAGAATATTAATGAAACTTTTAGAGCCTTGGATCTTAATGGTGATGGTTTAAGTGATCAGTATGAGGACTTAATAACCAATTCCTTCGGAAATTTTAATATATCTACCGCACTTATTAAAACTGCTTTTAGCATAAGTGACGAATTTGAATCTAAAACCTTTGATGATTTTAGAGCAAATAGATTAGTTATTGCAAATAGATTAGCAAGGGAGTTTTATGGTACAAATACTTTCGCAACAGATGCGGAAGGTTATCCTCTAGGTTTTGGTAAAAACAGTCAAAGGGTACTTCTACCTGCGTTTTTATCTGCATATCAAGGTTCAGATCCAGAAAGCATAAGTACTAGTGCGTTTAGAGATGTGCCAATACCAAATTGGACGCTAAAGTATACTGGATTGATGAAAATCCCATGGTTTAAAAAAACATTCAGAAGATTCTCAGTTCAGCATGGTTATAGATCTAGATATACCATAAACCAATTTAGAACCAATTTAGATTTAGACACAGATGAGTTTAATAAAGGTCAGCCTTACGACCAACAGCCAGATAGTGTTTTAGATCAATCAGGAAATTTTAAGAATGGGACTCTGTATAGTAATATTAACCTTGAAGAACAATTTAGTCCACTTATAAGATTAGAGTTTGAAATGAAAAATTCTATAAAGGTTCTAGCTGAGATTAAGAAGGACAGGTTACTGTCACTTAGTTTTGATAATAATTTATTAACTGAGATACAAGGTGAAGAGTATACGCTCGGTTTAGGATATAGAATTAAGGATTTGAGAATTAGATCTAAACTGGCTGGAGCCAAGCAAATTATTAAGAGTGATCTAAATATGCGAGCTGATATATCCGTACGAGATAACAAGACAATTATCAGATATTTAGATTTAGAAAACAATCAGGTAACTGCAGGTCAAACCATTTGGGGTGCCAAGTTTACCGCAGATTATGCATTCAGTAAAAACTTAACAGGTATTTTCTATTTTGATTATACGTTCTCTGATTTTGCTATATCAACATCCTTCCCACAGACTTCTTTAAGATCAGGTATTACCTTACGTTATAATTTTGGTAATTAATTTTGAATTGAAGCAATTAAAAAATTATTTTTGTTTCACTAATTTATTACAACATTAAAGATGAACATACCATCAGAATTAAAATACACCAAAGATCACGAGTGGATTAAAATAGAAGGTGATGTAGCAACAGTAGGAATTACAGATTTTGCACAAGGAGAATTGGGAGATATAGTTTACGTTGAGGTAGACACCCTTGATGAGACTTTAGATGCCGAGGAGGTTTTTGGTACTGTAGAGGCTGTAAAGACAGTTTCTGATTTGTTCTTACCGCTTTCTGGTGAAATAATTGAATTCAATGAAGGATTAGAAGATGAACCTGAAAAAGTGAACTCAGATCCTTATGGAGATGGTTGGATGATTAAACTTAAAATCAGTGACGAATCTCAAATAGAAAGCTTATTATCTGCAGATGCTTATAAGGAACTAATTAGTGCTTAAAAATCTACTTCTAGTAGCATCTATTTTTTATACAATCACATTGATTGTATTAAGCCTTATAAATATTCCAGATTTACCCGATTTAGGCTCTTCTTTTGATGATAAGATATTACATTTTGTCGCATATTTCGTCTTAGCTATTTTTTGGATTACGTATGTTAAACTGCTAAATGAGAGAAATATATATAGAATCGTATTAATTGCTACCATTATCCTCGGAGCAGTTTTGGAAGGATTACAATTTGTTTTAAATCCTAACAGGTCGTTTGATTTATTAGACATGTTATCAAATGCATTAGGAGCTTTCATTGGCACACTAATTGCAATAAGATTCACGATGTTAAAGTTAAAATAAATGAAAGCCTTGTTTTTTTTACTTTTTATTAATTAAATTAGCGATGTTATAAAACCCAGTATTATGGAACCTAAAAAGAATCCCAAATCTGATGTAAGCCGTAATAGCTCAATTTATTTTGCAGTTGGTCTTGCCCTAATGCTAGCAATCACTTACATGTCTATTAATTATAAGACGTATGATAAAAGTGATATAGCGTTAGATTCATTAAATCTTGATGATGAATTAGAAGAGGAAGTGCCAATTACAGAACAAATTGTTACGCCTCCACCCCCACCTCCACCCCCACCAGCGGCACCAGAAGTGATTGAGGTTGTTGAAGATGAAGAAGAAGTAGAGGAAACTGTAATTGAATCTACAGAAACTGAAATGGAAGCTGAGATAGTTGAAGTTGAGGAAATTGAGGTAGAAGAAGTAGAAGAAGATATTGAGGTTCCATTTTCTGTAATTGAAAATGTACCTGTTTTCCCTGGATGTGAAAAGAAAAAGGGAAATGTAGCTAAAAAGAAGTGCATGTCAGAGAAGGTTGCAAAGTTTGTAAACAAAAAATTTAATACTGAGTTAGCCAGCGATCTAGGATTACCTGCTGGTAGAAAACGAATCTTTGTTTCATTTAAAATTGATAAGGCTGGTAATATTGTTGGTGTAGGAGCTCGTGGTCCTCACCCAGGTTTAGAAAGAGAAGCTAAGCGTGTAATTAGTTTACTTCCAAAAATGAAGCCAGGTAAACAAAGAGGGAAAGCAGTAATTGTGCCTTATTCTTTACCAATTGTATTCCAAGTACAAGACTAGAAATTAAATACAAATTCATAAAAAAATCCCGTTCAAAATCAATTGGACGGGATTTTCTTTTTGGTATGCTTATTGTGACTTTTTCAAAATATTAACATTTTAAATAAATATATTATGAAAAACTCCAAAAGAGGTTTCAGTAATGCTGGTCAGAGCATTGCTGAATCAAAGAAGCCACGTAAGCATGATGCAAATTTACAAAAAAACACAACCCTTTATTTTCAAATAGGTTTGATACTTTGCTTGCTAGGTACTTATGCGCTTTTTGAAATGCAATTTCAAAATAAGACGTTTGCCCTTTCAAAAGAAAAACCAGAAGATCAGATTGTTTCATTAGATTATGTTAAACCTTTTGAAGTTGAAGTTATCGAGCCACAAAGGTCAAAATCGCTTCCTAGTAAAATATTAAAAGATGTATATAAGGTTGTTGAAGACGATACTCCAAAAATTGAAAATATTGTAAATACTCCGGATACCAAGCAATCAACTCCAATACTATCATCGATTTCAGAAATTCCTGAGATTGAAAATGATATAGAAAAAGGAGAACTCTTGGTAGAATGGGTTAATATTGAAAAAGTACCTGTTTATCCAGGTTGTGAAAAATACGATTCAAATGATAAGAGAAAAAAATGTATGTCTGCTAAAATATCAAAACTTATAAATAGAACATTTAATCTAGATGTAGGTTCTGAGTATGGTATATCAGGTAGACAAAGAATATATACTCAATTTACAATTGATAAAGAAGGTAATATTAAAGATATTAGAGTTAGAGGGTCTCATAATGTATTAGAAAAAGAAGCTAAAAGAGTTATCAAAAAAATTCCTAAAATGGAGCCAGGAAAGCAACGTAATGTTCCTGTGGGTGTAAGGTATACACTTCCAATTGTATATGATGCAAGAGATTAATTAAATATAATTTTCATAAGAAACCGTTATTTAAACAATAACGGTTTTTTGTTTTAGGTGATACTAAAAAATAAGTATCTTTCGTACAATTAACTAATCTTAATTTATGAAGCGTTTTTTGCTTTTTGTTTCAATCTTTCTTTCAATGTTTTGTAATGGTCAGAACATTTCAACTTATGAAAAACCTCCTGTATTTAAAGAATGTGATTCAATTGCTGTAAATCAATTAAAATCATGCTTCAACTATACATTGAATAAATTCATTTTTGAGAATTATAAGGTTCCTTCAATTTTAGATGAAGAATCTTTTAAAGGCGATGTGAAAGTATTATTTGAGGTTAACAAGGATGGTGACTTTAAAGTAATATATATAGATGCTATATATGACGAATTGAAACAAGAAGGACATCGTGTTTTTAAATCACTTCCAAAAATACAACCGGCTACATATAATGGAAAGCCAACCTTTATACAATATAGTATCGATATTGCAATACCATTAAAACAACCAGTTATGGGTGGTATTGATGAGGGTAATAATACGTTAAAAGCACAAGACAGTTTAAACGCTTCATTGTCTAATGAGTATGATAAGATAAATGCTGAAGTTAGAACCTATGAAAAACTTGAGTATGCAAGTCAATTAAATGTTCCATTTACACATGCTTATTACGCAAGATTTGATGATGAGATGAATGCCATAGGGACTAATAGTCATACGGCTGCTAAACCATTTCTTTATGCAGATGTTGCCAAATATTATGATATAAAGGCAGAAAAAGAAAGTTTAGTAAAGAAGACTGACTCTTGGCTTGGTAGAAAATTGTATAACGAACATTTGGTTCAAGTCCAAGGTAAGGATTATTGGTTCACGGTAGACCCTATATTAGATTTGCAGGTAGGTAAGGATACTGAAGCCAACTTTAGCTCTACTTGGAATAATACAAGGGGTATTTTTATTCAAGCAGGATTGGGAAAACGCTTCAATTTAACAACATCATTTTATGAGAGTCAAGGAAGGTTTGCAGATTACTTTAACCAATATGCGGAGAGTCTAAAAGCCTTTGGACCAGATCCAGCAATTATTCCGGGGCGAGGTATTGCAAAACGATTTAAGTCAGATTCTTATGATTATCCTGTGGCTGAAGCTTATTTATCATATACTCCGGTAGATTTTTTAAATATACAGTTTGGTCACGGCAAAAATTTTATTGGCGACGGATATAGGTCATTGTTTCAGAGTGATGTATCAAGTCCTTACCCATTTTTAAAATTGAATGTTAATTTTTGGAAAATTAAGTACACAAGTACTTGGATGTGGTTAAAGGATGTACGCCCAGAGGTTACAGTAGACGGTGCTTTTTTCACAAAATACATGGCTAACCATTTCTTAAGTTGGAATGTTTCCAAACGACTTAATATTGGACTGTTTGAATCTGTAATGTGGGCCGACACTAATAATAGAGGGTTTGACATTAATTATTTGAATCCTATTATATTTTTCAGGGCTATAGAATTTCAGACTGGGCAAGATGCAGGTAATGCAATTTTAGGTCTAAGTGGAAAATACAAATGGAATAACAAAGTAAATATATATGGTCAGTTTATTCTAGACGAATTTTCATTAAGTGATGTAAAAGCTGGTGAAAAAAGTTGGAAGAATAAGTTTGGTTTCCAACTGGGTGCTAAATACTTTAATGCCTTTAAAATTGATAATCTATTACTTCAATTAGAGTACAACCAAGTAAGACCTTATACCTACTCCCATAATTCTATTATTTTAAATTATGCTCATTTTAATCAGCCAATGGCGCACCTTTGGGGTTCTAATTTCAGAGAATTAGTGTTAATTGGTCGTTACAATTACAAAAGATGGTTTGCCGATGCCAAGTTCATAATTGGTCAACGTGGTTATGATTTTAATACAACTGATGACAGTTTTAATTATGGAGGTAATATTTATGCAGATGAGGATAATCGAGTCAGTGATACAGGTATAAAAATCGGGCAAGGTAACAAAACAAAGAGTTTTATGACTGAAATACAGGCTGGTTATCTCATTAACCCAGAGACCAATTTAAAATTATTTACCAATATTATTTACAGAGATTTTAACCCAGAAGCAATTAATGCATCAACTATGGATTCTAATACACTTTGGTTTAGTATAGGAATTCGTACAGATTTGTTTAATTGGTATAACGACTTCTAAGAATCGATTATATAAGGGGTTAATCTTATTCGTGCGCTATGTAAAGCCTGTAGCACAACCTGATTTATTATAGTCTTCTGTTATATACGAATCCGCTATAATATTTTCTTCGCTTGTCCCAAGATCAATAGTATTTTGAACTCTATCTATTAGTGATTCATGAATATTTAAAAACTTTTTAATTCTGTCAAATTAGATACTTGTCCGTGCTCAGGAATTATTTTTGCGTCTTCATTAATTAAAACCATGGCGCGTTTAACAGTCTTGAATTATCCATTAATGCTACTACCAGATTTTAAATCAATACATAGATAACTATCATTAAAATAGGTATCACTATTATGAAGAATATTACTTTGAGTAAAATATAAAATAGAATCACCGTCCATATGTGCATTAGAAATATGAAATACAGCTACATCCTCATCATTAGCAGTAATATTCAGCTTATCGTTAAAAGTCATTACAGGAATTGTTTACTTACTTTTATAGGTTCCGTCTTTTTGTATACGCTTTAATCGTTTTTTTACATTTTCGTGTGCGATCATGGTTGCACCAGCTTTTGCCATATTTTCATTTCCACCAGCATAGTCCAATGTTTCCGCCATCACCCTGAGGCACATATACTTTTTTAGTCAGTTATGCGGCCTATATTTCAACCCTTTTAAACCTTTGGGTGTTAACAATAAAGATAATTCTGAAGCAAACAGTAAAAAGAATAATTTTTTAGGTTGCATTATACTGGATTGAATTGATTTAGTCTAGTAAATGCAAGGATTCTTGCTTTTACCTGAAAAGTATTATTAAAACTGCAGACTAGCGTTGGTCATAATTAATTTTCAAGTTATCTTTGCACACGCTAAGAATTAAGCTAAAAAATTGTTGTGAGTAGCGCAAAATTTTCGGTATCAACGGTTTCTGTATTCACAGATTTTAAAGAAATCACTAAAATGGGATTATCCCTTAGCGTGGTTTTTTCTTCATTGGCAGGTTATCTTCTTGGCGCTGAAACAATTAATTTAATCACACTTTTGTTGTTGTCAATTGGAGGTTACTTTATGGTAGGTGCATCTAATGCTTATAATCAAATTATCGAAAGAGATTTAGATGCCTTAATGGATCGTACAAAAAATAGACCTATACCAGCTGGAAGAATGTCTGTGAATACTGCATTTATTATTGCTACAACTTTTACCATTTTAGGATTAATCACATTATATGTTATTAATCCAAAGACAGCAATGTGGGGTGCAATTTCTATTTTTTTATATACAAGTGTTTATACACCATTAAAAACCAAAACGGCTCTTTCCGTATTTGTCGGTGCGCTACCTGGAGCAATACCTTTTATGCTTGGTTGGGTTGCAGCAAGAAATACGTTTGGTATTGAACCTGGAACTTTGTTTGCAATTCAGTTTTTTTGGCAGTTCCCTCATTTTTGGTCAATTGGTTGGTTTTTACACGAAGATTATAAAAGAGGAGGATTTTTTATGCTACCTACCGGAAAACCAGATAAGGGCACGGCAGTACAAATTATTATGTACAGTATTTGGACCACGTTAGTTTCGATTCTACCTGTTTTTGGATTTACTGGTGATTTAAAACTTTCAATTGTTGGAGCAATTATAGTTTTACTTTTAGGTTTTGTAATGATCTTTTGTGCTTTTAGATTGTTTCAAGAAAGATCAATCAAAGCAGCCAAGCAATTGATGCTTTCAAGCGTATTTTATATTACTATGTTGCAAATAATATATGTTGCAGATAAATTTTTGAGTTAGATGGATTTAACAAAAGGAACACAGCAGGAGAAAAGAGAAAGATCTAAAAAAATGATGTTATGGTTTGGGATAGGTTCCCTTATCATGACATTTGCTGGACTAATAAGTGCATTTATTGTAAGTCGCAAACGTGAAGATTGGCTCAATGACTTTCAATTGCCAGATGCTTTTATAATAAGTGCAATTCTAATTTTAATAAGTAGTTTCACAATTATTTTTGCCAAACGAGCCTTAAAGCAAAACAATATGAAAATGGTTACAATAGGATTGTTGTTAACCTTTGGATTAGGAATTACTTTTATTTATAATCAATTTGTTGGCTTTGGACAAATTATTGAAGCCGGTTATAATTTTACAGGACCAACAAGTAATGTTACTATTTCATTCATTTACATAATAGCAATAGTACATATTGCGCACGTTGTTGCTGGTTTAATTGCATTGATTCTTGTTATTTATAATCATTTTAAACAGAAGTACAATTCCAACAATATGTTAGGTTTTGAACTCGCTGCAAATTTCTGGCATTTTGTAGATGTACTGTGGCTTGTTCTGTTTTTGTTTTTATATTTTTTTAGATACATAATTTGATTATTTTTGTCCAAATTTTAAAATTTAAATAATTTCTATGGATTCTACAGTAGTAAGTACTGGTACAGAAGGAAAAACTTGGGGAGGTGGAAATAAGCCTTTAGGAGCAAGTTATGGTAAGTTGATGATGTGGTTCTTTATTGTTTCCGATGCATTGACTTTCTCAGGTTTCTTGGCAGCCTATGGTTTTTCGAGATTCAAGTTTATAAAAGAATGGCCAATTGCTGATGAGGTGTTTACCCACGTTCCGTTTTTACATGGTCAAGAGCTACCTATGATTTATGTAGCTTTTATGACGTTTATTCTTATTATGTCCTCTGTTACAATGGTATTAGCTGTGGACGCAGGGCATCATATGAATAAGGCTAAAGTTACCTTATACATGTTTTTGACTATAATTGGTGGAGCTATTTTCGTTGGTTCACAAGCATGGGAATGGGCAACATTTATTTCTGGAGACTATGGTGCGGTACAAACAAAAGGTGGTAACATCTTGCAGTTTGGAGAATATGTGAGTGTAGATGGTAAAGAAAAGTTTAAACGTATTTCTATTGATGAGTTTGCTATAGTAGAAGAAAGTGTTAGAGCAGAGCACGAACGTAAAAATGGTTTATGGTTTGTTACGGAAGAATCCTTACCTCCATATACCGTTAGTGAAATTTATAATGGTTTAGAAGCAAATGAAAATATATTAGTTAGGAATCAAATAATTAATGAAGAAGGAGAAAAGTCAGTATTGTCTAGAGCAGAATCTCTAAAACAGATTAAGGAAAATGGACAATTGGTTGTAAAAGGAGCTAATCTTAAAGTAAATGAATATGGAACATCGCTGTTTGCTGATTTCTTTTTCTTTATAACTGGCTTCCACGGCTTCCATGTATTTTCAGGAGTAGTAATTAATATCATTATTTTCTTTAACGTGATATTGGGAACTTATGAGAGAAGAGGAAGTTATGAGATGGTAGAGAAAGTTGGTCTATATTGGCACTTTGTCGATTTAGTTTGGGTATTTGTATTTACATTCTTCTACTTAGTTTAAATTATTAAGATTAAAAAACGTCATGGCGCACGAGCATAAACTAGAAATATTTAGAGGGCTTTTAAAATTTAAGTCTAACACGCAAAAAATTTGGGGAGTATTAGTTTTTCTAACTATTGTTACAGCAGTAGAGGTTATTTTAGGTATCTACAAACCAGATTTCCTAATGCATACATGGATATCTGCGTTTGAAGGTGGTTTTTTTGCTACTTTAGGTAATATTATATTATCGCCTTTTATTTATATGAAGCCATTGAATTTAATATTTATTATTCTTACAATCGTTAAGGCTTACTATATTACGTGGGACTTTATGCACATGAGAGATGAAAAAGGAAGTTTAAGAAAAATGGTAGTATGGACTGCAGTTTTTCTTATTTGTTACTTAATTTTCATTTTACTGCAAGAAGGTGGTTATGTATTTGAAGTTTATAATACTGACGATGCACTTATAAAACGTGATTTTTAAGGAAAAACTAACGTTAAATGATATTAAAAAGGTGGTTTTATTGAACCACCTTTTTTATTTTTACAGTATGAAAAAAGAGAAGATTAAGCGCTATGCAGTATTAACCATTTTATTTTTTTTGCCAGTAGCCTTTTTACTGATGCTGTATCCTTCTACGCACAATTATGAACCTTTAGACATTGTCCATAATGATATTAGTGATATTTCTTTATCAGAAGTAATAAAACTTCAAGATCATATAACTGTTTTAGCTTTTTTTGGTAACAAACCAATTGAAAAGGCAACTGCAGCTTCTAACTTAAAAGAATTGATGTATGATAAGTTTAAGGGCTTTAAAAAGTTCCAAATTGTAGTTCTTGGATTAGAGGGGTCAGAAGATGAATATAGTAAGCTAAATAAGGAAATTGCTAAGTATGAAGACCTAAAGTTTTGGCATTATATTTATTTGTCTGAATCAGACATAAGAGAAATATACAGGAATCTCAAAACTACTGAAGAATTAGATGATAATTATTCTACTGACAAAGTTTTTATAATAGACAAAGATCGAAATCAAAGGGGCCGTTTGGATGATAGAAAAAAGAAAGAGATAGAAGCAAATAAACCCATTACCCAACTATATGCATATGATTGTATAGAAGTAGCTGAGATAAAAAATAAAATGAGTGAGGATATGCGCATTTTATTCACTGAATATCGTCAAAAGCGTAAAGGTGAGTTTCAAGATTCTGATTCAAGAAGAGCTAATGATTTAAAACAAATCGATGAGTAAAAAGAATAACTATTCATACGTCGGTATCGCATTTATAATTTTAGTTTTTGGGATTATTTTCGTTCCAAAAATTATCGATAGAATCAATAACAACGACATTACGAGAGAGGAGAGTCGCAGTAAGAACGTAACTAATGTTGATTTTAGTAAAATGTTAAAAAGTGACTTAGCATATTTAGAAATAAATGGTAATCCTAAGAAGGTGCCAGAATTTAGTTTCACCAATCAAGATGGTAAAATTATTTCCAACATTGACTATTTAGGTAAGGTGTATGTTGTGGAGTTTTTCTTTACGACTTGTCCGACAATATGCCCAATAATGAATAGAAATCTGGTAGAAATACAGAACGAATTTGACAACTTTGAGAATTTTGGTGTGGCTTCCTTCTCGATTACACCAGATATTGATACTCCAGAAGTTTTAAAGGCATATGCTGAGCGTTATGGAATAACAAATCTCAATTGGCATTTAATGACAGGAGACGAAGAAGCCATATATAAGTTGGCCAATGAAGGATTTAATCTTTATACCGCAAAAGATGATACTGTGGAAGGGGGATTTGAGCATTCTGGGAATTTTGCACTTATAGATAAAGAGGGTTTTATTAGATCAAGAAGAGATGATTTTGGAAACCCATTAATTTTTTATAACGGTTTAATACCTGAAGAACAAGGTGAAGATGAAGACGGTATCTCCCAAGAAGTTACAATACTAAAAGAAGATATAGCTAAACTATTAAAAGAATGAGTATGAACAATATGGATATTGAGAAAGAAAAAAAGTATAACAAATGGATTGTTGTACTGTCAATTGTAATTCCCGTAGCTGTGGCAGCGTTGTTTGGGATTAATTTAAGAGAACTAGGTTTTGATGTAGAACCATTAACTTTTTTGCCACCAATCTATGCTGCTATTAATGGCCTAACAGCAGTACTGTTAATAATTGCATTTATAGCGATAAAAAATAAAAACTTAGTATTACACAAAAACCTAATGACAACGGCGATATTTTGTTCGGTCCTTTTTTTAGTAATGTATGTTGCATATCATATGACAAGTGATTCAACAAAATTCACTGGTGAAGGTCTTATAAGATATGTCTACTTTTTTGTATTGGTGAGTCACATATCGTTATCTATTATCGTTATACCATTTGTGCTTGTCACGTATTTAAGGGCAATAACGAACAACATAGAGAAACACAAAAAAATTGCAAAGATCACCTTTCCTTTATGGCTTTATGTTGCAGTGACAGGTGTTATTGTTTATATAATGATATCTCCTTATTATTAATAAGAGATGAAACGTAATCTAGCATTTCTATTTTTTACATTTATTTGGTCTATCCAAACTTGGTCTCAATGTGCGATGTGCAGAGCAGTATTAGAAAGTGGAGATGATCAGGCAGCAGCAGAAGGTATAAATGACGGTATAATTTTTCTAATGGCAATACCTTATATTTTAGTTGCCTTATTTGGTTTTATTTTATATAAAAAATTCAATAAATCCTCAAAATCAAAAAATACTCCAGAGGTACTGTAACAAATATCCTAGTTAAGAGTCTTAATATAACGAAAACTAAGGGGGCATTAACAATTCGTTGGCATAAAAACCTAGTTGATTTTCATACTATTGCACAAGATTTAAGATTCAATTATGATTCAAATTAAAGATTTACATAAGTCTTACCACATGGGTAGCAACTCGTTACATGTACTCAAAGGAATTAATTTTAATGTTAAAGAAGGAGAATTAGTCTCAATAATGGGTTCTTCGGGTTCAGGTAAATCAACTTTGCTCAATATTTTGGGAATGTTAGATGAAGCAGATAAGGGTAGTTACATATTAGATGGTGTTCCTATTAAGAATCTTAACGAAAAAGTTTCAGCTCAGTACAGAAATAAATTCCTTGGGTTTATTTTCCAATCGTTTAATTTAATTAATTATAAATCAGCCTTAGATAATGTCGCTATGCCATTATACTACCAAGGATTAAAGCGAAAAGAACGTGTAGATAAAGCGATGCACTACCTTGAAAAAGTGGGACTCGCAGAATGGTCTCATCATTTACCAAGTGAGTTATCTGGTGGTCAAAAACAAAGAGTTGCAATAGCAAGGGCCTTAGCGAGCAACCCTAAGGTATTATTAGCAGATGAACCTACAGGAGCTTTAGATTCGGTAACCTCTCATGAGGTCATGGAATTAATACAAGGAATTAATGACGAAGGTAAAACTATTCTCGTCGTTACGCACGAGGATGATATTGCACATATGACGAAGCGCATTGTTAATTTAAAAGATGGTGTTATCATCGATGATAGTCCTGTTAAACAAATTAGAGCAAAAGCACATGTTTGATATAGAAAGGTGGCAAGAAATATTTGATACTTTAAAGAAGAATAAGTTAAGAACTATTCTAACGGGAATATCCGTGGCTTCAGGTATCTTTATTTTAGTCGTTCTTCTTGGTTTTAGTTCAGGAATTCAAAATGGTGTTACTGAACAATTTTCAGGTGATGCCACAAATAGAATAAGTATCAGAACACGCAGTACAACCAAAGGTTATAAAGGCCTTAATCCTAATCGTAGGATACAACTCAAAAATGAGGATTTTTATACAATATCCGATACATATGATGATTTTTTGGAGTATAAATCTGCAGGTTACTCTATTTGGGGTGGATTAATTAATTATAAAAATGAATCAGGGAATTATAGTGTCAGAGGGGTTTATCCAGATTTTCAATTCATTGAAAATGCTCAGATGCTTGAGGGTCGTTTTATCAATGTAGATGATATTGAAGAATCTCGAAAAGTCATTGTTGTTGGAAACAAAACAAAAAATGAGTTGTTCGAAGGAAAGAGTCCAATAGGAGAACTCGTTTCAGTTTTTGGTATAAATTTTAAAGTTATAGGGGTTTATACAGATGCAGGTGGTGAACAAGAAGAGGGTAATGTTTATATCCCAATTTCTTCTGCTCAAATAGCCTTTAATGGTGGTGATCGCATACGAGATATGACCTTTACGGTTGCCATGTCTGAAAACCTAGATAAAGCCCTAGAATTATCAAACGGTTTGGTGACAGGAATTGAAAGAGATATAAAACAAAAATATATCATAGCGCCTGATGACAGGGCCGCGGTCAGAGTAGATAATACTTTAGAAGAAGCAACGAAAATTTATTCTTTAATAGATGTTATTAAGGCTGTATTTTGGTTTGTTGGCATAGGAACAATTATAGCAGGTGTTGTTGGTGTGGGTAATATCATGATTATAATTGTAAAGGAGCGCACTAAAGAGATTGGTATTAGAAAAGCTTTAGGGGCAGAGCCATTTTCAATAATTGGTATGATATTACAAGAATCTATCTTTGTAACTATGTTTTCGGGCTTATTTGGCTTGATTACAGGTCTCGGTTTATTAGAAATTGTTGGTCCAACCATAGAAAATGACTATATAAAATATCCACAAGTAGATTTTAACACAGCTTTGTTTACGGTATTCTTACTTGTAGTTGCGGGTACACTGGCAGGATTTATTCCTGCGTATCGTGCTGCCAAAATAAAACCAATAGTAGCACTTAGAGACGAATAAGATGTTTAATAAAGACCGATGGGATGAAATATTAGAAGCTTTAACAGCTAATAAGTTTAGAACTTTTCTAACAGCGTTTGGTGTATTTTGGGGTATCACGATTTTAGTATTACTTCTAGCTTTGACCAACGGATTAAAAAATGGTGTTGAGGCTGGTTTTAGTGATTTTGCAACAAATTCTATGTTTACATGGGTACAACGTACTTCAATTCCGTATAAAGGATTACCCAAAGGAAGACGGTTTAATTATAAAATAGATGATGTAGATGCTATTAAAGCTGAGTTTCCTGAACTTAAATATGTATCACCAAGGAACTCTTTAGGTGGTTATCGTGGAGGCAACAACGTAACCCGTGGTACAAAGATTGGTGCATTTCAAATTTATGGGGATTATCCAGAATTTATTAATCAACTTCCAATGGATATTCTTCAAGGGCGTTTTATTAGTTATTCAGACATAAATTCAAATCGAAAGGTATGTGTTATTGGTATTGATGTTGTGCGATCTCTTTATGATAAAGGAGAAGATATAATGGGCTCGTATATTAAAATTAATGGTGTTAATTTTATGGTTGTAGGTACATTTAAGAATCCTAATAGCCAAGGAGATAAAGAAGAAGAAGCAAATACTATATATATTCCTTTCACAACTTTTAACCAAGCATTTAATTATGGAAATCGCGTGAGTTGGATGGCAATTACCGCTCACGATCACTTTAACATTACTAATTTAAAAGAGCGGATATTTAGTTTTTTGAAAATGAGACATAAAGTACATCCTAATGATGAGCGTACTTTTGGTCATAGAGATATTTCGGAGCAATTTGCCAAGGTAAGTGGATTATTCGCCATCTTAACTGTGGTTGGGTATTTTGTAGGGTCCCTAATTTTAATGTCAGGTATTATAGGGATTAGTAATATTATGCTTATCGTGGTAAAAGAGCGTACAAAAGAAATAGGAGTTCGTCGTGCTTTGGGTGCGACACCTTGGAATATAAAAGCACAAATACTTCAAGAAAGTCTTATTCTCACAATTTTATCTGGAATGGTGGGTGTAGCATTTGCTGGAGGAGTGATATGGATTATGAATTATTTACTAGATTCAAGTGGTCCAATTGAGAATTTTGCCAATCCAAGTGTAGGAATGCAAGTAGTATTTACAGCACTCACTATCTTGGTACTTTCAGGATTATTGGCAGGATTAATACCTGCAAATAATGCTACGAAAATGAAACCAGTAGACGCTTTAAGAATAGAATAGAAACTAATTAACTAAGAGAATTAATAAACTAATGAAACGAACAACAACAGTAATTATATTAATTGTTATAATCGTTGCTTTTTCAACGGCACTGATTTATCTATGGCAGAAAAATCAAGAAGACCCGATCACTTATTCCTCGGAGTCACCTTCACATCAAACTATAGTTGTAAAAACGATGGCAACGGGAAGTATTGTTCCAAAGGAGGAAGTTTTAATAAAACCAAACATATCTGGAGTAATTGAAAAAGTATTTATAGAAGCAGGAGACTATGTAAATCGAGGAGATTTAATAGCACAAATTAAGGTAATACCAAATGCCTCAACCTTAACAAGTGCAAAAAATAATATTGCATCTAACAGAAATGCGTTGCAAACTGCACAAATTAATCTTGAGACTCAGAAGGCAATTTACGATCGCCAGAAAGAACTATTTGACAAAGGGGTAATTGCGGCTAATGAATTCGATCAAGTAAATAATAGTTATTTACAAGCTAAACAAAGTGTTGAACAAGCAAGAATTAATGTGCAACAAGCACGTCAAAATTATGATATTATTAAAACAGGTACTACCTCTGGTCTGGGAAATATTGCGCAGACCCAAGTAAGAGCAACTGTTTCTGGGATGGTTCTAGATGTACCTGTAAAAGCAGGAAATCAAGTTATTGAAGCTAATAATTTTAATGAGGGCACATCTATTGCTTCATTAGCAGATGTAAAAAAGATGATTTTTGAAGGTAAAGTAGATGAAAGTGAAGTGGGTAAAATTAAAGAAGGGTTACCTCTAGAAATAACTGTTGGCGCTATTGAAAACGAAACATTTGATGCGGTTTTAGATTATATAGCACCAAAAGGAGTTGCTGAAAATGGTGCTATTCAATTTGCTATTAAAGGCACCTTAACGCAAATTGACTCTACATTTATCAGAGCTGGTCTTAGCGCAAATGCCTCTATTATTCTGGATAAAGCTGACAATGTATTAGCAATTAAAGAGGCTTTAGTACAATATGACAAGGAAACAAAAAATCCGTATGTAGAGATTGAAGTTGGGGACCAAGATTTTGAAAGAAAAGATGTAGAGTTAGGGATAAGTGATGGGATTTTTGTAGAAGTAAAAAGCGGGATCACTAAAAAGGATAAAATAAAGGTTTGGAACCAAATACAGGGTATATCAAAATTCTCTCAATAATAATTTAAACACTTTAGTGTAACACTTTAAGATTTATTTAGACAAATAGACATCATGAAAAAATCAATCATCATAGCAGTTTTACTATTTGGTTTAATTGCTCAAGCACAAAATAAAAAATGGACTCTTAGGGAGTGTGTAGAATACGCTCTAGATAATAATATTTCCGTTAAACAAAGCGAATTAGATGTTCAGCTTGCGGACATAGAAAAACTATCAGCAAAAGGTAATTTTGCTCCAGGCATCAATGCAGGTGGTGGAGTTTCTGAAAACACAGGTTTAAGTATTGATCCTGTAACTAATAATACACGGACAACCACTTTTTTATCTGCCTCTGGAAGTGTTAACATGAATTATACCCTTTTTGATGGTTTAAGAAACTTTAGACAGTTGCAAAGAGCAGATATATCAAAACTTGCAAGTCAGTATCGATTGGATAAAATGAAGGATGATATTTCCTTATTTGTTGCTAATGGTTATTTACAGGTAATTCTAAGTAAAGCAAATTTAGAGGTCTTAATTTCACAGAATCAGGTTACAAAGGAACAAATTGAAAGAACTGAAAAATTAGTTGAAGCTGGTTCTTTACCGCGTGGTGACTTACTCGAAATTAATGCAACAAATGCGAGTGAGCAACAAGCAATTATAAATGCGCAAAATAACGTACAAATTTCACTTATAAGTCTTGCTCAATTATTGTTAATTAAAGACTATGAAAACTTTGATATTGAAGAGGACGGCTATAACATTGTGGATGATGGTGTTGCCTCAAGAGATGTTTCGGAAATTATAGCATCAGCTAAAGAAAACAGATCAGAAATTAAAATTGCCGAGCAGAATGTAGCAATTGCAGAAATGGATCTAAAGATTTCAAAGGGAGCTAATTATCCAACTTTAAGCGCATTTTTCGGTTATAATACAAGATATGCAGATACACCTAATTTTACTCAAGAGGTAGATGCAAATAACCCAACAATTACTGCTCAAATTGGTACCGTGCAGGCAACAGGTCAATCGGTAGTGGCTGAGTTACCAAACACCAGTTTAGTAGAAGTACCTGCGGACCCTCTTTTTGATCAATTGTATCTTAATGATGGTGTAGGTTATGGATTACAATTAAATATTCCTATCTTAAATGGTTTTAATGTAAAAGGTAATGTGCAAAGAAGTAGAGTTAGTTTAGAACGTGCAAAGTTTCAATTAGAACAAGCCGAACTAGATCTTGAATCTACTGTGTACCAGGCATACGTAGATGCTAAAGGAGCCTTAAAATCATATGAGGCTGCACAGTTAGCGTTAGAGTCTCAAGAACTTGCATATTCTTACGCTAAGGAACGCTATGATGTTGGTTTAACCAATGCATTTGACTTTAGTCAATCTAAATTGAGATATGACAACACTAGTATAGAATTAAATAGAGCTAAATACGATTACATATTTAAATTAAAAGTTCTCGAATTATATTTTGGAATTCCAGCAACTGAATTAAAGTTTTGATTATGAGTAAAACAGTAAAAATTATTTTAGGATTTGTTGTTCTTATGCTTATTCTGCTAATTGCAGGGTCTAAGATGGGATGGTTTGGTAAAAAAGGAAACTTTAAGGAAGTTACAGTTAAGGAGGTTACATTAAAAGATATTATTGAAACAGTATCCGCAACAGGTAAAATTCAACCAGAAGTTGAAGTAAATATTTCATCAGAAGTATCAGGTGAGATACTAGAATTACCATTTAAAGAAGGTCAAGAAGTTAAAAAGGGTGATTTGTTAGTGCGAGTTAATCCAGATTTAATCCAATCGGCAGTAAATAGATCACAAGCTACTTATCAAAATGTAAGAGCAAATCTAGAGCAAGCTGAAGCTACTTTAAAACAGGCAAAAGCAGATTATGATAGAAACAAAGCATTATTCAATAAAGGTGTAATTTCAAAAGCAGATTGGGACAGGTCTATAGCAAGTTATGAAACTGCTGTTGCTGGTAAAAGTTCAGCCTATTATAGTGTTCAGAGTGCTGCTGCTTCTGTTAATGAGGCTAAAGATAATTTGAACAGAACAACAATTTTTGCTCCAATGAGTGGTACAATTTCACTGTTAAGTGTAGAAGAAGGAGAAAGAGTTGTAGGCACTCAGCAAATGGCTGGTACAGAGATTCTTAGAGTGGCTAATTTACAGAATATGGAAGTTGAGGTTGATGTGAATGAAAATGATATTGTTAAAGTAAATATTGGAGATTCAACGATTGTTGAAGTAGATGCTTATTTAAAGAAGGAGTTTAAAGGAATAGTTACAGAAATCGCAAATTCTGCAGCTGGTAATCTGGCTGCTGATCAAGTAACTAATTTTAAAGTAAAAGTTAGAATCTTAGAAGAATCATATCATGATCTTACGGAAGGTAAACCTGAAAGTTATTCGCCATTTAGACCTGGTATGACTGCAACAGTAGATATTATAACAAAGACGCGTAAAGATGCAATTGCAGTTCCAATTAGCTCAATTGTTATTAAAACAGATACAAGCTCAACTAAGAAGCGGTATTCAAAAAACAATATAGAAGGAGACGAAGTACAAGCTGAAGAACAAAAATTTGAATGCGTTTTTGTAAATGATAGTGGTAAGGCAAAATTAAGAGTTGTAGAAACTGGTATACAAGACGATACCTCCATAGAAATTATTTCGGGATTAGAAGAAAATGATAAGATTATAACAGGGCCATATAATGTGGTTTCAAAAACCTTAAAACCTGGCGATCTTATTGAAGAGAAGAATAAGAAATCAGAATCAACTGAGACCAGTTCAGAATAGCAGAAATATTATTTCTAATGGCATTATTGCTTAATATAGAAACAGCAACAACTAATTGTTCAGTCTCTCTGTCAAAAGATGGAGAGACTTTAGTTTTGAAAGAAGATAATAGTCTTAGCTATTCTCATGCTGAAACTTTACACATTTTTATTGATGAAGTCTTTAAAACGGCTAATATAGAACCATCTAATATTGATGCCGTTGCAGTTAGTAAGGGACCAGGTTCTTATACTGGATTACGTATTGGAGTATCTTCTGCAAAAGGCATTTGTTACGCCTTAAATAAACCATTGCTTTCCGTTGATACCTTAAAAAGTCTTGCTTGCCAAGCTAAAGTAGAAAAAGGATTTATTGTACCTATGCTAGATGCTCGTAGAATGGAAGTTTATTCCTCAGTTTATAGTTATGACCTAAAGAAAGTTAGAGAAATAGAAGCTCAAGTAATAGACGAAAATAGTTTTGGTAACTATTTAAAGCATGGGCCAGTTTATTTTATAGGAAATGGTGTCGAAAAAACAAAAGCTATAATTGAGCATCCAAATGCAGTTTTTATAGATAATAAATTACCATCTGCTAATGAGATGTCAGTTTTATCTGAAATAAAATATAAAATAAGTGACACCGAAGATGTCGCATATTTTGAACCTTATTATTTAAAGGATTTTGTTGCTATTAAAAAGTCCTAACCCCTATTTATGTATCTCAACTTGATGTGGATAAGGAATTTCAATTCCTGCTTTGTCTAATGCATCCTTTACATTTTCAGTTACTTCAAAATAGACCTCCCAGTAGTCTTCTGCATTACACCACGGTCTAACAACAAAGTTAATTGAACTATCTGCTAATTCAGAAACTGCTATTGTTGGTGCCGGGGTTTTTAATATTTTAGCGTTAGAAGAAAGAACTTCATTAAAAACACCTTTTGTTTTCTTAATATCAGAGTCATAACTTACTCCGAAAACAAGATCCACACGTCTTGTTCCCTCTGTAGTATAGTTGACAATATTTCCATTAGATAAGGCACCATTCGGTATAATGATTTCTTTATTGGATAGACCAGTAAGTTTTGTTGTGAAAACTTCAATTTCTTTAACTACTCCCATCTCTCCTTGAGCTTCTATTAAATCTCCGATTTTAATGGGTCTAAATATCATTATAAGAACACCTCCTGCAAAGTTTCCGAGCGAACCTTGTAAAGCCATACCAATGGCTAAACTAGCTGCCGCAAGAACAGCAGCAAATGATGTTGTTTCAACACCAACTGTGCCCAAAACTACAATGATTAGAATTATTTTGAAAGCCCAATTAATTAAGTTCAATAAAAATTTCTTTAAACTTTCATCGTAATTGGCTTTAATCATTGCTGTTGAAACACCTTTGATGAGCATTTTTATTATCCAACTACCTATTATCCATATTAGTATGGCAGCGATCAATCTGGGTCCAAACTCTACAATTAAGTTATAACCAGCATCAATCCATTGTTGTGTTTCCATATTTTTTGAATTAAAATTTTATAATTTAATAAGACTTTTATTTCTTAATAAAAACTACATATTTAGTTATTAATCGCATCCACAGTTATTTCACGGTCATTCAACATTTCTCTAAGCATATTTTCAATACCATTTTTTAATGTAAATGTAGAAGATGGGCAACCGCTACAGGCACCTTGTAATAAGACTTGTACCTTCTTTGAAGTTTCGTCATAAGACTTAAATTCAATATTACCGCCATCGCTCGCAACTGCAGGTTTAACATATTCCTCTAAAATATTTACAATGTTTTTAGACGTGTCATCTAAAGCTTCAAATTTTTGTTCTATCGCCTCCTCGGTTTTATTAAGTTGTTGTATAGCATTATCGTTCAAAATGGTTTTGCCATTTTCAACATAGCCTTTAATAAACTCTCTCAATTGCAAAGTAATTTCCTCCCATTCTATAATATCAAATTTTGTAATTGACACATAATTTTTATCAATAAAAACATTTTTCACAAAGGGAAATTGAAACAATTCAGTTGCAAAAGGAGATGGTTTTGCATCTTCTATTGATGAAAACTCATAAAGGTTAGCAACTAATACTTTGTTACATACAAATTTTAAAACATTCGGGTTAGGAGTACTTTCAGCATATACCGTGACCGCCGCTTTTGGTTTTATTGCCTCTTCTGTCACGACAATGCCGTCACTCGATAAATAATCTTCTAGTTGTTTTGCTACTTCATCTTGAACATCCTTCCAATCAACAATGTTAAAGCGCTCAATTGCCACAAAATTTGACGCGATATAAACCTTTTTTACAAAGGGTAGATAGAATAATTGTTGAGCTAATGGAGAGTCCTTGGCTTCATCAATATTGCTAAATTCAAAACTGTTGTGATTAGTCAAAAATCTATCAGCCTCAAACTTTAAAATTAAATCATTTGAAGTGGTATGTATTGATATATGTGTTTTAGGCATGTTTTTTTGTTTGCAAAAGTATGAAATAAACATATTAAACGTTAGTCCTAAACATTATGTTTTATAACTAATTTCATAAGTCAAATCATATATTTTGATTAAATTTCGTTTCTATTCAAAATATTTCACGGAACAAGAAATTTTGAAATTGGAATGATCTATTTATTTTGTCCTAAATTCAGTTAGATATGAATAGGATAAGGACTATTAGTTAATCAATGAGAAAATCAATTTTTGTATTTGCCCTTATAACTACATTTTGCGCTAAGGCCCAAGATCTAGTTATGCAAAATGGTACATTTAATAGATGTGCACCAGATAAGTTTTTTGATTCTGGTGGTGAATTTGCAAACTACGGCAATGACGAAAATTTAGTTACTATATTATGCCCTCAGAATGCTGGTGAATTTATTATTGTAGATTTTTTGTCTTTTACTACTCAGTTAGGTCTTAATCCTGACAGATTAAACGTGTATGATGGTGATTCTACTACTGCTAATTTATTAGGGACTTTTCAAGGACCAGAAGGTTCTTTTACTGTGAGTGCGACAGATACAAACACGTCAGGTTGTCTAACCTTTGAGTTTATTTCCGACGCTTCGGGTTCTATCGATGGTTGGGAAGCGAATATTTTATGTGCAACAGCATGTCAGGATATCGTTGCTTCAATTGATACAACAAATCCAGCACCAAATGGAACAGGCGTAATAAGCATTTTACCAGGAGAAACTGTGGACTTTTCTGGGAGTGCAGCTTTTTCGGTTGATGGGTCAAATGCCACTTATAGTTGGGATTTTGGTGATGGTTCTACTGCAACAGGTACTGATGTTTCTCATGTCTTTCCAATTGCAGGTACATATACTGTTACCTTTACAGCAACGGATGATAATCCTCAAGGTTGTGCAGGCACAGAAACTATCACAGTTTTTGTTCTTGGGCCAAATGTAGTGGTTGATCAAGATTTATTTACACCAGAAGAATTAATCACTGATGTTTTGGTTAATAGTCCGTGTGCAACGGTTTCAAATATTACATGGTCAACAGGTATTACTTTTAATCAATTTGAATCTAATGGGATTGGCTATTTTTTTAGTGATGGAATAAATTTCCCTTTTGAGGATGGAATTTTGCTAACTTCTGGAGATGCTTCTCGGGCTCGTGGCCCAAATAATAATAATTTAAGTGAAGGATCTGGCGCATGGCCAGGAGATGTTGAATTGAACAATACTGTTGGTATTACTTCTAATAATGCTACGTTTATTCAATTTGATTTTGTGCCCTTAGCTGATAACATTAGCTTTGAATTTTTAATGGCTTCGGAAGAATATAATGGAGGAAGTTTTGAGTGCAATTTCTCAGATGCCTTCGCATTTTTATTAACAGACTCTTTAGGCAATACCACAAATCTTGCTGTTTTACCAGGTACCAATACACCCATTTTAGTTACTAATATCCATCAAGCAAATACGTCATGTGGAGCAATTAATGAAGAATATTTTGGAGGCTATACACCTCAAAATGGGCCACCAATTTCTTTTGATGGTAGAACTACTGTTTTTACGGCACAATCTTCAGTGAACCCTGGCGAAACTTATACCATTAAGCTTGTTGTTGCTGATGCAACTGATACCCAATTGGATTCAGGTGTTTTTTTAAAAGCAGGAAGTTTTGATTTAGGTGGTGATTTAGGTGAAGATATTACAATAGCATCTGGTACAGCGCGATGTGGTGGCTCATCAGTAGAATTAGATACTGGTCTCACAAGTGCAATACACACTTGGTATTATGAGGGAACAGAAATATTGGGAGAAACAGGATCAATGATTTCTGTTACTCAGCCTGGCACATATTCAGTAGATATAGTGTTTTCTGGTGTATGCCAGGCATCAGATTCAATTTTGGTTGAATTTATTCCTAGTCCAACAGCAGGTCCTGCAATTGATTTATTTGAATGTAATTCATCTGGTACTTCAAATTTTGATTTAACTCAAAATGACAATAATATATTAGGAACATTAGATCCGACAGATTTTGTAGTAAGCTATCATCTTACAGATCAAAATGCAATTGATAATGTTAGTGCGTTACCAACTAATTATACTAATGTATCAAATCCACAAATAATTTGGGCAAGAGTTGCAGATAACTCTCAATCTTGTTTTGATGTTGTCTCATTTACTATTTCAACTTTTGGCCAACCTATAATCAACCCGGTATCAGATTTGGAGCGTTGCGACGACGGTTTGAACGATGGCATCGAGCTTTTCAATCTGGAGTCCCAGACG
>NZ_QPHL01000011.1 GCF_003335675.1 Winogradskyella sp. KYW1333 | reverse complement strand
CGTCTGGGACTCCAGATTGAAAAGCTCGATGCCATCGTTCAAACCGTCGTCGCAACGCTCCAAATCTGATACCGGGTTGATTATAGGTTGGCCTGATAGATTCAAACTAAAGGAATAGACATCATTACAACCTGAATCTAGATATTCGATACGTACAAATATAATTTCACCATCAGTACCCAAATAATTATTTGTTCCAGTAATTGCTCCAACATCATTTTCTGCATCGGCTTGTGAATTATGGTAGGTAACTACTAAATCACCTGGAGTAGGTGCACTTGAAGTGACTACTGGTGTATTTAATTCTAAATCAAAACTATATGGTGGATTACCTCCATTACACACCTCTAAGTTATTGGGAAGTTCTGTTTGGAGCTCAAACCCATCTATAGTAATGGTAATCTCATCTTCAACTACAACAGGGTTACCCGTGCACGTATTATAGGTAACTCTTGCCTTGTATGTAGTAGTCTCTGTAGGTATAACTTCAAAATTAGCATCTGTTGAAATCACATTATCATTTTCATCTAACCACTCAAATACAATTATACTATCTCCTGCTGGTGAAAACCTCCAAGCCTCAGGAACATCAATTGTCCACCCTCCATTTTCATTGGTATTTCTTCCTGGTGGAACAAATGCTTCTGTACCAGCATTATTTTGAATTCCTATAGCTTTATTATTATTAAAAGCATCACAAAAAGGAGCTTTTTGAACATAGATGTCAATAACATTTGTTGTTTCATAAAAAACTGCCATATGGGTAGCCAATGCACTGCTACAACTGTACATTTGAACATTATAAAAGCTCACAGCTAATACCCTATTAGGCGCATTACCAATAATTTCCCATGCTATTTCTTCACCTGAGGAGGCAGCAGGATCAATATCGTGTACTGGGGTAAATACATTACCTTCAGCTAAAGCTTCATTGGTATTATTTGGTAATGGGTTATTTTGTAAATTATAAGCATTGTAGGTATCCAATGGATCTACATCGAATCTTATAATACCGTTTGAACCCACTTGAAATTCTTGTTCTAAATTTCCAAAAAAACAAAAATCGAAGGGTAAATTTCTTGGTTCATCCCACGAATCGTCAATATTTGTATTTACAGAATTTGATAACCCTTGAAAGGAAAACGGAGGTACAAATGGAATTTCATTAACAGTATAAGTATTTGTTTCACCTAAATCTAAAAACTGCGCACTTAATTGAACTGGTTCTGGGCAAGTAATAGAAATATCGTCTCCTGCCTCAACATAAGGATTGCCAGGTACTGAAGCCCCAACTTGAGCAATTAAACCAATATTATTTATGCTTTGACAACCACTAGGATTAGTATCTGTAATAACAAGGGTAACATCATAAATACCAGCATTGGTATACGAATGGGTTACAGAAGGCCCGAGCGCAGTGTTACCATCACCAAAATCCCATAAATAAGTCGCACCAGTTCCATCGGAGGAAAAAGTTCCACTACCGTTAAATGTAATTATTTCATTAACATCTGCGATTACCAAATCACCTGACGCTTCTAAATCTGGTAATGTACTATCTAAATTTGCTGTTATATCTTGACATGGTTCAAAGCATGAAATTTCTGCTGCCCAACCTGCAGATGGGCCAGTTGAATTACTTGTATATACAAATGTTAAGCATCCATCTGGATTAGGTTGTCCTCCAGTATTAATAGCTGTTAGTGAGGCTGTAATTAAACCAGGATTGGTTACTGCTGTAAACGTACCTATTTCGTCATATGTTGCATTTGGTCCATTATAAATAGTCAAAAAATCTAAATTAGCTTGAAGTTGAAAAAAGGTAAAATTCACTTGAGATTGAAAACCTGGGTTGTCAGGGCATAGTGTCAAGGTTAAATTTTCATTATTTCCAGCAGGCCCAAATTCTCCTCCAGAATCATAGAAAAATCCTGCTGAGCATTGATTAAATGTCGCATTTTGCATAATAAAGTCTTGCGCGCTTGCAAAAGAGGACAATAATATGATTATTAATAAAAGTAATCTTCTAATCATGTTCTATTGAAATTGGGACATTATTCTTATGTAATAGTTAGTACCATCTATCCTATATAGAATGTTTTCTGAAGGATATAAGTTTAGATTATATTTTAATGGATTGAATCCATATTTATCAAAAACCAAATCTCTTGTTAAATTTGGATTAAAGTGATTAAACAATTCAACCTCAGATAATAGAGTATGTCTACGGTGTTGGTCTTTTATTCCTAACTTTAAGATTTTGATTCTATTTCTTAATAAGTGTTTTATACGTTTTAAATGTGCTTTATCATTTAAAATCACATCTTCTGTTGACTGTTTATAAACCTCTTTAATCTTTGTCAATTCGTCATTTGTCAGTGGTGCATCAACGTTAGACTTATACTTAACGGCCCTATATTCAACTCTTTGTGCCGTTTGTGCAATAATACCATAAGAACAAAGTAATAAAAACAACAGAAAGATTCTTAGGTGGAATCGATTCATATTTATTAATTATTAAAGTTTTGAAAATTAAGAAAATTTTAGAATTATTAATGTTAATTTGTCAATGTAATGCGTAATTCATCGGATATATTAATAGAACAAGGTTAATTATAAAAGTCCTACCTTATTGATACTATTTTTATTACGTATCTTTGCACCTCCTTTTAGGAAATGAAAAATTATTAAAGACTATGAGAATTGATAGCGATTTTAATGATATAGATGCTCTTGGAGATGATCATATTTCTTCATCTAGCGAAACCCCTATGAGAGCCGATGCTTTTAAGCTCTCAAATGAGGAGAAAATGGATATCATTAAAGACGATGTTAGGCACATAATGGAAACCCTGGGCTTGGACTTATCCGACGATAGTCTCAGTGGAACACCAAGACGTGTTGCAAAAATGTTTGTTAACGAAATTTTTGGCGGATTAGACCCTGCTAAAAAGCCAAGTGCCTCTACTTTTGAAAACAAGTACAAATATGGTGAGATGCTAGTTGAGAAGAATATTACAGTCTATTCTACATGCGAACATCATTTATTGCCAATAGTTGGTAAGGCTCATGTAGCCTATATATCAAATGGAAGTGTAGTAGGTTTATCAAAAATGAACCGTATTGTAGATTATTTTGCAAAAAGACCACAGGTACAAGAACGGCTTACTATTCAAATTGTAAAAGAACTTCAAAAAGTATTAAACACAGAGGATGTTGCCTGTGTGATTGATGCTAAGCACCTATGTGTTAATTCGCGTGGTATTAGAGATGTTGAAAGTAGTACAGTAACATCTGAATTTGGAGGAAAATTTAAAGAGAAAGAAACTAAAAGAGAATTCCTTGATTATATTCAGCTAGATACAAAATTTTAGTTGCTAATTCTATAGCTTAATTATAGATTTGTTTTCACATTCCATTTGAAAATTACATTATGCCTTTATACGAATCTCAATCCATAAAAATATATAATTCACTAAACGGTGAAAAGCAAGATTTTGAACCAATAATTCCTGGTTATGTTGGCATGTACGTATGTGGACCAACCGTATACAGCAATGTCCATCTTGGTAATGTGAGAACTTTTATGTCCTTTGATATCATTTATAGATATCTGAAGCACTTAGAATATAAGGTAAGATACGTCAGAAATATTACTGATGCTGGGCATTTAGAAAACGATGCTGATGAAGGTGAAGATAGAATAGCTAAAAAAGCAAGGCTTGAGGCTATAGAGCCTATGGAGGTTGTACAGCGATATACAGTTGATTTTCACAATATTCTTAACACCTTCAATTTTTTACCGCCAAGTATTGAACCTACTGCAACAGGGCATATTATTGAGCAAATTGAAATCATTAAGAACATAATCGATAACGGCTTTGCTTACAAAGTAAACGGATCAGTTTATTTCGATGTATTAAAATACAATGAAAGTAAGAGTTATGGTATTTTGAGCAAAAGGAAAGTTGAAGACCTTATCCATAATACAAGAGCTCTAGATGGCCAATCAGACAAAAAGAATCCTCAAGACTTTGCACTTTGGAAAAAAGCAGAACCACAACATATTATGCGTTGGCCATCACCTTGGAGTGATGGTTTCCCGGGTTGGCACTTGGAATGTACTGCGATGAGTACGAAATATTTGGGTGAACAATTTGATATTCATGGAGGTGGTATGGATTTAAAATTTCCACATCACGAATGTGAAATTGCTCAGGCCGAAGCCACCAACGACAAAGCACCGGTAAACTATTGGATGCATGCCAACATGTTAATTATGAACGGCAAAAAAATGGCCAAGTCTACAGGGAATTATATTTTACCTAATGAAATATTCTCAGGTGATAATCCTCACATCACTAAGGCGTATTTACCAAGTGTTGCTCGGTTTTTCATGCTACAAGCACACTATAGAAGTATTTTAGACTTTACAAATAATGGATTATTGGCTAGTGAAAAGGGTTATTTTAGATTAATGGATGCTATCAATTTGATGGATAACTTAAAAACTAGCAGTACTTCATCAGTGGATATTCAAAACTGGAGGCAGAAATGTTATGATGCCATGAATGACGATTTTAACACACCAGTGTTAATCGCAAACCTTTTTGATGGCGCTAAGTTTATCAACCAAATTAAAGATGGTAGTGCAACTATTACACATGAAGATTTAGACCTTTTAAAATCTACAATTACCACGTTCACATTTGATATCTTAGGACTTAAAAATAGTGATAAAGAAGTAGTAGGAAGTGACAAATTATCTAGTGCTGTTGAAATTTTAATTAACCTGAGAAAAGAAGCACGAGTAAATAAAGATTTTGCTTTATCTGATAAAATTAGGGATGAATTAGCTGAGGCTGGTATTCAGTTACAGGATGGTAAAGATGGTACGACTTTTACGACCAACTAGTTGTGAAAAAGCTTCTTACATATCCATTTGTTTTAATAATTAAAATTTATCAAACCGTTATCTCACCTTTAACTCCAGCTACTTGTAGGTACCAACCTACGTGTTCTCACTATGCCAAAGAAGCATTGCAAGAACACGGTTTGTTTAAAGGAGGAAAATTAGCATTGAAACGTATTTTTAGCTGTCATCCTTGGGGTGGAAAGGGTTACGATCCTGTTCCTAAGAAGGATGACAACTAAAAATTTTCCCTCGCGCCAGCTCGCCCTTTCGCTAAAAATGTACAGTGTACATTTTCTTATTCGCTCTGTCGCCTTAGAGCGGAAAGGGATTTGACCCGGTTCCACCAAAGGAAGATTAATTATAAGTTAATCTCTCTATCAAAACCTATCAAAATATTATATTTACTGAATAAATAAAACACCTATGCATTCATTACATATTGTTTGGGATCCAATCAAATATTTAGATCTGGGATTTTTTAAACTTCACTTTTATAGCGTTATGTGGATAGTAGCCTTTGTTCTAGGTTTTTATATCATGAAACGTATTTATAGAAACGAAAACCAATCAGATGAGTCGTTGGATTCTTTATTTATTTATTCTGTAATTGGGATAATGCTAGGTGCGAGATTGGGCCATGTTATATTCTACCAGTCTGAATTAATCACTGAAGATTTCTTCAGTATATTTTTACCTTTTAAGTTTAAGGGAGGAATTGAATTTACTGGTTTTCAAGGCCTAGCAAGTCATGGGGCTGCAATAGCCATGATAATTTCAATGTACTTGTATAACAAAAAAATATTGAAAAAAACTGTGCTTTGGATATTAGATCGCGTCGTAATACCAGTAGCACTAGGCGCTGTATTTGTAAGGATAGGCAACTTTATAAACTCCGAAATAATTGGAAAATATACTAATAGTGACTTCGGTGTAGTATTTAAACAACTAGGAGAATCCGAACCAAGACATCCTGCTCAATTATATGAAGCATTTTGTTATGTTTTTGTCTTTTTAATACTCTTTTACTTTTATTGGAAAACCAAAAAGGCAGAACAACAAGGCTTTTTATTTGGGTTCTTTTTAGTTTTACTATGGACCATAAGGTTCTTTGTAGAGTATGTTAAGGTAAGCCAAGGTGGTATTGAGGAATACTTTGGTAATACATTATCTACAGGGCAATTATTAAGTATTCCATTTATACTTATTGGGCTTTATTTTATGTTTATGTATAAACCTAAAACCCAGTTATCATAATGCCTTATAAGCCGTTAATTAAATTTGGTTTTTTTATTTCAATTTTGATTTCTCTACAAAATTGCAAAGAAGAAAAGACATCTTTGACTTCCGATAAAATTGAAGTTTCTTTCAAAAAAGAGGGTGTTCTTAAGCTTAAAAAAGGACTTTCAGATTCAATAGTTAAAACTATTGATATTGAAATTGCAGATGATGAATACGAAACGCAGACAGGTTTAATGTACAGAACCGATCTGGGTACTAATCAAGGAATGCTCTTCATATTCCCAGATGTTTCTTACCGTAGCTTTTATATGAAAAATACCAAGATTCCATTAGATATTATATATATTGATGAGCAAAAAACCATTGTGAGTTTTCAAAAAAATGCAAAACCTTTTGATGAAACATCACTACCCTCTGAGGCACCAGCCAAATATGTTTTAGAAATTAAGGGCGGTCTTTCGGATGAATGGCAACTTGAGATTGGAGATCAGATTGAATTTGAGAAGACAAACTAAAAGGCTTTGTTTATTCATTTAGAATTATGTTGCCTGTACAATAATTGAAACTTTCATAGTAAATTCTTAATTCAACTCGTAAAATATGAAAGACAGTTCTTGTGCTTGGAATTGCTATCATACTTAGTGAGAAATATAAAATAAAAGTGCCTTTCCTAGGAGGAAAGGCACTTTAAATATTTATTTAAAAACGAGCCTAATTATTCCTCGTTATCGTCTTCTTTCACTTTCTTTTTTAAAGATTCTGCTGCATCACCCTTCTTAGCTGTATCATACATTAATGGTGTTGCTATAAACATAGATGAATATGTACCTACTATTACACCAACAATTAAGGCAAATAACAATCCTCTAAGAGAATCAGCTCCGAAAATGAACATAGCCAATAATACTACCAACGTAGTTACAGAGGTATTCAATGTTCTACTTAAAGTACTATTCAATGAAGCATTTATGGTTTTACCAAACTCCCATGACGTATGCTCATTTAAGAATTCTCTAATCCTATCAAACACAACCACCGTATCGTTAAGTGAGTAACCTATAACCGTTAATATCGCAGCAATAAAGGCTTGATCAATCTCCATGCTAAATGGCATAAACCTCCATGTTAATGAGAAGATACCAAGTACAATTAATACATCATGGAATACTGCTGCAACAGCACCTAATGAGAATTGCCACTTCTTGAATCTTATTAAGATATATAAGAAGACCACTACTAACGAACCAAGAACTGCCCAAAACGATGATTTTTTAATATCATCTGCAATCGTTGGACTTACTTTACTCGATAGCATCTTACCTATTTTTGCATCTCCTGAACCGTTATCAAATTCTTCATAAGTCATACCTGAAGGTAAATATGGTTTTAAGGCTTCAAATAACTTAGTTTGCACCTCTTCATCTGCTTCAACAGAATTATCTTCCACCTTATATTTAGTAGAGATTTTTAATTGATTAGGTGCACCAATAGTTTTAACTTCCGCACTTGCAAAAACAGCAGGATCATTTAAAACACTAGTCACCTCTTCTGTGCTTATAGGCTGCTCAAATCTTACCTGGTATGTTCTACCACCAACAAAATCTATCCCTTGGTCAAGACCCGTTGTAAATAGAGAACCTAAGCTTGTTAATAGTAAAACAGCTGATATTACATACGCAATTTTACGCTTTCTCAAGAAGTTGATATTTACATTCTTGAAAAGACCTTTAGTCATTGCAGTTGAGAAGTCTAATTTACCTCCTCTATTTACATACCAATCAATTAATAATCTTGTAATAAAGATTGCAGTAAATAATGACGTAACAATACCAATTATTAAAGTAGTTGCAAAACCTTTAATTGGCCCTGTACCAAAGACGAATAATATTAATGCTGTTAAACCAGTAGTAATGTTGGCATCTAAAATAGAAGACAATGCATTGGCAAATCCATCTTTTACCGATTCTTTCTGTGATTTCCCTTTATCTATCTCTTCCCTAATTCGTTCGAAAATAAGAACGTTGGCATCAACCGATATACCAATAGTTAAAACGATACCAGCAATACCAGGCAATGTTAATACCGCTCCTAAACTTGCAAGTACACCAAAGATTAATAAGATGTTTAACAATAAAGCGATATCTGCAAATCCACCTGCTTTACCATAGTAAAAAATCATCCATAACAATACAAATACTAATGCTATACCAAAAGACTTAATACCACTGTCTATTGCTTCTTGTCCTAGAGAAGGACCTACCTCATCTGCTTGCACTATCTCAGCAGAAGCAGGTAATTTACCTGCTCGTAATACATTTGCTAAATCTACAGCTTCAGTTAATGAAAAAGCACCTGATATCTGCGAATTACCACCAGCGATTGGTCCGTTTGAAACACTTGGCGCAGAATAAACAATATCATCTAAAACAATAGCAATATAGCCTTGAGTTTCGAATGCTTTTTTAGTCATTTCTTCCCAAGTCTTCGCACCCTTTGCATTCATTTGCATACTTACAGCTGGTCTACTAATCTGATCATAATCTTGTCTAGCATCAGTGATTACGGCACCACTCAATGGAGGAACACCGTCTCTATTAGCCTTAATTACATAAAGTTCAGAGTACTCTGAATCCTTATTTTGAATTCCCCAAAGGAATTTTGCATAACGCATTTCTGCCGGTAATAACGCTCTGTTCTTAGGGTCATTTAAGTGAGCTAATATTTTTGCTCTATCCTTAGCCAAGAACATTGCTGCTACAGAACCACCATTACCATAACTCTGAATACCTAATGGATTTAAATCGGCAACAGCTGTTGAGTCTGTTTCTATCTGACCTGTTAACTCATCAATTGCACTTTCTGTGCTATCAACTACCTCTTCAGTCTCAGCAACTTCAGATGTTTCTTCCTCTTTTTCCTTATTTGTTTCAACTAATGCTTGATTTACTTGAAGAATATACGGTAAAACTTCTTGTGTTTTATATGTTTCCCAGAACTGTAATTGTGCTGTTTTTGTTATGATATCAACAACACGTTTTTTGTCTTTTGCACCAGGTAATTCAATTAAAATTCTACCTGAATTTCCTAAACGTTGGATATTTGGAGATGAAACACCGAATCCATCAATACGATTACGCAATACCTCAAAGGCAGAAACTATAGACTCGTCTATTTTTGTTTCTAAAATACTTTTTACCTCGTCATCAGTCATGTCAAATTTAATCACATCACTTAAATCGCGATTAGCAAAAATATCTGGAGAGGCTAATTTTGTCTCACCTTTAATGGCATCAAAAGCTCTAAAGAAAGATTCTAAGTAAGATTCTTGTGCATCTTTCTGTAACTCTTCTGCATCATCAAGAGCCTTGTTAAAGATTGGGTCCTTACTATTGTTAGACAATCCTTTCAAGATGTCTTTAACAGAAATTTGAATAATTGCATTAATACCACCTTTAAGGTCAAGACCTAATTTCATGGCATTTTCTTCAATTTCAGTATAAGTATATTGAGATACACCTAACATATTGTATACTTCAATTGGTTCAGATTCATCTCCTACCTTAATTTTAGAAGTCTTTAAAGAATCTAGGTAATTGATTTCGGCTTGATTTCTTTTATCTTGATAATCCTCTTCGGATACGTCAAATTTGCTAACGGCATATGCTTTAGCGTCATCTTCTATTTGGTTAGCCTTAAATGTGAAAGACAACTGGTAAATACTTACCAATCCAAATAAGAGTGCAAACAGTTTAATTATTCCTTTGTTTTGCATTTTATTGTTTTTATGTCGAAAATTAGTCGGGCAAATATAGACTTTAGCGCCCTATTCGACAATTATTTTTAATTGTTAAATGGGTTTCAACTTTTTTGATTGAAAAAAGTATTTGATTTGAAAATGGGAATTATTTCAGATTAGCTATTCCCTAAAAATGAAGGTCCTGCACGTACCTGTGGAATTCGATGAGCGAATTTGCTCTTATTAAAATGATATATACTTGGTATTTTTAATCTTAAGCATTCTTTAAAACTATGATTCTCAATATCTTCTTTTGTAAACGAATACTTTAATTTAGGAAAATAATAACGGTCACTTTTATGGTTTAACTCAGTTACTAAGGTACCTTCAAAATCCCAATTATTTATTGGACTGTCTTGTATTTCTGATACATTAAACTTATAGAGTTCTTCTTTTTCAGGGATTGATTTATCATTTGATTGATTTTCCAATGAATAATCTAATACTAAATCATCATCAGTGAGTACCTTTTGGATACGCATTACATCAGTATCACTATAATAAGTGATTGTTAATTGACCACTGTTAAACTCACCAATATCTAGTTTTTTAGCACCAATATCCTTAAGTTGTTGTTTTAGGGCTTCTGCGGCAGAATTTGCCTCCTCCGAAGTTATTTGATGATTAGAAAATTGAATTACAATTTGTTGATTAGGTACTAAGTTATGCTCTATATATGTTCCTAAGAACATAAGTATAACCATAACAACACCTAAATGCAATTTAATTTTCATGCGCCAAATATAAAAAAATAAAGACTGTATTGCTACAGTCTTTATGATAATGTCTAATGTACTTATAGTTTAGAATTCTAAAAGGCCATTTGTTTTCTTAACGCCTTCTGCGCTTTCTGCCAAGTGTGCTTTTTCAGCATTACTTAACGGTACATCAATTATCTTTTCAATACCATTACGTCCTAAGATTACTGGCACACCAATACATAGACCGCTCAATCCATATTCACCTTCTAACAATGTAGAACATGGGAACATTTTCTTTTGGTCACATGCTATAGCTTGTACCAACCCGCTTACTGCAGCACCTGGAGCATACCATGCTGAAGTCCCTAATAGTTTGGTTAATGTTGCACCACCAACCTTAGTGTCTTCTTTAACTTGGTTTAATCTTTCTTCTGAAATAAATTCAGAAACATTGATACTGTTTCTTGTGGCATGTGATGTTAAAGGAACCATACCCTTATCACTATGGCCTCCGATTACCATACCATCTACATCACTAATTGGTGCACCTAAAGCTTCTGCTAATCTGTATTTAAATCTAGCAGAATCTAAAGCACCACCCATTCCTATAATTTTATGCTTTGGTATATCCGTAGTTTGATGAACCAAGTAAGTCATTGTATCCATTGGATTACTTACCACAATAATGATTGTATTCGGTGAGTGCTCAACCAAACTAGCTGAAACTGTTTTTACAATACCTGCATTGATACCTATTAATTCCTCACGTGTCATACCTGGTTTACGCGGAATACCTGATGTAATCACACAAATATCACTATTTGCTGTTTTAGAATAGTCGTTTGTGCTACCTGTAATTTTGGTGTCAAAAGCATTTAAAGATGCGCATTGCATAAGATCCATCGCTTTACCTTCTGCATAGCCTTCCTTAATATCAAGAATGACAACTTCAGAAGCAAAGTTTTTTATTGCTATATATTCTGCACAACTTGCGCCTACTGCACCTGCGCCAACTACGGTTACTTTCATTTTAAAATTTATTTATAACGTTAAAAAATCGAGTACAAATTTACGGCATTAGAGTCTAATTTCCATGACATAAGTCATAGTATTAAAAAATAAAAAAAGCAACCAATTAATGGCTGCTTATATCAAAATATGCGTGAAGATTTTATCTAAAACTAAAGGCAATGCCTACCGATGCCGTATTGTATTCTTGAAACGTATAATCAGCAAAAATCTTAAAAAATGCAAGATTTAATCTGGTACCTAAGGTAGCTCGCATACCATTTGCTTCAAAATCTAGATTAATTGGATCACTAATTGTCTCATCAACAGTCTCAATTTGATTTCCACTACCATCTTCTATATCATAGGTTAGGGTATAATCCCCCTTCATCTTAGCTGTAGTTTTACCACTATTATAACCAAGACTTCCATAAAAGGTAATAATTTTAAAATCTAGCGATGCTAATGCTTGAACTGTCCATGTATTCATTTTAAATTCTAACTCTCCATTGCTTACAGTCACATCATCAGTTATGTTGTCATCTTCAATATCATAAGTTACAGTCATATTAGTAAAAGCGCCTAAAATTGAAATACTTAAAGGTAAATTATCTAATGGACCAAGGTATTGCGTTAAATCATGCTGAAGACCAAAACCAACTAAACCAGACTCAATATCTTCGTCAAAAGCTAAATTAGGTACATACCTAGCTTTAATATCTGTTTTAAAAGGAAGACCAAAACCAACCTGAACTCCAGGAGCTGGTACTGCACTTGCGGGTAAGTCACCCGCAATACCTCCAGGCATATCAAAACTGGCAACCTTAAAGGTACCGTCTCCGACAGGTATAGATATATCTATAGTTGTCTCAACGTCATCTTCACTCATAATAGTAGGCAACTGATCCTCATCATTAGGTAAAGTCAGAAATTCATATTGATCTGGAATAAAGTCAAAAAATTGAGCTTCATCTGGTACAAATGACAAATTAGCTCCAATTGTAATATCGAATCCGAATTTTTTGTGAACTTTGGCTGTTGTAGCCCAACCACCATTCATACTGTACATTAGTCCCTCCATTGCAGGAGATAAATAATTTTGAGTGAGTAGGCTAGCATCATCAGCGGCAAGCAAAATAGTTTCTAGCTCTTGAGCTTTACAAAGCTGAATACTAAAAATAACAAGTATTGAGGTAAATAACTTCTTCATAATTAATAGGTTAAGATTGGTGTAAATCTATAAAAAATAATTTAAATATTACGTTTTATCGGTGTTTTTTGTATTTAATCGTAAAATATTCTACAAATTCTATGCAATTCACTGAGCCTTTATCTAATTCCTACCGTAGTCTAATTTAGTACCGTTGTGCAAAACTACTTAAGCAAATAAGGAGTATTACTATAGTCAAGGTTTTATTCATTTTTACTATTTTGTATTAATTTCTCTTATGCATCTGAAACCTATGTGCTCCATAGATGTATCTGGTGTATTACGCATCCGTCTTGAATTTCTGAAACCTGAACACCAATAATCATTGCACAAGAAAGATCCACCGCGTATTGATTTTTTCTTCTCATTATTATTGTATGCATCAAATCCTGACTCAGGCCCCATGGGATTTATTGCTATTCCGCCCTTAAGTTTGAGCTCATAATAATATTTTGAGCTATACCAGTCATTAGTCCACTCCCAAACATTACCAGCCATATCAAAAAGACCGTAGTTATTTGCAGGAAAAGACTTTACAGGTGCTGTTCTTTCGAATCTGTCATCAACTGTATTTACATATGGAAATTCCCCTTGTAAATGATTAGCAAAGTGCTTTCCCTGTTCAGTTTTTTCATTTCCCCAAGGATACATGTTATTACTTAATCCACCACGCATAGCGAATTCCCACTCTGCTTCAGTTGGTAATCGTTTACCTGCCCATTTTGCATAGGCCATCGCATCATACCAACTTACATGCACTACCGGATGATTCTCTTTACCCTCTATTGAAGTTCCTGGACCATTTGGATTTTTCCAGTTTACGTTTTTTTTAAAGGTCCACCAATTGCTTAAATTATTTTTAGAAGCGCCTTTATTGGCATAATTAAATACCAAAGATGCAGGTAAAAGGTTTTCATCTGGTGGTTTTGGCGTCCCAGGTGGTAGTTGTTTTTTGAGTTCTTGCCAATCGATTGGATGTTCTGCCGTCGTAACATAACCCGTAGCCTGAACAAATTCCTTGAACTGTGCGTTAGTGACCTCATGTTCATCCATCCAAAAACCACTCACTCGTACCGTATGTTTAGGAAGTTCATCTCCTTGTGGTACGGCTGTTTTCGGCATATCTTCAAACCCCTCAACAATATCTCCGCCCATTTCAAAAACGCCTCCACTAATCTTTACCATCCCATTAAAATCGGTAGCTTTTGAAGCATTCTCTCTTATGGATTCAATTGACTTCACAAATGCAGGATTTAAATCGGTAAAATCAATCCGCACAATATCTGACTGCTGAGGTATAGGCATGCATTCGTTGCCACTTGATATGACTTTATCATCTTTACAGTTAAAGCACAGGCATAAACCACATATGACTAAAAGTCGCTTATACATGGATTATTATTGCTTTTTAAGACTAGCCATTATTTCTTTTACATAGGCATCCGCAGTTTTATATGCTTCCTTCGGGTCGTTTATCTCTGTTGTAACAACAGCGACTAATTGGTTGCTTTCAGGTTCGTCTAAATTATAAACCACAGTTTCTAACACATAATCTGTTTTAACATAAGTTGAACTAGAGGTTGGTATATAACCACCAAAAGAATTATAGTAAGAACCATAAGCATAAGGATACGAGAAGTAATCGTAAAAACCACCGTAATAACCAGGATAGTAATTACTATACGTTGCACCAACATAAATACCGCTAGAAGAGGTATGGATAGACTGTTGCTTATCTTTTACTACCGTTAGTACAATAGCATTAAACCCTTCATAACCTAAAATTTCTTTTATAAAAGCAACACGCTCTTCCGATATTTCCTTATTAGGATAAATTTTTGGTGCCTTTGTATAACTCGGAGTTGCCTTAATTCCTCGAGCCTTCAACTCATCTGTTAGAGCAATTTCAAATGCTAATCTTGCCTGATTATTAGACGTCCTAGCAATAACTAAAACATTTTTTTCTTTGAATTTGTTAACTACATTTTCTTCTGCTTTCCATGCACTTAGTACTTTAGTACTACCACAATTTTGTAATGTAATTGCAATTAATAAAGCAAAAGCTAGTTCCTTTAGTTGTTTTAATTTCATAGTTGTTTTTTGAATTATTAAATATTTGTTCATAGATACTAAAATGCTTCCTTAATTCCAAAGTAAATCCCTGTATTTCCATCTCTTCCAAAACCAATATCCATTCTTAGATTTACATTTTCTTTTTTATTGAATAAATAACGTAATCCGCCACCCAAACTATATTTAATGTCTATTATAGAGAGGTCTGTGATTTCCTTACCTACATCACCAAATCCTGCAAATGCGACAAAACCAAATTTTGGTGAAATTTACTGTCTTAGTTCTGATTAAAAAGTCACATAATTTCTATCGCGATAACGGCCCATAAAATAGCCACGCATTCTGTTTTGACCACGTAATGCTGGTAATTCATAAAATGGTGCATTACTGCCAACGGTTTTCAAATATAAATTAGATGCAACACTTGATTTTTCATTAACTTTTTATAATATCTCACGTCAAGTTCGAAAGTTGAAAAGACAAAACTATAAATTTAATATATTGGTAATGTCCTTCAGTTGGGTAAAAGACATTATCCCTCCCATCCCAAACTAAATTAATATCCAAGCCAAAAAGGTCTCCTCCATTAAATCCATTAACTGATTCATCTATTAAAAATTGAGTTTTAAACTTATAGCATATCTAAAGGCGATAGTATTAAAAACACTTTTACTATTACTTCCATTAAAATTAAAATCTGCATCCACCAAATCAAATACATTAATATTATCCAGAGCATCATTTAGATCTTCAAAAAATTCATCCGGCAGAGTATCTAATTTACATAACAAAAAACTATAATGGCACATAACCAATGATACCCTTTCATTTTTGAGCTTTCGAGCCTATTATTCATTCTGACTTGTATAAAACGCTTAATTAAATCTTTTAGCAATAGCCTTTACATATGTACTTGCTGCTTCTGTAGCATTGTCCGGCTCCTCAAGTCTTGTCGTAACTACAGCTACTAATTCCTTATCAGCCGCATTATCTAAATTAAAAACCAAAGTTTCAAGCACATAATTTGCTGAAGTATATGTGGTTGATGTTTCTTCAACATAGTTACCTAAGGTGGTATAAGACATTGGGTTAACATAAAATCTGGCAAAACCTCCATAATATCTGGGATAATACCCATAATAAGTCCCACCTGCATAGTGACTTCCTTCAATTTCGGTTTTAACCAATTCTTGTTTTTCTTTCATAACGGTAAGAACTACAGCATCATACCCTTTATTTTGAATTATGGATTTAATTTTTTTCTTTTCTTCTTCTGTTAATTCTTGGTTAGGTTTCAGATCTGGAAATACATTAAAACTTGCTGAAGCCTTTAAACCTTTCTTGGTCAGTTGTTCAACAATTTCATTTTCAAAGACAATGCGTGCTGCATTATCATTTGTTCTTGCGACAACAAGCATGTTGTTATCTTTTACTTCTGCAATATCATCTGCTTTCCAAGTATTCAAAACTTTTGCGCTAGAGCAAGAGTTCAATAAAAATAATATTCCTAGTAAAAATGGTAATGTCAATTTGTTTTTCATAATTGTTATTTAATTGGTTTTGATTAAAATGAATAGCCTAGTGTAATGCCGTATCTAAAAGCCGGAGCGGTGAAAGTCGTCTTACCCTTAACTTCAGAAAATTTAAAATCGGCATCAATAAAATCGAATAAGCTGTACTGATCCAAAGCATTATTTAAATCTTCATAGAATTCATCTGGTAGGTCTCTTTTATTTTCAATTTCATAGTTATGGAAACCTGCTCCTGGCCCTACAATTAAAAAATTAATCGAAAATCGGTCTGATATGGCCCATTTATAACCCGCCATAAATCCAACAGACAATACTGAGATATCAGCATCGAATTCTACAATAAAATCATCACCAGCATCATCGGTATACAAACCATCAAGATCTGATTTATAGTTTGAGTATTTTGTATAAGCACCAAAATAGAAACCATCCATACTATACTTTGTTGTGCTATTTAGGTAATAACGAACAGCAGGCACAAATTTAAAACCAGAATATGTAAGATCACCAGTTTGAATCTTATCCGTATCTAAACCTGATAGCCTGATTAAACCATTGTCTCCTTTAAAACCAATACCAAGCCCAACAGATATATGGTCTCCTATCATACGTTCATATTGAAATTGATAAGCACCATTCAGCAAGTCAGAAACTGAAAGTCCAATTTCATTTTTTCGCTCATCTCTTAAGTCCTCATTCTGAGCATTTATGCAAAAACTCAAACTAATTAGCACAATGATTAATACCTGCTTTATCAATTTAATTGATTTAATTGATTTAAGTTGTATAAATATGGCTTAAATACAAATTAAATATGCCACATTTTGGGGTGGAAAATAACACCTTAATTATTAATTGTATGAATTTAACAAGTATTCTTTTAATTACATATTTCTTAATAAATTATTTTTAAGATTTTAACTTCTTTGTACTAGAGTTAAACAAAAAAACCACACTAATTATGGTGTGGTTTTTTACCTTTTTTAGAATTTGTTATTTATTGTTGCTAAGCATCAATATTTGCATAAATTGCATTTTTCTCAATGAACTCTCTACGCGGTGGCACTTCATCTCCCATTAACATTGAGAAAATACGGTCCGCTTCAGTACCATTATCAATCTGTACTTGGCGCATTGTTCTAAACTCTGGATTCATAGTTGTATCCCAAAGCTGTTCTGCATTCATTTCACCGAGACCCTTATAACGCTGAATTTTTGAATTATCACCGAAAGTTTCTACAATTTCATCACGTTCTTTATCAGACCATGCATATTGCTTCTTAGCACCTTTCTTAACCAAGTATAGCGGTGGTGTTGCGATATAAACGTGGCCGGCTTCAATTAATTCTTTCATATACCTAAAGAAGAAGGTTAGAATTAATGTTGCAATGTGACTACCATCTATATCTGCATCACACATAATCACGATTTTGTGATATCTCAATTTTGATAAATTCAAGGCTCTCGGATCTTCCTCTGTACCAATTGTAACGCCCAAGGCCGTAAATATATTTTTAATTTCTTCGTTCTCAAAAACCTTATGTTGCATCGCTTTCTCAACATTTAGGATTTTACCTCTCAATGGTAAAATAGCCTGAAATGCTCTATCCCTGCCTTGCTTGGCCGTTCCACCTGCAGAATCACCTTCAACAAGAAATACTTCGCATTTAGCAGGATCTTGCTCTGAACAGTCTGATAATTTTCCAGGTAAACCACCTATACTCATCACAGTTTTACGCTGCACCATTTCACGCGCTTTTTGCGCTGCGTGACGCGCTTGAGCTGCCAAAATTACTTTTTGAACAATTATTTTAGCATCGTCTGGGTGTTCCTCTAGATAATCCGTAAGCATTTCTGAAACCGATTGACTTACCGCAGCAGAAACTTCCCTGTTACCAAGCTTGGTTTTTGTCTGACCTTCAAATTGTGGTTCTGCTACTTTAACTGAGACAATTGCGGTTAACCCTTCTCTAAAATCATCACCAGAAATATCAAACTTCAATTTATCTAACATACCTGAACCATCAGCATACTTTTTAAGTGTATGTGTTAATCCACGACGAAAACCAGATAGGTGCGTACCACCTTCATGCGTATTAATGTTGTTTACATACGAGTGCAAATTCTCAGCATAAGATGTATTGTATACCATAGCTACCTCAACTGGTACTCCATTTTTCTCACCTTCAAAAGAAATAACATCTTTCATTAAAGGTTCTCTATTACCATCTAAAAATCTAACGAATTCTGGTAAGCCATTTTCAGAATGGAAAGTTTCTCCTTCGAAAGAGCCGTCTTCTTTTTTATGACGACGATCTACTAAATGTACCGTTATACCCTTATTTAAATAAGCAAGCTCACGCATCCGACTTGCCAAGGTATCGTAGTTATATTCTAAAGTTTGCTGAAATATCTGTGCATCTGGTTTAAATGTTACGACCGTTCCTGTCTTATCAGATTCACCAACGACTTTCACAGGATACATTGTTTTACCTCTTTCATACTCTTGCTCCCAGATTTTCCCTTCTCTAAAAACTGTAGCTTTAAGATGCTCAGATAATGCGTTAACACAACTAACACCAACACCATGAAGTCCTCCAGAGACCTTATATGAATCTTTATCGAACTTACCACCTGCTCCAATCTTGGTCATTACAACCTCTAAAGCTGAAACACCTTCTTTTTTATGAAGGCCTACAGGTATACCACGACCGTCATCTTCAGTGGTGATAGAATTGTCTTCGTTAATAGTTACAGTAATATTATCACAATGTCCGGCCAATGCCTCATCGATAGAGTTATCTACAACCTCATATACTAAGTGATGTAATCCTCTAGTACCAACATCTCCAATATACATTGATGGACGCATACGCACGTGCTCCATCCCTTCGAGGGCCTGGATACTGTCCGCACCATATTGTTTTTTATTCTCTTCGCTCATAATTTTATATTAATCAATATTTTGTTTTGCTATACATTAAAAAAGACGCTTTTAGCGTCCCTTTTGAGTACTATCAAAGATACAAAATAATAGAGCTAAAAATTAGCTTTTTATGCACTTTACGCAATAATTATCAACAATTGTTAAAAACATAAAAGTGTCTTAAAATAGCTAAAAAGCGCCTTAAATTTGATTTGTGTTGATTTTTTTCTGTTTGAAAAAATGAAAGTAATAAAAATTGATTAGAGGTCTTAATATGGATTTTTAGTATGAATTTAATTATTGCTTACAGGTAATTTGTAAACAGGTAATTAAATTAGAATTTCATGATTAATACCTCTAGGTATAAAAATGAGCTAAAATTGTTACAAAAAAAGGAGCATTTAAATGCTCCTCAATTATTTATAGTATTTAAAATCAAATTAATATGCATCTTCATGCACTTTTGCTACTGCTCTACCAGATGGATCGTTCATATTTTTAAAGGCTTCATCCCACTCTAATGCAATTTTTGTACTACAAGCTACACTTGGTTCTTGAGGTACACTCAAAGCGGCCGCATCACTAGGGAAATGACTTTCAAAAATAGTTCTGTAGTAGTACTCTTCCTTGTTTTGTGGTGTTTGTATTGGATAACGGAAGTGTGCATTTGCTAACTGCTCATCACTAACTTCTGCATCAACAACTTCCTTAAGGGTATCTATCCAGCTGTAACCAACACCATCACTAAATTGTTCTTTTTGTCGCCATGCTACGCTTTCTGGCAACATGTCTTCAAACGCTTTACGTACAACCCATTTTTCCATACGTTCTCCATTAATCATTTTGTCTTGTGGGTTAATGCGCATCGCAACATCCATAAATTCTTTATCTAAAAATGGTACGCGTCCTTCAATTCCCCAAGCCGCCAAACTCTTGTTTGCCCTTAAACAATCGTACATATGCAACTTGCTCAATTTACGTGTGGTTTCTTCATGAAACTCTTGAGCGTTTGGTGCTTTATGAAAGTATAAATAGCCTCCAAATAATTCATCTGCTCCTTCTCCAGACAATACCATTTTAATTCCCATTGATTTGATAACTCTTGCCATTAAGTACATTGGTGTACTCGCCCTAACGGTTGTAATATCATATGTTTCTAATTGGTAGATAACATCCTTTACGGCATCTAGCCCTTCTTGAATTGTAAATTGAATCTCGTGATGCACAGTACCGATATGGTCAGCTACTTTTTGAGCAGCAACTAAATCTGGTGAACCTTTCAATCCTACTGAAAAACTGTGCAACTGTGGCCACCAAGCTTTCTCTTTATCATCTGCCTCAATTCTACGTTCTGAATATTTTTTGGCAATGGCAGATGTTACTGAAGAGTCTAATCCTCCCGATAAAAGTACGCCGTAAGGTACATCACTCATTAATTGTCTGTGTACGGCATCCTCTAAAGCTTGTCTGACCTCAGCAATACTAGTTTCATTGTCTTTTACTGCTTCGTAATCTTCCCAATCGCGCTTGTACCATTGTACCAATTCACCATCTTTACTACTTAAATAATGTCCTGGAGGAAACAATTCTATCTTGGTACAAACGCTTTCAAGAGCTTTTAATTCTGAAGCAACATAGAATGTACCATGCTTGTCCCAACCCATGTAGAGAGGAATAATCCCCATATGATCCCTTGCTACAAAATATTCATCTTTATCAACATCATATATTGCAAATCCAAAGATCCCGTTCATATCATCCACAAAATCAACACCCTTTTCCTTATATAGCGCCAAGATAACTTCACAGTCACTTTCAGTTTGAAATTTGTAATCAGGAAATTGCAAACGCAACTCTCTATGGTTATAGATTTCTCCATTTGCTGCTAAAACAAGTTTCTTATCCTCACTAAATAATGGTTGCTTACCTGAAGCCGGATCTACAATTGCTAAACGCTCGTGTGCTAAAATTACTTTATCATCACTATATATACCGCTCCAATCTGGTCCGCGATGACGAATGGTTTTTGCCATCTCTAAAACCTGTGGTCTTAAGGTTTCACTTTTCTGCTTTATATCAAACGCACATACTATTCCGCACATAACTTTTCGTTTTATTATTAATTATGAAGCAAATATGAGTTGAAAGTTTTATATATTAAATATATAATCTAATATTGATTATAAATAAAAACTTATTATACAATTTTTTAATAAATATGTAAGTACTATACCATTAAACAAACTATATTAGTGTCAATGTATAAATTTTAATATTTCATTACGACAAAAAGCACTTTATAAATTCTAATTTTAACATCTACATAAACAAACTTAAATTATGAAGACTATAAGACTATTTACATCCATTGCATTTGCATTTATGATGCTATTATCATTTAATGCTGAAGCTCAAGAATTCAAACCACTTGACAAAAGTCCAATGGACGCTGCAACTTTTCCAAGCTCTTACAAAGAATCTAACAAGCTTATCAAAATCACTTACGGTAGACCACAATTAAAAGGTCGTGGTATGAATGATTTAGCACCTGCTGGTAAAGTTTGGCGAACTGGTGCTAACGAAGCCGCAGAATTAACTTTATATACAGATATGATGTTAGGCGATTCAAAGGTTAAAGCTGGTACTTATACTTTTTATGTTATTCCAGGTGAGAAAGAATGGACGGCAATAATTAGCACAGATTTGAATGTTTGGGGAAGTTATTTCTACAAGCAAGAAAATGATGTAGCACGCTTAGCTGCACCTGTTTCTATGGCAGACGAATCCTTAGAAGCTTTTTCTATTGCTTTTGAAAAGTCTGATGATGGCGTACATATGCATCTAGGTTGGGACAAGGTGAGAGTAGCCGTTCCTTTTACTAAGTAAACATTAAACTCAAATAAAAAAAGCCTTGATTTCTCAAGGCTTTTTTTATGGAATATTTAAATATTTATGTGTTTGAAGAGACACTTTCCACTTTGGGTTTGCCATAACATAATCTACAATTTGAGACATCATCTTTTCGCGCTTACTCCACTCTGGTTGTAGATACAAAATACAGTTCTGATTTACCTTTGCCGCCTGTTCTTCAGCAAATTTAAAATCGTCTTTATTATAAATAATACATTTAAGTTCGTGTGCCTTACTATAAATCTCTTCTGTTGGTAATTTTTTTTTCTTTGGCGAAAGACAGATCCAATCCCACTCTCCAGTGAGTTTATAAGCACCCGAAGTTTCAATATGAGTTTGAACACCTTTTGCCTTCAGTTGCTCAGTTAAAGGACCCATATCCCAAGTAAGAGGCTCTCCACCAGTTACAACGATGGTATTGCTATATTTTACCGCATTCTCGACAATTTTAGAAGTCTCTGTTGGTGGATGTAATTCTGCCAACCAACTTTCTTTAACATCGCACCAATGGCAACCTACATCACAACCACCTATTCTTACAAAATATGCTGCAGTTCCTTTATGATAGCCTTCGCCTTGGATGGTATAGAATTCTTCCATTAAAGGAAGCAAAAGCCCCTTATCAATTAATTCTTGTTGTTCTCTTCGCGTCATAGTTGGCAAAGATAGTTATTTAGTAGATAGATTTTAGCCTTTAGCAAAACTGAATACTGAGACTATAGATTGAAAACTATTGACTTATTTAGCAGCAATGACATCGATTTCTATGCTAGCTCCACCTGCTAAACCTGCTGCTGCAAATGTCGTACGGGCAGGTTTCTTTGTGAAATAAGTAGTGTATACAGAATTAAAGGCTTTGAAATCATTAATATCTTTGAGAATCACTGTACACTTTACAACATGGTCTAATGATAAACCATGATGTTCTAAAACATCCTCAATATTTTCAATGACTTGTTTGGTTTCGGCTTCTATTCCACCAAACACAAGCGCACCTTTTTTATGATCTTTTCCTATTTGGCCGGTTAGAAATAACATATCATCAGTTTCAACAGCATCACTGTAAGAAACATTTGCCCTGCTCGGCTCATGCGACTTATGAAACTTTATTTCCCCATTTTTTGAGGTACAAGATGAATGAATAATTAAAAAAAATGATAAAAAAAGAGTATTGGGTTTTCATAGCAAATTGAGTTTTATACTTGATTAAAATTACATTATTTTTATGCAAAATATGTGATCCATGACGAAATCAGACAAATTCAGAAATGACATTGCAAAAGGCAACACCTTTAAAGGTGACTATATAACACTTGGTGCTGCAATGCTTGAAGGTGTAACTATGACTAATGCATATGTAAATGTTCCTTTAAAGACCATGAACAGGCATGGTCTTATAGCGGGTGCTACCGGAACTGGTAAAACTAAGACACTACAAGTATTGGCTGAAAATTTATCTGAAAAAGGTGTACCTGTTTTATTAATGGATATTAAAGGTGATTTAAGTGGATTGGCAAAAGCCAGTCCTGGTCATCCAAAAATTGATGAACGTCATGAAAAAATTGGAGTTCCTTTTGAAGCAAAAGAATTTCCTGTTGAGATCTTAACCTTGTCTGAACAAAATGGTGTTAGATTACGAGCAACAATAAGTGAGTTTGGACCTGTATTAATTTCGAGAATTCTAGATGTTACAGAAACCCAAGCTGGTATTATCTCAGTAATTTTTAAGTATTGTGACGATAACCATTTGCCACTTTTAGACCTTAAGGATTTCAAGAAAATACTACAATACTCTACAGGTGAGGGTAAAAAAGAATTTCAAGAAGCTTATGGTAGAATTTCAACGGCATCAACGGGAGCTATCTTAAGAAAACTGATTGAACTAGAGCAACAAGGTGGTGATTTGTTTTTTGGAGAAACCTCTTTTGATACTCAGGATTTATTAAGAGTAGATGAAAATGGTCGTGGTTATATAAATATTATAAGATTAACCGATATACAAGATAAGCCTAAGTTGTTTTCAACGTTTATGCTTAGTTTATTAGCTGAAATATACTCTACATTCCCTGAACAAGGTGATAGTGGTAGACCAGAACTAATCATGTTTATTGATGAAGCTCATCTTATCTTTAATGAAGCTTCAGATGCCCTACTTAATCAGATAGAAAGTATCGTTAAGCTTATTAGAAGTAAAGGTGTTGGTTTATATTTTGTTACTCAAAATCCAACAGATGTACCAGAAGCTGTACTTGGCCAATTAGGGCTTAAGGTGCAGCATGCCTTACGCGCATTCACTGCCAAAGACAGAAAGGCAATTAAGCTAACTGCACAAAACTATCCAGATACTGAATATTATGATACGGCAGATGTTTTAACTTCTTTAGGTATTGGTGAAGCTTTAGTCTCTGCTTTAGACGAAAAAGGAAAACCAACTCCATTGGCAGCAACCATGATGCGAGCACCAATGAGTAGAATGGATATCTTGACGGAATCTGAGTTAGGTAGTCTACTCACTGCTTCTAAATTAGCAAGAAAATACAATGAAGAAATTGATCGCAATAGTGCTTATGAAATGCTAAATAAAAAAATAGAGCAAGCAGAGGCAGAAGAAGCAAAACAAAAAGCAAAGGAAGAACAAGAGGCGCTTAAGAAAGCAGAAAGCAAAAGAAGAACCTCTTCCTCTCGTAGAAGAAGTACAAGACAAAATCCAATTGTTAAGGTTTTATCTAGTCCAACTGTTATCAGAAGTGTACTTGGTATACTCACAAAAATGCTCAAATAAATTCAAACCTGAATTAATTTTATAAACGCCATGAAAAACATTTTAGTTATTTCAGTAATATTTGCTTTGCTTTTTGCAAGTTGCAAAGAAGTCAAATCTACAGATCCCTTCTTGGTTAAAAAAGGCCAAATAGGATTATTAACTGATTCTACCCAAGTGAAGGATCTCGATATGATTTTCGCAAATGATTCGGTAGTGCGTTATGTTGCTGGAGATGAGTTTGCCGGTTCTGTAAATAGTATTGAAGTCTTTGAAAAAGGTGGTAAAAAACTCCTAGATCTTTCCCCTAGAGAGGCCTTAGACTCCACATCAGTAATTTCTAGCATTACAATAATGGACAGTCGATATAAAACGGATAAAGACATTTCCACGTTGAGTACGTTTAAAGCAATAAACGACAGCTATAACATCTCTAAAATTGATAAGCTCATCGATAACTCCCTGGTTATTTCCGTAAATGAAATCGATGCTACATTTACAATTGATAAAAATGATTTACCTGCAGCACTAAGATTTACTACAGAACGGACTATTGACGCAATTCAAATTCCAGGAGAGACGAGAATTAAATATTTTATGATTCATTGGTAAAATGAAAGAGAAAAAATATGTTATTCAGAAATCACCTTTTATTGTACCTACTGACGATGGTAAAGTAATAAAGGAACACTTTGGCTTAGCGTCAGATGGTAACGCCAATATTAGTATTGCTCACATGGTTGCGCCTCCAGGCTGGAGTGAACCTTTTCAAACACCTGAATTTGATGAATACACTTTTATAATTAAGGGTAAAAAACAATTTATCATAAATGACGAAACTATAATTTTGGAGGCAGGTCAGTCCATAAAAATTGAGAAAAATACTCGACTTCAGTATTCAAACCCATTTACTGAACCTTGTGAGTATATTGCAATTTGCTTACCAGCCTTTTCCATAAATTCAGTTAATAGAGAGGACCTATAATGAGCAGTTTTGTAATTAAATCAATTGGCAAGGCATTAAATGCTACGAGTATTGTTTCGGCTAAATATGCATCAAAGAAAGCTTTAAACTTATTTGCCTCACCCAGGAAAGGTAGATACAATGAATCTCAAAAGAAAATATTAGAGCCAGCGGATTTTCAAGAACTGTCTTACAACAATCTTAAAATAGCGACGTATCATTTTAAGGGCACAAATAAAACCATTTTGTTGGCCCATGGATGGGAAAGCAATGCGTCTCGTTGGTCTTATATATTAGATGATTTATTAAAACAAAAGTATAACGTCATTCTACTGGACGGTCCAGCACATGGCATTTCAGATGGTAAACAGTTTAATGCTATATTATATTCTGAATTTATCAATGTAGTTGCCAATGCTTATAAACCAGAAGTATTAATTGGACATTCTGTTGGTGGAATGGCAAGTGTTTTTTGCATGCATAATCATCAACTAGATTTTATAAATAAAATGGTGCTCTTAGGTGCACCTGCACATTTTACTGGCGTTTTTACTAGATATAAAACAATGATGGGCTATAATCATCGTATTTCTGAAGGATTAGATAGAATTGTTCTTGAACGATTTGGCAAACCAACCGATTACTTTTCTGCGGCAAATTTCACAACAGTAATAAATGCCAAAGGACTGATAATACATGACAAAAAGGATAAAATAATTCCTTACGAAGATGCGTTGTTATTTGCAAATCGTTATAAAAATTCAGAACTTATAACAACCTCTGGTTTTGGACATAGTTTAAGAGATAAGTCCATAACACCTCCTATTATTAAATTTATAAATAATTAAGGATTAATGTCCAACGAATTAAAACGGTTAAATAAATATTTGAGCGAAGCAGGTTATTGCTCACGCCGGGAAGCAGATCGATTAATTGATGCTGGACGAGTAACAATCAATGATGTTATACCAGAAATGGGTACAAAAGTAGCTTCAGGTGATGTTGTAAAAGTGGATGGTGAAATTGTTGGAAAACGAAAGAAAGATTTTGTCTACTTAGCATTTAATAAACCTGTAGGTATTGTGTGCACTACAGACACAAGGGTTGAAAAGGATAATATTATTGATTATATCAATTACCCAAAACGAATCTTCCCTATTGGTAGATTAGATAAGCCAAGTGAAGGATTAATTTTACTTACAGACGATGGTGATATTGTAAACAAAATTTTAAGAGCTAGCAATAACCATGAAAAGGAATATGTGGTTACAGTTGACAGGCCAATTTCTCAAACATTCATTGAACGAATGGCAGGTGGTATCTATATTGAAGCATTAGGACAACGCACCAAAAAATGTAAAGTAAACAAGATTGATAAATACACCTTCAGTATTATTTTAACCCAAGGACTGAATAGACAGATTAGACGTATGTGTGACTATTTAAATTATAATGTCAAAACTTTAAAAAGAGTTAGAATAATGAATATTGAATTAGATGTTCCGGTAGGTAAATACCGTGAGTTAACTAGTGAGGAGTTTAAAACACTGACAGATCTAGTTAGTGACTCAAAAAAAACATTTCAACCACAAATAAATCGTATCAAAAGAAAATAAAAATGACTCAGCTTTCCCCTTTTCATCTCGCAATACCTGTACACAATTTAGCAGAGTGTAGAAACTTTTACTCTAATGTTTTAAAGTTTGAAGAAGGTAGAAGTAGCGACCACTGGGTAGATTACAACTTTTTCGGACATCAACTTGTTATTCATTATAAGCCAAAATCTGAAGAAGAACTGCATACTAATGCCGTAGACGGTAAAAACGTACCTGTACCACATTTTGGTGTAGTATTACCTTGGGATTCATTTCAAAAATTCGCAGATTTATTAAAATCAAAAGGCATTGAATTTATAATAGAACCCTACATAAGATTTGAAGGACAAGTTGGTGAACAAGCAACAATGTTTTTTTTAGACCCTTCAGGCAATGCCTTGGAATTTAAGGCATTTAAAGATATGAACCAGCTATTTGCTAAATAATTGTTGTTTGATTATTAACTACGATGTTGCTCTCTCGCCAATAGCGTATTTTTTAAGAGCATAGCAATTGTCATAGGTCCTACTCCGCCAGGCACTGGGGTTATAAAACTAGCCTTCTTACTTACATTTTCAAAATCTACATCTCCAGTGATATAATATCCCTTATCTGAATCATCCGGTACTCGAGTAATACCAACATCGATAATAACAGCATCATCTTTCACCATTTCTGCCTTCAAAAAATTTGGAATACCTAAAGCAGAAATAATAATATCTGCTTGAGATGTAATTTGAGTTATATTTTTGGTATGACTATGTGTTAATGTTACTGTAGAGTTACCAGGAAATCCTTTACGACCCATCAATATACTCATTGGTCTTCCCACAATATGTGAGCGACCGATTATTACAGTATGCTTCCCATCAGTTTCAACACCATAACGGTCTAATAATTCCAAAATTCCAAATGGAGTAGCTGGAATGAAGGTAGACATATCTAATGCCATTTTACCAAAATTCATTGGATGGAATCCATCAACATCTTTATTTGGATTAACTGCCATTAAAACCTTACGAGTATTAATCTGAGGTGGCAGTGGCAACTGAATAATAAAGCCATCTATATCATCATTGTTATTGAGTTCATCAATTTTATCAAGTAACTCAATTTCACTAGTTGTGTTTGACAAACGTAACATTGTAGATTCAAAACCTACACGCTCACAAGCTCTAACTTTACTACCAACATAAGTTAAACTTGCACCATCATTACCAACAATTACAGCTGCTAAGTGCGGCACCTTTTCACCATTAGCCTTCATTTTATCAACTTCGGCCTTTATTTCATCTTTAATATCTCTACTGGTTTTTCTACCGTCTAAAATTGTCATACTAATGGTTTATAAATTTATATACTTGATTTATCTTGGCATGTTTTTCATCATTTGCATCATGCGTTTTCCGCTTCCACCTTGCATCATTTTCATCATTTTACTCATTTGAGTAAACTGCTTCAACAATTGATTTACTTCTTGTACAGTTGTACCAGACCCTTTCGCTACACGCTTTTTTCTGCTTGAATTTAGAAGAGATGGATTAGAACGTTCTCCAGGAGTCATAGAATGTATAATTGCCTCAATTCCTTTAAAAGCATCGTCATCAATATCTATATCTTTCATCATTTTACCAGCACCAGGAATCATTCCAATAAGATCCTTCATGTTGCCCATCTTTTTGATCTGCTGGATTTGCTTTAAGAAATCATCAAAACCAAACTGATTCTTCGCGATTTTCTTCTGTAATTTTCTCGCTTCTTCCTCATCAAACTGCTCCTGTGCCCTTTCAACAAGAGAAACAACATCACCCATACCAAGGATACGATCTGCCATACGTGATGGATAGAAAACATCAATCGCTTCCATCTTTTCACCAGTACCAATAAATTTAATTGGCTTATTAACAACAGATTTAATAGATATAGCAGCACCACCTCTAGTATCACCATCTAATTTAGTAAGGATAACACCATCAAAATTTAAAATATCATTAAAAGCTTTAGCTGTATTTACAGCATCCTGTCCTGTCATGGAATCCACAACAAACAAAGTTTCTTGTGGTTGAATAGCTTTATGAATATTTGATATTTCGGTCATCATAGCCTCATCAACAGCTAAACGACCTGCGGTATCAATTATAACTACATTATGTCCATTGGCTTTTGCATGTGCAATACCTGCCTGAGAAATTGCAACAGGATCATTATTACCTCTATCACTAAATACCTCAACATCTATTTGGTCTCCAACTACATGCAACTGATCTATCGCGGCAGGACGATAAACATCACAAGCAACCAATAAAGGTTTTTTAGTTTTTTTGTTTTTGAGATAGTTGGCTAGTTTACCAGAAAATGTTGTTTTACCAGAACCTTGTAAACCAGACATTAAAATTACACTAGGATTACCAGATAAGTTAATACCTTCTGCATCACCTCCCATTAATTCGGTTAACTCATCCTTAACAATTTTAACCATTAATTGTCCTGGTTGCAATGTTGTTAATACATTTTGACCAAGTGCTTTTTCTTTTACTTTATTGGTAAATTGTTTGGCAATCTTAAAGTTAACGTCGGCATCTAAAAGCGCACGTCTTACTTCTTTTAGAGTCTCGGCAACATTTACTTCAGTAATGCTCCCATGTCCTTTAAGAACGTGTAACGCTTTATCTAACTTTTCGCTTAAGTTATTAAACATAATATTTATCTGTTATTGAAGTTGCAAATTTAAGAATTTACAAGAGATAAACGAACTCGATATTATTAATTTAAGACATAGAAAACTGATAATAATGCAATAAAAAAGAGTCGCCTAGCGGTGGGCAACTCTTTTCATCAACTTAAACTTACTAAAAATACTAACTTACTTTAGCGGTTCTTCATGTTAATCACAGGTTCTTTCTAATATTAAGTTTATGTCTCCATTCTGTAAATGTAAAAACTCAGAAGAGCATTCAACCACCAACCAGCTACCTGTCAATACTTGAATATCTGGTCCAGTAATATTTGAAAACTCTACAATTACACCATCAGCAGATCCTGACGTTGTGTATGTTGCAGTTACTGCAGTTTCTCCATTAGTCATTACAACTGCTTGGCTATTAGCTTCAAAGTTTAAGACCCAATCAATTAAATTATCATCTCCATTAAAGCTTGTTGGAATCCAAAAACATTCGGCTAATATCTCATCAACATCACCCTCTGCACAAACACCTTGAGAACAATCCTCTAAATATAAAAATATTGGAAATATTTCAGTCTGATTTTCAATTTGAACTCTTATAAATAATATTTGTTCTGCATATACATTAGTGTATGCTTCAGGGTATAAAATCGCATTAATACCATTTAACGCATCTGCTTCTGTTTCGTGATATGTTACAACTTCAGCCGATGGCGTACAGTTGGAAAAAGCCACAGTTAAATCAAATACTTCTATTCCGTCATTATCTTCGTCACATTTCTCTATAACAGCTTCGAAGCTTTCAAAACATTCAAATGGACTACAATTTTCTGAAATCAAATAAACAGGATAGATATAAAACTCCTCTTGGTTATCAAATAATGCTACTTTCACATAAACAGCCTGGGGATTACTTATACTTGAATAAGCTTGTGCTACTTCTAAAATATCTGTATTTGAAACAGCACCCTCTTCTGTTGTATGGAATGAAATAATTAAAGTGTTTTGACTACTACAATCTGGCACAGCTTCGTAAATATTAAACACGGCATAGCCATCAGCGTCTTCATCACATTCTACTAATTCTATTCCATCAGTCTCATAGCACTCAAATGGATTTTCATCATCACATTCTTGGTATAATTGGATATAGTTCTCCTCGTTTATTAGGTAAAGCTCATCATCTTCACATTCAGCAACTTTCCATAAGCCGTTTAATACTTCGAATTCACTTTCAAATTCAAAATCAAAATAAATATGAGACCCTGTAAGTGTTAACTCCCATGCTCCAATTACTGATTCCGTTCCATCTGCGTTAGCATTTAATATCTGACCATCTGGAGTAAAGTAAACATATACAGCAACAGTTGTATCAATTAAATTAGTCTCAAACAACCACGCACATTCTACAATACTTTCATAAATTTCCCCTACAGAACAATCTACTTCATCATCATCACAATCTTGATCTAACTCAATTGTGAAATCTCCTCTTTCTATGATTAATTCATCATCATCACATTCTGTAATTATCCAAATACCTCCTAAGTCTTGTTCAAATGCGGTTAGATCAGAAAGTATTAACTTAAGTCCATCATCAGTAGCTGTTAACTCCCAATTACCTCCTATTGCCGACGTTGCATCATCTTCAGATATTTCTAAAGTACCATCTTCATTAAAAGTAATTTGGTAGTCATCAAAATCATTGAATTCATCGTCAATATCCCAAGGGCATTCAACTAATAACTCAGTGATATTGTCTTCATTACACTCATATTCTTCATCATCATCGTCACAATCATTAGATGCCAATTCAATAGCTTCTGCTAATTCTTCATTAGAATTTACTTCAATGGTTTCACCATTGGCATATTCTAATGTAACCGGATAGTTTAAACTAACTATCAAGGCGTTATCGTCTTCTTCTAGTTCTTCTAGAAAGTGATAAAGCGCCTCGTCATTTTCAATAGTTACCGTATCAATAATATCAAAATCAGCATTGAATACAGAAAATGAAATTGGATAAACAAAATCAATACACTCTATAACATCATCTTCATCATCATCACAATCAGTGATAAAATTTTCTAACTGACCTTCATTTTCAATAACTATTTCTGTGTAGTCATTAAAAATGATTGTAATAGGAAAGATAAAATCTAGAATATCTTCGTTTCCCTCGAATTGTTCAAACAAATCTTCTAGTTCATCTAAATCTTCTTCTGATTCAATAGTTATTGTAATATCACTAATAACTATTGTTACTGGCAGGTCAATAGAGAAACATGGAGAACCATCTAGAACATCGTCATAAGCGCCATAATTAGCAGTTGTGTTACTCATTAAACCGGCTAATGCAGAACTAGGAACTATTGTTTCTTGTTCAGACGGATTGATAACCTGTGTTTCTTCATTTTGACAAGCTGTGAAGCTTAATAGGGCAAAAAAGGCTAGTAGGATAAATTGATTGAATTTGGTCTTCATAACATATTTATTTTTTGATTTACTTATATAACAGGCTAGTCTAAAAAACTCCTACCCTTTATTTAAAAAAAATATTTATAATTTGTGCAACACTAAACAAAATATGAGTCAACCTATTAAAGATAATATTTGCGAGAATGCTTTCTTTGAGCATTTTTATAAAAAATATGCCAAAGATCTGCACAACTTTCTCTATTATAAATTTGGAGAACGGTTAAATCCTGAAGACAAGGTCCAGGAAGCTTTTATTAAGGTTTGGCAGAACTGTTCTAAAATTTCACCAGATAAAGCCAAGAGTTTCTTATTTACTACTGCAAATAATTTGATGTTAAATGCTGTTGCACATGAAAAGGTAGTACTAAAATATAACAAGCAACCTCAGAAAAGTGCTACAAAAGAATCTCCTGAATTTGTAATGCAGGAAAAAGAATACCATCAAAAACTCCAAAAGGCGCTCTCAAATTTAACCGAAGCCCAACGTGTGGCGTTTTTAATGAACAGAGTTGAAGGCAAGCGTTTTAAGGAAATTGCATCCTTATTAGATATATCAACAAAAGCCGTTGAAAAAAGGATTTATGGTGCACTAAAAAAACTAAGGGAAGACATAAAAGAACTATAGTTTTAAAAATAATGCATAGATAGGGTAGGAAAAAATAAAAGTAAACTGTTTTATGTTTGAATGTGAATTATGAATAAAGACGAACTCATAAAAAAATGGTTAGATAATAACCTCAATTCTCAAGAGCAAAAAGCCTTTGAGCAGTTACCGGATTACAAAGAAATAATCCGCTTAGGTAACGCCATGACAAGTTTTAAGGCTCCTGAATTTATTGCAGATAAGAGTTTTGAGGCATTAAAACCTAAAATTTATTCTAAATCGCATAAAAATTGGTATAGACCTTTTTTAAGAATTGCAGCTGTTTTGGCCCTAGGATTTAGTATATATTATTATTCTGGTTCTTTAGATACAAATATCAATACTGATATTGCACAGCTTACTACAGTTGAATTACCTGATACTTCTGAAGTTGAATTAAATGCGAATTCCTCAATTACTTATAATAACAGAAAATGGGAAGAAAACAGAGAAGTTCACCTTAGTGGAGAAGCCTTCTTTAAAGTTGCAAAAGGTAAAAAATTTGATGTAATAACAAACGATGGTATTGTTTCTGTACTAGGCACACAATTTAATGTAAAGCAAAGAAAAAACTATTTTGAAGTTACATGTTTTGAAGGATTAGTTTCTATTAAGTATAATGGAAGTGAAACAAAATTAAAACCAGGCAACACAGTTAAACTAATCGATGGAAAGCATCTAATTGCAAAAGAAAATATATTTGCCTCTGCACCAACTTGGCTAGAAGGCGAGAGCAGTTTTACAGAAATTCCATTAAAACATGTAATAACTGAATTAGAAAACCACTATAATCTGACTGTAGACAGCGATGAAGTTGATACGTCTCGTCTATTTACCGGAAGTTTTACCCACAAAAATTTAGATTTAGCATTGAAATCCATTACAATACCACTAAATTTAGGTTACAATAAATCAGGTTCATCTATTGTACTAAGACGTGAGTAAACTATTTCATTGTGTAGTTTTTTATCTTTTTTTAATCACCTTCTCTAACTTAAGTTATTGTCAAAGCGAAAAGGGTGAACAGCTACCCTTAGCAACAATTCTGCAAGGAATTGAAGAAAAATTTGAGGTTAAGTTCTCTTATGAACCTAAAAGCATTGAAGGAATTACATTACCTCAACTCAATCCAAATTACACATTAAGACAAGTCTTACGAGAATTGAGGTTATCTACTGATTTAGAGTTCAAAATTCTCAGTGATAGATTCATTGCCATATCAAAAAATCCAACCTCTAATAATTTTATTGTTCAGCGCCTAGAAGAAGTGGTCATTAAAAACTACCTCACTAAGGGAATCGCAAAAACCAACAATGGCGCTATTACAGTAGATACCAAAGCTTTTAAAATATTACCAGGTTTAATTGAACCTGATGTATTACAAATAATACAAAAATTACCAGGCGTTGTAAGTGTTGATGAGAGAATTTCTAACATAAATGTAAGAGGTGGTACAAATGATCAAAATTTAATTTTATACGAAGGGATTAGAATGTATCAAAGCGGTCATTTTTTTGGGCTGATATCGGCATTTAACCCTTACTTAACAAATGAGGTGAACATTTCAAAAAATGGCACTAGTGCTAGATTCGGTAATGGTGTATCTAGTATAATATCTATCAATAATTCTGATAATTTAGATAATCAATTCGAGGCAGGCATTGGCTCTAACCTAATTAGTGCCGACGGGTTTGCCAAAATTCCATTATCTCAAAAAACCGAGCTACAACTTTCAGCTAGACGATCATTTACTGATGTATTTGCAACACTAACTTATGACTCTTATTTTGATAGGATTTTTAGAGATTCTGAGCTAAATGCATCTAATAATAACAGCACTCAGCTTTCTTTGGACGAACGCTTTGTATTTCATGATTTTAACTTAAAATTCCTTTACGATATAAACGACACCGCCAAATTAAGAATCAACTTTTTAAACATTTATAATGGATTAGATTATAATCAAGTCTACACCACAAGTCAGAATAGTTTTCAAGAAAGCGAAAGTGACTTGTTTCAAAACAGTTTTGGAGCAAGCATAAATTACTCAAAACTGTGGGATAATAGCCTAGAAACATCTGTAACAGCTTATTTTTCAAATTATGATATTGAGGCTTCTAATAATGATATTACCAATAACCAAATATTGGTACAAGAAAATAAAGTCGAAGATTTAGGTATTAGAATTGACTTTTCTAAAACCGTTAGTGAAAACCTTGCTATAAAAAGTGGTTATCAGTTTAATGAAGTAGGTGTTACAAATTTTGAAGATGTTTCAAATCCTATATTCTCAAGTTTAATAAAGGAGGTTGTACGAACACACGCTTTATTTGGTGAGGTAGAATGGAATTCTTTATCTAAAAATAGTTCGATACGCTTTGGTGCAAGAATGAGCTACTTTGATAAGGTTTCTGAAGTATTAATGGAACCACGAATTACATTTAACCAAAAGTTCCTTGATAATTTTAGACTAGAATTTTTGGCCGAATTAAAAAGCCAATCTATTACTCAAATTATAGACCTTCAACAAGATTTTTTTGGTATTGAAAAAAGACGTTGGCAACTCGCAAATGGAACTGATGTTCCTATCATTAAAAGTCAACAGGCATCACTTGGATTGAGCTATGATAAAAATGATTTATTAATTTCAGCTGAGGGCTATTACAAGTTTGTAGACAATATAACAGCAAAAAGTCAAGGGTTTCAAAATCAATTTCAATTTGTAAATGATATTGGTTCGTACGCAATTAAAGGTGTTGACTTTCTAATTAATAAAAGGTTTGATGATTTTAGCACTTGGTTAAGTTACTCTTACAGTAAAAATGATTATACATTTAGAAATTTAAATGATGGAAGTCCGTTTCCAAACACATTAGATTTAACACATACTGCTAATGCTTCATTTACTTATAATATTGATAACTTTAAAATAGGATTAGGTATCAATTGGCATTCTGGAAGACCTTATACTGAGCCAAGTGAAACCCAAGATGATACTAATAGCACAATAGAATACAAAACACCAAATAGCTCTAGAATTAGCAATTATTTTAGAACTGACGTTTCCGCTATATATAATTTTAATTTTAAAAATAATATCAAAGCAGAAATTGGCGCCTCAATTTGGAATTTATTTGATCAAACCAATATCATTAATCGCTTTTATACTTTTGATTCTGACAATACCATTGTTCAAATAGACAATAGGTCTTTAAAATTTACACCAAATTTAAGTTTAAGAATAAGATTTTAGTTATTAATTTTAACCTTAACTGAAAAATTGAGTGAGGTTGAACTCAACTATAAATATAGATCAGAAGAATGGACTATTAAACAAGTGGTTCACCATCGTGCAGACAGCCACATTAATAGTATCACACGGTTTAAACTCCCACTAACTGAACATAGACTTACAATATGACCATATTTCGAGGAAAGGTTTAGCCAAATTATCTGATTATGATGAACCTTTAGATTATTCAATTTCAATACTCAAAGGCGTGCATCAAAAATTAGGTATACTTCTTAAAGGTTTAAATGATGAAGAATTAAAAAGAGAATTTGTCCATCCAGAATACGGTAAAATTTATACCATAAAAGAAACCATAGGAGTCTATGCATGGCATAGCGACCATCATTTGGTCCATATTATGCAAGCTATAACTGGTAAGGGAAAATACAACTAAGGAAGACTATTTTTCTCTTGTTCTTTCTTAATGTTCTTTCTTATCTTTTCAATTGCAGATTCTATTGATTTATCTGGTTCAATAAGATTGTACTCTCCCCAGAAATCAGGGTCTGAAAATCCTGAAATGGCATCAGTAATAATTACAGTAGGACGTAATTTGTCCTTGTTTTTTATTTTAATGTCATCAGCATTTAATTCCCAATCCGTTACAGCCATTTCACTAGAAAGTGTATAGACTTTATTAAAGATTTCCCGTTTTTTATTGACCTTAAATTTTAAGCTCAGGTTAGAGTAACTGTAATACCATTTACCTCGATTTTGTTTGTAATCAACCTTGTATTTAGCTTCTAATGGATAAACAACAATATCTCTTGGTTTTCTCTTAACCAATAGGTTTCTTGATTTGCCTTTGTTACTAACATCCAACAAATAACTAGCACTTACCAATGCCAGAGTTTCTACATCAATATATAACTTACCGAAATAGCTTAAATCCAAGGTCTTGTTTTTAGGCTTAAAATCAACCACATAAACATTTCTATTATTCACAGTGGTAGGAGCATCAAAAGAAAATCTATAGGTATCAAAACTTTCCTCAGTAAAAATATATTCAGGATATTTCATAATATCCAAATATAATGTTGAAAACGGACCACCTTGTAATTTTAAGGACACCGTATCTAATCGTTTATAATCTGTACTTTTTCTAGCTTTACCTAATTTTACGGCATCTCTATTTGCCGAAGTATAAGGTTGTTTTAGAATATTAACTACGGCCTCAGTTAAAGAAACATTTCTATTTCTACGTTTTATAGTTTCCCTATAAAAAGCTGTCATGTACACTGACTGATTTTGAATGGTCTTACTTTTTTCCGTAAATACCTTTCTAACTAATTTATCAGCATCTTTAAAAGCTGAAACATTAACTTCCTTAAGTTCTGTGTACGCCTCTTCCAATTTAATTACAGATGTGTTCTCTGATAAATCGGCAAGATTAATTACCTTTTTAGTGTACCCTAATAAGGCAACAACAATTTTAGAATCCTTATAAGCCTGTGGGACCTTTAGTAAAAATTCTCCTTCAGAATTTGTTACAGTGCTTATATTAGTCTCCAACACATTTAGACTAACATATTCTAAAGCCCTGTTATTTATAGCGTCAACTACTTTTCCTTTATATTCGAAATATGTGTTTTGAGCAAAGCTTGGTGATTGTAAAATAAACATCAAACCAAGATATATAAATCTCAATTTATTCATAAAAATTAACCGTTCCATAACTGCATTTTTTAGATTAAACAATACTATGGATTTTTATAAAATGCCATTAGTAAAGTTACGAAAATCGTTGCATTTTTCTATCCAAAAAATGGTTAAAATATGCATTGCACCACTTGTTATTAAAGAATTACATGCGTTCAGGAACATCTATTCCCAGAATACTAAAAGCATTTTTTATAGTTTGACCAACAGTTCTGGATAAAGCTACTCTAAATGTTTTTTCCTTATCTGAATCAGCTCCCAAGATTGAAACATTTTGATAGAAGGAATTGAAATCTTTAACCAAGTCGTATGTGTAGTTTGCAATTAATGCAGGACTATGTTGTATCGCTGCATTTTGTATCACTTCTGGGAACAACTCCAATTGTTTTAACAACTGTTTCTCCTTTTCATGAAGCGAAATATCCAATACCTCTGTATTTTCAGAGTTCTTTGATTTTCTTAGTATAGATTGGATTCTTGCATATGTATATTGAATAAAAGGTCCTGTATTCCCTTGAAAATCTATAGATTCTTTAGGGTCAAACAAGATTCTTTTCTTAGGATCCACTTTTAAAATGAAATATTTTAATGCACCAAGTCCTATAGTTTTGTATAGAGCTTTCTTTTCATCTTCATTATAATCATCAAGCTTCCCAAGTTCTTTAGAAATCTCTTCAGAAGTATCCGCCATTTCCTGTATTAAATCATCAGCATCAACTACAGTACCTTCCCTACTCTTCATTTTACCACTTGGTAAATCTACCATACCATAACTTAAATGATATAAATTCTTTGCCCATTCAAAACCAAGCTTCTTTAGGATTAAAAACAATACTTTAAAATGATAGTCTTGCTCATTACCTACGGTATAAACCATACCTCTAACATCTGGGTAATCCTTTAATCGCTGAATCGCAGTACCTATATCTTGTGTCATATAGACCGCTGTACCATCACTTCTTAAAACTATTTTTTCGTCTAATCCATCTTCGGTTAAATCGCACCAAACAGAACCATCCTCCTTCTTAAAAAAAACGCCTGTTTTTAATCCTTCGGCGATAAACTCCTTGCCTAACAGATATGTGTCACTTTCATAATAATAAGCGTCAAAATCTACTCCAATGGCTTTATAGGTTGCTTCAAAACCATCATATACCCATTGGTTCATAGTTTTCCATAATTCCACTACCTCTTCATCTCCAGCTTCCCATTTACGCAACATTTCCTGTGCCTCCAACAAAATTGGAGCATTCTTTTTAGCATCATCTTCTGATTGTCCTTCATTTACCAATTCAGAAACCTCTGCTTTAAAAGCTTTATCAAATTCTACGTAATAATTTCCAACGAGTTTATCTCCTTTTAATCCAGTAGTCTGAGGTGTTTCACCCTTACCAAAACGTTGCCAGGCCAACATACTTTTACAAATATGTATTCCTCTATCGTTAATAATCTGAGTTTTATAAACTTTTATACCAGATGCCTTCAATATTTCAGAGACACTATATCCCAATAATACATTTCTAACATGACCTAAGTGTAATGGCTTGTTTGTATTTGGTGAAGAATATTCTACCATTACAGCTCCTTCATCTAATCTATCCACAAAACCATAATTACCCTTATCCTTTATAGCATTTAAGAAATCTAAATAGTACGAGTCATCAATTTCAACATTCAGAAATCCTTTGACAACATTAAAGTCTTTAACCAAATCTAAATTAGATTTCAAATATTTTCCAATTTGCTCACCTATTACAACAGGATTGCCTTTTACTACGCGAAGCATTGGAAAAACTACTACGGTAATATCACCAGCAAACTCCTTGCGTGTTGATTGAAATTCAACTGATGGCAGTTCAGCTTGAAACAATTTTTGTACTGCTTCTTTAACTTGTATTTCTAAAGTTTCCTGAAGATTCATTTTAAGTTTAATATTGTGTTTCTAAACGCCTGCAAAGATAGCAGATTAATTGTTTTAATATTAGAAGCAATGTATAAATTGCCAACACTAATGCTTAAAGTCAATCTGTGTCATAAAAGACAAAAACTTCTAATTAAAAGCATACGAGTTCTGTCTTTTTTGAATTAAGAGAACAAAGTTTAGGCTAGGTAGGATTTTGCAATTCTAGTCAATGATGAAAGCCACATGAAATTTTGACAAGAATTAGTCTAAAAATTGATTCTTTATTTAAGTTTATTTATCACAATAAACATATGTAACTTGCAATGATCAAAGACCTAACTTACTGTAATATAGATGATTAAAAGAAACGTGCATTTCATCGATAAAATGGTAGTTTTTCTATGTTTTTTACCGTTGGTCGATTTAGCTTTTTTTTAGTGATTTTCATCTGCCCTTTTATCTGATTTATTGGTATTAAATCCCGATAATTAGTGATTTTGACAGCATTGCTGCATTTTTGATAGGCTATTAACAAACGTCCCAAACTTTGATGAGGCTTAAGGAACAAACATTAACTAGGTTGTTTTTGTTTTGCGTGAACTTACATTTTGTATATCTGTATAAAAGTTTTTCTACCCAAAACAACACAATACTCTGTAACATCTCCCCAGCATGAGGTGGATACTGACATTGTTGTTATTTGTTGTCTCATTTTCAGGTTTTGCCCAAAATGAGAGAATAGATAATCTTACCGTACAGTTGGCATTTCAAGACCAAGATTCTACTAAGGTCGATTTGTCAATTGAACTCATAAATGAATTATATGACATTGAAGATTATAAAAAAGCGATGCTCTATGTCAACCAAACCTCGAAATTATCTGAAGACTTAAATTATCTAAAAGGACTAGCTGAGAGCAATTATTACAGAGCACTAATTTACACTCAAAGAAATGACTATTTCAATGCTATTGACAATTATAACAAATCACGTCAGTACTTTTTACGAATAAAAGACTCTTTAGGAGTTGCCAAAGTAAGTAACAGCATTGGACTAATAGAAATAAAAAGAGGTAACTATGCAGTTGGACTTAGAAATTCGCTTTCAGCAATTGACATATTTGAGGAAAAGGGTCTTAAGGGTGAATTAAGTTCCGCATACAATAATTTAGCCAAAGCTTATTTTAAAACCAATCAAATCGACAAGGCAATAGATTTTAATTTTAAAGCTCTAGCGGTTAGAAAGCAGATTGATGATTTTGATGGTATTAAAAGTTCAACTAAAAATATAGCAGATTTATATTCACTTAGGAAAGAACATCGCAAAGCCATAGAATATTACGAGAAGGTTCTGGATCTGATTCTCCCTGATTCTGATCAAGAATTAAGAGGAGAAATATTGCCCAAACTAGGTAGCGAGTATTTAAAGTTTAAAGAATATGACAAGGCTTCATCTTTACTTGTAAAAGGTCTACAATACAATCGTAAACAAGGTAATGAAGAAGGGTTACTTAGGACTCTCAATGCTATTGGAAATTTAAACTTACAACGTAGAAAAGTAAAACTAGCAGAATTACAACTCAACGAGGCCTATACTATAGCCCAAAAAATAGACAATAAAACAGAACTTTTAGAGAATTACAAACTGCATATTGCATTAGATTCTACACGAGGTTATTTCCAGAATGCATTTTTTTGGCAGAATAAATATTACGATTTAAAAGACGAACTATCTAAAGAAGAACAACCCGTTTACCCTACAGAATTAGAATTTTTAGATATTGAAGACAATGATCCTTTTGTTGATAGCAAAAATACCATCCAACCTAATGATGGTAAAGACAATTGGTTTAGCAAGAATCCTCTATATTTATATGGAGGAATTCTTGCTTTATTAATACTCTCTGGACTATTAATCTACAGCCTTGTAGAATTATCTAGCTATAAGAAAAAAGTAAATAAACAAAAAGAAGAATTAGAACTTGAGAAAATTAGAAATGATGCAATTCTAGACCAAACGCATCATCTAGAAGAAGTAAATCAAGTTAAGGATAAGTTATTCTCAATTGTATCCCACGATTTAAAAGATTCCATTTCTTCAATTAAAGCATTTTTAGATTTATTGAAGGAAGATAGTATTTCAAAAGAAGAGTTTAACGATCTTATACCTGAGTTAAGCGAGAATGCGAATAATGCTTCAGCACTTCTTTTTAATCTGCTTAATTGGTCTAAATCACAACTACAAAATTTAGAACCAAAACAAGAACACTTCAATATTCAAGAGGTATTCCAAAATAAAATTGCCTTAGTAGAACAAAAATTAGAGGACAAACGCATTGTACTTATTGATGAATCTCAAAGAGATTTTGTTTATGCCGATAGAAGTATGATTGAAATTGTTATTCAAAATTTAATTACCAATGCCGTTAAATTTAGTAGAACAGGTGATATAATTACAGTTTCAAACCAGGATGTTAATGGCAAAGCTCTCATCTGTGTTGAAGACACAGGTGTTGGAATCTCTAGAGAAAATTTAGACAAACTTTTTAAGGCTAATAAAAACTTCACAACTATAGGTACCAAAAACGAAAAAGGTACTGGTCTAGGACTTACAATTGCTAAAGACTTGGTAGAATTGAATAATGGTAGAATTTGGGTAGAAAGCACACTAAATGTTGGTAGTAAATTCTTCATTGAACTGTCAAAACAAGCTCCTAGCACATAACTTTTAATAGATTCAGGAAATTAACTTCAAATTATAAAAGACAATCTATTGCCTAATATTATTTTTTTATTGATTTTGTTTTTAGTTGCAAAAACAAACCTCCGGAAAAACCGAAAGTAGACAAAGCTTTATCGGAATTGTCCATGATGATGCAAGGGTTATTTAACTCTGAAATTCAATCTCAATTGGACTCTACATATTTAAATATATCATTGCACATGTATCCTATCTGGGAAGATAAAGGTGATTTCTGATATGTTGAGTAAGCTTTAAGGAGTATACAGAACAAACCATATCGCCAAAGAATTTATGAGGTAAAAAGAGTTAATGATAGTACATTTAGTTCTGAAGTATATACTTTAAATGCAGACTCACATTAAATAAGCAAATGGAAGAACCCAAAAGCTTTTAGTTATATTTCAATTAATGATATTTCGCTAAAAAGTGGATGTGAAGTTATTTTAAAACATCTGGGACCAAATTATTTTTAATGGCAAAACAAGAGACAAGTCTCGGACCAGTTCATTAAGAGGTGCGTCCTATGCACATAGTGAAGTAGAAATATTAGAGGAAAAAATTATTTTGTGGGATCGTGGTCTTAATGCTGAAGGTAACAGCGTATATGGAGCAGAAAAAGATGGTTACATTTTTAACAAATTAGACTAGTGTTTAGGTAAAAACACCTCAGCCATCATACATCTTGCACTGCCACCTCCACAAGTTTCGATAGTATCTAAGGAACTTGATATAATTGGGCAGTATTTTTCAATTTTTTTAATTTGATCTTTAGACAGACTTTTATGTGCTGTACCGCTCATTACTAAATAACGCTGATCATTTTCGCCTCTTAACTGGAGCATATTACCAGCAAACAGATGCATCTGTTCTTCCGTTATAGAAATTATCTCCTTATTAGTTTGCTTTAAATGTTTAATAACATTTTTTCTCTCCTTTTTATCATCAATAGAGTTTAAACAAATTACAGTAAAGTTTTCGGCCAAGCACATCACAACATTTGTATGATAGATGGGTAAACGCTCTCCATTAACCGTTTGATAGGCATTAAAAATCACTGGGAAATATTCAAAATCTTCACAAAACTCTATAAATAATTCTTCATCTGCTCTCGGAGATAATGCACAATATGCTTTTTGATTAACTCTATCCATTAAAATACTTCCAGTACCCTCTAAAAAAATACCTTCTTCCTCAGCTGAAGTATAATCAACAATATTTTCAATTCTAAAACCTGCTTCTTCTAATTTCATGAAAATTTCATCTCTTCTCTCGAGTCTTCTGTTTTCCGCAAACATAGGATAAATTGCAACATCACCATTACTATGAAAACTAACCCAATTATTAGGAAATATTGAATCTGGTGTATCCATTAACACATCATCACTTACAACGATAACATTAATACCTACCGCTCTCAATTTTTTTACAAACCCATCAAATTCCTCTTGAGCTTTTGTATTAATTTCAGTATTCTTTAATGACATATCCTCCTGAAAATAATTGTTTACAGCAGTTTGTTCATTCTTTCTAAAATTTACTGGACGAACCATCAAAATTGTCTCTGTTGTCTGTTGCATTTTTAGTTTTTTGAAATTGGTATAAAATTACTCTTTTTTATTATTTGAAAATTAGTTTCAAATGAGTTTTTGTGCATTAAAATCTTTATGTTTGATATTGAAACGTTTAACCTTTCATCATTTTTATGAATATGAAAAAACTTCTATTTCTATGTCTAATTATAGTGTCTTGTTCGAGAGATTCCAATAATGATAAATCACAATCTTTTACTACAATATTTGAAGAAAGTAAGGGGATTGAAACTGCTACTTACGATCAGACAATTCAATTCTATTCTGACTTGGCAGAATCCTATAATCAAATAACTATTAAACCTATTGGAGAAACGGATTCGGGAAAACCGTTACACCTTGTTACACTAAACACTAAAGGTACTGGAGATGATTTTAACAAGTTAAGAGATACAAATAGAATTTTATTAATAAACAATGGAATTCATCCTGGTGAGTCAGATGGTATTGATGCTACGATGATGCTCTTCAGAGATATCGTTCAAAATAAAATTGATAAACCAGAAAAAACTATTTTAGTAACAATCCCAATCTATAATGTTGGAGGCAGTCTTAACCGAAATTCCGGAACGCGTACAAACCAAAATGGACCTCAAGAATATGGCTTTAGAGGAAATGCTCGTAACTATGATTTAAATAGAGATTTTATAAAATCCGACAGTAAAAATGCTCGCACATTTGCTCAGATATTTCATTTGGTCAAACCAGATGTTTTTATTGACAATCATGTTAGTAATGGTGCTGATTATCAATACACACTTACACATCTTTTTACACAACACAATAAAATGGGTGGTGTTTTGGGGAATTATATCAATGGTAGAATGATACCTAATCTGGAAGAAAAATTGAAAGAAAAAACTTGGGATGTTACACCTTATGTCAATGTATTTAACAGAACACCAGATTCTGGTTTTACTCAATTTATGGATTCACCGCGTTACTCCACTGGCTATACGACACTATTTAATACACTCGGTATGATGGTTGAAACCCACATGCTAAAACCATATCAAAAAAGGGTTGAAGGTACTTACGAACTTATGGTAAGCATGATTGAAATTATTGAGGAAGAAGGTGATCAAATCAAAGCACTAAGAAATAAACAATCAAAAACTTGGTCCGCTGGTAGGACCTACCCTTTAACCTGGAGTATTGATACTACAAAGTCTTCAACTTTAAATTTTAAAGGTTTTGAAGGTTTTATGATTCGCAGCGATTTAACTGGAAAGCAAAGATTAAAATACGACAGAACAAAACCATTTGAAAAGCCTGTTACATATCGTAATTACTTTAAATCAACTTCAGAAATTGAAATACCCAAAGCTTACATAATTCCACAAGGTTGGCATAATGTAATTGGCCTTGTTAAATTAAATGATGTGGTATTATCACAATTAGAAAAGGATACAATAATAAAAGTAGAATCTTACAAAATTGATGACTACAAAACTCGAAAATCACCTTACGAAGGACACTATTCACATTACGCCACAAAAGTTAAGTCTTTCATTGAGGAAATTAAATTCAGAAAGGGTGATTATCTAATTTACACTGATCAAACTTCAATTAGATATCTTCTAGAAACTTTAGAACCTGAAGCTGTGGATTCTTTCTTTAATTGGAATTTTTTTGATACAATATTACAGCAAAAAGAAGGATTTTCTCCTTATGTATGGGAGGACAGAGCAAATTTAGTCTTAAGAGCAAATCCAAAACTGCAGATTGGTTTTAACCTCAGAAAAACATTTGACAAAGAATTTGCAGATAACTGGTATGCACAGTTAGATTGGATACATAAACAGAGTGGTAATTATGAGAAAGCCCACATGCAATATCCTATATATCGAGTATTAAAAAATTAAAATCAACCAATATTAAACTAATATTTTTATGTTAGCATAACTATTTTTTAATGCTTTTTGAGAATCTTGATCATTAAGCCATTTTACCTTAGTTATACCCTCCTTTTCTTGCGGAAATAGTTTACCATTAAAATTAGTCTTCATTTCAAACCAATAAGTAATTTTTATTTTATGCTTACCATTACGTTTAAAAATATGATATGTTGTAGGCAGTTCTTTAGCAATTTTTAAGCCTTTAACACCTGTTTCCTCTTCTACCTCCCTAATGGCAGTTTCTTGTATAGATTCCTTACCTTCTATTTTGCCCTTAGGAAAATCCCATTTGTTATTTCGATAAATAAACAGGATTTCGTTATTGGCATTGTACACTTTGCCACCACCAGCAATAACATTAGGAAGTAACTTCAAAAATCCAGATAATAATCTGTCAGGGTTTTTATGAATAAGATGAACACCCTTTAGATTTGTAGAATTTAAAGTTTTAATAACCTTTCCTATATTAACTGACTTTAGAAGAAATGACTTGAAATCAGTTTCAGGTTCAATCCTAGTCGTTAATATTATAGGTTTATTACTTACATAAACAGTGTACACACAAAAATTCTTTTAATTACTTGATATGGTAAAAATAAAATTTTTTAAGCGTTCAACTTTAAATTATAATTTATTTAAGTTTAAAATTTTATTACGTCTTAATTTGATTAATTTTACGTCATGATTTTTAACAAGGAAACAGCGAAAAAAACAGCCGAATTTTTATTGCAAATCAATGCAATAAAATTACAACCGAATGAACCTTTTACATGGGCTTCTGGCTGGAAATCACCGATTTATTGTGATAATAGAATTGTTCTTTCTTACCCTCAAATTAGAAATTATGTAAGGGAAACAATGGCAAAACATATAAAGGAATCTTATGGCAAACCAGACGTAATTGCAGGTGTAGCAACTGGTGCGATAGGCATGGGTGTATTAGTGGCTGAATATTTAAATCTTCCCTTCATTTATGTTAGACCAGAGGCAAAAAAACATGGTCGACAAAATCAAATTGAGGGATATATTGAAAAAGAACAGAATGTAGTTGTAGTTGAAGATTTAATTAGTACAGGAAAAAGTAGTTTAAACGCTGTAAAAGCTTTGCATGAAGCTGATATAACTGTTAAGGGTATGGTTGGTATTTTTTCTTATGGATTTGAAATTGCAAAAGTAAATTTTAAAAAAGCCAATGTCGAGTTGCACACCCTTGGTAATTATGAAACCCTTTTAGAACAGGCACTTGATACTAATTATATTACAGCAAAGCAACTTGACATTTTAGCGCAGTGGAATGCAAATCCTAGCGAATGGAACGCAAATTGATATAGTAAAAGACAATTTATGAATTTAGAATCACCAAAAGTAATATTAGATAAAACTTCCAAAGAAGCGTATAATTTTTTATCCCAAGTTGAGAACTTCGAATCCCTTATGCCAGAGAACATTAGTAAATTTGAAGTTTTAGAAAAAGATAAATTTGTATTCGCTTTAAAGGGAATGCCCGAAATTATTTTAAAAAAGAAAGAAGAAATACCACACAGCAAGATTGTGCTTGGGGCAGCAGGTGGCAAATTAGATTTTTCGTTGACTAGTCATATTTCAGAAATCTCTGAAAACCAAAGTGAGATTCAATTATCTTTTCAGGGAGAATTTAACGCTATGATGGCAATGATGATTAAAGGCCCAATTAGTAAATTCATAGAGACTTTAGCGACAAAGATGAAAACCACAATTTAATATAGTAATTTAATTTCCTTTAGATCAAAGGTTCTTAAAATTTCGTCTTCAGTCCAGATAATTAGTTTACCTACATTATCTATTCCCTTAATAATTCCAGAAAGTGTTTCGTCATTATTTAATTTGAATGTAGATGGCTTATTGATTCTGAATAACTGATTTTCATATTTATTTTTAATAAACGACTTTTTACCTGATTCAAGCAAATCAAAGTAAAATTGTATTTGCTTTAATATTTCAGACAAAATTTCTTCTTTACTGTATATAATTCCTGTTAGTAAACTTAACGATGACGCTTGGCTTAAATCATTAAAAAATTTTTGGTTTACATTCAGTCCAATACCAATTATTGAACCAACCATTTTGTTGTTCTTAATTATATTCTCGATTAATATGCCACAAATTTTCTTATTTGCTGACAAAATGTCGTTAGGCCATTTTATACGTAATTGTTTAATTTGAAACTTTCCTAAGGTTTCTGTTATGGCCAAAGAAACACACATACTTATATAAAATTGTTCCTGTATATTAAGCTTCAAAATTTTCTTAAAGACACTAACAGTGAGGTTTTTACCAGCTTCAGTCTCCCATTTTGTCCCCATTTGACCTCTTCCATTTGTTTGATGCTCTGATACAACAACCGTATAATCTTGAGGTATTGACGTTAAGGTCAATTCCTTTAGATAGGCATTTGTAGAGCCAATGGCACCAAGTTTGATTACATACATATCCTAAAAGGGGTTTTATTTTATAGTTTTCTTATGTGAAATACGACTTACAAGAACTAAAAAAATAATAACTTTGCATAAATTTAAATTAAATTAATGACGAAAGAAAAACCTAGTGCAGACCAACTCATTACAACAATGATTAGTGGTATTGAGGAGGTAAAAGGTAAAGAGATCACAATTTTAGATTTACGAGAAATAGAAAATACCGTTTGCGATTATTTTATTGTATGTGAAGGTACTTCAAACACTCAGGTTAACGCAATAGTTAACTCCATCCAAAAACAAGTTAGTAAAATCTTAAAAGATAAACCATGGCATGTCGAAGGAGAAGACAATGCAGAATGGGTATTAATGGATTATGTAAATGTGGTTGTACATGTTTTTCAAAAACAAGTACGTGAATATTACGATATAGAAAGTCTTTGGGGGGATGCTAAAACTACCCAAATTGAAACGAGTTATTAAAAAGAGAAAAGCTACGAATGGCAAAGGATAATAAAAATTTAAAGAAGAAACCAAAAGTAAGCCCGTATTGGGTATATGGCGTGATAATCGCTGTTTTCTTATCAATACAACTATTTTCTGGTGGTTTCGCTAGTTCAGCTGGTATGCAAACTACGCCAGCTCAATTCCTGGAATATTTAGATAAGGGTGATGTTGCTAAGGTTGAAATAGTCAATAAAAGAGAAGCACGTGTTTATTTGACAAAAGAGGCACAACAATTAGAAGTTCATAAAAAATCGAGACCAAAATCAATCCTACCTTCTGTTTCACCTGTTCCTAATTATAAATTTGAATTCGGTGATTTACAAAACTTTGAAAAGGATATAAGGCAAAGTATACAAGACAATAATCTTATTACTGAAGTAAAATATGAAACAGAACAAAATGTCTGGGGAGATTTTCTATTGACTCTATTACCATTTATTCTCATCATAGGTGTATGGATTTTTATAATGCGAAGAATGTCATCTGGTGGTGGCGGAGGCGCTGGTGGCCAAATATTTAATATTGGTAAATCCAAAGCTAAACTGTTTGATGAAAAAACGGATACTAAAACTTCATTTAAGGATGTTGCTGGTCTGGAAGGTGCAAAGGAGGAAGTACAAGAGATTGTAGACTTTTTAAAGTTTCCTGAAAAATATACCGCCTTAGGTGGCAAAATCCCAAAAGGTGCTCTTTTAGTAGGCCCTCCAGGTACTGGTAAAACCTTATTGGCAAAGGCTGTAGCGGGTGAGGCACAAGTACCATTTTTCTCGTTATCAGGATCGGATTTTGTGGAAATGTTTGTGGGTGTTGGTGCATCACGTGTAAGAGACCTATTTAAACAAGCCAAAGAAAAATCACCATCAATAATATTCATAGATGAAATTGATGCCATTGGTAGAGCACGTGGTAAAAGTAATTTTTCGGGCTCTAATGATGAAAGGGAGAACACATTGAATCAGCTCTTAACAGAAATGGATGGTTTTGGTACAAATACAAATGTTATTGTATTAGCAGCAACCAATAGAGCTGACGTGTTAGACAGTGCGTTGATGAGAGCTGGACGATTTGATCGGCAGATTTATGTAGATCTTCCAGATGTTAGAGAACGTAAAGAAATTTTCGAAGTACACCTTAGGCCGCTAAAAAAAGATAATTCATTAGATGTGGATTTCTTGGCTAAACAGACTCCAGGTTTTTCTGGTGCTGATATTGCTAATGTTTGTAATGAGGCTGCGCTTATTGCTGCAAGAAAGGGCAACAAAACTGTGAACAAACAAGACTTCCTAGATGCTGTTGATAGAATTATCGGTGGACTAGAAAAGAAAAACAAAATTATTACACCTGAAGAGAAAAGAGCTGTTGCCTTCCACGAAGCAGGACATGCTACTGTGAGTTGGATATTAGAACATGCAGCACCGCTAGTTAAAGTGACAATTGTACCAAGAGGACGATCACTTGGAGCAGCATGGTATTTACCAGAAGAACGCTTAATCGTGAGACCAGAACAAATGTTAGATGAGATGTGTGCAGCATTAGGTGGCAGAGCTGCTGAACAAGTTATCTTTGGAAAAATATCTACAGGTGCTTTAAGTGATTTAGAAAAGGTCACTAAACAAGCAAGAGCCATGGTGACAATTTATGGATTAAGTGATAAAGTAGGTAACTTAACTTACTATGATTCTTCGGGTCAATCAGAATATGGATTTACAAAGCCTTATAGCGAACAAACCGCAGAATTAATTGATAAAGAAATTTCAGATATCATTGAAAAACAATATGATAGAGCTGTAGAGCTTTTAGATGCAAATAAAGATAAGTTGACTCAACTTGCTGAAGTTTTACTTGATAAAGAGGTGATCTTTAAAGATAATCTCGAGAAAATATTTGGAAAACGTCCTTATGATAAAGAGGACAAACTCAATGAGGAAGAAGAGTAGAGACTCATTACATTATATAAAAAATTTAAATTGATTAAATGTTAATTTAAGTTTTTTTATATTTGATAAATACACTAACTACAGCATTAATAGCGACAATTGAATGAGCTTATTTCGTAAACTCTTCGGAAAAAAAAAGGATCCTTCTGAAGAAACTATACCAAATGAAGAGCGTGGCAAGTATATGCCAGAAATCAAATTGCCTGCTGATGAGAGATTTACAATAAATTTCAAAGCTAATGGTGGTAAGTTTTTGTATTGTGAAAACATGGATGAGATTAAGGATAGCTTCAATTCAATTCTAATTGAAAATAATTGGCATAATAAGAAGGCCTTTATTATTGATGAAAGATTAGAAGAATTGTTTAAAGGATTTGATCTTAAAAAATCTAAAAAAATATCTGAGACATCCTATTTTCTTTCAACTTGTGAGTATTTAATTTCAGATGACGGATCGCTATTAATCTCATCAAATCAGATTGCCGAAAAAAAATTAAAGGAATTACCTCACAACTTCATAATTTATGCAACTACCAGTCAATTTGTAGAGAGCATTGGTGAAGGACTAAAGGGCATTAAGGAAAAAAGTAAAGCTACTATACCAACAAATATTACTACCATCAAACATTTTAAGGTTGCAGAGGATAAAGACTTCTTAACTTACGGTAGCAGCGCCAAAAACTTATACTTACTTCTATTAGAAGATCTATAATGAAAGAGCTATCCATTAGAGCCATTTCTGGGATTATATATGTATTACTATTACTAGGATCGCTGTACTATCAAATAGGTTTAGTATTTGTAATGGCTATTTTCGGCATTTTGAGCCTAGTAGAATTCAGTAGGTTAATAAAACTAAATTCCTATATTCAATATGTCCTATTTCTATTAATCTATTTTGCATTTTGGTATATCTGTTTATGGAAAAACATATCAACCAGTAACGAAGCTATTCAAATATTACTTGTTGTAACCATTTTCGTTAACCTTCTTTTAATCAAAGATTTATTTACAGAAAATAACATTCCGCTTTTTGAATCAAAACGATTTATACTAACCACATTTTATTTAACAAGTGGATTTGTTTTTATGTTATTAATCGCGAATTATAACAACAGCTTTACCCCTCTTCTTTTATTAGGTGGATTTATCCTAGTTTGGTTTAATGATAGTGCCGCATATCTAATAGGTAAGAATTTTGGAAAACAAAAGTTATTCCCAAGTATCTCACCAAAAAAAACTGTTGAAGGATTTTTAGGTGGGCTGTTTTTTGCCTGTGTTTCAAGTTACTTCATTTTCTATTATACTAAAACTCTAACTTCTACCAATTGGCTAATCTTAGCAATAATTGTTAGTGTGATGGGGACATTTGGAGACTTAATTGAATCTAAATTTAAGCGGCAGGCTAGTGTTAAGGACAGTGGTGTAATTATGCCAGGTCATGGTGGTTTACTAGACCGATTAGATAGTCTTATCTTTGCATCACCATTTATTTATTTATTCCTTAGAATTTTAAATTATGTTTCATAAAGAAGGTCATAAAATTATATTTGTTTCTCTAATTATTGTTGTAGGATTATTTTTCTTAATAGATGGTTTTATTACTATTGAATTGCTAAGAAAAAGCTTAATGATTGGGGTCTTAATTTTCTTCATACTTATACTTCAGTTTTTTAGAAATCCAAAACGACATACTCACGCGGATGATAATCATGTCTTATCACCTGTAGATGGAAAAGTTGTTGTAATTGAAGAAGTATTTGAAAAGGAAGTATTTAACGACAAGCGCATACAGGTATCCGTTTTTATGTCTCCATTAAATGTGCATGTAACACGTTATCCTATATCTGGAAATGTTGCATTTTCAAAATATCACCCTGGAAAATATTTAGTAGCATGGCATCCCAAGGCTAGTGAAGAAAATGAACGTACAACTGTTGTACTTGAAAATAAAATATTTGGCAAAGTCCTTTATAGACAAATTGCTGGAGCATTAGCAAAACGGATTGTTAACTATGCAAAACCCAATTCCTTAGTATCGCAAGGTGACGATTCTGGATTTATAAAATTTGGTTCTCGTGTAGATTTATTTTTACCTTTAGATGCCAAAATAAAAGTTGAATTGAATCAAAAAGTCCGTGGTGGTGAGAGTGTTATAGCAGAAATGTAATGACTGCAAAAGAATTAGAAATAGAATTTAGGGATGCTGTAGAGCTTGTAAACGAACACACAGAACCTTTCCCCGCAGATTTTCTGTTACGTCTATATGCTTATTATAAAAAAGCCACAAATGACTATGGAAGGCCAAATAGCAAAAAGCCAATAATAAATGCTTTTAAAACAAACGCATTATTTCAAGTACAGAATATCAGTCAAGACGAAGCAAAACAGAAATATATAAAACTGGTAAACAACTACTTTTTATATAGAGAATAAAGGATTAGTTGTTTAGCATTTTATAGACCGAATATACTACTCTTCAATTTTTGGCAAATTTATTCCATTTTTTAAAATCACGGCACCCATTGCAACCAACCATAATACCTTAACATGAAATAGTGGTTTGTAAATTTCAAAATTATCAGAAATACCCATAATAACAACCATCGCTGCTAATCCTAAAAGAGCAGTAAACCATCCTAACAATTTACTCACCATATGCCATTTAATAAATGTAAATCCTAATAGTACCAATCCTACGCCAGAGAAAACACGCCCAAATCTAATAAAACATGTAACATATTGGTTTGTATATAAAATATCATTAACAAACGCTTCAATTTCCATTGCAGTTTTTCCAGCAGTTTCACCTACACCCCAAGCTCCAAAATTATAGAAATAAGCATTTGCAATAGCCAATGTAAATGTGCCAATTATAACCATTCCTGCTCCAGGTAAAATAACAACTCTATATGGTTTTCGAGTAGTAGCCGCTACCAAGGCAAATAAGGAAATACCCATTGTAACCCAGCCAAAAATATGTATACGGTAAATCCAAATCCAAGTCCAAACACTTTCGCCAATCGCTTCAAAATCCGAGGCAACAATATATTCTCCTATATGATGTGGAGACAATGCCCAACCAAACCACAATAATATTGCGGCCAATATAAAAGCCCAACCAGTAAATCTTGTCTCAAAGTTTTTTTGAATATTGTCCATTTCAATCTAATTTTATGTGAATTTGCTCAATTTACCATTATAGGTGACTTTTTTATGTAACTTGTGTTACTTGGTATTTCAACCAATCAAAGTAACTTTTAGAGTTAAATTGAAGAATCAATTAAAAGCAGTGTTTTGAAAAGAAGAGACTTCGTTAAAAAAACAACTTTATCATCATTTGCAACGTTAATCGGTGCTGAAGTTGTATTCGGTTCAAAATTAATGGAAGGGTATACACCGATTGCATTACAAGATTCAGACCCCTTTAAGCTATTTAACAAGGATAAGGAAATGATTGTACTTAATAATAAACCTTGGAATATTGAGGCACAGGCTCATTTACTTGATGATAAAATCACTCCGAATTCTTCCATGTTTGTTAGGAACAACGGATTGGTTCCAGAAAATATTGATGCTAAAAAATGGACCTTAACTATTGATGGTGAGTCGGTGAAAAATAAAAAAGTTTATACCCTAAACGAATTAAAAACTAAATTCAGTCATCACACCTATCAATTAACTTTAGAATGTGGCGGTAATGGAAGATCAGAGTTTGATCCACCAGCTAAAGGTAACCAATGGACAGTTGGTGCGGTACATTGCGCTTCCTGGACAGGTGTTCGATTACGTGATGTTTTGGAAGATGCCGGAATTAAAAGTAATGCAGTTTACATAGGATTCCATGCTATAGATCAACATTTAAGTATGGATCCTTCAAAGGAAGCAATCTCAAGGGGATGCCCAATATCTAAAGCAGTACAAGATGAAACATTATTAGCTTTTAAAATGAATGGTGAAGATATACCATTTGTACATGGTTATCCACTTAGATTGGTAGCAGGAGGTTGGCCAGCATCAGTTTCTGGCAAATGGGTTAATAGAATTAGTATTAGAGATATAGTACACGATGGAGCAAAAATGACAGGTACTGCGTATAGAGTACCATGTGAGACAGTAGCTCCAGGAGAAAAGGTTAAGGATGAAAACATGTGTATTATTGAATCCATGCCAGTTAAATCCTTAATTACTTATCCGAAATCTGGGGCGATAATTAAAAAAGGAAAAGTTTTAAATATTAGAGGCCATGCTTGGGCAGGAGAATTGGAAGTTACCAAAATGGAATATTCTATAGACTTTGGTTCTACTTGGACTGAATGTAATATTGAAAAACCAGCCAACAGATTAGCGTGGCAACATTTTTCTGCATCAATAGATTTTCCTAAAACTGGATATTATGAAGTTTGGGCAAGAGCGACAGATTCTAATAATAAAGCCCAACCAATGATACTACCAGGTTGGAATCCAAAAGGATACTTAAACAATGCTTGTCATAGAATTGCAGTTAAAGTGAAATAAATGGATAAAGAACCTTCATTCAATTCTCAAGTCAAGAGCATATATCATTTGTTAATGGTATTGTTTCTATTGTTTATAATATCGGGTGGAAGTTTAATTTATTATGCAAATAATCCTGAGGCGTTTAGCTTAAAAAGAGAAACGAGCAATCTCGTTGCTGTTTCACTTGAAGAAGATTCCGACCGCATAGAGAACGGTGTTCATGTAAGAACAGGGTTGGTTGAAGCTGAAGGATTAATGACAGTTGTAAATAATTGTACTAACTGCCATTCAGCAAAGCTGGTTACACAAAATAGAATGGACGCTGATGGTTGGAATACAACAATTAAATGGATGCAAGAAACTCAGAACCTTTGGGATTTAGGTGGTAATCACGAGATTATAGTTAATTATTTGGTTACCAATTATCCACCTGTCAAAAAAGGTAGACGAATGATTTTAACAAATGTGGAATGGTATGAGTTGGAAGAATAGTGTCTTAATTTTTATAATCTTCTTGTCTTGCCAAAAAAACCAAGATAAAGCACTATTTGAGGATAGCCACAATTATTTAATTGAAGCTGTAGAATTAAAACCTTTAATTAATAAATCAAATATTAAAGTTTTAGATTTTAGAAAAAGAGAAGACTATGAAAATAGTCATATAATAGGTGCTTTACATATTACAAGAAATGATATTGAAGATAAAAGCTATCCATATGGCGGCATGATGGCCAAAAAGGAACAAATGGAATCTCTATTAAGCAATCTAGGTATTAATAACGATGATACTATCATAATTTATGATGATAATGGAATGTGCGAAGCTTCAAGATTATGGTGGATATTGCAGAACTATAACTATGATAATGTGAAAATCTTACATGGTGGAATAGTTGGTTGGGAAAACATTAACGGTGAGACGACAATGGAAGGCACTGAAGTTTCGAAATCGAATTTCAGATTTAATGAAACACCCTACATGAAATATTACGTTTCTAAAAATAAAGTTCATGAAGCCCTACAGCGTAATACTGTGTTAATCGATACAAGAAACAATGATGAATTTACTGGCAAATACCATAAAAAAGGTGCTAAAAAACCAGGGAGAATCCCAAATAGCATAAACATCGATTGGGCTAAAAATATCAACTATGATGATAATAAACGCCTTAAATCTATTGAGGAATTAAAAAATATATACGATAAATTAAATATTAATAAAACCGATTCAATAATTTTGTATTGTCATAGTGGTGTGCGCTCAGCAAATACAACTTTTGTACTTACTCAATTATTGGGATATAAAAATGTTATGAACTATGATGGATCGTGGACAGAGTGGAGTCATTTTAATGACCTACCCTCCGTAAGTGATCACATCCAATAAATTAAAATTAAAATGGAAAAGTATTTAGACGCTTTTGTCAATGCATTTAATGGTACGTTAGATTGGACATGGAAATCAATAATTTTTGAAGTACCATGGTATACAAATTATTTTTGGGGACTGATTACCATTTCGCTTTTTGTTTGGGTGTTAGAAATCGCATTCCCTTGGCGAAAAAACCAATTAATATTTAGACGTGATTTTTGGTTAGACGCCTTCTATATGTTCTTTAACTTTTTTATGTTCTCCATTGTCATTAGTGGTGTTTATAAAATAATCGGTTTGCTTTTTGGCGAAATCAATATTACTGCCAAAAGTTTAGCGATAATAGACATATCGCAGTGGTCGCCTGCATTGCAATTATTTGTTTTCTTTATAATTCTAGACTTCGTGCAATGGTTTACACATGTTCTTTTGCACCGTTATAAATTTCTATGGAACTTTCATAAAGTGCATCATAGTGTTAAAGAAATGGGCTTTGCGGCACACCTGAGATACCATTGGATGGAAAACATTTTGTACAAACCTCTCAAAACATTTGGAGTAATGTTGATTGGTGGTTTTGAACCTGAGCAGGCTTTTATAGTACATTTTATTGCAATAGCTATAGGACATCTTAATCACTCAAATATTAAGATAACTTGGGGTCCTTTGAAGTACGTCTTCAATAATCCGGTAATGCATTTATACCATCATGCCTTCCATTTACCAGAAGGTAAACATGGTGTAAATTATGGAATTAGCCTAAGTCTTTGGGACTACATTTTCAAAACCAACTATATTCCTGAAGATAGCGGAACAATAGAAATAGGATTTAAAGGTGACGACAAGTTCCCTCATGATTTCATAGGACAAAACACCTATGGTTTTGTGAATAAAAAGAAGTAAATAAGAGACTTTTATTAGTCTCTTATAAGTGGCATTGTGGAGCATCTTAGTAGACCACCTTGTTTACCAACTTCAGCATAAGAAACTTTTTCTACGGTAATACCTTGTTTTTCAAACCAGGTGTTCAAACGGTCAAAATTAATTTCTGAGATCACTACATCTGGAGCAATAGAAAATATATTGCTTTTCATATTGTACATCTCGTCCTTAGTAATTTCAAAAACATTTTCCTTACCGAAAAAGTTAATCAGCCATTCGTATTCCTCTTCTATAAAAAAGCCGTTCTTATGAAGAATTGCCTTTCCATTACCAATAGGCTGGAAACAGCAATCTAAATGCAAGGCATTGTTTCTTGGGTCTGTATTACTCTTGCGTAACTCAAAAGATTTCACAGTTTTGTGAGGAAAATAGTCTCGAAGCATCTTTACTGCCAAACTATTTGTTCGAGCCGTAATTAAGTTTTTATAATCAGGTCGAGTATAAATACCCACAAAAATATAGTCGTTATGAAGTATTACATCACCACCTTCAATATGGGCTTCATGAGGTAAAGTTATTATATCTCTGCGATCTATTTGGTCAATTACATAACGAATGGCCTCAATCTCTTCCTGTCGGTCTGGTAAGATATTGCAGGCAATAATCTTATTATCAATAACCAAAGCAATATCACGTGCAAAAATTTGATTAATGTCTTCGAGTACCTCAGGACGATATACCTTGACGTCGTACTTTTCAAAGACTTTACAAACGGCATCCATCTCTTTAATCATATCCTCTTCTTTAGGATAGGTTCCAGCCAGTATATGTTCTAAGGATTTTGGGTCGTAAGCCTGCTCAGGAGTTGGAATAGGACCACTTTTTTCTGCAGTACCTAAAACCACAGCTCGTAATCGTGATGTTTCGTTTTGAATATTCAGTTTTAACATGCGTCAAAATTAAAAAAAAGCTTCATATGAGATATGAAGCTTCCATTGCCAAATAATATCATTAGCGTTTATCTATACCTTTAAATTCTCTATAAGTTACACCAGTATATAATTGTCTTGGTCTACCAATAGGCTCTTTGTTTAATCTCATTTCGCGCCATTGTGCAATCCAACCAGGTAAACGCCCAAGTGCAAACATTACTGTGAACATTTCAACAGGAATTCCCATGGCACGATAAATAATTCCTGAATAGAAATCTACATTTGGGTATAATTTTCTTTCAACAAAATATGGATCTTTCAAAGCTTCTTGTTCTAGTCCTTTTGCGATATCTAAAATAGGATCTTCTACACCCAAATCTCCCAAAACCTCATCGGCTGCTTTTTTTATAATTCGAGCTCTTGGGTCAAAGTTTTTATAAACTCTATGACCGAATCCCATTAAACGGAACGGATCATTTTTATCTTTAGCCTTAGCCATATACTTCTTTGTATCTCCACCATCTTCCTTTATTGCTTCAAGCATTTCCAATACGGCCTGATTAGCACCACCATGTAATGGTCCCCATAATGCGGAAATACCAGATGCAAGAGATACAAATAAGCCAGCATGAGAAGAACCAGTGATTCTAACTGTAGACGTAGAACAATTCTGTTCATGGTCTGCATGTAAAATTAATAGCTTATCTAAAGCATCCACCAAAATAGGGTTTTGTTCGTACTCACTATTTGGCTTTTTAAACATCATTTTAAGGATATTTTCTACATATCCTAGTTTGTCATCTCCGTATTCTAAAGGCAGACCGTGCTTCTTTCTCATGGTCCAAGCAACAAGAATTGGGAATTTTCCTAATATCCTAACAATAGAATCATACATTGCCTGTTCTGAGCTAACATCTACTGGCGATGGATAAAAAGCTGTTAATGCACTTGTCAATGAAGATAATACTCCCATTGGATGTGCAGACTTTGGAAAAGCATCTAATATTTTTTTTATGTCATCATCTACTAAGGATTTTGCCTTGATATCTGTATGAAATTTATCTAACTGTTCTTGATTTGGTAATTCTCCAAAAATTAGTAGATAAGCAACTTCAAGGAAATCTGCTTTCTCCGCTAATTCCTCAATTGAATAGCCTCTATATCTTAAAATCCCTTTTTCACCATCTAAAAATGTAATAGCACTTTCACAACTACCTGTATTCTTATATCCAGGGTCTAAAGTAATAACTCCTCCTGTCGCATTTCTTAAGGTTTTTAAATTTATTGCAACTTCATTTTCAGTACCTCTTACCAATGGGAATTCATACTTCTGACCATCAATTTCTAGTGTAGCTTTATTTGCCATTTTTATATTATTGAGTATTAATTTTAAAAGGACTGTAAAATTACAAAATATCAAATGATTTCGCTAGGGGAATTATAACCCTTTTAACAGAAATTTGATTACAAAAAAAGCCGAAATCCTATGTTCGATTTCGGCTTTGAAATTCTAAAAAACTAAGCTATTTTTTAATAACAAGTTTTTTGTCTAGCACATTTCCATCGGCATTAATTCTTAGAAGGTAGACACCACTAGATAGATTAATATTGTTAATATTTATAGTGTTAGAATCAACACCATGTTTTTTATTAAATATTTCTCGTCCTTGGATATCAAATAATTGAATATTAACATCTTGAAATTCCCTATTCATAACGATGTTGAAGTCTCCCTTATTCGGATTAGGGTAAACCAATACATCATTACTATTAAACTCTTCTGTACCTAACACAGGTTGTATATTAAAATTGAATTGTTGATTACCAAGTATTGCACTATTATTTCCTTCTACTGAAAACTTAAAACTATCAGGATCAACATTTGCTCCACCGTGCGAATACGATAGCAAACCATTTTGAATATCAGTTTGTGAAAATGTGTCTCCTATGCTAATAGGCATTGCATTTAATAATAGTACTCCATTAACTGGAACTTGAGTAATAACGTAATTAAGATCATTATTTGTTGCTACAGGTTGAGCTACTTCTAATTCAGTTAAATTAATAACCGTAGAAGTTCCTTCATCTAAAGTAATATCAGTTTTATTGACAATAGTAACATCATTAACAATCTGTAATTTACCACATATAGTAACACTAAATTGATTAAACGTACCTCCTGCTGAATTAGATGTTCTATCAGTAGCTAATAACACCCAAGTTCCTTGCCCACTCGTGCCATTAAATCTAGTAAAAGCTTGACTCGGTAATACATTACCACTTACTTGTGGTGTTCCGGAACATGATAAGGACGATCCAGAATCTGTAAACGTAACATCAAAACTATTTCCGTCAGCACAATCGCGATTATAGACCTCAGCGAATATGCCTGTTGGAGAACTAAATTGCATTTTAATGTCACCTACATCACTGTGTGTGGCATCCATGTAAAAGGTAACTTCATTAACAATAATATCATCTGGCACATCAACTCTTGCACTAACCGCATTATTTGAGAAGGTTTCCCAAGTATTATCCCCATTTTCAAAATACTCATTATCATAGGTGTTGCATACGTCATTAGCCGTCTGGAATACATATATCTCACCAAAGTTACCGGCTAAACAAGTATTTTCTGGCTTAACCCTCCAATAATAAATAGTTCCAGCAAGCAAATTGGTTGTTTGATATTCTGTTGCGTTAACCACAGTAGCGGATTCAATAACTGAAGAGAAATCAGGGGCATCTGAAATCTCAATATCGTATTGTGAAGCACTAGTTAAAGAATCCCATGTAAGCAATAAATCGGAAGATTGATTTTGAGCACCATTAACAGGTGAAAAAAGTGAAACCGCTCCGATGTTATTATCAAAAACATTAAGCAATACCTCGTAAGTTTCAGTAACAAAAGTAGATTGCCCTTTACCTTGCACAGTTATCGGATAATTTCCTGTTGACACTGTTCCAGTGTTAGATATGGTCATGCTAAATGCACCTGCCGTATTCAATGAATTTGGTGTAAAATTAGCAATAGTACCACCAGGTAATCCTATGGCAGAAAACTGCACATTTTCAGAAAATGCTGGTGCAGGATTGTAATTTAAATTAAATACAGCGTCAGCTGGTTGACATACTGATACCGTCGGATTTGAGGCTGTGATTTCAAATGTTCCTGCTTTAATCTCAAAATCCGCATTAGATAAATCAAAGAATATATTACTGGAAGCTTCTATTTTAATTCTATTTGTAACGCCTACATTATCTGGTACTACAATATCTTGAAACCCATCATTACTCACACTAGACGCTAGGGTAACAGGATATGTATAACCACCATCCGTTGATAAAAGAATATTAACATTAGAGGATAAAGAAGCCGTATTATTCACATCCCAAGTGATCGTCTTAGTCTCTCCCACATACCATATTTCGCTTCCTGTATTAGGTGATGTCACTAAGAATGGACCTGCCGATGAAGACACGGTTATAACAGTATCATCTTGATCAGTTTGCCCTCCAAGAATAGAATTATCTCTAACCGTTAATCTAAAGTCTAATTGTCTTCCAACACTTGGTAAAACTTCCCAAGTAGGTGTTTCGTTATTTATAACAGCTTCCAAATTTGGAAACGTTCTTGTTGGATCTGCAACAGGGAAGTTAGTTCTAAAAACTGGACCGCCAGCATTAGTAGACAGTGGTGGTTGTGTGTAAGTACCATCATTATCGTATTGTTCCCAATTATATGTCAATACATCTCCAGCATCTGGATCTGATGAACCACTTGCATCCAAAATAAATGGGGTAGAAATTGGTATCGTATAATTTGAACCAGCATCCGCTGTTGGATCAGCATTTGCGATTATGATTTCTGTTTCACAAGCATCTGCCAAGATAGATGCAGACATTTGTACAATACTACGTGCATGAAAATATCCATCACTATTATCTTGTACATTAGATGCACAAATACCAGCATAACCCATAATAGTTGAGGCACTTCCAGGTTCGTAATCATCACTCACCTTAGAACCAAAACATGCGTTATAATAGGTATGGCCAGCACCATATTGATGACCTATTTCATGCGATACATAATCAATATCAAAAGGATCAAACTCTGGTGTTACAATACCTGTTACGCCTCGTCCCTTTGATGACGTTGCACAAGGGCTTGTTCCGGCAATACCTCCACCACCTGTACTAAATACATGACCAATATCATATCCACCAGATCCTATTATACCTGAAATATTTGAGGTATTAACTCCCAACATCTGGCTACCACTATAATTATCATAAGGCTCAGGGTCTCCTCCTGTTGTAAATCCATTTTCATAAATCAATAAATCATTATTAGCTACCAATTGAAAAGTGACAGCAAAATCTCTTTCAAAAACAGAATTAACACGTGCTACAGTAATAACCATTGCCGCTAAAGCATCAGCCTTTGCATCACCGTTACCATTATCACCATCATCATGGTAGGCTGTATATTCTGATGTACAAGCAATGGCAATCTCATATTGTCTAAGTCTGCCATCCTGTATATTTCGATCTATAATTCTTGAATCGAAATTCTCATTAACTTCATTTTCGACTTCATCAGCATAACATCTCCAATTATCAGATTGAATTCTGGTATAATCCTTTCTATTGTAGACAACGTAATTTTGTACATCTCCTTTTGCGTAAGGATCGATATAAACCGTTCTCTCTCCTGTAATTAAACCTCTAAACCCTTGAGAAGTAATCGTAAAATAAATCTTGTTTAAAGGATTAGAAATACTCTGACCATAGTAAGTAGAAATACCTGGGTACTTTACTGCTAAATCAGGATGCATTACATCGGTTTTTTGGACCCGATAATTCTCCATACTTCCATCTGAATTTGGAAACTTCATTATTGTATTGCTACCAGCTAAGCTATTTGAAATTCTTTTTGGAGCAGCGTTAATACTCGACCTTAACTGATTTAAATTCAAAGAAAAGATTTCGTACTTATTAAGAGTAATTACACGTTCTAAATTTCGTGATTTTTGAGTAAGCTCTGATTCTTGTTTTTTGGTCCAAACATCTTTATGATTTTGGGCAAAAAATGGCAATACCATAATTAATGATAACATCGTGAGTAGTGCACGTTTCATAGTAGGTTGAATTTGTGATTGTAGTTAAAAGTAAATCTAACTTTTAATTTGGCGGTATAAATATTGGAATTTAAATAGTTAAAACCAAGGAAATTTGCGTATTTTTTACGATAAAATGTAATATTTTATCGTTTATCTGTTCTATTTTTCGAAATATTGTAAGAATTTTAAAACAAAAAAGGCAACATTAACATGCTGCCTTTGTCAAAAGTATATAGTATTAATTACTTCACTTTAAATGCCTTTTCTTGTGGAAAATAAGCAACATCGCCAAGTTCTTCTTCAATTCTTAGAAGTTGGTTGTATTTTGCCATACGATCACTACGAGAAGCCGAACCTGTTTTTATCTGACCAGTATTTAATGCTACAGCTAAATCCGCAATAGTATTATCCTCAGTTTCACCCGATCTGTGTGACATTACACAAGTATAACCTGCGTTCTTTGCCATATTAACAGCCGCTATAGTTTCAGTTAAAGAACCTATTTGGTTTACTTTAATAAGGATAGAGTTCGCAATGCCATTATCAATACCACGCGATAAACGTTCTACATTAGTTACGAATAAATCGTCTCCAACCAATTGAACTTTATCACCAATACGGTCTGTTAAGTCTTTCCACCCATCCCAATCATTTTCATCCATACCATCCTCGATTGATATAATTGGATACTTTGCTGCCAACTCTGCTAAATAAGCTGCTTGTTCAGCACTTGTTCTTACAACACCTGTATCACCTTCAAACAATGTGTAATCGTATTTACCATCCTTATAGAATTCTGCAGCAGCACAATCTAAAGCAATCATGACTTCTTCTCCAAACTTATAACCTGCCTTCTCAACAGCCTTAGCTATTGTATCTAAAGCATCTTCTGTACCGTCTAAAGTTGGTGCAAATCCACCTTCATCACCAACGGCAGTACTTAATCCTCTATCGTGTAATACCTTTTTAAGGTTATGGAAAATCTCAGTACCCATTTGCATTGCATGAGTGAAATTTTCTGCTTTTACTGGCATTACCATAAACTCCTGAAATGCAATTGGTGCATCACTATGAGAACCACCGTTAATAATATTCATCATTGGTAATGGTAATGTGTTGGCTGATACACCACCAACATATCTGTATAAAGGCATTCCTAATTCATTTGCTGCCGCTTTAGCTACTGCCAAAGACACACCCAAAATAGCATTAGCCCCTAACTTTGATTTGTTTGGTGTTCCGTCTAGATCTATCATTAATTTATCGATCATGTTTTGTTCGAATACAGATATACCTAATAATTCTTGAGCGATTATAGAATTAACATTCTCTACAGCTTTTAAAACGCCTTTACCCATATAAGTGTCTCCACCATCTCTAAGCTCAACAGCTTCGTGCTCACCAGTTGAAGCTCCAGACGGAACTGCAGCTCTTCCTAAAACACCACTTTCTGTTATTACATCTACTTCTACTGTAGGATTACCTCTAGAATCTAAAATTTGTCTAGCGTGTACATTAATTATAATGCTCATTTCTAAATATTTTTATTATTGATTTGATTCAAAATTACGAAAATCTCCAGCGTTAAACCCAACAAAAATCATATTTGCGATTAATATTTACTATAATGTTTTCGTAACTAAAAAAACGCAATAAAGAATAAGTTTTATTGCGTTTTTTATTTGCTAAGCGTTCTTAATATTCTCTAAAAACTGGTCAAATAGATAAATGGAATCATTTGGACCAGGGCTTGCCTCTGGATGGTATTGTACCGAGAAACAATTCTTATCTTTTACTTTAATGCCAGCAACCGTATTGTCATTTAAATGCAAATGGGTGATCTCTACATTGGGATTCGCCTCTGTCTCCTCTCTATTAATTGCAAATCCATGGTTTTGAGAAGTAATTTCACCCTTACCTGTAATCAAGTTTTTTACTGGGTGATTAATACCTCTATGACCATTATGCATTTTATATGTTGAAATACCGTTGGCTAATGCAATAACTTGATGCCCTAGACAAATACCAAATAATGGTTTATCCCTTTTTATTATCTCTCTCGCAACATCTTGTGCTTCTAACAATGGCTCCGGATCACCTGGTCCATTTGAAATAAAATATCCATCAGGATTAAAAGCTTCTAAATCTTCAAACTTAGAATTGTGAGGAAATACTTTTATATAGGCGTCTCTTGTTGCCAAGTTTACAAGAATGTTCTTTTTAATACCTATATCTAACGCTGAAATTTTATACGTAGCATTTTCATCACCAAAGAAATACGGTTCTTTTGTAGATACCTTTGAAGCCAACTCTAAACCTTCCATGTTTGGTTGCTCTGCCAACTGCTTCTTAAGACCATCGATATTATCTACATCAGTTGAAATCACAGCATTCATAGCACCATTATCTCTTATATAGCTCACAAGAGCTCGCGTATCAACATCAGAGATGGCTAATGTATTATGATTTTCAAAGTAATCTTCTAAAGATACATCACCTCCAGGTCGGGAATATTCGAAACTGAAATTCTTACAAATCAAACCAGCTATCTTAACAGTATCCGATTGGTTTTCATCTTCTTTTGTGCCATAATTTCCAATATGTGCATTGGTCGTCACCATTAACTGACCATAATAAGAAGGATCCGTAAAAATTTCCTGGTAACCTGTTGTACCAGTATTAAAACACACTTCACCAAATGCACTACCTTCTTTACCTATTGATTTTCCATAGAATATTGTGCCGTCAGCCAATAATATCAGTGCTTTTTTTCTCGATTTGTATTTCATTTGCTTTCTTTTTTCTATTTCAATTATTTTAATGTCGAATAATAGTTTAATATTTGTTTTAATTCATCCTCATCTCTTATCGAAAGGTTCTGCTTTTTCATGTGGCTTTTAACCATACTTGCCTTCTCCTTAGAAAAGAGTTTGAAAATATTCTTCTTTGTAGGTTTAAATTCTATCAAATCATCACCTTCCATCAGATGAAGTTTTGATTTAATAGCATATTTATCATTGGTAAGCTTATCCTTTGTCATTGGATCTATTGCACCAGATATAGTCACCAAATAATATGATTTGAAAATATTGATTTCACCTTTTGAAAATTGCTCAAAATACTTATCACCTATAACTTCAAATATTGATGAATTATATTTTATATATTTTACTTTTTCATTGTTGAGCGTGAGCAACTTACCCTCTTCAGATTTTACAACAAAGGTTTCTAGCTTTACGTTATAATTGATCGCCTTTATTGAATAACTTTTATCTTCTGGTGTGATAACTTCAGCAACAGTATCCCAACTTTCGTTAAGATAGACAGAACCTTCAATTCCTAGTTCAGAATTGGCATCGTTGACAATAAAACCAGACTCACTAACTATATCTACAGCAGGCAGGTTTTGCGCTCTTGCGAGAAGTCCAATGAAGAAAATAATAATTAAAGAAATCCTCATAATTTGATTTTCACAAAATTCCAAAAAAAAAGGATAAACCTAAAAAGTTTATCCTTGATATTTATTAATGCTTATTAACATTTATTCTTCTTCGTTTGAAGCATTAGTATCAACTGGTGGAACAGTTGTTGCCTTCTTACCACCTCTTCTACTTCTACGAGTTGTTTTCTTAGCAGGTTTACCAGCGTTGTAAAGCTCATTGTAATCTACTAATTCAATCATTGCCATATCTGCATTATCACCTAGTCTATTACCTAATTTGATAATACGCGTATAACCACCTGGACGATCACCTACCTTTGCAGCAACATCTCTAAACAATTCTGCAACAGCCTCTTTTTGTCTCAATCTAGAAAATACAATACGTCTATTGTGAGTTGTATCTGTTTTAGACTTAGTAATCATTGGTTCAATAAACTGCTTCAAAGCTTTAGCTTTAGCCGTTGTTGTATTAATACGCTTATGTTCAATTAACGAACATGCCATATTTGCCAACATAGCTTTTCTATGCGCAGTCTTTCTGCCTAAATGGTTGAATTTTTTTCCGTGTCTCATGACTCTTGTTTTAAACCTTTATCTTGCTTCAACCCTTTTGAGGAGCAAAATATAAAGGAGTTTATAATTAATCTTTGTCTAATTTGTATTTACTTAAATCCATTCCGAAGTTAAGCCCTTTAACGCTCACTAATTCCTCTAGCTCTGTTAAAGACTTCTTACCGAAGTTTCTGAATTTCATTAAATCGTTTTTGTTGAATGACACCAAATCTCCTAAAGTATCTACTTCAGCTGCTTTTAAACAGTTTAATGCACGTACAGAAAGATCCATATCAACTAATTTAGTTTTCAATAGTTGTCTCATGTGAAGTGATTCTTCATCATAAGTTTCCGTTTGAGCAATTTCATCAGCTTCTAATGTTATACGTTCATCTGAGAATAACATGAAGTGGTGAATTAATATTTTAGCTGCTTCAGTCAAAGCATCTTTCGGGTGAATTGATCCGTCAGTAATGATTTCGAAAATTAGTTTTTCGTAATCTGTCTTTTGCTCTACACGGAAATTCTCAATGCTATACTTAACATTTTTGATCGGTGTGTAGATTGAATCAGTAAAAATAGTACCTACAGGTGCAGATGCTTTTTTGTTTTCTTCAGCAGGAACATAACCTCTACCTTTTTCGATAGTTAGTTCCATGTTGATGTTAACTTTCGGATCTAAGTTACAGATTACTAGATCTGTATTTAAAACTTGGAAACCAGAAATGAACTTTTGAAAATCACCAGCTGTGATTTGCTCTTGTCCAGAGATTGAAATCGTAACAGTTTCGTTATCAATTTCATCAATTTGACGCTTAAAGTTTACTTGCTTTAAGTTCAAAATCATTTCAGTTACATCCTCAACAACACCAGAGATTGTAGAAAATTCGTGATCTACGCCTTCTATTCTTACTGATGTAATTGCGAATCCTTCTAAAGAAGATAATAATACTCTTCTTAATGCATTACCTACTGTTAAACCATAACCTGGTTCTAATGGTCTGAATTCGAATTTACCTTCGAAATCAGTAGAATCAATCATGATTACTTTGTCGGGTTTCTGAAAATTTAATATTGCCATTTTTGTCTTCGTTTTAATTGTTATTTAGTTGCGCGGTATATTAGTTTGAAGACCACTAATAAACCCTTTGGCTAAATACCAATATGATTAGTTTTATTATTTAGAGTAAAGTTCAACGATAAATTGCTCGTTGATTTGCTCTGGTATTTGGATTCTTGCTGGAACAGAAACATAGGTTCCTTCCATTTTATCGTTGTTCCAAGTGATCCATTCGTAAACATTGCTTGAGTTAGCTAATGAATGTTGAATAGCTTCTAGTGATTTTGACTTCTCTCTAACACCAACAACATCTCCTGCTTTTAATTGATAAGAAGGAATATTCACCTTTTCACCATTTACAGTAATGTGTCTATGAGATACTAATTGTCTTGCACCACTTCTCGTTGGAGCAACACCCATTCTATATACCACGTTATCTAAACGAGATTCACAAAATTGAAGTAATACCTCACCAGTAATACCAGGAGCTGCAGTAGCTCTCTTGAACATATTTCTGAACTGCTTTTCTAATATACCGTAAGTATATTTTGCTTTTTGCTTCTCCATTAATTGGATAGCATACTCAGATTTTTTACCTCTTCTTTTGTTTGGGCCGTGTTGACCAGGAGGATAGTTTCTTTTATCGAAGGCTTTATCTTCTCCGAATATAGCTTGACCAAATTTTCTAGCTATTTTAGTTTTAGGACCAGTATATCTTGCCATTTTAAATTTAATTTGAGAGTGATTGTAAAATTAAGGTCTTAAACTTATCCTCTTACAATCGTTAATCTCTCAGTTATACTTGATTAATTTTTCAGTCTGCAAAATTACACATTAAATGTGAATTAGCCTACCTTATACCCTACGTCTTTTAGGTGGACGACAACCGTTATGTGGTAATGGAGTTACATCAATGATTTCTGAAACTTCTATACCTGAATTATGAATTGATCTGATAGCAGATTCTCTACCGTTACCAGGACCTTTTACATAAACCTTTACTTTCTTCAATCCAGCTTCTTTTGCTACTGCCGCTGCATCTTCTGCTGCTAACTGAGCTGCATAAGGAGTATTCTTTTTAGAACCTCTAAAGCCCATTTTACCAGCCGATGACCATGAAATTACGTCACCTTTTTTGTTTGTTAAAGAAACGATGATGTTGTTAAAAGATGCTGTGATATGCGCCTCTCCTATTGCATCAACAATTACTTTACGTTTTTTTGTACTTGACTTTGCCATGTTTTTTAGTTTCTAGTTGTTAGCTTTTAGTTGTTAGAATCCTAAACTTTTACATTTCAGACAGATTCATCTAACTTCTAATTACTAATGACTAATGTCTTTAATTATTACTTAGTTACTTTTTTCTTGTTAGCAACTGTTTTTCTTCTACCTTTTCTAGTACGAGAGTTATTCTTAGTACGTTGACCTCTTAAAGGAAGACCAGCTCTATGACGAATACCTCTGTAACATCCAATATCCATTAAACGCTTAATGTTCAATTGTGTTTCAGAACGTAATTCACCTTCAATCTTATAAGAACCAACCGCTTCCCGGATTGCTCCTATCTGATCATCTGTCCAATCTTGAACTTTAGTGCCTTCATCTACTTTAGCAGTTGCTAAAATTTCTTTCGCTCTACTTCTACCTATTCCATAGATATAAGTCAAAGAGATAACTCCTCTTTTTTGTTTTGGTATGTCTACACCTGCAATTCTTGCCATAATTACCCTTGTCTTTGTTTGAATCTTGGATTCTTTTTGTTAATTACGTAAAGTCTTCCTTTGCGTCGTACTAATTTACAGTCTGCGCTTCTTTTCTTTACTGATGCTCTTACTTTCATCTGTATTAGTTTTTAAATACTAATTATTAGTATCTATAAGTTATACGAGCCTTTGTTAAATCATATGGACTCATTTCTAATTTTACCTTGTCACCTGGTAACAACTTAATGTAATGCATACGCATCTTACCAGAAATATGTGCAGTCACAATGTGACCATTTTCTAATTCCACACGAAACATAGCATTTGATAATGCTTCTATAATTGTTCCGTCTTGTTCTATTGCTGCTTGCTTTGCCATAATATTAATTTATTGTGCAACCGCTTTTCTGTTTTTACCAGTTTTCATCAAGCCGTCATAATGCTTATTTAATAAGTAAGAATTAATCTGTTGCATTGTATCTATAGCTACGCCTACCATAATTAATAGTGATGTACCACCAAAAAACAATGCCCAACCTTGTTGAACACCCATAAGCTTAACAATAAAGGCTGGGAACACAGCTATCAGAGCCAAGAATATAGAGCCTGGTAATGTTATTTGCGACATAATCTTATCTAAATACTCAGATGTTTCAGAACCTGGTCTAATACCTGGTATAAATCCACCACTGCGTTTTAAATCGTCAGCCATTTTATTTGTAGGTACTGTAATCGCAGTATAGAAATATGTAAATACAATAATTAATAATGCAAATACTAGGTTGTACCAAAATCCAAATATATCTGAAAAGTTGGTTTGCATCCATTGTCCAGTAGTAGTCTCTTTCAATAAAGAAGATCCTCCTATTAAACTTGGAACAAACATAATTGCTTGTGCAAAAATGATTGGCATTACACCTGAAGCATTAAGCTTTAATGGTAAGAATTGTCTAGATCCAAACACATTCTTTTCATAGCCTCCTGATGCTGTTCTTCTTGCATATTGCACAGCAATTTTTCTTACTGCCATTACCAAGAATACCGATGCTAAAATGATTAAGAACCAAATTACTAATTCTATAAGGATCATCATAAATCCACCATTACCTTCAGTTCTAGATAATGCATTCTGCATAAACGACTGAGGTAAAGTTGCGATGATACCAACCATTATTAATAAGGAAATACCATTACCTATTCCTTTGTCTGTAATTTTTTCACCCAACCACATTGCAAATACACAACCCGTTACTAGAATGATTACAGATGAGAAATAGAATATGCTCTCATTAAACCCTGGTACTAAAAGCGTACTCATTGAGGGTGCACCAGATAATGCAGGTACACTGGCTAAATAACCAGGTGCTTGTACCAAACAAATACCAATTGTCAACCAACGCGTTATCTGCGTAATCTTCTTTTGACCACTAGCTCCCTCCTTTTGTAGTTTCTGCAAATAAGGAATCGCAATACCCATTAACTGAACAACAATAGATGCAGAGATATAAGGCATAATACCAAGTGCAAATACAGAAGCATTTGCAAACGCACCCCCTGTAAAAGCATTTAATAAACCTAATATTCCACTATCAGTTCCAGCTTGCAAACCACCTAATGCATTAATATTGATGCCAGGTAATACAACCTGAGCACCAAAACGATACACTAACAATAATCCTAAGGTAAGAATTATTCTATCCTTAAGTTCGGTGATTTTCCAAACGTTTTTTAATGTTTCTATTATCTTCATCCGTTATTTCTTATAAAGTTACAGCTTCACCACCAGCAGCCTCTATAGCAGCCTTTGCTGTAGCAGTAAATTTATGAGCGGTAACAGTTAATTTTGCTTTTAACTCTCCCCTTCCTAAGATTTTAACTAGTTCATTCTTACCAGCTAAACCTAACGAAACAAGTGTTTCAAAATTAACAGTTCCTTTTACTTTCTTATCATCAACCAATTGTTGTAAAGTATCAATGTTTACACCTTGGTATTCAACACGGTTAATGTTTTTAAATCCATATTTAGGAACACGTCTTTGTAATGGCATCTGACCACCTTCAAATCCTAATTTCTTAGAATATCCAGATCGCGACTTTGCACCTTTGTGTCCTCTTGTCGCAGTACCGCCTTTACCTGATCCTTGACCACGTCCAACGCGCTTTCCTTGATTTTTTACTGAACCTTCTGCAGGTTTTAAATTACTTAAATCCATTTTTAAGTTTATATTTTTAAGCTTCCTCTACAGAAACTAAATGTTCAACTTTCTTAACCATACCAAGGATATTTGGTGTGGCATCGTGCTCTACAACTTGACCAATCTTTTTTAAACCTAAAGCTTCTAATGTCAGCTTTTGTCTTTTAGTACGATTGATTGCACTTTTTACTTTAGTTACTTTAATCTTTGCCATCTTATCCTTATAGATTATCCGTTAAATACTTTTTCAAGTGAAATACCACGTTCTCTTGCAACAGATTTTGCATCGCGTAATTGTAACAAGGCATCAAAAGTTGCCTTTACAACGTTATGAGGGTTAGATGAACCTTGAGATTTCGATAATACGTCGTGTACACCAACTGCTTCAAGTACTAATCTTACAGCCCCACCAGCAATAACTCCGGTACCTGGTGCAGCAGGAATAATATTTACTCTAGCACCACCATATTTACCTTTTTGCTCATGTGGTAATGTTCCTTTAACAATAGGAATTCTCACAAGATTCTTTTTTGCATCTTCCACTGCCTTTGCAATTGCTGTTGCAACATCCTTAGATTTACCTAATCCGTGACCAACAACACCAGCTTCGTCACCTACTACTACTATAGCAGAAAAACCAAATGCTCTACCACCTTTAGTTACCTTAGTTACACGCTGTACACCAACTAGGCGATCTTTTAATTCTAATCCGCCTGGTTTAACAAGCTCTGCGTTTTTATATTTTTGATACATAATGTCTTAAAATTTAAGTCCTGCTTCTCTAGCTCCTTCTGCTAACGATTTTACTCTACCATGATATAAATAACCACCTCTATCAAAAGAAATAGTTTCAACACCAGCTTTTAAAGCTTTTTCAGCAACAGCCTTACCAACTAACGCGGCAATTTCTGTTTTGTTTCCTTTAGACTTTGCTAAGTCTTTGTCTCTTGAGGATGCAGCAGCTATTGTTTCACCAGTTACATCATTCACGACTTGAGCATAAATCTCTTTATTACTTCTAAAAACAGATAATCTTGGTCTTACTTCAGTACCAGATACTACCTTACGGATTCTGTTTTTGATTCTTGTTCTTCTTTCGTTCTTTGTTAATGCCATAACTCAATTATTAAGCTGATTTACCTGCTTTTCTTCTAATTTCTTCACCAACAAACTTAATACCTTTCCCTTTGTAAGGCTCTGGCTTACGGAAGCTACGGATCTTAGCAGCCACCTGACCAACTAATTGCTTGTCGTGTGATGTTAATTTTACTATTGGGTTTTTCCCTTTTTCAGAAATTGTCTCAACTTTAACTTCAGGTGCAATGTCCATTACTATATTGTGTGAGAAACCAATCGCTAAATCTAATTTCTGTCCTTGATTTGATGCTCTGTAACCAACACCGACTAATTCTAATTCTTTAGTCCAACCGTTAGAAACACCTTCTATCATATTAGCAATTAAGGCTCTATACAAACCGTGCTTTGCTCTGTGATCTTTCTTTTCAGAATTACGTGACAATGTAATTGTACCGTCTTCTATTTTTATTTCAACATCTGAATACTCCTGAGTTAACTCACCTAATTTACCTTTTGCAGTTATTAAGTTGTCTTTTATCTCAATTGTAACGCCTTCAGGAACTGTTATTGGATTATTACCTATTCTTGACATAATTTCCTGTTTTTAGTATACGTAACATAATACCTCTCCACCAACGTTTTCTCTTTCCGCTTGTTTACCTGTCATAACTCCATGAGAAGTAGAAACAATTGCGATACCAAGACCATTTAAGATTCTTGGCATTTCGTTAGCTCCAGCATATTTACGTAAACCTGGTTTACTGATTCTTTGAATTTTTTTGATGACAGACTCTTTTGTGTCTTTGTTATATTTCAAAGCTATTTTTATTGAGCCCTGAACTGAAGAGTCATCGAATTTATAACTTAAAATATAGCCCTGATCGAACAATATTTTAGTTATCTCCTTTTTTAAGTTAGATGCTGGAATCTCCACAACTCTGTGGTTTGCTTTCACTGCATTTCTAACTCGCGTTAAATAATCCGCTATTGGATCTGTGTACATAGTTTTAAATTTTAGGAAGTGGTTTTCGAATTTTTCGAACCTAAATCCCGATTATACAATAATTATATTGATAATTGTACAGAAGCTAATTCGCTTCCTCAATTTTACCAACTTGCTTTTTTCACACCAGGAATTAACCCTTTGTTAGCCATTTCTCTAAACATTACACGAGAGATTCCAAATTGTCTCATATAACCTTTTGGTCTTCCTGTAAGTTTACAACGGTTGTGCATACGTATTGGTGATGCGTTTTTTGGTAACTTTTGCAATGCTTCGTAATCTCCAGCTTCTTTTAAAGCTTTTCTTTTCTCAGCATATTTAGCAACCATTTTTGCACGCTTCACCTCACGAGCTTTCATTGATTCTTTAGCCATATTTAATTCTTTTTAAATGGTAATCCTAGTTCTGTTAATAATGACTTTGCTTCTTTATCTGTTTCCGCAGAAGTCACAAATGTTATATCCATACCTGAAATTTTATTGATTTTATCAATATCAATCTCTGGGAATATAATCTGTTCTGTTACACCTAAGTTATAATTTCCTCTACCATCAAAACCTGTTGCTCTGATACCACTAAAATCTCTAACTCGTGGTAAAGCTGAAGTAACTAAACGATCTAAAAACTCATACATATGCTCGCCTCTTAAAGTTACCTTGGCACCAATTGGCATACCTTTACGTAACTTAAAAGAAGCAACGTCTTTCTTAGAAATCGTCGCTACAGCTTTCTGTCCTGTAATCTTCGTTAATTCATCAACAGCGTGATCAATTAATTTTTTATCTGCAACCGCGGCACCTACACCTCTAGAAAGAACTATCTTTTCTAGTTTAGGTACTTGCATTACATTATTATATCCAAATTCTTCTGTAAGAGCAGGAATTACTTTTTCCTTATACTCTTTTTTTAATCTTGAAACGTAAGCCATAACTAAATTACTTCATTAGATTTTTTAGAAAATCTTACTTTTTTATCACCATCCATTCTTATACCAACTCTAGTTGTTTCACCTTTACCTGTAAGTAAAGACAAATTAGAAATATGGATAGATGCTTCTTTCTCTACAATTCCACCTTGAGGATTCTGTGCACTTGGTTTAGTATGTTTCTTAACCATATTCACACCTTCTACGATGGCTTTGTTCTTATCTTTTAATACTTTAAGGACCTTACCTTCAGACCCTTTGTGGTCTCCAGCAATTACTTGTACCGTATCTCCTGATTTTATTCTAAGCTTTGTCATCTTTTTTATCAATTAAAGCACTTCAGGTGCCAATGATACAATTTTCATGAATTGTTTATCACGAAGTTCTCTAGCTACAGGACCAAATACACGTGTTCCTCTCATTTCTCCTTGCGGATTTAATAGTACACATGCGTTATCATCAAATCTGATGTAAGATCCATCTGGACGTCTTACTTCCTTGGCAGTACGTACAACAACCGCTGTAGAGACAGCTCCTTTCTTAATACTTCCGTTAGGAGTTGCATCTTTAACAGAAACTACTATTTTATCTCCTACTGAAGCGTAACGCTTCTTTGTCCCACCTAATACACGGATAGTTAATACTTCCTTTGCACCAGTGTTATCAGCTACTTTTAATCTTGATTCTTGTTGTACCATAATTACTTCGCTCTTTCAATTATTTCTACTAATCTCCAACACTTTGATTTACTTAAAGGTCTTGTTTCCATGATCTTTACAGTATCTCCTTCGTTGCAGTCGTTTGTTTCATCGTGTGCGACATATTTCTTAGTCTTTAACACGAACTTTCCATACATAGGGTGCTTTACTTTTTTAACTTCAGCAACAACAATAGATTTCTCCATTTTGTTACTAGTAACTACTCCTATACGTTCTTTTCTTAAATTTCTTTTTTCCATCTTTCAGCAGAATACAATTATTGTCCTTCTCTATTAGTTAATTCAGTTGCCAATCTAGCTACTGTACGTCTGACGTTACGTAACTGAATTGGATTTTCTAAAGGAGAAATCGCATGAGCCATTTTTAGGTCTGCATAACTCTTTTTAGTCTCACCAAGTTTTTCTTGTAACTCAGCTTCTGAAAGCTGTTTAATTTCTGATTGCTTCATAATATCTTTCTATTAAGCTTCGTAATCTCTAGCTATGATAAACTTAGTTTTTACAGGAAGTTTTTGTGCTGCTAAACGTAATGCTTCTTGAGCTACGTCTAATGGTACACCACTTACTTCAAATAATACACGTCCTGGTTTTACAACAGCTGCCCAATATTCTACGGCACCTTTACCTTTACCCATACGTACTTCTAGAGGTTTCTTAGTGATAGGCTTGTCTGGAAATATTTTAATCCATAACGATCCTTCCCTCTTCATGTAACGTGTTGCAGCAATACGAGCTGCTTCTATTTGGCGAGCAGTTATAAATTTAGAATCTAATGACTTAATACCGAATGTACCATTTGTTAACAAATGTCCTCTTCCGGAATTACCCTTCATACGACCCTTTTGCTGCTTACGAAATTTTGTTCTTTTAGGCTGTAACATTTTTTCTTTTCTTTAAAAAATTACTTTCTACGACGTTGGTTTTTTCCACCTCGTCCACCTTTTCCTTTTTGCTTTGAAAGACCAACTAATGGAGAAAGTTCTCTTTTTCCATAAACTTCGCCTTTCATAATCCACACCTTAACACCTAATCTACCATAAGTAGTATGTGCTTCAACAAGAGCATAATCAATATCAGCTCTAAATGTAGATAACGGAATTCTTCCTTCTTTGTAGTGTTCTGAACGTGCCATTTCCGCACCGTTTAAACGACCACTAATTTGAATTTTAATTCCTTCAGCATTCATACGCATAGCTGCAGCGATAGCCATTTTAATTGCACGTCTGTAAGAAATTCGGCTTTCTATCTGACGCGCGACACTTGCTGCTACTAAATGTGCATCTAATTCAGGTCTTTTAATCTCAAAGATGTTCAACTGAACTTCTTTACCAGTAATCTTTTTAAGCTCTTCTTTTAACTTATCTACCTCTTGACCACCTTTACCGATAATTATACCAGGTCTGGCAGTAGTGATAGTAACGGTTACAAGTTTAAGCGTACGCTCAATAATTACTCTACTCACACTTGCTTTTGATAAACGAGCATGAACGTATTTTCTAATCTTATCGTCTTCGGCAAGTTTATCACCATAATCGTTTCCTCCGTACCAGTTAGATTCCCATCCTCTGATAATTCCTAAGCGATTTCCGATTGGATTTGTCTTTTGTCCCATATCTCTATCTTAGCTTTGTGTTTTGTTTAATGAATCAATTACCACAGTTACGTGATTTGATCTTTTTCTAATTCTATGTGCTCTACCTTGAGGTGCTGGACGCAATCTTTTTAACATTGTACCACCATCTACTCTGATTTCTTTAATAAATAAATCAGCTTCCTCAACGTCTGCATCTTCGTTCTTTGCTTGCCAATTTGCGATTGCAGACATAACAAGTTTTTCTAATCTACGTGATGCTTCCTTTTGGCTAAATCTAAGAATCTGAAGAGCTTTCTCTGCCTTTTGACCTCTCACTAAATCCGCAACTAGACGCATCTTTCTTGGAGATGTAGGACAGTTATTTAGCTTTGCAAAAGCAACTTGCTTCTTCTCCGCCTTAATAGCTTCAGCCATTTGTTTTTTACGACTTCCCATGATTCTTATTTTTTACCTTTGTTTTTTGCACCTGCATGACCTCTAAATGATCTTGTAGGTGAAAATTCTCCTAATTTATGACCTACCATATTCTCAGTAATATAAACTGGTACAAATTGACGACCGTTGTGAACAGCAATTGTCTGACCCACGAAATCTGGAGAAATCATTGAAGCTCTAGACCAAGTCTTGATTACAGTCTTTTTATTAGAAGCTACATTCTCTGCAACTTTCTTTTCTAATTTATAATGGATATAAGGTCCTTTTTTTAATGAACGTGCCATACTATCTTATCTTATTTCTTTCTACGTTCTACAATATACTTATTACTCGCTTTAGTCTTAGAACGCGTTCTGTAACCTTTAGCAGGTATACCGTTTCTAGATCTTGGATGACCACCTGAAGACTTACCTTCACCACCACCCATTGGATGGTCGACTGGGTTCATTACTACTGGTCTTGTACGTGGACGCCTTCCTAACCATCTACTTCTACCAGCTTTACCTGATACAATTAATTGATGATCTGAGTTTGATACAACTCCAATTGTTGCCATACAAGTTGACAATACCATTCTAGTTTCACCAGATGGTAATTTAATTGTTGCAAACTTTCCGTCTCTTGCCATTAATTGGGCAAATGCACCAGCACTACGTGCCATAACAGCACCTTGACCAGGATGTAACTCAATACAAGAAACTATTGTACCTAATGGAATTTCACTTAAAGGCATCGCATTTCCTATTTCAGGCGCTACACCACTTTTACCAGAAACTATATTTTGCCCTACTTGCAATCCATTTTGTGCGATAACATAACGTTTCTCGCCGTCTTGATAATTAAGTAGTGCAATAAATGCTGTTCTGTTTGGATCGTACTCAATTGACCTAACCTCTGCTGGAACACCAGTTTTATTACGTTTAAAATCGATAATACGATACTTCTTCTTATGACCACCACCTTTATAGCGCATAGTCATTTTTCCTTGACTGTTTCTACCACCAGACCTTTTTTTCGGAGCAAGCAAGCTTTTCTCCGGCTTATCAGTAGTAATGGCGTCAAATCCATTAACTACTCTAAAACGCTGAGCTGATGTGATTGGTTTTAATTTTCTAACTGACATTTTCGTCTAATTACATGTTAGCGTATAAATCTATTGTCTCACCTTCCGCCAGTTGTACAATTGCTTTTTTAACAGCATTTGTTTTACCATGTTGAATACCCGTTTTTGTATAACGTGTTCTTCTTTCTGGACGGACATTTATTGTACGAACTTTTTCCACAGAAACTCCATAAGCAGCTTCAACCGCTTTTTTGATTTCTACCTTGTTCGCCTTTGTACTCACTTCAAATGCATAAGCATTAAGCAACTCACTTTGTGTTGTTGCTTTTTCTGTGATGATAGGTTTTATTAAGATACTCATCGTGCTTCTATTTACTTAAATTCGATTCTATTCCTTCTAACGCACCTTCTAACAATACTACTTTATTCGCATTCATAATCTTATAAGTGCTTAATTCTGAAGTAGTTACAACCTCAGAGCCTTTCAAATTGCGCGACGACAAATATACATTATTATTTGTGTCACCCAATACAAACAAAGATTTTTTGTTTTCTATCTCTAGTGCCTTTAAAACATCAACAAAGTTTTTAGTCTTTGGAGCATCGAAATTAAAATCTTCTAATACTACAATTGACTTGTCACTTGCCTTGATACTTAATGCAGATTTACGAGCTAATCTTTTAACATTTTTGTTTAACTTAAACCCGTAATTTCTTGGTCTTGGTCCAAACATACGACCACCACCTTTGAATACACCAGACTTGATACTACCTGCTCTCGCGGTACCTGTACCTTTTTGTTTCTTTATCTTACGTGTACTTCCAGTAATTTCTGCTCTTTCTTTAGCCTTATGCGTACCCTGCCTTTGATTTGCTAAGTATTGCTTAACATCTAAATAAACAGCATGGTTGTTAGGCTCAATAGCGAACACTTCTTTAGAAAGCTCAGCTTTTCTTCCAGTGTCTTTTCCGTTTATATCTAAAACTGCTACTTTCATTACTTCTCAATAATTACATAAGAGTTTTTGTGTCCTGGAACACAACCTTTAACGACTAGTAAGTTCTTTTCTGGAACTACTTTGTAAACTCTTAAATTTTGAACTTTAACTGTTTCACCACCCATTCTTCCTGCCATTTTCATTCCTTTGAAAACTCTTGCAGGATATGAAGCAGCACCAATAGAACCAGGAGCTCTTAAACGGTTATGTTGACCGTGAGTTGCTTGACCAACACCACCAAAACCATGACGTTTAACAACACCTTGGAATCCTTTACCTTTTGATGTACCTGATACATCAACAAACTCTCCTTCAATGAAATGCTCTACTGTTACAGCATCACCTAATTTGTACTCCTCATCAAAACCTATGAATTCTACGACTTTGCGTTTTACAGAAGTACCCGCTTTTTTGGCATGGCCCAAGGCCGCCTTAGTAGCGCTTTTTTCTGTCGCGTCATCGAAACCTAGTTGAAGTGCATTATAGCCATCAACTTCTTCAGTTCTGACTTGGGTAACGATACATGGACCTGCTTCGATTACTGTACATGGAATGTTCTTTCCATTCTCATCGAAAATGCTGGTCATACCGACTTTTTTTCCAATTAACCCAGACATATTTATTATTTATTAATTATTTACTTTTTGTTATTTAAAACTCAAGGCTGAAAATACGCTTCAGCCTTGAATTGTATTTTTACCGTTTTTCCCTCGACCGCATCGGTGGGACATGTTAATCTTACTTACACCTTAATCTCAACTTCAACTCCACTTGGTAATTCAAGCTTCATTAAAGCATCAATAGTTTTTGAAGAAGAAGAATAGATATCCAATAATCTCTTGTAAGAACTTAATTGAAACTGTTCTCTTGACTTCTTATTAACGTGTGGTGAACGTAATACAGTGAAAATTTTCTTGTGTGTTGGTAATGGGATTGGCCCCGTTACTACAGCACCTGTACTTTTTACTGTCTTTACAATTTTATCAGCAGACTTATCTACTAGATTATGATCGTAAGATTTTAATTTTATTCTAATTTTTTGACTCATTTTCTTAAAATTTAAGCTTCAACTCCTTTCGCTGCCTTTATAACTTCTTCCGAAATATTTGTAGGCGTTTCAGCATAGTGTGAGAATTCCATAGTTGATGTTGCTCTACCAGATGATAACGTTCTTAATGATGTTACATACCCAAACATTTCTGATAATGGCACGTTAGCCTTAACAACTTTAGAACCTGCTCTATCGCTCATGTCGTTTACTTGACCACGACGACGGTTAAGGTCTCCTACAATATCTCCCATACTTTCTTCAGGAGTTAATACTTCTAATTTCATGATTGGCTCCATGATTACCGCTTTAGCTGCTTTAGCCGCTGCTTTAAATCCTAGTTTAGCAGCCAATTCGAATGACAACTGATCAGAATCTACATCATGGTAAGAACCGTCAGTTAAGGTAACTTTCATTGCATCTACTTCGTATCCTGCTAATGGACCATTAACCATTGCCATTTTGAAGCCTTTCTCAACTGAAGGGATAAATTCCTTTGGAACGTTACCACCTTTAATTGAAGAAACAAACTCAAGACCTTGTTTACCTTCTTCGGCAGGCTCAAGAGTAAAAACTATATCCGCAAACTTACCTCGACCACCAGATTGTTTTTTATAAACTTCTCTGTGTTGTGCGGCTTGAGTAATAGCCTCTTTATATTCTACCTGTGGTTGACCTTGGTTAACCTCTACCTTAAACTCACGCTTAAGACGGTCTACAATAATATCTAAGTGAAGCTCACCCATACCAGAAATAATAGTCTGACCTGAGGCTTCGTCCGTTCTTACAGTAAATGTTGGATCTTCTTCTGCTAACTTAGCTAAAGCCATACCCAATTTATCAACATCTGCCTTGGTTTTTGGCTCAACAGCAATACCAATTACTGGGTCTGGGAAATCCATAGATTCCAGAACAATTGGATGTTTCTCAGCTGATAAGGTATCTCCAGTTTTAATATCCTTAAATCCTACGGCTGCTCCAATATCTCCAGCTTCTATATATTCAATTGCATTCTGCTTGTTAGAGTGCATTTGGTAAATACGTGAAATACGCTCTTTTTTGCCTGAACGATTGTTCAACACATAAGAACCTGCATCTAAACGACCTGAATAAGCTCTAAAGAATGCCAAACGACCTACGAAAGGATCAGTAGCAATCTTAAATGCTAATGCAGAAAATGGTTCCTTAACATCTGGCTTACGTGCAATTTCGTTGTCAGTTCCAGGCTCTGTACCGATAATAGCTTCCTTATCTACGGGAGAAGGTAAGTAACGGCAAACTGCATCTAATAAAAATTGAACACCTTTATTTTTAAAAGCTGAACCACAAATCATAGGAATAATAGACATGTCCATTACAGCAGCTCTAAGTGCGGCATGCACTTCATCTTCAGTTATAGAATCCTCATCCTCCATGAATTTCTCAAGTAGATTTTCATCATAACTTGCAACCTCTTCAATAAGCTTAGCTCTTAATTCAGCTGCTTCTTCTTTTAATTCTTCTGGGATATCAATAACATCAAAAGTTGCTCCTTGAGTTTCATCGTGCCATACAATTGCACGGTTCTTAACCAGGTCAACAATACCTTTAAAATCCATTTCATCACCAATGTTCATTACAATTGGTACAGCGTTAGATCCTAACATATCTTTTACCTGTTGGCAAACTCCCATAAAATTAGATCCTTGACGGTCCATTTTATTCACAAATCCAATACGTGGTACTTTGTAATTGTCTGCTAGTCTCCAGTTAGTTTCAGATTGTGGCTCCACACCATCAACTGCACTAAATAAAAATACTAAACCATCTAGTACACGTAATGAACGATTTACCTCAACGGTGAAATCAACGTGACCAGGAGTATCGATGATATTAAAATGATATCCTTTAGTTTCATTAGTTGGCTGTCCATTTTCTAATGGGAAATTCCATGTACAAGTTGTAGCAGCAGAAGTAATAGTAATACCTCTTTCTTGTTCTTGCTCCATCCAGTCCATAGTAGCCGCTCCATCATGTACCTCACCAATTTTATGAGAAACACCAGTGTAATAAAGGATACGTTCTGTAGTAGTGGTTTTACCAGCATCAATATGCGCAGCAATACCTATATTTCTTGTATATTTTAAATCTCTTTGTGCCATTTCAATTAAAATCTAAAGTGTGAGAATGCTTTGTTTGCTTCTGCCATTTTGTGAGTGTCCACTCTTTTCTTAACAGCAGCACCTTCTTCTTTAGAAGCAGCTAAAACCTCAGCAGCTAATCTTTGGGCCATAGACTTTTCATTTCTCTTACGAGCATAACCTATTAACCATTTCATTGCTGTTGAAACTTTACGGTCTGGACGAATTTGCATTGGAATTTGGAATGTAGCACCACCCACACGACGACTACGTACTTCTACGTGAGGCATTACATTAGATAAAGCTTCTTTCCAGATTTCTAAAGCTGTTTTTTCGTCATCATTCTTTTTCTCCTCAACGATATCAATAGCATCGTAGAATACTTTAAACGCCACAGACTTTTTACCGTCCCACATCATCATATTAACGAAACGCGTCACTAACTGATCGTTAAATTTTGGGTCTGGTAAAAGCGGTCTTTTTTTCGCTTGTCTTTTTCTCATGTCTTCTTCTTAAAGTTTAAAATTACTTCTTAGGGCGTTTTGCACCATACTTAGATCTTCGTTGCGTTCTACCTGATACACCTGCTGTATCTAAAGCTCCACGAACAACGTGATATCTAACACCTGGCAAATCTTTTACCCTTCCACCTCTAACCAATACTATCGAATGCTCCTGCAGATTGTGACCTTCTCCACCGATGTATGCATTAACCTCGTTACCGTTTGTTAAACGAACCCTTGCTACCTTGCGCATTGCTGAGTTTGGTTTCTTAGGTGTTGTTGTATAAACACGAGTACATACACCACGTCTTTGCGGACACGAATCTAAAGCAGCCGATTTACTCTTCTTGGTTATTTTGGCTCTTCCTTTTCGTACTAATTGTGAAATTGTTGGCATATATTTCTATAAAAAATTTTATTAACCCTCTCTTTAGAGGGCTGCAAAGGTAGAAATATATATTAATTATTCAAACACTATTGAATTAATTTTGTGAAGAAAATTCAACTTTCGTTTCATACCTACATATTAAGGCCTATTTTTACGTTATTAAATCAAAAATCCTCCGTTTTCTTTAATGAAAAGATTTAATTCAATTGCACTCTTAATTATTGTCACGATTTTAACCAATCAGTTATTTGGACAATCGATTAATTTGAGTGTAATTTCAAAATCTAAATCTGAAACATTCAAAATAGATTCTATAGGTTACAGTAATTCTTTTGCAGATTATAAATCAATGGAAAAGGAAGTTTATGTTTTAAAGAAAAAATTAAATAAAAATGGATTTATAGATACCAAAATAGAAAGTATCACAAAGAAAAGTGATACACTTTTTGAGGCTCTTTTTTATTTAGGTAAAAAAATAAATACGATTAGAATTAACTATGATTCTAATTTTGATGTTCAACTTCTAAATATTATTGAACACAATAAAGACGACAATTATTTTGAGTTAGATGTAGAATCTCTCGAAAATGCACTTGATCGATTAAACTCATTAATCTCAGAACAAGGTGACCCTTTTTCAACTCTACAACTCAATAATATTCAAAAGATTAATACTGATTTAATTGGAGCTGATATAGAAATTATTAAAAACCAAAAAAGACGTATTGATAAAATTATAGTTAAGGGTTACGAAAAATTTCCTAAGTCCTACATTAAGCATTTTTTAAAACTAAAAACAGGACAATCCTTTAAATTGAATGGAATCAAAGATAAAGTAGAGCTTTTGCAAGATTTAAGGTTTGCAAACAAAATAAAAGATCCAGAGGTTTTATTTACAAAAGACTCCACCACATTATACCTTTACATCGATAAAGTTAAAACTAACAATTTTGATGGTTTTTTGGGATTTGGCACAAATGAAAACACGAATAAACTTGAATTTGATGGTTATCTAGATTTAAGATTAATCAATAATTTAAACTTTGGTGAATCTTTAAATCTATTCTACAAAAGCGATGAGATAGATCAGCAGACTTTTAGAGTAGACGCAACATTACCATTTTTATTCAATTCTCCCATTGGATTAGAACTTGGATTAAATATTTTTAGAAAAGACTCAACATTTGTTAACGTAACCCAGCGCGCTAATATTAATTATCAAATAAATGCACTACATAAAATTGGAGTTGGATTAAATGCAATTAACTCTAGTAATCTGCTAGACAACGACACTTCAATTTTAAACGATTACACCTCCAGTTATATAACTGCAAATTATACATTTAACAAACCTCAATTTAATGATCCGTTATTCCCTTATAACTTTTGGTTAGAATTTTCTTCTGGATTCGGAAATAGAAGAAATGATCTAGGTGAAAAAGATCAAAGCTTTTACCAGTTGAACACATTCAAAATATTTAATCTTAATGATAGAAATAGTATCTACACGAGAATCAATAGTGCCATTCTTATTTCTGATGATTATTTAGACAATGAACTTTTCAGATTTGGAGGCATAAATTCAATAAGAGGATTTGAAGAAAATAGTATAGTTGCTAATCTATATGGTGTAATCAATACAGAATATCGCTACAGGCTTAGTAATACCATATATATCCACTCTGTTTTAGACGCGGCCTATTTTGAAAACGACCTAACGGAAAGCAAAGAAAAACTATTTGGTTTTGGATTTGGATTTGGCCTGCTCACTAATGCAGGTCTATTTAGACTAAACTACTCTAGCGGAAAATCTGAGAACAGGCAATTTAGATTTTCTGATTCCAAAGTTCATATTAGCCTCACTGCCACATTCTAAATATATTATGGATTAGTTTATATTTATGCTCAAAAAACTGCTCCTATGCTAAAAAAAATACTTTTACTTTTATTCATAGCACCATTTTATACTTTCGGTCAAAATACGGTTGGAACCATTTCCATTACCAATGACGCGCATGATGGCTATACTCTTTTCAGCGTTCATAACAAGGCATATTTAATTAATAATTGTGGAGAAGTTATTAATGAATGGGAAAGTGCATACAGACCTGGTAGTTCAGTTTATTTATTACCCAACGGAAATTTACTTAGAGCAGGAAGGCTTGACGATGGCAGCAGCGATATTGGCTTTGGTGGGCAAGGTGGTATTATTGAACTATTTGATTGGGACGGCAATATCATATGGTCCTATACCTACAGCACAAACCAGTATAGACAGCACCATGAGGCTCATCCTTTGCCAAATGGAAACATATTGATTTTGGCAGCAACTGTTGTGTCTGGAGCAGACGCAATAGATCTTGGCAGAGACCCTTCCTTATTACCGGACAATGAATTGTACAATGAGCAATTAATTGAAGTACAACCTATTTTAGGCACAACCAATGGAAACATAGTTTGGGAATGGAATATTTTTGATCATTTGATTCAGGATTTTGATAATACAAAACAAAATTTTGGTAACGTTGCTGCAAGTCCAGAAAAATTGGACATCAATTTTATTAATAATGATACTGGCGGAAATAATTGGTTGCATATTAATTCCGTTCAGTATAATGAAGAACGCGATCAAATAACTCTAAGCTCAAGACGATTAAGTGAAATATGGATAATAGACCATTCAACAACAACTGCCGAAGCAGCAACTGGATCGGGTGGTACATACGGTAAAGGAGGGGATCTTTTATACAGATGGGGAAACCCCCAAGCCTATAGACAAGGTACAGAAGCTGAAAGAAAATTATTCGGTCAACATTCTGCATATTTCATACCTGACGGACTACCTAATGAAGATAAAATCATATTATTTAATAATGGTTTTCAGCGATCACCAGAATTCTCGCAAGTAGACATAATATCTCCTCCTGAAACTACTTTAGGCGTCTTTGATTATACTCCAGGAACAGCTTATAGCCCATTGGCAACTGATTACACTTATTCTGAACCTGGTTCTGACCCATCGAGCTTATATTCTGCAATTGTAAGTAATGCCCAGCAATTACCAAATGGAAATATTCTTGTATGTGAAGGTAACCAAGGATATGTTTTTGAATTAGATTCTAACAACGATAAAGTTTGGGAGTATGTAAATCCCGTAAATAACGGCCTTGGGACAATAACTGAACAAGGTGAAGAAGCAGCAGCTAATCTTACTTTTAGAGCTGTTAAATATAATACCGATTATCCTGCTTTTGCAGGTAGAGATTTAACGCCAGGTTTACCAATAGAGATAAATCCAGACCTAACACCTTGTAACAATCTTAGTATCGAGGATTTTGATTTCAACACAGTGACTCTTTACCCAAATCCCACAAAAAATGAGGTATACTTGAATACAAATGATAAAATTCTCAAGCTGGAAGTTTATACTACAAGTGGTCAAAAGATTTTGCAGTCTAAATCAACTAAAATTAGTTTAATAAATTACCCACCAGGACTTTATTTGGTTAAAGTTTATACCTCTAATAGACAATCAGTTAAAAAAATAATTAAGCAATAGATTTCTTTTTAGCTGATTACGGGAAAACCACATATTTTTGATTTTATTCAAATATTTTAAAATTTATTAACAAATAAATTTTGATTCTTAACATATAATTAAGATTTTTGGATTACTAACAATCTAATTTTTTATAATTATGAAAATCAAATTAAGAGGATTCTTAACGTTACTTTTTGCGTTATTTATTCAGATTTCCTTTGCCCAAAACAAAACAATTACGGGTACAATTACTGATGAAGCAGGCCTGCCCTTACCAGGTGTAAACATTATTATTAAAGGTACTTCATCAGGTGTCCAGTCAGATATTGATGGTAAATACTCCATTAGTGCTAATGCAGGAGACACTCTAGTCTTTTCGTATTTAGGATTTGCAACTCAATCTATTGTTGTTAAAGACTCTAATACTATTAACGTGTCTTTGGCTGAGGACGCTTCTGTTTTAGATGAAGTTGTTATTACGGCTTTAGGTCTAGAGAAAAAGAAAGACGATGACTTAAGTTCTACTTCTATTGTAAAAGTAGATCAACTTAAGAAATCTGGTGAAGCTGGTGTTCTACAAGCTTTATCAGGTAAAACATCTGGTGTTAATATTACTAGAAACTCTGGTGATCCAGGTGCTGGTGCCTATATTCAAATTCGTGGACAAAATACCATATTAGGTGATAGTAGCCCACTTATTGTAATTGATGGCGCTATTGTTTCGAACAACTCTATTGGTGGTGGTACTGCTGGTGTTGTACAGCAATCACGTTTAAATGATATTAACCAAGAAGATATTGAATCTATATCTGTTCTAAAAGGCGCCTCTGCCGCTGCTGTTTATGGTACTGGTGCAGCAAATGGTGTTATCGTAATTAAAACAAAAAGAGGAACAAGAGGAGGTAAGAAATGGAAAGTGGATTATAAAAACACTTTCTCTTTTGACCAAATAAACGTGGAGTGGGATAAGCAAGGTATATTTGGACAAGGATTTGGTGGTGTGGATCACCTTACAGGTTCTGGCCAATCCAATACAGGTTTTTCTTATGGGGGCAGAATTGATGCAAGAACTGGTGGAGCAGATACAGTTGACACTTCTGGTGCTTACTTCCAAGCAGACGATGGAACACTTTACTATCCTATTACTCAAAAAAACTCTACAGCAGTTTATAACAAAGCCAATCGAGATGCTGTTTTCCAAACTGGTGTAACGATGGAGAATAACATCAGTTTTAGTCATTCTGGTGAATCCTCAAGAACATTTGTAAGTGTTTCAAATTGGAACCAAGAAGGTATTTATAACGGTGCCTCTGATTATGACAGAACAAGTGTAAGACTTAACTCTGATGTTGATTTTTCGGATAAACTGACATTGAAGTTATCTTCTACTTATGTAAATATTGAATCTAACAGGGTTCAAACAGGTTCTAACCTTAATGGACTTTATCTTGGTTACTTAAGAACATCCCCTGATTTTGATATTAGAGATTACAAGGGAACATATTTTAATGCTGATGGTGTACCAACACCAAATTCTCACAGAGGATATAGACAGCAGTTGGGTTCTTCTAGGGTTTTTAATGCAGAGACTGGGACATTCAGTTACAATTCACCTGCTTATAACAACCCGTTATGGACGACTAGTGAACAAAAGAACTTAAATGATGTAAATCGTTTTATTATTGCGCCAGAAATTAGTTTTAAAGTTAACGACAACATCACATTAATTGGTCGTTATAGTTTAGATTACTACCAAGATAATAGAACTAACTACGAGCCAGCAGGTTCTGCAGGCGATGGAACTAATGGTCTATTTTTCGAAGATAGAATTACAGAGAGCAACCAAAATATTAATGTTTTTGCAACAGGTAATTATAACTTAATCGAAGATTTAAACTTAGGATTTACAGTTGGTACACAATTCTTCCAAAACAAGTATAGAAGATTATCTGGTGAGGAAACCAACTTTACAAATCCAGATGAAGTATTTTTAAATTTTGGTAATGCTACATCACAAAACTCAAATGTGAGTGACTTTACTTCTTTGACTAGAAAAGCTGGTGGGTTTGCAGTTTTAAATTTTGATTACAAAAATGAATTCTTACTTGAACTTACAGGAAGAGGTGAATATGTATCTAGTTTACCGAATGCAGGTATGATATTCTATCCTAGTGCTTCTGCAGGTTGGAATTTTACTAAATATGTGGAAAACTCAAATGCATTTTCTTTCGGTAAATTAAGAGTTTCTTATGGTGAAGTAGGTATTGAACCAGCACCATACTCTACTGAGACTTATATTTCAACAGGAGGTGTGTTCTCTGGTTGGGGTGATGGTTATGAAGGTGCTCTTTATGGAAATCCATTAACTCAATCTGCAACAAGAGGAAATCCTAATTTAAAAGAAGAGCGTATTAAAGAGTTTGAAGTAGGTTTTGATACAAGATTCTTAGATAACAGATTAAGTTTATCTGCAACATATTATGATCGTACTTCTGAAGATGTATTATTAGAATTACCATTACCATCTTCTTCAGGTTTTGCCAACCAATTAGTAAATGCAGCTACAATCAGTAATAAAGGGGTTGAAATAGACTTATCAGGTAAGATTATTGATAACGCAGATTTACAGTGGAATATGAATATTAACTACACTAGAAACGTAAGTTTAGTCGAAGATATGGCTGGTAGTTCTTATTTTATTTTAAATGGATTTACATCAAATTCATCTGGTGTTGCGGAAGGTCAACCATTTGCAGTACTTAGAGGTACAGCATATGACAGAGATGCAAATGGAGATTTTATTTTAAATGCTAATGGATTTCCAACAGCTTCTCCAACAGAGAGTTTCTTAGGAGATCCTAATCCTGATTGGAGAGGTGGTCTCGGAACAACTGTACAGTATAAAGGATTTACTTTATCAGCTTTATTTGAAACATCTCAAGGTAACGATGTTTGGAATGGAACAAGAGGTGTATTAAATTTCTTTGGTATCCATCCAGACACTGCAGTTGAATCAGTGGCTTCTCAGGATTTAGTAAATGCTAATGGCACAGTAATTCCGGCAGGATCAACTTTTAGAGGATTTGAACAAGATTTCGGTGGCGGACCAGTTGCAGTTGATGCAGCATGGTGGACTGGAAACGGTGGTGGATTTGGTGATGTTGGTGAACCTTTCTACGAAGATGCATCTTGGACAAGATTAAGAGAGGTGTCATTATTTTATGATTTACCAAAAGATTTAATATCTAAAATTGGATTAACCAATGCACAAATAGGTATTACTGGTCGTAACTTAATTTTATGGACAGATATTGAAGGATTTGACCCTGATAATAACTTAACAGGTGCGTCAAAAGGTCGTGGATTAGAATATTTTAGTAATCCTGGAACAAAATCATTTATAACTACTATAAGACTTTCATTCTAATAGACTCAAAAAAAAGACAAAATGAAAACAATTTCAAAATTATTTATACTTATTCTGTTTGTGGCTTCGTGTGAGTCATACACTGAAGATATCAATACAGATCCTAATGAATTTACGACTGCGCCACCAGAATTAATTATTGGTCAAGCACAGTTAGGTTGGATGCAACTTGCCACTAGTAACAGCGCAAGATATGCAGGAATATTTATGAACCACTTTACTGGTGAGGATCGTCAATATGTAACGGTAAATCAATATTCAACAACTGCTGCAGATTATGATGATACTTGGGAAGATGCTTATGTACGTGGAATAGAACAAGCACAATTAACTAGAGATTTGGCTTTAGAATCAGGTAACTTACAGTTGGCTGGTATCGCACAGATTTGTGAGGCTGCAATTTTTGGTGAAATGGCTGCTCTTTTTGGAGACATTCCGTTCTTACAAGCAAATAACATTTCCGAGTTCCCGACTCCAGAGTATGATAGCCAAGCAAGCGTGTTATCTGGAATTCAGACAATTTTAGATCAGGCGATAACTAATGTAGGTGATTTATCTGCATCAACTTATGCAGGTAATAGATTATCTAGTGCTGCTACTTGGGCTGAAATAGCTCATTCATTGAAAGCAAGATACTATCTGATTGCTAAGGATTATCCAAATGCATTGATCAGTGCAAGAAATGGAATTGACACTCCAGAAAAAAGTCTAATTACGCAACATACAACTGCTTTAAATTCAGAGAATTTATATTACCAGTTTATGGTTGATGAGCGTGATGGCTATTTAGGAGCGACTGATTCTCACTTAAAAAATCTTTTAGATGGAACCGTAGCAAGAGTTATTGCAACACCTGGTGATGCAGAACGTTTTGATTTCTATTTCACTGGATATAGTGATGGTACAGGTCATGCGCCTAATGTTTCTAACGATGGTGTTTTTGCAGAAACAGCTCCTATGAACATCATTTCATATGAAGAGGTTAAATTAATTGAAGCTGAAGCTGCTAATCGTACTAACGACGCAGGTGACGTAACGGCATTTAACGAAGTAAGAGCATTTTTAGCAACTGAATATGGTAGTAGCTTCCCAGCAACAACATCAGCATCTGGTAGTAACGCATTGTTGATGGAGATAGTTGAAGAGAAGTATATTACTTTAATTGGTGAATTACAACCATTCCATGATATAAGAAGAACAGGTAATATGCTTAATGTACCACCAAAAACTGGTGCTACAATACCGCAAAGGTTTATTTATCCTCAGATAGAAGTAGATGCGAATCCTAATATTCCTTCTCCTTTACCAACGTTATTTGATCCAACACCTATTAATTAATCATATAACAAGTTAGTTTCTTAAAATTGATAAAAGGCCGCTTTTCTAAGTGGCCTTTTTAATACCAATAATATGAAAAGAATATTTCAAATATTATTTAGTTTACTGATTATTTATAACTGTGGAAACACGAAACATGCGAGTTTTGAGAATTATATTGACACAACTGATAAACTTATTAATGAACAAAAGAAACAAACCTTTTATTCAGAAGATCAAAAAGTTTTTGTAAGTAATGAATTCAGTGGAGCTAGGATTAATGATTTTGAAAAAATTAATGATTCTACGGTTAGAGTATTCATTAATCCTGAGAACGAACCTATCAATAATAGCGCCTATTACGCTTTCAAAATTTGGTCTAGATCCCCCAAGACCTATTATATTAATTTTGACTATCCTGAAGAATACAATCATAGGTATGTCCCGAAGATTTATAAGGACAATTCTTGGACTATTTTAGACTCAGTAAATATCATTGAACAAAATGACAAGACCTCAATAAAATTAAGCCTAAATAATTCACCTCAAATTGTTGCTGCGCAGCAAATCGAAGACTACAATAGCGTAATTAGTTGGAGTAAAACTTTGGATGCTAAAAACTCAAATCTAGTTCATTTTGACTACTATGGAGAATCCTCAGAGAAAAGAAATTTACCTATACTAAAATTAAACAATGGTGAAACAAAAAATAAAGACGTAATTGTATTATTAACGCGTCAACATCCTCCAGAAGTTACTGGTTATTACGCATTTCAGCATTTCATCAATTCATTAATTAAGGAAAACAATCTTTCAAAACAATTTTTTGATAAATATCAAATCTTGGCCTTCCCAATACTTAATCCTGACGGTGTTGAAAAAGGTCATTGGAGACACAATGCCAATGGAGTAGACACAAATAGGGACTGGTCAAGGTACAATCAAAAAGAAATTAAACAAACAGTAAAGTATATTAATAAATATGTTAAAAAGAATAATTCAAGAGTAATAATAGGCTTAGATTTTCATTCTACTTGGTATGATGTTTTTTATACAAATAAAGAACGTGCTAGTACAACATTACCAAATTTTGTTAGTGATTGGTTTGAAGGTATTGAAGCTAATTATCCTAATTATAAAGTAAAAGAAGCCTCTGGAAATTCATTAAAACCTGTATCTAAAGGTTGGTTCTTAAAGGCACACAATGCTGTAGGCATAACTTTTGAAATTGGCGACAAAACTCCTAAAGAAAATATAGAATTAATTGGGAATATAGCCGCGACACAAATGATGGAACTATTATTGGACACTAAAAATTAGGATATTATTTTATTTCAATGAATTCACAATAACAAATAGCTTTACTTACCTTTACCGCATGAAAAATGAAACAACCATATTTGGTATAAGAGCAATTATTGAAGCCGTAAAATCAGGTAAAAACATTGATAAGGTTTTTCTTCAAAAAGGCAGTAGAGGCGAGTTGTTCCAAGAATTAGAATACTTATTAAGATCAGAAGGTATTAGTTCCTCATATGTACCTGTAGAAAAACTAAATCGTTTGTCTATGGGAAATCACCAAGGTGCAATTGCACAAATTTCTCCAATAGAATTTCATGATATTGATGACTTGGTATTAAATGTAATCGAATCTGGTAATACACCTTTATTTTTACTATTAGACCAACTGAGTGATGTTAGAAATTTTGGTGCAATTGTCCGTACGGCAGAATGTACTGGAGTTTCAGGTATTATAATCCAAAAAAAAGGCGGTGCTCCAATAAATGGCGATACAATTAAAACTAGTGCTGGTGCAATTTTTAAAATACCTATTTGCAAAGTAGATCATATTAAAGATGCTGTTTATCATTTACAATCATCTGGTATAAAAGTAATTGCCGCCACTGAAAAAGCAGATGATTTGCTCTATGACATTTCATTTAAAGATCCATGTGCAATAATTATGGGGTCTGAAGGTAGAGGAATAAATCCTTCTGTTCTAAAAGCGGTAGATGCCAAGGCAAAATTACCAATACTAGGAGAGATTGAATCACTTAATGTCTCTGTAGCTTGTGGTGCATTTTTATATGAAGCAGTAAGACAGCGCATTTAGTCCTTATTTTCTTTATAGTCATACCTTATTTCAACCCCTTCATTAGATTCTAAATTAGAATCTTGATCAACTTCAGGTTCTAATTCGATGAAATTTCCATTGTCATCAAAATGCTTCATAAATGGATCACTCTCTTCATCATAATCAGGATCTTCCCATTTATAGCGCTCACGTTTCGCAATTTGTTTTCTAAAGATTAAAGCAAAAATAAATCCTGATATTAAACCGCCTAAATGCCCTTGCCAAGACATACCAACTTTTATCGGAAACACATACCAGATTAAACTTCCATATAAAAATACAACCATTAGGGACAGAGCAATTAACCTGTAATGTTTTGCGAAAATACCCTTAAAAAATATAAAGCTTACCAAGACATAAATTAAACCACTAGCACCTATATGATTGCCAGATTTTGCAATAGTCCATGTCAAAAGCCCAGAGAGTAAAATACCATATACTATAACTTTCCATGCAATTCTTTTATAGAAATAAAATAGTGCTAAGGACAATACAAACAGTGGTATTGAATTATTATATAAATGATTAATGTCTCCGTGCAGAAACGGACTAGTTAAAATACCCATTAGCCCTTCAACTTTTTGCGGTCTTATACCAAAGGATTTAATACTATGATCTATTCTTACCTGATACCAAAAAACCAACCAAACAGTAAATAGCATAACTAAGGGGTATAAAATTACACCTGTAGAATATTTAAATTGTTGGTCTTTTACCATGTATGGTTTCTTATCAGTACACCAAATTTAAAACCAAATTTCACTATCATGAAATATTGTCATAACTGATATGTTTATCACCATGTCCTTTTCAAAGTCATTTTGTACTTTTAAGGTATGAATACACCTCTTGCGGAACGACTTCGACCAAAGACACTAAATGACTATCTAAGTCAACAACACTTAGTGGGTAAAGAGGGCATGTTGTATCAGCAAATTAAAAGTGGAGTAATTCCTTCTTTAATACTTTGGGGACCACCAGGAATTGGTAAAACCACATTAGCAAACATAATCGCAAATGAATCTGATCGTCCTTTTTTTAAGCTCAGTGCTATAAATTCTGGTGTAAAAGATATTAGAGAAGTTATAGATAAAGCAAAAAAAAGCGGTGGTCTATTTACTGCAAAAAACCCTATCCTATTTATTGATGAAATTCATAGGTTTAGTAAATCCCAACAAGATTCTTTATTAGAAGCAGTTGAAAAAGGTTGGGTGACTTTAATAGGAGCAACTACTGAAAATCCGAGTTTTGAAGTTATTTCTGCCTTGTTATCTCGATGTCAAGTTTATACACTTAATGCTTTCAATAAATCAGATTTGGAAGCCTTAATTAAACGAGCTATTGAAAAAGACAAAATATTATCTAAACTAAATATTGAATTAAAAGAAACTGAAGCTTTATTGAGACTATCAGGTGGTGATGCTAGAAAATTACTTAACATATTCGAACTTATTGTTTCATCTATTAATGAGGACACAATTACCATTACTAATGAATTGGTAATGAAGCAAGTTCAAAATAAGGCCGTTAGATATGACAAAGCGGGTGATCAACATTATGATATTATTTCGGCATTTATTAAATCTATAAGAGGCAGCGATCCTAACGCTGCAGTCTATTATTTGGCACGCATGATAGAAGGTGGTGAAGACGTTAAATTTATAGCAAGACGATTACTCATCTTGGCAAGTGAAGATATTGGAAATGCAAATCCGACGGCTTTGGTAATAGCCAATAACACATTTCAAGCCGTTTCTGCAATTGGGAATCCTGAATCACGAATTATTTTGAGCCAATGTGCTACTTATTTGGCAAGTTCACCGAAAAGCATTGCCGCTTATGACGCTATAAACAAGGCACAACAAATAGTTATAGAAACTGGAGATTTACCAATACCGCTATCTATTAGAAATGCACCAACAAAATTGATGAAAGAATTAGGATATGGTGACGAATACAAATATGCCCATAGTTACGAGAATAATTTTACTGAACACGAATTCTTACCAGAAGAAATTAAAAACACAAAGCTATATAACCCCGGCAATAATGCAAGAGAAGAAGCTCAACGGAAATACCTTAGAGGTTTGTGGAATAAAAAATATGGATATTAAAACTTAATGTTTAAAGGTTTTAGTTTCACCCCATTCTCTTTATTTTCGGAATACATCCAATCACCATCTTTCTTGAATATAATCGCATCGTTGCCTTTTACATTAAAAACATCATCCAATCCAGTCTTTAAAAGAACCATCACAACTTTTGATTCTGAATTAACCAATTGATATCCATTATCAACTTCTTGCGCATACAAAATTTCATTATCACTTGCTTCTTCAACCGTTTCCTGCTCACCAGCTGTTATTTCAGTAGTACTCTCGGCTTCCTTTTCATTAGTGTCTTTGGTTTCTACAACCTTCTTTGAATTTTCATAGACATCTAGGGTGACATCTGATTTTACTAATGGTTTATCACTAGTTTTGTTATCCACAACTTTTTCTTCAGTACTAGTTGATTTCGCTGTCTCTTGATAGAAAAGCCTATCACTAAAAGTATCATAAGCATTTCTTAATGCAGTTGTAAATCTCTTCTCATGATTATTGATGCCTGACCTACCTATGTCAGATTTTAAAATTAATTCTCCTTTACAGTCACGTAATTCAATCTCTAAATTAGTTATTCTAAATCCACGATCAATCTCGTTCACATCTGCATACATTGCCAAACATCTGTCTTCAAACAAATCAGCTGGAATTAACTGCTTATCGTAATACACCTCATAACCACTCTTTAAGAACAAATGCTTAGTCAAAGTATTTAGGCGGTATTTATTTTCACCTTTTAAAAACTTATACTGAAGTGGTACAATTATATACTTATATGAATTAACTTCTGTTTGCGAATTAACTTTAAGTAATGCAAAACAGCATATTATGAGTATGGAGACTATTTTTTTCATTGAAGTAATTATGTATTTAATCTTATGCAGTTTTAAACAAAAATAAGTATTAAAGCCTTTTATTCATATTACAAATGATTAATTAATGCCTTTAACTGTTTTACTCTAACATTGCCATCACCGTTATGTACATCCTTGTAGTCAAAATGAATAGTTCGCATCCCAACCTTTTGAGCACCAGCTATATCAGCCTCTAAACTATCGCCAATCATTATACTTTCATTAGGGTTAGCTTCAGCACTATTTAGAGCATAATTGAATATTTTCGGATTGGGCTTTTTTACACCAACCATCTCAGAGTTAGTTACAGTTTTAAAGTATGATCTTATTTTTGAATTTTGCATCTTCCTTTCCTGGGCCTCTTCAAACCCATTAGTTATGATGTGCAAATGATATTTATATTGTAAATATTCAAGTATCTCAATAGCTCCTTCAAATAAATGATTAAATGTCGTCAAGTAGTCTATATATGCCTCAGACAGATGGTTAATCATATCATCTTTAACCGAAACTCCTAAAGTATCAAAAGCTTCCTTTAATCTCCCATAGCGCAAATCAGGTTTACTGACACGTTCCTCTCTATACAATTTCCAATATTTGAGGTTGATAGGTTCATAAACTTTCAAAAAAGTACCCAATTCAATATTTATATTGTTGAGTTCAAATATTTTTTTAAACGTTAGACCAGAATTTTTATCAAAATCCCAAAGAGTATGATCTAAATCAAAAAAGACATGTTTTATTCCGTTATTCATTCAGCTGATTCTAGTATTAAATTAAATAATGATCTAAACCCTTCCCATCGCTCAGAATCACTAAAAGTATAATTATGAAATATTGGAGTAAAGGTACCATTTACGGCTTTTATTTCATCAATAAGTTTTTGAAGATGTTCTGTTTTATCTAATAGGGATTGATATTTTATAAGTGCAAAATCCATACAGTGATATGGATTAATTTTTAATGGTGTTTGTACTTCGTAATCTAAATCATAAAACTGAAACGGCGTACAAGTACCAGCCCTAAAACCTAAAGTATCTACATAACCCATTGAATAATCTTGATGAATTTCGAGCTCAACAAAATTTCTATAAGACGTAGGTAGGTTTAATTTAGAAAACGAATTTCTTACCGCTTCTAAAACTTTATTAGTAATAACTTCTATTTTCAGCTTTTCCTTTTTTAGTATTGAAAGATCATCTAGAGCAAAATAAGAGGCCTTAATACCAACATCACAATAGTCCGCTACAGATTTAATTAATGAAATAAACTCCTTTTTGTTTGTGTTTATGTTTTTATCATAGGTAGAATAATCCCCTAATAAAAACAAAACCATAAATTTTTTCTTAAACTGTTTTTGTTTGGTAATTATCCATTTAAAGGTGTCGTAAGGGTCTCTCTTAAAACCCATTAAAACTGAATATCTCTGATAAAATTGCTTTAGTTTAAAACGGCCTATATCACTTAAGGATCCTCCAATTGTCCTTAACAATCCCTTTTGTCTAAAATAGTAGGCCATTGGCACATCTATTACTGGACTTACTTCATAATACCGTTCATGAAATTTATATTCTGGAAATTTCTGCTGTAGTACGTCTCTTAATTTATAGGCCCAAATATCTACGACAGGTTGATTTAAGAACCGATTTGTAAAGGCTATACTCTCTTTGGCCATAAAACGTCCATACTCATCCTTTACATGAGGAAGATATTCTTCATATCTGCTTAATAAATAGAAAGATGCTGCAAAAATATCATACGGTAAATCACTACGTTCACCAGCAAGAAAAAATCCTTTTGTATTATCCCATGATTGTACGTTTATATCTAAGTCAGATAATCCTTGTTCAAAAAGTAAAGAATGGCTTCTCACAAATAACTCATTACTTAATGGTTGTTTTGTATAAGACATCTTTAAACTGTCATGAGCTATAAAATCTTCAACTTTGGAAGTGAATTTCACCTCTAGACCTAATATACGCTTACAAATATGCTTAAAGGTATATTTTAAGCGTGGTGTAATTTTATGTGTGTAAACTAATAGCATTATAATAAGTCTTCGTCTGCAAAGCTAAAGTAAGACTGTTCAGTTATAATTAAGTGGTCTAAAACTTTAATATCTAAGCTCTGTGCTCCTTTCTTCAATTTTTGTGTTATGTCTTTGTCTGCTTGACTAGGTTTTAATGCGCCTGAAGGGTGATTATGGCACAAAATTAATGACGTTGCTCCATATTCCAATGCAGTCTTCAGCACCAGTCGCACATCAACTAAAGTACCTGTAATTCCTCCCTTACTTAATTGATTTTTCTTAATGATCTTATTAGAATTATTTAAGTAGAGAATCCAAAATTCCTCATGTGATAATTCGCCAACAATTGGTTGCATGGTCTCAAAAACTGTCTTACTAGAAGTTATTTTGTCTAAGGAAATAGCATCCTCTAATCTACGTCGCCTTCCTATCTCCAGAGCTCCAACTATACTTATTGCTTTTGCCTCACCAATTCCTTTAAAGGACATTAATTGCTTAATGGTTAACTTACCAAGAGCATTTAAATTGTTATCTACACTTGCTAAAATACGTTTACAAAGATCAACTGCACTTTCTTCCCTGTTTCCTGACCCAATCAAAATTGCCAATAACTCCGCATCACTCAATACAGTTTTTCCCTTTTCTCTTAATTTTTCACGTGGTTGATCATCTTGCGACCAATTTTTGATTGAAAACGAACTCGGTTTTTCTGACATGGACTAAAGATAAAAAATTGTAATTTTCAGAATAATAAAATTACAAGAATTATGAAATCATTTTTCGAAGATGGTGTTTATGAAGAAATTACCTCAAGATTAAATAAGATAAATGAGGAAACACAACCAAAATGGGGAAAAATGCAATATAAGCACTTAGATCATCACTTTAGTCAATTTGGCGTTTAATGAAGTATCCTCCAAAACACCACCAAGACAATAACATCAATAATATGGTTGATGTTATCAAGACTTACCCATTGGCCACTGTTATTTCAGTTAGTAACAACTCTCCATTAATCACACACTTACCTTTGATTTTTGACAATAACAAGCTCATTGGCCATATTGACATCTATAATCCACAAGCTAAGCTACTGAAAGACAATAATGAAGTTACCGTATTATTTTCTGGACCAGAATGTTATATCTCACCTAGTGTTTATGGCACAACCCAATTACCAACCTGGAATTATATTAAGGTACATTTAAAAGGTACTGTAGAGGCTATTGAAAGTAAAGAAGCCTTAAAGCAATCCTTAATTTCCATGACAGAATTTTTGGAAGCACCTGACCATAAGTATGTATTAGAACCAGACAACCCACGTCTTGACAGGAATCTCAATTACATTGAAATGTTCGAGATAACAATTACACAATGGGAAGGTAAATTTAAACTGTCACAAGACAAAAAACCTAGCGATACTAAGTTTGCAAGAGAAGAATTAATCAGAGTAAATCAAGAAAGTATTAGACAATTTTTGGATAAGGTGTTTTGACCTTTTAATACCCTAAAGCATGAAACAAATTACTCTTAAAGTCATAAAAATACTAACACTAACTATAGTTTGCCTTTCAGTCCTAACTGTTTTACTTTTTGGATATAATGATATTCCTTTAGAAGAATTAAAAAGAAAATACACCAATGATTCATCAAAATTTACTTCAGTTAACAATATGAATGTTCATTATCGTGATGAAGGTTTAAGAAACGACTCTATCCCAATAATCTTAATTCATGGCACAGGGTCTAGTCTTCATACCTTCGATAATTGGTCTTCTAAATTGAGTAAAACCAAACGTGTCGTTAGAATGGATTTACCAGGTTATGGACTTACAGGTCCTTTTCTAAACAGGAATTATTCAAAGAATAATTATGTAAGCTTCATAAAATCCTTTTTAGATACATTGAAAATTAAAAAATGTATTTTAGCAGGTAACTCTCTAGGAGGCAATATTGCTTGGCTTTTTACTACTAAATTTCCATCCAAAGTAAAAAAATTGATTCTTATTGATGCTTCAGGATATCCTAATAAATCTAAAGATATTCCTATAGCTTTTAAACTCGCTCAAATACCCATAATTAATAATGCGTTTACATATATTACACCTCGCTTTATAGCTAAAAAGAGTGTAGAAAACGTTTATGCAGATAAGAGCAAAGTGAACGCGGAGCTTGTTAACCGCTATTTTGAACTCACTTTAAGAAAAGGTAATAGACAAGCCTTTGTAGATAGACTCGCAATTGAACCTGATCCTAACCAATACAAAAAAATTAAAATCATTAAACAACCTGTACTTATACTTTGGGGTGAAGAAGATATGTTAACACCTGTTGAAATGGCTAATCGGTTTAATAAAGATCTAAATAACAGCACATTAAATATTTTAAAAAGTGTTGGTCATGTACCTATGGAAGAGAGTCCAGATAAGAGTTTGGATTATGTTCTTAAATTTTTAAAATGAATTAATGAAAACACCAATAAAAAATAATTTATACCATCCTAAACTATTGTAACTAACGTATCTTTATCTTTCTAAAGACTTAAAAATGCAAAATAAAAAGGTCCTTAATTACCTGAGTAAATTATTAGATGGTTTACCTCCGGATTGGCTTAATCTTACGACACATCGTTTAGATATTTATACCGAACCATTAGCAAAAACCCAATTTTTAGAACAGTTTGAGCAATTATTTGAAGCCAATAACACCAATACTTCTGCACTACAAATTCTGCCAACAGCTTATGATTATATTCGATTAGGACATCCTTTATCTTGCGTTTTAGAATGGACAATTGCTAAGCTCAACGGAAATCATTCAGAACAAGTAATCAGTTTTTCATCGCAGACTATGCCAATTCTAGCTGTTTTAAGGAGCAATTTATTAAACAGAAAAAAAACCCGTATCATTTACACAGGTGCAATCCCAAAAGGGTTAAATCCAAAAACTATAAAGCGGGTTTATGGATATAATTTTGACTTAATTCAAATCGAGGATATTAATCTAATCTCTGAATTTGAGGGCAGTACGATTTTAGTTGTAGACCAGAACCAATCGAATCAATTAATTACAAGCAAAAACATTGATTTCACAGTTAAAATTTATAAAAAAACAGGTAGTGTTATTGTAATTCATAGTGACGACAAGACCGACTACGCTAAAGAAATTCAGCATGTAAGACGAAGAGAATCCATAGCTATGACACCAGCTAACTGTGTTACAGTTTTACAATCCATAGCATCGCAATCAGATCTTTATTATTTAGATTACAATTTAGAAGATTCTAAAAATCGCGTTCTTAATACTATTAGTACTATTAACAATGTAAATTCTAAAGCAATAATTGGTTCTAGTGGTTTATCTATTCAATATGCTATTATGATGGGATTAGTAGACCACGCTTTAGAACAACATAATGGTAAACCAATTAAATTTATAGTGCCAACAAACTGTTATGGAGGTACTAATGATCAAGCTAGACGCGTAGCTGCAACGCTTGATAATGTTGATATTGTGGATCTACAAGTGGATGGAGATAATGATATGGTAGCGAGTCTTGAAGTTGTTTTGATTACCATAGCGAAAGAAGATGCTGTTCCTTACATCATTGCTGAAATACCTACCAACCCAAGGGTAGAAGTCCCAGACATGCAAGCTTTAAAAGCTGTATTAACTAAAGAACGAAGTAGTTCTAATGGAAATATAGCGATTGCACCTATATTAATTTTAGATCAAACATTTTGTCCAAACCTTCAATTTTTAAGTGACGCTAGCTTACTAGCATCAATTCAAACCATAGCATATATTAGCGGGTCCAAGTTTCCAAGTGGTGGTAAATGTACGGCAGGTTATTGTCTAGCAAACGATTCTGCTAAACATTTGATATCTAAGATTGAGACTCATCTTTCCCTCTGCGATAATGAAGCTACAGATTTACAATATCAAATTCTAGCAAATCAAATGCCATCCATGCTTCAACGTATTTCTGATGCGTATAAGAATACAAGGGACTTTGTGAGCTTTATTGAAGAAACGCTACCCTGCGCTAAAATCAATTTTGTTTCTGAAGACTTAGCGCAACAGGGATTTACTCCTTCAGTATTCTCTTTAGACTTACCAACCAAAGGCAATACCCCAGAAGAAAAGGAAAAGTATAAACGCACTTTAAACCATAAGTTGATTAACCTAATGATTACTGAAATACCTGATGAAAGTAAATACTGTGTGAGTTATGGGCAATTAAAAGGTTGTTATTGGACCATACCTGCGACCTCAACACAAGGCACTACTAAAGAAGGCGATAAAGATTATATAGCACGTATTGCAGTATCCCCTAATTTGGATTTAAACAAGCACAAATCTGTGTTTCAAGATTTTGCTGACAATATCTAGTTTGCGGTTTTCAAAATTTTCGCTGAAATTCGCTAGGTGTCGTACTACCATTAAAAAATGTTTGACACCTATAAAATAGATTACTTACAACCTTAAATCAGTTCTTTAACATAATACCTAAAGTCAAAACCGTACCTCCTAAAAGTGAAAAGTTGTTACAGTGGGAAAATTATTAAAAGATACATCCTTCTAAATAAATTATTTCGTTTGTATCAAGAAACTCTTCTGTATAATTTCTTTCAGATGGAGTGAAAATAAATGTTTGACCATCAGTAGTTGAAAAATGAAGTAAACCATCAATTACTTCATATTTATGAGTTACAGTGTATTCAATTTCTTCACTAGATCCATAATATTCATAAGCAAACCAAAACCTATCCACTTCATCTTTTTGGGTTCTTATATTCCATTTTATTCCATTGTTAGTTGTTTCACCTAATTTCCAACCATCACAATATGAAGTAATACTATCAAGATTAAAAAAGGATATGAAATATTCATTGCCTGAAAAGTTTGAAAGTTTTATATCTGAAAAGTCGCTATAATAATTTCCTGCATCTGTCCAGATTGTACCATCATATTTAGATAAAAATCGACAAAATTTTCGTCCCCAACCCGGACCACAGTATTGATGTGAAGGTGGATCCAAAGAAGGATACTGTACTCCACTTGCACTTGTTACAATATCTTGATTTTCGGATTGTTCAGACTGTTCAGTATAAGTAGGTTCAAATGAATCTCCACAGCTTTTCAAAAAACAAAACAAAACAAAGGATAATAATAGTGAAAGTGTTTTTTTCATTTCTTATATGATTATAACATGTCAATATAAAAAATTAATTACTTTATCAAGGAAATAATAATATACTGAGGCGTTTACTAACTCTTAAAAAGTCCCTTCACCTCATCAAAATCTAAGCCTCCATAATTACCAGAACTCATTAGTAGCAATGATTTATTTTCAAAATTTTGTGAGAACAAGGAGTTTTTAAAATCCTCAGGATTAGTATATATTATTAAATCATCTCGCTCAAAAGCATTTGCAACTTGCTCGTGAGTAACTTCTTCCAACTTTTTAATTTCAACCGCATGTGGTGAATAAAATACTACTGCAACATCTGCAGCATCAAGGGCACCTTTGTATTCTTTTAAAAATTCTGCATTTAAACTACTATAGGTATGAAGTTCTAGGCAGGCTATTAATTCTCTATCGCTATATTGACTTTTAACAGCTTTAGTTGTAGCCTCTACCTTACTTGGTGAATGTGCAAAATCTTTGTATACCACACTATTTGAGCTTTCAGCAATTTTCTCTAAGCGTTTACTCGCACCTTTGAAAGTAGATATGGCTTCATAAAAGTCATCTTCATCTATACCCATATGCTGGCAAATCCATTTGGCACCTGCAAGGTTGTTTAGGTTATGTGCACCAAAGACTTCAATTGGCATTGGCCCTTCTGGTGTTTCTAATAAAGTAACACCGTCTTCCACAGAATAATCTGGTGTTCTATACGGTAACTTGCGTATTTGATTTTCTGATGCCAATACAACACGCTTTACTTCTTCATCTTCTTCATTATAATTGATACTTCCACCCGTTACAATGGAGTCTACAAAAATGCTAAACTGCTCCACGTAATTCTCATATGTTGGAAATACATTGATATGATCCCAAGCTATACCGCTTAGCAATGCAATGTTAGGTTTATACAAATGAAATTTCGATCGCCTGTCTATTGGAGAACTCAGATATTCATCACCTTCTAGAACAATAAAGTCATTGTCTTCTGTGAGTTTAACCATTACATCAAAACCTTCTAACTGCGCGCCAACCATGTAATCTACATCTCTATCATGATAGTTCATAACATGCAAAATCATGGATGTAATCGTCGTTTTACCATGGCTTCCACCAATCACTACTCGTGTTTTGTGTTTGGATTGCTCGTATAAAAATTCTGGATAACTGTAAATTTTAAGGCCTAACTCTTGAGCTTTTAGAAGTTCAGGGTTATCTGCTTTTGCATGCATTCCCAGTACAATCGCATCCAAGTTAGAGGATACTTTCTCCGGAAACCAACCAAATTCTTCAGGTAATAATCCCTTCGCCTCTAACCTAGATCTAGAGGGATCAAAAATTGTATCGTCACTACCTGTGACATTATAACCTTTATTGTGCAAGGCTAAGGCCAAGTTATGCATAGCAGCACCACCAATAGCAATAAAATGTACATTCATGTAACAAATATCAAACTACAAGGTGCAATTTCCAAATAACCAAGTAGTTAATTACAAACTAACTTTTTTATAAGTCTGGGTTGAATGCCAGACTATTAAATAACTTGGCTTTTGTATTAAAAAACTTATTTTGTATTGATACGGCTTTTAACTGCCCATCTATCAATTTAGATTCACGAGAATTTACCAAAAACAGTGAACTTTCTCCCAACTGAAATTTAAGTTCTTCTGCTTCTAGCATTCTTTCATAATCAGTTACCATTTGATTGGTAATTTCAATCTTTACTGCATAAGAATTGAGCTCTTGCTTTAAGGCATCATTTTTATTCTGAATATTTACACGAGTTGCATCTCTCTCAAATTCAGTATCAGATAGTTTAATCCTTGTGAGTTTTAAATCTAAAGTATTGATATTAAATATTTTTCTTCCTTAAACACATCAATTTTTGGTAAGCCGGTGATGGCTTTATTGATCCAGAGTAATGCTTTTGATTTTTCATTTTTATGCCTGTATATCTGTGCTAAACGATAATAGGCCCATTCTTTGGGTACACCATCTTTGGCTGAATAATTCGCCAAATAAGCATTAAGACACTTTTCCCCTTTTTCTAATTGAAAATTATAATCCGCACAAACCTTTCCAATTTGATAATGGATAGCATTACGTTGATGCTTTTGTTGAGAAGCTTCTAATGTCCCTATAGCCTTATCAGGTTGCTTTTGCTTGTCATAAAAGTTAGTGAGTTTTTCATAACAGGTTACAGAGCCACCAACTTTTATTGCCAATCTATAATATTTTTCGGCTAATTCTGGTTCGTCATCATATTCGTACACATAGCCTTTGGCCAAATAACCATCTACTTTAGACAATTTTTCAAGTTCATCAGCATACTTTAAGGCCTTAGAATAACTTCCGCCTACTATACCAGGTAATGACACATATAGATCAACTAAAGCCCAACGCGTATCTATATGTTTAGGATCTAACTGAGCTGCAGTTAAAAAAGAACGTTTAACATCTCCAATAATCCCAAGTGCTTTAATCTTGCTAATACTTCTGGCCTTCATACCAAGGGCTCCACCATATTTATAATGATAATTCGCATTATTGGGATTTTTCTCCTTTAAAGTTTTGTATTGTTCAATGGCTTTATCCCATTTTCTTTGATGACCATAAGCATCACCTAAAAGTTCATTCGCCTTAACATGATCTGGGTTAGTCGCAAGATAATTTTGCATTTCGCTTTGGGCACTAACAAACTTTTTTGATGAAATATACATTTCTGCTTTGTCAATAGAACTTTGTGAAAAGCATATTGAAGAAATGAAAAGTATCCATATATATTTTAACATAGCAAACTGGCTTTCAATAACAAAAATACAATTAAAGTATCAGTCGTAAAATCATATAAACTTAACGTTTCGTTTCACTAGCAAATTGCTTAACTTCCCTCAATGAAAAGGTAGTTTTACTCTATTCACTTAATTTTTGAAATAACTTTTGAAGGTATTTTCATTGAAAGGTCAACCTTATCTATAAAATTATATAAAGATTATAATGCCATTATACTAAGCTACATTTACAAATACTCAAATTAATAATATCTAGGTAAATTAAAGTATCTTATTTTCTCTGTTTATACTAAAAAGAACAATGTAATAATGTGTTTTAATCATTCTCCCCCTCTTTTAAATTAATCACTTTTGTAAGAGAAGAAGATATTATACCTGTTGGAATTGCCACAATTCCCAAACCAATTAAAAGTATAAAAAAAGTGAAGATTCGCCCACCCATAGTTATAGGATAAACATCACCATAACCAACTGTTGTGAGCGTAATTATTGACCACCATAGACTATCAAAAATGGAGGAGAAATACTCTGGCTGTGCTTCATTTTCAAAATAATATATCCCTACAGCAGCAAAATAGATTAGCACCAATGTTATGGCCATAAAAAGGATGATTTGCTCTTTTGCCATTAGCATTGCTTTTGTAAAATGGCGCATAGCATTATTATACCTTACTAATTTTAATAGTCTAAATAATCTGAACATTCTCAAAACTCTAAGTGATCTTAAATCCACACCAAAGGATAAATAAAATGGAAGTATGGCAAAGAGGTCAATTAAACCAAAAAAACTAAAGATGAATTTGAATTTTCTATCAGCTACAAAAATTCTCAGTAAGTATTCTATTGTAAATATGGCAACACAAAAAATCTCTATTGAATTTAGTATATATCTAGTTTGAGACTTAAGATTTGGAATCGTTTCAATGGAAAACGTAATTACTGATAGAACAATTAAAAATTGTATAAAAAATGCAAAGCTTCTACTTAATTTGTTGTTATTATATTCGACAATACTTTTTATCCAAGCCTTCATAATAATTAACAATTATTCATTTAGCATTTGCCAGAGTTTGTCTTTCAATTCTGTAAGACCTTGTTGAGCTACTGAAGAAATAAAAATATAATCAGCCTCAAGATCTTCATCTAAAATAGCAGAAATTTCAGACTTCAATTCATCATCTAACATATCAGATTTTGAAATTACAACAAATCTTTCCTTGTCTAACATTTCGGGATTATATCTTCTTAATTCATCTATCAATATATTATACTGCTCTACAATATCTTTAGCGTCAGCCGGAATTAAAAACAACAATATCGAATTTCGCTCTATATGTCTCAAAAAATAATATCCAAGGCCTTTACCTTCTGCTGCTCCTTCAATTATACCAGGAATATCAGCAATAACAAATGATTGATAATCGCGATATTTTACAATACCTAAGTTAGGTTTTAATGTGGTAAACTCATAATCAGCAATTTTTGGTTTTGCTGAAGTTAATACAGACAATAGCGTAGATTTACCGGCATTAGGAAACCCCACTAACCCAACATCTGCCAGGACCTTCAACTCTAAAGTAATATCCTTTTCTTCTAATGGAATTCCGGGTTGTGCGTAACGTGGTGTTTGATTTGTAGAGCTCTTAAAATGCCAGTTTCCGCGTCCACCTTTACCTCCTTCTGCGACAATCTTTTCTTCGCCATCTTCAGTAATTTCAAAAAGCACGTCGTTCGTTTCAGTATCACGAACAACAGTTCCTAATGGCACTTCTATTATTGCATCTTCACCGTCTGCTCCAGTACTTCTACCTGAACTACCATGAGCCCCATGTCCTGCTTTTATATGACGTTTGAATTTTAAGTGAATTAATGTCCAAAGATTGGAATTACCTTTTATAATTATATGACCACCACGACCACCATCACCTCCATCAGGACCACCTTTTTGAATATATTTTTCGCGGTGTAAATGTACTGATCCTTTACCTCCATTTCCCGATGTAACATGCATTTTTACGTAGTCTACAAAATTTCCTTCGGTCATGGCATAAAATCAATAAGTATTTAGTACAATACTTGTTTTATTATAAATTATCAATTACAGCACTCAAACGAATTGTAATTTCTTCAATACTTCCTACACCATCAACACCAAAATATTTATCCTGTTCTGAGTAATAATCTTTTAAAATTGCTGTTTTGTCGTAGTATTCCTTTATTCTATTTCTTATAATACTTTCATCAGCATCATCAGCTCTTCCACTTGTTTTACCACGCTCTAACAATCTACCAACTAATACTTCATCCTCTACCTCTAGTGCTACCATTGCATTAATTTGACAATCTTTAGATTGCATTAAGTTATCCAATGCTTTCGCTTGTGCATTGGTTCTTGGAAAACCATCGAAAATAAAACCTTTTGCATCGGCATTTTTTTCAACTTCCTTATTAAGCATATCAATGGTAACTTGGTCTGGCACCAATTCTCCTTTATCTATGTAAGACTTAGCTAACATTCCAAGAGCAGTCTCATTCTTAATATTATATCTAAAGACATCTCCTGTTGAGATGTGCACTAAATCATATTTTTCCTTTAAAAAATTCGCTTGAGTTCCTTTACCTGCACCCGGAGGGCCAAATAGAACAAGATTGGTCATATGTTGAGTTGTTTTTAATTGATATACAGCTGGTATGTCTCTTCCAAGTCCTCTATAGTCTAATCCGTAACCAACAATAAACTTATTAGGAATCTCCATACCAACATAATGGAGTTTATAATCTTTTTTGTAAGCTTCTGGTTTATGGAATAATGTAGCAATAACTAGCTGTTTTACATTCTCATTTCTAAAAATTCTATGCACTTCTTCCAACGTATTACCAGAATCTATAATATCTTCCAGTATTACAACAGTTCTGCCTGTTAAATCTTGGGTTAATCCAATTAATCTTTGTATATCCTCAGTAGACTTTACACCTTCATAAGATGCTAACTTAATAAAAGTTACTTCACAAGGTTTTGGATATAATTTTACAAAGTCGCTCACAAACATAAATGAGCCATTGAGTATGCCAACAAAAACAGGCATCTCATCTCCAAGATCCGAAGCGATTTCTTCGACCATTTTTTCAACTGAAGATTGAATTTGTTCTTCAGAGATAAAAGGTTTGAAACATAAATCGTGAAGCTTTATCAATGTACACTAAAATTTAGAAATGCAAAGATAATCATTTGATTAACCAATGACTATTTTTTGATTTATGATTTTAGAATTTTGTACTATAATTAGCGTATTTTTGTCTCTTTAACGCAATTTAAGTTGGTGTCTAGATAGATATTTAAAATGAATTACTTTTCTTCAAAATTTAAACTTGGCATTTTAGGTGGTGGACAATTAGGTAAAATGATATTGTATTCCACACGGAAATTTGATATTTATACCTGTGTATTAGATCCTAGTAGGGATGCTCCAGCAAGATTAGCTTGCGATGAATTTAATGTTGGTGACTTGTTAGATTACGATACAGTCATTGATTTTGGCAAAAAAGTAGACATTTTAACTATTGAAATTGAAAATGTCAATGTTAACGCCTTAGAAAAACTTGAAAATAATGGTATCAAGGTCTATCCTTCGGCTAAAACTTTAAAAACCATTCAAAACAAAGCACACCAAAAACTATTTTATAGAGATCATAATATACCAACTGCAGATTTCTCAAGATTTGCCTATACATCAGAAATTGATGAGGCTGTAGAGAATGGCGGGTTGAGTTACCCATTTGTTTGGAAAAGTGCCAAATTTGGATATGATGGTCAAGGGGTTAAAATAGTGAAACGACATGCAGATTTAATTGATTTACCCAATGTTGAATGTATTGCAGAAAATCTAATTCCATTTAAAAATGAATTAGCCGTTATTGTTGCACGAAATACAAAAGGCGACTTAAAAACCTACCCTGTAGTTGAAATGGAATTTCATCCAGAGGCGAATCAAGTGGAATATGTGATTTGTCCTGCAAGAATATCAGATCATATAGCTAAAAAAGCTGAACTAGTAGCCTTAAAAACTGCAGCTGCCTTTGAGCATATTGGTCTATTAGCAGTCGAAATGTTTCAGACGGAAGATGATGATATTTTAGTCAATGAAGTTGCTCCAAGACCACACAATTCTGGCCATTATAGCATTGAAGCAAGTTATACTGATCAATTTGAACAACATCTCAGAGCTATATTAGGTTTACCGTTAGGTAAAACAGAAAGTACAGTTGCAGGCGTTATGGTTAATCTTGTTGGTGCAGAAGATTACGTAGGCAATGTACTTTACAAAAACATTGAAAAAATTATTGCGATGGATGGTGTTACACCACATATTTATGGCAAAAAACAGACAAGACCTTTCAGAAAAATGGGCCATGTCACCATTGTAAATGAAGATGTTGACAAAGCTAGAGTGATAGCAGAAAAAGTAAAAAAAACAATCCAAGTTATAAGTGAATAAATTATGAGTAAAGTAGGTGTAATTATGGGAAGCAAAAGCGATTTGCCAGTTATGCAAGACGCTATTGATATTTTAAAAGGATTTGATATTGAAGTAGAGGTTGATATTGTCTCTGCACATAGAACACCAGAGAAGTTATTCTATTATGGTAAAAATGCTCATGTACGTGGTATAAAAGTTATTGTTGCAGGTGCTGGAGGCGCTGCGCATTTACCTGGCATGGTGGCTTCTTTATCTCCATTACCTGTCATTGGTGTGCCAGTAAAAAGTAGCAACTCCATTGATGGTTGGGATTCTGTATTATCCATCTTGCAAATGCCCGGAGGAGTACCAGTAGCAACTGTTGCTTTAAACGGTGCTAAAAATGCAGGAATTTTAGCCGCACAAATTTTAGGATGCACAGACCAATGTATTTTAGATAAAATTGTAGTCTACAAAGAAGGTTTAAAGGCGAAGGTTATAGAATCTGCTAAAGATTTATAAAAAAAGCCTTGACTATCTGCCAAGGCTTCTAGCTATTAACCAATCCTTTTTGAACAATAGATTTTGTTCTAAAAGATTCACAAAAATAAACAAAAGATAAATACTAAATTGATTTTTACGAACTTAAAATTGAGTTAAAGTTCACAATATCAGCAATATAGTAAGAAAATTAAGACGGCGTAAAATGACAATTCTCAATAAACCCTTTGATACACAGTACAATACAGCTCCATTTTCAAAATTAAAAACCGAAGAATTTTTATCCGCTTTTAAGACAGCAATTAAAAAAGCTAAATCAGAAATTGATACCATTGTCAATAACAAAGAAAAGCCAACATTTCAAAATACCATTGAGGCACTTGACTATTCAGGTGAAGAGTTAGATAGAATATCTAGTATTTTCTTCAATCTTAATTCTGCAGAAACCAATGATGAAATACAAAAGATTGCTCAGGAAGTGTCACCACTACTTTCAGAATTTAGTAATGACATTGCCCTGAATGAAGATTTATTTAATCGTGTTAAATCAGTATTTGATTCTAAATCAGATTTAAAATTAAATACAGAACAAGCAACGCTACTAGATAAAAAATATAAAAGTTTTGCTAGAAACGGGGCTAATTTACCTGAAGATAAAAAAGAAAGACTGAGAGCCATTGATAAAGAATTAAGTCAACTTAAACTAAAGTTTGGTGAGCACATATTAGCCGAAACCAATAAGTTTGAAATGCACTTAACTCATATAGACAATTTAGATGGTTTGCCAGAAGGTGCCAAAGAAGCAGCGAAACAGTTGGCAGAAAGTAAAGGTAGAAAAGGTTGGCTAATAACTTTAGATTATCCAAGTTATATTCCATTTATGACCCACGCTAAAAGCAGAAGTCTAAGAAAAAAATTATCTAAAGCTTTTGGGAGTAAAGGTTTCAAAAGTGATGAGCTAGATAACAAGGCAATTGTTTTAAAAATATCCAATCTCAGATATGAACGGGCTCAATTATTAGGTTATCAGACCCATGCACATTTTGTTCTTGAAGAACGTATGGCCGAATCTCCTGTAAAAGTAAATCACTTTCTAGAAGACCTATTAGAAAAAGCCAAACCTGCAGCCATAAAAGAATTTAAAAAACTCCAAGATTTTGCTAAGGAATTTGATGGAATTGACCAGTTACAAAAATGGGATTCTGCCTACTATTCCGAAAAATTGAAACAGAAGCTGTTCGATTTAGATGACGAAAAGTTGAAGCCTTATTTTAAACTCGAAAATGTCATTGAAGGCGCATTTACTGTGGCCAACAAATTATTTGGATTAGAGTTTAATGAGATGGATACTATAGACAAGTATCATAAAGATGTAATGACCTACAAAGTTGAAGATGCAGATGGAGAATTAGTATCTATTTTCTACGCGGACTTTTTTCCTAGAGCAGGAAAACGAAATGGTGCATGGATGACATCATTTAAACCACAGATGATAAAAAATGGCACTAATGAAAGACCTCACGTGTCAATTGTTTGCAATTTTACAAAGCCAACAAAGAGTAAACCTTCATTATTAACTTTTAACGAGGTTACCACACTTTTTCATGAGTTTGGACACGCACTACATGGCATGTTGGCCAATACAACCTACCCAAGCCTTTCAGGCACAAGTGTGTATTGGGATTTTGTGGAGCTACCAAGTCAGATTTTAGAGAATTGGTGTTATGAAGAAGAAACGTTGAAGCTATTTGCCAAGCATTATAAAACTGATCAGGTAATTCCGATGGAATTAATAGAAAAGATTAAAAAATCAGCAAACTTTAATGAAGGAATGCAAACCCTAAGACAATTGAGTTTTGGTATGCTAGATATGGCATGGCATGGTGTTGACCCGTCAGAAATAAAGGATATAAAAACTTATGAGCTCAAGGCATTTGGCGAAACACAACTTTATCCAGATGTTAAAGCCAACTGTATGAGTACTGCATTTGCTCATATATTCCAAGGTGGATACTCATCAGGTTATTATAGTTATAAATGGGCCGAAGTATTAGATGCAGATGCTTTTGAGTATTTTAAGGAAGAAGGTATATTTAATAAAACAGTTGCTAATAAGTTTAAAACCTATGTCTTGTCTCAAGGTGGTACCGAAAATCCAATGACCTTATACAAAAAATTTAGAGGACAAGAACCCAAACCAGAAGCCTTATTACGACGAGCTGGGTTGATAAAATAAGTAGGACGTGTTTTACTAAAATTTGTTTTGAAATAGGACGTTTTAATTAAGGCTTAATAAACTTATTACATAAAACTAAATTTAAATAAAATTTTCATTTACAAACTCCTTAAAATAATTATAAATTGAAGTAAATCCATTCTAACCTCTTTCAGTTTTTTAATTAATTATTCTATTTTTGAGATAGCAATGAAAAACAAAAATGTCTAGACATCAAATAGATCCCAATAACTGGATTTCACAATATTCAGATTACCTTTTTAATTACACAATTACAAGAGTAAGTGACCGCGCAATTGCTCAAGATTTAGTCTCTGAAACATTCTTAGCTGGACTAAAATCAATGGTAAATTTTAAGGGTGATGCAAGTGAAAGAACATGGTTGGTATCTATTCTCAAGCGAAAAATTATTGATCACTATAGAAAAATAAACTCTAAAAAAGGGAGAGCAGAAGTTAGAATGGGTTATAGTAATTACTCCGATGCAGAAGGTGATTGGTTAGAAGAAAAAATTGCAGATCCATTTGACAAGACTGCCGAAGACAAACTGGAAAATTCTGAGTTAGGTGATGCTATTTATGACTGTTTAGATAAATTACCTCAAAAACAAGCAGAGGTTTTTAAAATGAAAACAATTTTAGGTTATGATACACAAACTATTTGTAATGAATTAGATATTACTGCGTCTAACCTTTGGGTAATCATCCATAGAGCACGTGCTGCCTTGGCTGATTGCATTGGAAAAAACTGGTTTTAAAGACATGAAAAAAAGTTTTTTATTTATTTCCTGCGAAGAAGCAAAGTACATTTGTGATAAAAGCCAATATGGTGAGGCCTCAACCTGGGAACGATTCAAATTAAGTTTAAGACTTTCGTGGTGTCACATTACGAGATATTATTCCAGAAAGAACAATAAGCTTACTGATGCCGTGCAAAAGGCAGAAGTAAATTGTTTGAAAACTGATGAAAGAACCAAAATCAAGGAGCAGTTCGAAAAAGAACTAGCTAAGTATCAAAAATAAAACCAGCCAAAATATAGGTAAACTTTCTACCCAGAAAGCACTATAATACTTCGATTGATTTTTATTGGAAAAAGCTAAAAATAAAGCTGTAACAAATGTTATTATCAATAAAATAGTTAATGATTTAGTATCAATTTCATTTTTAAAATATTCCAAGAAAAAGAAAAGTATCAAAAGAAATATTCCAATAATTTTTGTTCGTTTAACTCCAATTCGTTGCGGTATTGTCCCAAGTTTTAAACTGTCATAGTTTAAATCTCTAATTTCAAATGGTAGCATTAATACAATTATATAGAAAAACCTCTGAAAACATGTAACAACAGCATCTGCACCAATTTCTATTTCATTTTGAATTAGTGGTAAAACAACCGTTGATAAAGACCAAACTATTGCGATTACATATACCTTAAGACCGCTAATTTGTCGTAGGTTGCTTTGATCATCAACAAAATATTTCTTTGGTAACAAGGGAATGGCATACAAAAATGTTATTACACCTAAAAGTACAATCAAAATTTTTGAATTCACTAAAAGTTGAAAGGCATAATATGCCAATATTATAAACGCAATAAGCGAAAACAGCTGTATAGCTTTTAACCAATCTGCCAATCTTCGATGATGAAATTTTGCAACACCAAAATACTTAACAAAATTGTATCCTGTAATGGTTGCAAAAAAGACGAAATAGAGGCTATTTTTATCATATTTCAAATTATATTCTAAAAGAGTAACCCATGTTAATGCATATGCTGCTATCGCTACATGAATACTACTATTGACATAGAAATAAAAAAGTTGTTTAATAAACCTCACATTACAAAAATAGTTAATGTGTTAATAACCGAGTGAATCCGTTAAAAACTTTAGTTTTCCTTAACTAATAAAAGAGGGTATTTACGTATTTTTGCTTATCAAAAAAATAGCATTAAAAAAGAATGGATACTACCTCTTTTGCACTAAGGCATATTGGCCCAAATTCTCACGAACAAAAAGTTATGCTTAATACAATTGGCGTAACAAGTATTGAACAATTAGTTTCCGAAACTATCCCCTCTGGGATTCGTCTTGATAAGGATTTAGAATTAGATCCGGCAATGAGCGAACAAGAATATTTAAGCCACATTTATAAACTTTCTCAATTAAATAAAGTTTATAAATCATATATTGGCTTAGGGTATCACCCAGCTAATTTACCAGCAGTCATTCAGCGTAACATTTTAGAAAATCCAGGATGGTATACTGCTTATACTCCTTATCAAGCAGAAATTGCTCAAGGACGTTTAGAAGCATTATTAAACTTTCAAACAATGGTTATCGATTTGACTGGAATGGAAATTGCCAACGCTTCATTACTAGATGAAAGTACTGCAGCAGCCGAAGCAATGGGATTGTTGTTTGCTGTGAGAGAAAGAGCGCAAAAGAAAGCTGGAGTCAATAAATTTTTTGTTTCTGATTTAGTTTTACCACAGACAATAGCATTATTGGAAACAAGGGCTGTCCCAATTGGGATTGAATTAGTTATTGGAAATGAGGCAGAATTTAATTTAAGTGATGAGTTTTTTGGTGCCTTATTACAGTACCCTGGTAAAAATGGGCAAATTACAGATATAAAAGCTTTTATTGAAAAAGCTAAAACCTCTAATATTAAAGTGGCTGTTGCCGCAGACATTTTAAGCCTCGTTAAATTAGAAGCCCCTGGAAAATTTGGTGCAGATGTTGTTGTTGGTACAACACAACGTTTTGGTATCCCGATGGGATATGGTGGACCTCACGCCGCTTATTTCGCAACTAAAGAGGCATACAAACGTGATGTCCCTGGAAGAATTATTGGAGTTACCAAAGACACAAACGGTAACAGAGCCTTAAGAATGGCTTTGCAAACTCGAGAGCAACACATTAAAAGGGATAAAGCAACTTCTAACATTTGTACCGCTCAGGTATTACTAGCTGTGATGGCTGGCATGTATGCCGTTTATCACGGTCCAAAGGGTTTAACTTTTATAGCTGATAAAGTAAAAAACTCAACCTCAACCTTAGCGAAAGCACTTGAACAACTAGGATTAGACCAAATAAACTCTCACTATTTTGATACACTTCAAATTAAAGCTGATCCATTGAAGGTGATGTACGAAGCAGAAAAACAAGAAGTAAATTTTTATTATCCTGATAACAATACTGTAACCATCTCAATCAATGAGACTACAACCATAGCAGATTTAAATGAAATAATCTCAATTTTTGAAAAAGTTACAGGCAAAAGAACAGACAAAATTACCTCTATAACTGAAGAGGATACATTACCTAATAACCTAAAACGCAAGTCAGATTTTTTAAGCTATGAAGTTTTTAATTCATTTCATTCTGAGACTGAACTAATGCGTTATATCAAAAAGTTAGAACGTAAAGATTTAGCACTAAATCATTCTATGATTTCACTAGGGTCTTGTACGATGAAACTTAATGCTGCTTCTGAAATGTTGCCATTAAGTTGGGGAAGTTGGGGGAATATGCATCCTTTTACTCCAATTAATCAGGCTACAGGATATCACCTTATGCTTAATTCTTTAGAAAATCAATTAACTGAAATAACTGGTTTTGCGGCAACATCGCTACAACCAAATTCAGGGGCTCAAGGAGAATTTGCAGGTCTGATGGTAATTAAAGCGTATCATGAGTCGCGAGGTGACCATCATAGAAATATATGCTTAATCCCATCATCTGCACATGGTACAAATCCAGCTAGTGCCGTTATGGCTGGAATGAAAGTTGTTGTAACGAAGGCATCGGAAGATGGCAACATAGACGTCAATGATTTAAGGGAAAAAGCAGAATTGCACAAGGACAATCTATCTGCATTAATGATCACTTATCCTTCTACCCATGGAGTATTTGAATCTGCAATTAAAGATATTACCCAGATTATACATGATAATGGCGGTCAAGTGTATATGGATGGTGCCAATATGAACGCACAAGTAGGATTAACACACCCAGGCAATATAGGTGCAGATGTATGTCATTTAAACCTTCATAAAACTTTTGCTATTCCACATGGTGGTGGTGGCCCAGGAGTTGGACCAATTTGTGTTGCTGAACAACTAGTTCCTTTTTTACCTGGGAATCCAATTATTAAAACTGGTGGACATCAGGCTATTTCTGCTATTTCAGCCGCACCATTTGGTTCATCATTGGCTTGTATTATATCATATGGGTATATTAAAATGCTAGGTACTAAAGGACTAAAAGAAGCCACTGAAATTGCTATCTTAAATGCTAATTACATTAAAGAACGACTAGAAGGTTACTATGATACACTTTATACAGGTGAAAATGGTAGGGCAGCACACGAAATGATAATAGATTGCCGTGAATTCAAATCTAGAGGAATTGAGGTTACAGACATAGCTAAAAGACTCATGGACTATGGTTTTCACGCTCCAACAGTTTCATTTCCGGTTGCAGGTACAATGATGATAGAACCGACTGAAAGTGAAAGTAAAGCGGAAATGGATCGTTTCTGTGACGCAATGATATCTATTAGAAAAGAAATTGATAAAACTTCCAAGGAGGAACCTAATAACGTTTTAAAAAATGCACCGCACACATTAGAAATGTTGACTGCAGATGAGTGGTTGTTGCCATATACTAGAGAAATTGCCGCTTTTCCATTAGACTACGTAAAGGATAATAAGTTTTGGCCAACTGTTAGACGTGTTGACGAAGCCTTTGGTGATAGAAATTTAGTATGTAGTTGCGCACCGATTGAAGCTTATATAGAAGCCTAATTTTAGTGTTTGAACATCGTAAAAATGAATATGTTTTATTTTTGTTTTAACTTAATATAATTACTTTGCTTTTTTACTTTAAATGAAAATTTTAGAATACAGATTATGAGTATTAAAATAACTGGAACAGGTAGTTACATACCAAAGAAAATTGAAAAAAATGAAGATTTTCATCAACATGAGTTTTTAAATGCAGATGGCTCTTCAATCAATTATCCAAATGAAGTGATCGTTCAAAAATTTAAAGAAATTACGGGCATTGCTGAAAGGCGTTATGCTGATGACAATCTCACATCCTCAGACTTGGGATTTTTGGCTGCACAAAAAGCCATAGACGATGCAGATATTGATCAAGAAGAGATTGACTATATAATATGTGCCCACAACTTTGGCGATGTTAGAGCTAATACAGTTCAAAGTGATATTTTACCTTGTTTAGCATCAAGAATTAAACATCGCTTAAAAATTAAGAATCCTAAGTGTGTGGCATATGATATCCTGTTTGGATGTCCAGGTTGGGTAGAAGGTGTTATACAAGCACAGGCCTTTATTAAAGCCGGAATGGCAAAAAAATGTCTGGTAATTGGTACTGAAACATTATCACGTGTTGTTGACAAACATGATAGGGATTCTATGATTTATTCAGATGGAGCTGGTGCAAGTATCGTAGAAGCTACAAACGAAGAAGGTGGCATTCTAGCTCATGAATCAGCATCATTTACGTATGACGAAGCCTATTATCTGTTCTTTGGGAATTCAAACAACAAAGCATTGTGTCCAGACACACGTTATATAAAAATGCATGGTCGTAAAATCTATGAATTTGCATTAACAAATGTCGCACAGGCGATGAAGGATTGTTTGGATAAAAGTGGTGTAGATATAGTTGACGTAAAAAAGGTATTGATTCATCAAGCCAATGAAAAAATGGATGAAGCAATTATTAAACGTTTTTACAGATTATTTAAATCTCAAGCACCAGAGGATATTATGCCTATGAGCATTCATAAACTTGGTAATAGCTCAGTTGCTACTGTCCCAACACTTTTCGATTTAATAAGAAACAATAAATTAGACAATCACAAAATCAATAAAGGTGATGTAATCATATTTGCTAGTGTAGGTGCTGGCATGCACATTAATGCAGTTGTATATAAACATTAATACCACTCACATTTTATACATTTTTTGCAACCCTTTATGTACCAAAAAACCTTTCCAAATAAACGCTTTAAACATACACTTCAGTTTTTAAAAAAACACGTTGACACATCTCAATCAATTTTAGATTTAGGCGTTAAAAACCCATTTTCAGATATAATGATTTCTGAAGGTTATAATGTAACAAATACTTCTGGTGAAGATTTAGACGAAGACCATAAAAGTATCCTTAACTCAGAAACAGATGTTGTTACCGCCTTTGAGATTTTTGAACACTTGCTTTCACCTTACGAAGTTTTGAAATCTATAAAATCCAAAAAAATTTTAATCAGTGTACCTCTTAGACTTTGGTTTTCTTCGGCTTATAGAAGTAAAACCGACGAACGTGACAGACACTATCATGAATTTGAAGACTGGCAATTAGATTGGTTACTTGAAAAAACAGGTTGGAAAATTAAAGACAGGGCAAAATGGACTAATCCTGTGAATAAAATTGGTATTCGGCCAATTCTAAGGCGGTTTACACCGAGATATTATATAGTATATGCTGAAAGAGTTTAACTTTGAGTTTATATAATTAATATTATTGGATTTTTACATAGTCATACCAGCACACAACGAAGAAAAATTTATTGCACAAACACTTGAATCACTTTCAACACAGACACTTCTACCAAAAAAACTAATTGTTGTTAATGATAATTCTTCTGATGGTACTGAAGAAATTTTGAAATCATATTCAAATAATTTCCCTTGGATTACTTATATAAATTCCACATCTAGTAATAAACACTTACCTGGTTCTAAAATTATAAATGCATTTTACAAAGGGTTTGAACAATTAGATGCGAATTACGATGTGATTTGCAAATTTGATGCTGATCTTTTTTTTCCTTTTAACTATCTAGAAGAATTATCAAAGCATTTTAAATCTAATCCTAAATTAGGTATGGCGTCTGGCTTTTGCTATATAGAAAAAAACGGTAACTGGATTTTAGAAAACCTCACCAATAAAGACCACATTAGAGGTGCATTGAAAGCTTACAGAAAAGAATGCTTTTCGCAAATAGGCAAATTAAAACAATCTATGGGCTGGGATACCGTTGACGAGTTATTAGCAAGTTTTCATAGTTGGGAAATACTAACAGACGAATCATTGCACGTAAAGCATTTAAAGCCTACAGGACAATCCTACAATAAAGCATCAAAGTATCTTCAAGGTGAGGCCATGTATAAATTACGCTATGGATTTTGGATTACCATAATATCTGCAATAAAATTAGCATACAAAAAACGTAGTGTAAAGCTATTTTGGTATTACATTTCAGGTTACCTAAAAGCTAAATCCAACAAGGTTCCTTTTCTAGTAAACAAAGCAGAGGGTAATTTTATAAGAAAAATGCGATGGAAAGGTATTTGGAAAAAAATTACCTAATCAAAAACAAATCCTAACGGCTTACCGGTAGAACCATTCGGAAAACTAATTCCTAATAAGGCAGATATGGTAGGAGCAATATCAGGTATCACCGTTTTATCAAAAGTTTCACCTTGTTTAATACCTGCACCAAAAAATAATAATGGCACATGAGTATCATAATTTAAACCGCTACCATGCGTAGATCCTTTTTTGCTGTAAGAAATATGAGCAATATCGTCTACAACAATAACATCACCAGAACGCTTTTGGTTGTATCCATTCTGCAATAACACCTCAATGCCTGTAGTAAAATTAGTGCTGTTCATTGTAGTCGCTGTATACACCTTTGCAATATTAGGATAGCTAATTTGTTCGTCAACTAAGGCTTGCTCAACATCATGAATATTAAGATCTAATTCCTTCAATTTGACCTTATTTAAGAATATCTGATTGTTGCTCACATTCTCTACCAACTCTGTAGTTCCATACGTATCCATTAAAAACTTTTGAAAGAGTGCTTTCCTTGAATTATAATCTAAATATCCTGCTGGAATATTGACAGACTCTAAATAAGCTGGCACCTCCACTGCTCCATGGTCTGATGTTAGAAATACCGTGTATTCTCCTTTACCTATATTATTATCTAAATAAATAAATAATCGTTCCAAATCCTTGTCCAATCTGATATAAGTATCTTCTACTTCTTTTGAGTTTACTCCAAAATTGTGACCTACATAATCTGTACTAGAAAAGCTGATGGCTAAAACATCAGTATCATCATCCTGTCCTAAGGCCTCACCCTTTAAAGCAGCTAAAGCAAAATCCATAGTTATACTATTTCCAAAAGGTGTTGTCTTTAAGATATCAAACCCACCATTTTGAGTGCTTAATGTAGCTAAGTCATAAGGAAATGTCGCAGTAGTCTTTCCTTTAAACCCACGCTCAAAGTCATTTTGATCTTCACCACTTTCAACATACGTATCGACTGGAAGCAAAGTATTCCAGACCTTCAGATAGGATTCAACAGCATCCGAAGAATTAAAATCACTTACCCATTTTGGTAAATCATTTCTGTAATAACTACTTGTTATCCAAACACCTTCATCTTTCCCATGAAACCAATACGCTGTGTTAGCAGTATGGCCAGCAGGCAATATTGCACCTCTATCTTTAAGGGCAATTCCAATGGTCTTACCACGCATTTGTGTAAATAATCGGTTTTCATCGGCAAAGCTAGTTGTTAGCATGCGCTGTGGAGACATTTTCCCAGCTGAACTCTCAGTACCTACTGAATTTACCTCATCATCCTGTGCGCAATAAACAGATGATTTAATCTCTTTGTCATACCAATTATTAGAAATTATGCCGTGGTATTTTGGTGTTGTTCCTGTATACACTGACGCATGACCTGGTCCAGTGTAGGTTGGCACATAATTAAAGTGGTTATTTTTACAATTAAATCCCTCATTGATTAAGCGCATAAAACCTCCTTCACCAAACTTTGACGCAAAACGCGTTAAATAATCATATCGCATTTGATCTACAACTATACCGACCACTAATTTTGGTCTAGAATCAGTCAGAGATGAATTAACGGTATGAGCTACACATGAGCCAGAAATTAACAAAAACAGAAACAAAGGAAGTGTTTTTTTCATACAGAAATGTCTTTTTTTTGTATTTCAAAAATACGGATTTTAGCCTATCTTAATTTAAATTAACATTAATAAACTAATCATTTTTTATACTTTAGCGATAAGAAATTCTTTCATGAAGTACCTTCATAATATTGGCACTTACTTTATAATGATTAAAGATATGTTTCGCAAACCAACTAAATGGTCTGTGATGAAAACACTTATCTTAAAAGATATAGATGATCTTATCATTAACTCTTTGGGTATTGTAGCATTTATTTCATTTTTTGTTGGAGGAGTTGTTGCTATACAAACGTCGCTGAACATAAGTAATCCACTAATTCCAAAATATTTAGTTGGTTTTGCAACAAGGCAATCAATTATTTTAGAGTTTGCACCTACTTTTATTTCAATTATTATGGCCGGTAAAGTAGGTTCATTTATAACCTCTAGTATTGGCACGATGCGAGTGACAGAGCAAATTGACGCACTAGAAGTAATGGGAATTAACGCAATTAACTATTTAGTATTTCCAAAATTTATTGCTCTTACATTATATCCATTTATTATATCCATAGCTATGTTCCTGGGCATAGTTGGCGGATTGGCAGCTTGCGTTTATGGAGGATATGGCACAATGGAAAATTATATTGATGGTGTTCAAAATGATTTTATTCCATTCCACATGACATATGCGTTCATTAAAACTATGGTTTTTGCTTTTATTTTGGCTACAATACCATCTTTTTACGGTTATTTTATGAAAGGTGGAGCGTTAGAGGTTGGTAAAGCGAGTACGACTTCATTTGTTTGGACAAGTGTGGTAATAATACTCGTAAATTATTTAATAACAAGTTTACTCTTAGGCTAATGATTGAAGTTAAAGACTTACATAAATCATTTGGAGATGCCCATATTCTTAAGGGCATAACGACCTCTTTCGAAAAGGGTAAAACTAATCTCATCATTGGACAAAGCGGTTCGGGTAAAACTGTATTTTTGAAATGTTTACTTGGCTTGTTTGATTATGAAAAAGGAACAATTTCTTATGATGGCAAAATTATAAGTGATTTAAGTCCAGACGCAAAAAGAGACTTACGTGCAAAAATAGGAATGGTATTTCAAGGAAGTGCCTTATTTGATTCAATGACGATTGCTGAAAATGTAATGTTCCCACTACGTATGTTCACAAAACAAAGTTTTAGTGAAATGGAAGATAGAGTTAATGTGGTATTAAACCGTGTTAATTTACCTGATGCTCATAAGAAAATGCCAAGTGAGGCTTCGGGTGGAATGCAAAAACGTGTCGCCATTGCAAGAGCTATTGTTAATAATCCTAAGTATTTATTTTGTGATGAACCAAATTCTGGATTGGACCCAAAAACTGCAATAGTAATTGATAACCTTATTCAAGAAATTACTAATGAGTTTAGCATTACCACGGTAATTAACTCGCACGATATGAATTCTGTAATGGAAATTGGTGAGAAAATAGTTTTTCTTAAAAATGGTTTTAAGGAATGGGAGGGGTCTAAAGAAACCATTTTTAGAACCGACAATAAAGCAGTAACAGACTTCGTTTATTCTTCTGAATTATTCAAAAAAGTTCGTAGAATGTACCAGGAAGAGAATCAATAGTGATTTTATTTTAATTGCTTTATTACAATCGTATCCTTATCCAATTTTACTTTTAACCACTCACCTAATTTCTTCGAATCTTTTTGGATCGACTCTGGAGTAGATAATGAATCAATCCATTTGAATGAAAATACAGATAACGTATCAATTTTTGAAAAGTTAGATTTTATCTCCTTTGCATAGGTTATAGCTTCTAATTTTTCATAATTTATCTTTACTTCTTCTGCCACTTCTTGAAATGGTATTTGATCCTTTTCTAATCGAGATAAACTTTTAACCCTATTCTCCAAGTAAGAAATTTTCTGGCTTTGTGAAAGTAAGTCCAATGAGTCCCTTGTTCTTAACTCCTCCATATAGTCTAGATTATTTACAGCTCTATTTTTAACTTGGTTAATAGCTAACTTAGTATTCCTTAAAGGCACATAATCCTTATCATTAAATCTAGCTTCCAATAATTTTCTGGTATCCTCAGATATTTCATCTGTTCCAAATGGTATTATTTCAATAATAGATTCTCCTTCTGGATCATATATGGGATTGGCATTCTTTTTAATATAATTACTATTTGGTAGTGTTTCTAATTCGTTACTAATAAATGTTTTTGCTGCAGATTCAAATCTACTCTTCTTAAGTACATCAACAAATGTAAACGAGGCAGGTATCATTACAATTATAGCCAAAATTGAAGCTATTTGAGCTATACGTTTTCTTTTAGCAGAGTTCGCATATTTAAGCATAGGAAATCGTAAAACCTTAAGAACCATAAAGGTTGCTAATGCAATAAAAATTGTATTAATGGTAAACAAATACATTGCCCCTAAGGCATAATCCCAACCTGTAACAACGTTACCTTGCATATTAATCGCAGTTTCTCTGCTTAAAGCTTTAGCCAATCCATAACCGGCTGTACAAAGCGGTGGCATTAACGCTGTGGCAATAGCTACTCCAAAAATAACCGAAGCAATAGTTCCCTTTTTAGTTCTAGCTATAATTAATGCAAGTCCACCAAAGAAGGCAATTAAAACATCTCGGATATCTGGACTTGTTCTACCAAGAAGTTCTGAGGTATCTTCACTTAATGGAAAAAGGTAAAAAAACAGGAATGCTGTAATCAAACTTAGCACAATCATTGTTGCTAAATTGATCAAGGAACGTCGTAAAGTATCAATATCATTTATTGCAATTGACATTCCTACTCCCAATATAGGACCCATTAAAGGAGAAATTAACATGGCTCCTATCACAACTGCCGTGGAGTTCGCATTAAGACCGACTGACGCAACAAAAATTGAACATATCAATATCCATGCTGTCGCTCCTTTAAAGGCAATATCACCCTTTATAGCTGCTATTGTAGCATCTCTATCTGTGTCTTCTCTAAAATCAAGTAATTCACTTAGGAATGTCCTTACACTAGCAAAAAGACCTTTTGCATCTTGTTTGACTGCTTCTTTTTTATCTTCTACAGTCTTGTCCTTTTCTAATTTTTGCCTCTCGTCTTCTTCAGAAAAATTAAATTTATTTTCTTCCATTAATTATTAACCATATTCTTCTCCAAATTTAGCTTTCACATTTTGGAGTACTTTTTTAATATCTTGTTCCTTTTCTTTAGGAAAGATAAGTAAAACTTCGTCTTTGTCAACAATTATGTAGTCATTTAGTCCATCAACAACAACAATTTTATCTTTTTTTGAACGTATCATATTACCATTAGAATCCTCTAAAAGAACTTTAGAGTTAACAACGGCATTTGCATTTTTGTCCTTATCTAATTTATCGTAAAGACTTCCCCATGTACCAAGGTCATTCCAATCGAAAGTGGCTGGGATGACATAGACATTACCACTTTTTTCCATAATAGCATAATCAACAGAGATATTCTCTGCTTTGCCATAATTATCTCTTATAAAATCATCCTCAAACTCAGTATTGTACACATTGAAACCGCTTTCAAAGAGCTCAAATAATTCAGGCTGATTAGATTTAAATGTATTAATAACAGTTTTTACACTCCACATGAAAATACCAGCGTTCCAAAGAAAATTACCTTGATCTAAAAACGTTTTAGCAGTTTCATAATCTGGTTTTTCTCTGAACTGATTTACTGATTTTATCTCATTGGTAGAGGTTTTATCATATTCTATATATCCATATCCAGTATTAGGAAAAGTTGGTGTTATACCAAGAGTCATTAATGCATCATTAGATTCACAAAAATCAAATGCCGTCTTGACATTTTCTGAAAATGTATCTTCATCTTCAATCCAATGATCACTTGGTGCCACAATCATTACAGCATCTTTATTCTCCTTCTGAATTTTCAAGGAGGCATATAAAATACATGGAGCTGTATTCCTCATTGCTGGTTCTAATACAACCTGTCGTTTGGTTACGCCTTGTAACTGTTCGAATACCAAATCGTTATAGCGTTCATTAGTTAGAATAAAAATATTCTCAGATGGTATTAATCTTGCCAACCTATTAAATGTTTTTTGTATCAAAGTTTCACCTGTACCCAACATATCATGAAACTGTTTTGGGAAATGTTGAGTGCTAACTGGCCAAAATCTAGATCCAACTCCACCTGCCATAAGTATGGCGTAATAATTCTTGTTTTTCATTAATCAATTATTTCTATTTCTGCATTAGGATTAAACAAATATAGCTTTCCTGTTTTTACCTCAAGACATTCAAAGCGTTTTCTGCGTTTACTTCCTTTTTTAAAAACTCTACCGTTATAAAGTTTAAAATTATTACCCAAAGGTACTTGAAAAACAAATGTCTTAGGTGGACCTTCGTTGAATCGCTTTAATGCTAAGGCAAGATGCGAATCTGTATCACTAGATGCTTTTGGATTCTTAAAATGTTTTGCTAATAATGGCAACAATTCTATCGGAAATATTTCTGGTCTCAAAAAAGGTAACATTAAATGCTGAAAGGTTAATTTCCATTCCTTACCATGTGGTCTAATTCTTCTACCATATTTTTTATAAGCCTCAAAATGAGCAATCTCATGAATTAAGGTAATTAGAAATCTAAAAGGATTAAGGTTAGAATTAATCGTTATTTGATGTTTTCCATTAGGCAATTCGCGATAATCTCCATGCTTGGTCTTTCTTTCGTTCTTTACTTTAACAACCAAATTATCACTAGCCAAAATGATTTGTACCATATCCATTGCATCTTCAGGAAGATAATCGGAAAGATTTTTTTGCATAGTTAGAAAGTTATAAGTAATTTTTCATTACTAATCTTTAATAACAATCATTTTTGAATTTCTATTAACACTAAGCATATACAATCCTGGTGTCGCCGAATTTAGATTAATACTAGTTGTATTATTTAATTCATCATATCTTCTATTATCAATACTAATTTCCCTACCTCTGATATCAAATAACTCAATAGTATCTAAACTATCTGTGTTTGTAATAAACAATCTCTTATTGAGCGTCGGATTAGGATACACCGTAAACTCAATATCATCAAATTGATCAATAGTCAAACTACTATTAAAATAAGGTACGGCAAATTCAAATGTATCCTCAGCTACCTGTTGGCCAATGAACCTGCCTGGTATATCATCGGCTGGCGGATGGATTCCTCCCCAAATTCTGCTTAGACTTGTCTGGTCCGATGCATCCCTGTAAGTTGCCCACTGCAGCACAACATCAACTGATGGTCCTTCCTCAAATACCAAAAACTCGTTTTTCTTGGCAACAAACTCTCCCAGTCCTCCTGGAAAGAACTCGCTTCCAGTCATCATAGTAAGAAGTTCTGCAGCTGCTCTTGAGTATGTGGAGTGTCCAGAAACATAACCTGCAAAAGGAGGTGTAACAAACGTTGGCCTCTGATAAGGGTACCAATCTGATGCTCTTATCCACCCTACTCCTGCCTGGTCTACTTCTGTATCATCGATAAAGTCGTGGCCCCTCCAGGTATAAAGCTTAATCTGGCCGACATATTGGTTCACAAAACCAGCTAAAGGATCGCCTGCTTCTATTACCTCGATATATCCATCAATTAAAGGTATACCTGACACATCGTAATTATCCAATGAAGGGTCCGTGCTCTGACCACGCTCAGCCATAGAACGAATTGCCGATATCGGTCTTATATAATCGTACCAACCTTTTACACTCCATGCTGCTATTGCAGAATCGTGCATACCGCCTCCCAGTATGAAATACGACTTCACGTCCCACTCCAACACATCGAGTATTTCTCCCTCTCCTTGCAACCGCTTTTCGAATTCCGGGTGGTCATTTACATAGTTCAATATCGTGAACCAGTGTCCTGGTGGTGTCTCCGAGTCAGGACCGTCCGCCCAAAATTCTGCAAGTACCCTTCCATAATCTCCCCTTGGCACCATATTGGTCTCGTAAGGATTGCCCGTAAACGGATTTATATTATGCCCTGCACTGGTACTTCCGCCTTCAAAGAAGTCGTAAAAGTTCGGGTAGTCCGAAAAGTCCGTCGGGAAGGTGCTAATATCTACATTACCTATAGAATTCGGTGAGATGTCCCACATCACGCCATCTGAAGGGTCGAGATGCGACTGCCATACGGAGACCATCGAGAAGCCCCATTTATAGGCATCGCTCATTTCATTATCTTCTGTCAAGCTTATATACGGTGGATCAGATGGGTCATGGAACACATGATATGGGTTGCCATCCCTTTGGTAGGTTACCTTATCCTCTTCTTTTAACGCGAAGGAATAAACGTTGCCCCATTCTGGACTCAAAAACGGTGGTACATTGCCATCTACCAAATTACCGCCTTGGTCAATAAAAATATCTAATCCAAGTGGCTGCCACCGATTTGGATCATTAATTGGTGGGTTATCATTTACATCTAACGCATATGGCGCATTAACTGGTTGGTAATAGGCATTATCGTATCCTGTTGCTTCTCTTGATCCGTCTTGCAGGCCATAATCAATGATGGTCTGTGCCACATAGTTTCCTAAAGCTGCTGCATTACCAAATTCGTATAACATCGATGTATAACTGGTATCATAGCCCAGTCTATTCATGATCAGATCAAATCGTTCCTGCGAAGATTCAAAACCTGGCGAGTTTTGGAAACGTTGCGTCAACAAACGGTACATCGCGTAGCTGATAGCGCGTTTCAAGGACTCCTCCTTGCTTTCTATCAAAACAAAATCTTCAAGCTCACTAGTAAAACTATTTACTTCGTTACCAATTAAATAAGGTTCTGCAACCTCATCATATATAGCCCAAATATCGTACATGGCAACACTGGTATGGAACAGATTGCGTGCATGGACTGTCGGTCTGGCAAAGTCACCTCTAATGGCATCCAATAAAGCCTCGTTCCATAGTCTTGCGATAGAAATATCTTCAGGCAGATCATCTGCACTTAATTCCACGTTGATAGAAGCTTGAAGGCTAGAACACTGATCATCAGATTCTATTACTGAAACAAAACCTGATTCTTCAATTCCCCAATTTACCATTATCGTATCTGTTCCCTGACCACTCAATAGTTCACCTCCCATTACCTGCCATTGTGCTGTTGAACCATTTGCAGTGGCATAACTATAGGTTTCTGTTCTCAAAAATGAGGATGTAATTGGACCAACAATACTCTGCGGATCCAAATACGTACAGGACCCATCATCCAAGGTGGCATCCGGATTGTAATTACAAGAAACAGGATCTGTGCAGCCATAAACTTTTTGGCTTGGTTCTATATCCAAAACCTCATAGCCTTGGCCTTCAGTAGCCTTTATCTCAATATTGATTGAAATGGTATTGTAGGTCTCCACAAGGCCAGATGGCCATTTGATCTCCAACTCCATTATCTCGGTGGCATCGTCCAGACCAAAATGGACCGCTTGCAAGCTTTGACTTAAAAAGCCAATTCCTGAATAATAACGCTTCAATGTACCGTTGGAGGTTGTTAGGCTTATCGTTGTGCCAATAGCGTCCCTATTGGAAACAGTCCCCTCGAGGTGAACCTTGAACCAATTGTAGGCCGGTGAAACGTCGTCGAAGTTGAGAAGCTTGTTCTCGTAAAATAACACAGGTCCATCTCCATTTGTCACAATTATATCTAAATCACCATCATTATCGTAATCAAAATCCAGTGCTTCAACGCTTTCAGTTTCTTCATTTAACCCAGTCTCAATTGTAGCTTCTTCAAAAAATGGCTGTCCTTGACCAAACGAACTTCTATAATATACATTAAATTCTGGTCCTCTTTGTTCAAAATCATAACCATTAACAATGAATAGATCTTCATCACCGTCCAAATCAAAATCTGCAAAGCGTGCTCCCCAAGACCAGCCCGTTGGATTAACACCATAGATAGTCGAAGATTCTGTAAAATTGTTCATGCCATCATTCTCCAATAATGCATTTTCGTCAATTCCTGTAATAAAGAAGTCAAAGTCTTGATCTAAATCAAAATCACTAATGGCCAATGCCATATCGTCTATTTCATTATCCAATCCATAGGTTGATGCATCTTCGACAAAAGAAGTACCTGATTGATTTACGTACAAATAATTTGCATCTTCTAAATCATTGGTAACAATAATATCCATCCAACCATCATCATTAATATCAATCGGCATTGTGGTATAACTATAATTAGAGTCAACTTCTGTAAGGCCCAATTCTTCGGTAGCATTAGTAAAGGTTCCATTACCATTATTTCTATAAAACGAATTGGAAGCACATCGATTCCAATCACTAAAATAAATATCTAGAAAACCATCATTATTGTAATCTAACCATGTTGCTCCGGTATTAATACAATCATTAGTTGTATCAAATCCAGAAATACCTGTAACATTGGCAAAAGTGCCGTTTCCAAGGTTTCTCCATAGTTCTATTTTGTATGAATAGGTTAAGAATAAATCAGGAAAGCCATCATTATTGTAGTCACCCCAAGAAGCACCGAATTTAAACCCTTGCTGTGCAAAAGTTTCTTGAGCATCGTCTTCCTCTGTAAATAATTCAGTTAAACCTGAAAATTCAGTAACGTCCGTAAAGGAACCATCATTATTGTTTCTATACAATTTACTGTAAGATGATGGGTTCTCAGAATTTTCCACAGCATTAGCTACTACAAATATGTCAAGATCATTATCATTGTCATAATCTGCAACCGCAACTCCGTTATTCTCTTGCAACACACTCAACCCAACTGTGTTTTCTACCCTATCAAAAGATTGACTGACAATTTCTTGTGAAAGAAAACATGTTATGATTAAGATGAAAGAAGATAATTTTAGGGGTAATTTTCTTCTCATTTTCTGAATTTTTTATAAATATAAAAATAAGAAACAAAATTAGAGTAACTCTGGTAGAATTAACATTTCCGAGAAGGTTTTTGTCGCCATTTTACGCAATTCATCATGATAATCATGGGCGGTGTAACCGAATACATCAAATCCACCATTTAATGCTGCCTCAACTCCAATTAAACTATCTTCAATAATTAAACATTCGTTAGGATTGTAACCCATAGTTTTAGCTGCCCAATTAAAAACTGATGGATCTGGTTTCCATTTACCAATCGTATAACAACTAAATATATTCTCTTGAAAGTATTCCATTAAACCTATTAACTCTAAATTGAGTTTAATTTTACTTTCTGGCCCACTAGATGCCACACAAAACGGAAGCTTTAAGTCATCCAAAACATTCTTAATTCCGTTAATAGGTTTAATCTCATTTCTAAATTTCTCAAATGATCTTTCTCTATAAATCTCTTCAAGATTGTTAGGAACTGCCTTACCTATCAAATCTGAAATCTGTTGTGCACAGTTATTAAATGAGTTTCCTTTAAAATTTCTGAGTGCATATTTTAGATTGATATTGGCACCTAATTCATTTGCAATATCAACCATAACTTGATTGCTTAATGGCTCACTATCCACTAGGACACCATCACAATCAAAAATGATACACTTGTATTTACTCATCTAAGGTGTAGAATTAGAAACCTGAAGAACTTTACCGTTGAAGTATTTATTACCTGATAGTGCAAAGTCCTTTATATAGGTTGCCATTTCTAAAGCAGTTGTTGGAGCTTCATAATCAGGAAATGCTTCTTTTAACATTTCTGTTTGAACCGCTCCCAATGCCAGAACATTAAATTGAGGACCAGTTTCTTTAAATTCCTCTGCTAATAATTCGCTTAATGTAATAACAGCACCTTTACTAGAACTATAAGCCGCTAATCCAGGAAATTTCATGCTTCCTTGGATTCCACCCATAGAACTTATTGTTACCACATGTCCATTACTAGGCATATAGGGCATTAAAATTCTAGACAGTTCAGAAACACCAAATACATTAGTTTCATAAACTTTTTGGAATTCTTGGAATGTAGTTTCAGCGAAAGGTTTATTGAGAAGCAAACCAGCATTATTTATTAATATATCAACATGGCTCCATTGATTTTTTATCAATTCTTCGACATTTATATAATCGTCTAGGTTACTTAAATCGAATGGTAAAGCAAACACATTCTTAAGTTTCAATTCTGTTACAGGATTAGCATTTCGAGATAATGCTAGCACATTATGGCCTTCTTTTGCAAATAGCTTAACCAACTCAAATCCAATACCTCTGCTGGTACCAGTTATAACAATATTCTTATTTTTCATTTAATACAACTTCTTTATTTGGTGAATTTAATATGCCCTCAAAAGCTTTTGTCATTTTACTTGTAAAGCTAGCCATATGCTCATAATCCATTTTATCAGCCTCGTCATCTACATGATGATAATATTCATAATTTGTGAAATCGAAAGTTGATATCGCATGTGCAGGTATATTGAATTCTTTGTAGAATGGAAAATTGTCAGATCTAAAAAACAATTGGAATTCTTTTGCCTTTGGGAAAAATCCAATAACTTCTTCTCCTGCATATTCATTAAGTTTTGGTGCAAAATTAGATCTTTCAAATCCACTCATGTACGCCATTGATTTACCCTCTGCTCTTGGCACTCCCACCATTTCAAAGTTTATCATTGTATAGACATTGAGCCCTTGTGATTTTAATCGTTCTGCTAGATGAGCTGACCCTTTCAGCCCCATTTCTTCAGCCGCATACAAGGTAATCAATAAGCTCCTTTTGTTGGTTTTTGTTTTAGAAAAATATTTTCCTAATTCCATAGCAGTTATAGTACCTGAAGCATCATCATTTGCACCATTAGCAATACTATCACCCTCTACTTCTCTACCTTGACCAATATGATCATAATGACCACCAAGTATTACAAATTCATTCTTAAGTTTTGCATCATTTCCTTCTATAAATCCAACAATATTATAACCCTTTATTTCAATAACTTCACTACTACCCTCACCACCTATTTTTCTTATAACTGTAAAATTATCTCGATAGTTATCAAAAAAAGGTTGAATATCATTTTCTTTAAAATAACTCTCAATAAAAACAGCTGCTTTTTCTATACCTTCACTGCCTGTGGCTCTGCCATTGAGTTCATCTGAGGCCAAATAATCCATACTAGTTTTTATGGAAGAAGCTGTGATTTCCACCTTTGATTTCACTCCATCAATTCCTGGTTTCCCTTCAAGACCTTTTTGTCTCACTGAACAAGAAAAAATCAAAAAAAGACTAAAAGTTGATATTATTATTTTCATACCTATATGTTTAAATAAAAAATCCTGATTCAATTCAATGAAACAGGATTTGAAATTATTAATAAGTGTGATTTAATTTCATTAAACCAACATTGTTACTGGGTTCTCAATGTATCCCTTAAGTGTCTGTAGAAATTGAGCGCCTGTTGCACCATCAACAGTTCGGTGATCACAAGCCATTGTTAATTTCATAGTATTACCAGGCACAACTTGTCCCTCTTTTACAACTGGTTTAGACACAATTGCACCTACTGACAAAATTGCTGAATTTGGTTGATTTATTATTGAAGTGAAACTTTCAATACCAAACATTCCAAGATTTGAAATAGTAAAGGTACTACCTTCCATCTCATCTAGTGTAAGCTTTTTATTTCTTGCTTTACCAGCATATTCCTTAACCTCTGAACCAATCTGCGTTAAACTCTGTTCATTAGCAAACTTTACTACAGGAACAACTAATCCATCTGGTACAGCAACAGCAACGCCTATATGTACATGATTGTTTAATTGCATTCTATCATCAAACCATTGTGAATTTACCTGTGGATGTTGTTTCAATGCTAAAGCACACGCTTTAACTATCATATCATTGAATGATATTTTAGTATCAGGAATTGAATTGTACTGGGCTCTAAATGCAATTGCATTATCCATGTCAAACTCAACATTTAAGTAATAATGCGGTGCTGTAAATTTAGATTTAGCCAAATTTTTAGCAATGGCCTTACGCATATTAGAATTAGGAACCTCATCAAAATCTTCTTGCCCAATTGGCACAAACTTACCAACTGTTGCGCCTTGTGCCGAAGGTGTGAAGTTTTCTATATCACGTTTTACAATTCTACCATTCTCACCTGTTCCCGAAACTTGAGAAAGATTTATTCCCTTTTCTGCTGCCATTTTCTTAGCTAGAGGAGAAGCAAACACTCTTCCACCTGAAGTGGTTGAAGTTATCGATGCAGAAGTTGAATGCTTGGTTTCTGTCTTTTTAGGTTCTGCAGTCTTTGGTGCTTCTTTTTTAACTTCTTCTTTCTTAGGAGCGTCTTTTTTATCCGACCTACCAATTGTGAAGTTCTTAGCAATGCTAGAAACATCAGTACCAGCAGGTCCAATTATAGCCAACAATGCATCTACTTTTGCTGATTCCCCTTCTTCTAGTCCTACATGAAGTAAACTTCCTGCTTGAAAGGATTCAAACTCCATAGTTGCTTTATCAGTCTCAATTTCTGCAAGAATATCTCCTTCCTCAACCTCATCCCCAATTTTCTTTAACCATGTAGCCACGGTACCTTCCTCCATTGTATCACTCAATCTAGGCATGGTAACCACTGTAACACCTTCCGGAATATCTGGCGTTTCTAAACTTGTATCTTTTTCAGTGACATCTTCAGAAGGTTCAGAGCTTTCGCCTCCTGATTCCTCTTTCACTGTTAAACTTCCATTTAATAATTCAGAAATATCCTCACCTTCATCACCAATGATTGCAAGTAGTTCATCTACTTTAGTGGTCTGGCCTTCCTCAACACCAATATGAAGTAATGTACCCTCATGAAAAGACTCAAACTCCATAGTTGCCTTGTCAGTTTCTATTTCAGCTAGGATATCTCCTTCTTCAACTTTATCACCAACTTTTTTCAACCAAGAGGCAACCGTACCTTCTTCCATTGTATCGCTTAAACGCGGCATGTTTATTACTTCTGCCATAGCTTATATTTTATGTGGTATAAATGGATAATCTTCTTGTTCGTAAACAGCGTCGTACATTACATTAATATCTGGGTATGGAGAATCTTCAGCAAATTTTTCACATTCTGAAACTCTAGCCTTAACGCTTTTATCTATTTCTTTTATCTCCTCTTCAGAAGCAAACTTTTTTTCTAAAAGCACCTCCTTCACCTGCGTAATAGGATCTATCTTCTTATATTCTTCTACCTCATCTTTGGTTCTGTAGTGTTGTGCATCTGACATAGAGTGTCCTCTGTATCTGTAGGTTTTAATTTCTAAGAATGATGGGCCTCCTCCTTTTCTTGCTCTTTGTATCGCTTCATCAAATGCTTCTGCTACCTTTACAGGATTCATTCCGTCAACCGGTCCAGAAGGCATTTCATATCCCAATCCAAGTTTCCAGAAATCAGAGTGGTTAGCAGTTCTCTCAACTGAAGTCCCCATTGCATAACCATTGTTCTCACAAACAAAAACAACTGGTAAATTCCAAAGCATAGCTAAATTAAAAGTCTCATGCAAGGATCCCTGTCTTGCAGCTCCGTCTCCAAAACAACATAAAGTTACAGCGTCACTTCCATGATATTTATCACCAAATGCAATTCCTGCTCCTAATGGAATCTGACCACCAACAATACCATGACCACCAAAAAAACGATGTTCTTTAGAAAAAATATGCATAGAACCACCAAGGCCTTGAGAGGTACCTGTCGCTTTACCATAAAGCTCTGCCATAACACGTTTTGGGTCTACACCCATACCAATAGGTTGCACATGATTACGATATGCTGTAATCATCTTGTCTTTTGTTAGATCCATTGCATGTAAAGCTCCTGCCAATACAGCTTCTTGCCCATTATACAGGTGAAGAAATCCTCTTACTTTTTGTTGAATATAAACTGCGGCTAATTTGTCCTCAAACTTTCGCCAAAACAGCATGTCTTCATACCATTTTAAGTAAACCTCTTTAGTTATTTTTTGCATTTTATAATGAATTCTTTTAAAACGAAAAACAAAAATAACACTTTAGACAATAATTGAGAAACAGTATTCCGTAAAAAATAGCGATGAAAACCGATTTTAATTTAAAGAATCCTTTATAAAACTGAACTTTCGAAAATAAAGGGCAACAAATTAGATAGTGAATCAGATTTTGCAACTCTACCAGTTGCTCCCATAAAATATATTTCTATGTCTTGATCTTGTTTTAATTCATATTCGGCTATAGCCTGCCTACATGCGCCACAAGGCGGAATGGGCTTATCAGTGAGCTTATTTTTAGAAGATGCCGTTAAGGCCATTTTCAAAATCTTGGCATTAGGGTATTTGGCGCCAGCATAATATATCGCGGTCCTTTCAGCACAAAGCCCAGAAGGATAAGATGCATTCTCCTGATTATTACCTGTTATAACCTTTTCATTATCTAATAAAATAGAAGCTCCAACATTAAAATTAGAATAAGGCGCATAAGCATTTTCCCTTGCTTCAATAGCTGAGGACATTAAGGATTGAATATCTTTAGGAAGTTCACTAATATCCTCAAATAGTTGTAGTGTAGTTTCTATTTTAACTTCCTTCATATCAGTATTTATTTAAGACAAAAAAACTATTGTCTTTCACAAAACAATAGTTTAAATATCTAATTAATATTGTATTCTAGTATTCATCGTACTCTCCATCTCCAAAATTAAATGTCAATGAGAACCTCAACGTATTTTCTAATGGACTTTGTACTTGAGAGGCAGAGAATAAATAAGATAAATCGATATTTATTGTGGTGTATTTAAACCCAGCACCTAAGGCAAAAAACTTTCTTGCTCCTTTATCTTCAGCTTCATTAAAATATCCAGCTCTAAAAGCAAAACTATCTTGATACGTATATTCAGCTCCTATGGACCAAACAAATTCCCTTAATTCTTCACTGAATCCTCCTGGTGCATCACCAAAGGATTGAAATACACCTTTCATGAAACTTACATCATTATCTTTTCCGTCAACAATATATGAGCCATCTGTAATTGAGGCTTCTTCTTGTTCAGGAGTTTGAGTATCAATAGCCGGATCATATATTCCATCTCCATCAACATCAGTAAAAACAATTCGATTACCTCTAATCGGCGGTGTTGGCACCAAAAGTTTACCTACTTCTGCCGTCAATGCTAATTTGTTGTACTCATCAAATATAAAATCAAAACCAGCACCCAATCTTAAATTAGTAGGTTGAAAAACCTCTTCACCTCCATCGTCATATGTAAATTTTGGACCTAAGTTCTGAATAGCAAACCCTAATCTCCATCTTCCATTAAAATCATTATACGCTTCCTCTTCACTTTGATAATACCCAGTAATATCAGCACCAAAAGTACTACCAGCATTAGCATTTGGATCTACTGTATCAATACGTAATGCGGAACGCATATAACGTAATGCAATTGCCATTGAAAACTGCTCTCCTAATCTTAGAGCATATGCAACATCAATTGCATATTCATTGGGCTTAACAGCAACTCCAGGATCATTAGCATCTTGTGTTAATACGATTTCACCAAGTGAAAAATACTTGACACTTGCTGATACCGCACTGTATTCATTTAACCTATTGAAATAAGTCGCATAGCTTAATGAAATATCATTAACTAATCTTGATAGGTATGGTGTAAAGCTCACACCCAAACCAGATTTAGCTTCGGAAAATGCAAATTTTGCAGGATTATACTGTTGTGAAAACCCATCAACAGAAGTGGCAACTCCCATGTCTCCCATGGATGCAGATCTCGCATCTGGTGCGACAAGCATAAAAGGAAGGCCTGTGGTAATAACTCTAGAATCATTTTCATTAGGAATGATCTGAACTGTTTCTTGTCCAAAAGTTAGGTTAAGCGTTGCAAAAGCAATTAGGGTAATTACATAATTCTTCATGGTCATATTGGTTATTAGTACTGATATACAGTGACTAATTCGTTAGCAAATATAAATTTTTATTATAGTATAACAAGTTTTTGAATTTTTTCAACTTGCTTATTTAAACGGTCAGATTTAACTTTTAGTTTATAAACATACACTCCTTTTCCAATTTTATCTCCAAAATCATCTTTCCCGTCCCAAACAATATCTTTAGAAAGTGAGCTTACACCTTTACTACCTCCAGTAGTTTGGCCATTTAATGTTCTTACCAATTTACCAGACACTGTAAATATTTGAACAGAGATATCTAATGGCTCCACACTATTATGATTAAACCAAAACTCAGTGTAGTTAACAAAAGGGTTTGGGTAATTTAAAACATTATCAATAACAAGTTCTTCATCTTTATCAAATACGTTGAAAAGAATTTCTGCAGTAGACGAATTATTATAGACATCCCAGGCTTTTAGCGTCAAGGTATGCAACCCTGGTTCTAAATCTCTATATGCATAAGACACAATACCATTGGTATAATCATCTACATTGGCCTGATAATAATCATTTAAAACTACAGGATTAGTTTCATCACCATCAATTATAGCCGTTATGTCATGTCCTATACCGCTAGCAGTATTGATTCCGTTTTCATCCTGTAACTTCACTAAAAGTGTAGGTGACTCGTTGGTTATTCCTCCTGATACAAAATTTTCATCATTCATAAAAAGATTGATAACAGGTCCTATATTATCTTCTGGAGCGTTCTCGTTAATACCCCCTATTTTAATGTCAAAATTTGCTCCAGCCTGATCAGATAAAGGTGATGTAGTTTGGGCATAAAAACTAACTTTTCCATTACCCACAGGTATGCCAATATCTCTAGGCACGATAAAATCGAATTCAAATTGACCATTTTCAACACTAGCCTGTCCTTTAAATAAAACTTCCCCTAGTGTAGTGAAATCTAATTTAATTCGCTGGCCATTTTCAGCTATTCCATCATTAGCCAATGTTTGGCGTTCAATGGGTTTGTCATAAACTGTAGCGGTTAATGTTCCATTGTAATTAGATAGTATATTCCCATTAGCGTCAACTACTTCTCCTGCTAACTTGGTATAACTAAGTGCCTTTAAAGTATCTATTTGCTGTGTAATATCAACGTCATTCACTTTTGTTAAACGAATATCTGGTTCTGGAAATGCCAACTTCATAGCCGGATCACCAATTAAGAATACCAATCTTTTTTGACTTATTCCTGAAATATTATCATCAATTTTAGTCAATCTTAAGGCCTCACCTACAGTTGGGTAGTCATTTGACCCAAAGGCAAATAGGTAATCATCCAGTACTTCATTATATGAAACACCAACCGTAACAAAAATTTGCCTTGTTGTTGTAATTAAAGAAGATGCACCTCCATTTTTATTCCAAAATGTATACTCGCCAGCAGTAGGCCTGCCTGGATCATCGAACTTTGTATATTCACAAGTTACAGTAACAAAAAGATTGAATTTGCAAACATTATTTATTTCTTGAGCATCTATTTTATCAAAAATTCGCTCCTTGGCCAATCCATCCTCACCTCCATGCCCAAAATAGTTAACAACCAATGCGCCAACTTCAATAGCATCTTTAATAGCTTTATTTACCTGAGGATATCTATTACCAGCAGATGATGCCTCTTGCTGGAACGCATCTGTGTGTATCTTAACCACATTCATAAAAGGCTTTTCAGCTTCAACTGTTGTACCAATTCCATCTGTAGTTTCTTGCAATATTTTTTCCCAAGCAATATCCACATCATCAGATATTAACAATAAATTATTTCTCCAACTGCCATAGGCTTCTGGCTGATAATAAGCTTCAATTTTATCAACCATCTCCTTTGCTCTTTGAACATCTTCTGCCAATATTCTTCCAACAGCAATATCCATTCTATCTCCACCACCCATTGTTCCTTCGTTATCATCCATCATACAATAAAAATCATCTGAAACGAAAGAACTAGTTAAACTAAAACTACTATTTGTATACCATGATGGCACAAGATTGGTGTTGTTGTTTAGTCTATCCTTATAATCGTATGATCCATCACCAAATAGACATAAGTATTTTAACCTATTTGCTGGTGCACTTGCATTATCATAGACATACTTTATGAAATTTCTTATTGCGGCAATATCTTGGCTACCTGTGCTGAATTCGTTATAAATCTTACTCAATTCAACAACTTTTACGCTTAAACCATACTGCGCTCTATTAATTTCAGCAAGTCGTTCAGCCTGAGTTGTAAACTGCGAGGGTGTTAAGATGAGATAATCAACATCTTCAAATTCGCCTTGATCATTATTAAATATGGTTCCTTTTAAATCTTGATTTGCCACTGTAGAAATGGCATCTCTAATTGGTTCGAGTAAGTCACCGTAAGAAAATGCTATATAACTTCGCAATTCTCCAGCAGGTGCTTTAAAACTATAGCTTCCTTGTGCATCTGCATTCACTTTATTTTGTACATTGAACCTATCTGTGATATCCCAGATCTCTCTTATTGATCCTGCATTAGACAGATTATATTGCACAATACCAGCTGAATTTGCAACAGATTTATTTATAAACCTCAATTGACCTCCTGCATATGACAATTGTCTTGTAGCTTCGATATTGATGAAGTCTAAATATCCATTTGCAGATGGATTACCATTATTTACATAATCCAATACGACAGTTATATTATCTGAAGACACATTTATAGCATCTGAAAAATTCGCGGAGGAACCTAGAATGGAACCCTCAGTTATAGCATTTAAATTTAGAGTTGTTAACGGATTGCTATTGACTGTAACAATCATAGAAGTAGCTGTTTCAGAAACTGCACCAACAGCGACATCAAAATTAATTGGCTCATTTGCAACCAAATTTGGGAAAGTAAAATTATAGGTTTGCTGGTTTTCTATATCAAAACGATCTCCAAACCAGCGTCTTCCCAATTTCGCAAGATTATACTCATCAACTTCATAAAATTGATAATCTTGAAACGTACTTACTTCAAAATCTGAAGGTAGATCAATTTCTGGCATAGACTGAATTCTTTTACCATTACCAGAACTAATATTCACATAATAATACGTTTTGTCCGTATACAGATTTAAATTAGTATTACTCTCTTCACTATAGGTTGTTGGTCCTTCACCATAAAAAAGAATAAAATCATCATTATCAAAACTTCCATCCTCCTCACCTACAAATTTTACAGCATTTTCTACTACATCGAAAGGATGATCCTCAGCATTAGATAATGGTAACATTCTACCACCATTTCCAAAAATCTTAATGGTTCTAGGATCTACAGAATTAGTATTAATTCCTAAACTACTTAAAAAATTCTTGGTTAACTGAAAAACTCCAGACTCATCAATATAAAACCTGTACCATTCTCCATTGGCCAAAACTGAATTTGTAATATCGTTGCCATCCTTTGCCAAACCACTTGTTTGAGTATTAGTGGTATTATAGTTAATGGTTAAGGACGTAATTTTTTTAATCACACCATTTTGCTTTACTATAGGTGATATTTCAAAATAGGTTGATTTCTTTCCTCTTGCATTGGTATTGAATATATTAAATACTGGCTCTTCTGGAATCAACTCTTCATTCAAATCAAATAAATCGTTTTTAGTAATGGTCTGATATGAAATATTTGAAAGGTTAACTGATTTTTCATTTATACGCTTTGCATTATTACTCCATTGAGCAAAATACACAAGCCCTTTTTCTGTTGAATAACTAAAATGTTTTGAGCTAAAACCTGGAACCCTCATCTTGCCAAAGTCATTTTCTAAAACTTTGGCGTCTTCCCATTCTATATTAATTTGCTTTTGTTGACTGAAGCTTAATAGAAAAAAGCAAAAAAATATAACTGTATAAAATTGTTTCATTTATCTTTTTCTGATGAGGTCAAGCATTTCACCTTAATACCTACAATTTTTAGTAAAATAACGACTTGTATTAAGACTTATTATGAGCTCTAAATTTTTATTTCAAAAATACAACAATAATTTATTTTTGACGTCGTTATTAAAGAGCAAAATACACTCGATAAACGGCCAAAAATCCGATATCTTGTTAAAAAAAAGGGATGAAATGCACTTTTTTTTGCATTTTGTCGGAAAAAAAAGTTGTCAGTTTACCTTTAATTGTTATATTGCGAATCTAAATTTTAAACGAGCTTACTTAAACATATGGATATGAAAAATGTCTTAAACCTCAAATTTATACTAGCATTAGTAGTTTGCACTTCAATTGTTGGTTGTAAAAGATCATCTAGTTCTGGTAATGTAGATAGTGCCACTGGTTGGAAAATCAACGATAAACAAGGTGGTTTTCAGTACAACACCAATTACAAGGAGCAAGAAACGCCTCAAGGAACATCGTTTATTGAAGGTGGAACCTTTACAATGGGTAAAGTACAAGACGACCCAATGCATGATTGGAACAACTCCCCAAATCAACAGCATGTACAATCATTCTACATGGACGAAACAGAAGTTACTAACCTAAATTATCTATTTTACTTAGATTATTTAAAAGGAGTATATCCTCCTGACGACCCAAACTACTCATTAATATACAAAGGAGCATTACCAGATACCCTTGTATGGAGAAATCGTTTAGGGTATAATGAAATGATGACTGAAAATTACTTACGTCATCCTGGTTACGCTAATTATCCTGTAGTAGGTGTTAGTTGGATACAAGCAGTAGAATATGCAAATTGGAGAACAGATCGTGTTGCAGAATTAGCGCTACAAGAAGCTGGATATCTGAAGAGAGATGCACAATATACTGATGTAAATGCAGAAAGTACATTTAGTACTGATACGTATATTAATGCACCTTCACAAACATATGGAGGAAATGAAGACGTGTTACAAGGAGGTCGACGTAAACAACAAACTGATATTGACGGAAACCCAATCAATGTTTATGCAAAAAGAGAATCAGGAGTTATTCCTGTTAAATATAGACTCCCAACTGAAGCAGAGTGGGAATACGCTGCTTTAGGTATGAGTGAATTACGTAGCTATAATATATATAGAGGACGTAAAAAGTATCCATGGGATGGACAATACACAAGATCTGGAAAGCGTGTAAATCGCGGTGACCAAATGGCTAACTTTAAGCAAGGAAAAGGTGACTACGGTGGAATCGCTGGATGGTCTGATGATGGAGCTGATATTACGGCTGAAGTTAAATCTTACCAACCTAATGATTATGGTTTATATGATATGTCAGGTAACGTTGCAGAATGGGTGGCTGATGTTTATAGACCAATTGTTGATGATGAGTTTAACGATTTCAATTACTATAGAGGTAATGTATACACTAAGAATGCTCTTAATGAAGATGGAACTGTAAAAATAGTTACAGTTGAGGAAATAGTTTATGATACTTTAAGCAATGGTAAAATTATAGCAAGAAATCTACCTGGAGAAATCGCTAAAATACCTGTTGATGAAGAAGAAACTTATTTAAGAACTCAGTTTGATGATAGTGATAACAGAAACTTTAGAGATGGAGACAAACGCTCTTCACGTTACTACAGAGAGAACTTTGATGAGAAAAGAGATGAAAATAAGGACTTAACAAGAAAGATGTATAACTCACCAAAGCATTCTGTTGAAATAGATTCTGCAGATGGTAAACTGCTGAGAGAATACGATAAATCTGATAGCAGAACATCTTTAATCAATGATGAAGTAAGAGTTTACAAAGGCGGATCTTGGAGAGATAGAGCATATTGGATTGATCCTGCTCAACGCCGTTACTTCCCTCAAGATATGGCAACAGACTATATTGGATTCAGATGTGCAGTATCAAGGGTAGGTTCTAAATCTCAGAAAAATAGTAAAAGAAGAAACTAATTTAATAAGTTAAATAAATAAAAAAGTCCTGATGAACTTCGTCAGGACTTTTTTATTTTTAGACCAATGGAAATAGAAGCATTATATCAAAGATTTAAAGCCTGTAATAAGCTAACTACTGATACAAGAAAATTGACCAAAGGATCGATATATTTTGCACTAAAAGGTGAAAATTTTAATGGTAATAAATTTGTAAATGAAGCTTTTAAAAAGGGAGCAAAGTACTGTGTTGTTGACGAAACTTCGGCATGTATTAACAACAATTGCTTTTTAGTTGATGATACATTGACAAGTTTACAAGAGCTGGCCAAACACCATAGGAATCAATTTAATTTTCCAATCATTGGGCTAACAGGAAGCAATGGTAAAACTACAACCAAGGAGCTCATTTACTCTGTATTATCTACCACTTGTAAAGTAAACGCAACACAAGGTAATCTTAACAATCATATAGGTGTACCATTAACGTTGTTAGACTTTGCTGATGACCTAGATTTTGGGATTGTAGAAATGGGCGCGAACCACCAGAAAGAAATTGAGTTTTTGAGCAGTATTTCTCAACCAGATTATGCTCTGATTACAAATTTTGGAAAGGCCCATTTGGAGGGATTTGAAGGAATTGAAGGGGTCATTAAAGGTAAGTCAGAATTATATGATTATGTAAAAGCAAATAATAAAACTGCTTTTATAAATACAGAAGACAATAAGCAAATTGAACAAATATTAGGGTACAACAAAATAGTAACATTTGGATCTAAACCTGAAAATGATTGCATAATCGATTTTGTGAATGCAGATCCTTTTGTTAAAGTAAAATTTAATAATACCGAAATACAGAGCCACCTAATTGGTACATACAATTTCAGTAATATTTCGGTGGCAATAGCTATTGGAAATCATTTTAAAATATCAACCGAAAACATTAAAAAAGGGATTGAAAATTATCAGCCAAAAAATAACCGATCCGAAATTATAGAAAAAGACTCAACTAAGATTATACTAGATGCATACAATGCTAATCCGACAAGTATGCTAAGTGCCCTAAAAAACTTGAAGCAATTAAGCGCAAAACGTAAATTCTTGTTTTTAGGAGATATGTTTGAGCTCGGAGAGGAAGCTCATATTGAACATCAAAACATTGTAGATTTCGCAGAAGAAAATTTTGAAGATAATATTTACCTAATTGGTGAAAATTTCCACGAGTGTGACTCGCGTTCTTCAATCCATAAGTTTAGATCGTTTGACGATTTAGTCTTAACCTTAAAATTTATTGACCTAAGTAACTCAACAATTTTGATAAAGGGATCTCGTGGTATGGCCTTAGAAAGAATTTTAGACCATATCTAATCATATTTGTGGGTCATACTGGATTCGAACCAGTGACTTCTACCCTGTCAAGGTAACACTCTAAACCAACTGAGTTAATGACCCATTGTTAAAAACCAAAAAAGTCCACATTTCTGTGAACTTTTGTGGGCGCGAAGGGATTCGAACCCCTGACCCCTTGGGTGTAAACCAAGTGCTCTGAACCAACTGAGCTACGCGCCCAATAATTGGACTGCAAATATAGATTAGTTTTTAAAATCTCAAAAGAATTTTATTAAAAAAATTAAATAATTTCAGCCACTACAAAAGTACTTCCACCAATAAAAATTAGATCATTATAATCAGCTTTTGCCTTAGCTTCATTATATGCTTCAGCAACAGTATTAAATGCAATTGAGTTAAGATCATACTTGTTAAAACTAGACTTTAATTCCGTAGCATCGAGGCCTCTCATTACATTTGGTTTGCATAAAAAGTACAATGCTGATTTTGGTAATAATGGTAAGATAGTAGTTAAGTCTTTATCATTAACTACACCGAAAACAATATGTAATTTTTCAAAGGATTCTGATAAAAGTTGTTCAATAACATAACTGAGTCCTTCCTTATTATGAGCAGTATCACAAATGATTTTTGGTTTATTTCCAATAACCTGCCAACGGCCCATCATGCCAGTATTAGCTACAACATTTAATAATCCATTTTTTAAATGATTTTTTGAAATATTATAATCCTCATGGTTAAGAACTTCAACAGATTTCATTACTGTTTTAATATTCTTTAATTGATATGAGCCCTTTAAATCACTATTAAAGACTTTATTAATTTCTTTGTCAGCAAAGTAAATCTCTGAATTATTTTTTGTTGCTAAATTCATGAAAACAGGTGCCGTACCTACTTGTGTCTCTCCAATTACAACCGGAATATTTGGTTTTATAATCCCGGCTTTCTCTTTCGCTATGGCTTCAAGTGTATTACCTAAAAACTGCATATGGTCAAATCCGATATTAGTGATTATAGAAAGTTCTGGTAATATAATATTAGTAGAATCTAATCGACCTCCCAAACCAACTTCAATTACTGCGATATCAACCTTTTTCTTGGCAAAATAATCGAAAGCCATTCCAACAGTCATTTCAAAAAAAGAAAAATGGTTGTTTTGAAAAAACTTCCGATTTCTCTTGATAAATCCCATTACAAATTGTTTACTTATCGGATTACCATTTATCCTAATACGCTCTCTAAAGTCTTTTAAATGTGGAGAGGTGTACAAGCCAACATTGTAACCAGCTTCTTGTAGCACAGATGCGAGCATATGGCTAGTTGAGCCTTTTCCGTTTGTACCAGCTACATGAATAGATTTAAATTTCGCCTCGGGATTATTAAGATGGCTTGCTAATTTTATCGTATTATTTAGGTCTCCTTTATAAGCACTATTACCTTTATTTTGATACATAGGTAATTGCTTAAACATCCATGAAACTGTGTCCTTATAATTCATAGATTATTGACCTAAGTCAAAATTAATACTTACAAAACCAATCTGTCTTGCAGGTGCATCGGGATCTGATGGCCATTTATGCGATTCTGCAATTTTTTTAGCAGGTTCTAAGAGACAAGGATGTGTATTTGTTGTGCCCTTGATTCCTGGTATAGCCTTAATGACATTTCCCTGTAGGTTAACTTCAATTTTAACGACTACCAGACCATATTCATTACAGTCTTGTTTATAAATTTCTCTAGATGGTTTACCTCTTCCACCTAAACCGTAACCTACATTACCTTTACCAGGTCCTGAACCGCCAAAATAACTTGGTGCATATGGATTACCATTAGACTGCCCTTTATTTTCTCCTTGATTATCTGGACCTTTACCTCCATCAGTTTTACCATCAGAATTTTTCACACCACCTATAAGGTTGTCAAGTTTCTTCCTCTTTTCTTCTTCCTCTCTTCTTTTTCGTTCTTCAGCTTCCCGTTTTTGCCTTTCAACACGTTCTGCTTCTGCCTTTGCACGTGCCTCTGCTTCCTTTTGCTTTTTAATGGCAATTTCTTCAGTGTTTTCTTCAGTAATAATTTCTTCTGTTTTGGTCTGAGAATTTGTAGGTTCAACCTTTGGAGTTTCAGGTTGAGATTCTTCAATTTGTTCTTTTATAGCTTTTCTAGGTTTACTTAATGGTCTGTTACCATTACCAAAGTCGGTAGTGCCAAAATTTACAGTCACGCCATATTCTTCAGGAGGATCTAAATATTGAGGACCAACTACAAATAGTAATAACAACAAAATAATTGAAATTAAGGTTGTTATTCGCGCCGCATTACGCTCATGTTTAGTCTCTAAATACTTCATTACTAAAGTTTCTTAGTATAAATTCAAAAATAATGCCGCTTATTTTGGTTTCACTGCCAAAATCACCTTGAATTTATTTCTATTAGCGATATCCATTACTTTTACTACATTCTCAACAGGAACCGATTTTTCTGCCCTTAAAACAATTGTTGGCTTTTCTTGATCGGATAATGCCGTAATAAGTTCATTTTCTAAAATACTCTCTCCTACTCTTCTTTGGTCAATATAATAAGTCAAGTCTTTTTTAATACTAACTGCAATGGATTTTTTATTCTCAGTTTTACCACTTGCCTTTGGTAAAATAATATCGATTGCATTGGTGGTTACAAGAGTTGATGCTATCATAAAAAATATGAGCAACAAGAACACAATATCGGTCATTGAGGCCATATTGAATTCTGGAGTAACTTTATTTCTTCCTCTGATATTCACGTTAGATAGGCTCGTTTAAATGGTCTAAGAACTCTACTGAATTAGCCTCCATCTGATAGACAACCTTATTTGTTCTAACAACAATATGGTTATAGGCAACATAGGCAATTATACCTACTATTAAACCACCAACTGTTGTAGTCATGGCTGTATACAAACCACTTGCTAAAACATCCATTTGAATTGTTCCTCCAGCATTTGCAAGTTCAAAAATTGATAGAATCATACCTATAACTGTACCCAAGAATCCGATCATCGGTGCCACACCAGAAATCGTAGCCAAAACGCTTACGTGTTTTTCTAAACTATAAATCTCTAATCTACCTGCATTTTCAATTGCTGTATTTATATCTTCTAATGGTTTACCAATTCTAGTTATGCCTTTTGATATTAATCTTGAAACCGGTGAATTAATTTGTGCACAGAGCATTTGTGCAGAATCAATTTTCCCATTACTGACATGGTCTTTAATCTGATTCATAAAATTTGAATCAACTTTGGACGCTACTTTAATTGCAAATATTCGTTCAAAATAAATATATGTAGCTACAATAAGTAGTAAGAAAAGAATAAGTATAATAACCATACCAGATGTTCCACCACTGGTAATTAACTCTATTATAGAAAGTGTTTTTTCAACTGATTCACCATCAGTTAATCGTTCAGATTCATCCTGAATATTACTTAGTAATATCATATGATAAGTTTAAATTTAAAAGTTCTTGTAAGTTATAACGCTTAGTTTCTCACTTAAGTATGTTAGAAAAGAGCTCTTGTGGCCATAAATGCAACTGCGCCAGCAATAAAACCAACTAGTGCTAACCAAGAAATTTTTCTTAGATACCAGAAGAAATCTATTTTTTCCATACCCATTGCAACAACCCCTGCTGCTGAGCCAATAATTAACATACTTCCACCAGTACCAGCTGAATATGCAACAAAATGCCATAACTGATTATCTAAAGGTTCTGAGAACATTCCTAAGCTAGCTGCAACTAGTGGTACATTATCAATAACAGCAGAACCAACTCCTAGTAATAGTACAACTAAATCTGATACTACCGTTCCTTTTGGTTCAGTGCCCAATAAACCAATATTTTCTTTTAAGCCATCAGCAAAGCCAAACAATATTCCTAATGATTCTAAGGCCGCAACGGCCATTAAAATACCTAAAAAGAATAGGATACTTGGTAATTCTATTTTTGATAAAGAATAATGGACTGGACTATGACTTGCATGTTCATGGTGCTCCTCCGAAGTAATTGTTGATATAGCGAACTTAGAATTACTATATATTTCTGCAAAAATTGCAACAACACCCAATGATAACATCATACCAACATAAGGTGGTAAGTGTGTGATTACTTTAAAAACAGGAACAAATACGATTGCACCTAAACCTAAAAACAACATCGTGGAGCTAAACTTATTTTTTGGCTTATTATCATCTGCTTGTAATTCTAGTTCTCCTTGAAACGAAGGAAGTAGCGAGGCTATAAAAGTTGGCACTACCATACATAGCAATGATGGGATGAATAAATATACAAACAATCTACCTGTCGAGACCTTATCTCCAATCCATAGCATTGTAGTTGTAACATCTCCAATTGGAGACCAAGCTCCACCTGCGTTTGCTGCTATAATTATTAAACCTGCATACCAAATTCTGATGTTTCTATCTTTAACAATTTTCTGAAGAATAGAAATTAATACAATTGTTGCAGTTAAGTTGTCAATAATTGCTGATAAAATAAATGCTAATCCAGAAAACATCCATAATAATTTCTTTCTACTATTAAAATTTACCGCTGCTTTAATTGTAGAAAATCCATCAAAATAATCTATAATTTCAACGATTGTCATTGCACCAAGTAAGAAAACCAAGATCTCTGCAGTTTTGCCCAAATGATGTAATAAAGTCTCCTCCATTAAATGCATTTTATCTTCGTGACCTAGCATACCAAAATTCTCCATCAAACTATGCTTACCAGAGTCAAACCATTGAGAGAAATCATCAATCCCTAAGGAAATTAAGGCCCAACTTATAGCCATCATGACTAAAGCAGGAATCAATTTGTCTATTTTAATATTATGCTCTAATGTTATGGCTAAATAACCACCGATAAAAACGAGAATTATTACTGTTTCCATATTATGGGGTGTTTTATATTAATTGTCTCAATGCTATTTCAAATGCAGTTTCACTAATACCTACTCTGTTAGGATTCTTTTTCTTTACTTCTCTTAATGCTTTTCTTATGACTTTAGAGGTATCCTTAAAAATTGCTTCATCAGTCATTTGAACTTTCCTTTCCATAAAGTAAGCAAATACTCTTGCCATTCCACAATTTGAAATAAAATCTGGAATTAAACTAACTTTTTGGTCTGTATGTTCCATTATTGGACCGAAAAATATCTCCTTATCAGCAAATGGAACATTAGCTCCGCAAGATATAACCTCTAAACCAGTATTAATCATTTGATCTATTTGGTCTTTGGTAATCAAGCGAGAGGCCGCGCATGGAGCAAAAACTTCAGTTTTTAAGGACCAAATCAAACTATTAATTTCCTCAAAAGGTATCAAATTTTCTGCTACTAAAGTATTACCACTTTTATTAAGATATAATTCTATAATTTCATTAAATGAAAACCCTTCAGGATTAATAAGCCCTCCTACTTTGTCAATGATACCAACTATTTTTGCGCCCATTTGTGCAAAATAGAAAGCTGCCGATGCGCCAACGTTACCAAACCCTTGCACAATAACTCTTTTACCTTTTATAGAATCATCATTTAGATCATAAAAATGTTTTGTTGCAATTGCGACCCCATATCCAGTAATCATATCTGCAACAGTGTATTTTCTTAAAACATCCGGAGAATATTTTGGGTTTTCAATTACCTTAATAACACCATGTCTCAATTGACCTATTCTATTTATTTTATCTGCTTGTGTTGGCCTGAAATGACCTTCAAAAACTCCTTCTTGTGGATGCCAAACGCCACTCGCCTCAGTAATTGGTATCACTTCTTGAATTTCATCTACATTTAAATCACCACCTGTACCATAATAACTTTTAAGCAAAGGCGAAACAGCTTTATACCAACGTTCAAGCACACCCCTTTTTCTTGGATCTTTTGGGTCAAAGTTTATACCAGATTTAGCACCACCAATTAATGGCCCAGAAACAGTAAACTTTACTTCCATAGTTTTAGCAAGAGAGAGTACTTCGTTCATGTCTAGACCTTTGCGCATACGTGTACCACCACCAGCTGCACCCCCTCTTAAGGAGTTGATGACAGTCCAACCTTCTGCATTTGTCTCGGGATCGTTCCAATGAAATACGATTTCTGGAGATTTATTTTCGTATTTCTGAAGTAATTCCTTTATCAAGAGTTGTGATTTAGTTAGTTACAACAAATATAAAAAACTAAAAAAGCTACAATGTGAATTAACTACTTAATTTATACTCTCGGTAGTAAAATTTTTCCAGATGAGTGATTCTTTTTAGCGCCAGTTACACTTGCCAAACAATTTGTATCATTTCTATCCTTCAAAATACCTAATAGAGCGAAAATCAAAGCCTCTTTAAATTCAATTATATCTTTCGATGGAATTATAATAATTGAATCAACATGGTATTGTATTCTGGAGATTAGATATTTGTTATAAGCACCACCTCCAGTAATCAATACCTTTTCACCCTTTTTCATAATAACCTCTGAAATCTGAATTGCTATATGCTCAATAAAAGTGGATAATATATCTGTAAGTTTTAAAGTATAGTTGTCAATAATTGGAAATATATGCTCATTAACCCATTCTAAACCCAACGATTTTGGATTTGATAGATTATAGAATGCCAAGTCGTTTAATTCATCTAATAATTTTCTATTTACTTCACCTTTGGATGCAATTTTGCCACTTTCATCAAACTCTAATCCTATATCATGAACATAATGATTCAGTACAATATTAACTGGGCATATATCAAAAGCTATTCTTTCATCTTCAAAATCAAATGAAATATTGGCAAAACCACCAAGATTAATACAATATTGGTAATCTGAAAACAAAAGCTGATCACCAATTGGAACTAAGGGTGCACCTTGGCCACCTAATTCTATATCTTGTAATCTAAAATCACATATTATTTTTTGACCTAATGTATCCGCAAGAATTTGTTTATTCCCAATTTGATATGTAAAACCTAAGTCAGGTCTATGTAAAGCTGTATGTCCATGTGACGAAATAAAGTCAATTTCTTTTATTTCGTTCCGTTTAATAAACTCATTTATAATATGGGCTAATAATTTGGAGTATAATAAATCTAACCCTATTAATTGCTCTTTTGAACTACGAGTCAGTAACTTTAATTTTTCTTTCCATTCTTTAGAATAAGAGACTGTTTCAGAATATTTTATCTTAAAATTCCAATTAGCATTATAATCAAATTGAGCATAAATTATGTCTACACCATCCAATGATGTTCCAGACATTACTCCAATTACATTATAAGAAGATTTTATCATATTAGTAAAAATACTATTAGTTATTGAAAATACAGCAAATAAGAGTTATCTTTGCACCAAAATTTTATCAAATCAATAATTAATTTGTTATATGGACTTTAGCTTAACCGAAGAGCATTTAATGATACGTGACGCTGCACGTGATTTTGCAAAAATAGAACTACTTCCTGGTGTTATAGAAAGAGATGAAAAACAAGAATTTCCAGATGAATTGGTGAAGAAAATGGGAGAACTTGGATTCTTGGGAATTATGGTAGATCCAAAATACGGTGGAAGTGGAATGGATACAATTTCATATGTTTTAATTATGGAAGAACTTTCTAAAATTGATGCTTCTGCCTCCGTCATTGTATCTGTGAACAATTCTTTGGTTTGTTATGGTCTTGAGAATTATGGTACTGAAGAACAAAAACAAAAATATCTTACTAAACTTGCTACCGGAGAATATATAGGTGCTTTTTGTTTGAGCGAACCTGAAGCTGGAAGTGATGCAACCTCACAAAAGACTACAGCCATTGATATGGGTGACCATTACGTGATTAATGGTACTAAGAACTGGATTACAAATGGTGGCAGATCTGATGTATATCTTGTTATTGCCCAGACTGATAGAGAAAAAGGGCACAAAGGAATTAATGCTTTTATTGTAGAGAAAGGCACACCAGGATTTGATATTGGACCAAAGGAAGATAAATTGGGTATTAGAGGTAGTGATACACACACTTTGCAGTTTAATGATGTAAAAGTGCCAAAGGAAAATAGAATCGGAGAAGATGGCTTTGGGTTTAAGTTTGCTATGAAAACTTTATCTGGTGGTCGTATTGGTATCGCTTCACAGGCACTTGGAATCGCATCTGGTGCTTACGAATTAGCTCTTGAATATTCTAAAGTTAGAAAAGCATTTGGCACAGAGATATGTAACCATCAAGCAATTGCATTTAAACTGGCAGATATGTATACCGAGATTGAAGCTGCTAGACACTTAGTGATGAAATCAGCTTGGGAAAAAGACAAAGGTGTTAATCATGATATGTCAAGTGCAATGGCAAAACTATATGCTTCTAAAGTTGCAATGGAACAAACCGTTGAGGCAGTTCAAATCCATGGCGGAAATGGTTTTGTTAAGGAATACCATGTAGAACGTTTAATGCGTGATGCAAAAATTACCCAGATTTATGAAGGTACATCGGAAATTCAAAAAATAGTAATTTCTAGAGGAGTTATTAAAGGATAACCAATAACAACATAATATTTTTCCACAATTAAAAAACCGAGTAATTATTAACTCGGTTTTTTAATACCTATTCTTTATTGAATAGATTAAATATTTGTCTGGCAATCTCTAATTCTTCATTTGTAGGTATTATTAATATTTTCACTTTTGTGTTTTCTTGCTTATATCTGAAACACCTCTTGAATAAGAACTACAGGTAAATTCGTTCAATTCAATACCAAAAACATCCATTTCAACGCATACTAATTTTAGAGGTGCATTTTTCTCTGGTTTTAAGAGTGGGGAGGTACAATTAAAAAAGGGTATAAAAAAAGCCCTTTGCTGTTTAGCAAAGGGCCTTC
>NZ_QPHL01000010.1 GCF_003335675.1 Winogradskyella sp. KYW1333 | reverse complement strand
GGCTCAATTACATATTTAGCAGAGCTATCAGCAGATGGAAATACTCTTGAAGTTGATATTCAAATTGCTGGAGACGGATGGTGGTCCTTTAAATTGATAAAACTATAACTATTGAGATTAGTAGCTAGTGGTATGGCAAACGCTTAGACGTATTTACCTTATCTTAAGTTTTTTTAAAACATCTAGCAAATTTAATGACTTGTTTGTTGCAAAACGATTAGTCAAAATGTAATCACAATTATTAAATAAACTATATGAAAAATAATCTAATTGTACTTTTTTTGATGATTTGCATGTCTATTACGTATGCGCAATCAAATAAGGTAACCGTAGAAAATAGTACTGATGGATACCGACTTGTCGTTAATGGTGAAAATTTTATAATAAATGGTATGAATTGGGACTTTGTTCCAATTGGTACAAATGTTGTAAATGCCAATTTTTGGTCCAAATCAGATGATATAATCAAAGCAGGATTAGAAACAGAAATGTCCTTATTAAAAAATATGGGTGTTAATGTAATCAGACAATATACAGGTGTTCCAAAAAGATGGATTCAATATATATATGAGCAATACGGAATTTATACTATTTTGAATCATTCATTCGGTAGGTACGGACTTACAATAGACGGTGTTTGGACACCAATTACTATATATGATGATGAAAAAACCTCTAGTTTGTTAATGTCTGAAGTTACTTCACTTGTTGAGGAATATAAAGATACTCCTGGGTTGTTATTATATTTATTAGGTAATGAAAACAATTATGGTTTATTTTGGCAAGGATCAGAGACAGAGGATTTTCCAGATGACGAAGCACAAAGGAATTATATAGGTGAAAAACGAGGAAGGCCTATGTACAAACTTATGAATCAAGCCGCAATAGCTATCAAGGCAATAGACTCATCTCATCCGGTAGCTATTTGTAATGGTGATTTATTGTTTGTAGATATTGTAGCTGAGGAATGTAAAGATGTTGATATTTTTGGAACCAATGTATATAGAGGTTCGTCTTTTACAGATATGTTCGATGTAGTATCTGAAAAATTAGACATGCCATTGATGTTTACGGAGTTTGGAGCAGATGCATTCAATGCAAAAGAAAACAGAGAAGATCAAAAAGCTCAAGCCTATTACATGGTAGAAAATTGGAAAGAAATTTATCAACATGCTGCTGGTTTGGGTAAGACAGGTGTTTCTATCGGTGGCTGTACATTTCAATTTAGTGATGGCTGGTGGAAATTCGGATTTGATGATAGAAAAAATGCAGAAGTCCACGACAATAATGCCTCTTGGTCTAATGGTGGGTATTCTATTGACCTGATACCTGGTCAAAATAATATGAACGAAGAATGGTTTGGTGTTTGTGCTAAAGGACCAACTAATGAAAGAGGTTTATATGAATTATACCCTAGGGCTGCATATTATGCTTTAAAGGAAGCTCATGCTTTAAATCCTTATGACGAAGATATGACCCTAGAATTTGTTACTAATTATTTTAAGAGTATTGAGATAATGGATCACGTTCTCAGAGCACGTGGTGATAAAGCAGCCTTAGGAGGAAATGAAACACAAAAAATTAGACTAAGTCAATTAACTGCAAAATTTACAACTTTTAATACTGGAGGTACTCTAATTACAACACCAGAGAGTGCAGATCCTAACGCTAATGCTTTTCCTGATCAGTTAGGATTCGATCATATGCAATCATATTTTGTAGGTGTTGAGGCAAATCCTGCTCCTAACGTAAGAGCTAATGTAGTATTCAATTTTATAGGGAATGTAGCTCAAAATCCAATAGATGAAATATTTTATGAAAATAGAGGAAGAGTTGTTACCGTGAATACAGATCAGGGTGAAGTTACCCTTAATGATATAAATAGATTAAATATTTATCAAAGTGAATTTGAATGGAACACCAAAGATTTTGACCTTCGTGGATTTTACAGAACAGGCCATTTCCACTGGCAATATGAAGGAGATTTTTTCGGATTATATCCTGAAGCTAATTACGGACCGAATTTAGATATTTATGGTGGTGAGATTTTAGGTGCTGAGATTGATGGAAAAGGCGCTTTAGAAGGTTTAAAAGCAGCTTTTGGACCCCAATTATGGTGGGGCGCGAATCCAACTATGTTATTTAAATATCAAAAGAAAATAGGTAATTATGGATTTACTGGAATTTATCATAGAGATGTAGAAAGAGATATTAGATTTGACCAAAATGGCAGACGGGTATTAGATGAAAATCAACTAAGAAGTGGTATTATTCCTGCATGGCCAACCGAAAGAGCAACTTTAGCAGTGGAGAGAGACTTCGGAAAATTTGGTATTACTCTTGGAGGTATATGGGGAGGAAGTCCACTAAACGGAAGTTCATTTCAGATGTATGAGGAAATGAACGATGTTGTTGTAACAGATAAAATCAACAGCAGTGATAATTGGGGTGGAAAGGCTAAAATCACCTATACTGGAGGTAAGTTTAATTGGTATGCACAAGGTGCAATTATGGGACTCGTAGCGAATGGTGGATTTGATGCAACAAGAACATTTACAGGTTGGAGATTAAAAGATTCTGGTAGCGGTAATATGAGTAATTTTCTCTCTGGATTCACTTATTCATTTGGAAACTTACAAATAGCACCAAATTTTATGTGGCAAAAACCGTTAGTTGACCCAATGCCGAATGGAGGTATTGCACCAGGTCGATTAAGAAATGTAATTGATGACCCTTTTGCAGTTAGACAAGGCAATAGAGAAATGACAGCGGGTGAGATTTTATTTTCTTTTGATCCAACTCCAGGTACTTGGATGTATGAATGGGATAATGATAGAGCGGAAGATGCCAAATTTGCAATGAATTTAGGATTTGTATATCGTCATCTACCAACAACGATGGATGCCCATATAGGTTTTTTGGCAACTCGAGAGTTTTTCGCTTTTCCAAATTCTGTTCCCGCGGAGGATTTGTGGGAAGTTCATACTAGAATGGTCTCTAAATTATCGCCCGATTTAGGAATTATAGGGAACTTTTATTACGGTAATGGTCAAGCCAATGGTGATAGCGATAGAACCATAACAAGATTTGGTGGAGATATTAGAGCAATTTATAAAAAAATGAAATTAGAAACCCATGTTAAAGTTAATGATTGGGGACCTTTTGATTATCACAGAGATTTTAATTTGACCTTTCCACTTCAACTTATGTTAGATATTTCAACATCCTTAGGAAAACCTGATTGGTTTATTCTCCCAAGTACAACTATAGGATTAAGGGGAACTTGGAGATCGTTGGATGTAAATTCACCTAGATTTTTACCAAATCAAGCTCCAGAATTCGGAATACCACCAATTAGTGCTGTTGGTTTTCCAAATGGATCTGAATGGGAAATAAGAACGTATGTTCACATTAATATCGGTAAATAATTAAAATATAGACCATGAAAAAATATAGATTAAAATACGCCACATTATTTTCAAGTTTAGGGGCGATTTGTATCCTTTTATTAGGTTGTGAAAGAGGATTTTCAGATGAGGTAGAACTGGCAACCTTTCCATCAAACGGAGACATATATACTGATGCGCCTATTGGATTAACAGATCAATTCTTTATTTCATTCGATCCAGCTTCAGGCGCAAATACAGAAGGTTTTGATACGGATAACGACGTAGCATATGAAGGGTCATCATCAATTAGAATTGATGTACCAACACCTTCTGATCCAAATGGAAGTTACATTGGAGGAATTTTTAAAGATAGAGGTGAAGGTAGAGATTTAACAAATTATGATGCCCTAACATTTTGGGTAAAAGGTTCAACAACCGCAACTGTTGGGTCATTTGGTTTTGGAACTGATTTTGAAGGAGATAAACATGCAGTAACACTAAATAACGTTGAATTATCAACCAACTGGAAAAAGGTAATAATACCGATTCCTGATCCAACAAAATTAGTTAGAGAGAAAGGAATGTTTTTGTTTGCCGCAGGAACTCAAAGTACTAATGGCGCAGGATATTCTTTTTGGTTAGATGAAATTCGTTTTGAAAGATTAGGCACAATTGGGCAACCAAGGCCTGCAATATTAGGTGGTCAAAACCAGTCTGCTCAATCTAATGTTGGAACATCTCTGCCTTTAATTGGATTTAACTACACATCAAATTTGCCTAATGGGCAAGACATCACCGTGAATGCAACACCAGGATATTTTAGTTTTGAGACATCTAACCCTTTTGTAGCTTCAGTGAGCGAGGATGGTATTGTGACAGTAGATGGTCCTGGAGAGATAGATCCTGAAACAGGATTGTTAAATAATTCTGCTGTAATTACAGCCTACTGCGCTGATACTTTAGCTAGCGGTTCTCTAATTATTTCAGCAACTGATATTGAAGTTATATCCATTTTCAGTGATGTTTTTGCTAACGTACCTGTGGATAACTATAATGGATTTTATATAGATGGTTTTCAAACAACATTGGGTGGCGCAATTGACGAAAATGGAAATAATATAATAGATTACACATTATTAAATTTTGTTGCAATTGAGTTTTATGGTCGTGAAGGTAGTGGCGTGCAGCCTATCGATGCCACTGATATGACACATCTACATATTGATATTAGGGCAAATGAAGTGGTTGATGCTTCTGACTTTTTTAATATAAGCCTCTTTAATAATTTTACTACGCCAAGTGAAAACTCAGGGGAATTCCAAATATCAGGATCAGAGCTAGAAAGTAATGCATGGGTAGAATTTAATATACCACTTTCAAGTTTCAATGGCTTAAGTGCCAGAGATGCTTTAGGAATGATGTTATTTGTTACAGATAATACTATTGCTAATGTATCTCTTGACAATATTTATTTCTATTCAGAAGATTAAAAATCAAAGCTAATTATGAAAAAAAGAATTTTAAAAGAAAAGACCTTTATTAAATACATTTTATTCTCATTACTAATAGTGATTTTAGTAACAGACTGTAAACAGGACGACACCCAAGAAGTAGCAGAATTCAAAAATTTATCAATGTATGATGAGTTTGACGTAGATGGTGCTCCAAATAGTGATATATGGACTTACAATATAGGTACAGGTGATAATGGATGGGGTAATGGCGAATTGCAATATTACACTGATAGGTCAGAAAATATTGTAGTAGAAGATAATATGCTAAAAATTACTGCGAGACAAGAGTCTTTTGAAGGATCAGGATATACATCAGCAAGAATATTAACAAAAGGACTATTTGAGCAACAATACGGACGTTTTGAAGCAAGAATGAAACTACCATACGGAAAAGGTATGTGGCCGGCATTTTGGTTACTAGGATCTAATATAGATGAAGTAAGTTGGCCTTTTTGTGGTGAAATCGACGTTATGGAAAATGGAGGTTCTAAACCAACTATAGTAAGTGGTTCGGTCCACGGTCCCGGATATAATGCAGGTAATGCAATTACTAAAACATATGAATTTAATAATTCTCGTGTAGATAGCGAATTTCATATTTACGGTATTGAATGGGGACCTAACTACATTAATTATTATGTTGATGATGTATTGTATAATCAAATTACACCTGCAGATGTTACTGGAGACTGGGTTTTTAATAACGGCCAATTTTTCATAATCATCAATCTAGCAGTTGGTGGTGCATTTGATGGTAACCCTAATGCAGACACCGTATTCCCTCAAACTATGTATGTGGATTACGTAAGAGTTTATTCTGAAGATTAAATATCAATTAATAGCAACGGCAAAAAGGTCAGGGAGTAAAATACTTGGCCTTTTTACCCGTCATCTAGTGAGTGTAAATAACTAATTAAACCCAATTTTGAAAGATACTATAACAAAAGATATTAATGTGAAATTGGAGCCAGTAACAATTGATAACAAGGCTTATTTTAAAATTTCCAATAGTAATAGAATGCGACCATTTTTTATGAGCATAGTTAGCGATTCTGATCACTGGATGTTCATTTCTAGTAATGGTGGATTAACTGCGGGAAGAAAGAATTCTGAATACTCAATATTTCCATATTATTCTGATGATAAAATAACTGAATCATCCGAAATTACAGGTTCAAAATCGATTTTTCAGGTAACTAAAAATGGAGAAAAATATATTTGGGAACCATTCTCAATTAGATTTCAAGATAACTATAATACACGTTGTAACTTGTATAAAAGTGTTTATGGAAACTCCGTGATTTTTGAAGAAGAAAATCTTGATCTGGATCTTGTATATCGTTATGAGTGGTGTTCAACTGATAAATATGGCTTTGTTAAAAAATCAACACTTTCAAATAATGGAGAATTACCTGTAGAAGTTAATGTCCTAGATGGTGTTCAAAATGTTTTGCCTTATGGTGTAAATAGTGCACTTCAAAATGCAAGTAGTAATTTGGTTGACGCCTATAAACGTACAGAATTAGTTAAAGAAACAGGTATAGGGATTTTTGCTTTAAGTGCTATAATTGTAGATAAGGCAGAACCAAGCGAAGCACTAAAAGCAAATGTTGTATGGTCCTTAGGAATTGAAAACGTAAATTACCTATTGTCCTCTCTTCAACTTGATAAATTTAGAAATTTTGGGGATGTTGACTTAGAAACTGATGTTAAAGCTGAGAAAGGTGCCTACTTTATAAATTCAAAGATTCAGCTTGTTCCTCAGTCCAAAAAAGAGTGGTTGTTCGTTGTAAATGTTAATCAGGATACATCAGATATTGTTGAAATCTCAAAATTGATTAGTGAGGAGAGTAAACTTTTACAGAAGCTTGAAGATGACATAGCCTTAGGTACTGAAAATCTTGTAAAACTGAATGCTGCTTCTGATGGGCTACAGTTATCATCAGATAATTATAAAGATACTAGGCATTTTTCAAACACCCTATTCAATATTATGCGTGGTGGTATTTTTGATAATGGCTATACAATTGAAAAATGGGATTTAGAAAAGTATTTGGCAAAGGCAAACAAAAAAGTGTCGAGAAATTCTGAAGACGTTATTAGTGCCTTGCCAGAAACATTTTCTCTTGGAGTACTTAAAGAAATTGCATACAAATCTGACGATAAAAACTTTAGAAGGTTATGTCTAGAGTACATGCCATTAAAGTTTAGCCGTCGTCATGGTGACCCTAGTCGTCCATGGAACAAATTTTCAATCAACACAAGAGATGAAGTAGATGGGTCTAAAATATTAGATTACGAAGGTAACTGGAGAGATATTTTTCAGAATTGGGAAGCCTTAGCATGCTCTTATCCTGAGTTTATTGAGAGCATGATTCACAAGTTCCTTAATGCAACTACATTTGATGGGTATAATCCTTATAGAGTAACAAAAGACGGCTTTGATTGGGAAATAATTGAGCCAGACGATCCATGGTCCTATATTGGATATTGGGGAGATCACCAAATTATATACTTACTTAAGTTCTTAGAATTTATAGAAGAATACAAACCAGGCAAGCTTGAAAGCTTCTTTGATAAAGATCTATTTGTTTATGCAAACGTTCCTTATAAAATAAAAAAGTATGAGGACTTACTTAAAAACCCTAAAGATACAATTGAGTTTGACGAGGAATTAGATCATAGAATTCGTCAAGATAGATCCGAGATTGGTGCTGATGGAGCATTATTGAGAGACGAAAATAGGTTTATTGTAAAAGTAAATTTCATTGAAAAAATATTAGCGACTGCTCTAGCTAAATTATCCAATTTTATTCCAGAAGGTGGTATTTGGATGAATACACAACGCCCAGAATGGAATGATGCAAACAATGCTTTAGTTGGTAATGGTGTGTCAATGGTTACGCTCTATTATTTAAGACGTTTTTTAAAGTTTTTTGATGAGGTTTTTGATAAATCTGAAGCAGAATCAGTTGAAATTTCTCAAGAATTAAAAGTATTTTTTGATGCAATATTCGGTGCGTTTAAATCAAATGCACAAATATTATCTGAGTCAATTAATGATAAAGACCGTAAAACAGTATTAGATGCATTAGGTCAAGCAGGTAGTAATTATAGAGAGCAAATTTATAATAATGCATTTACAGGTAGAAAATCTCAGTTAACTATCAATTCACTTAAGGAATTTGTAGATATAAGTCTTAAATTTTTAGAACAATCAATTGAGGCGAACAAAAGAGAAGATAATTTATATCATGCCTACAACCTAATGACGGTTAATGATGATAAATCAGTATCTATTTCTTACTTGGATGAAATGTTAGAAGGGCAAGTGGCAGTATTAAGTTCTGGATATCTTAGCTCCAAGGAAAATTTAGCTGTATTAGATGGATTAAAGGCAAGTAAGTTGTTTAGACCAGACCAGTATAGTTACATTTTGTATCCAAATAAGAATTTAAAAGGTTTCATGGATAGAAATACTATACCATCAGAAGCTGTAAAAAGTTCTGAATTATTGCAATCTCTCGTAGCACACAATAATGTAAATATAATCAATAAAGATATTAAGGGTGATTATCATTTCAATGGTAATTTTAAAAATGCAAATGATTTAAAAGAGGCTCTTGATAATTTAAAGGACTCAAATTATGCTGAATTAGTAGGTAAAGATGAGCAGAATGTCCTTAAAATCTTTGAAGATATTTTTAATCATAAAGCCTTTACAGGTCGTTCAGGGACATTCTATGGCTATGAAGGATTAGGATCTATCTATTGGCATATGGTTTCTAAATTACTTTTGGCTGTAATGGAATGTTGTCAAAATGCCATAGGCGAAAATGAATCTCCAGAAGTAGTTGGAAGGTTGTTAGAGCACTATTATGAGATTAATGAGGGTATTGGAGTGCATAAATCTCCAGAATTATATGGCGCCTTCCCAACAGATCCATATTCCCATACACCAGCAGGTAAAGGAGCGCAACAGCCAGGAATGACGGGACAGGTTAAGGAAGATATCTTGAGTCGTTTTGGTGAACTGGGAGTATTTTTTAAGGATGGATTACTTGTATTCAATCCATGCATGCTAAGAAAAAATGAGTTCTTAGAAGAGAAAAGAACGTTCAATTATATAGACGCGATCGGAAATGATTCTTCAGTGCAAATACATGAAGGGCAATTGGTGTTTACATTTTGTCAAGTACCTGTTATTTATTCAATATCTAATGAATATAAAACAGTTGCTTCACTCAATGATGGTACTGAAATGTCATTTAACCAACTCGGTTTAGATGATACAATAAGTAAAGAGGTTTTTAAACGGTCGAGAAAGGTTGAATATATCACTGTTCATATTAAAGATGAATATTTAAAGTAGAATTATAGTATCATGAAAAAAGGAAAAATAATCGTTTTTGTTTTGTCTTTATTTATCATGATATCTTGTAATGAAGAAAATAAAAAGGATCAAAGGTCTTTAACCCAAATAACGAAAGAAGTGACAGCAAAAGAGATATTAGGAAATCCGGATTACTTAGCTATTTCGTACGGAGGTTATCGTGAAAAATCTAGGGATAGTCAACCAACGATTCCGCAGTTAAAGAAAGATCTTAAAATATTATCAGCAATGGGAATTAAGGTACTTAGAACATATAATGTTCAACCTAAACTTCCACATGCTTCTAACGTATTAAAGGCAATCAGTGAGTTAAAGGCAGAAGACAAGAATTTCGAAATGTACGTCATGTTGGGTGCATGGATTGATTGTCTCAATGCATGGACAGATAAAGTGCCAAATCATGATGTAGAAAGCCCAAACAATGCTGGGGAAATAGATAGAGTTGTTGCATTAGCTAATAAATACCCAGATATAGTAAAGATTATTGCTGTTGGTAATGAGGCCATGGTAAAATGGGCAACCTCTTATTATGTACAACCAAGGATTATTTTAAAATGGGTAAATCAACTTCAAGATTTAAAGAAACAAGGTAAATTACCTAGAGATTTATGGATAACTAGTTCAGATGATTTTTCGTCTTGGGGTGGTGGAGATCCTGAATATCATGTTGAAGATTTGGAAAAATTGATTAGGGCCGTAGATTATATATCAATGCATACTTATCCTTATCATAATACGCATTATAATCCAGAATTTTGGGGTGTACCAGAGGCACATTCAAACATGCCAAATGCAACAAAAATTGAAATGGCTATGGAACGTTCTATAAAATTTGCTCAGAAACAATATGATAGTGTTACCAACTACATAAAAAGTTTAGGGATTAATAAACCTGTTCATATTGGTGAGACAGGTTGGGCTACCATATCTAATGGGCATTATGGGCCAAATGGTTCCAGAGCAACTGATGAGTATAAACAAGGTCTCTATTACAAGCAGATGAGACGTTGGACAAAGAGAACCAGAATTTCGTGTTTTTATTTTGAAGCGTTTAATGAACAATGGAAAGATTCGCAAAATGCCAAAGGATCAGAAAATCATTTTGGACTTTTTACAATCGATGGAAAGGCGAAATATCCTATTTGGGATTTAGTTGATAAAGGAATTTTTGAAGGTTTAACAAGAGATGGTAACGTTATATCAAAAACTTATGGGGGTGATAAAAATGCACTTTTAGAGGAAGTGTTAGTACCACCAGGTGAAAAAGAAATTATGGCTAACAGATAAAATTATGAAGTTACTTAGATTTAGTATTTGTTACCTAATAATTACAGCTATGAGTTGCAATGATCAAAAACAAAATGAGTTGATTGCTGATGTTTACGAGACTTCAGCAAGTGGCAACCAATTAACCCTAGTTGCTGAATTTGAAAAATTAGATTCATCAACAGTAATCAAAATTAACCCAGATAAAAAGTTTCAAACTATAACGGGATTTGGTGGATCTTTTACGGAGTCTTCCGCCTATCTTCTTAATAAACTCAGCAAGAAAAATAGAGATACTATTTTACAGGCATATTTTAGTGAAGAAGGAGCAAATTATTCACTGTGTAGAACGCACATGAACTCTTGTGATTTCTCATTAGGGCAATACTCCTATACGCCTTCAGAAGATAGAGAGCTAAAAGACTTCTCGGTGAAAGAGGATATGGATGATTTAATTCCTATGATAAAGGAGGCCAGTGCAATATCCAAAGATGGATTTAAGCTTTTTTCTTCACCTTGGACAGCACCGCCATGGATGAAGGATAATAAAGAATGGGTAGGAGGCAAATTATTACCTGAATACTACGATACTTGGGCACTGTTCTTTTCAAAATATGTTGACGCCTATAAAGATGAGGGTATTGATATTTGGGGTTTTACAGTGGAAAACGAACCATTAGGAAATGACAATAATTGGGAGAGTATGCATTATACTCCAGATGAAATGACAGACTTTGTTGTTAATCATTTAGGGCCACAATTAGAGGCAGATGGAAAAGGCAATCTAAAAATCCTAGGTTACGACCAGAACAGAGAGCATTTAAGTGAGTGGGTAGATTCCCAATTTAAAAACGAAAAAACTTCTAAATACTTTGATGGTACTGCTATTCATTGGTATGCAAGCACTTATGAAATTTTTGCAGATGAGCTACAAAATGCACATAATAAAGCTCCGGATAAACTTCTAATCCAGTCCGAAGCTTGCGTTGATTCTGAAGTTCCTGTTTGGAAAGATGATGCATGGTATTGGAAAAAAGAAGCCACAGATTGGGGTTTTACATGGGCTCCAGAAAAAGACAAATATTTACATCCTAAATATGCACCAGTAAACCGTTATGCAAGAGATATAATAGGTTGTCTAAACAACTGGGTTGACGGTTGGGTAGATTGGAACATGGTTTTAGATACTAAAGGCGGGCCAAACTGGTTTAAAAATTGGTGTATTGCTCCGGTTATTGTAAATCCGGATACCGACGAAGTTTACTTCACACCACTTTATTATACTATGGTACACTTTAGTAAGTTTATTAGACCAGGAGCTGAGGTAATTGGTGTAGATAAAACCGATAATGACCTTTTGGTTTCAGCATCGAAAAACACGGATGGTTCTATAGCAATTGTAGTTTTTAATGAAAGCTTAGATAAAAAAAGTTTTGTTTTAAATGTTGATAATACCTTAAAGGCTATTACCATTAACGCTCAAGCTATTCAGACAATCATGATAAATTAAAATTAAATTTTATGAAAACCAATTTAAATACACACCATAAAGTTCCAATGGCACAAAAAATAGCATTTGGAGTTGGAATGTTTGCAAATCAAATGTTCCCTGCTATTCTAGGAATTTTTATGGTAGTATTAGTACAAGATTTAGGTTTTCCGGGTTGGATGTGGTCACTAATTTATTTTTTTCCTAGAATCTTTGATTCAATAACAGATCCGATTATGGGCTTTATTTCTGATAATACAAAATCAAAATGGGGTAGACGCCGACAGTACGTCTTAATTGGTGGTGTTATTATGGGTGTTGCATATATTTTTATGTGGCAACTCTTTAAGGAAAATACATTAGAATTTAATTTCTGGTACTTTTTTATATGGTCCATAGTATTTTATTTAGGGTTGACATTTTTTAGTGTACCCTATGTAGCTATGGGCTATGAAATGAGTGATGATTTTCATGAGCGGACAAATATTATGGCAATTGCACAATGGATAGGCCAATGGGCTTGGGTAATTGCACCGTGGTTTTGGGTGATAATGTATGACCCTGAATGGTTTCCCTCTGCAGATGTAGCCGTACGGGAATTGGCAATTTGGGTAGCAATACCCTGTGCTATATGTGCCATAGTGCCTGCTATTTTCATCAAAAGCGAATCAACACTTGAAAAAAAATATGAGCCACTTAATCTTTCTAATATTGGTAATAGCTTATTATCTATTTTCTTAAGCTTTAAAGACGCCTTTAGTATAAGTGAATTCAGAAAGTTATGCTTTTCAACATTTTTAATTTTCAATGCATTTAACACAGTAGCCTCCCTTACATTTTTTGTTATAGTATATAAATTATTTAATGGAGATGCTGACGCTTCTGGAATTTGGGTGTCACTTTTTGGTTGTTTAGGAGCCTTAGGAACAACCTTTATAGTAATACCAATCGTTACTAAAATGTCAAAATTTTATGGTAAGAAAAAGGCATTTATGATATCACAGAGTATATCAATTATCGGGTATGTCCTGTTATATTTTCTTTTTATTCCAGGTAAACCTTGGTTATATATAATTGCTTTACCATTTTTCTCTTTTGGTATAGGAAGTTTATTTACCATAATGATGTCTATGACTGCTGATGTTATCGATATTGATGAATTGAATTCTGGTTTAAGAAGAGAGGGAATATTTGGAGCAATTTATTGGTGGATGGTTAAAGTAGGATTTGCCATTGCAGGAGCATTGAGTGGTGTTATTATTGCTATTGTTGGCTTCAACCCAGATGTATTAGCTTCCGAGCAAGAGTCTGCTGTTAATGGGTTACATTTATTTTTCTGCTTTTTCCCTATGGCGGGTACCATTTTAGCGATGTATATTATGAAAGATTATAGTATTGATGAAAATCGTGCAAATGAAATAAGAGAGCAACTTAAAAAGCGTAAAATTAATACTACTGAAGTAGTCTCTGTATACAAAATTGGTCAATTGCATAATTTTACATCCGTTAAGATAAACGATAGATTAGCATCAGATCAAAACTTTCGATTAATGCCTAAAGCCAAGCAATTAGAACTCTTCAATGCTACTTTAGATGAAGGTCTTTATGGTTTGTGTTTTAGTCCATACAGAGAGGACCAAAATATTGGAGATGTACTGACCGAAGATCAAATTAGGGAGAGAATGGATATTATTAAGCCATACACTAAATGGGTTCGTTCCTTTTCATGTAGAGATGGAAACGATTACATTCCTAAAATTGCTAAGTCAAAAGGTCTTAATACAATGGTAGGTGCTTGGATAGGTGATAATGCCGAAGAAAATGATAAGGAAATTGCAGCACTTATTAAAATGGCAAAAGAAGGGCTTGTTGATATTGCGGTCATAGGTAATGAAACCCTAATGCGCAATGATTTGAATGAAGAAGAAATATTAAATTACTTAGCAAAAGTTAAGCAAGAGCTACCACAAATTCAAATTGGTTATGTGGATGCTTATTATCAATTTATTCAACGTCCAAAGTTGGTAGATACGTGTGATTTAATTTTAATTAATTGTTATCCATTTTGGGAAGGAGGTAAAATAGAGTTTGCCTCTAACTATATTAGTGAAATGTATAAAGCAACAGAAAGCATAGCAAATGGTAAACCTATTATTATTACTGAGACAGGGTGGCCAAACCGCGGTACTAATGTAGGTGATGCACTACCTTCTAATACTAATGCCATGGAATATTTTGTTAACGTTAATTCATGGGCAAAAGCAAAAAACATACCTCTATTCTATTTTTCTTCTTTTGACGAATCTTGGAAAGTCCATCATGAAGGAGATGTCGGTGCTCGTTGGGGTTTATGGGATAAAAACGAACAACTGAAATTTAAATAAAAACACATTATGTCATATAGAGAAGAATCATACCACAAATACACAAGTTACAGCCAAATCACTACTAAGGGTTTGGATCAATCAAAATTTTCATCAGAAGAATTAAGAAATAAATGGCTTAAAACAATTAATGATGGTTTTCATGGTATTTGTTTTAGTATGTATGAAGATGGTCAAGAACCTGGTGATGATATAAGCTATGATCAGGTTGAGCGTCGCATAAAAATATTAAACCCTTATGTGAAGGCTATCCGGTCATTTTCGTGTATTGAAGGCAATGAATACATTCCTGTAGTTGCTAAAAAGCATGGACTAAAAACACTAGTTGGTGCATGGTTAAGCGATGACAAAGAGGATAACGAAAAAGAAATAGAAGGATTAATATCCCTGGCAAAGGACGGTTATGTCGATGTAGCGGCAGTAGGAAACGAGGTGCTATATCGCAATGATTTAACTAAGGAGGAATTATTAGGTTACATAAAACGTGTTAAGGACGCTTTAAAAGGTCTAGATATTCCTGTTGGATATGTTGATGCTTATTATGAGTTTTCACGTCATCCCGAAATCGTAGAGAATACAGACATACTGCTTGCAAACTTATATCCATTCTGGGAAGGTTGTCCAATAGAATATGCCCTAGGTCATATGCAAGCCATGTATGGTCAGGTAGTTGATGCAGCGCAAGGTAAACCAATCATTGTTACTGAAACAGGTTGGCCAAGTGAAGGGGGTGGTTATCAAGGTGCTATTTCTGGTGAAACTGCGGCTATGAAATATTTTATAGACACCATAGAATGGACTAAAACCAATGATATACCGATTTTTTATTTCTCCTCATTTGACGAATCATGGAAAACAGGAGATGAAGGCGATGTTGGTGCATATTGGGGTTTATGGGATAAAAACGAACAACTTAAATTTAAATACTAATAAAAAAGACAATGTCCCATAGGGAAGAAAAACATTTTGCACTAGCCTCAATAGATTATCAAGGCATGTCACTAAGAGATTTAAGGTCTATGTTCAAAAAGACTTTAAAAAAAGGTGTGCATGGTTTGTGTGCTAGCCCATATGGAGAAGGACAAAAACCAGGTGATCTATTGTCTGAAGCCCAAATAAGACGCAGATTAAAAAAAATAAGACCCTACACAAAATGGATTCGTTCTTTCTCGTGCACAGATGGTAATGAATTGATACCTGAAATTGCCAAGGAATTGGGCATGAAAACGCTTGTTGGAGCTTGGTTAGGGGATGATTCAGAGATTAATAAAAAAGAATTAGAAGGCTTAATTAGTCTTTGTTATGAAGGTTTGGTAGATATTGCAGCAGTTGGTAATGAAGTTATGTATAGAGGAGATTTAACCGAAGCACAACTACTTGAAAAATTGCATTATGTTAAGACTTCAATAAAAGAACTAGATATACCTGTAGGCTATGTAGATGCCTATTACGAGTTCGAAGAAAGGCCAGCTGTCACAGAAGCCTGTGATATTATATTGGCAAACTGTTATCCGTTCTGGGAGGGCTGTGACCTTGATTATTCTCTAATATATATGAAAGACATGTATAATAGGGCCAAACGTGCAGGTCATGGAAAACGAGTGGTTATTACCGAGACGGGTTGGCCAAGTCAGGGGACGCCATTACATGGTGCATTTCCATCAGAGGAGAACGCCATAAAGTACTTCAATAATACCCAAAAATGGTCTCAAGAGGAAAATATAGAGATATTTTATTTCTCTGCCTTTGATGAATCCTGGAAAATCGATGCAGAAGGTGATGTAGGTGCCTATTGGGGACTTTGGGACAAGAACGAGAAACGAAAGTATCAATAATTACATTTATTTAACATTTCTCATCCAATTTATAATTTAAATTAGTTTTTTCATTTAATTATCTTTACAGTTTTAATAAATATGTGATGAAAAGGATTATTTATAAACTACTAACCGGTTTACTAGTAATGTGTTTCCTTGTTTTTGGTTGTAGCGATCAACCTACTCGTGATTTATATCCGGAGGAACTTGTTGGAGGTTTTGAATTATTGCCTGTAGAAAGAACAGGTATAGATTTCAGTAATACCATTAAAGAATCTACCTATTTTAACCATTTTTACTACAGTCAAATTTATGTAGGTTCTGGTGTTGCTATAGGGGATGTCAATAATGATGGTCTTGCTGATATTTTCTTTGGTGGAAACCAAGTTGAAGACAGATTGTACCTTAACAAAGGCGATTTTGAGTTTGAGAATATTACTAAAAAATCTAAGGTAGCTCGAAATTCTGGGTGGACGTGGGGAGTGACCATGGCAGATGTTAATGCTGATGGGTATTTAGATATCTACCTAAGTAGAAATGGACTTTCTTCTAATCCATCTGAACGCAGAAATTTACTCTACATCAATAATCAAGATTTGACCTTTACCGAGGCTGCTCAGAAGTATGGCTTAGCAGATGTCGGGTTTTCTACCCAGGCTGTATTTTTTGACATGGATAATGACGGTGATTTGGATATGTATCAGGTGAATCAACTTGCTGATAAGAAGTTATTACTCATTAATAAGATACCACGTGAACAGTTTAAGTTTTTTAAGGACCGACTTTATAAAAATGAGAACGGTAGATTTAGGGACGTATCGGAAGAGTCTGGAATCTCAAGAAATGTTGCTTATGGTTTAAGTGTAAATGCATCTGATTTTAATGGTGACGGATGGATGGATTTATATATAGCTAACGACTACTCAGAACCTGACTTTATGTATTATAATAATGGTGATGGTACATTTACCAATGTGATAAACGAAAAGTTAAAGCACATTACCCAGCTTAGTATGGGCTCTGACACAGGTGATATAAATAATGATGGATTGATAGATTTAATCACTACCGATATGACGCCAGAAGATCATTACAGATCTAAAACAAATATGGCGTCAATGAGTACTGAGAAATTTAATTCTATGGTAGAGGCTGGTGCACATTATCAATATATGACCAATACACTTCAGATAAACACAGGTTTAGGAACATTTTCTGATATTGGAAATATAGCAGGAATAGCTTATACAGATTGGAGTTGGGCAAGTTTAATGGTAGATCTTGACAATGATGGCTTAAAAGATATTTTAGTATCAAATGGGATTAAAAAAGATGTAGACAATAATGACTATAAATTAAAGTTAAGTAATCTTAAAAATGACATTCCTGCTGAGGATTTATTTCAGTTGAGTAAAAGTGCCCCTTCTCAACCAATATCAAACTATGCGTTTAAAAATTTAGGCAATTTTAAATTTAAGAAAGTAAGTAAAGAATGGGGGTTTGATATTCCAAGTTTTTCTAACGGGATGGCTTATGGAGATTTGGATAATGATGGGGATCTTGATGTTATCACTAACAATATTGACGCTCCTGCTTTTGTTTATGAAAATAAGACTACGGGTAATTTTTTAAAGGTAAAAATTAAGGGAGAAGGAAATAACACCTTTGGTATTGGGGCAAAAGCTAAAATATACCATAATGGTAAAATTCAAATAGCAGAGAATACCGTAACAAGAGGATTTATTTCTTCAGTAGAACACGATCTGTTTTTTGGATTAGGTAAGGATACTGAAATTGAAAAGGTTGAGGTAATCTGGCCTAATGGTAAAGTTAATATTTTTGAAAATATCAAAGCTAATCGTGTAATTAAAGCTGATATTGCAGATGCCAAGGCAATGAAATTAGATAGTGAAAAAAGTAACCTATTTTTTGAAAACATTGATGTTCAAGACCTAGGTTTGGATTTTACCCATAAAGAAAATGAATATGATGATTGGAAAGAACAAGTGTTATTGCCACATAGGTTGTCTCAAAATGGCCCTTTTTCCGCTATAGCAGATATTAACGGAGATGGATTAGAAGATCTCTTTGTGGGCGGAGCTAAAGACCAATCAGGTGTGCTGTACATTCAAAATAGTTTAGGTAAGTTCTCTAAGAATAGTTCACAACCCTGGAGGATAGATAAAGAATCCGAAGATTTGGGTTGTCTATTTTTTGATGCAGATGGTGATAGTGATTTAGACTTATATGTGGCAAGTGGCGGTAATGAATTTAGGCAAGGTGATGTCGCCTTATTAGACAGATTGTACATCAATGATGGGAACGGAAATTTCAGAAAAAGCATAAGTGCTTTACCACAGATAAAAGAGAGTACACAGACTGTAAAAGCGTCCGATATAGATAAAGACGGTGATTTAGATTTATTTGTAGGTACAAGATTAATTTCAGGACAATATACCTTTCCTGCTGATAGTTACTTGCTTCTAAATGTGGATGGAAAATTCATAAAGGCATCTTCGGAAATGGCACCTGCTCTTCAAAATATTGGTATGGTAACGGATGCTGTATTTACTGATGTCAACAATGATGGAACGAAGGATTTGATGATTGTTGGTGAATGGATGGAACCAAAAATTTTAATTAATAATGGTAATATTTTTGAAGATAAATCCTATGATTACGGTTTAGAGGGATTAAGAGGTATGTGGTGGTCTATCACTGCCTCCGATTTAGATGGCGATGGTGATGACGATTATGTGTTGGGTAATTTGGGGAAGAACAACAAATTTAAAGCAACAGAAGAACACCCATTTAAAGTATATGCCAATGATTTTGATAATAATGGGACGAACGATGTTGTCTTAGCTAAATTTTATAAGGATGATTATGTACCGGTTCGAGGACGTGAATGTACAAGCCAACAAATGCCTTATGTAGCAGAAAAATTTGAGGATTATCACAGTTTTGCCTCGTCAAAATTATTTGAAATTTTACCAGAGGATAAAGTTGACGATGCCGTTATTTATGAGATTAAAAGTTTTGAGAGTATTGTTTTAATAAATGAGGGACATCAATTTGTAAGAAAACCGCTTCCTAATGCTGTACAGATTTCACCAATTAAGTCGTCTTTAGTGATTGATGTAAATAAAGATGGCATATTGGATATCATGGTAGCTGGGAATCATTACGGAGTTGAGGTTGAGACCACCAGATACGATGCAGGCTATGGGGCCGTACTTTTAGGAACAAGCAACGGTAATTATCTGGTACAATCACCAAAACAAAGTGGCTTTTATGTACCTTTTGATAGTAGACATATATCCCAAATAACAATCAATGGACAAAAAACCATACTAGTTACAAATAATAATGAGAAATTAAAATTATTCAATTCTAAGGGATAATTTATAAGATTGTACAGTTATTATTTGGTGTCTTAATTTACGCTATTAATCATAAAATACTGTAAATCAATAATTTGTAAAAAAATCGTAATTACCTTCCAAACGTTAAAAATTGACTTGTATAGTTTTTGTATAGGTTGTTTATAGCTGTTAATTGCTAAATAATACCTTTCTTAGTCAAAATAATTAACTAAAATAAATTAACATGAAAAAAATTACACTACTATTGATGAGTCTATTTATTGTAGGTTTATCATTTGGTCAAGTAGTTCTTGAAGATTTTGATGGTGACGCACCAACGTGGACGGCATCTGGAAATCTTGGAGAAGCTTCATTTGACGTAGACCCTGATGATGCAGGTAATGCCGTTGCAAAACTCGTTTCGTCCGCAGCTGGTGATCCCTGGCAACAGGCCGATTTACTTATGCAGTCAAATTACATCGACATGACTCCGTCATCAGTTGTATCTGTTAGAGTATATTCGGACACTCCGATAAATGTATTATGTAAGCTAGACCAAGAAAAAGACGGCGGTGGTTTCGATACCACTCAAACGCAACATGATGGAACAGGATGGGAGGTATTAGATTTTGATTTTTCTGTAAACGACGCAGATGGTCAAGCAGGAAACGGAGCCGATGCTGGGGGACAATATGAAAAAATTTCCTTTTTCCCAGGTTGGGCAGGTAATGGTACTGGAACAAATACTACAAATGCTAATTGGAACAATGCAGTTGATGGTACAACTCTTTTAATAGATGATATTACAGCCTATCAAGGAGATGCGTTAGTAGCAGAGCCAGGCCCAATAGCAGGCCCAACGGCTCCACCGGTCAGAGATGCGGCAAATGTTGTATCCATTTATGGCGGTAACGAAAATAGTTACACAGATATTACTTCACCAGTTATCGATTTTCCTACATTCAATGGTTCAGTATTTAACGGTGCGGTAGCGCTAGATGATGGTGCTAATGTTTTAAGTTGGAGTAATAGTGCTTTTACAGGCATCGGAAACGGAGCTGGTGGCATCAATGCTGACGGTATGGAGTTTTTACATTTAGATTTTTACACAACCTCAGATTTAACAGGGAGACCTTTGAAAATAAAATTTGAGGACGGTGTGTCCAATCAGGAGATTGAAATTCCGGGAGGTGGCGTTCTTGCTGCAGATCAATGGCATTCTGTAGATGTAGATTTATCAGCTTACACTAATATTAACTTTTCTAGTCTTACTTACATCGTAATAGTAACCTATTCGGTGCCATTTTCTGTAGATTTCTGGGCAGACAATATTTATTTCTATAAAGAACCGTCTGATGACGCATCAAACTCAAAATTAGCAGATTTAACAGTTGATGGTGTTACTATAGATGGTTTTTCTGGTAATACAACTACTTATGAATATGCAGTACCATCAGGTACAACAGATGTCCCTACTATAGCTGCAACTTCAGAAATTGCTGGTGCAAACGTATTTGTAACTCAAGCAACAGGTATTCCTGGAACAGGAACTGTTACATGTGTAGCAACAAATGGAACAGACTCAACTGAATATACAGTAACTTTTGTTGAACAAGGCCCTGGTGAAGCGGCGCCAACACCACCTGCAAGAGATGCTGGAGATGTAGTGGCTTTCTATTCTGATGCATATCCAGACTCTATTGATACCGGATATGGACAGGTAGATGTTTTTGGTTTCCGTGCTGAAGAAAATATCGGAGGCGATAATTTTTATAATTGTGGCGCAGGTTTTCAGTATAACTATTATGCTGGTGGTGGTTCTGTTGATTTATCGGGAACAACACACTTACATTTTGATTATTATGTAGACAGTGCTCCTGTTGGAGCAGTCATTGGGATACAACTAATAGACGATAATAATAACAACTTTTATCAAGTTACAGATTTTGCCGCAGGTAGAGCGATCGGAGCATGGACATCGGTAGATGTGCCTTTTGGTGATTTTATCAATGCCGGTGGTGGTACAGACTATTCTGCTGTTAAATTAGTGCAGGTAAATGTTATTAATTTTAGTGAAGCAACCCCTGCATACATAGATAACCTTTATTTTTATAATGATGGTTCTTTAAGTACTGAAAACTTTGAAACTACTGAGTTTACAGCCTTTCCAAATCCAACTAAAAATGTATGGAATATTAAAGGAAATAATGTTTTAAATTCCGTTTCTGTTTATGATGTGTTAGGTAAAAATGTTATAAACTTAGAACCAAATACTAATGAAGTTGAAATTGATGCAACAACATTTAAGACTGGATTATACTTTGCAAGAATAGAAAGTGTAAATGGTACTAAAACTATAAAGCTTATTAAGAACTAATAGCATAACTTATAGTTAGAAGAAAGTGGGTGGGTATAATTTATATCACCCACTTTTTTTTTACATGTCAAACAAGTAAACGATCTAAAGCTTTTTTAATTTAAACAAACCTAAATAGAAATAATAACTAAATTCTAAATCAATATAAAATAGATAATATCATGAAAAAATTAATATGGATATTCTTCGCTTTCTGTGCTTTATCTTACGGGCAAAATCAAGATTACGAATTCAATTTTGAACCTGATGGTCAAGATGGTGATAGATGTAATTGGCTCACTTTTGAAAATATTGCATCACCACAAATTATAGATAATCCAGATCCTGACGGCGTAAATAATACAATATCAAAAGTATTAAAGGTAATTGCACCAGCTAGTGGAGGCCAATGCTATTCTGGCGTAAATAATTCTAGAGAGTTAGCAGTATTTGGAGAATGGGACATCACCCAATCAAATGATAATATTATTTCATTTGATATAAACAAAAATTATATCGGTACCGTGGGTGTTCAAATGATTGGTAGAGATGGTTCTTCACCTGTCAATATCACAAATCAAAATGTGAATAATACTATTGTTAATGAGTGGATTACTCTAACATACACCATACCTGCAGTCCCTCCAGGTTTAGGTGCTAACGTAACTGCATTTGTTATTTTTATAGATTGGACCTGTGGTGGTCCAGATAGAACACAAGATGCGATACTTCATGTTGATAATATTAAGTTTAATGCTAATAAGGTTCTAGACCCTCCAACACTTAATCAAAATCTTATTAGTAGCTTAACAGAAGATTTTGAGTCTACTACGTCCTTTTTAGCAGATGAAGCTAGTGATTTTGGAATTGTTACTAACCTTGACAATACAGGCATAAATACCAGTAATAACTGTTTTGAAATTGCAGGAGTTAATGACGCCCTTTATACTAATGCGCAACTAAGCTTAACTCCACCAGAGACTTTAGATTTTTGTTCTGAAAAAGGATTTTCTGTGATGGTGCGTGGCCCAAGAGCTTCAGTGGTTAGTCTAAAGGTTGAAGAAAATCAAGTAGGTGCATTATTAAACCAAACCTATACAGATGTTGGTAATTGGCAAGAATTAAATTATGATTTTTCAGCATTTCAAAATAGAAATTGGAATAGAATAGTATTGTTTTTTGATATTGAAGCTAATCCAAGTGCTAATGCTAATGACGATATATTTTTATTTGATAATTTAAATTTTAATACTCTAGATGCTTTGAGTATTAGCGAATATAATTTACAACTTGTAAGAGTAAATCCAAATCCCACTAAAAATTATTGGCACGTAGAAGCCTTAAATAGTGAAATTTTAACATCAATTATTATTTATGATCTTTTGGGCAAGGAGGTTCTTAATTATAAACCAATGGGCTCCAGTTTTTCTATAAATGCATCAAATTTTAAAAATGGAATATATTTGGCTAAGTTAAACAGCCTAAAAGGTAGTCAAACTTTTAAATTAATGAAAAATTAGAATTTAATTGAAGCATTAATTAAACAATGGATACTTTATTTGTATTACTGTTTTTAAGTGAAATTAATTTATGGATTTGAAAGTGATACAATTTTCTTTGATTAGAATAGCACAAATTTTACTTGGCTTTTCAATTTTTATATTGGTTATAAATTGTAATCAAAAAACAGATGTTTTAGTTCAAGAAGAAAAAAAAGGCAAACCAAATGATTTAATTAAGGAGACCAGCCCTTATTTATTACAGCACGCTTACAATCCTGTAAATTGGAAAGCTTGGAACGATGAATCATTAGCACTTGCCAAAGTACAAAATAAACTAATTGTTATATCGGTTGGTTATTCTGCCTGTCATTGGTGCCATGTGATGGAAGAGGAAAGTTTTGAAAACGACTCTGTTGCTAAATTAATGAACGAGAAGTTCATTAATATAAAGGTAGATCGAGAAGAACGGCCAGATGTAGATCAAGTATATGTTAATGCTGTAACCTTAATGACAGGTAGTGCGGGCTGGCCTTTAAATGTCATCGCACTGCCAGATGGTAAGCCCGTTTTTGGAGGTACTTACTTTACCAAAGACCAGTGGTTAAAAGTTTTAGAACAGACGTCTTCACTTTACGAAACTGAACCACAAAAAATGATTGCCTACGCCGAACAGCTTACCGAAGGTGTTAAAAAAATGGATTTAATAGAAGTCAACTATGATGAAAATCCATTTAAGGAATCGCAATTAGAAAATATGGTTGCTAACTTAAAGACGAATTTGGATTTTGAATTAGGTGGTCAGAAAAAGGCACCTAAATTTCCAATGCCAAGCCATCTGAATTTTTCATTACGATATGCACATCATTATAACGATCAGCAACTTTTAGAGTATGTCACCACTTCATTGGATAAAATGGCTAATGGTGGCTTATACGACCAAATTGGAGGTGGTTTTTCAAGGTATTCCGTAGATGATAAATGGCATGTGCCGCATTTTGAGAAAATGCTTTATGATAATGCACAATTAGTTAGTACATATGCTAATGCATATAAGTTAACAGGTAATAAGTACTACAAACAAATTATTACAGAGACTTTAAACTTTATTAAAAATAAAATGACATCTACGGAAGGCACATTTTATTCATCAATTGATGCGGATAGTAAAAATGAAAGTGATGAACTGGAGGAAGGTGTTTACTATACTTGGACAAAGGAAGAATTAAAGACTATTCTAAAAGAAGACTATGAATTGTTCAAGCAATATTATAACATAAATAATATTGGGTTTTGGGAAAAAGGTCATTACATTTTGTATAGGATAGAATCTGATTCTCAGTTTATAGAAAAGAATCAATTAGACCCAATTCAATTTAGTTCAAAACTAAGTGAATGGAAAAAATTGTTATTGGTTGAAAGGGATAAGCGAAAATCACCAAGATTAGATGGTAAGGCATTGACATCATGGAATGCAATGATGTTAAATGCGTATTTAGATGCCTATAAAGCAATTGGTGAAAATGAATATTTGCAAATAGCGTTAAAAAACGCAGAATTTATAAGAGATAAACAACTACAAAATAACGGTCAATTATTGCACAGTTATAAAGATGAAATCAGCTCAATTGATGGATTTTTAGAGGATTATGCGCATGTAATTAGTGCTTTTATCAATTTATATCAAGTGACTATGGACAGGTCATGGCTAAACCTTGCAAAAGACGTAATGGATAATTCAATAAAACATTTTCAAAATAAAGAAAACAGTATGTTTTATTTTACCTCAAATAATGGCTCCAATTTAATTGCAAGAAAAACCGAAGTTTATGACAATGTAATACCTTCATCTAATTCAGTTCAGGCGAAGAACCTATTTCAATTGGGTTTATATTTTTATGATAAAGAGTATTCAAAATTAGCTAGGCAAATGTTGAGTAATGTGAGTAATGATATTGAAAAATCACCAACAGCATTTACAAATTGGTTAAATTTATATTTAAACTATGTAAAACCATTTTATGAAGTTGCTATTAGTGGTCCAGAAGCAAAAATAAAATTGAAAGATATCAATACTGCTTATTTACCAAATATAATTGTTGCTGGATCAACTAATGATGATGATTTACCATTATTAATTAATAAATTTGCGGAAGGTAATACATCAATATTTGTATGTGTAAATGGGACCTGTAAGTTACCAGTACAAGAAGTGAAAATGGCCATTAATCAGATTAATAAATAAATTAGTGACCTCAATCGTAAAAAAATATTGATAGTTATTTAAGAATATAGTATTTATGACCACATTAAAAGAATTAGCAAAGCTTCTAAATATATCTGTATCAACAGTATCCAAGGCTTTGAATGACAGTCATGAGATTAGTGAGCAAACCAAGATTAGGGTGCACGAGTTAGCAGAAAAACTCAACTATAAACCCAATAGAATTGCACAGCAACTCAAAACAAACAAAACCAAGACTATTGGAGTTATCCTTCCGACAGTGATAAATCCTTTTTTTGCCGAAGTATTGCATGGTTTAGAGAAAGCTGCTTCTAAGAATGACTATGATATTATCGTTTGTTTGTCGGAAGAAAATGTTGAAAAAGAGGCCAGAAGTTTAGAGTTATTATCTAGTGGGAGTGTTGATGGGTTTATTATCGCAGTAGCAAGAGAAACTCAAGTTAAGGCAAAATGGGATCATATAGAATCTATAATAAATAGAAAAATCCCTGTACTATTGTTTGATCGGGTGATACAAGACATAGTTTGTGATAAGGTTATCGTTGATGATTTTCAATCCGTATACGAAGCGACTAAATACCTCATTGAAAAAGAACATCGAAAGAATATTTTATTAATAAGTAATGTTGAAGAGCTGAGCGTTGGGAAACTCCGAATGAAAGGTTATCAGCAGGCTTTAGAAGAGTATAATCTTCCGGGTGAAATCCTTAAATTAGATAATGAACCGAAGGTGAATCAGGTGATGTATGATTATCTAAAAGAACATAATAAAATTGATGCCATTATTTCTAATGATCATGTTACTGGAATTGTAGCTATTAATATGGCGAGACGACTAGGGCGAAAGATTCCAGATGATATTTCAGTTATTGGTTTTGGATATGAAAATACTCAGATTATATCCAGTCCTAAGATTTCAATTATTCATCAAAAGGCATTTGAGATTGGCGAAATGTCAATTAAGCTACTAATTGAAAATCTAAGTAATGAAGCTCATGAGTTACAAACTATTGTAGTGCCAAGTGAGCTCAAATTAAGTGGGTCCACAAAAAAAGCCTGATCTCACCACCAAGCTTAACTAAGTATTTTTTATTGGTATTTAATTACCAATACTTCCTTTTGCTTCGTCTACTGCATCGTTCCCTGCTTCTTGAGCTTTTTCAATGGCGTCATTTCCGGCCTTCTTTACTTTGTCTACAGTGTCATTAGCAATATCTTTAGCTTTGTTAGCCATATCTTCTGCACCTTCTTTAACAGCATCAATAGCATCATTAGCAGCGTCCTCAGCACTATCAAGTGCATCACTTGCTACATCTGTAGCATCTTCTAATGCCTCACTGGTAGCGTCTTTAGCGTCGTTAACAGCATCACTAGCAGAATCTGCTTCTTTTTCTACAGCATTTTCTGTTTTTTCTTTTGTCTCTCTACAAGAGTTTAATGACAATCCTAGAGCCACAACTAGTGCTAAACTCAATACAATTCTTTTCATGTTAATAGTTTTAGTATTAATTGTTATAGTACGAGAATAGAAATTTTAACATTTTAATTGCTATTTCTCGATGTTATGACCTTAAATATGAATATAATCTAGTATTTGGATTACCGCACCTTTATTTTCTTTAATGTAATTGGAATTAATGGAACCCATTTCTCTACGTTTGGATACATTTTTTAATAATGAAGTCACAATTTTATTAAACTCCTGTTTTGAAGATACAGAAACTAGACCGTTCGAAGCCATAAGCGTTTTGGCTTCAGGAAACTTATCGAAATTTTTACCAATAATAATCGGTATTCCAAATACAGCAGGTTCTAATATATTATGTAATCCGGTATTTCCAGCGCCACCACCAACATAAGCAATATCTGCATGACTGTAAACCTTGGACAAATATCCTATGGTGTCTAAAATAAAAACATTAGAATCATTAAGATTTTTAGTTTCCATTGCAGAATAGCAAACGTTACTGACAGTCAATTGTGATTTAAGTGAGGTAATATAATTTGGCTTGATATTATGAGGAGCAATGATATATTTTATATCCTTTGACGAATTATTATTAATAAAGTCTAAATATAATTTATCGTCTTCGGGCCAAGTGCTTCCAAAAACAACACACAGCTTATTATTGATAAACTTTTCAATGAAAGGAAGTGAATTGTCAATTCTCAGTTGATTTGTAACCCTATCGAATCTTGTGTCTCCAGAAACTGATACGTTTTTATATTGAATGCTTCCCAACAGTATTTTTGATTTTTCATCTTGGGTGAAAATATGCTTGAATGCAAATAATGCCTTACGTCTTAAACTACCATACCACTTAAAAAAACTATGGTTTTCTCTAAAAAGTGTAGAAATAAGTATTCCATTAAAATTTCGTCTTTTTATTTCACCAAGAAAGTTTGGCCATATTTCATATTTGACAAATATGATGTATGACGGGTTTGTCAGATCTAAAAATCGTTTTGCGTTTTGAGCTGTATCTAAGGGCAAGTAAACCACAACATCTGCGATATCAGCATTTTTCCGTACTTCATATCCAGACGGTGAGAAAAAACTGAGGACAATTTTATAATTTGGATGTCTTTTTTTCAATGCTTCAAATACAGGAAGGCCCTGTTCATATTCTCCCAATGAAGCACAGTGAAACCAAAACACTTTGTCGTTTTCAGAAATTGAAGATTGGAGAAGTTTAAATGTTTCCTTTCTGCCATTAACACCAAGTTTTAATTTTTGATTATAAACTGCCAAAATCTTAATTAAAACACTGGTAATATAAATCCCTATGTTATAAAGTAGCCTCAATAGTTGAAATTTGTGCTAAAATACATTTCTTTCAATTAATTGCATTGGCTTAGCAATTACAATTTTGTATTTTCGCTCTAGTCGTACTTTAAGAAACGATTAAATTCAAATCTTCAGAATGAAAAAAATCCAAATGGTTGACCTTCAGAGTCAATACGCTAAAATTAAAGATGTTGTAGACCCTTCAATTCAAGAGGTTATGGAAAGTGCAGCATTTATAAATGGTCCAAAAGTTCATCAATTTCAGAAAAACCTGGAAGAATATTTAGGAGCAAAACATGTTATTCCTTGTGCTAATGGTACCGATGCACTGCAAATTGCTATGATGGGCTTAGGGTTAAAACCAGGAGATGAGGTAATTACAGCAGATTTTACATTTGCAGCAACTGTAGAGGTTATTGCATTATTACAGTTAACACCTGTTTTAGTAGACGTTAATCCTGTAAGTTTTAATATTGATGTGGATGCTATTGAAAAAGCGATTACTCCTAATACAAAAGCAATTGTTCCGGTTCATCTTTTTGGATTAGCCGCTAATATGGATCAAATTTTAGATCTTGCTAAAAAGTATAACTTATATGTTATAGAAGACAATGCTCAAGGAATTGGTGCAAACTACACACGTAAAGATGGGTCAAAAATAAAAACTGGTGTTATTGGAGATGTAGCATCAACTTCTTTTTTTCCATCAAAAAATTTAGGTTGCTATGGTGATGGAGGAGCTATTTTTACCAACAATGATGATTTGGCCCATACTATAAGAGGAATTGTAAATCATGGTATGTATAAGCGTTATCACCATGATGTGGTGGGAGTGAATTCTAGATTAGATTCAATCCAGGCTGCTGTCCTAGATGCAAAACTACCTCATTTAGATTCCTATAATGATACCAGACGTAATGCAGCAAGAAAGTACAATGAGGCATTTAAGGACCATCCTAAAATTACTATTCCTTCAGGAAGAACAGAGTGTGAAGGAATTTGTAGTACTTGCGATTGTCATGTATTTCATCAATATACATTAAAATTAAAGGATGTAGATAGGGATGCCTTAGTTGCACATTTAAACGAGAATAATATTCCTTGTGGTGTTTATTACCCTATTCCTTTACATAATCAGAAAGCTTATGTAGACGAGCGATATAATGAAGCAGATTTTACAGTAACGAATGAACTTGTAAAATCAGTCATATCATTACCAATGCATTCTGAACTTGATGATGAGCAAATTAATTTTATTTCCAACACAGTACTAAATTTTATAAATTCCAATTCTTAATTAATGAAAGTATTAGTGACAGGTGGTTTAGGTTTCATAGGATCTCACACCGTAGTTGAACTTCAAAATAAAGGCTTTGAGGTTGTTATTATTGACAATCTAAGTAACTCTTCAATTGATGTTATCGAAGGCATTACAAAAATTACTGATAAGCGACCTGTATTTGAGCAGTTAGATTTAAGAGATAAGCAAAGTACAGATCAGTTTTTTGAAAAGCATAATGATATAACAGGTGTTATTCACTTTGCAGCTAGTAAGGCGGTAGGTGAAAGTGTAAAAGAGCCTTTAATGTACTATGAAAATAATATTAATACCCTAGTTTACATGTTGCAAAATTTATGTCAACTAAATAATAAAAATTTTATTTTTAGTTCTTCATGTACAGTTTATGGGCAAGCAGATGAGTTACCTATTACAGAATCTGCTCCCGTTAAACCAGCAGAATCTCCTTATGGAAATACCAAACAAATAGGTGAGGAAATCATAAGAGACACCTGTAAGGTAAATGAAGACTTAAATGCAATCGCATTGAGATATTTTAATCCAATCGGAGCACATCCTTCCTCCGATATTGGTGAATTACCAATTGGAGTTCCTCAAAACTTAGTGCCTTATATTACCCAAACTGGAGTTGGAATGAGAGATCAATTAGCTGTTTTTGGAGATGATTATCCTACTGAGGATGGTACATGTATTAGAGATTATATTCACGTTGTGGATCTTGCCAAAGCACATGTTATTGCATTAGAACGTCTTATCGAAAACAAAAGTCTCTCTAATTATGAAGTGTTTAATTTAGGCACTGGAAAAGGGAGTTCTGTATTAGAAGTTATTCAATCTTTTGAAAAGGTATCAGGCCGAAAATTGAACTATAAAATTGCGGAAAGAAGAGAAGGTGATGTGATTTCAGCGTATGCAGACACAACACATGCCAATAAAGTCCTGGGTTGGAAAACAGAATCTTCTTTAGATGATGCCATGGCGTCCGCCTGGAATTGGGAGAAAAAAATAAGAAATAAATAGAATCAATATGAAGACTTTACTGAACATCTTAGCATTTACAATTACTCTAACAATAGTGGCACAAAACACCTATTTGCACTGTGGTAATATTATAGATACTAAATCGGGTAAAGTTTTAAATGAAAAAACAATCGTTATAAAAGGTAATACTATTGTTTCTGTAAATGACGGTTTTATTACTTCAGATAATGCAAATGATGTTATTGTTGATTTAAAATCTAAAACGGTAATGCCTGGATTAATTGATATGCATGTACATATCGAAGGCGAAACAAGTCCGACGCGTTATTTGGATCGTTTTACAAAGAATAAATCTGATGTGGCATTCGTTTCTGCAGAAATTGCAAATAGAACACTATTATCTGGCTTCACTACGGTTAGAGACTTAGGAGGGTCTGGTGTAAATGTTTCTTTACGTGATGCAATAAATAAAGGAATAGTATCTGGCCCTAGAATCTATACTGCTGAAAAAGCTATTGGGACAACAGGTGGGCACGCCGACCCAACAAACGGCATGCGTAAAGATTTAATGGGAGATCCCGGTCCTGCTGAAGGTGTTATTAATAGCCCAGAAGATGCTAGAAAAGCTGTAAGACAACGTTACAAAAATGGAGCAGATTTAATTAAAATTACAGCAACTGGTGGTGTTTTGAGTGTAGCAAAAAATGGTCAGAATGCCCAGTTTACTCAAGAGGAAGTAAACGAAATAGTCAAAACAGCAGAGGAATACGGAATGGTTGTAGCTGCTCATGCCCACGGCAAAGAAGGTATGAAGCGTGCAGTTATAGGTGGCGTGCAAACTATTGAGCACGGTTCCTTTATGGATGCAGAAGTTGCCAAATTAATGAAAGAGAATAATACGTATCTGGTACCAACTTTATCTGCAGGCAGATACGTTGAGGAGAAAGCTAAAATACCAAACTATTATCCAGATGTAATATTACCAAAAATTGCAAGTACTATGGACGTTCTTGATGATACTTTTAGCATGGTAGTTAAAGAAAATGTTCCAATAGCTTTTGGTACTGATGCAGGTGTTTTTCCTCATGGCGAAAATGCAAAAGAATTTATTTATATGGTAGAGGCTGGCTGGTCACCTATGTTCAGTATTAAATCTGCAACAATTACTAATGCCAAATTATTGGGCATGGAAGACAAACTAGGAGTCATAGAGTCTGGCTACTTAGCTGATATTATTGCGGTAGACGAAGATCCTACCAAGGACATTTCTACAATGGTAGAGGTCTCTTTCGTAATGAAAGATGGTGTTGTTTATAAGAAATAATGTTAAGACTCTTTTTTCGTTTTATTAAATACACCACTGAATAATAACATAATCATTCCTGTTGTTACAGATAAATCTGCGACATTAAAAATACCGGTTTTGATAGTCTCAGTGATTTTAATAAAGAAAAAATCGGTAACCTGACCATAAACAATTCTATCGAATACATTAGCGATTCCGCCACCAACTATACAACAAAAAGCAATTAAACTTGTTCGATCTAGGTCTTTGGTTTTTACGATGTAATAAATGACATAACCAAGGACTACAGTTGGTAAGATTAATAGAAAAATTAATTTCAAGGTAGGATTCATATCACTACCCATACCTAAAAAAGCTCCTTTATTTTCTACCCAAATTAGTTGAAAGTAGTCTTTAATGATGTCAATTTTACCACGTGCGCCTTCAATCATATTAGACCTAACAATTGTTTTTGAGATTTGGTCAATAGCAATATTAAAAGCTATAAGTAGGGTAATAAATACGTTTCTATTCAAAATGGATGATGTTAGGTGTTAGAATCTAAAGTGGCAGAAGAAGTTTCAGCCTCTCTATGTATTTTTTTAACTAGGCCTTGCAATACCCTGCCAGGTCCTACTTCTGTAAAATGTGTAGCACCATCAGCCACCATTTGTTGCACAGACTGTGTCCAACGTACGGGTGCCGTTAACTGAGAAATTAAATTACCTTTTATTTCATTTTCATCTGTAATTGCCGAAGCAGTTACATTTTGGTATATAGGACAATTAGGCTTACTAAAATTTGTGTTTTCAATGGCGCTTGCCAATTGTTCTCTTGCTGGTTCCATCATAGGAGAGTGAAATGCACCACCAACAGGTAATACTAATGCTCGTCTTGCACCTTCTTCCTTGAGGGTCTCACAGGCTTTATGTATTGCTTCAATTTCTCCTGAAATTACCAGTTGACCTGGGCAATTATAATTAGCAGCAACTACAACTCCTTCAGTCATTGCACATACTTTTTCTACAATGTCATCATCTAATCCTAATACAGCTGCCATTGTACTTGGTTGTAACTCACACGCTTTTTGCATAGCCTGTGCACGCTGTGAAACTAATTTTAATCCATCATCAAATGTTAACGCGCCATTTGCTACCAAGGCAGAAAATTCACCGAGTGAATGACCTGCAACCATATCTGGTTTAAAGTTATCTCCAATTGTTTTGGCAAGAATTACAGAATGAAGAAATATTGCAGGCTGTGTAACTTTAGTTTGCTTAAGATCTTCTGCAGAGCCTTCAAACATAATATCAGTGATATGAAATCCTAATATGCCATTCGCCTTTTCAAATAACTCTTGTGCTAATGGTGATTTTTCATAGAGATCTAATCCCATGCCTGGGAATTGAGCACCTTGTCCTGGAAATATATATGCGTTCATTTCGATTTAAAATTAGTGATGCAAAAATAGGAATATTTATTTTCTCATATAGGATACAAATGAAAAGGCATGTGCATGTTTTTCATCGGCATCATGTAATGTTCTGCTAACCTCTTTCCATATGGATTTATCAATTTCTGGGAAAAAAGTATCAGCATTATCAAAAGTAGCGTGAACTCTAGTGATTTCGAGTTTATCGGCAAGGCTAATGGATTGCTTGTATATTTCTCCACCACCTATTACAAAAGGGTGGTCGTCATTTTTAGCAGCATCAATTGCATCTTCTAAGCTATTTACAATAATTACACCTTCAGGAGCCTTATAGTCTTCTTGTCTCGTAATAACAATATGTGTACGATTAGGAAGAGGCTTCGGAAAGCTTTCAAAAGTTTTACGCCCCATTATAATATGATGCCCATTGGTTAATTTTTTAAATCGTTTAAGATCATTGCTTAAATGCCAAATGAGGTCATTGTCTTTACCAATAGCGTTATTTTCTCCTGCTGCAACAATAACTGTTAATTCCTTAGTCTTTTTTTTTTTTGAAATCTTGGGTTGAGATTGTACTTCATTATAGGCTTGAGACTGCGCTATTTTAGATTCTTCTTTTAGAAAATCCTTTTTTAAGGCATCTATGCGTGATTGCTGCAAGTTTACAAGCTTATCTAACTGTAATTTTTCCCATTCTTTACCCATGAATTTATTGGTTATAAACACATTAATAAAGTGATATATAAATAGAAAAAGCCAAGCCAATATGGCATAAACAAACCAATTAACACCGGCAATGGTAAAATCTTTGCCAATTCCTAATACTGTATTAGCAATAATCAAGAACACAGCACCAATAAGAAAAACAATAAAATGAATATATAGACGTTTTTTTTGCCTTATTCTTTTTTGTGCATATTTAATGAGTTCTAATTGATCTTTATCTATTGAAGAAACTTGTTTTTTCTTTCCAAACATAACTGAAATTTGAATGGTTAAAGATACCTAATTTTCACTAAAACGTTTTAGTTTTCCTCAGAGCTTAGAATCGTTAGTTTAACGCAAACGATATAGTTGATAATCAGGGCTTAATGACAATTAAATAACGTTGACAATCTCATAAAATTAGTCTTATAAAAATATGTACTTTATCAAAAATATAAGTCTATTTTATGAAAATAATAATTCTTTGGACTTAAGGGAATTAATGTTTATTTAGTGATTTATTCTTTTATACTTTTAACCCATAATTAAATCTATCTATTATGGCAATTAAAAAGCAGTATTTAAAAAGCAAGCCAGTATGTAAGGTTACATTTTCTGTGCCTGCGGAAGAAGCAAAAAAAGTAGCAGTAGTTGGAACATTCAATGAATGGAACGAGAAGAAAGCTGTTAAGCTTAAGAAATTAAAAAGCGGAACCTTTAAAGGAACTGTTGATTTAGAAAAAGACAATTCTTACGAATTTAGATATGTTGTTGATGGTGCTTACATCAATGATGAGCAAGCGGATGCTTATGCATGGAGTGATTATGCAGGAGCTGAGAACAGCGTTTTGAATTTGTAATTATTAATGTGCTATTAATCAATAAAAAGCGCCTCAATTTTGAGGCGCTTTTTATTATTGGTAGTTTTTTAATTTAAACTGCAACTTTACCTTTAATATGTGGATGTGGATTATAATCTACTAAAGTAAAGTCTTCAAATTTGAATTCGAAAATGTCTTTTACTTCTGGATTCAAAATCATTTTTGGCAATGGTCTAATATCTCGGGAAAGTTGTAATTCTAACTGCTCTAAATGATTATTGTAGATATGGGCATCTCCAAACGTATGGATAAATTCACCTGCTTCGAATCCACAAACTTGTGCCATCATCATGGTAAATAATGCATAGGATGCAATATTAAACGGTACACCCAAAAATATATCTGCACTTCTTTGATATAATTGACAAGAGAGTTTTCCGTCTGCAACATAAAACTGAAAGAAAGCATGGCATGGTGGTAAGGCGGCTTTGCCATTAGCTACATTCTCTGAAAATGATTTTGAGGTGTCCGGTAATACTGAAGGGTTCCATGCAGATACTAACATTCTTCTGCTATCTGGATTTCTTTTTAAACCTTCAATTACCGCTTTTATTTGGTCAATATCTTCACTTGCCCAATTGCGCCATTGATGGCCATAAACTGGTCCTAAGTCACCATTCTCATCAGCCCATTCATTCCAAATTCTAACACCATTTTTATTTAAGTAGTTAATATTTGTATCACCTCTTAAAAACCAAAGCAATTCATATATTATAGATTTAAGATGTAATTTTTTGGTTGTGACCATCGGGTAACCTTCACTTAAATCAAATCGCATTTGATAACCAAAAACACTCTTTGTACCAGTGCCTGTTCTATCACTTTTTTCATTACCGTTTTTTAATACATGTTTTACTAAGTCGTGATATTGTTTCATAAGCGTAGTGTGTTCTGTCTTGTTTTGGCTAGAATTTTTAAGAAAATTATTCGGGAACGAATTTAATTAAAAAGTCAATTAAATTTGGACTAATGAGTTTGTCAGATATTAAAAGTTATTAACGTGTACTATTAGATTTTGTAACGTTTAAATTGGTTTGCTTAACCAATGATCATACCTGCAATTGTAGCAGATAAAAGCGAGGCTAAAGTACCTCCAATTAGAGCTTTAATGCCAAACTCAGATAAAGTTTTACGTTGACCGGGTGCTAACGATCCTATACCTCCAATTTGTATACCTATAGAAGCGAAATTTGCAAAACCACATAACATATATGTAGCCATGATAATAGATTTCTGATATTTCAAATGAAGCAATTGTGCCGGATTTTTTAGTTCGGCCAGTTGAATATAACCCACAAATTCACTTGCTGCTAATTTGATTCCTAATAGTTGTCCCATAAGGGCAATATCTTCTTTAGCCACACCAATTAACCACATTAAAGGCGCAAATGTGTAACCAAGAATAAACTCGAGTGAAAACTCAGAATAGGTTGTATTACTTGCAATCCAACCATTTAGATTTGTCATATCACCAGCCCATCCTAGGATACCGTTTATCATTGCTATAAAAGCAAGGAAAACCAGAAGCATAGCACCAACATTAACTGCTAATTTTAAACCTTCGGTGGTACCGTTAGCAATAGCATCTAAAATATTTGAGCCTATTTTATCTTGAGTTATTTTTATTTCAGAATTGATTTTTTCCTGTTGAGGGTATAATATCTTAGAAATAACAATTGCTCCTGGGGCTGCCATTACCGAAGCTGTTAATAAATGTTTAGCATAGAATAATCGCAGTGCTTCATCTGAACCACCCAAAAAGCCAATATAAGCTGCCAAAACTCCACCTGCCACCGTTGCCATTCCACCAATCATCACTAAGAGAATTTCTGACTTTGTCATCTTTTCTAAGTAGGCCTTAATCATCAATGGTGATTCAGTTTGACCTAAAAAGATATTGCCGGCCACACTCAAGCTCTCAGCTCCAGAAATCTGTAATAATTTGGTGAGTAACCACGCCATTCCTTTTACTACTTTCTGGATTATTCCAAGATAGAATAAGACTGAAGTTAGGGCCGAGAAAAATATTATAGTAGGTAAAATTGATACTGCAAATGTCATTAAAGAATCTGCGATTTCATTGGTGCTGAATGATGCAAATAGAAATTTTGTTCCAGCCATAGTAAAATCGAGAACACTAATAAACAGTCCACCAACCCATTCAAATGCTGCCTGAACAAATGGTACTTTGAGGACTCCAACAGCCAAAACTAATTGGGCAAGTAATCCAAATCCAACTGTGCGCCAATTAATAGCTTTTCGATTTTTACTTAATAGAAACGCAATTATTAATAAAACCAACATACCTAATGCACCACGCATTATACTATTGAGTGTAAATCCTTGACTTGGTATAATATCATTTGTAATTACCTTATCCTGAATAAAAGGTTTGTAGCTATAAACGATGTTATTTTCTGTAAAAACTAATGTAGAATCCGTCAATTCCTTGATTCTATAATGTCTTATTGTATCCTTTGGCAAGGAATAATAGAGTACTAATACATTGCTTTGATGTAAATAATCACCAGACGCCCTTAATTTATTCTTTGTGTCCAGTGAATACATAAATTTTCCGGCATCAAACCTAAGTGTATCTGATTCAATGGTGTTGAATAAATTTTGTCCTGAAGTATCTTTAATAGATTCGAATTGCCAGGTTTTTTCAAGCTCTTGAGCTGTTATTGTAGAGAGTGCAATAAAAAAAGCTAATAGGGCTTTGAAAAAATTTGTCATCGAAGTTGTTAATTAGTTAACGCTTAGAAATTTCATCTCGTATCTTGGCAGCTTTCTCATAATCTTCATTATTCACAGCCTCATCAAGAAGTGTTTTTAACTCATCTAAAGATTTGTCTTTGTAACCTTCTTGTGCAATTACTGCAGTTTCAATTTCTTCAGCAACAAGATCGTCAACCAAAATACTATCTTCTTCCTCATCCTCTTTTTTAGGATTTACCTTAAGATAGATTCCTGCCTTGTCTAAGATGTTTTTATATGTAAAAATTGGAGCCTTAAACCTTAAAGCTAAAGCGATAGCATCACTAGTTCTGGCATCAATAATTTCTTCAATTTTATCACATTCGCAAATTAAGCTCGAATAGAAGACACCATCCACAAGTTTATGAATAATCACCTGCTTTACTACAATGTCAAATCGATCCGCAAAATTTTTAAATAAATCATGTGTTAATGGTCGAGGAGGTCTAATTTCCTTTTCTAGGGCAATTGCTATGGATTGAGCTTCAAAGGCTCCAATCACAATAGGAAGTTTTCTGTCGCCATCAACCTCATTGAGTATTAACGCATAAGCACCATTCTGAGTTTGGCTATAGGAAATTCCCTTGATATTTAAACGAACTAAGCTCATAAAATGTAAAACACAAAGAACTGTTTAAATTTGGACTTTACCAACTGTATTTAACAGTTTTGGTTTTTAACTGAACAAATACTAAATATAATGCGTCAGTAACATTCCAAATTTAAACAGTCCTATTGATAATACAAGTTAATAAATTTATGCGTTTTGTGCTTTAAAAGCTTTTAATTTTTCTGTTAATTTTGGTATAACTTCAAAAGCGTCACCAACAATACCATAATCTGCTGCCTTAAAGAAAGGTGCTTCAGGATCAGTATTAATTACGACTTTTACCTTAGAAGAATTTATTCCAGCTAAATGCTGTATAGCGCCAGAAATACCAATAGCGATATATAGGTTAGATGCAACAGGTTTGCCTGTTTGTCCAACGTGTTCGCTATGAGATCTCCAGCCTAAATCTGATACAGGTTTTGAACATGCAGTTGCAGCTCCAAGAACTTCAGCTAAATCCTCCACTAAAGCCCAGTTTTCAGGACCTTTTAATCCTCTACCTCCAGAAACAACAATTTCGGCATCTGCAATACTTACCTTATCTGTTGCCTTGTCAACAGATTCTACTGATACTCCTGAGTCTGGTATTGAAGGAGTAAATTCCTCAACTGAGGTGCTTCCTCCAGATTCTACTAATCCAAATGAATTATTTGAGAGTCCTACTAGCTTTACATCTGTGCTAATTTCTGTGTTGGCGAAGGCCTTGTTAGTAAAAGCTGTCCTTTTTACTGTAAAAGGTGATACACTTGATGGTGCTTCAACTACATTTGGAACATAACCTGCTTCTAATCCAACCGCCAATAAAGGAGCCAAATATTTACTGTCTGCACTAGAGCTAACAATTACAACATTTCCACCATCTTGCTTTGTAGCTTGCTCTATTACTGAAGCATATTGTTTGGCGTTAAATGTATCAAGGTTTGCATTATTGACAGACAAGACTTTTGATGCGCCATAGTTACCTAGACTTTCTACATTTTCTGCGTTTATTGTCACTGCGGTAACTGAAGTACCCATTTGATCTGCCACTGCCTTGGCATAAGAAACAACTTCAAATGCAGCCTTCTTAAATTTTCCTTTTTCTGATTCTGTATATACTATAACTGACATAACTTCTTTTTTTAAATCACCTTAGCTTCATTATGAAGTAAGCTTACTAATTCATCTACATTATCTGCATCAACCAATTTAACAGCTCCTTTTGGTGCTGGTTTTTCAAAACTTGTAGCATTGGTTTCAGCACTTGGGTCTAATGGTTCTATTACGTTTAAAGGTTTTTTCCTTGCCATCATAATACCTCTCATATTTGGTATTCTAAGGTCACTTTCCTCTACCAATCCTTTCTGACCTCCTATAACCAAAGGAAGAGATGTAGAAACAGTTTCTTTACCACCATCTATTTCTCTAACAACCTTAGCCCTAGTACCTTCAATTTCTAATCCTATACAATTGGCAACGAAATTTGCCTCTATTAATGATGCCAACATTCCTGGCACCATACCTCCATTATAATCTATAGATTCACGACCAGCAATAACGAGATCGTAGGCGCCGTCATTAACAACTTTGGCTAATTGTTTTGCCACGGCAAAACCATCAGTAGCTTCTGTGTTAACTCTAATTGCTGCATCTGCACCAATCGCTAAAGCTTTTCTTAATGTAGGTTCTGTTTCTGGTCCTCCAACATTTACAACGTCAACACTTGCTCCTTGTTTTTCTTTAAACCACATGGCACGTGTTAATCCAAATTCGTCATTAGGATTTATTACAAACTGAACACCATTGGTGTCAAATTTCGTGTCACCATCAGTGAAATTAATCTTTGATGTTGTATCAGGTACATGACTAATACACACTAAAATCTTCATATTTATATATTATTTAGTTTTTATTAATGCTTTTTTACATTACGATAACGTTATCGTAAATGCCAAAAATATTTCCATTTTTATAACAATTTAAGGCGATTGAAAGTCCTATTTATTGCGGTAGCGAAGATAAATATTTTATTTCGAATATTTACTATGCATGCATAATAAATTTTAAAGAAATTTGACATATATAGTTTTTCATTTATTCCTATTTTTGCTACTTGATTAAAAAATAGACAATGAAGACAATTCAATTTAGAGAAGCAATTTGCGAAGCAATGAGCGAAGAAATGCGTCGTGATGAAAGTGTTTATCTAATGGGCGAAGAAGTGGCAGAATATAACGGTGCATACAAAGCATCAAAAGGTATGCTTGATGAATTTGGCCCAAAGCGAGTTTTAGATACTCCAATTGCAGAATTAGGATTTGCTGGTATAGCGATTGGTTCTACAATGACAGGTAATAGACCAATTGTGGAGTACATGACCTTTAACTTCTCTTTAGTTGGAATAGATCAAATTATTAATAATGCTGCGAAGATTAGACAAATGTCTGGTGGACAGTTTAAATGCCCTATTGTATTTAGAGGACCTACTGCTTCAGCAGGACAATTAGCGGCAACCCACTCACAAGCTTTTGAAAATTGGTTTGCGAATACACCTGGTTTAAAAGTTATAGTGCCTTCTAATCCATATGACGCTAAAGGTTTATTAAAATCAGCCATCAGAGATGACGATCCAGTTATTTTTATGGAGAGTGAACAAATGTATGGTGATAAAGGCGAAGTGCCTGAAGGAGAATACACAATTCCAATAGGCGTTGCAGAAATTAAAAGAGAAGGAACTGATGTCACCATTGTTTCCTTCGGTAAAATAATTAAGGAGGCATATAAAGCAGCCGATCTGCTTGCGGAAGAAGGAATAAGCTGTGAGATTATAGATTTGAGAACTGTGAGACCAATGGATCGAAAAGCCATTGTTGATTCTGTCAAGAAAACGAATAGACTTGTAGTTTTAGAGGAAGCTTGGCCTTTTGGTAATGTTGCTACTGAGATTACATATTTAGTTCAGTCTGAAGCATTTGATTATTTAGATGCACCAATCGTAAAAATTAATACCGCTGATACTCCAGCACCTTACTCACCAGTATTACTAGCTGAATGGTTACCTAATAGTGACGATGTTGTTAAAGCAGTGAAAAAAGTGATGTATAAATAAATAATTCGCAGTTTTTTGCGTTAAACAGACTTCATTGATAACCGTAGAGACCTTAAAAGTTTGGTTATGGATGAAGTTTGTTTTTTTAATATGAAAATAAAACTACTTTTCTTTCTATTAGCCATTTCATCAATTTGTGTTTATACCCAGACAAAGGTTAGTGGTTATGTTTTTGATGAATATAACGAACCTGTTGCATATGCAAATATCCTATTTAAAGGCTCAACAGAGGGAACAACATCTAACGAAAATGGACGATTTTATCTTGAATCTGATGAAAAGTGGGACACGCTTATCGTATCTTTTATTGGCTATGAGCTTCTAGAAATACCACTTCCAAAAAGTGTCAATTTTGATTTAAAATTTATTTTGAAAGAAGAGGCATCCTCATTAGATGAGGTTGTAATAATAACCGGTAAGCAGTCTAAGAAAGCCTCAGAAAATCCTGCGGTTAAATTGCTAGAGAGAATTTGGGAAAGGAAACGTCAAAATGGACTTAATCAATTTAAGCAATATGAATACGATCAATATGAAAAGGTAGAGTTTGACCTTAATACAATCGATAGTTCCTTGATTAAAAGTAAGTTGTTTAGAGGGATGGAGTTTGTTTTTGAAGAAGTAGATACTTCTAGTGTAACAGGTAAAACCTATTTACCAATATTTTTGAATGAATCCGTAAAGAAAATTTCTGGAGATAATATCAGTAATAAAGAACGTCAAGATTTAGTAGGAAACAAAAACAGTGGCTTTAGCAATAATCAAGTCATAATAGACTTTATTGACGATTTATATTCAGAGTACAATGTATATGACAACTACATAAAGTTCTTTGATAAAAGCTTTGTGAGTCCATTAGGCAGGTCTGGTGTTCAGACCTACAATTATGTGCTGTCAGATAGTGCTTTTATAGATAACAAATGGTGCTATAATATTATTTACTATCCAAGGCGTAAAAATGAATTAACATTTAAGGGAGATTTTTGGGTTAACGACTCTACTTATGCTATAAAAGAAATTAATATGCAGGCTTCAAAGAGTGCCAATATAAATTGGGTAAAAGAAATTTATATTGAGCAAGAATTTGAGGTGTTAAACGACTCTGTGTTTTTAATAAAACGAGATTATTTTTTATCTGATTTTGCCTTTAATAAAAAAGAGAAATCTCGTGGCGTTTATGGTAAACGGACTACATTATATGACAACTATAAATTTAACGAACCAAAGGATCCTAAATATTATGATAAAGTAGTCTATAATTATGATGCAGATGTTTACAATAGGGGCGAAGAATTCTGGAATCAAAATAGGTTAGAAGCTCTCAATAAAGACGAAAAAGGTGTCTATACAATGTTAGATACTCTAAAGACAGTTAAAAAGTTTAAACGACTGTATAATTTAGGAAGTATACTGGCATCTGGTTATGTAGAGTTTCCAAGTATCAATTTTGATTATGGGCCAATATTTTCAACATTTGGATTTAATGATGTTGAAGGTTTACGATTAAGAACAGGTGGTAGAACTTATTTTGGGCCAAATGACCTTTGGAGACTTGAAGGTTTTGTCGCATACGGCTTTAGAGATAATAAGTTTAAACACGGCATTTCTGGTAAATGGCTATTAGATAAGAAGAGTAGGCTAACAGTTTTTGGTGGCCACCGAAGAGATATAGAACAGATAGGAGCAAGTTTAACCAGCTCTACTGACGTATTAGGTAGAAGTTTAGCTTCAAATGCTGTATTTACGGCGGGAGCTAATGATAAGCTTTCTAACATAAATCTTACAAATTTTGGTGTTGCAATAGAACCTCTAAGAAATTTGGAGGTGAGATGGGATGGTAGTTTTAGGAAGATAAGTAGTGCCTCCCCAACATTTAGTTTAGATTTTAATGATCCAACCTCTCCAACAGGAATTAGCTCAGAGGTTAGACAGTTTGAAAGCAGGTTTTCTCTAGGCTATTTCCCTAAACGCCAGATGACTGGATTTGGCGTAGAACGAAAAAATAAGAATGATAATTTCGCCCGATTGTTTGCTCAAGTCACTAGAGGAGACAAGAATTGGTTTAACAGTGATTTTGATTACACAAAACTTCAATTCTCCTATATTCAACCCTGGCAGATTGGTGGATTCGGAAGATTAGTAAGTTCAGTAGAACTAGGAAAAACATTCGGTGAAGTACCATTGGCCTTACTTAGTATCGTACCTGGTAATCAAACATATTTTTCAATATATAATACTTTCCCGCAGTTAGATTTTTATGAATTTGTAACAGACACCTATTCCTCATTGCACTTAGAACATAATTTCAATGGAAGATTATTTTCAAGAATCCCATTCTTAAAGAAATATAATCTTAGAGCCATTGTTGCATTAAGAGGTGTTTGGGGTGAGTTATCTGATGAAAACATAGCCTTAAGTACAACAGGCAACCCATTAGAATTTCCATTGATTGCGCCAGATTCTGAAGTTTATTATGAATATAGCTTTGGTGTAGCAAATATCTTTAAGGTACTAAGAATTGACTTCAACTTCAGAGGAAATTATCTTGATAATCCAGATGCAAGACGATTTGGTGTAACAGGTAGTTTTGGTTTTTATTTCTAGTAAAACGTGATTAGAATTAAGTAATTTATTTCAAATACTTATAACCATTTTCTAGGTAGAACCTGCACTATGTTGTATCTTCGCTGCCCGAAAATTTAATCAAACGTCCCAAAGAAGGGTTAACCTAATAAACCATTAAATGAAAGAAAAGAAGAAAATTACTTTTGACGTATTAATTGAAATACCAAAAGGAAGTAGAAACAAATACGAATACGATTTTGCATTAAATAAAATACGTTTTGATAGAACTTTATTCTCATCTATGATGTATCCAGGAGATTATGGATTTGTGCCAGAAACGTTAGCACTAGATCAAGATCCACTTGATGTATTGGTGCTTTCAACAGAACCGTCATATCCAATGGTTGTGATGGAAGTAAGACCTATAGGAGTTTTTCATATGACAGACGAAAAAGGTCCAGACGAAAAAATTATTTGTGTTCCAGTTTCTGATCCTGTTTGGAGTAAACGATCAGACATTAATGATTTAAACCCACATCGTTTAAAAGAAATAGAGCATTTCTTCCAGGTTTATAAGGATTTAGAGAAGAAAAAAGTAGATGTAGGTGGCTGGGGAGATGCAGAAGAAGCGATAAAAATATATCTTCAATGTGTTGAACGATACGAAGAGAGTGAACACAAAAAGAAAAGAACTTTTACGATATAATATATTTATTGTAAAAATTCACCATTCAAATGAGCTATCTTTAATTAAAGGTGGCTTTTTTTATCAGGTATATTTTTCTATTTTTGGCAGCATTAAAAATCAGTAACTAACTAACACATATTAATATGGATATTTTAATTAAAGCGCTTCCAGCTTTTGGTGTTTTAGCATTACTCTTTGTATTTATTAAAAGTGCATGGGTAAGCAAACAAGACCAAGGAACGGACAAAATGAAAAGAATTGCTCAGAATATTGCAGATGGTGCAATGTCCTTTTTAAAGGCTGAATACAAAATTTTAGCAATATTCGTTGCTGCAGTAGCAATACTACTTTTCTTTAAAGGTATTAATGAAGAAGGGTCAAATGGTGTTGTAGCTATTTCCTTTATTATAGGTGCAATTTGTTCTGCCCTAGCAGGTTTCATAGGAATGAAAGTTGCAACTAAAGCAAATGTAAGAACAACTAGTGCGGCGAGAACATCTTTAGGTAAAGCTTTAGAAGTAGCTTTTGCAGGTGGTGCTGTAATGGGACTTGGAGTTGTTGGCTTAGGTGTATTAGGACTAAGCGTTTTATTTATGATTTACAGCGAAATGGGCTGGGGAATAAATGAAGTCTTAAATGTTCTATCAGGATTTTCTTTGGGTGCTTCATCTATTGCCTTATTTGCGCGAGTTGGTGGAGGTATTTATACCAAAGCAGCAGACGTTGGAGCCGATTTAGTTGGTAAGGTAGAAGCTGGTATTCCTGAAGATCACCCATTAAATCCTGCTACAATTGCAGATAACGTTGGTGATAATGTAGGAGATGTTGCTGGTATGGGTGCTGATTTATTTGAATCTTATGTAGGCTCTATAATTGGTACTATGGTTCTTGGAGCATTTATTATAACACCTGACTTTAATGGTTTAGGTGCTGTATACTTGCCATTAGTTTTAGCAGCTGTAGGTATAGTAATGTCTATTATAGGAACATTCTTTGTAAAAGTTAAAGATGGTGGTAACCCACAAACAGCTCTAAATATTGGTGAGTTTGGTTCAGCTGGTTTAATGCTGGTTGCATCTTATTTTATTATAAACGCTTTAATTCCTGGAACTGTTGAAGGGTTACCAAGCGGTGCAACAGGAGTATTTATTGCTGTAATTGCAGGTTTAATTGCAGGTTTAGCCGTTGGTAAAGTAACAGAATATTATACAGGTACCGGGACTAAACCAGTTAACTCTATTGTAAAGCAATCGGAAACTGGTAGTGCTACAAATATTATTGCTGGATTAGGTGTGGGAATGATGTCTACGATGATTCCTATTCTTCTTATTGCTGCGGCAATATTAGTATCTCATTATTATGCAGGATTGTATGGTATTGCAATTGCAGCTGTTGGTATGCTTGCAAATACAGGAATCCAATTAGCAGTTGATGCTTATGGACCAATTTCAGATAATGCAGGTGGTATTGCAGAGATGGCAGAATTACCAAGTGAAGTACGTGAGCGTACTGATAAATTAGATGCTGTTGGTAACACAACTGCTGCAATTGGTAAAGGATTCGCTATAGCTTCTGCAGCGTTAACGGCATTAGCGTTATTCGCGGCATTTATGAAAACAGCTAACGTAACAGCAATTGACGTTTCTAAACCAACTGTTATGGCTGGTCTATTAGTAGGTGGTATGTTACCATTTGTATTTTCGGCATTGTCTATGAATGCGGTAGGAAGAGCTGCAATGGCTATGATTGAGGAAGTAAGACGTCAGTTTAGAGATATACCAAAATTAAAAGCTGCTTTAGAAGTAATGCGTGCTGTAGATTCTGATATGTCTAAAGCAACTGATGCCCAAAGAGCAATATTTGACGAAGCTGATGGTGTTGCAGAATATGATAAGTGTGTTGAGATTTCCACACAAGCGTCTATTAAAGAAATGGTATTACCTGGTCTATTAGCTATAGCCGTACCAGTTGCTGTTGGTTTTATTGGTGGAGCAGAAATGTTAGGTGGTCTATTAGCTGGTGTAACAACTTGTGGTGTTCTTATGGCGATATTCCAATCTAATGCAGGTGGAGCATGGGACAATGCTAAAAAGATGATCGAAGAACAAGGAAGAAAAGGAACTGACGCGCATAAAGCAGCTGTTGTTGGTGATACTGTAGGTGATCCATTTAAAGATACTTCAGGACCTTCATTAAATATCCTTTTAAAATTAATGTCAGTGGTGGCTTTAGTAATTGCACCGAGTATTGCAATATCTGCTACAGGAATGGCTTCTTATGAGACTGAGGAAATTAAAAAGGAGATTGTTATCTCAGATGATAATGAGGCCGAAGCTACAGTAGAATATACAATGGTAGTAAATGGCGAAGAAGTAAATGAAAGCAAGACTTTTAAGGGTACTGAGGCTGAGGTTGAAGCACAACTTAAAGCTTTTGAAGAAAACTTAAAGTCTTCTGAGAAAGATGTAGAAGTGGAAACTATTATAGAAAAAGTAGAAGTTTCTAAAAGCTAAAATAAAAGCTTATTAAATAGAAAAGCCCTCGCAATTGCGAGGGCTTTTCTATTTAATAGAGTTTAGGCTATTTGCCTTTGGGTTTATCTCTATTCATTTCAGTAATATCAATATCAGTAGCTTCATGATTGAGTAAATGCTTGCTGAAATGATCTGCTCTTAACCAAAATGAGTATTCTGTCATATTGCCAAAGCCATGACGTTGGCCTGGCATTAACATAAAATCAAATCGTTTGTTTGCTTTTATCAATGCATTAGCCATACGAATTGTACCACCTGGATGTACGTTATTATCTACATCACCGGTAATCAACATTAAATGTCCTTTCAAGTTTTTAGCAAGTGATTGATTGTCATCAATCATGTATTTATATTTTACATTGCCATTTTTATCAATTTCTTCTTGTACACCATGGTGCGTTTCACTCCACCAACTATTATAGATATTGTTGTCATGGTTTCCGGCAGAAGATACGGCAGCTTTAAAGAAATCTGGGTATACTAAAATTGCTGCAGTAGACATAAATCCACCTCCAGAATGACCGTATATTCCAACTTTTTCGATGTCAATAAAACCATATTTATCCGATAACTGTTCAGCTACATGTTTTTTATCTGCTAAACCATAATCCCTTAGGTTGCCATAACCATAATTGTGATACCATTTAGACCTATCTGGATGACCTCCTCGATTACCCATGGTTACAACAATAAACCCTACCTGAGCCATTCGATCTAACCTATCCATCCGTACAGAAAATGATTTGTTTACAGCTTCGGTCTGAGGACCTGGATAAACATATTCTAGTAGTGGGTATTTTTTTGTTTCATCAAAATCAAAAGGCTTATACATTACACCATAAATATCAGTAATTCCATCATCAGCTTTCATTATAAATGGTTCTGGAAATTGATATCCAGATGCAAACAATTGGGATAAATCTGCCTCCTCTAGTTGCATAACAACTTTGCCACTGCTATCCCTTAATTCTGACTTCGGAGTGGTATTAACTCTAGAATAATTACTAACAAAATATTTATTAGAATCAGCCATACTTGTGTTAGTATTAAAATCTCCACGATTAAGAGCTCTTAAAGCCGTACCGTTAAGGTTTATCTTATACATATGCTCATAGTAAGGATCTTGATTTTTTGGAATGCCATGAGCTGTAAAATACAGTGTTCTTGTTTTATCGTCCACACCAATTGAACGTTCTACATGATATGAACCACTTGTCACCTGATTTTTTAAGTTACCTTCTGTATCATATAGGTAATAATGAGCCCAACCAGAACGCTCAGCCCAGTGCAACATTTCTGTTTCATTATTAAATAGTACTAATGGTCTAGATTCAATGTATGTGTTAAAGCGTTCTTCTATTAATACTTTAACATCTCCAGTATTTATATCTGCCACACAGATATCCAATTTTTTTCGGTCTCGACTTATCGTATTGAAATATATTTTCCCCTTTTGAGATAATAAAAGAGATGGTTGAAAATCATCTCTGTAAGTCGATTTTTTTCTAGGTGCTCGGTAAATTTGAATACTTTGTTGTTTTACCGTATCTATTTTGACCTGAATACTGCTCTTTGATGGCATATCAAAAACATGAATTTCTGTTTTGTAAAATTCATCTTCTCCTGGCATATGATACTTGTAGGTTTCAAGTGTTGGTCTTTTACTAGATGTTGTGTTGATTACCCATAGATCTTTAATGTGTCTGGCATCTCGTCTTTGGAAAACAAACTTTTTAGAATCGTGTGACCATGTTCCTCCAACATATTTTCGATTGTCCTTATTTTTAAGTTTGGTCTCATTATTTTCTCCCCTTGTTCTGCCACCATAACTATAATTTTCTTCACCATCATTGGTCCATTGATTTTCAACTATGGTAGAGTCTTTCTCGTTTTTTACTGCTTTAAGAAAGTTTTCTTTATCCATCCAATAAAGATTGTAGTTCTTAGAAAATAGGACTATGGAGCTATCAGGTGCAATATTGGCCCATTTTTTCCATTCTTCTTTTTCCTTCTTTTTATTATCTAATACGATTAATGAATTACCACCAAGGCGATACTCAAAATGATAAACCTTGTTTACCATTTTTGGTTTACTTTTTTTCTTTTTGGTAGAAGTAGAATCCGTTTTTTGTTTGTCTTCTTCGTTTTTATCTTCCTTAATTTCTTCTACTTTCTCTGTAGAGGTAACATAAAATTGAATTGCTGTATCGTTTTTCACAAACTTAAAATCGAATCTAGGTAGGTGCTTTGCATCATAGGGATCTTTAGTGATTTCTGTAAGCCACTTGGCCATTTTTTCATTATCAAAAAGTTCTTTTTTAGTTCTGTTGTCTGCATCAACAATATAATATTTAGAGCCTTCTGTAGTTTTGTATTGATACCAAAATCGATTCCCTTTTTTTAACCAATTTGGTCTTACTGCAGTAGAGTGCACCATTTTCCCAAGGTTTGTAGGAGAATATTTAGAGGCTAATCTATAGTTAGGAACAGAAATATTATCCTCTTTTTCATATTGTGCACTAACAGTACCGTAAGTAAATAATACTAAAAGAACGACGAGTATTTTCTTCATGATTAGTTGGTTTTTTGAAGTTTATTAGGTAATACCACTAAATTACTTGTTAAAAATTGAAGTTATTATTACTTTAACATTTTCCTTAGTTTTTTAACTTACAAACTAGACATAACTTATAGTTTTAGTATCTTCAAACTTTCAAAAACTGTTTTCATTTGAGTTGGTTTAAAAAAGATCCATTACAGATAATACCTTTTGACACCTATGGTACAAATGAACACCTTTATTTGAAGGGTAGGGCATTAGAAGATGAGGATATAGATTTAGATAAAAAGGACTGGTTTAGTTTACTTTTAAACTCTTGGAAGCGTTTTGAAACTGATGAGATAAGAAATACACCATTGGCCATCAGCTTACCTAATCAAGAAATTATTAAATCGAGCACAGATGCAGAAGGGTATTTCCTATTGGATAAATCTTCTGATAACTTAAAACATCATATTGATGATGAAGGTTGGCTAGAATATTATGTCTCTTACAAAAGCAATAGTAAGAAAAGGCAGATTCAGTTAAGTAATAAGTTTAAAGGAAAAATGCTTATTCCAAGGCAAAATACAAGCTTTGGTGTAATTAGCGATATTGATGATACGATACTACATACTGGTGTAACTTCTAGATTAAAGTGGAGAGTTGTTGTAAATACATTTTTTAAAACACCTCATAAACGGAAAGCATTAGAGGGCTCAGCAGAGTTTTATCATTTGTTACATAATGGAAAGACAAACTTAGAGGCAAACCCCATATTTTATGTTAGTAATAGTCCTTGGAATTTATACCGTTACTTGGCGTTTTTTTTAAAAAACAATAATTTCCCTAAAGGACCAATTTTGCTAAGAGATTTTAGAACTCCATTTGATAGAACCCCAAAAATGGAATTGGCACACAAGTATCATGAAATTTTCAATATTCTAAAGACGTATCCCAACCTCAATTTTATTTTAATTGGTGACTGCGGCGAGAAAGATGCTTATATCTATTTAGATGTCGTAAAAGAATTTCCAAATAGAATTGCGGCAATATACTTAAGAGCTGTAGAGCATACTAAACGTATGAAACGTATCAGTAATCTTTTTGAAGATTATAACGAAGTCCCTGTGCTGATAGTAGAAAATGGAGAGCAGGCTTTGTTACATGCCAGAAAACATGGGTTTATTGCTTAGAATAAACCGTGAATTTGTGCATCAATTTTATTAATAATACCTCCCAGATCTTCAGGATTATCAACGAAATCTAGATCATCAACATCTATAATTAGAAGATTCCCCTTGTTGTAACCATGTATCCATGCTTCGTATCGCTCGTTTAATCTACTTAAATAGTCAATACTAATTGAATTTTCGTAGTCTCTACCACGTTTATGAATCTGAGCAACAAGATTTGGAATTGAACTTCTCAGATAAATTAATAAATCAGGTCCTTTTACAAAAGATTCCATTAAATCAAACAACGAAGAATAGTTCTCAAAATCGCGGTTGGTCATTAAACCCATAGCATGAAGGTTTGGTGCAAAAATATGAGCATCTTCATAGATGGTTCTATCTTGAATAATGTCTTTGCCACTACTATGAATCTGGTTTACCTGACGAAATCTGCTATTAAGGAAATATACCTGCAAATTAAAGCTCCAACGTTCCATCTGATTGTAAAAATCATCTAGGTATGGATTGTCTACAACATCTTCTAATTGCGCCTCCCATTTATAGTGTTTAGCAAGTAATTTGGTGAGCGTAGTCTTTCCAGCTCCTATATTTCCAGCAACAGCAACATGCATAATCTATTCTAGTTTAAGTTGATATTGACGCAGAATTCCGTCGTTGTAAATATACAAGGTTTCATTGGTTACCAAAAACTGATTTATTAACAAATTTGGATGTGTAATTGGTATGATTTCAGAATTGTTTTTGGGTAAAATAGAAAGCTGATTGTTATTTTTTAAAACAGTATGTGCTTGGCTAAATTCCATTTTCTCATAGTTATTATTAGGAAATTTTTTCACCAAACTGCCAAAGTAATTATAGACGTATAAAAATTGTTTAGTAAGTAGATAGCAGAAGTTATAGTCACTTTTTAAGTCTAGTACTTCGGATTGGATGGGTACTGTTTTAAGTCTTATTTTATTGGTTTTGTAATCGTACAATTCTAATTGCTGTAAATCCTGATTAAAAATCCAAATTGTGTTGTCATAACCAGTAGAAACATAACTAACATTCTTATAAGGAACTACCGTGTTGAAGTCAATTTTAAAAATTTCAGCAAGTCTATTATCTAGAATAATAACCGAATTAAAATCCCTGTAGAAGAGATTTATTTTTAATGGATTAAACGTATTTGCAGTACTTATTTCACTAAGTTGATAATTGGTATATGTAATTGTAGTGTCCTTGGTTTTTTTGTTAAATGTATTGTCATTGGTTGAATAATACATGGTGCCAAAAGTATCTACTCCGAATATATCCAAGACGTCAATTTTCATTGAATCTACTAAATTGGCTTTAACGGAATTTTGGCAAAAGCAGACTGTACCTACAAATAAGAATAAATAAAACATTTTTTTCATACCGTTCTGAAAAATACAAAAATTGAGCCACAGTATAACGCTATGAATTTTGATTTAGTTTTTATCTAGACGGTAAGTTTATAGCCAAATCCTCGCACATTTATAATTTGAATGCTATCATCCTTATTTAGTTTTTTTCTCAACTTAGAAATGAAAACGTCCATACTTCTAGCAGAAAAGAAATCATCTGTTCCCCAAAGTTTATTAAGAATGAGAGACCTGTCTAAAACTTTATTTTGATTTTTAATGAGATGAAATAATAAATGTGCTTCTCTATGTGTAAGTTGTAAAGGTGCTTCTTCTTTATAGTGTAGAAGTTGTTTTGGGAAATTAAATTGGTATTCTCCAATATTTAAAATATCTGCAGTTTTCTGAACTTGGGTTCTATTTAGTAAATTATGAATTCTCACTATGAGCTCTTCCATACTAAATGGTTTTTTGAGGTAGTCATTTCCTCCAATTGAAAACCCTTCTACAACATCTTCGGTTTGAGATTTTGCAGTAAGAAAAATAATGGGAATTCTTTTGTCAATTGCTCTAATTTCTTTAGCTAATGTAAAGCCGTCTTTTTTCGGCATCATTACTTCTAGAACAAGTATTTCAGGTTGTTCAGACTTGTATTTTTCAAAGGCTTTAACGCCATTTTCACATAGAATTACATCAAAGTCTCTTGTTTCAAGACTTTCTTTAATTATTTGGCCTAATGCAATTTCGTCTTCTGCTAAAATGAGTTTTATTTTTTTAGCCATTAGGTAATGTAATTTTAAACGAGGTTAAATTATTAGATAAATCTAAGTTAATTGAACCATTGTGTTTTTCAACAATAGTTTTGGTATAATAAAGTCCAATACCAAATCCTTTTACATCATGTGTATTGCCTTTAGGTATGCGATAAAATTTTTCGAAAATTCTACTCTTATTTGTCTTATCTATAGAATTGCCATTGTCTGCAATAGTAATGTCAAAATTCTCGCCTTTTGATAGTAGTGTAATTGATATAATGTCACCACCGTATTTTACAGCATTATCTAATATGTTATTAACGGCATTTTCAAAATGAAAGGCATCAACCTTAGCCATAAGATTTTCTACCATTAAGTTAAGATTAAAGGTTTTGTTGGGAAATTGGATACTGTATCTATTTAATAAAGAATTTAAAAGGTCATTGATATTGATAAGTTCTTTATTTAGGCTCAAATTGTCGCTATCAAGAGTGGCAGTTTCCAATAACTTTTCAACCATTAGGTTCAGTTTGTTTAGCTGATCAGAAGACATGTTAATGTATTTTTTTGTCTTTTCTTTATCATCTATACCGTTGAAATTACTGATGCCTTCAAGGGCAACGCCAATCGTGGCAATTGGTGTTTTAAACTCATGAGTTATATTACTTATCAAATCATTTTTTACTTCAGCCAATTGTTTTTGGTTTCTGATGATTTTCAACAGATAAAATAAGCAACTAATTACTGCTAAAACTAAAATGCTCGAGATCAAAATACCGTTTAAACTTCGTTTAAGGATTGTAAATGTTTCATTACTATAGTTTAATTCTAAGATACTTCCTTTTGGTAGAAAAGTAGATTTTGAAATAGCAGAAAGGCTATACTCACCAATTTTACTTTCAGCTTTTGAAATTGAATCTTTAACCTTGGTTAATTGGTGCAATATGTCAGATTTATGAAAAGTAAGTTTACTCTTAACCTCAATTTGTTTTCTTTTAAATTCTTCATTTAAAAGACTATCAACTTCTGAAACATTTAAGCTGTCATTTGTTATTGAAACCACAATTTTAGATGTGAGCATTTCTATGTCGTTCAATTCAAAATCCAGAGTTTTTGATTTTATGCTATCTATTCGTTTTTTGAAAATGTCTGGTGTAGTCGTAGGATGTAATTCGTCATGAATTGTGGTCATGGAGTCTAATTTTGACCCTCTTAAAATTGTGATGCCTTCAATATTATTGATTTTTAAAGAATCTAGCGTTTTAAACTCACCTTTAATACTATCAATTTGGTTAAATAATTGATCTAATTCTCCACCTTCAGTTAGAGCATCTTTTTGTTGGTCACCTTCCAAAAAAATACCAACAGTTGTACGTTCTGCTAAATTGGCATAATAATCCTCTACAGCTTTGTCTAAACTAACCTGAACATCATTGATAAGTTGCTGTTTATTGTTGAGGTAATTCTTATAATTCCAATAGATTTGAATTGCTATTGTTGCCACAATTACAGTGACAATAACATATAAAATCCATCTATATCGTTTTTCATTCATATATCAAAAGTATAAGTATTTCTATAGTTTAACGAATCGGTTAACACACGTTAACACTAGTTAACTCAAATACTTGGTTTGAGTTGAGATATTTGTACTGTATTAATCAAAAGATATAAAAACATGAAAAAATTAATTTTACCTTTATTATTGTTAATCGGTTCTTTAGGCTTTAGCCAAACCAAATCTGTTGAAGAAATTGAAATAATAAAAAAGATCGAAGAAACCAAAGTAGAAAGTGTAGATGTTGTGGTGACAGTAGATAATATTGAAGAACTAGAATCTACATTTACAATAGATGACGTTAAAGAGATGTTTGATCTAAGTGAGGGAAAAGAATCGGTTTCATTTAAGTTAGTGTGCAACGGAGAAGTTATGTCTAGTGGAAAAAAGTCTAAAATGACCTACAAAGTAGAAGGAACTTCTGATGATAAAGAGACATTTGTACAGCGTGTAGAGAAAATTAGAAATGCAGCAATTAAGTATTACAAGAATAAAGAATAATTATAACATCAATCAAATGACAACAATAATTAGAGTTTTAGTTATATCCCTAGCATTAGTATATGCTTCTGCTATTGATGCACAAGATTTTCAAGGCGTTGCAACATATAAAACGCAAAGAAAAGTAGACATTAAAATGGATAGTACCTCCATGAATTCTGAGATGCATGAAAGGATGATGGAAATGATGAAAAAACAATTTCAGAAAACATTTCTACTTACCTTCAATAAAGAAGCTTCATTGTACAAGCAAGAAGAAGAATTAGACAAACCAAATGTCGGTATGGGTGATGGTATTCAGATTGTATCCATTGGTGGAGGTGGGGGTTCTGATGTACTTTACAAGAACACTAAAGAACAAAGATATACTGACCAAGTAGATACCTATGGTAAAATCTTTTTGGTTAAAGATGACATTGAAAAGATTGATTGGAAATTAGAATCTGACACAAAGTATATCGGAGAATATCAATGTTTTAAGGCAACATATACAAAAATGGTTGAGAAGCCTAGGGTTTCTTTTGGTAGTGATGATGAGTTTGATGAAGAGAAGGAGCCTGAAATGGAAGAGCGAATAGTGACTGCATGGTATACACCGCAAATACCTGTAAATAATGGACCTAATAACTACCAAGGATTACCAGGATTAATTTTAGAAGTTCATGATGGAAAGCTAACCATTATATGTAGCAAAATTGTACTTAACCCAGAAGATAAAATTGAAATTACGGAACCTACAAAGGGCAAAGAAGTTAATCAAGAGGCTTATGAAAAGATTATGGATAAGAAAGCCAAAGAAATGATGGAGCGTTATAGACCACGAAATGATGGTAGAGAAGGTGAAAGTATAAGCATCTCAATTAGAGGGTAATTCAATAAATTAATAAAATCGTTGAAGTAGTAAATAAATCACCTTGTGGTTTTTAGTGTTAATATTATGATAAACAAGATGGTATTGTTTAATGTATTTATAGATTTGTTAGACAATTTTAACTAAAAGTTTATCCCATTATGAAATCAATTCTATTAAAAATCAGTGTTTTAGCACTTCTATTTACATTTTCAGTTAATCCAAAACCAGAGGTTAAACAAGAATTTCAAGGTAAGGCCTATTATTTTTCAAAATCTAAAATGGAATTAGGTAGATGGGGTGCACGATTAAGTGAAGCGCAGAAAAAGCAAGTTGCTGCAAGAATGAAGAATAGATTAGAGAAAAATTATGTACTGACATTCAATAAGGAGGAATCATTTTTTGAGGAGGAAGACAAATTGGATGCTATGACTGGTGCTACTGATTCATGGGGTAAAAATTTTACTCCAGGTGATCAATATAAGAATGTGAAAACGAACACACAGATTCAGACACAAGAGTTTTATGGTAAGAAATTCTTAGTAAAGGATAATTTGCAACCAATAGAATGGGTAATGGGTTCTGAAACAAAACAAATAGGAAACTACACATGTTTTAAAGCTACTGCTTCAATACCAACTAATGAGTTGACATGGTATAACTTTTCATGGGATAGATTGAGAAATCAAGAACCAACTACAGATTCAACAGGTGTGGTAACAGTACCAGAGGTAAAAATGACAGAAATTGAAGCGTGGTATACCGTTCAAATTCCTGTTCGTCATGGGCCATTAGAATATTGGGGATTACCTGGTTTGATTCTAGAGGTAAGTGCAGATAACACAACAATGCTATGTTCTAAAATTGTCTTGAACCCTGAAGAGATTGTTGAGATTATTGCTCCAGATAAGGGTAAAGAAATTACAAAGTCAGAGTATCAAAAAACGATTACTGCCAAAATGAAAGAATTTAGAGATAACCGTGGTAGAAGAAGAAGTTAATCTTTTAACAATAGTTTAACTTCAATGAAATAAACCAATGGGATTTTATAGAGTCAAAGTGATATAATTGTTAAAATAGAACATGTTAATTTTATGATAAACCAAATGTAATAGGTAGATCATTAAGTTACATTTGTTGGATAATCAATTCTTAATAGACAAGATGAATAAATCATTACTAAAACTCACTTTCACTTTTATAGTTTTACTCTATGCCTTAAATACATTTGCTCAAAACGATTTTCAAGGAAAGGCATATTATATGTCTAAAACTACAATGGACATGGATCAATGGGGCGGTAGGGAAATGTCTCCGGATCAGAAAAAGCGTATTGAAGAAAATATGAAAAGCTTTTTAGAAAAAGAGTACATTCTTACTTTCAATAAATCCGAGTCAATATATAAGGAAGATGAAAAATTAGAAGCTCCTGGATCTGGCAGAGGATGGGGAGGATTTGCAAGTAGTTTTACTGGTGGCCCTAAATATAAAAATGTAAAAAACCAAGAATTGTTACAAGATCAAGAATTTTTTGGCAAGCAGTTTTTAATAAAGGATGATTTAAAGCCACTTGAGTGGAAAATGGGCACTGAAACCAAACAGATTGGTCAATATACCTGTTTTAAAGCTACTGCAACCAAGGTATTAGATGAGTTCGATTGGAGAAGTATGAGACGAAGGACGCCTCCACCTCCAAAAAAGAAAGACTCTACAGACTCAGGTGACTCTGCTAAGGCAGATTCAGATGATCCAATGAATGAAATTGAAGTACCAAAGACCATTGAGGTAGTTGCTTGGTATACACCTCAAATTCCAATAAACCAAGGACCTGACGATTATTGGGGGCTTCCAGGATTGATTTTGGAAGTGAATGCAGATAGAACGACAATCCTTTGTACCAAGATAGTTATGAATCCTGAGGAGAAAGAAGATATTAATAAACCTAAAAAAGGAGATGAAGTTACTCAAGCCCAATACAATGACATTGTCACGAAAAAAATGACAGAAATGAGAGAAATGTATGGCGGTCGAGGACGAGGTAAGCGTAATTAATTTATACTTAACAGACAATACAAACTTATGAGCCATTCATTAGAATTAGGCTAACATCCAACCTAAACAAACCAAACCAAATGAAAAAAGTTTTAGTGCTACTTTTAGCCTTAGTAGCTAACAGTTCCTTTGCGCAATTAAAAATGCAAGGTGTCGTAAAAGATAGTATTGACACACCCTTAGAACTTGCCAATGTTATAGCTATAAATCAAGAAACTAATGCTTTGGAGTCTTATGCGGTAACAAATGATAAGGGTAAGTATATCCTTTCGTTAGGTAAGAATGGTAAATATAAAGTACAAGTGAGTTATATAGGATTAAAATCCCTAAACGAAGTAATAACTACACAAGAAGCAAATATTACCAGAGATTTCACTCTTGTGCCAGACAATGCGTTAGATGCAGTTGAGTTAACATATGAAATGCCTGTGACCATTAAAGGAGACACACTTATTTATAATGCTGATTCGTTTAAAAACGGATCAGAACGAAAGCTAGAAGATGTTTTGGAGAAATTACCAGGTGTAGAAATCAATGAAGATGGCCAAATTGAAGTTGAAGGTAACGCAGTACAGAAATTAACTGTTAATGGAAAAGATTTTTTTGATGGAGACACAAAATTAGCTACTAAAAATATTCCCTCAAATGCTGTCGATAAAATTCAAGTTTTACGAAATTATGCTGAGGTTGGACAACTCAGTGGTGTGCAGAATAATCAAAACAATGTTGCTATTAATATTAAGCTTAAGGAGGGAAAAGAAAATTTTTGGTTTGGAGATATAACTGCAGGTGCAGGTCAGGCACCTTCACCAAATAACGAATTATACTTATTTCAGCCCAAGCTTTTTTATTATAGTCCAAAATACAGTATAAATGTTATAGGTGATTTAAATAATATTGGAGAGGTAGCTCTATCTAATAGAGATGTGCGTGGTTTTGGTGGAGGCTTTAGGCTGCCAAGTAGAACAAGTGGTACAAATATCAATCTAGGCAATAATGGCTTAAGTGGATTAACTAATATTGCCAATGCACAAGAGGTAATAACAAAATTAGGAACAGTAAATTTTAGTTATTCACCGACAAAGGCATTAGATTTGAGTGGATTTGTTATTTATAATAGTAGTAGATTAAGAACACGAGAGGAGAATTTTATTGACTACATTGAAATTGAAGATGATCCGTTAACACCTGAAGATGAATCTACAGGTTTACCTCCAGATGAATCTACAGTACAACGAGGGAGAGAAGCAACCAACCAAATTGTTGCAAAACTAAGTGCTTCCTACAAGCCCAACTTCAACAATCAACTGGATTATGATGTGTTGGCAAAGATATCTGATGATAAGGAACTACAAAACTTATTCTCATCTGTAGTTGGTGATACAGATCAGCTCAATAAAGTTAATCCGTATAGTATTAATCAAAATTTGAATTACTATTACACGCTAAACGAGGATAATATATTTGCTTTGGAGGTGCAACACCTATTGAGTGACGAGGATCCATTTTATAATGCATTGTTAGTTAATGATCCAGATAATAATGACGAGCCTAATCCAGACGATAGAGATGCATTTGACAGAACGGCTGCAGGTTTAGGTTTAGATTTAGACCAGTCTAATTATGATATAAATCAAGATAGACGTGTTCAGAGTAATAAGCTTGATGCTAAACTAGATTACTATAATATTCTTAACTCAAAAAGTAATATCAATTTTACCTTAGGGACTATTTTTAGTAATCAAAAATTTGATTCTAATATTTTTCAGTTTTTAGATGAAGGCTCAAGGTTTGATCCAACACCAATTATTACCGATCCACTTGATAATGTGTTATCTGCTACAAATGATGATGTGGATTACACATTTAGCGATGTATATTTAGGTGTGCATTATAGGTTTAAGACTGGTAAATTTACATTTACACCTGGAGTATCATTCCACGCCTACAGCAATCAAAACACTCAAATGGGTAATAATTTTAAAGATAACTTCTTTGATGTTTTACCAGATTTTGAAGCACTTATTCAATTTAAAAAGAGTGAATCTTTAACGTTGAACTATAGAATGACTAATACATTTACTGACGTTACTAATATTGCACAAGGACTTGTGCTAAATAACTTTAATAGTATTCAATATGGTAATCCGGAATTACAAAACGCTTTAACCCATAATGTAAGTCTGTTTTATAGAAGTTTTAATTTATTTAATTATACTAATGTTTTTGCTAGTATAAATTATAATAAAAATATTGATCAAATCCGAAGTTTTACTGATTTTGAAAGTGTAATTGGTACAAATACGTTTTTTAATTCTCAGTTTGCAGATGAAACTGCTTCTGTATTTGGAAGAGTAGAACGTACTTTTGGAAAATTAAGAGCACGTTTAAATGCTAACTTTTCTTATAGTAAGTTAAATCAGTTTATCCAAGGCCGTCAATCATTGAACGAGAATTTTACTCAGAGCTATTCTCCTGAAATACGGACTAATTTTAGAGAGGCACCAAATGTAAGGTTACGCTATCGATATACAGTTAGAGATAATGTACAAGGATCTAATACAACCAAATTTATTACTCGTGCGCCATCAATACGTTTTGATGCATATATATGGGATTCTTTAACCTTTATTACGGATTTTGCTTACACTGAACAAGAAACACAAGGACAAACCGAAGCCTTTAAAACATGGAATGCTTCCTTACGTTATAGAAAAGATAGAGATGCTAAATGGGAGTATTCACTAAGAGCCTCTAATATTTTAGATATAGACTCTAATATTAGTAATGGAGCATCTAATATCTCAGTATTTAGCTCAGAAACATTTATTCAACCACGATTTATAACTTTAAGGTTGACTTATACATTATAAAATTAAGAAGCCTTCTCAAACGAGAAGGCTTATATAATTTCAACTACTATAATTTAAAAGCCTCCTTAACCTTATCTACATAGTCTAGTTTTTCCCATGTAAATAACTCTACATCCATTGTTACGGATTCTCCATTTGGTTGTTCAAAGGTCTTACTTACTGTAATATTTTCCCTTCCCATATGGCCATATGCGGCAGTTTCACTGTACATTGGTTGGCGTAATTTTAGTCGCTTTTCTATCGCTGCTGGTCGCATGTCAAAAAGGGTAGCAACTTTTTCTGCAATCTCACCATCAGTTAAATTTAAAGGGCAAGTACCGTAAGTTTCAATAAAAATTCCCATTGGTTCAACCACACCAATAGCATAGGATACTTGGACTAAAACTTCTTCACATAAACCAGATGCCACCAAATTTTTAGCAATATGCCTAGTAGCATAAGCGGCACTTCGATCAACCTTACTTGGATCTTTGCCTGAAAAAGCACCACCACCATGAGCTCCTTTACCACCATAAGTATCCACAATAATTTTTCTTCCCGTTAATCCTGTGTCACCATGTGGTCCACCAATTACAAATTTACCGGTAGGATTGATGTGATATTTAATATCCTCAGTAAATAAGGGTTTAATATGTTCTGGCAATTTTTTAACTACTCTTGGGATCAATATATCCACCATATCCTTTCTAATTTTAGAAAGCATGACCTCTTCGCTATCAAAATCATCATGTTGCGTTGATATAACGATAGCCTCTATGCGCTGTGGTGTATTATCGTCACTGTATTCTATAGTAACTTGACTTTTAGAATCTGGTCTTAAATACGTAATCTCTTTGTTTTCTCGTCTCAGCTCTGCCAATTCCCTTAATATTAAGTGAGAAATATGAAGAGCCAAAGGCATGTAATTGTCCGTTTCACTGGTTGCATAACCAAACATCATTCCTTGGTCACCAGCACCTTGTTCTTCTTTTACTCCCCTATCTACACCTCGATTAATGTCTTCTGATTGTTCATGGATTGCAGATATGACACCACAAGAATTTCCGTCGAACATGTACTCTCCTTTTGTGTAACCGATTTTATTAATGGTATCTCTAGCAATTTTCTGAACGTCTAAATAGGTGTTTGATTTAACTTCACCTGCCAATACAACTTGTCCTGTAGTAACTAAGGTTTCGCAAGCTACTTTAGATTCTGGATCGAAAGCTAAAAAATTATCAATTAAAGCATCACTGATTTGATCTGCTACCTTATCTGGATGTCCTTCTGATACACTCTCTGATGTAAATAAATACGCCATATGTAAATTCTTATGTGTTGATTTGACGTAATTGTTCGGAAAGTTTACACTGTCTTTAGCATTTTTTCCCGAGGTTGCAATCAGTCAAATCATTCCTCTAATTTTGATGAGCAAAAATACATATTAAAATGTAAACAGAAAACCTTAATTGCTTAAGATACTCTTAAATAAAAACAATTATTTTTACGGTCAATTACAAGTTTATGAGGCAAAGGCTTAGCTACCTTTTTATATTATATTGTTTTTTTGGCTTTTCTCAAGTAGACAAAACTTCTAATACATATTTTGATTTAAATTATTTCTCAGGCAATATTGCGCTTCATAATACTGATATACTTCATTTGATATCTGGGAGACCACAAGGCTTTATATTTAGTTGGAATAAAAAGACCTATGGAGAAGAAGCGTGGGAACAACGATTTAATTATCCTGATTACGGTGCGTCATTCATTTATCAGGATTTAGTTGATGAAAGATTGGGTAATAACTTTGGGTTATATGCGCATTATAATTTTTATTTTTTTAAGCGGAACCTTACCCTTAGAATTGCACAAGGATTAGCTTACACAACCAATCCCTATGATAAAATTGACAATCCCAAAAATATAGCTTTCGGCACAAGACTTTTAAGTTCAACTTACTTAATGGTTAATTATAAAAAGGAAAACCTATTCAAGCACTTTGGGATACAAGGAGGTTTATCATTAATACACTATTCTAATGCTAATGTAAAAGCACCAAATACAAGTATAAATACCATTGCATTCAATGTAGGTGTAACCTATAATTTGGCCGAAATTGAAAAGGAATACATAGAGAATTTGGATGAGGAAAAATTTACAGAACCAATTAGATTTAATATAGCCTTTAGATCTGGGATTAACCAGAGTGATGTAATAGGTAGTGGGCAATTTCCGTTTTATATTTTGTCTGCTTATGCAGATAAACGATTAAGTCACACAAGTGCTGTTCAGTTTGGGGTAGATGCATTTTTCTCAAATTTTCTTAAAGAATTAATTTATTATCAATCTGTGTCATTTCCAGAAGAAAATGTGAGCGGAGATGAGGATTATAAAAGAGTTGGGCTTTTTGTAGGACATGAGTTATTTATAAACAGAATGTCAATTGAAACACAACTTGGTTATTATGTATATTATCCATTTGATTTTGAAGGCCGAACCTATATTAGAATAGGTTTGAAAAGATATTTTAGAAATAAGTTTTTTGCAGCGGTAACATTAAAATCACATGGTGCGAAGGCCGAAGCTGTAGAATTGGGTATAGGTGTTAGATTATGAAAAAAATAGGTTACATATTAAGTCTATTAGTATTCGCTTGTAATAGCGAAGATGCTAATGATTGTTTTCAAACTTCGGGTGACATTATACAGGTAGAAATTGATGTGAACAGTTTTGATCAAATATTAGTAAATAGAGATATAGAATTAGTCATTAAGGAAGCGCCCGATTTTAAGGTAACAGTAGAAACAGGTGAAAACTTAATTAATGATGTTGAGATCGAAGTTATTGGAGATAGATTAGTATTAACCGATAATAACACTTGTAATTATATTAGAGATTTTGGTATTACAAAAGTTTTTGTGGAAGCACCTAGTATAACTGAGATAAGAACATCCTCACAATATGATGTGTCGTCTAATGGTATTTTAAACTTTGATGACTTAACATTGTTATCTGAAGATTTTAATGGTGAAGGTGAATTTACAGTTGGTGATTTTAGATTAAGTCTTGACTCACAAAATCTTTCCGTTATATCTAATAATATTTCGTTCTTTTATTTAGATGGTGAAGTAGACGAGTTATTTGTTGGATTTTTTGCAGGATCTGGGCGCTTTGAAGGGGAGGATTTAATTGCTCAAAATGTACAAATTAGTCATAGAGGGAGTAATGATATTATTGTTAATCCACAACAATCTTTAACTGGTATAATAAGGGGAACAGGAAATGTAATATCTGTTAATGAGCCTCCTATTGTTGATGTTGAAATTATTTATACAGGAGATTTAATTTTCAACTAGTTAGCTCCCTAAAGAGACTTTCTAAACTTGTATTTTTTTGATTTAACTGTAAAATCCTAAGATCGTTATCATGAGCAAAATCAAAAACATGTGACCTCATGTCTTCTTCGGTAGAGAAGGTAATTTCATACACAAAACCGTTTGGGTTTTTTACTGATTTTACCATTGGTAATTTCAATAAAAAAGCTTCTTCAACCCTATAATCAAATTCGACAATAACTATTTGTTCTTGTCCGTCCCTCAACTCTTTGAGATATTTATCTGCAACAACTTCTCCTTTATTAATAATTATCACCCTATCGCACATGGCTTCAACCTCTTGCATAATATGTGTAGAAAGAAATACAGTTTTCTCTTTGCCGATAGACTTAATTAAATTTCTGATTTCAACGAGCTGATTAGGGTCTAATCCTGTGGTCGGTTCATCGAGTATTAAAACATCTGGGTTGTGCAATAAGGCATTGGCCAATCCAACGCGTTGGCGATAACCTTTAGAAAGCTGCCCTATTTTTTTATGAGCTTCTGGTGTTAACCCTGTGAGTTCAATCACTTCATTTATTCTCGATTTTGGCGTACCGTATACATTAGCATTAAAATCTAAGTATTCTTTAACATACAAATCTGTATATAATGGATTGTGCTCTGGTAAATATCCAACACTTTGCTGTACAATTTTCTTGTCAATACAAACATCATGACCATTGACCATCGCACTGCCTTCATTTGCATTAATATAGGTGGTTAAGATCTTCATCATAGTCGATTTTCCAGCACCATTTGGTCCTAGAAATCCAACGATTTCAGCATCTTTAACTTTAAAGGAGACATTGTTGAGCGCTTTTTGCTCCTTGTAATACTTGGATATATTAATTACTTCAATAGACATTTTTCAGTTTATTTTTTCAAAAATAGGTATTCTATAATATTGTAGCCTAAATATTGACAATTCTTTAATTCTTGATATTAATATTCAAAAAAAAAGGCTCTTATTTTTATTTGTAAAAATATTAATTACTTTAGCATGAGAATTATAACAATGAATACATTTAAAACATATTATAGCTGGTTTTATTTCTTTTTTAGCAAAAGAAACGAGGCTTAGTATGTTTTAATAAAATATAATTATGAAAGTCTCGATTTGGTCGAGACTTTTTTGTTATGAGCAAGCCAATAGCAATACAAGGAATTAGAGGTTCATTTCATCACGAAGTGGTTCAGCATTATTTTAATGGAAGTAATAATGTAATTGAATGCATGTCTTTTGATAGTGCTGTAGATAGTTTATTAAATGGTAAGGCAGATGATATCGTTATGGCATTAGAGAACTCTATTGCAGGATCTATATTACCCAACTATGCGTTAATAGATAAGCACGATCTTAAAATTGTAGGTGAATATTTTTTAGATATTCAACATAGTTTAATGGCCTTAGATGGACAAACGATTAATGATATTAAAGAGGTGCACTCGCACCCCATGGCACTTTTGCAGTGCAAAGTGTTTTTAAAAAAACACCCACATATAAAATTGGTTGAAGCAAAAGATACTGCTGATGTTGCAAAACAAATATCTGAAGATAAGATATTCGGCATTGCGGCTATTGCTAGTAAGAATGCTGCCTTAATGTTTGGTTTAAATGTTTTGGCTGAGAGTATTCAAACTATAAAGCATAATGAGACAAGGTTTGTAATTGTAAAACGCGAAAGTCCAGAAGCAAACGAAAAGATGCTCAATAAGGCTTCCTTAAAGTTTATTTTGGACCATAAACGTGGCAGTTTGGCTACTATACTTAATGTTATGAGCGATTGTAAGCTTAATTTAACAAAAATACAATCCTTACCAAAAATAGATACACCATGGAAGTATGCCTTTTTTGTAGATGTTACTTTTGATGAATATAAAGACTACGAAAAGGCTAAATCCATAATAGCATTAATGGCTGATGATTTTAAAATATTGGGTGAATATAAAAATGCAAGATTATGATTGAAGTAGCAGATCGATTAAAGAACGTAGAAGAATACTATTTCTCAAAAAAACTGAGGGAAGTTGCGTTTTTAAAGTCACAAGGTAAACCAATTATCAATCTTGGTATAGGTAGTCCTGATTTAGAACCACCTCATAAAGCTACTATTGTACTTCAAGATAGTTTGTTAGATGAAGGGGCTCACAAATACCAGAGTTACCAAGGTTTACCAGAGTTAAGAACTGAAATTGCAAATTTCTATAGAAACAGATATAAGGTTAACCTTAGTGCACAAACGGAGGTGCTTCCTCTTTTAGGAAGTAAGGAAGGTATAATGCATATTTCAATGGCATTTTTAAACTCTGGCGATGAAGTGTTAATCCCAAATCCTGGATATCCAACATATGCAGCAGTTACCAAATTATTACAAGCAAAGCCAGTTTATTATGATTTAATTGAAGAAAATCACTGGCTTCCAGATTTCATTGCATTAGAACGCTTGGACTTAAGTAAAGTTAAAATTATGTGGATTAGCTATCCGCATATGCCAACTGGCGCTAAAGCAACAAATAAGTTTTATGATGAGGTAATTGCCTTTGGGAAGCGTCATGATATATTAATTGTTAATGATAATCCATACAGTTTTGTACTTAATGATAAACCAATAAGTATAATGCGTTATCGTAATGCCAAGGATGTTTGTTTAGAATTAAATTCATTGAGCAAAACCTTTAATATGGCAGGATGGAGAGTCGGCATGTTAGTTGGGAATTACGATTTTGTTCAAGCTGTACTTAAGGTTAAAAGTAATATGGATTCTGGGATGTTCTATGGTGTACAAAAAGGAGCGATTGAAGCACTCAAATGCTCTGATCTTTGGTATGTAAGTTTAAATAGTGTTTACCAACAACGAAGAGAGCTAATCTGGAAATTGGCAACCGAATTAAACTGCACTTACGATGACGATTCAGCAGGAATGTTTGTTTGGGCAAAATTGCCACCACATGTTAAATCTGAAGAATTCACAGATTTAATCTTAAAGAAACATTCTGTGTTTATTACTCCAGGTACGGTCTTTGGTAGTAATGGTGAAGGATATATTAGATTTTCGTTATGTGCCTCAGAAGATATAATTAAAGAAGCAATTGCAAGAGTATAAAGATTATGAATAATTTTTATGTCATAGGAGTTGGGTTAATTGGAGGAAGTTTTGCTTTAGATATTAAGGCGCTGTACCCAAATTGTACTGTTTATGGTATAGACAATAATGAAGTTCATATTCAACAGGCATTAGAATTAGGCGTAATAGATAAAAAAGCTACTATTACAGAATTGAAAAATGCGGAAATGGCAGTATTAGCAATTCCGGTTGATACCACTATTAAAGTATTGCCAGAAGTCTTAGATAATATTTCAGATGAAACTATTGTTTTTGATGCCGGTTCTACAAAAGAGGATATTTGTTTAGAGGTAAAGAATCATCCTAAACGCAGAAATTATTTAGCAGCACATCCAATTGCGGGTACTGAGTTTTCTGGACCTAAGGCGGCCATTAAAGGACTATATAAAAATAAAACAAATATCATTTGCGAAGTAGAGGACACAGCGTTTAAGTTACAGGAAAAAGCCCTGAATTTATTTTCAGATTTAGGTATGAGAATTCGCTATATGAATCCTAAAGCACATGATAAGCATATCGCATACGTATCACATTTATCTCATATAAGTTCTTTTATGTTAGGTAAAACAGTAATTGAAAAAGAGAAGAACGAAAGAGATATTTTTGATATGGCAGGCAGCGGATTTGAAAGTACTGTGCGATTGGCAAAAAGTTCACCTGCTATGTGGACACCAATTTTTGAACAGAACAAAACCAATGTAATTGAAACCCTAGAAGAATATATTTCAAATCTAAAGCACTTTAAAAAGCTAATGGAAGATGAAGACTTTGAGGCAGTATATAAAGAAATGGAAGAAACAAACCATATACAACACATATTAAACGGAATAAAATAAAATCTAGAAGAAGAGATTAACAACAAAATGGAAAACAAGAAAGAATTAAGGAATTGGTTAGACGCTTTTAACTTAGATCATCCACTAGTTATAGCAGGACCATGTAGTGCGGAAACAGAACAACAAGTATTAAACATTGCTCATCAATTAAAGGATAGTGATGCCACCGTATATAGAGCAGGAATTTGGAAACCAAGAACGCGTCCAGGAAATTTTGAAGGTGTAGGTGCCCTAGGATTAAAATGGCTTCAAAAAGCTAAGCAGGAAACTGGAATGATGATTACAACTGAGGTTGCTAACCCAAACCATGTGGAGCTTGCTTTAAAACATGACGTAGATATCCTATGGATTGGTGCTAGAACTACTGTAAGTCCTTTTATAGTACAAGAGATTGCAGAAGCATTAAAAGGAACAGATAAACCTGTTTTAATTAAAAACCCAGTAAACCCAGATTTATCATTATGGTTGGGAGCAGTAGAGCGTTTTTATACAGCGGATGTGAAAAACCTGGGTGTAATTCATAGAGGATTCTCTACTTACGAAAAAACACGTTATAGAAACAACCCAGAATGGCAAATCGCGGTAGATTTACAAAACCGTTTTCCTGATTTACCATTAATTTTAGATCCATCACATATTGCAGGTAGACGTGATATCATTTTTGATCTTAGTCAGACAGCTTTAGACTTAAATTATGATGGATTAATGATTGAATCGCATCACGATCCCGATAATGCTTGGAGTGATGCTGCACAGCAAATTACACCTGAAGTGCTTATTCAGTACACAGAAGATTTAAGGATAAGAAAAGAAACAGATGATGATGCCGTTTTTAACAATAAGATCAATACACTTAGAACCAAGATTGATGTTATTGACCATCAATTAATAGAAATATTGGGCAAGCGTATGCAAGTTGCAGATGCAATTGGTCAATTGAAAAAGGACCACAACGTGGCCGTATTACAATCTAAACGTTGGAACGAAATCCTAGGCAAAATGATTTTAGAAGGTGAGGAAAAGAATCTTAGTGAAGAATTTGTATTGCGTATGTTCAAAGCAATACACCAAGAATCAATCAACCATCAAAAAGAAATTATTAATCATTAATAATACTAAAATAAAAGGCTCGCAGACGCGAGCCTTTTTAATATTATTGAGCAATACGCTTAAATATATATCGAGTAACAAATATTCCCTGTCCGTCACCTTTTCCAGCATCGCTTTCGGAGCTACTGGTTACAAATGCGAGTTCCCAGCCATCTTTAGCCATAGTAATGAGTTTTGAGCTTATTACAGCGTCATTGGCCACAATGTTTTGAAATCTAATTCCACCAAGGTTGAAAAAGTTCAATAGCTTTGTTTCTTCAAAATCCTTAACGCGAATTTCACTACGTTTAGACTTGTTTCTGCCATCTTCGTCTTTATTGCTAGAACGTTCAGAAGTGAATTCACTATAGTCTCTAGTAACATTAGACGAAATTAATCTTGACCTACCTAAACCATTTGGTACAATAGATTCAACACTCGTCACAACTTTATACTCAACTTCAGCATAAGATTTTTCATTGTTGATAAACGAAAACGAAATGAATCCAACGAGGAGTAAGCCAATAATTAAATTTTTTTGTTTCATAATACATAATTTAGTTTAGGCTTAAAATTAAAGACTTTTTTCCGTAATTGTTGTTTCTTTGTTATGATTAATAATAACAATGGTCGGAACGGTTTATAAATCTACAGGAAGCTGGTATACAGTTAAAACCAGAAATGGTAAGTTTTACCAATGCAGAATAAAAGGCCGTTTTAGAATTACCGAAATTAAAAGTACAAACCCAATTGCGGTTGGCGATATTGTGCAATTTGAATTAGAGACTAAAAATAACGAGGATACAGGAGTAATTAACCGAATAGAAGAAAGAAAAAACTATATTATTCGTAAATCAGTTAATCTTTCTAAACAAACCCATATAATTGCCTCAAACATAGATCAGGTGTTTCTCTTAATAACACTTAATAATCCTCAGACGTTTACAAGTTTTATCGATCGTTTTTTAGTTACAGCAGAAGCTTATGCCGTAAAAACTATTCTATTATTCAATAAAATTGATACTTATGATGAGGAAGAGCTATTGGAAGTAAAATATTTAGCTTCTTTATACCGTAAAATTGGTTACGAGTGTATTGGTATTTCTGCGACAACAACAGAGAATGTCGATAAGGTCAAAGTCCTGATGGTTAATAAAGTGAGTATGTTTAGTGGTCATTCCGGTGTTGGAAAATCAACTCTGGTAAATACTATTGAACCCTCTTTAGATTTAAAAACGAAGAAAATTTCACAGCAACACATGCAAGGCCAACACACAACTACATTTGCGGAAATGTTCGACCTTAGTTTTGATGCTAAGATTATTGACACTCCTGGAATTAAAGGATTCGGTGTGGTTGACATGGATCCAGAGGAAGTCGGAGATTATTTCCCTGAATTTTTTGCATTAAAACAAGACTGTAAATTCAATAACTGTTTGCATTTAAAAGAGCCAAAATGTGCAGTGAAAGAGGCCTTAGAAAACGATGAAGTGTCGTATTCTCGATATAAGAGTTATCTTCAGATTTTAGAAGGAGAAGAAGAGAATTACAGAACCGATAATTGGGATAATTTATGAGGGTAGTTGTTCAAAGAGTTTCAGAAGCTTCTGTTATAATACAAAATAAGAAGGTTGCTTCAATTCGTAATGGATTATTGGTTTTGTTAGGTGTTGTAAATGAGGATAGTGTGGAAGATATTGATTGGTTGTGTAAAAAAATAGTGAATCTTAGGATTTTTCCAGATGAAAAGGGTGTTATGAATACCTCTGTTTTAGATGCTGATGGCGATATTATTGTGGTTAGTCAATTTACATTACACGCTAGTACAAAAAAGGGTAATAGACCAAGTTATATAAAGGCTGCCAAACCAGATATTGCCATACCTTTGTATGAAAAGTTTGTGGAAAGATTAAATACAGATACAGATAAACCTATTCAAACCGGAGAGTTTGGAGCAGATATGAAAGTACATCTTGTAAATGATGGACCTGTTACAATAATTATTGATTCAAAAAATAGAGAATAAAATATGAATATTCAGAACGCCCAATTAGAAGTTGATAATTGGATCAAGGAACACGGAGTGAGATATTTTAACGAGCTTACCAATATGGCCCAACTGACTGAGGAAGTTGGTGAAGTAGCACGTATAATTGCTAGACGATATGGAGAACAAAGCGAAAAAGAAACAGATAAAGACAAGGACTTAGGCGAAGAACTTGCCGATGTGGTATTTGTAGTTTTATGCTTAGCTAATCAAACAGGTATTGACCTACAAGAAGCTTTTGACAGAAAAATGGATAAAAAAGCAAAACGAGATCACGATAGGCACCATAATAATGATAAATTAAAGTAATTTTGTTCCCGCTTAAGTGGGAATTTCTTTTAATATGGATATTCAAATTTCTAAATCGTCAATTGCTCGTAAATCATCAATTGAAATTACTGGTTCCAAAAGTGAGTCTAATAGGTTGCTATTGCTTCAGGCTCTATATCCTTTTTTAATGATAAAGAACCTCTCAAACTCAGACGATTCAGTCTTAATGCAAAAGGCACTAAAATCAAATGAAGAGGTTATTGATATCCATCATGCTGGCACTGCAATGCGATTTTTAACCGCGTATTTTTCAACCAAAGAAAATAGAGAAACCATTTTAACAGGTTCTTCTCGTATGAAGGAACGGCCAATAAAAATTCTTGTTGATGCGCTGGAAACCCTTGGTGCTAAAATAAGTTACCTTGAAAACATAGGATATCCTCCAATTAAAATCAGTGGCAAAAAACTCAATAAAAACAAAGTGAGTCTAGAGGCAAATGTGAGCAGTCAATATATTTCTGCATTATTGTTAATTGCATCTAAGCTCAAAAATGGCCTAAAACTCACATTAAAAGGTAAGATCACTTCAGTACCGTACATTAAAATGACCCTTGCTTTGTTAAATGAAATTGGAATAGAAACAAAGTTTGAGGATAATATTATTACGGTTAAACCAAAATTATCTGAACCTGAAAATAAAGAAATCACGGTAGAATCAGATTGGTCATCAGCTTCGTATTATTACAGTATTGTTGCCTTAAGTGAAATTGGCACCGAAGTGGCTTTATCGTCTTATAAGAAAAGTTCCTTACAAGGCGATTTTGTATTAGCAGATATTTACAATCAATTTGGTGTTGAAACGCAATTCGATGGTAATACGGTTGCAATTAAAAAAACCTCTGCGGTGGCAAGCGACTCAAAAATTGAATTAGACCTTAGTAACGCACCAGATATTGCACAGACGATTTCAGTTACGGCATTCGGACTTGGGTTAGAGTGTTTCTTATCTGGTCTTCATACCCTTAAAATCAAGGAAACAGATCGTTTAGTAGCCCTCAAGGTAGAGCTTGAAAAATTGGGTGCTGAAGTAGTAATTACGGAAGCAACGTTGCATTTAAAACCATCAACTAAAATTTTCAGTGATGTTGAAATTGCTACTTACAATGATCATAGGATGGCCATGGCCTTTGCGCCGTTAGGCCTGAAAACTTCTTTAAAGGTTAAAGATGCTCATGTAGTTAGCAAGTCCTATCCTCAATTTTGGGAAGATTTAAAAACTCTCGGCTTTAATTTAAAATAAGTAAGTAATTACTTGACAAGGCCTATTTTGAGATTGTATATTTGCAACTTCAAAAAAACAAGACTTAATTTATGAAATTATCACACTTCAATTTTGACCTTCCCGAAGAATTATTAGCAGAGCATCCAGCAGAGCATAGAGATGAATCAAGACTAATGGTACTTAATAGAGAGAAGCAGACAATAGAGCATAAGCTTTTCAAAGATATTATTGATTATTTTGATGAAGGTGATGTGATGATACTTAATAATACAAAAGTATTTCCGGCTCGTTTATTTGGTAATAAGGAAAAAACTGGTGCGCGCATCGAAGTTTTTCTTTTAAGAGAATTAAACCAAGATCAACGCTTATGGGATGTATTGGTGGATCCTGCACGTAAAATTAGAATAGGTAATAAACTCTATTTTGGTGAAGATGAAAGTCTAGTTGCTGAAGTAATAGATAATACTACTTCGAGAGGTAGAACATTACGTTTTCTATATGACGGGTCTTATATGGACTTTAGAAGAAAACTTAATGAATTAGGTCAGACTCCACTACCAAAATACATTAAGAGAGATGTTGAGCCAGAAGATGAAGAGCGCTATCAAACCATATTTGCCAAGAATGAAGGTGCAGTAGCAGCACCAACAGCAGGGTTGCATTTTTCAAAACACCTGTTAAAGCGATTGGAGATCAAAGGTGTTGATATGGCTGAGGTCACATTGCATGTTGGTCTAGGTACGTTTAATCCAGTAGAGGTTGAGGATTTATCTAAGCACAAAATGGATAGTGAGGAAATTTCCATTGATGAAAGATCGGCGACAATTGTTAATAGAGGAATAGAGAATAAGAAGCGTGTGTGTGCAGTTGGTACAACATCTATGAGAACCATTGAGAGTTCGGTTTCTTCAAGCGGAAGATTAAATCCTTATGAAGGATGGACAAATAAATTCATTTTCCCACCTTATGATTTTAGTATAGCAAACAGTATGATTACAAATTTCCATACACCAAAATCTACTTTATTAATGATGGTTTCTGCATTTGCTGGTCACGACTTTATAAAAAAGGCATATGATGAAGCGGTAAAAGAAAAGTATAGATTTTACTCTTACGGAGATGCGATGCTAATTATCTAGTGATACAATATTCAATTTAAAGCCTCTTTTAGAGGCTTTTTTTATTTACGTTAAAACCAGATTACAATTAATTACTTTTGCATCATAAATGGAAATAAAGAAAAAGGACATACGTGCGTTAACGAAAGACCAGTTAAGAGATTTTTTTGTCAAGCAGGGCGATAAAGCTTTTCGTGGCAATCAGGTCTATGAATGGTTATGGCAAAAGTCTGCTCATAATTTTGAAGATATGACAAATATTTCTTTGAAGACTCGCGAGATGCTTCAAGATAATTTTGTTATTAATCATATTAAAGTAGATCAGATGCAACGCAGTTCTGATGGGACTATAAAAAATGCAGTACGCCTTCATGATGACTTAATAGTGGAATCTGTTTTAATACCTACACCAAGTCGTACTACAGCTTGTGTGTCTTCTCAGGTAGGATGTAGTTTAGACTGTAAATTTTGTGCAACGGCAAGGTTAAAACGTATGCGCAATCTTAATCCGGATGAAATTTATGACCAAGTTGTTGCAATTGATAATGAAAGTAGGCTATACTTTAACAGACCTTTGAGTAATATTGTTTTCATGGGTATGGGTGAACCACTGATGAATTATAATAATGTCCTCAAAGCAATTGATAAAATTACCTCTCCTGAAGGTTTAGGTATGTCCCCAAAACGTATTGTTGTATCTACTTCTGGAGTACCAAAAATGATTAAAAAAATGGCGGACGATGAAGTTAAATTTAAACTGGCAGTATCGCTACATTCTGCAATTGATGATGTGCGTACGTCGATAATGCCTTTTAATGCAACTTTTCCTTTAAATGATTTAAGAGAAGCACTGCAATATTGGTATGCTAAAACCAAGAATAGAATAACGTATGAATATGTGGTTTGGGATGGCATCAATGATAAGAGAAAGGATGTAGATGCTTTGGTAGAGTTTTGCAAATTTGCACCAAGCAAGGTAAATTTAATAGAATACAATCCAATTGATGATGGTGAGTTTCAGCAGGCAGACTCAAAAGCAATTGATATGTATGTAGATATTTTAGAGAAGAATAATATTACCGTAACTGTAAGGCGTAGCAGAGGTAAGGATATTGATGCAGCTTGTGGCCAGCTAGCAAATAAGACATAAAAAAAGCGACTTTAAAAGTCGCTTTTTTATTTTATGTACAGTTATTATTTTTTAGCAACTTTAATCGTTTGGGATTTATCTCCAGACGTAATTTTAACTAAATATAATCCTTGAGGTAAACTCGACAAATTTACGCTTTTATTGTCAATATTATTGTTGTTAAAGTTTGCTACTTGTTTACCTAATAGGTCATATACTAAAACACTATCAATTTCATTTACTGACTTAATGTTTAATATATCACTAACTGGATTTGGTGATACGCTGAAAACTTCAATTTCTTCCTCTACCACAGATAAAGCTTCATTTGTTGTAAAACTCCATACAGGTCCAACTGTTGTTCCAAAACAATTTACTGAATCCACACTCCAAAAATATGTTGTGTCTAGGGCTAATCCCGTAATAGGGTCACCGTTTTCAAAATTGTTAAATGCTTGTGTTGGAGGATTTGTAGTGCCTAAATTTAAGGTGTAATCTGTACCTGCTGCCCCTGTACCCCACGAAAAATAAACTCTATTCCCGTCTACATTTACAGCAACATCTGTAGCCATGTCAGCAGGGCTAGGTGAACTTGTCGCCACCGGAGCTGAAGTTTCAGTACAAGCAGAGGTTGTAAAGCTCCAGACAGGTCCTTGAGTTGAACCCGCACAATTAACAGCTGTGACATACCAGAAATATGTGGTGTTTGGTTGCCATGCAAAGTTAATTCCTCCGCCACTATCAAAACCATTAAGTGTTCCAATATCATCACCAGAAGGTGTTGAACCTAATGAGAGATTAAAACTATCTGCAGGATCACCAGTGGTCGCAGCCATCCATTCAAATGGATTAATATTATTAGTTGTACCATAATTTATTTCTACACCAGTAGCTCCATTTGCTGGTGTCGTTGCCATAGTTACTTGATCTGGTGCACTAACAGGACATTGAAAAACAGAAACATTATCAACATACCAAGCAACTGACCAATCACCTGTCCATCTAAATCTGACCTGAGCATTTGCAACACCTGCTAATTCGTTCGTTACATCAAGGTTTATGGCTCCACCTGCATAATTATCTGCAGAGTAATTTGCCACACCAACCCAATTAGTCCCGTCAAAAACTTCCACAAAACCACTACCACCAAAATTTCCCGCAAACAAATGATTATAAGCTAAAGTAACTGATGTTAGTGCAGAACAGTTGAATACTGGACTTTCTAAAGCGGCATTTTCAGCGGTGCCGTTATTACCATAGTCATCACTATCGAAAGTAGCATAATTTCCTGTTGCCCCTCCAGCCGAATAAATTAAAGTATTACCTGCACCAGCAAGTACGGCTTCACCGCCAGATTCTATTGTCCATATCTCGCCATTCCCGGCTATATCAAGATTTGTCCAATCTGCAGGAATAGTGGTTCCTGATTCAAAATCCTCGGTTAGAACAGTTTGTCCAAACATTAGACTCACAGAAAAGACCAATGTGAATAATAAAGTAATGTTTTTCATATAATAATAAGGATTAATTAATAGAAACTAAATTACAAATTATTCAATAAAGTAAAAGTTAAATCTTTAATAATGATAATTTTAACTATTAAGCGTGTGGTAATTTGTAATTTTACAATCTTAGTAGAACGTATAATTTTAGATTTGATAAAAAAGAAGTTTTTAATTATTTAAATGAAAATCACAGAACAAATAAAGCAACCTATAGCCTATGAAATGGAGCTTTTTGAGCAGAAGTTTAGGCTATCTATGGCTAGTAAAGTTGCACTACTCAATAGAATTACCCACTACGTAGTAAACAGAAAAGGAAAACAAATGCGGCCCATGTTTGTATTCCTTGTTGCTAAAATGCTAAATAATGGTAGGGTTAGTGAACGTACATATCGTGGAGCGTCTGTAATTGAGCTTATCCATACGGCTACATTGGTACATGATGATGTTGTAGATGATAGTGACAGAAGACGTGGTTTCTTTTCCATCAATGCACTTTGGAAAAATAAAATTGCTGTCCTCATTGGAGATTATTTATTATCAAAAGGCTTATTACTTTCTATAGATAATAATGATTTTGATCTTTTAAAAATTATTTCAGTTGCAGTTAGAGAAATGAGTGAGGGCGAACTATTACAGATTGAAAAGACGAGACAATTAGATATCACAGAGGAGGTTTATTACCATATAATAAGGCAAAAAACAGCAACCTTGATTGCAGCTTGTTGCAGTTTGGGAGCCGCCTCTGTTAAACCAAATACTCCTCAAGTTGAAACCATGAGAAAATTTGGTGAACTTATTGGAATGGCTTTTCAAATAAAGGACGACCTCTTTGATTATGGTGGAGAAAAAATAGGTAAACCAACGGGAATTGATATTAAAGAGCAAAAAATGACATTGCCATTAATACACGTGCTAAACATTTGTAATAAAAAAGACAAGGCATGGCTTATCAATTCTGTTAAAAATTACAATAAAGACAAGAAGAGGGTGAAACAGGTTATAACCTTTGTGAAAGAAAATGGTGGACTAGAATATGCTATTAAAAAAATGAAAAGTTTTCAAGAAGAAGCACTGTTATTATTGGATAGTTATCCTGATTCACCATACAAAGCGTCCCTAAAGCTAATGGTCGAGTATGTAATTGACAGAAAAAAATAATTTTCATACTACTGATAATCAGTAGTTAATAATAAATTCTCAATCTTTTTTTACTTTCAAGCAACCATTTGTATAACTATTGCGTCTTTTATAATATAAGAGCAATCGTAAAAACCAACATGAAAGTTATACAACTTCATAAAAACGAATCTAAACTCATAAAAAAGGCTTCAAAAAACAATAGAGAAGCACAGCATTTGTTGTATGAACTACATGCTCCAAAAATGCTTAGTGTATGTAGATACTACATTAAGGATGTACATCAAGCGGAAGAGGTAATGCTTAATGGTTTCTTTAAGGTTTTTAAACATCTTAAATCATTTAAGAATGAAGGTAGTTTTGAAGGTTGGATTAGACGAATTATGGTTAGGGAGGCCATTTCGTTTCTTCGTACTAAAAAAAATATTGAGTTTGTTGCAGAGGATAGCTATATAGAGAAGGATTACTCTAATAACATAAAAACAAATATTGAAGTTGCAGAGATACAGCAAGTAATAGATAGTTTGCCAGAAGGATATAAGATGGTATTTGTAATGTATGCCATTGAAGGATATAAACATTATGAAATTGCAGAATTATTGAATATTTCAGAAGGGACATCTAAATCACAATTATTCAAAGCAAGAAAGATTTTACAACAAAAGATTAAAGAATTAAATAACAATAGTTATGGCACCAATTAAATTTGAAGAACAATTAAAGGAAAAGCTTGAAAAGCGCACCTTAACACCATCGTCAGACGGTTGGGCCTATCTATCTGACAGATTAGATGCTGACGACAAGAAATTTAAAAGACCTATCTATTGGTGGTTAAGTATTGCGGCTATGTTAGTTATTATGATTGCTATAACAATCCAGGTTTTTAACAAGGACGAGGTTATTAAGGTTTCGCCAGAAATTGTAAATGAAGATTCAAATGAGATTAAGAAGAATGAAGATGCTATTCTAATTAACAAAGAAAATAACCAATTAGTTAATGAGAAAGTTTCACCTAAAGATCAAATACAGGTAGAAGAAAAAATAGAAAATTCTATTATTAATAGTGATATTAGGCAACTAGTTGAAAATAAATCTGAGCCTAAAACAAAGTTGGTTTCTAATACAAAAAAGGTAGAAGTCAAAAATCTGGAATTAGAGAGTCATAAAGATGACAATAACCAAAACATCATTAAAATTCCAGAGATTGATAAAACAGCAGTGGCAGAAGTAATTGAGAACATTAAGGAAACAAGCACCATACAACTTGATAGAGAAGTAGACTCGTTATTAAAATTAGCTAGCAAACAACTCAAAACAAACAAACTAATTAAAGGATCTAGTAAAATAGTGGATGCGAATGCTTTACTAGAAGAAGTGCAAGATGATATGGGGCAGTCTTTTAGAAGTCGTGTATTTGAAGCGCTAAAGGATAGCTATGAGACGGTAAAAACTGCAGTTGCGCAGCGTAACAATTAAAAGAGAATCAAATTAAACAATTATAATCATCAAAAATCGAACAGTTATGAATACAATTACAAGAATTTTTATCCCATTATTAATATTAGGTATATGTATAATATCATATGGTCAAACCAAAGAGATCGACAGTGTTAATATAGACTCAATGGAACCAGAATTGGCAAGTCAAACATATAAAAATGAACAAATAGAAAAGCTGAAAAAGCAAAAAGAAAATGTAGAAAAGCAAGAACGCGAATATCTAAAAGAAGACATTGAAAAAATAAATCAACAGTTAGACTCTGGTGAGATAACAGCAGAGCAAGCAGAGAATCTAAAGAAAGAGGCGGCTGCAAAGAGAGCAGCAAATATTGCAGATAAGTTGGCTATAATTGATAAGCAGATAGCCATTTATCAAAGAACTGAAAAAGTTTATCAAGCAAGTATGCCGGGATCTGAAGACGACCAGACTATAATCAGAATTGGTGGTGATGACAATACCAGTGAGAGTTTTATTTACATAGGTAAAAAGCACGATGATAAACCAAGAAAATATGACAGAAGAACTACTGAAGATATTGTATTTGCTATTGGTTTTAATAATGCATTAATCGATGGGCAAAGCCTTAACGATTCGCCATATAAACTTGGTGGTTCAGGATTTGTGGAACTGGGCTACGCTTGGAAAACGAGATTGTTTGTCAATACAAATTTCTGGAGGGTTAAATACGGATTTTCTTTTCAATGGAATAAGTTTGATTTGAAGGATAATATGTTTTTGGTAAATAACAATGACCAGATTGAACTACAAGAATTTTCTATAGATTTAGATAAGGCCAAATTCCGAACTACTAATTTAGTATTTCCACTCCATTTAGAATTAGGTCCATCAAAAAAGATAGAAAGAGACAACTACTTTAGATATTCAACACGTAATCAATTAAAGATTGGGCTTGGAGGTTATGCAGGTCTTAATATTGGTAGCAGACAAAAACTTAAGTATAAGGAGGGTGGAGAACGCGTAAAAGATAAGCAAAAAGGAGGTTTTGAAGTAAGTGAATTTGTTTATGGGCTTAGCGGTTATTTAGCTTGGGGTGGTACAGCCTTATATGTTAAGTACGATTTAAACCCTTTGTTTAAGGATCAGACATTCGATCAGAACACCATTTCCCTTGGGTTAAGATTTGACATGGATTAAATCAAACAATATTTTAAATTTTAAGCCTTGATCTATATTAAGATTAAGGCTTTTTCTTTTGAAGTTTTACGCGTCAATTGAATAAGTTGGGATAGTGTCAAATTCTATATTATAATGATAAGGATTTAAAACTTAATTAATAATGGGAAATGATCAGATAAGTGTAAATTGTCAGCTCTTCTATCATCTATGCATCGATAGCTTTTCACCTTTATATTCTTAGTAAGTATATAGTCTATTTTTTTGCTAACAGGTTTTGTAGTATCGAATCCATTAAAAGTACCAATAGGACCATAAGCGGAGGAATCCTCTATTTTGGAACTCAATTTAAACTCTTTTTCTAGAAATTTAATAGGGGATTCTGAAGGAAGGCAATTAAGGTCTCCCATTAAAACTATTCTTTTATTTGTCAATTGATTTTTTCTGATATAATCAATTATTAAATCTGCAGATTTTAAACGTGCATTTTCTCCTTTGTGATCAAAGTGAGTGTTAAAAACATAAATAATTTGTTTTGTTGATTTTGATTTGAATTTTCCGTAAACAACAATCCTATTTAGGTCAGCATCCCAGCCTTTAGAAACCCTATCAGGAGTACTAGATAGCCAAAAAATCTTTTTATCTATTAATTCATACTTAGAATTGTTATAAAAAATAGGACATCCTTCGCTGTCAGTGTCTAACCCATCCCTGCCATGACCGATAAACTTATATCGACCAAGATGGTCAGCAATAAATTTTAATTGATTTGGCATTGCTTCTTGAATACCAATAAAGTCTGGGCTATAGTATTTTAATAGTTTCATGACTCCATTTTTACGGAGATCCCACCAGTTCTCTCCATCATTTGGAGTATCATATCGTATATTATAAGACATAATTTTGGTTTGAGCAAAACAGCTCGAGAAGTTTAGTACTAAGTATATAGTAATAGCTATGAGTCTAGAATATTTCATTTTATTAAATTACTTGTTGTTTGTCTGTAGATAATTCATTTAAAACAACTTTCTATTCATGTTTTTTTTGAATTGATTTAATCCTCGAATCTTTGTGGAATTACCCAGGTATTTTCTTCTTTATTAATTGTTCCGCCCAATTCTTCTTTTACAACTCTGTCAACTATTATCAATCCCTTTTTAGCCATATTTTCAAAAGTGTCAATTCCATTATCTGGGAAGTTTTGTCTTGTTCTGTGGATATTAAATCGATTTGAGAATTGTCTTTTGAAAGTTTTTTCTATTCCATCTTTTCCTATCATAAAACCAATTAAACCACCCCAAGTAGCGGTAGGATTGTCAGAGTCCCATCCAGCAAGAGTTCCAATCTTTATAGTGCGTTTTAAATCGCCCTCACCATAAAATAAACTTACTAAGCTTGCTGCAAAGTTTATACCAGAAGCAAAGCAACCGTTACAATACAAGTTCTTTGAAGTTATATCGTATCCGTCTTGTTGTTTGACTTGATATCTATAATAAATTGAATCTCTAGTTTGTTCCCATTTAATTCCTGATTTATAAAGTTTTTGAGTGTAATCAAACATCTTTGCTGGATAAGAATTATCATTAAGAACTGCTCGGGCTTCATTTGCCATCCAATGTATTCTCTTACTCATAGATATTTCTGTATTCTTTTTTGATGCCAATGAATACATTGAAACATAAAACTTTGAAATATCTTCTGCTTCATTTCTTGCGGTGGTCTGAATAGGTAAATGAGCTATATTGATTGCAACATCAGGTCTTGTAGGTGAGTACAGACCAAAAATCTCAGTAGTTAATTGCGCATCTATCATTTCATAATGTTCATTGTTTGAAGGATTGCCGGTCTCAGGAGGTAGCAAACCATCCCTCATTAAATCAAACGCTTTTTGATTTGACACCCATAAATAATTTTCCTCCTCAGCTTTAATATGTTCTAGCCATCCGTCACGTATTTGTTGCGCTGATAAAATATAAGTGTTATTGGTATTGAGGAGGTACTGATACATATATTCTATATCCGTATCATCATCCGATCCCCAAATTTCAGATTGATCTTTAAAGACGAAGTCAATGCTATCTGAAATATCACTAGGTAACCCTTCGCCCCAAATACTAGGTTGATCTTGTTTGCCCCAGTTTGCTCTTGTATAAAAGTCACCAGTCTTAATTTCACCTATATTGCCAATTTTATCCATTTCTGTAACGAGACCGGTCCAATTGGCAATACTCTGGCCAAGCCAAAAACCATATAATTGATCACAGTATCGAGCACGTGATAAGGAGATGTATTCTTTTTTCTTATTTGTTGAGATTATCTGGGTTTCCTTATTCTTTATCTCAGTATTGCACGAAAAAAATATAATCAATAAAAATACTATTGTTATAAATTGTTTCATTATCAAGGCTTATAATTTTGGATAAGATTCTATTTTATTCAATGTATGTAAGTTAAACGAAGTTCGTCGTTTTTTGGGACAAAGTCAAATTAGTTTCTATCTGCTGTTTTCAAAACAAATAGATTATCTTAAATTTACAGACGTACTAAAATACAAACATTTGATTTCACAAAATACCATATCACAAGTTTTTGAAACAGCTCGCGTAGAAGAAGTGATTGGTGATTTTGTACAACTTAAAAAGGCAGGTAGTAATTTTAAAGGGTTAAGTCCATTTAGTGATGAGCGTACTCCAAGTTTTATGGTGTCACCAGTTAAGCAAATCTGGAAGGATTTCTCTACCGGTAAAGGGGGAAATGCTGTTACCTTTTTAATGGAGCATGAACATTTTACGTATCCTGAAGCTATTAAATACCTTGCAAAAAAATATAATATTGAAGTAGAGGAGACCCAGCGTACAGACGAGGAAAAGGCTAAGGCCGACACACGGGAAAGTTTGTACTTAGTAAGTGAATTTGCAAATACTTATTTTCAGAAAATATTACATAAAACCGATCAGGGTCAGGCCATTGGTTTAAGTTATTTTAAGGAACGTGGTTTCACGGAAGAAACCATAAAGAAATTTCAACTTGGATATGCTTTAGATGAGTGGCAGGCATTTACAGATAATGCCTTAAAAAATGGTTACAGTATTGAATTTTTGGAAAAAACAGGCCTTACCATAGTTAAGGATCAAAAACGATTTGATAGATTCAAGGGAAGGGTAATGTTCCCAATTCATAGTATGAGTGGTCGGATACTTGGTTTTGGTGGCCGAATTTTGGGTAACGATAAAAAGGCAGCAAAATATCTTAATTCTCCTGAAAGTGATATATATCATAAGAGTAAAATTCTTTACGGTTTATATTTTGCTAAGCAGGCCATTGCTAAAGAAGATAATTGTTACTTAGTTGAAGGCTATACCGATGTTATACAATTTTATCAGACTGGGATTAAAAACGTAGTATCTTCTTCAGGTACGGCCTTAACACCAGAACAAATTAGATTAATTAACAGACTTACTAATAATATAACCGTTTTATTTGATGGTGATGCGGCAGGTATCAGGGCTTCAATTAGAGGTATTGATTTAATTTTGGAGCAAGGTATGAACGTAAAGGTCTGTACGTTCCCAGATGGTGAGGATCCAGATAGTTTTGCCAAGTCCAATACTTTAGAAGAGCTTTCGAATTACCTGTCTGAAAACGCTAAGGATTTTATACAGTTTAAAGCATCTTTATTAGTCAAGGAGTCTGACAATGATCCAATTAAAAAAGCTGAAACTATTCGTGAAATTGTAAATAGTATCTCAAAAATACCAGATCAGATTAAACGTGAAGTATATATTCAAGAATGTGCTCGGATAATGGATATTAGTGAAGAGGTTTTGTTCAGTACTCTCGCTCAGATACATAAAAAAGATGTACAAGAAGCCAATAAGAAGTACAAACAAGAACAAAAAGCATTTGAAGTAGTCAGGAATGAGGATCAGGTTAAGGAGAAGGTAAATGTTCAATATGAATTAGAGAGAAAAATTATTGAGATTTTAATGCTTTATGGAGATAGGACAGAACAATTTGAAGATTTAGTTTTGAAGGAAGATGAGGTTTCAGGTGATTTAATAATGGAGCCTACAATCCATGAGACTCGGGTTTTTGAAAAAATATATTTAGATCTTCAAGAAGATGAAATGATGTTCTCTAATGAAAGTTTTAGGGAAATGTACTACTCAATTATAGATAAACTTAATCAAAAGAACGAATTTTCTACTAAGGATTTTATTAATCAATTAGATCAGGATTCTGCCTCAACAATAACAAGTATATTAATGGAGGACGAAAAATATAACCTTCATGATTGGCATAGAAACAATATCATTCCGAAAGAAAAAGAACACACAATATCACAATTAGTGAGTCAGACTATATTAAGTCTACGCTGTTATCTAATCGATCAGAAAGTTGCAGAATATAAAGAAGATACTTTAAGAGAACAGTCAGATACTCGAGTAATTTTAGAAGACGTAAAAGATTATGTTGGCCTTAAAATGCTATTATCAAGAAAGCTTGGTAAGGTTATCGGAGGGTACGCTACGAAGTAAGATTATGGTGTTGTGCTTGGTGAATTAAATCTACAATATTAGTTACATTCAACTTTTTAAATAATCTCGCTTTATAAGTACTTACAGTTTTTTCATTTATATCAAGCTCTTGGGCAATTTCCTTGTTTTTTCTGCCTATTGAAAGTAGTTTTAGTACTTCGACTTCTCTGGTAGACAATTTTTTAAACAACCTGCTTCTGCTCTTACGAGTATCTTCATAGTGCAAATGTTTATCCATTTTTTCACTTAATGATAATTCGCCAGCATTTACCTTTCGCACGGCAGTTTCAATTTCTTCAACACTCGCTGATTTACTTAAATAACCAGATGCTCCTGCTTTAATGGTACTAACAGCATAAATTTCTTCAGGCTGATGACTGAAAATTAAAACCCTAACATCTTTATTTTCTTTTTTTATAGCCCTAAGCGCTGTAATCCCATTTAATTCTGGCAGATCAATTTCTGAAATGATAATATCAACATCATTGCGTCTAACGAATTCAAAAATCTCTATGCCACTATTTAACGTTCCAACAACGTTAAAATCTGGTTTACTATTTAAAAACAAATCAAGACCTGTTCTTACGATGGGATGACTGTCTACAATCAATATATTTAACATGATAATTGATTTTAGGCTTGTTTAAAGCAATGTTAATAAAATGAGCTAGATGAGACTAAAGATATCAGAAGGTATTGAACAAAAATAACTAAAAACTTAAGTTAAAATACAATTTATTCGTTAAAACGCAATAATTACCGCAAATCAATAGGAATTTCGCAAATTGGTATAGGAATCATCTTGTGTTTGTTCATTGTATTGAAGCGTTTGTAAATCTCAAATGCCTTCTTTTGTCTCCCTTTAAAATCCGAAGCTGTTTTTCCTTCATCATCCATTTTCATAGCCCATTCTAATTCTGGATAAGAAGCACCAATCTGGTCTTCGTCACTGCGCGCATCGCCAAATAAACCATCACTTGGTGGGGCTTTCATAATGGAATTAGGTACTTCCAAATATTCGCCAATTTCATAGACTTCAGATTTCAATAAATCCGCAATTGGACTAAGATCTACTCCGCCATCACCATACTTGGTATAGAATCCTACTCCAAAATCCTCCACTTTATTACCTGTTCCAGCAACAAGCAATCCTAAAATGCCTGCATGATAATACAAAGTCGTCATCCGCATACGGGCTCTAGTGTTGGCTAAAGCCATATCTACTGTGGTATGATTACCATCCAAACTCACTTCGGTCTTAAACTCTTCAAACACTGGTGTCAAATCAACACGAGTATCCTTTACATTTGGAAAGCGTTTTTTAAGCTGTGCTATATGTTCTTGTGCTCTGCTAACATGACTTGGAGCTTGATGAATTGGCATTTCAATACATAATACATCTAAACCTGTTTTAGCACATAATGTAGATGTTGTTGCTGAGTCGATTCCCCCAGAAATACCTACGACGAAACCCTTTACTTTGGCATTTGTTGCATAATCCTTTAACCAATTTACAATGTGATCTACTACCTTTTCAGTATGCATAATTTTTAGAATATTTTAATATAAAAGAAATGTACCTTTGCACAACAAAAATAACGGAAACGTGTTAGGATTAAAAATGTTTTACCAAATACAAATACGATTTTGCATTATTTTAATGACAACTTTGTTTTTAGCATCCTGTTCTAAAGATAAAAGCCTTGAAAATGAAATTTCTAAGATTGATATTGATTACACCATTGAACGTTTTGATAAAGCGTTTTATAATGCCAATTCTAAAGACTTATCAAACTTAAAACAAGTATTTCCATTCTTGTTTTCAAAAAAAATACCAGATTCAATTTGGGAGAAGAGAATAAACGATACACTTCGAAAAAGTTTAATGTTAGAGGTTAATAAAAAGTTTTCAGATATAAAGGTCGTGAAAAATGAACTGAAAGGGCTTTTTCAACACTTAAAATATTACGATAAAACATTTAAGATACCACGTGTTATTACTCTAACAAATGATGTGGCCTACAGAGATAAGACGATTGTTACTGATTCCATTACATTAATAGCTCTTGATAATTTTTTAGGTGCAGACCACGAATTTTACCAAAACATTCCAAGATACCTTGCGAGTAATATGAAGAGAGAGCAAATTGCAGTAGATATTGCAAATGGTTATGCAGAGAAATATGTTTATCAATCCGGTAAAAAGACCCTATTAGATGAAATGATTTATTATGGCAAACTACTATACTTTAAGGATATCGTGATTCCATTTAAATCAGATGCTGAGAAAATAGGATACACTGAAGAGCAGTTAAGTTGGGCAGAAGCTAATGAAGGCCCAATATGGAGCTATTTTGTAGAGAAAGAATTGTTGTATAGTACTGATAGTAAGTTACTGGCACGTTTTATTATGGATGCGCCTTTTTCAAAATTCTATTTAGAATTAGACAGGGAATCACCTGGAAGATTGGGTCAGTATATTGGTTGGCAAATAGTAAGGGCATTTGCGGATAGGACTGAATTGTCAGTATTTGATATTATACAAACTGAACCTGAAGAAATTTTTAGAAAATCAAGATTTAAACCGAAAAAATAATGGCAAATACCTTAAAAAGTAAAATTGAACTAAATGTAGAGTTAGACGAAAATCGTGTGCCAGAAAAACTGAATTGGTCGGCACAGGATGGTGGTATTGATAATGAAGAGGCGAAGGCAATTATGCTTGCGGTTTGGGATAGCAATGCACAAGAAACCTTAAAAATAGACTTATGGACTAAGGACATGCCTGTTGATGAGATGAAATTATTTTTTCATCAGACTTTAGTTACAATGAGTGATACATTTATGCGGGCTACACAAGATGAAAAAATGACTGCGACCATGAAAGATTTTTGCGATTATTTCGCGGAAAAACTAGAATTGAAAAAGAAATAATTATTTAAAGCTCTTCTCTTATTAAAGTTAAAGTGAGGGTCAATATTAAATGATTCAGATACTTCAATATTTGCGTGGTGAGGATCTAATCTTTTGAGCCTCCTTAATCCACTATTATCAAAAATTTCCGAGATTATTAACTCGTTAAATTTACTTAAGCGAGTTTGACTGTCAAGTTTATTCTACTACAGACATAAATATGCAACAAGTTTAATAAAGCCTCCACTATTTTCGTTTTTTATTTCCAACTAATGGTTTAATTGGGTTTTTATATTCTCATAAAATTTAGGATAATTAAACTCTTGGTTTTTAGAAATAAGGTAACTATTACATTCATTCGTTAACTTTGAACATATCTATTAAATCTTAACGACATTCTACTACATACAATCAAATTGAAATCAATTTTTAGTTTGAAGAAACATAAACTACTTTACCTCCAAAAATTGTCATTGAAATCTTTGTGTCTAGTATATCTCCTTCATTTACAGTCATTAAATCTTGATTGTAAATGGTAAAATCAGCCAATTTTCCAACTGAAATAGAACCTTTTATATCTTCTTCAAAAGCACCATAAGCGGCATCTAATGTATATGATCTCAAAGCTTGCTCTCGTGTCATTTTTTGTTCAGGTTCATAACCACCTTCAGGTAGACCTTTCAGGGTTTTTCTGCTGACACTTGCATAAAAACTTGCAATAGGATTTAGAGGTTCTACAGGAACATCTGTGCCATTTACAATTGGAACACCACTTTGCAATAATGTTTGCCACATATATGCACCGTCTTTAATTCTTTTTTCACCAAGTCTATCTATTGCCCATGGTCTATCAGAAGACATATGTACGGCTTGCATTGCAGGGATTACACGTAATTTTGCAAATCGTGGTATGTCTTCGGGGTGTAAATGTTGGGCGTGTTCAATTCTAAATCTATGATCTTTTGAAGACTCAGGATATTTGTTAAGTGCTATTTCATAGCGATCTAAAATCTCACGATTCGCTCTGTCTCCAATAGCATGCGAGCAGACTTGAAAGCCGTGCTCCAAACCATTTAGAGCAGTTTTCCTTACAAACTCCATAGGCAAAGTTTCATGACCAAAGTGATTTGGTCTGTCCGAATATGGCTCTAATAGCCATGCGCCTCTTGATCCTAATGCACCATCACAGTTGAGTTTCACAGATCTAATGGTAAAAAGATTATCCCGATCTACCATAATTCCTTTTTTAAACCATTCATTCAATAAATCTTCATCCCAACCTGTTAACATGCCATAAATGCGTGTTTCCATTTTGCCTTCAGCCTTCATTTTATTGTATAGCTCAATAGTTTCTCTTGGGATACCTGCATCATGAAAGCTGGTAATTCCGTTTTTATGACATGCTTCAACAGCTAAATCAAAGGCCTTAATGTCTGAATCTGGAGTTCTTTCAGGTATGTGCTGAGTAATCAAAGACTGAGCACGTTCATTAAATACGCCAGTTGGTTTGCCAGATGCGTCAACTAATACCTCACCTCCTTCAACCTCGTATACCTTAACGCCATCAATTGATAAATTGATTAAACCTGCTATTTCCATTGCCTTTTCGTTAGCAAAACCAGCATGACCACTCGCATGTCTCAAATAAACTGGATTATCAGGAGAAACCTCACTCAATAAATGATGTGTTTGAAATCCATGTACCGTTTCTGCAGGTATACTGTCCCATTTACTTTGATGCCAACCTCTACCAGTAATCCACTCACCAGGTTTTGCTAATTTTACACGGTCCGAAACAGCATCTACAATAGCTTGATAACTTGTTGTATTCATTAGGTCAAGGTTTAGTTCATTATAACCTAAGCCCATAAAATGACCATGACCTTCTATTAAACCAGGAGTCATGGTCTTACCTTTTAAATCTATAAGTTTTGTGTTTTTACCTTTGAATTCTTCGGCTTCCTCAAGACTGCCAGTAAATATAATTTTATCATCTTTCGTTGCAATAGCTTCAACAGTGACTAATGAATCAACTGTATATATGGTTCCTCCAAAAATTAGCATAGTTGCTTTTTGTGAATTATGTTTAGAACAAGACCAAGCAATTAAACAAATAATTAATAATGAAATAGAAATTTTACCTGTTGACATTTTTAGAATTTTTGAGCTTCTGAAGTTACGATTTTTGGAAATATAATTTGAATTAAAAATTATCAGTTTTGATTCACTTTATTTTATAAATTAGTTTATGAGAAAAATTTTATTTGGAGTAGTAATAACACTTATTGTTTTATTTACTTTTAAATATTGCGGTAATAGAAATGAGAATAAAATGACTCTTCAATATAATGAGGAAACTATTAATTCAATCGAGGGATTTAATAACTTGGGTATAAAACTTTAATTTAAATAGGATTAGCTAAAAATAGCATTCCTGACTTTTGAAATTCCTCCACCATTAATGGCATCAATACCATTTTGCTTGAGGAATCTAGTTGCGCTCGAAGATCTTGCGCCACTCGCACAATATACAATTACTGGTTTGCCAGCTTTCTTAATTTCATCAATGCGATAAAGTAATTCTTGTAGTGGTATGTTTAAAGACTTTTTAATATGGTTCGTATTAAACTCCCTTTCAGTTCTTACATCTAGATAAATTGCACCTTTAGCAATATATTCTGTCAGTTGATTCGTAGATTGTCCGAATAGTGTGCTTAAAATTCCCATGTTGTAGTTTTTTGTCAAAAATGAGAACTTACAAGCACATTAAACGTAACTATTGTTACATGAGAGGTTTATAAAAAATAAATTTCACTTAATTTCGCTAATGAAATGAAGAATAAAATTGAATCTCGAAAAGAGGAAATTATAAGGGTAGCTACTAAACTTTTTAAGGAAAAAGGATATAGTGCAGTTACGATGCGAGATATTGCAAAATCTATGGGTATTAAAGCAGCTAGTCTTTATAACCATATAAATTCTAAACAAGATATTCTTAAGACTATTATCATTTCTCTTGCTGAACAATTCACGGCTGGTATGCTAGAAATTAAAAGTTCTGGCGAATCTTGTGTCAATAAATTAAAGGCCATTATTAAGCTTCATGTAACATTATCTAGTCAGAATATTTATGGAATGTCATCTCTAAACAACGATTGGATGCATTTAGAGGAACAACTGCCTTACTACATCAAGTTGCGATCAGAGTATGAGGATGATTTTAAAAATATTCTAGAGCAAGGTATTGGTAAGGGTGAGCTAATAAATGTAAAACCAGATGTAATGATGTTTTCCATTCTAACAACCCTGCGCTCGCTCTATTTATGGATACCCAAAAAAGAGGATATTGATCTCCATGATCTAACAGAAAATCTAAGCCAGATTTTACTGGATGGTATTAACAAATAGTTTAGATATTATTTTTTAACTTTGTTCACTAACTAACAATTGTTAGTTAAAATTTAAAACAAAGTTTATGGCTCAGTTTTATAATTTAAAAATCAAGGATATTTATAAAGAAACAGACGATTGTTCTGTTCTTACAATTGATGTTCCAGATGCATTAAAAAATGAATTTTCTTTTCATCAAGGGCAGCATCTTACCTTAAAAGCAGATATTAATGGAGAAGATGTACGAAGGTCATACTCATTATGTTCCAGCCCTGTGGAGGATAAGTGGCAGGTTGCCGTTAAGCAAATACTTGGTGGTAAGTTTTCTACCTATGTAAATGAAAGTCTAGATGCTGGTCAAAATATTGAAGTGATGGCTCCAAGTGGCACATTCGGAGTTGATATAGTTGAAGTAGCTTCAAAAAACTACTTGTTCTTTGCTGCAGGTAGTGGGATTACACCAATTATATCAATGATTAAAACCCACTTAAAAAGAGAGCCAAATTCAACTTGTAAGCTATTTTATGTAAATAAAACAGCAAAATCTATTATCTTTAAAGAAGAGCTAGAGCAGTTGAGAAACACTTATTTTGGACGATTAGAGATATACTATTTTCTGACCCAAGAAAAGCGTGATATAGAACTATTTAATGGAAGGTTTGATGATAAAAAGATGGATGTGCTCACAAAGATTTTTATTGATATACCAGATACTAGCGAGGTATTTCTTTGCGGACCAGAAAAAATGGTCAACTACGTGAGTAACTATTTAATGGAGGCAGGCTTACCAAAAGAACTGGTTCATTTTGAGTTATTTGTTACGGGTCTCACAGAAGAAGATATTAAGCGACAAGAACGCTTGGCAAAACAAAATGTTGAAGGTGTTGAGGTAACTATAATTGATGGTGGCAAAGAGTTTTTGTTTACCATGACTAAAGATTATGATAATTTATTGGACGCTGCACTAAATGCAGGTGCTGATCTACCATTTGCTTGTAAGGGCGGTGTTTGCAGTACATGCAAGTGTGAAGTTAAAGAAGGAGATGTGGAGATGAAAATAAATTATGCTTTAGAGGAAGAAGAATTAAAACAAAACTTGGTATTAAGTTGCCAAGCTGTTCCAACTACTGAAAAGGTAATTGTAGATTTTGATGTTTAATATTGAAGAAGAAAAATAAATAAAGACCAATTTAAAATGAGTGAAGATCAAATTAAAAATTTAGAAGCTCAATTCGAAGCACGTATAGAACGTGACGAGAAAATTGAACCTAAAGATTGGATGCCAGAGAAATATCGTAAAACACATATCAGGCAAATTTCTCAGCATGCCCATTCTGAAATTGTTGGTATGTTACCAGAAGGTAATTGGATAACCAGAGCACCTTCTTTAAGGAGAAAAGTAGCATTATTGGCCAAGGTTCAGGATGAAGCTGGTCATGGTTTGTATTTATACAGTGCCTGTGAAACCTTAGGTGTTTCAAGAGATGAATTATACGAGCAGTTGCATACAGGGAAGGCCAAATACTCAAGTATATTTAATTACCCTGCATTGACTTGGGCAGATATGGGTGCCATAGGTTGGTTGGTTGATGGTGCGGCTATTATTAATCAAGTGCCATTATGCAATACATCTTTTGGGCCTTATGCAAGAGCCATGATACGTGTATGTAAAGAAGAGAGTTTTCATCAGAGACAAGGGTTTGAGATTATGCTGAAACTCGCAAATGGAACACCAGAACAAAAGGAAATGGCACAAGACGCTTTAAATCGCTGGTGGTGGCCAAGTTTAATGATGTTGGGACCTACAGATGACAAATCTGTACATACGGCACAATCCATGAAATGGAAATTAAAACGTAAAACAAATGACGAATTACGTCAGCAGTTTATTGATCAAACTGTGCCGCAAGCTGATGTTTTAGGTTTAACAATTCCAGACCCTGATTTAAAATGGAATAAAGACAGAAAGAGTTATGACTTTGGGGCTATTGATTGGGAAGAATTTTTGCAGGTTGTTAAGGGACATGGTCCTATGAATAAGGAAAGAATGAAAGCACGTGTTGGTGCATGGGAGCGTGGTAAATGGGTTAGAGATGCAGCAATGGCCTATGCAGAAAAGAAACAAGCAAGAAAAGAAAAACAAGCAGTTTAAAAAAATTAAAACTATGTCAACAAAAAACTGGCCACTTTGGGAAATATTCGTAAGAAGTAAAAACGGATTAGAGCACAGGCACTTTGGTAGCTTGCATGCTACAGATGCAGATATGGCATTGGAAAATGCTAGAGATGTTTATACAAGACGTAATGAAGGTGTAAGTATTTGGGTGGTAGAATCTAAACATATTACTGCTTCCAATCCAGAAAATAGTGGAGAATTATTTGAACCAGCACAAGATAAAGTATATAGACATCCTACTTTTTATGATGTTCCAGATGAAGTAAAACACATGTAATGAAAAACGAGAATTTATATAATTATATACTTGGTATTGCTGATAATTCATTGATCTTAGGCCAACGGCTTGGAGAATTAACAGGTCATGGACCAAATTTAGAAACAGATATTGCATGCACAAATATTTCCTTGGACTTATTTGGACAGGTAAGAAGTTATTTTCAGTATGCAAGTAAAATTGCAGGTGATGGAAGATCAGAAGATGATATTGCCATGCTCAGAAAAGAAAGAGATTATAAAAATGTGTTATTGGTAGAACAACCTAATACCAACTTTGCTTATACAATTGCAAGGCAATTTTTATTCGATGCGTATCATTTGGTATTTCTAAGAGAATTGCAAAAAAGTTCAGATTTAACTTTAGCAGCTATAGCTAATAAGTGCATCAAGGAGGTAAGTTATCATGAGCGTTTCTCCTCAGATTGGGTGAGGCGCTTAGGTGATGGCACTGAAGAAAGTAAATCGAAAATGCAAGAAGCGATTGCAGATTTGTGGGTTTATACAGATGAGTTATTTCATCAAACCGAAGCAGATAAGGCAATGGTGGCTGAAGGAATTGGTATTGACGTTATTAAACTAAAGGAAGAATACTATAATTATGTGGCTGGAGTATTAGAAGAATCAACTTTAGAAGTACCTGATATTAAATACTTCCAAAAAGGTGGTAAGCAAGGAATTCATACCGAACATTTAGGATATATATTGGTAGAATTACAATATATGCAACGTGCATACCCAAATATGGAATGGTAAAATGACAACTACAGAACAAATCATTGATAAATCTTTGATAGCAATTCTAGAACAGGTATCAGATCCTGAAATTCCGGTTTTGTCAATTATGGACATGGGTGTTGTGCGTTCTGCCGTATTTGAAGATGGTGTTGTAAAGGTAGAAATAACACCTACTTATAGTGGTTGTCCAGCGATGGATGTCATTGGAGATGATATAAAAAAAGCTTTAGAAGAGGCTGGGTACAAATCAGAGATCAATTTAATTTTGCATCCTGCTTGGACAACAGATTGGATTACGCCGCGAGGAAGAAAAGCATTGGAAGATTATGGTATTGCAGCACCGCTTGAGGCAGAAACAGATAAGGACGTCTTGTTGCATGGTAAGAAAATTGTAAAATGCACTAACTGTGGTTCTCAAAATACACGATTAGTAAGTCAGTTTGGTTCAACTGCTTGCAAAGCACAATTCCAATGTGAAGACTGCCAAGAACCATTTGATTATTTTAAATGTTTAAAGTAATGTTAGGATTAAGAACAACAGCTTATATAGTTAAAGATTTGGCCCAAGCAAAGGCATGGTATACCAAAGCTTTTAAAACTGAGCCCTATTTCGATGAATCTTTTTATGTAGGATTTAATATCCAAGGATATGAATTGGGGCTATTGCCAGAGGGAAATGAAACCAATTTAAAAGGAGAAAATGTGTTATCTTATTGGGGTGTTGAAGATATCCAAAAAGAGTTGGAAAGATTAATAGAATTAGGTGCTACCATTCATGAGAAACCAATAAATGTTGGTGGTGAGCTATTGGTTTGTTCTGTTAAAGACCCTTGGAGCAATATTATAGGATTAATATATAATCCATATTTTAAATTACCTGAATAGTATGAATGACTCAATTTTATTGACAATAGAGAATAAAGTAGCACGAATAACTTTAAATAGGCCGGAGGTTTTCAATAGCTTTAATCGTGAGATGGCTTTGAGTCTCCAAGGAATTCTAGATGATTGCGATTCTAATCCAGATGTTAGGGCAATAGTTCTTACTGGAAATGGTAAAGCGTTTTGTGCGGGTCAAGATTTAAAAGAAGTGACTGATCCAGCACTTAATCCTGGATTTAAAAAAATCTTAGAGGAACATTATAATCCAATAATAACTAGAATACGATCAATTAAAAAACCAATTATTGGAGCCGTAAATGGAGTTGCCGCAGGTGCTGGGGCTAATATTGCCTTGGCTTGTGATATTGTTGTAGCACACGAAAAGGTTAGTTTTATTCAAGCATTTAGTTTAATTGGATTGGTTCCTGATAGTGCAGGAACTTACTTTTTGCCACGATTAATTGGGTTTCAAAAAGCCCAAGCTTTAGCAATGTTGGGTGACAAGATTTCTGCTGAAGAAGCGGAAAGAATGGGAATGATATATAAATCTGTTCCATTAGAGGCTTTTGACGAAACCATAAATCAATTAGCGAATAAAGTTTCTAATATGCCAACTAAGGCGCTAGGTCTTATCAAAGAATTATTTAATCAATCAATGACCAATTCTTTAGAGGTTCAATTGGCATTAGAGTCCAAATTACAAATAGAAGCAGCTAGTAGTAATGATTATGCTGAGGGTGTGGCTTCATTTATAGAAAAGCGAAAGCCAAATTTCAAAGGAAATTAGTTGGATAAAGAAACACTCATAGAAGTTCATAATAGAATAAAACCCTTTATTCATAAAACGCCTGTTTTAAGTTCTAGCTTAATAAATGAAATGGTTGGTGCTGATATTGTTTTTAAATGTGAGAACTTTCAAAAAATGGGAGCGTTTAAAATGCGAGGTGCAGCAAATGCCATTCTATCACTTTCAGAGGACGAAAGGGGCAGAGGTGTGGTAACACATTCCTCAGGCAATTTTGCACAAGCAGTTTCTTTAGCAGCTCAAAAATTAAATGTTAAGGCTTTCATAGTAATGCCTGAGAATGCTCCTCAAGTAAAGAAAAATGGAGTAAGGACTTATCACGGTGAAATCATTGAATGTGAATCAACACCAGAAGCTAGGGAAACTACTGCCAAAAAAATTGAAGAGTTAAACGGAGCTACTTTTTTGCATCCGTCAAATCAAGATGAGGTGATTTATGGTAATAGTACTGTTGCGATAGAATTATTGGAAGAGTTTCCTAATTTAGATGTAATTTTAACTCCAATTGGTGGAGGAGGATTAATTGCTGGTACAGCTTTGGCTGCGCAGTATTTTTCAAAAAATTGTAGAGTAATAGGTGGAGAGCCAATGGAAGCAGATGATGCATATCGCTCTTTGATTTCTGGTAAAATAGAAACAAATAATAGCTTTCATACAATTGCTGATGGACTAAGAACGCATTTAGGTGATCGTAATTTTCCTATTATTCAAAAATATGTGGAGAAGATTATCCGTGTTGAGGAGAGTGAAATTGTTGATGCAATGCAAATCATTTGGGAACGGATGAAAATAATAATCGAGCCTTCTTGTGCAGTACCGTTTGCAGCTGTATTAAAAAACAAAGAAGAATTTAAGAATATAAAAGTCGGTATAATTTTATCTGGCGGTAATGTAGATGTAAAAAATCTACCTTTTTAAAATATTAGAATGAACGTAGGAATTATAGGTTCTGGAACTATGGGAAGTGGTATAGCACAAGTTGCTGCCACTTCAGGATGTTCAGTAAAATTATATGACACCAATATCGATGCACTGCATAAGGCTGAAAATACTTTGGATAAGATACTGTCTCGACTTATTGAGAAAGGTAGAATTGATAGTGCAGAAAAATCAAGAATCCAATCTAATATAGACTATGTCAATAGTTTAGATGAATTAGGAAATTCTAATTTAACTATTGAAGCCATAGTAGAAGATTTAGATATAAAGAAAAAGGTATTTGAGCATCTCGAAACCTATGTTTCAGAGGATTGTATTCTAGCCTCAAATACATCGAGCTTATCAATTGCATCAATTGCCTCTGCTTTGAAAAAACCAGAACGATGTATAGGTATTCATTTTTTTAATCCTGCACCGTTAATGAAGTTGGTTGAGGTTGTTCCTGCCATACAGACATCTGAAGAAGTGCTCTCCAAGTCTGTGGATGTAATCACAAATTGGAAAAAGACGGTAGCAGTAGCTAAAGATACACCTGGATTTATTGTTAACAGAGTGGCAAGGCCATACTATGGTGAAGCACTTAGAATTTATGAAGAAGGTATTGCTGATTTTGCAACTATCGATTGGAGTTTAAAGACAATTGGTGGATTTACAATGGGACCTTTTGAATTGATGGATTTCATTGGAAACGATGTTAATTATGCAGTTACAGAATCTGTGTTTACAGCCTTTTACTTTGATTCAAGATACAAACCGTCATTTACCCAAAAACGTCTTGCTGAAGCTGGATATTTAGGTAGGAAATCTGGTAAAGGTTATTACGATTATTCAGAAGGGACTGCTAAACCTAATCCTACAGAAGATAAGATACTTGGTGATAAAATATTCAATCGTGTTCTAGTAATGCTTATTAATGAAGCGACAGATGCTTTATTTTTAAATATTGCTTCTGCAGAAGATATTGATAATGCCATGACTAAGGGTGTTAATTATCCCAAAGGGTTGTTAGCTTGGGCAGACGAGATAGGAATTGATAATTGCGTTACTACTTTAGATAGACTTTATGATGAGTATCACGAAGACAGATATCGCTGTAGTCCATTATTAAGGAAAATGCTTAGAGATAAAAAGACATTCTTTTAATGAAAGGTGAGGCAATTCCACATAAAATGTTGAGTCAAGATGCTTTTAGCCAATGGTTGGGCATAGAAATCTTAGAGTGTGAGGTTGGTCTTTGCAAATTAGGAATGACCATTAGAAAGGATATGATTAATAGTATGAATAAAGCTCATGGTGGCATAAGCTATTCATTAGCAGATGCGGCATTTGGATTTGCGGCTAATACACATGGAAAATATGCAGTGTCAATTGAGACTAGTATAAATCATATTGAAGCTGTAAATGAAGGAGATTACTTGGTGGCAGAGTCCGTAATTGAAAAAGTAAAGAATAAGCTTGGATTCAATGTTATTGAGGTTAAGCGAGAGGAAGAATTAGTTGCGTTATTCAAAGGTATAGTTTATAGAACCCAAAAAGATTGGGAAGAATAAAAATATGAAGAAAGCATATATTATAGATGGTGTACGTACACCTATAGGAAGTTATAAAGGCACATTGTCTGCTGTTCGTACAGATGATATGGCAGCCTTAGTAATTTCAGAAGTTGTTAAACGAAATCCTAATATCCCCAAAGAGGCTTACGATGACGTTATTATGGGTTGTGCCAACCAAGCGGGAGAAGACAACCGCAATGTGGCGAGAATGGCATCACTATTGGCAGGTTTACCATATACGGTTCCGGGAGAAACGGTAAACAGATTATGTAGCTCAGGATTATCCGCAATAATACATGCAAATCGTGCTATTAAGTCTGGTGATGGAGATGTATTTATTTCTGGAGGAGTTGAAAACATGACAAGGGGACCTTATGTCATTGCGAAACCATCTACAGCTTTTGGAGGTGACTCTAAAATGTATGATTCAACTTTTGGGTGGCGTTTTATAAACCCCAAAATGCACCAAATGTATGGTACAGATGGAATGGGTATGACTGCAGAGAATTTAGTAGAGAAGTATAATATTTCTAGAGAGGACCAAGATAAGTTTGCGTTTTGGAGCCAGATGAAAGCTTCAAAGGCTCAAGAAAATGGGCGATTGGCGAAAGAAATAATAACTGTTGAAATTCCACAGCGTAAAAAGGATCCTATCTTATTCTCAAAAGATGAATTTGTAAAACCGAATACCTCAATAGAAGTTTTAGGGAAATTGCGATCTGCTTTTAAGAAAGAAGGTGGAAGTGTTACTGCTGGTAATTCATCAGGATTAAATGATGGTGCGGCTGCAACAATAGTTGCGTCAGAAGAAGCAATAAAGAAATATAATCTTAAGCCGCTAGCGAGAATTGTGAGTTCAGCTGTTGTTGGTGTTGAGCCTAGAATTATGGGTATAGGCCCTGTTGAAGCGTCAAATAAGGCATTGGACAAAGCGGGATTAACAATGGATGATATAGATGTAATTGAGCTTAATGAGGCCTTCGCGGCACAGGCATTGGCTTGTACAAGAGCTTGGGATTTAAAAGACAATGATCCTAGAATAAACCCAAATGGTGGATCTATAGCTATAGGACATCCATTGGGTGTAACAGGAACAAGGATAGCATATTCTGCCGCTTTAGAACTAAATGAGCAACAAAAGAAGTTTGCCTTAGTAACCATGTGTATAGGTGTTGGTCAAGGCTATGCTGCAATTTTAGAACGTGTTTAAAATGAAAAAAATACAACATTACGTACAAGGACATTGGACCACTGGTTCAGAAGAAGGAACACCAATTCTTGATGCAGTTACTGGAGAGGCTTTTGCTTCAGTAGCAATAGAAGGTTTGAATATTCCTGAAATTCTACAATACGGCCGATCTAAAGGTGGTGAAAAGCTTCGTAAAATGACCTTTCAAGAGAGAGGTAATATGCTTAAAAAATTAGCATTATACCTTACTAAAAGAAAAGATGTATTTTATGAATTAAGCTATAGAACTGGAGCAACTAAAGTTGATAGTTGGATAGATATTGAAGGTGGATTTGGTAATCTTTTCGCTAATGCGTCGTTACGTAAATTGTTTCCAAACCAAGCCTTTCATGTAGAAGGTGATCCAATTGATTTATCAAGAGGTGGGCGTTTTATGGCCCATCATATTATGGTACCAAAAAAGGGTGTAGCAGTTCATATAAATGCATTTAATTTCCCAGTTTGGGGAATGTTGGAGAAATGCGCTGTTAATTGGATGGCAGGTGTACCGGCAGTGGTCTTACCAGCGCCATCTTCGTCTTATTTGGCAGAAGCTGTGGCAAGAACAATAATTGATTCTGGTATTCTTCCAGAGGGTTCTCTTCAAATTATTAATGGTACTGTAAAGACAATATTAGATACTGTTGAATCTCAAGATGTAGTGACTTTTACAGGATCAGCGCAAACAGGCAAATTGTTAAAAGCACATTCAAGACTTATTGAGGAATCTGTACCTTTTACTATGGAAGCGGATTCATTAAATGCATCAATATTAGGTGAGGATGCGCTACCGGGAACTAGAGAGTTTGACTTGTTTATTAAAGAAGTCCGTAAAGAAATGACTGTAAAGGCTGGGCAAAAATGTACAGCGATTAGACGTATTATTGTGCCTGAAAAATTAGTTGAGGATGTGCAAATTGCTTTGGGGAATGCACTAGACAAGGTGACAATTGGAGATCCAAGGTTAAAAGAAGTACGAATGGGTTCTTTAGTTAGTCGTCAACAAGTGCAAGCCGTGAAAGATTCGGTTTATGATTTGGCAAAAGAGGCTGAGATTGTTTATGGTGATTTAGATAAATTAAAAACCATTGGTGCTGATGCAAAAAAAGGAGCCTTTATAAGCCCAATTTTATTGAGATCTGATCATCCATTTAACAGTACAATTGTCCATGAACGAGAAGCTTTTGGGCCTGTAAGTACTATTATGCCTTACAAAACCTTGGATGAGGCTGTGACTTTAGCGCAAATGGGTAAAGGCTCGTTGGTGTCTTCAATTGTGACTTATGATGATAATATTGCAAGAGATTATGTGGTTAATGCAGCAAGTCATCATGGTAGGATTTTAGTGTTAAATAGGGAAAGTGCTAAAGAAAGTACTGGCCATGGTTCACCTTTGCCTTATTTAGTTCATGGTGGTCCGGGTCGTGCTGGTGGTGGTGAAGAAATGGGAGGAATGCGTGGGATAAAACATTATTTACAGCGTACTGCAATTCAGGGTTCGCCAACTACAATAACAGAAATTACAGGAATCTATCAACAAAATGCTAAATACAAAAAGGCAGAGCAACACCCATTTAAATACCACTGGGAAGATATTCGGCCGGGTATGTCTTTAAAAACCCACAATCGTACTATAACGGATTCAGACATTGTAAATTTTGCTAATCTTACTTGGGATCATTTTTATGCGCATACAGATATTACATCTTTAGATGGTAGTATTTTCGAAAAGCGGACTGCTCATGGTTATTTTATCATTTCGGCCGCGGCAGGTTTGTTTGTTTATCCAAATAAAGGTCCAGTAGCAGCGAATTATGGATTAGATAGTATTAGATTCTTAAGGCCATTATATCATAATAATACAATTTATGTGCGTTTAACCTGTAAGGAAAAAGTAGATAGAGATGTAGCTTCAGCAGAACATCCAAGTGGTATTGTAAAATGGCATGTAGAGGTTTTTGATGCTAATTTCGAAAACAGACTAGAAAGCCAAAAGAGCGATAAAGACAGTCCTTTAGTTGCAGTTGCTACCATTTTAACTATGGTTCAGAAAAAGCAAGAAACTTTTGTTGAAATGACAGATGAAAAAATAAATGAATGTCTATCTAAACTCACTGAAGATACCAAGCCAAAATGGGGAATCATGACACCACAGCACATGATTGAGCATTTAGAATATACTTATAAAATTGCTTCAGGAGAAATTCAAGACTTTGAAGTTTCTACACCAGAAAAGATAATAGAGAAAGTAAAGAATAGTCTTTGGGATTATTCAAAATTCCCTCAGAATTCGCAATTCCCTTTACTTGAAAAAGACACACTCGACTCTTTAAAACACACAGATTTAGTAACAGCTATTTCAAAATTTAAAGATCAACGTGAAGCGTATATAGAATACTTTAAAGAGAATCCAGATGCCATACTAGATAACATGGTGTTTGGAGAATTAAACAGATATGAATGGTATCTTCTAGAACGAAAACATTTGAACCATCATTTTGAACAATTTGGATTAATATAATTATGGCTGAAGCGTACGTAAAACAAACCATAGAAAATGGAGTAGGGTATATTGAGTTTTTTCATCCTGCTCACAATTCATTACCTAGTGATATACTTGCCAGACTTGCAGATACAATAACCGAAGCTGGACAGAACTATAAAATCAAAGTAATTGTTCTAAAGAGTGGAGGAGACAGAACGTTTTGTGCAGGCGCGAGTTTTAATGAACTTATAAGTATTAATGATGAAACCACAGGTAAAATATTCTTTTCAGGATTTGCCAATGTCATTAATGCCATGCGAAAATGTCCAAAATTCATAATTGGAAGAGTACAAGGAAAAACCGTTGGAGGAGGTGTTGGTCTTGCATCTACAACAGATTATTGTATGGCAACAAAATTTGCCTCAATTAAATTGAGTGAGCTTAATGTTGGAATAGGACCGTTTGTTGTTGGTCCAGCTGTTGAAAGAAAGTTAGGTTTAAGTGGAATGTCCCAAATAGCAATTGATGCCAATAGTTTTTATTCAGCAGAATGGGCAAAACATAAGGGCTTATTCACCCAAGTTTATGAGACAACTGAAGAACTTGATGACGCGGTTAAGGCATTTGCAGAGAACTTATGTAATTACAATACTGAAGCCATGGCGGAGATGAAGTCGATGTTCTGGCAAGGCACTGAAGATTGGGATACCTTATTAGCTGAACGTGCTGCAATTAGTGGTCGATTAGTTTTAAGTGATTTTACAAAAGAGACATTGAAGAGGTTTAAGTAATGATTTACAGTTTTCAAGGATATATTCCTGTTGTTCACAAAAGTAGCTTTGTACATCCTTTAGCTGCTGTCACTGGCAATGTGATTATTGGCAAAAACTGTTACATTGGACCTGGTGCAGCCATAAGAGGAGATTGGGGTCAAATCATTTTAGAAGATGGCGTTAACGTGCAAGAAAATTGTACTATACATATGTTTCCTGGCAAGTCTATTACCTTGAAAGAAAGTGCTCATATTGGACATGGTGCCGTAATTCATGGTGCTAACTTGGGTAAAAATTGTCTTATTGGTATGAATACCGTAATTATGGATGATGCTGAAATAGGTGATGAGTCCATAGTTGGTGCAATGGCTTTTATAAAGGCGGAAACCAAAATACCAAAACGAAGTTTGGTCGTTGGTAATCCTGCTAAAATTGTTAAGCAAGTGAGCGATAAAATGATAGCATGGAAAACAAAAGGAACACAATTATATCAGCAATTACCAGCTGAATGTCATGCTACACTAAAGGAGGTTGAGCCATTACGAAAAGTTCCATCTGATAGAAAACTTCAAGATGATCTTTACAAAACACTTCGAGAAACTTTTCTAAAAAGTAATTAAATATTATTCAAATCAATTTCATTAGTTTCTTTCCCAGTTGACAAGGTGATAAGACTTTGTACATTTCCTAAATAAGGTAAAAGTGTTAATTTAGAAATTATAAAGTGCTCATAGGCTTGTATATCTTCAACAACTAATTTTAATAGATAATCAAAGTTTCCACTTACGCGATGGCACTCAATTATTTCAGGGAAGTTGTTTATTTCAGTCACAAATTTTTCAAGGTAGCTGCGTGTATGTCCTTGGAGTGTAATGCCTATAAATACCGTAAGCTTAAGACCTATCTTTTTATTGTCTAAGACAGCAACATATTTTTTAATATAACCTTCTCTTTCAAGCTTTTTAATACGCTCAAAAACAGGAGATGTGGTCATACCTAACTCATCTGCTATACTTTTGGTTGTTCGGTTACTATTATGCTGGAGAATTCCCAGTATTTGGGTGTCAATTTTATCCAAATTGTAGGCCATAAGAATTTTATTTTGTCTAATCAATAAAACTCAAATATAAAAAGAATAAAAAATTTATAAAAATATAATATAAAGAAAAAAATTCTGTTTTAATCCAATTTAAAAGTTTTTAACACAAGAAAATTATGATATTAAGTATCTTTGATGCTTATAAAAACTATATTCAAATTGGCTAAAATTGAATTTAAAATGCCCCGATTGGGTGAAAGTATAACTGAAGCAGCTATTATCACATGGTTTAAGGATGTTGGAGACCCTATTGAAGAGGACGAAATGCTGTTAGAAGTTGCAACTGATAAAGTTGATTCCGAGGTGCCATCTAATATTTCCGGTACTATTGTAGAAATTTTGTTTGAAGTTAATGAGGTCATTAAAATAGGTGATACCATAGCTATTATTGAGGGTAATGGCGAGACTGTGAATTCAAAACCTAAAAAGAGTATCATTTCCAAAAAACTTGAATTCTCAGAACGTAAGCAAAAGAAGGTTGTAATTAAACCCCAAACACTTCAACTGCAAAACACGGAAAAGTTTAGTGTTTCAAATTCTAATACATTCTTCTCTCCATTAATAATTTCAATTGCAAAGGAACATCATATAAGTTTTGAAGAGCTGGCTCGAATACCTACTACTGGTAAGGAAGGTAGATTGCGTAAGAGTGATGTATTTCAATATATTGAAGAGGGTAGACCATATAAATTTGCCCAGTCCTTAACTCAAGATCCAACTGCTTATCGAATTCCTCAATTGACTTTTGATAAGGGTAAGGGTAAGATTGTAGAGATGGATCGCATGCGTCAAATGATAGCAGATCATATGGTGTATTCAAAACACACATCACCACATGTAACTGCTTATGTAGAAGCAGATTTGACTAATATGGTGATGTGGAGAAATACTAACAAAAAAGTCTTCCAAGAAAAATATGGCGAGAAGCTCACTTTTACACCATTGTTTGTGGAAGCAGTCGCAAAAGCAATTAAAGACTTCCCTGATATAAATGCATCCGTAGATGGGAAAAATATCATTATAAAGAAAGATATTAATATTGGTATGGCAACGGCTTTACCAAGTGGTAATTTAATTGTTCCTGTTGTTAAAAATACGGATTCAAAGAGTTTATTAGAGCTAGTGAAAGATGTAAACTTATTGGCTTCAAAAGCTCGTGAAAATAATCTGCAGGGAGATGATATTAAGGGAAGTACTTTCACTATTTCTAATGTGGGAACATTTGGGAGTGTTATGGGTACACCAATAATAAACCAGCCAGAAGTTGCCATTCTTGCTTTGGGTATTATTAAAAAACGCCCTGAAGTTATCGAAACTGAAAATGGTGACGAAATTGCAATTAGAAGCATGATGTATTTATCACTTTCTTTCGATCACAGAGTTGTAGATGGCTTTTTAGGTGGGAGTTTTGTCCGTCGTGTAGCAGATTATTTTGAACAATTTGATATTAATAGAAAAATATAAGTTATGTCTTATTCAATCAATATTAATAAAGTTGAAAAATCTGGTATAGACCAATTAGATTTTGATAATATTCCTTTAGGAACAACCTTTACGGACCATATGTTCGTTTGTGATTATGAAAACGGAGTATGGGTTAACCCAAGAATAGAACCTTTAAGACCCATACCAACACACCCTGCTGCGATGGCATTACATTATGGTCAGGCGATTTTTGAGGGTATGAAAGCCTACAAGGATCCAGAAGGTACACCAATGCTTTTTAGACCAGAACAAAATGCCACTAGAATGAATAAAAGTGCAGATAGAATGGGTATGCCATTATTTCCTGAAGAATTATTTGTGGAAGGCTTAAGGGAGCTTGTCAGTATAGAAAGAAATTGGATACCACCTCAACAAGGAAGTGCATTGTACCTAAGACCATTTATGTATGCGGACGAACCATTTATTGGTATGAGAGCTGCTACCCATTTTAAATTTATAATAATGGCTTCTCCAGCAGGACTATTTTTCAGTAAACCAATAAAATTATGGGCTGAGAATTTTTTTATTAGAGCAGCACAAGGAGGAACTGGAGAGGCAAAAGCAGCAGGCAATTATGCTGCAGCAATAAGACCTACAGAGTTGGCCAAGTCAAAAGGCTATGATCAGGTTTTATGGTTAGATGCTGATGAGCACATGTTTATCCAAGAAGTTGGAACAATGAATATCTTCTTTAAAATAAATGGTGAATTTATAACGCCAGAATTAGATGGTTCTGTATTACATGGAATAACAAGGGCAAGTGTCATAGAGTTATTAAGAGATCTGGGCTATAAGGTCACGGAAAGAAAAATTACCATTCTAGAAATTAGAGAAGCTTCAAAAAACGGGGAACTAGAAGAAGCTTTTGGTACTGGAACTGCAGTTGGTATAGCATATATACAGGAGATAGGTAAGGAAGGTGATACGATTCATGTTTCAACCGAAAATCCAGTAGGAGTAAAAGTCAATGATACCCTTAATGCAATAAAAACTGGCCTTATAGAAGATAAGTTTGGTTGGATGAGAAAGGTTCAAAATGAACTCGCTTAAATGAAAAAAGAAATATTAAAGAAAGGCTTTATAAAACTCTGTACGGCCAAGGCAATGACTGAGTTATATGAGGCTAATTTCAAGCAAGTTTCAAAATATGTACACGCTACATCAAGAGGTCATGAAGCTGTTCAAATAGCTCTTGGATTGCAATTGTTGCCTCAAGATTATGCATTTCCTTATTATCGGGATGATGCCATGTTGCTTGCGTTTGGTATGGAACCTTACGATTTAATGCTGCAGCTTTTAGCCAAGAAGGATGATCCGTTTTCTGGTGGTCGGTCTTACTATTCTCACCCAAGTCTAAAGGATGATGACAAACCTAAAATTCCGCATCAATCTTCTGCAACAGGTATGCAAGCTATTCCTGCAACAGGAGTTGCGATGGGAATTAAGTACAAGGAACTACAAGGACTAAATGAGATCACAATGGAAAACCCCTTAGTGGTTTGTTCCTTGGGAGATGCATCTGTAACAGAGGGTGAAATTGCTGAGGCATTCCAAATGGCTGCTTTAAAACAGATGCCAATTCTTTATCTGGTTCAAGATAATGGTTGGGACATATCTGCAAATGCCGAAGAAACTAGAGCTCAAAATGCATTTGAATATGCTAAAGGATTTCATGGTCTTGATGCTATAAGTATTGATGGAGCAAATTTTATAGAAAGCTACAATGCTTTAGAGGAAGTAATTGCAACTATTAGAAAAGAAAGAAGACCAATTCTGGTGCATGCAAAAGTGCCGCTATTAAATCATCATACTTCTGGTGTACGCATGGAGTGGTATAGAGATGATTTAGATGAAGCTAAATTTAGAGATCCATACCCAGTTATTAAAAAGCAGTTATTGGATGCTGGATTTTCAAAACAGGAAGTAAAAAAATTAGAAGAATCAGCTTATAGAAAAGTTGATTCTGATTTTAAAAAAGCTTTAAAAGCAGAAGACCCAAAACCTGAAGATTTATTTACACACGACTTTGTGCCAACACCTATTATTGAAGAAAGTGGTGTGCGTGAACCAGAAGGTGCAGAGAGAGTTGTTATGGTAGATTGCGCTTTGTTTGCCGTAGAGGAGCTAATGCGTGAGCATAAAGAGTGTTTATTATATGGGCAAGATGTTGGTGGTCGATTAGGAGGCGTTTTTAGAGAGACTGCAACATTGGCACAGAAATTTGGTGACGATCGTGTGTTTAATACACCAATACAAGAGGCATTTATCGTAGGTTCTACCGTTGGAATGAGTGCCGTTGGATTAAAGCCAATTGTTGAGGTGCAATTTGCAGATTATATTTGGCCAGGATTAAACCAGTTATTTACCGAAGTAAGCCGAAGTTGTTATTTAACAAATGGGAAATGGCCGGTGAGTATGATTCTTAGGGTTCCCATTGGCGCATATGGTAGTGGAGGACCATACCACTCTTCATCAGTAGAGAGTGTTGTTACGAATATTAGAGGGATAAAAATTGCTTACCCTAGTAATGGTGCAGATTTAAAGGGGTTGATGAAAGCAGCTTATCACGATCCAAATCCGGTTGTCATTTTAGAACATAAAGGGTTGTATTGGTCTAAAGTGCCTGGTACAAAAACAGCAACTTCAATTGAGCCTGCAGAAGATTATATTCTGCCATTTGGTAAAGCTTGGGTTCTTCAAGAAATTTGGAAACAAGAAGATGTTGAAACACTCACAATTGTCAGCTATGGTATGGGAGTACATTGGGCATACAATGCATCTGGTGAATTGGGATTGAGAGACCAAATTGAAATTATTGACCTCAGAACTTTGTTTCCATTGGATGAGGATACTATAATGAAATCTGTAAAGAAAACAGGTAAGTGTTTAGTTGTAACTGAAGAACCTTCGAATAATAGTTTTGCCAGAGCCTTGGCCGGTAAAATTCAGGAAGAATGTTTTAAGTATTTAGATGGGCCAGTTATGGTTATTGGTAGTGAAAATATGCCAGCTATTCCATTGAATTCTACATTGGAAGAAACTATGATACCATCAACTGAAAAGATTAAAGCTAAAATTGAGATGATTTTAGATTATTGATTTATTAATCTATAAATAAGTATAGCTGTTCTTTTAGTTAAGGCTTCAAAAGTGTTGAGATTTACAGTTTCCTCTGGAGTATGTGCGCCTGAGCCCATTGTACCCAATCCATCTAAACAATCAACATATTCTGCAACAAATGAAGTATCTGCGGCGCCACGTTTTCCTGGGTCGTAAGCCAATACCTCTCCTTGATTTAAATCCATGCTTACCGTGTTTAATATGGATAATAGGTTTTTATTTCCATCGGTAGGTCCCATAGCTGGATAGCTATCTGTAAATGAAATTTCTGCTGAGGTCTGTGGTAAGTTATTCTCAACGATAGCTTTCATTTTTGAACGAGCATCTTCTTTTTGTTTTTCGGAAATAAATCGCAGTCCACCTTTTACGATGGCAGTTTGTGATACAACATTACTTTTCCCGAAGGTATTTCCTTTGCTGGTCATTTCATCTAATTCTAAAAATGTACCACCAAGTAATACACCTGGGTTAAAGGTTAGGTATTCTTCACCTTTTACTGAGGTATAAAACTCATTTAGTATCCGAGACATTTCAAAAATCGCACCTGCTCCAACATGTTCATTAAATATTCCTGATGAATGTGCGCGTTTACCAGAAACTTCTACTTTCCAACCGGAAGACCCTCTTCTGGCAATAGTCGCATAATTAAATCCAGTTGAAGTTTCAAATCCTAAGGCAATATCACTTCGCTTAGCTGCGTTCACTAAATCTTTTCTGCTAATACTTAATGGTTTTCCTGTGCTTTCTTCATCACCGGTAAAGGCAACAATAATTTGAGCATTATTCAATAGGTTGTTTTCATGTAATGCCTTTAATGCATATAAAATGATAACATCACCGCCTTTCATATCATTTCCACCTGGTGCATGAGCAATACTATCATTTACCATTTTAAATTCTTGGAAAGGACTGTCTGACTCAAAAACCGTATCTAGATGTCCTATGAGTAATAGTTTTTGTCCTTTATTACCAGATGTTTCGGCAAAGAAGTGCCCAGCTCTATTCATTTCTTCTGGCATTTCAATCCATGAAGTTTCAAAATTGATGTCTTCAAAAGCATCCTTAAACACCATTCCAACTTTCTTAACACCTTCAAGGTTCATGGTGCCACTATTTATATTAACAACTTTCTTTAAAAAGGAAATTGCTTCTGAATTGTTTTGCTCAATAGAACTTAAAATTCGTTTATCTGTTTTTGATAGGTTCTGAGCAAATAAAGCGTGCGATAATATTATAAAAAGGAGGTAGAGTAATTGCTGGATTTTCATTTTTATTTTTGTTGACTTTATCCTCTAAAGGTAAAAATTAAAATAATTAATTATGAAAAGTCAAATTATAGAATTTGTATCTTTCTATTTTAAAAAATAACAGGTTGTATTCTCATTGTATTTTGCATGTTTAATGTGCTAAAGGAATAAAATCATTGTACTAAAAATTTATAGATGCTAACTAAAAAACGATACTCGGTCAAAGACATGGTGCTTTGGACACGAGGAGAATCTTTAATATATCTTTTATATGCTGGTATAATTACTGTATTATACCATGTTTTTGAATTTACTTTTCTAAATGTGCCATGGACGCCAGTGGCTTTAATTGGTACAGCCGTTGCCTTCTTGGTTGGTTTTCAAAACAATTCTGCTTATGGTAGAATATGGGAAGCTAGAAAAATTTGGGGAGGAATAGTGAACACCTCTAGAACTTGGGGAATGAAGATTCAAGATATGGTTACTGATGAGTATTGTGATAAGCCTGTTGCCGAAGATGAATTGAAGTATCATAAAACTACGTTAATATATAGGCATATTGCATGGATGACCGCAATGAGATATGCTATGCGTCAAAGAAAATCTTGGGAAACACAGCATCAGGCTAAAACCAATCAAGAATGGCGAGATATGATTCATATTCCAGAAGAAGTATCTACACTTGAAGATAATTTATTAATGTATTTATCCGAAGAAGAAAGAACTTATGTTCTATCTAAAGGAAACAAGCAAACGGCCTTGTTGTATTTACAGTCTAAACGTATTAGAAACTTAAAGGAAAAGGGACTTATTTGGGAATTTGCTTTTCTGGAGCTTGAGAATGTTTTAGAATCATTATTTACACATCAAGGAAAGTCTGAGCGTATTAAAAACTTTCCATATCCAAGGCAATACGCAAGTTTATCTCTGTATCTTACAAGAGTATTTGCAATTTTATTACCATTTGGCCTTATACCTGAGTTTGCGGAAATAGGTCATTCTATGTCAGATAGTTTTTATTTAATTGGAAAATATTTTATTTGGACAGCAGTTCCATTTTGCGCAATTGTATCATGGGCTTTTCATACCATGGAAAGATTAGCGAGAACAGGTGAAAATCCGTTTGAAGGCGGACCAAATGATGTGCCAATTTCCACTATTGCAAGAGGTATTGAAATAGATTTACGTCAAATGTTGGATGAGAGCCCTGAAGATATACCAAGTCAATTTCCCGAGGAAAAAAACGTGCAGATGTAATTCGATCTACAGATTGTAATCAGATAATGGTTTTGTGAACTTTTCAGGATCTTCTGCCAAATAATAACGAGGATCATCAATTGCTTCTACTATAATATCTTCAAAAAGTGGACTTCCTTTACGTAACAGAACTTTACAATCTTGACTAAGATGTTTAAGCTTAATTTCCTTTCCTTCGGTTTTGTATTTATTTACCAAATTGAATATAGCTTCTAAGGCTGAATGGTCACTTATACGAGATTCTATAAAATCAATTTCAACTTTATCGGGATCATTTTTGACATCAAACTTAGAATTGAAATTTTGAATCGAACCAAAAAATAATGGACCCCATATTTCATAGGTTTTTGTTCCATCTGGTTGAATACGCTTACGTGCTCTAATCATTGTAGCATTTTTCCAAGCAAAAACTAATGCAGAAATAATGACACCTGCAATTACAGCAACTGCTAAATCTTTCCAGACTGTAATTGCTGAAACAGCTATTAAAACAATAGCATCTGAAATTGGTATTTTTCTCAGTATTCTAAAACTACTCCACGCAAATGTTCCAATCACCACCATAAACATAACACCTACTAATGCTGCAATAGGAATTTGTTCAATTAGAGGTGCTCCGAATAATACAAAGCATAACAATGCTATGGCAGCAACGGCTCCTGAGAGTCTTCCACGCCCTCCTGAATCTACGTTGATAATTGATTGGCCAATCATGGCACAGCCACCCATACCTCCAAAAAGTCCATTAAGTACATTTGCTCCACCTTGGGCTATACACTCTCTGTTGCCATTACCTCTAGTTTCGGTTATCTCATCAACTAAATTTAAAGTCATTAAAGACTCAATTAAACCAACAGCTGCTAGAATGAATGCTGTAGATATTATTAAATCCCAATGGCCAGCTAAAGTACCAAAAAGTCCAAAAATCTGATCTTGAAAAGTAGGTAAGCCACCTTGTAATCCTTCGCCACCACCTTCTCTAATAAAGCTACCTACTGTGCTCATTTCAATTCCACCAAAGATGGTGATGCAAGCAACTGCAATAATTGCAATTAAGGCTGCAGGAATCTTTTTTGTTAGTTTTGGCAGTCCATACATAATACCCATGGTCAAGCCTATGAAGCCCATCATTTTCCAAAAAGGTAAATTAGAGAATAGTGCCGAAAACCATTCGGATGTATTGTTTAGAAATAAAATATCTTTAGGTACAGCGTTTGGAAAAAGTCCAAGCTGAGACAAAAATATGACTATTGCCAATCCATTAACAAATCCCATCATTACTGGATGTGGAATTAATCTAACAAATTTGCCTAGTTTAAAAATACCAGCTAGTATCTGAATTCCGCCTACAAATAAAAGGGTGATAAAAAGCCATTGTAAGCCAAGATTTTCAATTGGTGCTTCTAACGTCATCCCAACTTCGTTTCCTTTCTGAATCAAGTGTACCATCACTACGGCCATAGCGCCTGTTGCGCCAGAAATCATACCAGGTCTACCACCAAATAATGCGGTAACTATACCCATCATAAAAGCACCGTATAATCCTACCAGAGGATCTACACCTGCAACAAAGGCAAATGCTACTGCCTCTGGAACTAATGCCAGTGCAACAGTCAATCCTGATAATATATCATTCTTTGGGTTTTGAGTAAAGTTCTTTCTTGTAGTTTGGCCAAGTATCATAATAGATGTGCTTAAAAGTCGGCAAAGATATATTATTTAGAATGAAAGCCTAATTTGTATAGCTATCAAATCAAAAAAAGCACCAATCATTGGTGCTTTTCAATACTAGTATTTTTAACGAGTTATTTTTCTGGTGGGAATTGCATCAAAGTTTTCTGAACAAATTCCTTAATGCGAGCCTCTTTCTTCTCAATATTTTTTGTTACCAAGTAACCAGTGCCTGAGCCTTGCCAAATTAATTCCTTCTTAGCGTTATCAATTATATCAATGTAAAGCATACCTTCTGTGCTCGTAGAAACTTGGTTGCCTCCCCAGCCAGGACCCCAGCCCCAGCCACCGTAGCCTCCCCAGCCCCAGCCGCCCCAACCCCAGGCATTGTTATAAACATCTACTCTTTGGGTTGATTTGGTGAACATGCTAACTAACATATCTGGATCTTCTGATTTAGTGTAGCCTTTAGCAAGTAATTCTGTTTCAATAGCTCTCAAGATCCTACGTTTATCTAAGTCACTGATTTCTGCTTTATCAATACCTGGCTTAAAAAAAGCAAAGGTCTTGTATTGGTCAAAATTTGCTTCTCTATCATAATCTGTTGCAACTTTTACAGAGCTGCATGATGTTAAAACAAGAGCAAAAACTAAAATGGGGATAAATTTTAATAATTTTTTCATATGGCTTTTTTTAAATTTTTTCCAATAAACTATCATCAACTGGGTTTGGTAATGTTACTTTTAAGTTTGGTTCGGCTTCCATAGCTCTTTTAATCGCGAAAATGGCGCCTTCATTTCTTGCCCAACTTCGTCTTGAAATTCCGTTGTTTACGTCCCAAAATAACATTTGTTTTAAACGTCTTGATGCTTCATTAGTGCCATCAAGAACCATACCAAAGCCACCATTAATTACTTCGCCCCATCCAACGCCACCGCCATTGTGTATACTTACCCAAGTGGCTCCTCTAAAACTGTCTCCAATCACATTATGAATAGCCATATCTGCTGTGAATCTTGAACCATCATAGATATTACTTGTTTCCCTGTAGGGCGAATCTGTTCCGGAAACGTCATGATGATCTCTGCCTAAAATAACTTCGTCAATTTCACCTTTTTTAATTGCCTCATTAAATGCCTCAGCAATTTTTACACGACCTTCAGCATCTGCATATAAAATTCTTGCCTGTGAACCCACAACTAATTTATTTTTTTGAGCTCCTTCAATCCACTGTATGTTATCAGCCATTTGTTGCTGAATCTCCATTGGAGAATTCTGCATTATTTTGTTTAATACATCACAGGCAATTTTATCTGTTTTTTCTAAATCTTCAGGTTTTCCGGATGCACAAACCCATCGGAATGGTCCAAACCCGTAGTCGAAACACATTGGTCCCATTATATCTTGTACATAACTTGGATACTTAAATTCTCTGCCTAATTCACTACCGTCAGATAATACATCTGCTCCAGCTCTTGAGGCTTCAAGTAAAAATGCATTTCCGTAATCAAAGAAATAAGTTCCCTTTGCCGTGTGTTTATTTATTGCAGAAGCGTGTCTTCGTAATGCTTCTTGTACTTTCTCTTTAAATTTTACAGGATCACTTGCCATCATATCATTGGCTTCGTCAAATGTTAATCCAACAGGATAGTAACCTCCGGCCCAAGGATTATGCAATGATGTTTGGTCGCTTCCTAAGTCGATATGAACATTCGCTTCATCAAATTTTTCCCATACATCAACAACATTACCTAAATATGCAATTGAAACAGTTTCATTTTTCTCTTTTGCATGTTCCACTCTAGATACCAATTCATCAAGATCAGTAATTTTTTCATCTATCCAACCTTGATCCAATCTAACTTTTGTGATTTTAGCGTTTACTTCTGCACAGACTGTGATGCATCCAGCGATATTACCTGCTTTTGGTTGAGCTCCAGACATACCGCCAAGTCCAGATGTAACAAATAAATTACCTTTTGGTGATTTTCCAATTTTTCTGAATCCGTTTAACACTGTAATTGCGGTGCCATGTACAATACCTTGGGGTCCAATGTACATATAGCTTCCAGCTGTCATTTGGCCATACTGTGTTACACCAAGCGCATTATACTTTTCCCAATCATCAGGCTTAGAATAATTAGGTATCATCATACCATTTGTAACAACAACGCGTGGCGCCTCTTTATGAGAAGGAAATAAACCCATTGGATGACCAGAATATATAACAAGTGTTTGCTCGTCATTCATCTCTGCCAGATATTTCATTGTTAATCTATATTGTGCCCAATTTGAAAAAACACCTCCATTTCCACCATAGGTAATTAGCTCATGAGGATGCTGCGCGACAGCATAATCTAAATTATTTTGAATCATAAGCATTATACCAGCGGCTTGTTTAGACTTTGCTGGATATTCATCAATTGGTCTGGCGTACATTTTATAGTCTGGACGCAGTCTATACATGTAAATACGGCCGTAAGTATCTAGTTCATTTTTAAATTCTGGGAGTAATGTCGCATGATGCTTTTTATCAAAATAGCGTAAGGCATTTTTTAAGGCTAATTTTTCTTCTTGATCAGATAAAATAGCTTTTCGCTTTGGAGCGTGATTTATTTCTGTGTCATATGGTTTTTGCTCAGGTAATTGTTCTGGAATTCCCTCCAATATCTGGTCTTTGAATGATATTTTAATTGTTTGCATTACTTAGTTTTTAAAGCATCCTTGTTAAAACCGTATGGACAATGTCTGCATCCACTTTCGCAACAATATCCTCTTTTAAGATGATATTGTTCGGTAAAGCAACGGTATCCTTCTGGCGTTAAATAATAATCACCTTCTTCTATTGGGACATATTTCTTCATCTTAAACAAAGATAATGTAAATTGGTGTGATTTTTGAAGTCTATAACTTGTGATTCTAATTTCAAAATATTTAGTGCCAAGAGGTTATTTAGGAATAACCTTATTTCCTTTTATGGTACTGAAAAGCAAAGCATTATCAAAAAACAGAGTTTTGATTAATCATGAAAAAATTCATTTAAAACAACAACTAGAATTGTTGGTGATCCCATTCTTTATTTTATATGGATTAGAGTTTGTTATTCGTTTAATAAAACACAGAAATTGGCATTTGGCTTACAAAAATATTTCATTTGAAAGGGAAGCATATATAAATGAAAGTAATTTTGACTATTTAAGAAATAGGAAGAATTGGAGTTTTATGAATTATTTTTGACAACTATATGCAAGCCAATAAGACTTCAAGAATTCAAGAAATATTACTCAGTAAAGACAAGGATATAAGCTTGTTTATAAAACGGGAGGATGAACTGCATCCCATTATCTCAGGAAATAAATATAGGAAGCTCAAATACAATTTAATTGAGGCTAAAAACCAAGAAAAGAATACTATCCTGAGTTTTGGTGGCGCTTTTTCAAATCATATTGCTGCTATAGCATACGCTTCTGAGATTAATGGATTTAATTCAGTTGGTGTTATAAGAGGAGAAGAATTGGTTGATAAAATTGAATCCAATCCAACTTTGAACTTTGCAAAATCTTGCGGAATGAAATTCTTTTTTGTGAGTAGGGAAACATACAGAAATAAGAATCATCAATCATTTACTAAAGAATTACAAAATAGATTTGGAGATTTTTATTTGGTACCTGAAGGAGGAACTAATGAACTTGCAGTTAAAGGTTGTGAGGAAATTTTGAAACAAGATGATAGAAACTTCAATTTTATATGTACTTCTGTTGGTACAGGTGGGACAATATCTGGATTGGTAAATGCATCTGATGCTAATCAAAAAATATTGGGTTTTCCGGCGTTAAAAGTTGATTTTTTAAAGGAAGATATTCGTAAATTTGCCAATCAAAAAAACTGGGAATTGATAACGGATTATCATTTTGGTGGATATGGAAAAATAAAGCCAGAATTAATTACGTTTATTAATAGTTTTAAAGACAAATTTGGTATTCCGTTAGATCCAATATACACAGGAAAAATGATGTATGGGATTTTTGATTTGATAAGCAAGGATTATTTTCCGAAGAATTCAAAAGTACTAGTTATTCATACAGGCGGTCTCCAGGGAATAAAAGGTATGAATTTGAGATTAAAACAAAAGAACTTACCATTGATTAAGGTATGATTAAAAGTTTAAAATATTTTGTAGTAATACTTTTTATTTTTGGTTGTGGCCCAAAAAAAGGGATAGTTACCAAGAAAAAGGACGATAATGACAAAACTGTCGTAGTTGTAACTGATTCTACAAAGGACGAAGATTCAAATAGTGAGATAGTATCAAAGCCACCAGGCTCAGTTGATGCTTACATATCAAAATATGCGTCTATAGCTAAAGCTGAAATGCACCAATCAAAAATACCAGCAAGTATTACATTAGCTCAAGGAATTTTAGAATCAGGTTCTGGGAAGGGCAGGTTGGCTGTTGAAGCAAATAATCATTTCGGTATAAAGTGCCATGGGTGGAAAGGAGCAAAGATTTATCATGATGACGATAGGTCTCAAGAATGTTTTAGAAAATATCAAAAAGCAGAATTATCTTATAAAGATCATTCAGAGTTTTTAACAGGCAGAAAACGATATTCAAAATTGTTTGAGCTAAAACCAAATGACTATAAGAGCTGGGCTAAAGGTTTGAGAGCAGCTGGTTATGCAACAGATAGAAAGTATCCCCAAAAACTTATTAGTTTAATTGAACGTTATGAGCTCTATAAGTATGATGATGAGGTTCTAGGAGACGAAACGCCAAGACGAGTAATGGTAAATAGTGGTATTACATTTCATATAGTAGAGAAGGGAGATACCCTTTATTCGCTGTCTAGACGATATAAAACAACTGTAGATGCCATTAAGGGATTAAATGATTTAGATTCTAATGATTTGACCATTGGTCAAGAGCTTAAAATTCCAAATTAAAATATGTTATATCAAAGAAGTAGTGCACTTTTTAAGGAAGCAAAGACCGTAATTCCTGGTGGAGTAAATTCTCCTGTAAGGGCATTTAATGCAGTCGGTGGGACACCAATTTTTGCAAAAGAAGCCAAAGGTGCTTATGTGTATAGTGAAGATGGTAACCGGTTTATAGATTATATTAATTCTTGGGGCCCAATGTTACTGGGTCATGCATTTCCACCAGTTGTAGATGCAGTGATCGAGAAATCAAAGCAAGGCACTTCATTTGGAATGCCAACTGAATTAGAAACCAAGATTGCAAAGTTAGCTGTCTCTATGGTACCTAATATTGACAAAATTAGATTTGTGAATTCAGGTACAGAGGCTTGTATGAGTGCAATAAGGTTGGCAAGAGGTTATACAAAAAGAGATAAGATTATAAAATTTTCTGGTTGTTACCATGGCCATAGTGATTCATTTTTAATTGCGGCTGGAAGTGGTGCTACGACATTTGGTACACCGAATAGCCCAGGTGTTACACAAGGTACGGCAAAGGATACTTTATTAGCAAGGTATAATGATCTATCAAGTGTTGAGGAACTGGTTGTTGCCAATACAGATGAAATAGCAGCTATTATAATTGAGCCAGTAGCAGGTAATATGGGTTGTATTCCCCCTAAAGAGGGATTTTTAGAAGGATTAAGAGATATGTGCAACACGAATGGGATCCTTCTCATATTTGATGAGGTAATGACAGGCTTTAGATTAGCAAAAGGAGGAGTACAGGAGCTTAAAGGTGTTGATGCTGATATTGTTTGTTTTGGTAAAGTAGTCGGTGGAGGTTTGCCAGTGGGTGCATTTGCATCACGCAATGAAATTATGGATGTGCTTGCTCCAAATGGACCAGTATATCAGGCAGGTACTTTAAGCGGTAATCCATTAGCAATGGCTGCTGGTTATGCAATGCTTAAGGCCATTGAGACCGATAAAGGTTTAATGAATCGATTAGAAGAGAAAACAAAATATTTACATACTGGTATTGCTGAGGCATTACGCAAAAATAATGTTACTCATACTGTAAACAGAATTGGTAGTATGATTTCAGTCCATTTTGCTGAAGATGAAGTTGTGGATTTTGAAACAGCTGCTAAGGGTAATAACGACACCTTCAAGGCGTTTTTTCATGGCATGTTAGAAAGAGGTATTTATATTGCACCAAGTGCCTTTGAAACTTGGTTTATTACCGATGCATTAACTTACCAAGATTTAAATGAAACTATCTCTGCTGTTGAAGAGATTGCAAAAACGCTATAAAAAAAGCCTTGCAATTTACAAGGCTTTATATTTAGTTTTTAACCGAAATTATTCCTTCGGAAATTCTTTGTAACGTAAATATTGTTCTTCAGATAAAATTGCTTGCATTTTATCTTCTAGTAATGCATTTATTTTTTCTCTCACACCTTCTTCCACATTTGTTACATTTTTAAGATCTAAAGTAGCTTGCATATATTCTTTGTATGCAGTATATACTTGGTCTTCTTGTTCATTATCAAATTTTATAAACTTTCTTAATTTTTCAGTTATTTCTGATGCTTTTTCATTTACCGTAATAATACTGGTTTGAGCCATTAATGATTGTGAACCGAAAAACATAGCTAGAGCAAAAAAACAAAGGGTGATTAACTTTTTCATATTGATTAATTAATTTGAGCCTAAAATAACAATTTTATTTAATTAAATAAAAAAGTATCGCCTAAGCGATACTTTTTACAGTAAAAAAGAATTGTACTTTATTTTCTTTTTATGCGCTTATCCCGTCTTTGGTGTCTCCTTGGTTTCATTTTTTCAAACTTTGCATATTGCTCCTCGGTTAAAATATCCTTCATTTTTTGTTTCATTTCAATTTTACTATCTAACCTTGCATTTTGCATCTTCAAAAATTCTTCTTTCGAAGGTTTGTCTTTTTCTTTTTTGTTTTGATGTGCCTTTCTTTTATTTTGTCTTTCAACTGCTTGCTCAAGGAGAATCGATTCCACTTTTTTTTGTTGTATATCTGTTAAATCTAGTTTTAACCTCAATTTTTTAGTTTTAAGATTTGCAACTTCTTCAGGAGTCAAATCTTTCATAATTTCTTTCTTGTGGTCATTTCCCTTTCTCTCTTGTCGTCGCTCTTGTGCATTTACACTCAATGTTGAGAATGCTATCGCAATTACTACTAAGCTTTTCATTTTTAATTGTTTTAAGTTATATAATTATGACTATATGAAAATCAATAGGTTTAACCTCAAATTTTGTTTTAACAAATATTTATAAGTGCTTGATTTGAAAAAGGATCTGTTTTCATTTTTTACTATCTTGTAGAAAGTTATCTGCCATTATGCTTTATTGGATTTCAACTTTATTTTTAATCATAGGAATTTATATTGCAATAAGTCTTGCACTTTATTATGTGCAAGATTATATGCTGTTTAAACCTGAAAAACTACCTAAAGATTTTCAGTTTGATTATGAAAATCAGCAAACTAAAGAATACAATCTAGAAACCCGCGATGGAGCCATTATAAATGGACTAAGGTTTTTTCCAAAAGATGAGAGTAAAGGTGTAGTGTTATATTTAAAAGGCAACTCTAAAAGTATTAAAGGTTGGGGCAAATTTGCAGTAGATTTTACCAGACATGGTTATAATGTTTTAATGGTAGATTATAGAGGGTTTGGAAAAAGTACTGGCAAGCGATCACAAAAAGCTCTTAAAAGAGATTTACAAAAGGTCTATGATAAGATTAAGGAGAGGACTTCAGAAGATAGAATAATACTTTACGGACGGTCATTAGGTTCTGGTTTTGCTACAAAATTGGCTTCATTGAATAACCCAAAAATGCTTATATTAGATGCGCCATATTATAGCCTCACCAAGGTCGCTGCTAGGTATGTACCGTTTATGCCACTTTCAATTTTATTAAAATACCCATTACCAACTTACAAATGGTTAAAATATGTGCAGTGTCCAATACATATTATTCATGGAACACATGACAAACTGATACCATATAAGTCTAGTGTTAAATTGGCACAAATAAATCCGAAACTCACCAAAATACATACTGTTATTGGTGGTGGCCACAAGAATTTAAATAATTTTGAATCGTATCATAAAATGTTGGATGAAATAATAAATAGCCAACCAAAAACTATAGATTTAGAATCAACCAGTATTAATGTCATTCACTCAACAAAAAAGAAAGCTTAAGAGAATATTTGTTGTTCTTTTAGGAGCATATATTATGGTAGGAGTAGCGCTTTATTACTTTCAGGAAAAATTAATGTTTTTACCCACTACATTAAATGAGAACTATGTATACGAGCTTAATTATCCTCATGAGGAATTGTTTTTAAAACCCAGCGATGATGCTTTAATAAATGCTATTCATTATAAGGCTGAGAATCCTAAAGGTGTTATATTATATTTTCACGGTAATGCAGGTGATTTAAGTCGATGGAGTAAAATTACCGAGTACTTCGTTGAAATGAACTATGATGTTTTGGTAATGGATTATCGTACTTATGGCAAAAGCCAAGGAAAACTGAGTGAAGATACCTTGCATAGTGATGCGCAATTCTGTTACGATTATCTTTTAAAGCAATATTCTGAGGACAATATTACGCTGTACGGCAGGTCGTTAGGTACTGGTATGGCCTCTAAATTGGCGATTAAGAATAAGCCAAAACAGTTAATTTTAGAAACACCCTATTATAGCATTCTAGATGTGGCAAAACATCGATTCCCGCTATTTCCTATAAAGTCATTGCTACGTTACCATTTCCCCAATTATGAATACGTACAAAAAGTAAAATGTCCTATAGCCATTATACATGGAACATCTGATAAAGTGGTTCCTTATGAATCCGGTAAAAAACTGTCTAAATTAAATATTGACAACCTTGACTTTATCTCAATTGAAGGTGGAGGCCATAATGATCTTGTTCAATTTGAAGATTATCATTTAGCAATTCAAAACTTATTAAAATAAAAAAAAAGCTCCAATTTAATTGAAACCTTTTTTAAAATTTGTTACCAAATTATTTAGGATCTAATATATCATTTACACGTTCAATGGCGTCTGTAATATGAATTCTACTCATAGAGTCCGCACCGCGTGCATTTCTAAGTTGCGAACGTAGAGATTTTAATTCAGCTCTTACAACTGCTCTTATATCAGATTGACTCACATCTACATTTGTAGCTCTTATAAAGCGTCTAAATTGAGCAGGAACAGGTGGTTGTTCATTTGTCATAATAAACTCCATACGCTCTATATAGGCGCGTTGTAAATTTCGTCTATAGATATCTATTTTTCGGCCAGTGCGTAATTCACTGAATAAACCACGTCGTAAGTCTTTCATCATGTCATATAGACCATAGGCTTGACTTCCGTTAATTGATTCATTTTCTAATAGACGCTGCATTCTGCCAAAATCCATCATATTGTTAAGTGTGCGAGTTTGGATGCCTCTAACACGTTCTATATGACCAGCGCTTTCTATTTTATTAAATATGTTATTGTCAAGCATCCATTCAGGAGTTGTAAATAATTCATCTTGTAAAAATTGCATTGCTTTTTTCTGATGATCCGTTGATACATGTGTATAAACTGCACCTTCTTGGTCATAAGTCTTATAGTATTCGTAAACACCTCCAATATTAGAAGAAACGTGTCCCATATAGCGGTTAAATTGACTAAGAACTTGAGCATACATGGTTTCTAAGTCATCATAATTTTTACCATCTTCTGCTGTCCATTCAATTAAGTTTGGAACAATTCTCTGAAGGTTTTTAATTCCGTAGGCACTTGCCAAAACAGCGTCGTCACCTAAATCTTCTGTTTGAGAACTAGGGTCTATTACACCAAATTGCTGTCTTCCAAACCTATACTTTGGATCTCCAGCATGTTCAAGTATCCAACTATCTAAAGTTTTCTTTTCATCGTCTGCTGTCTCTGCATCTAAAATAGGCTTGTAACCCCACATAATAGCATATTTGTCATAAGGACCAATATTTGGCATTAAGGCTACACCTTCATCACCTGGTTGTGCAACATAATTAAAGCGTGCATAATCCATAATGGATGGTGCTGTCCCAAATTGTTTAGTAAATTCTGGATCACGTAGTTTTTCTACTGGATATGCAACACTACTACCCATGTTATGTGGTAATCCAAGGGTGTGTCCAACCTCATGAGCAGAAACGAAACGGATTAAACGGCCCATTACTTCATCCTTAAATGCTACACCTCTAGCATCTGGATTTATAGCTGCGGTTTGTACAAAGAACCAATTACGTAATAATGTCATTACGTTGTGGTACCAGTTAATATCACTTTCTAAAATTTCTCCAGATCTTGGGTCACTTACGTGAGGTCCATTAGCATTTGGGATTGGCGATGCCAAATATCTTACTACAGAATATCTAACATCTTCTGGAGACCACTCTGGGTCTTCTTCTGGCGTTGGAGGATCCATAGCTATAATTGCATTCTTAAATCCTGCAGCTTCGAAAGCAACTTGCCAGTCTTCAATTCCTTGCTTAATGTATTTGCGCCATTGCTCCGGTGTTGCTCTATCAATGTAATAGATAATTGGTTTTTTTGGTTCAACCAATTCACCACGTTTAAACTTCTCTACATCTTCATCTTTAACTTCTAATCTCCAACGATCTAAATAGCTTATGGTTTTACTTTCTTGAGCATCTAAACCATAATCTACTTGTCCTCTCGCGAACCATCCAACGCGCTGATCGAACATGCGACGCTTCATAGGTTCTTTTGGAAGTAAGATCATAGAGTTATTTAATTCTAATGAGATACTTCCTGTACTAGAATTTGAAGGCGGACGACCTGCGGCATATGTCTTTACATGTCTTGCTTCAATGTTCAAAGGATAACTTTTAACAGATTCAATAAAAGATTTATCAGACTCTAATCTTGTGATTCTGTATTGTTGTCTTCTTGACTGAGGATAACCCAATGCTTTAACATCTTTGCTAAATAAAGGTGTTACATCGATTACTGTACTTGTAGAATCTTTGCTATAAGCCTGAATTGGAAATGTAGCTAAAACAGGCTCAAAATTTGAGTTTACCACTGCTTCATGAACTGGTAACGAATCTGCGGCAACCACCTGATGAGAAACCACTCTTAACACTACCTTTTTACCATTTCTTTGCCAACGCAATACCTGAGTATTTTGTTTTCCACCACCGAAACCAATACCACTAGCAGTCTTTGCTATACGTGTAACCATAAGCATTTCTCTATTAAATAGAGTGTCTGGTATTTCGTAATAATACTTGTCATCCACAGTATGAACGGTAAATAACCCTTCATCACTTTTAGCGTCTTTAGTAATTACTTTGTTATAAGGTTTTGGATCGTTTTTACCAGGTTTTTTTCCTGGAGGTTTTGCTGTAGCTGTGGCATCTGGAGTTTTCGATTTACTTGCTTTTTCTGCTGTTTTACACGAAAAAGCCATAAAAGCTAGTACTACAAATAGTAGCTTAATGTTTATTTGCTTCACGTTAGTCGGTTTTTTAAAAATTCGTCTGAAAATACGGATTACAAGAGCAATGTCTGTGTTAAAAACCTGACTTTAGTATTTATTTAACGCCAACTAAAGGCTGTCTAAAAATTCTTGGATTAATGAAATACCTTCTTCATGCAATAAAGTTGTCCCAATAAATGGCATGCTGAAACCTGGATTGTTTTCAGAAATTCTAAATGATATACTTTGTTTTCTTTCCACAATATTTGTTTCGCTAAACGGTGTTGAGAAGTCTAAATTTAAGGTGGATTGATCATCACAAAACCCACCAGGAATATGACAGTGTGCACAATTTACTTCAAAGTAAGCTCTAGATCTTTCTTCCATTGAATAGGACAAGTCTTGCCAATTTGGTACACTGTCAATTGAACTTACTTCTGTTATTCCTGTAAGTTGGCCTGTATTTATTAAATTCTGTAGCTGATTAACACCATTTCTGTCAAAATTCAAAGATCTCAGTTTAGGTCCTATTGGCGTTGTATCGTCATAACTGCTATGACAGGAAAAACAATCCTGATTTGATGGAATTTCATATTGGGTAGATCTTTCGTTACCTTCAATATCAATCCATGTAATTGGTAATATACTTCCGCTAGGATCTAATACAGCTTCAGTCTGATCTGCATTCCACTTATAATCTCCATATTCCCAGATTCCATTGGATTTTATGAGCACTCTTGTTTCTATGATTTGTCTCCCCATTGATAAATCACGTTCATCTAAATTGTAATAAAAAGTTTTTGCTATGACCGTGTTATCTGGAAATATTGGAAGTCCGTCACCATTGTACTGTAACGATGTATTATCAGGTAATGCAATTAATCGTTCTTTGTGAGCATAATCTGAAAAAAGAGGTGTACCTATTTCATATTCGAATGCCTTAGGCGAAATGATGAGATCACTAATGTCACCTGAATAAAGATTTAATTCAGAAAGATTTGTCTTAAATTCCGCAACTACAGCAGGTGTTTCAACTATAGTCATACCATCATCACTTACGCAAGAAAAGACGAAAATTAAAACTAATAGGAGGGACGTAAGTTGCTTCATTTTTGGGCCTGATGAAGGTTAATAGCAGAGCGAATTTAACAAAAATGAATAAAAAAGCAAGTTTATTTGGTTGAATGGGAATCTAATCGTATCAAAAAAGGAACCATAATTATATAGTTCCTTATTAAATGTGTTTGAAAATGTTAGAAATTAGACTATTTCTACAAATAACCCTTCTTCTGTCTTTTCAACTTTGGTTAAGCCTAATTTACTTAGACCTTTTATTCCTTTGTCCCAACCTTTATTGCTCAATCCAGATTGTGATTTTAATTCGGTTAAAGTCATTCGTTTTTCAGACTTTAGGATATCAAATATTATTTTTTCATTATCGCTTAATTCCACCTTTTTCTTTTCAGGTTTCATTTGAGGGAAAAACAATACTTCTTGAATACTTTGATTATTAGTTAAGAACATTACTAGTCTATCCATGCCAATACCCATTCCTGATGTTGGTGGCATACCATATTCTAGGGCTCTTAAAAAATCATAATCTATAAATTCAGTGGCTTCATCATCACCTTTTTGAGCGAGCTTTAATTGATGCTCAAATCTTTCTCTTTGATCAATAGGATCATTTAACTCCGAATATGCATTTGCTATTTCTTTACCACAAACCATAAGTTCAAATCGTTCGGTCAACTCTGGGTTTTCTCTATGCTCCTTGCATAATGGACTCATTTCTTTCGGATAATCAGTAATGAAGGTTGGTTGAATATAATTGCCTTCACATTTCTCTCCGAATATTTCATCTATTAGTTTTCCTTTACCCATGGTATCATCTACTTCAACAGCCATAAATTTTGCAGCCTCTCTGATTTCGTCTTCGGACTTTCCGTAAATATCAAAACCTGTAAACTCTAGGATAGAATCACGCATTGTAATTCTTTTGTAAGGTGCTTTAAAACTAATTTGATGTTCTCCAAACGTTGCGTCTGTAGTACCGTTAACAGCAATTGCACAATATTCTAACAGTTTTTCGCAGAAGTCCATCATCCAATTATAATCTTTGTAAGCCACATAAATTTCCATTGCTGTGAACTCAGGATTATGGGTTCTATCCATACCCTCATTTCTAAAGTTTTTAGAAAACTCATAAACGCCTTCAAATCCGCCAACAATAAGTCGTTTTAAGTACAATTCATTAGCAATTCTCATGTATAAAGGAATATCTAATGAGTTATGATGAGTTATAAATGGACGTGCCGCTGCACCACCAGGAATTGGCTGTAATATTGGAGTTTCAACTTCAAAATAACCTGCATCATTAAAGAAGTTACGCATAGCATTGAAAAGCTTGGTGCGTTTTACAAATACTTCTTTAACATGAGGATTAACGGCTAAATCTGCATAGCGCTGACGATAACGCAACTCAGGATCATTAAACTCATCATAGGTATTTCCCTCTGAGTCTTGTTTTGGTAACGGCAATGGTTTTAAGGCTTTACTCAAAAGACTGAATTCTTTAACCATAACCGTTTTTTCGCCTACTTGTGTTGTAAATAATTCACCTTCTATACCAATGAAATCACCAATATCTAAAAGCTTTTTATATACATCGTTATATTGTGTCTTGTCTTCACCAGGACAAATTTCGTCTCTATTAAAATATACTTGAATACGACCTTCACTGTCCTGCAATTCAGCGAATGATGCTTTACCTTGAATTCTGCGAGACATCAATCTACCAGCAACAATAACTTTTCTACCTTCTTCATAATTAGATTTAATCTGTTTAGAAGTGTGGTTTACTGGAAATAGGTCGGCTGGGTATGGATTTACACCTAAAGCCCTAAGTTTGCTTAACTTTTCTCGTCTTACTAATTCTTGTTCTGAAAGTTGCATTCTGTTAATTTTTAAAAGCGCAAAATTAAACTATTTCAAAAGTAGTATGAAATCTTTTAGAATAAATTGCATTCCGTGAAATAATAAAAGTTTTAAAAATACTTGAAATATCAATTTTGTAAAGGTTTGTAGTGACAATTATCATTATTTATTTAGAGCTATTGTTGTTATTTAGTGCTGCGTTTTATCCAGATTATTAGAAGATTGAAAACAACATAAATTTAATAGAACTAAACAAAAAAAGAATAATAAGAACAAATAGCGCATAAAGTGAAACTACATAAAAATAGGATAGTTTGAAATAGATAAATATCCAAAGTGTAACAACTTATAACACTTTGCGTCATATGGATACAGATTAATAAAAATCTGTATAGAAAAAACAATATTTAGTTGGTTTGTCCTATTGAGTTTACCAAATTAAAAATGTTTTTTTCATATTGCTTTTTAAAATGTTAGATGTTAGATCGGCAAACTCAATGAGACAATTTTTAACTTTTGTTTTGAAGTTTTAATCATCAATTCATCAAACGAGAATATGAGTATTTGGCGTGTTTTACTTTCCATTATTTGTCCACCTTTAGCAGTTTTTGATAAAGGATGTGGATCAATATTTATAGTATTTTTATTATGGTTTTGCGGTTGGGTTCCAGGTGTTATTGCGGCCTTAGTTATTTTAAATAATCCCGATAGATAATTGCTTATCTTTGCACTCTTAAATTCATTTTAAGACGTGATTTTTTTTGTTATTTGATAATGAATAAGGATATAAAACTAGAGGATTTAGGTTTAAAAGATTTTAAGGATACTTGGGATTATCAAGAAACTCTTTTTAAGGCAATTTTAGATACCAAAATAAAGAATAGAAGAGAAGATGCTGGATTCGCAACCGACAATCATTTTCTCTTTGTTGAGCATCCTCATGTTTATACCTTGGGTAAGAGTGGCGATTTGTCTAATTTACTCTTGTCTGAACCTCAATTAACAGAAAAAGGTGCGACCTTTTATAAGATTAATAGAGGTGGCGATATAACATATCATGGCCCTGGTCAAATCGTTGGATATCCGATTTTAGACTTAGATAATTTCTTTACAGATATTCATAAATACCTTAGGCTTTTAGAAGAGATTATAATTCTTACGTTGGCAGAATACGGTATAACGACGGAACGAAGTCCTGGTGAAACAGGTGTTTGGTTGGATGTTGGAACACCATTTGCGCGTAAAATTTGTGCTATGGGAGTTAGAGCTAGCCGATGGGTAACTATGCATGGTTTTGCTCTTAATGTAAATGCGGATTTGGGTTATTTTGATAATATAATTCCATGCGGTATAAGAGGTAAAGCTGTTACTTCTTTAAATAATGAATTAAAGTTAAAATATGTTGATGAAGAAGAGGTAAAGGCAAAGATTTTGAAACATTTTGGTAACCTCTTCGAAGCAAATTTCATTTAGTGTATGTAAAAATTAATTTGCTACACTATTGAATGTCTATAAAATCTTGAAGCTATACTTCAAAAGCTTTAGTTGGAACTGCATGAAAACCTGTGGTTTTAGCTGTTTTCTTTAGTTCTTCTACACTGATAAGTTTAGAAACATATACTGTAACTTTTTAGGGAATATATCCATGTTAACCTTTACGGATTTAATTCCATCTAAACCAAGAATTCTATTTTATATGCAATCTAAATCTTTTTTTCTACAGCATCGGTTCCAAAATCTCTACCATTTGGTCCAAGTATTATATTATCAGATATTAAGCTCATAATTATTGATTTAATAGTTAATAATCTAATTTTAGAATAAGTAACATTGAGGGACAAATTTGTCTTACCAACCTATTTATCTCCAATATACAATTCAAATGAAATATATAAATTGATATTTGGTAGTCTTAAGAGAAATTTAAGATAGAATTTGGTGTATTGTTTAGTTAATTAAGCTTCATCATTAAAAAACACTTTATAAAAGTGCATTTTTTTCTCCGCATCATAGCCTCTCTCTAAATATTCAGCAGAGGCATCAGGTGCATCAACATCTAGTTTTATTTGAATATTGGTGTCTAATTTAATTTCGGTCTTAATCTTTTGTTTTTGTTTTTTTAGTACCCGTTCTGAAACATCAAATCGGTTTCTTATCAACACCTTATTATCGGCCTCATAGGTTTTTTTGTAATCTTCAAATAGCTGTATTTGATTTTCTTCATCAAACACCTCTTCCTTAAATGTTTCAATATTTACAATTTCATTTTCTTTAAAGAATTCAAAGGTTTTGGCCAAAAAGTTACTTTTCTCTTGTCCACCAAAATTTGGTTGAATAACCTCCTTTGAAAATTCTCTACACATTTCAATACAATTCTTGGTGTGCTGGTTACTATCATCAGGGTATTTAATATTTAAAAAGCTTTTAATCCAGTATTGAGTATCGTAAGTATTGTTGTCAACACTTAAAACAATTTTACCTTCCATATCAGAGGTATTCAATATTAAAGAACCTTTATCAATTTTTTTTGATTGGATTCCGTTTTGAACTAGGATATCATAATTGCCAGATTCTAAATAGGTCTGAAAAAAAGGAACTTTATTTTCAACTTTGAATATACCGACGGCATCAGTTAAATAATCTTCGTATTGGATGTTTTCAAAATGACATACTAGTACGTCACCAGTTTTAATTTGTGCAGAATTACTTTGTTCATAGAGATGAGATATGATGTGTTTCGATACTTCAACAAATTCAGTTTCGCCATTGAAAATTTGGTTTGAATAGGTGTTGATTTCATTTAAATCAACATCACTATGGTGATGAAACCTGAAACTTTCAGAGGTACTAACAAAGGATTTTAATAGGTAAGGTAACATTAGTTCATATGTTTCTTCATCAAAGTCTACGCACTGATCAGAAAACGCGTTTCTTGTGTCATTGAATTTATTACCAACCTTATGGATAACACAGGCTTTTAAGGAAGCTTTTTGTCTTTTTATCATTAGAGATGTTTACATTATTAATTTGAGGTGCAATACTACAAAAGGTGTAGAACATAAAAGTGAAAACGCCAAAATAAATTTGGCGTTTTCGGACTCGAGGACTTTAGATTTGGTTACCTCTATATTTAAATGAAACTCAGGCTCTTATTAATGATTATTCTTTGATAAGAACTGTGTGGACATTTATATTATAAAATTAGTAATTACCTTTTAGTTTTAAAAATAAAGGTAGCTAGTAGGGATCAATAAAGTTTATAAGTTAGTATTGTTTTGCTGTCGCTTAAAGTAACTAATTCTAAATTTCTATCGCTATCTAAATTGGTTAAAATTGCTTCTGAAGTTCCATATATAGGAAAATTTGGAATAGGTTTTCCTTGGCTATCAAATAAATAGATTTTTTTGGTTTGTAAATCTGTGGTAGTTACATAAATTTTATTGTTAAGATAGAATATTTGTGGATTGGTATAATCGCCAAAATCTAAATCTACGGTATTAGCTCTAATTTGTAATTTGTTTTCATCTAAATTAACCAGCGTTTTGCTCGTAGCATCAATTACATGGTTTTTGGATAGATTTATTTGTTTAGTTGATTTTTCACCTTTTGCGTTGACTTGTATTAACTGGCCTAATGTGTTAGTTGTTGTGAACTTATTTTGATGCAAATAAATCTGATTTTTTGAAAATCTAATTTTGTCATTCACTATAACACGATCAGAACCTCTTCTATTGAGTATTTTAAGTCTTTCACCTGCACCAAAAACAATGAAGTCCTTATTACCAATTCTAAAGTGTTTTGGTTGAGTGATTATTGTACCACTATTGCTTTTGTATTTAAAACCATTTACAATCTTAGCTCTAGTATTATACATTAACAGATTTTTGTCTTGGGCGACTAATAACCTGTAATCTTTTTTCTTGTCGTAATCAAATACAGATAATGGTTTTGTAATGGGGTCATTAAACTTTAACGGGAAGGGTCCAACATCCTTACCATTTCTATCTATAACATACACTCTTTTTGAAGTTGCAAAAGCAAGCTGAAGACGTCCATTTTTATAAATATCTATTTGCTCAATTTCACCTAAAATTTTGTCTTGTAATTTTTTCTTCCATAATATGTTTCCAGCACTTGATATAAGATAAAGGTTGTTCTTTGTATCTTGTATTACAATATCCTTGGTTCTATTTAGATGGTTAGTTACAACCTGAGGACCTAGAATAATATCATCCTCAATGCTAGTATTAAAATTTTCTGCAATGGTTTTAGCACTTCTTTTCTTCTTGAATTTTTCAATAATTCCATTTATATGGGCATAATCGTCTTCATAGATATATTGTACCGCATTGGCATCATATCCAGCTAAATTTGAATTAAAAATATCAGATAAATTCTCAGAGTTTTTATAAATAAAAATGGAAGATTCGTCACTTAAGTTTTCTTGTATGTATTGAAAAGCTTCAGAATTCGCGAGTGTTTTATTGCTTAAATAATCAGTTATTATTTTTTTTAAATATTCAACTTTGCTAGAAAATATTACAAAATCATCTTTTGTAAAGAAATAAGATGACTTGTCAAATGTAATAACAGGCTGAAACTGATATTTAAAAAAGTCTGGTTTACCAAAACTATAGATATCTATTTCTCTAAATGATTCTTTAAAGCTTTTATCATCAATTGACTCTATTAATAAATCTGTATCCAATGAATGTAGAATTAAAGCATTGTCAATAAGGGCGATTTCACCACTGTAAGTTAAAAAAGACTTTAAATTATCAGTACCTACAATGGTTGTATCCTTAAAGTTTTTTCTAAGTTTTGAGTAATCATCAAATAAAAGGCTCTTTAATTCTTTTGTGTCGCTGGGAGCTATTAGTGATGTATTTATTTTTTGTGGTAAAGTATACTTAATTTTAGAAAGTATATCGTTTAAAGTATCAGTATTTGTTACGATACCATTAAAGGATATGTTACCAGAATTTTGATTGATATCAATAATGGCATACTCATCATTCAAAAATTCTGAGAACAACAAATCTGAGTATTTAATATTATCACTTTTAAAAATCACAGATGCCAGTGCAGAATTATCTATTGTTTCAATTAAATCATAAAATTCCGATGATATATCTTTTGTGTTTAATCTAGAGCCATAATCTGCATTATTCGATCCAATAAACACTCCGTTAATATGGTTATAATAAAAGTCCGTTGAATCAATAATTATTTTAGTTACTTCGGAGTTTTTGATTCCTTCCCGAAGATTACTTGATAAACTATCAGACGCAAATAAATCAATTTCACCTTTAGAAAGGATTAGGAATTCCGTCTTGTTAATTGATTTTTCTTTAAAAGCTATGTATATAGGAGATGTAAAATTAAATTTACTTATTAAGGATTCTATATTTTTTATGTCCTCATTATATAAGGAATAAAGAATTGGGTTAGACTCCAAACTAATACTAAAGTCATTTAAAGCATTAACCTTAATAATAAGATCTGAAGTTTCTGGGATAAAATGAAATGGTTTTAGGTTTTTATCATAATCTTTTTGGCAAGACACTAGAAGAATGCAAACCAAAACATAATAACAATAATATTTCATTTATACTGTAGGATTAAATTAATATCAAATATAATAAGTTATAAATCCAATTGATATTGTTCTGGTAATAATCTGAATGATTTTCGATGGTATTTTGTAGGGCCGTATTTTTTAATAGCTTCTCTATGCTCCTTGGTTGGGTATCCTTTGTTTTTTTTCCAATTATACATGGGAAATTCTTCGTGTATTTGTTTCATGTACAAATCCCTGTAAGTTTTGGCAAGAATAGATGCGGCCGCTATACTTAAATATTTACTATCGCCTTTAATTATGGTTTTGTAGGGTATACTTTTATAAGGTTTAAACCTATTGCCGTCTACTATTATGTAATTAGGCTCAATATTTAGATTTGAAATTGATTGGTGCATAGCCTTAATTGAGGCATTGAGGATATTAATTTCATCAATTTCAGTTTCATAGATGTGTTCAATAGAGAAGTGAGAAGCTTCAGATTCAATAATAGATTTTAATTGATTTCTATTTTTTTCTGAAATCTGTTTAGAGTCATTTAATGAGGAGTTGTTAAATGATAAAGGAAGGATAACAGCAGCTGCAGTTACGGGACCTGCCAAACAACCTCTACCGGCTTCATCTGTACCACATTCTAAGCCATAATTTGAATATTGAATTTTTAAAGGCAAAATGTTAAAGTTTGAACAAAATTAAAATTTTAACGCAACCCTTTTACAGTTTGTGTATCTAATTGTTGAGTTTATTCGTGAAAAACGCGCTGAAACTTTTAAAATATAAGATTAAAAGATTCTTAATTGAGTTAACATTTTTTTGACAAAAACACTTGTTTATTTAATATTAAATTAAGATGTTTGCAATTAGACTAACTCAAATAATTGTTTTATGAAATTAAAGTTAACATGGTTATTAACGCTATTTATGGCGTTCGTGATGCAATTTTCTTTTGCACAAGAGAAAACTGTCACAGGTACAGTTACTACAGCTTCGGATGGTTTACCCCTTCCTGGTGCTACAGTAGTTGTAAAGGGTACGGCGAGAGGTACTCAAACAGATTTTGATGGCAAATATGCTATTCAAGCTCAATCAGGAGATGTATTAGTCATCTCTTATGTTGCTATGGATGCTACTGAAGTTACAGTGGGTGCAAGTAACGTATATGACGTAGCTCTAACTGAGAATGCGTTAGAAGAAGTTGTAGTCGTAGGTTATGGTACTACAACAAAAAAAGCCTTTGCAGGTACAGTTACACAGGTTGATTCCGAAAATATCGAGAATAAAAACTTCGCTAACGTAACACAATCCTTAGCTGGTGAGGCATCAGGTGTACAGGTAATTAATACAACTGGTCAGCCAGGTACTGTTTCTACTGTACGTATTCGTGGTTTCGGTTCTATTAGTGGTAACCGTTCTCCACTTTATGTAGTAGACGGTATTCCTATTACCGCAACAGAAACATTAAATGCTATTAATCCTACTGATATTAAAAGTACGGTAATATTAAAAGATGCGACGGCAACCGCTATTTACGGTTCGAGAGGATCTAATGGTGTAGTATTAATTACTACGAAGAGTGGTTCTTCTGCTGAAAGTTATATCGAAGTAGACGTTAAGTCCGGTGTTAACTCTCAGATAATCCCACGTTATAATACAATAACTAATCAAGAAGAAAATCTTGAGTTAATCTGGGAAGGTCTTAGAAATGGTCGCAGAATCAATTTTGGTGAGGATCTTGCCACTGCAAATGCATGGGCAACTGAAAACTTAATTGGTGATACTGGTATTACTGGTGTTCTTCCTTTACGTTATAATATGTGGAATGCGCCTGGTAACCAACTAATCGATCCAAATACTGGAAAGTTTACAGGGGTTTCAAGAAAATTTACACCTGAAAATTTTGAAGATTTAATTATTCGTGACGGAATGCGTTACGAGGCAAATGTAAGATTCGGTGGAGGTGACGAAAAGTCTAGATACTTTATATCTGGTGGTTTTTTAGATGATAACGGTATAGCACGGAATTCTTCTTACAAGAGATATTCAGCGCGTGTTAATGTGTCGTCTCAGATTAAAGATTGGTTAAAAGTAGGTACAAACATATCATACTTATATGCAGAACAAAGAAATAGCGCCAACTTAGGTGGGTCTTCTGCAATTTTTGAATTTATTGATAAAGTTCCGAGAATATTTGGTGTTTTTGCTAGAGATAACAACGGTAATAAAATACCAGACCCTGTGTTAGGAGGATTTATTCCAGATTATGGTGCAATTTCATTCGGTGGAGCAGTTCCGGGAAGACCTTCATCTGATGGTGTAAGTCCATATGGTAATATGCTTTTTGACTTTAATGGTTATGACAGAAACGAGCTTGTTGGTAGTGTAAATCTTGATGTTAATATTACTAAAGATTTAACCTTCGAAACGTCTTACAGTTATCAGTATAGAGGTAACATTTTTAAGCAAATGTCTAACCAGTTCTATGGATTTGGTTCTTCAGCTGGTGGTGAGTTATTCCAAAGTAACCAAACAAACGAAACAAGTAACTTCTTACAATTATTCCGTTACAGAAAAGATTTTGGAAAGCATTCTATAGAGGCACTTGCTGCGCACGAGAGTAATGAACTAAGTTTTAAGGTTCAAACAGGTTCGAAGTCTGGAGCGGAGGTTCCTTTTGCACTTGAGTTAACACAGTATATTGTTAATCAAGATCCAGCAGAAGGTTTCCAGGAAGGAAGGACTTTAGAGTCTTACTTCGGTCAAGTTAATTATGATTTCGACGATAAATACTACTTAACAGGATCTATCCGTCGTGATGGTTCTTCAGTTTTCGCAGAGAATAAATGGGATACATTTTGGTCTGTTGGTGGTGCCTGGATTATGACAAATGAGTCATGGTTAGAGGATAGTGATTTTTTAAGGTACTTAAAAGTTAAGGGTTCTTTCGGTTTAGCAGGTGATGAGCAAGGTGTAGTTGCTGCTACTGGTCAGTACTATAACGGGGTTAATTTATTTGATGTTACAAACTTAGATGGTGGTTTCGCTGTATCTTTAGTAGGTAATATTGCAAATCCTGATATTACTTGGGAAAGAAAGAGACAATTGCAAGCAGGTGCTGAATTTACGCTAGGAGATATCGTAGATGGTAGTATCGACTGGTATAGAAATGATACAGAGAATTTATTCTTTAACAAACCTGTAAATCCATCGTCTGGTTCTAGTGGTTTACTTGTAAATGACGGTGAGTTAAGAAACACAGGTATTGAATTCGATTTAAATTTCCACGTAATAAATAAGGACAACGTTACTTTAGATGTTGCTGTTAATGGCGCGGCATTTGACAACGAATTATTGGCTTTACCAGCTCAAACAGCTGATGAGTTTATTAATAGAGGGAATACTGCCCTTCAAGTTGGTCGTTCAATATTTGATTTTTACATGAGAGAATATGCAGGTGTTGATCCTGCTGATGGTTTCCCAATGTGGTATGAGTATTACGACGATTTAAACAACAACGATATTTTTGACGCCGGTGAAGAAATTGAAACTGGATCTTTAGAAGTTCATAAATTCAGAAACCCTGATTCTAATAATTTCAAGAAAAGGGTGACTAAAGATTATGCTGTTGCAACCGAAAAATGGGCCGATAAGTCTGCGATTCCTGACCTTCAGGGTGCATTCAGATTACAAGGTAATATTCATAACTTTACTTACGGTATACAGTTTACATACCAGTTTGGTGGCTATGCTTATGACAACAACTACAGAGAATTTTTTGAGCGTGGTTTTGCAACGGCAAGTGGTACATTGCATGCTGATATTAGAGATAGATGGCAACAGCCAGGTGACATAACTAATGTGCCTTTATTAGGTAATGGATCTGTTCCGAATGATGTTGGACAGAGTGATAGATTTATCATTAGTTCTGATTACATCTCATTAAACAGTATTAATATTGGTTATAATTTACCAAGTAAGTTTTTGGATAAAACTGGTATTGATAATGTTAATATATTCTTCTCGGGCGATAACTTATTTATTTCTACTGCAAGAGAAGGATATAACCCAACAGTTAGAGAATTTGGTAATACAAGTAGAAACTTGTATGCACCTTTATCTTCTTTTACTCTTGGAGCAAGAATAAAATTTTAACTTAAAAAAAAGCGATATGAAAAAAAGTGTTTTAAAATTAATTGGTTTAGGTTGTTTAGTGATAGGCCTTCATAGTTGTGAGGAGGACTTCTTAGATCAGCAGCCTACACAATTTATTTCAGAGACAGAATTGGGTGAGGTTGTAAACTTAAACCCAGGCTTAGTACAAGGTTCAGTTGATGGTATTTATACTACAATGTTTACTAGTGGTACTGGTGGTACAGGTGGTCATGATGATTTTGGTCAAAAAGCTTATGATATATTCTCGGATATGTTATGTAGTGATATGGCATTATCTGGTAGTGTATATGGATGGTATAGAGCGTCAATAACTGAGATGCAGGCTACTCAAGATTTTACTTATACGGATAACTTCCAGACATGGTCATACTATTATGGACAGATACTTAATGCAAATTTAGCCATGTCTAACTTAGGTGGTGCGGATGCAGATCCAACAAATCCTGAGGCTAGAGCATTATTAGGTCAAGCATTAGCTTCAAGAGCGCATTCATTTTTTATGTTAGCACAATTGTATGCTGATGATTATGTAGCTGATCAACCAATTATACCTTTATATGATAGGTTAACAGCTGAGACTTTACCTAAGTCCACTCAGGCTGAAGTATATGGGTTGATAGAAAGTGATTTGAACAGAGCAATAGTGTTATTAGAAGATTACACTCAAGGTTCTAAGGCTCAAATTGATAAGTACATTGCGCATGGTATACTAGCGTATGCAATTGCGGCGCAGAGATCACGTTGGGACGAAGTTGCAGCTGCGGCAAATTTTGCCAAATCAAATTCAGTTTTAATGCCAAATACAGCTGATACATTTGGTATAAGAGGCGGTTTTAATGAAGTAGGTAATCCATCTTGGATGTGGGGAGTTGATATCAATGAAAATTCTGGTGTCGGTCTTCTTTCATGGTGGGGTCAGGTAGACTTCTTTTCTTACAGTTATGCAGCTGTAGGTGATACTAAAGTTATGGACGAAGGTTTATATAACAGTATGAGAGCAGATGATATCAGAAGAGATCAATTCTTTGCTACTCCTGGTGCAAACTACTTACAACCATTATTTAAGCAATATGATGCAGATCGTGTACCATTTGGTACTTCTACTCAAGTAAAAGCTGATTATGTATACATGCGTCATGCTGAGATGGTTTTGTTAGAAGCAGAAGCTTTAGCGAAATCTGGTCAGGATGGAGCCGCAAGAAATGTTTTACACTCTTTAGTTGATAATAGAGTTGATGATCCTTCGTATATAGATGCATTAAGTGGTCAAGCTTTAATTGACGAGATTTATATGCAGACTAGATGGGAATTATGGGGTGAAGGTAAATCGTATTTTGCTATGAAGAGAAATCAGGCGACAATTACAAGAGGTAGTAACCACTTGTCATTTGTTGGAGAATCGATTTCTCATAATGATAACAGATTAACTTTCGAGATTCCTCAAAGAGAGATTCAGGATAATCCGTTTATCAACGATCAAAACTAAATTAAATTAAAAGACTTATCTCAAAATGAAGAAAATTTTAAAATTATTAATAGTTGGATGTCTTGTGCTGACTTACAGTTGTGAGGAGGAAAAAGACACACTAACTCCAAATTACATTGCTTTTGGTACTGATGCAATAACTGAGACGGTTGATGTAGGAGCTGGAAGTAAGACAATCGAGGTTGCAATTTACACTGGAAATAAGACAGAATCAGACAGAACTTTTAATTTAACTTCTGTTAATTCAACTGCTCCAGCTAATGCATTCAGTGCACCTAGCTCTGTTGTTATTGAAGCAGGTTCGAATTCAGCAATGATAGCAGTTTCTGCATTAGAGGCTGGTTTAACATTTGAATTTACAGATATCGTTGTTGAATTTGCTGAAACTACTGAAATCGACACTGTTCCATCAACAAGTTCAGTTGTAATAAGTGTTGCATTAGTATGTCCTCCAGCTGATGCTGCAAACTTAACAGTAGAAATAGATACGGATAATTGGCCAGATGAAACTGTTTGGAATATTCTTGATGCAGGTGGTAATGTTGTTGCTGCGGGTGGACCATACAACAATCCTGCAGATGATTTCACAACAATAGTTGTGCCGGTAGGAACTCTAGCGTCAGGAACTTATACATGGCAGTTAGGCGATCTTTACGGAGATGGTGGTAGTGCTATTAGAGTATTAAACGGATGTAATCAAGTTATAGCTAGTGGTGCTGTTGGAGGATCTCTAGCCTCTGGTACATTTACGATTGATTAAAATTTAGAATACAAATTTTATACTCAAAAGACCGTTATTCCAAATAACGGTCTTTTTTTTATGAATTTATTTAATATTTGTTCCACATAAGTTGGTTAATTATTTAATTACATTTGCATCAACCTCTACATAAATAACCTTAGAGAATTAGTTTAATTTAATGTTGGCCAAAAATATTTTTACCATCTTTTTAGTTTTGTTTGTGGTTAATACAATGTGTTCACAAACGAAATTGAGTACTGGGAATGTTAATAGGCCGGATAATCCATTCGGAGAAGATACATCAGCAGTTAAAAGGGCAAAGGGATTCAAGAATGTAGCTTCTATTGATATGTATCTTCGATTTAATACTGAAGTTGATACATCTATTGTAGATACAACTTTGGTAATCGATAAGCAATACAAGTTTAATTATTTGCAAAGTGACAATTTTGGTTTAATGCCATTTGCAAATATTGGCCAGACCTATAATACATTAACATATAATCCAAAGGGCAAAAATCTAATACCCTTATTTGGTGCTAGGGCTAGACATTTTAATTATTACCATTCAAATGATATAAAGTATTATGAAGTACCAACACCTTGGACAAGATTAACCTATAAAACGGCATTTCAGCAAGGTCAAATGTTAGATGCTTTTTTTTCTGTGAATTTATCAAAGCAATTTAATTTTTCTATTGCTTATAAAGGCTTAAGATCCTTAGGTAATTATCAGAATGCTTTAACCAGTTCTGGTAATTTCAGATTTACTACTAATTATAAATCAAAAAATAATCGATATAACGCCAGAGGTCATATCGTAATGCAAGATTTACTCAATCAAGAGAATGGTGGGTTGCAAGATGTGGATATTGAGAATTTTGAAAACGGTAATGAGGAGTTTTTAGATAGGTCTGTCTTTGATCCTAATTTTGAGAACGCTGAAAATATTCTTGTTGGTAAACGATTTTTCTTAGATCACTCTTATGAAATTATTAAGAAAACCGACTCATTAGATAGCAATAACTTATACATTAACAATACTATTTCCTTTGAAGATAAGTATTACGATTACACACAAAACTCATCTGTAACTGATTATTTTGGTGATTCGTTTACTAATGAAATAAAGGATAAAGTGACATTAGAGAATTTTCAATCGAAAATTGGATTTCTTTATCAAAACGATTTATTGGGAAACTTTTCGTTTAATTTAAACTATACCAATTTAAATTATGGATATAACAGTGTTGTTTTAATTTCAGATGAATTAATACCTAATAGAATTAAGACAAGTTTTATTGGAGTTGATGCTGGTTATTCAAAAGAAATTGGCGCTCTAAAATTACGAGGTACCGCTGGCTTGAATTTGTCTGACGAATTTAGTGGTAATTATATCGATGCTAACCTAACTCTAAAAATTAATGAAGATATAAGCTTCGGTGGAGGAATAAATATTTCGTCTAGACTTCCAAATTATAATTATTTGCTTTATCAATCCGATTACATCAATTATAATTGGTATAATCTCGATTCTTTTAACAATATTAATTCACAACAACTTTCGGTATATCTAAGCTCAGATAAGTACTTAAATGCTAAATTAGATATAACGAATATTGATAATTACACCTATTTCAATTTGGATGGTATAGTTAATGGCATCAAAGTTATACGACCAGCTCAGTATGATAAATCACTTCAGTATCTGAGATTGAAATTGGAAAAAGAACTTAAATTCGGAAATTTTGCTTTGGACAATACGGTAATGTACCAGAATGTTGTTAGTGATGACAACGTTTTAAACGTACCTGCATTATTAACCAGAAATACGTTTTATTATTCTAATCAAATTTTTAAAAATGCAATGACATTACAAACGGGGGTTACATTTAATTACTTTACTAAGTACAATATGAATGGATACGACCCTTTACTCGCAGAGTTTTACACTCAAAATGATTCTGAGTATGGCGGATTTCCCCGTTTAGATTTTTTTATTAACGCAAAAGTTAGACAGACGCGTATATTCTTAATGGCTGAACATTTTAATTCGGCCTTTACTGGATATAATTTTTACTCAGCTCCAAATCATCCTTACAGAGATTTCACTGTAAGGTTTGGATTGGTTTGGGACTTTTTTCTGTAATTATATATGAGCAATAATTATCTAACACCTTGACGAATAGGTATTTGTTTTGAGCTGGTTTTTTTAAAAAAAAAGGTTGTCAAAGTACTTGTTATATAGTAGAAGGGGTTTATATTTGCGCCCCTTTTGCGTTGCATCTGGTGTTG
>NZ_QPHL01000001.1 GCF_003335675.1 Winogradskyella sp. KYW1333 | reverse complement strand
TGCAAAAAATAGTGCAACAACACCTAATTTAGAAGCGGTACTGGCTGAAAACAATTCAGCCAACAACCAACAGATAAAAGACTTACAAGACCCAACAGAGGCTCAGGATGCGGTGACAAAAAATTACACGTATTCCAAAGCAGAGGTCGATGCACTTTTAGCTAATCTACAAAGTCAGATAGATGACTTGGAATCTGACAATAGTTCAGGCTCGATTACGGACCAGGATGGCAATACTTACAATTATCTCACCTATGGCGACCAAGTATGGACTGTAGATAATGCCGAGATGGTGACCTACAGAGACGGCACTGCAATACCAGAAGTCACTGATGACACAGAATGGGAAAGTCTCACCACAGGTGCTTGGTGTTATTATGACAACGACCCCACAAAGCCAAGACTCTATAATTGGTATGCTGTTATGGGTATTCACGATGCGGCTTCATTGTCAGATGCATCACTCAGAAAAGAATTCGCACCAGAAGGTTGGCACGTACCAAGTGATGCTGAGTGGACAACCTTAGAAAACCACCTTATAGCAAATGGCTATAACTATGATGAGACAACTTCAGGCAACAAAATAGCTAAATCAATGGCATCAACAACAGCCTGGATTAGTACAGCAAATTTAGGAACACCAGGCAACGACCAAAGCCTAAACAACAGTAGTGGCTTTAATGCCTTCCCTGAGGGTACCCGTTACTTCTATGGTTCGTTCAACTATGAGGGTAACGATGCTCTCTTTTGGAGTTCCACTGAGCTCAGTACAAATAGCGCAAGCAGCCGCAACCTGAACTACTTTTACCCTTACCTAAACAGCAACTACCTCATCAACAAGCAATTCGGCTTTTCAGTGCGTTTTGTTAGAGCTTTTTAATATTTAAAATCATTTAAAAATGAAAAAACTACACACCATTTTAGCAGTAATATTAATCACTGCAACAACCTCTGCCCAAGTCCCTGAGAAGATGAGCTATCAAGCAGTGGTTAGAGATGCATCAGGAGCCTTAGTAAGTGAAC